>OY282367.1 GCA_958295755.1 uncultured Acidimicrobiales bacterium | reverse complement strand
GTCTATTTCGGTGCTGGGGCTTTAGCAATTTGTGCTATGGTGCTTCCCGGTATCTCTGGCTCATTCCTGCTGCTAACTGTGGGCATGTACGCAGCCCTGCTAGCAGCCGTAGACGATCTAGCTCTCACAGAACTCCTAGTCTTCTGCTTAGGCGCAGCCGTAGGGCTAGCTCTCTTCTCCACCTTCCTTCATCGCCTGCTAACCCAATTTCGTCACACCACAACCGCTGTGCTGTTGGGTCTGCTTTTGGGCTCAATGCGTGTCTTATGGCCTTGGCCCAACGGAGTGGGCATAGTCTCTGACACCGATGCCATAGACGGCACCCTGCTGGAATGGCCCACTTTATCGCAAGCCTGGCTTCCCACACTTCTAGCTTTAGCCGCTTTCACCATAATTCTCACCCTTTCTGCACTCACCCGCATTCTCACAAGAATTTTCAAAGGAACTCATAAAGCAAGATCCAACAAAAGCTAAAGTCAAGAGATTTCCAGATAGGAGATCTCCAACCAGCTTGTCTACAGCCAATCTTTGATGAGAGTTTCTTGTTTTTGTTCCCAATCTTCTATGGTCATAGCAAAGATTTGATGGTCTTCCCAGTTGCCATTGATTTCTAAAAATTTGCGCGCTATTCCTTCTTTGGGAATACCTAGCTTTTCTACTACTCTCAAGCTGGCGTTGTTCTTTGGGACAATGGCAACTTGAATTCTGTATAAGAGACATTCTTCGAAGCCGAAGCGCAAGACGGCTGCCAAGGCTTCAGAGGCATAGCTTTGGCCGGCTTGTTTTTGGTCTATCCAGTATCCCACATAGCAGCTGTAGAAGGGATGGCCCATCACCGACGACATGTTCATCTCACCTATTAGCTGTCCGTCTGTAAAGACTCCGAAGCTATAGCCCGTGGCTTTTTCGCGTTCTTGTTGCATGAATTGACAACGTTGCTGGAACGCTTTTAGATCTGTGTCGGGGTCGCTCAAGTTGGAAAGTTTGCTGGGTTCCCACAATACCAACCAACTTCGACACCGCTGGCGCACTTCTGTCCATTGCGGAAAATCTTCGGGAACCAGCGGCCGCAATGTAACGCGCTTGCCTTGAAGTTTCATATCTCGAAGATCGGAACTTCGGTTACGGCGTTTGGGCTTCAAATTCACTTCTCAAGTCATTTATAGCTAACTCTGGGTTTGATTCTCATAGCAGTGCTTACTAATTTAGCCAGGCTTACTAATTTAGCCAGGGTTCATTTCCCCCTTCGCACCAGTCAGTCGTAAAGCGGCGTTGATGATGCCCAGATGCGAGTAGGCCTGGGGGAAGTTGCCTAACTGACGGCGGGTGGCAGGGTCGTATTGTTCTGCTAGCAACCCTGTTATGCCAACTTTAGATAGGATTTCGTCAAACAAACTCTCTGCTTCTTCCACGCGACCTACTTGATATAAAGCCTCAACCAACCAGCAGCCGCAGATAAAGAAACCACCTTCAAAACCGGGCAAGCCATCATCAAAGCGATAGCGATAGACAATCGGACCTAGGCGCAGACGTTGCTCTACAAGGTCGACCGTGGCTATATATCGCTCATCGGTCGGCTCTACCATGCCATACAAGCCCATTAGCAGCACGGCGGCATCCAAAAAGTCGTCATCGTAGGCCACTGTGTAGGCACCGACTTTTTCGTTCCAGCCGCGCTCTGTTACCTCCGAGCGAATTCTGTTGGCCATTTCTTGCCAGTGCTTCAGTTTTTGAGCATCGGCGGCTTCGCCAACAATACTACCTATTTTCATCGCCCGGTCTAATGCCACCCAGCACATAACTTTGGAATGAACATGATGTCGGGGCGGCTGTCGCTCTTCCCAAGTGCCGTGGTCGGGTAGCTCCCACAGACGTTCTACCGCCTCAGCCATGGCTTCTACTGTCTTCCAGATGTCACCCCTGAGCATCACGCCACCTGCGGTGTCTTCCCCCGGGCCGTGCCACGCCCCTGCCGATATTAGATCCCAAATCAGATCCAAGACACTGCCGAAAATATCGTGTTGGGCTTGGTTGGCAGCCGCGTTGCCGACCCGCACCGGGCGGCTTCCACGATAGCCGCTCAAGGTAGTGATAACCGCCTCAGGTGCCGACATATCGCCTTCCACAGGATAAAGAGGCCGTAACAGGTCGGGGCTAGAGATGGCCTCCAGCCGCCTGCACAGCCACTCTACAAAATCCACTGCCTCGTTGGTGCTACCGAGCAACACCAGGGCTTGCACAGTCATGGCAGCATCTCGAGGCCAGCAATAGCGGTAGTCCCAGTTACGCAGGCCGCCGACTTCTTCGGGAAGGCTGGTAGTGGCCGCTGCTAAAACAGCACCAGTTGGCTCATAACAGAGACCTTTCAAAGTAAGCGCGCTGCGGCGCACGATTTCGGTGTATTGCTGAGGCAAGACGAGCTTGTCGGCCCACTGTTCCCAATGCGCCTCGGTCATTTCTTTTACCACCACCGAACTGCTTGATCTCGGGCTGAGATCGTTGCTGTCGAGCCGCAGCTCTAGCTCTACAGGCTCGCCTAGCTCCACACGTCCGACAGCCTTGCCGCCCCGCAGGGAAGTCCAGATGACGCCTGGTGCACGAAGGGCCATATGGTCGACGCCGCCGGTGACGATGATGCCATCTTCGGTGAGCTCTAGCAGGGGATGACTGCGACCGAAATCTGGACGGGGTACGAACTCCACGATGGCTGTGCCTTCGCCAGTTAGCACACGATGGAGTGTGCTAGTCGACTGCTCTAAGAAATCGACAACTTGCATGCTTTCCCAGGTGGTCTCCACCGAGAAAGTGTGATTGATATATCGCTGGCGGATAGGGCTTTGCCCTGAAGACTTTTCTGATACTTCGGGGCGCACTGCGAAAGTCCCAGTGCCCGCACCTCCTAGAAGTTCAGCGAACACTGCGGCAGAGTCGGGACGAGGATAGCACAGCCATACCACTCGAGCATCTTCGGAGAGCACTGCTGTGGTCTTGCCGTTAGAGAGGAAACTCAAAGTTTCTATAGCAGGGAAACCAGCACCTTGTATCCACTTTTCGCGCTCTTCGCTTAGAAAACCAAGGGCTTCGGCAACTTCTTGAGGATCTTTCACACAGAACTGTGCCAAGGTCTCACCACTACCTACTTTGATCCCCACATCAGGGCCTGTCAGTCGGGCAAAAGCCTCTTCATCGGTAGTGTCGTCGCCTAAGAACAGCACAGCTTCGGCTGCTAGACGGTGGCGGAGTCTGTCTAAGGCGGTACCTTTGTTGTGCTGCACTACGAGTGCTTCTACCACCATCTTGCCGAGTTTGACTTGCACACCAGAGATGTCATCTAAAACAGCCTTAGCTTGGGCTGCAACTTTGTCGTGAATGTCGGACGCGCAGCGACGATAGTGCAGGGCCACAGAAGCAGGTTTCACCTCTAGGAAAACACCTTCGTGTTGCTCGGCTATGACCTCAAAACTGCTTTGTATAGCAGCAAGTTGCTGCAGATTTCCTGCGGTGAGATTTTCCACGAAGCCGACATCAAATTCAGAGCCATGACTGCCCACCAGATGTATCTCTTCAGGAAAGCGCGAAAGGGCAGCAAGATCACGCAATGCCCGCCCAGAAATGATCGCCACATGGGTATTAGCCAGTTCTGCCAGAGACCTAAGTGCCACACTAGATTCCCGCATCGGGCGGGCTTGCAAAGGATCATCGACAATTGGCGAAAGCGTGCCGTCGTAGTCGGTGGCGACGAGCAAAATAGGTGTCTGCGCCAGAGAGCGAAGACGGTCTAGAAGTAAAGAATCTAACATTTAGTTGCTTTCTGTATCGGTCGCGACCAAGCAGTTTACGAAATCGCGCACCCAGTCATGCACATCATTGCCTGATACTGCCTCTCGCATTCTTTTCATTTTCGCAGATGCATCAGCCGTTGGCATTCGCACTGCCTCATTGATAGCTCGCTTGAGACCGTCTATGTCGTAGGGGTTCACCAATATCGCATCTCGCAGAAGTTCAGCAGCCCCCGTGAATTCGCTGAGCACGAGCGCACCTGTATCGTCTTGACGCGCTGTCACATATTCCTTGGCTACAAGATTCATACCGTCGCGAAGCGGCGTCACCAGCATCACATCGGCGGCTAAATACATCGCTACTATCTCTTCAAACGGCTGGCTTTTGTGGAAGTAGTGAATAGCTTGACGGCCCAGCTGCCCGTGAAGTCCGTTGACCTTGCCTACGAGTTGTTCCACATGCTCGCGCAGCTCCACATATTGGTTCACATTGGAACGACTAGGCTCAGCTACCTGCACCATAGAGCACTCGCCGGGGGCAAAAAATTCTTCGCTGAGTAGCTCGCCAAAAGCACGCATTCTTATGTCTATACCCTTGGTATAGTCCAGTCGATCTACTCCTAGCAAAACCTTTTCAACTCCTACCATCTCGCGGATCTCTTCTGCTCGCTGCTGCACAGCCGTCGACTGGGCGGCTTCTTCAAAACGCGCCACATCAATGCCGATGGCAAACCTTTCAACAACTACCTTGTACTCTGCTTCGGCTTTGTCCTTCACCACTAACAGGTTGTCGCGCTCAGCTTCTGCAGCCCCAAGAAAAATAGCAGTGCGCCGCAGGTTGTCACGGCTACGGTTTGTCTGCACGCCGATCACATCAGCACCTAGCAACCCTTCAATGATCTGTTGGCGGAAAGGTAGCCTCGCAAAAAGGTCGGCCGGCGGGAAAGGAATGTGCAGAAAGAAACCAATCTTCACATCAGGTCGCTGCTCGCGCAACATCTTAGGCAGAAGCTGAAGATGGTAGTCGTGTATCCAGACGGTGGCACCGGGGGCTGAGACCGATGCCACAGCCTCGCAAAATCGCTTGTTTACTTCCACATAGCTATTCCACCAAGAGCGATGAAACTCAGGGGGGCGGACTCCGTCGTGATAGAGCGGCCAGATGGTAGCGTTCGACATACCTGAGTAATAGAGTTCTGTCTCGGCGTGGCTGAGCGACACTCCCAAAAGCGACATTTCTTCTTCGCCTTCGCCAAATTCTGCTGGCGCATCGCCTGCCACCCCCGTCCAGCCGACCCAGTGAAGCGGTGCCACATCTTGCAAGCTGGTGAGCATAGCCGACACCAGTCCACCCGGGCTAGGTTTCCACCTATTCTCAACTGGAGACCAGCGCACTGGAAGCCGATTAGCGGCGATGACGAAGTGTGAGGTGCCTTGGGGCATGGCTTTAGTTTTCGCGCTGTATTCCGGCAATCAAGCCGTCTAAGAGATCGGCCTCTGAGACCAGGCATTCTTCAAAGTCCAAATATCTCATTATTTTCACAAGGATACACAAGCCGCCTACTATCACATCCACTCGCCCCGGGTCAAGACCTGGGTTAGACAGGCGTTGTTCGCGATCTTCTGTGGCAAGTGTTCTAAACACATCTTCGGCGGCGGCTTTGCTGAGACAGAAATGATGAACCTTCTCTGGGTCGTACATGCCGATTTCCACCGCAGCGGCGGTAGTAACCGTTCCAGCTAGACCGACTAGCTGCTGAGCACTGCTTGCTTTTGGTACAGCAGCGAGCAAGTCGTCAAGGTGGAGCTGCACCACCGAAAGACAAGCCGATAGTTCCTCGGGCAGGGCAGGGTCGTGCTTGATGAACTGCTGAGTTAGACGACTACTTCCCATATCTGCTGACAATACTGCCTCGCACTGCTGCGACCCGAATGCGAATTCAGTGGAGCCACCGCCAATATCGCAAACGAGATAGGGGCCGTCTTCGGGGTTTAGAGCGGAGGTGGCACCAGCAAAGGCTGTGCGGGCTTCTTCTTCGCCGCTTAGGAGTTCGGGAGAGCGGCCCATCACATCGGTAATTTTGGCAAAGAATTCGTCTCTGTTGTGGGCATCTCTGGCTGCTGAAGTAGCTACCATGCGATAGTCGCTGACATTGTAGTCTTTCATTGCTTGCCTGTAGCCAGCTAAGCATTCTTGGGTGCGAAGCATAGCTGGTTCAAGTAAAACCCCTGTGTCTGAAATCCCTTCACCGAGGTTGGTGATGGTGACGCTTCGTTTCAGCTCTTGTCCTGTGGCTGTGCTGATGAGCAGACGGGTTGTATGAGTGCCGCAGTCTAAGGCGGCGAAGGGTGGAATCTCAGCTGGAGTCTCAGCTGGCATCGGATTGGTCTTTTCCGAACCTTGTCAGTATCCACTTACCGACAGGATCATCACCTCCGGCGAGTAGCCAGGCGTAGTGGGCGTGAAGGCATTTCACCCCCTTGCTACAGCCTCCTACTCCACCGCTGGGGCGAGGGCCGTCATATTCAAAAGGAAGAGACATATCTCTTTCGTTACCATAACGAGCGTGTGCGAGGGCTAGAGCTTTGGCATCTACGGCAACTTCAGCCTGTTTGACTCCACCTTCTGATTCCAGGCGTGCCACCTGCAAGCAGTCTTCTGGGTCTAAGAGCCAATATAAAGTTGGCATCGGGGTGCCATCATAGAGGAGAGGATCATTGCGGATTACACGCGGTGAGCCTAAGGTGGTACGCACTACCACTTCAAATCCACAACGCGGTTCGCGCCCCAGAAGTGTTGTTACGTCATCCCAGTCTTTGAGATTCATATTCAGGCTTCTGGGGTCAAAGTGCCTTCTTCCGACGAAACAGCTTGCGGATGAATAATACAAAAGCCAACAGAGCAGCCCCGACTACGGCGATACCTGCTTTGGTTCGCCCAGAGCCTGTGATTTCCAGCAGATCCACTGCTTCTGCGCTATCGGCCGTATTGTCATCAATCATGTTGCTATCTGTCGTTGCACTCCCTTCGCTACCATCAGATGCCCTGTTATCAGAAGCACTGTTATCAGAAGCACTGTTATCAGAAGCACTGTTATCAGAAGCACTGTTACCAGAAGCACTGCCCGTAGGTTTGCTACTTTCATCCTTCTGCTGAGAGATCATCTCGCTTAAATTTTGGGCGAACTTAGCCATAAGTTTTCCGCTCACATCGGCTAGCACTCCTCTGCCGAACTGCGCCACCTTACCTTTGAGGTCTAAGTGCACATCCACCATTACCTGCGTTGCTGATGTATTACCTTCCAGCGACACATTTATGTTGGCTTGAGCGTTGCCTGCGCCTTTAGTGTCGCGCCCTTGCGCTGTCAGCACTATTTTGTGCTCAGCCTCATCCACCGACTCAAACCGTGCCGTGCCTTTATATTGAGAGGTGATCGGACCAACTTTCACCTTGACAATCCCGTGATAGTCTTCTCCGTCTATTTCCTGCAGCTGAGCACCAGGCAAACACGGCGCAATCCTTTCCACATCTGTCATTAACTCCCAAACATCGGCTATCGCAGCGTCAACGCTGAAACTCTCAGAAAAATCCATGCCTTATCCTTTCAATCTGTAGCCAAGCCTGTTACCAAACAGAACTATCTCACGGCTGTGTCTTCTTTTATGTCTTCCTGCGTGCTCAAATTGACAGCAGGTCGCCAGCGGGTGAAATCGTAGTTGGTGTCAAAATCAGCTGGCTCTCCACTACAGGCTACCTCCGTAACCAGCTCAGGACGACGGCGCATGAGTCCGCGTGCTCCTTCGTCATCGTCAAATAGCGGTAGCAACGGCCACACTTCTGACTCCAGTTTGACAGGAGGACAACGTTTGCCCATATAGGTATTGGTAACTATCTCCCCCGACACAGATGCCACCGTCTGCCAAGCTTGCGATGACACAAACGGCATATCGCCTAGACCTACCACAACTGCGTCGTGTCCGTCTTCGCCAGCCACCAAAATGCCGGCCCGCAGAGACGACCCTTGCCCCTGCTCCCAATCATGATTCTGAATGACAGTGACCTCTGAAGGCAACAAATCGCCGAGATCTTCTGCGCCTGTAACCACATAGACGGCGTCCAAGCCAGCCTCACAAGCCGCAGTTACCGACCACACAATAAGCGGACGACCCTGCACAGGGCGGCGTAGCTTGTGAAGCGGCCCGCTATGTCTGGTGCCAGCCCCAGCAGCTAACACTATGGCAGCTGTGGAAGGAGGAGGTTTCTGGGTATCTTCGATCACTGCCGCTCAGCCTCGGTGAATGGGGCCTTCGCTGTCGCGTAGTGAAACGGCCGGCGTGTTAGTGCGAAGTGCTATGATTTCTGCCAACACCGATACTGCAGTCTCCTCTGGCGTTCGTGAACCGATGTCTAACCCAATAGGGGCCATAACACGTTTGATGTGCTCTTCGGTAGCCCCCGCTTCTCGTAGCAGATCGCAACGTTTAGCGTGAGTTCGACGGCTACCCATTGCGCCGATGTAGCCCACTTTTGTTTCTACCGATTGCAACACGGCAGGGATATCGAATTTAGGGTCGTGCGTGAGAATACAAACAGCGTCATTTGGTCCCAAGTCGCTGCCAAATCGCTCAAACACTTTGTGTGGCCATGCCACTATTACCTCGTCTGCCATAGGGAACCGTTGCTCTGTGGCGAAAACTTCACGGGCATCGCAAACGATAACTTTATAGCCGAGAACTTTGGCAACTTTTGCCAGAGCAGCCGTGAAGTCGACCGCTCCGAAGATAACCATGAGCGGCGACGGAGCGAACGATTCCACGAACACCGTGATGTCTTCTACGCGCTGTTCTCCACACGGCCCGTAGTGACGGATACCAGTTCGAGCGACAGACAGCTCACCTAGGGCGTCACGGGCGACGATCCTGTCGAGGTCTGAGTTGCCGAGCGTGCCGTAGATAGTGGGGAAGGCATCTGCTGGATCAGAACTCGGTGGGAAAATGAGTAGCTTGTCGCCGGGCGCAGGGTTGGACTGGGTATCGGAAGGGTTATTGCGTTCCACCACGGTCACTAGAACGACTG
Organism: uncultured Acidimicrobiales bacterium; assembly: GCA_958295755.1. GTDB lineage: Bacteria > Actinomycetota > Acidimicrobiia > Acidimicrobiales > Hopanoidiivorantaceae > Hopanoidiivorans. The sequence continues at coordinate 2,283,325 of OY282367.1, read as the reverse complement.
GACGATCTTTGCGTAGTGCTTCTTCTAACAGATCGTAGATCTGTGGCGCCTCGCTTGCTGGTTGCTGGCTTACTGGTGCCTCGCTTGCTAGTGGCTCCCTCACCAGCGGTTCAATAAAAAGGTTGATGGTGCCGCCACAAGTTAGGCCGACGGCAAAGGCTTCGTCATCGCTGTAGCCGAAACTAACCATCTTCCTCTCACCTGTTTTCAGCACTTCCAGAGCTTCGGTTACAACAGCACCTTCCACGCAACCCCCCGAAACCGACCCTGCTACCTCACCATCTTCATTCACCACCATTGCTGCCCCAGAGTCTCTAGGGCCAGAGCCTTCCAAGCTCACGACCCGAGCCAACGCTATGCGTTGTTGGGCTTTTTCCCAACGGGAGATGTCGTCAAGTATCTCTTTCATTGCCTATTTCTTTCATATGCTTATTTCTTTCATATACCTTTCTGATGTTAGTTCTGCCTCAGAGCAGATAGTCGTAGCCAACTCCTTCAAAGCGTTGAAAGAATGTCCCGATACGAAATGATCAATGTGAGGGAGAGCAGCTACCATGCCACGAGCTAGCGGGGCATAGTCTGGAGTGGCTTTGAGAGGATTCACCCAGATGAGCTTGTGAGCTACCCGGTGCAGACGAGTCATCTGCTCCGATATGGTTTCTGGGTCACCTCTGTCCCAGCCATCGGAGAGGATCACCACAACCGCTCCTCGTGCCATACCGGGAATGCCCCACCGGGTGTTAAATTCCTCCAGCGCATCACCGAGGCGAGTGCCACCTGACCAGTCCACCACAGCTTCGGTAGCCGATGCCAAAGCCGTATCGGGATCGTTCGTGGTTAGCTCACGGGTGAGACGGGTTAGGCGAGTGCCTATGGCAAATACTTCTGTTCTGCGCCGAGCCGCCACAGCAGCATGTGTGAAACGCAACAACGCTCTGGTATAGGAGGTCATAGAGCCGCTCACATCCACTAGTAGCACAAGACGGCGTAGCCGTTCGCGAGGCTGTGAATGATACCAGCGCAGCAGCTCGCCACCTGAGCGAAGGCCGCGAGAGACTGTCTGGCGAATGTCTAGGGGGCCGCGAGCATACAGAGACGGGCGCATACGGCGAGAGAGCACTCTTGCTCCACTAAGGCGGAGTTGGGCAAACAGGCTCATCATCTCAGCTAGCTCTTCGGGTGTGCATTGCGAAAAATCTTTATCTGCCAACACTTCAGCGCGGCTGTAGCGCACTGCAATGATTTGGTCTTCGCCCTGATCTTCCTCGTCTTCAGCTGGGTCTTCCTCGCCCTGGCCATCATCTTCAGTTAAATCTTCCAAGCCTTCGTCGTACCCAACCACAACTTGCTCCTGTTCTATCGTGGTTGTGCCAGATCCCCAGAATCTTCCCCAATACCTTTGAAATACCTCGTCATAGACGGGAATATCTTTCGGGTCGCTCAGTAATGTGACTCGTCCAGCCCAGTAGATTTCTGACTGCCTATTCCTGACATCAGCCATGATATTTAACGCATCGGCATAGGTCACGCTGGCTTGTACTGGAACAGCTAGCCCGCGTGCTCGCAGTTCCCTCACGAACCTCACAGAAGCTTTCGCAGACAAGTCAGGCAAGTCTCTTACCAGCAGATCATTCAAGGGCAGATCTTTCAAGGGCAAATCAGCCACCATCTGAGAGAGCACCACGATCGGCTTCGGCCACAGCTTCAGCCACAAGCTGCTCTAGCCCGTTTGCTCGTGCCCGTTCTTGGTCTTCACGATATTTGAGAACGGCCCCTAGGGTTTGCCCTGCTACTTCAGCAGTCAATTCCTCAGCACCTAGGGCACTCAGAGCATCTGCCCAGGCGATGGTTTCTGCCACGCTCGGCGGTTTGTAGAAGCTTCCATTTCGCAGGTGGCCAGAAGCGGCGGCGACTTGGCGAGACAGAACTTCACTAGTCGTCTCAGATCGCAAGGCAACTATGGCCGTCTCACGGGTCAAATCTGGATGCTCCACCCAGTGGTACAGACAACGGCGGCGGAGGGCATCATGAATGTCACGCGTGCGGTTGGATGTGATGATAGTCAAAGGTGGCTGTGTAGCTGTAAAAGCTCCTATTTCGGGCACGGTAATCGTCCAGTCGGAAAGCACCTCAAGAAGAAACGCTTCAAATTCGTCATCGGCTCGATCTATTTCGTCAATGAGCAAAATGGGGGCCACGGAGCTGCTGTCGGTAACGGCTTGTAGTAGCGGGCGGCGCACCAAGAACTGCTCTGAATACAGGTCGCTGGTCTGCAAAGAATTATCTGAGTCGCCGCTCTTAGAAGCTTCAGCAACTCGCAGGCTCAAAATCTGTCGGGCATAATCCCACTCATAGACAGCTTGTGAGACACTGATACCCTCATAGCACTGCAGGCGGATGAGCGAACCGCCAGTCCATGCTGCCAAAGCCTTGGCGACTTCAGTTTTTCCGACTCCAGCTTCGCCTTCTAGCAACAGTGGACGGCGCAGGGTAATAGCCAGATATACAGCGGCTACAAGCCCTTCATCTGGAAGATAATCTGCCGCCTCTAGCCCAGAGCGAACTTCCCCTAATGTCAAGACTGACTGCGCCACCTCTGAATCTAGGCAGTTGCTTCTTCTAGGGCTCGGCGAGTGAGCACGCGGGCCAGATGCTGGCGATATTCAACGCTGGCATTGAGGTCGGAAGTAGGTTCGCACCCAATGGCGGCAGATTCAGCTGCCTCGGCTGGCGAAGCACCTGAAGCTACAGCAGCTTCAGCTGCGGCGGCACGCACAGGGGTGCTGTCCATATTCACAAGGCCAATGCCGGCGGTGCCGTTTTGAACCAATGCCGAAACGCCGACAATAGCCCAGTCTTGTGCGCGTCTATTGAACTTCTGAAATGACCAACCTGCGCCAGCGGCTTTAGGCAAGCGGATTTCTGTCAAAATCTCATCGGGGGCTAAGTCTGTCTCTAAGAATCCTTGGAAGAAATCGTCCACAGGGATCTCCCGTGTGCCGCCCGGCCCTTGAGCTATGAGAGTTGCCCTGAAAGCCAGCAACACTGAGGGAATATCAGATGCCGGATCGCCGTGTGCCACAGAGCCACCGATGGTGCCGCGATGGCGCACTTGAGGGTCGCCTACATACGAAGTGGCAGCCGACAGTAGCGGGGCTTCAGCCTTCACGAGATCGCTGGTTTCTACATCGCTATGGCGGGTGAGGGCACCTATGGCCAGATGGTCGCCAGCATCGTTGATATATTTGAGGTCGTCTACTCGTCCGACATCTACTATCACTTCGGGGCGAGCCAAACGGAAACGCATAAGCGGAATGAGTGAATGTCCACCAGCTAGAAGCTTGGCCTCATCGCCGTGTTCAGCAAGAGCAGCCAAGGCCGCATCAGCGGAGTCGGCTCGAATGTATTCAAATGCTGCAGGTATCACTTCGCCACCTCCATAACAGCCTTAACGATATTGTGGTAGCCGGTGCAGCGGCAAAGGTTGCCTTCTAACCCCTCGCGCACTTCAGCTTCTGTAGGATTCGGATTCTCTTGGATGAGCGATACCGAAGCCATGACCATACCCGGTGTGCAGTAGCCGCACTGAAGCGCATGGCATTGGCGGAAAGCCTCTTGCATCGGGTGAAGCTCGCCGTTGGAGGCTAAGCCTTCAATGGTGAGCACTTCTTCGCCATCGGCTTGAACAGCGAACATCGTGCACGATTTAACCGACTCGCCGTTGACATGAACAGTGCATGCTCCACATGAGGATGTGTCACAACCGATGTTGGTGCCGGTGAGTCCGATCTGGTCGCGGAGGAAATGCACCAAGAGCGTTCGCGGCTCTACTTCTTGACGATGCTCCTCGCCGTTGATTTTGACTGAAATCTCCACTTTCGATAACTCCTTGTTTATTTATTTGCTTGATTACTTGTTTGCGTTGTTTGCTTGCTTTGTTGCTTGCGTTGTTTGCCTGGCTTTAGCTGTCTGAGATTGCGCTCCACACCCTTTCAGGCGAAAGCGGTATGTCTATGTGGCGAATGCCTAGGTGGCTGAGAGCATTCACTACCGCACTCTGCAGAGCAGGCGTGGAACCTATAGCCCCCGACTCGCCGATGCCTTTAGCACCTAGGGGATTGTTGGGGGTAGGAGTCTCCAGCGGCACGAGCGTGAATGAAGGTAGCTCAGCAGCTGAAATGAAACCATAGTCGGCAAAGTTGGAAGTAACAGGGTTGCCGTCTTCGTCATATACGAACTCCTCGGTTAGTGCCTGGGCAATGCCCTGGGCAATGCCTCCATGACGTTGGCCTTCTATGATGTTGGGGTTGAGTATCGTGCCGGAGTCGTCACAAGTCACAATTTTTGGCACCGTAACTTCGCCTGTTTCGGTATCTACCTCTGCCACCACCACATGCGCCCCGAAGGGATAGCTGCAGTTAGCGTTGTGGCTGCCTTCGTGTTGTAAAGTCACACCATCATTGGCAGCAGCTGCGGCCACATCTGCCCAGCTCTTTGACACAGCCGGCGTGCCCTGCACATGAAATGCCCCAGTGCTGGTATCCAAGACCACATCTTCCGCATCGGCTTCAAGCAGTTTCGCAGCTATCTCGCGAGCTTGATTGGCAACCTCACGAGACGAGTCATAAACAGCCGATCCTCCGAACTGAAGCGACCTAGAAGCAAAAGTTCCAGTGCCTTCTGGCACTTTGTCGGTATCACCTTGGACGACTTCAATATCGTCTATTGACATTCCGAGCTGGTCGGCCGCGACCATAGCAAAGGTAGTGGCGTGGCTCTGCCCATGAGAGAAAGCTCCAGAGAATATCTGTGCCTTGCCTTCAGGAGTGATGTGCACACGGGCGAACTCTGCTCCGCCGGGGGCTGGCCCGCCTGTGATCTCTACATACACGGAAACACCAATGCCTAGCTGTATACGATCGCCTCGCTCACGGCGGGCGGCTTGCTCAGCTAGCAGTGCCTGATAGTCGGCAGCTTCCAGGGCTTTGTCCAAAGAGGTTTCGTATGCACCAGAGTCGTATTCGGTGCCGTGCGGGGTGGTATAAGGGAAGGCGTCTGCCGGTATGAGATTCTTGCGGCGCACCTCTACAGCACTCAACCCGCATTCGGCTGCGAATATGTCGATAGCACGCTCTATAGCGGCGGTGGCTTCAGGACGACCTGCGCCGCGATATGCCAACACAGGAGCTGTGTTTGTAACCACCGACTTAGCTGCGGTTTCAATCTTGGGGATCTTGTAGACGCCTGCTGCCATGATATGAGTGAAGAACGGCAAGAACGCTCCTAGCCCGCAATAGGCACCTGAGTCGCCGATGACTTCCAAGCGATACGACTGGATTTCACCGTCGCTACTACCACCGATGGTTGCATACTGCACTTGTGCTCGTCCGTGGCCGATGCCTATGAAATTCTCCGTGCGGGTTTCCGTCCAGCGCATCGGCCGGTTATAAACGCGAGACAGGTGAGGCATGATCAGCTCTTCAGGTGTTCCACCTATCTTCTGTCCGAAGCCTCCGCCCACATCAGGGCAGATGACTTGGCAGTCGATGCCTTCATACACACCTGGTAGTGCCCCTTTGAAGCCGTGAGGTGCTTGACTGCTGAGCCAGATAATGAGTTTTTCACCTTCCCAGACACACGCCACAGAGCGACCCTCTAGAGGAGCCGGGGCTGTTTTGTGGTTGATGATGCGCTGTTTCACCACTACATCGCAATCAGCAAAGATGTCTTCTTCGCCGATGCCTGTAGCCATGCCCATCATTGCGAAGTCCACTGCCGTGTTGGTGCCTACATCGTCAAAGATAATATTGTTATCGGCGTTGGCGTCTTCAATGTCTATAGCAACGGGTAGCGGTTCGTAGTCGACAAATACCATATCGGCGGCATCTGCTGCCTGAGTGGGCGTCTCAGCCACAACAGCCACTACTGGTTCGCCCACAAAACGAGCTGTACCTGTAGCAAGCAAAGGTCGGTTCATCATACTCGGCGGGAAGAGCGGCACTGCTGCTGGCACCGTGCCTACATCTTCGGGAATGTCATCGGCTGTGCAGATACCGAGCACTCCGGGCATAGATGCTGCATCGGAGATGTCTATGCTGGTGATCTTGGCGTGTGCAAAAGTAGAGCGCACGAAGTGCACGTGCGCTGCTCCCTCTAGGCGAGGGTCGCGGACATCGGCTGTGTATGTGGCTCCTTCTGTGAGGAACTTAGGATCTTCCTTACGCAAGACCCGTGTGCCCATGATGCTCATAAACTTTCCTCCCGGTTTTTGGTAATCCTTATCGTGGTTATATAGCGGCGGTTTTTAGGTTAACCGATTTTATATCAATTTGCTTATTTGTCTGCCAAGATCTAGATGCCCCGACATAGATGCCATGACCTAGATGCCCCGACACAGGTATCACGACATAGGTATCATGCACAGGTATACAGCCCAGTATGGGCAGATAGTTGGAGAGGTCAGGGAGTCTGAGATGCTGCAGCAGGTGGAAGCACCACATAGGGTTCTTCACCGGGGTAGATGAAGTTGTGGTCACGGCGAGCCACACGCTCTACTTCAGCTGGTGTGGAAAGTCGGTCTATCTCAACTTGTAGTTCAGTGTTTTCTTTGGTTATCTCATCTAACTCTGCTTCAACCTCAGCAATTACGCCGCGTTGTTCTTCCCAAGCGTTGTAAGGGGTAATGCCGTAAAAGACGATTATCGCAGCAAGTGCTGCAAACAGCAGCAGCATCAGGGTAAAGCGGCTCCAGATGAGACGGATTAGAAACATCTACTTCAGATTTCCCTGATCGATTACTGTGCTGGATTTTGCTGTTGCGCCACTGCATCACGGACTTCGGCTTCATCACTGACTTCGGCTTCACTGGGCCAGAAGCGGGCGGAGGCACCTAGCTCTTCTTCAATGCGCAGTAGTTGATTGTATTTGGCCGTGCGGTCGCTGCGGGCGGGGGCACCAGATTTGATCTGACCGCAGTTTGTGGCTACGGCTAGGTCGGCCACTGTGGTGTCTTCTGTCTCACCTGAGCGGTGCGACATCATAGTGCCATAGCTATGGATCTGGGCTGCTCGAAGCGTTCTGATCGTTTCGGTGAGCGTGCCTATCTGGTTGGGTTTGATGAGGATGGCATTGGCGGCCGCTCGGGCGAAACCTTGGTTGAGACGCTCCATGTTGGTCACGAATAGGTCGTCGCCCACAAGCTGCACTTCAGAGCCGATTTCGGCTGTGAGATGCCTCCAGCCATCCCAGTCGTCTTCGGCTAGCGGGTCTTCCAGCGACATTATGGGGTAGTCGCGGCTCAAAGCTTTTAGCTCCAATACGAATTCTTCTGAGGTGAGCGAGCGGGGTTTGCCGTTGGCTGTGTCGCCTCGCAAAATATATGTATTAGTCTCACAGAACTCGCTAGCGGCGATGTCGGCTGCTAGGGAGATGTCTTCGCCGAGGCGGTAGCCGGTTGCCTCCACAGCTGCACACAGCAATTCCAAGGCTTCTTTGTTTGACGACAGATTAGGGGCAAACCCGCCTTCGTCGCCGAGACCTGTGGCCAGAGATTTTTCAACCAGCAGGCGTCGCAGCGTGTGATACACCTCGGCTCCCCAACGCAAAGACTCAGCAAAAGAGGGGGCACCGTGAGGGGCGATCATGAACTCTTGAAAGTCGAGGTTGTTGTCGGCGTGAGCACCGCCATTGAGCACATTCAGATACGGCAAAGGCATGATGTATCCGCCTACACCACCGATGTGTCGGTAAAGAGGCAGATTTTGGTGTGCTGCAGCTGCTTTCGCTACTGCCAGAGAGACGCCCAGAGTTGCGTTGGCACCTAGGCGACGTTTGTCGTCAGTGGCGTCAAGCTCTATGAGAGTTGTGTCAATCTGCTGTTGGTCTTGTGCATCACCTCCGAGCAAGGTTTCGGCTATTTCGCCATTGACATGACCGACTGCTTTTTGAACTCCTTTGCCTGCGAAACGATCTCCGCCGTCGCGCAGCTCTTTGGCTTCGTATTTGCCTGTGGATGCTCCAGAGGGCACAAGTGCTCGCCCCATAGCACCCGAAGCCAGCACGACTTCTACTTCTACGGTGGGATTGCCACGAGAGTCAAGCACTTCTCTGCCGACAATGTGCTGGATGGTGCTCGCGGAGGTAGTAGCACTGAGATTAGGAGACCGACTAAGAGGCACATTGGCTAGTTTGCCCGATAACGCCAAATTGTGCAAGATAAATTTGTGGGCAAGGCGAGGGGCAGGGTTAGGAGTTAGGTGAGGGTTAGCCTCCCCAGAGGTAATCTCGCGTCTCTTCTGTGGCTAGGTCTTCGCCTCGTTCTTCTAGTTTGCGGAAGCGATCTTTGAAATCTTGAGCAGCTGAGCGCAGAGCTGCTTCGCTGTCAATGCCTTGCTGTGCAGCTAACTGGGTGATGGTAAACAGCAGACGGCCGACAGTCTGGTCGTCTATCGGAAACTCCACAGACTGCGATATTTCAGAAGTAACATTTCCAATCTCAGTAGCAACCATCTCTTGCGGGGGTTTGGCTCCCAGCGAGGCTGCCTTGCGCTGAACTTTTGAGGCATACAACAAGGCAGGTAGCTCGTTTGGAATGCCGTCCATCACAGATTCACGCTTGCCTTCGGATTTCTTAATAGCTTCCCAGTGAGGTGCCAAGTCTTCCTCTGAATCCACTTTCAGATTGCCAAATACATGCGGATGTCTTCTGATGAGTTTGGCTTGAATAGAAGCTACAACATCATAGACATCAAAGTCGTCTCGCTCAGATGCCAAAAGTGAGTGGAAGAAGACTTGATAGAGCAAGTCGCCCAGCTCGTCGCAAAGCGATTTAGCTGATGCTATTTGTTGAGTGCTTTTTTGGTGGGTTTGCTCGCTACCCAGAACTTCGCAAAGTCGGTCAATCGCTTCCAAAGTCTCATAAGTTTCTTCCAGCAGGTGTTTGCGTAAGGAGGCGTGAGTCTGCTTTTTGTCCCAGGGGCATTCCTGTCTCAACAGGGCCACGACATCGGCCAGGTCTTCAAAATTAGGGCCTTCAAAATCAGGGCCTTCAAAATTAGGGCGTGATTTTTCGCGCTCAGGCATTATTCAGTATCTCGCATTTAGGGGCGCATTTTACCTGTCTTGGCACAGGCGGTCAAGTCAGCCCGAACTGGCGATCACCAGCATCGCCTAGACCCGGCACAATGAAAGCTTGCTCGTTGAGGTGGCTGTCTATTGAGCCAGTCACCACGCAGGCGTTATAGCCGGTCGACTCAAAGGCAGCTACACCCTCTGGAGATGCCAACACACAGACCACTCGTATGAAGCCCACATTGGCTTCTTGCAGCAACTTGCAAGTGTGAATAAGCGAACCACCTGTCGCCAACATCGGATCCAGCACCAAGGCTTCCTGCCCTTCCAAATCGTTCGGGATGGTATTGACATACTCGTCGGGTAGCAGAGTTTCTTCATCTCGGCGAGCACCGATGAAGCCTACCCTTGCATTCGGCAAAAGCTGGAAGGCTGCATCCATCATCCCCAGCCCCGCCCTCAAAACGGGTACCACTATCGGCGGGTCGTGTATTTCAACTCCGGTTGCGGGGCACAGAGGCGTCTGAATGTCAATCTCTACCACAAGCTGTTCTCGCATCGCTTCGTAGATCAGAAACTGCGACAGCTCGTGAAGGTTGCGGCGAAAGCCGGCCCGCTTCGTGTCGTGGCGTCTTAGCCGCGTGAGCCGCTCGGCTATGAAAGGATGATCTGGAACAGTAACTCGCATATCTCACATCTTAGATAGCGTGGCATCGTGGAAAGGTTTGGGCTGGTCGGATTTCCTAACTCTGGAAAATCTTCTCTCTTCAATGCGCTCACTGGGTCTAGTGCGCTTGCTGCTCCGTTTCCTTTCGCTACCAAAGAAGCACATGTGGGTATGGCTGCGGTGCCCGACAGGCGTCTCAACCTACTAGCCGAGATGAGCAGTTCGGCCAAGTGCACACCAGCACAGGTTCAGTTCTGCGACATCGGCGGGATCGTGGAGGGGGCGAGTCAAGGTGAAGGGCTGGGCAATCAACTTCTCTCCCATATTCGTGAGGTGGAAGCCATCGTCTATGTGCTGCAAGTCTTTGAGACGAAAGACCTACCTCAAGAGCACGATCCGCTGTCACAGCTTCACATCTTAGAGATGGAGTTGAGCTTGGCTGATTTTGATAGCACCCAGCGACAACTTGAAAGGCGAACACGTCAAGCTCGCAGTGATCCGTCTATGCGCGAAGAAGTTGCTCTTTTAGAGAAGGCGGCTCAAGTGCTGGCTGAGGGTGTGCCGATATACAGAAGCGAATTATCAGATGAAGAAAAGATAGCCCTATCTGCGAATTTTTTGCTCACAAATAAACCAATCATGGTTTTGGCCAACTTGGGCGAGGAAATTCTAGAAACAGGAGGCTCAGCGGCGGGAAACTCGACAGCAGATCTTGGCGAAGACCTCCCCCAAGCTGAAGTTATGGGAATGTGCGTGCGACTGGAAGAAGAAGTGGCACAGCTCCCCTCAGAAGACCAAGGTGAGATGCTTCAAGAACTAGGTTTAGGCGAGGGTGCGCTAGCTGAATTCGCCAGTGCTGCCCGCAAACTACTCTCGCTCTATACCTTTTTCACTACAGGCGAAAAAGAATCCCGAGCTTGGACTTTCAAAGCCGGCTCCACTGCCCGTGAGTGCGCCGGGGCCATCCACACCGACTTTGAAAAAGGCTTCATTCGAGCCGAAACCATAGCTTGTGAAGACCTCCTAGCCATAGGCTCTTGGACAGCCGCCAAACAAGCCGGCAAAATCCGAGCAGAAGGTCGCGACTACCTCACTCAAGACGGCGATGTAATGGAGTTCCGCTTCACCGCCCCAAGGTAGCCCCCAATCGAGTTCGCTCATTTTCTTGCGAATGAAATCTTTGACTGTTTTACGGGCATTCAGCATTTCCCTCTAAATTTGGGTAATGGCATGGCTGGCGGTAAATGGGCAGGTGGTGGCTGAAGCTGCAATTGCTGCTAATGCTCGGACACGGACAAAAGGATTATTGGGGCAAGAGAGCAGTGTCGGCGTGCTGGTGCTAGAACCTGCAGGATGGATACATACTTTGGGGATGCGTTTTGCAATTGATGTAGCTTATGTGGATCGGCGAGGGAGGGTGCTTTCGATCAAGACGATGAAGCCTTGGCGGGTAGGGATACCACGGTTGCGGTCGCGACGAGTTCTTGAGGCAACTGCTGGAAGCTTTGACAAGTGGAATTTGAAGGCGGGAGACGAAGTGGATATCACAGATCAAACAAAACCGGTGCCCTAATGACCGATAGCACAGCGACAGATAGCACAGCAACAGATGCTCTAATAACAGATAGCACAGCGACTGGTGCCATAGTTCTAGTTGCCACACCTATCGGCAACTTGGGTGACCTCTCACCCAGGGCGGTAAAGACATTGGCAGAAGCCGACATCATTGCCTGCGAAGACACTCGTAGAACAGGCAAGCTACTGGAACTTTCTGGCATTCAGCCCCTAAAGCTGGTTTGCCTCAACGAGCACACAGAAGAAGAAGTCGCAGGTGATCTCATATCTCTCGCTCAGCAGGGCCAACTTGTGGCCATAGCAACAGATGCAGGCTCACCGGGCATTTCCGACCCGCCTGGGCCGCTCGTGGCAGCCGCTCACGCAGCTGGTGTCACAGTCAGCATCATCCCCGGCCCCTCAGCTGCTACAGCTGCTCTCGCTGTAAGCGGTCTAACCACTGGCAGGTTCGTGTTTGAAGGCTTCCTCCCCCGCAAAGGCACAGCCCGCTCACAACGGCTGGCCGCCTTAGCCAGAGAACCCCGAACAATAGTGCTCTTTGAAGCTCCTCACCGACTGGCTCACACACTAGAAGACCTAACCAAAATCATCGGGTCAGACCGCCGGGCAACCTTAGCTCGCGAGCTAACGAAACTCCACGAAGAAGTATCTTCAGCCACCTTGGGCGAACTTGCCACACAAGTCAGCGAGGGGGCTATCCCCACCAAAGGCGAGTTCGTGCTAGTGCTGCAAGGTTCGCCAGAACCTCCCGAACCAACAGATGAAGCAATTCTTGCCGCCATAATCGCCGAGCGCACTGACGGAGCCACCCGCTCAGAAGCCGCACAAAGAGTCGCCTCTGCCTACGGAATCTCCAAGCGCAGGGTCTATGCCCTGGCAATTGAAAGTATTAACTGCGATTGAAAGTATTAACTGAAAGCACTGCCCCTAGCATCAGCCTTTTCAAAAATCATCCAGCGAGTGAGACAATGAGCCAGACAACCAATGCGATGCTGTCAATCTCTGGCAGTTAGAATTCCACCATGTCGCGGTTTTATCTCACTACGCCGATCTTCTATGTGAATGATGCTCCGCATTTAGGGCATGCTTATACAACCGTGACAGCAGATGCAGTCTGTCGCTGGCAGCGGCTGTTAGGCAACGATGTGGTGTTTATGACTGGCACTGACGAGCACGGCCTCAAAGTCCAGCGAGCCGCAGAAGCCAACGGCCTCACCCCACAAGAGCAAGCCGATCAGACTAGCGAACGGTTCCGTGATGCTTGGGATCACATCAACATCGCCTATGACGATTACATCCGCACCACCGAACCACGCCACCACGCCTCGGTGCGAGCTTTTATGCAACGTTGCTACGACAACGGACACATCTATAAAGGCACCTATGACGGCCTCTATTCCGTGTCGGACGAAGCTTATGTGACCCAAGCCGATGTGGACGAAGGTAGGGTATCGGGCCCTGTTGAGCGCATGACCGAAGAGAACTATTTCTTCAAGCTTTCAGAGTTTGCCGAGCCACTCTTGGAGTGGTTTGAGCGAGAGCCCGAAAACATCACACCCACCCGCTATCGCAACGAAGCCCTAGGCATCATCAAAGGCGGACTGGCCGATGTCTCAGTTACCCGGACCTCGCTCGACTGGGGCATACGAGTGCCTTGGGATGAAAGCCAAGTCTTCTATGTGTGGTATGACGCCCTCATCAACTACGCCACCGTCGCCGGATATGATGGCGACCCTGACCGCTTCGCCGCTTGGTGGCCAGCCACACGACACCTCTTGGGCAAAGACATCATTCGCTTCCACTGCGTCTATTGGCCTGCGATGCTCATGGCTGCTGGCGTGAAAGACCTCCCAAAATTCCATGTGCACGGATGGCTACTCATCGGTGGCGAAAAAATGTCGAAATCCAAGCTCAACCAAATCTCGCCAGAGAATATGACAGAAGAGTTCGGCGTTGACGGCTTTCGCTACGCCATGCTGCGAGACACCTCCTTCGGCCCCGACAATGACTTCAGCTATGAAGCCCTCCTGAGCCGCTACACAAGCGACTTGGCTAACGCTTTCGGCAATCTGCTGGGGCGAGTAGCAGCGGTGGTAGAGTCCAAAGCCGGAGGCATCGGCCCAGCTGCCTCCCCTGATAGTCCTCTGCGAGAAAGCACCGCCGCAGCCTACGAAGCCGCGTCAAAAGCCTGGGAGCAAGTTCAGCCCTCAGTGGCCCTAGATGCCACTTGGCAAATCCTCCGAGACGCCAACGAATATTTCCAACGCATGGAGCCGTGGAAGCTACCAGAAGGTAACGAAGTAAACGCCGTGCTCGGCGACACCTTGGAGTGTCTGCGGATAGCTACCATCTTGGCGAGCCCAGCCATACCCGATGCCGCAGCTGTTGCCTGGCAAAGAATAGGTATGACAGGCAACCCTGCCGACCAACGCCTGCCCGAAGCCGCAGAGTGGGGAGGCTACGGCGGAGGAACACAAGTGATAAGAGGCGATCCGCTATTCCCTCGGATTTCCTCTGACTAAAAACCAGAAAAGATGCGCTGGATAGACAATCATTGTCATATGACTCTCAAAGAGTCAGAAGAACTCTTGCTAGCAGCGCGAGCCGCAAAAGTGGAACGTTGCATCGTCATCGGCACAGACCGTGAGACCTCAGCTGAAGCCCAACAGGTGGCACAAACCCACGAGGGCGTCTGGGCCACAGCAGGTATTCACCCTCACGAAGCAGAACACGGCACCGACGGCATCTTGGAGCTTTTGGATCAGCCCTTCGTGGCGGCGGTGGGAGAATGCGGACTTGACTATTTCTACGACCACTCCCCTCGCAACGAACAGCGATCCGTTTTTGCCGAGCACATCGGCTGGGCGCACGAGTTAGACCAAACCCTCGTGGTGCACACCCGGCAAGCCTGGGACGACACCTTTGCGATCTTAGATAGCGAGGGAATACCGCCTCGAACAGTATTTCATTGCTTCACCGGTGGCGTAGCTGAAGCTCAAGAGGCCTTGAGCCGCGGCGTCTCGCTTTCTTTCAGTGGGATCGTCACATTCCCAAACGCCGAAAATGTTAGAGAGGCAGCTGCGGCGTGCCCTCTGGACCAGATGTTGGTCGAGACAGATGCTCCATTTTTAACTCCAGTACCATACCGAGGTAAGCCGAATGCACCCGCTAATGTTGTGTTTGTGGGACAAAAACTTGCAGAAACCAAAAGGCTCCCTGTGGCAGATATAGCTGAAGCCACCTGGAACAACGCCTCAAAACTATACAGGCTCGATGACTGACTGGACCCCGACTGGAGGCAACCCGCCGACCGACAGCACGGGTGGAACATCCTCGACTGGAGGCCATCCACCAACATCTCCCGCCTGGTCTGTGCCACCCAGCGCAACTGGTGGCGCAACTGGTGGCACAACCGGTAGCACAGCGGGACATACAACTGGCAATACACCAGTCTCACCAGGGGGAATCTCTTCCCCCAGCAAGCGATTACCTTTCGGAGCGAGACTTCCCCGTGAGGCTCGTTTAGCTATCACCGTGGTTGCCGCTCTGCTCATCATCGGCCTGGTGATTGGCTTGATCTTCTGGGCAACATCGGGTAGCGATGACTCTGACGACTCTGAAGCTGTGGTACCTCCTGTTGTTACCACAACGGCTACCACTACCACGACCACTGAGCCTCCGCCCGCTGTCTCGGTGCTGCCAGCTCCTCCGCCGCCGCCCACGGTCACAACTATCATCTCACCAACCACCACCGAAGCCCCCGGCGGCTACGACCCTGATGCATTAGGACCTGCCGTGCCTCTGGAAGTGGCTGGTTTCCCCTCGCAGCAGCGATGGGCAGCCATGAGGCAATGTCAGACAGACGGTAGCTATACAGAAATAAACGACGCAGGCACGCACCACGGGGCATATCAGTTCCGCCCTGAAACCTGGGACGACCTGGCTGGTCGCAACTATCCCTCTCTTGTGGGAGTGCTACCCTCGCAAGCCTCTCCAGCCGACCAAGATCGTATGGCATATGCCCTCTGGCAAGAATTCGGCTCAGGGCGCTGGCCCGATTGCCGCCATACTTTGGATGGCACTGCTGCTCCTACCCCTACCACCACAGCTGCTCCAACAATAACTACCACCCCCCCAGCAACTACAACCACCACAGTTGCCTCAACAACTACAACCGCCTCTCCTCCTGGTGGCAGACCACCTTTACCTCCTACTATCGTTCTCCCGAGTGTGGCAGATCAATCAGTGCTTACCACTACGACTGTCCCAACGACTACGGCAGCCCCAACCACTACAACTGCCGCTCCAAGACTACCGACAGCCGCTCAATGGCAACAGCTTCGTCAGTGCGAATCAAACGGCGACTATACCGTTCGCAGTGCCAATGGCCTCTACTATGGCGCATATCAGTTCAACATCAGCACCTGGAACGACGTAGCCAGAAGATATGCTTCTCGCCTTGTGGGCGTGTTGCCTTCAGTAGCTTCTCCCCAAGATCAAGACTTCTTAGCGCAAAAGCTCTGGGATGATAGAGGGCGAGCCCCGTGGCCCGTTTGCGGAGTGAGACACCTACCTGAAAATCCGAACCTCTAAACCTTGCCGTCCGCAGAAACTTAACATCCGCAGAAACTTGACACCCCCAGAAACTTGGGATGATCTAGCCGCAAGACACGGCATTCGTCTCAAGAAATCGCTTGGGCAACATATTCTCACCGACTCAGACACAACCCAAGACATCGTGCGCCTTGCCGGAGTGAGACCCGGTGACCAAGTGATTGAAATAGGTCCTGGTTTGGGCACCCTCACACTTGAATTGACAAAAGCCGGAGCCGATGTGCTGGCTATTGAAACTGATATATCACTTGAACCTGCCTTGACAGAAGTGCTTTCAGCAGACACAACCGCGACTTCAGGTACTGTGCGACTTGTTTGGGAAAACGCCGACAACATTAACTGGGCAACTTTTCTAAAAGAGCACAGCCAAAAACACAACCAAAAACAAGCTTGGAAACTGGTAGCAAATCTCCCCTATAACATCGCCACTGGTCTAGTGCTTGACATTCTCCAAGATGCACCACAGATACAGACCATGACCATCATGCTTCAAGAAGAAGTAGCAGAACGCCTAGCGGCTCATGCTGGAAGCTCAGCCTACGGAGTACCTTCTGTCAAGACGGCCTATTGGGGCAAAGCTACCGTGCTCAAACGAGTTCCCTCCACAGCATTTCTCCCGCCACCCAAAGTGAATTCAGCTGTGTTGCAAATACTTCGCCACACACCGCCCAAGATCGCCCCTGAAGATCTCTTTCCTCTGGTTGAAAAAGCCTTCAATCAACGCCGAAAAATGCTCAGAAAGTCACTGCGTGATGTTTTGCCGTCAAAAATTTTTATAGCGGCAGACATCAATCCAGAATCTCGCCCTCAAGATTTAGATTTAGAGGCTTGGGTGAAGCTAGCTCAAGAAGCCCGCACCTGCGAAAAAGATAGCAGATCTAGCCTTGGCAGTAGCTCTAGCTTCAGCAATAGCTCTAACCTCAGAAGCAACCTCAACAATCAGGTAATCCTCGCACCTGCGAAACTCACTTTGTCGCTCCACATTACTGGTATGCGTGAAGATGGCTACCACCTGATTGACGCCGAAATGGTGACCTTAGACTTCGCCGATGAACTTCTGATAGAAGAAGGCGAAGGTTTGGTGATGATAACCGATCAACATCTCACCCACCAAAATCTCACCAACCAGAGCAACAGAGCAGTCGATAACTCAGACAACCTTGACCTCTCATCAGATAATCTCATTGCTAAAGCCCTAGCTCTTGCGAACAGACAGGCAAAGATAACTGTCATCAAGCGCATCCCCCTAGGTGCAGGATTAGGAGGTGGCTCAGCTAATGCAGCAGCAGTGCTTCGCTGGGCGGGCATTGACGATCTTGGCGCGGCAGCCACTCTCGGGGCTGATGTGCCTTTCTGTCTCGTGGGTGGTCGTGCCCAAGTCGGAGGCATCGGCGAGATAATCCAAAGCCTCCCTCCAAAGCCTGCTGTCTATACTCTGCTGACACCCCCTTTCGGTTGCTCCACACAAGCCGTCTATAAAACTTGGGACGAAATGGGTGCACCTAAAGGCGAAAACGGCAACGACTTAGAGCCAGCCGCCCTCAAACTGGAGCCTCGCTTAGCTAAATACCGCGACCAGCTTGGCGAAATATCAGGTCAAACTCCCCGACTAGCAGGCAGTGGTAGCACTTGGTTCGTAGAAGGCGATCATCCTGCCCCCGGCCACCGCCTGGTCAGAACTGTTAGCTGAGAACTGCGAACTGAGAACTGAGAAACCCAGACCTTAGCGACCGCGACGACGCTGGAATCGCGTGCGGCGACGCATCTTGCGATACTTCTTCTTGCGCATCCTTTTGCGCCGCTTTTTGATGAGCGATCCCATGAAGAGCTAACCTTACAGCAATTTCGTCAATTCACCACACTGAACCTTCAACTCTTATCTCAACATCTCTTGTCTCAACATTTTTATCTCAATCTGTCTGCCTCAATCTGTCTGCACAGCCAAGCTTGCAACATAGCAGGGTAAGATTTTATAAAGATGGCCGGTAGTTCAACAGGCAGAACGCCTGACTTTGGATCAGGAGGTTGCAGGTTCAAGTCCTGCCCGGCCAGCACATAACCATATACAACTCAAAGAAGCCGCAAGCACAAGCCACAAACACATACAAGAAAGACTCAACTATGGAGGCCATAAGCCACCGCAAACTGCATGTCGTATCCGGTTCCACCAACCTTGCCTTGGCTGAAGCCATCGTTGCTAGCTTGGGCATAAAGCTTGGTGAAACCAATATCGGCAGGTTCGCCAACGGCGAGATCCACTGCCAGTTTGGCGAGTCGGTGCGCGGTGTGGATATTTTCATCCTTCAGAGCCACGGGGCTTTCAACGGCAACTCCGTGAACGACTCGCTTATGGAGCAGATACTCATGGTAGATGCCGCTAGGCGAGCTTCGGCGCAACGCATCACGGCGGTGTGTCCGTTCTTCGGCTACGCCCGTCAAGATCGCAAGGCTGCGGGGCGCGAGCCTATCTCAGCCAAGCTCATGTCGAATCTGTTTAATGCTGCGGGGGCGAGCCGCATCATCAGCGTGGATCTCCACTCGGGCCAAATCCAAGGTTTCTTTGACGGCCCTTGGGATCATCTAACCGCCATGCCTATTTTGTGTAACTATTTTGACGGACTAGGAGATGATCTTGTGGTGGTCTCACCTGATGCCGGACGGGTGCGTGTGGCAGAGCGATACGCCATTGCCAGCGGAGCCGACTTGGCCATCGTCTACAAGCGGCGTAGCGCAACTCAAAAAAACAGCGTGGAGGCTCGTGAGGTGGTGGGCGATGTGAAGGGCCGCACTTGCGTGCTGATAGACGACATGATCGACACTGGCAACACCCTCGTAGCCGCTGCCGAACAGCTCATGGAGCGCGGCGCGGCACGGGTCTGTGCGGCCGCCACTCACGGGGTCTTCTCGAAAAACGCCATAGAAAAGCTCAACAACAGCGTCATAGAGCAGATAGTCGTCACTGACACTTTGCCGCTTCCACCCACTAAGCAGTTCGAGAAGCTGCAAGTGCTCTCGGTGGCACCCGTCATAGCCGACGCTATCGGAGCAGTATTTGGCAACACTTCGGTGAGCGATATTTTCGGCGGTCAAAACCTATCTTGAAATCAAAATCTATCTCGAAACCTAAATCAAAACCCATCTTGAAATAGGGTGTCTATCCTAAAATACGGCACCTATCTGGAGTAAAAAACCATGGATCAAAATCTAACCCTCATGCCACGCAATGAAGGCGGCACCCGACCAGCTCGCCGCATGCGAAAAGAAGGCATCATCCCCGCTGTCGTCTATGGCTTAAAGAGCGATGCCATTTCAGTTGCAGTGCAGCTGAGCGAACTGCGAACAGCCCTTTCTACCGCAGCAGGCCGCAACGCCATTTTGACTTTAGATATTGAAGGTAGCCAAGAGATGGGCATCGTAAAAGATATCCAATGGCACCCGTATCGCGACGAAGTGCTACATGTGGATTTCTTGCGCATTAACCCTGACCAGGATGTGACAGTGGAAGTGCCGATCCAATCGGTAGGCGACACTCACTCTCTCAACCTGGCCGGCGGAATCTTAGATCAGCTTCTCTTCACTTTGACGATTGTAACCAGGCCGAATTTGATTCCCGACTTGATTGAAGTAGATGTTACCGATATTGAAGTAGGCGACACCATAACAGTTGGAGATATCGCCCTTCCCACAGGCTCCACCACTCCTGTCGACCCCGAAACTTCCGTGCTCGTCGGTTCGGCTCCGCGCATTGCCGAAGTAGAAGCCGCAGTGGAAGCTGAAGAAGAGCTGGAAGGTGAAGCTGCTCCCGAAGACGAAGCTGCTCCCGAGTCGGAAGCCGGAGAGTCCTCAGAGGAGGGCTGATCCAGTCGGCCTATTCTGACGGTTTGTTCTGAGGTCTTTTTCGGCTTACTCATGGGATTTCGCCATAATCGAAAACTAAACCCTCAGACCTCTAATAGTCTGCTGGTTGTCGGT
The DNA here is from genome assembly GCA_958295755.1 of uncultured Acidimicrobiales bacterium. Classification (GTDB taxonomy): domain Bacteria; phylum Actinomycetota; class Acidimicrobiia; order Acidimicrobiales; family Hopanoidiivorantaceae; genus Hopanoidiivorans. The sequence goes on along the minus strand of OY282367.1, from coordinate 2,263,428 downwards.
CTCGGCAATCCGGGAGCAAAGTTTCTAAGAACTCGCCACAATATCGGTGCTGACGCGGTGAGGTTGTTGGCTAAGCAGTTGCAGGCCAAGCCTGTGAAAAGCCGTGACAAAGCTGAAGTTTGGTTAGCAGAAACCGAAGGCAAAACTCTGATGTTGGCGTGTCCGACCACCTATATGAATCGTTCAGGCGAATCGGTTTTGAAGTTAGCTCGCCGATGCAAAATCACTGTCGGCGGTGATGCTGAAGATTTGCTGATTGTGCATGACGAGCTAGATATACCGCCAGGGCAAATAAAGCTGAAGGCAGGTGGCGGCTTAGGGGGACATCACGGACTTGAATCGATCCGCGACCACCTTCGCACAGCTGACTTTCTGCGCCTTCGTATCGGCATTGGCAAACCCCCCAGCAAAGAAGAAGGAGCCGATCATGTGCTGAGCCGCCCCCCCCCACAAGAACGTAAGCTGCTTCAAGACGCTACCGAGCGTTCTGCCAAGGCCATCTTGATGATAGCAATCGACGGGTTTGACTTTGCCCTGTCGCAGTCGCACTGATGCTGTCTCTGTATCACCTACTTCCATGAACTCGAATTCTCTTCAGCCATTGCTTGACCATCTGAGTGACAGTGCTGCTGTGCCAGAAGCTGCTGTGTCAGGTGCTACTGTGCCAGAAGCTGCTGTGTCGGGCACAAGGCAGGGCGAGCAGCTTTCTAAACCAGGCAGTAATCAGCTTTATGTGTCAACCAGCGCACAGCCTGTGGTGCTTGCTGTCATGGCAAATCGGCGAAGTCGTGCCTTCGCAAGCCAGCTCACAAGGCAGCTTGAAAACCAGCTTGAAAACCAGACGGCAAGGCAACCTTCAAACCCCATCATGGTCGTAGTGCCCACAGCAGCAGCTGCTGAAGAGTTGGCACGAGAACTGAAAGTTTGGCTGGGCGAAGTGGAATGCTTCCCAGCGTGGGAGACTTTCCCGTTTGAGCGAGTGAGCCCAACTTGGCAGTCAATGGGCGATCGACAGCGCATCTTGTGGCGACTGCGAGAAGATCCTCCCAAAATAATAACAGTTTCAGTAGGTGCACTCACCCAACGACTTGTGCCAACTAAGGTAACGCCTGCGGAAGTCTCCGTAGGGCAAACTCTTGACAGAGAAGCTCTGATCAGCCAACTCATCGGTGGCGGCTACAAACGGTGCCAGCAGGTTGAACACAGGGGTAATTTAGCGGTCAGAGGCTCTATCTTGGATGTTTTTGAACCGTCTGCGGCACATCCTGTGAGGCTGGACTTCTGGGGAGATCAAGTCGAGCGTGTCTGTGAGTTTTCTCTCACCGATCAGCGGTCACTAGCTGAGATACCTGCCGCGAAATTCTTCCCATGTCGCGAGCTACTACCCACCCAAGCAGTTCGTGAGCGAGCATCGGAACTTCTACGCGAAGCTCCTTGGGGAAGGCAATGGTGGGAACGCATAGCTGCTGGCGAGATGTTCGACGGCATGGAGTCTTACCTGCCTTGGTTGGTGAAAGAAGAACTTACACTCGGCGATCTTCTGACCAATAGCTGTCTGATGGTCTGTATCGACCGCGACCGACTGCAACAGCGAGCAGAAGATATCCAGATGGAAGAAGCCGAGCTGGTAGCAACTTTCGCCCAGACTTGGAAAGCCGACACAACGCCATCTCTGCACACCTCCTACGAACGGGCTCTCACAAAGTTTCCCGGTGAGATCATAGAGATGGCTTCTTTCCGACAGCCTGCCTTCTCTGAAGTTCAAACCATCTCGTGGGACACCCTTCCCCAAGACAGTGCTACAACAAGCAGTGCTACAACAACCAGGGCAACAGACACCAATACGCCTGCATCTCGAAGCTTTGGAGTAGCGGGACCTTTCCCAATGCTCCAACAACTGCTCAACGAAGGCTATTGCGCCAATGTCGCCGCCGAAAGCGAAAGTTCAGCCGACCGCATAGCTACCCTGCTGACAGATTTTGGTATTAATCTGCCCCGACTGGCTGAAGCTTCACCCAACATATCAGGGGTGATAGCTGCGCCTATCACTCAAAGCTTTATACTCCCAGATGCCAAACTCGCTGTTTTGACTGAGTCGCAAATCACAGGCAAAGCCAGCCGCCGTGCCTCTCACTCTTCCAAATCCTCTGCTACAGCAGCTTCGTCAGTAGCTACCCGAAAAGCCGCAGATACCCTGCGCGATTCCATTCCATTCGCACCAAACAGCTATGTGGTGCATCGCCATCACGGGATAGCCAAATACGCGGGCATCCACACCCGCGAACTACAAGGTGTGCTGCGCGACTATCTCCTTTTGGAATATAAAGGCAACGACAAGCTCTTTGTGCCTGTGGAGCAGTTAGACTCTTTGCGCTCTTACACCGGTGGTGAGACACCAAAGCTGAGCCGTATGGGAGGTGCCGATTGGCAGCGCACTACAGGTAAAGTCCGAGCAGCTGTGGCTGAGGTGGCCGAAGAACTTGTGGAGCTTTACCGCATCCGGCAAGTCTCCGAAGGCTTTGCCTTCCCAGATGACTCCGTTTGGCAACAAGAGCTTGAAGGTAGCTTCTTATACGAAGAGACCACCGATCAAGCCCATGCCGCACACCAAGTCAAAATCGACATGGAGAGCCATTCACCAATGGATCGGCTCGTTTGCGGAGATGTGGGTTTTGGTAAAACCGAAATTGCCGTACGTGCCGCATTCAAAGCTATCCAAGCTGGCAAGCAGGTGGCGATGCTGGTGCCAACCACTCTTCTTGCTCAGCAGCACTTCGATACCTTTAACCAACGCTTCGGTAGTTTTTCGGTACGCACTGCGCTACTTTCTCGTTTCGTAACTCCCGCTGAGACAAAAGCCGTGTTGCAGGGGCTGGCATCAGGTGAAGTTCAGCTTGTAATCGGCACGCACAGATTGCTTTCAAAAGATGTGCGATTTCAAGATCTGGGCTTGCTGGTTTTAGACGAAGAGCAACGTTTCGGCGTGCGCCACAAAGAACGAATAAAGACGATGCGGTCAAATGTGGATGTGCTGACTTTGACTGCCACCCCCATCCCTCGCACTTTAGAGATGAGTCTCACAGGCATACGCGATCTTTCGCTCATCCAAACTCCGCCTGCCGATCGTCGCCCTATCTTCACCTATGTGGGTAGCTACGACGAGCGAGCAGTGGCTGAAGCCATCCGCCGAGAACTGCTGAGAGAAGGGCAGGCGTTCTATGTCCATAACCGAGTACGCACCATTGAAGAAAGAGCCGAACAGCTACGCGACATGCTCCCTGAAGCCCGCTTCGTGGTGGCACACGGTCAAATGGATGGCGCATCTCTGGAAGAAGTAGCGGCCGACTTCGTAGCGCGCCGCTATGATGTGCTGGTTTGTTCCACGATCATAGAGTCGGGGATTGACATCCCCAGTGTCAATACGCTCATCGTGGAAAACGCCCACAAATTCGGCCTCGCCCAGCTGCACCAGCTACGAGGACGAGTGGGCAGATCGCACCAACGGGCATATGCCTATCTCTTCACACCGCCCGATATGGAACTTTCAGAAGAAGCTTACGAACGGCTGAGGATAATAGAAGAACACAACGAACTAGGCGCAGGCTCGCTGGTGGCAATGCGCGACTTGGAAATTCGCGGCGCAGGCAATCTTTTAGGCGTAGGCCAATCAGGGCACATAGCTGCCGTAGGCTACGACCTCTATTGCCAGCTGGTAAGCGAAAAAGTAGCTGAGCTACGAGGCGAAAAAGCAAAAGAAAGCCTTGTGGTTGATTTAGATCTGTTGCGCCCCACACACCTCCCCGCCGATTACATACCCCACGAAGCAACCCGCCTAGAAGCATACAGAAATGTAGCCGCAGTACAGAACGAAGAAGACGTTGAAGACTTGGCAGCCAGCTGGCGAGACCGCTTCGGGGTACCACCGCCCGAAGCCGAAGCCCTCCTAGAGATAGCCCGCCTGAGAGCCGTCTGCATAGCCGCAGGCATCACCTCTGTAAAAGTAACTAGATCTTCTCGCCATGGCAGCCTCATAGCAACCATCTCCCCCCTACCCCTCCCAGAAAGCCGCAAAGTCCGCCTAGAACGCCTGTATCCAGGCTCCACCTACACTGCCGCCCCGAATAGTGCCTACCCGAATAGTGCCGCACAAAACACTGCCTCCTTGAACTCCGGCACCTCAAACTCCGCCGACTCCCTCCCAACCTTAGAGCTAAAACTCACCACCGAAACCACCACCGACATCATCAAAGCCATCAAAGAACTAGTTACTTAAACTGCCAAAATATCGCCCATACTTTACATATTTCTGCAAAAACTGGCAAGTATACTTGTCAAGATTTCAACAAAACTGGCAAGTATACTTGTCAGAATTTCAATAAAACTGGCAACTATACTTGTCAGTATTGAGGAAAATGTGTATATTACGGGGTTTTTCTGGCACTAACCGCCGTCGGGATGGTCAGGGAAAGCCGTGTCAGGCCAATTCCACTGTTATGGTCAGTATTCGGAACGGGAGACAGGTTCTGGAAAATTCAACAAAAAATTCTATTTCTGGGACACAGCTTTGGCTTACGCGATAAACAGTAGTGGCGATCTAATATCTCGTGACAGTCAAAAGCGTGGCTTTGCTAAAGAGAACCTTGCTACTGCTTGTCTAATGGAGCTTGCCATACGAGAAAGAAAACGTCTAAATTACTGGCGAAAAAACAGCCGCTATGAAGTGGATTTTATTTATGATGGTGTCGGCAAAGGCGAATGTCTGGCAATAGAAATAGGTAGCGGAAAAGACAGCAAAACGAGTATCGCCAAACTGCTAAACGCTAAACCCAAGTTCCAAGGCAACGCGTATCTCGTAACTGACAGCCCCGCAGTTGTGAAAGCATCACACTCAGGAATAGGTGAAATCCCATTTGCCTTATTTCTGTTGGCTGTTTCTGCACAAAATATCCAATCATCTTTAGAGCATGGCGCATCTAAACTTCCTGCTAACCATAAAGTGCTCGTACGAACCAACGCACTATTCCCAATATCCGCATCTTTCCCACACGCTTCATACAACCAACCTACATTTGAAGAAGGCGATATCGTAATGCTCACTCATATCGAAAGCGAAGTAGCCATAGAAGAAGCACTAGCAGAAAAATGGTAATTATCAGAACCATGAGAACACAACTAGGGGCACAGGCAACCGACACCACCACTACTACACATGCTAAAGGGGCTATCTCATGGCACTCACACTAGACATCATCTTTATAGCAGGGGCTATCGCCAGCATCATAGGAGTGGTGCTAACACTACTCATATGGCTATGGGTGAGGGATGGGCTAATCATCCAAGACTATGAGACATATCGGCAACACCATGAAGCAATAATGGCAAAAAAAGACCCTGAATTGGCTGAATGGATAGATCAAAGAACTATTAGGGCTCATAAAAGAAGAAACTGGATAGACAGACTACTGAGACTGAAACTAAGACGATGACAGCAGCCGACACTACACGCCCCTCACAGCTACCAGATTCACCCGACACTTCTACAAGCCCACAGAACTCAGACCACTAGATGACATATTGGCAGACATCATCTATCTACAAGGTGAGACAGCCACCATAATGAGCAGGATCACAGGGCAGATACCAGCACTAACACCTACCCAGCCCCCTAGCCAAGATACCGATGACAGCCCTAGCCGAGATGCCTAGACACCACCATGCCCTATATCACACCGACACCATAGGGCACACAGCAGGCATAGACATCATCCAGTCTGTGCCCTGTGGCACATGTGGGCAGACAGGTGGGGCATACACACTAGACGGCACACGGCACTACACCTGCTGCTATTACGATCCACTAGTCTGGGCTACCTAGCGGCCGATAATCACACTTCAGATAATCACATTTATCAGCAGCCTGAGATAGCTCATGGCTCACCTCACGAGCTATCCAGCCCCAAAAATCAGCAAACTTCTGATAAATGTCAATACCGGAAACCTAAACCCAACTCAACTACCCTCTAGGAAAGTTCAGAAGATCCGAAGCTGAAAACACACGCTCACCAAAACCGAAAGATATCTCATTGTCTTGGAATGGGATGCCAGAATCATCATATTCCTCAAAAGACGCTTGACACCCAGCATTTTTTCTACCGTTCACTGATTCTGCTCTGTACCCCGCTTCGCGCCAATACAAAGCTACACCTTGTTCACCTAACGTTGGATGGCAAACATAAACAAACGCTCTATTACCATTTCGAGATATAAATTTCATATGATATGTGCCTTGCGACATTAATGATTCGCGTGGTTGTATCCCTGGTGTTAGCAACGAATACCATGCTGAGTTAGCGAACTCAGGAACTATTCCAGACGGACTAACCAATCCCCAACACAATATAAGTTGTGGTGCTTCTGTCTCATCTAAAAGTTCTGCAATTCGTAAATGATCATATGCTGTTTGCACTGCTTCGCCAATATAGAAATCAAGATTACTTTCCGGGTTTATTCTTTCACCACCATGTAACTCTAATAGCCTGTTTGTGCTGAAAATAGCGTCACCGCTGAAATGGTCGTCTTCCTCGCTCCACTCACGAGTCGGCTTCAGCAGATCGGTAAAACTATAGCCTGGAGGTGCTCCGCAGGTATTTTGCGGGGTGAATCCCAGCCAATTTAGTGCTCTTTCTATGCCATCCCACACATGTTCTGCCAGATAATCTCCGTCTAGGCATTGCCCGCCTTCTGGTACTTGATCGCAGGGAACTCTAGGTGTGAAAAGCTGTCTTGAGCTAGCAGGAGAATATCTGCCAGCTACATTCATCCACCCTGCCAACGCATCTAGTGTGCCTTGTGTGAACTCTGGCCCCTCGTCGTTTATTTGCGAGAAAATCTGTATGTTAGACAACCCCGGCACAAACCTATCGCGCGGTATATCATCTGGTAGTGGTAGGGCGACATCGTTTCTAGGTCTAGGTCGCAAACCTGTCTGTGATCTAGCAGGTGCGGTGTCTGTGCCCAACAAAACCACCACCACGGCCCCGCTATCTGCGAAAGCAGGTGGCATAGCTGTCACAGCCTCAACACCGTCAATATCCACAACAGACAACACCCTCTCAGCCTCGCCTTGCCAACCATCAGCGAAATACACAGCAGAACTCCCATATCTGCCCGCAGCGTTACCAGCAGGCAACACCACAAACCCAGCCTCCGAAAGCCTAACAGACATCCGCCCAGCAGCACCAGCCACACCAGAACCATTCAACACCTGAACCTGCAAAATAGCAGGGACAGTAGTAGTAGGAAGCGGAATAGTGGTAGTTGTTGGCGGAGCAGAGGTCGTAGTTGGAGGCGGTGATGTTGTTGTTGGCGGAGCAGAAGTAGTAGTCAGGGGCGGGGCAGTAGTAGTTGTAGTGGTGGCACTTGAAGGTGGGGGTGATGTCGTGGTGGTGGGCGGCGTTGATGTCGTAGTAGATGGTTCAACGGCAGATGTCGTAGTCGTCGAAACTGCCGAGGTCGTAGTAGTGCTCGCAGTGACAGTGCTAGATGGCGACACAACAGAAGAAGCGGTCGAAGAGGTGGCAGTGGTCAGAGTAGTGGTAGTGGTAACTGCAACCGTGCTACGAGTGTCTGTGCTACCATCACTATCACCACCAGCCGAGCACGCCCCAGCCAGCAAAACAACAGCCAAAACCGCCACCGCTACCTGTTTGATATGTGTATGTTTCATAGCCTGTAAACCTACACAAGAGAACCAACTATATAGTTTAACACCACAGGTTCGCCGCACAGCCGCGTTTGGCGATTTCAGGTGTTGATCTCTCAGAAATTTAGCAAAAAGCAGCTTGACTAGCCTGGCAGGCTTGCGGCAATCAGACTTGACAACGCTACTCCGTGTGCTATGATTCATTCGCGTGATAGAAAGTTCGCCTGTAACCAGAAAACAGCAAAGCTTGCTTTTCGTTCTGGTAGCATCGCCTATTCCATCCCACTAGGCTTAATGATATGCTTACACTCCTAGCTCAAACAACACCAGGGGAATGGCATGACGGCTGGTGGATACTCATCGCGGGCGTCTGTGTTGCCGTGGTAGGCTGGCTGTTGCGGGTTCTTTACAGCGGACTAAAAGACGCTATCGCCGAAACCAAGACCGACTTGAATAAACGGTGCGACACTATAGAGACCAGCCTCTCTGAGTTGCGAAATACGCTTTTGACTGATGCACTTGAACGGGCACGACAGCAACCACAGACATCAATGGTGACGGCTGATACCGTACCCGCGGCGACACCAGCAGTTTCACAGGAGAGTCCAGCAGGTGTGGGATTCGCTACTGCATCAACACAGAGAGAAGAGTGATGTTTACTAGAAGCCGCACTCGTTTTTGGTCTGCCTCATGAGGTAGCACGCCAAGAGCAGAAAGTCCAAAATAGTGACAAAAAAGACAAAAAGCGTTCAACTGAGGATCAGAAACGGCTTGATCGTCTACTGAATTCACCAACTACCCGTGTGGGAACAATCCCAGGCGAGGGGCGAAAAGGCCTCGATCCTAAGTCCCCCTTCTACGATTTATGGAAGGAAACGCAAAAAAATCAGACGAAGGATAAGAAAACGCTAAGGGTTTTCTGTCACTTTCTCAACGCTTTAGGCAGTGGGGTGGTGTGGATCACTGTTAAGCTTCGCATGGCTCGAGTTAAGGCTACATAGAGAGATTGGGTGCCTTTTGTGGTTTGAGCTATGATTTCAGCGGGTTCTACTACTATGGTAGCATCCACTTCCAAGCCTTTGGTGAAACGAACAGGGAGGACAGAAACCGTAGTGCTAAGTGCGCCGTCATAGGCGGTGGCGCATTCTATGCCTGTTGCTCTCAGAGCATCGGTGATAACATCGGCACTCTTGTCGGGCACTATGACTGCCACTGTCGTAGCATGGGCTGTCTCTTGCTTTACGGCAGTGGCAACTTCAGACAGCAAGGTTTCTTTTGCGACATTGATGATCCGGGGGGGTGCTCCTTCTTTTTGGACAGCTACGGGCATGGCTAGGGAGGGGTCGATGTCATCTAAAAGCTTGGCAGCATAGGAAGCTACAGGTTCGGGCAGGCGGTAACCCACGGAAAGCTCAGCTATCCGGGAGTGCCATTTGGATGGAAGCTCTTTTAGTAGCTCATCCCAAGAGTCACGAGGACCAGTAGCTTGGGCGATGTCTCCGACCAAAGTCATAGAGCCATTGCGGGAGCGACGAGCCGACATTCGCAGCAGCATTGGAGTGGAATCTTGAGCTTCGTCAATCACCACATGTCCGTAAGTGCGCTCGCTGGCAGATGGCGAGCTAGAAGTTTCCGAGCTTGCGCCGTAAGCACCAGCGTCAGCATTGCGGCTTCTTCGCCTGCGGTCGGGCGAACCTAACAGCCATCGTGCCTCATCTAGTAAAGGCACATCTTCCATCGTCCAGGTCTCTTTCGGAGCGCGAGGGATAGCAAGCAGAGCAAGTTCTTCTGGCGAAAAAAGTTTCCGACCTGCCGAACGCAAAAGAGACGGCACACTGAGCAGATCATGCAAAAACCGCACAGGAGTGAGTCTCGGCCACATCCACTCCAGAGCTTCTCGCACTTCTTGAGTGTCGCCGATTTCTTCTTTCACTAATATGCTGTCAACAGCAAACTCGCTCTCGGCTGGCTCTCCTCTGTGCAAATTGGCTGCTTCAGCCAGCGCACTGAAAAAACCTTCTTCTATGAGCTTGCGACCTGTTTTGTGAGCAATGCGTCTGCTTTGCACGCTTTCTACTAGTTGGCGGCTTTGCTCTAGGGTAAAGCGGAATTCAGGTCGGTAGGTGATCGCAAAATCACGGCGAAGAGGTCGCTGGCGGTCTCGCACGGCACGCCTGATGAGCTGCGCCATTCGCCGGTCGCCTTTGACACGGGCTACGGCTTCATCGTCAAAACCCTCCACTACCACATCTGACAAACCAAGCATCTCGGCTGGGGTTGCCACAATCGCCCCAGCTTCGCCAAGTGAGGGCAAAACGATTTCTATGTAGTTGGCAAAAAGCCTGTTAGGGGCAACTATAAGCACCCCTTGGCGTTCCAGAGGGAACCTATGCGTATAGAGCAGATAGGCAGCTCGATGAAGGGCGACCACAGTCTTGCCCGTGCCCGGCCCCCCTTGAACTACGAGCACACCCGGCAAAGGAGAACGAACGACTTCGTCTTGTTCGGCTTGAATAGTAGCTACGATGTCGCTAAGCCTGCCTGAACGAGCTTCAGCAAGAGCTTGGCGAACCGCTCCGATGCCACGGATGACACGGCCGGAGCTGTCTCGGATTGTGCTCATAGAAGAGCCGCTTGGCACTGTGTCGCTTGCGCCTGTTACACCGCTATCTGTTGCGCTACTACTATCTGTTGCGCTACTATCCCCGCCGGTAACATTGCGTGTGGGGAATGCATAACCTGCTTCATCGCCAAAATACTCATCTTCAATACGCAGCAGGCGACGACCCAGAGATGAGAAATGGCGACGGCGGCGAACGCCCATAGGTTCTGGCCCGGTAGCGCGATAAAACGGCTCAGCCACAGGTGCACGCCAATCTACGATTACAGGATTATGCGACTTATCCCATACTCCGATGCGCCCAATATAAAAAGTGCCTGGGTCGTAGCTAACATCGCCAGCCTCACAAGGCGCACCCATATCTATCCGTCCGAAACAAAGCGAACGGTCGCCCAACTCCAGCCGCCCCAGCCTGCGCTGCACACGCTCTTCTATCACATCGCGCTCGTAGCGGGCCTGATGCGTCCCACCTTTGCCCGACTCCACGGTAGACCGAAGCTGCTGGGTTGTCCCCTTTGAAGCCTCTAAACAGGCAAAAGCGTTGTCAATATATGCCTGTTCCTGCTCAAGATCATCTGAGACCATATGGCTAGACATGCTGTTTGAAATGGTCATATTTCATGCTATCTGGGCACTGCCTCAGCTATGTCTGGCCTCGCCGATCCTCTCAGACATTAGCTGGCACATTGACTGGCTTAACTGGCTTAAATTGCTTGAATTGACTAGCTTAGACATAAAGTCATTACTGTGGGAGTTATAGAAAATACCAACCTAAACAGCCCTACTAGCACCAGCCAACAAACCAGTTCTGCTACCAGCTCTCCGTTCTTGGCGGCTTGTTACGGACAGGCGCACGAGAGGGTGCCTGTGTGGTTTATGCGACAGGCAGGGCGGTCTCTGCCTGAATATCGGATGATGCGAGGCACCGACAGCATTTTGACTGCTATTGCCGATGCCGATTTGGCCACCGAGATCACACTGCAGCCTGTGCGCCGCTACGGAGTAGATGCTGCCATTTTGTTCAGCGACATTATGGTGCCTGTGTATGCGGTGGGCTTCGGAGTAGACATCCAAGCTGGAGTAGGCCCTGTTATAGCTCAGCCGTTTTCAGACGCTTCCGACCTTGAACGCCTGCGCCCGTTAGAGCCAGAAGAAGACATTGCCTATGTGCTGGAAGCGGTAAAAAACCTGCAGGCTGAGCTTGTAGTGCCGCTCATCGGATTTGCAGGAGCACCGTTCACTGTGGCCAGCTATCTCATAGAAGGTGGGCCAACCAAGACCTTTCAAAAAACCAAATCTCTTATGTTTGCCAACCCAGAGCTTTGGACGGCACTTATGGATCGCCTTTGCGACATCACCGAAACTTTCTTAAAGGCACAAGTTGAAGCTGGTGCGAGCGCGCTGCAGCTGTTTGACAGCTGGGCCGGCACCCTCAGCCCAGCGGCTTATGAGCAACTAGTATTCCCCTATACCAAGCGCATAATCGCATCTACAGATAACCTCGGCGTTCCAAGAATATGCCACGGGGTTGGCACTGGCGAGCTACTTGCTCTGTTTGCTCAAACTGGAGCGGAAGTCGTGGGCGTAGACTGGCGGGTCCGGCTAGATGAAGCCAGACTACGCACGGGCGGGAAAGTGTCGCTCCAAGGTAATCTTGACCCTGCGGTGTGTTTGGCTCCTTGGCCTGTAGTGGCTGAGCAGACACGCAAGGTTTTGGCTGAGAACGGCTCAAACCCTGGCTACATCTTCAACCTTGGACACGGCGTTTTACCCCCCACCGACCCTGCTATTCTCAAACAAATCGTAGATCTGGTGCACGCCGAAGGCCATTGCGATGCTAACTAGCGAGCAAACTAGAAAGCCCGATCTCAAGAACCTCCGATGAACCTCTGGCAAAATGTCTAGACCACGCATCGCAATAGTGGGAGGGGGGATCGCCGGACTTGTCGCAGCCTATGAGATTTTGGTAAGCCAGGAAAATTTAGCAAACCAGGCAGATTTAGCAAACCAGGCAGATACGCCTGAAGTGATGCTGTATGAAGCTTCAGACAGAGTAGGCGGCAAACTGCTCACAACTCCATTTGCCGGCTACTTGGTGGACGAAGGAGCTGATGCCTTCATCACCCGTGTGCCACATGCCACTGAACTTTGCGAAGAACTAGGACTAGGCAATGAGCTAGTGGCACCCAGCATATCCAGAGCCTTCATCTGGAGCAATGGTGCACTGAAGCCCTTGCTAAAATCTCAAGTGCTGGGCGTGCCATTAGACATTGAAGAACTACGAGCAAGCGGTCTAGTGAGCGAAGCGGGAATTGCCGCAGCCGAAGAAGATTTGAACCGCGCCGGAGATCCAGTAAAAAAAAATCTCGCTACCTCATCCACAGTCGGAAAGCTAGTACGCCAACGGCTCGGAGACGAAATCGCTGAAAAGCTCGTGTTCCCACTCATCGGTTCAATAAATGCAGGCAACTGCGACCTATTGGATCTTCAAGCCACCGCCCCTCTACTAGCCGAAGCCGCAGTTGCCAACGCCAGCCTGATTGCAGGGCTTGCCAACTTGAGAGCGAAAAGCGAAGCTGAGGCAATATCGCGAAAAAAATCACTCTTCTTGGCACCCAGATCAGGAACAGGCGAAATTGTTCGGCGGTTGGAGTCTCGCCTAGGCAAGCAGGTTTGCTTGTCTTGCCCAGTGGTGTCGGTTGATATGCCTACTATCGGTTTTGCCAACCAAGTATCTCCTGAACATTTTGACGCCGTAGTGCTGGCTACACCCTCATGGGTAGCGGCAGATCTGCTGGCTACATCGCACCCTGACGCTGCGGCATTGCTAAGGCAAATTGAGTACGCATCTGTAGTGCTTGTTACTCTCGCCTTTGATTATGACTACTTGCCTGATGCAGAGTTATTCCGTTCGGGTAGCGGTTTTTTGGTACCAGCAGGTGAGAATATGACTATAACCGCCTGCTCATGGGCATCGTCAAAATGGGAGCATTTGCACAGAGAAAACATGTGCAGCGAAAACAGCAGAGAAAGCAATGGCGAAAAAAACAACCCAGCGATTCTTCGGGTATCTCTGGGACGACACGGCGATGATGCTGTTGCCGCCACAGACGACGACCATATCATCGCCAAAGTGCTCTCTGACCTGAAGCACACCATGGGGATTACATCTAGTCCGCTTGAGGTACGCATCTCGCGCTGGCCGCGCTCATTCCCTCAATACGCCCCCAGCCATAGCAAACGTATCGCAGAAGCCGAAACTCTACTTGCCCAGCACAACATCTTCCTAACAGGGGCTGGATATCACGGAATCGGCATACCAGCTTGCATCGCATCGGGTCGCAAGGCTGCTAACACCGCTCTACGCCATGTAAGAGATCATGTAGGAGACCAGGTAGGAGATCATGTAGGAGCCCCACGATGAGTAGCACCTTCGCTGGACTCAGCGGCATTTACCGACCGAACGACAACGCCCCTCGGCAATCAACCTTCTGGCTCGGTTTGCTGTTGTCTACTCTCTGCGGATTAATGTTTGCTTTCTCAATGCCACCTTGGGGCTTTTGGCCACTCGCATTTCTCGGAGTTGTGGGCATGGACTTCCTCTTGGACAACCAACGTGCTCGCGTCCGCTTTGCGCGAGCTAGCTTTATCGGGGCTGGTTGGTTATTTCCTTCCATGATCTGGATGTGGGACTTATCGCCGATAGGTTACATATCCGCAGGTGTGGGGTTTTCGTTGTTCTACGGCGTGGCAGGAGTGCTGTGCCCGCCCGACAGAAAGCTCCGTTGGCTGGCTCTGCCTGCCTTGCTGGTACTGGTGGGCTATCTTCGCTGGCGGTGGCCATTTGGCGGGGTGCCGCTCTCTACATTGGCAATGAGCCAGTCGGGATCGCCACTCTTGGAGACAGGCAGAATTTTCGGATCGCTGTTCATCGTCTGGTTGGTGGGCTTGGGGGGCGTAAGTATCGCTGCGCTCATTCGCCGCGACTGGTGGATAGCTGCGGTCGGGCCTGTGGTGCTAGCTCTCGCTGCTGGTCTAGCCCCTCTGGCACCTTCGTCTCACACCACCGGCACGATTAGCGTGGCCTTAGTCCAAGGCGGTGGCCCTCAGCGCACCAGAGCCGCCAATACAGATTTTGCTGCTGTTCTGGGAGCACATCTTGATGCCACCAGCCAGCTTGTGCGAACACCAGTAGATCTGGTAGTTTGGCCTGAAAATGTGGTAGATGTGGATGGCAATTTCGAGACCTCACCCCAAGCTATCCAGATCGCAGATGTGGCAGAAGAAATCGGTGCGCCTATTGTCGCCGGTGTGATAGACGACGCCGATGAAGACTCTTTCAATAACTTCAGCATTGTCATCACCCCCAACCGTGAGTTTGGCGACCGCTACGACAAAGTACATCGCGTGCCGTTCGGAGAATATGTGCCTCTGCGCTGGCTGGTGGAACCGTTTGCCCCCGACTATCTGCCCACCCGTGAAGCGGTGCCTGGTACCGGTCCAGCTGTGCTGGAAATAGCTCAAGTAGCAAACGGCGAAGATTTGACAGCGGGCATAGTCATTTCGTGGGAAGTCTTCTTTGAGCATCGTGTGCGCGACGCCATAGGCAACGGTGGCCAAATCATCTTGAACCCCACAAACGGCTCTTCCTATTGGCTCCGCATCGTTCAGTCGCAACAAGTGGCCAGCAGTCGCTTGCGGGCTATGGAAACCGACCGCTATGTGCTCCAAGTAGCCCCCACAGGCTTCACGGCCGTGGTCGATCCCAACGGCAATGTATTAGAACGCACAGCCATCAGCGAACAAAGAGTCATCCACGCCGATGTAGAGCTGCGCGAAGGCAAAACCCTTCCCGTGCGCCTTGGGCCTTGGCCCGTGCTAGGAATAGCTTTAGCCACTTTCGCCTACCCCGGCACCCGCCACCTCTTACTCCGCCGCAAAATCCACCGAAACAAACTGGGCTTCTAGCTGGGCTTCTAATTGAGTTTCTAGCTGAGCTTCTAGCTTTGCTTCTAGTTTTATTGCTAAAGATAGCCTTATACTTTGATGCGGATAGCACTTTTGACATATCGGGGGAAACCTCATGTGGGTGGGCAGGGAGTATATGTGCGGTGTCTCAGCAAGGCACTTTGCGACCTTGGACATCATGTGGAGGTGTTTTCAGGTCAGCCTTATCCTGTGCTTGATCCACGCGTGCCGCTTCATGAGCTACCGAGCTTGGACATCTTCAACGATCACTACCCAGGTCGGCTCCCTGGTTTCTGGGAAATCCAAAATCTCAGCGACGCCGCAGAGGTGGGTAGCTATCTAACCGGGGCTTTCTCAGAACCTCTGGGTTTCAGCCTTCGGGCCTATTCTGCCCTGAAAGATCGCGTCGGTGATTTCGATCTAGTCCACGACAACCAGTGCTTGGGCTACGGCCTGTTCGCCATTGAAAACGCAGGGTTGCCTGTGCTGGGAACTATCCATCATCCCATCACCGTGGATCGCCGCTTGGAAGTCACTCATGCTCAAAACCCTTTGCAGCGATTTGCCAAAAGCCGCTGGTATTCGTTCACAGCCATGCAAACCAGAGTGGCTCAGCGACTACAACGAATCCTCACCGTCTCACAATCCTCACGCGAAGACATCTGCCGCGACCACAAAGTTTCACCCGACAAACTCGCCGTGGTGCCTGTAGGAGTAGACCCCGAAGTCTTCCGACCTCTCCTCACAACTACTCGCGAACCGGGACGCATCATCACTACAACTTCATCAGATGTTGCCATGAAAGGTCTGCGATACCTACTAGAGGCAGTAGCCGAGCTACACCGCGAGCGCAATATCGCGCTTTGGGTGATCGGCAAACCCAAAGAAGGCGGAACGGTGGCACAAACCATAGACAAGCTGGGCATAGGTAACATCGTGGAATTCGTGTCGGGAGTGCCCGAAGAGCAGATCGTAAAAATGTATGCCCAAAGCGAAGTGGTGGTGGTGCCTTCGCTGTATGAAGGCTTCTCGTTGCCAGCTATTGAAGCGATGTCGTGCGCCGCCCCGCTCATCACCACCACAGGCGGAGCCTTGCCAGAAGTGGTAGGGCTACACAATGAGACAGCGTTTCTAGTGGAGCCGGGCGATGCTGCAGCACTGGTTAGTATGATCCGCCATGTCATGGACTCACCTGAGCTAGCAACCAAAGTCGGTTTAGCGGGACGAGAACGCGTGGCAGCGCGTTGGAGCTGGCGACACACCGCTCAGCACACCGAAACTCAGTATCGTTTGCTACTGAAACATTGGCAACAGCCAAACCATTCCATCCTCTCTTGTATTCGATAGAACCCTGAAAAGCAATGCAGTTGACAATGCGGTTGACAATGCTTACGGTTAACAATGCTTACAGTTGATTACGACCGTCTCAGTCTGAGCCAAGACGACATCTTGTTAGATCTCGGCTGCGGTTTTGGACGACACGCCTACGGTGCATTGGCGAGAGGTGCAAGAGTGGTGGCTTGCGATATTTCTCTTCCCGAGCTGATTGATATCCGCCACACCGTGGCTGCCATGCATTTAGCCGATCAGCTGCCTCAACATTGCACAGCAGGGTTAGTCGCTGGTGACGCCACCCGCCTACCATTTTCAGACGCATCCTTCACACGGATAGTGGCATCGGAAGTGTTAGAACACATCCACGACGATGCTGGCGCACTGGCAGAGCTTGTGCGCATACTGCAACCGGGCGGCACCTTGGCTGTGACGGTGCCCGCTCAGTTTGCCGAACGCATCTGCTGGGCACTTGACGACGGCTATCACGCTCCCAAAGCTGAAGGCGGACATGTGCGGATCTATTCACAAGACGAACTAGAACAAAAACTAGTCGCCGCCGGGCTGACTCCCATTGGTAGCCACAAAGCTCACGCCCTGCATTCGCCGTATTGGTGGTTGCGCTGCGGCATCGGCGAAGGCAAAAGCATCTGTAAGGCTTATCATCGCTTCTTGTGCTGGGACATTGAGCACAATCCAGCATTCGTGCGTTACGCAGAGAAAGCCCTCAACCCGCTGATTGGTAAAAGCCTCGTGGTCTATGCCCGTGCTTAGAGGTGCTGAATTACCAGCATCACAAGATAGCTTGAAAAGCTGAGCTATGAACAGATCAGCCCCGCCATCTACCGCCCCAGTTGTCGCTCTGTCGCCAGCTGAGGTTGTCGCAACAGCTGCCACCATAGCCCAATGTCAGCAACCCAGCGGGATGATCCCTTGGTTTGAAGACGGCCACGCCGACCCATGGAATCATGTCGAAGCTGCTATGGCCCTCACAGTGGGGGGGTTCTTTACCGAGGCACAAAAAGCCTATGGGTGGCTTGCTGGCGAACAGCTGGCAAACGGAGCCTGGCATCAGTATTACTTGGCCGACACCGCCACAAAAGGCAGTGCCAAGAGAAAAAACCCAACCAGAAACACTCTCAAAGGCACCAGAAACACTCTCAGGGGCGCAATCAGAAACAGCACAATAAGGAACGGCGCGAGCACTGTCAAAGACGACAAGCTAGATACCAACTGCGTAGCCTATATCGCCACAGGTGTCTGGCATTACTTCCTTGCCACAGGCGACCGAAGTTTCCTAGAAGAACTCTGGCCAGTTGTAGACAACGCCATTGAGTTCGTCTGTGACGCTCAAACCCCCAGAGGCGAAATCCACTGGGCACGCCACGCCGACGGCAAATTCTGGCCCTTCGCTCTACTCACAGGTTCTTCTAGCATATGCCACAGCCTTGACTGCGCCCTCAAGCTGGCAGCAGCAACAGACGAGGAACGCCCACGCTGGCAAGATGCCCAAGATCGCCTCTGCAATGTCATCGCCAATGTGCCCGAAGCCTTTGCACCGAAGCAACGGTGGGCGATGGACTGGTATTACCCCGTACTCTCTGGAGCACTCACTCAGCAGCAAGCTCGTGAGCGACTGCAAGACGGCTGGGAAAAGTTTGTTATTGAAGGCAAGGGCGTGCGTTGCGTATCAGACAAAGAATGGGTTACCGCAGCTGAGACAGCCGAATGCGCTATCGCCCATTACATAGCAGGCGAAGAAAAAACCGCACAAGAACTGCTCGACTGGGCCCACCAACTGAAAGACAGCGACAACCGCTATTGGACTGGCATCGTATATCCCGACCTAGTGCACTTCCCTGCCGAAGAAAAAACGACTTACACTGCCGCTGCAGTCATTTTGGCTGCTGATGTGGTTGGCAACGAAGACAAGACTGACTCAGCCGCTTGGCAAGCAGGCACAACTCGCCAAATCTGGTTGCCTATCTAATACTCTGCTACTTTGCTACTTCTTTACTCTGCTACTCTGCTAAGCACCCGCAGAGAACCAGTGGCGGAGACTTCCTCAAACTTACCTGATTCCAGAGCGCGACACCAGATTTCGTAAGGGGGACGGCCGCCATCTGCGGGGTTTGGAAACACATCGTGGATGGCCAAAATGCCAGCTTCTGCTACATGGGGCGTCCAGCCTTCGTAGTCGGCGTGGGCGGGGGCTTCGCCATGACCGCCGTCTATGAATAGAAAAGCCAGAGGTGTAGACCAGGTTGTTGCTATTTTTGGCGAGTCGCCTACCATAGCCACCACATTGTCTTCCAGGCCGGCATCGTGAATGGCGCGGCGAAAGTGCGGCAGAGTGTCTAACTTGCCTACTTCAGGATCTACAAGATCAGAGTCGTGCCACTGCCACCCAGCTTGGTTTTCTTCTGAACCTCTATGGTGATCCACCGCAAAAAGTAGCACACCTCTCTCGGCGGCGGCTGAGCCGATATAGATCGCAGACTTGCCGCAATAGCTACCCACCTCCAAGAACAGCCCAACTAAAGGTGCCAACAACGCAGCTTCATACAAAGCCATCCCTTCGTCTGAAGGCATGAACCCTCTTGTGCTTTCGGCGATAGCTAGATGATGCGGATTCAAGACAGACTGACAACTTGCCTCTACCTGGCTTCTACAGGGCCTCTGCAGTGTCTCTACAAGCCAACCGTGTCGCCCGGCTCAACAATTTCTGCTTCTATAAATACCGGCGCAGAAGACGCTGATGCCGAATTTGTCTTGCCATCTTCAGAGTCTGGCACGGCGAACAGCCAAATCTCACAGAGCATAAACTTCGCCAGCCACAAAATCCCGAAGGCAAAAACATTCGCAGCCACAAGCAGAATAGCACTGCTAGAAATTAGACCAACGAGCCAAACAAAAAGCGTGGATAACAACAAACCCACAAAATTCATCATCCAAAACGGGATGACTTCTCGTGAGACGCTGTGGCCAGCAACTTTGCGCCAAACCCAACGCCTGCTCATAAAATACGCTGGGATAGCTGCGATAGTTACCGCCAAGGCATTCGAAGCTATAGCAGACAGATCCACCACTCTGTAGAAAAACACGAGAAGCACTTGCGTCAAAGGCACTACAATCCCACTCACGCCTGCATATCTCACCAACCGCTTGCTGACGAAACGGAAAAACTGCCATGAAATCAGCCGCGTGATCTCAGTTGTCTCCATGGCGCATTAGCCTACAAGTAATCATGTCAGTAATTACTCCAAGAAAAAAATTCGTTCTAACAAAAATCGCCAAACTTGCAACAGCCACTCTGATAGTTGTCATTTTTCTGACGGCTTGTGGCAGCTCAGAAGCAAATCAGGCTGATACCACCCAGCCTGAAAATAGCACGCTATCAGAACCAACTGCAGAGACCGCCTCTGCATATCCCGAAGCTACCACTCCGTTGCCTTCGGAAACTCCAGAGGCACCTCCAGCAACGCAACTACCGCCTCAAGCCTCTGTCGCCCCCTCAACTGTGGCCCCCTCAACTGTAGCACAGCCAACTGCTAGCACTGCAGCCACTACCACTCCTCCACCCACCACTACTGCTACTAGCTCCCCTGCCACTAGCTCCCCTCCTACTACAACGACCGCGGTTACTTCCCCACCAGCACCTCCCACAACAACTAGTCCTCCCACAACCACCACTACTACCGCTCCAGCCTTCCCTAGAGCACCGAAGCTTGGCCTCCAACCTCTCTACAAATTCGATTCCGGTCCGCTTTCTATGGCCGTCCATCCGGCTGACACTGACTCTGAAGTGCTGTATTTTGCTCTCAGAGACGGCAGGGTCTTCTCGCTCAAAGACGGTGAATCTCAAATTATTATTGATATGCGCCAAGAAATCATAATTGAGAACATCTTTGACGAACTTGGTCTCACAGGTATAGTCTTTTCACCAGACGGGAACTTCCTCTTCACCAATTCAGTCACTATCGATGCTGCCGATCAGCACCAATACGGATGGACTGGGTTCATATACGAATGGCCTGTAGCTCTTAATGCCGAAGGCATAGCGGAAATTTCAGGTGAGCGGCGGCTCGTTTTAGCTATTCCGCAACCCTTCCCCACCCACAATGGCGGAGACATCGCCTTCGGCCCCGATGGAATGCTCTATATCCCTGTAGGTGATGGCGGAAGCGCAGGCGACCCCCTAGAATCTGGACAAAATCCACAAACCCTTTTGGGCACAATCTTGCGCATCAATCCCAACACTGACGGCGAAGGCCAACTTGGGCAAGGGAATGCTTATCGCATCCCACCCGACAATCCTTTCGCAGATGGCTTCCATATGGGTGTAGCCGGCGCGCCGGAAGTCTGGATTTACGGAGCCCGCAACCCTTGGCGTATCTCCTTCGACAGCGAAACAGGTGACCTTTGGGTCAGCGATGTCGGACAAAATATTTGGGAAGAGATCAACTTATTGCCGGCTGACAGTGGCACAGGGAGAGGCGCAAATCTAGGTTGGAACATTTATGAAGGCACCAACCGCTATGACGGAGACAACGATATTCAGCTGAGCAACCATACCTTGCCTGTGTGGGAATACGAACATGGCCCAGGCTTGTGCTCTATTACTGGTGGGTATGTGTATAGAGGAACGGAGCTGTCCGGATATGACGGAGTGTATATATACGCCGACTATTGCGGACGAGAGATCTATGGCTTTGAACCTTTGATAGCTCACCAACAAATCGCCCAGCTACCTGCTGCTTCAAACCCCGCATCATTTGGCCGAGACAACTCCGGCGAGCTGTATGTGATGCTTTTGGACAGAAACCAAGAAGACCTGGACGGCTGGGTCTACAAGCTGGTGACAGCAACTCCCGAATCTTAAGACACAGCTATAGCTGGCTATAGCTCGGCGCGATACACATTTGTGTCGCGCTGTTTGAAACCCAGCGAAAGATACAGCTCATTTGCTGCTTGCCTTGTGGGACTAGATGTGAGATCTATAGATTGAGCCCCCTCCGCTGCAGCCCGCTTCATCGCTGCGACATTCAAAGCTCGCCCAATGCCTGTTCCTCTTGCGCTCTCATCCACAACCACATCCTCAATTCGAGCGCGTAGCCCTGTGGGAATACGGAACAGCACAAGCGTGAGGCTACCGATGATTTTGTCCTCCTGCGCCACAAATAGTATGGTTGCAGGCGAGCGCACTATCTCGGTAATCTCTTCTGCGGTCGGGGCTTTGGCTCTCTTGGAAAGCTGTGGCACTAGTTGCCGAAAGGTTGTTACAAACCTTTCGGTTACTTCTGATGGATCAGAAATCTCGCGGATTATCAGTTTCATGCCTTGCCAGGCATTGCCTTTTCTGGCAACATCTCATCTATTACTAAGTCTTTTTCCCACGGCACCTGTCTCGGAGGCTCAAAGAACACATCTGTTTGCTCACCCCTAATAGCACCAAAGGCCAACCCAGACCACCAAGGCGAACATCCCTCGGGAAGGTTGTCTTCAGCGAAGAACCCCGCATCCAAGCATTCCAGCGGGTGAGGCACAGGGTCACCACCTAGCGACCTGCACAAAAACACCATGGAATAAAAAGGCTTGCGAGTAATCCTCTGGCGGATGGCATCAAACACTGCAATCAGCCGTACAGGTTCGCAGCGCACTCGTGTCTCTTCCCACACTTCTTTAACCGCCACTTCAGCTGGCGAATAGCCCACATCAGCCCAACCAGTGGGGAACATCCAGGCTTCGGAGTCGGCCCTCTGGATAAGCAGAATTTCGTTTTTCTCGTTGCCCACCACTGCTCCCACAGATAACTTTGGTGTCACATAACCTGCCACGCCCGGCTCAATTGACTTGATCCATTCTTCTACTTGAGGGCCAGGCTCAGGCTGGTCAGCAGCGGCAGAGCGGATCTCAGCTGCCAAAGACAGCACTTCTTCGTATCGCTCTTTTTCGTAGAGACTTTCGGTGAATCCGATCCCCGTGCGAGCTATGCTTGCCAAAGCCTCCCCCCAGCGCACTAAGTCGTGCTCGTCAGCTTGATAGTTGCTCAACGCATTCCGCTGGGAGTAGAGATGGCATGGTTAATAGCGCGCTCTATCTCCAGCATCTGCTCATGATCAAATATCTTCTGCTGCGTGCTGTTTTGCACATAAAACGAATCCACCACAGAACCACTCAGACTTTGCGCTTTGACACTACTAATCTCCAAACGCATCTGTGACATCGCCACAGCTAACCGCCGTAGCAGGCCGAAACTATCTGGCGCGCCTATTTCTATGACCGTGTGCGTGTCGGAGCTGTCATTGTCGAAGCGCACATAAGGTTCTGAGATCATCGGCTCGCCGGTTGTAGGCATCGTTGGGGCCGTGCGCTGAGCCAGTCGTGCCTCCAGTGCCAAGCGTCCTTCCAGAGCTGCTTCTACCTGCTCTTCTATGCGATGCCAGTTGATGTCACCTTTGAATGTCGGTTCAACGAGGAAGTGGCAAAGCCCCATTTCATGGAGCACTAGCCCCGTGCCTTCTCGAATCAAGAGGCCGTTCAAGGTAAGCACACCCGCTACTTCGCTGAACTGGCCGCGATGATCACTGGAAATAATGGTGATTTTCTCGCCGCCGCTCTGAATCAGAGGAACGCCAGCAGCCATGAGCGAGCGATGCTGAGCTGTGGGTACTTCCTCTTCTATCGTTTCAGCTTTGCCTTCTGTGAGATAGGTTTCGGTGCGATTGACTAGGTTGTCGAGCAGGTTTTTCTTCCAAGGGCTCCATGCGTGAGTGCTGGTAGCGATGCTGTCGGCTTCGGTGAGAGCAGCTAAGCATTGCAACATCTCTACCGTCTCAACTTTCTCAGCTACGCTCTTGATGACATTTTCATCGTTGAGGTCACGACGGGTGGCTACATCGGGCAACAACAGATGATGCTCAACGAGACGTTGCAAAACTGTGATGTCGTCTTTCTCAAAGCCCATTCGTTTGGCGATTTGTCCCACTAACGGGATACCTACCACAGTGTGATCACCAGGATATCCCTTACCGATGTCATGCAAAAATGACCCAACTAAGAGCAAGTCTGGACGCTCTACTTGACCTACCAGTGGCGCAGCTTCGGCAGCGGCCTCGCACAAGTGTCGGTCTACGGTGAAGCGGTGATACACATTCTGCTGCCGCAAACAACGGCAAGGTTCCCATTCAGGCAACAACTTAGAAAACAGCCCCATCATGTCGAGCTCTTCTATGACTTGTACGGCAGGCCGCCCCGTACCCAACAGCTTCACAAAGAGATCGCGAGCTTGTGGCGACCACGGCTCTGAGATTGCTGGAGCATCTTGTGCCAGTCGCGCCATGGTATCTCTGTCAATTGAAGCACCCAGCTCAGCTGCTGCAACCGCCAAGCGCAATATAGAAAGCTGCTCAAGCTTCGCATCGGGTTGGATACGCACATACTTTTGGCTGTGGCCATCTTGGATGGCAATCTCAGCAACCTCAAGGTCCGCAGAGGCAGTGAGGTCCTCAGAGGCAGGGTGTACTGGCTCCCAGTTCCTTTCCAAAGCCACACGAGGCGATCCCTTGCGAGAGCGCAGACGAGATATCACATTGGATCGCCCGCTCAGCAGCTGCGATTGGATCGATATCTCCTTGAGCCGCCAAGCGATCAGTCTGGCTGAAAGCGAAATATGCGACATGAGATCGCGAGCATCTTTGTATCCGCTAGCCTCAGCGATTTGGTCTTGATAGTCGAACAGCAAACGATCTTCGGGGCGACGAGCCACGCGATGTAGCTCTATCCGATTGGAAAGAAGCACATCGTATGCCTCTTGTATCTCTGTGTCATCTGAGAAAACGCCCGAACCCAGAGAATAATCCAAATGCTCTGTGTCATCATCGGTGGAGTCTTCGTCATCATCCTTACCGAAAGCTGGCTCGCTCATGATGGCCGAAAGTGCCCAGCAGATCAGCTGGGTGTCTCGTAGTCCGCCTTCGCCTTGTTTCACATTCGGTTCCAACATGTAGGCCACAGAGCCGAACTGGCCATGTCGCTTAGCGGCATCCGCCAACAGCTCACCAATCCATTGCCCTGCTTGGCTGTACCAGATTTTGTGGGCCTTGGCACGCAACTTCTTCGTGACTTTAGGGTCGCCTGCCACATGTCTAACCGACAGCAAAGTCGTGGCTGTGTTGAGCTCGTGTCGGGCCAACAAAGTGATGTCGTTGAGGCTTCCTACAGAGTTGCCCAGCTTGAGGTTTTCGTTCCAGAGTGGATACCACAACTCTCTTGCCAAATCGTCAATATCTCTGCGATAGTCATCGCTATAGAGCAGTTGAATGTCTAAATCGCTCTCGGGGCTCATCTCACCTCGGCCGTAGCCACCAAGGGCTATGAGAGCGATGTCTTTAGATGTGGTCTCTTTGTTGATTGCAGCCCACTTCTCAATGGCTACATCAAACATAGTTTTTAGGTGATTGTCAACAGCAGCCGTGTAGGCACGACAGAAGTCTTTCCCTCGACAGTCGGCGTCTTCCAAGAGAAGATCTCTAGCTGCCCTAAGAGATGCCGTAGGTGCTTGATCTGCCGGTGTTGTGACTGTCATTGGCTGCTCTCTGGTCTCGGTTTGATCTCGCGGGTTTTGCTTAGAGGAGATAAGAGCTAGAAGAGTGCTCGGAGTGGTCAAGACCTGCAATCTGCGCTTCATCGCTGGCCCGCAAACCGATGGTCTTCTTCAATACCCAAGCGATGACGAATGTGCCCAGTGCTGAGTAGGCGATTGTGCTGCTAACAGCATAGAACTGATTTAGCAGAAGCTCTACATTACCACTGAAAAAGAGCCCTTCTAAACTGGCTTCTACCCAATTGCCTTCCTCGTCCCAATAACCGGCTGCTACCAAATTCGACACTGAATTGTCAGCTAAGAAACCTATCATCAGTGCGCCGACTACACCACCCACACCATGAATGCCCACCACATCCAAACTGTCGTCATAGTTGAACTTCTTCTTCATACCCAGTGCCAAGAAGCACAGCATTGAGGCAATCAAACCAATCAGTATTGCTGCCCAAGGGCGAACCACAGCACAGCCAGGTGTGATAGCCACAAGTGCTGCCACAACACCAGAACATATACCCACAATATTCACGCGAACACCACTCAGATGCTCCAAGAGAATCCAACCAAGCATTCCCGCAGACGCAGCTAAGAGTGTGTTAGTGAAGGCTTCAATAGCAACCTCATCGGCTGCCAATGCCGAGCCAGCGTTAAAACCGAACCATCCCAACCATAAAATGCCTGTGCCGAGTGCTACGAGCGGCAAATTGTGGGGTGGTTTCTGGGCGGAAGGCCAGCCGCGACGGGGGCCGAGTACCTTGGAAAGCACCAAGGCTGCTACACCAGCGTTGATGTGAATGGAGGTGCCACCAGCGAAGTCGTATGAAGGCAGATTTAGAATCCAACCGTCAGTCGCAAATACCCAATGGGTAATCGGAGCATATACGAAGACCAGCCAAAGTGGCACAAACCAAGCCCATGCGCTGAACTTCATGCGTCCTGCTATCGCACCAGAGATGAGGGCTGGTGTGATGATGGCAAATGTAGCTAGGAATGTGATCTCGAGCAGTTTTTCAGGATAAGTGACATTGTTGAGGCCGACCCACTCCAGATCGCCGATAAATCCATTGCCTTGCCCACCAAAGTTTCCAAATGAAAGTGCGTATACACATATCACCCATAAAATAGGCACGATCCCCAAGCAGTAGAGGTTCATGCTCATCATATTTGAGACATTTTTAGATTCGTCTAATCCTCCATAAAACAGTGCTAATCCCGGAGTCATAAATAGTACTAATGCTGTAGATGTTAAAACCCAAGCGATTGCTGCGCCATCCATATCTTTTCATCCTTTCTTGAGTGAGTTAGCGAAAGTTTAGCATCTATGTAGTGCTGTCTGCTTGAATTGTTATCTACCTGAATTTCTGCCTGAATGAATTGCTATCTGCCTGAATTCAAATTCCCCGACCTTAGCCCTTCCAAATCCACGGTTACATAGCGATAGCCCGCTGCTTTGACTGCTGCTATTACCTTGTCTTTGCAGGCCAGCAGATCGTCCAGCCGATCTTGAGGCACTTCCACTCTGGCAACCTCCCCATAGTGGCGCACCCTGCGATCTTCGAATCCCAGCATACCTAGTGCTACTTCTGCCCGCTCCACTCGCGATAGTACCTCCACGCTCACTGGAGTGTCGTATGGAATGCGAGATGCCAAGCAGGGAGCCGCCGGCTTGTTCCAAGTTGTCAAATCTAGCGAGCGCGAGAGAGACCGCACATCGGCTTTCGTGAAACCAGCATCAAGTAATGGGAAACTCGCGCCGCGTTTGCGTGAGGCCTCTATGCCGGGGCGGTGATCCCCCAAGTCATCCAAGGTAATGCCAAGCACCACAGCCGCGTGGTCGTTGCGGGCCAAAGGCTCAAGGGCGTCCATAAGTGCCTCGCGGCAATAAGCGCACCGTTGAGTGTCGTTGCGACGATAAAGCTCGTTTTGCTGTTCGGCGGTGAAGACTTCCGACCATCGCAAGCCCCAGTCTGACGCCAAGCTCTTGCACAACTCTCGCTCTTCAGCCGGCAAGGAGGCAGATACGGCGGTTACTGCGTGTGCCGCGTGGCCCAGCGAATCGTTCGCAACCCACGCCAAAAGAGCAGAATCCACTCCACCGCTGAATGCTACAACCACACGTTCAAGCTGCTTGAGGTTGCTTTGGAGATTGCCGAGCTTTTCCACAATCTCTTTATGTTATCTGTTTCACAGTTGTTGCCACAATTGTTATTGCTCTGTTATTGCTCATTTGCTGCACAGCCTTGAGAGAGGGTATATAATAGCAATTCGTGCACAAACTATTCAAACGAATAAGTAGCGGAAAACTGATCGCGGGGGTTGCATGCGCTCTGCTTTTGTTGGTCTCAGCCTGCGGCAGCTCTTCTGATTCTGACGAATCCGAACCCACCCTAGCCACACCACTCCCATCAAGTTTCAGTGGAACTTCCAATCCGAGTAGCACAGTCACAACAGCCCCCATCGCCACAACAAGCACCACCGAGCCTCAAAGTAGCACTACCTCTTCTAACTCCGACGCTTCCTTGACCATCGGCTATCTGCTCGCATCAACCGGCGAATTGGCCAGCTTTTCAACCTCGCTCATAGTCGCTGTCCAAATGGCTGTGGAAGATGCTCAGGCAGCCGGCTTTCAAGATGTGACCTTGGTCGGTGCCGACACAGCTTCGTCTGCCGAAACCATCAGCAGCGCGTTTGACGGCCTCTTGGTGCAAAGTGCCGACGGAATCATCGGGCCATCCTCATCTGCCCTAACAACCATGATCCTGCCGCAAATTGCTGAATCTCAAACCGTGGTCGTTTCGCCGTCTGCTACCTCGGTTACATTGACTGATGCCGATGACGGCGGCTTTTTCTTCCGCACTCCGCCAACCGATCTTTACTGGGGCAGAGTATTCTCTGACCGCGTGATTGCCGACGGTGGCAAGAAAACAGCAATCGTTTATCGCAACGATGTGTTCGGAAGCAGTCTCGCTACGGTAGCTTCTGACGATCTTCAAGAAAACGAAGTGGAGGTGGTCGACTGGATCAGGCTCGATCCCGACCCTTCCGTAACCAGCTTCTCCGATCAAGTGGACCAGCTTTTGGAAGCTGAAGCAGACTCGTTCATCCTGATCGCTTTTGATAGAGAGGGCACTACTTTTCTAAGGGAGTATTTTGAAACCGCCGAAGCTCGGGAATCCCCATCACTAAATGCATATATCACTGAAGGTTTCACGGAACCGCCTTGGGAACCCCTTCCAGCAGATGGGGTGAGCGCACTGCCAGGCATCAACAGCATCAAGGGAGCAGCACCTTCTCAAGAGAGCGAAGCGCGGACAGCCTTTGAAGAGAGATACAGACAATACACCTCAAGCGACCAGTTCTCATGCCCAGAGAGCATGTCTGAAGAAATCTGTGAATTCACTCGTGAGCCTATCGCCTATACACCCGCCGCCTATGATGCTGCAATCATCATAATGCTCGCAAGTTTGCAGGCAGGTAGCAACGACGCAGCAGTTTTTGCATATGAGATCAACGATGTTACCCGGGGCGGCACAAAATGTTCGTCTTATGAAGAATGCGCTCGGCTCATCAGGGACGGCACCGATATTGACTACGACGGCATCTCAGGCCCCTTAGACTTCACAAACGCCGGAGAACCCGATCGTGGCACCTACCAGCTCTGGTCGCTCAATGATCTTGGTCAAATGCAATCTGAAGGCCAACTCACCTTGAGCTGACCAGTAGAATGGAAACACAGCAAAACACTGCTTAGAACCAAAATACTGCTTAGAACACAGTAAAATAGCTGCATAGTTTTCCTTTCCCAAAAACTTTTACTACCCCTTAAAGAAGGAGCCCCAATGAAATCCAAACTGACTTTTACTTCTGTAGCAATTCTGGCCGCCGTCTCTCTTGTAGTAGCAGCCTGTGGTAGCGACGACGATAGCTCTTCTGACACCACAACTACCACCGCGGCTCCTGCGACAACCATGGCACCAACCACCACCGCGGCTCCTGCGACAACCATGGCACCAACTACAACCGCGACCCCAGTAGCCACAGCAGCTTCATGTGCAATGGACGACACTTTAAAGCTCGGCTACATACTTCCTTCCACTGGATCTCTGGCTTTCATCAACGAACCGATGTTTCAAGCTGTTGATTTGGCTGTGAAAGAAATTGGCGATGCCGGCATTCAAGGCATTGAAATGATTTCTGGAGATTCAGGAACAAGCCCTGATGTGGCCAACACCACAGCCGACAATCTTCTAGCCGAAGGTGTTCAAGGCATCATCGGAGCAGCTAGCTCGGGAATTTCCCTGTCGATCATCGACAAAGTAACTGGCGCGGGCATTCCGATGATTTCTCCTTCTAATACCGCCCCCACATTCACCACCTACGACGATAACGACCTTTATTTCCGAACCGCTCCCACCGACGAGCTGCAAGGCAGGGTAATTGGCGATCTCGTAACCGATGACGGTGCCCGCAGTGCAATCGTGTTATACCGCAACGATGCTTACGGAGTAGCCCTCGCTGAAACAGCCGAACGCCAACTCATTGATAATGGCGTGGAATCGGCAGGCAGGCTAGCTCTTGATCCCGAAGGTTCCACATTTACCTCTGAGGTGCAAGAAGTTGCGGCGGCCGGTGTAGATGCTGTGATCTTGATTGCTTTTGACGAAGGCGGACGAGTTATAGCGCAAATGATTGAAGCGGGGATAACTCCTACCAACACTGATATCTACACTCCAGACGGCCTAGCTTCAGACACCACCTGGGAACTAGTAGACCCCAACGATCCGTCTGTGGTACAGGGCATAAGAGGCACGAGACCAGTCCCGACTGAAGGCGCAGAAAGCACCTTCAGCGACCGCTTTGCTGAGTTCGCCCCTGGCGTGGATGAGCTTTTCTCTTCCAATTCATACGATGCGGCAAT
Organism: uncultured Acidimicrobiales bacterium; assembly: GCA_958295755.1. Taxonomy (GTDB): domain Bacteria; phylum Actinomycetota; class Acidimicrobiia; order Acidimicrobiales; family Hopanoidiivorantaceae; genus Hopanoidiivorans. The sequence continues at coordinate 2,233,286 of OY282367.1, read as the reverse complement.
CATCTACGCTCTGGCATCTCTAGCAGCATGCAGCACCGATGCTGCCGACTTCGCCCCTATGATCAACGATGTAACCCGTATCGGCACAAAATGTTCGTTGTATGCGGATTGTGCACAGCTCATCTTGGACGGCATCGACATCGACTATGACGGTGCCTCTGGGCCACTCGACTTCGTGGATGCTGGAGAGCCCGGCGTTGGAACCTACGACCTCTGGGAGTTTGACGCAGAAGGCATACCCCAGGCGTTCGGAACCCGCACGGTCATTGGCTGATAACCCAAACTTCAGCTAGAGCGAAAAAAATATCACATGTCCGCCGCCGACTATGTGCTCCGCGGCGGTCTTGTGATTGACGGCACAGGTTCACCACCTAGCCGAGCCGATATTGCTATTGCTGGAGAGCGTGTCTCAGCGATCAGCACAGACCGTACAGACCTTGGCATTGGTGCTACCACCAAAGAGATAGATGTTTCGGGGCAGTTCGTTGCGCCCGGCTTCATCGACATCCACACTCATTATGACGCTCAGGTTTTTTGGGACCCTGCCCTGACTCCTTCCTGCTATCACGGTGTCACAAGTGTGATAGCTGGCAACTGTGGATTTTCTATCGCCCCTGTGCGCCCTGAGCATCACGAATTGGTAACACGCACCCTAGAAGGCGTGGAAGATATGAGCGCGGCCACACTTAGGGCTGGCGTACCTTGGGACTTTGAAACCTTCCCAGAGTATCTGGCATCGGTAAAACACCACGGTGCTGGCCTCAACTTCGGAGCATATCTAGGCCACACCGCTCTGCGCCTCTACTCCATGGGCGACGATGCCTACGAACGAGCTGCCACAGACCAAGAAGTCTCAGATATGCAGCAGATTTTGGCTGAGTCGCTGCGTGCCGGTGCCTGCGGTTTTGCTACGAGCTTCGCTGTTACGCACCGGGGCGTAGACGGCAAACCCATACCAAGCCGCCACGCGGATCGAGCTGAGTTTGAAGCCCTTGTGGCAGCGGCCTCAGAGACCCGCACTGGTGTGGTGGCTGTGGCACCGGGCGATCCTGTGGGCATCAAAGACCTCTACGACATCCAGCGCACAGCCAATATTCCATTCACCTATACGGCGTTGCTAACCTTCCCCACCGGCAAGTGGCGCGATCTTGTGGCACTAAATCGGGAGCAGTGGAAAGAGGGTGTTGAAGTGTGGCCACAAGTATCTCCTCGTCCGGGTACATTCCAGATGACGATGGCTGAGCCATTCGCGCTCAACCCTAATTCAGAATTCGGCGCGCTGGTAGGCGTCAGCACGCCAGCTCGACTGGCGGCATACGGAGATGGCGAGTGGCGTGACAAGACAGAGGCAGCTTTTGCCACACAGACAGCGATGCGGCCTCGCTGGGAAGTTATCACCATTGATGAAAGCAACACTCATCCTGAACTCATCGGTCGACCTGTCCAAGATGTAGCTGCCGAGCGGGGTTGTCGTCCATTAGATGTGCTACTAGACACTGCTATTGACGATGGCTTAGCCACAAGAGTGCGAACTGTGTTTGCCAACGATGACCCGGCTGGAGTGGCTGAGCTTTTGTGCGAAGAAGGTTGCACTATTGGTCTCTCCGACGCGGGCGCACATATAGGGCAACTTTGCGACGCTATGCAAGCCACTGATTTTCTGAGCAAATGGGTGCGCGACAACGAGCTGATGCCGATTGAGACGGCCGTGCGCAAGCTCACAGGCATTCAAGCTGATCTTTTCAATCTTGAAGATCGTGGCTATCTGCGTGAAGGTGCTTATGCCGACATCGCAGTTTTTGATTTAGCCGAGATCAACCCCGGGCCTACGCGACGAGTGCGGGATTTCCCAGCCGATGAGGAACGCTTGACTGCAGATGCCCCCACTGGCATAAGCCATGTGTTCGTGAACGGGACTGAGATTTCTGACAGCCAAAGCAATCACCGTCTCCCTGGGAAGCTACTAAAAGCCCTGCCTAGATAGCCGCACGCCTGGAGGGACTCGAACCCCCAACCTTCTGATCCGTAATCAGACGCTCTATCCATTTGAGCTACAGGCGCAGGTATTTTAAGTTTATCTGCGGAGAGGGTGGGATTTGAACCCACGAAGAGCTTTTTACACCCTTACTCCCTTAGCAGGGGAGCGCCTTCAACCGGACTCGGCCACCTCTCCAGTGATTATACAAGAATACCTAGTTTTAGCAGAAACCAGCCACTGAGTTTTTAGGAATCAGCTTCTCGGGGCTATGCCGTGCTTTTCAGAACCACCTAGAAGTTTCAAAAGCTCATCATGAACTTCCCCGTTGGTAGCCAAGACAGAGGCAGTGCTTTCGATATCGCTACTTCCAATATCGCTGCCTCCAATGGCACTGCCAGCCCAAGTAGTTATCCGACCGCCTGCCTCTGGAATTATGACAGCCAGCGGGGCTACATCCCAAGGGCACATGGTGTCATCTATCATGGCAGGGATTTTTCCAGTGGCTACCAGAAAGTAGCCGTAAGCATCCCCCCAAGTTCTGAGAACATAGGGGCTTTTTGCTAAACGAAGTTTGGCTTCTTGTGAGAGATATTCCATGCCGCTCATACATAAGACTTTGGATTTACCCTGTTGCGAGCTACGAAAAACCTGGCATTTCTCGCCGTTGTGGAAACAGCCTTTACCCCTAGCCGCTGCAACCCTCTCGCCTAACGCCGGAAGAGAGATAACCCCGATAGCTGGCCCTTGCTCATCGCACAACGCCAAAAGCGTGGAATACAGCGGCACGCCGTGAGCGAACGACTTGGTGCCGTCAATTGGGTCAATATACCAAGTGCGCCCACTAGTGCCTGAGTGATCGTCACGCTCTTCGCCCACGATGGCATCTTCTGGCCAGCGGGAAGATATTTCGCTGCGGAGAAAATCTTCCACAGCTCTGTCTGCTTCTGTCACAGGAGATCCGTCGGGCTTTTCTTCCACTTCCAAACTCGAGCTTTGAAACCACTTCAAGGTGAGTTCAGAAGCCCGCTCAGCCAAAAGCACCACTTCAGCAAAGAGATCTGATGTCTCGCTCACTTGCTACTTTTTTTCTGGCTCAGATGCTGTCAGGTGCTCGGTCAATACGTGCCTCAGCCGAAAACACCAGCTGAGCGAAGCTCGTCCATCTTGGAGTCGTCGTAGTTCAACACTCTGTTCAGCACCTCGCTGGTGTCACGGCCCACAGTCGGTGCCCTCGTAGGTGAAGGCAACTCTTCGTCCAAGAGCTTCAGCGGCAACGGCAACTGGTCGGCTCCTAACTCGCTTTGAGGGTGCCAAGGCATGCGGAACTGGAACTGCGGATCTTGAGTGACAGTCTGAGGGTCATTCACAGGTGCAATGGGTGTGTTTTTTTCGTTTCCAAAATCTAGCCACTCTGTTGAGGTGCGCGTGCGAAATACCTCCCGCAGTATTTCTTGCAGCTCAGTGTTATTGCGGGCGTGATCCGCGTAGGTGGCACCAGGCCAACGTTCAAATAGGTCCATTCGTCCAATGCCTTCGCAGAAGTTGCGCCAAAAAGCCTGCTCTGATGCCATAAAGAGGATGTGACCATCAGATGATTCGTATATCTGATAGCGCACACCGCCCCACATCCCAGCTAGTCCCGGCGGGCGGCGTTCGTAGTTATCAGAAGGATTGCCTGTAACTTCGTCTTCGGGGCGTTCGTAGGCGCGGTATGTTTCTATGCGATACCAGTCCATATAGGCGGCGGCATCAGACTGGGCAATTTCCATGCGGGCTGGCTCCCCTGTGGTGCGGGCCCGCACGATACCTGCCAACACACCCAGCGCACCCATCATCGGGCCCACATTGATGCCAATGTTGGGGGCATCAGGAGGGATGTGGCAAAAACCTTCTTCATCGGTAACAGGTGGCAACAGCCCCGCCCAAGTGTCATACGCGATGCCGTGACTGGGCATATCTTTGTAGGGGCCTGTCATGCCGTAGCCTGAGATAGTGCAAAACACGATGCGAGGATTCACTTCGCAGAGCTTCTCAAAACCTAGCCCTCTGCGCTCCAGCGCACCCGGCCGCATGGCTTCCACCACGGCATCAGCATTGCGAACTAGATCCAGATACACATCAGTGCCCCCCGGCTTTTTGAGATCTAGCACAATGCTTTTCTTGCCTCGGTGAGTATGAAGATGCAGCAGCGACTCATCGCCGATAATCGGCCAAGTCATCTGCCTGATGTAATCGCCCTGTGGCGGCTCCACCTTGATGACTTCAGCCCCCATATCAGACAGAAAAGTGCTAAGCAATCCCGGCCCCAGCAGCGAACTCTCAATAACTCGGACAGATGACAATAGTGGCGATGGCGACATAATATTTCCCTTCAGACGGACAGTATCTTTATTCAAAAATACTATCTGAAAGAAGCGTAGGGTTAAAAATATGAAAGGTAAGAACAAGGAGAGATCTTGAATACTGAGAGATATCCAAGGTTAGATCATGTCCACTGACAAGCTTGTAGAGGATCTGCAGGAAGTGCTAGGGGATGGGCGGGTGCGAGTGGATTTGCTAGAAAGGGATCTCTACTTGAAGGACGCTTCCATTTACGGAGGTGGACGCCCAACTGCTATTTGTTTTCCCAAGACGACTGAGGAAGTAGCTGGAGTTGTGAGAGTGTGTGCCGAACACGAGTGGCCTTTTGTTCCGCGAGGCTCAGGAACTGGGTTATCTGGAGGAGCTACTCCAATAGGAAATCCTGTGATCATTGCTACTTCCAAAATGGATGAAATCATCTCGATAGATCCAGAGGTTCGGATTGCTTGGGTTCAACCGGGGGTGTTGAACCTTGATCTCACTAATCAGGTTGCTCCACTAGGGCTTCACTATGCACCTGATCCGTCTAGTCAGCAAGTTTGCTCTATCGGGGGCAATGTGGCAAATAACTCAGGCGGGCCACACTGCCTGGCCTATGGCGTGACCTCTGCCCATGTGGTGGCATTGAAGGTCGTGCTGCCTGACGGAAGCATAGCTTTGCTGGGCGACGAAAGCCCCGAACCAGAGGGTTATGACCTGCGAGGCGTATTCGTGGGGAGCGAAGGAACGCTCGGCATCGCCACTGAGATTGCAGTGCGTCTCACGCCCAATCCACCTTCGGTGCGGACCATATTGTTGGTGTTTGATGCGGTAATTGACGGGGCAGCAACTGTCTCAGGCATCATCGCTGCCGGGCTAGTGCCGTCGGCTATGGAAATGATGGACAGGGCTGCGGTGCAGGTGGTGGAAGCATTCACACATGCTGGGTTACCAACCGATGCGGCGGCTGTGCTCTTAGTTGAGATTGACGGTCTGGCTGCTGGATTGGCCGCCAGCGAAGAGACCATCAGTGAGGTAGCAACTGCCAATAATGCTCGTGAGATAAGAGTTGCAGCCACCCCAGAAGAGCGAGAGTTGTTTTGGAAAGCTCGCAAGTCGGCCTTCGGGGCGACATCACGACTTGCTCCCGACTACTACCTTCACGACACGGTTGTACCTCGTACCAAACTTGTGGAAGTGCTAGAGAAGGTCTATGAAATCGTGGAACGCTATGAGCTAAAAGTCATCAATGTGTTGCACGCAGGCGATGGCAACTTGCATCCACTTCTGTCGTTTGACAGCCGAGAAGAAGGCGTGCTAGAGCGAGTGGCACGAGCAGCCGAAGAGATAATGCAAGCCTCTTTGGATGCAGGCGGAGTTCTATCTGGAGAGCACGGCATCGGCGTGGAGAAGCGAGACTTCATGTCGCGGATGTTCTCAGATGGCGACTTGGCAGCACAAGATACCTTGCGGGCATGTTTCGACCCGGCATCGCTAGCAAATCCAGACAAGATCATTCCTGAAGGATCGCGGTGTGGCGATTTTGCTCTGGCATATTTGGCAACTACCGGAAAGCCATTACCTAAGGAGGTTTGGGTGTGAACCTGACTGGGCTTGATTCTGGGCTTGATGTTGGGGTGGATTCTGGGCTAAATGCGGAACACGACATCGAGCTACTTGAGAACTTCGCCACAGAGATAGGCAGTGAAGGGTCTGTCACTGTGAGGGGTGGGGGCACACAGTGGGAAGTCGGAGGGCTACCAAAGGCAGATGCCCGAGAGGTCAAAGCACCAACAGGGGTGTGGTCGTTTGCGCCAGCCGATATGGTGGTGCGCTGCGGAGCCGGCACGACAGTAGCTGAGCTGAACGAAAAAGTAGGTCGTGCTGGGCAGATGCTGCCGTTTGACCCACCATCTCCAGCAGAAGCTACCGTCGGTGGCTTGCTTGCGGTTGGGCAAAACAGCTACCGGCGTTTGCGTTATGGGCCACTGCGCGATCTTCTGCTTCAAATCAGATTTGTTAACAGCCTCGGACAGCTCATTCGCAGTGGCGGGCCGACTGTCAAAAATGTGAGCGGTTTTGATCTATGCAAGCTGATGGTAGGTTCACTTGGGACTTTGGGATTTATCGCAGAGGTGATTTTGCAGTGTCAGCCAGTGCCTGAAGCGAGTAGATGGTTCTCTGGCGAAGCTATGACCATTCCCAACAAGTTGCTAACTGAGTTGTGGCAACCGTCTTCAATTCTTTGGAACGGCGAGCAAGTCTGGGTGCTGCTGGAAGGCCATCGCCGCGACATAGAAGCTGCATCGCAATCTGCAGGTTTAGCAGAGTGCGAACCGCCTGTAACTACCGAGCTCACTTCGTTTGGCAAAGATAGCCGGCGCATATCGTTGCCACCCGCCACTTTGAAACAACTGCCTAAATATTTTCCACCGGGTTCGTTTATTGCTGAGATCGGTGTGGGCATTGCCCATCTTCTTGCAGACCAGGAAGTTCCAGCCGATATGTTGCCCCAACCCGACCAACGCTCTGTTGCCCTTCAGCGTGAAATTAAAGCTCGCTTTGACCCCTCAGGCAGAATGAACCCAGGCCGCAGTGTTTGGAGAGACTGTAGTGTTTAGAGAGACTAGCCCTCCTGATTGCCGATAAGACTATGAGCACCAGCAACACTTCGCTCAGTGAAACAGGCACCTCTGCCCCGCTTGCGCTAAACCTTGACCCTGAACAGCTTGCCAGCTGCACAGCATGTGGTATGTGCTTGCCACACTGCCCTACCTACCGGGTAACAGGCGAAGAAGCGGCCTCACCTAGGGGCAGGTTGGCACTTATGTCTGCTGTGCAAAAGTCGGGGATTGCCGAGCCATCTTTTGCTACTCATATGGAACTTTGTGTGCTGTGCCGAGGCTGCGAAACAGCTTGTCCGGCGGGAGTCCCTTTCGGACATCTCATGGAAGAAACACGAGCAACGCTGGCAAAGCAATCAACTAAGACCAAAACTCCTGTATCAACTCCGATATCTCAGTGGCTACGCTTCGGCTACAAACTACTTCACAGACGAAGGTTGTTGCGGGCTGCGGTGATGCTAGGCGCAGTTGCCCAGCGATTGCGGCTTATGCCGAAGAGGCTGCCAAGCATCTCGTTGCGACAGGGCAAGCTGTGGCCGTCTGGCAAACCTGAAAGCGATGACAAAGCCGTCTGGCTTTTTACTGGCTGCGTTATGGATGCTGCTATGCGAGATGTGCATCGTGTTTCGCAAAAGGTGATTGAAGCCGCTGGAGTAAAAGTAGGTTTTCCCGACAGTCGAGCCAGCTGCTGCGGTTCGCTTCACCGTCACGCTGGTTTAGCAGATGACGCCACCAAGCTAGCGCGTCGCACAATGGCAGCATTGCCTGGCACCGCACCCATCCTCGTGAATTCTGCAGGTTGTAGTGCCGTTCTCAAAGACTACGGCAACATCTTGGGCACAGAAGAAGCCCGCCAGTTCAGCAGCCGTGTCAAAGACATCCACGAATGGCTAGCCGAACAAACAGCCAACTCCTTTAGCTCAGCTTCTCAGCCCAACGCTACTCCAAGCTCAAGACCCCGTATTGCCATACTCGACCCTTGCCATCTGCGCCACGCCCAGGGCGTCCATATGTCAGTTCGTGAAACCCTCCAACCCTATGTCGAAATCGTGGAGCTAGACGACCAAGGTATGTGCTGTGGTGCAGGCGGTGCTTATTCCTTCACTCACCCAGACACAGCCACAGCCATCGCCAGCCGCAAAATAGCAGCCATCCAACGCAGCGGCGCAAGCCAAGTAGTGGTAGCTAACCCCGGCTGTATCCTCCACCTTCAAAAACCCCTAGCAACTCTAGGCATAACCATCGCCCACCCCATAGAAGTAATCAACAACCACCTTTAATAGTCTCAAGTCGCCTAACAGTCCTAACAGTCTTAATGGTCTGCGGAGGGAGTGGGATTTGAACCCACGAGACCCCGTAAAGGGCCTAACGGTTTTCAAGACCGTCGCATTCGTCCGCTCTGCCATCCCTCCTTGCGACTGCAGGATTCAGGCACCTGCAGGATTTCAGGCTACCAAGACCGCTGCTGAACTACCCAGCCACAGGATACGACCCTAGGAATTTAATGTCGGCGTGCTGAGTACTGATGGCTTCCAGACATTGAGCTACATGTGGTTCATCGACATGGCCTAGAAAATCAATTATGAAGCAGTATTGGCCTAGAGCCTTTTTGGTGGGGCGAGATTGCAACTTCGTGAGATCGATAGACTGATCGGCGAACTCTTGGAGGATACCCAGCAACGAACCGGGCTTGTTCTCACGTTGAAAGATCACCACAGAGGTCTTGTCGTTGCCAGACGGAGCAGGCACGCGACCTTTCGCAACGGCGACAAAGCGAGTCTGGTTGCCGTGATGGTCTTCCACTTGCTCCCACAACACCGACAGACCATGAATGTCGCCTGCGAGCCTTGTGCCGATGGCAGCACGAGTGGCATCGCCTAGGGAGGCAACCGATTCGGCAGCTTCGGCAGTTGAGTTGGCTGTGGTTTGTTTCACCTGCGGGAAATGCTCATGCAGAAACTCTCGGCATTGTCCAAACGCATTAGGATACGACAACACTTCCTTGATGCCATCTACTTCAGCACCCGCCAGCCCCAATAAGTGAAGCTCTATGGGAATAACTACCTCACGCTGGATAAGCAAATCCGACTCAAACGCCAGCACATCCAAAGTGGCGTTCACCGAGCCTTCTATGGAGTTTTCAATCGCCGCAAAGGACATCGGCGTCTCCCCTCTCTCCGCGCACATCAAAGCATCGGTGATGGAAAACATTTTGCGATGCCTAGCTGAAGCTAAATCACTCTGTGTCAGCAGGGCTTGCTCGGTGAATGTACCAGACGGGCCAAGGTATGACACTTCGGTGATCTCTGCCGTATCCACATCTGTTGTCCGATTTACTCCTGTTTCAGCCATGTTGCGAAGTCTATCTTTCGCAATGCTGCACTAAGCAGGCATTATTAAAGAGTGAAAAAAGATTCACAAGCTACCAACGGGCTCGGCGAGTTCACCCAACTTAGTGAGTTCACCCAACTTGCTGAGTTTGCCCAACTTAGCGAGTTTGCCCAACTTGATAGGCACCGCAAAGAGCGCATAGGTATCGCTGAAGCTGTTTATGCCCCAGGTAAGACGCCACAGCAGTGCGCCGAGATCGTGTCAACTCTGGTAACAGACGGATCACCCGGCCCTGTACTGCTGAGCCGTCCTGACGAATTCCAAACCGCAGCAGCACTGGAAGCGTGCCCTGGCGGTGAGGTCCGCGAACGGCTCATTTTTTGGAACCCTCTGCCGGCACTGTCCGATGTGCCGGTCTCTGAACAAATCGTCTTGCAGAATATCGACGCCACCACTGCAGGCACCACCACTAGCTCCGGCCAAAACAGCCAACCCGAAAATCCCAGCCACGCCCAAAAAATCATCATCGCTACAGCCGGCACGGGCGATTTGCCGCCTGCCAGGGAATGCCAAGCAGTCCTAGAAGCTTATGGCATCGGTGCCGACATTATCTGTGATATTGGCGTAGCAGGCATCCACCGCACCCTGGGCGTGGCCGACAAGTTTTACAACGCCTCAGCCGTTGTTGTGGTGGCAGGCATGGAGGGTGCTTTGGCCAGCGTGATCGGCGGGCTAACTCCTGCTCCAGTCATAGCTGTGCCCTCTAGCGTGGGGTATGGGTCTTCGTTGGAAGGTGTGACAGCTCTGCTGGCTATGCTCTCTTCATGTGCTCCCGGCATAGTTGTAGTTGGCATAGATAACGGCTTCGGTGCCGCCTGTGCTGTGCTTCGCTTAATACAGACAAAGCTCTCGCCCGCTAATAGCCCGCCCGCTGATAGCCCGCCCAGGAGTAACTCTATGCGTCCCCCATCTCTCTCCATCTCAGCCACATGACCTCCAAAGCTTCTCAAGTTGTCTGGTTCCACTGCTTTTCGGGCATCGCCGGCGACATGGCCCTCGGCGCGCTCATAGACGCAGGAGCCGACATAGATGAAGTCCGCGCTATGTGTGAACGCATCCCCATTGACGGCTGGAGCTTGGAAGCTCACACGACAATGAGATGTGGCATAGCAGCAACTAAAGCCTCGGTTTTGGCAGAAGAGACGACGGTCGTCCGCACTGTCCGTCACATCACAGGACTGCTAGAAGAAGCCCGCCTCCCCGAAAGAGTGCGGCAACGATCTCTAGCGGCATTCAATCTGATAGCCCAAGTCGAAGGCAGGCTACATAATAAACCTCCTTCGCAGGTGCATCTTCACGAAGTCGGCAGTCTTGATGCCATCGTTGATATTGTCGGCACCAACAGTGCGCTGGAGGTGCTCGGCGTGGGCGAGGTGCTCTCTAGCCCAGTGGCGCAAGGTATGGGAATGATACGCAGCGCACATGGGCTTATCCCCAATCCGCCACCTGCCGTTACCGAGATACTCCAAGGAGTGCCTACTTTCGGCTTGGATATCGCAGCTGAGATGACCACACCCACCGGCGCAGCCCTCATCGCCACCCTCGCCACCGACTTCGGCCCGCTACCTGCTATGAAAATCCAAGCCAGCGGTTTCGGAGCAGGCACTCGCGAGCTGGAAGACCGTCCAAATCTCACCCAAGTTGTGCTCGGACAGACCACTTCCCCACCAGATCCGGGCCAACCCGTAATGCTACTAGAGACCAACATAGATGATGCCACCGGCGAAACGCTCGCACACGCCATCGATGCCCTCTTGGAATCTGGAGCACATGATGCTTGGCTCACCCCCATCCACATGAAGAAAGGTCGCCCGGCCCACAAAGTGAGTGCTTTGGCAGACATCGCCCTGGCCAAGCAAGTGATGCATACCATGATTGATGAGACAGGCACTTTGGGCGTGAGATCTCAACAGCTAGAACGTTGGCCGCAAGCTCGAGTGGAAGAATTCGTGGAGATTGACGGACAGCCTGTGCGAGTAAAAGTATCGGCAGGGCGCACAAAAGTAGAGTTGGAAGACGCCGCAAATGTGGCCCGCACCACAGGCCGACCTGTGCGTGAGGTGATTTCTTTAGCAGAAGCCGCGTGGAGAAAAAGATCGTTCGGTGGCGATTCACCTGATGGAAACTTGCCTGGGTCCGGCGACCCACCCACATGGCAGCCAGATCATACCGCCTAAAGCTGATTCCCTAAAGCTGACTCCCTAAGACTGATTCCATGAATGACCGTCTCTATTTTCGCCAGCTGCTCTCAGGCAGGGACTTCGCCCAGGACGACCAGATGGCTCGTCAAATGGTCAACTTCGTCTATTTGGTGGGCGACCGCGAGACCGGCGAAGCCATGGTTATCGACCCAGCATATGATCCGCAAGGTATTCTCAACATTTTGGAAGAAGACGCGATGAAACTCACCGGCGTCCTAGCCACCCACTATCACCCAGATCATGTAGGCGGCAACATGATGGGCTGGTCGATCGTAGGCATCAAAGAGCTACTCGACCTCGCGCAAGTGCCGATCATCGTGCAAAGAGACGAAGCCGATTTGGTGGCTCAGACCACTGATGTCTCCCGCTCGCACATGAAAGAATGCTCCAGCGGCGACACCATCTCAATAGGCAGCATAGACATAGAGTTGATCCACACACCAGGCCACACACCCGGTAGCCAATGCTTCCTAGTTGACGATTGTCTCTTAGCAGGCGATACTTTGTTCCTGGAAGGCTGCGGGCGCACCGACCTCCCTGGTAGCGATCCTGAAGCAATGTATGAAAGCCTCACTACCCGTCTAGCCCATGTGCCCGACCACGCCATACTCTTCCCCGGCCATTTCTACTCTGCCTCACCTTCGGCTTCTCTAGGCCACACCCGTCAGCACAATTTCGTCTTTGCTCCCCGAACTCCACAACAATGGCTCTCAATGTTCGGCGGGTAAGCTGAAATGGTGCGCGAGGAGGGACTTGAACCCTCACGTCCTTATCGAACACAGGAACCTGAATCCTGCGCGTCTGCCAATTCCGCCACTCGCGCCTGGCTTTATTCCAGCTTAATTAATCTTATTCCAGCTTAATATGAAAGCCCTAATATGACAGCCTTAACATGACTGCTCTACCTGTTGCGCTTCGGTGGGGGGCTGCTACTACCTCAGGGTGGCGGTCAGATGGCAATGAAGACTCCTTTGTGGTGGGTGAAACCTTGTTTGCAGTGGCTGACGGGCTGGGTGGCTACAACGGTGGCGAGATAGCTTCTCAGCTGGCTGTTCGCATTCTCCACCGAGCGGCTCGGCAAAATACGCTGCCTATGTCGGGCTGGTTGGACGATTTGCTACTCCCAGATCACATCCGCTCACTCAAACCCGGCACACGCTCGCTTTACCAAACCTTCCGTGAGATAGACCACGCCATCTTAGAGCGAGCCACTCACGACCTGCACCTCACGGGTATGGCTACCACTCTTTGCGCCATGCAAATACACCAAAGCGAAGACGGGGACAGAAACCACGGTGCCCCATACTTCTCCATCGCCAATGTGGGCGACTCTCGCCTGTATCGCTTCTCAGGCAACAAGCTGCGCCAGATCACCGAAGACCACACCGTGGCACAAGAGCTCATTCACGAAGGCAGAATGACTGAGCAGCAAGCAATGCAGCACGAATCTCGCCACAAGCTCACTCAAGCTTTGGGAGGTTTCCTAAGCGAGCGAGGGGTAGATATGTGGGAGATGCCCATCCAGGCAGGCGACAGATTTATGCTCTGTAGCGACGGTCTCGTGGAAGGCATAGATAGCCGAGGCATCGTCCGCCTCCTAGCGAAGCACAAAAATGCCCAAGCCACCGCCGACGCCTTAGTGAAAGAGTCATGCAAAAAGGACGGACGAGACGACACCACAACCGTAGTGGTAGATGTTATGACAGCCCGCAGCCCGAAGAGTTCTAAGAAACAGTATGGCTGAAGATCCGCAACTTCTCGCTGGACGCTACGAGTTCGTTCGGTTCATCGCCAGAGGCGGTATGTCTACGGTCTATTTGGCACGAGACATTCGCCTTGATCGTCCCGTAGCCGTAAAGGTGCTTTTTGCTGGTCTCGCCGATAATCCGTCTTTTGTAGAACGTTTCAGACGAGAAGCTTTGTCTGCGGCAAGACTCAACCATCCCCGCATCGTGAGGGTGTATGACTCAGGACAAGACAGCGGCACATATTTCATCGTCATGGAATACATAGAAGGCCAGACACTCTCAAATGTGCTCAAACAAGAGGGCGCGCTGACGATACCCACAGCCTTGCGAATTGGCGAAGATGTGGCAGAAGCCCTAGCCGATGCCCACAAGCAAAATGTGATCCATCGTGATGTGAAGCCGGGCAACATCATGTTTACGCCTTCTTCAGGGCTGAAAGTAACAGATTTTGGCATCGCTAGAGCTGTCACAGGTAGCATAAGCGACCTCACTCAAACAGGCACGGTCATGGGCACCGCTACCTACTTCTCGCCAGAGCAAGCCAAAGGTGATTTTGCCGATTATCGCACCGATATCTATTCCCTCGGCGTGGTGCTGTTTGAAATGCTGGCAGGCAAACCCCCTTACTACGGCGACTCTCCGATAGCTGTGGCCTACCAACATGTGAACGAGCCATCTCCGTCTCTGTATGAGGTCACAGATGGGGCTGTTCCGCAAGTTCTTTCAAATATCGTGGCAAGGCTGTTGGCGAAGCAACCAGAAAACCGCTATCAGGAAGCTGAGGCACTGCGGCGCGACTTAGTAAGCATCCGCACTGGACAACCTGTGGTAGTATCTGGAGGAGCCACCGAAAGAGCGGCGGCAGGGATGTCTGGCGCAGAAGAAGCTGCACGGCAAGAAGCGAAGCCAACCCGCAAGGCAGATCGACCCACCCGCAAGGCAGATCGACCTACTCGCAGAGCAGATCAACAGGGAGGCGGTCCACCGCCACGACCGCCAAGAGCACCTGCTAGATCCTCAGATTCGCCGCGCCGCCGCATAACCGAGACCGAAATCATAGAGGCCCGCCACCGAAGACGCACTGCGCTTTTTTGGGCATCATTTACTCTCATCTTGGCGTTGCTAGCAGGCATCATCACTTTCATTACCCTCTCAACCGATAACAATTCAGACGACAACTCTGAAGCACCTCGAATAGAGCTGATTTCGGTGGTGAGAGATGTAGAAGAGGTGGCGGTGCAGCGCATTGACGAGCTTGGCTTCACATGGAAACTTGAATACGAAGAGAATGCTCAAGTCCCTGTTGGACAAGTTATACGCCAAGATCCGCGAGCCGGCGCAAAATTGTTTGAAAATACCGAGATAACCCTCACCATCAGCTTGGGGGCTGAAGCTTTACAAGTGCCTAATGTAGTGGAGTGGGATGTGGAAGATGCTCGCAGGCTCTTAGAAAGTGAGCAATACGGATTTAATGTCTTACTTGAGCAGGTCGATAGCAGTCTGCCCGCAGGACAAGTTGTCTCACAGTCACCTCTTCCAGAAGAACAAAGGCCGCCCGGCACACAGATTTTGTTGAGAATTTCTACTGGTCGCCAGCGAGTGCAACTACCCGATCTAGTAGGGCTGACGCGCTCAGAAGCACAAGCTATGATCGCGGAGTTGGGGCTCAGATATGAGGAAAGACGAATACCTCACGAAGTTGTGCCAGCCAGTCAAGTCATTGAAACCAACCCTTCTGCAGGCACTGAACTCATATCAGGGGAAGGTAGCGTCTTAGTATTCATCTCCACCGGCAACGACCCAACCCGCAGTGTGCCATATGTAATCGACCTGACCGAAGCTGAAGCCAGAGAAGATTTAGAAAATCAAGGCTTCCTAGTAACTGTGAACTACACACCTGCGCTACTGCCAGAAAATGTCGGCAGGGTCATAGCGCAAGACCCAGCACCCAACACCAGCCTGAGTTTGGATGTCTTTGCCACTGTTACCATAACTGTTGGCTCTGCTCAAGACACCCTAGACCCACCCACCTCTCAAAGACCAACTTTGGAGTCTTAGATTTCGGGTAACGGCGAGCACGCGTCAAGCAGTTAGAAAATTCTCCAGCAGGCCATAACCTGATTCAGTTAAAACCGACTCTGGATGAAACTGCAAACCTTCAGTGGGATACTCTCTGTGGCGGATCCCCATGATCACCCCTTCTTCAGTAGTTGCCGTTACGGTTAACTCTTCAGGCAATGTAGCCGGATCCACCATCAGTGAGTGATAGCGAGTAGCTTCTAGCGGTGTGTCTAGCCCGGCAAAAATCCCTGCTCCGTCGTGGCTGATGCTTGAAGTCTTGCCGTGACACACTTTGCCTGCCCGCACGATGTCACCACCGAATACCTGAGCGATGCTCTGGTGCCCGAGGCATATCCCAAGCACAGGGCAGCGCGGCGCAAAATATTTCACCACTTCATTTGCAGCTCCAGCATCTTCGGGGCGGCCGGGGCCAGGGCTGATGAGCACCGCATCTGGTTGAGCTTTTTCATAGTCGGTTGGGCTGATCTTATTGTTGCGATACACCACAGGCTCCGCGCCCAAGGTGCCTAGATAGTGCACCAGCACATACACAAACGAATCAAAGTTGTCAATCACCAGCACCCTGCGTCTCACGCCTTTCAGCGTATCGCACAACAGATAGAAAATCGCTAGCCAAATGCTTAAAAGTCGCTAGTCTAAAAATATGAGTACACCTCCAAAGCGAAAGCCCAAAGGGGGCCGGGTAACTGCCAAAGGCACGCAACCCGAAAGTAGCCGCTATACCGCGCCCATCCCTGAGAGCCAGAAACAAAGCCCTATCTGGGTGCCGATTTTGCTCTTCAGCTTCCTCGGCGTGGGAGCAGTTGTGATCATCATCAACTATTTAGGCTTCGTGCCAGGCGGAGAAGCCAACAACTGGTATCTGCTAGGCGGTCTTGGGTTCATCCTGGCAGGTATCATCACAGCCACACAGCTGCACTGATCTCCCCCCTCCCCCCTTCGGCATCCCTTCATGCCTTTCACCCCCTTTACATTCTCGGTATCTCTTCTTCATTCAACTTCCTTCATCTCTCACCCGCACTTAAGAAAACTGCGGCTCACAAATGCTACTCTTGAAACAGCACAACCCGGCTAACTATACTAACTATGAAACTACTGTAAGGTGACGCCAATGCACAAACCGCGATACAAAAATCTAAGTCAGCCAACCCCCCCCCTCCCGTCTTATGCACTAGCTAAAAAAATCTTTTTTGCCTTTCTCGCTCTTACAGTCGCAGTCACCACTCTCACAACCACTTTTGCCTCCCCAGCCTCCTCTCAATTCCAAACAACCCCCGTCACTGCACTCTCCGCAACAGGCTGCACCGACGGAACCTTTGTAGACCTCACAGCCAACCCCAGAGTCACAGGTGCCAACAACGACCTCGTAGAAGACTGCCAAGCCCTAGTAGCCATCCAAAACCACTGGGCCGCAGTAACCGACAACAACATCCTTTCAGCCACTCACCCCCTGCGCACATGGGGAACAGGCACAACCCAAAAAATAAACACCTGGGCAAATATAACTATCACCAGTAAACGTGTTACTTCACTTAGACTTTTTAGGCCATCTATTGGCTTTAACCCAGGAATTGCAGGCACTATCCCCACCGAGATTGGCAACCTCACAAACCTCACACAGCTCTACCTCCACGATAACCGACTCACAGGCAACATCCCCACCCAAATCAGACAACTCACCAACCTCACCAGCCTCATCCTCTATGGCAACCGCCTCACAGGCAACATACCCACACAAGTCGGCAACCTCACAAACCTCACAAACCTCTGGCTCAGTAGCAACCGCCTCACAGGCACTATCCCCACCGAGATAGGCAACCTCACCAACCTCACACAGCTCTACCTCGGTAACAACCAGCTCACAGGCAACATACCCACCGAAATAGGCAACCTCACAGACCTCACAACCCTCTGGCTAAGTAGCAACCGACTCACAGGCAACATACCCACCGAAATAGGCAACCTCACAGACCTCACAAACCTCCACCTCGGTGTCAACCAGCTCACAGGTGCTATACCCACACAGATAGGCAACCTCACCAACCTCACACAGCTCTTCCTCCACGATAACCGCCTCACAGGTGCTATACCCACACAGATAGGCAACCTCACCAACCTCACATACCTCTACCTCGCTAGCAACCAGCTCACAGGCAACATACCCACTGAAATAGGCAACCTCACCAACCTCGCAGGTGACACCTACAGTCCGGGACTGGATCTCTCGAATAACCAGCTCACAGGCAACATACCCACAGAGATTGGCAACCTCACCCGCCTCATCAACCTCTGGCTCAACGATAACCGTCTTACAGGTTCTGTTCCGACCCAGCTAGGGGCAATCACAACTCTTGCCCACCTTGGCATCTGCCGTAACCAACTTACCGGAGCACTGCCCTCAAGCCTTCGTACGGGTGTTAACTTACGGGACTATCCCAGCGCAGACGGCTATGACCCCATCGCCTGCCAGAACCCGATTTCCAATATCGTCTTCACTGCCCCGCCTACTAATCCCACAGTGTCTGTCAGCAGAAGCATTATTGTTGATGCTTCTCAATATGCATCCGACAACGACTTTTATACCATCTCGTGTGAAGACGCCACCAACAAACACGCCAAAATCTCCTCCATTGCTCGCATCGGTTGCCTCTACACCGTCACCGCAGGCACCCAAACAGGCACCGCTTCCTTCACTGTGCCCTATACCTCCGCAGGCGGCGACACCCACAACGGCACAATCACCATCACCATCGGCGTAGCCTCCAACATCGTCTTCACAGCCCCCACAAATCTCACTATGGAGGCAGAGCGCAACCTCACCATTGACGCTTCAACATATGCCACTGACGGTTCATATACCATCACATGCGGAAATCCCAGATTAGGAGATTCGAAGATCACATCCATCAGACGCGACGGATGCACATATACCCTCACTGCTGGTTCAACCACAGGAACCACTACTTTGATTGTGCCCTACACCTCCGCAGGAGGCGACACCCACAACGGCACAATCACAATCACCATCAGCTCAACCACCACACCACTAGGTGCTATCACCGCCCTTTCTGCCACAGGCTGCACCGACGGTACCTTTGTGGATCTCACAGCCAACCCCAGAGTCACAGGTGCCAATAACGATCTAGCAGAAGACTGCCAAGCTCTAGTCGCTATTCAAAACCATTGGGCTGGAGTTGCCGCAAATAATAATCTTCCAGCCAACCATCCCCTTAGAACTTGGGGAGTGGGAGCTTCGCAGAAGATATTCAATTGGTCTGGCATCTTCAGTTCTGGCACCTCCAGCTTTGATCGCGTAGGCTCTATAGGGCTTACGGATCAGGACATCAGCGGATCTATTCCAATACAACTAGGCAACCTCACAAACCTCTCCAACCTCAACCTCTCCAACAACCAACTCACAGGCAACATACCCACCCAACTCGGCAACCTCACCAACCTCTCCAACCTCTGGCTCAACAATAACCAGCTCACAGGCAACATACCCACCCAACTCGGAAGCCTCACCCGCCTCAGCAGGCTGGCAATTTGCAACAACTACCTGACTGGAGCAGTGCCAGTTGGATTGCAATCTGGAGTTCTCCTGCTGAGTTATCCAACAAATGCGGGATATAGCTCAGTCCAATGCCAATATGCTAACCCGGCCGCAAGCACGGCTATCACTGCCCTGTCTGCTACAGGCTGCACCGACGGCACTTTCGTAGACCTCACAGCCAACCCCAGAGTTGCGGGAGCAAACAACGATCTTGTAGAAGACTGCCAGGCTCTAGTAGCTATTCAAAATCACTGGGCAGCAGTGACCGCCAACAACAGCTTGCCAACCGAACATCCTCTTCGCACTTGGGGCACAGACACAACAAATCCCGGTATTGAAAATTGGGCCAATATCACAATCAACAATAACCGAATCTCTATTTTCAGTTTATTCAACCCCGCAGGATCTAATCCCGGAATATCAGGGTCTATACCCGTCCAGCTAGGCAATCTCACCAGTCTCACCTCGCTTAACTTGTCAGGAAACCGGCTAACAGGCAACATACCCACACAACTAGGCAGTTTGACAGCTCTCACAAACCTAAGCCTCTATAACAACCGGCTATCGGGAAGTATCCCCTCTGAGCTTGGCAGTTTGACAGCTCTCACAAACTTAAGCCTCGGCAGAAATAGTCTTTCTGGCAGTATCCCCTCTGAGCTCGGCAGTTTGACAAGCCTCACATCCCTTAATTTTTCTCGCAACCAATTCACAGGTGCTATCCCTACGCAACTAGGTAGCCTCACCAACCTCACATGGTTAGACCTCTCAAACAACCAGCTCACAGGCAACATACCCGCTGAATTAGGGAACCTCACCAAACTCCTTCGCCTCGATCTAGGCAACGACAGCGAATCCACCGGTGGCAATTCAATATCTGGTGAGATACCCACAACTTTGGGCAAACTCACTAGCCTGATGTGGCTAGACCTCTCACACAACCAACTCTCGGGGGAAATTCCTGCTCAACTAGCTAATCTTGCTCCAGCGACAACTCCCATATCTACCAGCGGACGGGGCAACCTCAGAAGTTTGTTGATCTGCGGAAACTATCTTTCAGGATCGCTACCCCAAGCCAATTTCCTAACTCAAATACTCGTTGGATATCCAACCAGCCAACCTAGCACTTCAATTGGCTGCCAAAGAAACTCATCGATTAACCTGATTCCTCCCACTTCCCTTCATCCATCGCGATCTTTACCCGTAGTATCTAGCGGTGTATCTGTGCCAGCCAGTCGCCGAGTTACCATTAACACAAGACTTTTTGTGACAGACGGTGGTTATTCCATTAGTTGTGCTGATGCCACTAACGTTTCCTCGCAAATCTCTTCCATTTCGCGCGAAGGTTGCAGATACACCGTAACGGCAGGCTCCACCGCTGGTTTTGCCAACTTCACCGTGCCATATACCAGTGCAGGTGGTGCAACGCAAAGCGTCATTGTTACCCTAACTATCACCCCATCCTCAGCAACTTCTAACATAGTATTTTCAAGCCCCGTTGCTTTTTCGATGGTAGCAGGAGCAAGCAAAACGATAGATGCTTCGTCTTATGCTACAGATGGCACTAGCACCATTTCTTGTGCTGATGCCACAAGTGTCTCATCTAAAATCAGCATCACTTCTCGCACAGGTTGCTCTTATGTTATTGCTGCTCAATCAAACGCAAAAGGCATCGCGAGCTTTACAGTGCCCTACAGAAGCACCGGCGGCGACTCTGAAAACGGAATAATTGTCATAAATATTTCAAACATCACATTCACCGCACCAACTGGCCTTGCGATAAACACTGGTGTTAGTAGCCTTTCGCAAGGTGGTTTGGCTATAGATGCTTTGGCTTATGTAACAGATGATGACTACACAATTTCATGCGCCGATGCAACTTTAGTAGATTCCAAAATCACAGTTACCCGATCTAGCGGATGCCTCTACAACATTACTTCAGGCAATACAAGCGGCACTGCCACATTCACCGTGCCCTACACCTCCTCTGGAGGCGACACCCATAACGGCGTTATATCCATTACAGTCAATGCACCGACAACACCTGCCCCAGATCCAATCTCGGCACTCTCAGCAACCGGCTGCACCGACGGCACCTTTGTAGATCTCACCGCAAATCCCAGAGTAACTGGCGCAAATAACGATCTAGCAGAAGACTGCCAAGCCCTAGTAGCCATCCAAAACCACTGGGCCGCAGTAACCGACAACAACAACCTTTCGGCCACTCATCCCCTCCGCACATGGGGCACAGGCACAACCCAAAAAATAAACACCTGGGCAAATATAACCATCACCAACAAACGTGTTACTTCACTCAACCTTTCTAGGCCATTTAGTGCCACTAGCCCAGGAATTGCAGGCACTATCCCCACCGAAATAGGCAACCTCACAGGGCTTATAAACCTCAACCTCAGGAGTAACCGACTCACAGGCAACATACCCACACAACTCAGCCAACTCACTAAACTCACACAGCTCCGGCTCGATAGCAACAGCCTCACAGGTGCTATACCCACCGAAATAGGCAACCTCACAAACCTCACCGACCTAGACCTCAGGCTCAACCGGCTCACAGGTGCTATACCCACCGAAATAGGCAACCTCACAGGGCTCACAACCCTCAACCTCAGTGGCAACCGCCTCACAGGCAACATACCCACACAACTAGGCAGTTTGACAGCTCTCACAAACCTAAGCCTCGGCTACAACCGCCTCACAGGCAACATACCCACACAAATAGGTAACCTCACCAAACTCACAGGTAACACCTTCATTTCGGGACTGAATCTCTCGGGCAACCGCCTCACAGGCAACATACCCTCACAACTAGGCAACCTCACAAAACTCACAACCCTCAACCTCGACAATAACCGCCTCACAGGCAACATACCCACCGAACTCGCCGCTCTAGCCACTCCCACAGGTAGCCTTACTTGGTTATTTATCTGCCGCAACTACTTCACAGGAGCCGTGCCAACAGCCCTACGCACAGCGATACCCTCTTGGCAAACAACCACTTATGACCCAGTCGGCTGTCAGTGGGAAGAATCACCGTCTGGCACAGCCATTACTACTCTTCCAGCATCTGGTTGCACCGATGGCACTTTCGTCGATCTCGTAACCAACCCCAGAGTTGAGGGGTCAAATAATGATCTAGCAGAAGACTGCCAAGCTCTAGTAGCCATCCAAAACCACTGGGCCGCAGTAACCGAAAACAACATCCTTTCAGCCACTCACCCCCTGCGCACATGGGGAACAGGCACAACCCAAAAAATAAACACCTGGTCAAATATAACCATCACCAACAAACGTGTTACTTCACTCAATCTTTCTAGGCCATTTGGTGGCATTAGCCCAGGAATTGCAGGCACTATCCCCACACAACTAGGCAACCTCACAGAGCTCACAAACCTCAACCTCGGTACCAACCTCCTCACAGGTGCCATACCCACCGAAATAGGCAACCTCACAAACCTCACACAGCTCGGCCTCAGTGACAACCGGCTCACAGGTGCCATACCCACCGAAATAGGCAACCTCATCAACCTCACCAACCTCTACCTCCACGACAACCAACTCACAGGCACTATACCCACCGAAATAGGCAACCTCACAGGGCTCACAACCCTCAACCTCAGTAACAACCGCCTCACAGGCAACATACCCACCGAAATAGGCAACCTCACAGGGCTCACAACCCTCAACCTCAGTAGCAACCGCCTCACAGGCAACATACCCACCGAAATAGGCAACCTCACAAACCTCACAAACCTAGACCTCGGCTTCAACCGGCTCACAGGCAACATACCCACACAAATAGGCAACCTCACAAACCTCACAAACCTAGACCTCGGCCTCAACCGGCTCACAGGCAACATACCCACACAAATAGGCAACCTCACAAACCTCACAGAACTCGACCTCAGCTACAACCGCCTCACAGGAAACATACCCACCCAACTCAGCCAACTCACCAAACTCACACAGCTCGGCCTCAGTGACAACCGGCTCACAGGCACTATACCCACCGAACTCGCCACTCTAGCCACTCCCACAGGTAGCCTTACTCAATTAACTATCTGCCGCAACTACTTCACAGGAGCCGTGCCAACAGCCCTGCACACAGCGATACCCTCTTGGGAAACAACCACATATGACCCAATCGGCTGCCAGATAGCTTCCAGCCTGAGATTCAATGCTCCATCTGACCTTTCAGTGCCTGCGGGGCGTCAAATTATCGTCAATGCTCTGAACTACGCATCAGATGGCGGCTACACAGTTACCTGTAGTAATCCCACTTCAGTGAGCAACGGGATTTCCGTAACACGAAACGGATGCCAATTCAATATCAAAGCTGGAACGATTCAAGGCTCAGCAACTTTCGCTGTGCTGTTCTCTTCAGCAGGTGGCACCACAGCGAACGGAACAATTCGAGTTACCGTCGGTCCGCCGTCCGACACATCTGAGATCGTGTTCTCGGCACCCTCTGGTCTCACAATCACCGGTAGCCAAAATTTGAGAATAGACGCTTCAACCTACGCATCTGATGGCAACCACATAATCATGTGTGCTGACGCCACCAGAATTCACAGCAGGTTATCCTCGGTAACACGAGACGGTTGCGTCTTCACTATCACACCAGGTGATAACCCAGGCATTGCCTCATTCGTCGTGCCTTATACCTCATCTGGCGGCGACACCCACAACGGGGCGATCTCTATAGGACTACGCCCCAATTCCGACATCACATTCACCGACCCCGGCACCTTGGCTGTGGATATAAACAGATCCATCACATTCGATGCTTCCCAATATGCAAGCGATGGTAGCTACACGATTTCATGTGGCGTTGCCAGAGAAGAAAGTGATCAGATAGCTTCGGTTGTTCGCATCGGCAACACTTGCAGATACACGGTGACTGCGAGCAGCACTTCGGGTGCTGCAACCTTCATTGTGCCTTATCGCTCCAGCGGCGGCGACACTCTTGACGCTACTTTCTCAGTTATTGTCTATCGTCCGCCTTCTCATATTTTCTTCCGTGGGTCTTTTGATTTGGAGTTGGGTACTAATCAGACTCTTGTGATTGACGCTTTGGATTATGCGTCTGATGGGGGCTATAGCGTTTCTTGCGGCGATGCTACCGGTGTGTCTACTTCTATTATCACTATCCAAAGGGCTAATCCGAGTGGTGAGCCTTGCGAATTTACTGTTACTCCTTCAGGCACCCAAGGTGAAGCTAGCTTCACTGTGCCTTATACCTCCAGCGGCGGTACCAGCCGCAACGGTGTTTTCACTATTGAGGTCGGCCCGGCTTCTACTATTGCCTATAGCGCGCCCAGTGGCTTGATGCTGGGAACTAACCGCACACGCATCATAGATGCTGCTAGCTATGTCACAGATGGCGGCTATGTCATAACCTGCGGCACCGCTACAGGGGTGGATTCTAAGATTTCTGTTACTCAGGCGAATCCGAGCATTGCGTCTTGCGAATTTACTATCACAGCTACTGGAGCACAAGGTGCTGCTAGCTTTACTGTGCCTTATACTTCCAGCGGCGGTGCCACCCAAGACGGCACCATCAACATAGCAATCGGTGCTGCGTCAACTATTGTCTATACAGCACCCACAGAGCTGACTATGACCGCTAGCAGCACCTTAACCATAGACGCAGCCGCAGCTGTCACAGACGGTAGTTACACCATCACCTGCGGCCAAGCCACCAATCGGGACACCAAAATCACCCGCGCTACCAATACAGGCTGCAGCTATCAAATCAGCGTCGGCGCAGATACAGGCACCGCTACCTTCACTGTGCCCTACACCTCCGCAGGAGGCCATACCCTAGATGGTCAAATATCTATCACCATCACCGAGCTGCCTAGAAATACCGCACCAATCCTAGACCGCCAAGACACGATCTGTTCAATGGTAGGTATGGAACCCGTCCGTAGTAGCACCGCCGATGAAATCACCCAAGGCGACAACCAAGCAGCGTTCTGCCAGCAAAACGGCGAACTTCACTGTTTTAGAGGTGCCAACAGAGCCTTCATAGACACCCTGCTAATAAACATCCGAGGCTGGGACAACAGCATCAAAGACTGCTACCAAGCAATCAGCTAGATAAAAAATAGCGTGCGTCCGTAGAACTTCTAGCCAGGACTTCTAGCCAGAACATCTAGCAAGAACTTCTAGTTCCTCTGAGTTTTGCTATTCGATAGGTGCCATTAGCGACATTTCGTCTTGGCAGTGAAGCGGCGGCGGGGGGTCTTCGGTGGGTGAGACTGTCATCCGCATCTCAGTCCCGCAGATGTCGCAACGATACATGAGCTTCACTTTCCTCAGCTCGCCTGCTGGCGGCGGTTCGGGTGGAGTTTGCGATAATAACCTCAAAACCCAGATGCCTCCTACCACAATCAGCAACCCAGCTATCACAGCCAGCAGAATGTTCAAAAATGTGCCCATTTGCCTCTCTTTATGCTAACTAAACTTTAATCCGACTAGCATCTGACTGTAAGACAGCCCTGCCGACCAGCCCTAGTTCACACAGCCCCTCTCAGACAACAGCCCCCCTAGAAAGGTACACAACATGGATTTCAGCACTGAAATAGACATTGCCCTTCTCATCGCCAGAGTAGCCCTAGGTCTCACTATCTTTGCCCACGGCTACAACAAGTTTTTTAAGGGTGGCAAGATAGAAGGCACAGCTGGCTGGTTTTCCAGCATCGGTATGCGCCCCGGGAAAATGCACGCCATTTTCGCAGCAGCAGGCGAGATGGGATCAGGTCTGTTCTTGGCATTTGGCTTGGCTACGAGCATCGCAGCCTTGGGAATTGTGGGGCTTATGGCTGTGGCAGCTTGGGTGGTGCATCGGCACAACGGCTTCTTTATCATCAAGGAAGGCTGGGAATACACCTTCATCATTGCAGTCTTCGCCGTGATCATCGCCATGATCGGCCCCGGCGATATATCGCTTGACTACGCCATTGGTATCAATGAGAGCATCGACGGCTGGATTGGCCTGATAGTAGCTGGCGGAGGCGGCATCTCGGCTGCCGCTCTGTTGCTAAGCATTTTCTACCACCCGCCCAAAGAAACAGCCACAAACGGTGAAACGCTAGCGGCAGACTAAAGAACCAGCAGCAGACTAAAGAAAACGCAGATTGATAAACACAGCCTAAAGAAAACACCGCCAAAGCTGATAAATGATCTGCTTTGTCGCGGAAAACCAATACAAAAAGGTTTCGCTACTTAAAGGGG
Source organism: uncultured Acidimicrobiales bacterium (assembly GCA_958295755.1). Lineage (GTDB taxonomy): Bacteria > Actinomycetota > Acidimicrobiia > Acidimicrobiales > Hopanoidiivorantaceae > Hopanoidiivorans. The sequence continues at coordinate 2,207,115 of OY282367.1, read as the reverse complement.
TTGCTAAAGTCGCGCAAGCTTGATATACTTTATGGGTTACCAGTTAGATAAGCCATACTAAGAAGACTGCTTTGAGAAGGCAGTCCCACTTTCACCACTCCAGTTTTGCGAGGCGATCATACATGCACAAAGTGATGCCTCAGCCCGCGATGAAATGTCTAAAACAGCCACCCCCCCCCCCGTTTAGAATTTTGTATAAATTAATCTTCGTTACCTCCTTAGCTCTAGCAGTTGCAGGCACCTCCCTCACACCTACTCGAGCTTCCCCAGTCTCTGCTTCCCTAGCTTCCTCTCAAAGTTTAACAACCCCAGTTGTTGCTTTGTCTTCCACAGGTTGTACTGACGGTAGTTTCGTAGACCTCACAGCCAACCCAAGAGTAGTAGGCACCAATAACGATCTAGTAGAAGATTGCCAAGCTCTAGTAGCTGTCCAAAATCACTGGGCAGCAGTGCAAAGTAACGGTAGTTTGGCCTCTGATAAATTTCTCAAAACTTGGGGAACAGGCACGAATAAAAAAATAAATACATGGCAAAACGTCTCTCTTAAAAACAACCGTGTTGATTCAATATATCTTTCCTACAGCAGAGTCGAAGGCAGTATTCCAGCAGAGTTAGGCAACCTCACAGCACTTACTTCACTTCGATTCAATAGCCATAATTTATCAGGCAACATACCCAAAGAGATATGGAATTTATCTAACTTGACAATACTTGAATTGGACAGTGATTTATTCAATTTCGCAAGGGGACTCACTGGCGACATACCCACCCAAATCGGTAACCTCACAAACCTCACCACACTCACCCTCGCCGGCAATAACCTTAGTGGCAACATACCCACCCAAATCGGTAACCTCACAAACCTCACCACACTCACCCTCGCCGGCAATAACCTTAGTGGCAACATACCCACCCAAATCGGTAACCTCACAAACCTAACAAACCTCTTCCTCAGTAACAACAGACTTGGCGGCAACATACCCACACAAATCGGACAACTCACCAACCTCACCACACTCGACCTCACCAGAAATCGACTCACGGGCAACATACCCACACAAATCGGACAACTCACCAACCTCACCACACTCGACCTCTCTTATAATGGTTTGGCAGGCAACATACCCACAGAACTTGGTAGCCTCACCAACTTGGCTGGAAGCTCAACTAAAGGCTTGAATCTTTCTCATAACATTCTTTCTGGTAATATTCCATCTGAACTGGGAAATCTCACAAAAATCGCTACCATTGACCTTTCCTATAACTTACTCACAGGCAACATACCCACAGAATTCGATCAGCTCATACAACTTAGAAACCTACGGCTCAACAATAATCAACTTTCCGGTAATATTCCCACTCAACTCAACAGGCTCGCTTCTTCTGGAAGTGGGGTACTAAGTGCTTTTCTCATCTGTGATAATTCCATTAGTGGCGGTGTGCCAACAGATTTACGCACTGGCATACGTCTAGGCACAAGGCAATATGATCCCATTGGTTGTCAAGCAACTTCCAATATCGTCTATACGAATCCCACTGGCCTGGTCATAAATTCAGGCAAAAGCATCACCATTGACGCTAGTCGCTATGTGAAAGACGGCATCTACGCAATCTCATGTCGCAATGCTACTGGCAAGCATGCAAGCATCTCTTCTATCACCCGCAGTGGCTGCTCCTACACAATCACCGCAGGTAGCACGGTCGCCGCTGCCGCCACATTTACCGTGCCCTACACCTCCGCAGGTGGCGACACCCACAACGGTGAGGTTTCTGTTGCTATTACTTCAACCTCTGGGGTATCAAATATCAGATTTACAGCTCCCAGCCCAAACCCAACTGTTGCCGCTGGACAATCCACCGTCATCAATGCTTCTACTTATGCCTCCGATGGTAGCTATACCATTACTTGTGGGGATGCCACAAATCAACACACCAGAATATCTTCCATTTCCAGATCACCTCATAGCTGCTTGTTTACAGTCACAGCAGGCACCACCACTGGCACAGCCACATTCACCGTGCCCTACACCTCATCAGGCGGGAATACACACAACGGCATCATTGCTATCTCAATAGGGGTGGCTTCAAATATCGTTTTCACACCTCCAGAGGTTCTCTCAATTGCGATAAACAGAAACATCATAATTGATGCTTCCTCCTATGTCGCAGATGGTAGCTACTCAATCTCATGTGGTGAAGTTGTCCGCGTGTTTAATGTTTACCGCCACTTGTTGCAAATATCTCAAAATGGGTGCTCTTATACACTTCTACATCGGATTCAGGGAACAACTGCCATTGCGGTACCTTATATGTCGACAGGAGGCGATACACACCTAGGAATTATTTTTGTAGATCTCGGTGCAATATCAGAGATCACATTCACAGCACCTAAACGGCTTTTGGTGGCAACCAACAGAAGCATTGACATTGATGCTCACTCCTACATCACCGAAAGCCAGGGCTACACGGTTTCTTGTCTTGATGCCACAAACACACACGCCTTAATCTCTACTATCACTCGCGATGGTTGCACTTACACAATCACACCTGGTTCACAGACTGGCACAGCTACCTTCACTGTGCCCTATACCTCCACAGGCGGCGACACAGAAAATGGCACCGTCACTATCACGATAGGCCCAGACTCCAATATCTCATTCACAGCCCCCACTGGCCTACAAGTGGGCAAAAACCGTAACCGAACCATCAACGCATTGGACTATGCAACTGAAAACAGTGCCTACACCATTTCTTGTTCAGATGCCAAAAATGTCGGAAGTAAAATCACTATCCAACGCTCAGGGTGTAACTACACCATCTCACCCACAGGCACAGAAGGAACATCTTCCTTCACCATCCCCTACACCTCCACAGGCGGCGACACAGAAGATGGCACCGTCACTATCACCATAGGCCCAGCCTCCAATATCTCATTCGCTACCCCCTCTGGCCTCCAAGTGAGCAAAAACCGGAGTCTAACCATCAACGCATTGGACTATGTAACTGAAAACAGTGCCTACACCATTTCTTGTTCAGATGCCAAAAATGTCGGAAGCAAAATCACTATCCAACGCTCAGGGTGTAACTACACCATCTCACCCACAGGCACAGAAGGAACATCTTCCTTCACCATCCCCTACACCTCCACAGGCGGCGACACATATGATGGTGTTGTATCTATCACAGTCGGTCCTAATTTTATCCCATTCCGTCACGGAACACGTAGTCTGAATCCGTCTGTGTTGACGGGCAGAAGCATCATTCTAGATACTACTGCTTTTACTCCTGCTGGTAGTAATATTGTCTCGTGTGGGGATGCTACCGATGTAGATGCTAAGATTACGGTTCGCAGGTCTGGTTGTTCTTTTATGGTTACTGCTGGCTCATTTACTGGCACTGCTAGCTTTACTGTGCCTTACATTTCCACCGGCGGTCAGGCCCTAGATATTACTATCTCGGTTAATATCTATTCTCCGCCTTCTGTTCTTTATTTTCGCGAGCCTTTTTCTGATTTTGAGTTGGGTACTAATCGGACTCTTGTGATTGATGCTTTAGGTTATGCGTCTGACGGGAACTATAGCATTTCTTGTGGCGACGCTACTGGTGTGGATTCTAAGATCACTGTTATGCGGGCTAATCCCAGCAGTGAGCCTTGCAAATTCACTATCACACCTACAGGCACACAAGGTGAAGCTAGCTTTACTGTGCCTTATAGCTCCAGCGGCGGCACCACACTGAACGGCGTTTTCACTGTTGAGATCGGCCCGGCTTCTACTATTTCTTTTACTAGCCCCACTGGTTTGAAGCTGGGGACTAACCGCACACTTACCATAAATGCAGCTAGCTATGCCACAGACGGCGACTATCCCATTGAATGCAGCAACGCTACAAGTGTGGATACCAAAATCACCATTACACGCCCCAACAGTGATTCTTGCGGTTTCAATATTGTTCCCACAGGCACCCATGGCACAGCCACTTTCACAGTGCCATACCGCTCCATAGGCGGTGCCACCTTAGATGGCGTTATCAATATAGAAATCGGTGCTGCGTCCACTATTGTCTATACCCCACCCACAGGGCTATCTATGACAGCTAGCAGCACCATAACCATAAACGCTGCCAGCTACGTCACAGACGGTAGCTACACCATCACCTGCGGCCAAGCTACTAACCGAGACACCAAAATCACCCGCGCTACCAACACAGGCTGCAGCTATCAAATCACCGTCGGCGCAGACACAGGCACAGCTACCTTCACCGTGCCTTATCGCTCCGCCGGCGGCCACACTCTAAACGCCCAAGTGTCCATAACTATCACAGAGCTACCCAGAAATACCGCACCAGCCCTAGACCGCCAAGACATGATATGTTCAATGGCCGGTATGGAACCCGTCCGCAACAGCACCGCGGACCAAATCACCCAAAGCGACATCCAAGTAGCATTCTGCCAACAAAACGGCGAAATTTACTGCTATAAAGGTGCGAACAGAGCCCACATAGGCACCCTGCTAATAAACATCTTCGGCTGGGACAACTGCATCAAAGACTGCTATCAAGCAATCAAATAAACATCTTTAAGGGTTTTGCACTCGTCTTCGCAAAGCCATGAAAGCGAAAATCTGAGCTACTAATCCCACACCTAAGATGGCGGCTAGACCTTTACCGATGGCTACACCATCCCAATCTACGAAAAGCGAACGCATGCCTTCAAGTATGTAGCTCACTGGGTTCCAAGTTGCTACGGTAGAAAGCCAGCCTGAGAGGTTTTCTTGTGGAAGCCAAGCTGTAGTCAAGAACACGAACGGAAAAAATAGCAAAAACGAATTGTTGACTGCTGTGGGATTGCCTGTGCGCAATGCGATGGCGTAGGGGAAGCCTGTGTACATTAGCCCCCAAAGAGTGCCCATAGCTATGAAGATCAGCACACCCAAAACGCCAGTAGGGAAGCTCACACCCACGATAAGACCCATCCCTACCACAGGAATGCATAGAGCCAAAAACACTGTGAGATCTGCCACCATCAGCCCCAGCAACAGAGAGACTCGGTTCACGGGCGTGAGCAAGAGACGGTCGAAATAGCCGTCTTTTATGTCGGTCACCAATGCTGCGGCCCGTGAGAGACCGGTAACGGTGGTGATGATCGCCACGGGAAGCTGGAAGGCTTTGTAGTCGATCTCTAGAGCTGAGAAGTTGGCTATGCCGCTGAGAGCACCGATGGTTACGACATAGAAGAAAACCGGCACAAAGAGAGCCGGAATAATTGAGGCAAGATCACGAGGCAGCTGCAGTAGCGACCTGTTGGCTACAGCTGCTAAGTCGCCCCAGAAGCCTCTATCGCGATCAGCAACTCCTCTGGCAGCAACTCCTCTGGCAGCAACTCCTCTGGCAGGAGCTTCAGAACTCATGCTGCTTCTTCCTCTGCTATCTCAGAACTCAAGTGGCTTTCTTCATCCATCCTCTCGCCCGTTAAATTGAAGAACACATCGTCCAAAGTGGGGGTGCGAAGCGAGAGTTCCACCACTGGCAGATCAGCCGCCGACAGAGCGAGTGCCACCGGGCTGATAGTAGCTGCGCCTTGCGAAGATGAAATCGCCAGTTCTGTTCCGCTAGTCTCCACATGTTCCACGCCCGACACATCTTTGAGCACTGCTTCGGCGTCAGTCGCGCTGCAGCCCAAGTTGACCACTATCACATCCTTGCCTACTTGTCGCTTGAGCTCTTCTGGGTCGTCCTCGGCCACGAGATGTCCGCTGTTGAAAATAGCAACCCGGTCGGCTAGTTCATCGGCTTCTTCAAGGTATTGAGTGGTGAGGAAGATAGTAACGCCCATATGGTTGTTGAGATGACGTATCTCTTCCCATACTTTTACCCGACTGCTAGGGTCTAGCCCTGTGGTCGGCTCGTCCAAAAACAGCACCGAAGGGCTGTGGATAAGAGCGATAGCTACATCTAAACGCCGCTTCATACCCCCTGAGTATGTAGACACTCGGCGGTCTATGGCATCCATCTCTAAGATCGGCGCGAGCTCCTCGCAGCGATTGGCGATCTCGGCCGAATTCAGGCCGTAATAGCGACCTTGGATGCGAAGTAGCTCGCGTCCTGTCATTTTTGCGTCCAGTGCTGTGCTCTGCAAAGCAGCCCCCACCCTTTTGCGCACTTGGTGGGGAGACTTAGCCACATCAAAACCCGCTACGCAAGCCCGCCCTGAAGTTGGGGCCAAAAGAGTGCAAAGCATCCGCACCGCCGTAGTCTTCCCCGCCCCGTTCGGCCCTAAAAACCCATATATTTCCCCCTCTGCCACTTCCAAAGAAAGCTCATCAACCGCTTTTAGATCTCCAAAACTACGAGACAAACTCTCCGCCACTATTGCTGAATCAGGCACCTATCCCAGTGTAGTAATGTGCCCTCCTCTTTCAGAACACTGAAAATGCCCCCTTCTGTCAAAACACTCCTTGAATCAGATGACCAACACTAGGATTTGTAATAGGTCTCTGAGGAGCAGCAAGTCTAGGAGTAGCAGGGCTATATGGAAAGGTGGGCTTCCAAAGTGAAGAGAGTAGGACACCGATGCTGACACGCCTGATTGTTCGAAACTTCAAGCTTTTTGAAGAAATTGACTTGGAACTAGGCCAGCAGGTCGTATTCATCGGCCCCAATAACGCAGGTAAAACTACCGCTTTGCAGGCTTTGGCACTATGGGATGTAGGAAGAGCGAAATGGATTGGGACACGCGGCCACGGTGAAGTGCCTGACAAAACTCGTGGAATCACTATCAACCGCCGCGATTTGCTTTCGCTACCTGTGCCGACTGCCAAACTACTTTGGCGCGACCAGCAACTGCGCAACACGCGTCAATCGGAAAACGATAAACCAAACGGCCATGTGTTGATTGATATTGTCGCAGAGGGAACCGAAAATCAAAATCTTTGGACTTGCGGTTTGGAATTCGACTACGCCAACGAAGAATTCTTTTACTGCAGACCTATAAAACAAGACGACAATACGCGCATGAGTGTGCCCGAGGCTGCCCGAAAAGTGCGTGTAGCCTACCTTCCGCCGATGTCAGGGCTTGCTGCCAACGAGTTGCGCTTGGATCCCGGGGCTGTAAATGTTCGCATAGGTGAAGGGCGCACAGCCGAAGTTCTTCGCAACCTGTGTTATCAAATTACTGAATCGCCCAATGGCGAAGAGGATTGGGAGAAGTTGTGTGCACACATTGAAAAGCTTTTTGGCAGTCGGCTGGATCGACCCGAATATCTTGTCGACAGAGGCGAAATAACCATGACTTATCGCACTGCCGACAGAGCTGGTCGCACGCAAGATAATACCAAACTCGACATATCAGCTAGCGGGCGCGGGCAACAGCAAACAATGCTCTTGTTAGCACATATGACCGCCAATCCTGGCTCTGTTCTATTGCTTGACGAGCCTGATGCACATCTGGAAATCATCCGTCAACGACAGATATATCAGCTACTCAGCGATGTGGCCGAAGAGACAGGTAGTCAAATAATTGCCGCCAGTCATTCTGAGGTTTTGCTCAATGAAGCAGCAGATAGAGATGTGCTGATTGCTTTCGTAGGCAAGCCTCACAAAATCAATGGGCGCGACAGCCAAGTGGCTAAATCACTAATAAGTATCGGTTTTGAGCACTACCTTCAGGCCGAACAGAAGGGCTGGGTTTTGTATTTGGAAGGTTCCACCGACCTTGCTATTCTTCTTACCTTGGCAAGAAAGTTAGGACATCGCGCTTCAGAACTGTTGGAAGCTCCATTTGTGCACTATGTAGGTAACCAGCCAAGCAAAGCACGTGAGCATTTCTACGGCTTGCGCGAAGCAAAACCCGATCTCGCTGGCATAGCTATCTTCGACAAAATAAACTTACAAGACGACCCGAATCTGATTCAGACGGCTTGGGCTAAGCGAGAGATAGAAAACTATCTCTGTAAGCGTGAAGTGTTACTGAACTTTGCTGCAGAGGAATCAGCAAGAATGTACGGCGACGACAACTTGTTTGCCGATCCGTGGCGCGACCAAATGGAAAAGTGCATTGTCGAATTAGAAAAAGCACGAGAGGTTTCACGCGACCCTTCCCCCTGGGATCCAGAAGTCAAAGCCAGTGACCAATTTCTGGACCCTCTCTTTGCGAATTTTTATCAACAAATCGGGCTACCCAATAGAATGTTCAAGACCAACTACCACCGCCTAGCCGAATTTCTAGACCAGTCAGACATAGATTCGGAGATTTCCGAAAAACTAGATGCCATCGTCCAAGTCGCGAGCAGAGTAAACTAAAGAGGTCTAAGCTCCGCTTTTTGGAGTGGAGCTGATGGGACTCGAACCCACGACCCCCTGCTTGCAAAGCAGGTGCTCTAGCCAGCTGAGCTACAGCCCCGTGTGCTTTAATGCTAATAGGTGCTTTGACACTAATGGCAAATGTGCTGTTTTTGGCTGAGAAACAGGCAAGCTGAATAGAGCTTATGCTTGACATTCATTTGATACGTAGAGACCCTATGCGCGTGCGTGCTGGGATTGCGCGGCGGGGAGAAAACTCAGCTGCCTTGGCTGACTTCGGCAAAGTCATAGAGCTTGATGGCGAACGGCTTCAGCGCATTCACGACCGTGACACTATTCGCCATGAAATCAACGAACTTTCGGGACAGGTACGAGATCTGCGACAGGCTAACAAGGACGCAAAGCAACTGCAAGCCAAGAGCCGTCAGTTAGGACACGAAGAAAATCTTCACGGCGAGCGAGTTGGAATTTTAGACGAGGAGATACGCACGCTGTTATTGGCTATTCCCAACATCCCCGCAGAAGGCTGCCCAGATGGAAAAAACGAAGAGGATAATACCGTGCTGACCGAACAGGAGGGACGAGCGAAAAGCCACACTGACTCCGCTCAACACACTGACTCCGCTAGCCACTCAGCGGTTGCAACTAAGCCCATCCCCCACTGGGAGTTTGCTGTGGAGATGGGGATTTTAGATTTGGAGAGGGCAGCAAAAATCTCTGGGGCAATGTTCGCGATGTTTCGAGGCGACGGAGCAGCCTTGGCTCGTGCTTTGCTCACATACGGTCTGGACCGCAACAGCGACCTCTACGAAGAGATTTTGCCCCCCACTCTTGTGCGCCGTGACACGATGGTTCGCACGGGACATCTGCCGAAGTTCATAGATGACGCCTATGAGATAGCACGAGACGATCTCTGGCCGATCCCAACAGGTGAAGTGCCGCTCACTTCGCTGGGCGAAGACGAAATCTTGGACGAAAGCCAACTGCCGATGCGCTTCATGGCTGCTACGCCTTGCTATCGGCGAGAGGCTGGCTCAGCTGGGCGCGACACTCGTGGTCTGCTGCGTGTGCACGAGTTTCAGAAGGTGGAAATTCTGGCTTATGCTACCGAAGATCAAGCTCATTTGCTTCATCAAGAACTGCTAGATCGAGCTGTTGGGGCTGTGAGCGATCTAGGGCTGACTTATCGAATTGTAGATATCTGCACTGGCGACCTCGGCGCATCGGCTGCTCGCACTTTTGATGTGGAAGTGTACGCACCGGGGGCTGATCGGTGGTTGGAATGCTCTTCGGTCTCGTGGTTCAGCGACTATCAAGCTCGCCGCGCCAACATACGCTATCGCCCTCAAGGAGAACGTGGCAGCCGCTTTGTGCACACCCTGAACGGCTCGGCTGTGGCGGTGCCACGTCTTTGGGCAGCGATTGTGGAAACTTACCATCTGCCCAACGGCGAGATTGCTGTGCCCGAAGTGCTGAAACCTTATCTCGGCGGGCGAGACCGTCTGACGGCAAACCCACAAAACCAATAAGAACCCCTGGTGTCCTCAGCTAGATATTTAGCTAGATATTTGCAGGCCCAGCCACGCAGCCAACACGCCGCACACAATAGATAACGCCAGATAAACAAAGGCTGACAAGCACCGCCTTCGAACAATTTCCACATTAATACTAGAGAAAGTAGTAAGCGAACCTAGCGCACCTACCCCGATCACCGTCACCACAGTATCACTAGCCCCGCCAAGCAACCCCAAAGCAAAAGAGCCGAGGATATTCACAGCAAATGTTCCGAAGGGAAATACGGTTTTGTCCAAATGCTTGGCTGCCAAGACGCGCACCATAGTGGCAGACATCGCACACAGCACGAACCCTATCGCCACAAACATTCTGCGTCATACCCACTGACAAAATTTGTCAGCATCCTGATCCAAGCATCCTGATCCAAGCATCCTAAGCTGCCTTCCAGCGTCTCATAACCCAAAATCCGAACCATGCGGCTGGCAGACCGAAAGCGAATTGCAGCAACAGCGAGCCGACACCCCATGCGAAGTTACCTTCGTCTATGTGCTGGGCCGCCGCGAAAGCAATGGCTGAAAAGGTCGTAAAACTACCGCAGAAACCCACCAGCGCATTTAGCAGTTTCTCGTGGCGGGCTGAGTTAGCTTGGCTTAGCCACGCCGCTACAACAATCCCAAGCAGCGCGCTGCCAGTTGTGTTGACGATTAGCACCCCCTGTGGAAGTGTTTCTTCAACCCCCCATCGAAGTAACGCACCAGCCAAACCGCCTAGGGCAACAGCAACATAGGCACTGAAATTTTTGAAATCCACTCTGCGATAAGTTCTTATACAGAAACTGGCGCAGCTTCACTTCTAGCTGTTGCTTCTTTCTCAGCAGCCTCTTTCTTCGCTTTTCTCTTGCGTACTCGTCCCCACACAATCAGCGCGATAATCACAGCCAGTAACACTTCAAACAGCACAGCCCAGCGGAGGGGATCTCGGAACCAGTCGGCAACTCTGAAAGGCAAATCAATAATCGTCCGCCAGATGGGGAGCACAAACAGTTCAAACTCGTAGTTCCAAATCTCAGCCAACACCCATGCCACACCCCAAAGCCCTAGCCAGAGATATGCCACCCGTTTCTCGATCAGTGGCCACATAGCTCGCAGCATGACCGCCCACAAGATGAGCGCGATGGCTATAGCCACGCGTGTTTCGCCTACATCGCCAAGCCAGTTGGTGAGGTTAGTTTGGAACATCTGGGATGTATCCACAAACCAGTTGCTACCAAAATTGCCTCGTAAAACTTGAATCTCCCACCACCCGTAGAGAATAAGAAATCCGCCTGCCAGCACCAAAAATCCCCCTGAGATTTTGCTCACATAGGGTAGTACTCGTCTCATAGATGTGGCAACTTCGTTGCGGGCCATGGCTGTAGCTAGAGTCAAAATCATCACAATAAGGCTCATACCTCCGCCGTAGGTGAGAAACACGAGAGTGCCCTCCCACACATTGCGACTTTCAAAAGAACTCACAACTGTGGCAAAAAACAGCGGTGCTGTGCATCCGAGCGAAACCACCGCAAAGGAAACTCCGAACAGAAAGATAGACGGCAGCTGGCGGCTTGTGCCCCCTTTGTTGAGGCGTGGAACCAGCAACTTAGGTTCGTAGCCGAACAGCATAGCAATGCCTAGAGGCACCATGAGTATTCCAATGATGAAAGTAGCCCAGCTCAATCTGCTCTGGATAGCACCTTGACTGATGATTGTGGATGCCAGAATCCCGACAACTCCGAAAAATAACACGAAGCCCACTGTCAATGTGAGTCCCACAATGAGACCTCTGAGGATATTCTTGCTGATATGTGCCTCTTCGTCTGATTCCAAACTCACGAAATATGACAGATACGCCGGGAGCATGGCAAATCCACAAGGATTGAAAGCTGCCACCAACCCTGTGGCAAAGGCAAAACTCAAAATAGTGCCTAGAGCTAATTCATCCATTGAAAAAACCCTAGCCGACTAAGAGGGCTATACCCCAAAATTCTCTTCTATTTTATCGCGAAGAGAATTCTCATCTAAAATACCTTGCCAGCGATCCAGCACTTCCCCATCTGCTGAGACAAACAATGTGGTGGGCATGACGATGGCACCGAGGCGGAGCTGTATCACGGCATCAGGGTCGGCCGCTTGGAGATAGCTCACCCCTGTTTGTTCCATAAGCTCCAAGGCGTCTTCACGCTCGTCTGTGACATTGATGCCCAGAAAAGCAACTTGATCTTGAAGAGATTGATAGACGGTTTCAATTTCGGGCATTTCCCTCACGCAAGGTGGACACCACGATGCCCAAAAGTTGACCACAAGTGGCTGCCCGGCGAAGTCGGCGAGACTACCAGGTATGTCGGCGGTGCTACTGGCACTGAAATACGAATAGGTGATGTCGGACAATCCATAATCTTGAGGAGCGACCGAAGTCGTGGTTGCTGTTGGAGCAGTTAAATTGCTAGAAGCCGGCGAGGGTTGAGTGCTTGATCCTGTGCTGGGAGATACTGTGCTGGTTGGCTCAGCTGTGTTGGATGTGCCTGAGCCACAAGCCGCAGCACTCAAAAGTGCTGCCAGTAAAATCCCGGCAAAAGCAGTTTTACTGATCAAGCTGCTTTGCGCTCAGCAGGAATGGTGACTTGTTCTACTTTTTCGCGCAGATATTCAGGCACTGGCACATCTGGGAAAGCCACATCGCCAAGGGGAGCTTTCTTAGAAGGGCGACCTCTGCGACGTTTGATCGTGAGAATGTTGCCGTCAAAAAACAGCTGTCCGCCCCACACGCCCCACGGCTCTTGGCGTTCAAGCGCGCTCTGTAGACAAGGCCCGATCACAGGGCACTGGGCACAAATGCGCTTCGCCTTCACGATGTCATTCACATCGTTAGAGAAGAATAGGTAGGAAAGGTCTTCGTCGGAGGAGTTGCATTGCGCGTGCTCCAACCACTCAGGAACCTTCAAGTTGAAGGTCATAACACTAAAGACGCATCCCTTCTGAAATAAGTTGACAATTGCCACAAATTTTAGAAAGGGATATTCAGAATAACTGGTATTTACCCCCTTAAAATTTTTCAAATGTGCCGCAAACTTCCCAAGTACGCCAGACAGAAAGAGTTAGCTAGGGGCGAATAGCTTCACGCCGTCTTGCCTATATGAGCTTCGCATCTCTCCTAACACTTCAAGATGAAGCAGATGGGCATAGGTTTCGCTACCGGCCATGTCGCCCCACACTCTGGGTGAAAACAACTCTTTCATGTAATCTTCCACAGAGGCTTCAGCTAGCTTCTCCGAAGCTGTGCGAATAGTGTCTAAGCGTTCTTCGTGATGTTCAATGATGTCGTCTGAGCGCTCGACCAACCCGTGGAAGGGATGACCGTGAGCAGGTAGCACAAGCTGGGCATCGCTAAATTCGCTCATTCGCCGTAGCGACTGAAAAAACAGGGCCAGCGGATCGTGGGCTTCGGTAGAGCCAGCAATATGGGGTGTAATGGTGGGGAGCACATGATCGCCTGACACCATGATTTTGTGTTCTGGATCCCAGAGGCATAAGTGATCGCCGGTATGCCCTGGCGTATGAACTGCTATCCACTCTCTTCTTGCCAGTTTTATGACTTCAGAATCCACCACTGTAACGCTCGGGGTGGGTGTGCGAAACCATTTACGCTCGTCCATGCCTATCTTTTCCCAAGCTTCAATATCAGCTTGAAGGGGAGGCTTGCGTTCGGTGCCCCACGGAGTTTTGCCCCCTCTTTCCCAAGGAGATTTGCCTTCGGACACCGCCTGATCCAAATCATCTTCAGCACTTACGGCAGTCACAGAATCAGGGTTTTCTCTCGCTTCCTTGGCTTCCCATGCAGGGCGGAAGCTCTCGTGCGTGAGAATATCAGCACCTGTTTCGGTGCGGATGCGCTCGGCACCGCCGAAATGGTCGAAGTGAGAGTGTGTGATGACAGCCGTGTGTATATCGCCCACTTTGTAGCCAGCTAGTTTGAGGCGACCTTCCAGTTTGGCAAAAGACCTTGACCCCGGCAAGCCGGGATCTATCACAGCTATGCCCCGTTCGTCTTCCAAAATGTAGCAGTTCACATGCCCTAATCCCGGCAACTCCACAGGCAGTTGCGAACGCAACACGCCCGGTGCCAACTCGTCTATGGCTTCGGTGGCTTTCTCTGCCTCTTGTCGAATTCTCATAACTGCCTCATCTCATAACTGCACGGCCGTAGCCGACTTTTCCCCGGCAAATACATGGTCTCTGTAAAACTTCAACTCCTGAATGCTCTCTAGGATGTCTCCCAAAGCTCGGTGGTTTTCCGCCTTGGGCGGGCGTTTCAGCCCCGCCTCAGGAAACCAAATGTCAGTCAGAAGTCTCACGCTTGAAACATCTACTATGCGATAGTGTAAATGCTCGTCAATCCCAGGCATGAATTTTCGCAGAAATCGCCTGTCGGTATGCACCGAGTTACCACAAAGTGGGGCTGTTTTGGCTTGAGGGATATGCTTGGCGATGTAGCTGAAAGTCTTATCTTCGGCTTCGGCGAGGGTAGTGCTGGAAGTGAGACAGGCATTGGTTAGCCCGCTTTTGGTGTGCATACTCAACACCGGCTCTTTCATCGCTTCTAGCACTTGGCGCGGTTGCTTGATAACGAATTCCAACCCTTCGTCCAGCGGTTGTAGGGCGTAGTCGGTGACAACGGTGGCGATTTCCATGATGACGTCGGAGGCTTCGTTCAAGCCAGTCATCTCCATATCAATCCAGCAGAGCACAGTATGCAGGCTAGCCAATCCCTATGATTGAAACAACACCTATAGTTTCCCGTTTTCTTCAACAGACGGCAACTTGAAGCCCACGATCGCTCCGCCTTCTGGGTGATTCTTCGCCCAGACTTCCCCTCCGTGGTTGTCCACGATCTGATGCACTATGGCTAAGCCAAGCCCTGAGCCAGCTGTGCCTCTGGCTTCTATCTCTCTATAGAAGCGGTCAAAAACCTTTTGACAGTGATCGTTGTTGATCCCGTTTCCGTGATCGCGCACTTCCAGCTGTGTGCCTGTTACATTCACCTCTATCGGCGAATCGGAGGGGCTGAACTTCACTGCGTTTGACAGCAGATTACTCACCGCTCGCTTAAGGCCGACCTCGTAGCAGAGCACTTCTTGCGGGTCTTTCGCTATCACATTTATCTCACGATGCGACTGCCTGCGGGTTCGCATCGCGACCTCTTCTGCCAAATCGTCAAGTGCCAGCAACATGTTTTCTTCGCTGTTGTGAACTTCATAGTTGAGCTCCATAAGCTCATCAACAATTTTTGAAAACTCCACTATCTCAGCCTCAGCGTCGGCCAAAATGTCTTCTCGCTCTTGCGAGTCGGTGACGATATCTCTGGCAAGCATTTCTATATTGGTGCGCAGGCTGGTGAGCGGTGTTCGTAGCTCATGGCTGGCATCGGCGATGAGCTGTCTTTGCTGCTCACGGGATTGATTCAGCGTGGCGAGCATCTTGTTGAAGCTAGTAGCAAGCTGTGCCACCTCGGTACTGCCCTTCACCTCCACAGGCGTGGTGAGATCTAGGGTCTCTGAGATAGTCTCGGTTTTTCTGGCCAAATGCTTAACGGGTTTCGCAAGCCTGCGTCCTAAAATCCATCCAAACAGAGCCGCTAGAAGCATTATGGCTATCCCAACTTTGATGACACGATCTCGCAGATCTCCGAGGGCACCATCTATTTCGCCGAGATCGCGTCCTATCTGTAAGGCCACACCGCTACCGATCTGCATGGTGTAGACGCGTAAATTCAAAGTGTCAATAACAGCGGCGTCAGAGCTCGGGCCAGCCACAAGAGGCGCACTAACAGAGTCGGTGTTGGCAGTTGAGCTAAAATCTCCGACACCCAGGGTATTTGACCAGCCGTCTCTGTTGCCGCTAATCCCAGTGTTTGGCACAAAGCCATTATCATTTACTTGGTTGATGATGCCTACGCTTGTTTCGTCTCCGCTATCACCGTTTGGTTCCAAAACATCTACTTCTATTGTTCTGTGTGTAGCTTCTTGGGTTCCCATGGCAATTTCCCAGTCAAGATCCTCGGCTGGGAGAGGCCAAAATCCATAACCCCCTAGTGGTAGGCGCCTCATTTCGTTTGATTCAGTGTCGTAGATGAGCAGCTGCATCCATGAATCGTTTCTCAACAAGGAAGAAGCTCGATAGTCAAACAGCTCTCGTGCTTCTTCCCAAAGAGTCAGAAAAGCTTGAGGTGTGTTGTCGGGATCGGCACTTTGAAAAGCAGTGGACTGATTTTCTCCAGCTTGCAGTCCGAGGAACTCTGTGGCACGATCTTCAAGAAAATCGTCAACTTCCTGATGAAGTTCGCCACGAGCAAATACATAGCCCAGATACACCGAAACAAGCACTGCCACGATAACAGCTCCAGCCAGTAGCAAGATGAGCTGTCGCCCGAGAGGCAGAGACAATCTAAATGATTTCTCTTTAGGCTGCTTCTCTTTAGATCTGTCTTGGGGTCTCATGCCTTGCTAGGTTCTTCCTCAGTCTCGCGGACAACATAGCCTACTCCCCAAGCAGTATGTAGCAAGCGAGGAAGCCCGTCTTCTTCAGTTTTGCGGCGCAGATATCCCACATACACATCCAACGACTTAGAGTTGGTGGCGAAGTTGTATCCCCATATTTTCTCGTAGATGACTTCCCGTGTCAACACAACTCCTGTGTTGTAGACCAGTAGCTCCAACAAGTCGAATTCCATCTTGGTGAGGTCGAGTTCTTTGCCTGCCCGCTTGGCGATACGCTTAGCAGAATCAATCGTGAGGTCGGCTACTTCCAGAGGCTCGCCGTTGCCTTTGGCCTTCAACTCGTCAAACACGATGCTGGTACGCCGCAACAGAGCACGAATTCGAGCAAAAAGTTCATCCAGTGCAAATGGCTTGACCAGATAGTCATCCGCACCTGCGTCTAAGCCTGCAACTCTGTCGCTCACTTCGTGTTTGGCAGTGATAATCAAAATCGGCGTGTTATTGTCTTTATCGCGGAGCTGCTGGCATACTGACAGCCCGTCTAGGCGGGGCATCATCACATCTAACACGATCAGGTCTAAATCGTTCTCGGCAACCTGCTTCAACGCATCAACGCCGTTTGCAACCGAGATGATTGAATGCTCCTCGTGGCGCAAAGCTCGCTCTAGCGAAGTCCGCACACTAGGATCGTCTTCTGCTACTAATACTGATGCCATAAATTTGAGACTAGACGGGGCTGTTGCGGATATTGCCGCGAAATCGCTCTCTTGACTGAATTCTTACTTTTACTACCACATTTTTACTAGCGTATTTTTACTACCATATTTTACCAGTATTTTGACTAATTCTGACAGTATGTTCAATAGTTCTGGTTGAAATTTGGACTTGTTGATTGCAAAACTGAGCTTTACACGCCAAACTAGAGATATGGAAACTACCATCCCAAAAATCATCTCAGTAGACGACCATGTCGTAGAGCCTCCTAATTTGTGGCTGGATCGCATCCCGAGCAAATATCACGATCGTTGCCCCCGCGTGGAACGCGACAAGGCGACATTCAACTTTGAAGGAGGCGTCTTCAGCTATGAGAAAGGCGACCCTGATGGGCAGTGGGGCGACTGGTGGCTCTATGACGATCTCGTCTATCCGTTCCCTAAGCTCTCAGCTGCCATCGGATTTGAGCCGCTCACACTTACTCCTGTGACCTTTGACGAAATCCGCCCCGGCTGCTGGAAGCAAAAGGAACGCTTGGAAGATATGGATGCCAACCATGTGGAGGCCTCTATTTGCTTTCCGAATGTGCTACCGCGTTTTTGCGGGCAGTCGTTCCTAGAGCGTGAAGACAAAGACCTGGCACTGCTCTGTGTGAAAGCCTACAACGACTGGATGATTGACGAATGGTGCCAGGGCGATGGAAATGGCAGGCTCATTCCACTCACGATGGTGCCGCTCTGGGATGCGGAGCTAGCTGCTGAGGAAGTCCGTCGTTGTGCTAACAAGGGTAGCTACGCGATCACTTTCTCAGAAAACCCGTATCATCTGGGGCTACCTTCTGTGCACGATGCTGACCGCTTCTGGGATCCGTTTTTCGCGGCGTGCGAAGAGACTGGTTCGGTCATCAATATGCATATCGGTTCGTCTTCTAAGATGCCCGCCACTTCGCCTGACGCGCCTTTCGCTGTGAGTTCCACGATCACCTTCTCAAATGCGATGGGTTCTATGTGCGATTTCGTGCTTTCGGGTGTGTTCTTGCGCTTCCCTGGCCTGAAAGTGGCCTATAGCGAAGGGCAAGTGGGCTGGATGCCTTATGTGTTGGAGCGCATGGACAAGCTATGGGAAGAACGCACTAACGACGACGGTGGCATGTTCGGCGTAGACCTGCCCGAAGCCCCGAGCTACTATGTGCGCAACCATGTGTATGGCTGCATGTTTGACGATGAAATCGGCTTGCGCAACCGCGATATCATCGGCATTGACCAGATCACTTTTGAAGTCGACTACCCCCATGCCGACAGCACTTTCCCCCACACCAAGCAAATCGCCACCGACATAGTAACCAAAGCAGGACTAACCGAAGAAGAAATCTACAAGCTCATGCGAGGCAACGCCATAGACCTCTATGGCCTACAACGTTGGGGCATTACTGAGTAGTTTCAAAACTGGTAATCAAATAACTGGCTCAAATCCAAGCTGCCTCTACTAACTCGTGATTGAAAATTTGCTACAGCAGCTGACGCTGGAAGAAAAATGTGCCATGTTGCATGGGCGGGGCATTTGGGAAGTGGCGGGGTGCGAGCGGCTGGCGATACCCGAATGGACACTGAGCGACGGGCCGGTAGGGGTGCGCGGGCGGAAGATGGCTAAAGGCTTGATGATGCCTGCGCCGATAGCGATGGCAGCTTCTTGGGATGTCGCTTTGTTGGCGACTTCAGGTGAGGCTATCGGGCAGGAAGCGCGTGATCGCAAGGTGCAAGTGTTGCTGGCACCTACGGTGAATCTGCATCGAGTGCCAACTTCTGGGCGGACTTTTGAGTGCTACAGCGAAGATCCGCACCTTTCAGCTCGCATGGCGGTTGCCTTTATTCAAGCTGTGCAAGCTCAGGGCGTGGGGGCTTGCATCAAGCATTTCGTGGCCAACGAGCAAGAGACCGATCGCTTTATCATAAGTAGCGAAGTGGCTGAGCGCACCCTGCGAGAACTTTATTTTGTGCCGTTTGAAGCTGCCGTAAAAGAGGCCGATGTGAAGGCTGTGATGGGAAGCTACAACCTCGTTTGCGGCACGCAAGCCTGCGCTAACCACTGGCTCTTGACCGATGTGCTGCGAGATGAATGGGGCTTTTCTGGCTTTGTGGTGACCGACTGGAGCGCGCTACATTCAGCTGTTGAACCAATGCTGGCAGGGATTGACCTAGAGATGCCCACCGGCGGCTATTGGGCCGACGGCAAGTTGGCCGAGCTTGTGAAAAATGGAGATACGACTGCAGCTGCGCTAGACGAAACAGCACTAGACGAAGCTGTGATAACCGAAGCTGTGATAGACGAGCGGCTGGGTAACATCTTGAGATTTTTAGACTGGGCCGGACGACTGCAAGGCGAGACCAACCATGAAGAAACATTGGTGGAGCGTCCCCACCACACAGATCTTGCTCGCAAAGCTGCAACTGCTGGGACTGTGCTGGTGCATAACCGCAAAGGGTTATTGCCTCTGCTACCCGAAAAAGGGCTAAAGGGCACCCAATCCATTGCCCTGCTTGGCCCAGGCTCGCAGCGACCATGCCCAGGCGGGGGTGGTTCAGCCGAACTGGGTTTGCGAGACTCTCCCGACCTTCCCACCGCATTGCGAGAACATCTAGGTAAGGGCGTAACGATCAATCAACTCCCCTGTCTCTCACTCGACCGCAGCGCGCCTGAGCTCCCCCAACAGTGGCTCAGCCCCGAGGGTGCAACTTTGGAGTTCTACGCAGGGCGTAGCATCAGCGGAGAACCTGCCTTGATCCAAACTAACGCCGGTGTACCTGTGATGCTTTTCGGCGGCAACTGGCCTGTGGAAGACAGCTACTACCTCTCCATGCGCCAGCGGCTATCGATCACGCCCGATGTGAGCGGGCCTTGGCGACTCTGCGGTGCGGGTATGAGCGATGTGCGCCTCTTTGCTGACGGGCAACTCGTGTCTGATAATCGCTCAGATGCCTTTTCACTGGGGCCGGGGCTATATGCCGCTGAGGGCATCGTGAATCTCACTGCCGGACAACCCTGCGAACTTGTGTTGGAACACACCAGTGAACGCCAGCACTTGCGGTTTATTGTGAGCGACATCCGAGCAGATCCTGTGCTCGACTCAGCAGAATCTGAGGCCGACATGCAAGCAGGCGTGAAAGCTGCTGCTGACGCTGATGTAGCAGTGGTGGTCGTAGGTAGCACCGCCCACTGGGAGACAGAAAACTTTGACCGTAGCACCTTGGAACTACCGCTTCACCAAGACGAACTCGTGCGCCGCGTGATCGCAG
Organism: uncultured Acidimicrobiales bacterium; assembly: GCA_958295755.1. Taxonomy (GTDB): domain Bacteria; phylum Actinomycetota; class Acidimicrobiia; order Acidimicrobiales; family Hopanoidiivorantaceae; genus Hopanoidiivorans. The sequence continues at coordinate 2,186,763 of OY282367.1, read as the reverse complement.
CCAACCCTAATACTGTCGTTGTCGTAAACAGCGGTGCGCCGATGCTGCTGCCGTGGCTTGACGAAGCTGCAGCAGTGCTAGTCAACTGGTATCCCGGACAAGAAGGCGCGGCAGCCCTAGCTGATGTGCTCGTGGGAGCCGCTGAGCCTGCTGGCAGAATGCCTGTTACTTGGCCATATTGCTTTGAAGACACCCCTGCAGGAGCCAACACTCCCAGCACCCATCCCGGCATTGACGGCAAAGTCTTCTACAGCGAAGGCGTGCTCATTGGTCATCGCTGGCTGGATGCCAACAAAATTGATCCAGCTGTGCCATTCGGCCACGGCGGTTCCTATACCAGCTTTGAATGGGACGAGCCAGAGTTGGCTGGAGAGTTCCCAGAATTGATAGTCAGGGTAAATGTGCGAAATACCGGCACCCGCTCTGGTAGCGAGGTTGTGCAGTGCTATCTGTCACACAGCTATCTGTCACACAGTGACCTTTCGCAGATAGCTGAAAGCCCTAACTCAGGAGACTCCCCCTTACATCCACCTCAGTGGCTAGCAGGTTTCACCAAATTGCAGCTGTCTCCGGGTGAGACCACCACAGCCGAAATCCCCCTAAACTTCCGTTCTTTCGCTTACTGGAACACTAATAATCACGACTGGTCAATAGCTCCAGGTACCTACCAAATCCACCTAGCACGCTCCTCTCGTGATGTCGCCTTTATACTTGAGACACAAGTAACTTGAAATACCAGCAAATCTCGCACACTAGCGACCAGTAGAGCCAAAACCACCCTCACCACGTTCGGATGAGGGCAATTCTTCTACTTCCAACAAAGTGGTCTGTGCCACTTTTTGAACTACAAGTTGAGCTATGCGCTCACCTCGGTGCACTTCAAAGGGGGTATCGGGATCGGTATTGATGAGGATCACCTTCAGTTCGCCCCGATAGCCGCTGTCTATAAGGCCGGGAGTGTTGAGACAGGTCACTCCATGCTTTAGTGCTAGACCGCTTCTGGGCTGTACAAATCCAGCATATCCATAGGGGATCGCCACCGCTAAGCCTGTGGGCACTAACGCTCTGCCTCCCCCAGCTTCTAAGGTGACATCTATGGAGGCGTACAAGTCAAGCCCTGCATCACCCGGCTGTGCCCGCTGGGGCAAAGACAGGTCTTTGTCTAATCTGGTGGCAAGAATCTCAAGTTCAGACACTTCAATCAACTTTACTCGAATGCCTATCATACCTCTGCGCTAAGATAGAACTGCTAATGGAAAAGCGAATAACAACCTTCCGATTGACAATAAGGAGAAACCTATGATACTCATCGCTGGCACAATGAATGTAGACCCTGCCAAAGCTGACGACTTTATGGAGGCAGCTTGTGAGCTCATGCGCGCCACACATCAAGAGCCGGGCAACATTGCGTACGCGTTTTCGCGCGACCCTCTCGACGACGGCCTAATCCACATCTTTGAGAAGTGGGAATCTGAAGAAGCCCTGGCGGAGCATATGGGTCTGTCGCACTTTACGGAGTTCGGTGCCAAGATCGGCGACTTCGGTTTGACGGGCGGAGATGTGAAGAAATATACGGGTGCTACAGAGGGCAATCTGTTTTGACCCAGCTTTGAATGTCGCAACCTTGCTGTGCAGCTATAAGGCTGCAGCTATATCAGCTTGACGGAATTGTGAGCTGCTGGCCGACACTGATCACATCTTGATTTTCAATATTGTTCACCTCTATGAGGTTGTCCAAATCAACATTGAACCTATTGGCTATCGCAGCTAGAGTGTCGCCGCTCGCCACCGTATAGGTGGTGCCGCTAGTGGAGCCAGTTGCGCCAGCAGTAGAGGAAGTGTCGGAGTTCCCGTCGGATGCGCCTCCTGTATTAGATGCGCCTCCTGTGGGGATAGTGAGTTGCTGGCCAACGCTGATTATATCTGGGTTGTCAAGAGAGTTAGCAGTAACAATATCGTCTACTGACACATTGAATCTGTCGGCTATAGCTACCAAAGTGTCACCTGACTGAATGGTATATGTCAAGCTACTACTGGTGGGAGCGGCCGTAGTGGAAGGCGGCACAGGAGCAACTGTCGTGGGAACTGGCGGAGGGGCAGCAGTGGGCGTAGGAGGCTGCACTGGTGGAGGTGTAACGACAGATACAGCTGGGGCAGCAGTAGTCGTGGTCGTAGTCGTTTCAGACGATTCGTCGTCTCCGCCACCGCCGAAACAACCTGTTAGTACTAGAGCAAATACTGCTGCTATGCCAGCAAATATCCACAGACGATTAAATGCCAAACGCTTCATTTTTCAAATGATAGCACAATCCCACTCTGAAAATGCCAATTTATTTTGAGCAGTGCCGCTCTAGCACATATAGCTCTCTCCCGGAGCAGGGAACTCACCAGAACGCACATCTTCACCGAACTGACGCAAAGCTGAGACAGCTTCGTCCTTGAGCGAAGCGTAGCGGCGTACGAACTTGGGCGAGAGATTGTCTTGCATACCCAGCACATCGTGGAACACTAACACTTGTCCGTCACAACCAGGGCCAGCACCGATACCGATGGTCGGAGTATTGGTGGCTTCGGTAACTCTAGCTGCCACACTTGCTGGAACGCCTTCTAGCACCAGCGAGAAACAACCTGCTTTCTCCAAAGTCTGCGCTGTAGCTAAGAGGGCTTCGGCTGCCTCTTCTGTCTTGCATTGCACTTTGAAGCCGCCGAGCATATTTATTGATTGCGGAGTGAGTCCGATGTGTCCCATAACGGGAATGTCGGCATCAGCCAGAGCCTCTAACATTCTGAGCCGGCGTAACCCGCCTTCCAACTTCACAGCGGTTGCGCCTGCACGAATGAGCTTCGCAGCATTGATCACGGTCTCTTCAGGTGAGACATGATAGCTAAGCCAGGGCATATCTGCTACTACAAGTGCTGATGGCTGGGCTCTGGCAACCGCTCGTGTGTGATAGGCGATATCGTCAACTGTTACCGAGAGGGTATCTTCGTGGCCAAGCACAACCATTGCTAGTGAATCTCCCACTAGCAAAATATCCGCACCTGATTCGTCAGCGATCTTGGCGGTAGGGAAATCGTAGGCGGTGACCATAACCAGTGGCTCGGCCCCATCAGCAACTTTTCTACGGCGCACACAAGGCACCGTTAAGCGGTCTGATTTCATATCAGTTCCTTTTGTCGTCCAGCGTCGTTATGACTGCCGGCGGTGAGGTTATTTTATCAGGTTTTGGCACCCAAACCTTGCACTGTGTAGCTGTGGATCAAATAGTTCCAGGTGCATGCACAACACACCTCCACCACTCGGCAGGTAAAAACGCCGACTCTACGGGTGAGACGTTCCTCATCGGCTGCGTTCTCTAAACAGCGGCCTTCGGCGGGCAGTCTAGGGCCGAAGGCATACTTCACCCAAACCAGTCTCTCTTCGTCACAAAGCGGACACATACCGTTAGTTGGTGTGCCGATAGAACGGGCTGCCCGTAGCAACATCGGGTGGGCTTCACGAAAATCTTCACGCATGAGGGGGTTGCCCCTTGCTTCTCTGACAGCAGCCTCGCGCATGAGGCGATAGCTCACCTCGGCCAACCCAGAAGTCTTCGGGGCTTGCGATGGGCGCGATCTCGGCGATGTCATATCTTTTTCAATTATTACACATAGCTGTATTACACACAGAGTTATTGCATACTGCTGTTATTACACACGGCGTTATTACTACTGCTGTTTTTGTGCACAGAGTTATTACTAGTTAGTGATCTGCCCACCACGCAACAACTTCTTCTAGGGCTTCGCTTTTGGTGATCTGGCCTTTTTGAATGAGAATGTCGTTGAGGTGGGCAATCGCCTCGCCGACCAGCGGGCCAGGCGGAAGCTGTAGGTGCTCCATTATCTCGTTTCCAGAGACAGGCATTTTGAGATTTTCTATATCGTTTTCCAGATACAGCTTTTCCAAGCCAACATGCTGAGACGACAAGCCTCGCTCACCACCCACCACTGCGGCAAGCTCTCTAGCGGCAAGCGAAAGTTCGCTGGACGCGCCAGTACCAACTTGCCAGCGACGCAATGCGATCATAAAATTCGCCGCTTCTGAATCACTTTCGTTGAGTATTCGCAGCCATGACTCAGCCAAATCGGCGATGCTAGTAGCCTTGCGCGAAATGCTTTTAGGGAAGCGAAGTTTTTTTTGCGCCTCCTCAGCATTGCTTTCCCCAGCACTACTTCCCATAAACAACCCAGCCAAACGCAGCTCTAGGCTGGGCGATAGCTGCCCTATTCGCTTGCCCACTGCTGTGTCTCTGCCAGCAAAACTCTCGCCAAAAATGCGGTCGTCAAGACCTGTGTTGGCTAAGAGTCCGAAAGCTGCTGTCGGATCCTTCAACAGCAGAGTCTTCTCTAGCTCATCTGTTATGCGTTCAGTTGAAACTATCTCTAACCGATCGCCCATTTCGCTCATGGCCACAACAACTTCTTCGGTGGGTGTAAGGTTGAACTGCGCCACAAACCGAGCAGCTCTCAACATTCGTAGCGGATCATCACTGAAAGACTCTTCAGCCGAAAGGGGCGTGGCGAGCACCCGTTCACTCAGAGCAGACATGCCACCAAAGGGATCAATAAACGTGCCTTCTGGTAGTTCCACAGCAATGGCGTTGATGGTAAAGTCACGGCGAGCTAAATCTTCGGTGATGTCTTTGCCGAACTCTACGGCGGGTTTGCGAGAATCATGGTCGTAGGCTTCTTTGCGATGAGTCGTGATTTCACATTCGCGCCCACCAATCACACAGCCGATAGTTCCGAATTTTTCACCTTGCGTCCAGAGGTTGCTGGCTGTCGTCCCCACAATCTGCTTTATCTCATCAGGCAGAGCATCGGTGGTGAAATCTAGGTCGACCGACTCTAGATCTCCCCCTAGTACCAAATCACGAACCGCTCCACCCACCAAGAACAGCCTCTTCCCCCGAGCCGCAAAAAGCTCGGCGAGTTGGGATGTCTCGGTTAAGACTGGGGGCAAGTCTTTAGGTTGAAGCATCGGATAGGTCATAAATCGCTTATTCTTTAAAAGTAATACCTTCGGACTGCTCCAACAGCCTTCCAACCACAGAAGATTCACCCAACAGAGAGACTGCCATGAACCAAATCCGCATCGTAACCGACAGTGGTAGCGACATCTCACCTGATGTTGCCGCCGAGAATCAAATCACGGTCGTTCCTCTAAAAGTCAGATTCGGAACAAAGGAATATACCGATCACAAAGATATTACTGTTGAGCAGTTCTACGAGATCATGAAAACTAGTGCGGAACTACCAGCAACCGCAGCCCCTTCACAGGGGACTTTTGAGGAGACCTTCCGAAGCCTTGCTTCAGAAGGTGCAACCGATATCATCTGCGTGAATATGTCATACAAACTTTCAGCCACGGGGCAAGCAGCAGTAGGGGCTGCTAGTGCGGTGTCAGATATCGTGAATGTGCACACTTTTGACACCAACATGGTATCGGCTGGGCTGGGCATTATCGCCGTGGAAACCGCCAGAGCCGCCAGTGCAGGTCGCACGTTGGAGGAAGTCAGGTCGCTCACTGAGGATCTCATCGCCCGCACCAAACTGTTTGGCGTGCTCAATACCTTGGAAAACTTAGCCAAAGGCGGGCGTATCGGGCGTGCCAGAGCAATGCTGGGATCGGCCCTGTCTATCAAACCAATAGTGGAGGTAATAGACGGAGAAGTAATAGAGGCTGCCAAACCTCGCACACGTCGCAGAGCATTTCTTTGGATACGCGATCAGATGCTGAGAGATCGAGAACACGCCGGTGGTATTTCTCATTTTGTGGTAGGGCACGGCGTCGCAGAAGATTTTGAAGATTTTTGCGCTGTGCTAAGCGAAGAATTTGACATCTCAGAAAAGCACATGGTGGGGCCGATCATCGGCACTCATGCTGGGCCGGGTATTATCGGATTATCGTATGTGGCAGGGCCGCCAAGCGAATTCGCAGTGCCCAGAGGCTGAAGTCAAGCATTTTGCCAACTCCAATAAGCGATGAGGCTTCATTGGATGAGGCACTAGTGGTGGCGGCACAGGGGGGCGACCGCTCAGCTTTGGAAGAGCTTCTACAAAAGCATTACTTTAAGATTTTCAGCATATGCAGACGCATGCTCAACTCTGAAGAAGATGCATATGACGCAGCCCAAGAGGCAGCTTTATCAATAGTGCGTAATCTGCCTAAATTCTCTCGGCAAGCTGCCTTTTCAACATGGGCATATCGGATTACCGTAAATGCCTGTTTGGATGAGAGTGCCAAACGCAAACGTAGACCACTTTTGCGGCTTGGTGGAAAAGGTGGGGAGAAAGCCGATGAAGGCGATCTTATTCCCGCAACCGCCTCAGATACTGCCGATATCGCTGCAGCACGCGTGGATGTACAAACTGCGCTGGCAACTCTGCCAGACGAATTTCGCGTGGCTGTGATTTTGCGAGACCAAGGCGAACTCAGCTATGGCGAAATCGCTGAGCTACTAAATGTGCCTGTGGGCACTGTGCGATCTCGCATTTCACGCGGACGCGCTGAGCTGGCTGAGAAACTGGCAGGGGAACCTAAGGAACCAAATGGCGTCTCAGAAAGTCTAAACGACAAAGCTTCTACCGCGACCACCCAGCCCCCCAAACACCAGCCATGAATGACTTGACACCACAAGACCGCGACGAGCTTGCCTCGGCATATCTCGACGGCGAAGCCACTGCCGAAGAACAAGCAATAATAGAAGCCGACCCTGCCTTGCTTGCCCGAGTGGAGCAGTTACGCCATGCTGCCACTGAAGTAGCCAACCCTGTTGTTGAGGTAGGCAGAGAAAAGGTCATTGCACGGGCTTTGGAGATATTACCCTCAAGTGCTAAGCCGTCCTGGCTATGGCTTACCCAGAGAAAACTAAAAGGATTGGTGCCAAAGGGATTATTTAGGAAGCTCAGAATTCCACCTCAAGGGCACCGCCGGCTTGTGCCGATCTACAGTGTTGCGGCCGTGCTAGTAGTAGCGTTTTTGGCAACTTCTATCTTTCTTCTGCTATCAAATGACGACAGCTTAGAAGACTCCGATGCAGCCCAATCAATAGCAGAATTACCGCCAGCCACAACTCAAGCTTTAGCACCTCTATCTGAGGCTGCCGATTTTCCAACTACCGTGCTTGCTACATCCCAGGGAGCTAATGAGGCACCAGCAATAATCACTCAAGCCCCTGCAGCAGATGACACAAGTTTTGACGCCACAGATTTATCAAGTAGCGATAGCCCGGCCGCGCCAGATTCCGCGTCAGAGACCGCGCCTGCCCTAGCCCCACCAAACCCTGAAGGACCAATTGGCGGCCCCGATTTGGAACTTACCGAAAGAAGTGACATCACTGCTGCCGATATGGATGACGGATCTTTTGAATGTCCAACAGCTGAGGAAGATAACCTGTCTAGCCAAGACTCTGCTGAACTCGCCGAATCTGACAATGCTGCCTCTTCTGAAAATGCTGCCTCTTCTGATAATAGGCAATCTTCGCCTGGCAGTCCCTCGACTACTGTGCCTACTACTTCTACTGCTGTGACTACGACTACTGTGCGTGCCGATTCAGAATTCCAACCGCCTCCTAGCACCTCTTCCTCCACCTCTATACCTGAAACTCAAACATCTGTGACACAAACACCTGAACCGACCTGGCAGCCACTCGATGACGGGTTTCAGCTTGAATGCCCTTGAGCCTCTAGAATGAAACACAGTGAACGAAGAGCCGATTGATACAGATTCCAACCAGCAAGATTCAACAGACGAGTCACCATGGCCTGAATCAGTAGCTGACACAATAGTCGATTCAGTCATCGCCTTGCGCAAGCTGGTGATGCGACCTGTTTCACGCATTGCCCGCAAGATTGTCTATGGGTTAATCGCTGCGATTCTTGCTTTGCTGATTCTTCTGCTTGCAATCATCGGCTTAGTTCGGCTACTAGATGCTTATCTGCCACAAGAGGTCTGGCTTGTCTATGCCATCCTCGGCGGGGTTTTTACGATAGCCGGACTATTTATCTGGTCTCGTCGCCCAAAGGGTGCTGCGTCTTGATCCTGCAACCCTAAAAATCAAAGGAACATAAATGAGCGAAGCGCACGAAGTTGTCATAATCGGCTCGGGGCCAGCTGGCCTCACCGCCGCTATCTACTCAGCCAGAGCCAACCTCAACCCGGTAGTGATAGAAGGCGAGCCGTCTTCCACAGGCGACCAGCCAGGCGGACAGCTGATGATCACCACCGATGTGGAGAACTACCCCGGTTTCCCCAATGGCGTGCTCGGCCCCGATTTAATGCGAGACTTCCGCTCTCAAGCCGAACGCTTCGGCGCGCAGATGGTTACCGACAAGGTTACAAAAGTAGATTTCTCGGCTCGTCCGTTTGGCATCTGGACAGGCAACACCGACGGCGAACCAGACTATCGCTCTGAGGCGGTCATTGTCTCTACAGGGGCGCAGTCAATCATGTTGGGGTTGGAAGTGGAGGAACGCATGGTGGGGCGCGGTCTTTCAACTTGCGCCACCTGTGATGGCTTCTTCTTCCGCGACCATGAAATAGCCGTAGTAGGCGGGGGTGATTCAGCCATGGAGGAGGCGACTTTTCTAACTAAATTTGCATCAAAAGTAACTATCATCCATCGGCGCGATCAGCTCAGAGCGTCTCGGATCATGCAAGAAAGAGCTTTAGCCAACGAGAAGATTGAATTCCTCTGGAATCATGTGGTGACAGATCTTCATGGCGAAGAGAAGCTAGAAGGCGTACGAGTTCAAAACACACAAACCGATGAAGAGTCAAACTTAGATGTGACGGGCTTGTTCATCGCCATTGGCCATACTCCTAACACCGCTCTGTTCGCAGGGCAACTGGATATGAAAGAAAGTGGCTATTTGATCACAGCACCCGACTCTACCCGCACCAATGTGGAAGGAGTCTTCGCCTGTGGAGATGTTAAGGACGACTATTACCGCCAAGCCGTCACAGCCGCTGGTTCAGGATGTATGGCCGCCATAGAAGCCGAACGCTGGCTGGAAGCACAGTAACGCTTTAGGAATGACGCCTAGAATCCAGAAATCTAGAAATCTGCCCCTTCGTATTTCCAAAAAGTAACGCCATAGCTACGTACGGCTCGCAACAGAGGTGAGGGATCGACTAGACCTGCTAAGCCAGTAGCACCTAAGGCTGTATCACTGCTCTTGCTATCTCCACTTCCCTCATTTTTCAAACCCGCAATTTGTTCGCCCACCAGTATCGCAACTTCTGTTGCTAGGGCTGCGGCTGCTATTGCTGGTCGAGAGGCTGCCCCTAGGACGATCTGGGTGGGCTGTCCGTCTTTGCGTCCTCTCACCTCTACGCGCACAGCCCCAACTCCGCCTTCGGCAGGCGGGGGCGTAAGCATCGGGAGATGGGCTGTGAATCTATCTTGACGGCGAGCAGCACGGCGGGCACCTATTCTACGCGCTTTCGGATAAGTGGCTTGTAGTAGCAACGGCTCGGACAAGCCGGCCCTGTAGCAATCCTGAGGGCCGACTGGATCGGGGAACCAGCAGAGCTCGCGGCCTGAGCCTCCTGCTCTCATAAACCACTCACCTTCCAGCCACTCTTTGCCACGTTGTCCTAGTGCGCGATGATAGCTACGAGCACAGGCTCTGCCGCCCGTGCCTGCCCGTGCCACATGAATTTCCTCCACAAGCTGAAACTCAGCCACAGCTTTAGCTGCCAGCAGACATGATATGCCTGGCGAAAAAGCTGCTCCTACCACCAAAGTGGCACCGTTTTGGCGGGCAAGGCTGTTGAGAGCCAGCAGATTTTCAACTTCGCTCAGTCCGCCTGCTACCGACACTACAGATATACCCCTAGAGAGGTAAAACGCAGCAGATGAGACTTGCTGAGGCTTCGCCAATACCACCACATCGGCCGGGGTTTTCTTGCGTAGCTGCGGAAGCATATGTCGGCGGTGCCCCCCTGGCATCTCAGAAGTAACCACACCTTCGCGGGAACGGAGATAGCGAAAAACTCTGGCACCCACCGCCCCCATGCCAACCACACCTATGTGCATTTGTTGTTCCTGACGCCTTTGGTATTAGGGTTAGTTTGATATTAGGTGGTAGCTGGGCTAGGCACTGGTTGGGCAGTTGGGTTGGGCAGTTGTATTAGGCAGTCGGATTGGGCAAGCGGATTAGTCCAGATCAAGTTCTTGCCAGCCTCCGTTGTCGAGCCGGGCTTCTACGGCCCCAGATGCCCGCAAAACAGCAGTCACGGCAGCAGCTACCACCACTGCCACGATCCATTTGATGAGCGAACGTAATAATCGTGCCATCCAGTGGGGCTAGTTGGACTTGAACCAACGACCTCACCCTTATCAGGGGTGCGCTCTAACCGAGCTGAGCTATAGCCCCGCAAAAATTTAGGCTAGCGGGCAATTTCTGGTCTGTGCTGATAATCGGGATTGAGACATTGGCTAATAACCATAGCAGCACAGTAACTAGCACTATTCTTATTACCAATTGGCCTTATCAGCTACTGGCCTAAGCAGTTATTGGGCCGACCGAAACCACATAGCTATAGCCTCTCGATAACAACAGCCCATCTATAACAACAAGGAGACCAAACATGAACGAAGAAACCAACTCAAAGTCACAAGACCTTGAAGAATCCGAAACCAGCGAGGAAGTCGCAAATGAGGAAACTACCTCCGAAGAAGATACCGAAGTCTCTGCTGAGGCTTCCGGCGGAACTTCAAAGAGGCACAGAACCAGCCGCAGAATTCGTCGCTATGAAGTGCCTATTGAAGGTGCTGGCGACGGCTCCCAAACCGTATTGCGCTTCAAGCCATTAGGTTTTTGGAAGATGTTCTTCGCCGTTATGCTCGGCTTCTTTACCTCGATGTTGCTGTTTCTTGCGGCAACTGTGCTCGCGGTAATCATCCTTGGTGGGGTTTTGTGGAATACTGTGCAAGATCGGGTGAGCGATTGGGTTGTAGATATAGCCGATCAGGTGTCAGAAAGCCTTGATCAGGCCCAAACTAGCGTTTCTAACATAGCCGACCGAGTTGACGAGACCGTTAACAATGTCAGCGAAAATGTGAATAATGCTGTTAGCCAAGCTGGTAGCACGACCACCAGTACTACGGCACAGGCTGGCGGAGATTCGAATTAGTTCGGGTTAGCCGACCTCTGCGTTCTAACTCTGCGTGGGTGGGAGAGATGGATTAACAGGCATAACTGCTTGCGCCATAGCTGCTTGCGCCATAGCTGCTTGCGCCATAGCTGCTTGCTCCTGGGCTGGATCAATCCGAGGGGCTAGGTCAATCCTTTGAGGTCGACGAAGTCTTACGGTCTCTTCTTCCACCACAGTCACTCTGATGCCGCCCACCACAACACTGATGAGATTGTAGAGCAGACACATCACCACAGTAAGGACAGTCAGTATCAACACGCTAAAAAGCCCTATCCACAGATACCACCGAAACAGCTCTTCACCATTTATCGTGAAAGTCTCATAGTTGAAAATCTCCAAGATAAAATTTTCAAATCGCTCCAAATAGCCCTGCGAATTGACGACACTCCAAAGCACTACACCAGCCAGCAGAAACACCGCCCAAGCACAAAGATAAAACAGTAGCGACACTTTCAGCACCGACCAAAGCTCAAAACCATAGACAACCCTTCGCACCCGCCGAGCTTCTCGCTTCGCCGTTCTGCGACGTTGCCACCAGCTTTCCCAAGCAGAGTCTTCTGGTTGGATGATTGCTGTTCTAGCTAAGTCCTCCATACTCTCATTCTATGATGACGAACTAGCTTGATTCCCTAGCCCTATATATCTAGCCCTATATTTTCGGCTAAATCCTGCTAAATTATGCCAGTGCCTGTCTTACGAACTAGTGTGAGTTTTCCCGACAGGTTATTTTTATGAGATCCTCTGCCCCACCGCGCAGAATCTTGTTGCTTCTCATCTTGAGCGTGGCGCAGTTTGTGATCGTCATGCACCTAGCTGCCACCGAAACAGGGCTTCCCTCGATTCAAGCGGCGTTGGATGCTTCCGGCTCGGATCTTTCTTGGATCCTCAATTCGCACATGCTGTTTCTCGCGGGTCTGCTTCTGCCTATGGGGGCTATCGGAGACTATTTCGGACATCGCAGGGTGTTCATTGCCGGATTGCTGATTTTCGGATTTGCTTCGGGTGTGGCAGCGGCATCGGTGGAGGTGTATCAAATTGTTGTGATGCGATCCATCATGGGGGTAGCATCGGCTGCTCTGGTGCCCACAACTTTGGCCATCGTCTCTGAGACTTTCCCCGAGAGAGGCGAATTCCGGCGAGCTGTGGGGGTTTGGGCGGCAGCTGCTCCAGCAGGCGGAATCATCGGGCTGGTGGGAGCTGGTATGGCAGTGAAGTTTTTTTCTTGGGGAGCAATTTTTCTATTGCCATTGCCGTTTGTGCTGGCAGGGCTGATAGGGGCTGTGTTCGTAGTTCCACCGACAAAGAAGACCACATCAACCAGGCCGTTCGATCCAATGGGGACACTTCTTGGAATGGTATCGGTAGGGGCATTCGTGTATGGCGTTATTGAAGCCCCCAATAACGGCTGGAGTAGCGCAGTGGTGCTGGGCATGTTCGTGATCTCAGGGTGCGCTGCGGCCTGTTTTGTGTATTGGGAGCGATGGACACGCCATCCTGTGTTGAAGCTGGCATATTTCAAGAATCTGCGCTTAACCATACCGCTAGTGGCAGCTGTGGCAGGTAGCTTTGGACTGTTTGCTTATGTGTTTTTGTTGACACAGTATTTTCAGTTCGCCCAAGGCCACACAGCTCTGGACTCTGGTTTGCGCACACTGCCCCACGCTGCGCTAGCTGTGTTCATTTCACTAGCTGCACCGTTGCTGGTGGCATCTAGAGGCGTTCGCTTTACCATCAGCGCGGCTTTGTTCATAGAAACTGTCGGGCTGACATGGCTAGCTCTCATCACGCCTCATACACCCTATTGGGGCGTCATGGGAGCATTGGCACTAATTGGTACAGGCTTTTCAATTCTTGTCACTACCACTCCCGCAGCTATTGTGGCAGGCTTGCCTGACGATCAAGCTGGTGTAGGTTCGGCACTGGGCGAAACCGCAAAGATGATGGGCGGCTCCGTGGGAATAGCCGTAGGTGGAACTCTGCTGGCTATCGGTTATCGCAGCAGTATCAACCCCACAATTGACAGGCTTTCTGCAGAAAACCCTACAGCAACCGACATGCTGGCTAGCGGCAGAGATTCTGTAGGGCGCGGCCTCTCAGCCGCCGATGAAGTAGGTGGTACCGCAGGAGAACAACTAGCAGACGCTGCAGTCAATGCCTTTGATACTGGTATGACATTGAGCCTCTTTGTCGGAGCAGTCGTAGCCTTTGTGGCTGGCATAGCCGTAGCCCTGCTGTATCCGAAGACAGCCTCTTACCGCCAATCGTCTGATCTGAGACGGCGGATGCGTTCTTCTATGGGAGGATGAGTGCTGAAAATGCTAGGACGGCTTCTACCACCTCTAGCTTTCGCACTCAAAGGGTTGACAATATAGTGAGAAGCTTGCTCTTGGGAGACATTGGCGGGGATGCGCCCTGATGCCACAGCCAGCTTTTCCAAGCCGCTTGCTAATGGTTCGCCGTCATCTAATAGCTGGGCAGCAGTGCGGTCGGCTTTGAACTCACGGGTGCGGCTGATGGCGGCTTGGATCATCATGGCAGCTATGGGGGCGAGGATCATAAGCATGAGCGAACCGATTAAGTTGCCGCCACCTCCTCTGTCTCGTCCACCGAATAGCAACGCACCCCAGAAAACCAGTCTGGCAATCAGCGTGATGGCCATCGCCACCGCAGCCGCCACCGAGCCGATGAGGATGTCACGATTGCGGATATGCATGAGCTCATGTGCCAACACGCCTCTGATCTCTCTCCAGTTGAGATGATTGATGAGACCTTGGGTGATGGCAACGGCGGCATTGCTGGGGTTGCGCCCTGTGGCGAAGGCGTTGGGTTGGGGTTCAGGGGTGATATACAGCTTCGGCATCGGCAGGTTAGCCTTAGCCGTGAGCTCTTCCATAATTTCGTAATACTGCGGATATTCTGACCTCTCAGCTGGGATGGCACGGGCAGAGCGGATGGCGAGTTTGTCGGAAAACCAATATGAGATGCCCACAAGTAATAATCCAAGCACCGCGCCTATGATCGCGCCTCGTGCTCCCCAGATGGAACCGATAGCTATAAACAGCCCACCCATGAAGGCGAGCAAAACGTAAGTCTTAAAGGTATTTTTCATGGCTCTTTCTAGGATACTGAGAGTTGATAGCTGGCAAGTTACGGGCAAGTTAGCTGATTTGAAAATCTTAGAAGTTTCTAACCAATTGGTGAACGGCCTTTGCGATCTTCGTAGTAGCCCGAATAGATATAGACGCAAGGCAGACCGAAGTCTCTGAAAATCTGCACATTCTTAGGGTCATCTTCAAATCCGAGTACTAGTTCGAAACCTCGGCTGTGGAGATCTTTGAGCGATGCCAGCTTATAGTCGCCTGCTGAGAGCATATCTTCTGCGGGCGAGCGCAAAACTAACAAATCCCAGCGTAGCTCCTGGCGTCTCAGCCATTCGAGCGTTTGCTCTCGCACCCAGCTTGGGCGGGCAGTAAGCAAAATCACAAGAAGCTCTGGGTGTAGTTGTCGCAAGAGCTCAATGGTGGATGGGATCGGAGGGTCTTGATCGCAAGCGTTGAAGAAACCTTGCCAGTCTTTGGGCGGCTCATTGAGAAAGTGTTGCCGACCCGTAGCATCTGAGATCACACCATCCATGTCGGCCACAACCGCAGAGCCGGGCAGGCAAGGACCGTCGCGCCACGACCAGCTTGGTGGGAAACTTTCTAAACCGCTTTCAGGAGTTATGTTTGTGCTGGCAGGTGCTTTGTTCATCATGGGCTATCGGGGCTACTTGGTGGAGCTCACACTATTCTTGCAGTGTAAGCCCCAGTCCAATCTGCCGAGACGATTTAGCTACTTGAGGCTGAGTAGATGCTGTGTAATAGTATCAATCTTGCTACCTATCTCAGTTCTGAGCTCTTTGATATCACCCTTGATCTCGGTGATGTCGGTTTGTATATGGGTAGTAGTGGCCGACAGCTGGGCGTGGTCTTTACCTAGCTGATACAACTGTCTGAGTATCCAGCCTAAGAGGACCGCCCCTATGGGTACAAGTGTCAATATGAGTGCTATCGCCATCTCATGTCTCCTGTTCTGTCATATAGCCTAGCCAGCTATTTGGTATAATGCTGATTACCACAATATCCCATCAGTGTTGCACATACTTAGAGCAGACACAGCTAGTTATGCAGGCACGAAATACCAATCTGCAAAAATTCTCCCAAAGACTTGACAAGCTGCCACGCGTGTGCTATCGTAGAAATTGGTATGACAGCAACGAGCACCCCCCCCCCCGCAGAATTCACCCTGCTGATAGAGACTGTACTTTTGCCCCAACAGTCCTAACACACCAAACTACGGCTAGCTGCCAGCCTTTGCCCTTTGGCAGTAGCACTCTGGGGATGGTGCCACCAACAGCATTATTGAGCAAGCCGAATTCGCCTGCCCCAGCTGGCAAGGTATCAGTTTCAGAATTCGCAGCCACAGGCTACAGGAGGCACCACAATGCCTGCAAGACAGCACCGACCCGGTTGAAATCCTGCCCACAACACACTCATGCTGAATTGGGATGTCTATGGTATCTCAGGTGTCTAGAGAATTCAAGGGCGGGCCAACTAGGGAAAAATCAGCCTATGACCAAGCAGTGCTCAGCTGCTCCAATCCAGCGGGGCGAATTAAGAAATTAAGAAAATGTCACCTAAATCCTCCCTCTCCCCATCAACTACACCTCATCTCTCTGCTAGTGAAAGGCAGGATAAACAATACCCAGTTGCCCGACTGCTACTCATATCATCAATCGCCTGGGCACTTCTCCCTTTGGTCATTAATCTATCAAACTCAGGAGAAAGCCCTTTATTTTTCTATTTTATTTATAGTATTTGCTTAACATTAGGATTAGCTATTCACTTAAAACTTAAATATTCAAAATACTTTAAAATTGAGCAATTAAGAGAGCTAACTGGAAAGATAGCTGAACTTAGAAAAAATAGGGAACATAATATTTGGGATAGATACTCGTTTTACTTTGCTATTATCGGCAGATTAGGGATAGGGTTGTATGCTTTGGCATCATCAGAAAGATTTGCTGGTGTAGCAGTAGCAGCAATAATTTTCGAAAGCTGGGTAATCTGGTTGATAATTCTAAGGAAATTGGAGGGAGGCAAATTCACTACAGGAAAATACCAAATATGGATACTATTTATCTGCTCCTTCCTAGGAATCATTTTAGTTAACTTATCACACGATGGAATTCAAAAAGATATACTAGGAAGTATTCTAAGTCCGGGTATTGGAATAGCATTAGGTGGTGCTTTCTTAGCAGCTATTAGTGTAGATCGATCTATAGAATTTGCTAAATTAATTACAAATAGTGATTTGAAATCACAGAATGAAGATATGACCTCACGAAACAAAGAGGGCAGTGTCGCTAATTCTGTGCTGGTAATGGTAATTGCGCACGCACTTATTGCAATTTTATTTGCCATTCTATTTTTTGCCAACAATCAAATTTTTTACACAGGCATATTTGATTTTCCACAATTCACAATACAAGGAACATTGGTAATTGCTATATATGCAACATTATTAGCTCCCATGACTCTAATTTTTCCTCTTAAGGCGAACATATACACTAAATCACTTGAAGTGAACTCAATTCAGCATATTACACCTGTACTTTCTGTAATTATTTTATTAATTGGCACTAGATTATTTTCAATAAGTAATTTATTTTCTGACGCAAAAGTTGTAATTGAAAGATTTGATTTGTTTTTAGTTGGTGCATCCATCATAGTGGCAATTAACTTTATATTTCACTTTGAGGGTGGTGGAGCTGAAAAACAAGAACAAAAAGAGTTTGGGTATAAAGCATTAATTATTGCGCTATGGGCTACTGGTACGCTAGTGTTTTATCGTGACCCTCTTCTTGAAGACTGGTTAAGTTTTGGAGTTACTTGGCTATGGGATGGCACAACAGATTATTTTGCACTGTTGGGTCTTTCGTCTACAATTTATATACTTATTCTATCGTTTAGAACTCTAGGCTTACAGGAGCGACTTAGGCATGAAGAAAGCAAAGCTATGTCGCTATATTGGAAATCTGAAATGGCTTCACTCGGTTTCGAACAGCAGATTATTGATATTGACAAATCAAAGCACGACAAGCAACTTGAAAATAGTGAACTAGAAATATATGCTAAGATTCACATTTACTCAAATGAATCAGAAGCTAAAGTTGATTCAAAATCAATTGACTTTCCCAAAATATCTGATCTTGCTGAAATGAAAGTCCAACTTGCTGAATTAGTCAGGAGTAAGCAATTAGGCCGAAACCCATCTGAGTTAATGGTTTTAGTAGGCTTCGCAATCACGACCATATTTATTACACTTGCGACGCGTCCCGGATTTACAACCTGGAATGGTTTCATAATTGATTGGTTTTCAATTCTATTTTCATCCACAATAATATTTACAAGTTACAATTTATTTGAACAAAGAAATAAAAGAAATTTGAGTATATTTAATCGAGAAATCTTTGCCAAGAATTTTAAAAAAATGAACGACTCTGAAATAAATAAATTGACTATAAACGCAGATAAACAAAATGAATCTGTCAACGCAATTGATCACAAAAATAGTAAAGATATTGCATTTACATTCATACCTTCATTAATATGCTTACTACTACTATCAATGTTTGCCTTTTTATTATATGTAAAGTGGCATGATACTTCTAGTCAATTCGAGTGGTTTTCTGAAGTTTGTCCGACAGTAATTATAGAAACTTCTACTGAAATGCAAAATGATAATAATATAAATTTGGAACGCACAAATCAACCTATTATTACACCTGATAGTTACACAAATTCCCAATATACTTGTGAAGCACATATCCTCAATTTTAATGATAACACTGTACCATAATTCTACCAAAAACCGTTTGGCGAGATTAATAAAAGAAAGGAAATACAATGACAAAAATAACAGCTTACGACATCGTAAACCCACTGCCTACTGTAAAGGCAAAGCATATTATTGTGAGAGTATTCACAAAAGTTAGGCTGATTCCCTTGGGATTGGCAATTATTTTCTTACTCGTGGGGTTGTGGTTCATATCACTGATTCTACTACTAGTAGCAATTGGCCTTGCCTCGGCAGCTGCCAGAGGTTATATCAAAAATGAAATTGCGCAAATCGAAAGAGAAGCAAATGAAATCAATAATAAAATTGATTCTCAAAATAGAGATATCGTCAAAGCAAGTAGTAAACTTGACGCTATAAATGATGCAGCTTTAAATTCGTTTTCTAATCTATCTCCAAAATTGGAGGAAATTGAGCAATATTATGATGAACTAAACCGCCTTATTGATAATAATATTGTAGTAAGTTTTTGGGAAACAATGGCTGAAGTTGATACAAAATTTGATGAATACCATAGTATAATGGACAAAATTTCAATACACGGGGAAGAATTTCAACTAGCATATGATGACTACTATAAAATAATAGATACAATCAATAAAACTGATGAAGAACTTGTTGAAAGAATTGAAAGATATCAACCTAGAGAAACAGCTGATGCTCCAAATTTTATTTTAGATGAAAAAGAATTTCCTGACGCTGTAACACCGTATGATAACTATCAAAAAATTTATGACAAAGCAATGATGAATACTAGATTTCAAGACACATATATGCGGTGGCAAGATAATCTTACTCAAGAGGAGCGTCACAAAGAAACAGTTGCTCTAAAAAGAGAAGATGTTCAGGCACAACAAGAAGTTGCTAAGGCAGGACGTGAACAAGCTCGGGCATCACGAGAACAAGCTCGAGCATCACGAGAACAAGCTCAAGCAGCAGACAGGGCCGCTCAAGCAGCAGGCAAGACCGCTCAAGCAGCAAGCGAAACCGCTAAAGAAACGCGAAGGCTTCGTGAAATTGAGGAGGACAGGGAGAAAAGGTGGAAGCGATAGATCAAGATGAACTGTCAGTCAGTTCTTAAGACGCAGAGTTTCTCGCCGTAGCTTCGCTGCGGATCTCTTGGACGACACTGGCATCGGCCAGCGTATCGGGGCCACTTGGTGGAGCTCACACTATTCTTGCAGTGTAAGCCCCAGTCCAGTCTGCCGAGACGATTTAGCTACTTGAGGCTGAGTAGATGCTGTGTAATAGTATCAATCTTGCTGCCTATCTCAGTTCTGAGAGCATCGATATCGCTCTTGATCTCAGTTCTGAGCTCTTTGATATCACCCTTGATCTCAGTTCTGAGTTCCTTGATATCACCCTTGATCTCAGTTTTGAACACTTTGATATCACCCTTGATCTCGGTGATGTCGGTTTGTATATGGGTAGTAGTGGCCGACAGCTGGGCGTGGTCTTTACCTAGCTGATACAACTGTCTGAGTATCCAGCCTAAGAGCACCGCCCCTATGGGTACGAGTGTCAATATGAGTGCTATCGCCATCTCATGTCTCCTGTTCTGTCATATAGCCTAGCCAGCTATTTGGTATAATGCTGATTACCACAATATCCCATCAGTGTTGCACACACATAGAGCAGACACAGCTAGTTATCAGAGAAGAAAAGCAAAAAAGGTGGAAGCGACAGATCAAGATGAACTGTCAGTCAGTTCCTAAGACGCAGAGTTTCTCGCCGTAGCTTCGCTACGGATCTCTTGGACGACACTGGCATCGGCCAGCGTAGTGGTGTCGCCTAGGTCTCGACCTTCTACCACATCTCGCAGTAGACGCCGCATGATCTTGCCGCTACGGGTCTTAGGCAAATCAGGCACTAGCACCACACGTTTTGGTCGAGCTATTGGCCCGAGCTTAGCTGCCACATGCTGGCGGAGTTCCTCGCCTAAAGCAGCGAAAGCATCGTCTGTGCTATCTGCCGCAGCTGCCCCCCGCAAGATCACATAGCCTACGATGGCTTGGCCTGTGATGTCATCGGCTGCTCCCACCACGGCAGCTTCTGCCACTGCTGGATGATCCACGAAAGCCGACTCTACTTCGGCTGTGCTGATGCGATGACCTGACACATTCATTACATCGTCCACCCTGCCCAGCACCCAGATATAGCCGTCTTCGTCAATCTTGGCTCCGTCACCGGCGAAATATCGCCCCTGTGACCAGTAAGTCTGACGGTAGCGTTCTGGGTCGCCCCAGATACCTCGCAGCATTGAGGGCCAAGGGCGCACGATGGTCAGGTAGCCACCGCCTCGCTCCACAGGCTGTCCGCCTTCATCCACTACCTCGGCAAAAATCCCAGGCAGTGGAACGGTTGCGGAGCCGGGCTTGGTGGTGGTTACACCGGGCAGAGGCGTAATCATGTGGCCGCCTGTTTCTGTCTGCCACCAAGTGTCGACGATGGGGCACCTCCCTCCGCCGATGTGGGTGCGATACCACATCCACGCCTCTGGATTGATGGGTTCACCTACTGTGCCAAGCACTCGCAGCGACGAAAGGTCGTGCCGTTCAGGCTCTTGTGTGCCCCAGCGCATGAAGGTGCGAATGGCTGTGGGGGCGGTGTATAGCTGGGTCACGCCGTAGCGTTCGATGATGTCCCAGAGGCGGTCTTTGTGCCACGAGGCAGAGTCGCCACCTTCACCGCCCCCAACGCCGCGTTCATCTCCTCGAGGCGTATCGGGTGTGCCTTCGTAAATTACAGAAGTGCAGGCATTAGCGAGCGGGCCGTAGACGATGTAGCTGTGCCCTGTCACCCAGCCGATGTCGGCAGCGCACCAATAGACATCGCGCTCTGGGCGCAAGTCAAACACCACTTTGTGAGTGAAAGCCACCTGCGTTAGATAACCACCTGTGGTGTGCATGATGCCTTTGGGTTTGGCTGTGGTGCCAGAGGTGTAGAGCAGATACAGCAGGTGCTCGGCTTCAAAGGGCTCAGCAGGGCAGTCGGCGGTGGCTTCCGACATGGCTTCGTGCCACCAGATGTCTCGGTTGGGAGTCATGGAAGGGGCGGTGCCGCAACGATCTACTACCACTACATATCGCACCGACTCAGCCCCTTGAGCCAGAGCAGCATCAACATTGGGTTTCAGCGGTGAGGGCGCGCCTCTGCGATAGCCAGCATCGGCTGTTATGACCACTTTGGCTTGGGCATCTTCGCAGCGGTCTACTATGGCATCGGGTGAAAACCCGCCAAAAATCACAGAGTGCGCCGCGCCGATACGAGCACATGCCAGCATCGCCACGGGCAACTCTGGAATCATCGGCATGTATATGGCTACTCTGTCGCCCGCGCTCACGCCGAGGCTGAGTAGCACGTTGGCAAACTTCTGCACATCTGCGAGCAAGTCGGCGTAGGTAATGGTGCGGGTGTCGCCCGGTTCGCCCTCCCAGAAATACGCCACTCTGTTGCCTAGCCCGGCTTCCACATGGCGATCCAAGCAGTTGTAAGAAGCGTTCAGCTTGCCGTCTGCGAACCATCGGGCGTCAGGTAGGTTCCATTCCAGCGTGGTGCTGAAGTCGGTCTGCCAGCTCAGTAGCTCACGAGCTTGGCGTGCCCAGAAAGCTTCGTAGTCGGTGGCAGCTTCTTCGTAGAGCGAGCGGTCTGAAGCAATAGCGGTGGTAGCGAACTCTGGCGGCGGTGAGAAGGTGCGCTCTTCGGTGTAATAGTCTTCAATGGTGGGGGCCGAAAGGCTGGCATCGGGTGTTGGGCTATTGGCAGAGCTATCGGCTGCTGATTTGTCGGTTGCTGATTTGTCGGTTGCTGATTTGTCGGTTGCTGAGGCTGAAGTAGTGTCTGGCATTAGTTCTCCTTCCATCTGTCTAGTTTGGCGTAAATTATTGCCGTCTGTGTTAGTCATTACTGAGGTTGCTTTTCGCAACACCGCGATAGGCACACATCGACGGAGACATTGCAGTCTGTATTAGTCATTACTTAGGTCGTTTCGTCTTGGCACTCCCGCCTAGTTTGGCTCAAATTATTGCAACCTGTCTGATGCTTATCACACCCCTTCTCTACTATTGATATGTGGAAACAATTATCACCCGCTACGGCACACCAGCAGTGCTCGCTCTGCGAGATGCCATTAACCGATGCCGCGAGAGTGATTTGCTGAAACCGATCACCATCATCATGCCTTCAGTAGCAGTGGGTATGCCAGTTTTGCAAGAACTAGCACGGCTACCCGGCCAGCCACGAGGCGTGTTCGGGGTGCGACATTGGACGGTCTCCGGACTAGCAGACCATATTCTCAATCTCTGTGAGCCAACCCTTCGCCGCCGCCGTTCAGACAGGGCAGTAGCTGCCGCGCTACGCCAGATTGACGATGACACCTTCGGGATTTTCAAAGGCGTGCGACACCACCCCGCCACCGAGCAAGTCCTTGTAAAAACACTCAAGGAACTAGAGCAGCTAGACGACCTAACTACACTGGAAAATCTCCCCAATCAAAAAGCGCGACATCTGGCAGGGCTTGAGCGCACTGTGAGAGAGAAGTTAGACGGCAAGTGGTTTTCAAATGTGCAGATTTTGAATGAAGCAGTCAGGGTATTACAGAATTTGCATAGCGACAACCAGATTGGCCCCATGCTTGGCCCTCTTCATGAAATTGGCCCAGTGATTGCGTTCTTGCCTCAACGTCTCACTCAAACAGAATGTGAGCTACTGCGGCTATGCAAGATAGAGGAAATCATAGTTGCCCTCACTGGTAACGAAGCAGCCGACCGATCTCCTCTTCGTTGCGCGCAGCTACTTGGATTTGACTTGCAGCACCACCTCGCCGCGCAAACTATCTCCACAGGCACTCAGCTACTTGATGCCAGCTTGGAGCTTGACGAAAATGCCCCTCCACCCACTCTCATTCCTTCTAAACCGTTAGCTCAAAAAACCACAGTAGTTTCAGCTCCGACAGCTAAAGACGAGGTGAGGCTGGCAGTGCGGGGGGTTATGGAAGCCATCCGCGATGAAATACCGGCAGAACGATTGGCCATCGCCTATACCTCCCGTGTTCCTTATGCCCGGCTTCTAGTAGATCATCTCCGTGAAGTTGGCATCAGCTTTAACTTTGCGAGCGGATTTCCTCTTCAAGAGCGAGTTGTTCCCAAAGCTATACTCGCCATGCTCCAGTTGGAAGAAACTAACTTCAACCGCTCAGATCTCATCAACTTGCTAGCGTCCGCACCGATTGTTGCTCAGAAGAAGTCCGCGTCAGTGAGAAGGCCGGAAGCAGACGGTGCGAACTCACAAGACAACCCACAAAATCTTGTTCCATTGGCACCTTGGGACAGAATCAGCCGTCAAGCTAATGTCACCGGAGGACGTTGGGAAGAATGTTTGAGCCGCTTTGTGGAAATACAACAAAAAGATCTGCAGCGCAAAACCGACGATCCTGAAATCGATGAAAGGCGAGCTAAAAGAGCCGAGACCAACATCAGTTTTGCTAACTCTCTGGCTCGCTTTGTCAAAGATCTCAAAGGCGACTTGGAGGCAGTATCAAGGGCTAAAACCTGGCCTGATAAAACCAAAGCAGTCCGCAAACTCATCGACCACTACATACAGACCAGCGATTCAAAGGGATCTGTTCCCGCAGGAACCGACAAAGATGCACCGCTTGGTTGGAACGATGACGAAGAACACGCCAAAGAAAAGCTATTCAGCATTTTGGCCAAACTTGAAGTTCTTCAAGAAGTTGAGCCTTTTCCCAGTCAAAAGAGTTTCATACAAGCATTCACCCAAGAGTTAGAGGCCAATGAAGGGAGAATAGGCAGAGACACCAAGGGGGTTCGCTTGCTCTCTGCTGACAGCTTGCTCTCAGGTTCTACGGATCGCCTTTGGGTAACGGGTATGTCTGAAGGGCTGTTTCCGCAAAAACTGCACGAAGATTCTCTGTTGCCCGACAGCCTAAGAGAGTCCCTGTCTGATCTCCCACTCAAGAGCGACCGTATGCGCGACCAGCATCGTCATTTCCTTGTCGCGCTACAACTAGCACATCAGGAACTTACCCTCAGCTATTCCAGACAAGACAACCAAGGCAACAGTCTTCCTTCACGCTGGCTATTGGATGTGGTGTTTGAACTCTCAGGTGAGCGGGTCTTTGCTGGAGAACTTGATGAATTCTTGCAGAATTCCGATCTCAACTGGGATGTCAGCAAAGATACCAGCAAAGATGTCAGCAAAGATACCAGTAAAGCTACTAGCAAAGATCCCAGCAAGAATATCGGCAAATTTGTGACCTCCACCACAGCAGATTTGCAACAAAGCACTTTTGCCTCAAATGAGCAAGAGTTCAACTTGAAAACTATACTGCCTTTGCTCACTCAGCAAAGCACAAGCCAGAGAACTAAAGTCATAGCCAACCTCAACTATGACCCTTTGGCAGCGGGGGTAGAAATGATACGCGCACGCGACAGCAAAAGCTTCACACGCTTTGACGGCAATCTCTTGGATAGTACCCACAGCAGTCAAAAAAATAGTAGCCACCAATACGGTAGCCAAAAAGATAGCGACCCAAAAGATAGCAACCACAGCAAGAGCGTAAGGTCTGACATCGCCACAGGGCTTCAAGCACTTCTTTCTGAGCCATTCTCCCCTTCACGGCTTCAGAACTGGGTGGAATGCCCCTATGGATTTTTTATGACCTCGGTTCTGGGAGTGCGTCCGCTAGATGAAGTTGAGGAACTAGAACGGCTTTCCCCTCTTGTGCGCGGCGCAATCATCCACGACACTTTAGAAATCTTTTTCAGAGAAGAAATGGAAAAAGCTGGCACTGGCGGCATCAATCCAGATGCCGCTTGGGATGACGATCACAAAAGCCGTCTTCGTGAAATTGCAATCAAATTCTGTGAAGAAGCCATAGCCGATAACCGCTTCGGGTTTCTTCCCTATCACGACCAGCAAAAGCAAGAGATTTTGGAAGATCTGTGCTTGTTTTTAGATAATGATTCTGTTTATCGTAAAGAAACCGGTGCCCGCCCGTTAGCACTGGAGGCAGAATTCGGATACACAAATCAGCCTCTGCCTAAACACCAACTGCCTGATGGCACAATACTCTCACTGCGAGGCCGTATTGACCGTATTGACATTCGCTACGGCGCAGCTGGCGAGGCCCAAATCATCGTGATTGATTACAAAACTGGTAAGCATGACTCTGGTGAAAAACTTCAGCAGTATAAAAACTTAAACGAAACCAACCCTCACGGGCAAGGAAGACGCCTCCAACTGCCACTCTATGCCAGTGCTGCTTTGGAGCTACCATCTGTCAAAGAGGTTGCTGATACCGGCTTTGCAGGGGGAGGCAATGCGCTCAGCGACGCGCCCGAGGTAATCTACTGGTTTGTCACCAGTCGCAGTAAATTTTTCCGCGACCCGCTGGTTCTTTCCTCACAAGCAACTGAGGAAATCGACAAAGCTCTAGAAGTTGTCTATTCGGGCATACAGCAAGGGCTTTTTCCAGCTGGCTTACATAAAGCCTCTCAAGCGGGAGTAGCTTGCGAGTGGTGTAATCCTGACCGCTTCGGACCGAGCAAACACAATGTAAGGCGAAAGCTGAATTCTTCCTCACTTCACCCTTGGCTAGAACTCGCTTATCCTAAAGAGCTGCCAGCAGGGGTTTGATCATGGCGGCCAAAATCCCACCCTCTAAGAAGTCTGCTGCGTATGCTTCTGATGCGCTACCAACTTCTGATACTGCTTCTCTTGTTGATATGCAGCCAACTTCAGATGCTGCGTCTCTTGTTGCTGCGCTACCAACTTCCGATGCTGCTGCGCGCGATGCCATAACATCGAATTTAGATAAGACCTTATTCGTGCAAGCCGGTGCTGGCACTGGCAAAACGACTGCTTTGGTGGGCCGAATTCTCTCTCTAATTGCCTCTGGTGTAGAAGTTCAACACATTGCTGCCATCACCTTCACAGAAAAAGCTGCCGCAGAACTACAAGCCAGAATCCGCCAAAAGCTTCAAGAAGAAATCAGCTCAAACACGCAACAGGGTTGGGCTGACGGGGGTGGTGCTGAGAGATCAGAAATGCCCCAGGGTGCCACCTCATCTCAAAAGCTTCACCTGTATGAAACGGCTCTTGAAGATCTCGACACAGCAGCAATCTCAACCCTTCATGCTTTTGCCCAGCGCATTCTCACCGAATACGCCTTGGAAGCCAACCTCCCCCTGCAGTTTGAAGTCTTTGATCCTATTGCTGGCGAAATTCACTTTCAGAACGACTGGGAGCAGTTTCTGGCAGACTCGGTCCAAAACCACTCTTTGGCATTTCAGATAGCCAGCACAATGGGAATTCAAGCAAACTGGTTGAAAGAGGTAGCCAGCTCCTTTCGCGATAACTGGGATCTCCTAAGTGATTATGAAGGGAAAGTCCTTCCAGACTTGGGAAACATATCACACGATCCCGATGAGCAAACTGATGACAACCGCTTGGCAGTAGTTGGCTATCTTGAGATACTGCTAGCCCAATTCACACTGACGGGTGTAGCCAGGCGCAAAGCGCAGGGGAATTTGATATTTCACGATCTGCTCGTGTTGGCACGCGACCTCTTGGCTAGTGGAGGCCAGCCGGTGCTCAACAGCTTGCACAACCGCTATTGCTACCTTCTAATTGACGAATTCCAAGATACCGACCCGATACAAATCGATTTGGCTGTACGCATTGCCAGTGCTGTGCAAGGTGGCGAACAGCAATCTGTGGAGACAACAGCAAACCTGCCAGACCGATGGCAAGATCGTGATGTACGCGCAGGGCGGCTGTTTTTTGTAGGTGATCCGAAACAGTCCATATATCGCTTCAGAAGGGCTGATATCTCTTTGTATCTTGAGGCAGTTGAGCGATACGGACCGCCTTTGGATCTCACTGCTAACTGGCGTTCAACAGAACCTATCATTGCTTGGGTAAATCATGTCTTCGGGAAGCTGATTTCTCCGGCGGGTCGATCTCAGTCGTCTTATGAGCCGCTAGAAGCAATGCGCGAACCAATCGCGGGCGACCCGGGGCCGTCAATAGCCCTCATCGGATCTGTAGCCCACAAGAGAACTACAGACTTTGACGAAGACGGCAACCCTAAGAGATACAAGAGCGATAACAAGAAAAAGGGCATAAAAAAAGGCGCCGTGAGGACAAAGAAACAATCAATGTCTCATATCCGCGAGGCTGAAGCTCACGATATTGCCTGTCTTATTCAACAGATACTCAGAGATGAATGGCTGGTGGCGCAGAAAATATCTGATGATGAGATATCTCGCCCTGCACGCCATGAAGATATCTGCATTCTGATCCCTAATCGCACAGGTTTAGATATTTTGGAAAACGCCCTCAGTAGGGCAAGCATCGCCTACCGAGTGGAAGTTTCCAACCAAGTTTTCTCTTCACCTGAAATCCGCGACCTCATTGCTTTGCTTTCAGCTATAGAAGATCCAACCGATGAACAAATGGTGGTTACTGCTCTGCGTTCATCTGCATTCGGCTGCGGTGATGACGATCTCTATGTTTTTCGGCGGGCGGGTGGCCGATGGAACTATCTGAGTTGGCAAAAAAGCGAAGGAGGGGTGAGTGCTGAGCATCTAGTGGGGAAGGCTTTTCTTTGGTTGTGCGAGACTCATCTACAGCGGAACCTGCTCACCCCAAGTCAGCTTGTAGAAAAAGTGATTAGAGAGCGAAATCTGCTTGAGCTGGCCCTAGCGGATAAGGACTACAGAGATATTTGGAGGAGATTACGCTTAGTCGGCGACCTCGCCAGGGAGTTCACCGACCAGACTGGGGGCACTTTGCGTCAATTTCTTCAGTGGTTGAGACGGCTAGGTGAAAACAAAGTGCAACTAGACGAAGTAATAGTGCCTGAAAGCGATTACAACGCAGTGCGTATTATGACTGTTCACGCAGCTAAAGGGCTGGAATTTCCCATCGTGATTTTGGCTGATATGGCATCCAAGATGGCAGGAAGGAAAAGGCCCGGCAATGTTATTTGGGATGAAGATGGTCGCCCTGGGATTTATTTCAAGCAAGATCGCTCATCCAAAGTCAATCTCGCATCCAAGGTCTATACCGACTATTTCGACACGCACGAAGCTTTTATGCATCACGAAAACCTTCGCAAACTCTATGTGGCCTGCACCAGAGCGAAAGACCATCTTGTAGTTTCACTCCATCGCAATGAAGATGACAACCCAGCAGATACAGAAGACAAGCTACCAAAAACATGGGCAGAGACTCTCTACTCTGTTTTGCCACCGGGAGATTCCCAAGCTTTTGACTTCGCCTCCGCACATAACATCTCAAAAAATCCAGACATCTCTGATAATCCAGACATCTCTGAAGATCAAGACAGCACTACCACTGAGCCAAATCGCGAGAATTCGCTAACTGAGCACGAGAGTTGGCTAAATGAGCGCGAGAGTTGGTCGAATGAGCACCAGACAATTCTGCACAAAGCTAAGAGGCAGCTATCTTACAGTGCTTCAGCAATCAGCAAGTTAGCTGACAGCACCTCAGAAGACAGTGACTCTTTCAAAGAGCCAGAAGCCGACGAACAAAGAGGCTCACATATTGGCAGAGCTTCCACAGATTTCGGCAAGGCTGTGCACGCAGTGTTGCAATCGTGCGATCTGGCTTCACTCAATCCTGACAGTCCAAACACCCAAGAAACTCTGCAAAAACTGGCTGAAGCCCAAGCAGAATCTTTTGGAGTAACAAACAATAAAGACTTAGCTGAAGTATGTCGACTGGCTGAGATGGCACTTAAAACAGATATCATTCGCGAGGTCAGCACTCGCGATCATCTAAAAGAAATCTATGTGGCAGCCCCCATAGCAAATGGAGATCTTGCTTCAGATACAGTTCGTGCCTCAGACATAGATCTTTCCTCAGACATACTCCAAAATAACTCAGGCGAAAATCTCATCTACGGCTATATCGACCTAACCTTCCAAGATGAGAGCGGCGAGCTAGTCATCATTGATTACAAAACCGTCGCTAAGATCTCAACCTTCGAAGAAAACCTTGATAAACACTATCGCCAGATGGCAACCTATGCTCTAGCTCTGGCAGAATCCACAGGTCGCCCAGTCAACCGCTGCTTCTTGGTAGTGCTACCCCGAGATGGGGACAGTGCTCAAGAATATGAAATTCCTAGAAAACAGCTGAAGGATGCCAAAGAAAAAGTCAAACAAGTACTCGCTGTCCAATAGCTTGGCAAGCAGTGTCAAATACCATATTGCCTGGCAAGCTCAGACTGCTTTGCCGGGGTCAGGCATCGACCTGATAGCTATCTGCCGGTGAAGCTGAAGCTCGCTCACAGCTGCGGTAAGGGATTTCACGTCAGGCATCGCCCTGATAGCTATCTGCCGGTGAAGTTGGCTTTACCGGGGCCG
The DNA here is from genome assembly GCA_958295755.1 of uncultured Acidimicrobiales bacterium. GTDB lineage: Bacteria > Actinomycetota > Acidimicrobiia > Acidimicrobiales > Hopanoidiivorantaceae > Hopanoidiivorans. The sequence goes on along the minus strand of OY282367.1, from coordinate 2,157,249 downwards.
TTTTCAATGAAACTCGCAATACCTATTTTGGCGTCTTGGGTTTTGAAGGAGGCGTTGGACTCAGCTGCTTCTATCGCTAGAGCTTCGTGCATTGGAAGGTCAAAGCCTTGATCTGTGGCCCTTTTGATATTACGCAGGGAGGCCGGCCCTTTAGCGTAGGTTTTTGCTAATTCCAAGGCCCGAGGGTATGCCTCTTCAGCGGGACAGATTTCATCGGCTAGACCAATTTCTAGAGCTTCAGAAGCTGGGACTCGTCTACCCGTATACATAAGCTCTTTGGCTTTGGTGATGCCAATGATGCGAGGTAGCCGCTGAGTGCCGCCTGCTCCGGGGATGATACCAAGCAACACTTCGGGCTGACCAAAAACTGCGTCATCTCCTGCTATTCGAAAGTCGGTACAAAGTGCCAGCTCGCAACCACCTCCCAAGGCGTAGCCGTTGACCGCTGAGATAGTGATTTGCGCCAGCTCTGCCACAGCAGTGAAAGCTTGGGAAATGGATTTGGGCGGACCTCCGTCTTTGCCCCTGCTGGGCATTTCTTTAATGTCGGCACCAGCTGCAAAAATCTTCGGCCCGCCCCAGATCACCACAGCTGCCACATCTTCGTTGCCACTCAGCTGCTCGGCTGCTTCACCCAAATCTTGGACGACGCCTGCGCTTATGGCATTCATCGGCGGGCGATTGAGGCGCAGCGTGGCGATGCGTTCCGAAATTTCAAGTTCAACGAATTCGCCCATATTCAACTCCTTTAAGTTTTTGCAGTCGCAAGAGTGGGTTGTTGCAATCGCAAGGGTGGCTTTTACTCAGAATAGTCGATAGGGAACAGGGATAGGCAAGTACTGCAGTGGGGGGCAGAAGAAGGTGGGTATGGGGCACAAGTACTTAGAAGCGCAGTGGATAGACACTGGCTTTAGAGGTGACTCGGAATCCAGCTAGTTTGGCTTAACCTCCCAGAAGGCTTGCCAGCGACCAGATGGCTGCCATTGTGCCAGCCACAATCATAACAATGCTGCGAGTCAGCGGAGGGCGGTTGAGGTCGCCTTCTTTGATAGCACCTACTGGGCGCGGGCGTATCAAAGCGAAAGTCGTGCCTATGGCCATAGCTGCCCCTAAGGCCAGTACGATCCACGCTAGAAAGTCTTCGCCAAGATACATCCAAATATCAGGTTACCAAAGCCTGAATTTCTGTGACCGAGATAGAACTGCTTAAACTGCTACTGCGAGAGACGGTGGTGCAAGGTTTGGAGGTTGGAAGCGTCTGGCAAGTGTGCACCGACCAATTGATCGTCACATTCACACCACGAGCCGATCCGTCACCCATATGCCTATAGATATACCAGCAAGCTCCGTCGGCGCGAGCCGCGGCCGTAGGCTGACCGTCTGTTCCTACCCAAGCTACTCGCCAAGGAGCACCATGACCTGAGCAAGTCACCGTGTCGACTTTGCGTTTTCCAGCACCATCAACAACTTCAAAAGTCCAGACCGAACTAGTAACACGCACAGTTGTGGTATTGGTGCGACCTTGCGAATCAACCCAGGTGGTAGCTGGAGGATTTGTGAAATTGGTGCCGTCAGCCTTTTTGAGCCAGAAATACAGCGGCAACTGCGTCACAGCCACCGAGGGCGACCATCCCGGCGAAACTCTTGGCAAACTGGGCGGCAAAGCAGTAGTGGGCACGGTGGAAGGAGTTACAGGTGGAGGCACCGTTGGAGGCACGGTAGTTACAGGTGCCACAGTGGTAGGGGGCATGCTAGTTGGGGAAGGCGGGCTTGTTGCTGGCACAGTTACCGGGACAGTTGCTGCGACAGTTGCTGGGACAGTTACCCTAGTAGTAGTCGGTGCCGACTCATACCTACAACTTCGGCTCTGCACCGAGGCAGACCTTCGTAGAGCTCTTCCACCCGTGTTTGTGTTGGGACAGTACAAGCATGAACCGTTGCTTAAAATGGCGATTGCGCCGCGCATGCAGACGGTATGGCCTTTGACACGACTATTGATGTTGTAGTCTTTGCGATTACTGTCGCACCAGTACTGCCCGGAATTTCCACTAGTTCGCCTGTGTGTCCCCGCTGGGCAGGTAGCTTTCGAGTCAAAGTACTTATTGGCACTAGTTGAGCATCTGCCGGTAGCGGCTTGGCCTGGAGTGAATGTATAGGCTGGCCCACCTGCAACTCTGCAGGCAGGATGGGTTTCACGATTCTTGTTGGGCACACCCAAGCCATATTTCGGTGCTTCTTTTTTACTGATAGTGCTAACTGGGACTTTGTGGTCGCCAGAAGTCTTAGTGCCTTTGCTGTTTTTTGTGGTTACTTTGGGGGTGGTGGGTTGTGGCACAGGGGGTGAGCACAGCGCGGGGTTATATCGACAGGGAGCGCATACTCCGTAGACAGCAAATGTGCCCGCTCCACAAGATTGGCCAGGACCTTGCTTTGTGAAACCCGGTGGCAAGGCAGCCGTTGCTGGAGAAGCCGCTACTGACAAAATGACTGGCACAAAAACCAGCAAGGCTAGCAGTGTGGCTGGGATCAACCCCACTGCTGTCCAGTAGTGAAGTGAAAATTTGCTGTTGCCTTGACTGCCTTTCAAGTGTTTCATAGCTGTACCTCCTCTGTTGTTGATATGGCCCCTATTTTCTATTGCTGATCTGGTAGCTCTTTTGCCTCGCTCAAATCGTCGGCAGTGAATCGCCACTGCCCGAAACGCCATCTTTCGCCCGTGTCGGCCACATCGTCTGTGAACCCTGCTCGCACAGTCGAGAGGTGTTGGTGGCAATGGCTGGAACCGGCTACTGAGCTACTGCTAGAACTACTGCCTGAGCTAAAATCTTCTGCTACGCTCACACGCCAACGATCTCCAGCCCACTGCAAGAGCAAAGTGGTCACTATCGGAGCATCATCTAAAGAAAGCGTGCCGTAGGCCAACGGCTGCAAACACGCAACCGCCAAGGCATTACCCGTCATCAGCCCGACCACATGCACTTCTTCGGGCAGCAAATAAGAAACGCTCGTTTCACTTGAGATTAAATCACGCAAATCCGCCCACTTCCATTCCAGCTTCGGCTGGATAGTGACTTGAGCTAAGCAGAGAAGCCCTTGAACAACAGGTGCTTCGTGTGTCTCGGCGACAACTGAGTAGTATTGCCAAACAGCTGCCGCAACATCTCGTGCTGTGGGCGAAATATTCTTATCGGTTACTACTGCATAGGTGGTTTCTTCGACTTTGGCAAAATCGGCAATGCCTGGTGGCGCACCACAGATTTCTTGGCTTGTCAAACCTTGATGATGAAGTGCTTCCACAGCTTCTTCAGCTTTAAGAGATAGAACTTCTTCATCAGAAGACGCAACATTTGGATAGAGCTTGACTGACAGTCTGTCCTTCCTTGAAACCAAACCGTCAATTCTTCTGCCTTGGAGGCTGAAAGTCTCGAGAGTGTCACTAGGTGGCTTGGCAGCATTCTCACTTGCTTCGGAGGCAGCTAATCCCACTGCTTCCTCAAAGTCATCTCGGAGCACCGGCTGATCTGTATAGCCGATCTCCTCTTCAGCAGCAGGCACTTTCTGACTTGAGCACCCGGCTACGAAAACCCCAGCCAATATAGCAAAAACCATCAATCGAAATCCCATCTCTAACCTCCCATTGAAAATCGGTGAAACTCAATGAAACACAGAAAAACTCAGTAAAACTCAATTGGTTAAGAAAAAGAGTTTCAGCGAAACGCGACACCCCCTCCAAAAAAATTCTTGGGATGTTTTCAGGCAGCCCAGCCGTCTGTGTCTATGTTGGTGAAGCGGCTCAACTCGGGGGTGAAACGCATCTTCACTCTCCCCACAGGGCCCATCCGGTGCTTGGCAACGATGATTTCGGCTAGCCCTTTGTCGGGAGATTCATCGTTGTACATATCATCGCGATACAAGAATGTAACCACATCAGCATCTTGTTCTATAGAACCTGATTCACGCAGATCTGACAGCAGTGGACGCTTGTCGGTGCGGCTTTCCAACCCTCTGGAGAGCTGCGACAGTGCCAGCACAGGGCTATCAATCTCTCTGGCCAAGATTTTCAGATTGCGGCTCATCTCGCCGACTTCTACAGCTCGGCTGTCTCGTTGCTTGCCATATGGGGTCATAATCTGGAGATAGTCGATCACAACTAGCCCAAGATTTTCTGAGTTGCTGTAGCGACGGGCTTTGGCGCGCACTTCCATGGTGGTAAGAGCGGGGCTGTCGTCTATCCAGATGTTGGCATCGCGCAGGCGTGACATAGCATCGGTGACTTTCATCCAGTCTTGCTCACGCAGCTGCCCGGTGCGAACACGAGTGTAATCAACTTGAGCCTCAGCCGCCACCATCCGTTGTGCCAGTTCCAGCTTGCTCATCTCCATAGAGAAATACAGCACTGACTTGTCGGTGTGCTTTGCCACATTCAGGGCCATACCGAGAGCAAAGCTGGTCTTGCCTACCGATGGGCGACCGCCCACAATGATCAAGTTGGAAGGCTGCAATCCGGCGAGTAGTTTGTCGTATCCAGTGAATCCGGTAGGAATCCCTGTGATGTCTTCTTTCTTTTCATAGAGCATCTCCATGCGATCTAAAGACTGCACCAAGAGTTTGCTTATGTGTTCGGCAGAATCGGTCAGACGCTCTTGAGTGGCAGCAAAAATTTCTGCTTCAGCTTCATCTATGGCTTCGCCCACATCTTCAGGAGAGCTGTAGCCGATCTTGATGACTTCATGGGCTTTTTCTATGAGCCTTCGCAAAAGAGCGTGGTTGATGACTATTCGTGCGTACTGCGCTGCGTGGCCTGCCACAGGGGTAGATGCCTGAATGTCTATCAGGGCGTCTTCGCCACCGACTGCTTTTAGTGCTTCTCCTGAGCGTAGCTTTTCGGCGACGGTCACCAGATCTACAGGCTGACCCGCCTGATAAAGATCGCTTACGGCATCAAAGATACGGACATGCGCGGGTGAATAGAAATGCCACCGCTGCAGGCCTTCTTCCAGTGAGTCTGAGATGGCCTGCGATGTGAGGAACATCGCACCCAGAAGGGCTCTTTCAGCTTCTAGGTTGTTGGGCGGCTGGCGGTTCTCAAAACTCTCAGAGGGTGAGTTTCTGCTGGAACGAGAAGCTGGGGAAAATGAGACGACATTCCTGTCGCTGTGCAATTCAGTTGATGGCAATTCAGTTGATGGATCAGACACATAACTATTATCTCAGACCCTGCGATGGGCATACTGTTAGCAGGCTGTGGAATTGCTGTGTTTTTCTTATATTTACTGGGGATATCTAGTCCACCGCTGCGATGACTTCCACACTAACTTCCGATTGAACTTCTTCATGCAGACCTAGTGGCACCTTATGCTCGCCTACTTCCCTGATTGGATGTTCAAGATATATGACTTTTCTGTCAAGATCTATGTTGAGCTGCTCGGAAAGTGCTCTCGCAACATCTGCGGCAGTGACAGAACCAAAGAGCTTGCCTTCATCTCCAGCGCGCGCTGAGATCGCTAGCGTTGCCGAAGAGAGACGGTCTGCCATTTCTTGGGCAATTTCCATGTCTCGCACATCTTGCAATCGGCGGGTCTCGCGGGTGCGCTCAGCTTGCTTTTCCGCGCCTGGGGTGGAGCGAAAAGCGAGACCTTTGGGTACAAGGTGATTGCGGGCAAATCCGTCAGCAACAGTTACGATGTCGCCTTGCTTACCTAAGCCTTGCACATCTTCTCGCAAAATGACCCTCACTGCTGCTCCTCCTCCTGGCGATCGCTGGCTTCTGCCACAGCAGCTTCTTCTATAACTGATTCTTCAATAACTGCCTCGTCCGCTACAACAGCCTCGGCAATAACTGCTTCTTCCGCTAGAACACTCTCGGCTATAACTGCTTCTTCTGCCGCGACTTCTTCTCGGGCTGTGCTATCTCTGCCTGTATCTCTAGCTGAGTTATCTCTAGCTACACTGTCTCTGGCTCCCCTGGGGCTTGCGTCTTCTGATCCGCGCCTGTCAGAACTTCGCCGCTGGGTTGTGATGCGGTTTTCATAGGGCAACAGTGCCATCTCTCGTGCGTTCTTAATCGCCAGAGCCACGGCCCGCTGTTGCTGTTCGTTGTTGCCAGTGACACGGCGTGGGCGAATTTTCGCACGGTCTGAGATGAACCGACGAAGAAGCGTCACATCTTTGTAGTCGATATAGTCGATCTTCTCTTTAGTGAGAAAGCTCACCTTCCGTCGCCGCCTGCTGTCAAAACGACGAGAGCGACGTTGCGGACGTGCCATTTCATATCCTCCTAGTTTTAGTTTTCCTAGAACAGGTTTTCCTGGGTTTTCCTAGAACGGATCTTCGTTTGCAGGAACGTAGGCACTGCTTCCTCCGCCGTCCCAATTTTCGCCGCCAGATGCAGCTGGAGGTTCATATACCGGTGGCTGGCGCCCAGTTCCGCCGGCAGGTCCGCGATTTCTATGGCCTCCACCACCGCCATCGTTACCGCCTGCAAATGGATTTTTAGCCACGCTGGCTGTAGCCCAGCGCAGGCTCGGACAGATATCTTCTGCGGTGATCTCCACCTTCTGACGTGTCTCGCCGGTTTCGGTTTCCCATTTGCGATGGTTCAGTCTTCCATAGACGACTACTCGCATTCCCCGCGTGATGGATTCTGAGACATTCTCAGCTAGTTGGCCGAAGCACACCACATCAAAGAAGTGGGCTTCTTCCACCCTTTCGCCGTCCCGCAGATAACGGTTGTTCCAGGCCACCGCCAAGGTGGTCATGGCGTTACCTCCAGATGTCTGACGAATCTCGGGGTCACGGGTTACATTGCCGATGATTACTAGTGTGTTGTCAAATGCCATTTTGCTACTCCGCTGTTTCAGGTTCCGTCGATGTGTCGACGGGCAGGAGTGTCCTGCGTGTTGCTTCTTTTTCGGGCAGGCGGATGAGCTTGTGACGCACAACCCCATCTGCGAGACGCAGGGTTCTCTCCAGAGGTGCCATGTCACCTCCGGGAGTAACCAATTCCAGAACCGTATAGATCCCCTCATTCTTATGGTTGATCTCATAGGCGAACTTACGCCGACCCCAACGGTTTTCGTTGTCCACCCGACCCCCTAGGCCAGTCATATGACTGGCAACCTGACCAACGATCTCATCGACACCATCTTCGTCGGTGTCAACATCGATAATGATCATGAGTTCATAGGCTCGCATCTCGAGCAATCCTTCCTTTGGGTCTGTAATGACAATTTTTTCAAATCGCATCGCAGAGTCCTGCTGTTGCAGAACAGGTTTCTATATATGCTACCAGCAAGTGTTGCAATCGCGTTTTGCTTTTTGTCAGCTACTTGCAGACCGGCTGTTTTTACTGGCTTTCCGGCAAGGGATGGCGAAACAATTCAGAGGCCGTGCCATAGGTGAGCCGAGCAATGTCGTTATCGGGTAAGTGCGACAACATGGCGTGCAGATGGGTCTGGCAGTCGGGCCAAGTGCTGTCGGCGTGAGGGTAGTCGGTCTCCACCATTACTCGATCAGGGGCAAGCTTCAAGGTGGAATCAATCGTGGAAGGATCATTGATGGTGCAGAAATAGCCGTTTCGAAGCAACACTTCGTGGGGGCCTATCTCACTCTTCGGCCAGAAACTCCGCCCGTGTCCGGAGATTTCAATCTGATGCTTGAGCCTGTCATACATCACTGGCACCCAGCCCACACCGCCTTCGCTAAATGCCAGCTTTACCTCTGGGAATCGCAAAGGAATTTGCGACCAGATCCACTCAGCACAAGCCGAGTAAGCCTGCACTTGAAACTTCGTGGCACCACAACCGATGGACGGCCCATTCGGGTCGGCAGGCAAGAGTTGCCCCGATGAACCGATATGCAGACAAATGACTGTGTCGGTTTCTACACAAGCTGCTATCACAGGGTCCCACCAACCCGAGTGCAGCGATTCCAAGGCGATGTTTTGAGGTTGCTCTGGGAGCGTAACAGCCACAAACCCTCGCTCGGCATTGCGGCGGATTTCAGCGGCTGCTTTCTCGGCATCTCGTAGCCAAGTTATGCCCATTGGGATGATGCGATCGGGATAGCTCCCCCACCACTCTTCGTATATCCAATCGTTGAAGGCCTTGGTCACAGCAAGTCCTAGATCGGGATCAGAGCAGTCGGAATAGACCCGCCCGCAAAATCCTGTGATCTGGCTGGGGAAACAAATGGACGCCCAGATGCCGCCGATGTCCATATCAACTATGCGATGATGAATATCCCAGGAGCCCCGCCGCATGTCGGAAAACCGAGCGGGCTCTATCGTGAAGTCATCACGGTCGCGCCGCCCCACAAGTGCGTTGAATCCCAGTTGTGCATAGGTTTTGCCGTCAAATACCCATTCAAGTGCTCCCGAATCGGTCTCTACGATCTTCGGAGCCATATCGGCGTAGCGAGCTGGCATGCGCCCTTCAAACAGCCACGGCGGCTCCACTAGATGGTCATCCACAGAGATAAGCGTGTAGTGCCTCTCTTGTGGAGGAGGGTCGGGCAACAGCATCTCGCTGAGTGGCTCATCAACGATGGTTTTCATGTCACTAGTCAGGGTGTCGGTCATGCAAATACATTAGTGCAGTATGAGAGGCTAGCTTTCCAAACTACCCTCTAGTTTCCGTCCAGGCAGGGCGAAAGCTACGGCGGCAGAAAGCAGACTGAAGGCCACCATTATCCAGAAGGTGGTATCAAAAGCGGCATGATAGGCACCGACTACGACAGCAGGTTCGGCTAGAGTTTCAGCCAAATCGGGAGAATCTTGCAGTTGACTGGGCGTCAGACCGCCTAAATCCACGCCGATCAACTCTGCTGAAATCCTTGCGGCCAGTACTGCACCGATAATCGCCGAACCTATGGTCTGTCCGAACGATCTCGTAGAAATCGCCAGAGCCGTGCCTGCTCCAAGATTGCGATATGGCACGGAATTCTGAATGGCGATAGTCACTACAGGCTGGATCATGCCGTTGCCCAATCCGGCCACGAACGCGTAAGACATTGCTACAAGACGAGGTGTTTCAGGGTTCATGGTTATCAGCAGAAACACTCCGAAAGCAAAGATAATGCCGCCCAGCGCGGGATAAAACCTGTACACCCCTGTGCGGTGAATGAGCCAGCCGACCACGGTTGCCGACACCAATATGCCTACAGGCACTGGCGTGAGGCTGTATCCCGCTTCGGTGGGACTGACTCCAGTCACAAGCTGTGCATACAGTGGGATCAAAATAGCAGAGCCGAAATTGGCCATACCAAATAGAAAAGTTGCAATGGCCGCCACTCTCACCACCCGATTTCCGAACATAGAAAGAGGCACGACTGGTTCAGTCGCATGCAGCTGAGTCCAGGTGAAAACCGCAAGGCCGAGCAAGCCTGCCACCAACAGCACCGCCATCAGCTGCCAGCCTGTGATTGTGCCTAACAGAGGCAGATCCCAACCGTCGCTACCTGTCTCTGCAGCGAAGGCAGCCCCCGACACCAAACCCAGCCCCATGATCAACAGCACCGCTCCTTTGTAGTCAATAATCGGTTGGCGATCTGGTACCGGAAATCTCCGCACTGGCGACACCAACAAAATAGCTACTGCGCCCCAAGGTAAATTCATATAAAAAATCCACCGCCAGCCGACCGTATCCACCAAAATACCCCCCAAGAGCGGGCCGAGCAAAGCAGCTATCGTCCAGACTGAAGTCAAAACAGCCATGTAAGTTCCTCGTTTGCGAGCTGGTACGAAGTCGCCGATGATGGCATTGCTAAGAGCCACGAGACCGCCAGCCGCCAGCCCTTGCAGCAACCTGGCGATGATGAGCATAAGCATGGATTGGCTGAGCCCTGCCAGCATGGATGCGGCCATGAACCCCAACACGGCGAAAGTAAATGCCCTGCCCCGACCAAAAATATCACCGAGCTTGCCCCAGATCATCACAGCGACTGTATGGCCGAGCAGATACGAAGTGAAGACCCACGCCGCAGCTGAGAGATCGCCCAGATCTGTGGAGATATCATTGACTGCTGTTGCGATAATCAGCAGGTCAAGTGCTGCCAACGAGATACCGAGCATAAGCCCGGCGGTTACCAGCAGTCGTTGTATTGGTGAAAGGTAGTGGGGGGCCTCGGCTGTAATATCAGCCTCAGTATCAGCCTTGCCCTCTCTTGATCTTTCTTCTGGCACGCTTTTCTTCCGGCGCGCAGAACTTTTGCCTTGCCTAACCTCAGAGCAAAAATTTTAGAGCGCGGCGAAACCTGCTTCCAAGTCGGCCAAGATGTCATCTATCGACTCAAGCCCCACAGAGAGACGCACCAGCCCGGGCTGTACGCCAGCGGCAGCTTGTTCTTCTTCGGTGAGCTGAGAGTGCGTGGTGGACGCTGGGTGAATAACCAAGCTACGCACATCGCCGATGTTGGCCACATGGCTATGCAGCTGCAGAGCTTCAACAAACTTCTGCCCAGCCTCACGGCCGCCCGACACTATGAACGAAGGAATAGACCCGTAGCCGCGCCCGCCAGTCAACTTTGTGGCACGTTCGTGCGTAGGATTGGACTTCAGCCCGGCAAAGAAGACTTGCTCTACTTCGCTACGACCTTCTAGGAATTCAGCTACGGCTTGAGCGTTCTGGCAGTGGCGTTCCATACGCAAGCTAAGCGTCTCCAAGCCTTGCAGGAATAAAAAGGCGTTGAACGGCGAGATGGCTGCTCCGATATCGCGCAGTAGCTGCACACGGGCTTTGATTATGTATGAGCCTGCGCCCAGCATCGGCCAATAGGTTAGACCGTGATAGCTGGGGTCGGGTTCGGTGAAACCGGGGAATTTCCCGTTGGCACCGAAGTCAAAGCTGCCGCCATCTACGATCAATCCGCCGATGGAGTTGCCGTGTCCGCCGATGAACTTCGTGGCGGAATGCACTACGATGTCTGCGCCCCACTCAAACGGGCGAACCAACCACGGCGAAGCCACAGTGTTGTCGACCATAAGCGGCACGCCGTTGCTGTGAGCCACCGCTGAGATGCTTTCTATGTCTAAAAAGTCGTTGCCGGGATTGCCGAAAGTCTCACCGTAGAAGCACTTAGTATTGGGGCGCAGGGCTTGTTCCCACTCGTTCAAGTCGTGAGGGTCATTGACGAAGGTCACTTCTATGCCCATCTTCGAAAGCGTGTAGTGGAAGAGGTTATAGGTGCCTCCATACAGCGAAGCCGATGACACTACATGGTCGCCAGCTTCAGCCAGGTTCAAGATTGCCAAAGTCTCAGCCGCCTGCCCGCTACTGAGTGCCAATGCACCGGGTATACCTACCGCTGTTTCAGTTGCGCCTTCCAGACTGGCTACACGCGCCTCTAATACGCCTTGGGTAGGGTTCATAATCCGGGTGTAGATGTTGCCCATCTCTGAGAGAGCAAACAAGTTTGCGGCGTGTTCGCTGCTGTTGAAGGTGTAGGCAGTCGTCTGATAGATTGGCACGGCACGGCTGTTGGTCTCAGCATCAGGTGTCTGTCCTGCATGAATTTGGCGGGTTTCAAAGCCCTGTTCAGTCATGGAATTTCCTTTCCGAATTCTTTTACGACAATTCTTTTTTCTTATATGCACGCTATCGCTATTGGTAGCAAGTGTGCCCGGTTCACTAATTAGCAGTTTCGCTAGTAGAAGATGCCAAATTTTCCAGGCAAAACAATGTTTAGCTAGGCAAAGGCAACTTCCCATAGGCAAAGACCTTTGGGAGGAGCTAAATTCGCAGCAGCTTGACGGTTGTGGGCGGCTAGGATTTTTGCCATTGCTTCGGGGGAGCGTTTGCCTAGACCTATTTCTACGAAGGTGCCGACAAGAGAACGCACCATTTGATGACAAAAAGAAGACGCCGCTATCTCTAGCACTGTCATCTCCTGCGCTATCTCGGGAGAGTCAGGGCTAGCAGCTGAACTGGTGCTACCATCTGAGCTGGAATTGTTGGTGGCAGACCTCCACCAGACAGCTCGGTTGACTCTTCTGACCATAGATTTGTTTTCATCTCGGCGACAGAAGGAAGCAAAATCGTGCTCGCCTAAGATGTGCTGAGCGGCTTGATTCATGGCGTCAATGTTTAAAGGGGCTGCAATGTGCCATGTCATATGAGCTGTCAAAGGATTAGCCACAGGGTGGTTGCAGATGTTGTAGCGATATGTTCGCTCGGTGGCACTTCGGCGAGCGTCAAAATCGTCTGTTGCCCAAGCCACTTCTCTGACAGCTACCTCCGGGCCGCACATTTTATTGATGGAGTCGCGGAGTTTTTGGAGGTCTAAGAGGCTTACTTCACTTGTTGTATCGACTTCAAAGCTCACTACTTGACCCCAAGCGTGAACACCGGCATCGGTGCGACCGGCACAAGTCAGGGAGATTTCTTGACTTAAATATCTCTCAAGGGCAAGAGTTAGCACACCAGCAACAGTGTGCACGCCTGGATTTAGGGCGAATCCTCTAAACCCAGACCCGTTATAGGCCAGCAATAGCCTTAGTTTCAAACTCCTCAAACCAGCTCTATACGAGCCATTGGAGCCTTATCGCCTTTGCGGGGGCCTAGCTTTAGGATGCGGGTATAACCGCCAGGGCGGTCGGTGTAGCGAGGGCCTACATCTTCCATTAGTTTGTCGGCTATCTCGGTGTCATTCAGATAGGCCAGAATTTGGCGATGGTTGTGGAGACCGCCTTTGCTGGCTTTGGTGATGATGCGCTCAGCTATTGGGCGCATTGCCTTGGCTTTGGCCTCGGTGGTAACTATGCCTTCGGCTGCAATTAGCGATGCCACTAAATTGGCCATCATCAAACGTTGGTGATGTGCGCTCTTACCGAAACGCTTGCCTTTTCTTGGTCTTCCTTGCATGGCTTTCTCCTACTTCCTCAGAAATTGCTGTGTCAGACTTGCTCTTCGCTAGCTTCTGCGGCAGGAGAGTCTTGCTCAACTACTTCTCCGTTAGCCTCCGCATCACCAATAGCAGCATCATCACTGGCAACATCGTCAGCTGCATTATTAACAGCCACTTCTTCCAAACTATCAATCAGAGAAAGTTCAAAGGTTGCCAGCACATCTTGCACCTCCTGCAGCGATTTTTCGCCGAAGTTGGTAATCTGCAGAAGCTCTTTGGGCGTGAGACCGATGAGGTCGCCGATGGTATTGACTTGTGCTCGCTTGAGGCAGTTTTGAGCGCGTTCCGACAGCTGCAATTCCTCTATAGAGCGGCGATCTACTAGTTCTTCGGCAGCTACCAGAGCGGCAACTTGTTCCACTTGCACCTGCGGGAATTCCTCAGCTAAGTCTTCTACCACGCCCAATAGCGAACGGAGCATACCAGCGGCTGATGCCAGAGCTTCACTGGGCTTTAGTGTTTCGTCGGTAGTGACATCTAAGATGAGCTGGTCTGAGCCGTCAGCTGTTTCTTCAACCACGAAAGTAACCCTGCGGATCGGAGAGAAGATAGCATCAATCGGGATAACTCCATCTGTGCTGTCGGGGCCGGCTGGGCCAGTTTGGAGATAACCACGGCCGCGAGAGATAGTCACGACACCCGATAGTTTGTCATTGACTGTGGCGATGTGGAGATCGGGATTCACAACCTCTACATCTGTATTTTTTCTTAGCGTTTCGCCACTTACTGCCGTCGGACCAGATTCATCTATCTCGATCTCGATTTCCTCGACATCTTCGGGTATTTTCAGCACTAGGTCTTTGAAGTTCAAGATGATATCGCTCACATCTTCCACTACGCCTTCAATGGTGCCGAACTCATGTATGGCTCCGTCAAACTGCACTTGCGTAACAGCAGCCCCCGGAATAGACGACAGCAAGGTTCGTCGTAGGGAGTTGCCTAGGGTGTGGCCGAAGCCGCGTTCCAGCGGGCCGATCACAAATCGGCCGCGAGAATCGTTTTCTTCTAGCGTTTCAATAGTTGGTCGTGAAAGGAGAAGCATCATCACCTCGCTGTTTAGCTGAATTGTTGTTGGACAGGATTATTGACAGGATTTATTAGATATCTTGGCTGTTTTGTATAGTTTCTGGGTAGTGATTCTGGGTAGTATTTCTGAGATAGAGTTGCGGGGTACAGTCGCTACTGAAACCGCTATTTGCTGTAGAGCTCCACTATTAACTGTTCACGAGTGGGGGTATCGATTTGGTCGCGGGTGGGAATCTGAACCACTGTGACTTTCTTGTTCTCATCGGAGTGTTCCAACCAGATCGGGGTGGTACGATCCAACATGTCTTGGTTCCAACGCACAACTAGCATTCCACGCGCCTTTTCGCGCAGAGAGATCACATCGCCTTCACGCACCCGATAGCTAGGCACATTCACGCGTTTGCCGTTGACTTCCGCATGCCCGTGGCTCACGAACTGACGAGCTTGCAGACGAGTTGAGGCCCAACCCGCCCGAAACACCACATTGTCCAAACGTAGCTCCAAGAAAATAAGCATGTTTTCGCCAGTAACACCGGGGCGACGGTGGGCTTCCTGATAGACCCGGCGAAACTGCTTCTCAGAGAGACCGTAGATGTATCGTGCTTTTTGCTTTTCTTGCAGCTGCACGAGATATTCCGACTGAGTTCCGCGGCGACGGGTGCGACCGTGCTCGCCGGGCGGATAAGGACGCTTGTCGCGAGCAGAACGCTCACCTTTGGTGTCCCAGATTTGGGTGCCCAGCCGACGGGCGATACGAGCTTTGGGGCCTATATAGCGCGCCATATCAGACTCTCCTTCTCTTCGGAGGACGACATCCGTTGTGTGGTAGAGGCGTTACATCCTTGATGCCTGAGATTTCCAAACCGATGGCTTGCAGGGAACGCAGGGCTGTTTCGCGGCCAGAACCTGGCCCTCGCACATGCACTTCCACGCGTCTCATGCCGTGCTCCATGGCTTTGCGTCCTGCTGTTTCGGCGGCTGTCTGGGCGGCGAACGGCGTGGATTTACGAGATCCCTTGAAACCCACATTGCCCGCCGATGACCATGAGATCACATTTCCTTGCGGATCAGCGATAGTGATGATGGTGTTATTGAACGAGCTCTTGATGTGAGCTACCCCTTGCGGGACATTCTTCTGAACTCGCCGCCTGGAGCGGCCGTCTCTGGTTGCCATTGCTGTGCCTTCCGATTCCTGAGTTTGTGCTTGCTTGCCTAAGTTTGCGGAGCCGCCTAGCCCTTCTTAAGCACTTTCTTCTTGCCCGCCACTGTCTTGCGGGGGCCTTTACGAGTGCGTGCGTTTGTGTGGGTACGCTGGCCTCGCACTGGGAGCCCTCTGCGATGGCGAATACCTTGATATGACCCCACTTCCACCTTACGCTTGATCTTCTCTTGAGTCTGACGGCGCAAGTCGCCTTCCACATAGAAAAACTCTCGCTCAGAATCAGCCACCCATTCGTCTATCTTGCTACGCAGGTTGGCGACTTCAGGTTCTGAGAGGTCGCGCACGCGGACATTTTCGTTTATCTCAGCTTCGGTGCAGATTTCTTGGGCCGAAGACTTGCCAATGCCGTAAATGTAGGTGAGTGCTACAACCACTCTCTTGTCACGGGGCACATCAACCCCAGCTATGCGTGCCACTTCAGCCCTGCCTTTGCTTGTGGCGAGGGTTGGTGCAGATCACTCGCACCACACCTCGGCGTCGGATCACCTTGCATCTGTCGCAAATGCGCTTTACGCTAGGTCTTACTTTCATGGGATATCTTTCTACAGTTAAATTCAGGACGGATAAATTCAGGACGGATAAATTCAGGACGGCAAATTAGGGCAAGAAATCGGCTCTCTCAAGAGGAGGTGTGGCGAGTGGGCGGGGTAGTAGGGGGCAATTCGTTGGCTTTGTAGCGGTAGGTGATACGGCCTCGCTCTAAATCGTAGGGTGTGAGCTCTACTTGCACTTTGTCGCCGGGCAGAATGCGGATGTAATGCACCCTCATCTTCCCAGAGATGTGCGCTAGAACGGTATGGTCATTTTCAAATTTGACCTTGAACATAGCGTTCGGGAGAGATTCCATAACCGTTCCTGTCAGGACGATTGCTTCCTCTTTCGACTTAGCCAGTGTACTGCCTCCTTTTGATAATGCTGCTAGGTGATACTGCTAGTGTTTGGAACATCGTAATTTTGCGACTATTAATTCTAACTCTGAGTTTCGATCTTTCAACTTTGAGAGCTTGCTGCTAACTCACTAGTGAACCGGTGATTGTCTCCAAAGCGGTTGCCAGCCGGTTGAAAACCTCTTCTTCTGTGCCTATGCCGTCTATAGTGACAACTTTGCTGTGCTCTTCATACCAGCCCAGGAGAGGAGCGGTCTGTTCTTCATAGAGAGCGAGCCTGCGAGCTATCGACTCTTCGGTGTCGTCGTCGCGGTTGCGAGTCAGCATTCTCTGGGTTACCTCTTCTATGGGCACATCCAAGTTCATGACGCCATCTACCTTGCCCACTATGGCACCTAGAGCTTCAGCTTGAGCTGTGGTGCGGGGGAAGCCATCCAGAAGAACGCCATTTGATTTGACATCGGGTTGGGCGATGCGCTCGGCCAATATTTCGCACATGATTTCATCAGAAACCAGCTCGCCAGCATCCATAATCTGCTTCGCCTTGAGACCTAACGGAGATGACGACTCTACGGCCTCGCGAAGCAAATCGCCTGTGGAGATATGCACAAAACCAAACTTTTCAGCCAGCATCAAGCTCTGAGTGCCTTTACCCGAGCCTTGTCGCCCCAAGATCAATAGACAGGTGCTCACTTGAGGAATCCTTCGTAGTTACGCATCATCAGCTGGCTATCAATCTGCTTCATGGTCTCCAAGCTCACGCCAACAGCAATGAGGATGGAGATGCCGGTAAAGCCGAAGATACCGAGCGTCTCATCGGGTAAGAACTGGGCCAGCACGACAGCGGGGATGAGTGCCACGATGGCGAGGAACAGCGCGCCTGGCAACGTAATACGAGACAAAATGCGTGCCAAGTATCGCTCTGTTTGTGGGCCAGGACGGATGCCAGGGATAAACCCGCCTTGCTTGCGAAGCGTGTCGGCTTGCTTCACAGGATCAAAGGTAATGGCCGTGTAGAAGTATGCGAAGCCAATGATGAGCAGTCCGAACACGATCAGATATACGGGGTCACGAGCGGAAAGGAGGTTGTCATTCACCCAACGTTGCATGCTGGCTCCCCAACCGCTGGAGGGGAAAGCCACCACCACAAGTTGAGGCAGATAAAGCACGGAACTGGCAAAGATGATGGGAATAACACCTGACTGGTTTACTTTGAGAGGTATGTAGGTGCTACCGCCTGAAGTCATTCTTCGCCCGACCACACGTTTGGCGAACTGCACGGGGATGCGCCGCTGGCCTTGCTCTACGAACACGATAGCTACCAGCAGCAAGAGATACATACCTGACACGCCTGTGAGGGCACCCCAGCCCGACTGGGTTCTAACCGAGGAAAGCTGTGCGGGCAAGGCACTTACAACAGCAGCGAAAATGATCAGTGAGATGCCGTTGCCGATACCCTTTTGCGTGATGAGCTCGCCCATCCACATGAGCACGGCTGTGCCAGCGGTAAGCGTCAAAACCACGATGGCCACACGCCCCACAGTAAATGTAGGTAGCAAGTCAGGAATGCCTGTGCTGGTGAGTCCGCCGCCGCCGTTGTTGAAGAGGAAGGCCAAGCTGGTGGACTGCACGATGGCGATGCCGATAGTGATGTAGCGGGTCCATTGGTTGATCTTGCGCTGACCGACTGCGCCCTGCTGTTGCCATTGCTCAATGCGAGGCACTACCACGGCTAGCACCTGCATAATGATGGAAGCTGTTATGTAGGGAATGACACCGAGAGCAAAAATAGCAAACTGAGTGAGCGCGCCACCACTAAAGAGCCGCAGGAATGCCAGCACTCCGCCTTCTTCAGCTTGGTCTTGAAGGGGGCGTAGGGCTGCGTAGTTGATACCGGGAGCCGGGATGAAAGTACCGAGCCGATAGACGACGATCATGGCAATCACGAAGAGTATCTTGTTGCGCAGATCGGAGACCTTCCAGATGTTGCCGATGTTGCGAAGAACTGAAATCATGATGGATGTCTTTGCGGCTATCTTGGTCGGGGTCTTGGTGGCTGGGTTGGTGGCTGGGTTATAAGGTCGGGGTCAGGCAGGCTTAGCGGTTCGTTAAGGCGTTGCCTTTGGCTGGGGGACGCCGGTCGCCCCAAGGCTTGGGAATTATCGTTACGCTTCCGCCCGCTTCTTCAATGGCTTTGCGAGCCGACTCGGAGAACGCGTGAGCTGAAACCTGTATTGCTCTGGTGATTTCGCCTCGCCCCAGGATTTTCACGAGCGAACCTTTGCGCACCAAGCCATGACTGAGGAGCACCTCGGGTGTGATTTCGGTTTCTTCCAGCTCGCTGAGCTTCTCCAAGTTCACAGGGCGATATTCCACACGGAAGGGGTTGTTGAAGCCCCTCAGCTTGGGTAGCCTGCGAGCCAAAGGCATTTGTCCGCCTTCAAAGCCGGCTGGAATGCTGCCACGGGCTTTTTGACCTTTCATACCGCGCCCGGCTGTCTTGCCGCGCCTGCCACCAATGCCTCGACCCACACGAACTGCGCTAGGGCGCGAGTTGGGCGATGGTTTGAGATCGTGCACTTTCATTTGTCGCCTGCCTTTTTGTTGGTACTGGCCTTGCTAGTTGTACTGGCCTTGCTAGTTGTGCTTTCTGCTTTCGGCTGTGCTTTAGTTTGTGCTTTTGATTTGGATAGCTCTTCAAACTTCACCAGATGCGACACATGGCGAAGCATGCCTCTTATCTCTGGTCGGTCGGGCAGGGTATTTTCCTTGCCGATACGACCTAGGCCAAGCGAGCGCAAAGTGCCGATGTGTTTCGGCTTTGCGCCGATGGCAGAGCGCACTTGCACTACCCGAAGAGTACGATCTTTGCTGGCCATTATTCTAAATCTGCCGAAGCTGCGGTGAAAAATTCCCGCTCTGTCTCTTGATAGCTCTTCCAGAGGGCCGCTGGCACGAAGTCTTCAGGGTACAAGCCTCGCATCTCAGCTACCTCGTCGGGTCGCTTCAAGGCTTTTAGACCTGCGATGGTAGAGCGAGCCATATTAATATAGTTGGGCGACCCCAACGACTTACAGAGCACATCGTGCACGCCTGCCTCTTCCAAGATGACACGAGCCGCACCACCAGCGATTACACCAGTTCCGGGCGAAGCAGGGCGCAGAAATACTCTTCCAGCCCCCCATTTGCCGATGATGGGATGGATGATCGTATTACCCGCCAGAGGCACTCTGAACAAGTTGCGCTTGGCATCTTCTGTGCCCTTTTGGATGGCCAATGGTACTTCTTTGGCTTTGCCGTAGCCCAGACCAACACGACCAGCTCCGTCGCCCACTACCACAAGCGCGGTGAATGAAAACCGCCGTCCGCCTTTTACGACTTTGGCAACTCGGTTGATATTGATAACCCGAGATTCCCGCAAAGGGGCCCTGCCCGGTATAGCTTCGCCTGTAATCACTGATGCCTCCTGAGATTTTCCCTAAAACATGAGCCTAAAAACTTCAGCCTAAAACTTGAGGCCTGCTTCGCGGGCAGCATTTGCTAGTGCCGCGACTCGGCCATGGAACTTATAGCCGCCTCTGTCAAATACTGCTGAGTCAACACCTGCTTCTTTGGCCCGTTCGGCCAGCAGTTGTCCGGCTGCTTTGGCCCCTTCTATGGTGGAGCTTTGCGGGTTACGCAAACTGGCTTCTGTGGTAGAGACTGAAGCCAAGGTGTGACCAGCAATATCGTCTACTAACTGCGCGCTTATGTGGCGCGCAGAGCGAAATACTACTAGCCGTGGTCGGCTGGGAGTGCCGAACAGCTTTTTGCGAACACGGCGATGGCGACGCAGGCGGGCAACTCGTCTGGTGGTGGTCATTTACAACTCCCTACTTGGCTGCCTTGCCGGCTTTGCGTATTATCTTTTCGCCTGCGTAGCGAATGCCTTTACCCTTGTAGGGTTCTGGCGCGCGCAGCGATCTGATAGAAGCGGCTACTTGCCCCACCGCTTGTTTATCGGCACCGTGCACACGAATACTCACAGGCGAGGGCACTTCAAATGTGACCCCAGCAGGTGCTTCAACTTGCACAGGATGACTGAAACCTAACTGCATCTCTAGCTTTTGGTCGCCTTGAGCTTGCGCTCGATAGCCTACGCCCACGATCTCGAGCTCTTTGACAAAACCTTCGCTCACTCCCACCACCATGTTGTTGAGCAGCGAGCGAGACAAACCATGAAGGGCTTTAGACTGTCGCTCGTCATTAATTCGCTCCACTAGCACTTCTCCGCCTTCCTCTTTCACAGAAACAGGCGCAGGCAACTGCCATGTAAGGGTGCCTTTAGGCCCTGAAACTGTAACTAAGCGGTTGTCGGAAACTTCCATCTTGACACCTGATGGCATTTTGATGGGCTCCTTGCCGATGCGTGACATTGTTTGCTCCTCTACTACCAGATTCTGCTACCAGACCTGGCAAAGCACTTCGCCGCCCAGCTTGCGACGACGGGCTTCTTTGTCGGTCATTAGTCCTCGGCTGGTAGAAAGCACGGCCACGCCCAAACCACCTAGCACTCGCGGTGCAGCTACTGCTTTAGAATACACGCGAAGTCCTGGCTTGGAGATGCGGCGCAGACCGGTGATGACCCTCTCTCTGCGGGGAGAGTATTTGAGATCTATAGTTAGCGTGTTACCGGGTTGGTCTTCGGCGACATCCTCTCGAAATCCAGTGATATAACCCTCCTGCTTGAGTATCTTGGCTAGCTCCACCTTCAGCTTGGAAGAAGGCATTATGACATCATCGTGCATAGCCAAGTTGGCATTGCGAATGCGGGTGAGCATGTCGGCTACGGGGTCGGTCATCGCCATGGCTTCACCAACTCGCTTTCGTCACGCCGGGGATTTCGCCTGCATGCACCAAGTCGCGCAGACACACCCTACACAGCCCGAACCTGCGATAGACGGCACGCGGCCGACCGCAACGTTGACAGCGGGTATATGCTCGAACTTTGAACTTCGGAACTTTCTGCTGTTTTTGAACTAGGGCTTTTCTTGCCATTGTTGCTCCTGTGCTTTACTGATTGGGCTTGCTTTACTGACTAGGTTTGCTTTACTGATTGGGCTTGAAGGGAAAACCGAAAGCCGACAGCAGAGCTTGTCCGTGCTCGTCGCTGTGGGCGGTGGTTACGATGGTTATGTCCATTCCCCGTATTGTGTCTATATCGTCATAGCTGATTTCAGGGAAGATGAGCTGTTCGGTAATGCCGAAGGTGTAGTTGCCGTGACCGTCAAATGACTTTGGCGACAAGCCGCGGAAGTCGCGAATGCGGGGAATGGCGAAGTTCACGAGCCTGTCAAAGAACTCCCACATGCGTTCGCCCCGCAAGGTAACTTTCACCCCGATGGGGTTGCCTTCTCTGAGACGGAAGTTGGAGATTGACTTTTTGGCTTTAGTGACGATGGGTTTTTGACCTGTGATCCGTTCCATGTCGGCTTGGGCACCTTCCAAAAGTTTGGCTTGCTGGGTGGCCTGGCCTACACCCATATTGAGCACAATTTTCTCCAGGGTGGGCACGGTCATAATGTTGGTGAGATTAAGGTTTTCCAGCATCTGCGGGCGCACTTCGGCCATGTAGCGTTGCTTGAGCCGAGCAGGTGGATTGGCAACTTCGGCTTCGCTCATAGCTTCTTCGGTAGCTTCTTTGACAGCTTCTGCGTTCATGGTAAGTCGGCTCCTGTGCGTTTACAGACACGGATTTTCTGGCCGTCAGGAGAGAAGCGGTAGCCCACGCGTGTGGCTTTTCCGTCTTGGGGGCTGACAATGGCCAAGCGAGACAATGGCAGAGGCATATCTTTATCTATGATGCCGCCTTGCATCACACCCTGCTGGTTGGGCTTTTGATGCTTGTGCACCACATTCACACCATCCACAAGGGCTGTGCCATCATGGGGGAACACAGCAGAAATCGTGCCTTCCTTGCCTCGGTCTTTACCAGCAAGCACAACTACCCTGTCGCCTTTTCGTAGCTTGGACATCACAGCACCTCTGGCGCGAGCGACACTATGCGCATAAAACGCTTTTCGCGTAGTTCTCGACCCACTGGGCCAAAGATGCGGGTGCCTTGAGGCTGGTTCTGTTCGTTTACTAACACGGCGGCATTCTCGTCAAATCTCACATAGCTGCCGTCGGCACGGCGGGTTTCCTTGCGGGTGCGAACCACCACACAGCGAACCACGTCGCCTTTCTTCACCGCTGCGCCCGGCAAAGCACTCTTGACGGTAGCCACGAACACATCTCCGATGGAAGCGTAGCGGCGGTGCGAGCCACCTAGCACTCTGATGCATAACACCTCGCGAGCTCCTGAATTGTCGGCGACTCGAAGTCGCGACTCTTGTTGTATCATGGTGCACCTCTACCGGACCTTTTCTGTGACTTCCACCAGACGCCAACGCTTCAGCTTAGAGAGTGGGCGTGTCTCTTGGATTCGCACGCGGTCTCCCTCCCGAAGTTCATTGTTCTGGTCGTGGACATATAGGCGACTTTTACGGCGGACGATTTTGTTGTAGCGAGGATGGCGCACTCGGTCGGAGGTCTCCACTACGGCAGTCTTGTCCATAGCCACAGACACCACCATGCCTTCGCGAACTTTACGCTTGTTAGGACGGGTTTCTTTCTTGTCAGTCATCGTCTGCCTCGCTGATGTCAGTATTATTGGCTGTGTTGCTGCTGGCTGGGCTGCTGGCCGCAGTTAGAACTTCGATCTGTTCGGCTTGAGCGATTTCTCTCATACGCAGCTCGGTGAGAATTCGTGCAACTTCTTTTTTCTTCTGCTTGAGCAGTGAGTTGTTGTCTAGTTGCCCGATAACACTTTGGAAACGAAGGTTGAATACGTCGTCCTTGGCTTCGTCTAGTTTCTCGTGGAGATCGTTGTCGGTTAGGTCGGTTAAGTGGCGTGCCATAGTTAGATTCCTGTTCTTCTTTCTACAAACCTGGCTTTTATCGGTAGCTTCTGGATGGCCCTGTCTATGGCCGCACGGGCAATATCTCGATCAGAATAGGAAAGCTCAAAGAGGATGCGACCAGGCTTCACTACGGCTACCCATTTTTCTGGGTTTCCTTTGCCCGATCCCATACGAGTCTCAGCAGGCTTTTGGGTTACTGGCTTGTCGGGGAAGATATTGATCCAGACTTTGCCACCGCGACGCACATGGCGGGTCATGGCAATACGGGCAGCTTCTATTTGGCGCGCTGTGATCCAGCCGGGGGCGAGGGCTTGAATGCCGTAGTCGCCGGCTACGAGTGCGGTGCCGCCTTTGGCGGTGCCTCTCGTACGACCGCGATGGTGTTTGCGGTGCTTGACTTTTTTAGGCATTAACATGGCTCAGTCCTCCGGGCGGAAGTGGGTAGTTCCGCCATCACGACGCTCGCGCGAGGCAGCTCGTTCTATTTCTTCTTCGGCTTCAAGCAGGCGTTCAAATTCGTCTGAAGCTTTGCCTACGAGCGGTGCCACTTCGTCTAACTCGGTAGCACTGGAGACAATCTCAGAGGTGGAGACCACCTGTCTGCCAGAAGTCTCACCGGCTGCCATGGCTGCTTCACGAGTGATTTTTTCATCTGATGCCAACTTATAAGGGAGGATTTCACCTCGATAAATCCACACCTTGATGCCGATGCGACCGTAAGTTGTGTGGGCTTCGCGAAAGCCGTAATCTATGTCAGCGCGCAGGGTGTGGAGAGGCACGCGGCCTTCTCTGTACCATTCGGTTCGCGCCATTTCAGAGCCTCCAAGACGTCCTGAGCACTGCACTCGGATGCCCAATGCGCCTGCCTTCTGAGCGTTCTGGACTGCCCGCTTCATGGCACGGCGAAAAGCCACTCTACCGACAAGCTGGTCGGCGATGCCTTGGGCGATGAGGGCGGCATCAAATTCAGGCTGCTTGATCTCTTGGATATTGATCTGAATCTGAGGGTTGTTAGTGAGTGCCGTTAGGTCAGAACGTAGCTGGTCGGCTTCGCTACCTCGCCGTCCGATAACGATACCGGGGCGGGCTGTATGGATATCTATGCGTAACCTGTCTCGCGTACGCTCTACTTCTATACGGCTGATGGCGGCGTGTGGCAACCTATCCATGATGTGGGAGCGGATTTTCCAGTCTTCTACCACGAACGCGGAGTATTCTTTCCGTGTGGCAAACCACCTGGACTTCCAGTCGGTGGTGACTCCTAGCCGGAATCCGTAAGGATTGACTTTCTGACCCATTATGAATCCTCGCCCTTTTCTTTTTTCTCAGCATCTTGTTTTTCGGTATCATTTTGAGCTTGCGATAGTGCTGGCATATCGGAGACTTCTTCGCCCTCTAAAACTTCTCCCGGACTCTCTTCATCTTCCACAACTTCTTCACTCTCTAAGTTTTCCTCAGCATCCAGACTCTCTTCATCCTCTAAAACTTCCTCCTCCACAACTTCACCGGCATCTAAACCTTCTTCCAGAATTTCTTCATCCTCTGAAACCTCTTCATCCACAACTCCCTCATCCACAACTTCCCCCTCCATAACTTCATCATCCAAATTCTCCTCCCCACGACTAGCTGCCACTCGTCTGCGCCTTGCTTCGGCAGACGCAGAAGACGCAGAAGATTCTCTTGCGGTCATTTCCGCCAGCTCTACTGGGGTGTAGCGTTCCAGCTGAATAGTTATATGGCAAGTCCGCTTGTGAATGCGAGTAGCCCTGCCTCTGGCACGAGGCCGCCAGCGACGAATGGTGGGGCCTTCGTCGGCAAAGCAGGAACTCACGAAAGTTTCTTCAGGGTCAATACCATCGTTGTGTTCAGCATTGGCTGCCGCAGAGCGCAGGCACTTGACTATCACATCGGCGGCACCTCGGTCGCAGAACTTCAAAATCTCCAAAGCCTCTTCGTAGGATTGGCCCTGAATCAAACGCAACACGGGACGCGCCTTGAAAGCCGACACGCGGATATTACGAACCGACGCATGTGCGCCTGGGCGGCTGTACTGCAGAACCATAGCTTCTTATACCTCTATTCCAGCTTCTTACTTCTGTTTCAGCGACTGCCGCCAGCGTGTGACCGGAAGGTACGGGTAGGGGCGAACTCGCCGAGCTTGTGACCCACCATAGATTCGGTGATGTAGATAGTCACATGGCGACGACCGTCGTGAACGGCGATGTTGTGACCAACCATATCGGGGATGACTGTGGAACGGCGAGACCAGGTTTTGATGACCGACTTATCGCCCGACTCATTGAGCGCGTCGACCTTCTTCAGAAGGTGTGGGTCTACGAAAGGGCCTTTCTTAAGACTTCTTGCCATGACTTAAATTTCCTGCCTTTATCTGGGGTACTACTTGCGACTGCGGCGACGACGGATGATGAGATCGGACGACTTCTTTTTATGATTGCGAGTGCGGGCTTCCCGTTTGCCCCAAGGTGATACGGGATGGCGACCTCCTGAGCTTTTGCCTTCACCGCCGCCTAGAGGATGGTCAATAGGGTTCATTGCTACACCGCGAGTTTGAGGGCGGACACCTTTCCAGCGATTGCGACCGGCTTTGCCTATCTTCAAAAGCTCGTGTTCGGAGTTGCCGATGGATCCAATAGTGGCGCAACACTCCAGCTCTACTCGACGCATTTCGCTACTTGGCAAACGCAAGGTTGCGTATTTGCCTTCTTTGGCCATGAGCTGCACGCT
This sequence comes from uncultured Acidimicrobiales bacterium, assembly GCA_958295755.1. Lineage (GTDB taxonomy): Bacteria > Actinomycetota > Acidimicrobiia > Acidimicrobiales > Hopanoidiivorantaceae > Hopanoidiivorans. The sequence continues at coordinate 2,131,528 of OY282367.1, read as the reverse complement.
GGCACCTGCGCTACGAGCCAACTTTGCGCCACCCCCCGGGATGAGCTCTACATTATGTATGACCGTTCCTGTGGGAATAAACCGCAGAGACATAGCATTGCCGGGGCGTATTTCTGAACCTTTGCCGGCTTGCAGCACATCGCCCACTTTCAGACCTTGAGGGGCCAGAATATAACGTTTTTCTCCATCGTGGTAGTGCAACAAAGCGATGCGACAAGTGCGGTTGGGGTCGTATTCTATGGTGGCGACAGTTGCCGGCACGCCAACTTTGTTGCGCCTGAAATCAATGATGCGGTAACGCCTTCGGTGACCGCCACCACGATGCCGGGCAGTCTTGCGGCCTAGATTATTACGTCCGCCTGTGGAACGGCGAGGAGCAAGCAGAGGCTTATGAGGCTTTGTAGCGGTGATTTCGGAGAAATCGTGAGAGGTCTGGAAACGCCTGCCTGGGCTGGTCGGGTTTCGTCTTCTGATAGCCATCTCTCGTCTGCCTTAAATTCTTGCTGTATCTCTGCTTATAGATCGAACATCTGGATGCTGTCGCCTGCGTGTAGCGTCACGACAGCACGTTTGGTGCTGGGTTTGCGTCCGTAGCTGAAGTTTCGGCGATTCCGTACACGCTTGCCTTTGCGCCGCAAAGTGTTGACCTTTTGCACCCTCACATTGAATATCTCTTCCACAGCGTCTTTTATTTCAGGCTTCGTAGATTTGGGATGGACGCGGAAGGTATAGACACCTCTCTCAATCAGCCCGTAGGACTTCTCGCTCAAGACCGGTTCCAAAATGACATCGCGTGGATCGTTCATGCTGGCACCTCTGCCTTATCAGTGGAGCTGTCAGCAATACTCTCAGTGGAACTACTATTGCCAGCGGCACTGCTGGGGAGGCAATCTTCGGTGAAAACCGCCACATCGCTCACCATGATGTCGTAGCAGTTGATCTGATCTGGGGCTAAGGTGTGAACTCGCTGCAGATTAGCGAAGCTACGCCAAGCGTTAGTTTCGTCTTTGGGCAACACCACCAGCACTCGCCCGTCTGCTCCGATAGTAGCTAGGCGTTGCAAAGCTTCACTGGTTTTGGGTTGCTCAAAGTTCCAATCGTTCACAACTATCACATCGCCACTAGCTGCCCTGTCGGAAAGCGCGGAGCGCAGGGCCAAGCGAACCATCTTCTTAGGAGTACGCTGGCTGTAATCGCGTGGCTTAGGGCCGTGCGCCACGCCACCGCCACGCCATTGCGGAGACCTGATGGAGCCGTGTCGAGCACGCCCGGTGCCTTTTTGTCGCCAAGGCTTTGAACTACCTCCGCGCACTTCAGAACGTGTTTTGGTGTTGTGGCTGCCTTGTCGTTTGGCACCGAGCTGAGCAGTTACTACTTGATGCATCACACTCACATTCGGGGTGATGCCAAAAAGCTCAGCATCTAAAACCGCCTTACCTACCGAGTCACCGGTACGCGAATCCAGTACGGTAACTTCTAAATTCTGGGAATTCGCCATTGTCTTATGCCTTGACCGCGTCGCGTATGACCACAACTCCGCCTCTAGGGCCAGGAACCGAGCCTTTCACAAGCAGTAGCTCTCGCTCTGCGTCAGCTTCAACTACCCGCAAATTTAGAGTGGTGACTTTGTCAGCCCCCATACGACCGGGAAGTTTCTTGCCTTGAAATACCCGAGAGGGAGTGGCGCATTGCCCCACAGCCCCTGGCTTTCTATGTGCCTTGTGTACCCCGTGCGAAGCCCCCTGACCCTTGAAACCGTGCCGCTTCATCACCCCCGCAAAACCTTTCCCCTTGCTCACCGCTGTTACATCTACTTTCTCGCCTGCTTCCAGTATCTCTACGCCGAATTCTTGACCTATTTCGTATTCGCTCACATCTTCAAGCCGTAACTCCACTAGCGAATCTCCCGGTTTCACTTCTGATCGCTCAAAATGTCCTAACTCAGGCTTATTCAACTTCTCAGGATCGCGACTGCCCCAGGTGACTTGGAGTGCGCTGTAGCCATCTCCTTCAGGTCGCTTCACCTGCACCACGCGACAAGGCGAGACCTTGAGCACAGTCACGGGCGTGACGCGCTGGGATTCGTCCCAGACATGGGTCATACCCATCTTCTTGCCAACAATTGCTTTCTCTGTCATTGTTTTTTCTGCTGTTTCTTTTTTTGCTGTTTCTGGTTTTCAGCTATTTCTGGTCTCAAATTCTCTTTCAAATTTTCTGGATTTTAATCTCTATGTCAACACCGGCAGGCAAATCCAACCGCTGCAGCGAATCCACCGTCTTGGGGGTGGGGTTCAAAATATCCAGCAGTCGCTTGTGGATACGCATCTCAAAGTGTTCTCTGCTGTCTTTGTCTTTGTGGGGTGAGCGAATGACGGTGAAGCGGTGCTTCTGAGTAGGCAAGGGAACTGCTCGCACATCGGCTTGAGTGCGCTTGGCTGTCTCCACAATCTTTTTTGCTGATTGATCTATAATCTCGTGGTCGTACGCCTTGAGGCGAATACGAATCTTTTGTCCTGTGGCCATCTTTGCTACCTTCTGGGAGATTGTCTTTGCTGTTATATTTGCGGCTGTTATATTTGTGCTGATGTTTATGTCTTCGATTTGTCAAATTCCGCGCAGGCGAGCGATGATTTCTTCTTGCACGGTTGCAGGTGTCTGATGATACGCCTGAAACTGCATGGTATATGTTGCCCGCCCCTGCGTGCGCGACCGCAAGTCTGTAGCATAGCCGAACATTTCAGAAAGAGGCACGAGAGATGACACCACTTGACTGTTGCCCCTTTGCTCAGTGCTTTGAATTTGACCTCTGCGGCTGTTGATATCGCCTACAACATCACCGAGATAGTCGTCGGGGGTAACCACTTCTACCGACATAACAGGCTCCAGTAGCACTGGCCCAGCCTTCATCAAAACCTCACGGAACCATCCTGCTCCAGCAGCCTTGAAGGCTAACTCAGAAGAGTCCACATCATGGGTTTTGCCATCGGTCACACTAACGCGCATATCTACAACTTGAAAACCTGCCAAAGCTCCAGATGTCATAGATTCCCTGATACCTGATTCCACTGCGGGGATGTATTCCTTGGGAATGGCCCCGCCACGGATCTTACTGGCAAACTCAAAGCCACTACCAGGCGAACCCGGTTCCATTGTAGCTGTAACCACGGCGAATTGACCTGCCCCACCAGTTTGCTTTTTGTGTTGGTAGGTGTATTCAGAAACGGTGCTTGTAATGGTTTCGCGATAAGCCACCTGCGGCTTGCCCACAGTGGCTGCCACGCTGAACTCGCGCATCATTCGATCAACTAGCACTTCCAGGTGCAACTCGCCCATACCGGCGATGATGGTTTGACCCGTCTCCATATCAGTGGTGACTCTAAATGTCGGATCTTCTTCAGAGAGAGCACCTAGTGCTTTAGAGAGCTTGTCTTGGTCGGCTTTGGAACGCGGCTCTACTGACACATGAATAACCGGCTCGGGGAACACCAGCTGCTCCAGAGCCATTTGCTGGCCAACCGCGCTCAAGGTGTCGCCTGTGCGAATATTCTTCATGCCGATACAGGCAATGATGTCGCCTGCGAAGCTTTGCTCGCGATCTACTCTGTCGTTGGCGTGCATCTCTAGCAGTCTTCCGATACGCTCTTTGCGGCCGCTACGAGTGTTGAGGACAGTGTCGCCCTTGCCAAGTGTGCCACTGTAAACCCGCAGATATACGAGCTTGCCCACATGAGGGTCGGTCATTATCTTGAAAGCAAGGGCTGCGAATGGGGCTTCGTCGCTCACTTCCAGAAGCATCTCTTCATCTGATGTTAGGTTCACACCTGTGGGGGCTGCCACATCCAAAGGCGAAGGCAGATAGTCCACCACAGCATCCAAAAGTGGCTGCACACCCTTGTTCTTGAAGGCTGAACCACAAAGAATAGGCACAATGCTGCCTGACAGAGTCATGTCTCTGATGGCTACTTGCAGCTCTTCGGTGGTAATGGGCTCGTCGCCTAAGTATTTTTCGCAAAGCTTGTCATCGTGATGCGAGACAGCTTCCAGCAAAATCTCACGATATGCTTCGGCTGTTTGCTGCAAGTCTTCGGGGATGGGCTGTGATTCCCAGGTGGCACCTAAATCGTCGCTGTTCCAAACCAAGGCAGTCATGGTGAGCAGGTCGATGACCCCCAGAAAGTCTGCTTCAGCACCGATGGGGATTTGCAAGGCTAGCGGTTCGCAATCTAGGCGTTCGCGGATTGAGTCCATGCAGAAGAAGAAGTTTGCTCCGATGCGATCCATCTTGTTGACAAAACCGATACGGGGCACACCGTAGTGATTGGCTTGACGCCACACGGTTTCGGTCTGCGGCTCAACACCTGCTACGCCATCAAAGACGGCCACCGCGCCATCTAGCACACGCAGAGAGCGTTCTACCTCAACGGTGAAATCCACATGGCCAGGGGTGTCAATGATATTGACTCGAAAGTCGCGCCAAATACAGTGGGTGGCAGCTGAGGTAATGGTGATGCCGCGCTCTTGTTCCTGCTCCATCCAGTCCATCGTGGCCGCACCATCGTGCACCTCACCTATCTTGTAGTTGCGCCCTGTGTAATACAAGATGCGCTCGGTGGTGGTGGTTTTGCCCGCGTCTATGTGGGCCATAATTCCGATGTTTCGGACAGATTGCAGGGGGTGGCGTTTCATAATAATATTCTCGACAATGTCTCAGCAATATCTCGCAGATACCTACCAGCGGTAGTGTGCGAATGCTTTGTTCGACTCAGCCATTCTATGGAGTTCTTCACGGCGACGCACCGATGCCCCATCGCCGTTAGCAGCATCTAGTAGTTCGTTAGCTAGGCGTTCGGCCATTGTGTGTTCACGTCGATCTCTGGAGTAGTTGACTAGCCAGCGAATGGTGAGAGTTAGCTGACGGCGAGGGCGCACATCCATTGGCACTTGATATGTGGCACCACCTACGCGTCTGCTACGCACCTCCAGAGCTGGGCGGACATTTTCTACCGCGGTTTCCAGTATTTCTACGGGATTGCGGCGGCTTTTCTTAGAGACGATGTCCATGGCGTCATAAACAATCCTTTCGGCCAAGGTTCGTTTACCGCGTGTGAGCACTTTGTTCACCAGCTGCGTAACGAGCACCGAATCGTATACCGGATCAGGAGGTAGCTCGCGTCTAGCGACTGGTCCTTTGCGTGGCATGAGACAATATCCTTCTGGGAGAGTGTTTACTGGAGAGTTGTTTCTGAAAGTGCTGTTTCTGAAAGTGCTGTTCTAAAGGTGCTGTGGAGTCAAAACTACGATTTCTTCACGCCATAGCGACTGCGAGCTTGCTGACGACCGTCTACACCGCTGGAATCGAGAGTGCCGCGAATGATCTTGCAGCGCACACCCGGCAGATCGCGCACTCGTCCGCCGCGCACCAACACGATAGAGTGCTCTTGAAGATTGTGGCCTTCGCCAGGGATATAAGCAGTAACTTCCATACCGCTGGTGAGGCGCACTCGTGCAACTTTGCGCATAGCTGAGTTGGGCTTCTTAGGTGTGGTGGTATAGACGCGGGTGCACACTCCCCTGCGTTGAGGAGAACCCTTGAGGGCAGGCATCTTCTCTTTTCTGGTTTTAGCTTTACGCCCTTTGCGGACTAGCTGTTGAATTGTTGGCATAGCTATTTTCTGTTGGGTTCTCTAGGTTCGATATCCTTGCGTTCAGTATCCTTGTGTTCAGTATCTCTGCGTTCTCTTGCTTCGGTATCTCTTGCAGGCAATTTGCTCGCAAAGCATAAAGAAACAAAAGAAAAGTTTCCCCGACACTCATCCTAGAGTGTCGCAACACATTTAGCAACTTGTTCAGGAAGCTTGTTCTTGAATACCTTCGCTCACTCCGATCATTTCCATTCCTTCTGTATCTACAACTCGCAAATGGCCTCCCTCGCCAATCATCTCGCCGCCGGGATCTAAGATTCGCCGTAGCTCTTCCTCGTCTGAAACAAACGACTCCATCGGCACATAGTCAGGGGCTTCGGGTGCGATTTCGCGATATTCACTCACGCCAGTGCCTGCAGGAATGAGCTTGCCAATGACGATGTTCTCTTTGAGACCCTTCAGGTCGTCACTGCGAGAAGCTATAGCTGCCGCGGTGAGCACACGGGTGGTCTCTTGGAAGGAAGCTGCTGACAGCCACGAATCGGTAGCCAGCGAAGCCTTGGTGATACCCATGATCTCAGGGCGGCCTGATGCAGGTGTTTTCCCCTCTTGCATGAGTTGGCGGTTCACATCGCGATACTTGCGGGCATCGGCTACCGACCCAGACAAGAACTCAGAGTCGCCAGAGCTGTCTACGATGATTCGTCTAGTCATCTGACGGACGATGATTTCAATGTGCTTGTCGTGAATAGACACACCCTGCTCGCGATAGACTTTCTGCACTTGATCCACCAGATACTGCTGGGTGGCTCTGATGCCCTTGATGGAAAGTAGCTCTTTAGGGTCAAGCGGGCCTTCCACGAGCACATCTCCAGCCACTACTTCTTGGCCTTCTTCCACTTCCAAACGCTGGCCGCGAGGAATGATGATGCTTTCGCCTTCGGTCTCCCCCATCGGTAAGATGGTGACCGTGCGATCGGAGCTTTCGTCTTCGGTTATGTGCACCGTGCCTGAAGCTCCTGCCACAACAGCCTTGCCTTTGGGGCTACGAGCCTCAAACAGCTCCACCACTCTGGGAAGACCGTCGGCGAGGTCTTTGCCCACGACACCGCCGGTGTGGAAGGTGCGCATGGTGAGCTGTGTGCCCGGCTCGCCAATGGACTGAGCCGCAATCACCCCGACTGCTTCACCCAATTCAATGAGCTTGCCAGTAGCTAGCGACATTCCATAAGACATGGCAGAGATACCGTATTCAGAGTCGTCAGTGAGAGGCGACAGCACCCGCACTTCTTGAACATCAGGGTCTTCGCGCAGATGTTCCATAATCTCGTGGGTAACCATCTCGCCTTTGGAATAAATCGTGCCGTCTGAGAGCGATATATCTTGGGCGAGCACTCGCCCGAAGAGACGCGACTCCAAATGGGTGCGCTCTTCTGGCGTGTCGGGCCGCACATTATCTATAAGCAGCGAGGGCACGGGACGGTCGGAATCAAACGGACTGATGTCGTTGATGATGACTTCTTGAGCCACATCTACCAGCCTTCGGGTGAGATAGCCAGAGTCTGCCGTTCGCAGAGCGGTGTCGACTAGACCTTTGCGAGCACCCGGAGTGGAGATGAAATACTCCAGCGTGGATAGACCTTCCTTAAAGTTGGACTTGATCGGGCGAGGTATCATGTCGCCTCGCGGGTTGGCCACGAGACCACGCATGCCTGCGATCTGGCGCACCTGCATCATGTTGCTGCGAGCACCTGAGCGGATCATCATGTCCACCGGGTTGAAAGGATCAGCCTGCAGGTCAACTTCAAGATGTTGGCGCACTGCGTTGGTGGCTTCTGTCCAGATTTCTACCTCCTGCTGGCGGCGTTCGCTGTCGGTGATGATGCCATGGCGGAAGTTTCGCTCTACCTTTTCGGCTTCTTCTTCTGAACGCTCCAAAATGGAAGTTTTGGCGGGAGGTGTTTTGATGTCGTCCACCGAGACTGTGATTCCCGACTTGGAAGCCCAGTGGAAACAGAGGCTCTTAAGCCCGTCAAGGCTGTCGGCGGTGGTGGAGCGAGAGTAGTCGTAGGCGAGGTCTTCTACTAGTGCGCCTACTTGTCTGCGGTCTAACTTTTCATTCACGAACGGAAAGTCTTCAGGCAACACTTCGTTGAAGATGACCCGACCGGCAGTCGTAGGGATATAGGCAGAGTTTTCAGATACCTGATTTTCAAGTGCCTGATTTTCAAGTGCCTGGCTTTCAGACATCTGGCCATTACCCCAGATGTTTCCGCCTTCGACTAATAGAGCATCTGAGCGATAGTCAATCAGAGCGTGGATGCTAAGCCCGTCTTCTTCTACTGCTCTTTCCACTTGCTCTCGCGTGCGGAAAACTCTTCCTTCACCTTCGGCTCCTGGGACTGCTTGCGTGAGGTAGTAGGCACCGATGATCATGTCCTGGGTGGGCGTCACGAGAGGGCGACCATTGGATGGCGACAGAAGATTGTGAGCAGATAGCATCAACACTTCTGCTTCGGCACGAGCCTCAGATGACAAAGGCAGGTGCACTGCCATCTGGTCGCCGTCAAAGTCGGCGTTAAAAGCGGTGCAGACCAAGGGGTGCAAGCGGATGGCTTTGCCATGCACCAGCACAGGCTCAAATGCCTGAATCCCCAGACGGTGAAGCGTGGGAGCACGGTTCAGCAACACGGGATGTTCTTTCACAACATCATTGAGCACATCCCAAACTTGCTCTGAGCGAAGTTGGAACACCGTGTCGTCACCACTCCACGAATACGAAGGATCCTCAGTAGGTACAGGGCGGGCTCGCCCGGAGATAGTGTCTTCTACCATGCGCTTGGCCGACTTGATATAAGAAGCGATACCACGCCTCTCAAGCTCGCGAATCATAAATGGTTTGAACAATTCAAGTGCCATGAGGCGAGGAATGCCGCACTGGTGGAACTTCAAAGATGGGCCAGCCACGATAACCGATCTTCCTGAATAGTCCACACGCTTGCCTAGCAGGTTAAGACGAAATCGCCCTTGCTTGCCCTTCAACATATCCGACAGCGACTTGAGGGGGCGATTGTTTTGCGACATCACAGGCTTGCTACGCCGCCCGTTGTCGAACAGAGCGTCTATGGATTTTTGCAGCATCCGCTTTTCGTTATTGATGATGATGCCGGGCGCGCCTATCTCTAAGAGCTTCTTGAGGCGATTATTGCGGTTGATAACGCGACGGTATAGATCATTGAGGTCAGATGTGGCGAAACGTCCGCCGTCTAACTGCACCATGGGGCGTAAGTCGGGTGGGATGACAGGGATGGTATTTAAGATGATTGAGCTTGGATCGCTACTGAGACGGCCGTTTTCGTCGCGGCTGTTGAAAGCACTCAGTATCTCTAGGCGTTTTATGGCTTTTTCGCGCCGTTGTCCTGAAAGCGGCTTTTGCTCATTGGTTGGGTTCAAAGCAATGCGCAACCGTTCCTCTTCGGCTTCAAAATCTATTTGATCGATGAGTTCCAAGATGGCCTCTGCGCCCATGTTGGCGACATATAGTTCGCCGAAGCGAAAGTTCAGCTCATCTTCAAGTATTTGGTCTTCTATGACTTGGCGGGGGCGTAGCTTAGCGAACTCTTCCAAGTAACGTTCTTCCATCTTGGCTTCGTCTCGCTGCGAGGCGAGCTGTGTGCGGAAGTCTTCAAGCTGTTCTATGATTTCTTCCAGGTTGGCTTTGCCGTCATCGGTCACAGGCTCGTTAGGTTTTAGCTCACCTTCGGGAATGTCAAGCTGGGCTTGGATTTGTTCGCTTTTGTCGGTGATATTTCCCAGAGCCTCGACCAGCTGCTTAGAGATGCTCTGCTTGGCTGAATCTTCAGACGCAGAGGCTTCTTCAATCTCATTTTCCAGACGCCTGGTTTGGGAGCGTATCATCTCAAGGCGATGCTCTGCTATTTCTTTGATTTCGGCGGTGAGAATGTCTATCTCATCGGTGATCTTCTTGACTCTACGGTTATAGTCTTCGCGTAATCTGGTGACGGCAGCAGGTTCGACATCAGATTCGCCGGCGCGGCCTGCTGTATCTTCCATCTGGGCAAGCTCAGCTTCCAAGCGCAAATAGTGGAGATCTCGTAGCGACAGCAGATGGTTGCGATAGATACGGCAGTTTTGCGAGTAGTCTCGCCACAGATCGTCTAGCTCGGCTTCAAATTCAGGCATCTCCTGGATACGGGCTTCTTCTTCTACAGAGATGATTAGATAAGCCGAGAAATAGATGACCTTCTCCAACTGAGTAGCCTTCAAGTCTTCTCGGCTGTCGGTGTCCATGAGAAGATAAGTCATCCAGGAGCGAGTGCCGCGCAGATACCAGATATGAGCTACTGGAGATGCCAACTCTATGTGCCCCATGCGTTCGCGGCGAACCTTTGAGCGGGTGACTTCCACACCACAGAGTTCACAGATGATGCCCTTGAAGCGCACTCGCTTGTAGCGTCCGCACTGGCATTCCCAGTCGCGTGCTGGGCCGAAAATCTTTTCGCAGAAGAGGCCGTCCTTTTCGGGCTTCAAAGTTCGATAGTTGATGGTCTCGGGCTTTTTCACTTCGCCGTGCGACCAGCCTCTAATGTCATCGGAGCCTGCTAGCCCGATGCGGAACTTGCTGAAGTCATTGACATCAATCATGCTTACCTCTCTTGGGTGCTTACTTATTGGCTAGCACCGACTGGCTCATATACGGGCGTCGGGGCTTCGCGTTGTTTGTCGTCTAGGTCTGAACCTCTCTCTGGGCGTGAAAGGTTGATGCCGAGGGATTCGATAGTGCGATATTCCTCTTCATCGAGCTCTTGTATCTTGATATGCTCACCGCCCTTTGACAGCAACTTCACATTCAGGCAGAGAGCCTGCATTTCCTTGATGAGTACTTTGAAGCTCTCTGGAACGCCAGGAGCGGGAATATTCTCGCCACGGATAATGGCTTCGTAAATCTTCACGCGGCCTACCACATCGTCTGATTTCGTGGTGAGTAGTTCCTGCAGACAATAAGCTGCTCCATAGGCTTCCAGAGCCCAGACTTCCATCTCGCCAAAACGTTGCCCGCCGAACTGCGCCTTTCCGCCCAGTGGCTGTTGGGTGATCATGGAGTAAGGGCCAGTGGAACGGGCGTGAATCTTGTCGTCTACCAAGTGTGCCAGCTTGAGGATGTACATATAGCCCACGGTTATGTTTTGATCAAACGGCTGACCAGTGCGTCCGTCGTAGAGCTTGACTTTGCCGTCTGAGCCGATGAGGCGACGCCCGCTACCGTCTGTAGAGTCGGGATTGAGATTTTCAAGTGTTTGCTTGATGCTGAAATGCTTACCTATGTCTTCTTCTTCGTCCCAGCGAGCCCCGTCAAATACGGGAGTTTCTATGAGCACTGCGGGGCGAGTAGCCGGGCGAGTCTTGCGCTCGATGCCCAGCTGAGGGTTTTCATCCATCTTTGCACTATTCATCTGTGCACTATTGTCTTTGGTGCTGTCTTTGGTGCCTTTCCAGCCCCAGCGGGCAGCATAGCCCAAGTGTGTCTCTAGAAGCTGGCCAACATTCATGCGCGAGGGCACGCCGAGGGGGTTCAAAATCACATCTACAGGTGTGCCATCTTCCAAAAACGGCATATCTTCTACGGGTAATACAGCAGCAATGACGCCTTTATTGCCGTGACGTCCAGCTAGCTTGTCGCCCACGCTGATCTTGCGTCGCTCGGCCACATGGACTCGCACCAGCTGATTCACTCCGGGCTGCAGCTCGTGGTCTTCACCGCTCACTAGCACCTTGATGTCTATGACTTTGCCTTCCTCACCATGAGGCAACTTCAAAGAGGTATCACGCACTTCCTTAGCTTTCTCACCGAAGATGGCGCGAATGAGCCGCTCTTCGGGGGTGAGGTCGGTTTCGGCCTTGGGCGAGACTTTGCCCACCAGTACATCGCCAGGTCGCACTTCTGCGCCCAGCAATACGATGCCTTGATCGTCCAGATTGTGGAGAACATCGTCGGGCACATTGGGAATGTCGCGGGAGATCTCTTCAGGGCCAATTTTGGTGTCGCGAGCCTCTACTTCGTGCTCGTGAATGTGCACAGAGGTAAGCACATCGTCACGCACTAGGCGTTCGCTGATGATGATAGCATCCTCAAAGTTATAACCCTCCCACGACATGAAAGCCACTAGCAGGTTCTTACCCAGAGCTAGCTCGCCGTTGTCAGTGGAAGTGCCATCGGCTATGAGCTGACCTTTTTCGACTTGTTCGCCTTTAGCCACACGGGGCTTTTGGTTTACGCAAGTGTTCTGATTGGAACGTTGGAATTTGTGCAGCGGATAGACGGTGGGATCCTTGCGGCCTTTGTATTTCACGGTGATAGAGTGCCCATCCACTTCTGTAACCTGGCCTGGCAGCTCGGCTGTAATCACATCTGCTGCATCCATTGCAGCCCGCCGCTCCAGGCCGGTGCCGATGAATGGAGCTTCCGGCACGAGCAGGGGCACAGCTTGGCGTTGCATGTTGGCCCCCATGAGCGCGCGGTTGGCATCATCGTGCTCCAAAAACGGAATCATGGCAGTGGCCACCGACACGATCTGCTTCGGCGACACATCCATGAGCTGCACTTCTTCTGGAGGAAGAAATGAAATTTGTGTGGTAGCACCAAAGAATGACTCTTGCTCTAGCTGCATCTGCAGATCGTCTAACGACGCGGCCTGTGGCGACTGGCGCACTAGCACGCGATCGTTGCGGAAAGTGCCGTCTGGGTTGAGCGGCGCGTTGGCCTGTGCGATTACATAGTCTTCTTCTTCGTCTGCTGCGAGATAGCGGATCTCACCCGGCACGACCCGTCCATCTTTCACTACTCGGTAAGGAGTTTCTATGAAGCCAAATTCGTTGACTTTGCCGTAGGTACTAAGTGCGCCGATGAGAGCAATGTTGGGACCTTCTGGAGTCTCAATCGGGCACATTCTGCCGTAGTGCGAGAAGTGTATGTCGCGCACTTCAAAGCCTGCCCGCTCGCGAGTGAGGCCGCCGGGGCCAAGTGCTGAGAGCCGCCTCCGGTGGGTGAGCCCTGCCAGCGGATTAACTTGATCCATAAACTGGCTGAGCTGGCTGGTGGCAAAGAATTCCTTCACTGCGGCAGCCACAGGTCGAGTGTTGATGAGGCTTTCAGGCGAGATTGCCTCGGCATCTTGAGTAGACATGCGCTCGCGTACCACTCGTTCCATACGAGACAGCCCGATGCGCACTTGGTTTTGAATGAGCTCACCAACTGTGCGGATACGACGATTGGCGAAGTGGTCTTGATCGTCAAGGCGGTAGCCTTGCACGCCGTCGGCCAGGTTGAGCAGGTAGGTACAGGCAGCTAGAACCTCTGAGGGTGCCAGACCACCCCAAGCTTCAGGCGGACGGCGAAGGCTCACATCGGGTAAGCGATGGGGCGAGGCTGGGCGTTCATCGCCTTGCTTCGTTCCGCCATAGAGCCAGCCCTTCGTGATCTCTTCCTCTATGAGCTGTTCCATGTCTTTTTCTGTGAGCGATCTGCCTGCGGCTTTCTCTTCGAGGAGCCGTTTGCGAATTAGTTTGCGTTCGTTCTTCCAAGCCCTAGCACTCTCAGAGCTATTCAAAATGCGCTCATAGCTGCCGTCTCGCCATTCCTTGAGATGTTGAATTTCAGGCCCCAGCTTGCGGTTTAGCTTGTAGCGTCCCACGCGAGAGAGGTCATAGCGGCGAGTCTCAGGGCGAATGAACGATCCATATAGGTAGTTGCGGGCCATTTCTATGGTCTGAGGCTCAGACGGGCGGGCGCGTTTGAAGACTTCCAGCAGAGCATCGTCACTAGTTAGTTCAGCTTGCTTTTCTTTTTCCCACTGCTCTCTCAAGAAGGGGAACCTCTCTACAAATTCGTCAAAGAAGCCGGGGGCGTTATCCTCGCCGTAGCCAAAAGCTGTGAGAAGCGTAAACATGGAGAGTCTCCGCTTACGTGCCACACGCGCACCTGCGGTGACTTCCCTTCCTGGTCGTTGCTCAACATCAAAGTCGAGCCATTCTCCTCTGAATGGGTGGATAGTTCCTTTTACGAGCTGGTGTTTGGTGATGTTACGCAGACGAAAACGCTCACCAGCTTGGAAAATCACGCCGGGCGAGCGGATTAGTTGCGAGACGACAACTCGTTCGGTGCCGTTGATGATGAAAGTGCCCCGTTCTGTCATCTGTGGGAACTCGCCGATGAAGACGGTCTGCTGCTTGATCTCACCTGTGAGCTGATTGATGAACCGAGCATTCACGAAGATGGAGATGGCATAGGTCAGATCTTTTTCTATGCACTCTTCCACTGAATGCTTGGGTGGGAGGCGAAGTTCTTCGTCTTCAAAGTCGAACTCAAGCTCTAAAGAGTATTTGCCTGAATGGTGCACGATGGGTGAAGAGGCTCGAAATGCCTCTGACAGACCGTGCCTCATCAAGTAGTCAAACGAATCTTGTTGAATGGCTATGAGATTGGGTAGCTCGGCAACTTCTTCCAAGTTGCCGAAACTGTATCGCTCACGAACAGCAGACAATGGTCACTCCTTTATTACTGGGGCAGGGCGGTTGGGGGGGCAGAGCAGGGCCGGAGGTATGAGCCATAAACAGGCAAAGAAACCCGGGCAAGGGGTTAACCCTTAAACCCGATGAGGGGGCAGATGACACACACGGCAAACTCATTGTACCGCAATCTCCCAGCGATTGCAACCCTCCCCGATGCTTGGCTGAGAAATCGCGCAAAGCTACTAGCTGCAACTGACTGCAACTTGGCAACGCTACTTGACGCTACTTGATTTCTACAGTGGCACCTGCTTCTTCCAGTGCAGCCTTAGCTTTGTCGGCGTCTTCTTTGGATACGCCTTCCATCACAGCCTTTGGAGCAGCTTCCACAATCTCTTTGGCTTCTTTCAGACCGAGACTCGTGAGAGCGCGCAACTCTTTAATGACTTGGATCTTCTTGTCGCCAATAGCTGTGATTTCTACATCAAAGCTAGTTTTTTCTTCGGCTGCTCCATCATCGCCACCTGCATCGCCGGCAACTGCTGCAACTGGTGCAGCCATTGCAGGGGCTGCAGCTGTGACACCGAACTTCTCCTCAAATGCTTCGAGTAGCTCGCTCAGTTCAAGGACAGTCATAGAACCGATACTGTCAAGTATCTCTTCAACTTTTGACATTATTTTGCTCCTTTGTTGGTTTTCTTGGGATTTTTTTGGGGTTCTTGAGATTTGGGGGTTTCTATTCAGCTTGTTGATCTTTCAAAGCTCTCACCAGTCCGGCGAACTTCTGTTGCATCGCTCCAAGCAACCCGCCGAATTCTCGCAACGGTGCCGCTAAAGCTCCTGCCATCTGCGCCATCGGTGCCTGCACCAGACCGCCGAGCTTGCCGAGCAACTCTTCGCGAGGTGGCAATGAAGCCAGCTTCCTGACGCCGTCAGTGGTGATCATCACATCGCCTAGCAGTCCGCCTTTGATCACGAATACATCGTGAGATTTCCTGTAGCCATCTAACACTTTGGCAACAGCAACTGGGTCGCCGTCAATGAAAGTCAAGCCGGTAGGACCTAAGAGATAGTCTTCAATGCTGAGTTCAAGTTCTCGCGCGGCAACACGGGCGAGGGTATTTTTATAGATCTTGTAGGTTGCTCCCACAGGCTGTAGGGCAGCACGCAGCTCTGCCATCTGGCTCACATTCAAACCTCTGTACTCGGTGAAGAACACAGCGTCGCTTTTCTCTAAGCGACTGCGAACATCGGCGACAATGGCAACCTTGGCAGGTCTAGGGGCAAAGTCTCTTTTGATATCTGTCATAGCAAAACCGTTCAGCTTAGCGAGGATGGGTCTATTTTCACACTTGGACCCATCGTGGAGCAAACACTCACCTTTTGCAGGTAGCGTCCTTTGGCTGCGGCAGGCTTGGCGCGCACTAGTTCTTCTATGACGGCTTTGAAGTTGTCCATAAGGGCTTGGCTCTCAAAGCTAGCTTTGCCGATGGGCACATGCACATTACCTTGTCTATCGGTGCGATAGCTCACCTTCCCACCCTTGAAATCCTCCACAGCCTTGCCTACATCCTCTGTAACCGTGCCCGTTTTGGGATTGGGCATAAGACCTCTAGGCCCTAACACACGGCCAAGTTTGCCCACAGCCACCATCATGGACGGCTCGGCAATAACCACATCAAAGTCCAAGCTACCGCCTTCAATGTCACTGACAAGGTCGTCATCGCCAACCCTGTCGGCACCGGCCTCACGGGCAGCTTGCGCGGAAGCTCCTTGGGCGAACACCGCTACACGCACTTCTTTACCCGATCCTGCTGGCAGAGCTACTGTGCCCCGCAGCATCTGGTCGGCTTTACGAGGATCTACGCCTAGTTTCACAGCCACCTCTATGGTCTCATCAAACTTGGCTACGCCAGATGTTTTAGCCAGACCTAAACCTTCTTCGGCCGAATAGATCTCGCTACGATCCAGCTGGTTAGCTGCGTCTGCATATCGCTTGCCGCGTTTCATTGCTCTGTGTTGCTCTCTGTGTCGCTTCTCTGTGCTACTTCTCTGTGCTGCTTATCTGTGTCGCTTCGCTATAGTGCCGTCACGCCCATGCTGCGAGCGGTGCCTTTTACCTGCAGCTTGGCCATTTCGATGTCGTCGGTGTTGAGGTCGGGCATTTTCACTTTGGCTATTTCGCTCAGCTGAGCATCTGTGAGCGTGCCGACATTCTCTCGTCCTACTTCGCTCGCTCCTTTGTCAATTCCCAAGGCTTGGCGAATCAAAAATGAAGTGGGGGGGGTTTTGAGGATGAAGTCAAAACTGCGGTCTTCGTAAATGGTGATGACGGCGGGGACGATTTGCCCTCGCTTGTCTTCCGTCTTAGCGTTGTACTCCTTGCAGAAGTCCATGATGGCTACTCCGTGGGGGCCCAGAGCAGTTCCGACAGGGGGCGCAGGCGAGGCTTGACCAGCTTGGATGTGGATAGTAACAGTAGCGGCAACTCGTTTTCTCGGTGGTGCCATGATGGGTTCTCCCAATTTGTGGGTTTGTGGGCTTGTGGATTTATATCTGAGCTAGTATCGGAGCTAGGCACTACTACATCTTGGTTACCTGGGAGAACTCCAACTCCACAGGTGTTTCTCTTCCGAAGATATTGACCAGCACCTTCACCTTCAGATGGTCTTCGTTGATTTCAATGATTTCGCCGGTGAAATCGGCAAACGGTCCTTCTTTGACGCGCACCGGGTCGCCAAGCTCAAACATAAGGCGCGGGCGAGAACGATGCACAGCCTCTTTTCCTTCTGGCTGGTTGAGGAATTGATCCACCTCTTTGGGCGGAAGCGGTAAGGGTGGATCGCTGGGCTTGGTCTGCCCCACAAAGCCCACTACCCCGGGAGTCTCGCGCACTACCGACCAGAAATCATTTTGCAGATCGCAACGCAAAAACACATACCCTGGGAAAAGCTTGCGATAAGACACCATCGTATTGTTGCTCCGCGTTTCCATCTCCACGAGTTCTTCCATCGGCACGATAACCTCATACAGCTTTGCTTCGGTTATATCTTGGTCGCCGATGATTTCTTCCAGATTGCGCTGCACTCGCTTTTCGGCCCCAGAAAGGGTGTGGACGATATACCATTTGCCAGGTCGCTCGTTAGGCGGCAGATAGCTCTCGACCTCGTCGTCTTTCACATAGACAAGATCATTTTCCAAGAGAGTTTCCATAAGTATTTCCGTGCTGAGTGAATTAGGGGTATCTATTCGCCGAACAGTCGCAAGACTGCCTCACCGAATGCGAAGTCAAGCCCGGCGATGAATAACGTAAGAAGCACAATCACCACTAGCACCACGATGGAGTAGTTAACTACTTCAGCTCGGGTGGGCCAATGCACTCGCCGTAGCTCGGCGCGCACTTCTTTGACGAACTGGCCTGGCGATGTTCTCTCTTTTTGAGCCGTGGGCTGACGGCGAGTGGCAATAGGGGTGCCCTCGTCGTCGACCTCGCCTTGGCGTTTCGCCATGCGTCGAAATTGTCTGTTCATTGATGACATTTGCAGGGCAGGAGGGACTCGAACCCCCAACCGCCGGTTTTGGAGACCGGTGCGCTACCAATTGCGCCACTGCCCTAACTGCGGCATGTCGCCGCGGTTTGCCCTGGGTTGGAACAGGGCAATATGTTGCTTAGTGGGTAATCTTGGTTACAGCTCCTGCGCCCACGGTGCGCCCACCTTCACGGATGGCAAACCGCAAGCCTTCGTCCATGGCGATGGGGTTGATTAGCTCCACCGCCATTGTGGTGTTATCGCCAGGCACGCACATCTCAGTGCCCTCGGGAAGAGAGATAGTACCCGTTACATCTGTGGTGCGAAAGTAAAACTGCGGACGATACCCGTTAAAGAAGGGCTTATGACGCCCACCTTCTTCTTTGGTCAGCACATACACCTCCGCCTCAAATTTATCGTGCGGAGTGATGGAGCCGGGTGCGGCCAGCACTTGACCACGCTGCACTTCATCTTTGCCGGTGCCTCGTAGCAAAGCTCCGATATTGTCGCCAGCTTGACCTTCATCCAAGAGCTTGCGGAACATTTCAACACCGGTGCAGACAGTAGTAGCAGTATCGCGGATGCCCACGATTTCTACTGAATCACCTGTATGGACTTTGCCCTGCTCAACACGGCCCGTAACCACAGTTCCACGGCCGGTGATGGAGAACACGTCTTCAATCGGCATCAGGAAGGGAAGGTCCACCGCACGCTCAGGTGTGGGGATCCACTCATCCACATTGCTCATCAGATCGATGATCTGGTTAGCTGCGTCTGCGTCGCCGTCCAATGCCTTGAGAGCAGACACTGGCACTACGGGAGTATCTTGGCCGGGGAAATCATATTCAGAGAGAAGCTCACGCACTTCCATCTCCACGAGTTCCACGAGATCTGGATCGTCCACAGCGTCTACCTTGTTGAGTGCCACCAAAATGCGGGGCACGCCCACTTGACGAGCCAGCAACACATGTTCGCGCGTTTGGGGCATCGGGCCGTCGGCTGCCGAAACCACCAAGATCGCACCGTCTACCTGTGCCGCACCAGTGATCATGTTCTTGATGTAGTCGGCGTGGCCAGGCATGTCCACATGGGCATAGTGACGGGCCTCCGTCTCGTATTCCACATGGGAAACATTGATGGTGATGCCTCGCTCGCGCTCTTCGGGTGCTCGATCGATGAGATCGAACTCCACAAACTCTGTGCCTTCTCCGCGCTCCGACAGTACCCTCGTGATCGCTGCTGTTAGCGTGGTCTTCCCATGGTCAATGTGGCCCATAGTGCCGACATTCACATGCGGCTTTGAGCGGACAAAAGTTTCCTTTGCCACAGTAAAACCTCCAAAAATTCCTGCGCCCCGGCCTCTCGGGGCATCTTTAGGTTGGACTGATAATTAAGTGTGTTCAGACAAGCACCTAGAGGCGAGGTTCTTGAACTGATCACTTTCTCAACAACTAGCTTCAATAATTTCTAAGTCAGACAAGATGATACTCTACACTGACTCTTGCGAATTTACAACTACGAATTACTGTTACTTTTTTGAATGCCTTTTTAGGTGAGTTTCTGGGGCTGTTTCGTCGGGCTATTTTGGCGAGCTACTCGCCGACCTGTGCCTGCAGGTATAGAGCGATACCTATCTCAGAGATCATATGCATCTGGGTCTCTATCCAATCTAGGTGCTCTTCTTCGCCTACAAGCAAATGCTCAAGCAACTCACGGGTGCCGTCATCGCCGAGATCCAAAGCGAGCTTGACACCTCGTCGATAGCGACTGATGGCAGCTATTTCCAGCTCCAAGTCGTACTGCATCTGTTCTTCAGGGGTATGACCGATTTTCACCGAGCCGATCTTGTCGGGCTGTGGAATTCCATCTAGCAATAAAATCCGATCCATGAGCTTCTCAGCATCACGCATCTCCTCCATTGACTCTTCACGGAACTTGGCAGCTAGTCGATCCCAGCCCCAGTTTTCGCACATCTTAGAGTGGGTAAAATACTGGTTGATAGCTGCTAGCTCAGCCTTGAGAGCCTCATTGAGAAACTCTATGATTTTTGGGTGGCCTTCCATAGTTATAAGTGTAGCGGCGGCCAGACTTGAACTGGCGACCTCTCGATTATGAGTCGAGCGCTCTTACCAACTGAGCTACGCCGCCCCGCTTCTTGCTTGACTATAGAGAAATTTACTATAGATGCTGGGCGAGCTCCCTGTGAGACTCGAACTCACGACCTTTTCCTTACCATGGAAACGCTCTTCCGGCTGAGCTAAGGGAGCGATGCTTTATTCATTATACGAAACTCTTGCCTATACAGACACTCTAGAAATACAGTCACCCCAGAAGCTGCAAATCTGCCACTGCCGCCACTAGCTTCAAATGCCACTAGCTTCAAAAGTATGGAGTTGCGCCAAGTCACCGAGCACGATTTAGAAGCCATCCGCTCCATCTATAACCACGAGGTAGTAAACAGCACAAGCACCTTTGATCTTCGCCCCCGCACCAGCGAGGAGCAAAAGCTCTGGTTTGACACCCATGTAGGGGCATACGTTGCCGTTGTCGCATCTCTAACTGGTGCTGCTTCTGAAGTTGTTGGCTTCGGCTCGCTTTCGCCTTATCGTGAACGCCCGGCCTATCGAGGCACCGCTGAAGTGTCGGTGTATGTACATCATAGTCACAAGCGCAAGGGCATCGGCCAAGCCATTCTCAATGAGCTGGTGAAGAATGCCCAGCAACACGGCTTTCACACTCTCATCGCACGCGTCTCAGGGCCGAACGATGCCTCCCATGCACTATTTATGGCACTTGGTTTTGAGAAAGTCGGTGTGGAAAAAGCAGTAGGTCGCAAGTTCAACAAGTGGCTGGACTGCGCTATCTACCAGAAGATGTTGTGACTCTTCTGCCGAAAATCGATAAATTCCCACTAGCCTAAGCTGCTGCGGGGTCGGTGCCCGAGCGGACAAAGGGAGCAGGCTGTAAACCTGCCGTCATAGACTTCGGAGGTTCAAATCCTTCCCGGCCCACAACCATGCCAAGCTTCGACATAACCTCAGAACTCGACTTCCAGGAAGTCCGCAACGCCGTAGACCAAGCCTCTCGCGAGGTCTCACAGCGGTACGACTTCAAAAATACCGGCTCCTCATTGGATCTAGGCACCCAGGCCATCTCGCTTCACTCCAGCACGGAAGATCGCCTTGCGGCCCTTCGTGAGGTGCTGAAGGAGAAGCTAGTGCGTCGCAAAGTGTCGCTCAAAGGTCTGACCTTTCAAAAGGTGGAAGAAGCAGCCAAAGGCACCGTGCGCCAAGAGGCTACCCTCGCCGCTGGTATCTCTACAGACAAAGCCCGCGAGCTCAATAAGTTCATCAAAGACTTAGGTCTAAAGGGCGTTCAGTCGCAAACTCAAGGCAGTCAAATCAGAGTGACGGCTAAAAAACGCGACACCCTCCAAGAAGTCATAACCTCCCTGAAAGAAGCTGACTTCAATATCCCTCTAGACTTCGCAAACTTCCGAGACTGAATATTTCAGTAGCTGATATTTCAGTAGTTGATATTTCAGTGCCTGGGGTGGGACTCGAACCCACACGCCTCTAGGGCGGGCGATTTTAAGCCGCCTGCGTCTACCGATTCCGCCACCCAGGCCAGAGATATCAGGCTATCAAAAAAAGTCGGTAGCAAAATGACGGTTTCTGTCTAACCAGCCGAATAGCAAGGCTAGCGTGCGAGGGTCGTAGCGGAGGTTGTGGCCACCACCTTCCAGGATGCGAAGATCGGCTGAGCCGTGTGCATCGGCTATGGCACGGGCATCAAACATCGGTACAAGCTGATCTTCTTGGCCGTGTATCACCAAAAGTGGGCGAGGTTTGAGTTTGTCCATAAGCTCGCTGGCTCTAAATGTCTGCATTTCTTCAGCCCATTTATTTGCTTCCTGTTGTTCCTCTTCTCGTATGGCTTTTTCTCGTATGGCTTTTTTCCGGCGGGCAAATGACATCAGTTCAGACGATATCCAGTTTTGCAGCCCGTCAGAAGCAGAAATGGCTGCCACTCCTTGAATCTGTCGGTTCTCCGCTGCCGAACGAATACCCAAAGTGGCACCCACGCCAAACCCAGCAATCCAAATCTCCCTGTGCTGTTCTAAGAGATGACTGATAGCTGCATCAATGTCTTGCTTCCAACCTCCGAACGAAAAACTCCCTTCTGAAGTACCACATCCCCGATAGTTAAACACAAAGGCCAGCCAACCCACAGCTTCCGCAACTCGGTCGGCCAAAGCCACATCCAAATATTCAAAGCCTTCCCGCCCATGAGGGAAATCTTGACAAATCAACAAAATAGGTGAGCCGTCACTCACCTCCGGATGAGCCAGATATGCATCAAGTGCAAACCCGTTAGAGAGAAACTGCGTCTCTGCGCTCACTCGTGCTTTTTTGTCGGCTACAGGCTTTGCCACAACAGCTTCTTATCCGGCAAGGCGATATCCACGGTTGCGTGCTTCAGCTAGTGTGTCGGGCGCAAAATAAATGAACTGCTCAGATTCCAACAACTCATCCTTTGCCGCTTTAAGGTCATCTGCTACTCCAAGATCCCCTATTGCTTCAAGATCATAAACAAGCTGGGTTCGCTTGTCGCCCACATATCGATGCTTGGGTATTTCGGCCATGTAATTCAGACTAGCTACCGCTGGCGTCACCGATGGCCCCGATAGAGCGCAAGTAGCCATTGTTGGCATCCAGCACTACCACCACATCTACCTCATCTACATCTAACTTCTCTTCCCACGCCAGCCCCAGCACAGTTGTCACCATATCTTCTTCGTCTAAAGTCACCGCGCCAAGCTCTTCAGCAGCTTCCACAGCCACTTGATCCACATTGCCGAAAGTTGCCACACCGCAAGCTCGCAGGTAATCCACCTGTAGCAGCAACAACCGGGCAATTGTCTCTTCGTCTAGATCCACACTTTCGGGTAGACGCCCCGCTACCCAAGCCATAGCTCGCTTCAAATCAAAGACCGACACGCCTTCTGTTCGAGCCAGGCGAGCCGAGGAGCGGCTCACGGCATAGATTGCTATCCCCAAAATAAGAAACCCGCAAAGAACTAAAAGCAGCAGTGCCATCTGTTCCCCCCTGCCTGCTACTAATGCTCTACTAGTTACTTACTA
Source organism: uncultured Acidimicrobiales bacterium (assembly GCA_958295755.1). Taxonomy (GTDB): domain Bacteria; phylum Actinomycetota; class Acidimicrobiia; order Acidimicrobiales; family Hopanoidiivorantaceae; genus Hopanoidiivorans. Next base: position 2,108,686 of record OY282367.1, on the reverse strand, counting down.
GTACAGGATCATCTGCTACTAAAAGCCAATTCGCTGAGCCAGAAGCTCGCGATGATAAGCCGGGTCTCCAAACAACAGCTCGCTACTCTTGGCTCGCTTGAAATACAAATGCGCGGGATGCTCCCAAGTAAAGCCGATACCGCCGTGTATCTGGATGTTCTCTGAAGCGGCATTGAAATACGCCTCCGAGCAATATGCCTTAGCTAGACAAGCAGTGGAAGGTAGCTCATCGTTCAGCTCCGAGGCGCACCAGCCTGCGTAGTAGGCGGCCGACTTAGCCGATTCCACCTCTAGTAACATGTCGGCGCACTTGTGTTTGATGGCTTGGAAACTGCCAATAGGACGACCGAACTGCATTCGAGTCTTGGCATAATCCACCGAAGCTTCCAAGCACATCTGTGCTCCGCCAACTTGCTCGGCGGCCAGAGCAACAGCCGCTAGATCTAGCACTCGTTCAAGTGTCTTCCAGCCTGAGCCGATTTCGCCGAGCAGCTGCACTGGGGTGTTGTCAAATTCCAAACGAGCTTGCTTGCGAGTTTGATCCATAGTGGAAAGCACCGAGCGACTCACCCCGTCGCCTCGGCACCAGAACAAGCTCACGCCTTGAGGCGTATTAGCTGCCACGATCACAATATCTGCCACATGACCGTCTAGTACGAACATCTTGGTGCCGCTCACATGCCAACTTCCATCAGATTCGACGGCTTCCATGGCGATACCTTCGCTGTCCCAGCGGCCGTTGGATTCGGTGAAAGCCACGGTTGCGATGGACGCGCCAGAGGCAATCTCTGACAGCAGTTCTTTCTTAGCAGCTTCGTCATCGCTGTGGAGCAAGGTGTTAGCGGCAAGAACTACGGAAGAGAAAAATGGCGCACACAATAAAGCTCGCCCCATTTCCTCCAACACCACCACAAGCTCGATATAGCCGAAGCCTTGACCCCCGTATTCTTCGGGGATGATGAGGCTCTGCAGCCCGAGCTGCTCGGCCATCTGCTTCCACACATCGGGGTCATAGCCGTTGTCGGTGGCCATAAGGTCGCGCACCGCTGTCTCGGGCGACTTCTCTTCCATGAACTGACGCACGAAGCGTCGCAGTTCTTCTTGTTCTTCACTGAAGGCGAAATTCACAGATAGTCCCTTTCGTCATTTTTGGTGGCAGTATTTTTTGCATTAATATCTCTTGGCAGTATTGTCTCTGGGCTTGATTTTTGATTTTTGGCAACGGGGTTGGCTTTAATCGTGGCACAATAGAAATTAGCCTCTAACTAGCTTAGCCTGCGAAGGAGCACACCATGCCAGAAAATACCCCAGAGAGATCTTCAGAAAGTACAGTCGCTGACCAGTATCAAATAGATCACTACTGCTGGCCACAACACAATATGAAGCGCACCGTCACAAATGCAGGCCCCACGCTCTACTATCGAGATGCTCGCCTAGAGGTACACAAGGTCGTGGTGGGGCCGATGGACAATAATGTCTTCGTCATACGCTGTCGTCGCACTGGTGAAGCTGTGCTCATAGATGCCGCCAATGAGCACGAGAAGCTACTGGATCTGTGTCGCACCCTAAATGTTGGCCAGGTGCTAGAGACGCACGGACATTGGGACCACATTGCAGCTGTTCCGCAGATACGGGAGGCTGGCTACCATGTCCATATCGCGCAGCCCGATGCCTACATGCTTGAAAACGAATCATATGACGAATTCATAGAGAACGAATCAGTCATTCAAGTGGGCGACTTGCGGCTTCACACGCTACTAGCACCGGGCCACACTCCCGGTTCAATGTGCTTCCAAGTGGAAAACTCGCCGTTGCTCTTCATGGGCGACACTTTGTTTCCCGGCGGCCCCGGTGCCACTAACTTTGAAGGCGGTCACTTCCCGACCATTATTGAAACCCTAGACACGCTCATCTTTTCTCGTTTTGCGCCAGAGACGATAGTGCTCCCAGGGCACGGAGACGATACAACCATTGGTCGCGAGAGTCCCCATCTGGAAGAATGGGCAGAGCGGGGCTGGTGAGCGCAAATACAATGTCTACTCCCCTCTTCGTTGCCGAAAACTTGCACGCGGTCGCAGATGACGACACGGAAATTCTTAAAGGCTTCAGCCTTGTGGTAAACGCTGGAGAAATTCATGCTTTGATGGGTCCGAACGGCTCAGGTAAAACCACTTTAGCTTCGGTGCTGCTGGGAAGCCCTGACTATCGCATCACATCAGGGCGAGTGCTCTTCAAAGGTGATGACATTACCGACTGGAGCCCTGATGTGCGAAGCAAAGCTGGGATTTTCTTGGCTTTTCAGTATCCCCAAGAGATCCCCGGTGTTTCAGTAATGAACTTTTTGCGCCAAGCCCTCTCAGCGCGCAAAGGCGAAGAGCTATCAGTGCTGGATTTGCGAATGACAATCTTACGCTGGATGGATCGTCTCGGCATTGACCCTTCATTTGCCAGCCGCCATCTCAACGAAGGTTTTTCGGGCGGCGAGAAGAAGCGCAACGAAGTGCTACAACTTGCCATCTTAGAACCAGAGTTCGCTGTGCTGGATGAGACCGACTCGGGTTTGGATGTGGATGCCCTAAAAGCAGTGGCCAATGGCTTGCGTGAGATAGCTACCGAGCGACCTGAGCTAGGATGTCTTGTCATCACACACTTCCAACGGTTGCTCGGTTACCTGAAGCCCGACTATGTACATATCTTGCTGGACGGCAAGATCGTGGAAAGCGGAGACTTAGCTTTGGCTGAACGCCTTGACAGCGAAGGATACGAAGCGTGGCGATAGACAAAGTAGTAGCAAACAGAGCAATACACAGAGCAGCAGTAACTGGAGCAATCAGCAGAGCAGCAAAATGTCTGTAAACACTCTCAACTCAGCCAGTCTCAAGGCCGACTTTCCGCTGTTAGGCAGGCAAGTTCACGGCAAACCCATCGTCTATCTCGACTCGGCTGCCACATCGCAGAAGCCCCGTGCTGTGCTGGAAGCCATGACAACTTACTATGACGACTACAACGCCAATGTGCATCGCGGTGCCTACTTAATCGCCGAGCAATCCACTACCGAGATGGAACTGGCTCGTCAAAAGGTGCAGCACTTCATCGGGGCACCAGCGCAGGAAGAGATCATCTTCACGAAGAACGCCACCGAAGCACTCAATTTAGTAGTCAACTCTTGGGGGCGGTCTAACCTTCAGCCTGGCGATGCAGTGTTGCTGAGCTTGCTGGAACATCACTCCAACATCGTGCCCTGGCATATTCTGGCAAAAGAACGCGATCTGGAGTTGCGCTGGATTTCTGTGGGCGATGACGGACATTTGGATCTTTCAAATCTCGACAAACTATTGGACGGAGTAAAAGTAGTGGGAATTTCAGCGATGTCGAATGTGCTGGGCACTGTTGTGCCCGTGCGCGCTATCGCCGATGCCGCTCATGAGCGAGGTGCCGTGGTGGTTTGCGATGCCTGCCAGCTAGTGCCTCATCGTGCCTGCGATGTGATTGAACTGGGTGTAGATTTCTTAGCGTTCTCCGGACACAAAATGTGCGGGCCCACAGGCATCGGCGTGCTCTGGGGTCGTCGCGAGCTACTTGAAGAGATGCCTCCCTTTTTAGGCGGTGGCGAAATGATCTTGGATGTGAGCACCGAGGGTTTTCTGCCTAATGAACTACCTTGGAAGTTTGAAGCAGGCACTCCGCCAATAGCTGAGACAATCGGCTTAGGCGCAGCCGTAGATTATCTCACTGACATAGGCATGGAAGCGATTGCCGACCATGAAGAGTCACTCACTGCCTATGCCCTGAAGACGCTGGAAGACCGCCTCGGCGAAAGCATAGTTATTCATGGTGCTGCCCATCCGCGTGGTGGCACTATCTCATTTGCCTACCGCGACATCCACCCCCACGATATCTCACAGATACTTGACCAGCACGGCATTTGCGTGCGAGCAGGACACCATTGCGCCAAACCCCTCATGCGCCACTTGGGTGTAACAGCCACAGCCCGAGCTTCGCTATATCTCTACAACACTGAATCAGATATAGATTGCCTTGCCTACGCTCTAAACGAAACTGCCGCATTCTTTTAGAGTGAGATTTTCTAGGATGAAATAATGTCTGGGCTTGAAGATCTATATCGAGAGATCATCTTGGATCACTACCGCACTCCTCGCAACCGCGGCGAGATGGAATGTCCTCCTGCCCATCGGGGCGAAGGTTTCAACCCGCTATGCGGTGACGATGTTGTGCTCTATATTTTGGCAGATGGCGACACGATAGCCGATGTGAAAATAAGTGGCAATGGCTGTTCCATCAGCCAAGCTTCTGCCTCTATGATGTCGACAGCCATCAAGGGCAAGACATTCGCCGATGCCAAAGCCATTAACAAAGCATTCAAGAAGAGCTTGTCGCTGTCAGAAGAAGAGGAAGGCGAGGCTGACAGTGCCGAAGAAGCAGAAACCAACGAAGATAACTCTGTCGACCTAGGCGACCTACAAGCCCTTCAAGGCGTTATGAAATTCCCTGTCCGCATCAAATGCGCCACCCTCGGTTGGAATGTCCTGTCTGAAAGCTTGGAAAAGTTAAATTTGGACTAGTCACCAATAGACCTAATCGCCAATAGACCTAGTCACTAAAGCGTTCAGTCGCTTGGCGAACTCAAAATCCAAGTCGGTGATTCCACCTGCGGCATGGTTGGTAATGGCAACGGAAACCTTATTCCACACATTTGACCACTCAGGATGGTGAAACAGCCGCTCTGCCACACACGCCACTTGCGCCATGAACCCAAACGCTTCAGTGAAGTCAGCAAACTCAAAGTCTCGATGCAGCGCATCGCCTCTGCGCTCCCAACCCGGCACCTCCCCCAGTTGTGCCGTAATCTCTTCGTCACTTAATAGCTCAGCAACTTTCATAGCTTCAATCTAGGCGAATGCCTACTTCTACTTCTTCGGGGACCTCCCATGGGTCGAAACCATGGGCTTCTATCTGATGGGCTAACTCTTTGCCGCCAAAGGCTGCGATTTTGCCTTTCATCAGCACATATACTCTGTCTGGTTCCAGCTCTGCAAAGAGTTTGGTGTAGTGGGTAATAGCCAGCACGGCTAGACCTTCGGACTTGTCGCTTGGCTGAGTGGCAGCTTCTAAACGACGACTGATTACTCGCAGAGCATCCACATCTAAGCCTGAATCAACTTCGTCAAGGACAGCCACTTTGGGCTGCAGCATGCCTATCTGAATAGCCTCGCTTCGTTTGCGTTCCCCGCCCGAGAAGTCGTCGTTGAGGGAACGTTTCAAAAGGGCAACATCTAGCCCCACCGAAATAGCTTCATGCAACAAGGTGCTTGGTAGTTCTTTAACATCGCGACCAGAGGCCTCAAATGATGCTGTCAGCATAGCTTCCAAGCTCACGCCAGGCACTTCAATCGGATATTGCATTCCTAAGAACAAGCCTGCTTGTGCCCGTTCAAAGGGCGATAGTGCGGTGATGTCTAATCCGTCCAAGAAAACTGCGCCCCCTGTAACCTCATAGCCCGGCCGACCCATCAGTACATGTGCCAAGGTAGATTTACCTGAGCCATTGGGCCCCATGACTGCATGTACTTGCCCACTTGACACTTCCAAACTCACCCCCCGCAACACCTCTTTGCCGTTGGAAGATGCCCAGAGATCTTCAACTATTAGCTCTGTCATTGTCTCTCTCGGTTGCATCATCTGAGTTGCTGTTCACATCGTCTCTGTTCACATCTTCCCTGTTCACATCGTCTTTGGGGATGCCTACCAGCAGAGCACCGTCTTCAGACTTCAACGGATACACCGCCACCGCAACAGTGGCAGGCAAAGTCTCTGGTTCGCCAGTGCGTAAGTTGAAGAGACTGCCATGCTTAGGGCATTCCAAAGTGCAGTCGTCTGCGTCCACTTCTCCCTCTGAGAGCAAAAACTGTCCGTGGCTGCAGACATCGCCGATGGCAAATAGCTCTTCGCCCACTCTTGCCACTGCGATCTCATGACCCTCAACTACGAATCGCCGCGCTTGGCCTTGAGAGATCTCAGCAGCTTCGCAAAGCCGCACATATTCATTCTTGTCGTCCACCGGCTTCACTCCGCAAACTCATATGGAAGTTTCTCGTGCAAGACTTGTCTCACCATCGGCACAGCCGACTGGAGAGGCAAAGCGTCTAGTACTTCAGCAAAAAATCCATCTACTATCAATCTTTCAGCTACATCTGTGGGCACACCACGGCTCTGCAGATAGAAAAGCTGTTCTTCTTCCACCGGCCCGACAGTGGAGGCGTGCGAGCAAGTCACATCGTTATTTTCAATCTCCAAGTTGGGGACAGACTCAGCCCATGCATCATCAGAAAGTTTGAGGTTGCGATTGGTCTGAAAAGCATTGGTGCCTCGGGCATCGGGACCTACACGGATGAGGCCAGTGTAGATAGAGCGCGCCTCATCATCAATCGCCCCTTTGAATAACAAGTTGCTGGAAGTGTCGGGCGCAATATGTGAGTGAAAGACTCGAAAATCCATAGTCTGGCTTTCGTTGGCGAAAGACAGAGCCACGATGTCGCCGGTTGCTCCTCTTCCTGAAAGGCTGCAATCGGTGTGCAGGCGGGCATAGTCTCCGCCTAGTGCTGCTGTTGAAGATATGAGATTGGCTTGCGAGCTGACATCAGCCACTTGCGAAGCTATCTGCCAGGTTTGCCGGGGAAGATTTTGAACATTCAGATAGCGCAACCGAGCACTGTTGGCCACAGACAGCTCCACCAGCGGAGCGACAAATTGACTGGGCCCATTAGATTGGCTGGGCTTACTAGAACTTGATTCACCAGAGTCGGACATCTCAGATCCCGAAGCTCCTATCCCTCCTAACCCTGTTATTTCTAATACAGCAGCCGAAGAATTCTCTGCCAGATTAACCACCAGCCAGGGAAATGTCGCTAAACCTTCTTCGTCTGTGAAATCATGAATCACCAATATCACACCTTCTACATCAATCCCCGAAGGCACAGATAACACAACTGGCCCAGGCGAAAATGCCAAGCACATCTGTCTGAAAATATCGCCTGGTTTTGGCATTTCGCTAGCTGGCATTTCGCCACTGCCTGAAGAGATTTCGCCACTGCCTGAAGAGATACTGCTTGAGTTGATACTGCTTGAAGAGATGCCATCAATCAACCGAGGTAAATCTTGCTCTTCTTCAGCCGCTCTCAGCTTCACCCCCTTTGCCGCCAACTCTTCCGACAGCTCAGCATGCAACAACCACCCATCTCTACATATAGCTAACCCCATCACATCAGGCACAAGAGATTTCAGCATCGCAACAAGCTCTTCTGCATTGCCAGGCTTCTCCAACGAAGGCCGCCAGTCTGCGAAATCAAAGTGTTCGATAGGGCTGTAACGCCACTCTTCGGCGTCGGGGTTGGGCATCTCAACCTCTTGAAAAGCCTTGGTAGCTAGAGCGCGGTGCGCCTGCAACCATGCTGGCCCCGGTAGCTCAGCTGAGAGCTCCGGCGTAAAAGGGTTCACAGGCGTCTAGGTGTCGCGTTTCTTGCGGCGAGATCGCTGCTTCAGAGCTCGCCGCCTAGCTTTGAGTGCTTGCTTGCGGGCTTTCTTGTCTAGCGGTAGAGACCCCATATCTAAACTGACAGCACCTTCGGCTTCCATTTCTGCCATTATTGCTGGGCCTGCCCTATTCACAATGTCTTCTGCTTCGTCTAGGAGGGCGGCGATGGCGTTGTCGTCTTGGCTTAACGATTCAGGCTCTTTGGGTGTCGGTGGCGTAACCAGCGATCCATACGACCAGTTCACATCCACCCGCCGTCGCTCGTATGCCTGGCAATCTTCAGGACACCGCCACGGAGCTTCGGGTGCCAAATCTAAGTTGCATTTGCGCACCGTGTCGCCGTTAGGATACGACCGGCTTTCGAACTGCTTGCAGTCCTCTCGCATTCCCATAGAGCTACCTTCAGAGCAACTAGCCTACGCTGCCTTCCATCTGCAGCTCTATTAGCCTGCTCCATTCCACAGCGTATTCCATCGGCAATGTGCGGGTAACTGGCTCTATGAACCCGTTGACTATCATCCCTGCGGCTTGTTCTTCCGACAGACCTCGTGTCATCAGATAAAACAGCTTTTCGTCTGCCACTTTGGAGACTGTGGCTTCGTGTCCGATCTCGGCGTCGCCGGTGCCGACCTCCATGTAGGGGTAGGTGTCGGAGATGCTGTCTTCGTCCAAGATGAGAGCATCACACTGCACATGGCTTTTGCATTTATATGCGTCTTCTTCTACTCGCACGAGACCTCGGTAGCTGGTGCGCCCGCCGTCTTTGGAAATAGATTTTGACAGAATCTTAGATGTTGTCTCAGGGGCAGCGTGGGTCATCTTGGCACCAGTGTCCTGGTGTTGCCCTTCGCCCGCATATGCTACCGACAGCACCTCGCCTGAAGCTTTGGGGCCCACCATCACAACAGCTGGGTATTTCATGGTGAGCTGGCTACCGATGTTGCCGTCTATCCACTCCATGTGACCTTCGGCTTCTACACGCGCCCGCTTGGTAACAAGGTTGTAGACATTGTTAGACCAGTTCTGGATGGTCGTATAGGTAACCCTCGCACCTTGGCCTACGACAATTTCTACCACAGCTGAGTGGAGCGAATCGGTGGTGTAGACAGGTGCCGAGCAGCCTTCTATGTAGTGCACTTGCGAGCCTTCGTCGGCGATGATTAGGGTGCGTTCGAATTGTCCCATGTTCTCGGCGTTGATTCGGAAATATGCTTGCAGGGGAAGCTCAACCGATACTCCTGGGGGCACATAGATGAAGCTTCCACCCGACCACACAGAAGAATTCAGTGCCGAGAATTTGTTGTCGTTCGGCGGAATGATCTTGCCGAAATATTTACGCATAAGCTCAGGATGTTCTGCGACTGCGGTGTCCATGTCGCAAAAGATAACACCTTGAGCTTCAAGGTCGTCTCGGTTGCGGTGATACACCACCTCCGATTCGTACTGGGCGGTTACCCCAGCGAAATATTTTCTTTCGGCTTCGGGGATACCTAGCTTCTCGTAGGTGTCTTTGATGGCTTCGGGCACATCATCCCAGTCTTTAGCTTGGTTCTCGGTGGGCTTGATGTAATAGTAGATGTTGTCAAAGTTGATGTTGCCGAGGTCGCCACCCCAATGAGGCATGGGACGATTTCCGAAGCGGCTGAGCGACTTGAGACGGAAGTTCAACATCCAGTCTGGTTCGCCTTTCATTGCCGACATCTCTCGGACTATGTTCTCGTCTAACCCTTTGCGGGGCTTGAAAACATAGTCTTCTTTGTCGCTCCAGCCGAGCTGGTAACCACCGAGGTCGACACCAATGTCAGTTTTAGTCATTTGTCTTTCCTTACGATAAAAGAGATTGCCGTGAATTCTCCGACATCTCTTCCGTGCCCTCAGTCTATCGCCTTCCCCCCAAATTACAAGAGAACTGCTGCAAGAGATACGGTTACAAGAGAATTGCTATAAAAGATACTGCTACAAAAAACGCAACTCAATCCAACCTTCGTAGCTGCTTAAGGTAGGTTTTGCCTCTTGAGGCATAAGACTTTACGCCCATCCGTTGCTCTTCTGTGTTAACGGCACCCTCGCGCACTTTGGCTGGAATGCCTATGGCGAGTGCGCCCGGTGGAATCACCATGTCGTTAAGCACTACGGCATTAGCCGCCACTAACGCCCACTCACCCACTATGGCCCGATGAAGAATGACTGACCCCGACCCTGCCAACGCTCCGTCTTTCAGAGTGCAGCCCTCTAGGTGGACGAGGTGGCCGATAGTGCACTCGTTGCCTATGGTCGTGGGGGATTTGGGCACTGTATGAAGAACAGATCCATCTTGTATGGATGTGCGTTCGCCGATGATGATAGGGGCATCGTCAGCTCGTATCACCACTGAAGGCCAGACGGTTGATTCAGCACCGATGGTAGCTTGTCCAATGATGACGGCATCAGGATGGATGTAGGCATCGGGGTGGATGTCGGGCACGAGATCGCCCAGAGCATAGATTGGCATGATTTGTCCTATACCATTTTGTCCTACACCATTTTGTTCTATATCAGGGGTTGATACTGCCCGTAGCCGCCTTTATAGAACAGCAGCGGGGTTTTTTCTGAATCAGCTTCCAGTGAGCGCACTGCTCCCAGCACCACCCAGTGATCGCCAGCTTCAATAGCTTCTACTATTTCGCAATCGATCCAAGCTTGCGCGCCGTCTAGTACGGGCGAACCAGTGGCCTTGGTTGCCCATGAAAGACCAACAAATTTGTCTTCTGACTTTCCGGCGAAGATGTTGCAAATGTCTTTCTGCTGGTCAGATAACACATTGGCACAAAATGCTCCCGACTCTTTGATAGCGGGCCAGCTAGTGGATTGGTTTCCGGGGCAGAACATCACCAAGGGCGGCTCCAGCGAGACCGAAGCAAACGAACCGACTGCCAATCCTGCAGGCCCGTCTGGGCCCATGGCTGTCACAACGGTGACCCCTGTTGGGAAATGTCCGAGCACCGTGCGAAATGTAGCACTATCAAATGGGTATTCTGTGTCGCTCACGAAAAACTCCTTGTGTATCTAACCACAACTGTATCTCACCGCAACCTCTTGTCGGATGCGGCACCAAACTCATATGCTTTGCCTGATGTTTTACTACTCGCAAAACATTCGTGTTGAAGATAGCTGTAATCTCAGATTATAAACTTTCTTAATACCTAGTGGCCAATAACTTTTCAAATTTTTGCTGGAGACATCTATGACCCAAACCCCCACAATCCACTTTGGAGCTGCCGAAGACCCGATTGAGGCTATGTTTGACAGAGGCTGGTCAGACGGCCTCCCTCTTGTACCTCCTACACCAGAACGAGTTAGCCAGATGCTGGCCGGCACCGAACGTTCACCCGATGAGGTTGTCGCCACTGTCGCTCCTGACCTTGTGGAATGCACGGTAGAAAAGGTTGCAGTCAACGCCGTAATGGCAGGTTGTCGCCCTGAATATCTGCCCGTGGTGCTCACAGCCGTGGAAGCCGCCTGCACCGACGAGTTCAACATTCATGGCGTGCTGGCCACCACAATGTCGGTCGGCCCTATCATCATCGTGAACGGCCCCATCCGCAAACGTATCGGTATGAACAGCGGAGGCAATGTGCTGGGGCAAGGCAATCGAGCCAATATGACGATAGGCCGTGCCCTTCAGCTTGTGATTCGCAATGTAGGCGGTGGTCGCCCCGGCGAAGTGGATCAAGCCACACTGGGAAGCCCTAGCAAGCTGTCATTCTGTTTTGCCGAGGACGAGGAAGGCTCGCCTTGGGAATCGCTGTCTCAAGAGCGGGGATTTTCTGCTGATGCTTCTACAGTCACGCTTTTTGCTGGCGAGGGACCGAGAGTGATTGTGGATCAGCTTTCTCGAAAACCAGAGTCTCTCGCCAAATCGTTGGCAGCGTGCCTTATGACCACAGGTCATCCCAAGATGGCTCTTGCGTTTGACACGATCCTCGTGGTGTCGCCCGAACACGCCGCCAGATACACAGGCTGGTCTAAACAACAACTGCGAGAGGAATTGCAGAAGCATTTGATGGTAGATGTTGGGCGACTGCCTTCAACTGCCATCGGTATCACTACCGAAGATAAGGCCGAAACAAAACAGCTACCGAAGTTTCGCAAAGACGGTTTGATCATCGTCCACGCCGGCGGCACAGCCGGGTTGTTTTCATCTGCCATCTGCGGCTGGGCAAGCGGCCCATCTGGCAGCCAGCACATCACCCGTGAGATAAAATCTTGAGATACTAAGCAGTAGCCAAATCTGATTGCCCGAAATCTGACATCCCAAAACCTGATACCCCGAAATCTGATATCAAGGCAAGTTTGACACAAATACCCAAGACATCTGACACAAATACCCAAGACAAACGAAAACAAAGAGCTAAAGGAGAAATTATGACCCTAGAAGTCTTAGACCCCACAGGCGGTGAAGCCCCAGCAATGCGCCAACCGTTGCCACGGCCCGCCTCACTGAAAGGCAAAACCGTCGGCTTGTTGGATATTTCCAAACCCCGTGGTGATGTGTTCTTGAATCACTTGGAAGAGCAACTAAACGATCAAGGCATTCGAACCATCCGCTTCGCTAAGCCCACTTTCACCAAGCCCGCACCGGTTGACCTGCGTCAAGAGATCGCCTCCCAGTGCGATGCGGTCATTGAAGCCTTAGCCGATTGAGGTTCATGCACCTCATGCAGTGTGCATGACACAGCAGATTTAGAACGCCGAGGAGTTCTCTCAGTTTTTGTGACATCCCAAGAATTTCAACGGGCGGCAGAAGCTCAATCGTCAGCCATTGGCTTCGCCGCTCCCTTCGTCATGACCGAACACCCTATCCAAGACCGCACCGATGAAGAAATGCAAATCATTGCAGAAAAAGCCCTAGGAGAGCTACTAGACGCTTTGACTGCTTGAGGCACGGCTGGCGAAGTTGTCAGACATTTCAGTAGCAGCTTTTAGCTGATCTGTGAGGTCATCTAGGGTGGCGTGAGCGTTGGCTCCGCTGGTGGATTGCATGACATAAATTGGGGATCCGCCTAGAGTTTGAGGTTGCAGCCCTACCTGAGCTTCAGAGTTTGCGGCTTCGCGCCAGCCTGTAAGGCCGACGAAGCAGATTGCTTGGGGTTTAAGCCACTGAGCCAGTCGCTCAATGCGTGCTATGCCTTCTTTGAATTCTGACGCAGTGATTTCATCGGCTCGCTTTGTGGCGCGTTTGGCGATGTCGGTCATGCCTATGCGGTCGTGGCGGAGAGCGGCGGCTGGGTCGTGGATTTTTGAAACTATGCCGGCTTGCAGAGCAGCTTTCCAAAAGCGGTTGCTTCCACGAGCGAAACCCACGCCTCTGTCGGCAGCATAGAGGCTTGGGTTCAAACCGCAGATCAGCAACCTCATGTCGCCTCCCACCGTGTCAGCCAGAGAGCGAATGCGCCGTGCTCGCAAGGTGATCATGTTGTGGCCGTGTCGCCTCTTCGTATCATCTGCAACTTTGACCGAAATCACCTCAAAACCAGCTCCCACCACCACATCGCTGAGATGGTCAGGCTCCCACATTGAAAACCATCTGCCTGGGAAATCGTCTCCTTCTAGGGTGCCCCATTCTTGGTCACCCCTGATGCAGACCAACTCCACCAAAGCACCTACTGCTGTTGCCCGATGAAGCTCAGCAAGTGCCATAGGTACTTCTGATTTGGGCAGATGCAGATAGCACTTGCTAGCTAAAGCTCCCCTAGCTGTGCTTTCCTTGAACGGCAAATGCTGCAAATCTGCTGCAACCCTTTGAGCATTCGGTGCCCAGCGAGGCACAGCTCCTAACATCTCCAAGCTGGAATCCACAGCCACCACAGGTGTGGGCAGCCTGCTCGCATACCACCCCGGCCCGCACCCCAAATCTAAACACACCGAACCTTTGGCAAGTGGCCCGCTGTCTGGGGTGCCTGAATCAGCCGACATCTCACTCTCAGCTACTGCCGATTCATCCTCAAAGCTGACTGTGCCACTATCAGCACCCCCAAAAGCCTCCCTCAAACTTTCAGCAAACGCATCCACCCCTCTGTAGTCCACAGGCTGACGGTCAGTTTCCCAGTCTTTGGCCACCCGATCATAAACAGCCCTGTTGGGATTCTGCGCCTCACTGAACGGCCGGGCCTCGTTGAACAACTGAGCCCTATCACTCCCATCTCGCGACACTGCAAAAGATTACCATCACCACAGTCTGATAGAAGCTTGGGAAAGCCGATGAGGAATAGCAGATGTGTTCTGGTGGTGAGCTGTGCTAGCCGGTCAGCATTGTTTGAAGTTGGGGAGTAGAGGGGGCGAAGTAGTAGGAGCCGGAGGCAGGGTTGGAGAAGTCGGTCAGTTTGTCGCGGGGTTGGCCGTCTCTTCCATACATAGAGTCCAGCAAGTTTCGCAGAATTTCTTGTTTGCGGGAGAAAGCCATAAAGTAGAGACCGACTGTGCCGTCGTGGAGGGCATATGGAGTGGAGCGGCGCATGATCTCATCCAAGCGGCCGTCTTCGGTTTCTTCCACATGAGCTAGGTGCGAATAATCTTCCTGATGTTCCAAACGAGTGCTGTCGGCTTTGGTGCGGCCTATGGCTTTTTCTTGGTCACCCAGAGACATTTGGTTCCAGCCTTCCAAATCGTGCACCCAACGTTGAGCCAGAATAAAACTTCCGCCTTCGCCCGCCTCGCCTTGGGGCACTAAAGCCACCTGGTGCTCTTCTTCGGGCTTGGGATTGCCAGTGCCATCTATGAAGCCAGTCATATCCAAAGAGTTGCCGTAGATGAAGGTGATGGTCTCTCGTGCCACATACATGTGGCCAGCAAGGGCAGAGCGGGCATCATATTGGGTTTTCCAAATATCATCAAGACGAGGACTGTTCATCCAAAGCAGTAACTCTTCTTGGGTGCCGATAGCTTCTTTGCCGCTGCCGTCAATAGAGCTTATGGTTTCAAACTTTTGGAAGTCTTCCGGCATGTCTCCACCCAAGTCAGCCAGCAACTCCCGCCCGAAGCCCACCACAAGGTTGATGCCCTTAGCTTCGCAGTCAGAGATAGTTTGACGCAACACCGAGCGGATGTGAGCTAGGTCGTTCTGCTCCAGATCGTTTTGGCCCAGGTCGGTGCCCGCCCCTCTCGAGAGATGCACATACCATTGATGCTGTCCCATCTCTGCAAAAATAGATGCCTGCGGATTATTCATTCTAGATTTTCCTCCTCTGGTGTTATTTTCCTGTTGTAGTTTGACTGTCAAAGATACTTACACTTTACGGCTCTGGGCCAAAGAAATTTACATATGAATTTTAAACAATTCTCAAAAACCAACAGATAGCTATCCCCCCACCACCCCCACTTCATGCCCTGTCGCTAACATGGTGTGTAAATCGTGTTTTGTCCTTCAATCTGTCCTATAAAGACAAAGTTTCTGAAAACAGCTGATTAATTATAAAATAGACAAACTATAGGTTGCTATTTTAGAGTTTGTCCGCTATGCTTAATGTTATGGACTTCTACGAGCCGTTTGAAACAAGACCAGAACAGCACATGGTGCCTGGCAAAAACCACAACACTGTCCCCTATATGGTACCGTTCAGGATTCCTCATCGAATCGCTGAAGCGGCTACCCCTGTATTTTCCGAGGAGACGCAAGTCTGGATAGACAAAGCTCACCAGCGACTGTTAGTCTCTGCTGCTCACGGAGGCTACGGGGGCTTCGTAGAGGGTCTACTCTTACGCACCGAGGCTTTAGGGTCGTCGCACATTGAAGACAACCCCACAGGATTTCGTCAACTTTGCCTAACGTTCGCCGGAGCTACAGCCAGAGAGTGGAACAAGGAAGCGGTGAACAACCTTTGGGTTCTTGTAGAACTGCTGGGAAGTGCTTCCGAGACACCGATAACAAAACAAGTTTTGCTGAAAGACCATGAAAATCTTTTATCTGGGAAAAAGAACGCAGGGAAGTTTAGGGAGCACGGAATATCTCGCATTGGTGAGAGCATTATAGAATCGCCCTATATTTGCCCTCCCAACTCGGAGGTCGATGGCTTGCTATCGGACTGGGTTCGTTTCATAGCCAGAGCGGATATTCCGCTTGCCGCGAAAATAGCCTTAGGTCATGCGCAGTTCGAATCCATCCATCCTTTCGGCGACGGCAACGGCAGAACAGGACGAGCAGTCATCCAACGAATGCTGCTACTGGAAGGTTACAGAACTTTGCCTATCTCTGTCGCCTTACATGCGCTCAGAGAACACTATTTCGACTCACTAGGTGCTTTCCGTGAGGGTGACCCTGAGCCGATAGTGAAAATAATTGCCCTAGCTATTACAGCAGCTTCAACAGGTGTGTCAGAGCATCTGCCGGACATAGAACATCTGCTGCAGGGCTGGAAAGACAAAGTAGATGCTAACTCACAACTTAGAAAAAATACCGCTAAAGCTTTGGAATGGATAGTTGCGACTCCAGCTTTTACAGCAGATAAACTCGCGGAGGGCATTGCCGTATCCGGCAAAACCGCACAAAGAATCATAGCCACACTACTGGAGGCAGATATTCTTTCTCAGTCTAAGAAAACGCATCCTCAGAAAAGCACGAAACGCACATTCCCAATATATGAGGCGAGAGAAGTTACCGAGCTAACAGAAAAAGTAGAGGAGACGACAAGAGAATGCGCCATCAACTGGTGGCACGGGGGAAATGACGAACCCGGCTATAACAGTCCTCCGCCACCAAACCCGCCTAGCACTCCCGAAAGCATAGCCTCGCGAATATTTGAAGAAGGTTCGCATCCTATACTTTCCTTGCCGACAAAATCTGGATACGATCTTGGCATTTCTCTTTTGGAACTATTCGTGTTTCATCACGGCAGACTTGTTTTGCGACAAGACTTGCAAGATACAAAAATCGTTGGCATCGGCGGCTGGGGAAAAATCAGCATTTTAAGAGGTTCTTATTCTGTATTGGATCTGGATGTTTCAGAAGAAAACCCTGAAGTAGTATCCAAATTCTCAGCTGCAGCATCTAACGTTTCTGTGTTTCCCGGGAGGGAAGTTTCACGTTTCTGGTCGAATTTGAAAAAGGATTTTGAAGATCTGCTGAAGTTTTGGGCTATTTGGCAAGTGACAGGCAGATACGACAAATATCCTGGCCCGCGAATTATAGAATTTTCCACGTCGCCAGAGTATTCATCTCTCATGGGCAGATGTGCTGATATTGCGTTCCACGAGAGCCTCGCATCGTTCCTAGAGAAACCTATCGAACAAAAAGATTATCTTTCTCTCCGGGGAAATCAAATATACAGCGGTTACTCTCCTTCTCTGTTTGAAGCCACAAAAACCTTACAGAGGATCGAGTCTGATCAAATGTTTCCATTCTACAATGTTCCAACACGTTTCAGCGAAGAACAACAGGATTCTCTGGAATCAATAGAGTTAGAACTGAAGAAATATAAAAGTTCTAATATATTAAAGAAATTAGCAAATAAGAAAAAAAAAGCACCAAAAGAATGGGACACTAAGTGGACAGAAATACTTGAAAATCTAGTAGGATCTCCTGAAAGTAAGTATCCCACAGAAGAATTTATTTACGACTACTTACGAATTGCTCGAAACCCGCGCTCGCATAACAGAACGATGTTAGATGCGGAGGAGTGGTTTCTGTATAATTCAGAAAAAATTGCCGCAGAACGAGGAATCAAAAATATTCCCCACGAAGCGGTAGACAGAATTTTCGGAATAATAAAACGCATAGAGACGGAAGTGCTGGGTTTATCTGCTACTCGCACAGACGAATGGTATCACCAGACATTTCAAACTGCTATCAAGGTAGCAGAAGAGGTCGATATGGCTGTATACAGAAACGAAAAAACTAAAACCAATATCTCAGCAGTGAATTCTTTAACCGATTTCAGAAGACACTATGGCGTAAACCCTAAATCTCACCGATGTGTCTCCAGAGATGGCTTTAACCGACATAATGCATCTCAAACAGAAGGGAAAATTGTAGATAAACGATGTGCAGAGTGTGGCGGTTTTTTGAGGATGCTATATATGGAATCGGAAATTTCGGTTTCAATGAAGGACGAAAATGGAACAGATCTACTGCCAGAAAACCAAGTTTCCTGTCTTATCTGCGAAGGTCAATTTGGATATACTACTCTGCAGTTCTTTTATGACGATAAGGGCAGCGTTAAGAAAGCTATAGAGGCAATATACAAATCGCCAGATGATTTGAATGTGGAAGTCATACAGAATGGAATAAATGTTTGGTCGGGAGTGTGTGAAAGACAACGTCCAATAGCTTTAGATTCTCTGACATTAAAATCCAAAGAACTATTTGACCTCAACATCTAACCAGAAAGGAAAGCCATCAACTATGACATACGCAGAACCTATGATTTTTGATTCTGAAGACAGAGAACAACCCAGAACATATGAGAACATGGAACTTGTCTATGACAGCCCAAACAACAACACTTTGATGTATTTGAATGAACTGCCCGGAAGATACGGAAAATTTTTAAGAGACATGTCTCACCGGTGGCTACATGCCATGCCTGACGGGGGCAACAGTATCTCTGATAAGCTCAATCCTTACGGACGAGGACGCAAATACGAGGGAGTGAAAGATGACTGGGAGTTCAGGTTATGCTGGTGGCAGATGTTTGTCAACCAAATATTCAAACCGCGAGCAGTCTCTTCTGAGTTTGTTACAATCCGCACAGACGAACAAACTAGCTTGAAATATCGGTTGGTGAGCGGACAGAATGTACTAATTGATTGCGGGTTCGTACATGAACATGCAGAGCAAATGCAAGTGGAGGAAAAGAAACGCACTTACGAACAACTTCTCAAACAGATATTCGCAGCATCAGGAATGTGCGCGGTGTTGTGGATGCATGATGACCAGCCTTCACCGCCAAAAAGTTCAATAAGAGAAGCAGCAGAATACTGCATGAGAACCCCTATAGGAGGGAAAGCGGAGGTATTTTTCGACGGTAATCAAGTCTTGGTCACAGACGAGAACGTTTGTCGTAGCATGCTATCTTCTACTTTGACGGTTAGTCCATCCAGAACTGGGGAAACAATCACAGAGGTATCTATAACGCGCTCATATTCTGGGGATAGTAAACATTTATCTCAAATTGAACAAGCCCTAGATGGAACCAAAATGGAAGAACTACAAGATACGCCTTTCGTCTTGGCGGTCAGCACTAATTTATCGAAAAGTGTGTTTGACATCCCAGCTGTATATAGGACACTATACGAACATGACGATTCGATATTCATATCCGGTAAATGGCATCAAGTATCAGGAGTTCTTATCGGTTCTCCACTGCCATGGCATTTGTCCAACGTTTTAATGCATGATGTCCCATTAACGCTTTTTCTTAATCCGAATGCCAGCACCCCTCTCCCAGAGATTTTAAAAATGGAAATGCCATATGTTGTGGATACCATAGAAACTAAAGTTCATCATAACATAGCTGTTTCAGCTGTACCAGATATCCACTTGTCTGAGTATCTCAGTGATGAAAATTTTGTTGAATGGGAGGAGCTACGTGCAGAAAATGTTCGCGAGCGAAATGAAAGTATGTGCCCATCGCTATCCGCTGAAACCCAAGCAGAACTACAAACAATACTTCAGACACCCCCAACTCTAACAGATGAGCAAGTAGAGTGGCTGCACGAGACAGGCGTAATCAACATGTACGAAAATGCCAAAGAAAGACTTCCCTGGGGTGGTTCTGCAACCAGAAGAATGGTAGTGAAAACCCCAGGGGTTTTGGAGATGTCATTCAGCGAAGAGAATGTCAGCGTAGACCTCGCTATAGATATACCAAACAAAAAATGCACAGTGTCCATATCCATGATTTCAATATCAGAAAAAATATTTCAGTACAGTTATGACCTCACTTATAGAAACAGCCTTTGGAGTGCTATAACTGACATTCACAAAGTTCTATATCCTGAAACTATAGGCAAAACATATTTGCATTGGGAATCTGTATCACATCCACTTCCCGAAAACATAACAAAATCAATAAACAATATTTTACGGCTACATCAAAATAGCAGTGTTGTGCCTCCCCCAGACATTTTAGCAACTGGTGATTCATTAATGATAGACTGGAAGTTCCCACGCAACATGATTATATTGATTGCGGAATTGCGAGGCGAAACAGTTACATGGGTAGATCATGGCGTCGGAACAAGAGATGAATTCCGCATAAACGACAAAAACGGATGGCAAGACCTACGTGAATACCTAATATCCATACCGCCAGCAGATCCACTTGGTTGACCATGTAGGTAGAGCCGGCTAGCTGCCGGTGAAGATGGTGGGGAGGAGGGTTACTTCGGTGAAGTGGGTGAGGGTGCCGGGGACTATGCCGAAGAGGAGGGTGGCGGCTAGAGACAAACCTAATGCTAGAACTAGGGCGAAGGGGAGGGAACTGCTTGTTCCAGCATCGGTTTTGACGATACTTTCTGCTACCACTATAGTTTCTGCTGCTACAGTTTCTGCTGCTACGATACTTTCTGCTGCCACAACTTCAGACATATCGTTTGGTGTTTTTTCTTGGATCTCATCCAGCGCGGTCTCTGGCACCCAGGGCTTTTCAAACCACATACGGGCCACTATTTTTCCGTAATAGCCAACAGCTATCACGGCGTTTACAGCAGCTACCGCCGCCAGCACATAACCCCAAGTTATTCCAGGAGAAATCAAAGCTCGGAAAATAGAGAATTTGGCATACCAGCCACCTGCGGGAGGCACACCCGCCAAGGATGCCAAGAACACAGTCATCACCACAGCCATCGCAGGGGCAGTGCGGAACAAACCGTTATACGACTCCACCATCCCAGTGCGAGTCCTCCTCGCCACAGCTATGATCACAGCGAACACGCCCAAGTTCATCGCAGCGTAGATGGCAAGATATACCACAATCGCTTGCAGGGCATCATCGGCTACTCCTGCACTCTCGCCTGCAACAGCTAGTGGGGCCAGCAAGAAACCAGCTTGAGCCACACCCGAATACGCCATTAGACGCACGATGTTGGTCTGGCGTAAAGCCATGAAGTTGCCAGCGGTCATAGACGCGGCCGCCAAAATCCAAAACACTGGCTGATACACATCTGAGCGATCCCAAAATCCCACAAAAACCAAGTTGGCTAGAGCAACGAAACCAGCAGCCTTGGAAGCTACCGACAAAAATGCCGTGACGGGTGTGGGCGCACCCTCGTAGGTATCAGGTGCCCAAGTATGGAACGGAAACGCCGACACTTTGAACGCCAACCCTGCCAGCACAAAAATCACTCCCAAAGTCACCATCGCAGGCGAATCCACACCCGATCCGAGATCAGCACTGCTACCTATATCCGAAAGCAAAGTGCTACCCGACACGCCGAAAAGCAGCGACATACCATAAAGCAAAACCGCCGATGCTACAACACCCACAAGGTAATACTTCAACCCTGCCTCATTGCTCTTGAGGTCGCGTTTGCGCCATGCCGCCATCAAATAGACAGGAATTGACAGCAGCTCCAGAGCTATGAAAATAGTGATGAGGTCGCGAGCCGATGTCATCACCAACATGCCAAGCATTGACGCTGCCAGCAGTCCGTAGTATTCATTTTCCCAGTAGTCGCCCTCGGCAAAGTAGTTGGTGGAGAGCAACACCACCATATAGCCGGTTATCACAAAGATGGCTTTGAGCACTAGTGAGTAGCCGTCCACCACATAGCCGCCGTCAAACATCACTCTCGGCTCCGAAGCTACCCCAGCCGATGCCAGCGTGATGATAGGCACCAGCACTCCAAGTAGCCCCAAACCCGCCAAAGCCGAAGTGATTGCTCTGGCACGCTCGGCGAAGAGAATATCTATGAGCGTGAGGAATGCACCCACACCTAGGAGCGTCAGCTCAGGCGCTAGTGCGTGCCAATCTAAAGCGGGGCGGACAAATTCAGACATTTAAATGACCTCTGCTATTACTTGGACTAACCGCCATTACCTGGATTAACCGCCACCGTTGCTCTTCTCTGCCGACTCAGCTCGCAAATCTTCAAAACAATCTGTGCCGTCTTCAATTTCCAAACAGTCATAGACATCATCGCCCACGTTTACCACTAACGATTCGACTACGGCAGGGTCAGACGCTTCATGGATAAGTCTTGGGTAAAACCCCAGCACCACGATAAGCACCAGCATTGGCACCCAGGCCCAGAATTCATGCTTTGAGGCGTCTTTCACATCGGGGGAGTCGGCGAACTCCTCCCTCGGTGTTCCAAAAGCCGCTTTCTGCAGCATCCACAGCAGATATCCAGCTGCTAACACAGTCCCCACAGCAGCTATCACCATGTATGTTCGAAATACAGCTTCCGACAAAATCCCCGCCGGGTTATACGAGGCCAAAATCGCCGGGAACTCCCCCCAGAACCCAGCCAAACCGGGCAAACCCAAAGAAGCCATAGCACAAAAACCCAAAATCCAACCCATCTTGGGAGCCTGCACCAACAAACCGCCCAGCCGCGACATATCAAGAGTGTGATAGCGGTCTTTCACAGAGCCGGCTAAGAAGAACAACATCCCCGTGATCAAGCCGTGCGCCACCATTCCGAATACTGCGGCGTTGATGCCGAAGTCGGTCATCGTGGCGATGCCTAACATCACGAAACCCATATGCGCCACCGAGCTGAAAGCAATGAGGCGTTTCATGTCTTTTTGCGCCAAACAGCCCAAAGCCCCGTAGATGATTCCTATCACCGCTAACAATCCGATCACAGGTGCCCAAGCTGCAGCAGCTTCGGGCAATATCGGAAGAGCCACCCGCACGAACCCGTAAGTTCCCAACTTCAGTAGCACAGCCGCCAAGATGACCGACCCCACTGTCGGTGCCTCAGTGTGTGCATCGGGCAACCAAGTGTGGAACGGAAAGATAGGCACCTTCACACCGAACCCTAAGAACATTCCAGCGAAGATCCATATCTGGCTGGTACGGGCGATGGCTGTGGTTGCTCCACCTGAAAGAGCCCGCATATCAAAAGTGTTAGCCTCTGCCAACCCAGCCAAAGTCCCGTCGGCTAAGAAAAACAAAGCCAAAAAGCTCAACAACATCAAAGCCGAACCGAACAAGGTATAGAGGAAGAACTTGATAGCTGCATATCGCCTGTTTTCGCCTCCCCACACGCCGATCATGAAATACATCGGCAACAGCACCACTTCAAAGAACACGAAGAACAAAATCAAATCCTGCGCCACGAAAGTTCCGATCATGCCTGTTTCTAAAATCAGTAGCAACGCCAGAAATGCCTTCGGGTTGCGAGGCTCAGGAAAGTGCTTGAACGAATAAATCACACAAAGCGGCACCACCAACACAGTCAGCAGTATGAGCGGCAGAGAGATGCCGTCTATACCCATGATGTAGCGACTGTTGATCACATCAATCCAAGAGAGGTCTATCACGAATTGAAGGCTGCCTGCGTTGTCTAAGTTAAACCAGACCAGTAACAGCACAGCCATCACTGCTGTTGCCAGCGTTGACAACAGAGCTACTGCCTTTTGCATCTGTTCGTCGGCTTTGGGGATGGCGATCACCAACAAAGCCCCTAGAAGAGGCAAGAAGGTGAGGAGCGTCAGTCCCCAATCATCTAAAAATGCTTGCATTCCTAAATCCTCCTGCTTGAAATATTTGTGTTTATTGAAGATCTCATCGCTACCCTCACAAAACCAAGATGAATACTATGGCGAGCAGTGCGGCCGCCACGAAGACTATCCCCGCATAACTCTGAACTTTGCCTGTCTGCATTTTGCGCATCTCTTCACCTGCCAAATGCGGAGCCACACCCGAGGAGTTGACGATGCCATCTACTACTTTTTGATCGATGATGTCATATACAACATGTCCAGCCTGCACAGATTTCTCGCCTGCGGCATTCACCACCTTGTCTATGCCTTCTTGATTGAACTTGTATGCCGCTTTAGCTATCGGCCCTTTCACACCACCAGCGATGACACCTGTATAGAGATGATCCAGGTAATACTTCTTCGCCAGCAAGGTATGCCCGGCAGATGCCAGCCGCGAACGCTTAGTCCATCCACGCCCCACCTCAGTAGCCATAGGCGACTCTGCTCGAACTCGCCCGAAGTAGTATCTAGCCGCCACAGCTATTCCCCCCAAAGCCACCAAGGTCGAGACAACGGCCAATGTCCAGCTGGGTTTGGCGTGGGCGATACTTGGGAAATAATCAGCAGTGGGCTCCACATAGTGCCCGAACCTCTCCGTCCAGCCCTCTGGCACCAGCTGGAAGCCCTTAGGTAAATTAATCCAGCCTGCCACAATCGCCAGCACCGCCAGAATCCAAAGCGGCACAATAATCCTTGGCCCCGACTCGTGCGGCGTGCCGTGCCCTCGGAACTCACCAAAGAAAGTGAGGTACACACATCTTGTCATATATGCCGCAGTGAGTGCTGCAGTCGCCAGCCCCATGATCAGTATCACCAGATAAGCCCCGTTGCCACCTGTGCCACCTGCCAACCCCCAGCCGCCTGTGCCCGCCAAGATTTCGTCCTTAGACCAGAAACCAGCCAGTGGCGGAATGCCCGCCAAAGCCACCGAAGCGATCACGAAAGTCTTATATGTGTGCGGCATCCATCTGCGCAAACCGCCCATATCGGATTTCATGTCAAAGCTGTGGACAGCATGGCTTACCGACCCCGACCCCAAGAACAAACAAGCCTTGAAGAACGCATGGGTAAAGAGATGGAAAATAGCTGCGGTCCAAGCCCCCACTCCTAAAGCCAGCACCATGTAGCCCAGCTGACTGATGGTGGAATATGCCAGCACCTTCTTTATGTCTCGCTGCACAAATGCAAGCGAAGCCCCCACCAAAGTAGTCAGCCCACCGATTATCGCCAAGAGGTTCACACTGCTGCCAGCAATGCTGAACCCCTCAAAGAACACGCCATAGAGACGGGCGATGAGATATACGCCAGCCACTACCATCGTGGCCGCATGAATCAGAGCTGAAACAGGCGTGGGGCCAGCCATAGCATCGGGTAGCCAGGTGTGCAAGAAGAACTGCCCCGATTTAGATATCACAGCAGCCGTAAGAGCACAAGCCCCTACGAGCAATGCGAGATGGGAAATCTCACCTGAGATGGCCATCTTGTTGATCTCCAGCACAGAGAAAGTCTGGTCGGCCGCAAAAAACAGCACAGCTACGCCGATGAGCAACCCGATATCACCCACTCGATTGGTGAGAAAGGCCTTGAGAGCGGCATCTGAGTTGGGTTTTTCTTCCCACCAGTGCCCGATGAGCACAAACGAGCAAACCCCCACAAGCTCCCAACCTACGATCATCTGCAAGGTGTTTTCCGACAGCACGAAGAAGAGCATCGCCGCAGTGAAAAGCGACAAAAAGGCAAAGAAATGCGTGTAGCGGCTGTCACCTGCCACATAGTCGGTGGAGTAGACATGCACCAGTAGCGAGACCGTCGTCACCACAAATATCAACACCACCGCCAAGCCGTCCACCAGCGTGCCGATATTAAATTCGATGCCGCCGTTTACCCACCATGTCCAAGTGGATGAGACTGCATCCACGGCTGCATCATCGCCAGCCGAGTTGACTTGACTTATCCACTGAATACCAGTAGCCACAGCAAAAACGAACGACATTGCCACCGCCGCAATTCCGACTTCTGATCCGCCTTTGGGGAACCGCTTGCCGAAAAACAAGATGACCAGAAACGACAGCGCAGGAAACGCTGGCACCAACCAAGCGTTCTCCAAGAACCAGCCCGAAGCTTGAAAGATTCCCTCGGTAGCTTCAGCAGCAAACATGGCACTTTCTCCAAACGGTTGCTGTGTAACCCTTCACTGGGCAACCAAAAACATTCACTGCGCGACCAAGGTATGGCAACGGCCAAATTAGCGCACGGTGAATCAATCCGCAGAGATTTAACAACACAGCCAGCTAACCCTTCATCAAATCCACTTCTGAGAGATCTACGCTACGGCGGTTGCGATATATCAACAGCACGATAGCCAGCCCCACCCCCACTTCAGCAGCAGCCACGGTAATGACAAACAAGGCAAACACCTCACCTGCGATGGTATCGCGCAACGCCCCGAAAGCCACGAGGTTGATGTTGACAGAGTTCAAGATGAGCTCCACCGACATAAGCACCAAAATCCCGTTGCGCCGCACCAAAATCCCATACACGCCGATGGCGAAGAGCACGGCTGCGAGCACGCCAAACTGTGAAACATACATAGTTGGGCTCTACTCCTTGCGCGCCACTACGATGGCACCTATCAGAGCGGCCAACAGCAACACCGACACTGCCTCAAACGCGATGATGTATTCAGAAAAGATAGAGTCGGCCACCTCGCGAGTCGTGGTGCGTGATTCACGGGGGAGCTGCTCATCTCCGAAATAGTCAAGCACTGAATAGATCGTCACGCCCCCCACGATCACCGCAGCTAACAGAGCGGGCAGCTTGCGAGGATGGTCCAATGACTTTTCTTTGCCCATCGGTGCCCGTGTGAGCATGATGCCGAAGAGGAACAGCACGATGATTGCCCCAATGTAGATGAGCACTTGAGTAATACCTACAAACTCTGAGCCGAGCAGCAAAAACAAAGCTGCCGCCCCAGCTAGCACTACCACAAGGTACAAGGCAGCGTGCACCACATTGCGCGTGGTCACAACTCGTAGCCCAGCATAGAGCATGGCAACGGCGATCACCCAAAACGCCACATTCTGCGCCACCATCGCTGAAAAAATCATGCAGTGCCCTCCGCTGGTTTTTCTCCCGCCCAGCCAGTCTCAAGTGTCACAGCTTCAAAAGTCCCAACATCAAGTGTCGCTACTTCAAAGATCCCAATACCAAGGGTCGTCATGCCTGCTCCCTCGGTGTGGCAGCCATGGGGTTCGTGCGATCCACCGGCTTGGGCACTGCCCTCTTCTTCTGCTCTGAGCCACCTTCGTAGTCTTCAAACTCTGGCACGGTCTCCATCCAGTCGGAAAGCCGTTCTTTGTCGTGCAGCAGATCAGCGATGCGGGGCTCTGAATATTCAAATTCTGGGCTCCAGAAGAGCGCATCAAATGGACACACTTCCACGCAGATACCGCAATACATGCACAGGGCATAGTCAATGTCAAAGCGGTCTAAAATATTACGCTGGCGGGGCTTGCCACCTTCTCTGCGAGGCGGAGCCAAAGCTTTGTGTCCTTCAATGTAAATGCACCAGTCGGGACATTCTCTGGCACAAAGCATACAAGAAGTGCAATTTTCTGTGTGAAGGGCTATGACTCCTCTGGCTCTAGGCGCAGGGGTCTCTTTCTCGTGGGGATATTGGACGGTGTGTGCGCCCTTGGTGGGCTGGGGAATAGGTTTGCGTAGCCCGTCGGGGAAAAGCGTACGCAGCATGGTCTTAGCGGTCACGCCTAGACCTTTAAACATCCCGGGCATCTGTTTCATACTGTTGCCTCCATCACTGGCTCCATCGCTGCCTTTACTGCCACCGTCATTATCTCTATCATTGCCTCCATCACACAGCCACCTTGAGTATCCCCGTAATCACAATATTTGCCAAAGCCACTGGAATGAGCACTTTCCACGCCAGTTTCTGCAGCTGGTCTTCTCTAAAGCGAGGATAGGTGAACCTAAACCAGAACACAAGAAACGACACGGCCATGATCTTCACCAGCATCACAATCGGCCCCAGCAGGTTAAGCCAGTTGCTGTCCACATCAAAACCGGGCACATACCAGCCGCCCAAGAACAACACCGAGGCAATCCCCGCAAACACGAATGCCGTGCCGAATTCGCCCATGAAGAAAAACAAAAACCGAAAACCCGTGTATTCCACTTGATACCCGCCCACAATCTCACTTTCAGCCACAGGCATATCAAACGGCGGTTGAGTGAGCTCAGCTTGAATCGCAATCAGAAAGATAAGAAAGCCCGCGAACTGCGTGAAGATGTAAGGAAATCCGATTGCGCCCCAGCCGAATATCTCCCCGTTGGCTTGCGCCAAGACGATCCCTTGAAGGTTGAGCGTGCCAGCTTGAATGATCACCCCCACCACCGCCAACACCAGCGGCAGTTCATAGGCAATGAGCTGTCCAGCAGCTCGCAAGCCCCCGATAAGGGCGTATTTGTTAGCAGAAGCCCAGCCCGCCATCAAAATCCCCACCACCGAAAGCGAAGACACAGCCAGCACATAAAAAACGCCCGCGTCCAAATCACTCACCACTGCATCTGGCCCCACAGGTAGGGCGACATAGAGCAAGAAGGTAGACACCAGCACCATCACAGGTGCGGCAGCAAATACGAACCTGTCGGACTTCTCAGGGAAGATGTCTTCCTTCTGGAGGAACTTCAGCCCGTCGGCCAGCAGCTGCAAGGTGCCGTGCGGTCCTGCTTCCATCGGCCCAAGACGGCTCTGCACAAAGCTCATCATCTTTAGCAAAAACACATATCCCAAAATGAGCGCAGCCGTCGGAATCACCACTGCCACAACACCAGCCTTGATGACCGTCTGTTGCCAATACGACAAGTCGGCGAGCACGCCAACTGCGGACGGCGCAGAGGACAGTACCGCAATCATCGGTCTATGTCCCCCAAGATGAAATAAAGGCTGGCAAGAATGGTAATGATGTCAGGCACATACACACCTTTCAGCAGCCATGGGGCAATAGACAGGTTGTTGAACGAAGCCGAACGTATCTTCACTCGGAACGGCACAAGTTCACCTTGGCTCACGATGTAATAGCCCATTGCGCCGAGAGGGTTTTCGGTTTCTACATAAGCCTCGCCTGCGGGCACTTTGATGATGCGAGGCACCTTGGCCATGATCGGGCCTGACGGCAACCCGTCAAAAAGCTGCTCAATCATCTTGGTGGCTTCGCGCACCTCTTGGAGGCGCACCCAGTAGCGGGCGAAAGAATCGCCGTCTGGATGCGTCCAGACTTGCCAATCCAGCTCGTCATAGACGAGACCGCAGGGGTTGTCGCGGCGGATGTCCCAATCTACGCCACTAGCTCGGATGTTGGCCCCCGAAAGTCCGTAGGACAGCCCCACATCGGCAGGGATGATGCCAATCCCTCTGGTGCGCACCTCAAAAATCTCATTGCCCATAAGCAGATCTTCCAGCTCGTCACAGAAAGTACGCATCTTGCCCAGCACTTCCCTCGTTTCTTCTATCCAGCCTGCGGGGAGGTCATCCTTGAGGCCGCCTATACGGTCAAAGTTGGGGTGGAAACGGCCGCCAGTGACAGCTTCTATCTGGTTGAGCACAAATTCTCTGTCACGGAAGGCGTAGAACACGGGCGTGAGCGCGCCGAGCTGTACTCCCATATCGCCCAAGAAAAGCGAAATGTTGGCGATGCGTGAGAGTTCAAAGAGTATCGTGCGTATCCACTGAGCTCGCGGCGGAGCTTCTATCTCCATAAGCTGCTCGGCGGCCAAGATAAACGGCACTTCGTTGGCAAAGCTGCCGAGCCAATCTATGCGATTGATGAGAGTGGTGACTTGGGGGTAGGTGCGAACTTCCGTGAGTTTCTCATAACCCCGATGCATATAGCCCATGATGGGTTCGGCCTCTATCACCTGTTCGCCGTCCAAGCGGGCGACTATACGCAGGGTGCCGTGAGTGGCCGGATGTTGAGGCCCGATGTTGAGCGTCATTCCTTCGGTTTCCAACTCAACATTCAAGCGAGCATCAGCGGCCTGACCTGCGATATATGCCATCTGCTCGCGCGTAGTGGTGTTCATTCTGCACCTCCAACGGCATCCGCAGCTCCATCCCCATCGGCAGTTTCAGCTTCGCCGGGCATCAGCTCCACATCCACAATGCCGGGCCAAGGCTTGACTCGCCTAGCAAGTAGCGGAAAATCTTTGCGCATGGGGTTGCCTTCAAATTCGCTGGGAAGATAGATGTGACGCAAATCTGGATGTCCCACGAATATCACTCCGAACATTTCCCACGCTTCCCGTTCGTGCCAATCTGCCCCTGCATACACAGATATCCACGACTCCACAGCTGGATTTTCATCAGGCAGATCAGCCTTGAGAATCACAGCCGGAGCAACTCCAGCGTTGCTGCCACTAGGTAAAGCTGCAACCCGTGCGAACACCTGCAGACGAGATTCTCCGCCAGCATAGCCATGTTCCATGGCTTCTAGTTCGCGAGCTGGAGCACCATAGACGATGCGATCTTGTTCGGCGTCCATGTCGCGACCAAATGGAGAAGGCAACCAATCTATGACCGAAAGAAAGTCAAACCACACACATCCGAGCTCATCTCTAGCAACCTCGCCCGCCTGTCGCCAAGCTTCAGCTGCAACCCGCACCCAAAGATCGCCAGTAGGTTTTATGTGACTTCCTAAAACGCAGTCTCCGAGGGTTGCCTTGAGTATGTCGAACGCGGCAACCGAACCTTCAGGCAATGCTGGAAGCTCAACTGCTGAGTCTCCTGCAACTTCCGCCTCTGCTGATTCTGTTGCCACTTCCTACCGCTCAGTTGACTACAATCGGTTCGCCGCGCCAGCGGGCCGAGATGTCTTCGTTTTGAATGCGCTCTTGCAGTAACACAATGCCTTCCAGCAGAGCCTCTGGCCGAGGCGGGCAACCTGGCACATACACATCCACAGGAATGAGCTGATCTACGCCTTTAGTTACCGAGTAGGAGTCCCAATATGGGCCGCCGCAGTTGGCACATGATCCCATGGAGATGACATATTTTGGGTCGGGCATCTGCTCGTAGAGGCGCACGATGGAAGGTGCCATCTTGTCGGTAACTGTGCCGGATATCACCACGAGGTCAGCTTGGCGAGGACTGGCAGGGAAGGGAATGACCCCTAGTCGCATCACATCGTAGCGAGCCGAGCCAAAGGTGGCACCCATCTCAATAGCGCAACACGCCAACCCCCATTGATACACCCACAGAGAGTAGCGACGGCTGATGTTGAGTAGCTTTGTGAGCGGTTTTGGCATCTTGCCCGATTCGATAAGTCCCATTGCTTTTGCCTCGAATTTCGTATCTCTTGCGCCTTGTGTTTCTTATGCCCTGTATCTCTGGTGCCTGCGTTATCTCTGTTGCCCTGTGTTATCAGTATCTGCGTTATATTTTCTTTTATTATTTTGCCGTGTACGGTCTTTATACCCAGCGCAACACTCGTTTACGCCAAGCATAGAGCAAGCCCAGCAGCAGTATAAATATGAAAATAGCCATCTCCACCAAACCAAAAAATCCAAAAGCCTCAAGTCTGATAGCCCACGCGAAAATGAACACGATCTCAATGTCAAACATCACAAACAACAAGGCGAAGATGTAATAGCGAATGTTGCTCTGCTCCCAGCCGTCGCCGACAGGGTCTACCCCGCTTTCGTAACTGATGTATTTTTGTCGTTGCGCCCTAGTGGGACGGAGTACCTTGCCAAGCCCCAGAATAAGTACTGCCATGAGTACTGCCAGCCCTCCAAAGAGCCCGACTGTAAGATAGCTACGTAGAAAATCCGACATCGCTTCACTAGCCTATCCAAAACGCAACAGCAACTGCATCATTCTGGACCAGCAACTACCAACAAATGTTTCTTCAGCTTCCGCCCGAAACTGGAGGTAACAACGCAATCTCATCGTCGTCTCCAACAGAAACATCCAAACCTGTCGGCTCGCCGTTGAGCCAGATGCGACAACTCTGCACCTGCTCGGCAAACTCTTCTCCGAACTTGTTTTCTGCATAGGTCACAGCCTCACCCACGGTTGAGGCATCCACGCTCAATCGCCGCATGCCCGCTACATCGCCTAAGCTTGCAAACAATCGTAAAATAGCCATGCAAATCAGGCTAGGGTAAATAGCAAGAACGAATGTAATTACTGCATCAGAAAAATCTACTAACATAATCTACTAATATTATTTATCAGACATTTGTCCATACCAAAGAAGATTCCAACTATACCATTCCAGCTATTTCAGGAAAAGATTCCAGAGAAGGAAGTCAAATCATGACTAAATACATTTTGACCTTTGCTGTCGCCGCTTTGATATTTGCCGGATGCAGTAGTGACGACGATGCCACTCCAGACACTGTGGCTCCTACTACTACTGCGGCTCCTACCACTGCAGCATCAACTACTGCAGCACCAACTACTGCACCCCCCCCCACGGTAGCACCCACCACGACAACCTCACCACCCGATAGCACCATCCCTGGTGACATTGCCTCTAGTAACATTGCTGTTGGGGTTGGTCATAGTTGTGTGTTGCGTGAGAGTGGTTCGGTTTTATGTTGGGGTGACAATGGAAATGGTCAGCTAGGCAATGGTGAATTTGGTGGCGACCTCTATTCCACTATTCCAGTTGAGGTTGAAGACATCACTGATGCTGTAGCTATCGCTGCTGGTTGGGAACATACCTGCGCTGTCCATAGCACCGGCGAGATCTCTTGCTGGGGTGATGACTCCCGCGGGGAGCTAGGCAACGGCCAGGTGGTTGATTCTTCTCCGTTACCTGTCAAAGTAGTAGACATCGATGACGCAGTCGCGATAACGGCTGGCCATTGGCATACTTGCGCTGTCCATATCACCGGCAGCATTTCTTGTTGGGGTGGAGACCATGATGGGCAGTTAGGCAACGGTGAGATTGGCGATGAGTTTGATTCTGCTGTGCCGGTGTCGGTGCTCAATATCTCTGATGCTGTGCAGGTTTCAGCTGGTGGTGAACATACTTGTGCTGTTCATATCACCGGTGAGGTTTCTTGTTGGGGTGATAACTGGCGCGGTGAGCTAGGCACTGGTGAGATTGGCAATGAGTTTGATTCTGCTGAACCAACAAAAGTACCAAACATCAATGACGCCATCGGCGTCAGCGCAGGAAACTCGCACACCTGCGTAGTACACGAAAACGGTGGAGTTTCTTGCTGGGGCGGCAACTTTACAGGCGAACTCGGGACAGGAACAGACTTCTTCTCGTTTACCTCAGCTGACCCAGTATCTGTTGCAAATATAAGCGATGCCATAGCGGTATCAGCCGGCTCTGGAACCACCTGCGCGTTGCGCGAAAACGGCAACATCTTATGCTGGGGCAGCAACTGGACAGGCGAGCTCGGCACCCCCACAGTTCAAGGCTACACTGCTGAGCCGACAGCTGTGGAAGGCATAACAGACGCCACGGCAGTTGCTACAGGAGGGGCACACACTTGCGCTCTTCGAGAAAGCGAACGAGTTTCATGTTGGGGATCAAATTATCAAGGTCAGCTAGGCCACGCGCAAGACAGCAACGTCAACACCCAAGAAGTCCGTGTAGCTGGCATAGATAACGCCATAGACGTCTCAGCGGCAAGCGCACATACATGCGCCACTCACGCCACAGGCGAAGTCTCATGCTGGGGAAGCGACTGGAGGGGAAATCCGACAGAAGAACTGCCACCAAGTAATCTCTCTCCAACCTTGCCTGTAATGATTGAAGGCATCACAACTGCTACTGGAGTTGATGCAAATGTTGGCATCTCTTGTGCCACTTTAGAAGGTGGAGAGGCTTCCTGCTGGGGCTTTTATTTAGGTAGTGAGTTGGTCACAACTGAAGGCGGTCAGATATCACCTGTGCCCACCAAGTGGGGAGAAGACACAGCAGACATCACCAGCATAAAAACAGGCGGCAGTCACGCTTGCGCTCTTCACTCAGACGGCACCATCACCTGCGCGGGTGCTAACTGGTACGGGAATTTAGGCACCGGCGAATTCGGCACCTCCATTTCCTGGACACCCGCAAAAGTCGTAAACATTGACGACGCAACAGATATTTCTCTGGGCGTCTCCCACACTTGCGCGCTTCACGAAAGCGGCGAAGTCTCATGCTGGGGCCGCAACGAAAACGGACAGCTAGGCAACGGTGAAGACGGGATGGAAAACAACAGCCCAACACCAGTCAAAGTTCAAGGCATCACCGACGCCATAGCCATCTCCGCTCACGCTGCTACCCTTACTTGCGCGCTTCACGAAAACGGCGAAGTCTCATGCTGGGGAGACAGTCGCTTTGGACAACTCGGCACCCATGAAGATATAGGAGGCGAACAATCCTCTGTAGATCACTCTTCAGTGCCCGTAAAAATAGAAGGCATAAACGATGCTGTCGCTATCTCAGCAGGAAATACTCATGTTTGTGCGCTTCACACCACAGGCGAAATCTCCTGCTGGGGAGCTAACTTCGCAGGCGAACTTGGAACAGAAACATCTCTAGCAGACGACCTCTCCGCCACACCCCTCAAAGTCAAGGGCATAACAGACGCCACAGCTGTTACAGCAGGTACCTTCCACAGCTGCGCTGTCCACGAAAGCGGCTATATCACCTGCTGGGGCTGGGACGAAAACGGACAGCTAGGCGACGGCCAAGTCTTTAACAACACTGGCTCATTCGTGCCCGTAGATGTAACTCTGGCCTCCACCGTGCCTGCGGCCCAGACCGAGCCTGTTGACATTGCTACTGGGGTTCGTCATAGTTGTGTGTTGCGTGAGAGTGGTTCGGTTTTGTGTTGGGGTGAAAATGAAAATGGTCAGCTAGGCAATGGTGAATTTGGTGGCAACGTCTATTCCACTGTTCCAGTTGAGGTTGAAGACATCACTGATGCTGTAGCTATCGCTGCTGGTTCGGAACATACCTGCGCTGTCCATAGCACCGGCGAGATCTCTTGCTGGGGTGATGACTCCCGCGGGGAGCTAGGCAACGGCCAGGTGGTTGATTCTTCTCCGTTACCTGTCAAAGTAGAAGACATCGATGACGCAGTTGCTGTAACGGCTGGCCATTGGCATACTTGCGCTCTTCATGAAGGTGGCAGCATTTCTTGTTGGGGTGGAGACCATGATGGGCAGTTAGGCAACGGTGAGATTGGCGATGAGTTTGATTCTGCTGTGCCGGTGTCGGTGCTCAATATCTCTGATGCTGTGCAGGTTTCAGCTGGTGGTGAACATACTTGTGCTGTTCATATCACCGGTGAGGTTTCTTGTTGGGGTGATAACTGGCGCGGTGAGCTAGGCACTGGTGAGATTGGCAATGAGTTTGATTCTGCTGAACCAACAAAAGTACCAAACATCAATGACGCCATCAGCGTCAGCGCAGGAGATTGGCACACCTGCGTAGTACACGAAAACGGCAACATCTCATGCTGGGGCGGCAACTGGACAGGCGAACTCGGGGCAGGAACAGACTTCTTCTCGTTTACCTCAGCTGACCCAGTATCTGTTGCAAATATAAGCGATGCCATAGCGGTATCAGCCGGCTCTGGAACCACCTGCGCGTTGCGCGAAAACGGCAACATCTTATGCTGGGGCAGTAACTTGTCGGGCGCGCTCGGCACCCCCACAGTTCAAGGCTACACTGGTGAGCCGACAGCTGTAGAGGGCATAACAGACGCCACGGCAGTTGCTACAGGAGGGGCACACACTTGCGCTCTTCGAGAAAGCGAAGGGGTTTCATGTTGGGGAACAAATTATCACGGTCAGCTAGGCCACGCGCAAGACAGCGGCATCAACACCCAAAAAGTCCGTGTAGCTGGCATAGATAACGCCATAGACGTCTCAGCAACAGCTCGAAGCACTTGCGCCACTCACGCCACAGGCGAAGTCTCATGCTGGGGAAGCGACTGGAGGGGAAATCCGACAGAAGAACTGCCAGCAAGTAATATCTCTCCAACCTTGCCTGTAATGATTGAAGGCATCACAACTGCTACTGGAGTTGATGCAAATGTTGGCATCTCTTGTGCCACTTTAGAAGGTGGAGAGGCTTCCTGCTGGGGCTTTTATTTAGGTAATGAGTTGGTCACAATTGAAGACGGTCATATATCACCTGTGCCCATCAAGTGGGGAGACACAGCAGACATCACCAGCATAAAAACAGGCGGCAGTCACGCTTGCGCTCTTCACTCAGACGGCACCATCACCTGCGCGGGTGCTAACTGGTACGGGAATTTAGGCACCGGCGAATTCGGCACCTTCATTTCCTGGACACCCGCAAGAGTCGTAAACATTGACGACGCAACAGATATTTCTCTGGGCTTCGGCCACACTTGCGCGCTTCACGAAAGCGGCGAAGTCTCATGCTGGGGCCGCAACGATGACGGACAGCTAGGCAACGGTGAAGACGGGATGGAAAACAACAGCCCAACACCAGTCAAAGTTCAAGGCATCACCGACGCCATAGCCATCTCCGCTCACGCTGCTTCCCTTACTTGCGCGCTTCACGAAAACGGTGAAGTTTCATGCTGGGGAGACGGTCGCTTTGGACAACTCGGCAACCATGAAGATATAGGAGGCGAACAATCCTCTGTAGATCACTCTTCAGTGCCCGTAAAAATAGAAGGCATAAACGATGCTGTGGCTATCTCAGCAGGAGATACTCATGTTTGTGCGGTTCACACCACAGGCGAAATCTCCTGCTGGGGAGCTAACTCCGCAGGCGAACTTGGAACAGAAACATCTCTAGCAAACGACATCTCCACCACACCCCTCAAAGTCACGGGCATAACAGATGCCACAGCTGTTGCAGCAGGTGCCTACCACAGCTGTGCTGTCCACGAAAGCGGCTATATCACCTGCTGGGGCTGGGACGAAAACGGACAGCTAGGCGACGGCCAAGCCTTTGTCAACACCAACTCATTCGTACCCGTCAAAGTCATAGGTTTCTGAAAACACATCTGCCTAATCGGCATTGCCGTAGCTATCTTCGGCACTGATGTTTCTGCGCTGATGGCGGGTGGTGATATAGTCGGCTACCCACTCTGGAGTGCTGAGCCAGCGACCACCAGGGGGTCGCTCTGCTTTCAGGCGACCACGGGCGGCGGCGACACGCAAGGCCGCAACATTGATTTCATCAGTTGCTAGAAGAGACAGGGGCATAAGATTTTCTACGACCGCCGGTTCAACAAACCAAGCAAGACTACGAAGAACTCCTTGGTTGAAGAGATCTGCAAGCTGAGTGAAATTACCGAGGTCGGCCCGCAACATGGCTTGCTGGTATGCAACACTTTGGCGTTTTTGGATGATTGCTGGCGGCAAACCTTTGCGGACGAGCAGAAGGTTCATAGCAAGTCGAGCAACTAGACCGTTAGCCGTAGCGAACGGCTGAGTTTTGACAAACCGGCTGTGAATACGCGCCAGTGCCGCTGACAGCTCTGATAGCTCTGGCATCGTCTGTGCCATTGGCGATGCCAATAACTCGTTGGCTTGTGCAAGCCAGTTCTCCATTTCAGCTGGTACAAATCTCCATGACACCGCAGTTATACCCTCTGCCCCCAACTCTCGCTCTCTAAACTTGCCCGGCTCATCTTGGGGCTTTTGCATGCTGGCCCATGGAAGCAGAGTAGTTTGTTCGTGTAAAAAACAAACCTCCTCCAAAGTTACTTGCGATTCAGTTTCTGACGCTTGTGTTTCCCTGTCAAATGCCTCTGTTTCTCTGTCAAATACCTCAAGCTCGTTGCTTGGTTCAACTGCGTTTCTTGATGGCTGCTTCTGCTGACAAACCCAGCGGGAAGCATCCCCGTATCCTCGCACATACAGATATTCAACCAACAACCTGCTACCAACAGCCCTTTCATCTACCAATAGCCGTTTAACCTCATTGCGCGTAAGCGAGTTGCCTCCCAACCCTGTGGAATGATGAACTTCTTCAATCCAAACCTCCCGCCAGATATCAGGGGCTGAGTCCCAACAAGGTATGCTGCCGTTTTCCAACCCCCCAGCCTCCGCGTGCATGTCAGCGATCTCCATATTTATTAGTTAATATAAATCTAAAATAATAAATTAATAGTTTTCTTTTGTTTGTTATCTAAAATCTATTATATATTAACAAACTAGCTCTATTTTCTCCTAAATTTACTTATTTCAAAGTATATTACAGAAATAAATATTAGTAGCAGCATTTCTTCAACTACAAACATCGCCCTCTAATTCTATCAATTTCTGGAGTGCTATTCCAGTTTTTTCAAGTTTTTCTGGAATGGCACCCCAGATTTTCATTGAATTGCTGGGTGATCTTAGGTGGCTTTCTCTACGGCACCAGAGCGATTAGGGCTTCTTGGGTTAGGTCGTAAAGGTAGCCGGGAATTATGCCGAAGGCCAGGGTGAAAGCAACTGTTAGAGCCACCACTGTGCCTTCTAAAATGGATGGTTTTTCGAGGGAGCTCTCGCTGGTGTTTTGTTGGTCTGGCAAATACATAGCTACCAGAAGTCTCAGATAGATAAAGGCTGAAATTACTGCTGAGATCATCGCAAAGACGGCCAACCAGAAAGAACGGGCATCAGCTGCTGCGCTAATTATTGCGAACTTGGCAAAGAAACCTGTGGTGAAAGGGACGCCTGCTTGAGCCAGCAGTAACACCATGAAGGCTGCGCTTAGAACGGGGCGGTTTTTGGCTAATCCGCGATAGATGGCGATGTGGTTTTCAGAGGTTGCCTCATTGCTGTCTGCCGTGCTGTCTGCCATGCTCTCCCCCATGCTCTCCCCCGTGTTGTCGGCATTGCTATCTCTAGCTCCAGCGGCGACCATGCCTACTATGGCAAAGCTACCTACGGCTATGGCAGCATAGGCTGCTAAGTAGAACAGCGCGGCAGCAACTCCGTCATCTGTTGCCGCCTGCACGCCTACCAGGATGAAACCAGCGTGACTGATTGAAGAGTATGCCAGCATTCGCTTTACATCAGTCTGAACTATGGCCATTGCTCCGCCAGCAAACATAGTTAGCAAAGCTATGACATAGATGATGGGCTGCCAGTCGCCTTGATAGCTTTCAAATGCTGCCACGAACACTCGCAGAAGGGCCGCAAACCCTGCTGCTTTGACAGCAGATGCCATATATGCCACTACGGGCGTGGGGGAACCTTGATAGACATCAGGCGTCCAAGCATGGAAGGGCACAGCTGCGATTTTGAAGAACATACCTACCAGCAGCAAGGCGAAACCGCCTAACAAAAGGCCGTCTTTCTCAAGCGAGCCGGCTTCTAAGAAATCGGCAATATATGACAACTTCGTAGATCCCACTGCTCCATAGATAAGAGCGACACCGTAGAGGAAGAAGGCCGAGGAGAAAGCCCCCAGCACAAAATATTTCATGCCTGCCTCTTGCGATGTGGACCTGCGCAGGTGCATAGCTGCTAGCACATAGACCGCAATAGACAGCACCTCCAACCCCAAAAACAGCACAATCAGATCATTTGCCCCTGCCATGATCACACCGCCTGTGGCCGACAGTAGCAACAGCACATACAACTCCGTGCCCCAAAGCCGCTCGCGCTTTATATAGTCGTGCGACAACAGCGCAACCAGGGCCACTACCGCTCCTATCAGCCCTGTGATGAACACAGAGAAGCGATCCACGCCCACCATACCTGACAATGTGGAAGTGGCACCTTCGTCGCCGATGCGCCGCCACAGAGCGAAGGACGATCCTAAAGTCGCCAGCCCAATGGCGAATGTGAAATACGAAGCGAAACTACTCGATAGCCACTTTCCGACTAGAGAGAAAATCATTAGCAATAGCACCCCGCCACCAGCCAACAACAGATACGGGACTAGAGCCTCCCAATCGATTGAAGGTGTCGGCACTAGAGTGCTCGGGGAGATCTGAGCAAAAATTTCGCCCGCAGCGACCATCATGGGGAAGCCTCGGTGCCGTCATTCATCTCAACATGTTCTACCAATCTCTCAACAGCAGGTTCTATGCGATCCAATGCTGGTCTTGG
Source organism: uncultured Acidimicrobiales bacterium (assembly GCA_958295755.1). Taxonomy (GTDB): domain Bacteria; phylum Actinomycetota; class Acidimicrobiia; order Acidimicrobiales; family Hopanoidiivorantaceae; genus Hopanoidiivorans. The sequence continues at coordinate 2,069,392 of OY282367.1, read as the reverse complement.
ATACACCCCCAAGAACACGATGAGTGCCACGAGCGGTGCCACCGCAACCCATTCTCGCCAACGCAGATCTACAATTTTCACATTCTCGCCAACGGTTGGGCCGTGAAACACTCGCTGATAGGCCCAAAGCAAATACACCGCAGCTAAGATCACGCCCACTGTTGCAACCACTGCCCACCAGCGATTTGCTTCAAATGTTCCTAGCAAAATCAAAAACTCTCCCACAAAACCATTCAGTCCCGGTAGTCCGATGGACGACAGCATCACCACCATGAACACGCCCGCCAGCAGAGGCACGCTTCGCTGCAGGCCGCCCAACTCGGCAATCTGGCGGGTATGGCGACGCTCATAGATAAACCCAACCAAGAAGAAAAGCGCGCCGGTGGAAAGTCCGTGGTTCACCATCTGCAGTACGCTTCCTTCCAAGCTCTGGATGTTGAGAGCGAATGCGCCCAAGATGATGAAACCCAGATGCGCCACCGATGAATATGCCACTAGACGTTTCAAGTCTTTCTGCATGGCGGCCACAACTGCGCCATAGAGAATGCCGACCACGCCCAACGTGAGAAAGAGTGGTGCAAAATAGCTGGTGGCTTCAGGGAAGAGATACAGACCGAAACGCAAAAACCCGTAGGTGCCGAGCTTCAACAGCACCCCTGCCAAGATGACTGAGCCTGCTGTGGGGGCTTCAGTGTGGGCATCAGGTAGCCAGGTGTGGAACGGAAAGAGCGGCACTTTCACAGCAAATGCCAAAGCAAACGACAAGAACAGCCATCGGGCAGTGGTGGTGGCAAGTGATTGGGATGTGGCTATCTCCACGAGGTCGAAGGTAACTGCGCCGCCTGTGGCAGAGGAATGCAAAAAGACCAGGCTTACGATACCAACCAGCATGATCGATGAGCCAAGCATCGTGTAGAGGAAGAATTTGACGGCGGCATAACGGGCGTTGCTATGACCCCATTTGCCGATTAAGAAATACATCGGCACCAGCACTATCTCAAAGAACATAAAGAACAGCAACAAGTCAAGTGCTAAAAACGCGCCTAGGCAACCTGCTTCCAATACCAACAGCCAAACATAGTAGGACTTTTGGTCACTGCCTGGGTCTAAAGCGATGATGGTGAGGGGGAATAGCAAACCAGTAAGCGCCACGAGAAACAGCGAGATGCCGTCTACCCCGAGATGCCAAGAAGTGCCAAGCGATGAGATCCATTCGTGGCGCGACACAAACTGAAAGCCTGCCTCTGAACCACCTGAAGTCTCAAAGACTGCTACTAGCCAGCCTGCTGCAGCAGCCACGGCGACTGTGAAGAGCAAGGCCACTGGGCGAAGCATTTCGGAACGTGATGACGGAATCAGCAGTAGCGCGGCTGCGCCTACAAGCGGCAAGATCACCAGCAGCGACAATACGGGAAACGATGCCCCAGCTTCGGCGAAGATCACAGAGGAATTCATCAGAAACTAGCCCTTGCGATGAAATACGCGAGCAAGATGACTGCGCCTAAGGCGATGCCTAGGGCATAGCTACGCACCTTGCCCGTTTGGAATTGACGCAGCCAGTGCCCGCCTGTCTGCACCAAACTCCCTACTCCATTCACTACCCCATCCACACCTCGCCGGTCAAACAGAGCTATCTTGTCGAAAGCTCGCCGACCGGGGCCTCCAGCGACCTTAGTAATCGTCTCGTCATATCGCCAGGCGCGAGCGAAAATGTCAAGCTCTACCAGCCGTGTTGGGGCCACCTTTTTCAGATAGAACTGCACAGCTATCCAGATGCCTGCAAAACTAGCCACGATAGCAACCGCTGCTAGCACCCACTTAGTGCCGCCTGCAAAACCTAGCTGCGCTTCGTTGTGGTAGAGCGAAGGTTCCAGCCATTTTTCTAAGAAGTGCGTGGATTTCACGAAAGGCAAGTTAAGAACACCTGCAACGGTCGCCAGCAACGCAAGCACCACCAGCGGCATCAGCATCGTAGGCGGCGATTCGTGAGGGGCAGTGGATACTGTTTTTGCTGCCCCAATATTTGCTGTATCTGCCACCTCAACATCGTCTGCGCTTGAGATTTCAACATCTGCGGCACTGTGTTCGTCTGTCTCGGTCATATTCTCACTTGAATTACCAGCTCCAGCCCCCCATCGTTTCTCACCAAAGAAAGTCATAAATACTGCTCGGCTCATATAGAACGCTGTGAGCATAGCTGCGAAAAGCAACAAAGCCCAAAGCAACTTGTTATTGTTCCAAGCCCCTGCCAGAATTTCGTCTTTCGACCAAAACCCTGAAAAAGGCGGAACGCCAGCTATCGCCAACCAACCGATGCCGAAGGTAACGGCAGTAACGGGCAAAAACTTAGCCAGCCCGCCATAGCGAGACATGTTTTGTTCGTTATCCATAGCGTGAATGACCGACCCCGACCCTAAGAACAACAAAGCTTTGAAGAAGGCGTGTGTGATCATATGGAAGATCGCGGCCGTGTATGACCCGACTCCCACAGCCACAAACATAAACCCGAGCTGGCTGATAGTAGAGTAGGCGAGCACCTTCTTGATGTCTCGCTGAGCGATAGCAGCGGTTGCTGCGATGAGTGCCGTAGCCAGCCCTATCCAGGCCAAAATGTCCAGCACCCAGCCGTCAGCCACAGCTAACAGCGGATTTACTCGCACTAACAGATACACGCCAGCAGTCACCATCGTGGCAGCGTGTATGAGCGCAGACACCGGCGTAGGGCCTGCCATAGCATCGGGTAGCCACACATACAGAGGGAGCTGCGCCGACTTACCTGCCGCACCCAATATCAACAGCAACACGATAGCTGAAGCTGTGGTTGAAGTAACAACAGAAGTGTCGGCAAAGATGTCGTTGTAGTTGAGTGTGCCGAAAGCCCCGAATGTCAAGAAGATCGCCACCATAAAGCCGAAGTCGCCGACTCGGTTAGTCACGAACGCTTTCTTGCCTGCGCTGGCGTTGGCTTCGTCGCCAAACCAGAAAGAGATTAGGAGATACGAGCACACCCCCACGCCTTCCCAGCCGAGGAATGTGAGCAACAGATTGTCACTGAGCACCAGAATCAACATAGAAAACACGAACAAATTGAGGTAGATGAAAAACTTAGAGAAGTTCTCATCTCCGTGCATGTAACCGAGAGAGTAAAGATGGATGAGTGTGCTTACCCCGGTGATGAATAGAGCCATCGTGATAGAGAGCGGGTCGGCCAAAAACGATACATCTACTGAGAGATCCCCCGCTGGCACCCATGAAAACAAGGTGAAAGTGACCGACCGCTCATCGCCTTCTAATCCCAGCAGTCCGATGAATACGAGCACCGAAGCTACAAATGAAGCTGCTGTGGCTGTTGTGGCGAGCAAGCCGGCCCGCGGTTCGCCTAGCCTTCGACCTCCGACTAGCAACAGAGCGAAGCCGATGAGCGGCATCAGCGCGATGAGCCAGACAAGTCGTTCCATCAGAGAGGTCGTTCCATCAGAGAGGTCGTTCCATCAGACAGGTCGTTCCATCGAGATGCGCTCGTCAGCCTTTGAGCGCGGCAATGTCGTCGGCAGTGGCATCGGGGCGGTGGCGCATCACTGCCACCACGATGGCCAGACCGATCACTACTTCTGTAGCAGCCACCACTAACACAAAGAACACGGCAGTTTGCCCGCCAATATCGCCGAGGTCGCGCCCGAAAGCCACGAAGGTGAGATTCACAGCGTTAAGCATCAGCTCAATACACATAAACATCACCAGCGGGTTGCGCCGCACGAGCAGACCGAAGGTGCCGATGGCAAACAAGATGCCTCCCAACACCAGATACCAAGCGGTAGTGACTTCCATTCCTACCTTGCCTCGCGCCCTGTATCTGATAGTGCTGTATCTGACAGTGCTTCGTCTTGCTTGCGGGTGGGTTGTGCTCGCCTAGATAAGGCGATCGCCCCCACCACAGCAATCGTCAGGAGAATGCCGGTGATTTCAAACGCCCACACATATTCAGTGAAGATGACCCGACCCAGCTGGCGCACATTGGGTAAAAACTCTTCTCCACTGCTCTGATTGTCGTTGAAAACAGAGGTGGCGTCTTGAGTGTGAGCTGTCATGCTGTCTAACACGGGGGCTGTAACGGCAGAGTCGCCTGTGGGCGAACCTCCGGTTGCGATAGCCACGATGATAACTCCAAGCGCGAGCGTGGAAACGCCCACAGCTATAGCCATAGGTCGCTGCCCTGCTATTGGCTCCACCCGCAGGTTTTCGCTGCGATATACCCCGAACAGCATAATGACAAAGAGAAACAGCACCACAATCGCCCCCGCGTACACGATGACTTGCACAGCAGCCAAAAACTGAGCGTCCATAGCCAAAAACAGCACCGCTACGCCAAAAAGTGTTGCCACCAGCATAAGGGCGGAGTGCACAGGGTTTTTGGCAATGATCACCCCGAGCGCACCCACTACGCAGATGACCGCGCAAGCTATGAAGACAATAGTTTCCATCAGAGAGTTTCCATCAAAGACTTTCCATCAGAGGCTCTGCTCTGATTGGCCTTCTTCGGCCGCGCGCACGCCGTAGCCTAGCTCGCTCGACCAGGCCACTCTTCCTTCGTGTTCCGAGCTTCCCGAAGGTGAAGTAGCACGCATCCACGCTGAGGTGTGCTCGTCATCGCCGGGTCGCCAGTCTTCCCAGGGCAGTTGCTTGGGTTTGCCATCGTCTCCCACTAGCAGCTCGTCTTTGGTATAGATGGCGTCGGTTCGGCTCGCAAAGGAAAATTCAAACAGCTTTGACTCGGTAATCGCTTCGGTGGGGCAAGCTTCCACGCAGAGATCACAATGGATGCAGCGCAGATAGTTGATCTCATAGATGTAGCCAAAGCGTTCGCCGGGTGATACTGGGTCGTCAGGTGAGTTGTCGGCACCACGCACATAAATGCAATTGGCGGGACACACAGCAGCGCAAAGCTCACATCCGATGCACTTTTCCATACCGTCTTCATATCGGTTGAGCACATGACGGCCGTGGAGTCGCTGAGGTTTGTGTCGTTTCTCTTTGGGATACGAAGTGGTGACCCGCTTCTCAAAAAGTTTGCGGAAGGTCACCGCAAAACCGCCTAGATAACCCATAGTTATGCCTCCTTGCCTGCCATGTTGTCTTCGTCGTCTGGTATATGAATGTCTGACGTATCAATGTCTGGCGTATCAGCACCAGGCGCATCAATGTCGGGCGCGTGCCTGCCTGCTTGTATGGCGACACGTAGCAGAACAGCCGCCAAAACGATGCCTCCTACCGATACGGCCACCACTGCGAAGCTATTCCAATTTCGATCTTCGCCGATATCTAGGGCAGCAAGCACCAACAGCCAAGCCAGCGAAAGAGGTATTAATACTTTCCAGCCCAAATCCATGAGCTGGTCGTAGCGAAAGCGCGGCAACGTGGCCCTGAACCACACAAATACGAACAGCAACACAAAAAGCTTCAAGAAGAACCACAGCACACCCCAAAGCCAGTCCACACTCTCGGTGAAGATCGGCCCGTTGGGGCCTCCAAGGAAGAGCGTGACGATGATTGCTGACATAGTAATGACATTCATGAATTCTGCCATATAGAAAAGAGCGAACCGTAGCGAGCTATATTCGGTGTGGAAGCCACCCACCAGCTCTTGTTCGGCTTCAACTAGGTCAAAGGGCGGGCGGTTCAACTCGGCGGTGGCAGCGATCACAAAAACCACAAACGGCACGATTCCCATGACCCAAAGGTTCCAGCCGTAAGTGGATTGTGCGGCCACAATCTCGTGAGTTGAAAGGCTGCCAGCAGTCAAAATCACCGCTGCGAACGACAGACCCAGAGCCGCTTCGTATGACACGACCTGAGCCGAAGCTCGCACTGAGCCGAGCAGTGGATATTTGGAGCCTGAAGACCAGCCTGCCAACATGATTCCATATACAGCCACCGATGACATGGCCAACACCAACAGCACCCCCACGGGCGGGTCAGCCACTTGCAGGTGAGTAAAGTTGCCCCACCAGTTCACCACGCCGTCTTTGTCGGTAAAGTTGCCCCCCACAGGCACCACTACGAAAGTGAGAAACGCCGGCACGAGCGAAAGATACGGTGCCAGCCTGAACACGAGACGGCGACTTTCAGACGGCAGCAAGTCTTCCTTGAAAAAGAGTTTCAAACCGTCGGCAAGAGTTTGGAGAATGCCGAACGGGCCAGCCACCGCAGGGCCGATGCGATTTTGCATGTCGCTAATGAGTTTGCGCTCAAACCAAATCATAAGCGTCACGCTCAGCAACAAGAAAACAAAAGCCACCAGAACTTTAATGGCGACTATGGCAACTTCTTCCAGCCCTACCCCACCGACGAATAGAGGGTCTACACCGAATATCATGTGACGGGTTCTGTGCTGATTCGCACCACGGTTACTGTCCGGTCGCTCTCTATCAGCTTGCGAGGATCAGCACCTGTGTGATTGTGGGCTATAACAACCACCCCCTCGGGCACGCGAGCATCAGATGTAGTGGGGATATTCATCGGCGTGGCAGAAGATGCGACTGATACGGTGTCGCCTTCACTGATGCCTAGTTCGCGCATTACAGCAGGGTTGAGACGAGCTGAAGCAGGTTGAGCCAGCGGCGCGAGGGACGGGCAATGAGACACAAGCGTGCCGTTGTCATATACAGTGCGATTGACCACAAGACGCAATGCGTAGCGATCGTGGGGAGTTGGTTCTGGTGTCGGAACAGAAATTCTGAGATTCACATCTGCGCCACCTGCGAGCACCCCCTCGGGATTATTACGGACTGCTTTGCTACTGATACCTTTGAACCTCGGCACTATCTCGGCGATTTCTTCCCAGATGTCTTCTGAGGAGGCAAAATCCCATTCAAAGCCACCTTTGCGAGCTAACTCCGTTGCAATCATCCAGTCGCTGCGTGCCGTTCCAGGCGGATTGACTTGCTTGGTTATCGGTGTGAGGCGTCCTTCTAGGTTCAGGTGAGTGCCTTCTCTCTCGCCGAAGGCCGCTGCTGGCAACACAATTGAGGCCTCTTTTGTAGTGTCGTTTGGGAAGGCATCTATAGAGATAATGCTGGTGCCTACGGCGAGGGCTTCATCTATGAGCTGCTTGCTAGGGAAGTCACGCACCGGGTCTGCCCCGAGGCATACGAGCACAGCAATCTCACCTGCTGCGGCGGCTTCTATGATGCTGGCAGTGTCGCTACCTTTTTGCGCCGGCACACTCCCCCAGATGCTGCGATACCAATTGTTATTTTCTTCCAACAAAGTGCGCCCCGGAAGCAAACCTGGGGCTAGCCCCATTTCCAGCGCGCCATGCACATTACCTCTCCGCAAAGCAGGCAAGAAGCGAGCGTGCGGATAAGCCTCGGCGATTTTGCTGGCGGCAGTCGCTATCACATCTGGAGATTCGCTAAGAGATCTGCGCCCGAAAATCACAGTGAGGGGCGAGGTGCTGATTGCTGAGTCTCCAGTTTCCGGGTCTCCAGTTTTTGAGCCTCCAACTTCTGAGCTTTCATCTCTGGCTTCACCCACTTTTTCTTTCAACAGCTCACTCAGTGCCACAATGTCGCTCACGGGGGTGATTCCGAGCTTTCCGCGGGTTCCAGCAGATCTAATGTATGCGGTAGGGTCATCAGCTAGCAGTGCTTCAACTACTAGCGGTTCATCTCCAGGTAGCACCCGCAAACTGCGAGTTGCCACATCTGAAAGTCCAGTGTCAGTGGGAGTGATCTCTAACAGCGTCACTTCGCCTACAACAGCGGCAGGGCGCAACCGTAGATACAACGTTCCTATCTCTTCCTTTGGGTCAGCCGCCATAAGGATGACCGTGCCGCTGCAAGCTTCATTGATGGTAGCCCTAGGTAGCCCCAGCACTACTTCTGCCGCCAAGCCGTCATCAAGTTGAGCATCGGTGCTGTCTGTGCCCCACACAGCTTTGGCTAGTTTTGCCCACGCGTATTGCGCTTCGCAAGTGAGGTGTGCTCCGCCGATCAAGGCCACCGACTGTGCCCCCAAAGTCTCCACCGCCGCAGCAACCATGCCAGCTACAGCATCCAAAGCTTCGTTCCATGAGGTGGGCACCAGCTCGCCAGCCACATTTCGCATAAGCGGTTCTGTGAGACGGTCAGGGTGGCTACCTGCTTGAAAACTGAATCGGTCGCGGTCGCTCAACCAGCCCCAGTTCACCGCGTCAGAGTCCATCCCCTGATAGCGCAAGATTTGGTCGCGGGAAGATTCCACCACTATGCGGTCGCCCATCGGATTGGGGAAGGTGGAGTGGGATTCGGCTAAATCCCAGGGGCGCGCTTTGAACCGATATGGCGAGGCCGTGAGTGCGCCCACAGGACATATCTGCACGGTGTTACCGCTGAAATACGAGCTGAACGGCTCATCGGGGAAGGTATTGATTTCAGTGGTGCTGCCTCTGCCGATGAAATGGATGAGCGGATCCCCTGCTACTTCTGAGGCAAAGCGAGTGCAACGGTCACATAGAATGCAACGTTCGCGGTCGAGATGCACCTGAGAGCTGATAGAGATGGGCTTGGCAAAATGGCGTTTAGATTCCACGAAGCGGCTCTCGCCGGGGCCAAATGCCATTGTCTGGTCTTGAAGCGGACATTCTCCGCCTTTGTCGCAGACAGGACAGTCCAGCGGATGATTCACGAGCAAAAATTCCAGCACGCCTTCTTGGGCTTTTTGAGCGGCTGGGCTTTCTGTCTCTACTTTCATCCCTTCGCTCACCTCCACCATGCACGAGGGCTGCAAGGCTGGTCCTCTGCCTGTGTCAACCTCCACCAAACACATGCGACACATCCCCACCGAGCGCATCCGAGGGTGATAACAAAAGCGAGGAATATAGACTCCAGCCTGCTCACAAGCATCAATCAGAAGCTGCCGCTTATCGGCGGAAATTTCGTTACCGTTGACCGAGATCATGGTTTCGGTGTCGAGCTTTGTTTCTGGTGGTGGAGGCATGGCTAGTAGATGGGCTTGTAGGTGGGCTTGCGATTGGCTTGCGATTGACTTGTAGGTGGGCTGATTATTTGGATTGCACTGGCATCGCGGCTATTTTATCTGCTAAGACTTACCTAATGGATAATTTCACATCTAAGACAGCTGTAATCACAGGCGCAGGTAGCGGCATCGGACGACAACTTGCTTTGAGAAGCGCAGCTGAAGGAATGCATGTGGTGGTCGCAGACATTGAGGTGCCACCGATGGAAGAGACCGCTGCTCTTATCGCCGAAGCAGGTGGTGGTGGCGAGAAAGCACTGTGCGTGCAGACCGATGTAACTGATGCGAAGTCGGTGCAGGCTCTAGCCGATACTGCTTTCGAGTGGCGCGACGGAGTACATCTGCTCTGCAACAACGCTGGCGTCTTTGTGGGTGGACTGATGTGGGAGCGAACAATTGCCGACTGGGAATGGGTAATGGCTGTGAATGTATTTGGCATCGTCCATGCTGTAAATGCGTTTGTGCCGAGAATGCTTGAACAAGACGAAGAAGCCCACATCGTGAACACATCTTCTATGGGCGGTATGGTGTCAGCTTCGTTCTCAGGGCCGTATTTCACATCTAAGTTCGCAGCCGTAGGGCTTTCAGAGTGCTTGGCACACGACTTGGCTACAGTCGAAGCAAAGATTGGCGTGTCGGTGCTAGTGCCCAGTCTCATCAGCACCAACATCGGTTCTTCCACCCGCAATCGTCAAGAAGCTTTCGCGAACACCCCTGGCCATGAAACATCAGATTCAGGGCGATCTATAGAAGAGGTGCTAGTGATGAGTGTCGCAGAAGCTGGCTTAGACCCAGCCGTGGCTGCCGATAAAGTCTTCGCAGGGGTAAAGGCAGGCGATTTTTACATCCCCACCAACGATACTTACGACACCCAAATTCAAATGCGCTACGAAGACATCCTCACTCGCCAACTCCCCCGCGTTCCCCCCATCGACTGAGGTATTGATTGAGATCAGTTTGCTTAGATGCTCTTAGCTAGAGCAGTCTGTTCGCCATTCAGAGCGAGAGGCATAGAGCAACAGAGCACCACTGACGAATGCCACGAAGGGGCCTTCCAGGAAAGAACCTAGTGAGTCTCTGCCCCAAAACACTTCACTTAGCACGATCCCGCCAGAGACGGTGCAAATGGCTATGCCTGCTAGTGTCCAGCTCACACGGATGGCTTTGAACAGGTTTTGCATCGGCTTTTTGTAGCTACGTTCTTGCAACACTATGAGTGAGCCGAGGGTTGCTATTATGCCCCAAATGAAGATGATCAATGTCATTCTGAGCGGCTTGTCAAAGGCTGATATTTGTAAGTCAATATCGAAATAGTTCAAGAATGTATCAGAGGCATTGCTTGGGAGTGCAATCCAATTCCACAAAAATGTGCTGAGTATCGCACCAACACCAGCCAAAGTTGCAAGCACTGCGTTCGCAGTTCGCTTATGAATTGCGGATGGATCTTCGGCTTCCTCTTCTTCGGCCTCCTCTTCTTCCTCGTCATTCTTGGCTGTCTTTATCTCGTTCATCCACTCACTGAGTTGGTGCGTAAGTAGCACGAACACGCCCACCGCAGATCCTGCAAGTGCCAACCACACGCCTGCCTTTTCATCTGTGTTTGGCCCAAGGACAAAGGCTAAAACTGCCCAAAACGCGCCAGATGCCAAGTAGAGATGCAGACACGAGTTGCTCTTTTTCAAGATCAGGGTAGCCAACAGGCTGGCTCCGAAAATGAAGGTCGGTAGCCCGTAACCTGAGACGAGATCGCCGACCACTAGAGACCAAGGATCGATATTGTCCGCTAGGGACCCCGCTTGTGACCAAGCATTGATATAAGTTCCTGGCAACCACGGGAGGAGCGATCCCACAACCACGAGGGCTGCGCTGATCATGACTATCAAATAGATAATCATCTTCTGCATCTCTGGGTTGGCAAGCGATCGCTTTGTTTTTTCAGGCAGTTCAGAGGGAGCGGCTTCTTCAGAAGTAGCTACAGTTTCTCCTTCTGAGGTAGCTGCTGTTTCTCCTTCGGAAGTAGCTTCCGGGGTGATGTCTTTCGTTGGGGAATCTGTTGTCGCTATGGAGCCTTCTTCAGGTGGGCTACTTTCACCGTTGGTTTCGTTCATGCTTGAAGCATAGCACATTCAATCTTTTGCTAATTCACATCATACGTTGCGCTAGGAGCTTGGCGGTGGCTTGACCGTCGGCTCGACCTTTAGTGGCTTTCATTATCTGACCCACGAAGAAACCTTGAAGTTTTTGCTCACCTTCGCAGAAACGTTGCCATTCATCTGAGTGCTGAGCTATTAGCTCTTCTAAGAGAGTTTCTAGTTCGCCTGCGTCAGTAGTGTCGGAGGCGCGAGCTTCCATGGCTGCTGCAGCGTCGCCGCCATTGGCTACTAAATCGGCAAGGATTGTTTTGGCTTGTGAGGCTGAGATGTTGCCTGCAGCTTCTGCTGTGAGTAGCTCAGCAAAAGCTGAGATGTCAAGCTTGCCTGTGCCTTCGGCAAGATTGTTCAAGATGTGCTTGAAGACGAGCTGCGTATCGGCACCCGCTGAGATGGCACCTAAGGCTAGCTCGTCTTGGTCGCGTGCCACTATCGTAGCTATCGCTGATAAATCTGCCTCTCCGTACATCTCACCTTTGGTAGATGCGGTTTCTCTAGCAGACGCCAGCCTGCGACGCCTTTCAGCTGGCAGGGTCGGCAGAGCACCTCGAATTTCTTCTATCCACCTCTCATCTGGCACTAGAGGCACTAAGTCGGGTTCTAAGAAATAGCGGTAATCGGTCTCACCTTCTTTAGATCGCAGCGAATGAGTTTTGCCTTCGTCTTCGTTCCAGTGGCGGGTTTCTTGCGTCACTGCGCCACCTTCTTCCAGCAACTTCACTTGACGACGCGCCTCATAGTCAATCGCTCGCCCCAGCGACCGTAGCGAATTCACATTCTTTACTTCGCAACGCACGCCCAACTCATCACCAACTCTCCTCACAGAAATGTTGGCATCCACTCGCAGCGAGCCTTCTTCCATCTTCCCGTCTGTGGCCCCGATGGTCACGAGAATAGCTCGTAGTTCAGCCACATATTCTTTTGCTTCGTCTGAGCTTCGCAAATCTGGTGCACTCACGATTTCTATGAGCGGCACCCCTGCTCGGTTGTAGTCAATGAGTGAAAAGCCTGCCTCATGGATGCGTCCGCCACCGCCCACATGGGTGCTTTTGCCGGTATCTTCTTCCAAGTGTGCTCGCACTATCCCGATCCGTTTGCCTGACGGTAGCTCTAAGAACCCGTCGGCGTTGATTGGGTCTTCGTATTGGCTGATTTGGTAGTTCTTGGGCATGTCAGGGTAGAAATAGTTTTTGCGTGCGAAAGTAGATGGTCGCACATCGCAGTTCAACGACAGCCCCACACGAATGGCAAGCTCCACAGCGTGGCGATTGACTACGGGCAATGTTCCAGGCAGACCGAGACTGACAGGATCAATATGGGTATTAGGGTCGCCGCCAAAGCGGTTGGGGCTGGCAGAAAAAAGCTTCGTCTCGGTAAGTAGCTCGGCGTGCACTTCTAGCCCGAGCACAGCTTCCCAGCCTTCTGGGAGCAAAGCAATATTTCTGTCAGCCATCTCTACTAGTCAATGCTTCACTGGTCAATGCTTCCCGTGCGACACTCTCTGCGACATTCACTGCGACACTCTCTAAGAAAGCTCCGACTCGAAACATAGTTTCTTCGCCCATAGCAGGGGCCAGCACTTGCACACCCACAGGCAAACAGATGTTGTTTTCATTGACATCGCCTGAGCCGAACGGCACCGACATAGCAGGATGCCCTGCCAAGCTGGACGGCACAGTGCACACATCTGAGAGATACATCTCTAGCGGGTCATCGGTGCGCGACCCAATTTCAAAAGCTGTAGTGGGCGATGTCGGAGCAATCAGAGCGTCAAAGTGCTCGTATGCTCGATTGAAATCTTCAATGATTAAAGTACGCACCTTCAGGGCTTTTCCATAATAGGCATCGTAATAGCCAGCCGAGAGCGCAAAAGTGCCCAGCATGATGCGGCGTTTGACTTCTTCGCCGAATCCCGCAGTGCGGGTGGCAATGTTCATCTCCACAGCGTTGGACGACTCTGTTCGCATTCCGTAGCGCACGCCGTCATAGCGGGCGAGATTGCTGGAAGCTTCCGCCGGGGCTATGAGATAGTAAGCAGACAAACCAAACCGAGACGCAGGCACGCTCACTTCTTCCACAGTCGCCCCGCCACCTGCCAAAGCCTCAGATGCCTCAGAAACACGTCTAGCTACATCTGAAGACACGCCATCGCACAGCTCAGCAACCAAACCTATTCGCATTCCTTCCACACCCCGCCCCAGACATTCAGAGAGCGAAGGCATAGCCTCGGGGATAGAGGTGGAATCAGCAGGATCGTGTCCACCGATGACCTCCAACAACGTCGCTGCGTCTGCGACAGAAGTTGCGAAGGGGCCTATCTGATCCAGAGAAGAAGCGAAAGCTATCAATCCGTAGCGCGAGACTCTGCCGTAAGTCGGCTTCACGCCGACCACACCACACAGAGCAGCGGGCTGGCGTATGGAGCCGCCCGTGTCGCTACCTAATGCCAACGGCGTAAAACCAGCAGCCACCGCTGCGGCCGAGCCACCGCTGGAGCCACCCGGCACACAGCTGAGGTCGTGAGGGTTGCGAGTGGTGCCGAAAGCGGAATTCTCTGTGGAAGATCCCATGGCGAACTCATCCAAGTTGGTCTTGCCTACCACCACAGCCCCAGCATTTCGCAGTCGGCTCACGACTGTTGCTTCATAAGGTGGCTTCCAACCTTCCAAAATACGAGAACAGCAGGTGGTTGGGATGCCTCTGGTGCAGAGGTTGTCTTTTAAGGCGATGGGCACGCCTGCTAGAGGGCCAGGATCTTCGCCTGTGGCTACACGATCATCTACCGAAGTTGCTGCTGCCAAGGCTTCTTCGTTTAGCACTTGTACAAAAGCAGCGATTTCAGCATCTCGGGTAGCGATTTCACTAAGGCGTGCTTCCACTGCTGAAACAGCTGAAATCTCTCCCGACCGTATTGCAGCAGCTAGCTCTATGGCAGGTTTATTTAAGGCATTCATGTTTGCTCTAGCACGGGCGGCACCCGAAACTGATTGTCTTGAGCAACAGGGGCGACATCTAGCACTTCATCTCTGCTGCTACCTGCCGATATCTCATCATCTCTGAGCACATTATTGAGGGGGTAGGGATGCGAAGTGGGCGGCACATCGTCAAGGTTGAGGGCTTCCATAGCTTTGCCGTAACCCAGCACACTAGAGAGCTGCTGTGAAAACATCTTTTGCTCTTCTGGTGTTACACGCAGGCGAGCCAGATGGGCAACATGAGCTACTGCTTCTTCTGAAATTCTGGCCGAATCTGAATTTTCATTCATATTTTTCAATGCTACCGATGAGCCTTGCCACACGGCTATTTTGCCACAGCTTGTAAGTTTCTGTCACAATCAACCCTGTCTATTCGTTGCCACAACCCTTCTAACCACTGAGAATAAGTTGAACGCAGCCAGCTTCTTGGCCTTCTTCAGCTTCATCAGTGGCAGAAAATGTCGCTCCTGCGGGTGGCACGCTATTGCGCACTTCGGCCTCATCGCCGATGTCGCTGAGTAAATCTCCTTCAACCGTTCTTTCGGCTAAGCAAAACCCTTGCTGTTCCAAAAGCGTCCTGGCTTGCCCCACGCTCAAACCAGCCAATGCGGGCACCGGCCTCGGCCCGTCAGATACCACAAGCAGCAGATCGCTCCCCGTAGTTACCTCTGTGCCCGCCTCTGGCACAACCCGCAATACCACATCTCGTTCAAACTGATTGTCGTATTCACGCTCTACACTCACATTAAAACCTGTCTCACGCAAATTTTCCAAAATGATGTTGAGGTCGCTGCCCACAAGCCCTGGAACCGTCACCACTTGAGCCCCAGCCGAAACGGTCAGATACACAGAACTTCCAGGTGCCACATCCAACAGCCTCTGCCTCTCTTCGTTAACCCCAATCACTTGCCCTGAAGCGATGTCGTTGTTGAAAACTTCTTTCACCTCCCCCAAAACGAGTCCTAAATCTTGGAGGTGCCGAGTTGCCGTTTCAATCGGAACGCCAATGATATCAGCAGGTAAGGTCACATAACTCCTGCCGAGAGACATCGTGAGAGTCAAAATTGCTCCCTTTTCTACTTTTTCGTTTGGGGCAGGGTCTTGCCCCATGATTTCGCCTTCGTCGGTGCCGTCTCTGCGTTGCTCATAACGTTTGATTTTGACCCAGTTTCCACCGACTGTACCGCTCACTTCATCAATGGCATCTTCATAGTTCATCCCCACCAAATTGGGAACAGTTCGAGTGGATGAAGAATCCTGATTGACAGCTAGCAGAGCTATGACTACAGCCAGCACCACAACAGCCACTGCCCCCACCATCGTCCATTTGCTACGCAGAAATTGAATGGCGTCACTTCCATCTTCAGACTCATCGTCACCGCTATCGTCATCTCTTGAGTTGTCTGATGCGTTACTGTCGCTTTGATTGCTATTTTTGGCTGGCATGGCAAAACTTGCGCTGGATGGCTCGTCTAAAACGACCAAAGGTAGCGGCTCAGCCGGAGGGAGTGCTTCTTTAAGATTTAGGAGTTCGGCCGTCAACTCTTCCAAACTCGAACGATCTTCGGGTCGAATTGTGCCAGCCTTTGCCAGAGGTTTGGCAAGCTCACCCAGCACTGGCGGGCACGGCAAGGGACGAGAGAGACGATCCCACAATACGCTCAGAGTTGTCTCGCCTGCGAACGGATGCTCACCCGTTACAGCCTCTACAAGCACAACCGCCAGCGCATACACATCAACTTTTTCAGTGATTTCTTGGCTCTCTATCTCTTCAGGCGCAGCATAGAAACTGGGGCCGAAGATGCGGTCATGGAAACTCGGTAGCGAAGCTTCAGCATGAAGAGCCGCCAAAGCAAAATCGGTGATCTTCACTCTCCCCTCAGAGTCGAACAATATATTGCTGGGGGCAATGCCGCTGTGAATGAGGTTGGCAGTGTGGGCTTGCTGCAGCCCGTCTGCTACACCTAGCCCTATTTCCAAAGCCTGCGACGGTGAAAGCCTTGCGCCCGCTTCTAGCATGTCTCGCAGGTTGCCGCCTCTGCATAGATCAGAAACTACATAGGGCACGCCGTCTTCAAGCCCCCAGTCGTAGTATGAAACGATGTTGGGATGCGATAGACGGGCGGCCGCTTGTGTTTCAGATCGGAAACGGCGCAGAAAGTTGCCGTCATTGGCCAACTCAGAGCTGAGAATTTTCACAGCGACCGGCCTGTGAAGCGAAATATCTTGCGCCCAATACACTTCGCCCGCGTCGCGCTGACCAATCAATGTAAGCAGCTGATACCGCTCTGCAAAAAACTGCCCTTCTTGTGCCACCTGCGATTTAAGCTACCAGCGTGGCGGGCTGTAATAGCGGAGTGAGTAAAAATATCCCAGCAAAGTGCCGCTCTGCTCAAACGTGAAGCCATACGCTAAAACTATGGAAAGTGCCAGTGCTGACCGAAGCTTTGAAAAGTCTAAACAGGGTAGCTCGCTAAGTTCCCAGCGGGTTGGAATGCTGATTGCGCTGGTTATAGCTGTAGCAGGGATAGCTGTGATTACTTTGGCAGTGCTTGCCCGCGACGGAGATGGCCCGTCTATTGACCCAGCCGTGGAGGAACTTATCCCCGCTAAAGACGCAGTATCAGTGCCAGTGCAGAGCTCCGTAACTATAGACCTGCAGGATCGTCCTCAATATCGCATCTCTTTGCGTATCAACGGAGTTGTAATTCCTGAAAGCGAAGTGCTTTTCAGCCGTAGCCTCAACCGTCTCAACTACATAGTGGGCGAAGGACAAACTGTTGAAGAGCTTCGTCCGGGTCGCAACTGCGCTCAAGCTGAGTTTTACTCCATCACTGAAGGGCCTGGGGCGGCTCGCTCTGTGAATTGGTGCTTTGAGGCACTTTGAGATTCTCAGAAAGTTTGGCAATCTGGCAAGCCCATCAAGCCAATCCACACACTTGCGCCAACTCCTCCATAGCTGGAGTCGGGTCATCTTTCACATGAATGCCATAGATGCCTAGATTGCGGGCGGCTTCCACATTGCTGATGGCATCGTCCAAGAAGACGGCATCTTGAGGGGCCAACCCTCCCAACCGCTCCAGTGCCAGATAATAAATGGCAGGGTTAGGTTTGCGGATGCCCTCCGCGCTGGAATCCACCACCTCTTCAAATAGCTCATCTACGGGGATCATCTTCCGCCACTCTTTTCTAAACTCTGCGATGTTGTTGGTGATGATGGCGTTGCGAATACCAGCCTCTTTGAGCTTGCGCACCATCTCTACCACTGCCGACCTGTCAGCTTGCTTGTCGATTTCATCAAGACGCCTACTTTCATCAAGACGCATCGACTGGAAGAACCCATCCAAAGTGAAGCCGTCTATGCCAGAGCTCTCAGCCAGCGTGGCAAGTTCTTCAGATGTGGCATCCATAGTTTGCTCCCCCCGCTCTAGCCGATGCCACGGGTGGTCGGTGTCTTGTTCGTAAGGGCCGAACACTTGCTCCTGTAAAGTCTTGGAGTCAACTCCTAGGCTTTCGGCGTATTTGTGCAAACCAGTAAATGGCGAAGCTGTAAAGACTCCACCGAAATCCCACAGCACAGCTTTTATATTCGCAATCATAGAGCTACTCTAGCAACTCACATACCGCAACCTAAAACTCGCTGACTTAAAATTGGCTGACCTAAAACTCACTCACAAGGGCCAGTAGCGATTGGACGCGGTCGGCAGGGGTGAAGTTTTCATTCGCTAGTTCTGTCAATTGGGTTGAGAGTTTAGATGTTTGAGTTATGTATGCTTCGGGGTTGCTGGCTGAGAGAAGTCTGGCGAAAGCTCCCCCTTCCATAGTAGAAATACCTAAGGTTTCTGCTTTAGCAATTTTGGATTTGCCAGCTGAGTCTCCTCTTATCAGGAGATTTGTTTTGCCTGTGACACCATTGGCGGGTATGCCCCCTCGGGCCACGACTGCTGCTTTCACATCGTCGCGCTTGTAATCTTCTATTCCGCCTGTTACTACCACTGTGAGACCTGCAAAAATCTGTGGCGCATCGGTGCTGTGGGTTAGCTGTTGCTCGCTGTGGGTTAGCTGCTGCTCCGCAAAATTCACACCCGCCGCTCTAAGTCGCTCAATGATTTGTTTCGTGTCGTCTTGCTTGAAGAACTCATATACGCTGTTTGCGATAGTTTCGCCTACTCCGTCGATGTCGGCTATCTCTTCTGCCGAAGCCACCATTATCTTGTCTAGGTGACCAAAATGAGCGGCAATCAAATCAGCTACTGTGTCGCCAAGATGTCTGATATTCAACCCAAACAGCAGCTGCCCAAGTGAGCGTTGCTTTGATAGATTTATCTGCTCTTTCAGACTGTCACTCTTTTTCTCACCAAAGCCATGCATGTCTATGAGCGAGTCGTAGTCGAGCTTGTAGAGGTCGGCAGCATTCTCAAGTAGCTCTGCATCTACCAATTTTCGTATCCACTTTTCGCCGAGGCCCTCTATGTTCATAGCTTTTCGGGAAGTGAATTGCATTATGGAACGCCACTTTTGCGAAGGACACTGCGCTTCAGTGCAATAGTGATTGGCGTCGCCTTCTTCACGGGTGAGGGGCGTAGCCAAAGGGCACGGGCAAATTTTTGGAAATTCCCACTCAGGCAGACCTTTCGGACGCTCTGTGTGCACGGGGCGAAGCACTTCAGGGATGACATCGCCAGCTTTTCGCACCACAACTATGTCGCCGGGGCGCACGTCCTTATGGCGCACTTGGTCTTCGTTGTGGAGGGTCGCTTTTTGGACAGTCGACCCACCCACGAATACTGGCTCCAGCTCGGCGAACGGCGTGGCTTTACCTTTCCCGCCGACTGAAACTGAGATATTCAATAACTTGGTGGATTTTTCTTCTGGGGCGAACTTGTAGGCGATAGCCCAGCGTGGGTGATGGCTGGTAACGCCTAGTTGTTGCTGGTGTGCCAGAGAGTCGAGTTTCACAACCACACCGTCAACTTCCCAGTCATTGTCGTGGCGAGTTTGCTCGGCGATTGTGAGATGCTTTTTTACTTCGGTGAGGTCGGCGCAGAATCTCCATTGATTATTGACGGGTAAGCCAATCTCAGCCAGATACTCCAACACTTCTTTGTGGTTTTTGAAGTTGGGCGTACCTTGGTGTTCGCCGAGTGTATAGCACCAACATGCGAGTGGTCGGGCGGCTGTGGCAGCAGGGTCTTTCTGTCGCAGTGAACCTGCAGCAGTGTTGCGAGGGTTGGCGTAACGAGGCAAGCCTTCTTTTTCTCGCTGACTGTTCATCTTTTCAAAATCTGGGATTGACAGGTATATCTCGCCTCGCACTTCCAGCACAGCTGCTGCTACGCCAGAAAGTCGCATAGGTACCGACTCGATGGTGGCAACATTGGCAGTGACATCTTCACCAGTGGTGCCATCGCCGCGAGTGGCAGCTCGCACATATTTCCCATTTTCGTAGCGAATGGAAATGGCCAGCCCGTCAAACTTTGGCTCACAGACGAAGCCACCTAGTTCTATGACACCTGTCTCACTAATACCTGGCTCACCAACATCCTCACCTGTCCCTCCCCCTTTTTCAGTATTTTCACCCTCAGCATCTTCACCTCCGAAAAGTAGCTCCTGCTTTGCTTTTGTGCCAAGTTGTCGCAAAATTCGCTGATACCATTCGTTCAGTTCAGCTGTGGTGAAAGCATTGTCAAGCGACATCATCGGCACAGCGTGTGTTACTTTTGTGAACAGATCTGATGCCCAGCCTGCTATCCTTTGGGTAGGTGAGTCGGGGGTTTGCAATTCAGGGTGAGCTTCTTCCAAGATGCGAAGCTCGCGAACAAGAATGTCATAGTCAGCATCGGGAATCTCAGGTGTGCCCAACTGATAGTAGAGGTCGTCGTGGCGGATGATGGCTTGGCGCAGCTCGGCGACCCGCTCTTCTAGTTGAGATAGCTCAGATTGGCTTGCTTCAGAATTTGCTTCTGTTTTCTCTTTGGAAGAATTCTGAGCCATAGCATTATTTTATTTGCTGTCATCGCTCCTCCCCCTCAAACTTCTGGCCTCTGCCAAAACTCCTCACCAGTCCCCTCTTCATCTTGCCCCCTATCCACCTCCTAGTCTCTACCACAACTCGTCTCCCACGCCAAAACTCGCCATTTTGTCAAAAACTCACGGGCGCGTGCCAACCTTAAACAAATGAAGTCGCCTTTTGAGATGTCACCTTCTCTTTGGATTATGCGGGTTGCCTGGCTAGCTGTACCTTTCACAACTGGTGAGCTATTGGCTTCAGCACTAGACAGCTACACATCGCCGTTTCGCACTAGCTGTGCTATCGGACTTTGGATAATCTGGGGCACAACAGCCGTCGCAGCTATGATTGCCCGCCCATTCACCCTGGGTTTTGTGAGAATTTGGATGCCTGCTGGTCTGGCTGCGGCAATCTGGGCTTTGATTGAAACTCAATCGTCAGACCGTCTTTCTGGCACTGAGCCAACCTCCTTTCTCATCGCCATTTCACTAGCTGTGACAACTCTTGCTGCGGTATCATCGCTTGTACCCAGCATCGGCACGGTTTTCATCAATAACCAAAACACCGACCTCGAAAAACGCTTGCTGTTGCGCCCACCTGCAGCAGTGGCATTTGTCTTGGTACCGCTAGTGTGGGCTGTCATAGTTGCTGGCGCAATCAGCGGCTATCTTCTATTGGCTGCACAAAGATGGGTAATTGGTGCCGTTGTGCTGGTTGCGGGCATTGCCATTGTTGCCCACGGCTATCGCTCTTTGTTGATCCTCGCAAAACGCTGGGCCGTGTTCGTCCCGGCTGGACTTGTGCTACATGATCCCCTGACCCTGGGCGACGAAGCAATCCTTTTACCCAAAAGTGCCATCATGTCTCTGCAGATAATCCCCGCCTCAGCCCGTCGACAAGAAGTCGCCAGAAGAATCTTCAACAAAAAATCACAGCCCTCCAATGGCCCGCAGCTCAATCAATCCATGTCTGACCTCTGCGCCGGCTCCCTGGGCGCAGCAGTGGAACTTCGTCTCCACGAACCTGCCCGTGTCCCTCGTCTTCGCAAACCACCCGAACTAGCCACCACCATCCGCTTCACTCCCACCTCAACTCACACTTTCACCCAAGAAGCCCTAGCCCGAGACATCGTCTCATTCACCTGATCCAACTTCTCATCTAAAAAACGCACACCCGTAAAGGTGACGTCCGCAAAGCGTCACCTAAAAAGCCAGAGTGTCCGCGGGGCGGTGTTACCGCTCTTTTGGATGTTGATCTTATCGCTGGGACAGGCACATTGTTTCGTCTCGGACACGGTAACGGAGACGACGAAGAAGTCGAACTTGATTTGTCATCTGAACTACCATGGAGATGGATAGCAGAGCAGATATGAAACCTGCCAGATTAATCATATTCAGATAGATATGGTTTGCGATGTGTGGCGCAACTCTATATCTCGCAAAAAAAGTTTCAGCAAAACTGCCCTGACAGCGAGTCTCGCCGATGCTAGTATCGGCTATCGGCATTTCCCCGCTTTAGGTATATCTTCCGCGCAGAGACGGAAAGCTACGACAGGTGAACAGCGTGTTGCTATGTTTAGCAGATATCGCGAACAAATAGAGACCACAGATTTGTCGAAGCTATATGAGTAGATACGCTTTCGCATAGCGTGCCTGCTTGTTTTTTGAGAGATATGCGGAGCAGTGTCATAGACATATCCTAGCTGAGGTGCTGGCACAGAAATATCGCAGTCCTGTTCGGCATACCAGCAGAAAGCACCATGGGTGAAAAAGCTATTTCTGAGACTATGGGCATATGCGAACAGCATAATGTGTTCTTCGACAGAGACACAAGTTTGAAGCATCTAACCGTGCCGAAACGGAAAGTGTTGAACTTTGACTACAACATACCCGGCAAAGATTTGATTTTCTTCACCATAAAATCCCAAGTAGGTTGAAAATTGTATGTCGGCAAAATAAACCCTGCCTTTTGATCTTTAACCCATTCTTCGGCGAAATCGTTTCTCCTTTTCTTCAAAGATATCAGCAGTTTATCAGGCTCTACTGCAACTTTTTCATAAAAAGACAAAGTGCTTATATATTTGTCCCATGCTAATGTCGTATTTTTATCGCTCTTTGCTAAAAACCAAAAATCGTAAATATCTCTTCCTTTCTGGCGATTGCTGAGACAATTGAATTTACTACATAAGACCTGAGTTTCTGTGTAGCAAAGCACGGGTGAAGTGTTCGTAATCTCTGAGTAACGGGGCTGCAATCTAAGTATTGTAGTTTCAATAGGGTTATCGTTGCTGAGTTCCCGATATTCCAAAACTATATTGCCTTCTTCCTTAGAAGTTTGCCAGAAAATCACCGGAGTGTCGTTAATCGGTGGAAGAGGGTTATTGTAATTAAAATCTAACCACATGTCGACATCGTGCTGCTTAGATATTTTGGTCAGTATCAGATCTACGCTTTCCAAAAAATCTGAACTTGAAATACCTCTAATATCATAATCAAGATCTTCTGAAAACCTATAATCTACTCTGGTGCATCTGAGCATCGTGCCACCTTTAAAAATAGCGTTCTCAGAAATGGGAGAATTGGCTATTTCTGCAGCAACTAAATGCTGTAAAAAATCGCGGACATACTTATTTCCATAATATCTCATTAGTGCCTACCATACACATAGTCGTAGCAGGATTCACGATCACCGTTCCATATAACCCCAAATTCTTCATCTACAAAAAGATCACGTTCATACTGATACCACGCAGTGTGCCCTTTCCACATATCAATCGGATCGCCTGGTAGTGTCCTGGCGTATTCTTGCAGTTCCGCCAGCCAAGGTCTCAACTCTGGGTTCACCATCAACTTCGACAGGGCAGCTAGGCGTTTTATGCCGTCTGCCATGCCTACAGTCTCAGATATCTCAGCTAGCTCAGACACCCTGAAAGTATTCATCGCCAACACCCTCAACACAAACTCGTGCGTTCTGCCGTCCGCAGTGTAAAAAGCACAATCAAGCAACGCTCTAGGCGGTTTAGAAATCCAAGTATTCTCGCCTATTTGCCAAGCGTAAAGTGTCAATGTTTCGTCCGGTTCGTAACATGGTATAGACACACCATTGATCAAGCCGAACTTCCCGTCTGCTGACAGAGGCAGGTTGTGTGTTGGCCCGGCCATCATTCCCGCAGGCAAAGTCAACCACAAAGCCAAATCAGATGCTAAACGGCGAGGCACGCTACCGTACAACTGGTTCGTTTCCCGCTCGTAATCTTCCAAGCTCCGCTCGCACATGCTAGGACAATACGACAGATACGAGTAATGGTCACCTGTCGCTCGTTTATAGGCAAGCTCTTCCCGCCCAGACATCGCATCTATCTCAGACTCGCTCAAAGGAACAATACCATGATATGTGCCCGGTAAAATCTGAGATTCCATAGGTTCATCATACCTTCAGTTCATTTTCATGCCCAAAAATAATCGCAACCTTTCTATTATCTGACTAAGTTCTACAAAGAAAGTTATTTTCTTTAGAACTTCTATGGATTTGCGGCACGGCTCGCAACATTCTCAGCTGAGTGGCGACTTTGTGGGGCAGGGACGGTTTGAGGCGGCACTGGCTGAAGAAGAGATAAGAGGGCGGCTGAAAATGCTTTCCACTAGAGAGTTGCCACGATTTGCTGGAAGTGCAGTTTCTCGGACTTTTGCTTCAACTCTGCAGTAACTAAAGACTTGACTGGCAGGTGTTTGAGGTGGGCTGGATTTACTGAAAGACTCTCGGCTTGATTGAAGTGGAGATGTTTGGGAGCTTCGTGTCGAATCAGGTGAGTCACTTGCTATCGCCTCCCAACTCAGCGACAGCAACTCATAGCCATTAGCACGGGCAACTTCGGTGGCTTCTGTTTCGCCACCGGCTACGGCAGCTAGAGCTGTAGCATCTGCTACTGCGTCAGCTTGTGCGATACGGGTAGCCCGATCACCGAGTGCGCCTACAATCATAAGCACTCCAACAGACAAACCTAAAAAGATTGCCATTATCGGCAACACTTGAGCGGCTTGGCTGAGCTTCTTGCTGTGTTGCTGTTGCTGTGTGCGCTGCTGGTGTGTGCTACGTTGCTTTTTGCTGCTACGTTGCTGCTTGTTGCGTTGCTTTTTTCTGCGCTGTTTTTTGCTGCGTTGCTTTTTGCCGCTCCAGGTCACAGGAGCAGATTATCCCTCCCCTGCTGCATCTCCTTGGCTAGTTTCTTCTGCTGTATTGCTAGCGGTTGCTGCAGCTTCTTGGGCGGCTTCACCTGAGCTTTCGGCACCCTCGCTGTCTGCTGCACCAGTTTCTAAAGTTTCTTCTTCTGCGCCTTCGCCAGTTTCCAAAAGCTCTTCTTCATTTTCTAAAGGCGACGCATGTGTTATCGCTTTTACGCTGTCGCCTTCACGGGGGCGCATAACTCTCACGCCAGAGGCACCTCTGCCCTGCACCGAGACATCTTCCACGCAAGTACGTATCATTGTGCCGCTGTTGGTGATAAGCAGTATTTCGTCATCCTCGCCTACTCCTAACGCACCTACCACCTCGCCGCGCTCAGCTACCATTTTGAAGCTTTTTACGCCGTAGCCACCTCGGTGTCTGCGGGTAAACTCTGCGAATTCGGTGCGTTTCCCAAAACCTTCTGTGGAGACCACCAGCAGTTTCTTGCCCTCCTCCACTACCACTGCCGAAGCTACTTCATCGGCACCTTCGCCAGTAGCTTTCTCAGCAGTTTCATAGCTAGCATCCCCAGCAGCATCCCCACCAGCATAACCAGCAGTTTTCTTGGCGGTGCGTAGCTTTATGCCTCTCACTCCTCTGGCAGTGCGACCCATCTGCCGCACCTCATCCAAGGCAAATCTGATAGCTTGGCCGTGTTTGGTAACCAGCATTACCTGGTCACCCTCCCTGGTAGTCATGACCTGAACGAGCTTGTCACCCTCTACAAGATTGATAGCCCTGAGACCTTTGTATCTGCTGTCAAATTCGGTCATCAGCGACCGTTTCACTCTTCCCTGTTGCGTCACGAAGAACAGATGCGGATGGGTTTCATAGTCTCTGGTGTGCACCACTTCGGCAACTGTCTCGCCCTCAGCCAAATTGAGGAAATTCACCAGCGGAATGCCCCTCGATTCACGCCCTTGACGGGGGATTTCGTAAGCTTTTAGCCGGAAAGTGCGACCGAGACTTGTGAAAAACAGCAAATAGGCATGTGCTGAGGTGTAGATGATCTGTTTCACATCGTCATCTTCTTTCAGCTTGGCAGCTCTGATGCCTACACCTCCCCTGCCTTGAGTGCGGAACTCATCTGCTAGCACGCACTTGGCATAACCTGCAGCAGTCAGCACAAACACCACCTCGTCATCCTCCAGCAGATCTTCCATATCAAATTCGCCAGGATCTTCTACGATTTCGGTGCGACGCTCCTCGCCGAATTTGTTGCGAAGCTCTGTGAGTTCGTCAATGATTACCTGCTTCAGCCGGTTTTCATCAGCGAGTATTGTCTCTAGCTCGACTATCTCAGTTTGCTTCACTTCGTATTCTTCCGACAGCTCGCTGTGACCGATGCGAGTAAGGCGACCAAGGGTTAGATCCAAAATATGGTCGGCTTGAATTTCACTGAATTCAAACGGCTCATCTATCAGCTGTGCCCTAGCTGCTGACCTATTTTCAGATTCTCGTATGGCTGAAATCACAGCGTCTAGCATGTCCACAGCCCGCAGTAGCCCCTCAAGTATGTGAGCGCGCTCTTGGGCTTTGCGAAGACGATACTCCGACCTTCTTCTCACTACAGCGATCTGGTGTGTGGCATAAGAGGCAAGCATCTGACGCAAAGTCATAGTGCGAGGGATGCCACGATCCAAAGCGACCATATTGGCTGGGAAAGTGGTCTGCAGTCGCGAATGCTTAAACAAGTTGTTCAAAACCACATCAGGGTGTGCCCCTCGTTTGAGATCAAATACCAGCCGAGTCTTGCCTTTGGCTGATTCGTCTCGCATGTCGCGAATGCCAGCTAGCTCTTTGCTCTCTTTGTGTTCCACGGCTTGCTGCACTTGCTTGGCGACCGACTCCACACTCACCTGATAAGGCATTTCTGTGACGACAATGCGGACAGTGTCGCCGTCTTCTTCTATGTGAGTGCTGGCACGGACTTTGACTGTGCCTCGGCCGGTGCGATAGGCCTCACGGATACCTCTGGTGCCCAAGATGAGACCACCGGTGGGGAAATCAGGGCCTGAAACATAGCCCAGCAAGGTTTCATCTGAAACTTCAGGCTCCAGTAGCAGGTGAATAGTGGCGTTGATGATTTCGGTGAGATTGTGCGGGGGAATGTTGGTTGCCATTCCCACTGCTATACCTTGGCTTCCGTTCGCGAGCAGGTTGGGAAAACGCGAAGGCAGCACGAGAGGTTCCCGATGGCGACCGTCAAAGTTGGTGGCAAAATCCACCGTCTCTTCGTCAATGCCGCTCAGCATATGGACAGCTAGCTGCGAGAGGCGACACTCTGTGTAGCGGTAAGCAGCAGGGCGGTCGCCGGGTGAGCCGAAGTTACCATGCGGAT
This sequence comes from uncultured Acidimicrobiales bacterium, assembly GCA_958295755.1. GTDB lineage: Bacteria > Actinomycetota > Acidimicrobiia > Acidimicrobiales > Hopanoidiivorantaceae > Hopanoidiivorans. The sequence continues at coordinate 2,042,677 of OY282367.1, read as the reverse complement.
CTACCAGCATGTGGCGCAAGCTGAAGTCTTGCCCCATACGCACCAAGGCGTCATACACAGCGCTGTCGCCGTGGGGATGATATTTGGCTATGACATCGCCGACCACTGTGGCACACTTCACATGGCCGCGATCGGGTCGCAAACCATTTTCAGACATAGACCACAAAATGCGCCGATGAACAGGTTTGAGGCCGTCTCGGGCGTCAGGAAGGGCACGAGAAATGATAACCGACATGGCATATTCCATGAACGACTCTTCAACCTCGGTTTGAAACTCAACCGGGTGAATGCCTTCCGGAATAGAAGGCACCTCTGTGCCCTCTAGAGGAGAAATATTGTTGTCTGAATCAGATGTCGAGGAATCTGACATCGCCTGCGTTCTCCTGAATGAACCGTTTTCTGTCTTCTACCACATCGCCCATAAGTTGCGCCAAAATCTCGTCCGCTATGGTAGCTTCCTCCACGGTGATCTGCAATAAAGTGCGAGTGTCGGGATCCATAGTGGTTGTCCAAAGCTCTTCTGCGTCCATCTCGCCTAGACCTTTGAGCCGCTGGAACTCACTTTTGTGATTGGGGCGATCTCGCAGAAAAGCATCTTTGGCTGCGTCATCTTTCAAATAGTGCTTCTCTTTGCCAACCATCGTGGAATACAGGGGAGGTTGGGCGACATAGATATGTCCATCTTCCACAAGCTGGCGCATCTGACGGAAGAAGAAAGTGAGCAACAGAATGCTTATATGGCTACCATCCACATCGGCATCGCAGAGAAGGATTATCTTGTGATAACGGATTTTGTCTATGTCAAACTCTTCTCCGAAGTTGGCCCCGATAGCTTTGATAAGCGACTGGACTTCTTCGTTGCGAATCATGCGCAAGGTGGTGGCTCGCTCCACATTCAGGATTTTCCCTCGTATGGCAAGGATGGCCATGGTTTTGGGGTCTCGAGCTTTGCGGGCTGAACCGCCTGCTGAGTCTCCTTCTACCACATACAATTCGCATTCTTCGGGGAACCGAGAAGAGCAGTCGGAGAGCTTGCCCGGCAGCCCACTTCTCACCAGAGCCGACTTGCGCCTCACCGCACGGCGAGCCTCTTCGGCTTCGCTACGAGCTTTGCGCGCCAGCAGAGATTTCTCCAATATTTGATTAGCGGGGCCAGGATTTTCTTCTAGCCAGCGAGTGAAGTATTTGTTGGTAGCTTCACGAACGAAACCTTCCATTTCGCTATTGCCGAGTTTACGCTTGGTTTGACCTTCAAACTGGGGGTCGATCAGTTTCACGCTCACAATGGCAGATAGACCTTCGTGGATGTCTTCGCCAGAGAGACTTTTTTCTCCGTCTTTTATTTTGTTAAATTTCTTGGCATAGTGATTGACGATTCTTGCCAGAGACTTACGAAAGCCGTTCTCGTGAGTGCCACCCGAGGTGGTGTTGATACCGTTGGCGTAAGAGTGGATACCATCTGCGTTGAACCCGCTGTTCCATTGGAATGCGATCTCTAACTCGCGATCCTTGCCGCTCTCTGAAAAGGTGCCGACTTCAGGAAACAGCGGCTCTTTGGCTTTGTTAAGGTGACGGACGAAATCCGCGATGCCGTTTTCAGTGTAATACTCCACCCACTCGCCACTACTTACTGAACTGCTTGCCGAGCTGTCGTCACTGCTGCGGCTCTCTTGGTGGTGGCTACGCAAATCTCTGAAACGAATAAGCAAGCCTTTGTTGAGAAAACTCATCGTCCTTAGTCGTTCCCTGATTGTCTGGGCTCTAAAGGTGATATCTTCAAAAATCGCCGGATCGGGAAAGAATTTCACAGTCGTTCCAGATTCACGCATTTGGGCTAGGTCATTGCCAGGCATCACCTGCCCATTTGAGCGATCTTCGTCATAGAGCGGAACAACCACTTCTCCCCCGTCGGCAAAAGCGATCCTAAATACTTTGCTATCGCGGTGGATTTCCACATCAACCCGCCGTGAGAGGGCATTGACCGCAGAAATACCTATGCCGTGCAGACCTCCTGAGAAACGATAACCAGTGCCAAACTTGCCGCCTGCGTGCAGCTCGGTAAAAACAACTTCTACTGCAGGTCTGTCGTATCCATCTAGTGTGTCGGTGGGAATGCCTCTTCCGTTGTCAGCAACTTCGCACGAGCCGTCGCTGTGCAAGGTAACATCTATGCGATCGCAATAGCCCATCGTGGACTCATCCACAGCATTGTCTACCACTTCCCATACGAGCTGGTGAAGCCCAGCCGTTGCCGTGTCGCCGATGTACATTCCAGGGCGTTTGCGGATAGGTTCAAGCCCCTCCAAAACTTCAATTTCATCCGCCCCGTAGCTGTGGTTTTGAGCAGCTTGAGGTGCAGCAGAAATTACAGATTTATCGCTCATTGCAAAACCGAAAAAGCAGTAGTTACAGCAGTAGTCTCAGGCGGCTTCGCTACTGCGAAATAATATAAAATCACTCGTACTCATCTAAGAATTAAGTCTAGTCGAATGGTGTTGATTTAATAGCTTCTGGGCAGTGCAATTTCTTGTGCAATTTCGCTTCAGACATGAGACTGCAAGCATGTTACTGAAGAGGTGCGATCACCCGAATGCTGGTTACGATACCTTCGCCTACTCTTTCAGAAATACGATGCAACATGGCGATACTGTCCCAGCGGATGACAGAGGCGTGACGGGTACTCTGGGCCAACACATGAAGACACTTCGCTTCTTGGTCGAGTTTGCCAGGGCGAGCGTGAGCTGCGTTTTGGCCTGCTATAGCATCCCACTCCTGAACGATTGCCAGAAGAGTTCCCAACGATGATTGCTGCTTGTCGAAGTTCTCTGCGACTTTGCCCAAGACATCACCAAGGCGGATGGCTTCTGATTGTTTGGGAGTCAAGACCCACATAGCCCCGGCGCCAATTTTCTCAGTGTTAATTTTCGCAGCGTCAATTCCCATGGTATTAATTTAGCGGTAGAGAGATCACAATTTATGGTTTTTCAATTTAGCGGAAGGTGTCAATTTGGCGAAAGGGTTAGTACTGCCTCAGAGATCATAAATGTTTCATCAGGTTTGGCGACCTCAGGCAAAGGAGTCGCAGATGTAACAATGGCTTGACCTGCAGGCAAGGCTTCTATGAGCCGCTCGCTACGCTGAGTATCAAGTTCTGAAAGAACATCGTCTAGGAGTAGCAACGGCACTTCACCGTGAATGTCGGTTTGCATTTGATGCAGGGCAAGCCGCATAGCTAATGCCAGGGTGCGCTGCTCCCCTTGGGATGCGTGAGTTCGTGCTGGCAGATTACCGAGACGCAGGTGCAGATCGTCTCGGTGCGGACCTATGGTGGTGAGACCTCGGCGCAGGTCGTCATGGCGGGCATCGGCTAGGGCACGGAGGAAGTCTTCGCCTTGCCACGACCTCTCATATCGCATTTCCACATCTACTTCCTCTCCTGCTATTTGCTGATAGGCAACTACTACATAGCCGACGGCTCTCTGCAGTGCTTTTAGACGTTGGTCGGTGCATGCGACTGCTACTGCTGTGAGTTGTTCATCCCAGACATCCAATGACATTGAGTTCGTGAGCATACCTTTGGCTTGGCGTAGCAAGGCATTACGTTGACGCAAAATTCGTTGCAAATCAGCCTGTGTTTCGGTAGCCGCGGGCGAAATGGCAATCGCAGCTTCATCTAAGAAATCTCGCCGGCCGTCTGGCCCTCCTTGAACGACCACCAGATGACCAGGCAAGAACGCTGTGATTCGCATCAATGAGCGCAGATCACTGCGGCGTGCCAATGGTTGGCGGTTGACTTGCAGTCGAAGTCTTTTGGGATGGCGAGGCAGCTGCGCCTCCACAAGCAAGTTTCTCTGCCCGGCTGTCTTGCCCACCGCAAATTCGCCCCGAATGATAGCCTGCTCTGCACCATTGCGAATGAGACCGTCAGCAGGCATGTTTCGCAGAGGGCTACCGCGTGCCAAAAATCCTATCGACTCTATGAGGTTGGTTTTGCCGCTTCCGTTTTTGCCGGTGAGCAGAGTTAGTCCGGGACTGAGTTGGAGGTTAAGGTTTACATAGTTGCGAAAGTCTTGAAGCTCCAGAAATTTGAGGACTGTCACTTGCCTTAGCCAGCCACCCGCACTGGCATCAGCAGGTAGAGAAAATCTTCTTCAGGGTCGCCGCGAAGCACTGCGGGTTTCAGCTCGTCTAAGAAGTAGATAGCGATCTCATCTCCAGGGCAGGCATCTACACCCTCTATCAGGTATTTCGGATTGAAAGCTACGGTCATCTCTTCGCCCTCGTAGTTAACATCTAGCTCGGTTATACTCTCGCCGTGATCTGAGGCTGTGCTGAGAGTCAGCTTCTCTTTCTCCAACTTCAGTTTCACGGGAGTGTCAGGCCCTGCCATGATCCGAACTTGGCTGATCGCTTTCTTCAGCCTGGCTTGGCCTTGGTTTTCTGGAGAGTCGCCATCGCCTGAGATGTGCAGACAGTTCGGGTAGTCATCTTGTTCGGGAATGAGATTCTTGTATTTGGGATAGTCGCCGTCAATGAGCTGTGTCATAAAGTAGCTGTCACCCGCTGAGAAGAACACATGTTGACTGCTCACCCCTATTGTCATCTCATCTACGCCAACTAGTTTGCTCACTTCTTCCAGTGCTCGTCCAGGCACCAAGATGTCTTTTTCTACCGAGGGAAGTTCAAAGCCTCGTAAGTCTTTGAGGGCAAGCCTGTAAGAATCGGTGCAGACTAGGCGCAAGCTGTTATCGTCTTCGTTCTCTGAGGCAAACAGCGCGCTTGTGAGAACGGTACGCGCTTCATCTGTGCTACGGGCATTGACAACTCGTTTGAGCGAATCTAAGAAATCTTCAGATTGGACAGTAGTTTCGGTAAAATCACTTACCTGCATCTGCGGATAGTCATCGGCTTTCAGGTGATTGAAAACAAATTTGGCACGCCCAGATTCCATTGTGGTCTTGTTGTCGGCTGCTTCAATTGTCACAGCCCCCGGATCACATGTGCGCAAGGCCTCCACAAAATAACGAGCCGGAATCGCCAAGGCACCGTCTGTGCCATCAGATACTTGCATGGTGGCACGGACCCACAGGTGCTGGTCAGTAGCAGTGGCTGTCAAAGTGTTGTCAGCAAGCTCCAAGAGAATGCAATTGAGGATAGGCCTTTCTGGACGAGGCACTACTCCTTTATTTGCGGTTGTGACGGTGTTGAGCAGTGCCTCTCGGTCGCATGTGAATTTCATGCTGTTATCTCCTTGTGTGTTTAAAATTTATAGTCGTAGTAGTAGGTCGGTGAATATGTGGTAAAGCGGCTGATTCCCTTTATTTATAAGGTATAGCTACTATATGTGCTTGTGGATGCATTGTGAAAGGTTGTGAAAAGTATCTCTAATGAGTAGCAAGTTTTCCCCAGAGGGCGTGTATGTATCCATAGCTTTTCATTATATTTTACACAGGCTGCACCGATGCTCTGGTTATTTGACTGAGGTTTGGACGAGTTAGCAGGGGCGAATTTTTTGGGTGTCAAAAGGGTCAAGCTATCAGACGGTGCGCTAGGCAAACATGAACTGCCAAATAGAAACTATAAAACAGGAACTTTTCCTCTGGTGATATGGTTGGTTAGTCGTAGCACTTGTGAATGAATGCTGTTGTCGGTTTTCATCTTCTCGGTGATCTTATTCACGGCATGGAGCACTGAGGTGTGGTCTCGCCCGTCGAAGAGGCCACCTATGATGGGCAGGCTGAGATCGGTGTGTTCCCTGAGTGCATACATCGTGATGTGTCGGGCCGTGACGAGATCTTTGGTGCGACATGGGCCGAGTAGCTCTTCTTTGGGTAGTGAGAAAAAGTTTGTGGCGATTTGGATGATGTCGTGGGCTGTGAGATTAGCAGAGTTATTGTGGCCGATGAGGTCGCCCAAGATCTCTTTAGCCGAATCGTAAGAAGGCGGTATCCTCAGCAGTTGGGCATGAGCGATGACTTTAGTGAGCGCACCTTCTAGCTCTCTGATATTTTCGGTGAAGTTCTCAGCAATGAACATCAAGGCATCTTCAGGGATGACGATCGGTGGTTGCGTGTTGCGATCTCTGCGAGCATTATGCTGTTCCACATTTTGTTCCAAGATGGCGAGGCGAACTTCTATAGAAGGAGGCTGAATATCAGTGAGCAACCCCGACTTGAAACGACTACGGAGCCGATCCTGAAGAGTAAGTAGCGCGTCTGGTGGCCGGTCGGACGAAAAAATCAGCTGCTTGTTCTGGTCATACATGTGATTGAAGGTGTGAAACAGTTCTTCTTGAAGGGCTTCCTTGCCTTCTAAGATTTGGATGTCGTCAAGAATCAAGACATCGAGCTTGCGATACCGTTGACGGAACTGCTCGCTCTGCTTATTACGGATGGCCATGAGGAAGTCATTTAGAAAAGTCTCTGTGGCCATATAGCGCATAGTTTTTTCGGGATAGTGAGTTTTGACGAAATGAGCTGCAGCTTGTAAAAGATGCGTTTTGCCAAGGCCTACATTGCCGAAGATGAAAAGCGGATTGTAGGCGGTGCCTGGAGTTTCAGCGACTGCCAGGGTGGCTTGATAGGCGAAGCGGTTGGTGCTGCCGCTCACGAAGTTGTCAAATGTGAAACGAGGGTCGGTATGAGGCGGTGATGTGCGAGGTTCGCTCCAACTGCTAGAAGTTGATCTGCTGGCTGAAATCGTCTGTGCCGCTGTTCGGGCCATCTGGCCATTGCCGATTTCGCCGTTACTGGGGAACTGCTCACGTACTGCCAGGTCTATGTCAGATAAAAGTGCCGGATCAAAGCTGGCTACCTCAAAACTCGCCTCTCTTGCCGACTCCCTAAATTCTTTGCCTTCTGTCACAGCCTCCAAGCACTCCCCCTCCACACGCTCGTTGGGATCTGCCACACGCACCTCTAGGTTGATATTTTCTTCAGATTGGTGGATGTGACGAGCGATGACTCTTTGCAAATCGGCGATATGGCGAGTTAGGATTTTATTGCGGATGAAGGTATTAGGGACAGCCAAGACAAAGGAATGTTGGGGGTTGATATGCCTGCTGCTGGTATCGCTGCTGTGAGCACCGCTGTGGCTGGCTGTACTACTCGCGGCACTACTACTAATAGCACTACCACTGGTCTGATCGCAGAGGTCGTGAGGCTCTGAATCTTCTGGGTGGAAGAGAGTTGCTGCGTGGTAGAGATGGGAATGGGCGAAGGTGCTATTCCATTTAGCTTCACCCAGTTCTTGACGGAGATCATTAAGAGGAATATCAAGAGTGGATTGGTGCCAGAGGGGTGTTTCAGTCTTCATAGGTTCTCCTCGCAGAGATTGCGCCCAAGGCTGTGGAAAACTCTTGAACGCTGTCGGAAATAAAAAGAACGGTCATAATAGCGGTTTTGAGTGTGAGTTTGTCTATGATTTTGGAAGCAGAGATAGTGTGTGATATTAGTTGTGTTTTCAAGGGTTCGTTTAAAAAATGAAGACAGATTTTTTCAATGGTGCGAATTGTTTGAAAATTCAGGGGGGAACAATTAGCCTGAAGCTCGCACAAAGATAGATGAGTTGCAAGCTGGTGCACCGCCTATATAGCAACTTTATATGGAGAAAGGCGGATTTTCGGAGAATTTTGGTAGATATTCAGCAGAATTTTCACACGAATTCAAGCTGTTGGAAGCAGCGCGAGGCTGTGGAAATATCTGTGGAAAAGAGTGTGTGGAAAGTGGAGGTGATACCTGTAGAATACTGCATAGACCTAAATTTGACACAGCAGTTTGACAGAGCGAAATTAGGCACGAAAGTTAGGCATCAAATTTAGGCAATAGAAAAACCGGCCGGAAACAACCTCAGCCCCACAAGCGAACTGGGCAGAGAGCTGGGCAAAGGAGAGCAGGGACATGAAAAGAACTTATCAACCCAAAGTCAGGCGTCGCGCTAGGCGACACGGATTTCGTAAGAGGATGTCGCACCGAGCAGGCAAAGCTACTATTAGGGCTCGGCGAGCCAAGGGAAGAAAGCGACTCTGATATTTGGATTGGTAGCCTTCGGCTTCGGTCGGACTTCGAGCAGCTGCGAAGGTATGGAGTAACTGTGCGTTCAGGAAACGTTAGCATTCGTCATTTGATGTCGAGAACCCCCAGCATTGACAGCAACTACAGGCGAATTGCCTATGCTATCGGCAAAAAAACGGGCAAGGCTGCACAACGCAACCGTCTCAAACGTCAATTACGGGCAATTTTTCGTGAGATCTATGATGGCAACATTGAACTTTTGCCTGCCGGAGACTATCTCGTGAGAGTTAGTGCTGCTGAAAGCTCTTATCATCATCTCAAAGAGGATGTGAAAAAGGCTCTGAGGCAGCTATCAACTGCGCCTGAAACTCTGAATAAAGCTTGCTTGAGCAGCTGAATTACATAGGTGTAGTTTTATGAGTGTGAGATCTTTTTTGACGAGGCTTTCTATGGGGGCCATCAAAATATATCAAGCTGTCACGGCTAATCGCCACCGCGTGTGTCGCTTTGAGCCAACATGTTCGGCATATGCCTCAGAAGCCCTTGCTACTTATGGGTTTTGGCGGGGCTGGGGGTATGCGATTAGACGCCTATTGAGATGTCGACCCGGTGGAGGCATGGGATACGATCCTGTACCCGAGCAACCTCAACAAACCAAATCGGAGATGCTAGGCAATGTTTGATCTTTTTTCAAATATTTTGGCTGGTCTTTACGCTCTGTGGCCCAGTTATGGGGCAATGATTATATTGCTCACACTTGCTGTTCGCATTGTATTTACTCCCCTGACTGTGCGCGGCACGAAGTCAATGTTAGAGATGCGCAAAGTTCAACCAGAGCTGAAGAAACTCCAAGCCAAACACAAAGGCAACAGAGCTGCCCTCAATGAGGAAGTTCAGGCACTCTACAGACAGCACAAAATCAATCCGCTAGGCGGCTGCTTGCCACTTTTGGCGCAGGCACCAGTGTTTTTGGTAATGTTTCAAGTGCTCCGAGGTTTGACTCGGCGAGTGAGCGATGTTGGTAAAACACTTGGCAATATTGCTGCACAGATTCAGACTTTCCCAGCAGGGCCGGGAATCGAAAACAGGAATCCTGCGATAGTTGACTTTGGTGATCGCACCTTCAACCCACGATATGTTGACAAAGATACCCAGCTCTTTAAGGATCTCGATAGTGATACAGAAATGATATGGCTGGGTATAGATCTTTCTCTTTCTCCAAGCTCAGCTATTTCAGACTCATTAATTAAAGCACTCCCCTACTTGGTAATGCTTATTCTTGTAGGTATTCTTGGATACTATCAGCAACGTCAAATTGCTGGACGAAACACTGATGTTGAAGTAAATCCCATGCAGCGCACTTTGATGCGAGTTCTGCCCATATTTCTACCGGTTATTTCTTTCTCGCTACCAGCTGGATTGATAGTGTATTTCATCACAACTAGCGCAATTGGTGTGGGGCAACAAGCCTTCATAACGCGAAGAGTTTACAAACCTTGGAACGAAGCAGAAGAAAAGCGCAAAGAGCTGGCAGAATCTACAGACGAGGAAGCCCAAACATCTGAACAAGAAAGACCAAAAGGGTTACTTGAGGGCTTAATGGGGCCAAAGCAAGAAGATCACAGCATACACGGACGCCGCCGACCCTCTTATGCTCCCCCGCCGCGTCCTAAAACTAAACCGCCATCAGTAAAGGGCACATCTAAGCCAGTCTCCAATAAACCGGCCGCCAATAAGCCGGTCGCGGCGCAATCAAAGAAATCAAACAATAGCCCAGAAGCGAAGCAACCAAGGCAATCAAATGCTTCAAAGAGGGTAACTCCTTCCAAGAAGCAAATAGAAGAAGCCAACAAGAACAACAAAAAAAAGAGGAGGAAATAAGCTGTGGAATGGATAGAGACAACAGGTCAGAATGTTGAAGAAGCCAAGCAAAAAGCACTTGAGATCCTAGGATTAGAAGAGCAAGAGGCTGAATTTGAGGTTTTGGCCGAAGAAAAGACAGGACTTTTCGGCAGAGTTCGTAGCGAAGCCAGAGTTCGAGCGAGAGTCAAACCCCGTCAAGTTCGGCGAGGTAGAAAAAACTCTCAAAACAATAGCAGAAAACCAAGGGACCGCCAAGAACCAACCAGAGAAGGAAGAGACATGGAATCACGAATGACATCAAAGCAAATTGAAGAAATCATTATTCCCTTCTTGCAAGGGCTACTTGATAGCTTGAACCGCGAAGCGGAAATAATAGTAGAAAAGGATAACGAGATAATGGAAGTCAGGCTTGTCGGTGACAATCTGGGTGTTTTGATCGGTCCCCGAGGCACAGTTCTATCTTCATTATATGATGTGGTGAACACTGTTATCCAAAAAAACGCCAAAGGTGCTAGATATCCTCGCATCAGACTAGATGTGGGAGACTATCGCAGAAAGCGTCGTGAGGCTTTGGCACAGTTCGCAAGACAATTAGCTGAAGAAGCCAAAGATACTTCAAAAGAAATTGTGCTGGAGCCTATGAATGCCGCCGACAGAAAGATAGTGCACGACACAGTATCAGACATAGAAAGCGTGAATACCGTATCTGAAGGTGAAGACGCTCAAAGACGTGTTGTAATCATTCCAGACAAGAAGTAGCACCCTGGAACTCAGCACACAAGACTTGGAGTCGCTGCAGTTCGTTCTGGAGCGAGCTCAAAAACTTGGATTTATCGGCAAAAATTCTGACATCTCAAAAGAGATCAAACATTCTTGGCATTTTGGGAAAATAGCCTTTGAATCGCAGTCCTCAGAACTTAACTGCTGGGATATGGGCAGCGGTGGGGGACTACCAGCTTTGCCCTTGTTGATAAGATGGCGTGAACCGCGTTGGGTGTTGAACGATGTATCTGCCAAGAAGTGCGACTTCCTTGAATGGGCTGTGATTAGACTTAGCTCCAAGGCTATTGTCCATCATGGGCCTGTTGAAGCCGCCGCCCAGATGCCGAATTACAAAGAACATTTCAACATCGTTACTTCTCGTGCTTTCGCCGACATAGAGCACACAGTAAAATGTGCAGACGGCTTGCTGGCCACAGGCGGCCATTTGTTGGTCAGTAGCCCCCCAGATAAGCGCAGCTGGCCAGAAACAATTTTGGCGAAATTTGATTTGACTGAAACTCCTATTGTGTCTGTCTTAAAAAAGAAATGAGTAGCCCAGTTCCCAGAAGCCTAGTCTCCAGAAGCCCAGTCTCCAAAAGCATAGTCTCCAAAAGCCCAGCCCTCAGCGACCCAGTCTCGAGAGCGGCACTGACTCCGATGTTTCACATGAAACAGTGGACAGCAGTTAGAGAGCAATTGTTTCATGTGAAACATCTTTGGAATAATAATTTGCCAACATTGAATTTATTGTGCTAGAGTATATTCAAAATTCAAAAACGGAGGAGATAAGTGTCAGCTTCAAGAATTATTGCTATAGCTAATCAGAAGGGCGGAGTTGGCAAGACCACGACTTCTATTAATTTAGCTGCCTGTCTAGCAGAATTAGGCAAAAGAGTTTTGGTTGTAGACATGGATCCACAAGCCAACGCCACCACTGGCTTAGGTGTTGATCCCAAGCACGTTGACCGGTCTGTATATCATGTTTTGCTAAAGAATGAATCCATAAACAATATCACAGAGGCCACAGCAGTGGCCAATCTATTGATAGCACCTTCCAGCTTGAATTTGGCGAGCGCAGAAATAGAACTCTTCAATGTCTTCAGAAGAGAACAGCGACTAGCATCAGCTTTAGAAGAAGTAAGCTCTGAGTACGACTTCATCTTCATAGACTGCCCCCCAACTCTTGGATTACTTACCATTAACGCCTTCAGTGCAGCCAAGGAGGTGATGTTGCCAATCCAATGCGAGTATTTTGCTTTGGAGGGAGTGGCGCAACTAACTCACGCTATGTCTGAGATAAAAATCCATCTGAACCCCGAATTGGATATTTCTCTGGTGATACTGGTGATGTATGATGCTAGAGCCAACCTTTCCAATCAAGTAGAAAATGAAGTGCGCAAGATGTTCAAAGGCTTAGTTTCTGAACATGTTGTGCCTCGCTCAGTCAAGCTAGCTGAAGCTCCGTCTCAAGGACTTCCAATAACCCTCTGGTCGCCCTCATCGCGGGGTGCTTTGGCTTACAAAAGAATCGCACGAGAAATAGCAGCAACTTCTACCCAGGAAGTAGCTTTAGAAACTATGGAGACAGATAACCATGAATAAAAAATCAGGATTAGACGCGCTTATTCCCAAAGGACACTCAACTGCTTCTGGCTATCGCGAGTTGCCAGTGGACAGCATAAGTTCTAATGTTCGCCAGCCGAGAGCGCACTTTGATGAAGAACATCTTGAATCGCTAGTGGCTTCAATCAAACTTGTGGGAGTTCTGCAACCTATAGCAGTGCGACCTAAGGGCGCAGACACCTTTGAGCTTATATCTGGTGAGCGAAGGTGGCGCGCAGCAAAGAAAGCAGGGCTGGAATATATCCCAGCTGTAATTCGACAAATTGGAGATGAAGATTCGCTAGAGCACGCTCTTATGGAGAACTTGCACAGAAGCGATCTCAATCCCTTGGAGGAGGCCGCAGCCTATCAACACCTCATTGATGACTTCGGGCTTTCGCAAGAAGAAGTAGCCACTCGTGTAGGGAAAAGCCGAGCTGCCGTCACGAACTCCTTGCGTCTCACAAAGCTACCGGCAGAGCTTCAAGCTTTTCTCATATCAGGTGATATCACAGCCGGCCATGCTCGTAGCCTGATCACGATAACAGATAAAAAACAACAGATTGCGCTTGCTAAACAAGTTGCTCAAGAAGGTTGGACTGTCCGCCAACTTGAGAATTATCGCAAGAAGGGTAATAACGGAAAGTCTAAGAAGAGCACGCCAAAGGTAACCAAAGATGCAATGGTAATGGAACTTGAAAACTATCTCAGCGAGCAACTTTCCACACGAGTAACTATAGCGATGGGAAAAAAGGGCACTCCCGGCAAGGCATCCATTGAATTTGCCGACCTAGAAGACTTAGAACGAATAGTCAATATTTTGCTGGGAGAGCAAAAGTGAGACTAACATATTACATACAAATTACATAAGTGTAGTTTATAGATTGAAGATTAAAGTTAAGGTTAAATGTTTTACCCTAAAGCTATATCTGAAGCTTTGCACAGATGTGCATAACCCTGTGAATAACTTTTTAGAAAACTAGGGGAGCCACCTAGTCGCTTATAGGATTTGCCACCCAGTGGTGAATCCCCTTGGTCACAGCTGAAGCAATATCGGCTGTGCTCTTCACGATTGTTGTTGCCGGCCCTATGCGTAGCCAGATGGCAGGCATTTGTGTTTTTTGAAGTATGGGCAGGCGCATGCCCACAGCAGTAGCTGTCTCTTCTGCATTCAGCAGATCTGCTAGCAAACTCACTGTGATTTCAGCACAACGTTTACCGCCTTGTGAGGTGTAACGCTCAGTAGAAAAATACGCTGCGGTGCAAACCGGGAGAGTCTGCACTTCCAAACCGATATATAGTTCAGCACCAATGCTGTTGGCGTGTTCGGCTTGGACAGAAATGTCAGGATGGTGAAAAACAGAGCTAGCGGCTCGCTTTCGACGTAGCATTCTGAAGATGGCTTCAGAAAGTGCCCCTAGACCTCCGGTCTCGCCGACCACAATCCGCCTCCCCGAGACTGTTGGCGGAATCTGGCGTAGTTTTTCACGCTCTCTCAGCACCGCAACACTTTCTTCCCCAGATCTGGTGATTACCTGAGAGAGCATCTTCACAGTAGTCGGACCACAAATTCCATCATCATTCAAAGCGGTATTTTGCTGAAACTTCAGCACAGCCTCTGCGGTCTGCGCCCCGAAAAACCCGTCTGCCCGACCCGCATCAAACCCCAGCTTTCCAAGCATATGCTGAAGATTCACTACATCTTGCCCACGCAACATAGGCTGGCGAAAATACAGCGGCCGGTCGCCAAGTGAGCGGGTAGCTTCAATGAGAGCCGACCAAGTAGAGCGATCTATTGTGCCGCTCTCTGGCAAACCTTCCGTGAGCTGGAAGCGACAGACGGCCTCTTGGGTGGCCAATGTGAACTGATCTCCATCTTCGGTATGAAACCCAGTGAGCTTCAATCGCCTGTGAATGTCAGCTACTGCCTCGCCTTGGTCGCCGAGTCCAATCGGCAGGGAAGTGGTGTTTTGCAGGTCTTGAGCGATGATTTTGTCGGAGACGACTTCTTAGAACCAGATCCTGTCAGGAAAACCCGCAGGGAGAGTCAGTTAAGATAGTCGCTGAGGTCGGCGAGCAGGTCGCGTTTGCTCTTGGCACCCACGAGGCGTTTTTGGACTTCTCCGTCTTTGAAGACAATCAGTGTGGGGATGCTCATCACCTGATGGTTCAGAGCCAGCGACTGGTTGGCATCCACATCTACCTTCGCCACGGCGAGGCGATCGACGTGCTCATCAGCGATTTCTTCCAAAATGGGAGCGATGGCTTTGCAAGGGCCGCACCACTCAGCCCAGAAATCCACAAGCACTGGTTTGTCTGAAGTGCTAATGGTTTCGTCGAATGTGGTCTCTGTTAGATGAGTGATATTGTCTGACACTTTTAGTTCCTTTTGTATGTGGGTGTGCTTTTGCAAGTGTGTATGCAGGTGTATTAACTTTTAAGGCTATCTGAAGATATTCAAGTTCGCAGTTTTACTGGGGTTGAGACATCGGCGAAAAAGTCGTTGCCTTTGTCGTCTATCACGATGAACGCTGGGAAGTCTTCCACTTCAATTTGCCACACCGCTTCCATGCCCAGCTCCGGATACTCCAGCACTTCTACTTTGCGAATTGCCTCTGCACCCTGACGAGCACCAGGGCCTCCGATAGCACCAAGATAAAAACCTCCGTGGCGGGCACACGCATCTATCACAGGGCGCGACCGATTGCCTTTAGCCAGCATCACCAAGCTGCCGCCAGCGGCTTGGAACTGATCTACATAAGAGTCCATTCGCCCGGCTGTGGTGGGACCGAACGATCCCGAAGCTTCGCCTTCAGGAGTTTTGGCGGGACCAGCATAATATACGGGGTGATTAGCCAGATACGATGGCATTGGATCGCCGCGATCTAAGCGTTCTTTGATTTTAGCGTGGGCGATATCGCGAGCTACCACCAAAGTGCCCGAAAGGCAGAGACGGGTTTTGATGGGGTAGCGGCTGAGCTCTGCACGCACTTGTTCCATTGGCTGGCTGAGGTTTATTTGCACCACTTCAGAAGAAAGGTCATCACCTGCTGTTTCGGGCAAAAACCGGGCAGGATCTTGCTCGAGCTGTTCCAAAAACACGCCTTCGAGAGTTATTTTGGCCAAGGCCTGTCTGTCGGCAGAGCACGACACAGCAATTCCCACAGGGCAGGAAGCTCCGTGGCGAGCCAAGCGCACCACCCGTACATCGTGGCAAAAATACTTGCCGCCGAACTGCGCACCGATGCCGAAGTTTTGGGTCAATTCCAAGATACGCTGTTCCCAGTCGATGTCGCGAAAAGCCCTGCCGTGGCTATCGCCAGAAGTGGGGAGCGAATCCAGGTAGCGGGTTGAAGCCAGCTTGGCTACTTCCAGGGTTTGCTCGGCAGAAGTTCCGCCGATGACTATGGCAAGGTGATACGGAGGACAAGCTGCGGTGCCAATAGCTCGTAGCTTTTCGTCAAAGAAATCAATGAGGCTTTCAGGGTTGAGCAATGCCCTTGTCTCTTGGAAAAGGAAGCTCTTGTTGGCTGAACCTCCTCCTTTGGCTATATATAACAACGAATATTCGCCGCCCGGCACGGCTTCCAGTTTGATTTCAGCGGGCAGGTTAGTTGCTGTGTTGGCCTCAGTGAACATGTCTTGCGCGGCAAGCTGCGAATAGCGTAGGTTGGAAGTTTGATAGGTATCGTAGATGCCTCTGGTGATTATCTCCTTGTCGTCAAAGCCAGTGAAGACAAGCTGGCCTTTTTTGCCCTTGACGATGGCGGTGCCGGTGTCTTGGCAGCCGGGGAAGATGCCACCTGCAGAGAGGTTGGCATTCTTGAGCAGCTCGGTGGCTACGAAGCGGTCGTTGGCGGAGGCTTCAGGATCGTCTAAAATATTGCGGAGTTGTTGTAGATGACCGGGGCGCAGAAGGTGAGCTATGTCGTGCATGGCTGTAGCTGTGAGTAGTCGCAAAGCCTCGGGTTCAACTTTCAGAAATTCATGGCCTTCCGCGTTGAAGGTTGAAACATAGTCGGAGGTGAGCTTTCGGTACTCGGCGGCATCTTCAGGTTTCGGACTGGTGAATCCGAGCTGGAAGGGGTCGGCCAAGAAAGGCGAACTCACGGATGGCGAACTCTCGGTAGGCGAACTCATGGCAAGCTCGCGGGTGTGCCAATAAATGGAGCTGGGTCGCTAGGCACAGGCACTTCAGGGCGACTCCAGCGCATTCTTTGCGAAAGCGACCCGGCGACATCTCTCCATTCCGCAGGGTTCCAACCTTCGGCTGAAGCTGAGATCTCTAGCCCATGGTTGAGGTGTACAAAGGCGGGCAGAAGCTTCAACTCGAGACTTTCAATCATCTCTCGGTCAGGGTCGGCGAAGGTTAACATTTCTTCTGCCCAAGGGCCCAGAAACTGCGCTGCTTCATCTTGGGTGCCTGCAACTAGCCAAGCCACTCGGCAGTCGGCACCTCGAAAATTCCGCATTATGCGCCCTGCGGTTGGAATGATGAGGCCGCTTTCTTTTGTGAAAGGGTCAAGTACAAAAAGAGCAAGATGAAAGGTGGTCACCCAGTCTTCAGCAGGTCTAGGATCGCCCTGCAAAGGGTTGAGCACAACAGTTGAGACAGTATTCATGTCGCTGTTCATACCGCCATTCATGTCGCAGTCTTGCCGATTTTCAGCAAAGTATGGCAAAGCCAAAATATCATGACATTAATTTTACCGCGAGAAGCCGCACATTCGCAGATACCAGACTAACTTAGAGATTGTGGCTGTGTGTGCTCAGAAAGGGTGTTCAAAGCTGGCAGTGGCAGTTTGTCATTACTCACCTGAGCAGTCGCGGGCTTGGCTGGTGGATTTGACAGAAGAGACGAAAATAGAAAGCGATGCACTACTTGCTTCGTTGACGCTCTGTGAGGCGCACGCCGATGCTTTCAAAGCTCCGCTCGCCTGGGTGTTTGAGGACAATCGGTCTTTTGAGGACAATCGGTTATCTGCAGATAGATCGTCTGCAGATAATCAGCCCCAGCAGGAAACTCCGACACCTCGGACAACCCTTAGTTTGGCTCACAGCGCAGATCTCCAAGAGGCAGATCTTCAAGAGGCAGATCTTCAAGAGGCAGATATTCAAGAAGAGACCGACTTGGAAGAAGCCAGTCAATCTGCAATTCCTCTAGTTCGCGTTGAAGATATGGAAGACACTCCCTTACTACAAAGGGCGTTTCGTTCGATTTCTGGTTGAGATTTCGACCTTTGACATTCAACAAAAAATCTTTCATTCGTGCCGGCGTTTTAGCCTTCGGGTTGCTCGTGATTTTGGCATTGATCTTGAGCTTTCTTGTGTTGCCCGGGGACAGATCTTCTGAGGATAGTGCTTCTGAAGGTAGTGCTTCTGAAGACAGGACTCCTGAAGTTAGCGCACCCGGAGACAGCACTTCTAGGGGCAGCACGCTCGGAGGTAGCACGCCCGAGGATAATCCAGCCAGCACCAACCAAAGTACGGCTAGCATTCCCGCGTCTTCGCCTTCAATCTCCTCAACAACTCAGGCACCTTCCACAACCCAGCCCCCAGATTACTGGGTGGATCCCAGTTCGGTCAGCCAACCTTGGGGCGAAGTCTCTGGGCTACTCACATTTCGAGGGTCGCCCACCCGCAACTACTACGGGCAAGGCCCTATCCCAGAGTCGCCAACGATAGCTTGGTCATACCCCTCACAAGCACCTATGTGTTCGCAATCTAGCTGGATGGGTTCGACGGTGGAATGGTGTGGCACTGGCTGGACAGGCCAACCTGCTGTCGTGTCATACAGCGGGCGCACCTGGGTGATTTTCGGTGCTTACGACGGCGCAGTGCATTTCTTAGATGCTGAAACAGGTGAGCAGATATTGCCTAGCTTCCAGACAGATGATCTCATCAAAGGTTCGGTTACTGTCGACCCCAACGGCTATCCGCTTATCTATATCGGCTCCAGAGACAACAATTTTCGCATCATCGCCTTCGATGGCGAAGAACCGAGAGAGCTATGGCGAATGAATGCATACAATGTGGAACAGCTCAGCGGCAATCGTCTTTATTGGAATGACGACTGGGACAGCTCTGCCCTAGTTATAGACGACTATCTGTTTGAAGGGGGCGAGAACAGCAGCTTCTATATCGTGAAACTCAACCGAAGCTATGATGACTCTGGTCTAGCGAGAGTTTCGCCTGAGATTTTACATGTATTCCCCGGCTGGGACGACCAGCTTTTGGAAGACATCGCCGACGAGGAGATTTCTATAGAGAGTTCGGCTGCGATTTTTAAAAACACTCTGTATTTTGCCAACTCTGGCGGGCTGGTTCAAGGCTGGGACATATCGGGTTTGGGCAGTGACGATAGCTGGCAACCCGAAAGAGTGTTTCGCTTTTGGACAGGCGGCGATGTGGATGCCAGCATCGTGGTGGACGAAGAGGGGATGCTGTATGTGGGGGTGGAGCGAGAACGCCTTGGAGAAAAATATGCCAAAGCCAGAGCGCGAACAGAAGAAGTCGGCCAGATCATAAAACTAGACCCTTCCCGCCCTGACAATCCAGTTGTCTGGTCGGTGAAAGACTTGAATCCGTTGGCGGCCAACCCACCTGATCTTCGAACTCAAACTGGTCTGTGGGCTACACCTGCCTTATACGGCGAAATGATATATGCCGCCACTCACACAGGTCGCTTGTTGGGGATAGACCGCGACACAGGCGCAATCTGTTGGGAGATACAACTAGACGGCTTTTTATGGGGTAGCCCTGTAGTGGTTGACGATGTACTCCTGCAGGGGGACGTCGAAGGAGCCCTGCGAGCTTATGATGTGAGTGGTGACGCTGGATGCGAAAAAGATGCAGCGGGGGAAGGAAACAGCACCGCAGCGACATCTCAATTAGGGCCATCCCAATTACAGCCACCTCAGTTATGGTCTGTGCCGCTGGGTTGGCGTATAGAGTCCACGCCAGCCGTCTGGGGTGGCACAATCTTTTTAGGCGACCGCAACGGCCGCTTTTATGCCTTGAAGTAGCTTGACAGAAGTAGCTTGAATGAAATAGCTTGTCAAGAAGTAGCTTGTCGAAAGTTATCCAAATGGTCCAAATGACTAGTTATCCAAATGTGCCTAAATGACTAGTTGCGAGATAGAAGATTTTGCCGTAGGCTTGAAGGTTGCGAAACTCAAAGGATGATTAGCTTGTGACAACACTCACAAAAACAACTGAAAGCCCCAAAGCGAGCGAGATAGAGCGAGAGTGGTGGGTTATTGATGCTGAAGGGCTGGTACTTGGTCGCATGGCCACCGAAGCTGCGCGACTGCTAAGAGGTAAACATAAGCCGTTTTTTTCGCCACATTTGGATTGTGGCGATCATGTGATTGTGATCAACGCTGGCAAGGTGGTGCTCACTTCAGACAAGGCTGAGCGCAAACGAATCTGGCGACACTCTGGCTTCCCGGGAGGCATCAAGAGTCGCACTTATGCTGAACAGCTCAGCTTGAAGCCCGAAGAAGCTGTTCGCGGAACCATCAAGGGGATGCTTCCGAAGAACCGTCTCGGTAGTCAAATGCTCACAAAACTTAAGGTCTACGCCTCTGCCGAACACCCCCACGAGGCTCAACAGCCGAAGCCTTTGAGTTTAGATCACGCCAAGGCACGAGGCGAGAAAGACGCTAGCGGTAGCACTGGCGCAGAGATTTCAAGAGTTTCAGAGGCTTCAGAGGTTTCACAATGAGCGGTCAAGGCAAACCTTTAGTCCAAGCCACTGGCAGGCGTAAGCAGGCTGTGGCACGCGTGCGTTTTCGTGATGGCGTTGGCCAGATCACCGTCAATAAACAATCCTTAGAAGAGTATTTCACCTCTGCTTCTCAGCGTGCTATCGTGCTTGGACCTCTACAGGAAGTCGACCTCACAGCTCGCTACAACATAGATGCCACCATCGTGGGTGGAGGTTTCTCAGGACAAGCTGGTGCTTTGCGACTGGGTATCGCCAGAGGCTTGGTGGAGCTAGACGAAGAACTACGCGAACCTCTCAAGCGCAGAGGCATGCTCACCCGCGACTCTCGTAAAAAAGAGTCTAAGAAATACGGACTTAAAAAAGCTCGCAAAGCTCCGCAGTATTCCAAGCGGTAACCAAGCGGTAACCCAGGGGGGCTACCATGAAACGCAACTTTGGTACCGACGGTATTCGGGGGCGAGTGCCCGAAGAGTTAGGCTTTGAAGACGCTTTTGCTGTGGGCTACGCCACAGGTCGCACATGGCCGAGCGACCATGCTTTAGTGGGTTGTGACACTAGAGATTCCGGTGCTCTCTTAGCATCTGGGATAATAGCTGGGTTGAGTGAAGCAGGTGTATCTGCTGAGTGGCTAGGAGTAGCCACTACCCCCGCAATTGAGCACGCTGCTAAGTCTGAGAGCGTTGCAGGCATTGTTATAACCGCCTCGCACAATCTGCACCCCGACAATGGCATTAAAGTTTTCGCCCCGAACGGGCTCAAACCCGACGACGCGATACTAAAAGAGCTAGAAGCGTGGTTTGCTTATGTGCCTGGTAGCGACAGAGGAGCAACCGGCCGAGAAGAAACCGGCCAGGGAGAAACAGGCAGGGGAGAAACCGACAGCAGAGAAGCTGAAAGCAGCGATAAAACTAGCCAACTAACTGCCGATTTGAAGTCTTTTTGGCATAACCCTCCAAATGATCTATCAGAACTCAACCCCCACATTCGCCGCTACGCGAATTTCCTCCCGAAGATCGACTTGCAAGGTAACACCATCGTGGTCGATTGCGCTAACGGAGCAGCCACGGCTATCGCTCCAGCGGTGATGCGTGGCTTTGGTGCTGAGGTCGTTGCTGTGGGGACTTCTCTCAACGGCACAAACATAAATATCGGTTGTGGCTCCACTGCCCCAGAGATGATGGCCGCCACAACTTGTGAGCGAAACGCCATCTGCGGCTTCGCCCTAGACGGCGACGGTGACCGCATCGTCATGGCTACTTCCAGCGGGAAAATTTTGGAAGGAGATAACCTTTTGGCAATCCTCGCCTACGACATGAAAAGTCGAAATCAGCTAGCTGGCGAAACAGCAGTCATAACTCCTATGACTAATCTCGGTCTGCGCCGGGCGTTCACAAGCTGGGGTTTGGGGTTCAAGGAAGTGCCAGTGGGTGATCGCCACATCCAACGCGAGCTAGTGGCCAACGGCTGGAGCTTAGGGGGAGAGCCTTCAGGTCATATCATTGCCACACGCCATTCTCAAGCCAGCGACGGGTTGCTGGTAGCACTGCTGGTCTTAGACATAATGCAGCGCACTGCCACCTCACTGGACGATTTAGCCGAGCTATTCCGCCCAGTCCCTCAATCTCTAGCCAATGTGCCAGTCATAGGCGATCAAAGAGAGTTGGCAAAACTCATCGCCCCAGAAGTCGCCAAACTTCAAGCATCTCACGGCGACACAGCCCGGTTGGTGGTGCGAGCTTCAGGCACCGAACCCGTCCTGCGAATAATGGTGGAATCTGAAGATAGCCAAATCAGAGAAACAGTTACCCAGTACCTAGTTGCCCTAGCAGAGGAACTAGCGGGACACAATAGCTAGCAGTTACAAAAATCACGCGACACCCAGGCGATTTTTTGACTCCAAATTTGTTTGCGCTCCCATTGCTAAGAGAAATAAGTCGAAGGGGAGCGTTCCAATATTGTCTTCGTCGGGGTGGACAACCTTGGCATCGGGGCGCACTATGTAACAGTTGCCCACAAACTTTTTGTGTCGTTTTGAAATGGCAGACAACCCAGTACCGTGAGGTTTGCGTGATTTTGTGATTTCAAATGCCAAAGGCTTTCTGGGGTCATCGTAGATCAAATCAACTTCGTTTTTGCCGTCTCTCCAGTGGTATATGCGAATGCTGGCATTATTAGCCAGCGTGTTAAGTGATGTAGCAGCCAGGTTTTCCAGTAAGTGTCCCTTTTCGACATTGTCGTCAATCAGACCTCTTTGAAGGGCAGCGTTTCTGACTGCGCCGTCATAGAAATAAATCTTTCTGCCTCTTTTTTGAGTTGTAACCTCATTGCTTGAATAGTTGGTGAGCATAAATATCAGAAAGGCTTTCTCTAGGTGCGAAAGATAGGTTTCTACCGTTGCCACAGGTATATCCAGGTCATTGCTCATATTTGTAGGCACAAACAATTCTGCTATCTGCCCCCCGGCTGCGTAAAGCAGACGTTCAAGCCGTTTAGGGTTGCGAACTTCAGCTGCGAGCTGTATGTCCTTATAGATCACTCGGTCAATTATTTCACTTCTCAACACTCTTTGAGCTCTGATTAGGGCTTTCAGCTCGGTGCCGCTCTCGTCTCTTTGCTCGTCTGTAATGATCTCGGGGAATCCGCCCAACAGCATGAATGTCTGCAGCAATCTGCGTCTGGACGGATCGGGAGGGTTGTTTCGCGGAAGCAATCGAAGAGTTTCGCAAAGCGTGTCGGCAACATCTATCTCTAGCTCAGATGCCGGTGGGAACGCTGTTGGGAACAGAGTGTCTTTAGGGAACAAGGTAGGAGGAGTTTTTTCATTACTTTCTTTTTGCGTTCGCTCTTCGGACCTTCCGACAAGATGAAGAAAGTCATAGAAGCTGTACGGCGTAAGATATTGCTCTTCCCATCGGCCAACACCGCTTTCAGCGTGACGCGATTTGGCAACACCTGAAGCACTGGCAGTGGCGGCGACCCGCACTGGCCAGTTTAAATCATGAAACGTTTTCAACCAGTGGTCCCACTTTTCGCCATACACGATCTCATCTATCATCACAAAGGCTGGATGCTCATCTGTGGCTTCGCAAGATTCAAGAGCGGCTTTCACGAGATCGCCGAGATCTTCTTCTATAAGCTTGGGATGATCCATTTTCAGCCAATGAATTTGAGAGGGTGATATGCCTGCATCCAGAAGGTGTGCCACAGTTTGGTAAAGCGCAGTGGTCTTGCCCACACGGCGTGGGCCGAGTATCAGCTGGTGTCTGCGGGGCTGGTTGTGCACCAGTCGGTGCCAGAGGAATTCAGCCAACGGGCGCTCTGGGCCAGGCAACAATTCATCTGGCACAGCACCTGTGCGCTGCCAAGGATTGAGTTCGTCAAGCACTAGGCTCACATCTGTTTGCAACATATCTATCTCCTTTCTAAACTCTTCGTGCCTTTGTTATGCATAGTTTACCATAAATAGCACTGGTTTAAACACGCTATCAGGCTTATTTTCAAAATAAGCTATGCTATACAATAGCTTATTTCTAAAATAAGCCTTGAACTCTGCTGCAAAAGCTGCTTATGTCCGTGAATAGGTAAGTGTTGAGAGCGCGGTAAAGGCAAGCAATCAACTAAACTGAATTGAATGTGCGGCATTATCGCGGTGCTTCGCCGCCCGGCTCGTCGCTCGCCTCCGAAACCAGTTGACGCTCAGAGGTTGCTGACTGAAATTGCCAACCGACTCAATCAACCAGAGGCAGACGTGCTGGCTGAGTTAGATCAGATAGCAGAGCGAGCAGAGTCTCTGAACTCCATGTTGGGGGGCGTGCCCGGGCTTCTTTGCTTGATGGAAAGCGATCTTGCCGCTCTTTCAAATCGGGCAGCTAGTGGTTTGGCCAGTTTTGAAGCATGGCTAGATGTCGACTTGGCTTCAGACAGTCAATTGTTATCTCGGCTCCAAGACGCCTTGTGGTCTGTTCGATTTGACCGCATTGCTACTGGCGAAGCTGCTCTGGGGTTGCTGGGAGGGCGCAAAGTGGTACCGAACTCTCCAACTTTGGCTGGTGCTGCCTTATCTCTCCAGACGGTGCTCTCTGCTTTAGATCGACTTGAAGTGCGAGGGCGAGATTCTGCAGGTATATGTGTTATTGCCCCAGCCGTTCCCCATGAAGAAGTTGTCGCCACCTTAGTTGATCGAGCTAAAGATGCTCAGTTTCGAGCGGGAAGCGTTCGTGTGCACTTTTCAGAAGAGACAGCCTCGGTGTGTTTCACATACAAGGTTGCCGCCGAGATAGGAGAGCTTGGTGATAACACCAATGAGCTACGCCGCCAAATACTTCAAGACGAAGAGTTACTCAGATGTTTGGTAGCTAATACTCAAGAAGCTGTAGTGCTAGGGCACACTCGCTGGGCAAGCGTGGGTATTATCTCAGAACCAAATGCACACCCAGTGGATTCTGTAACTCTCGGAGGTGCCACCATCGCCAAGCTAGCAAACGCCAAGCTAACAAACCAGGCAGGCAACGGAGCAACAGAGAATGGAATGGGGATAGCAAGTAACGGTGCGCCAGACAGCGAGGTAGAAACTGGATTGGCAACAGCAACTCATGCCTTGCAAATCGCCGCCGTGAATGGCGACATAGACAACTACCTCAGCTTGGCACAGCACTACGATTTACGGTCGCCGCCGGGAATTTCCACCGACTCAAAGGTGGTCCCGTTGCTTATTTCTCATTTTGCCCAACAGGAAGAATCGCCAGAAAAATCACCAGACAGGGCATTTCGTGTTGCCTCACAAGAATTGGCAGGCTCAGCTGCCATCGTCTCGTGTTCGCTTGACATACCTAACCGTCTGCGCCTCTCAGTGCATGGCAGCGGACAAGCCCTGTATGTGGGTTTGGCTGAGGACAGCTATGTGGTGGCCAGCGAGCCCTATGGAGTGTTGGAGCAGACATCCAGATATGTGCGAGTGGCAGCTGAAGGGATTGGCGAAGATCGCTTGGTCGGGCGAGAAGCCCAAAGCAGCGTCGTCGTCTTGGATGCTCAGCACGCTGGCGAAGTGCAAGGCATTCTATTGCAGGGCATTCCAGCACAGGGCATCTCAGCACAGGGCATCTCAGCAGACAACCCCAGTTCTGAAGACGATATTGTCACTGCTGAAATCACCACACGAGATGTTGCGCGAGGCGACTTTGAACACTATCTTTTGAAAGAAATCTCAGAGTCGCCCACCTCTATCCGCAAAACTTTGCGAACCGATGAAAACTTACTACCCGAAGATTTAGAAGAGCGCATTCGCAGCGGCAAGATCACCAAAATAGTGGCTATCGGTCAAGGCACAGCCGCCGTTGCCGCCCAGTCTTTCGTGGCAGCGTGTGAATTTCAGCACACCGCAGACACTCTGGCGAACCGAGAAACTCTTTCAGCTAACTCAGAAGACGGCACCTTCGCGATCGCACCGCCTTCAGTCACAGCGATGGTGGCTTCTGAACTTTCAGGATTTGCTTTAAACAACGATATGTCCGACCATCTCATCGTGGCTATCAGCCAGTCGGGTACCACTACCGACACGAACCGCACGGTGGATTTAGCCAAGTCCAGAGAGGCTAGCGTCATCGCCATCGTGAATCGCCGCAACAGCGATCTTACCGACCGTGCCGATGCTGTCTTTTACACATCCGATGGGCGAGATGTAGAGATGAGCGTGGCATCCACAAAGGCTTTCTACTCGCAGATAGTCGCCGGTTTTCTACTTGCGTTCAACCTTGCCGACCTGCTGGGGCTGCAAAGCCCCCGCCGCCAGCAAATCTTGGAAGGGCTGCAGCAGCTACCTGACACTTTGCAAAAGCTCTTGGAATGTCGCAGCGAAATCAGAGAAGTAGCTCGAAAAGTCACCACGCAACGCCGCGACTGGGCCGTTGTAGGTAGCGGCAGAGATCGCATTGCCGCAGAGGAAGTGCGCATAAAGCTCTCAGAACTCTGCTACAAATCGGTTTCTTGTGACAGCATAGAAGACAAAAAGCACATAGACCTTTCGTCCGAACCGCTGATTGTGGTATGTGCGGCTGGCATAAGCGGCTCCAACGCCGAAGATATCCAGAAAGAAGTATCTATCTACTTGGCGCACAAAGCCAGCCCTGTGGTATTCGTGGCTGAAGGTTCAGTTGCTTTCGAAAATTTAACTATCCCAGATGGTCGCAATTCTCCTCACATCATCGAGCTACCGGTGGCGGCACCCGAGCTGGCTTTTGTCTCATCTGCCATGGCTGGACATCTGTTTGCCTATGAAGCGGCCTTGGCGATTGATTCACTGGCCGACCCGCTCCGCAGCACCAGATCTCTGCTAGAGCAAGCCATCGCCAAAATAGAGCTGGCTGCCACCAGCGAAGCAGTGGAACAGCAATGGCTGAAGCTGCAAGAACCAGTGCGAGATCACGGCAAGCAATTCGCTGATGCCTTAACGGCGGGCGACTACGACGGCCATCTGAGCGCAGGCGCGGCAGCAAAACTCTCATCTCTATATAAATACTCAGGGGGTGTGACAAGCTTGAAGTCATACCAGCAGGAATTCGGCGTGGTAGGCACTCCTCCTACCGTCTGGCAAGACTTTCTGGAAACTCTCAACGAGGTGATAGACACGCTCGCTCGACCTGTAGACGCCATCCGTCATCAAGCCAAAACAGTCACTGTGGGCATAACTCGCAGTGACGAACAGTTACTTTCTCGCCCCCTAGCGGCAGCGGTTATGGCTGCCGGTGCTCCGCGTGAAGCCCTGAGCTATGAGACTTTGCGAGAGCTAGCTGCGCTGGATCCGATTGTGGGTGAAATCACTGGCCATATCCGCTACAGGATTGAAGGCGAGCAGCTGATAATCGTAGATAGGGCGGGTGCCTCGCTGGTGATTCCTTCTTTGGTTGACAGCGATCCAGAACTGCGCGGCACTAAGCACTACGCTGCTGCTGAGCAGCGCATCTTTCTTACCCAAGGACGCCGTGATAGCCGAATGATTTTGATAGTTCCCGAGATCGTAAGTGCCGAGACGACTGCTTTGACCTTGCTCCATTTGGAATTGCAAGAATTCTTGCCCGCTGAAATTGCAGTTGCTGCCTTGCGAGGCTATCGCGGGCGATATGACGCCCTTTGGGGAGCCGTCACCGAAACAGAGAAACAGTTTGACATCGAGAAGTTGGCTGAAATTTCTGTGGTTGACCTCTTTACCGAACCGATTGTGACTCTCGCAGATCGCTGGAGGTCGCGGTGATCGGTCTAGGGGCAGATCTGGTGGAAGTTGAGCGGATGCGCCGTGCACTGGCTCGTACCCCCGCTTTGCGCTCGCGGCTTTTCTCGCCGAACGAGCAGGCTTATGCCGAACAGCATGTCGACCCCGTTCCTAGCTTGGCAGCGCGTTTTGCTGCTAAAGAAGCAGTTATGAAAGCTTTAGGCATCGGCGGGTTGCGGTTCCGCGACATAGAAGTGCAACGGGCAGGCTCAGGAGCACCTGAAATAGTGCTAAGCGGAGGGGCTCGCCGTCTTCAAGACGAAGCGGGTGTCACGAGGTGGCATGTGAGCCTTTCTCACACCGACAGCACAGCTATGGCTGTGGTGATTGGGCAATGACTGGGCTATGACTGGGCTATAACTAGGCAGTCAACAAAATGAAGGTAAGTTCAATGTCAGCAATGTTTGCGGTTGTCACCCCAGAAGAGATGGCCGCTATTGACAAGGCGACTATTGACGAAATGTCAAAAGAGCACCTCAAACCCTTGGAAGTGCTCATCTCACGGGCAGGTGAGGCGGTGGCGGCAAAAGCTAGGAAAATGTTGGGGAAATGTTACGGGCGACAAGTACTCGTGTTGACAGGCAAGGGCAACAATGGCAAAGACGGCAAAGAAGCTACCAGAAGATTACGAAGCTGGGGTGCTCAAGTATTGGAAGTAGCAGTGCTAGAGGGGCAAGCATTCGAGGCGGCAGGTGAGACTTGCCTGACTGCTTTGCCTAAGTCTTTCCAACAGGTAACCCTCGTCATTGACGCTGTCTGCGGTACTGGTCTTTCTCGTCCGTATGTATTGCCTGATCTCGTCAAATCTCTATCTGCAGATATCCCCGTGCTGGCAGTTGACATTCCATCGGGAGTCTGTGGTTTGACAGGTCAAGTATTAGGCGAGGCTTTGCGGGCAAACGCGACGGTTACTTTCGGAGCATTTAAGCCTGGGCTACTTTTTGGCGAAGGGAAAATCTACAGCGGAGAAGTTGAGGTGGCAGATATCGGAATGGACGCTTCAGGTACTAGTGCCTATGTGCTCACCGACGACAGCCTGGCTGCTATGTTGCCAAAGCGCGATGCTAATGCTCACAAATGGAATGCCGCCTGTTGGGTTGTGGGCGGCTCGCCGGGAATGGCAGGTGCACCGCTCTTAGCAGCCAGCGCAGCTTACAGAGGAGGAGCAGGCTATGTGCGGCTGAGCACACCCGGCACACAAGATTTAGTCACAGAAGATTTAGACAGCGAAAATTCTGACAGTGAAGATTTTGTTAGCGAAGGTTTTAGCAGCGAAGGTTTTAGCAGTGGAGATTTAGCTAGCGAAGGATTTCCCGCATCGCAAGAGGTAGTGAGATTTGCTTTGCCAGAGAAATGCTGGGGCGAGGCGGTGGCGCAAGCATCAAACAGATTTCATTCGCTCGTGGTCGGCCCCGGTCTTTCACCGTGTGAGCAAACCCAGCAGAGTTTGCAGCAGTTGTTGGAATCCGATGCCGTGATTTCAGGCAAGTTGGCGATGGTCATAGACGGCGGTGCGCTGGAAGCACTTGGTAAAAACTTCTTGGAAGCACCTATTGTGGCGCAAAAATCACAAGTTGTCTTGACCCCACACGATAGAGAATATGTCTATCTCTTTGGTAGCCCACCTGGCACCGACAGGATCAAGGCAACTAGAGGCTTAGCAAAGGCCACTGGTGCTGTGGTGTTGCTGAAGGGATCCACCACCGTTGTCTCTCACCCTGACGGCTCAGTATTGCTGAGCGCAGCAGGCGACCAGCGACTTGCCACAGCAGGAACAGGCGATGTTTTAGCAGGTGTCATAGGTGCGCTTCTGGCTCAAGGGTTAGATGCTTTTCAGGCAGCAGCACTAGGAGCAGAACTGCACGGCCGAGCCGCACGCCTTGGTGTAGCTCACGGCCTCGTTGCCAGCGACATATGTAATCTTCTGCCCCAAGCTTGGCAGCCGTGCAAATAGCATTTTGATTAGTTGCTCTAAAATTTGAAGCAAGAACCTCTTGAAAGCAAGAACCGATGCGACCTACCAGTGCCCAAATTGACCTTTCTGCTGTTGCTCATAATGTGAGTTTGTTGGCTGATCTGACAGCCCCAGCAAAGTTGTGTGTGGTGGTAAAAGCTGACGGCTACGGACACGGCGCAGTGCCTGTGGCTCGCACGGCTATGTCTGCAGGAGCATCTTGGCTAGCTGTTGCTCTTGTGGAAGAAGGCGCAGAATTGCGTGAGGGAGGCATTGAAGCCCCCATTTTGCTGTTGTCTGAGCCACGCCCCAAAGAGATGATTGAAGTAGTGTCTCACCGACTGCGCCCTACCGTTTATTCCCCCGAGGGCATTGCGGCTGTAACAGCAGCCCAAAGCACTGCCACTGAGCCTTTAGGAGTGCATCTCAAGATAGACACTGGTATGCACAGAGTGGGCGTGCCGCCAGACGAAGCCTCACATCTGGCACAAACTTTGAGCGACAAACCCGGTCTCGCGCTGGAAGGCATCTGGACACACTGCGCCACCGCCGACGATATCAACAATCCATTTGCCGACACTCAGCTCGATCGCTTTGATAAAGCCCTAGAAGAAATAGCCGCCGCAGGCATCAAACCGCCTGTTCGCCACGCTGCCAATTCAGCCGCTTTGCTAACTCGCCGCCGTTCTCACTACGACCTTGTGCGGGTCGGCATCTCCGTGTATGGGATATCTCCGCTACCTTATGCTTCTGAAATTGACTCTCAGGCAGGTTTGTCTGAAGCATCAAATAGAGCACTCCAGCAGCTCCGTCCAGCTATGCAGCTACGCTCTGAAGTCTCATTCGTGAAGAAGGTGCTAGCGGGGGAGCGCATCTCCTATGGTCAACTTCACGAATTTTCCGCCGACACAGCAGTAGCCACCGTCCCTATCGGATACGCGGACGGAGTGCGCCGCGACTTCGGACTTCAAGGTGGCGTTGTGCTGATCGGCGGCCAACGTTGCCCTGTGGTCGGAGCAGTGACAATGGATCAGCTAATGGTAGATGTGGGCTTAGCCGCTTCCGTCCAGACAGGTGACGAAGTAGTCTTAATCGGCAATCAAGGTAGCGAAACCATCACCGCTGCTGAAATAGCTCATAAGGCAAACACAATTCCTTACGAAGTCGTCTGCGATGTAGGGAAGAGGGTCCGCCGAGAATATGTTGACTAATCAAACAAATATGTCGACCAATCAAACATGGCGATGTCAGTCTTGCTTGGTTTTACCTTTGGCTTTTTGAGCTTTCTTCCAAGCGCGGACTTCTGCCAAGGAGGCAGCGTCGTAGATATCGGCGACGGAGCGGGGGGTGTTGTCTGCGAAAGGTCCCGCAGCTTTTTCCCAACCTTCTGGCTTTATGCCGAAACGTTTAGCCAGCACTGCTGTGAAGATCATTGATTTTTCTTTGCCGAAGCCTGGCAGGGCTACTAGTCGCTTGTGGATTTCTTCGCCGCTTTCGGCTGTTTCCCAGAGAGTTGCGGCATCGCCGTCGTAGTTTTCAACTATGTGCTGGCAGAGAGTTTGGGCCCTTGTGGCCATAGAGCCGGGGAAGCGGTGCAGAGCGGGCTTTTCTTTGAAGGCTGCCATGAGTTTGTCTTCGGGTAAGGTGGCGATCAGTTCGGCGTCTAGGCGGTTGCCGAGGCGGTCTTTGAGCTGCCATGGTGATGTGAATGCCCGCTCCATAGGTATCTGCTGATCCAGCATCATACCCAACAACAGGGCCAGAGGGTCGGTGTTCACGAGGTCATCAGCTTCGGCGATGCCGGTGATGGCGAGTGTTCCTGTGGTCATATTTATGCCTTTCGAAATATAGTCTGGCGATAGTCTGGCGAGAGCAGTCAAGAAATGTCTGTGTGATCTTCTGGCAGTGCCGGGCCGCAGTCATACCAGTATGGGTTGGTGCGATCTGTATCTATGTCGTAGCGTTGCAGAGCATCAGTTATCACAGAGGCTACGATGCTACCTTCCCGTGCCAAGCCAGTGAGAGCAGCAATCACAACATGTGCTGCGTCCACTTCAAAGAAGCGTCGCATTGCCGGGCGAGTGTCGCTGCGACCGAAGCCGTCTGTGCCCAAAGAGATCATCGGGCGAGGAGTCCAGCGAGAGATCTGATCGGGAACGAGAGTGAGATAGTCGGTAACGGCCACAATCGGGCCTCGGCTGTCAGCAAGTTTTCGGGCGACCGCGGAGACACGCGGGGTCTCCTCGGGGTGTAGGCGGTTCCACCGTTCGACATCCAGGGCTTCTTCGCGTAAGGTCTTGTAAGAAGTCGCACTCCAAAGTTCGGCTGACACGTCATAGTGCTCGGCAAGCTCCCGCTGGGCATCGCGCGCTGCTTTTTGTGCTGGGCCAGAAAATAAA
The DNA here is from genome assembly GCA_958295755.1 of uncultured Acidimicrobiales bacterium. Taxonomy (GTDB): domain Bacteria; phylum Actinomycetota; class Acidimicrobiia; order Acidimicrobiales; family Hopanoidiivorantaceae; genus Hopanoidiivorans. The sequence goes on along the minus strand of OY282367.1, from coordinate 2,011,092 downwards.
ATGGTGACATAGTTGCTAGCAGTTTCCCCCGGCACGCCTTCGCCTGTCATCCCAATCTCGTCAGCCATCCCTATTTCTCCTGGCACGCCTTCGCCCGAATCGCCCGGCCCTGATGACCAGCGATACAGACCGCCGATAATGTCTTCGTCTGAAATGTGATCGGCACGGCGAGGTTGCTCATAGTTTTCGTTGTAGATCGTGATGTAATAGAAAATGTCCTCACCGTATTCGGCACCTTCTTTGGGGTACATCCGTAGCAAGCCGTCTTTCACTATGGAGGTCAGCTCGTAGGCGAAAGCAGGGTCGTAAGCCTGGCAAGCAGGTACCGCGGTGGCGAGGATGTGACTGTGTCCATCTTGATGCTGGAAGCCTTCGCCGGAAAGGGTAGTGCGGCCAGCGGTGGCCCCGAAAAGGAAGCCCCTCGCTCGAGAGTCAGCCGCCGACCAGATACTGTCGCCCACTCGCTGGAAGCCGAACATGGAATAAAACGCATACATCGGCAGCATCGGCACGCCGAGGTTGGCATAGCTAGTGCCAGCGGCTATCCACTCGGCTATGCTGCCAGCCTCAGTTATGCCTTCTTCAAGCAGCTGCCCGTCTTTGCCCTCGGCGTATGAGAGGAGCAAGTCGTGATCCACGGGTTCGTAGAGCTGACCCATCGGCGCATAGATGCGGAACTCTCTGAAAAGCGAATCCATGCCGAAGGTGCGAGCTTCGTCTGCCACGATAGGCACAACTCTGGCACCGCAGTTAGGGTCGCGCAACAGGGTGCGCAGCATGGTAGTGAAAACCATCGTGGTTGAGACTTCACGCCCGTCTGAGCCTTCGTCAAACTCGGCAAAAATCTTCTCTTCGGGTTGTTCTAAGGGGCGACGGTTACGCACATATCGGCTCGGCAACCAGCCTTGCAGGGCTTTGCGTCGAGCGATCATGTACTTGTATTCTTCAGAGTCTTCTGCGAAGCGATAGTAGGGAGGCTGGGTATCGTCTCGCAGGTCTTCAAGCGGGATGACTTCTTGCAGGTTGAGGCGGTCTCGCAGTTCAATCAGCTGCTTTGTTGTCATCTTCTTTATTTGATGTGTGGCATTGCGACCTTCAAAACCTTCGCCTAGTGTCCAGCCTTTTACGGTTTTAGCGAGGATGACAGTCGGGCGGTCGTTGGTTTCCACAGCAGCTCGGTAGGCGGCATAGATTTTCTGATAGTCATGGCCGCCACGAGGAAGCGCACGGAGATCGTCATCGCTGAGGTGAGCAACCATTGCCCGTAGGCGAGGGTCGGGACCGAAGAAATGATCGCGAATATAGTCGCCTGTTTCGGTGGCGTATCTCTGGTAGGCACCGTCAACGGTGGAGTTCATCTTGTTGAGGAGCACACTGTCCACATCGGCGTTGAGTAGCTCGTCCCAGCGAGATCCCCAGATGACTTTGATTACATTCCAACCTGCTCCACGGAAGATGCTTTCTAGCTCTTGGATGATCTTGCCATTGCCTCGCACGGGGCCGTCTAGTCGTTGAAGGTTGCAGTTGACCACCCAAATGAGATTGTCTAGGCCGCTTCGCCCGGCGAGTGAGATAGCACCTAGCGTTTCGGGCTCGTCTACTTCGCCGTCACCGAGGAAGCACCAGATGCGATTGTTGCTGGTATCTTCAATCTTGCGGTGCTGAAGGTAGCGGTTAAAGCGGGCGTGGTAGATGGAGTTGAGGGGGCCGAGGCCCATAGAGACGGTTGGATATTCCCAGTAGTCGGGCATGAGGCGAGGGTGGGGATAGCTCGAGATCCCGTTGCCACCGATTTCCATGCGGAAGTTGTTGAGGTGTTCTTCGGTGAGACGCCCCTCAAGGAATGAGCGAGCATAGATGCCGGGTGAGTTATGGCCTTGGATGTATATGTGGTCGCCGGGGATGCCGTCGGCTTTGCCTCTGAAGAACCAGTTGAAGCCCACTTCGTATAGCGAGGCGGAGGAAGCGAAGGTCGAGAGGTGTCCGCCGATGCCGTCATAGAATTTGTTGGCACGAATGACCATGACGGCAGCGTTCCAGCGGATGAGACGGCGAATACGCCGCTCTATATCGACATCGCCCGGGAAGAAGGGTTCGTCTTCTGCTGGAATGGTATTGATGTAGGGAGTGCTGACGGTGAGCGGAAAGCCTATCTGCAGCTCGTTCGCCCGTTCCATAAGACGGCCGATGAGAAAGCGTGCTCGCTCTTTCCCAGATGAACCCACGAGGGCATCTAGGGATTCCATCCACTCTTGCGTCTCGACAGGATCTATGTCGGGAAGTTGGTGCGTGTAGTGATTGATCATCCTTCTTTTGATTTTAGAGGCGTATGGCTGTTTTCTCTTTAGGTAGCGACTTTCTCTTTAGGTAGTGACGCGCGATACGATTTATGTAATGGCAGAAGGAAACCCTGAAGCACCTGTTGGTGCGGCTGAGCGGGTTGAAAGCGAGCGGGTTGTCGTCTATACCGACGGGGCTTGTTTGGGAAATCCTGGGCCGGGCGGCTGGGCGTGGATCATTTCGGAGGATAGATATGGCAGTGGCGGCGTTGGTGAGACTACGAACAATCGCATGGAACTGATGGCTGCACGGGAAGCGATTCGGGAGGTCGGCTCCCCAATGGTCATTGTGACCGACAGCAGGTATCTTTCGGATTGCTTTGAAAAAAACTGGTGGAAGAAGTGGGTCGCCAACGGCTGGCGCACAAGCGACAAGAAGTCTGTCAAGAACAAAGACCTCTGGCAGCCGATCATTGAGGCTTATCAGTCGGGGCTGGTGGAGTTTCGTTGGGTGCGTGGGCACGCTGGCAACCCTGGCAACGAAGCCGCAGACCGATTGGCAAGCCTGGCAGCTAGTGATCAAAAGATGAATTCGGGATACGGCGAGTCAGGCTACGAGGGCTGGCTTGCCGACAACACTGGCAACACCGGACAACAAAGCGGACTATTTTAGAAAGATGACTAATTCAGATAATAATTTGTGGCCCTCAGATGAGGTTTTGGCCGCAGCTCGCGAGCGGCTGGTGGACGGCTCGGCTTGGGAGGATTTTTGCGACACTTTGAAGGTTGCTGGGCGAGTTGTGCATCGGGAGGCACCCGATGGCGACGAGCAAGACCTTGTGGAGGGCTATCGCTACATAGTTCGGATGATATTGATGGCGACATTTAGGGCAATAGACCGGGAGGTTCCAACAACGCCGCGCAATATCATGGTGATTCCTCCGCCGATGAAGGGCGGTATTGGGGTTCAAAGCCCCAATCAAGATCATGTGGTGCAGCCTGTCGATCCTCGCTATCGTTTCAGGGTGACCGGCCAGCGCGGCTCTGCCTTGCATGTGCATATGTCGGCGTGGTCGCCGCCTGTGCCAGTGGATGCTGGGAGTTTTGAGACAGGTTTGAAGTCTGAAGAGCTGATAGGTGTGTTTAATCCCAACGACAGCAAAACCCCTTTCACTGCCACTTTGGACGATTTTGTGACAGATGCTGATGGAAATGTGGATTTTGTGATTTGCACAGAAGAGTTAGCTGGTGAGCCGAAGCCTGAGCGATGGTTCCCGCTGGCTCATAACACTCGTGAGCTGATGATGCGGGTGGTGTATGACGACAGATCCGTTCAAAAACCACCTCGGTTGCAGATTGAACGTTTGGATGATTCTGAAGAAGCAGAGCCGCCGTTGCCAGCTGATATGTCAAAGAGTCTCGCGGTTGGAGCGCAGCTGGTGTTGGGGAATCTCTGCTCATACGCCGACTGGACACGAGAACTAATGGAGCGGGAAAACCAACTCGGGCTGAGCGAATTCTACGCTGGACGCATTGGAGGTTCCCCAGACGACCGACACTTTGAATTTGGCTACTGGCGGGTTGGCGAAGATGAGGCTTTGGTGGTGGAGTTCTTCCCCCCTCCGTGCCAGCATTGGAACTTCCAGCTTTGTAATCATTGGATGGAGAACCTCGCCAACTATCTGACGGGTCAAGGTTATGCCGCTCAAGAAACCGCAGTTTCAGATGGAACTATCCGTCTAGTCGTAGCTCATAAAGACCCGGGTGTGCCCAACTGGGTAGATCCTGCTGGGCGCACTCACGGGGTGATGGGCTTGCGTTTTGTGCTACCTCAAGAAACTCCAGAAGTCTCAACCCGTCTTGTGAAACTAGACGATCTTCGCTGAACTATTTGTGCGGAGAACTATTTGCATGGGAAAACCAGTGAACTCAGATAATGATGAACTCAAATAATAGCGAAGTTGCGACCTCCCCTTTCTTCGCATCTGAGGAAATGTTAGAGAAAGCTCAGCAGCGGTTGGCAGATGGCTCGGCTTGGGAAGATTTTTGCGACACTTTGAAGGTAGCGGGGCGGGTTGTGCAGCGTGAAGCTCTAGAGGGCGATGAGCGTGATTTAGTGGAAGGGTATCGCTACCTTGTGCGAGTGCTTCTGCATGCGTCTGCCAACTACATTGAGCGAACGGTTCCTTCTGCGCCTGTTAAATTACGCATAAATCCGCCGCCGCTCAAAGGTGGAATCGGTATCCAAAGCCCTAACCAAGATCACGGATTCCTGCAGGTGGATCCGAGATGCAAATTTAAAGTGACTGGCCAGCGAGGGTCGGTGCCGTATGTTCATATGGCTGCTTGGTCGCCGCCCGTCCCTCAAGATGTTGGCAGCTTCGCAACCGGGCTTGAAGCCGAAGAGTTACTGAAAGATTTCAACCCTGTCGCCAACCGAGCCAGCTTTGAAGCCTCACTGGACGACTATGTGATTGACGAAGAAGGCAGTGTGGAGTTTGTGATTTGTACAGACGAGCTGGCTGGAGAAAACAAGCCTGAGCGGTGGTTCCCTATTGTCGCTGACACTCATGAAATTTTTGTCCGTGTTGTCTATGACGATCGCTCCACCCAGCGTCCGCCCAAGCTACAGATTGAAAGACTTCCAGATGAAGGAGGCGTTGTGGCTTCTGAGCCAGAACCGCCACTGCCTGCTGACATGTCGAAGCGACTTGCGATGGGCGGGCAGTATGTGCTGGGGAACATAGTTTCGTTTTCCATGCTGAGAAATTTCATGGAGACCAACCATTTTCCGCCCCAGCCGGGAGACGGCACTCAGCTAGGCGGTGCTTCAGACCGCCATTACTCTGCCTGCCAATGGAAGCTAGAAGATGACGAAGCACTAGTTGTGGAATTCAACCCCTCTGGTTGCCAACATTGGAATTTTCAACTCTGCAATCACTGGCTGGAGAATCTGCCGAACTACCTAGACGGAGTGGGCTACGTAGCCCAAGAAACCGCAACCCCCGAACCAGACGGCACCATCCGCCTAGTAATAGCCAAAGAAGATCCAAACAAAAAAGCCCCGGGCAAAGAAGCCTCGAACAAAGAAACTCCGAACAAAGAAACCATGGGTAAAGAAACCCTAGGCAAAGTCCAAAACTGGGTAGACCCCGCTGGTCGTAACCACGGAGTCCTCACCCTGCGCATCATCCTCCCCCAAACCCCTCCCGAAGCCAGCATTAGTCTGGTAAAGTTGGCAGAGCTTTTATGAATTACCACTGATGAGCATTGGGGCTATTTGGGGGTGGGGGTTTGGAGTTCTGAGGCTTCTATTTCTAGGAGTTTTGTGAAGAGTTTGCGTAGCTGGGTGCGGTGGGTGCGGTGGTGGGCTAGGTTGTGGAGTTCTTGAGGGTCTTCTGTGTGGTCGTACCATTCGTGGTCGTGGTCTTCGAAGGAGGCGTCGGCGTCAATGAGTTTGCCACTTTCATCGCGGGCACCGTCTCTGCGGATGCCGCCGCCGATGCCATAGTAGCGAGCGTATTTTGTTTGGCCGTCAAAGAAGCCACGCACGGCGTAGCGAGAATTACAGATCAAGTCGGACTGAGCACTGTCTTGGGAGAAGAACACATAGTCGCGCACAGAGGTGGTCGGGTTGGAGACCACTGGGGTGAGGTCGTTTCCACAGAGGGTGGGGTGGTCTGTGAGGTTCAAGCCAGCCATGGAGCAGACGGTCGCCGCCAAATCCACATGGGTAGCTAGCGCATCGGTTGTTTGACCTGCCGATGAATACTGATTCTTTTGGGAAGTGTTTCCGCCAGTGCCACCCCCAGAGCCATTCTCGCCAACTTCGGCACTCCCTCCTGCTGGCTTGATTATGAGCGGCACACCCATTACCTCCTCATACACGCACGGCAACTTTGCCCGAAGCCCTCCGTGAGAGCCACAAGCATCACCGTGGTCGGAAGTGTAGATGATGGTGGTGTCATCGTAGATGCCTAACTCATCCAAACACCTCAAAATGTCGCTCAAGCTATTGTCAAGAAGTTCGTGCAGCCAGGCGTAATAGTCCAACTGCCGCAGCCACGACTGGTGATCTTCTAGCGACATTGAACCTACGAAGTGCTCTGTGTTGCGAACTGTGCGCCAGGCCCGTTGCACTTCTGGCTTGGTGTGTAGGTCGTCTTCGAAATTCTCTGGGAGTTTGTCGAAGAGTTGAGGGTAGTTTTCGGGGGGTGGTTCTAGCTCGATGTGTTCCTTGCCTTTTCGCATGATGTCCATCATCGCCTGGATGAGTTTCGCATCTTCGGGATTTTTCTCTTGATAAGAAACATGGTCTATGGGATACCACATGATGTCGTGAGGATTTACCAGTGCGACTGTCAAAAACCATGGCGTGTCGCCGTTGCCGTGTTTTTTCAGCCAATCTGTGGCGTAGTTGGCGATAACGGGATCAAACCTGCGTCCGCTGCAGGGGCCGCCCACGAAGTTGCGGTCGTCGCCTTCCCAGTCTTCGTAGCCGTGCTCGCTGAGATTAGGGGTGGTGGTGTGCGAAAGGTGCCACTTGCCCAGATATGAAGACCGATACCCAGCTTCTGCTACCAGCGAGCCGATGGTTGAGATGTCGGGAGAGAGCGCAGTGTGGGTGGGGAAGCTCACATTGTCCACCACGCCGTGGTCGGCAAGATAGCGACCAGTGTAAAGACTGGCGCGCGACGGCGAACACGGCGAAGAGTGCGTATAGTAGCGGTTGAAGCTGAGGCCGTCTCGCACTAGGCGGTCGTGGGCGGGTAGCGAAACCTTGCCCTGTAGCCAGTCATTGCGACGCTCTTCGTCTGAGACGATCATCAAGATGTTGGGAGGCGTCATCCGTCTCGTCCCAGCATGCTGAAAAGCTGTCCTGATGCGCCACCCGTTGGTTGAGAAGCCATAAACAGGGCCCAGCTGGCGACATCTTCAGGGTCTTTGATCCATTCGCTACCGATTTTGAACTGCTCTAGGTCTTTTGGATCCATCATCAGCAACTTGGCAAGCAGCTCTGTGCGGACAGGCCCCGGCACCAACTCATTCACAGTTATGTTGCGTGGACGCACTTCCAAAGCCAGCACGCGGGCATACATGGCAACGGCAGCTTTGCTGGCGCAGTAGGCGGCCAACCCTTCGCTCGGACGATGCCCCTGACCTGAACCCATAATGATGATATGCCCACCCCCATCGGCTTCCAAGGCATCAAGTGAGGCAGCGCAACAGTGATGTACCCCGTCTAGGTTGAGGGCGATCACTCTGCGCCAATCTTCTATAGCCAGATCGCCGACCTTTTGCATCGGATGCGCCCCGCCCGCGTTGGCTACCAGAATATCCAACCGCCCGAATTCAGCCAAAGTATGCTCCACGGCAGCTTTCATTGCAGACTGGTCGGTCACATCTGCCGCGCACGCCATCGCCTTGCCGCCGGTGGCACGGATGCCCTCAACCACTTCGTCAATCTGTGATTGAGTGCGAGACACGCAGGTTACGGCCGCCCCAGCTTCGCCGTATCGTTCAGCGATAGCCCGTCCGATCCCTCGCCCTGCCCCCGTAACTAAAGCAACTTTGTCTGACAACATAGTTTTAGAGTAGTTCAACCCGAATAGTTATATTAGTTAGGGGTGCGGTGAGCATTGCCTTCATTCAGTTGCGACAGCAAATAAAATCTTCTTAGATGTGGCGGATAGGTAGTGACACCGGAGGGACTTTTACAGACATAGTGGCACCGACGGGCGACATTGTGAAGGTGCTTTCTACGCCTGATGATCTGGGGCGGGCTGTAACGGAGGGGGTGAGGATGTTGTTGGGGGATGGGGTAACGATAGAAGGTGGAACGAGCGATGAGGAAGCGAGCGATGGAGAAGCAAGCGGTGGGGGAACGATCGATGGGAAAAGCGAGTTTGAGCGGGCAACAGAGATTTCGCTTCAAGAATTAGCACATGGGACTACTGTGGCGACGAATGCTTTGCTAGAGCGCAAGGGGGCAAGGGTGGCGTTGATTTGCAACGATGGGTTTGCTGACATCATTGAGATCGCTCGCCAAGATCGTCCGTCTTTGTATGACCCGTTTGTAGATCGCCCTGAGCCGCTTGTGAGGCGAGAAGATCGTTTTGAGGTGGTAGGGCGGTTGAACGCAGACGGCGAAGAGATTGAGGCACTTCAGGCAGAGACTCTGGCTGAGTTGCCCGATGGCGTAGAGGCAATCTCAGTGTGTCTGCTCCACAGCGACTTGAACCCCAGCCATGAAATCATCGTGCGAGATGAGCTGTTGCACAGAGACCCTAATACCACTGCTTCTATTCTCGACATCACCTGCTCACACGAAATCGCCCCAGAGTTCCGTGAATATGAGCGGGCTTCCACGACTGTTATCAACAGCTATCTTCGCCCTCGGTGCCGCAGCTATCTCAGGGGGTTGCGAAATGTTGCCGATGCAGTATTCGTGATGACTTCGGCTGGCGGACTGCTGCCCGCTGATGAAGCCGCCGTTGCCCCAGCCAAGCTGCTGCTGTCGGGGCCTGCTGGTGGTGTGCGAGCCGGGGCACATTATGGCGTTGCCAATGGGTATCGTGATGTGGTTACTTTTGACATGGGCGGCACCAGCACAGATGTCTGTCTCGTGCTTGACGGGCAACCTGCGCCAGCTGCTGAGCGAGAGGTAGACGGATACCCTGTGCGGGTTATGTCGCTAGATGTGCTGACAATCGGAGCAGGAGGTGGCTCTATTGCCAAATTAGACTTTGGTGGCGCGCTGGTGGTCGGCCCAGAAAGCGCAGGGGCTAAGCCTGGCCCGGCATGTTATGGGCTGGGCGGCACAGATGCGACTGTGACAGATGCCAATTTGCTATGCAGTCGCATTCCTGCTGGTGCGACAATGGGAAATCTTGGTGCGTTAGATGTTGGTTTAGCCGCGCAAGCTTGTGAGCAGGCTGGCATTGATCCGCAAGGGGTGCTTTCTGTGGTGAATGCCAATATGGAACAAGCTTTGCGAGCCGTCACCACTCGCCGAGGCATCGACCCTCGCAATCTTGCTCTCGTGGCGTTCGGCGGGGCGGGGCCTCTTCATGCGTGCGAGCTAGCTGAACTGCTGGGAATGACAACCGTGATTGTGCCGCCTCGTGCTGGCACTCTCTCTGCCGTTGGCATATTAGGTGCCCCTCGTCAGGTGGATCTTGTTCGCTCTTGGGGCGACTTACTCGATCACAAAGGTGCTGTCGCTGAGGGTGGGAAACTTCGTGCAAAAGCACTGACGCAACTTCCAGAGGCAACGGACGTGACCGTCACTTTTGACTGCCGTTATGAAGGGCAAAGCCACGAGCTTTCTGTTGCATTACCAGAGGATTTCCACACCGAGCATGAACAACAAAATGGCTACCGCAGGCAAGACGCCCCCGTAGAAATAACAGCGATCCGATGTGTGGCACGTGCCGAAAGAAATGTCGTGCTACCAGATTTGGAACGAGAGGAAGCAGTTGGACCTGCTGTCGTCTCTGAACCAGACACCACGATTTGGATACCTGAAGGTTGGGCAGGCAAGCAAGGAGCAGAAGGATCTCTCGTAATCCAGCGGAAAGCGATCTAATGGGAAATATAACTGCTAACTCCAGGCTTGACCCAGCTTCTTTGCAGGTTTTGCTGAGCAGGTTAGCGGGGGTGGCTGAAGAAATGGGTGTGGTGTTGTGCAGGTCGGCTTTCAGTCCGAACATCAAAGAGCGAGAAGATTGCTCTTCTGCGATATTCACACCTGTTGGTGAGCTACTGGCGCAGGCTGAGCACATTCCCGTGCACTTAGGAGCGATGCCAGCATCGGTGCGGGCAGTCATTGAGCGATTTGGGGATGCTTGTCGTCCGGGAGATCAATTCGTGGTGAATGATCCTTTTGCTGGTGGCACACACTTGAACGATGTTACGGTGGTAGCACCTTGTTTTGGGAGAATTTCTGAGTTAATGGATCCCTCGGCAATAAGCCCAGATGAAAGCTCTCAACTCAGCGGGCAACAACTACTCGGTTGGGTAGCCAATCGTGCTCATCATGCCGACTTGGGCGGGGCAGCTCCTGGGTCTATGCCTGCTGATGCAACCGAGATTTATCAAGAAGGGCTTCGCATACCGCCAGTTGGTCTCACGGATGAGGTGGTGGCAATGATTGTGGCCAATTCGCGCACCCCTGAAGAACGCAAGGGCGACCTAGACGCGCAAATCGGCGCAAATATCTGTGGTGTGTCTCGCCTTGCTGCTGTGGTTGCCAATTTCTCCAAAGACTTTTCCGACATTGACGCTACCTCTACCATCCCACCTGCCCAGTCTCTCAAACTTTTCGCCGAAGTTCTCGCCTACGGTGAGCGACGCATGAGGGCGGCTTTAGCTGTTTTACCAGATGGCAACTGGCAGTTCTCAGATGTGTTAGACAGTTACGGCCCTGCTCCCGACCAGCAAAAGCCGAGCACTATCAATCTCTCGCTCACTATCGCAGGCGAAGAGATCACATTTGATTTCACCGGCACCGCCCCAGCTGTGCGAGGCAATGCCAATGCTGTGCGCGCCGTCACCGAGAGCTGTGTTGCTTTTGCATTGCGGAGTGCCACCGATCCGTCCATTCCAGCCAACGGCGGAACTATGCGCCCTGTGCGAATTATTACGCTGCCTAATTCGCTATTAGCTGCTGAGCCGCCTGTGGCTGTGGGTGCGGGCAATGTAGAAGTGAGCCAGCGCATCGCAGATGTGTGCTTGGGCGCATTAGCCCAAGTTGCCCCCGACAGAGTAGGCGCAGCCTCTGCAGGCACGATGAACAACATACTCATCGGCGGCGATGGTTGGGTGTATTACGAAACTGTTGCTGCTGGTCAAGGTGCCCGCCCCACAAAAGACGGCATGAGCGGAATCCACACTGCCATGACCAACACTCGCAATACCCCCATAGAGGCACTAGAGCGTGCCTATCCGATGAGGGTGCGTCGCTTGCACATCCGAAGAGGTAGCGGAGGCAAAGGTCTCTACCGTGGAGGGGACGGCATAGAGCGCGACTTGGAAATGCTAGAGCCAGCCACAGTATCGCTCATCACCGAGCGTCGTCAAAGTGCCCCTTGGGGGTTAGCCGGGGGTAGCCCAGGAGCCAAAGGTGAAAATTGGCTACTGCCCAATGGAACCTCAGAGGCTGGAACCTCAGAAGATGGAACCCCAGAAGCTGAAAACCCCAGAGCTGCTATCCCCCTTCCAGATAAAGTAACCCTTCAAGTAGAGGCAGGCGATGTGATCCGCCTGCTGACCCCTGGCGGTGGCGGTTGGGGTCCACCTATTTAATGCTTGATACCCGCCTTCTCTCTGCTCCCAGGCCAGTCTTTATACTTCTCACCGTCGTAGTCGCTCTCGTCATAAGGATCGTAACTTCCTTTCTCAAAGTAGTTCTCTTCTTTTTCGCTACGAGCAACTTGAACTTCTTCAGGCGAGCGCACCCGCCCGGAGTCATGTTTGAACAAGACGTCGTTGTAGCCTTGCCCCTCGGGCACGAAGTCGTCCAAAATAGCTTTTTTGAAACCCGCATAGAGGACGCGCCGCCCTTGCCCTAGCACTCTCGGGGGTGGTGCGCCGTGAAGTGTGTGACCGAAGTGGGCTGTAACATCTCCGGGTTTCGTGTCAATAGCCACTGCGGGCCAGTTTTTCTTTACCTCCATACCGTGATTGGAATGATGATGCGAACCCGCCAAGAAATGCAGCTGGCCATTCTTACCGTTGGCTTCGTCAAGCTGAATGCCGACATTCACTCCAGGGCACAACACAGGATGGCCACCCATTCCACAATCGCGGTGCCACGGAAGATCAGCCAAACCCTCCGCGACTTTCCCCTGCTTCACCACCACGCTGTAGCCATCTAGTCTGTCGGAGTTAGGCAACAGTTCTTCGCCCGAAAAATCGGCAATCCTTTGGAGACGTTCATCGTCGCGCAACGCACGGATCATCGGATATTTCTCATTGAGATATGTGACCCTGCAACACACTTGTGAACCGTTGTCTCTTGTTGCCCACCACGAACGTTTGTCGTCAGGAGAGGCATTGCGCATAGCTTCGCTCACGATGGCGTTATATGCTGCTACTTCGCCCGGCGTATAGACCTCGCGAAGATGCAAAAACCCAGTGGTCTGGAAGAAGTGCGAAATCTCTTCTGGGTCATCGTCCAATGTAAATGACTGTTCTAGGTCGAGCCGGCGACCTCGGCGATTGTGCAGCTTCGGTGGCTTTTCATACACAGGCCGCCCGAAATACGCAGCAAGCAAGGTTGGTTCCCACGCAGCAAAATGGTTGAATTCGCCTTTCCACATGCGAATGGCGTTGGTATAGAGCAAGGCGAAGCAGCTTTTCATCTCCTGCGCGTACATCGACCAGTCGTCAGGCGGTATCTCAACCACGACTTCCGCGTCTAAGTCGCCCTGGGTGATGTCTATGCCGTCTTCGGTGATTGTGTAGGTCACGGCTCGCCCGTCTGTCAGATGCCAAGCGAAAGTGCGACCAGGTTTTATGGTGGAAGCTGCCAGCTTTCCATTTCCTTGCGCTAGCCGGCTGGGAAGTTCTGTGGCGTGGAACTCATCAAAGTCGATATCGTTGATTGCTTTCATACATACAGAGTATAACTCAAAGGTGTGATAGGCATCAAGGCGTGTATTGTCTTGCTAAGTGATCGTTGACTCACACCTTCATGCTGTTGCGCCCGACACCAGCCGTTATCCGCTACGGCAGGTGGATTTGCCGGGCAACTCGTGGGTGAAAACAGCCCCCGCCTCGGCCGAAGATTTGCTCGCCAAGATGGATGCCGCAGGAGTGTCGAAAGGCGTGCTTGTGCAACCTGTGGGAGCATATGGCACCGACAACAGCTATGTCGCAGATGCAGGTGCAGCACATCCTGACCGCTTTGCCACAGTTTGTGTGATAGACATGACAGCCGCCGACCGGCTAGAACAACTTCGCTATTGGACACAAGAGCAAGGCATCGGCGGGGTGCGACTGTTCTCTGTGCCCACCCCGCAGGTGCCGTGGTTGGACGATCCAGCGACCTTCAACGTCTGGGAAGCTTGCGAAGAGTGGGGAGTGAAAGTGAGCGTCTGTCTGCTACCAGAAGAGCTACCAAGACTAGGGAAGATGTTGGTGAGATTTCCCGACATAGCAGTAGTTCTAGACCACTGCGGCTTCGCCGACTTCAGCGACGGCCCGCCCTGGAACGCCGCCCGTCCTCTATGGGAACTGGCTAAGTATCAGAATCTCTATCTAAAGGTAACCACAAATGTGCTTGACGCTACTAGCGCGCTACCCGCCACTCTCGTCCGCCACTTTGGTGCCAACCGCCTGATGTGGGGTTCAGACTATCCTCAAATCCACGACCGCACCTACAGCGATCTTGTCACCCAAGCCAACACAGCAGCAGAAGTCCTGACCCCCGAAGAGCAGACGCACTTTCTAGCTGACACAGCCCACGATTTTTGGGCCAGCTATTGACTAAAAGCCTCGTGCGTTTATTATTTACGGACAGCCTTCGGTGACGGTTCTTTTGGATTGCTGAAGCGTTCCTTTGCCGGCATGTTATCATGGAGTTTGTGGCACATAACATTAACCCTCCGTATGCGCTGAAAGACACACCTTCGGGCAAGGTGGCTGTGTTCTTCGGCACGGATGTGAAAATCGACAATTTCATAGACTGGATAGTCGTCAAGCGGAAAACCGTGGGCGAGTTCATTGCCGACAATCCTCAAGTGACACGCCAGCACATCCGCGACTATCTGCTGTCTGCTATGCCAGACAGATTCCTGCCATACGGGGAGGAACGAGACTGGGTGCCTGACCATGAAAAAACCGTTTGAAATCCGAGAAGGCGTCTGGGGCGGTGTTCCCCTTTTCGCAGGTTCGCGTGTGCCTGTGTATATTTTTCTTGACTGCATGGAGAATGACATCAGCTTGGATGTATTTCTCGACGACTACGAAGTAGACCAGATATGCATAGAGACTTTGTTGCGTTCCCCTCTGCCACTGTCTCTGAGACATGCTCAAAATTCTGTTTGACCATTGCACTCCCCGTCCCCTCAAACGGGAATTCGGACCGAAGATACAAGTGACAGAAGCCCAAACAGTAAAACTTGCCCAAATACGCAACAGCCAGTTGGAATTGAGGGCGCACCAGCTTGGATATGGTGCTCTGATCACTGTTGATACCGATTTCGGAAACCCGCATCACTTCCCCGAATATCACATACCTGTGGTGCTTTTGAGAGCATTCCCAGCAGTAGTGTCGGCCACCCTGTCTATTTTGATACCCGAAGTAGAAGAAGCTCTTTTGGGCAGAATCAGTCCAGGCTTGTATGTATGGGACAATTATGAAGGCACAATTCTGTCTGCCAGATCGCTGCGAGAGAACTCAGACCTGCGAAAAGAACTGAACCCTAAGCTGGCGAACGACTGACTCAGCGCGCCCTTTTTGATGCCTGCTTCTATTTGTTCGAGCTATACTAATACCCGTGCCGCAGAGCAAGGGAAGCATTCAGTGACCGAGCTATCTCTGTCTTCGTGGTCGCGCGGTCGACACCAGCTTGCGTTCACCTATTCCTTTGACGATCTGTTCTTTTCCACTACTTTCTGGTATGAGGGGGCAGACTTCTACGAGTTAGAGGAGCGTTACGGCGTGGAGTTCATGCGGCAACTCTATTTCCATATCGCAGCTTTTGACATCAACAAGGTCGCCAGCCTGCGCCCCGACACGCTGAGTTGGGGTCCGCTAGCCGATTACACCACTCCAGAGTTCGCCAGCTTGTGGAAAACCATTTTCAAGAATGTCTGGGCTCAGTGGCGCGATGAGAATGACGACCAAGAGTATTTTGGCCCGAGCTTTGAAGTATCGCAGGGGTCGGCTAGTGATAGCCCTGTGGCGACAGAGCAGGGCGAGGTGGATGTCTTGGCATTCTGTGGCGGGGGCAAAGATAGCCTAGTAGCGATGAAACTGCTAGAAGGCGCGGGGGGGGGGGGGCCTCATTTGACTCTTTAACCTATTCGAGCACCATTTATGGTCGCTCGCGAATTCAGCATGAATTGTTGGATTCTTTGTTGGATCATGGCTCACCGAGCAATCGCAGAAGGCTGTGGATATTTGATGATTTTCTAGATTCCCCAGTTCTCGCGCTTGGCTCGGGGGGCGGCTCTAAGACTTTGACGGCAGCCGAAACGCCGAGTTCCATTTTCGTTGCTATTCCCTTCGCTTTGCAACATGGCTATAAGTATTTCTCGCTTGGCCACGAGCGTAGTGCCGACACAGGTCAAAAGTCCTGTGAAAAAACAGGCGAAGACATAAATCACCAATGGGGCAAGTCTCTAGAAGCCGAAGTGTTGATCAGTGATTATATTCAAGAGCATCTTGTTTCAAATCTCACATATTTCTCCATCCTCAAACCAATCTATGATGTCTTGATTTTCAACTTGTTGCGTGAAGATTTAGATGCTGTGTGGGACACGCACTCTTGCAATGAAGCCAAGCCTTGGTGCAAAAAATGCCCCAAGTGCGCCTATGTATGGCTGAACTATATGGCCTGGCTACCCAAAGAGGTTGTAGATGAGATTTTCGAAGGCACCAACCTGTTCGACATAGAAGAAAATCAAGAGACATTCATGCAACTGGTAGGCGTAACCGACCAGTTGCCCTTTGAATGCATAGGTCAAGCAGACGAAAGCAGACTCGCATTTGAGATGTGCCACAAAAAAGGTTTGAAAGGCAAAGCAATGGACAGTTATCTTGAGCTTAATCTCAACGTGAACATAGAAGAAACACTAGAAGAATATTTGATAATTGACACACCTGCTAATCATTTTCCCAATGAAATATTTGATTTCATTTTACCACAATTGGAAAATAATTTAAAAGCATCTCAAGAGTATGTAGAGAGGTACGCCAATGAGTAATGATTTTGATCTAGATAATCTGGATATAGTTTTTACAGGCCCATTCAGAACAGATATTTTTCTTGACTTTCGATATTTAACTGCCGTTGGATATGAGGGAGGTCAGGAAAAAATAATGCAAGCAATGGCATCTAATCCAAATTACAGTTGTTATGATTGGCATTATCCTAAACTTGAGCCTGGCCAAATTTACAAATCTGGGAATTTTGGAAGAGGGAAAACGATCATACCGCGATACTATTTGGGCTGTACGTTGAGCAGTTCAGATTTGTCAGAGCAAACTAAGCATAACTTCATGATAAATGATGAATTGAAGGAATATGGTTACGAGGCAGAAATTGTATGGATAAGATTAAGAATGTACGAATTTGGTTTTGGAAGTTTTTCAGCATGTATTAAACTGCAAGGAGAAAAAAGCACAATTTGTGTTGAAGAACTTCAAAAAATTTCCGAAAAAATAAGCGATTTAATTGAAAAAAATGAGATTGAGTTGATAGCAAAAATAATTTCTAGTATAACAGCAGAATTTAACACGCAGATCAATAACTTTGAGATAAAGCAATTTCCAGCAATTGATACAGAATTTGAAATTTCTAAAAAGTGGGGTGCCGCTGGAGAAATAATGTGGACACATCGATTATTCTGTTATTCTTCTGAGAATGGTGAATCTTTTAAGATTTTGTCAGAAAAAATCAACAAAATTCTAAGCCCCAAAGGTGAAGTAATCTCTGCTGATTCTAAAGATTTTTTGGGATTGGGAGTAGCAAACTCTGCAGTTATTTGTTGCAAAAAGAGTGATAGTAGTAGGTGGGAGGGGAGTAGCGAAAATCGTGGCAAAAATCTACTGTTCGAGTCGGCAAGTAGAGTTCTACAAGCCGCAAATGTATATTACGCAGTTTCGCAATATTTGGATAATTCATTGTTTTGGTTTTTCAATTATTCTGTTGACAGGGCAAGGGAAGAAAAAAATATTAAGAAGTTGAGAGAATTAGAAAAAGAAATTATTGAACATATTCAATTTTCAAATCAATATACTGCACTGCTTGATCAGTATAAACTATATTTGAATCCGACTAGCAAAAAAATGTGGGATAAGATTGACGATGCTTGGGAACTTCATAAACGTGTGCAAGGACTTGACAAACAAATTCACAATATAATTATGCTGTATGATCGAATTACAAATGAAATTACTGCCTCGCGGCAAAGAATGTTGAATGTGACTGCTGTAATATTCACTGGAATTTCTGCTGTTGCTCTTGTTGAAATTGCTCAGGCTCCAGGTTTTCGTTGGCCCAATGCCAGTGTATTTTTTATTATTGCAATAACTGTCATAATCGTAATTCTTTGTGTTGCAGTTATGGGATTTTTTGATTTTGCCAAAAGATGGTGCTGCGAATGTTGGAAAAAAATAAGGAGAAAAAAACCATAGCACACTTAGGCTTGGCAGTTTTAATCAGGAATATTTTGTTAATTTTGGATGCCACATAAATGAAACTTGCAAATAAGCAAAACATCAGAAATTCTATAGCTATACATGCCATAGTGATATTAGCGGCGACGGCGTGCTCGGCTGGTGGTGATAGTGATGGTAGCACAGACACTCGTAGCACGGTTGCAGTTACCGCTACCACTACTGTGCCCACCGCCACTTCTCCGACCGCTTCTTCTGTTGTGTCGCCATCTAGCACTGCCGCTGCGAGCACTACTACGACCTTGGCAGTTTTGACGACTACGACATCTGCCGTTGAACCATCTACTACAACTTCAACGCCGCCCACCACCACGACATCACCCCCACCTTCAACTACGACAACTACTACTGCCCCGCCCCTGACTACTACAACATCTGCTCCGCCGACAACAACATCACCGCCCCCAACTACCACCTCTACTCCGCCAACAACTACCACCATTCCGCTTCCTACTACTACTGTCCCTGCGATATTGCAGGTTCAGGTGTTGAATGGTTCTGGTGTGGCTGGTGCTGCTGGGCGGATGTCTGTCAGGCTTTCGGAGGCTGGGTTTGTGGTGTTGCCTGCTGGTAATGCTGCTGGCAGATATGGGAGTTCTGCTGTGTATTTCGCTGACGGCTGGCGTGGTGAGGCTGAGCGGGTGTTGTCTGTTGTTGACATTGATGGTGTTGAGGCTGTGACAGCTATGCCGCAAGCTTTCGCAGACAGCGGGGCGACTGTGGTGGTTTTGTTGGGAACAGACACCGCACCTGCTAGATCACAGACGGGTTTGCGGCCTAGACCTAGAAACGATGTCGCGCTACCACTACCAGATGATATACCTCGCGATAGGTTTGTGCCTGGGTTGTCTAACATACAGATTTTCTCACAAATAAACGACGAGGGGACAGATGAAGTGCAGGGTGCTTTGGCGGTTATATCAAGCTGGTTGAATATAGCTGGCAGATATTCCCCTGCTAGCTCACGACAGCTTTTCACACCTAGAGTTCCCTGCGATCAAGTACCAGAAGGCGGGCAATGTTTAGACGGAGATTATCTGTTAGAAGCCTGGAGAAACCTAGAAATAGCATTTGAATGGCTAGGTTTCACACCACAAAATACCTGCGGAGCCCCTCCAGGCTATAGTTTTACCGATCTGCTACAGCCGACTCGTGAGTGGAGCGATGAAGACGACCACTTCAGCGGTGATGCTATCTTCACCACAGACAGATTAATAGAGTTGCATGGCGGTGAGAGAATCAACCCAGAAACAAATCTTGATTTCTATATCGGTGAAGCAGTACAAACAGCATATGATAGTTTGCGGATAGTGGAGCTTTTAGATGAAACAGAGGCACCGCAGATGATATTGTGTCGAGCTTGGATTAATCCTTCAGGTGAGATACCTGAAGGAGCTAACGCATATTGGTACACACTGCTAACACCTGGAATACAGCCACGCGAAAGCTTACTATCGCAAGGAACATATCATCTGAAAGAAATATCTAGGAATGGAAATTTTGCTTATCTGATAGTATGCCACCCGACAATAGGTGCTAGGTTTATTGAGTTATGGTGGAGAGAGGCTGGTTATAGAGCAGAAGTTGTAGAATCTCTTAGAACTAGTGGTTGCCAAGCAACTTTCGAAGAGTACGATGATTTCTTCGAAAATCAAGAGGAAGATCTCATACATTTCTCTTTTGGTGAGCGTGTTTTCTCTGCTTCTGACCTACAAAACTTTCCTAGAAGCTAATAAACATACTTTTATTTATTATTTCTGCTTTGCAATTGAAGTAGTATTTGCTATTAAAATAGAAAAGTTATGGGGTTACCTTGCTTTTCTAAAATTACCAGATATGCTTCTTGCTATAGAGGACGATCTATTGAGTTTCAGAATGAACGCACATGTCCGTATTGCAAGATTGGCATATCAACAAGGTCTGTGCGGGGCTATTACGCTCTATGCTGCTATCTAGTTACCATCGTGTTGGAAACGGTCGAGGCTTTTTAATGTCGGATATTGCGCCCGAAATGATTTCTGATTTTTTGGATCCCGTCCATTGTCCCTCTATAAACTCCTGCTTCTAATCCTGATATGATTTTAGGTATCACACTTTCTTTAATTATTTGCTTATGTCGCTCTATCTCGTCTGCATTATATTTTTTGAGATGTATCACAGGTATGGGCAAAGGAATTGGTAGTTCTCTATAAAACTCTCCATCACCGGTAATTATACAATCTACCTGCAGATATTCTATTGCTTTCGCAGTTAACTCTCCATTGGTTAACCCGGCCCACTGAAAACCAAAATTATATGTTCCTGTGTTATCTTTATCCATCGAATTTTGGTGATATACATTTATTGGAATATTTCGAAATTCGTAGACAAGAACCTCCGCCAGACTTTCATCAATTAGAATATTTTGAGGATATATCATAAGACAGCTTCGTCTGCGGTCAAGTTTTCATCTGCGATGGCAGCAAGAGCAGCTATCGCTCTTTCGCGTTTGACTGTTGGGAACATTTTGATAAAATCGTCCACGGTTTCGCCTGACATCAAAGACGACAGCAGCGACGAAACAGAAACTCTGCTGTTGGGGAACGAAGGGTCACCATGCAATATGTGCGGATTTCTTTGTATAGCTGGTTCTACAATAACAGTCGCAGGTTTGACAGTATTTGGTGTGAGAGACGGGAATTCCCAAGGTATCGTTGCTGTCCCAGACGGCGGGGCTACTTCCTCGCCGAAAAGCCCCATAATTCTGTTCAAAGACTGTGTGCGAGTGTCGCACAATAGCATGTCAGATGGTATAGCTTCAGCATCGCTGTGCCATTTTATTCTAGTGTCTGGCGAAAACAGCCTAGCATCTAAAACAGCCTCGCCGTCCCACACAAACTCACAACACAAAGGAAAACACAATTCTCTCTCTGTATCAAATATCGCAGAATGATCTGTCACTGCGATATTCACCAGCCTCTGAGTTTCCAAATTGACATCGCTAGACAGGGGAATGCCGAACTTCGCTAGTGCCGCAGACATGTGCTTATCTACCCAAACTTCGGCACTGTTCTGCTGATGGTCTGAAGGAGGCGACACCTTGATTTCCAAAGAAGAACGCAACCCTACCGCCGAGTTCGCGTCGCACGCGAAAGACACGATTGTTTCCTGCGCCACACCATCACGGCAGACATTATCTGCCGTCATTTCAACATAGCAAACCCTGCTCATCTGGTTCATAAAAACACTATACCACAATCCTGTCGCCAACACATACCTGAAACACAGCTACGGCACACCTAAGCAGCGAACCTGTGGTGTTAAACTATATAGTTATCTCTCTTGTGGAGGTTTACAGGCTATGAAACATACACATATCAAACAGGTAGCGGTGGCGGTTTTGGCTGTTGTTTTGCTGGCTGGGGCGTGCTCGGCTGGTGGTGATGGTGATGGTAGCACAGATACTCGTAGCACGGTTGCAGTTACCGCTAGCACTACTGTGCCTACCGCCACTTCTTCGACTGCTTCTTCTGTTGTGTCGCCATCTAGCACTGCTGCTGCGAGCACTACTACGACCTTGGCAGTTTCGACGACTACGACATCTGCCGTTGAACCATCTACTACAACTTCAACGCCGCCCACCACCACGACATCACCCCCACCTTCAAGCACCACCACCACAACTACTATTACTGTCCCGCCCCTGACTACTACAACTTCTGCTCCACCAACAACATCACCGCCCCCAACTACAACAACAACCTTGCCACCACCAACAACTACCACAATTCCGCCTTCAACCACTACTGTCCCTGCGATATTGCAGGTTCAGGTGTTGAACGGTTCTGGTGTGGCTGGTGCTGCTGGGCGGATGTCTGTTAGGCTTTCAGAGGCTGGGTTTGTGGTGTTGCCTGCTGGGAATGCTGCGGGCAGATATGGGAGTTCTGCTGTGTATTTCGCACAGGGTTGGGAGGATGAGGCTGAGAGGGTGTTGTCTGTTGTGGATATTGATGGTGTTGAGGCTGTGACATCTATGCCACCTGCTTTCGCGGATAGCGGGGCCACTGTGGTGGTTTTGTTGGGCACAGACACCGCACCTGCTAGATCACAGACGGGTTTGCGGCCTAGACCTAGAAACGATGTCGCCCTACCACTACCAGATGATATACCTCGCGATAGGTTTGTGCCTGGGTTGTCTAACATACAGATTTTCTCACAAATAAACGACGAAGGGCCAGAGTTCACACAAGGCACATTGGGTGCTCTGGCAGGGTGGCTGAATGTAGCTGGCAGATATTCTCCTGCTAGCTCAAGACAGCTTTTCACTCCTAGAGTTCCCTGCGATCAAGTACCAGAAGGCGGGCAATGTTTAGATGGAGATTATCTGGCAGAACATGTGTGGGATGGGATAGAAAGAGCACTAAATTGGCTAGGTTTCACACCGCAAAATACCTGCGGTGCACCACCGGGCTATAGCTTCACTGATCTTCTACAGCCGACTCGTGAGTGGAGCGAGGAAGACGACCATTTCAGCGGTGATGCCATATTCACCACAGACAGATTATTAGAGTTGCATGGTGGTGAAAGAATAAACCCAGAAACAAATCTTGATTTCTATATCGAGGAAGCTGTTCAAACAGCATATGATCATTTGCGGATTGCGGAACTTTTAGATGAAACAGAAGCACCACAGCTTATATTGTGTTGGGGGTTGGTTAGTTCGGCCGGTGAGGTTCCTGAGTTCGCTAACGGAGCATGGTACTCACTGCTAACACCTGGAATACAACCACGCGAAAGCTTGCTATCGCAAGGAACATACCATCTGAAAGAAATATCAAAAAACGGAAATATCGCTTATCTAATTGTTTGTCATCCGACGTTAGGTGAACGGCATATTCTTTTGCATTGGCGAGAAGCAGGGTATCGCGCAGAAGTGGTGACTAGTAGTCTTATAAGACGAGTATCAGGATGTCAAGTATCCTATGAGGTAGAAACCTATATTTACGAGGATACTAATGGAGCGGAGGATACGTTCAGGTTTAGTTTCGGTGAACAAGTATTTGCTACTTCAGATCTTTCAAGTTTCCCTAGAAGATAGCTTCTGTACTACTTTTTAATTTTCTATTAGAAAGCACATCATTTGATTCTTCACAACTACTGATATCAGGGTTTAGATAAAAATATATGTAGTCTGCTATTTACTGATGCAGTTCTTCTGATAGTGCTGCGAAATCAGGTGCAGGTAGTGCACCACGTAAAGATGCTAAGTACTCGTCTGGTTTTGGTAGCATTTCCGTTGAAATTTACACATTTTATATCTACTTCCAAAAACGAGTAGGTTACTATATAGCTTAACAAAAAGTTGAACACTTTTTGGAAAATATTTTCGGCAGATATTGTATCCTGCAAATTATGGCGAAGTTAGATATTAAAATACTAACAGTATGGGGAAACTACATTTATCTCAACCTCTAAAACTCGCCGCACTTGCTTTGCTTGGCTTCGCAACGGCAATCACTGTGGCAACGCTACTATCAACTCCAGTCGCAGCAGCAGGTGGTGACGGCGATGGCGGTGTTGTTGCGGTGAAGGCTTGGGATACTGATAATTTGCGGTATTATCCCTACACAGCCAGAAATTTTCGTGTGCCGTTTCATAACTATGGTGGCTATGTTGACAGGGCGGAAGCTAAACCGTGTGTCGCACAGGGTCGGCTGACTTCTAGCAATTTTTCTGGGGCTTGTGTTTCGCCTGCGGTGCCGCTAGAGCGGGTGTGTAGTTATGGCTATATCAGATATGTTTCTGGTGTTACTAGCAGTGCCACACTCTATGAGATAGCGACAAGTGGTATGGAGAACAGCGACTGCGGGAGTAGATATGTGACCGACGCTGCTG
The DNA here is from genome assembly GCA_958295755.1 of uncultured Acidimicrobiales bacterium. Lineage (GTDB taxonomy): Bacteria > Actinomycetota > Acidimicrobiia > Acidimicrobiales > Hopanoidiivorantaceae > Hopanoidiivorans. Next base: position 1,987,530 of record OY282367.1, on the reverse strand, counting down.
TCTGCTGGCCAGGTAACTTCGGAAATACAATATGTCGTCAGGGTAGCGAGACTGTTTGGGGTAGGGTTTCTGGTGTGTCTGGGATAAAGATATGTGGCAGAAACTCATTTTGGCTCCACCACAATTGTGGTGGTAGCACTGCGTATGTGGCTCGTCCTGTGCATGATGCCTGCCGTGGTGGTATTGCTGATGCGTTTTTTCAAACTGGTGGCACCGCCACTGGCGGGCAGAAAATAGTTGATGATTTTCCTGTGCTGGAATATAGAGACTCCTGGAAACTGAAAACAGGGTCAGGTTTGCGGAATTCTGGGTGTGTGGATTTCGTGTCAGAACAAGACAGGCTGACTGTCTCTGTCTCATCAACAGGTAGTGGATATTATCTGAAAACACAAAACATCGCAGGCAGCGAAGCGGTATTAGCCTCTACAGGTTCAGAATCTCTGCCTGCCAGGGTTACAGCTAGACCTGCTGCTGATTACGTTTTATGGGAGAACAAAGCTACGGCAGGCTATGGGTCTTTCGGAATAAGAACAGGCACATCGCACAGTTACTATGGACCATACTCACCTTCAACAGGCTACGCGGACAGGGTAGACACTAGAACCGCTCTTGCGATGGCATCAGATTTGCCTTCGAGTTCGAATTTGCTGTTCCCTTGGAAAACAAATAGCGGTGCTGGGTTAGGTAGCGGACAAGGTAGTGTTTCATGCACAGCAGGCACAAGAGACGCGTGCCGTGAATATCTGCCGAGATGGTTTCCTGTAGTCAACACTCCATACGGGTCAGTTGGTGGCTACTGGGAATTCAGACGCCAGACTGAGGACATGTCGGCGGGTTCGCTTTTCTCTACAGCAACCAAAAGCTCTACAACAACAGCCCACATGTCTGAGTATTACGGAGATAGCAGGCATCTGTCTGCGGGGCAGGATTCGGGTGGTTTGTGGTGTCCTGTGGGGATGCATCCTAGAGGCCAAGACGCTCTTGCGGTGATAGGGAGAAGCACAGGCAGAACACTATCGTCTCTGGGCAGCGAAACGGGGTCTAAGCTTGCTGATAGGTATTGGTGCCGTTCCGATGTGCGATATAAGCAAGGCTTCAAAGCACAAGACCATGGTTTGGCGACACCTTCAGGTGTGACTGTTGCTGATGCCGATTATTTCTTTGAGGCTTATGGTCGCAAAAACTGCTATCGCACAGTCATCGCTTTGAATGTTAATGATGGGGTAGCGGAATGTGTGTATAGGTATCCTTTGCCACTGTGCGACCCTGACCCTGATAACGGTTCAGATAGCGACTGGCGTGAGTTCACTGCTGCGGAGGTAGCGAATATCGGTGTGGTAGATGAACCGCTGCTGGTAGATGAGGGGGCTTATTGCGGCACGAACATCAACCCGCCAGATCTGGCTGGGTTTGATGCTGATGCGTGTGTTGAAGTGACTGTTGCGGTGTATGAGAGCAGGGTTGCTAGCAGCAACGCGGAGCCAGGTGTTCCAGCAGCCGATAGGACTGTGGCAGCGTCTGATGATGTGGCGGTTTACGATCTTGACATCACAGCACCACACACAAAAACAGCATCGCCGCCTAGAGATGAAACTGTCGGCAGCGTAGATCCGTCAGGTTGCGCTGACGGTGAGGAGGCACGCAGCGACCATGGTAGCCGTGCCAGATCGACAGATGCTGTGCTGCCAGCAGCATCGGCGGAGCGTAAAAGCAGCGGTGCGGCAGCTAATCCTGCGAATCCTCAAACCGTGCCGTATCCTTTGCCGTCATCTTCTGCTGCTAGCAACACCGCGGCTCCGCCTAGCGACTACGACGCCGACAATTCCTATGCTGGTGTCAGAGCTAACCTCGCTCACAGATACGCCTCGCAGATAGCAGAGAATACCTGCTCGGTGAAACGCGCCGAGGCTTAGGGTTTCTGGGGGCACTGAAGAGTGCTGAGTTGGTTGAACCGTGTTGGTTAGGGATGTCTTATAGTTTCCCAAGGGAAATACTTGCATTTTGTAGACAGGTATGCTACTATTGGTTCTATGACACAGAACAAACACGAGACGAAGGCAACAGTGAGAGGGTTGTTCACCAGGTTGTTATCGAAATGCTCAGAGAAGAACGGAGGTGGCTCCCCGCCCGACAAACTACCAAATGAGTATCAGGTTGTCACCGTTGTTCCTGTAGAATTATATACAGAGGGAAACTTAGAAGAGTGTAGAAAGGCAATTTTGGGACAGGATGAGGATGGGAAGGAAGTGGTCTGTGAGTGCATTTCCGCTCAAAAGAAGTGCTGTAAGGCGCCTTTTCACAAAAATGATAAATATGAAAAGATTAAAGGAAAAATTAATAATTCAGCAAAATTGCAATTTGAAATTCGAGAAATCGATGTTGACAAGATCGATTTTTCTGATGTAATAGAGAAGAATCTAATTGAAATAGGTAAGCCTGATGCATTTATTGCAATATCTGATAATAGCAAGGAAGATAGACAAGGGGCAGAAATATCATACATTAATACTTCTATTGTATTAATTCTAAAGTTAGATATTAAATTTACTAAGCTCAATGAAAAAAAATGTGTCCAAATGCTTGATCAATATGGAAAGATATCGCCTGAGCAATATGGAGAGATACTCACGCTACATGGAGAGATACTCAAAAAAATTGGCGATAAACTCATGAAGAAAAACGGTGATAAAGACAGAAATAAATCGAAGAATATTGCTTTTTATAAGAGAGATAACAAATATAAAGTCACAGATTATTTTAGCGACATTTTCGAAATAATTAATAATGTAAAGGGTTTCAAGAATGAGAGTAAAGATGCTAAGAATAAAAATGAGAATGCTGGGGATGAGGATGAGAATGCTGAGAGAAAATATAGCCATCTGCATGAACTCATTGATGTTAATTTTGCTTTTACATATTTTAATGTAATTGATGCTGAATTTACAATTAATGGGAAAGATAATAAAGAAAGACAGGAAAGTTTTGTCGAACATTTTGCTGATAAGTCTGATCTAATTTCATATGCTGCCTTGCTTTTTGAGCTTATGCCTGAAACAAGCCTTCCAGAAGATCCTAAATTTATTCCACAAATAAATGGTGGTGGAATGAATGACTACTGTTCTATTATTGTAAGATATCCGAATAGAATGTGTTGCTTTATCAAAAAGGGGGAAAATGATGAAAAAGATGATATTGACCCAGAAGATGATATTGGCCCAGAAGATAGAATTCTGGCATTGACAATTGCTATGTTTTCATTTTGGAATCGTCTTTATAGTTTTAGTGATGCACTCCGCAAGCTAACGATGAATGGTGGCCTCAATTTATCAAGGGAGACTCCAAAATTATCAAAAAAAGAACAAATGACAAGGAAAGAGAGAAGGGCAAAGAAAAAAGAGCAAAGAAGCCCTTATGAGAATTTTTTAAATGAAATTCACAAAACACCAATAAATATTGAACAACTTCTTGAAACAGCTGGCTATGATCATGATGCAATAACTTTACAAAGACTTGCTGAAGCTTCCAAATTTAAGAGCACCGGGGAAATATTTAAAGATGACAAACAAAGCTATCTTGCCTTCCATGAAGGGGAAATGAATCGCGATCATGATAAAGGAAGACACAGAGTAAATGTACGCTTGCAAATTTTTGTCGTATTTTTTGCTATAGCAACATTACTTGTTACAGATAATTTTATTGAAAATATTGGAATAAATATACAAGATTCTGATGTCTGGATTATTACTGCTGCTATAATAATTATTGCCTCTCTTCATATATTTGATTTAATCAAAAAAGACTGGTGGTTGTGGTGTAAATATATACTTTCAATTATAGTAGCTATTGTAGCAGTAGTATTTGTTATTTTTACGGACTATTATAAGCCTGAAAGCACTTCTAATTCAGTAGATTCTACACCATCAATTTTAGTCAATTCAGATGACACTCCAGCAAATTAATGCCAAAATTATCAAAAACTAGCTTTGAAACACATTCTGCTACGGTTTTATTAAATTCTATTAGATATCGTCCATGCCGGGTAGGGGGGTGTGGAAGCGGTTGTATTGAGTCAGGGTTTCTAGGGCTATTTCTTTGGCTTCTTGCCAGTTGGTTACTCTGGGGCCGGGGAGGGTGCGGTTGTAGGGTTGGTCAAAGACAATTACTGATTTGTCGTAGGTTCGCAGAGCATTAATATTGTTGGGATTGTCTTCTATATATAGGTCGGCCCCCACTTCTTGTTTGCCGCCTATGAAGCAGATGTCTCGGTAGGGGATACCAACATTATCTAGCCATTGGACGGTGTCGCTGGCTACTAGGGCGTGGCTGCCAGAAAGGAACAACCGATGGGTGATGATGCGGATCCAAATGCCTGCGTTTGAGAGTTCCCACAGGGCTTCGCTCACATCGGGATAGGTGGGCATATGGAGGAACAGACGTTGCTCTTTTAGTGCTCTGGCGTGCATTTCTTCGTATTCTTCTTTTGTGATGCCCCACTCAGGGCAGTTCCAGGTGACTTCATCTGTAAGGGCATCGGGGTCTATGCCCTTTTCTTTGGCGACGAAGGGCTTGAGGGCAGCGATATAGTCACCGCAGACGCCGTCTAAGTCGACTCCGAAGACGAATTGATGTCTCATGCGCCTTTAGGGTGCCAGACGGTTTTGTATTCGCAGAAAGCTTCAATGATGTACGGGCTTTCGGCAGCAGAGGTCAACCATTGGCGTTCGTTGGCTGATGCCGTGACAACTGTGGTGACAGTGTTTGCGGCGGCTTCGCGTGCCGTTGCCAACAATTCTGCATCACAGCCTGTGAGATCCAAAGCGTCTACATCGCCGTGGCTAGCTAGCGGTGGGGTTAGTTCTTTGCGATGGCCTGTGAGGATGTTGACAACTCCGCCGGGGACATCGCTTGTAGCTAGCACTTCAGACAGAGCGATGGCGGGTAATGGGTGCCTCTCGCTGGCGATGACAACAGCGGTGTTGCCCGACACTAGCACGGGGGCAAGGCGCGAGACGAGGCTTGCGAGCGGGGCTTCGTCGGGGGTTACGATGCCTACGACACCTGTTGCCTCAGGGATTGTGAAGCCGAAATACGGGCCAGCCACAGGGTTGCTGCTACCACCGATAGAGGCGAATTTGTCGCACCATCCTGCGTACCAAATCCAACGGTCTGTGGCAACTTCTGCTTCGCGAGTGGCTGCTTCGCGGGAGGTTCGTTCGCTGGGGGCGCAAAGCTCACGAATGAATTCCTCTTTGCGGCTTTCCATGACTTCGGCTATCCGATAGAGGATTTGCCCTCTGTTGTAGGCTGTGCGTGCCGCCCACGATTTTTGTGCAGAGCGGGCAGCTTTAACAGCTTCGCGAACATCTTTGCGAGAAGACTGCACCGCGTGGGCAAGCAGGTTGCCGCTTTCTGAGACAACGGGATAAGTCCGCCCCGACTCTGAGCGAGGGAAAGCCCCGCCGATGAAGATTTTGTAGGTCTTGAACACGTCTGTGCGAGGGGAAGAATTCCCAATATTACCCGGCGGATTTCCAACATTGTCTAGCGGGCTATCTGATGCAGTTTGCGCTTTGACATTCTGTGCGTTGACATTCTGTGCGTTGACATTCGGTTCATCTGTTTTTTTCTTGGCGAGAGAGCTACTGTCCACCGGCTCCAACATCTCACCCACCGGCTCCAACACCACATACGGATTCAAACCCTGCCTGCCGCCTTCTCGCCCGAAGCCGCTTTCTTTGTAGCCGCCGAACGGGCTGGCTGGGTCGAAGCGATTGAATGTGTTGGCCCAGACCACTCCCGCACGTATCTGCTCGGCCATCCATAAAATGCGCGAACCTTTTTCTGTCCAGATGCCTGCTGAAAGCCCGTAGGCAGAGTTGTTGGCTTTTTCTACTGCTTCTTCAGGCGTGCGGAAGGTGAGCACCGACAGCACCGGACCGAAAATCTCTTCACGAGCAATGCGATGCGACTGCGACACTTCAGTAAAGAGGCTGGGGCGGAAGAACAAACCTTTTTCAGGTAGCGGGCAGTCGGGTTGATACAGGTTCGCTCCTTCTTCCACTCCCGATTCAACCAACGAGCGGATTTTTTCAAGCTGAGCTTCAGAGTTGATAGCTCCGAGGTCGGTATTTTTGTCGAGCGGGTCGCCAACCCTCAAAGTGCTGAGACGCCGTTTCAACTTCTCCACCACCACATCCGCCACCGACTCTTGCACTAACAACCGTGACCCCGCGCAACACACATGTCCTTGGTTGAAGTAGATGCCGTTGACGATCCCTTCCACGCATTGATCTATAGCGGCGTCTTCAAAGACGATGTTGGCTGCTTTGCCGCCTAACTCAAGTGTGAGACGAGTTGGGCGGTCGGCAAGGCGTTGCTGGATTTTCTTGCCGACTGAGGTAGAGCCAGTGAAAGCCAGCTTGTCTATACCCCGATGTTCCACAATGGATGCGCCAGCATCGGGGCCGCCTGTGACGATATTTATCACGCCAGGGGGAAGCCCAGCATCTTGGATGATTTCGGTAAAGAGCAAGGCTGTTAGGGGGGTAGTCTCTGCGGGTTTGAGCACGACTGTATTGCCGCAAGCCAATGCCGGGGCGAGCTTCCACGCAGCCATAAGCATCGGGAAATTCCAAGGGATGATAGAGCCGACCACTCCGACTGGCTTGGCTCTGTGCCCTACGAAGGCGTAGTCCAACTTGTCGGCCCAGCCTGCGTGATAGAAATAGTGCGCCGAAGCCAAGGGAATGTCTACATCTCGGGATTCCTTGATGGGTTTGCCGCCGTCTAGCGACTCCAGCACGGCGAACTCACGGGAGCGTTCGGCTAGCAGACGGGCTATGCGGAAGAGATATTTGGCGCGCTCGCGGGCGGGCATCGGTTGCCATGTCTGTTCGTAGGCACGGCGGGCGGCTGTGACGGCTCTGTCTATGTCGGCTTGTTCGGCGAGGGTGAAGTCGGCAATTCGCTCGCCAGTGGCAGGGTTTGTGCTGGGGATTACCGAGTCGCCGGGTTCGCTCAACTCGCCGTTGATGAACAGCCCGTAGCTGTCTTTGAGCCGCAAAATAGCGGTGGACTCTGGGGCGGGGGCGTATTCCAGATTGAAGCCTGGTGAGTGAGAGATTTCAGGTGTTGCGTCTATGACAGTTGGTATATCAAGAGATGTGCCTGTGCGAGCAGACGAGTCAGCAGAAGTGTCAGCAACGCCGTCAGCGGATACGCCAGCAGACGCACTAGAAGACGCGTCAGAAGACGCCCCTGCGGGAGAGAGATTGGCGGAACGGGGATCTTCTGGCATGGTGCAGCTATCTTGGCAATCACGCAACAGTGAAATCGTCAGGTCGTTGATAGCGGCCTGTGGCGAGTTTGCCATATTGCATGAGCACATCGTTCAGCAAGGTGGAGGCACCGAGCCGTAACCAGCGGGGATGCAACCAGCTCGGGCCAAGCGTTTCGGCCACAATCACCAGATAGTGCCAAGCTTGTTTGGCTGTGCGGATGCCGCCTGCCAGCTTCAGCCCTACTTGTTGTCCTGAGCGGTCGGCAATGTCTCGGATGGCTTCGGCCATGCATAGCGCAGTGGGGAAGGTGGCAGATGAACCGATTTTGCCTGTGGATGTCTTGATGAAGTCGCCCCCAGCTGCTGCTGCGAGCATCGAGGCTTTGCGGATGTTGTCGTAGTTGCCGAGTTCGCCCACTTCCAAGATAACTTTCACATGGGCATCACCAGCGGCTTCCTTTGAGGCAGCGATCTCGTCAAAAGCTTTTGTGTAGTTGCCTGCCAGAAATGCGCTTCTGTTCAGAACGATGTCTATCTCGTGCGCTCCTTCTGCTACAGCCCAGCGGATTTCTTCCAAACGGGCCGAAATAGGGCCGAGCCCAGACGGGAAACTGCCCGCCACGCTCGCAACTAGCACGGGTGTGTCTTGAAGCTCTTGAACCGCAACTGAGACAAGTTCGGGATACACACACACTGCTGCCACTGGGGGAATATCAAGATTGACAGGATCGGGTCGCAGGGCTTTGGAGCAAAGAGAGGCAACTTTGCCGGGGGTGTCTGCGCCTTCCAAAGTTGTGAGATCCATGCATTGAATGGCGAGCAACAGGGCTTCACGCTTTGAGTCGGTTTTGATGGAGCGTGTGGTGAGACCTGCGGCTCGTTCTTCTAGTCCGACAGCGTCAACAGGGGTGGGAGACCACGCGCCCGATCCATCGAGAAACCTGCTAAGCATCGGCACAACAAGAGAAGAGATAGGCGGGGAAGAGACACCTTGGGAAGAGACAGCGACATCAGATGGCGATGCGAGAGATTCTGTTTTGCTGTCGGTGACCGTCACATTTTCAATTTAGCCTCTGGTGCGGGGTTAGCAAGCCTCGCCGTTAGGCTTGAAAGAGTGTCAAAGCGAACTCAACGCAGGAAGGCGAATGCCCGCCGCAAAAAAGCAAATCACGGCCGAAAGCCCAACGCAGGACGCAACAGCTGAGTCAGCCAAGTTGGCAATGAGTCAATTAGCTCGGCAATGAGTCAATCAGCTCGGCAAGTTCGCAAGCCGAGATGGATCTAAAGCTAGTAGTAGCCAGTGACACCCCCTGAGCCAAGCACTTCTTCTGCTCGTCCGCAGATGCTCGTCTACGACGGTGACTGCAAATTTTGTGTTAATCGAGCGAAGTGGTTTCAGAGACGAGCTCGTAAGTCTTCCAAGAGTGATTTAAGCATCAGTGGTTCAACAAGCAGCGGTTCAAGTAGTAGCGATTCAAGTAGCACTGATTCAAGTAGTAGCAGCTCAAACAGCAGTAGTTCAAACACGGGCGATTCAAATCAAACCAGCCCGGCAGTCGCATGGCAAGATTTGGATTTGGCTGAAGTCGGTCTCACTGAAGACATTGTTACCCGTGAAGCGGTTTGGATAGATGCTGAGGGACAAAAGTTCACGGGGCACGCTGCGGTAGCCAAGAGCTTGATCTACATTGGCGGACTTTGGGGAGTAGCAGGGCGACTATTGTTACTGCCCCCCTTCAGCTGGATTGCCCGCCCCATCTATCGACTAATAGCCACCAACCGCCGTTGAATGCCTGGAGATTGAGCTTGGATGTCTAGTGGCTTAGTTTGACTAAAGCTTCGGCTTTTTCGCCTTGGTCTATAGAGAACGCTTCGTATTCCTCGCCGGTGTCTTCCCAATGTTCGTATTCAATGACGCCTATCTCGGTGAAGCGGTCACGCAACCAGCCATCGGCGGCGTCTAGCAGACCAAGCTTACGGCAGTTAGGCACGATCTTTGAGAAGAGTATCCTTTGGAAAGTCAGCCGCTCTTGAGGGAGCGACAGAAATATCTCTACCATGTCTTTCACAGGCACGCCCATTTTCTCCCAGACTTCTTGCGCCAAGAAGCGGTCGCGCATACGCAAGGCAGCTTCAAACGCAAACACTTGTCGCTCACGGATTTCTGCGGCAGTGAGTTCTTGATAATACTCTTGGAGGCTGAGCACGCCAAATGCCACATGGCGAGCTTCGTCGGCCATTACATAGCGCAACATCTTGCGCATCAGCGGTTCTTCGGTGAGACTATGCATGAAGCCGAACGCAGCGAGGGCTAGACCTTCCACCATTATCTGCATGCCGAGATAAGTCATATCCCAGCGGCTGTCGTTGATGATGTCATCAATCAGCATTCGCAGGTGCGGGTTGATGGGGTAGGCACCCTCTAGCTTCTCGTTCAGATACTTTCCGAACACCTCCACATGGCGGGCTTCGTCCACCACCTGTGTGGCAGCGTAATATTTGGCATCTATCCAAGGCACGGTCTCCACGATTTTGGCTGTGCAGACAAGGGCACCCTGTTCGCCGTGGAGGAACTGACTGAGACGCCACACCACTTGCTCTTTGTTGAACTCAGTCCATTCTTTTTCGCCCCAGTGCTCTACGGGTGAGCCCGGCCCGGCGATGTCGTCTGTGGTCGGCGGCAGATCGTTCATGGGCAGCAAAATCTTGTAGGGGTCGACATCAATCGACCAGTCGAGGTCGGTCTCGGCGTTCCACTGGGAAGTTTTGGCTTTTTCGTAGAGACGCTCAAGCTTCGGGCGGGCACCTTTTGTGTAGTCCCAAGTGAAGAGAGAGTCGGCGTTATTGACTACTTCATGGATCATCGAGTCGGTGTCGGTGTTGGTTTCGGCGATCGCCATGATCCGATCGGCATCGTTCATCCGCTCTTGCTCGGCAGAGAACGGCATCGGTGTTTCGTGCGGCGGTTCGTGCCCATTGCCAGTTCCGTGCTCGTGCCCATCGCCGTTTCCGTGCTCCAGCCCATTGACACTTTGTGAAGTTTGAAGTTGTGTCTTCATATGGTCACCCTTTTGCCGTGGGTTATGTCTTTAGTCTATCAGACGGGATGACGCGCAGACGGAGCTATCTAGCTCTGCTGACTATCAGCATCATCTTCTTGTTTCTCTAATCACACCAAAAAGCTACGCCATCATATTCCGTGATGATATTGACTTTGTGATGGTAGGTATCTACACAATTTCTGAAACCCAATTTGCCTAAATCTGTTTTCACTATTGCCACTGCCTGCCACCCTAATTCTTTTGTGTATGGTCTGACTTTAGGATGTGATTGATGCCAAGGTGAAGTGCCATCATCATACCATTCACCACCACAAGAATAAGCGGATTTGAAATAGCTGCTAGGAGTTGTGCCTTTGGATGTTTCACAGACAAGCACTAAACATTTACCATCCCTATTATTCTCGCCAGGCCACCCTAATCTCGGACTTTTGCTACATTTCTTATCTCTTTTTTCAGATAATGATAGCTCTCTGCATTTACCATTAGCGTCTCTTTTCTGATGAACTTCACAGCTTTTCCACACACAACTCCAAGAATTAGTTCTGTAGGTATATCTGCTTCTTTTTTCTTCACCGCAATCAGGTTCTGGTGATCTTGTAGTAGTAGTGGGTGGTGCTGTGGTTGTAGTAGCCTTCTCGGAGGCAACTGACAGCGGTTGCTGGTCTGGATTGGTAGGCAGTTGGCTGCTGTTATCGTTGCTACTGCCACAGGCTGCTAGTAGCAGGCAGGTTATGAGGGTGGCTAGTAATAGTTTCATTGTGTTTCACCTTCTTTTTTATCTTCGTTTAGCTGTATTAGCTGTCATTCCATTTCTTTTCTGTGTAGCCATTTATCTTTACTGCTCTTAGCAGCAAGCCCCCAAATAAGCATCCAAAAGCAGCCTAGTATTACTCGCTCACTTTATCTAGCACCACAGGGGCCAAAACTGGCGGCGCATCGGCGATTTTGTATCCACCGTCAAGGGCTTCAAGAGCTGACGGAATGCGACTTGGATCGTCAGTATGGAGCGTGAAGAGCGTATCGCCTGTTTTGACGGTTTCGCCAGGGCGCACACGCCAGGTTATGCCTGCTACTGCGCTAACCGGGTCTTCCTTGTGCGCTCGTCCTGCCCCTAGTCGCCAGGCTGCGATTCCCACAGAAAGGGCGTCAAGTTCGGCTAGATAGCCCGAGGTTGCGGCACGAACTTCTTCTGTTTCTTTAGCTTTTGGCAGCGGGGCGTCTGGATTGCCGTCTTGTGCTGAGATCATCTCTCGCCACTTGTCCATAGCTACGCCTGAGTCAAGCATCGCTTCAGGGTCGGCATCTAGTTGGGCAAGCTGTGTCATCTCACGAGCTAGAGCGAGAGTCAACTCGCGCACATCTGCTGGGCCGCCGCCAGCTAGCACTTCCACAGCTTCAGCCACCTCCACGGCGTTGCCTGCGGTGCGCCCGAGCGGGGTTTGCATGTTTGTGAGCAGAGCAGTCGTGGCAACCCCGTGGCTGTTGCCAATCTTGACCATCGTTTCGGCTAGGTTGCGGGCGGAGTTTTCGTCTTTCATAAACGCCCCTGAGCCGACCTTCACATCTAACACAAGAGCAGATGTGCCTTCGGCGATTTTCTTGCTCATTATGGAGCTGGCGATAAGCGGAATCGACTCAACCGTGCCCGTGACATCTCGCAAAGCGTAGAGCTTGCGGTCGGCAGGAGCAAGCCCAGCACCAGCCGCGCAGATGATCGCGCCAGTGTCGCGCAGCTGAGCGAAGATTTCATCGTTGCTGAACGAGGCACGCCAGCCTGCTATGGCTTCTAGCTTGTCGAGCGTGCCGCCTGTGTGTCCGAGACCTCTGCCAGATAGCTGAGGCACTGCTGCGCCGCAAGCTGCCACTAACGGAGCCAAAATAAGCGAAATCTTGTCGCCGACTCCGCCTGTGGAGTGCTTGTCGACAGTGGGGCGGGGCAGAGCCGACAGATTGAGCCGATCGCCTGAGTCGATCATGGCGGCTGTCCATGTGGCTAGCTCGTCGGGTTCCATTCCGCAAAGTCGGATAGCCATCAACAGCGAAGACGCTTGCTCGTCAGGGATGCTGCCCGCAGTGTATGACGAAATGAACCAGCGGATTTGGTCGTCAGAAATGCGCCCGCCTGTGGCTTTGACGGCGAGGATGTCTTGCATGCTGAAGGCTGGGGTGGGGGTCGGGGTGGGTGTGCTGGGGGCTGTTTTATCTGCAGATTTTGCTCCGCCTTCAGCAAGAGGGCTGTTACTAATCTCGCCACCACCAGATTTAGGCAAATCCTCAGGTGTGAAACCAGATTTAGGCAAATCTTTAGGTGTGAAAGCTCCCGGCAGAAGGTCGGCAATGGTTTGATGCTCGTTCACGAGCAAGCCAAATCCGCCAGCTTCCAGCAGAAGTTGTCGACACCGCCCGCAAGGTGTTAGAAGGTTGCCGTCGCCATCCACACAAGCCACCGCCACGAGCTTCCCACCGGCTACCACATATCCCCCAGCGTGCAACTCCGAAACCATCGCGCATTCAGCACAAAGCGTCAATCCATATGACGCATTCTCCACATTGCACCCCACCACAATCTCGTGATTTTCTCCTTCTTCGCTTTTAGTCCCCTCCTTAGACATTGCCGCTTCCCTGTCCGTGCCAATCACCAGATCCCCGTCTATGCCAATCACCAGCCCCGCCGCCCCCACATGCAATCCCGAATAGGGCGCATGTGCATGCTGCGCCACCGCTACGGCCCGCCGATAAAGCTCCCCCCAGTCAATACTCATCGCAGCAGGGCTCCCTCTATTGTGCTCTGTTGCGTTCCGTCCCATTTCTTCAGACTAGTTGGCATTGGAACACTACTCATTGCTGGTAAATCGCTGATAGCACTATCGCCTGTGTTCTTTATGATCTGCAAGCACAATAAGATACTCTTGTTGCAACGCCAAATTATGATAACCTTCAAATCGCAACTATGCCCACTGAAACATCACAGCACCACCAAAGTCACCCTCCGACAGCAGGTTGCCTGTTCAGCGGCATGGGCGGATTCGCTTCAGGTATGCTAAAGGCGGGCTATGATGTCAGATGGGCGAACGATAAAGACGCTTATGCCTGCGATGCGTTCCGCCACAGGATACCGTCGGTGCGTCTTCTAGCGAAAGATATCGCTGAAGTTTATCCAGATGACGACAACATTGAACCTGTGGATGTGCTAGTTGGGGGATTCCCGTGCCAGCCGTTTTCTGTCGCCGGACCAGCCAGAGGATTCGAGGATGAGCGAAGTAACACTTTCTACGAAGCGATACGACTAGCAAGGACGCTATCTCCCAAACCTAAATGCCTGATACTGGAGAATGTGCCGCATGTGAGAAGATGGATGGACAGATTGACTCCAGCTTTGAATGAAGCAGGCTACCATTTTGGCAATTCCAATGTCTGGGAAATGAATGTGAAGGATGTCACAGGAATTCCCCAAGATCGAAGCAGAATTTTTATGTGCGCTTTTTCTATGAACGAATTCTCTCATAATCCGTTTTCTCCCCCCCCCCCCCCGAAAAACGGCGCACTTCTTCCTCTTGCTGACTTCATAGATAAAAGCCAACAAGCAGACCCCAGTCTGTATCTGCCAAAAGACAGCAAATACTACAAACTGCTGGCAGACAAAATCGAGAGCGGGGACGCTCGCAATCTGTTTCACCTACGGCGAACTTATGTGCGTGAAAAGCAGGGGGAACTTTGTCCAACTCTGACAGCCAGCATGGGATTGGGTGGGCACAATGTTCCTTTCTTGGAAGATAGGTGGGGGATACGAAAACTGTCACCCACGGAGGTAGCGAGACTGCAAGGATTCGAAGACCTTGAAGTGTTCCCCGTGGGAATGTCGCGCGCCCAAAAATATCGGCTAGTAGGCAACGCAGTTTGCGTCCAAATGGCGTGTCTGGTAGCTACCGAAATCAGAAAGGTTTTGGAGCAATGACATCACATGATATGCATCAGAATATCGGATGGCGTTTCCCTCTTAGTAACGGAGGGGGGACTGAGGGTTGGAATGATCCTGGCATGGGATATTTCAAGGAGCATCGCTATTACAGCTTGGCTAGAGAAATCATCCAAAACTCTATGGATGCAGCAATTGATGAAGATGTCCCGGTCAGTGTCGTATTCAAGGCTCGAGATGTAGGCATTGACGAAATCGGTGGTGCTGAGCTACTCGGCGCGGTGGAAGCCTGCCTGCAGATAACAGACGATGTAGATGCAACGTTTGAGCTAGAAACTGCTAAGACAATACTCAGTGAAAGTACAATATCCAGTCTTGTGATATCAGACAAAAATACCACAGGGTTAAAAGGCAAAAAGTGGAAAACACTGGTGAAAGATGTGGGGACAAGTCAAAAAGACAGAGCTGACTCTGGCGGAAGTCACGGCATCGGTAAACATGCGCCGTTCGTTATGTCTAATTTGCGTACAGTTTTCTACTGGAGTGCTTGGGAAGAAGATGGTGTGATGACTGAAAAACTTCAGGGCAAAAGTATTCTTATGTCGCACGGAGAAGGCGATGCTGAAACCCGCTCCAGAGGCTATTACGGCATCAAGGACGGATGTGAGGCAGTAGGTCAGCCCATGATACCTGAAGTTTTTCGCATAAAAGAATCAAATGGGGATCCTGCTTGCGGAACCAATGTAGTGATTCTGGGATTTAAGTATACAAAAAATTGGCGGCATAAAATAGCTATAAGTGTGCTTACAAACTTCCACTTCGCTATAGACCGAGGGCAACTAGAAGTTACCATCGAACAAAGGGAAGACAAAGGTTACTACATGAATGACATAACAAAAGATACGATAAATGGTTGGTTTGACTATTTGCTGAATCTTCCTTCCGGAGAAATTGATGAGCAAGAAATCAAGAATCTGAAACTAGCCAAAACATTCAGAGATACGTACCGACACCAAGATAATGAGCATATCATTATGAGCATCCCTCATCTCGGTGAAGTTAAAATGTGGGTTCTGCTTGGCGATGACTTGCCTCGCAAGGTTGGCATCATACGAAAGTCAGGTATGCTGATTACTTCGGAGCAACAAAGGTTGAAAAGCTTTACTCAGCACAAACCATTCAGTGCTATTGTCTTCATCAGCGACTTAGAGGGTAACGAACTTCTTAAACGAATGGAAAACCCCAAACATGATCAATTCAGTGCAGAGTTTCTGCCTGACTATGAACAGGGAAAAGGTAAAGAGGCATTAAAGAAGCTAGTCGATATTGTGAGGGAGAAGCTCAGAGAAATCGTTGACAGAACAGAAAAGCCAGAATCTGAAGACATGAGCTTGCTCGTTAAATTATTACCAGACCCTGGAGATGAGGAAGAGTTCGACATAGAAGAGGATATTGAAAACTGGCGTGAAGTAGCATTTAGTCGTAGAATGGTCCCTCAGCCTCGCCCTGAACCTCGCCCTCCCTCACCATACAATCCCCCTAATCGCCCTAGGAGAATAAATAAGAAAGTGTCTAATTTGAGAATCCTGCCAGCTAATGACGAAAAAAACCTCTACAGGGTTGCTTTCACACCGATGGGGTCAGGGGATGTGGTTTTGGAACTGAAAGAAATGGGCGATTCTGACGACTTTGAAATATCTGGTGTAGAATGGATGTTAGAAGATATGGCACCAGTAAAATCTTTAGTAGTTAATCAAGGGGAGCGTGTAGAGATTTACGCTCGCACAACCACAAACCTGTGGGGTATGTCTTGTTTGCTGACTTTGCACGGCTTGTCGTCAGAAGAATCTGAAAGTCCATGAAGTTCGCTACTGGAAAGTCTTATCCGCATCCTGTCCTCAGAGACGGCTCTGAGGACAGCGACTATCCGGGGTATAGATTTGCCATCTCCAACCGCTCTGACATGGTGAAAGTCTGTGGCAAAGGCACTGGAGCAAAAATTGTCTGTGAGATGGAGATGACATCAGAATACCTCAAGCGTCTTATAGGCGAAGGAAAAGTCTCATATGGGTTACTTGTGAAATGCTCTAGCACATTTTTCAGGATATTTCTGCCATCACAGACCCCTGCCATAGAGCATGTGATATCTCAGGAAACCCTGAAAGACAGGGTTGAGATATCGCCATTCCTTGTAGCAAAGACAAACATAGACGCCTTCGCATCGCAAGAGATGCATGTTGACTGGCAACATCTAGCTGTAGACATACAGGTGGGATCTGTGCTGGGTGAAGAAGAACCCTATATTTATTGGGCTAGCGACCCAGACGAAAAAGGCATCAGTAGTATTTTTGACATTGCAACAGACACCAACCTTGTTGATGGCGAATGGTCCGTAGGGTTGGAAGGCGACAAAGTAGTCATATCTTTCAATCAAAAGACCCGTGACAGTTACACGCTGGCAAAAGAAAAAGCTGAAAGTGAGGGAACAGAAGAAGATTTGCTTGCTTCTTTGTTCCTGTCCGTGCTTATAGATGTAATGCACATCGCCAAGTCAGAACCTGATAGTTATGAGAATTGCAGATGGTTTTCGGCAATAAATAAACGCTTGGAATACCTTGAGAGGCAACCCTTAGAAGGTAATGCAGCCGACATATCCTCTGACGCTCAAGCAATTCTAGAGTTTCCATTCAGATCGTCTTCTATATTAAAGGGAATTTGAGAAAATGAAAATCTTCTATTACAAAAAATCCACATGTCAACGTTTGCAGGAATATTTGGACAACTACATTCCATGGTATCTAGGCACTGAAGACGCGGATGAGCCTCCTGATGTCAACTTAGAGACAGGTATTTTGAAATCTGGAGATGAAATGCAGGAATACAGAGACAGCCTTATATGGGGCAGAAGCGATATAGCAAACGCTGACATTTCTAATTCTTTGACAGTATTTCACTCTTTTAATGAACTATCTCGCCACAAGGCTACAGATATGAGACTATGGGTATATGAAACTCACCAATGTCGCGACTATGTCGTATCAAGATGGCTGTCTGATGCTACTGGAAAAATTGATATAGCAAATAATGATGATGCAGCAACGCAAGAAACAAAAAACAAAATTGAGCGTCACTACTTCGGAGGTTCTTTACGTTCTCTGTTACGTAGTAATGCTATAGCAAGGCTATGGTGGAATGGCAAAATAGCTCACGAGACCGACCCGGAAAATCCGGAGCAGTTTCTTAGAATACTCCTCAAAAACCAAGATATCAGACAGCAAATTATGGAACGGGTGAGCGTAGCGAGTAACATGGAGATTTTGAAGACCATTTATCAGGTACTCTTGGAGGATGAGAACACAAACAATGGTGCGCTCTTGGAAAGAGATTCTTTGAGAGCGTGGATGCGGGCACTGAACAAAAAGGGAGGTGTCTTGCTATTAGATGCTCTGAGCGAATCCGAGCGGCTTAACCTCTTCCAGCGTGAAGCACAAAAAATTTTGGAGCAACACAACTAGTAGCTAAACATGCCCGTGCTACGCTCAGCGACACGGCAATGTAGCACTGCTGTCTCGTAGGGTGTGCTGTAGGTCGGCTAGTTGGGGTGGCTAGCCGTGATGAGGGAAGTAAGCCACTCTTCCCGCGCCACCAGCCGAGCAGGTGTCGACCAGTTGATTCGGTGAGCCGTGAGGAGGTAGCTTTGGGGTCGGGAACGGGTGGCAGTCTGGGGTAGTACTGTATGAGTGATATTTGGAATATGATAGCTACTATACTAGATTTATAGTTATCATACTCCTGAAAATGCTGATTTTGTGAGGCAAATAAATGGAAAATCCGAATAAACTAGCAAATAGACTATCGTAATCCATAATAATCTGCTAAACTAGGGGACACACACCAGAAAGGGCTACAATCGTGAATTTCCATAGCATTGACACAACAAGGTTCTATGAGCTAATTCAAACATGGAACCGATGGGCCAGCCGTCCAGCAGAGCTAGAGGATGAAGCCCCGATAAATGAGCGACCAATCGTGAGGCTATTCGGTGAAGCTCTGATTCGCGACGACCCTAAGCAGGCGCATTTGATATGCGGCCCACGCAGATCAGGGAAAACCACTGTCATGTGGCAGACCATCCGCTATTTGGTGCAGGCAGGCGTGCCAGTTGGGCAAATTTTCTATGTGAAAATGGACAGCCAAGAACTCAAGCATGAAACTCTTGGCACAGTAGTCAGAAGTCTGCTAGAAATGGCACCTGCTGCGGATCATGACAACCCTGTCTATATATTCGCAGATGAAATATGTAAATCCACAGATTGGCGTAAATGGCTAAAGCCGATGATGGATCCGCCAAGAGAGCCTGTGCGAATACTCGGCACATGCAGTTCCCCTTTGGAGACACAGGCATCAGGTAGCACCCACGAGGAGAGGGAAAGCGGAATCGACAGATGGGCTGAGCACCTTCTGCTGCCCTGCAATTTCTTGGAATACATTGAGCTATCACACGGCCCAGGGCTTGTTCCAGTTTGGGCAAGAGAGGGAAGAAAAACATTGAAGGAAAGAATAAGTTTGCTACCTCAAGGGATGCTATTCCAAGAACAGTTACACCAAGTGCTCAAAGGGTTTTTACTCTTTAGCGGATACCCAAAACTCGTTCGCCCGATTTCAGGCGACCTCGGAAGTGATAGTGAGTACATTTCTGTCAAGAAGGCACAGCAGAAACTCAGGGAAATAGCCGAAAGGGTCATATATAAAGACCTAGGACAAGAAGGCGGTATACGCGACTTAGAAGCAGCGGACAGTCTTTTCCACAAAACAGCCGGGAGAATGTGCGCTCTTGCCACGCCGGGCAAGCTAGCCAACGACATGCAAATGGATTCCAAAACTATCAGCGAGTATCTATTCCAGCTGGAACGAGCCCATTTGCTGTTCAGACTTAGAAACTTTGCCGCCTCGCCCACAGGCAGTAAATCAGGTAATCAGAAATTCTGTTTTTTCGATACGGGCATGGCACTGGCAATGCGGGAAACGGGCAACAGGATCATTCAAGACCCGCAAAGTCTAGGTTCTGTCTGGGAGAACTCTGCCGCCTCAGCACTATATGAGCTCGCTGTCCAGTCTGGAAGCACATTGAACTATTGGCGTGTCAAGAATGACTATGAGGTTGACTTTATTTTCGACACAGGCGGGCATCCAATGGCTTTTGAAATCGGAGGCAAAGAGCGTCACCACAAAAAGCACATTCACAAACTGATAGAACAGCATCCAGAATTCGGTAACAACAGCTATGTTGTCTCAGTTTCAGGCCCGTTTGTGCGACCAGAAGACACAAGAGACGGAGTAGGCACGCTGCCTCTTCCTGCATTTCTGTTGGCAGTCAACGCTCAGTCTATTCAAGAGATGCTGTCGCATGCCCAGTCGGGTCTGCCGCACAAGTACATCATCGCAACAGATAGCACTACCTTGTACCCCCGATATGGCGGCAACAAACCAGCATTTGCAAGGGGAGACACGGTTTTCCTCACAGAACACGAAGCCGACATCTACAGCCAAGAAGGCTTGATAGAACAAGGCAGCGAAATTTGACCAGACCTGTTATGGCTTTCAGACCAGCACACCACTCTGCGACAGCGGGCAGTCTGCATCTGTTGCGCTGTCGGGGCAGATGAAGGTATAATGGAAGCCGGGAACTCAGGTAGCATAAATGACCGCAACGACCTATTCAAGCACAACCCACAAGAAGTGCCCCTGTGAGCATATTAGTTAACCGTATGAGCACCGAGACGGGTGAGTATGTGACGGCCGAGGACGCGTATCGCGCGGCGTTGGCGTTTGACGCGGAACGCGATTTCGTTGTGACGCAGCCGGGTGCTGATAGGGAAGCCTATTGGGAATGCCCGCGCGGTTGCGGCTTCAAGCTTGAGGTGGCGATACGGCATAGCGATGTGCAGTGCTATTGGTGGGTTTGCTGGCGCGCGTTTGGAGCAGTGCTTCGTGGCAGAGAGCCGGGTGAGTGGGATTTCTGTTCGGGGAATTGGTCGGGCGGTTCGATCATGGTTGCGCGCCGGTTTATTGTGCCGCATCTGTGTGAGTGCGGTGTGTCGCCTGATGAGCGTGAGCGGGTGCTGAAGTTGACTCGGCGTTGCCAGTCGCAGATGCGCCGCAGACGCGCATTGCTGCCCGAGATGGGCGGTCGTGTCCGTCCGTTGAGAGCGACTGAAAATTAGTTCGATGTAGAGGTTGCTGTTCTCAACTATAGAAATCGGCGTTAAAACATCAGAAATTTTAGTAGAGTTATCAGAAGCATTCGAAATAACACCAAATATAGAAAGGAAAATGCAATGAACTTGTCCACATCTCTAAAAACAGACAAACAGTCTGATTCTGCCAGTTCTTTCTGGCGAAAGTTCTTAAGTTGGATTAAAGAGGACGATCGTTTGTCTGACACTGTACAATATGATTCAATTAATGAACAACTAGATGAAGCAAAATACGAATTTGAATCATATATAGATGCCTATAAATGTCAAGTTCGCACAATATGTAAGAACTTAGAGAAAGATCTGCTAAATGATGTAAATACTACTAAAGCTGATCTGGAAAATGCAATTTCTATTTACAAGAAGAAGGTAGTGAAAATGGAAGAATTTGTTAAAGAATGGGAGAAGCATCGCAATAGAAGTGAACGTCAGAAAAAAGACATAGCTGAGCCGATTCTATACAGATTAAAAAAGCATTTAGGAGAAAACCCAGAAGAAGAACGCCTCGATTACTCCACAGAAAAAGTAGATACGTTAACAGAAAGTCTTGGCACAAAGATTGCAGAAATACTTTTAAATTCAAGCAGTGAAAAAGAAAATGTACTTGAAGAATTGGAATCTGTAGAAGACTCTATAGATAGAACTAAAAATAGTATATCTTCGATAGCGGAAATTGTGGGAACAGAATCTCTAGGAAACATATATTCTATTCATTCTCAAAGGAGCAACCCTCGCCCCAAGGCAATGATTTTGATTGGAATGTCTGTAATCTATTTTATAGCAAATGTAGTATTATTTACAATTTTCCCTATTTCTTTCGAGAAGGGAATAGATGACTTTCTTGTTTCAGTTTTTCAAAAGCCTTTAATTACCTCTCCACTACTATATCTCTTGATATTGGCTCACAGAGGATATAAAAAAATAGTAGAGGATAGGGATATGTATGATTACAAAAAAACTACCTCTCTCGCATACCATTCGTTCGCTTCGTCAGATATGGTGGATGATAAATTAAAAATAAAACTTACTGATACATTAATAGATGCTATTGCGGTGAAGCGTGGACCAGAGGCAAGCACAACTCTTCCTTCTAATGAAGACTATAATGAAATTGGAAAATAATATGACTGATAAAAAATACCCAAAAACTCAAACTGCAGAAAATGAAAAAGGTCTACATATGCGTAGATCAAATATGCTTCAGTCTTTCAAAATTTTTGGAGAGTTCTGGGAAATTGATCTTGATGGCGAGGCAACATCCGAACCTGTGAATGGCATCTTAGAGTGGAATCCTGATGGTGATAGTACCCTTTATACGCCTGATATCTCTGAAGACGGATTTCGAAGAATAGGTGATTTCCACCAATCCCCTTCTGCTCCTGTGTGCATACAGGGACGTTGGCTCAAGAACATTGACGGCGCAAAGTTCACTACCTGCCATTTAACACTTGATGCATGGCTTAGTGGTAGGCAATTTACTGCATCTAATGCGGCTAGTTACCAATTTGCTTCTAAAACCTATAGTGTTAATGGAATATGGATTGGCCGTAAGCCATTAAATCTTTACACAACAAAATACTCTCAATTAACTTTTTGGTTCCAAGGTTTGGAAAAATGGATATGGCATCTGCCACAAATAAAATTGGAACACTCTGAAATAAATCATTTGGATACGTGGGAATGGGATATATTGCGAGATTTCCATGTGCCAAATGTCGGTAAAGTCAAACTTTTGTGCGGACATGAACTCAAAGGGGATTTATTATTTAATCAGTCTTTGTCTGTTTCTCATTTATGGCAAGTGGATTTCAGGAAGCAAAAAACTTATATGGAATGCCTTGATGTTGTGCAAGCAGTTTGGAATTTTTTATCCATAGCTATAGGCAGTACAATCCCGTTAGGTGGAGTCACTCTTGTAGAAAGTAATGAATCCAATAAGTTCAATCTGTGGATTCGATATCATAAATCCACGCAAGACCCCAAACCTTCTCAGGATATTCTTAGTAAACGCAGAGAATATATACCTTTTAGATTTCTTAGCGATACTAGTTTGCGAAAATGGATCAAATTAGAAACAGAACAGAAAGATAAATCATTTGGAGATTTAATTTCTTTGTTGACTTCAAATTATAGTTTTTCTGATATGCCAGCTCAATATAAAGTATTGATGCCTATTTTGGTAATAGAAAAAATAACTAAAAATGGTAAATGGTGCAATCCTGGAGCATCTCTAAATAAAAGGATTGAAGAAACTATCAAAACTCTCATATCCAATGGTTTCCCAGAAATACTTGCAGATATAACAATAGGTGGGAAAAGCATATCAAAATGGGTTGCGGAAAATCGTAACACCAAAATAGCTCATTTAGGCAGACCGGATGCTGTTAAATCTTATCACATTGGTGAAAGTTTTTATGCTGAGAGAATATTACAATTAATTGCAATTTCCCTGACACTATTAGAATACGAAATTTTCTCACCTAAAAGAATAAAACAATATTTTTGGGAGGGATATAGAACTGAGGAAGAATTAGCTTGGACACCCGATAAAATATCTTCCACTAGCATATTTGAGGAAACAAATGAAGGAACGAACTAGGGAATGGCAATTTATTCCTGAAGAAGGCAGATCACAGGCACTGCATGTTTTAAGTTTTGATATACGACAAGTGTCATCACATTATAATCGTCAACCTACATATGAAATTATAATTGAAATATGTAGACAGGAAAATTTATTGAATAGTAGCATAAAACGCGGAATTCTTCAATGCGGTACAGGGGTAGATATGGAAAGGATAGAAGTTAATCTGGTAGAGAGCAAGCTTTTAACACCAACATCTTCTCTTCTGCATTATAGTATCATATGAAGAGCTTGTATCTCATTATTGTGAATACTTAGAAATCTAGTGATGTAAAAGCAGGTGCTTTACTCATATTATGGTTTTATCGAAATTTGTGAACAGTTGGCATACGCTAAAGCAAGGTAAATTCAAAGCAGTGGCATGCGCTTGGAGAATAGTCTGGTGATATCTGCTTCTCTAACTCGGATGGCAGTGCCTCTGTTTCGTACTCCTCCTTTTTCGTTTAGATGCATGCGGATGTCAATCATGCATACACCGTGTTGCATTGCCGACAGAAAAGTTTCTACATCAGGCTCTGAGAGAATGCTGGCTTCAATGTAGTGGAATTCTTCCGTGTTATGTATTTTCCTGCTTTTCGCTCTGACGAATAGCATTCGCTCAAACTTTAGGAGAAACTTGCCAACAAGAGTCCATAGGCTCCACTTGGCTACTAGCACCTCCGAAGGCACATGGATTAGAGCTACAGTATGTTCGCTCTCGTCAACGGTTAGCTTGAAACCTTGAGCGTTCTCTTCTACAGCATTCACTGTTGATTTAAGTGCCTGGCGACCTTTGGCATCCTTATAGCCAAATCTGCTCAAGACTTCCTTTTGGTCAAACTGCCATACTCCTTTGTTGAAGGTGAATAGAGTGATCAGACTCGTGGAAGTGATGCGAGTGGCTTTGACTTCTGTTCGCCCACCAATATCGGGAATAGGAAGATTATTTTCACTTACTCCAAGATAGTGCTCGAGTGTATAACCCACCCCTGTGCTGTTAGCCCGCAGAGTTGGAACGAACCCTTTGTTGTATAGCTCACGAAGGGTGAGTGTGAGATCTGTCAGTCTCATAGCTTTAGACTTTTTGGCAGATGACTATGATCTCGCGCTTCATGGTGTTGGCGAGCACACCTGAGACATTGGTGGGGGAGTTTTTGTAGGGCATTCGCTTGTTGGGGATGTTGCGCTCTATGGATTCCAAATGGGTGAAGCCGTTGGATTCGAAGAAGCTGGCTGTGATTTTATCGGTGGGGATTTGAACACCCTTCACAGTCCTGTTGCCAACGACATAGCAAACTATGCCACCGGGCTTCACAACTTGGGCGACATTGCGGATTGACTTTTGATAGTCGGAGAAAAATGACACCACTTCCCCCGCTCTCTTCTGGTCGGCTCTGGCTATCTCTGCGACAGTGCCATCAACCTCAGAAACGCCGAACTTGATTAGGTGAGACACGGCCCGCCCGCCCATCAAGTCGTTATCAAGTTTGGCGGCTTCGTGAAAACCCAGCCACTGGTTAGAGAGACGAGAAAACTGCCCGTAGGCGACAGTGGTACGCGAATCGCCGTATGGCGGGGAAGTTACCACAAGATCTACCGATTCAGGTGCGACAACATCATGTGGGATGCCTTCAACGGTATTGAACGAACACACCTTCACTGCCGCTCTGTCAAGTGAGACTTCCAAAAAATCTCGCATTGCTCTGAGGTTTCTGCGAAGAATTTCTGTCATTATGCGATATGGGTCAGGATCAAATCGCTCTCTCTGCTCATCCTTCATTCGCACTAGCTTGAATTCAGAATTTTTTGTCCAAGAGCACTCACGGATAGTCTGGCTGAACGCCACCTTGAAAAAGTTTGCGATTTCAAGGCTGGCTACAGAACCAACAAACTTAGAGATGGTAGCCAAGTCGCACTGAACCTCTTCGGCAAACCAGTAGTCAATGTTGTTGAAATCTGGGATTTCGGTTGTGCCGATGTGGTTTGCGCCACCACTCTGCGCCAAGACCTCAAATCTGTCGATGTGCTTGGCGAGCTTTCTCAAATCCTGTTCTGTGGTTTTGACGCTAGCTATAAGCCTTGCCAGCGGGTTGAGATCGGTTCCAACAGCATTCATACCCGCAAGTTGGGCTTCTAGCAGTGAAGTGCCTGTGCCGCAATACGGGTCAAACAGCAACCCTCCCGCAAAACCGTGAAGGTGAATCAGACGGGCTGCCACCTGTGGGATCATCATGGCAGGGTAAGGGTGTATGCCGTGAGTTAACCGTTTGGTGTCAGCCTTTCGGAAATCCCAACTTTCATCTAAACGCTTCAGCTTCGCTTTGGGTGCCGCCCTAGGTGCTGCCTTGGACTTCACAGCTGGTTTTCTGGTAGTTAGAGTTGTCATGATTGACCTTTTGCGCTGATCTCTAGCGGTGCTCAACAATTTTAGACAGAGGGTGTGATAGGCATCGGCTTTTGGTAGCACTCGGTGAAGACAGACAGCACCTAGCGAAGCAAGGCGAACAACCCATAGAGTTTAAAAATGGCTGAAGCGACCTCAACCCTTGAAAACTCAACTCCTGAAACGGCGACATCAACCCCTGAAACCTCAACCGCAACCCCCGCAGCCACGTCCCCATCCCTAGATGCCATTCGCAGTGTGCCGAAGGTGTTGCTGCACGACCATCTTGATGGTGGCGTCCGCCCGCAGACCGTCATTGACCTAGCTACCGGGACTGGCTACAGTAACCTCCCCAGCCACGACCCAGAAGAGCTAGCCCGCCATTTTGTTCGAGGTGCTAACCGCCGCAGCCTTGATCTATATCTTGAAACCTTCGCTCACACAATCGGCGTTATGCAAACCCCCGAAGCCCTGCACAGAGTGGCCAAAGAGTGCGCCGAAGACCTAGCCGCAGATGGTATCGTCTATGCCGAAATCCGCTTTGCCCCCGAACTTCACACCGAAAAAGGGCTCAGCCACGATGAGATTATTGAAGCTGTCATCGCAGGCTTCAAAGAAGCAATGTCGGCAAACCCCATCCGCATCGGCGTGCTCCTCACCGCCATGCGCACCTTCGCTCATTCACTTGAAATCGCCCAACTCGCTATCAAGTGGCGAGACGACATCGTGGTTGGTTTTGACATCGCCGGCGAAGAAGCAGGCTACCCGCCTACCCGACACCTAGACGCTTTCCATTACATCCAGCGGCACAACTTCCACTTCACCATCCACGCCGGCGAAAGCTACGGGCCGCCGTCTATCTGGGAAGCCATTCAGTTTTGCGGTGCCGAACGGCTCGGACACGGAGTGCGCATCATAGACGAAATCCAAATCCATCCCGATGGCACACCTGAACTCAGCGACCTCGCCGCCTATGTGCGCGACCGCCGCATCCCTCTGGAAGTCTGCCCTACTTCAAATGTGCACACAGGAGCGGCGACATCCATAGCGGAGCACCCCATCGGCAAGCTGCGCGACCTGAACTACCGAATAACCGTCAACACCGACAACCGCCTGATGAGCAACACCACTCTGTCGGAAGAGTTCGCCGTCTGCTCAGATGCCTTCGGCTGGACATGGCAAGACATACGCTGGCTCACCATCAACGCCGCCAAAAGCTCGTTCATCCCCTTTGACGACCGCCTTGCAATAATAAACGACATCATCAAACCCGGCTTCGCCCATCTGGTGGAATGACAGGCATTGATGTGATCGGCTTGGATGCCGACGACACCTTGTGGCACGACGAGCGGATGTTCATTGACATCTCCACTCGTTTCCACCGACTTTTGGAGCAGTATCTTGGCCCTGATGTGAGCCGAGGCGTTGACAGTGGTACTGCCACAGGCAGTGCTGCCGACAGTGCTGCCGACCAGCCAAACCAACCTGCATCCAACCGAACAGCCATTGAGACTGCTATTGAGCATCGTGAGCGTGCCAACCTTGAGTTGTTTGGCTACGGCGTGAAGGCGTACACGCTTTCGCTCATTGAAACTGCCATCGCCAGCACCGAAGGCCGCGTAACTGCTTACGACATCCACCAGATCATCCAGTGGGGCAAAGAGATGCTCGCCCAACCAGTAGAGCTACTGGACGGAGTGAAAGAAGTGGTGCCTCAGCTTGCGGCCGAATACAGAGTGATAGTCATCACCAAAGGCGACCTCTGGAACCAAGAAGCCAAGATCGCCCGCTCCAGACTAGAGGAACACCTAGATGCGGTAGAAGTGGTGGCCGAGAAAGACACCGACACTTATCGCCGAGTATTGAAGCAACACGGAATTGACCCAAAGCGGTTCGTTATGGCTGGCAACTCTCTACGCTCCGACATCGCACCCGTGCTGGCCATTGGTGCAAGAGCAGTGCATATCAGCTTCCCTACCGTCTGGGCGTTGGAGCAAGTGCCCGATGACTTTTTGAACCCCGACGACTACACGGAAATCCGCACCATCCGTGAGCTACCGGGTGTGATCGAAGCATTGGCGGGAGAAGGGTCAAAAAAATCTATTAATCAAGGTTGACAAATAATGTTAACTTAGGCTAACATTAGTGTTATGGAAAACCCAAACCTTCTTTACAAACACAACAATCCCAAGTATCGTGCTACCTGCCGGTCGGCTCGCCGCATTGCTGTCTGTCGCCCAGCTCGTCACATTGCTGCTCGCAGCACAGCACTGTTGGCAGTGGTGTTGGTAGTAGCACTAGCTACCACACTCCTAGCAGGCTGCGGTGACGACTCCGACAATTCCATCACACTTTATTCCGGCCGCAACGAGTCGCTCATCGGCCCGATCATCGAGCGGTTTGAAGCGGAGACAGGCATCACTGTGAATGTCCGCTACGGCAACTCAGCCGACTTGGCTCTTCTCATAGACACTGAAGGCTCAAACTCGCCTGCCGATGTGTTCATTTCGCAAAGCCCCGGTGCCATCGGCTTTCTCAATGGCAGGGACCGTCTGCGTGCCTTGCCAGATTCGCTTTTGAGTCTTCACCCTGAAACTACCCGCTCGCCCGATGGCAACTGGGTGGGGCTGACCGGTCGCCAGCGGGTGCTCGTCTACAACCCCAACTTGGTATCACAGGATGACTTGCCTGATTCTGTGTTTGCGCTGACCGATCCGAAATACAGCGGCCGTATTGGGGTTGCCCCGCAGAACAGCTCATTCCAAGATTTCATCACTGGCATGCGCACATCTCAGGGCGATGATGTTACAGCCGATTGGCTCAAGGGCATGGCCGACAACAACTCGCCGAACTACGCCAAGAACTCAGCAATAGTTGATGCTGTTGTGCGAGGCGAGGTTGATATGGGCCTCGTGAACCACTACTATTTGCTCCGCCGACTAGGCGAAGAACCCAACGCTACGGGTGTGAATCACTATTTCGCTCCTGACGACATCGGCTCGCTCGTGATTGTCACAGCTGGTGCCGTGCTCGACTCGTCTGATAATCGTGGCAACGCCGAGCGACTGCTTAGATTCTTGCTAAACGAAGAAGCTCAAACCTACTTCGCCACAGAGACAAAGGAATATCCGCTGGTAGCCGGAGTTTCAGCCTTGCCTGAGTTGCCGCCCCGCCCCGAGCTCACGACTGCAGCGATTGATTTCGGCAACCTCACTGGCGGCTTGGAACGCACATTGAACCTCATCCAAGCTAGCGGCATAGAGCAATAGCACAGAGCAATAGCACAGAGCAGCAGTATAGAGCAGCATGTGACAGCAGGCAGCACATCTAGCACTGCTCGTAAAGCAGGGTTGACATTTATTGTTAACTTTGACTAACATTAACCGCAATGACATCGCATGATCCAACCGCAATGACATCGCACGATCCAACCGCAATGACATCGCATGATCCAACCGTGATGACATCGCACGATCCGATGCTCTCTGTGGTGGGCGTCTCCAAATCGTTCGGCTCGGTGCCCGTTTTGGAAGACATCACCTTCTCGGTGCCTCGTGCCGCCACGCTCGTTCTGCTCGGCCCCAGCGGATGTGGCAAAACTACTCTGCTGAGGCTCATCGCCGGTCTGGAACGCCCCGACAAAGGCGAAATTTGGCGTGGCGAAGAACTGCTTACGGGAGGCGGCACCTATATAGATGTTCGACATCGGCGCATCGGAATGGTATTTCAAGACTTGGCTCTCTTCCCGCATATGTCGGTGTTCAAGAATGTGGCATACGGACTGCGGCCCGGTCATCGGCGCAACAGAGAAATCGTTGAAGAAGCCATCGCTCTCGTCAATTTGGAAGGGCTAGAGCACCGCCGCCCACATCAACTTTCGGGCGGGCAGCAGCAACGAGTAGCTCTGGCTCGTGCGCTCGTGCCTCGCCCAGAAGTCATCTTGTTTGACGAGCCGTTCGCTAGTTTAGACACTTCACTGCGGATAGAAGTGCGCTCGGAAGTGCACGAGCTACTCCACACTTTGGGCACCACAGCAGTTTTTGTGACGCACGACCAAGAAGAAGCTTTTGTCATCGGCGAAGAAGTAGTTGTGATGAAAGACAGACAGATAGTGCAGCACGACCGCCCGTCGGTGCTCTACCGGCAGCCTGCCTCGCCGTGGGTGGGCTTATTCGTAGGACACGCCAACATGTTGCCAGCCACAGTGCAAGGCACCACCGCCAGCACCTGCATAGGCGACATTGAGTTGCTGGAAAGCAGCACTGTCAGCACTACCAATGGAACTTTGGGCAACGTGGAAGACAGCTCTGACAGCTCTTATAACTCCAACAGCTCTGTGAATGTCCTCGTACGTCCCGAGCATCTGCAGCTATTTGACGGCAAAGAAGCCAAAGTAGAGCTAGTGGAATATCACGGACATGACACTATGTATGCTGTCAAACTCACCGACAACCAAAAAATGTTGAAGGTGCTAGTGCCCGGGTCGTCTCCGCAGTTTGATCACGGTGCCGAAGTCGCTCTTGCGTATGTTGGCCCGCCCACCACGGCATTCCCCGCCGAGGGAGGCTAACCGTAGGTTGGTAGCCAGCCACTTCTTCCAACTCCAATGCCTCAGGCTATAAAATCCAGGCCCCGGGTAGTCGGCTCTCGTATGGTCTATGGGGGGCTTTCCGTGTGGAGCGTTGCCCTCGCCGTTGTATTTGTAACGCCGTTCGGCTATCTCATCTGGCGTAGTTTCGACCTCAGTGTTACTTGGAGCGACAACTTTTCACAAGCTTGGGGGCCGCTCCGCAACACTATCTTTTTGGCTTTGTCGGTGTCGGTCGCTGCTGCAGTTGTCGCCACTTGGCTGGCGTGGATGCTCGCCCGCACCGACTTGCCGGGCCGCAGAGTATGGTCGGTTCTTGCTCCGCTGCCTCTGGCTTTTCCTTCATTTGTGGGGGCTATCGCTTTACTCGCCGGATTCGCCAAAGGCGGCCTCATAGAAGAGTTGCTGTCGCCCTTCGGCATCGCCAGCGTGCCTCGCATTGACGGATTCTGGGGGGCGTGGGCTGTGCTCACCTTGTTTACCTATCCGTATGTGTATTTGCCCGTTCGCGCCCGCCTCGCCACTCTTCCGCATTCGTTGGAAGAGAGCGCAAGGCTGCTGGGGCGGCGACCGTTTTCGGTGTTTTTCAGTGTGGTGTTGCCTCAGAGCGTGACTGCTATTTCCGCCGGAAGCTTGCTCGTATTTCTCTACACGGTGAGCGACTTCGGTGCCGTAGCTCTGTTGCGCTATAACACTTTGACTCGTTCTATTTTTTCCAATCGTCTCATTGATCAAGCCACTTCTATTGCTCACGGGCTGTTGCTAGCAGTGCTGGCACTTGTGGTGGTTGTGGCCGAGCGGCGGCTTTCAAGTTTGGGAAGTAGCACAGCTCCGCCATCTCGCCTGCGACCTGCTCGCACAGTCCTACTGGGGCGTTGGCGATGGCCTGCGATGGCAGCAGTTGTGGGTTGGATAGGTGTCGCTCTCATCGGCCCGCTTGCCGTGATGGGCTTTTGGGTGGTGCGAGGCATCGCCAACCGAGGTCGCATCACCGGCCCGCTTGCCCTCAGTTTCGACAACATACTAGAGCCCGCTCGCAATACCTTGTCCATCGGTTTGATCACAGCTTTGGTGGCTGTGGCTGCGATGCTACCGCTTGCCCGCCTTACCGCTAGATATCGCTCAAAGCTAGGGGCGATTTGCTCTAACCTGGTGGTGACGGGTTTTGCGTTGCCGGGGCTTGTGATAGCTTTGGCGTTTTCTTTCTGGGTGTTGCATAGCCCGCTTGTGAGTTTCTATCAGTCGCTACCGCTACTTGTGCTGGCGTATTCGCTGCATTTCGGAGCACAAGCTGCCCGTGTGAGCGAAACAGCAGTTGAGACAGTGCCAAGACCGCTAGAAGAAGTCTCTCACACTTTGGGTGCCAAGCGTGTCAGACGATTTTTTAGGGTTGATTTGCCTTTGATGTCGCCTGGCTTGCTGGCTGGCGCAGGTTTAGTGTTGCTCTCCACGATGAAAGAGCTACCTATTACCTTGCTTTTGCATCCCATCGGTTTTGACACTCTGTCTATCCGCATCTGGACAGCCGCCGAAGAGCTAGCCTTCGCCCAAGCCGGGTTAGAGTCTCTAGTGTTGGTAGCTCTAAGTGCCGTGCTGACTTGGTTCCTGCTGGTTAGACGAGTGCGATTCTGGGGCGATGTTTAGGCTACTTCAAGCACTAGCTCAGCTTCTACCGACACTCCCAATGGCAGTGAGGCTACGCCTACGGCGGCCCGTGCGTGTTTGCCGGATTCTTCACCAAAAAGCTCCATCAGCAAATCGGATGCTCCGTTGGCTACGGCAGGTTGGTCGGTGAAGTCGGGGGCACTGTTGACGAGCACCCGCAGTTTCACCACCTGTTGCACCTTGTTGAGGTCGCCGATGACGCCTTTAGCAGCTGAAAGACAGTTGATCGCACACTGCCGAGCAGCAGCATAGCCTTCCTCCACGCTCACATCTTCCCCCAACTTGCCAGGGTGCAACATAGAGCCATCAGCCTGAATAGGCAGATTCCCCGAAATAAACACAAGGTTCCCCGTCTGCACAGCAGGCACATAGCTCCCCAAAGCTGGTTTCGGGTCGGGAATAACCACCCCCATCTCAGCAAGTTTGTCTTCTACGGTCAAGAGAATCAATACCCTGCGTAGACCTTTACTTTGGTATAGCCCCTTCGCACTTCTTGATGCTGTGACTCGTCAACAACACTGCCCTGTGGCAATTCTGCTTTCTCAGGAGTTTCGGCTTTGTCTTCAACGGAAGAGTTAGCCTTCCGAAGCTTGAATCTCATTTTTTGTTTGATTTTGCCCATATTGGATATCCTCTCAAGCATATGCCAATACTAGCAGAAGAACCGCGACGAGCAGGGACGCGAGCCATATGCGGTAGCTTGTCTGAAGTTTCTGTCCACGCAGATAGTTATGGCTATGGAGCTCTTCTGCTAGGTTTCGCATGAGACTTAGCATTTTTTTATGAAAACCCTATGAATTCAATGGTTTTGAGCAATTCAATTGAGTTTATGCAGGTTTAAGTTTTTTTGATAAACCTAGATAAACTTAATATAAATGAATGATTGAATTAAGTTTTTAGCAATGAGCCTTCCAGCAGATTTAGTGCTATGACATCTTCTAGCACAGCTACCCAAGAGGTTGATGACACGGAGTTAGCCGCCAAGCCTCACCTGTTGCCGGGCGATGAGAAACTCCTTGAAGCTACGGCGAGTATTCTTGTGCAGCACGAGAGTGCGGATAGAGAGGAGAATATCCGCTGGGCGATTGTTCATTGGCTGGCAACAGCTAGGTTGGCCGACCGAGATGACATCAAAGGAGAAGTCGACCGCATAGACATCCAATCCGAACGTCTCATTATTGAGACCAAAAGGCGTATCGGCACCGGTATTGAACCAGACCAAGATCATATCAGTCAACTTGATCGCTACATCGACGAAGCCAAAGCTGCAGGCAAACCCGACCGACTTGGCGTGCTCACCGATGGCAAGTATTGGGTGCTACGACTGCCGAATATCAAAAAAACTCGCCTCACCGAGCCCTACGTTTTCACCCTCCGTAGCAAAGACGACGGCTATCGCCTTTACGAATGGCTACTGAATGAGACTCGAGCCATAGAGTCCTCTGACAGACCACCTAACGAGGAGGAAGTGCGCCGCTCTTTCGGTCCCGGCCCTCGCTTTGAAAATGAGATAGCTGCCCTCGAAAGTCTTTACCAAGCTCACCGCACCAGCCCTACCATCGCGGTCAAACGCCAACTCTGGGCCGACCTGCTCACAGCTGCTCTCGGTATCAGCGTCAAAGAGGAGCCTGATTTAGATCAGCTTTTCCTACGCCACACCTATCTTTCTGCCATTGTTGGCTTGGCTGTCCAAGCGGCGTTCGGCATAGACTTGCGTGAGAAGTCGAGGCTGGATGCCGCCAAGCTACTTACAGGCGAAGCGTTTCGCTCCGAAACTGGCGTTCAAGGCGTGATTGACAGCGATTTCTTTGCATGGCCTGCCGAGGTTGGCGGCGAGCAGTGGATAGTTGGTCTCGCCGACCGAGTAGCCCGTTTCGACTGGACTGACGCTGAATACGACTTCGCTCGAATCCTCTACCAGTCGGTCATCCCCACAGAAGACCGCCGACGACTAGGAGAATACTACACACCCGACTGGCTGGCAAAAGCCGTAGTAGATGAGGTTGTGACCGACCCACTTAACCAGCGTGTGCTTGACCCATCCTGCGGTTCAGGCACCTTCCTCTATGCCGCCGTTCAGAAATACATCACCGCCGCCAAGTCCACCAGCCACCCACCCGAGCGTATCTTAGACGGGCTGACACAATCAGTTATCGGCATAGATGTGCACCCTGTGTCGGTGCATCTAGCCCGCGCCACATGGGTGCTAGCCGCAAGAGAAATCATCGCCAAAGCGGGGCGCGATAGCCTAATCGTGCCCGTGTATCTAGGCGACTCTCTGCAACTGCGCACTGACCCTGGCGACTTGTTTGCTGAAGATCGTGTGACAATCACAGTTGCTGCCACTGAAGCTGTGGGAGAGAATGGCGGTGTTAGACGCCTCGACTTTCCGAGGGCACTTGTGGAGCAACCAGATTGGTTCGACAGAGTGATGTTGGGGCTTTCGCAAGAGATAGTCAATGGTGGCGATCCGAAAACCGCACTTGATGACAATGACATTCCTCGAAGCGGTTCTGACAGAGAAATGCTAGAAGAGACTGCCATCAAGCTGCAAGACCTCCACGCTGAAGGTCGCAATCACATCTGGGCGTATTACACCCGCAATCTAGTGCGCCCGGTATGGTTGGCGAGCGAGAACGGCCAAGTGGATGCGATTGTCGGCAACCCGCCATGGCTGACCTATAACAAAACCGAAGCCACTATCCGCAGTGAGCTAGAAAGACAGAGCAAGAAAGACTACAAAATTTGGGTGGGTGGCAAGAACGCAGCGAACCAAGACATAGCTGGCTTGTTTTATACCCGTTGCTTTGGTTTATATTTGAAGAAAGGTGGCAAGGCAGGTATGGTGTTGCCTCACAGCGCACTCGCTCAAGGGCAGTATGAAAAGTGGAGGAGTGGTATTTGGCACGGACAAGGGTTGTTCGCAAACCTTTCTGCGATTAAACCTTGGGATCTTGAGCGAATTGAACCCAACACTTTTTTCCCAATTGCATCGTGTGTTGTGTTCGCTAAGCGAGAAAAGAAGCAAGCTAGATCTCTGGCAAGCGTAGCAAGTCGTTGGCTTGGTAAGGAAGGTGGCCCATACACTTATGAAGAAATTCAGCTCGCCAAGAGCTCAAAGTTCTCATCGCTGTACAGCAAAAGAGCCAGAAGAGGTGCCGACATATTTCCTAGGGTTCTATATTTCGTTGATGTTCAAGAATCCGCTGCTGCTCTGACCCCAAGAATTAAGAAAGTCTCATC
Source organism: uncultured Acidimicrobiales bacterium (assembly GCA_958295755.1). GTDB lineage: Bacteria > Actinomycetota > Acidimicrobiia > Acidimicrobiales > Hopanoidiivorantaceae > Hopanoidiivorans. The sequence goes on along the minus strand of OY282367.1, from coordinate 1,952,514 downwards.
TCAGCGTTCTAGCCAGGAAAAAGAACCGTGGAAAAGCTTGCAGCCGCGTGAACTGGTCAATGTTCCAATTGAAGAAGAACATATCTGGGATATTTACCTCGGAGAAACAGTTGCGCCCTATGTACTGCTAGAGCCCCGCAAAGCAGTATTGCCAGTGCGAAAAGAGGGTACAGAGAAAGTCGTAGCGCAGATGGATCTGTCTGAAAAGTCAGAAAAAAATGCTGGAGCAAATAGAGACGACTCGTCTGCTGAGAAAGCTATAGGCAAGTTAGATACCTCTGATACAACCGATGCCATTTGCAGACTTGATCCAAAATCGATGGAACCCAGGATGCGAGAGCGGTGGAGAATCATCAACGAGCTTTGGAATGCCAACAAGAATCTGAACAATAAGCTTGACCTCTTAGGCAATCTTGACTACATGGGAAAACTTAGCGCGCAACTTGAAGACTACGCCCAGATTCGTCTACTGTATGCCACATCTGGTCGTCCGACTGCCGCAATACTGCTATCAGCTACTTCCCTCGTAGATACAAAGCTCTACTGGGTGAAATGCAAAACCTTAGAAGAAGCCCATTATCTAGCAGCAATCATCAACAGCAACACCTTAGAGCAGGCTGTCCAAAAATTTATGCCCAAAGGTCAGTTCGGCGCACGCGATCTTCACAAGCACCTATGGCGTCTCCCTATCCCCATATACGACAACGACAATTCCCTCCACGCCAACCTAGCCCAACTTGGAAACCAACTTGCAACTGAAGCCACCACCCACCTCACTAATATCCGCACCACCCGAGCCGCCACCAACAAACCCACCACCATCACCGTGGCTCGCCGAGAACTCCGAAAATGGCTCTCCACCCACCCCCCCGCCCAACAAATAGAAAAGTTAGTAGCGCAACTTCTAAGCTAATCTACCAGATCCCAATAGTCAGGACTGACATTGAGGCAGAATTAGAGCTATACTTGAGCTGAACTACTATTTCGAAAGAAAGGACTTTAGAAATGAATAGCAAAGATGCAGTGCAACACTCTATAGAAAATCAAGAGAGCGGGTTACTAGATCCAGAGAATCTTGAGCCACTTATAAGAGAAACAAAAAAGCTTGAACAACCAATCGAACAACTTCTTCAACATGAGCCTCCTCCATTACCTGATTTTGAACAAATTGAAAGAAGAATTGATACTCTTCACGCTGCTGTCAATGAAATTAGGGAAACAAGTCAGAGCGCAAAATTTAGAAAGCAGGTTTTTGAGGAAAGTGAGAGTATATCAAGAATAATTAATGACGCAAAAGAGGCGAATAAGTATTGGATGAAACTCAAACGCAATGTTTCAGATCCGATTGATCGCATTACTGAACTTCTTCCCCGACATACTGCCAAGAAGTTGGCAGAAGATTTTGCTATAGCTAGCAAAAAGATTAAAATTCATTGGCTATATTTTGTCTTTATTATCTCAACTGTCTTGATCCTTACAGGTGCCATAATAATTGGCATATGGAGTTGGAAAGATGAAACTTCATGGAATCTCACGGTATTAAGATATTCAATTATAACACCGCTAATCCCTGGAATTTTTTTAGCAAGAAAATTAATTTTGCAAAGAAATACAGAAATAGTAATATACAGACATAAGCAAGCAGTATTAGAAACATATATTGGATTTAATGATAAACTTGAAGATGGTGACAAGAGTGCTTTAGCTAACGCTGTAGTGGCCACTATTGTAGAAAATCCAACTAAATCAACTGGGTTTATTTCATCTAGAAATGCTAAGTTGCGCAAACTAACTTTGTCTATTAATGATGGTGAAGGATCTTAAATACTAAAAGTATTGAAGTCAAGACTTCGCATGATCACTGCAAAACAAAAGAGTCAAAAATAGTATTTTGATTGCAAAAAAGTTTAGTCACGGTAAGGTGTGGGAGAGATTTTTCCAGTTGTTTTGTTATTTTGACTTTTTTCCCAAGCACTTAGGATCTCTTCTTTATGGCGAGTAGCCCATACTCTGACTTTTCTCAGTTGTTTGGGAGGTAGGTAGCCTGCTTCAACTTCTAGTTTTGAAATGGATATTTTGCACCACTCTGCCTGGTATCTGGCATGAAAATGAGGTTTCCCATGTTCATTTGGATAGATGTAGATTGTTATGCCTTCAAATTTAGATATTGAGGGCATTGGCTGGTGTCCTTGTGAGTATGCCGTTGTCCTTAGCAAGTTTTTGGTATAGTTGCGTGGGGGAAATTTCTACTTTTCCTTCCCACACGAGCATTCCCCAAGGAGCTATCTTGACTGTGTCTTCAAACAACCTCTCTTGTTCTTCCAATTCCCAAGAACTGTCTGCTAGATAAGGAGAAACATCAATTTCACCTTCTATGCCGTCGTCAAATTTCACCCAGACAGTGTGTTCGTATCTAGCCTCTGCGTTCACAAGAACTACTTCTGGCGTTTTAGGAGGATACAACTCTTCCCATGTCTTGCCGGTCACATAGATATAGAGGGTGTCGGGGCTGAGGTCGACTTCGTCATCCCAAGCCACATAATAGCCATCTCTTATATGTGCCTTGCTAAAGAAAGCAGGATCTTCCCAAGCTTTGAAAACACCGCTCCCAACGAGGTGCGACAAATCGACTTCGCCCTCCACGCCATCGGAGAACCGCACCCACATCCGATAGTCAGCGAGAGGTCGCACTTCAGTGGGGACTAGCATCTTGGTGGATTGCTCTGTGTTCATAGTGATCAGGTTGTCTGTCAGAGCTGGCACGGTCAAGAGAATCAATAGCCTGCGTAGACTCTGACACGCCTCTGCCGTGCTTCTTCGCGAAGCCGTTTCATCTCCTCAGCAATGGGATCTGCAGGAGTTTCTGCTGACTCGAGATCTTCAGAAGGCGGGTGCGGATAGTCATTTCTAGGATCGTCATTGTTGACCCTAGCCATCAGTCTTTTGAGCTTGGCTTTGATCTTGCTATAGATTTTTGCCATAGTTCGACCTCCTCAGGCGTACTTTAATGATACCAGAATTGTTGCCGAAAGTAGCGAGATGAGCCAGATCTGATAGCTCCTGCAAAGCAACTGCCCGCGCTGTTTATTCAGATCATGAAGCCCAATTGCAATATCTTCCATTTCTGAAAGAACGCTTATGTGCACTTTTTCAGGCTCTCTTTTATGCCTTTCAACATTCTGCACATGATCAAAGTGCTCAAACGGCCTGCCAGCTTGCAAGAGTATAAAGACTGACGGCAGCATTACCAAGGCGGCTATTGCTTCCAGTAGGGAGAATGCCATTGGGCTGGGACGAGCAATGAAGTAGGCGGCGTATAGAGATGAAGTTAGCACTAGGAGGAATTGGGAGCGTGTGATGATGGAGGCGATGTCGCTACGACGAGCCTCGCAGAAGCGGCGCAGGTCGTCATAGACTAACTGGGCTGCTACGGTGTCGATGGGGGAGTGTTGTGCTGTAGGTTTGGCTGCTGAGGGCGGGGCTTGCTGAGCCGGTTTCTTGGATGAGTCTGGTGGTGGTCGGCTCATATTAATAGAAGTGTTTGCAAATCGCCAAAACGCGACAGTGAATTTTGAGATGCTCCTTAAGCACCTGTGAAAACCCTATGAATTCAATGGTTTTGAGCAATTCAATTGAGTTTATGCAGGTTTATGTTTTTTTGATAAACCTAGATAAACTTAATATAAATGAATGATTGAATTAGGTTATTAGCAAGGTAGGTAGCCTGCTTCAACTTCTAGATTTGAAATTGGTGATTGTGCCTGCTGTTAGGTGGGGTTCGGCTTCTTTGTGTGTTAGATATACGATGTCGCCTTCTTTGAATGTGTGTTGCTGGGTTTCGTGAGCGTGTCTCGGATAGATTTTCAGTTGTTCTGCTTCTACACGGTAGTTGTCGCAGGGTTCTTCGCTACCGCGTCTTAGCATGTGTTGGGTGGCTTGTGCTCCTATAGCAAGCAGGAGAACGCACACGGGCATTGATCCTATCCCGCCGGGCGAGACAGAGGCTTTGACTATGGGTGCTTTCGGTGAAACCATATATGTGCTGCCCGCCGCCTGTTCTTTTGCTGCTACAAAAGCTTCTAAACCTTTGCGGTGATGGTTGCGAGATGCCGTTATTTCAAACCCCAAGATGCGGTGTCCTTTCTCATAGACGAAATCCACTTCGTTATCTTTAGCGTCTTTCCACCAGCTCAGCCTGCCCCGTTCCATCAAGGCGAGCTCTTTCAAACCGGCAGCGACAGCATTTTCCAGATAGTCGGCACGAATATCGGGGTCATCTATAGGGCTACTCTCGGTGCCTCGTATAGCGTTTGACATTCCGCTGTCGTGGAAGAAGACCCTTCTGCCGCGTGGCGATGTGCCAGCAGCACTGCCCGAATGTTTCTTTAGACAAAAAGCCACAAGAGAACGCGAAGCGGCGTCAATATAGGAGTCCAAGGTATTGGGGTTGATGCCGAGATTCTTTGAAAGTTTGTCTCTTCCTATTTCTTTGCGGGTCATCTCTGCAAGACTGAACAGCGTCTCGTCTAGCTTGGGGGCATCGCGTATGCCTTCTGTTCTAGCAATGTCTTTGTAGACGACTCGCTCGGCTATCAGCAGCAGAGCGTCTTGGGATCTCAAAATCTGGTTACTGAAACTGTGCTGGTCATGTATCAGAAGACTGTTGGGGCGCGAAGCAACAAGATCCGGGTATCCGCTGAGAACCAAAAACTCGTCGTACAGCCTATACAGCCTGTCATCCAAGGCTATGTCAGCAGAAATGTCTGCAAGTCTGTCTTGCAAAGAAGGGTAGGCCGTTCTTGTGAACCTAGGCAGTGCCGATTCGCCTAGAATCCAAGAAGCGTATTCGTAGAAGTTGCAAGGCATCAGATAGTGCTCTAGCCATCTGCCGGGGGCGGTGTCGTTCAACCCCGAATACAGATCCAACGGAGAGCTGCCCGTGACAAGCAAACGGACAGGCGATTTGCTGTCATAGAACTCTTTGGCAGCGTCACCCCAAGCTTGAGTTTTGGTAATCTCATCCATTAGCAGAAACAGTGGATCATCATGAGTGGGAGGTTCCGTTATTTCAAAAATTCCCGACATTACGGACTCCAGCGTCTCAGGACGGAGCTTCATGGCATCCATTTGCACATAGAAAATCCGCTCTTCGCGCACGCCCTCGCCCAGCAGAGAGCGTATTGTCTGGCGTAGCACAGTGGATTTGCCGGCTTGTCGGGGGCCGATCACTACCTGATGCCTAGGTTGAGGCTGGGACAACAGAGCATCAGCCAACACTCTGACAAGTGGCCGCTCGTGTGCTGGTGCAAACCTGTTTAGGTTCTCCCTGCCGCCTTTCCACTGGTTGTGCCGCTGGATGATGTCTGCGAATTCTTCAGGCGATATTTTCAACATAATGTTCTCTATAAGTATATCATAATATAGTAGTTATGTCATATAAGTGTATTTACAATATGCTTATCATAGCAAATATTAGCAATATCAAACATTAACAGAGCTATTTACTATGATAAAGCTATCACAACATACTAATAGAAGTGTTTGCAAATCGCCAAAACGCGACGGTGAATTTTGGCTACCTTGGATCTCTGTTTTCTAGAGAAGTCCGGGTATTTGGTTTGGAAGTTCGCCTTGCTGAACTTGTTGCCAAGCTTCCAATAGTTCTTCTTGGTATTGCAGTCCCCAGATACGCACACTCTTCAGCACTCGTCTTGACAAACTGCCTTCTATAATGCTGAGAGTGGCAATGTCGATTTGAGCCTCTTCGTCTGCGTATTTGACATGGAAATGAGGCGGAGGGTGTTCTCTCCAATACATGCGAATGACTATTCCATGGAATCTTGAAAGTTCAGGCATTTTGCAGAATCTTTTGAGCTTCGTCAATGGTTCTGCCTGTGAATTCTTTGTAAATCCAGTCTTCGTCCACTTCGATGTTATCGCTCCAAGCGATTCCGCCCCAAGGTGTCAGATGCACGCCTTCAAAGAAGGCTCGGTCTGTCAAGGGCCTGCACTTGTTGGATTCAAGCATTGGGGAAAGGTCTATTTTGCCTTCAATTCCGTCAGAAAATCGCACCCACAGCCAATAGCCATCCAGTGCTTGCACTTCAACAGGATCTATTGTGGGCGACCGTGGGCCAAATGCCTCTTCACGAGTCTTGCCTGTCAGTTCAAGATAGAACGAGGCAGCATTGAAATCAAGATCAGAGTTCCACACTATAGAGTTGCCACATATTTGTACCGACTCAAAAAAGGAGCGATCCTGCCACACTTGAAATGGCTTGGATTTAGAAAGGTGCGACAGGTCAATTGTCCCCTCAACACTGTCGCTGAATTGTAGCCAGATGGTATAACCCTCGCGAGCTTCCACAGCCACAGCTTTAAGGGGTTGATTGCTGGATTTCATGTTCTCCATTATACGAAGCGAAGCTGCACCAGATCGATGAGGCTGGCAATTTGTTGGCTAGGTAAGCTCGGACATTCGCTGGCAAGGCTCAGAGAAAGCTCTGCTACTTGCTGGGCAAGCTATGCTACTTGCTGGCTATGGCGTCTAGGACTTTCAGGCGACTGGCTCGGCGGGCGGGGAAGAAGGAGCTCAGCATTCCTGCGACAGCTGCGATGATCAGATAGATCACTAAAGTCCTCCAAGGAATTTCCAAGACGGAGATGAAGTCATTAGGCAGAATGCTCACGATAGTTATGCCGAAAACAACACCGAGCAATATGCCTAAAACACCGCCAAAGACTGAGATGATAATGCCTTCGCCTAAGACCATTCTTCGCGTCTGACCTCTTAGCAGTCCAACTGCGCGCAACAATCCCAGCTCTCGGGTGCGTTCGCTTACAGACAGGGCCAAAGTGTTGGCAATGCCGATGAACGCAATTATGAGTGCCAGCCACAAAAATACATTCACAATAGTTGTGATCTGACCTATAGCACCAACCCGATTGTCGTTGAATTCTTGTTTCGTCTGCACATCTACCTGTGGATAATTTGCGGCAACTCGTTCAATCGCTACCCTCGCCTCATCTTGACTTACACCCTGGGCTGTGATAGCGGATACATACACATCTAGATTGCGAGTGAAATATCTTTCCCAAGCTGGCAAGCTGATAATCCAACTTGTGCCAGAGACAATATTTTCACTATAGATGGCGACAATTCTGAAGTTAGCTTGTTGACCCGTAGAAAAAGTCACTGGCACTACGTCATTCAACTCATAGTCTTCGTCATCAACGATATCTTGGTGCACAGCCACATCCATATCACCAGCTTCATCAAGAGAACCCTCTTGGATGTCGAGGTCGAGATGGCGTGTCAGATTGTCAAAATCTGCAGCAAAAACTGCGTGTGTGGAAGTATCTATGTCGTCATCAGCCAATCTTTCTCGGTTTGCTTCCGTCAGCGCAGATGTGGGGATCTCACTGGGCACAGATGTGGGGACCTGTGCAGATGCGGGAATATCTCCGTCGTCATCAATTGTGCTTAATCCTTCGGTACTGGATCTGTAACTCACCACTGATTCCACCTCGGGAAGAGCGTCTAAATCGTTAGCAAAAGAGGGGCTGAAAGTTGTTGCCAGGTCATCGTTGGTGCAGTCCCCCGCACACATCATCCAATCAGCCTGCACTGCGTCATCCAGAGAGTCGCTCCAAGTAGCACTCAAAGACGAAGATGCAATACTGACGGTCGCAACGAGCGTCAACCCGATCATAAGTGCCGCTGCCGTGGTGGTAGTGCGTTGCGGTGAGCGAGCTGCATTTTCGGTAGAAAGTCGCCCTGTCATTTTTGCAAACACACGGAGAGGCCAACCAATGATTCTGGTGAGGGCTGGCGTAAACAGCGGACTGGTTAGATTCAATCCGACAATGAGTAAAGCGCATCCAATTGCCAAAGCAATCCACTGCTCTAAAGTATCATAATCCCCAAATCGAGCAGCTATCAGAAACATTGCACCCAAAGCCAAAGTTGCTAAGCGACCCGCCACAGGATTCAGCCGCTTGCCTCCCACGCTGAACAAAATCGTTGCTGCCAAAGCAAAGATCAGCATCAATATCCAGTTGGTTACTACGAACAAAGCGACAATGGCTGAGATTAGACCAATGCCAGATACGATCGCTCCCAATTTCACACGCTGGTGTATCTGCTTGGTGGCGATTCCGATATCGTCTCTGAGAGCTGACATCGGCGAAATTCGGCGTGTGCGAAGGGCTGGCACAAGAGCCGACACTAAAGTCACGCCTGTGCCAACCAAAAATGCGATAATAATTGTGCGCGGCCGGATGATAATCGTGTCAAGTGGAATGTTGAGATTGAACAAATTGATCATCCAGCGCATCAGATATGCCAACCCGACACCAGCTCCCATACCTACCCCTGATGAGACAAGTCCGACAACTGTGGCTTCTCCCATGACTGTGCCTGTAATTTGACGGCCGGTTGTGCCAAGTGCCCGCATGAGTCCGAATTCTTTGACTCTCTGGCCGAGCACGATAGTGAAGGTGTTGAAAATCACAAATATAGACACTGCCAAAATGATGCCTGCGAACGCCAGTAGAACTGTTTGGAATGCGTTGATTGTCGGATTGAAAGCATCTTGTGTTTCTTGTTGAATTGCTTCATTGGAGATCACTTCCAGATTGCTGTTGCAGCTGACTTCGCCTGAAGCGCAAGCCTCGTTGACTGCTGTTTGGATAGCAACAATCGCGGCGTCGGTATTACCGACATTGTCGGCGAGGAGCACATCAATTCTGTCCCACCCTTGGCCATTTTGAAGAACTTCAGTGGCGGTGGCCGTGTCAAAAGAGACGATGTATGACCCCACATTTCTATCTTCGGTAGGACTAGCAAAATTGAATGTACCGACCAAGGTGAAATCTCTAGTGCCGCCCGGTAACTGGATAGTGTAGCTCTGGCCGATCATGAGGTCTTCGTCATTGACGGCTGAGGTGTTCATGGCAAATTCTGTGCCATCTTCAGGTGCGCGACCGTCAACCAAGTAAGAATTGCTCAAAGCAGCATTGTTACGATCTTCTTCGTCTTCGGCGTTTGTATCTCCGGCGTCTCCTACCCAGTTCCCGCCTGTATTGAATGTGCCCCTCAGAGCACTGCCGTCTTTTTGAACGACAACATCATTTTCAGAAATTATCGGAGCAGTAGCCTGCACCCCGACCACTCCTCCAATAACTGAAGCCAAAGCTGGATTGACGGGAGCGGCATTGACGCGCTCTCCGAAATCTTGCTCGGAGCGAACTGTGAGGTCTATGCGCCCAGCGACGTCTTGGGAGAGGTTGCCGAATACACTGCGCATGCTGTCGGCGAAGATGAAAACCCCGGAAGTGAACATAACGCCCAGCACGACCGAAAGAGTCGTGAGCACGAAGCGGGCTTTTTTGTCGGCTATATTTTTGAGAGTTAGACGGAAGAGCATAATAATTCAATCCTAGAAGTTGGGGGATAAATAAAATTAGTGGATAAATAGCTAGCTTTACAAAATCATACGGAAATTACTTGAAGGGTTAGGCAACTAGAGAGATACTAGAGGCATGGCGAAAACTGACGGCACAGCAACTGCTACTCATTGGCTATTGCCTCCAGCACATTCAGGCGACTGGCTCGACGGGCGGGGAGTAGGGCTGCTATCAAACCTGCGGCTGCTGCAATAGTGAGGTAGGCGACCAAGGTCCACCAGTGGATGGTGAGGTCGGAGATGAAATCGTTTGGTAGCACATTGACGATAGTGATGCCGAATATAATTCCCAGCCCCACGCCTAAGACGCCACCGTAGAGAGCGATAATGAAGCCTTCGTCAAGAATCATCCGCATCATCTGAGCGCGGCGCATCCCGACAGCTCGTAGCAGACCGAGCTCTCTAGTTCGTTCTATCACCGATAAAGCCAAGGTGTTAGCAATGCCGATGAAAGCAATCACCAAAGCTAGCGACAAAAAGATATTGACTACAAGCACAACCGTGTCGATGGTGCCTACTTGATCGTCATTGAATTCTTGTTTTGTCCGCACTTCAAGCTGCTGGTATTCTCCAGCTACTCTGTCTATGGCTATGCGGGCGTCGCTTTGGCTTATACCAGGGGCTGTAATGGCCGATGAGAAAATATCAAGGTTGCGCGAGAAATATTGCTCCCATGTAGAGAGGTCTAGAAGCCAACTGCTTGAAGTAATAAGTTCTTCGCTGTAGATGGCTGCGACTCTGAAGACCACAGGTTGCTCACGCGAGCTGAAAATCACAGACACATCAGAGCCAAGTCTGAGGTTTAGTTCTTCTACAATGTCTTCGTGCACGCCGACATTGTGCACATCAGATTCCACTTCTCCCATGGGGTTGTCACTGTTACTGAAAGATCCTTCCACCAGATCTAGGTCGAGATGTTGCTCTATTTCACTAAGATCTGTTGCGAACACAGAGTATTCATTCTGTTCGGTATCATCCACGGGCTGTTCGGCGTCATCCACGGGCTGTTCGGTATCATCCACGGGCTGTTCGGCGTCACCCACGCGCACTGCTAGACCTTCGGCATTCCATCTGTAGCTCAGAGCCGATTCAATTTCGGGTAGTTCTCCTAGATCTTGAGCCAACTGTGGACTAAAGGCCTGTTCCTGGTTTGCTCCTTCTCCTGTTCCGCAGTTTTCTGAACAGACAAACCAGTCGGCTTGCACGGCATCGTCCAAGGAATTTGACCAAGTTGCTCTCAATGATTGCGCGGCAATTCCCACAGTTGTCACCAATACCAACCCCACCATGAGAGCAGCAGCAGTGGTTGTGGTGCGCCGAGGTGAACGAGCAGCGTTTTCTTTTGAAAGCATGCTGGCGATCTTGCTTCTAGCCAAAAGTAGAACAGTCACGATAATCCCAAAGAAGAACGCTACGGCTTGATTAGTGGGAATGGCAATCAAAATGCCAGCTACAATGCCAGCTAACAAAGAAATAATCAAGTGGATAGCAAACGGAAGCTTTATTTTTGTTGCCGCAGTTAAGGGCGAACCCAATGCTCTAGAAAGTTGAGGTGCAAAAAGCGGACTGATCGAATACACCCCTATTACCAATACGGCTGCCCCAACGCCTAAAGCGATTCCCTGTTCTCCGGTAGCAAAATTTCCGAATATGGCAGCTAATAAGAAGGCCAGTCCCAAAGCTACGGCTGCCCATCGCCCTGCGTCTGGGTGCAATCTCCTACTCCCTACGATTAACAAGACCGTAGCAATACTTGCCCATAGTAGCATCCCTACCCAATTGCTCAGTAAAGCAATAACTACAAGAAAAATCCCCGCTGCTGAGAATAAAGACCCCAAAAGCAACCGCCTCGGAACCTCTTGAACCAGAGAGACCATATCTTCACGCATTGCCATCATCGGCGATATGAATCGAGTGCGCAGAGCTGGCAGCAAAGCTGATACAAGCGTTACTATAGTGCCCACAAAAAATGCCACGATTATTGTGCGAGGCAGTATTACGAAAGTCTCAAGCGGGATCCCAAAACCTGCCTGATTCAATGCAAAGCGCAAAATATAAGCCAGTCCAATTCCAGCTAGCATGCCTAAACCGGAAGAAACTAACCCTACGATTACAGCTTCTCCCATCACACTTCTGATGACTTGCCCCCCAGAAGCCCCAAGAGCTCGCAAGAGACCGAGTTCTCTGACTCGTTGCCCTAAGACAATGGTGAAGGTGTTGAAAATCACAAAAATGGATACAAGCAAGATGATTACAGCGAACACCAGCAAAATAGTTTGGAAAATTCCGATGAAAGCATTGAAATCATCCTCTTGTTCTTGTTGGATCTGGAGGCCGGTTATGACTTCCAGCTCGGCGTCACAGTTGGCTTCACCAGCGCGGCAAGCTTCGTTTACTCTTTGTTCAATGGCAGCCCGCACCGTTTCTTCATCGGCACTGCTAACCACATCTACGTCGATTTGATCCCAGCCTTGACCACCTTTGAGAAGCTGCGTGGCTGTTTCTAAATCAAAAGAGACTATCTTTGCTCCGATGCTTCGGTCATTGTCTTCGTCAGCAAAGTTGAATGAGCCTACGAGGGTTAAATCTTGAGGACCTTCGGGCACTTGGACGGTGTATATCTCGCCTATCGTGAGGTCGTCATCTCTCACTGAGTTGGCGTTCATCACGAATTCTGTGCTGTTGGTGGGGGCGCGGCCTTCCGCTATGAACAAGTTGTTCATGTTTGTGTCTTCATCAACCCAGTTGACACCGATGGTGGGGGCTTGACCGCGAAGAGCGTTACCGTCTTCGTCTATAACAACGATGCCAAACTCGGCGATTCCTGCAGAAGTACCTTCCACACCTTCTACTTCTTCAATGATGGGTGCTAGTGCTGGGTCGACAGTGGGGGCGGTGAGCCTGTTACCGAAGTCTTGCTGAGAACGGACGGAAAGATCAGTGCGTCCTGCTATGTCTTCTGAGAGATCAGAGAAGACGGCACGCAAGCTGTCGGAAAAGATGAATACTCCCACGGTGAACATGACGCCCAACACCACCGAGAGAGTCGTGAGGAAGAAGCGGACTTTCTTGTCAGCAATATTTTTGAGAGTCAGACGGATCAGCGATTTCATAGAAGCTTTGGAGCGAAGGAAGTTGAGTTAGCGACTATCTAGCAGAGGTGGGCTCATCTAGCAGAGGTGGGCTCATCTAGCAGGGTGACTGGCTAGAGAGCGGAGACACGGTTGAAGAAGGAGCTGGGCCAAGTGGCAGGCGGAGCCGGCAATCGCCAGCTAGTCGCCGAGGTTGCGGACAGAATTGAGAATGTCGTCAAATGTGGGCTTTTCGAGCTCTTGAACGATCTTGCCGTCACTGAGAAAGACCACTCTGTCGCTGTGGCTGGCTGCTTCGGGGCTGTGAGTGACCATCACGATGGTCTGACCGAAATCGTCTACTGCTCGGCGTAGGAAGTTGAGGATTTCTGTGCCTGAGCGTGAATCCAAGTTACCGGTCGGCTCGTCGGCGAAGATGATAGATGGACGGCTGGTGAGTGCTCTAGCCACAGCCACTCTTTGCTGCTGACCACCGGATAGCTCTGTGGGGCGGTGCTTGAGACGATCACCTAGCCCTACTGCCTCTACGACTTGATCGAACCAGTCGGGATCGGGAGAGGTGCCTGCTAGGTTCATCGGCAATGTCATGTTCTCTTTGGCTGTGAGGGTAGGCACAAGGTTGAACGCTTGGAACACAAACCCCACATGGTCGCGGCGCAACAAAGTGAGTTGCCTCTCAGAGAGCGTGCTGAGATTTGTGCCTCCGATGTAGCTGTCGCCTTCTGTGAGATTCTCAAGCCCTGCCAAGCAGTGCATGAGAGTGGACTTCCCAGAACCTGAAGGCCCCATGATGGAAGTGAAAACTCCAGGTTTGAAGTCGATGCTCACATCGTCGAGAGCACGCACCTCTGTGGAACCACTTCCGAAGATTTTTACCGCATTTACTGCCCGAGCTGCAATTTCGGGCGTGACACCGCCGTTGGCAGTGTTGATATTTGTATCAGACATAAAGCTGAGCTTATCTGTCTGATTTGAAAATCGTTATGATGTTTGGGCAAAAATGTTAAATATTTTGCAAGATTATCCAAGTTTGCAAGATGTACGCCGTGCTAGCTTGGCTGTGCCACAACTCTCAGGTAAGGCTTTTGCTCGTCCCAGCCGTCGGGGAACATTTGGGCGGCATCCTCATTGCTCACAGCTGGGACGATGATCACATCATCTCCGTGCTTCCAGTTGACTGGCGTGGCAACTTTGTGTGAATCGGTGAGTTGAAGCGAGTCGATAACGCGCAGCACTTCGTCAAAGTTGCGGCCGGTGGCGGCGGGGTAGGTGATGGTTAGGCGCACTTTATTGTTGGGGTCAATGATGAACACAGAGCGAACGGTCATCGTATCGTTGGCGTTGGGATGGATCATGCCGTAGAGGTCGGCCACTTTGCGGTCGGCATCGGCGATCATCGGGAAGTTGGGGGCAATGCCTTGCGTGTCGGCAATGTCTTGCGACCAGCCTCTGTGGTCTTCCACGGAATCGCATGACAGGCCGATGACTTTCACGCCTCGCTTGGCGAATTCGGCTTGGAGCTTGGCTGTGTAGCCGAGTTCGGTGGTGCAGACTGGAGTGTAATCCTTCGGATGTGAGAACAGCACAGCCCAGCTACCTTCTTTCCAATCATGGAAACTCACCGGGCCTTCGGTAGTGTCAGCTGTGAAATCGGGGGCGGTGTCGCCGAGTTGAATGCTCATGGTTGTCTCCTTGGTTTTTAGTTTGCTGTTTCTTGGCTTTTTGGTTTGCTGTTTCTTGTTAGAAGTTTCTCAGTTTGCGGGTTCTTGAGGTTTGCGTTTCGGGTATTGGTCTGAGGTTTGGATAGGCGGGTAGATAGGCACCTGCCTATTGTTGACTATTTTACTCAGGTATTAGAGAATTCGCAACCTCGCCTAACTTTCATCTTCTTCATCCCTTTTCTTGCCGCGCCTGCGCCACCATTCAAAACCGATATAAGCCCCGGCGATTAAGATCACCAAAATCGGCACGAGATAGCTACTTTGCGGAAACTCCATTTAGCCCTTCAATACTTTCTCAAACATTGCCAGCGAACGTTCCACAGAGATCTTGGTGGCGTCTGCGTTGTAGCTGTCGCGGCCGGGTGTGGCGAAGGCGTGGTCACAACCGGGGTAAGTATAGGCAGTTACGAGGTCGTGCTCTGTTGCCATCGCAGTTAGTTGCTGTTGCGCCTCGGGCGGCACGAAGCCGTCTTCTTCTGCGATGTGCAGGATTGCTGGCCCTGCTACCTGGCTAGCTTCGCTTAGAAAGTTTTCAATCCCCACTCCGTAGTAGCTCACCGAACAGTCCACATCGGTACGGGTGGCTGTGAGCCAAGCGAGCAGCCCGCCGAGGCAGAAACCGACGCAACCCACCTTGCTATGGGAGCCTTCTTGTGTGGCTCCCTCGTGTTGGGGGAGTGAGCGCATCGTATCTAGCGCGCCCTGGATATCAACAACTGCTCTTTCTGGGTCGAAGAGGCCGTATAACTCAAAGGCTCTAGCCATATCTTCATCGCTATAGCTGAGTGAAATGCCCTCTTCAATTCGCCAGAATAAATCAGGCACCAAAGCCACATAGCCGTGGTTGGCAATTGCATCAGCGGTGGTCTTGAGAAAATCGTTGATGCCAAAAATCTCTTGGAGTACTACGATCCCCGGCCCTAATCCACTTTCGGGGACAGCCAAGTAGCCGCCAAAATTCTCACCATCGGCATTTGAAATGCTGGTGTTTATGTTCATTTAAATATCCTTTCTTGGGAAACTTTTTTTGACTCAAACAGGTCTGCCTGCTCGCCCCTCAGCATCTGCATCGGCAGCCATCTTCACAGCCGTGTTATATAGCATTTTCTTAATTTGTGACTGGGTAATATTCCCACCCGCTTTCGGGGGCAGAACCGACTCCCATTTGGATTTCCAAGTGAGGGTGCAGCTGTCGGCTGTGTCGGCTGTGAGAGTCATGGTGCTTTTGTAGTTCTTCATCAGTTTCTGCGATAAAAGGCAGTAAGTCATAGAGGCATCTCCGCTCGCACCCTTCTCGTCTACCTTTTCGCCTAGCTTCTCCTCTTCTGAGCAACCTGGCGGCTCCCAGCCGATGACTTGCTCTCTCGCCATAACAATCTTGCCCGTCATAAAATTTCGCACCGCACCCATACCGTTACGATCAGGTGAGCCTTCAGGGTCGAGTACCACCTTGGAAGAAGGCATCCAATCACTCCAACGTTCGTGGTTGGTCATTACATCCCACATCACCTCTATCGGTGCATTCACTTCCAGCTTGAATTCAAAACCTGCCATAGAAATAAATTACCATCCCAGCTAGTTTGCTGCTGAGGTTACGGTTCGGCTGCTGAGGTCACGGCTTGCCCGCGCCCGGCACATTTACTCTCACGGTATCAATTCGAGCAGTTGGTTTCTGCAGAACTATCTCTTTGCGCCAATCTACCGCCACACAGATGCAGAGGGTGCGGCGGTCTTGGCCTGCTAACACGCAAGCTAGAGGCATTTCGTCTTCAAAGATGTAAGAGTCGGTGATTTCCCCGCCTTCTAGCACACGCAGAATTCGTTTGCCGCGAGGATCGGCTACCCACACGGCACCTTCTTCGTCTAGGCAGATGCCATCTGGAGTGGCAATAAACAGCTCTTCTGTGGCTGGCGTGATTTGTGCATAAGTGCGGCGATTAGATAAGGTGCCGTCTTCGGGGTTCACATCAAAGGCCGTCAGGCGGGAAGCTGCGCTCTCAGCCACGATGAGTGTGGATTCATCGGGCGTGAGGATGTGCCCGTTGGGTGCCTCTAGCATGTCGGCTCCGATGCTGGCATGACCATCGGGTGTTACATGTATAGTTTCAGCCGATTTTCGCTCCGACACGTCGCCGTGAATTTCATAGCCCATGTGTCCCACATACGCCGTGCCGTCTTTAGTCACGATCATGTCGTTGATATCGCCATGGACAAGATGCGACATATCGGCGTGTTCAACAAGGTTCGAGTTGCCAGTGTCATCAATCTCCAGCCGATAGAGCTTCTTGGAGTTCATCGCCACCACAACTAGCCGCCCGTCGGGTAGCCAGCCCAACCCTGAAGGATCGTCAAAATCCATCGTGGCGATCACTTCGACCTCTCCCGTCAAGTCGTTGCCATCAAAGGTGGCACGCATCACGCGATGGCCGTGCATGTCGCTGAACCAAAGAGCATCCTTGTGCCACCGAGGCCCTTCGGTGAAATAAAAACCGTCTAGTCCAATACTCGGCTTGTCCATTTGCAGCCTCCTCAATCTATAGTCGCAGTTGTGACATCTTCTAGCAAAAGCTTAGGTGCTTCAAGTGCTGGGGCCATGGGTGATTATGTCTTCTATGGCTTGATGGATGTAGATTAGGTCGTCTTCGGTCATCATTTGGTGGCAGGGGATTAGCACACCTCGCTCCATGATGGCGTCGGCATTGGGGCAGCCGTCTTTGCCTTCTCTTGCAGCCACATTTGACATCATTGGTTGGCGCAGAACATTGCCTGTCCAGACCATTCGGGTAGCTATACCTCGTTTTTTCATATGCATCTGGAACTCTGTGCGGCTGAAGGGGGCATTTTCTCGCAGTAGCAGCGGAAATTGCAACCAGCATGTTTCCAAGCCTTCGGTTTCTCTAGTAGGCACAAACACATCGGCATGGGCTTTCAGAAACTCAATATGGGCGGCGGCATTGTGGCGTCGGCTCTGGGCGAAGTCATCCACTCGCTCCAGCTGCACCAGCCCGAAGGCCGCTGCTACCTCAGAGGGTTCAAAGTTGTGCCCCAACAGCTCAAATACGAAAAGCTGGTCGTAGGCAACGCCGTCTAGCTCTTTCAAGAAACGTCCTCTGTCTTCCCGCTTGGTGCCGTAAAAACGAGGCTCCGAACTGCGACCCCAACGACGCAGGAGTAGGGCTTCGTCCCACCAATCTTCGCGGTCGATCATCACCATGCCACCTGTGCCCATAGCTGTGATTATGTGGCTCATAGCGAAACTGGTTACAGAGATGTCAGAGCGAGTGCCAGTGGGCGTGCCCCGTAGCTTGGGGCCGAAAGTGTCGCAGGAGTCTTCTACCACTATGAGGCTGTGAGTGTCGGCAATGGCGCGAATGGCATCCCAATCGGGGCAGTTACCTGCGAGATTGGGCACAACAATGGCTTTGGTGCGGTCGCTCAGATTGGGTTCAATTTGCGACACATCTATCTGATAGGTGTCGGGCTCTACATCTATGACGACTGGAACGAAACCGTGACGCAGACCACCTGCGATAGTGGTTGAGAAGGTAACGGCTGAG
Organism: uncultured Acidimicrobiales bacterium; assembly: GCA_958295755.1. Lineage (GTDB taxonomy): Bacteria > Actinomycetota > Acidimicrobiia > Acidimicrobiales > Hopanoidiivorantaceae > Hopanoidiivorans. Next base: position 1,934,677 of record OY282367.1, on the reverse strand, counting down.
GTTATGAATTCGTCACCGGGTTGCATTTCGCCTTGGAGCAAATCGTGTGCTATCTGCAGGGCTGAAGAGCCAGAGTTGACCATGATGCCGTGCGTCTTGCCCCAAGCTTGTGCGGTCTTTTGCTCCATGGCTGCCACATTTTCGCCAACTCGGATGGAGCTGTCAAGCACGCGCATGACAGCTTCTTTTTCTCTCTCGTCGTAATAGGCACCGACATAGTCAATGGTTCTATAGTCTGGGGTTCTGTAGTCAGTGGTTCTGTAGTCAGTGTTTCGCATGGGGTTAGCTCCTGGGTTTTATGCCGACTGTATTCTTGTGGCAGATTTGCGATGCTGGTGGAGTTTTTCTTCTATACCAGAGACTTGCGGTTCGCCTGATCGCACAAGCGGCTTGCCCGCTATCACGGTGTGATGGGCTTGTAGCGGTCCGCAACGCAGCCACGCTTCTACAGGGTCGCTCAATGCGCCAGCGAACTGCACGCCGCTGAGTTTCCAAGCTGTAATATCGGCAGCCGCGCCAACCGAAAGCTCGCCGATTTCGCCTAGCCGACCTAAGCAAGCTGCTCCGCCTCGGGTGGCTATTTCTAAGACTTCTCTGGCGGTCATAAGTGTCTCGGCTAAACCAGCCCGCAGGCGTCCTTGTAAATACGCCAAGCGAGCTTCTGTCCAAAGCGAGCCAGAGTCGGCAGAGGAAGAGCCATCGCACCCGAGACCTACAGGCACGCCAGCTTCGCGCATTTCTCGCACAGGGGCCAGCCCTGAAGCCAAAGCCATGTTGGAACTCGGGCAGTGTGCCACCCCGGTCTGCCACTCGCCGAGCTGTTTGACCTCCGCAGGCGAAGGATGGACGCAGTGGGCGATCCAAGCTCGGTCTCCTGCCCAACCCACAGATTCAAACAACTCCAGCGGGCGCATTCCGTGGGCTTCAAGGCAGTAGTCGTCTTCATCCAGGGTTTCAGCTATGTGAGTGTGAAGCCGCACATCTAGCCGTTCTGCCATCTCTGCGGTAGCGACCATTAGATCGTTTGTGACAGAAAACGGCGAACATGGTGCCAAAGCAATCCGCAACATAGAACTGGGCGAAGGGTCGTGATAGGTGCGTACGGCCCGCTCCGACTCTTCCAAAATCTTGTCTTCACTCTCAACCACAGAATCAGGGGGGAGACCGCCGTCTTTCTGCGAGAGCGACATTGAACCACGAGTGGGGTGGAAGCGAATGCCAAGTTCTTGAGCTGCTGTGATCTCAGCACCTAGCACATCGCCTCCGCCAGCGGGATGAATGTAGAGGTGATCTGTGGATGTGGTGCAGCCGCTCATGGCGAGTTCTAGCAGTCCGACCCAGGCTGAGATGTAAGCACTCTCTTCATCCAGCCTGCTCCAGAGCGGATACAGAGTGCGTAGCCATTCAAAAAGACCGCCTCCCAAAGCTGGGGCATAAGAGCGGGTGAGATTCTGGTAAAGATGGTGGTGTGTGTTGATGAGGCCAGGTGTGAGCAGGCAGTCGGTTGCGTCTAAGGTTGTTGTCGCTTCTGGCGCAGTGTTTGTTTCTGGGACATTTGCCGCTTGGGTGTCTGCCGTTTGAGTGCTTGCCGCTTGGTTGCTCGCCCCCCCGATGCCCGATATGAATCCGTTGGTGATGGCTATCCAACCGCCAGAAATCTCTGTGCGATTTGAATCCATCGTGGCGATGTGATAGGCATTTTTTATAAGAAGATCAGCCATCTTCCTAGATTACACTGGTGCGGGATTACAGCTGATGAAGACTGCCATGCTTGGCTAGCTCTGTTGCTTGGCTAGTTCTCTTGCTTGGCTAGCTCTGTCGCGGCTACTTCTGAAAGTTTTCCCAATAGCGGCTAGGCATAGGGCCTTTTTGATTTTGGTATTTTGAGCCGACTTCGCTAGAGCCGTAGATCTGCTCAGACGGGGTAGTCATTTGCAAGAAGCTGACCTGACCTATCTGCATGCCGGGATAGAGGGTGATCGGCAAGGTAGCCACATTGGAAAGCTCTAGGGTGAGCTGTCCATTCCAGCCTGCTTCTACAAAGCCTGCAGTTGAGTGGATGAGAAGCCCGAGCCGTCCCAGGCTGGATTTGCCTTCCAATCGAGCTACCAGATCGTTTGGCAAGCGGATACGTTCCACTGTGCTCCCTAGCACGAATTGGCCTGGGTGCAACACGAATACGCCATTTTTTGATATCTCCACGAGCTCAGTCAAACCTTGCATTTGCTCTTTGACATCAATATGGCCGTGAGTGTGGTTGCGAAACTCTCGAAAGTAGCAGTCCAAGCGAAGATCTACCGAAGAAGGCTGTATAGCACCTTCTTTCAGAGGGTCTATCTCAATGCGGCCTTCGCCTATGGCTTCTCGGATGCTTCGGTCGGAAAGTATCATTCAGATTTCCTGCCTACTTAAGTATTAACTGTCAAACTCAACTGGAAAATTAACTCTCAAGAAGTTCTTGAGCTTGGATGTTCCAGTTCCACTTGCGAATTCGCCCCGGAGCATCTAAAGCTACTTCCAAAGCGTCAATCTGCGCTTCTGTGAGGCTGGCTATCTGAACAAAAGTAGTGATGCCTTCCCGATGTAGCAAAGCGATAAGACGAGGGTCGGTTCCTTTGATGCGAGCAAGATTGTCGGGGCGAGCACCTTCTGGTGCCACTGGCATTCCTGTCCGCGAGGTAGCAGTTCCTGTCTGCGAGGCAGTTTCTGTCTGCGAGGTAGTTTCTGTCCGCGAGGTAGCAGTCTGTGCAGCAGTTTGCGTACTAGCTTGCGGCTGAACTTTTTCGGTCTTTCTCGCAGTCTCCCTCACTGGCACACTCACTGGCTCTCTTTCTGGCTCAACGCCAGTCAAAGCAGCTCGTGCTGCCCCAGAAATAGTCACAGGGGTAGCGGGCGCAGCAGCAGGTTCTAAAGCATCTGCCACCCTCCCTAGACTTCCGCCTCTCTCCGCAATGGACACCGCAGTAGTAGGTTCTAAAGCATCTGCCACGGCTCTTTCACCAGCTTCAATCGCTTCCAGCATATGCAGGGCAATGTCGCCTACCTTCACCTCATCTTCTTCTACTCCTTCGCCCTTCACGCCGTCGTCAATCATCACATAGCAAAACGGACAAGCCGTGGCGATGCGGTCGGCACCAGTGGCCAGCAGCTGTTGCGAGCGTTCAACATTTACTTGTTTGCCCACATGTTCTTCCATCCACATACGCGCACCGCCTGCTCCACAGCACATGCTCTTGGTGCCGTTGCGTTCAGCTTCTACAACCTCTATGCCGCCGATGGATCCCACCACATTCCTCGGTGCTAGATACACATCGTTATGTCGCCCAAGATAACACGCATCGTGATAGACCAGCCGCCCGTCTAGCTGCGCCTGTGACATATCAAGTCGCCCTTCTTCCACCAGTTTGGAAAGCAGTTGGCTGTGGTGGATCACTTCGTAGTGTCCGCCTAGTTGCGGATATTCGTTGCCGAGAGTGTTGAAGCAATGCGGGCACTGAGTGATGATCTTGCGCACTCCCATAGCGTTGAGCGTCTCCACATTTTGCATAGCCAACATCTGGAAGATGTATTCGTTGCCCGACCGCCTAGCCGGGTCGCCAGTACATGCCTCTTGCGGCCCTAAAATAGCAAAATCCACCTCGGCTCGCTGCAGCAGCTGTGCTACCGCCCTTGCCACTTTTCGGTTCTTGTCGTCAAAACTCCCGGCGCAACCCACCCAGTAAAGATATTCGGCATCCAGTGGGTGGCCGCCTTCTATCACACGCACTCCCTCTAAGTCGGCCGCCCAATCGGCCCGCTCGGTCTGCGATATGCCCCAAGGGTTTGACTGATTTTCCATAGAGCGATAGGCGTTGCCAAGTTCTGAGGGGAAATCACTCTCCATCAACGATAAGTAGCGGCGCATATCCAAAATTTTGTCGAGTATCTCTATATTCACCGGACATATCTCATCACACGCTTTGCAAGAGGTGCATGCCCAAAGCTCTTCTGAGGTGATTCGTTCAAATACATTCGGGGCCGTAATGGTGATCTCAGGGTCTATGCCGATGGGCGGAGTGGTAGGAGGCGTGCCAGTGGCTGCCATGACTTCGCCAACCTTCAACACGATCTCTCGAGGGTCGAGCGACTTGCCTGTGGCGTGTGCTGGGCAGACAGAAGTGCAGCGTCCGCACATCGTGCAAGAGTCGGTATCTAATAGCTGCTTCCATGTGAAGTCTTCAATGGTGGCCGCGCCGAAAGTCTCCAAGTCGCTCTCCATGAGGTTGGGCATCGGACGCATGGCACCTTTCGGGCGGTCTGTCTGCTTCAGCCACATATTCACAGGCGAGGTGAAGATATGGCGCAGCATCGTCACGGGCAGGATCAGCAAAAACAGCACGAAAGTCAACACATGGATGATCCACCAGAACTGGTGCCACCCGGCAATATTGCCCAAGCCCTCCACCCAGCGAGCTATCCAATAGCCGACCACCGACCAACGTTCAAAATCGGGAGTGCCGTCTTCAGCGATGCGAAACCCTTCGGTCAGAAAGCCCGTAACTGACACGGCAAACAACGTGCCGAGAATAACCGCGTGTTCAGGTTTGGTTTTGATGCGAGTGCGATACGGACGCAGAGACCTTGGCCCCCAGCGGCGCAGTCCGGCCCACACCACGCCCACGATGAGCACTACTCCAGCGATGTCGCCCACTGCCGAATAAATTTGATAGACGGTGCCCTCTAGGAACTTCGCGCTCGGTGGTAGCTGATGGTCTATTTCCAAAGCTGTTGTGACGCCCACGAGCACGAGGAATGAGAAATAGATCATAGAGTGCATCACACCTGCTACAGGGTCTCGTAGCAGAGTCTGCATAGAGAGGCCAGCTCGAAGGTCATGCAACCGGGCGGCGAAGTTACGCCGATTGACTTTGCGGTTGTCGGGGGCACCCCTCTGCCAGTTCTTCACCCGATTGGCAAACAGCACAGCCACCACCACAAGCACCAGTGGAATGACCGTGTAGAACACAACCTTGAGTGAGTCGGGGATGTTTCTGAACACAGCTCGTGTCACAGAGCTATTGCTTTCGAAGCCAGTAAAGGCGGCCACAATACCTGAAGCGGCCGTAAAAAGAGCTACGGCTACGCCGATGCCGATGACAATGTGCGAGGGGCGAAATTTCTGGCGCAGTTGCGCTGGCGGGGCTGGTGCTTCAGTGCCTTCCGAAGCTCTCTCTGTAGCGGTCTCCATCTCTTCCACAGGCTACCGCATCAAACAGTGTGCTTCAATGTTTGTCTGCCGATAGATATGCCGCTAGATATCTATCAACTAGTTCCAGTTGCTCAATCGGTGCCATATCGCTATCTAACCTGTAGAGCATCGGCACGCCCGTAGGGATATTGACCTCGAGGATATCATCGTTGCTGATGTTGTCTAGGTGCTTCACCAACGCCCGCAAGCTGTTGCCATGCGCCACCACCAGCACTGACTTACCAGCCTGCAAATCAGGAACGATAACCTCTTCAAAGCAAGGCATTAGCCGTTCGGTCACATCGGCCAGCGATTCGCAGACTGGTGGTGCGATGTTGGCATAGCGCGGGTCGCTATTAGGGTTCCAAGGGTTGTCGTCGGCTATCGGCGGAGGAGGCACCGCATAACTACGCCGCCAGATGTGCACCTGTTCTTTGCCGTATTGGGCGCGAGTTTCGTCTTTGTTGAGACCTGTCAGGTCGCCATAGTGCCGTTCGTTGAGACGCCAGTTGCTGTGCATCTCAATTCTGGGCATCTCAATGCTGTGCATCTCAATTCCATGCATCTCAATCTTTGCCAACTTCTCGCCATCTTCTGATGCTTGACTATCTCTGAATGTTTGACTGGCTAGCACCGACAGCACGATCTCAGCAGTATCAATAGCTCGCACCAACAATGAGGTGTGCACCACATCGGGGTTCACGCCTGCTTGCTTCAGCATCTGTCCGGCGTTGAGTGCCTCTTGACGGCCGTGCTCAGACAGAGGGCTGTCGTGCCAGCCAGTGAAGCGGTTTTCTAAATTCCATATGCTTTGCCCGTGTCGGAGCAAGGCAAGAGTGTGCGACATAAATATAAGTTTGCCGACAGATATGTCGTTTGTGGAATATCGCCTTGGAATATTTTGCGAGCTTATGGCGTTATAACTCTTGGAATAACAAATAACTCTTGGATAACCAGACGCAAAATCATCAGCACAAAACAAGACTTCAAAAAAATCAAAAACTCAAATACAGACAAACATAAAACACACACAATATAAATATAAAGGAGCAACAATGGGAGCAGCAGTAGGAATAGATCTCGGCACCACTAACTCTGTGGTAGCCGTTTTGGAAGGCGGTGAGCCGGCCGTGGTGGCCAATCAAGAAGGCTCCCGAACTACTCCGTCTGTGGTCGCCTTTGACAAGGGCGGCTCGGTGCTCGTGGGCGAGGTGGCCAAACGTCAAGCCATCACCAACCCGGATCGCACCATTCGTTCTATCAAGCGCGAGATGGGAACAGGCTGGAAGAAAGAGATAGAAACCGAAAAAGACGGCGAGAAGAAATACACCCCCGAAGAAATCTCCGCCCGCATTCTACGCAAACTCAAAGAGAGTGCCTCTGCATATCTCGGAACCGAAGTTACCTCGGCTGTCATCACAGTGCCGGCTTACTTTGACGATGCCCAACGCACCGCCACCAAAGACGCAGGAAAAGTGGCTGGGCTGGAAGTGCTACGCATTATCAACGAGCCCACAGCTGCTGCCCTCGCCTACGGAATGGACAGCGAAGCCGACCAGACGGTGCTCGTGTTCGACCTCGGAGGCGGCACTTTTGATGTGTCGGTGTTGGAGATCGCCGATGAAGTATTTGAAGTAAAAGCCACTAGTGGAGATTCCCGTCTCGGCGGCGATGACTGGGATGAAAAAATCATAGAGTGGCTCACGCAGAGTTTCAAAGGCGACAACGGCATAGACCTCTCGGCCGATCCGATGGCCGTGCAGCGGCTCAAAGAAGCAGCTGAGAAAGCCAAGATTGAATTGTCGCAAAAAACAGAAGCTCAGATCAATCTTCCGTTTATCACAGCCAACGAATCAGGCCCTATCCACTTGGATTACACGCTTAGCAGAGCCAAGTTTGAAGCCATGACAGAAGACTTACTGAAGCGATGTCGAGGTCCCTTTGAGCGAGCGATCAAGGATTCAGGCTTAGCCGTGAGCGACATAGACCATGTGCTACTTGTGGGAGGATCCACCCGCATGCCTGCTGTGACCGAACTAGTCAAAGAGCTCACAGGGCGCGATCCTCATAAGGGTGTAAACCCTGATGAAGTTGTGGCGGTTGGCGCAGCCATCCAAGCGGGCGTGCTACGAGGCGATGTGAAAGATGTGCTGTTGCTAGATGTTACGCCTCTCTCACTTGGCATCGAAACCAAGGGCGGAGTGATGACACAACTCATAGAGCGCAACACTACCATCCCTACGCAGCGTTCTGAGATTTTCACAACGGCAGCCCACAACCAGCCGTCTGTGGAGATTCATGTGCTCCAAGGCGAAAGGGAAATGGCGAGATACAACAAGACTCTCGGCAAGTTCGATCTTGTAGACATCCCACCCGCTCCTGCAGGCATGCCACAAATTGAGGTGAGCTTTGACATTGATGTGAACGGCATCGTCCATGTCACAGCTAAAGACAAAGCCACTGGCAACGAGCAGTCCATAACGATAACAGGTCAGTCGTCGCTTGAGAAAGACGAAATTAATCAGATGATCAAAGACGCCGAAGAGCACGCCGAAGAAGACAAGCGGATGCGCGAGCTAGCCGATGTTCGCAACGAAGCTGATGCCGCTTGTTTCAGGGCTGAGAATTTCTTGGCAGAGCAGAAAGACAGCCTGCCAGAAGAGCTTGCCACTGAAGCCAGCGAGAAGGTTGAAAAACTTCGCGAGATGCTCAAGGAATCAGACGATGCGATTGACCCTGAAATAGTGAAATCAGCCACCGCTTCTCTGATGGACACTCTGCAGCAAGCTGGCAAAAGCTTGTATGAAAATGTCGCTGGCGAGGAGGGTAGCGAGATGGAAGACGCTCCCGGCCCAGACTCGGCTTTCTCTGAAGACGGTGAAGTAGTAGATGCTGAGATCGTGGAAGAACCGGCTGGTTCCAGCAGATCTTACAACTCATGACAGGAGAGGAGATTGCTGCTGGGGAAGGTGGCTCGGCAGCTCGGGAAGCTAGCTCGCTAGCAAGCAGTACTGAAGGCAACTTAGCTAATAGTGCTAGTGCTACTAAAAGTGCTTTTAACAGTGCTACAAGCAATACCGAAGACGACCCCAAAAGTAATATCATTCGCGAGTTGATCTGCGAGCGAGATGCCATAACTGCAGAGCGAGATGATTTCAAAGACTCACTTCTTCGATTAAAAGCTGACTTTGAAAACTTCAAACGCAGAGTTCGTGATAGAGAACAGCAGACAGCCGAACAAGCCGAAGCAGAGTTTGCTGAAAAACTGATTCCAGTGCTTGAAGGTTTAGAGGCAGCTGTTTCTGCTACCACCTCAGATAAGCCGAAAATCCCAGCTCAGTCAAATATCTCAGCTCAGTCAAATATCCCAGATCAGTCAGGGATAGAGCAAATCTCAAAGCTCTTTTTTTCAACTCTTGAAGCTGAAGGAATGGAAGCTCTCCGCCCTCATGGAGAACCATTTGACCCTAACTTACACGAAGCTATAGAGCACGTTCCTGCCGAAACAGCAGAAGTTGTGTCACCTGAGAAGAAGTTACAAGAGAAAGCCTCTGATGGAGTGCCAGTAGTGGTGGAAGTTTTTCGCACGGGATATCGATGGAAAGGTCGGCTGTTGCGACCCGCCCTTGTGAAAGTGCAAGGCTAAAGTGCCAGGCTAAAGCGCAAGGCTGAGGAAAGATGACAGGGTATGGACGAATTCAAGCGAGAGTGGTTTGAGAAGGACTACTACAAAACTCTAGGCGTCTCGCGCACTGCCTCTCAAAAAGACATCACCAAAACATACCGAAAACTAGCTCGCAAATATCACCCAGACTCTAACTCTTCTCCGCAAGCCGAAGAAAAGTTCAAAGAAATCTCTGCGGCCTACAGCGTTCTAAAAGACAAAGAAACTCGTAGCCGCTATGACGAGGCACAAAAGTTAGGCACTTTTCAATCAGGCCCCGGCCCGGGGGCTGGAGGAGGCGAAGCTCACTTCCATTTTGAAACTAGCGATTTCAGCCGAAGTTTTGGCAATCTCTTTGGTCGAGGTGGCAGAGGGTTCGGCTTTCGCGGGGGTTTGCCTCAAGACGGGCAAGACCTACGCACTGAAATAAATATTTCGTTTGAAGATGCCATTAGTGGCACAGAAGTTGATTTGAAGCTACCGGGGCTATCAGAGTTCACTCTGCGAGTTCCCCCGTTAGTGGAGGATGGCGCGCTTATCAAAGCTTCTGGTCGAGGCAAAGCAGGAGCCAACAGAGGCAGTCGTGGCGACTTGTTTGTACGAGTAAAAGTGGGTAAGCACCCCACTTTTGAGCGAGAAGGTCTTAACCTCAGAATCAAACAAGAAGTCAGTTTTGTAGATGCAGCCCTCGGTGGCAACATCTCAGTGCCAACTTACGATGGTGATTCGGTCAAGATGGTGATTCCACCCGGCACTCAGTCGGGTAGCACCTTGCGCTTGCGCAAACGCGGTTTGGAAAACAATGGTTCTGTCGGCGATCAGTTCGTGAAAGTAGAAGTGAAAGTTCCCACATCTCTCAGCCGCAAACAACGCAAAGCCTTAGAGACTTTCGCCGAAGAGTTCAAATAGTTCAGCTTGGAAGCTAGCGTAGAAAACATGGTAGCCACAGTCGTCATCGGAATGCAATGGGGTGACGAAGGCAAAGGCAAAATAATAGACCTACTGGCAGAAACAGCCGATGTGGTAGTGCGCTACCAAGGTGGACACAACGCTGGCCACACAATAGTAGTAGATGGGGAAAAATTCGCACTGCAGCTCATACCCAGCGGAGTGCTGCACGCTTCAGTCACGCCTGTTATCGGCAACGGAGTTGTGATTGATCCGGGCGTGCTCATCGCAGAGATAGACCAGCTCCAAGCCAGAGGGATAGACTGCGACCGTCTTGTCGTTTCACCTGCTGCACATATCATCTTTCCTTACCATGTGGCTTTGGACGAGCTGCGTGAAAATGTCAGAGGCGACAATCGTATAGGCACAACCAAGCGGGGCATCGGCCCGGCCTATGCCGACAAAGCTTCTCGTGTGGGTGTGCGCATGGAAGACTTGCTTAACCCTGATGAATTCCGCCAAAAAGTAGCAGCAGCACTGGAAGAAAAAAACACTCTTTTTCGCTCTCACTACAACCACGAAGGCTTTGAACCAGAAGCGATATGTGAAGAATATCTGTGCAACTACGCCCCTCGCTTAGTTCCGCACATAGCCAATGTTGCTGAAATTATCCACGATGCCCTAGAGAGCGACAAAGATGTTATGTTTGAAGGTGCTCAAGCCACTTTTTTAGACATAGATCACGGAACATATCCATTTGTTACTTCTTCTAACCCCACTGCAAGTGGAGCCGGTGTGGGTAGCGGTGTTGGGCCGCTTCACTTCAGCCGCATAGTTGGAGTGGCAAAGGCATATTCCACAAGGGTAGGGTCGGGGCATTTCCCCACAGAGCTTCCTGAAGGCCCGATCTCTGATCATCTTGTGGATGTAGGCAACGAATATGGCACCAATACCAAACGTCGCAGACGCATCGGTTGGTTTGATGCAGTGATGGCGCGTCACGCCGTTAGGTTGAATTCTTTGACCGAAGTTGCTATCACAAAACTAGATGTGCTTTCAGGCGTGGGCGATCTGCAAGTTTGCACACATTATGAAGTAAGAGGCCGAGAATCCTATAGCACAATCACTACTTCGCTTCCGGCTACTCAGACCGAAATTGTTGCTGCAAAACCTGTATATGAAAAGTTGCCCGGGTGGGAAACACTACCAACAAATGCTCGCACTCGCAGAGATTTGCCGACAGAAGCAAGCTATTATCTAGAGGTTTTAGAAGACCAACTTGGCGTGCCTATCACTCTTGTGGGCACAGGTCCGCAACGAGATCAAGTTTTATTTAGTTGATTTTTTGTCTCACAAGGTTGTTTACCGAGGTTTATTACCAAAATTTTGCTAAATTAGCCTCTGCTCGCACGAGCAGAGGCTAAGAAGTAAGGTATTTAGCCAGCGCGAGTGATGCCTGCTGCTTTTAGAATACGGGGCGGAACTTTCATCTCGCGCCAAGTAGCATAGGAGATGCCTTTGCGTTCACTATACGATTTGGCATTGTTGATGAAGCCTCTCTCAAGACCAGCTTTGGCCGCTGCAGGATCAATACCTGGAACTCCCTTAGCTGCCTTATTAGACAACACAAGTTGGCTTTCAAGCTCCTTGCGTTTTTGGATTAGGTCAAGTTTTGCAATCGTGTTGGCACCAGGAATTTTGGCATCCACAGACGCAATTCGCCTTTCAATGGTTTCGGGCGAAGGGAGTTTGCGCTGAGTGGACTTTTCAGCCTCCTCGACTGAAGATTTGGATGGTGTCAAGGACTCCAGATAGTTGCGCACTGCGCGAACTTCATCTAGCATTCCCTTGCGGTCGCTCGTTGCTTCCATAGGGGATGATGACTCCATTGGGGCACTTGGTGCTCCCATGGCGGTAGGTTCTTGCCTTGAGATAGGATCGTCTCTAGTTGTTTCCATAGTTGTATTCCTTTTTGAGGGGGATAATTACAAATTGTGATTATACATGAATTTATTTGCACTTGCAACTTGTCTTGCTAAATATTTCTGTCTTGCTAAATATTTGTGTAACTTCGAAAAAATCAACACTAAAAAATCAACATAAAAAGTTGCTCCCTGCAGCCAACAACCTTATAGATACGGTCTTATGTGGCTACCTTATATGGCTATAACCCTGTAGATATTTTTATCTAAATCACCTTTTAGCATCTTAGTTTATTTTTTCTGTGGTCGGGCCCGGGATCGATCCGGGGACCTTCCGCTTTTCAGGCGGACGCTCTACCGACTGAGCTACCCGACCAATGTGCCAAAGCAATATGTCTCACCTTGGCTTGGCGGTCCCGACGGGATTTGAACCCGCGACCTCCGGCTTGACAGGCCGGCGTGCACTCCAAGCTGCACCACGGGACCGTGAATGTCTATCCTACCTTGATATTTTTCAGAGCGGTGGTAGACATTGTGCACCCCCAACGGGATTTGAACCCGTGTTCCCGCCTTGAAAGGGCGATGTCCTAGGCCGCTGGACGATGGGGGCATTTGGTTGATGCTAGCGGTTATTTCGTCATTTATCGCTATAGGAGTTACATCGTTATAGGAGGCTGCGCGAAACTTCTTCTTTGTCTGTTATTGAAGGGTATGTTGTGTTTTGCTGTTCTAGGTGGGCGTTCCACACAGCCAAGTGAGCGTGAAGCGTAGCCCACCAGACGCTGATAGCACCCAACACATGTATACCCACTAGCAGCTCTGGCACATCGTTGAAGTACTGGAGATAGCCGATGAAGCCCTGCATCCCAATTACCACCATCAACACATACATAGGTTTCAGTGCCTTTTCAGCCGCTGTCTCAGCCACCGCCTTTTCAGCCGATTGCGAGCGAAACAGCATCCAAAAAATACCCAGCACGATGGCAGAGAAGAAGATGACGCTAAAGGAATGCAGTCGAGCTACATCTGCAATGTCAAAGTTCAAACGTTCAGCGATTTCGTCACCGCCGTGTGGTCCTGAGCCAGTGACTAAAGTTCCGTTCACCAACACCCACCCAGCCATCACACTCATCACCCAAAGCATCGCTTGTAACCGCGAGCTGCCAGCATCGTGGTTGGCAGTTTTACTGTTGGTATTTTTGCTGTTGCCAATATTGGAGTCGTGGCTGAAGCGAAGATTGTTTTCATCGGCCCGATGGTGCAGCACTATGGCATTCCAGAGCAGCACCATAGATAGCAAAAAGTGTGCAATCACAACCCAAGGCTTCAGGTCTGAAGTCACCACCCAGCGGCCCAGTATCACTTGTGCCCCCACACCTACCACCAGCCCCAGCGACCACCACACAAGATCCTTCCGCTTGGGCACTCTCCAGAGCGAACCCAGCACAGCCAAGATCACAGCGATAGACACAATCCCCGTCACCAGTCGGTTGCCGAACTCTATCCAAGCTTGATACTGATTTTCCCCTGTCGGGACGAGCTGCTGATCGTCGCAGTTGGGCCAATCGGGGCAACCCAGCCCTGAGCCAGTCAGCCTCACCGTTGCTCCAGTTAGCACGATGGCACCTAAAGCCACAATCGTCCAGAAGGTGATGCGACGATAGGTTGCTGGTTTGAGATGAATCTTCACTGCAACTGAAGCGTATAGCCTGAAGCAGTGGGAATGATGCAGACACATAAACGATCCTCAGCCGAGCGCGTCTCCGCAAGCAATCGCGTAGCCGCTTTTGTGTCGCTCACAAAGCCCCGCATCGTGATACTGCTACTGGTTACCACGCTTCCCGCGATGTTCCTCGCACACGAAGGCGTGCCAGCTGTTGGTTTGATGGTAGCCACCCTCATCGGCGGCTCATTTGCTGCCATGGGAGCCAACGTTGCCAACATGGTGCTCGACCGCGACATAGACCAGCTCATGCAGCGCACTCTTCACCGACCACTTCCTATGGGTTTGATAACCCCTCGCTCTGCGACCGTGCTTGCTGCCGGTTTAGAAGTAGCGGCAGCAGTCGTGTTGGTGGTTTGGGTGAATGTGCTGAGTGCAGCCTTGGCTCTGGGTGCTGCTGCGTTCTACATCGTGGTCTACACCCTCTGGCTGAAGCGACGGTCGCCTTCCAACATCGTCATAGGTGGGGCGGCTGGGGCAGTGCCTCCGCTGGTGGGCTGGGCAGCCGTGGAAGGCAACATCAGCTGGGCATCGGTGCTGTTGTTTGCCGTCGTGTTTTTCTGGACGCCTCCGCACTTCTGGGCATTGGCAGTGCGCTATCGCGACGACTATCAAGCTGCTGGCGTGCCGATGCTACCAGTCGTGGCCGATTTCCGCCGTGTCGCTAATCGCATTCTTAGCTACACCTTCATCGTGGTCGCGCTGAGCCTAGTCTTCGCTCCCGTTGCCGACATGACGCTCTTTTACTTTTTGTGTGCAGCGGTGCTGGGGGCTGTTTTCATTGCCTATGCTGTCGGCGTCCGCAGAATACTTACGGCAGAGTTCGCTATTAAACTGTTCTTCTTCTCCATGCTCTATGTAGTGTTACTTTTCGGTGCAATCACCGCAGATGTGTTGCTAATCTCCTAACCTGTTTTTTTAACCATGACTATCACCGAGCCGCCTCCAACCGATTTGAAAGAAGCTTTGGAAGAAGCTACTGAAGAAGCTACCGCCGGAGCATATGCTCCTAAGACTTCACGAGGTGTCGCAGCTTTGCTCTCCACTGGCGATTCGGCACTTTTAGGGCGGCTTTGGATCTTCTGCGGAATCGCCTTCGGGGTATTCACCTTCGTTATCGCGTTATTGCTGGGGGCAGAGCGGTTGGGTTCAGCAGCGATCGACATTTTCGGCGGACATCGCTCGCACTTTCAGTTCTTCACCCTCTATCGGGTCAGCCTCGTGTTGCTTTGTGTGGTGCCGCTCTTCATCGGCTTGGCAACTGCGGTGGTGCCTCAACAGATAGGTGCCCGCTCGGTGGCATATCCCCGCTTGGCGACAGCCGCTTTTTACACTTGGCTCATAGCAGCAGGCATCATGCTCGCTTCGTGGGGGATAGACGGCGGTCTGGTGCCGGGAGGTCAACAAGAAGCCACCGAGCTTTCCTTGCTCAGCATCGGTCTGCTCGCCATCGCTCTCACCGCTGCTTCGCTCACGATAGTCGGCACTGTCATTCTGCAGCGTAGTGAGCAGTTTCAATGGCTTTCGCATGTGCCGTATTTCTCGTGGGCGATGCTTATCGCGGGCGGTCTTTGGATTGTGAGCTTCCCGATACTGCTGGCAGATGTGGTGGTGATGTGGGTGGACGCACGAGGCGTTACGGCCGTCCGCTACGGGTTAGGAGAAAATCTCTTTGCACAAATTGCCTGGATTTTCGACCAGCAGCAAGTATTCGGCTGGTCGTTGCCTGTGCTGGGAATCATGGGAGACGCCTTGGCTGGCAACATGCGCGCCAACACAGGAGGCAGCCCTCGCTTCATGCCCGAGCCTGATTATATTTCCACCGATTTGAGTGATTTCCCCGGGCAACGCCGCCTTCAAGGCACTGCCAAGTTCGTGCTTTCGCTGTTTGCAATCGTGGCATTCGGCGGCGCCCTCAACGGCTTCTACACTCCCGGCTATACCTCAGCACCTGTGTTTGTAGTGGCTGCCTTTGTCGTAGTGCTGATATTGCTTGCGCTGACACGCCCCTGGGGGCAGATGGCCAAGGCACAGCCACCGCGCATCACCCCACAGCTAGCCATAGCCACTATGGGCTTCTTGCTGCTGCTGGGGGCTGGAGTGCTTGCTTCCATCCGCAACTTAGGTCGGCTCGTAGGAGGCTTGCGGATTTTCAGCGATGATGCAAATTGGCTGACTAATCTCAACAACTTCACCGATCCCTTTGACGATCTCGTAGGCACAACGGCAGCCTCAGCTGTGCTGCACACAGCTCTTCTGGCAGCTTTGTTGGGCATCATCGCCGGGCTTTATATGTGGGCACCTGTGATTTTTGGTAAGAAGCTGGCATCGCCGGTAGGTGCTTTGTCGGGGCTGTTGATCTTGGGGGGCACGCTGTTATATGCAGTGTCGGAGTTGGTGAGCGGTTTCCTCGGGCAGATGGATCGCCCTGCGGCTTCAGCTGCTGAGAATGCTGTCAGAGGCAATTATCTGGGTGGCGGCATAGAGGCAGCCAACGCAGTCAGCTTCTTGGGGACTATTGCTATTTTGGCTGGATTCACATTCGTGGCTCTCAACTTGCTTTGCGCCCGGCCAAAGCCTCAGACAAATAAATAACTTCAACTAGCGTCACTAACTGCGTATCTGCCAAATAAAATATCCGAAATAATCACTTTAGATAGACACCAATGAGATAGACACCAATGAGATAAATACCAATGAATGAGGCCATCACTTTCGCACCAGCCCCACCAGCTACTCGCAGGCGTAACATGCTTGTGGGCGCAGGCTTCGCCACCGGCGCGTCTGTAACATATTTCGGCGCGCTCTTCGGCATCTACTTTTCCGAGCGGGCTGACGCGCTCAACTCTGGCGGCTCATGGATTCCATCCACTGCCGATCTGCAGCTCACAGCCCCCACCATGATGTTCTGGACTTTGCTACTGTCTGTCATCACCATGCAGTGGGCTGTGCACGCTGCCGCTCGTGACGACCGCCGCCATCTGATACTCGCTGTGATCGTCACTGGCATTTTTGGCATTGCGACCATCAACCAGATGGCATTTATCTTCACTCAGATGGGGCTAGAGGTTGACGGCGGTTCGCTGGCCGCGCCGCTCATCTATGCTATTTGTGGAAGTTTCATCGTGATGGTGGCTGCCGCGCTCATTTTTCTAATGCTCGTGACATTTAGAAGTCTTGACGGGCAGAGCCTGCGCCGAGTTGCTGACGGGATGTCGGCGGCGGCGATGTATTGGTATGCGATGGTGTTTGTCTATGTCATCATCTGGGTTGGAATTTTTGTGACGAGATGACGGTAGCGAAATGACGGTAGCAATGATGGCGGAAATGACAGCTGCGACAACGATGGCGAAGGCGTTGATTTCATGACACGCGGCTTTAAGATCTACGGAGGCTTCGGCATCGCCAGCCTCGTCGCTGCGCTCCTCTACGGCATCAGTAGCGTTAGTGGCTTCGGCCCCGACTATCTACAAGTTGTCGATCGTTCTGCTATTGAGGGCGTTGTCAGTCTCGGCTGGCAGGGTAGCGTGGGCGAGCACTCTGGCTATGTGATTTTCTTGATTGTGGCGGTAGTTAGTTTCCTTTTCGCCTTCATGCTGGCCGCGTTCGGCGATGCCGACCCGAAGTCGGTAGCAGAGGTCTCCGAAGACGGCGAACTGCCCGCCGCCCAAGCTCCTACTTCGCCCAGTTATTGGCCTGTGATCGTGGCTTTCGGGCTTGGTCTTACCATCATCGGTATTGCTACCAGTGCCGCCATCATGGGTATCGGTTTGGTGTTCGTGGGTGTGGCGATGGCTGAGTGGGCAATCTCAGCTTGGGCCGACAGGATCTCAAGCGACTCAGCTGTGAACAAGACAGTTCGCAATCGTCTGCTCTGGCCGCTTGAAGTGCCTGTGGTGGGTTTTGCGGGCATGGCTGTGCTTGTGATCGGTCTATGGAGGGTATTTTTGGCGGTGTCCAAGTTCAGCGCGCTCTGGGTGGCAACTGGGGCTGCCGCTGTGGTTTTCTTAGTGGCGGTCATCTTTGCGATGGCACCTAGAGTGGGCAAATCGGTGGTGGTTGCAGTGTTGACGGTGGGTGCTATCGGCATTATTACTGCGGGCATCATCGCAGCAGCAGTTGGAAGCCGCGATTTCCACGAAATTCACCCTGCTGATCATTCAGATGCTGAAGCCGCAGTGGAACTTGAGGATGCTCGTGATATTGCTTCTACTGATGGCAGTAGATTCACTGAGGGTGTCGAAGAAGGTGGACGTTAGAGATGGCTGGCAGTTTTAGCTCTTATAGTTCTGAAGCGGCGACTAGTTTTGAAGCGGTGCCATTTGAGCCAGCAGTGTCCGGAAAGCCAGCAGTGCCAAGAAAGCCAGCAATCCCCGGAAAATCAGCAATGAAGCGATCAACAGCAAAAATCGCAGGTGTGACCGCTCTGCTGTTCACAGCTCTCGTGTTGCTGGTCAGCTGCTCTTCCGAGCAACCGCTAGACACCTTCCAAGCCGATGCCGGCCCAGCTGCTGAGCGCATCAACAATCTCTTCTATCCCGTTCTCATTGTGGCGATTGTCGTCTTGGTACTCGTGGAAGGGGCAATCGTCTATATGTTTCGCCGTTTCCGAGCGCAGAGGCGAGCTGCTAGGGCAAGCAGTGGGGCAGGCGATGCTATAAGTGATGCCGGCTTAGTAATAGGCGATCCTTACGACCCTGACAATCCCGGCGACCTCTCCGTAGAGCCGTTGCCAGAGCAAACTCACGGCAACCTGCGTCTGGAAATTCTTTGGACGATCATTCCTACGCTCATCTTGGGCATCATCTCAGCTTTTACCTTGGTGGCGATCTTCGACTTAGAGCGGGTGGATGCCGACGATGATGGCCTGCGGGTCACAGTCGTGGCGCAGCAGTGGTGGTGGGAGTTCCAATATCACCTAGACGGCAACACCGACAGCTCACCCGATTTCGTTACACCCGGTGAGCTAGTCATTCCTGTGGATCAGCAGGTGCCCCTGCAGATCACTTCACGAGATGTGATTCACTCGTTCTGGATACCGCAGCTCAACGGCAAGAAAGACGGCGTGCCCGGTCGCTATCACGACTGGCTCATAGAAGCTTCACGCCCGGGCCGCTACCTCGGAGCCTGCACCGAATTTTGCGGTCTCAGCCATGGCTATATGCGGATGTACACCATCGCTTTAGAAACCGATGAGTGGAATGCCTGGGTCGCTAACCAAATACGCCCTGCCCCCCTGCTCAACCCCGGCGATGAAGGCTATGAAGGTCAGCAACTTTTCGTAGACAACTGCGCCCGTTGCCACTCAATCGCAGGCGTGACTGACACCAACGGCGACGACCAAACCGATCTCACCGGTAGCGATGCCAGTATCTATTCGGGTAGCGACCCGGTGCACGATCAGCTAGTCTCGGGCGCAGCCCCCGATTTGACCCACTTAATCTCAAGAGCTACTTTCGCCGGTGCCGCATTCGATCTCTACGAAGACCGAGGCGAAGACCTGCCTTACACTCAACTAGCCCAGCAAGGCGACCTGAATGGAGTCGACCTAGAACGCTGGATAGTTAACGCCCCCGCCCGCAAACCCGCCATGTGGGAAAGTGGGCGAGGAATGCCACCCTTCCCCAACCTAACCCCCGAAGACATAGATTCTCTAGTGACCTACCTCACAACTCTGACATGAATTCCTCAGCCCCAACAAAACTTTCCCCCCGCCCCGCTTTGGGATTCTCACACGCTAGCCGTCCCGTGCCGAAAACTGTCAGCGAGTTTTGGACTTCCCGCCAACGTCAAGGCCACAGCCTTCATGAGATCAGCTATAGAGCGTGCTTCAAGCCTCAGCTTCCTGAATATTTCATCAGCCGTTTAACAAACAGTGGTGATCTCGTCGCCGACCCCTTTCTTGGCAGAGGCACTACACCACTCCAAGCACACCTCATGGGTCGCCGAGCGGCAGGTAGCGACATCAATCCACTATGCATAATGCTTACTCGCCCAAGATTTGCACCGCCACCATTGGATGCTGTCAAAGAGCGGTTGCACGAAATTCTAGGAATGGAACCTCGGGAACAATCGCCCTCATCTACGGTCGATTCCACAGTAGCTGGTGTGAGTGATGAAGGAGCGTCTCCAGATCGAGATAACCTTCTTGCGTTTTATCATCCTGAAACTCTGACATATCTGCTGATGCTCAGAGAGTGGTTTATCAGCAGAGACCAGCAAGGCAGTTTTGACGGCATAGACGATTGGTTGCGTATGATATGTCTGAACCGCCTTAGCGGGCATTCACCGGGCTTTTTTTCGGTTAGGACGATGCCGCCTAATCAGGCTGTCTCTGCCGAGTCGCAACGCCGCATCAACGAGAGTAACGGCTTGCAACCTGAACCGAAAGATGTGGTCGAAATAGTGATGAAGAAATCTCGCTCACTTTTGCGTTCTGGGTATTCAGGTGCTCATCGACTCCCCTTTGAAGAGTCTTTGCCTGCGCCGATACTGCGAACGACTTCAGCCAGCGACCTCAACTATCTTGGTGATTCATCCACAGACCTCATCGTCACCTCGCCGCCTTTCCTCAACATTGTGGATTACCGAAAAGACAACTGGCTGCGCTGCTGGTTCGCTGGCATCAACGCTGATGAACTCAATGTCAGCGGACATTCTTCTGTAACCGAATGGTGCTCGTTCATCCGAGATGCTTTTGTAGAAATGTGCCGAGTGGTGAAAGATGGTGGGTATATCGCCTTTGAAGTGGGCGAAGTTCGCAAAGGCGAAGTGCAGTTGGAAGACGAAGTCTTGCGGGCTGTTGAAGACTTGCCGCTCGTCTTGGATTCCGTGCTCATAAACCAGCAAGAATTCACTAAGACTTCTAACCTCTGGGGTATCCGCAATAACAGGGGTGGAACCAACACAAATCGTGTTGTTTTATTCAGGAGAGCCGACTAATGACGCGACCCTTTCATGAGGTGATTAAAGAACTCACTGGTTATGAGATAATCCCTGTGAACAATTCCATGATTGGCAAAGCCCAACTTTGTGCCACTCTGCAGCGAGTTGCAAAAAAAGCTGCAAAAGAAATGATAAAGAAGCCGATAGTTCGCCCAAGGCCAAACGAAGTAGGCAACGATATTGAGATATATGTGAAAAATGTGTTGAAGATTGATTCAAAAATTGAAGACTTGAATGTGGGACCCAATACGGGATACCCAGACATAAAAGCTAAGATACGCAAAACAGCAGAAATCGTCTTTTTGGAATGCAAGACATTCGGAACTGGCAAGGAGATGAGCTCCATGAGAACTTTTTACCTGTCGCC
Source organism: uncultured Acidimicrobiales bacterium (assembly GCA_958295755.1). GTDB lineage: Bacteria > Actinomycetota > Acidimicrobiia > Acidimicrobiales > Hopanoidiivorantaceae > Hopanoidiivorans. The sequence goes on along the minus strand of OY282367.1, from coordinate 1,913,941 downwards.
AGGGCCAGCGGTAAGGCTCAAAGTCGATTGTGATGCCCTTCACATCGCTATCTCATATGAAATGAGCCGTCAAGGGAATGAATTCACCCCACTCACCTATAAACTCGTTGATTTGTATGACCTGCCCTGCAATCTCAAACAAGAATGGCAGTCGAGCAATAAAGAACTTTATGCGGGTAAGAGAATTCTGATGAGCGGACGGACAGCGCGATGACGCAGGTGCAGGAGCAGGGTACTGTGTCGACTGAGGTAATGCCAACTATGTCGGCTCAGCGGGGACAGATTGCTTTGCCGGCGGCTCGGGTGGTGGCTTCGCCTATGGGGGTGTTTGCTCGGCCGCAGGCTAGTAGGGGGTGGAAGTCTTGGCTGTTTACGGTGGATCACAAGAAGATCGGGATTATGTATGGGGCGGCGGCACTGTTCTTCCTTGTTGTCGGGGGCATTGAGGCTTTGTTGATTCGGCTGCAGCTAGCTCAGCCAGGAGGGAGCTTGCTAGGGGCTTCTGTCTATAACCAGATTTTCACCATGCACGGCGTCACGATGGTGTTCCTCGTGATCATGCCGTTGGCGGCAGCTTTTGCCAACTACTTGTTACCTTTGCAGATAGGCGCCCGAGATGTGGCGTTTCCGCGTCTCAACGCTTTTAGCCTTTGGGTGTTCCTAGCTGGCGGTGTCTTCCTAAACACCTCGTGGTTCCTAGGTGGCGCACCCGATGGCGGTTGGTTCGGCTATCTGCCGAATGCTGGCATCACCTTCTCACCCTCACACGGCATGGACTTCTACGCCATCGGCCTCCAGATCACAGGCATCGCCTCCCTGGTGTCGGCTATCAACCTCATCGTGACCGTCATCAACATGCGCGCCCCCGGCATGACGCTCTTCCGCATGCCAGTGCTTTCGTGGATGCTGCTGGTGGTGCAGTTCCTGTTGCTCTTCGCCATCCCAGTCATAACAGTTGCCCTGTTCTTGATGATGTTCGACCGCCTCTTTGACGCCAACTTCTTCAATGTGGCCGCAGGTGCCGACCCGCTCTTATGGCAACACTTATTCTGGATATTCGGCCATCCCGAGGTGTATATCCTTATCTTGCCAGCCTTCGGAATCATCTCAGAAGTAATCCCAACTTTCAGCCGCAAGCCCATCTTCGGCTACTCGTTCATGGTTTTTTCGGGCATTCTCATCGGATTCATGGGCTGGGGCGTGTGGGCGCACCACATGTTTACTTCAGGGTTAGGCCCTATTTCGGTTTCGGCATTCAGCCTCTCTACGATGTTTATCGCCGTGCCGACTGGAATCAAAATTCTCAACTGGCTAGCCACTATGTGGGGCGGGCGATTACGCTTCCCCACGCCGATGCTCTTCGCTGTGGGTGCGGTGGCGATGTTTACGATCGGCGGGCTTTCAGGCGTAACACACGCTGTCTCACCAGCCGACACACAACAGCACGACACTTACTACATCGTGGCGCACTTCCACTATGTGATCTTCGGCGGGGCGTTACTGGGGCTGTTGGCAGGAGTGTATTTCTGGTGGCCCAAAGTGTTCGGACACCGCTTGGGCGAAAAACTAGGCAAAGCCAGCTTCTGGACACTGCTCGTGGGCTTCAACCTTACTTTCGGGCCGATGCACATCTTAGGACTGCAGGGGATGTCAAGGCGAATCCCCACATACACCCCCGAAGACGGCTTCACTCTTTGGAATGCCGTAGCGACCGTGGGGGCTTTTGTCATCGCTGTTGGCGTCTTGTTGATATTCATCAACATTTTCGCCAGTCGCCGAAGAGCAAGAGGCCCGTCGCCCCGACCTGCCCCCGGCCCCGACCCTTGGGATGCCCGTAGCTTGGAGTGGATGGTGCCTTCGCCTGTGCCAGAGCACAACTTTGACGAAGTTCCTATCGTGTTGTCGCAAGATGAGTTCTGGCATCGCAAATACGAAACCGCAGAAGACGGACAAATGCGGCGAGTGGCGACTGAGGTGGCACAGAAAGGCGATGCCAAAGGTGTGCATCTGCCCTCTCCCTCGTATTGGCCGCTCGTGCTGGCTTTGGGACTGCCGATAATCGGCTATGCGCTGATCTTCAACCTCTGGTTCTTGCTACTTGGCGGAGCACTGGTGATCGCTGGTATCTACGGCTGGATTCTGGAGCCGCCAGATGACCCTGAAGCTCCACATGATGAGCACGGGAACGGCGAGCACGGCGGAGAGGTAATGGGCCTGCTGGAAGAAGGTAGCGAAAGTCTTGTAGCTAATGGTGCTGTAGCTAATGGTGCTGTGGGCAGTTGAGGAAGCAGACGATGACAATTACAACAGACGAAGTGAGCACAACAGACGAAGTGAGCGAAGTGGCTGAAGAAACTGCGGCTGAAGAAACTGCGGCCCAGACTGCGACACATACTGTGGCCCCGCACGCCGACCACCAAGCCACCAGCACAGGCTTGTCGCACAACAAGCTGTTGATGTGGATGTTCTTGGGGTCGGAATGTCTGCTGTTCGGCGCGCTCATCTCTACTTACTTGCTGTTGCGCGAGCGTCTCCCAGAGGGTGAAATCGGACCGAACGATGTATTTGACATCCCCTTCACATCGGCCAGCTCATTTGTATTGCTAGTGAGCTCGCTCACGATGGTGCTGGCTTTGGCCAATATGAACAGGGGCGACGAACGGCGTTTTCGAATATGGCTACTCTGCACAGCCTTGCTCGGATCTATCTTCATCGGAGGCCAAGCCTACGAATTCACCGCTTTCTACAACGAAGGTCTTGGCTACACCACAAATATATTCAGCTCAGCTTTCTTCAGCCTCACAGGTTTTCACGGAGCTCATGTGACCATCGGCATCATAATGCTGATGTCGTTGCTAGTGCTTAATATGCGCGGTCGGCTTGGGCCAGAGCGAGCCGAAACGGTTGAGATAGTAGGTCTCTATTGGCACTTCGTTGATATCGTCTGGATTTTGATCTTCACCATCGTCTATCTCTTCCCGCAGTAGGAACTAGCTATGTCTACCGATATTGCCACCCACGATCCCACAACTCACGAGACTACTACTCACGAGCACGCCCACCCGTCCGACTGGCAATACATAAAGATCGCCCTGCTGCTGGCGGTTTTGACAGCTCTGGAGGTCTTCACCTACTTTGAATCAGTCCATAACCTCTCAGACGCAGTTCTGTATGTGGTTTTGACGGTGCTGATGGTGTTGAAATTTGTCTATGTAGTGGCTTGGTTCATGCATCTCAAGTTCGATTCCATAATCTTTCGCAGAGTATTCCAAGTAGGTATCGTTATGGCACTAGCGGTCTATCTAATAATGCTCACAGCCTTCGAAATTTGGTAGCTAGCAAAAACTAACCATGCCATACCGATTCCATCTAGAAGTCTGGTTGCTAGTCGCATTTTGCGTTTGGTTGGGATTCTATGTGAGCCGAGGATTGGCACCCCGTTGGTCTGGCAGCGATTCCGACAAATACCAAGGAGTCACGAAGCAGCAAAAAGCCAGCTACGCAGCTGCGATTTTCTTCCTTTGGCTGGCAAGCGACTGGCCGCTCCACGATCTCTCAGAAGACTATCTCTACTTCGTCCATATGATTCAGCACATGCTCATCACCTTCGTGGTGCCGCCGTTGTTGCTGCTAGCCACACCCGAGCCGCTAGCCAGAACTGTTCTAGGTGGCCATCTCGATGCCGCCCCCAGCCCGATCTTTCGCAAACTCACCCACCCCGTGCTGGCAGGAGTGGCTTTCAATGTGGTGGTCGCCATCACGCACCTACCTTGGGTGGTAAACACCGCAGCAAACAGCGGCTCGTTTCACTATTTCGCCCATTTCGCCCTTTTCGGCTTTGCTCTGCTGATGTGGATGCCCGTCTGCAGCCCGATTCCAGAGCTTCGTTTGGGCTTGCCAACTCAGATGGCATACTTGTTTGCGATGTCTATCTTGCCCACTATCCCAGCAGGGTTTTTAACCTTCGCCGACAGCTCAATTTATGAGGCTTATACTGGCGCATTCGGTATATCAGCCACCAGCGACCAGCAAGCAGCAGGCTTGATAATGAAAGTAGTAGGCGGTTTCTACCTCTGGACAATCATCGCCATCCTATTTTTCAGATGGTCGGCAATCAACCAAAAAAGCGAACAACGAACATCTGTCTTACAGAATTCATAACAATTCTTACAAAATGCTAAATAATTGTTTGCTTCTGCTACAGAAGCTGTGATAATATCGGCTTAGAGGGGATGGAGGAAACCAATGGCATCGATTCAATCAGCAAACAAATCAGCAAAAATTAAGCCAGCAACCAGATCAGTAACCGGACCAGCAACCAGGGCAGTCATCTGCTACACCGGGCTACTCGCTCTAATCGCTAGCATCTTCGTGTTGGTAGCCCCGTCAGTTTCAGCAGTTCCAACGGCTGGCACTCGCACTTCTGCTTCCGCGCTAACAAACATCAAGGTAGCTCCGCCTTCATCAGGCAATGCTCCAAGCTTACAATTCAGCTTCGCTACCACTCCCACCACAAATGCGAGTCGCTGTCGCCCTGGCACCACTAGATGGATCTATGCCGACAACAGTATGCTCCAATGGTCGCTCACAACCAACTACGACCCCACCCCCAGTGTGGTTACTGCGCCCAACTCTGATCAAATCGACTGCACCTATACGGTGACAATCACCTCCAACTTAGAAAACTGCACCTTTTCCATAAATAGAGGCACAGGGAGCCCAACCACGGCTACCAGCTTCGACCTCGTAGGCTCTGATTCGCCAAACTACTCTAACGGAACAGGTGCTTTTGATTCCCTCGGTGCTGACAAAACTGTAACTATAACCCCAGGCGGCTGCACAGCTCCAACAGCGAACCCTACTCAAAGGCTTGTTTTAGTGAGAAACCTAGAGTCGCAAGAGCGTTACGATCTCAAATTCACGCCTTTCGGCGATTGCAGCCGGGCAAATAGCCCCGGAGACATAGTAGAGAGGTCGAGTTGGTATTACGCTGTGCTGGATCTCAAATGCAATTGGCAACTGCAAGCAACTCCGCTAGACAACATTCAACTAAGCGGATGTCGAGTTGACGCTATTTTGTACTATGCCGACGGCACTCAGGCAATTTCACCAGGTGCTGGACTATTCATCCACTCAACTGGGACTTCAGGGAATTTCGCAGGCACGAACGGGAAGCAAATTGCCCGCGTAGACCTGATGGCCAGCGTCACCCCAAGTGGAACAGGTGCTTGTGAAGAGATATTTCGCCTGACTTTGCGAGTAGATCTACCCACTAATCTCAACGCGAACTTTTACAGAGACGAAATGGTCGGTTTCACAATTGAGCCATTTGATAACCGCCAAAATAGTCAGTGCACTCAGAGGATGAGGGTCACATCATCCAATTCAAAACCTACTACGACCAATATCGTCAAATCACCAGCAGGTGTTACTACCACCTGCTCTTATACGGTGACGGCTGATCCGTCGGCAACATCGCTACGTGTTTCAAGCGTCCAAGTTCCCAGCAGAAGCTTCGATACTATGGGCGCAACACAGACCACACTTGCGTTTCTTTTTGTGGCCAACAGATTGCCCGTGCAGGTTTCTGCTCAAATCTTTACCGAACCAGGTAGCTTTTTTACAACAGATGACCGCATCACGCTACTTGTCTCTGTTCCAGGTGCCTGTGGCGATGATACTGCTCTATTCGGCGGAGTAACAGGGCGTAGAGGCTTGGCGTATGGAGTATTCGTGACTCCTGGAGTATCTGGCGTCGTAGGCACGGGTTCTAGATCTATAAATCCTGCTGCATCATACGATCTGCCGCCATATTTGTTGATCAACGGCGTGCAGACGCCTTGCGTTTTGCGTGTTACGCAAGCTTCTGCCTATGAGGGTTGCACAATGCGTAACCCCCGGCGAGACGCTTCAGGCCTGCCTTACCAGGAAGTGGCATGGACATCCCTAAGCACAGCTTTCTCCATTACGGTTCAATACGACTGCGTAGGGTCAACTTCGGGTGGAGGCACCCAGCAGATTGAGCTGCCACGAGGTTGGGTGATGCTACCGTTCAATGGGGCTACAGGCACAACGGCTAGCTCTTTCAGGCGGTCGCTCAACAACGCTTTTACCAGCCTGTGGTTGTGGAATTCCCAAACTCAATCTTGGAGGGGGTGGAGCACAAGCTCTTCCACTACCTTGCGTATGGACAAAGGCGATGTGGTATTTGTGTATGTTCCATTGGCTAGAACGATCAGATATAACCCTGCCAACTTGCTTCAACCTACTGCTTCAGGAGGCACAAGGGTTATATCGTCAGGGTATTCCCTGCTTGCCTACGCTGGTAGCACCTCCACATCTCTAAATTCGCTTTTAGGCACCAGAGGCACAAACATCCGTTTGGTCTTCCGTTGGAACAACTCTTCTCAGTCGTGGAGCTATTTCATCCCAAGAGGCCAACCTGTGGTTACATCGGCGCAGTGGTTCGACACCATCAACCCGGGCGACACGGTCTTCGTGCTCAATGGGTCGCGATCGACAACAACGATAAGGTGGCCATAGATATTTTGGAGCACTCAGCTGACAACCAACTCGTGTCAACCCAAACCCACCTTGAGGCGTCTTAATAGTTTGACAGAGTAATGTGAGAAAGCTAGTCTGAGAAAGCATAATCGGAGAAAGCCTAATCAAAGAAAGCAAGAGCGAGAAAATACCAGTAAACACATAGCGTGCGAAACTAGATGATATGTGTTAGACTTCGTAGCGATTTAGAAGCATAACTAGATAAGATATCAGACATAAATAGATACAAAGTATAGATAAAGAGATAGATAAAAGAAATAGATAGATAAAAACCAAAAAACCAAAACAATAAACTAAGAAAGGAAAATCACAATGAAACGAGTTCTAATCGGACTTGTGGCTGTTGCGGGCCTCATGGCTTCGGTGCTGGTGCTAGTAGCGTCAACATCGAATCCGGCATCTGGCCAGCAAGCATCCATAACGCTCCAGAACACATCCACGAGTAACGCAGCTGCTAGAGGGATACCAGCTGTGGCTACTAACATAAGCGTGACTGTTAGTGCAGTCGGAGGTTGCAATCCTGGTAACAGGGCTCCGCTGAGCAATGGTGCATACAGTTTGCCACTCGCTGTTCTTGACGGTACTGCTGGTAACACCGAGATCACCGGCTTGATATCGACTAATTGCAACTGGGAAGTTAGCTATAGCAACCCTGTTTGCGAAGTTTCAGTTACGGTCAAGGGTACTACTGGTACTGCTATCGGTACTGTTGTTACATCCGGAAGGCCGCTAGTTCTATCTGGCAACGGCGCAGGCAACCAGCTGCAATACTCTGGTACTGCTGTTGGCTCGATTGAGTTCGCTGCTAACTTTGCGGGCACAGGCGGACTGGCCAGTATTCCTCCAGCCAGTGCTACTGTAGGACAGCGTTGCATTTCAACATTCACCTCAGGTATGTCATTTGGCACCGGTAATGCTGTTGTCGCAGGCCATGCTGGATTGGAAATCACCGCCACATACACTTCTGCCACTGCTGGATGTGCAGGCGGCTCTTTGACCAACAGAGTAACTGCCACTGGCGGTCTGCAGTTTGTGTCTGCTGTACCTTCTCAAGGAAGAGGAGCAAGTGGTCTGATAAATGCCGTATCTTTGGTTAGCGAAACAGTCACTCAGAAAGCTTCGGCTGCTACCGCAGCATCAGGCGATCGATGCATTTACAGTGTCACATTTACCGACAATCTCGGTAACTTGAGGCTGGCTCGCACCGCAAGCGGACAAATTGATCCTTTGAAGACCACTGGTGTGGTTGACGGCGTGATTACCCCCGGTCCCAGTGGTACTCCCACTGATCTTATCCCGGCAAATGTGACCGTGACATATGAAGCATTCACAGTTCCTGTAACCGTGGTCACTACTTTCCCAGCTGATGAGGTTTTCACCACTGATGACAGTGTTAATTACATCATCACTACAGACGCACCTTGCGGTGGCTTTGCTTCTGTGATACCACGAGGCTTTGGTTCTCAAGGCGATGCTGCTACTACGCAGGTATTCCCTGGGTCGGTAACCGTTTACGGTAGTGCTTTGAGTAGAATCTTGAACGACCAGGAGAAGACTTTCAATGTGGTAGCTTTCGCATCTACAGATTACAGAGGCACCACGGCTTGTTCAGTAACAGTAACTGAGCGCAATGGCCCAGAGCGTTGCTCACCAGTTGGAGGCGCGTCTCAGACGCAGACTTATGCTGCTGGTGTTACATCGTTGGCATTTGAGTTCACTCACACCTGTGAGGCTACTGTCAGCGGTGATGGCTCAGGCACTGGTGGCACCACCGCTACCACTGACCCCGATACTCCACCTACTCCGCCCACTATTGTTATAGGTGGCGACGATGATGAGCCTGACAGTGGCACTTCCACTAGCCCTGGCCCACAACCTGAAGGTCGCACCGGCTGATATTGCTGGCAGGCTACTGGACTAAACAACCAGTAGCCAGCCACACAAACCTTGCGAAAGGGCGGTTCTCTTATTGGAGAGCCGCCCTTTTTCGCGTTTTCTCAGCTTTTTTAGAGGCGGTCAGCTAGGTATTCGGTTAGCTAGGTATTCGGTCAGCCAGGTATTCGGCGATATGGAGTACTTCTAGTTTTTGGTGGCAGGCGTGAGCTCCGCCTCGGAGATGAAGAGCACAGCCGGGGTTGTCGGTGATTAGGGTTGTGGCCCCTGTGCTGGCTATATTTTGGAGCTTGCGGGCGAGAATAGCTTTAGCTACCTGTGGGGATGTGAACGAGCTTGAACCGCCAAAACCACAGCACACATCAGCTTCTGGTAGCGGGGTGGAGGTGGTGCCGCAAAGATGATTGATGAGTTGAGATGCTGTTTCAGTACTATGGCCGAGCCGAGTGCGGCTTTGACAGAAAGGGTGGACAGTTATGGTGTCGGTATTACCTTCTGTGTTACCTTCGCTATTGCCTTCTTTCGGCTTTCGCAATACCTGCTCTGCATCGGAACCTTCCTCCTGCGAATCTCCCAACTGCCAACCTTCCAGATAGCTCACAAGGTCGGCTACTCTTGCTGCTAAGTCTTGCGCCCGCTGCAGATTGTAGATGTCGTCTTGGAATAGCCGCTCATACTCATGTGCCATCGCCACAGCGCAGCTGGGGGCTGGAGTGACTACACACTCGTAACCTTCCAAGGCATCCAATGTGGAGCGAGCCATTTTCTTGGCAGTTTCAAAATCGCCAGTGTCAATGGCAGGTAGGCCACAGCAGTGCTGAGCCAAAGGCACTTCCACATCGGCACCTGTGGCTTGCAGTATCTGCGAGGTTGCCACGGCGATCTCGGGGGCGAACCTGTCGGTGACGCACTGAATGAAAAGAGCGGTTTTCGTTCTGTGTGATTTTTTGCCAGATGTCAATGCTCGAAGTTGGCGGCGGGCTGACTTAAAAGCTGGTGCCGGCGGGGTGCGCCAGCTGTATTTTTTAGGTAAGGGCAGTCGTCCGAGCAGGTTGCCTGTGCGCACCGGTGAGCTTACGGCAGCAGCGAGCCAAGTGGCAGAGGCTGTCATTCGCCGAGACCGCAAGATGTACATGCCGATGGTTACTGGTGCTCTGGCGAATGATTTCGTTACTGACTTGTTTGTTGCTGGTTTTTTTGCGAGGTTATCGGGTTTGCCTTTTGATTTCTGGCTATGAGCAGACTTCTGGCTACGAGCGGACTTCTGACTGCGAGCGCGCACTTCTAAAATCTGGTCGGGCAGTGCGATGGCTGCAGGGCATACTTGAGCGCACGCTCCACAAGATATGCAGAGCGACTGCGGGCCTGCCGCAGCTTCAATTCCGTGGTGAAAAGCTGTGGTTACTAGCCCGATTGCTCCGGTATATACATGTCCGAACGCGTGCCCGCCTACCACTTGATATGGCGGGCAGACATTGGCGCACGCTCCACAGCGAATGCATGAGAGGGCCGAGTCAAACACCGGATCAGCTAACATTTGCGAGCGACCATTATCTAGCAGAATCACATGCATCTCAGCATCTGGCTGTGCGGGTGTAGGGCCGTTGATGAACTGCGTGTAGCTGGAGATAACTTGCCCTGTGGCAGATTTTGCCAGCAGGCGGATCACATCTATGGCATCTTCGGTGCTTTCTACCATCTTGTCTATGCCGACCACGGCAATATGTACGGGCGGGAGAGTAGTAGTCAGGCCAGCGTTACCTTCGTTGGTAACTAGAACTAGCGAACCTGTTTCAGCTATGAGGATATTGCCACCCGTTATGCCAACTCCAGATGCTATGAAGTGGGGGCGTAGCTCGGCACGCACCACCCGCGCCATACCTTCAATGTCTTCTGGGTCGAACTGGGTGTTGAACATGTTGGTGAGCATGGCTGCTATCTGGGTGCGCCGCTTGTGGATAGCTGGCACGATGAGGTGGCTAGGGCGGTCGCCAGCGCATTGCAGTAGCCATTCGCCGAGGTCGGTCTCTATAGCGGTTATGCCTTGGGTCTCCAAATGTTCGTTGAGAAATATCTCTTCAGTTGCCATGGATTTCGTCTTGACAACAAGCTGGGTGCCTCGGCGGGCGCAGATGTCGGAGATGATCTGGCAAGCGTCTGCAGCAGTGGATGCATCGGTTACGGTTATGCCTCTGGCTGCGGCTTGTTCGCGGAATCGCTGCAGCACCGCAGGATCGTGACGGGCGTGAGCTTTGGCTTCCGATACCTTGTGGGCAAGCTCAGTGAAACTAGTGCCTGTTTGGGTTTCTAGCCCAGCGACTACCCCGTCTCGCCGTATCTGCCATCGCTCTTGAAAGTCGGCAAGACCTTCGTGGATGCCTCTGTCGGCAAGAGCAGTGCTGAGACGTTCGCTAAAAGGTGGTATTTCGTGCATCGCCAATCACTAATCGCCAATTACCAATCACACAGCGCAACATGCACTTCGCACGGTCCTTGAATGCCGCTCACATGACGAAGCTCAATGTCGCCAGTGCGCGATGGGCCAGAGAGAAATGTCACATGCTTACCTGCCGAGCTAGCTTCCAAGATCAAGGTGGCAGTTTCAGGCATTGTGGCGATAATATCTTCGGTGTGCACCAGCACCAGTAGCTCTTGAGACAAAAGCGAATGCAGCATCTGCTGGCGGGTTTCCTCCACCAAAACTACCGACCCAGTCTCTGCCACACCACAACGAGCCACAACCACCCCCAGCGTTCGTTCTTGTGGGCCGGGGATGTGGTCAATGCTTGCGATATGGCTTGCGATGTCGCCATCTTCTGTGGTTTCTTCCCATACCGCGGTTTCTTCCCATACCACCACGGGCGCACCGTCGGCTATCTCGTCGGCAAGTTTCAAGATTTCATCGGATGAACTTATCCGGTGAAAATGTGCATCGCTCACGCCGACCATCTCTTCAAATTGTGAGAGCAGGTCTGCGCTGGGTTTCATTGTTCAAGCTTGAGGGTTTGGGCGATGTTGTCTATAGCTCGCTCAGCTAACCACGAGTTGTGGTCTACTTTGCGTGCTAGTTCGGCTGCGAGGCTGAGGTCTTTGCGTGCTAGTTCGGCTAAAGGCTGCATCATTTCAGGGGCAGGTAAGAGGCGGCGCACACCTGAATATCCGCCGTGGGTGCCTATGTGTCGGTCAGAATGGTCGATTATTTCCCAGAGCTGTTCCACATCCACTTCTGCTGCCTCGGCTAAAGCTGTGGCTTCGGCTGCTACTACCCATTCGGAGTAGGTGATGAGATTTCGGGCTATCTTGGCTTTCTGGCCTGCGCCCAGAGCACCTACACGTACGACTTTTCCTGCGTAGTGTGAGAGCTTCGGGGCAACTTCAGCACAGACTTTCTCGTCACCTCCCAACATCACCACCAAGTCGCCGTTTTCTGTTGCCCCAGCACCGCCTGTTACCGGAGCGTCTAGCACAGTTATGCCTTCTTTCGCACAAATCTGTGCCACATCTTTTACGGTCTCAGGCTGCACGGTTGAATGAATTAGCACGACTGGTTTTGCTTGCTCGCCCGCCTGTTTGTTGTGAATCCAGCTTTCCGATACTCCAGCCAATATACCTTTCTCTCCACACACCACCTCACGCACTTCGCCATCATTTCGCACCACCACAATCACAATGCTGCCGGGGGAGCCGCTACTGCCGGGGGAGCCGCTGCACTTTGCTGCCAACTCAGCTACCAACTCAGAGGGAGTGCCAGCCACCAGTTTCGCCCCGGAAGCCTTCACCGCTTCAGCCTGCACATCGCACACTACCACCTGTTGCCCTTCCGATAACAGCTTCCTAGCTATGCTCCCACCCATCTGCCCTAGTCCTATAACGCCGAACACTCGATATCTCCCTTTTGCTTCGTCAGCCGCCTTCGCAAGCAGTTTATGGCAAAATGCCGTAGTGGTGCAGGCGAACTGCTACACAAGCTTGAAATATGCAAGCTTGAAGAAACCAGAAATAGTTGTACCTGGTTGCTAGGTGTTTACATTCACGACACATCGGCCGCGGATTTTGCCTTCTAGTATGTCGGCTGCGGCTTGTGGAACATCGGCTAGGGAGATTTCTTGAGTCATTTGGTCTAGCTTTGCTATGTCAAGATCTTCGGCGAGTCTTTGCCAAGCTTGGTCTCGGCGAGCGGGAGATTCATATACGCAGTTGATTCCAGACAGAGTTACTGCTCGCAGGATGAAGGGGATTACCGATCCGGGAAGGTCAGGACCTTGCGCCAGACCGCAAGCAGCCACGCAGCCATGTGGCTGGGTTTGTGAGATGATGTGTGCCAAGGTTGTACTGCCTACGACATCCACAGCACCTGCCCACTTGGCTGAATCCAGCGGGCGGGGATCGCCAGCAAATTCGTCTCTGTGGATTACTTCGCTCGCTCCTAAGGATCGCAGATAGTCGCCTTCTGTTGCTATCCGACCGCTAGATGCTGTCACCTCGTATCCCAGTTTGGCGAGTACAGCCACAGCCACACTGCCGACTCCTCCTGCCGCGCCGGTGACGATGATCGGGCCTTTATCTGGGGTGATATCGTGTTCTTCCAAAGCGAGCACGCAAAGCATCGCCGTGTAGCCTGCGGTGCCGATGGCGGCAGCTTGGCGAGTGTTGAAAGTATCAGGCAGACGAGTGAGCCAGCCGGGCTGAGCTTTGGCTTTTTGCGCCAATCCGCCCCAGTGCGACTCGCCCACATCCCAGCCGTTTAGTGTTATTTTGTCGCCGGGTTGCCACGCTGGGTCGCTACTCGACTCCACAGTGCCAGTGAGGTCTATTCCGGGCACCATCGGCCATTTTCGCACGATACCTGGTCGGCCCGAGATAGCTAAGCCGTCTTTGTAGTTGATCGTGGAGTACTCCACCGAGATAGTAACGGCCCCGTCGGGGAGGTCGTCTTCTGACAGTTCCGCGATTTCGCAGGTGAATTCGTCATTCGGTTTAGATAAGAGAAGTGCACGGAACATGATATTCCTTTCATGAGTAGTTCCTCAGTATTGTATTTGCTTCTGCGTAATGTGTTATCTATGTCATCTATATCTTATGAGCCACACGGTTCAGGAGAAGGCACTGGTGCTGTGCCGATGCCGCCAGGGGTGGTGGAGGGCTATGGGCCTGAGCCGTTGCTGAGCCCGGCGCAGGAATGGATGGTGTCTAGGGGCGGTGACGGCATGGAAGCCCCTCGTGACTTGCAGCCGAAAACGAAATATCTCATCGTGCGCAGAACTTTCGCATTTATTGACTTGAGCGGGTTTACATTCGTGACACGACAGAGAGGTCCGGCAACAGCAGCTGAGTTGCTGGGTGCTTTTCGGCGAGAAGCTCGAAGAGTGGCGAGTCTGCGAGGCGTGCGGATAGCTAAATGGCTGGGCGACGGTGCCATGCTTGTTAGCCCTGAGCCGGGTCGCACGGTGGCAACTGCTGCTCACATCATCCACCATTTTCGTGCCACTCAGATTGATGTGCGGGTGGGAGTTGCTATGGGCGAGGCACTGTTGTTCGAAGGTGATGACTATATTGGCGAGCCTGTAAATCTGGCGGCAAAACTTTGTGCGGTTGCTTCACCGGGCGAAATTCTTGCCGATGTGGAGGAAGACTCTCTACCTTCGTGGGTGGAGATGGTTGGCAAAACCGTTGTGGACATCAGAGGTGTAGGCAAAGTAGGCGGCGTATTGCGCCTCCAACCCGCCGTTGCCTAGCTGTTGGAATTAGTGCGAAAAGCCGTGAGGTGTGATAAGCAGGCGGTCTGCGGCACCCCGAGCTTGCCACTGAGAGCTGCTGCCTCCCGGCCCTGACTCGGTTCGTGGAGCCCAGTCGCACAGGACCCGATCACCACACCTCACGGCAGATTTCAACTTTAGCGCAATATGATGGAAGACACACAGGAGGGATGCGAGAGCGGACGAATCGGCACGCCTGGAGAGCGTGTGTGGCTTCGGTCACCGTGGGTTCGAATCCCACTCCCTCCGCAGATCACTCGGTAAAGGCTATGAATTTTGACTCGGCTATGGAGCTTGCGTTGCTGGAAGCACGACAAGCTCCGACACATGGCGATGTGCCAGTTGGGGCTGTGGTAGTAATGGAAGGGTCGGTGCTGGCATTGGCTCGCAACGAGCGGGAACTGCGTGGCGACCCGACTGCACACGCTGAACTGCTGGCACTGCAAGCTGCCGCCAAAAAGCTTGGTAGCTCCCGATTGGACGGAGCAACTCTAGTAACAACTTTGGAACCCTGCCAGATGTGTGCAGGTGCCGCTGTGCTGAGCCGAGTGAGCCAAGTGGTGTTCGGAGCAGCCGACCCCAAGGCTGGTGCCTGCGGCTCGCTCTATAACTTTGGAACCGATCCCCGTCTCTCACATAATTTTGAGGTGGTGCCAAATATCCGCGCCCCCGAATGCGCCGAGCTACTAAAAGAATTCTTCCAAGAACTACGATAAAACCCCAAAAGATACGCCCACGCCGTGAATGCTTGTCGCACCCTCCAACTAAACTTATCTCAAAGGTCTAAATCCCTAGAAGCAAGAAAGGACAGCATAGATGTACGACTATCTCATCCGTGGCGGAAATCTGATAGACGGCTCTGGAAGCCCAGGACGTCAAGCCGACATCGCCATTAGTGGCGACCGCATAGCCGCTATCGGCGAAAGCATCTCTCCTGATGAAGCAAAGCGTGTGATCAACGCTGAGGGGAAGGTGGTTTGCCCTGGCTTTGTCGACCCCCACACCCACTACGATGCCCAACTCTTCTGGGATCCCTATGCTACGCCTTCTAGTCTTCACGGTGTTACTTCTGTGATAGCTGGCAACTGTGGGTTCACGTTGGCACCAGTGGAGCCTGAAGACGCCGATTATCTGCGGCGCATGATGGTGAAGGTGGAAGGTATGCCACTGACTGCCTTAGAGCAAGGTCTGCCTTGGGACTGGCGCACTTTCGGCGAATATCTGAGCCGTTTAGATGGCAAACTCGGTGTGAATGTGGCGTTCCTCGTGGGGCACAGCGCGCTCAGACGGCGAGTGATGGGGGCAGATTCAGTGGGCAACGAAGCCACCGAAGAGCAAGTGGACGAAATGTGCAAGCTGCTGGAAGAGAGCATTGAAGCTGGCGGTATCGGCTTTTCTACTTCGCTGGCATATACCCACGATGACGGTGATGGTCAACCCGTGCCCAGTAGATTTGCCGCCAATAGCGAGGTGGTGGCACTCTCGCGCACAGCAGGCACGCACGAAGGTACAACTTTGGAGATAATCGTAGATGGTTGCATGGATCGCTTTAGCGAAGACGAGCTGTCGTTGCTTTCAGAAATGTCATCTGAAGCAAATCGACCGATCAACTGGAATGTGTTGACAGTTGACTCAGCTCATCGCGAGCGTGTGGAATCACAGGTTGAAGCTTCGGCACGAGTGGCAGAGGCTGGTGGCAGGCTCGTAGCTTTGACTATGCCTATCTTGGTAGGGATGAACATGAGTTTCGGTTTCTACTGTGCTTTGAACCGCTTGCCTAAGTGGGACAGCATTGTGAGCTTACCGCTGGATGAGAGAGTTGAGAAGCTCCGCGATCCAGAGGTGCGAAAGTTTTTGTATGAGCAGTCGCAGCTACCTGAAGCTGGCGTTTTTCTGCGGCTCACCAACTGGAGCACATACACCATCGGCGATACTTACGCTAGCGAAAACGAGGCTCTTTCAGGCCGCACTGTCGGTGAGATTGCTCGTGAGCGCGGAGGTAGCGGAGAAGGTCAGAACGCATTTGACACACTTTGCGACATTGTGGTTGCCGACGGCGGCCGAACGATTTTGTGGCCGCACCCCACCGATGACGACGATTCCAGTTGGCAGATGCGTAGCGAACTCTGGGTGGAAGATGACATTCTCATCGGCGGCTCAGACGCAGGCGCACACTTGGATCGTATGTGCGGAGCACCCTATACATCTCAATGGTTGGGCGACACTATCCGAGGCCGCAAGCAGTTGAGTTTGGAGAAGGCTGTGCAGCTGATCACCGACCGTCCTGCTCGGCTGTTCGGCCTGAGAGACAGAGGGAGGCTAGAAGAAGGCTGGTTCGCAGATGTGGTCGTATTTGACCCTGAGACTATTGATTCAGGGCCGCTTCGAATGGCAGACGATCTGCCAGGCGGCACTAGTCGTCTCTATTCTGAAGCCAAAGGCATAGATATTATCTTCTGCAACGGCGAACCTATTGTGGAGGGTGGGGAGAGCTGTGAAAACTTGCCGGGGCTGGTGCTGAAATCGGGTAGCCATACTGAGACGGTTACGGCTAGGTAGGCAAGCAAGCACGCATTTAGAGCACCACGCATCGTAGAGCACCAAGCATAGTAGAATACATAGCAAGGAGTTATAAATCATGAGTAATGGCTATTCGGGCTTGAGAAGTCTTGGTCGCTGGGGCCGATCTAAGCAACTTGCCAAAACTTCGTGGGGTGTCCTCAAACAAGATCCAGAGTTGCTGTGGCTTACAGTTTTGGGTTTGGTATTCGCAATAGTTGGATTGCTCATCGGCGGGCTTATCGCACTTATCGGAGGAATGGCAGCAGCTTCAGGAACCGAGGGGTGGTGGGAGCCGAACGGAGGAGTGTTATTTATCGCCGGGTTTGTGGGGATTTTGCTGGCAGGAATTTCTAATGTGTTCTTCCACGGTGCTCTTGTACACGGGGCTTTAGATAGGCTTTCGGGAGGCGACCCCACAGTAAAGAGTGCTATTGCTGGCGCGCGTGGTCGTTTCGGACTGCTTGTGGGCTGGGCAATTATCTCAGTAATATTTGCGATGATCATGCAGGCGATTCGTGATAGGGGAGGGTTCATAGCTGGGCTTTTCACATGGTTAGCCGAAGCTGCTTGGGCAGTGATCAGCTTCTTGGTGTTGCCGGTCATCATTGTTGAGCGAAAAGGTCCGTTCGCCAGCCTCAAGAGATCTATGCAGCTGCTGAAAGAGACTTGGGGCGAAAATCTGATCGGTCAGGTCGGTATAGGGCTTGTGGGCTTCGTGGCTGCGTTACCGGGTATCTTGGTAGGCGGTTTGATCATCTGGGTTGGCTCGGCTGCCAGTATCATACCGCTCGTCTGGCTCGGAGTCGTATTGTTGGTTTTGTGGGTTTTGGGAGTTTCGCTGTTTTTCTCAGCCCTCAAGAGCGTCTATCAAGCCGTGCTGTATCGCTACGCCACAGGGAACGAAGTGGCAGAAGGCTTTGAAACCTTAGCCATAGAGGAAGCTTTTATCTCTAAACCCAAACGAGGCCGCCGCAACCGCTAGAGAATTTGTGAGAGGAAGAGTTTGGCTCTGTCTTCTTGGGGGTTTTCAAAGAACTCGTCGGGGGTGTTGCTCTCAACGATTTCACCTTCATCCATGAAGACGACACGTTGGGCTACCTCACGAGCGAAGCCCATCTCGTGGGTCACCACAATCATGGTAATCCCTGTTACGGCTAACTCTTTCATAACATCTAGCACTTCTTTGATCATCTCAGGGTCTAAGGCTGAAGTCGGCTCGTCAAACAGCATCACCTTCGGCTCCATAGCCAAAGACCGAGCTATAGCCACACGTTGTTGCTGCCCGCCCGATAGCTGACCTGGATATTTGCGAGCCTGTTCAGGGATATGCACCCGTTCCAACAGCGAGACAGCCAGATCTTCAGCCTCCGCCTTGGGCATGCGCCTCACCTGACGCGGTCCCAAAGTGATGTTGTCTATAACAGTTAGATGGGGAAACAAGTTGAACTGCTGAAACACCATTCCTGTATTGCGCCTCACATGACGGATGCCTCTCATGTCGTTTGTGAGCTCAACTCCGTCAACGGTGATCCGCCCCGAGTCGTGCGTTTCTAGCTTGTTGACGCAGCGGATGAGCGTGGATTTGCCTGAACCAGACGGGCCGAGCACCACGACCACCTCACGCTCGTCTATCGCTAGGTTGATGTCTTTGAGGGCCTGGAAGTTACCAAAAAATTTATTGACTGATTCGAAATCAATCATGGCTCGGCCTGCCTTGCCTCGGTTGGCACCATTATCCGCGTCGGGGTCTATTTTAGTCATGGCTTTTCCTTTCGTTCTCTTGGTGATCTCATCGTTCTCCCACACCTAGATGCTTCTCCAAGCGTTGGCTCTCCCTAGACCATGTGAAAGCGAAAGCCCAGAAAGCAAAGGCGATAAAAACGAGAGTTTCGGCTGTGCCCAAGGTTGTGAAAGCTCCTTGTGAATGGACGCTGGCACGAACCCTGAGAATTTCAGACACTGCGATGATTGAAAGAAGCGAGCTGTCTTTAAGAAGGCTGATGAACTGCCCCACGATAGCGGGTATTGAAGCCCTCAAAGTTTGCGGCATAACGATTCGGCTAGTTATCTGCCAAGGGGAAAGCCCTACAGACTGCCCAGCCTCAGTTTGTCCCCTAGGGGTGGCTTCCAAACCACCTCTTATCACCTCAGCCAAGTAGGCAGCTGTGAACAACGACATGATGACGATAGCCCTAGATATTTGCGACAGGGGAGTATCTAGGAAGAAATCAATAAACGGGTCGTTATCGATAAAAAAGCCCAAAAGACTGTTACCTATGAACAATAAGCCGATCAAGGGCACTCCTCTGATCAGTTCAATGTAGGTAACGCAGAGCCATCGAATAGCGGGCAGGCTGGAACGTCGGCCTAGAGCCAATATCAAGCCCAGTGGGAAGGCGGCAATGATGGAAATGGTAGCTGCGATGAGGTTGAGATGGAAGCCCGACCAGTTGTCCCACCCCACTCCTGAAAAGTTAATCAAGCCGTTCAAAATAAAGGTATAGATAGCCCAGGCAACTGCTCCGCCCCCGACTATCGCTACCAAAGTCAAGGGCAGGCGTGGAGTTAAATCTTTCTTTCGCACTGTGCGTATGCCCCAAAATGCTAGCAAACCCGCTGCCCAGAACCAGGCAGATCCGCCTGTGCCGCTAACTATCTGCCATGAGGCTATGAGCAAGACGTAGCCTCCGAACCAAGCATAAATGCGCACCTTAGAGGCAAGCCGCATAGCTATGCGCCTCAGCATAAATATCAATGCTATGCATCCAAAAGCTAGAACTAAAGGCAAAATCCCCCAAGCTGCCAGCAACAGCACACCCAAAAGCAACACCAGCCCCCACCACCGTCGCAGTGCCACCCAGCCCGGTTCAGCTGAAAAAGGCGAACCTGATTGTGCAGCTCGGTCGCGTGAAGCCCCGATCATCGACCCCCAAATGACTCCGAATGCCGCCGCCAAGAGCAAGAGTTGAACAACCACCCGCCATTGCTCATCGCGAGGGAAGGATCCGATCATGAAGAGCGTGAGGTTGGCGCGCACAGGCTCCCATTCGGCTGTCCAGAAGAGATAACGAATTGAGCGAAACCCCAAATAGGCAATAACTAAAGCCAGAATGAGTGTAAGCACAGCGTTATACCATCTGTTGAACAGATTGGCACGCATCCAACCTCTGGCACTCAGTTTTTTGGAAGGCATCAGTGCCTCAGCAGACATAACCTCAGACATAACCCCATTAGACATAACCTCAGACATAGCTCTCACCGATCCTTCAGTCGGAGTGATCGGTTTACAACGTTGGCGATGAGCGAGACGATTAACGACAACCCCAGATAGCCGCACATCATCAAAAGGATGGATTGCGGGGCTGGCGCACCGTTGCCGATAGATGTTTGCGTGAGACTTGCAAGCTCTGCATACCCCACCGCCACAGCAAGCGAAGTGTTCTTGGTGAGGTTGAGGTATTGGTTGATGAGGTTAGGGATGATGCGCCTGAAAGCTTGCGGTAAAATCACGAAACGGTACCGCTGATACGAAGAAAGCGACAGCGAAGTAGCAGCTTCGCCTTGGCCTTTATGAATTGCCAAAATGGCACCACGAACAATCTCGGCGATGTGGCTAGCCGTGTATATTGCTATGGCCAAAGTAACAGACAGATACGCTGCGCTAGTGCCGAAACCTGAAGCAAGTCTTCTGCCGTTTTCGGTGCGAGAAGGCCACGACCAATCGTAGGGGCCGTTCAATAGAAAAAACCAAAGAACCAGCAGCACCACAAAAACCCCCAGCGACCATTGAACACGGCGATGCGGAACGCCGGTCTTAGACGACTTCACAGTCCGCCAAGCCCACATACATGCAGCGAACAAAAAGGTCATTGCGAAAAGCAACCAAAACGCCGAAATATTGCGTTCGGCAGAGAAGCTGGGGAAACCTATACGGCTGTTCGAAAGGATGAGCCAGTTGGAGTCGCTGAAAGGGAGCTTCAGTTCGGTCGCTTCACGAAAAACAGGAAATGGCCCAGATGAGAACACGGCAATGCTGAAGAAAATGATGACGACCAAAGGCGGTATATTGCGCAAAGTTTCAACATAAAAAGTTGAGATTTTAGAAACCAACCAGTTGGACGACAGACGCGCAATGCCCACGATAGTGCCAAGAATTGTCGCAAGAACGATACCTCCTCCAGCAGCCAAGATGGTGTTTTGCAGGCCAATGAGCAGCATTCTCCAGCGAGGGAGGCTGGTATCAAACCCCCAGTTTTCAGCAATTGCGAAGTTGGTCGGTTGGGTAAGGAAATCGAAATTGCGAGAGATGTTGAGGCGGTCTAGATTGCTGAAAAGATTATTGGTGAGCCGCCAGATCAGCAAGATGACGAGTGCTACGCCGATAACTTGACCTGCCACCCGATATGTGCGAGCGTCGCTCCATAAAGTGAAGCCTTGAGAAGAAGGATTCAGATTAGAAGAGCGCAGGTCATCCCGCGAGGTTGTGCTCATGTTGAGATAACCTGCGCTCTGATAACCTGCGCCCTAAGCCGCCTTTTAGACGGCAAGGTGATTTATCGATAAGGTCTTATCGGTAAGGCGGTGTATAGAGGAGACCGCCGTCAGTCCAAAGCCTGTTGGCCGAGCCTGCCATCGGCAAGCCCAGAGGCTCTAGCGTGCGCGCATAGATTTGCTGGTAGTTGCCGACTTGACTGACGACATTCACGGCAAAGTCTGTGCTTAGACCTTCAATACTGGGATCAATAGCACCAAGGAAGTTCAAGACATTGGGGTCGTCGCCGCTGTAGCTGTTGATATTACCCGAATTCAAGCCGAATTCCCAAGCTTGGACAGTCGCCATGATTGACCAATTGACAGCTTGTGCCCAGGCTGTATCACCATCGGCGACCACAGGGCCAAGTGGCTCCTTGGAGATTACTTCGGGAATCACATACTGTGCCGGGCCCCCGTCTCGCTCGGAAGTGAACTTATATGTTGCCAGAGACGAAGCATCGCCAGTGTAGGACTCGCACTGTCCGCCTTCGTATGCTTCTTGCAAGGCTGTATTGGTATCAAAAAACGCAGGAGTGAAGTTGATGCCTCGGGCACTGAAGACCGCGTTGAGGTTCAACTCGGTAGTGGTGCCTTGAGCAACGCAGATGGTTGCGTCTTGCAACCCTTCTAAACTCGTGATGCCGCTGTCGGCGGGGACGATGAAGCCTTGGCCGTCATAGAAGGTAGTGAAAAGGAAGTTGGCTCCTTCTTGGCCGTCACGAGTGGCTGTCCATGTGGTGTTGCGGATGAGCACATCTACTTCGCCCGATTGCAGGGCGGTGAAGCGGTCTGCAGTTTCTAGCGGGATAAATTCCACCTTGTTGGCATCGCCTAGCACGCCTGCTGCGACCACGCGGCAGAATTCAACGTCGAAACCTGAATAGCTACCGTCGGCTCCTAGCACAGCAAAGCCAGCGAGAGCGTCGCGCACGCCACAGCGCACAGAGTCTCTGTCTTGTACTTCTTCAAGCAGACTTGCGTCGTCACTGTCGTCGCTACCACAGGCAACTGCGAATAGCACAAGCGCAAAAGTTGCACACAAAAGAGTGATGAGTTTCTTATTTTTAAGCATTTTTTTCTCCTAATGGTTATGGGGGGGGGGGTATTGTTGAGTATATATTCAAGGGATAAGCATAGCATATTCTGTTGGGTGTTTCGCTTTGCTAGGTTTTTCACTTTCTAGGGGCAATCCTAGCTATAAGACAATCCTAGCGATACGGCGGAGCGTAGTGTAGTCCGCCGTCTGACCAGAGGCGATTGTACGAGCCTTCCATTATCAGACCTGTCGCGCCCAAGGTGCGGTCGTAGATTTCTTTGTAGTTGCCCACTTGATCCACCACATTAATGGCGAAGTCGCGATCAAGCCCCAAACCAGGGTCAAAGTCGTTTCTGCCTAGGAAGTTCAAGATGTTGACATCGTTGCCGCTGTAGCTATTGATATTGGTTGAGTCCAAACCGAACTCCCACGCTTGAATCGTGGCCCGCATCACCCAAGTCACAGCTTGTTCCCACTTGGAGTCTCCGTCGGCTATGACAGCCCCAAGAGGCTCTTTTGACATCACTTCATCCAAGATGCGCTGCTGGGGGCCACCTGCTTGTTCCGAGGTGAATTTATAAACGAAAAGAGCAGAGCCATCGGCTGTGTAACCTTCGCACAGCCCTGCTTGGTAGGCTTCCCGAAGTTCAGTATGGGAACTGTATAACACTGGGTTAAATGAAATGCCTCTGGCACCTAACACTGCGTTGAGATTAAGTTCGGTGGTGGTGCCTTGAACTACACAGATGCTTGCTCCGTCCATGTCGTCCAAACTCGTAATGTCGCTGTCGCCTGATACCATCATGCGCTGCCCGTCATAAACCGTGGTGAACGGGAAAGCTAACCCTTCTCTGCCATCGCGAGAGGCGGTGGCTGTGGCATTGCGGAAGAGGATGTCTACTTCGCCAGCTTGGACAGAAGTAAACCTTTCGGGGCCGAGAGCTTTGAATTCTACTTTTGTGGCGTCGCCCAGTATGCCTGCTGCTATTACTTTGCAGAACTCAACATCAAAGCCTTCAAATTCGCCTTCGCTATTTTTTTGGGCAAAACCGGTGAGGTCGTCACGTGTGCCGCAAATCAGCTGGTCTCGGTCGCGCACTTCGTCGAGCAGGCTTGCGGTGTCTTGTTGATTGTCGTCGGTATCGTTTCCACTGTCGCTACTGCAGGCGACAGCGACCAGACCTAGCACGCAAGCTAGGACTGCGAAAAGTTTTACACGATTAGATCTCATAGTTGTCGCTTTGTTCGGAGTTTATGGCACGAGTTTATAAGCATGAGCAGGCGCAACTGTTGTTTAGGGATAATTTGGATGATAGCATCTTTGAGACAGATCAGTTGGATTCTAATCCCCAACTGGGGGCGACTTGCGACCAGATTGCTCGGGCTAGGCGGATGCCGCCTGTTGTGTTGAGGTGGATTCCGTCGCTTTCTCGCATCAGGGTACCGTCTATAGTGTCGGTGTAGTTGCCTTCTGCATTGGCGAAGAGGCTCCATGTGTCGAAGTAGGTGATGGAAGCACGGGTGGCGGCTTCTGATTCATAGATGTCATTTAGGTGGCGCATGCCTGTGGAGAAAAAATCACTACGCATGATGGGTTGGCCCACCCAGATGACTTGAAGGTCGGGCTGGTTTAGCAAGTCCATGGCTTCGGCTACTCGCGTGCGGTAAAAATCTAGCCACGGCTGGCTTGGGCGTTCTAGAAGCTGTCCGTTGAAAATCACATCTTGGTAGTCGTTGCCGCCAAACATGATGACGAGCACATCGGGGCGGTCTTCTGTGAGAAGACGGGCTAGGCGTTGGGGCCAATCTAGGAAATCTTTGCGGGTGAGACCAGATGAAAGTTGTGTGTCACGGGTGAAATCCACGAGCGTGGGGGAAGTAACACGGCCAAAGCCGACGGTCAGAGAGAGCGAAAGGGAGTCGCCGCCAACCCAGAGTTTTAGGGGGTCGTCTTCGGTAATAGGGTGGGTGGAGAGGTTGCGGGCGGTGGATCTGGGGATGGTGGATGGAGTCTCGGGGTTACTTGGAGTCTCGGGGCTGGTGGAGGGAGTATAAGGGGGTGAAGTTGCTGACTGAGTTTGCTCGGTAGCTGGTGGGGTTGGTTCTGCGGTGGAAGTATCGGGGTTAGAAGTATCGGGCTGGGTTGGGCTAGTCGGGGTGGTTGGCTGGGTTGGGCTAGTCGGGGTGGTTGGCTGAGTTTGCCTGTTTGATGCGATTAAGGCTGCCACATCGTATGTCGTCTCGTTTCTGTCTAAAGCTGAACGGAGGGCACTTGCGGGTCTGTCCAAGCTCAAGAAACTGCTTACTCGGTGGAGGTTGCGGGCAGTTGAGAGGGCTGTGTCTCGACTAGTCCCCACTGGTTGTCGCTCAGCCAACCCGACAAGGCTCTCTGATGACAGCAAAGCAGCTACTGCGAGACCGATAAACATGGCGATTATAGCTTTCACAGATGTTGTGTTTCGGCGAGGAGGGGTGTTTCGGCGAGGTGAGGTTGGTGTTGGGGGAGACGGCGGAGATGGTGGGGGAGTTGGCGGTGGCGGGGCCGGCGGAGTTGGCGGTGGCGGAGCCGGCGGGCTTTGGAGACCTTGGGCGGTAGATGAAGTATCGGTCATGTCTCGCTCAGAACTGGAAATAGATAAACGGGGCGACCCCTTCAGGGCCTAACTGGTCCACCACAAGCATCCAGATGCCAAATCCGACAGCCAATGTCCATACGGGCAAGCGCGAGAGATGTGCTTGAATATTGGCCAAGGCTTGCTTTGAGAGCATCTGAGCCAAGAGGGCGCAGACCACCACGCCCACGAAAACAGTATTGATGTTGGTAGCAGGCGAGAGGAACGAGGTGAAAAGCTGATCGAGCAACGACCCGGCATCGCCCAAAGTTTCCGAGCGAAAGAACACCCACCCCAAGCAAACGAAATGGAAAGTTACCAGCCATCGCAAGGCTGCGCGTCTCTTTATCCAGGCGTTTCCTTGTCTGTGTCTGTTTGCCTTCCCGTATCTGCCTTCTCGCCGGTCTGACTTCCTGTCTTGCTGTCTTTCCTTCCATTCGCTCATCCGCCGTTCCACCATCAAGCCGCCGCCTTGGTAGGCACCCCAGATCACGAACGGCCAAGCTGCCCCGTGCCAGAGACCACCTAGGAGCATCGTGAGGAAGAGGTTGCGGTCGCGTTTGGCTTTGCCACCTCTGTTGCCGCCTAGGGGGATGTAGAGGTAGTCACGTAGCCAGCGGGAGAGGGTCATATGCCAGCGTCGCCAGAAATCGCCGATGGAGGTGGCGCGGTAAGGCTGGTTGAAGTTTTCGGGGAAGCGGAAACCGAGCAAGAGAGCTACGCCGATGGCGATGTCGGTATAGCCGCTAAAGTCGGCGTATATCTGGATGGCATAGCCGTAGATGCCTAGTAGGATTTCCGCACCTGAGAATCGCTCAGGGAAGGCGAATACATCATCCACAAGGGCGTCGGCCAGATAGCCAGCGATTACAACTTTTTTGAAGAGTCCCGAGGCGATGAGCACTGCGGCACGGGTGAAGTCGATTTCGCGGGGGTTGAGACGGCGTTCTAGCTGGGGTAAGAACTCTGATGCCCGCACGATTGGTCCTGCCACAAGTTGCGGAAAAAACGCCAGATACACGGCGAACTGCAAGAGATTGGTGGCGGCTACTTTGCCTCTGTAGATATCAATGACATAGCTAAGGGCTTGGAAGGTGAAGAAAGAAATGCCCACCGGCAAGATAACTCGCAAAAGCGGCAAGTTGGGGGCGAGGCCGAGCTGCTCTAGCCCGTCTTCCACGCTGGAGATAAAAAAGTCGAAGTACTTGAAGACGCCCAAGATGGAAAGGTTGAAGACAATGGCTACCACAAGGGCGGTTTTGCGGACGCGTTGATTTTGCAGGAGGGTTCTGGATTGCGGAGTGCTCGGGGAAGTGCCAGCTTGAGGTGTGCCGGTTTGGGGTGTGCCGGCTTGAGGTGTGCCAGCTTGGAGTATGCCAGCTTGCTCGTTTGCTCTGTGGATTACACGCCCGCAGACGGTATTGACGACGGTAGATGCCGCGATGAGTAGCACGAAGCGGGGGTTCCACCACGCGTAAAAGAGATAGCTGGCTGCAATCATAAACAGCTTCCACGACACTGGCTTGGAATGAAGCATCCAGCCGCCCGTCATCACTATGGCGAAGAAGACAGCAAATGTGAAGGTGGGGAACAGCATATCTAGTCAGTCATTTCCCCGCATGATTCAATTGTAAGTGTTGCAAATCCCTGATAACTGCCAACATTGTTAACAGCTAACTAAGTTTTACACCTGTGAGTTCCAAGGAGTTAGCAAAAACCCAAACAACGATGTGTGCATGCTTATCACACCCCTGTGGTAAAACATAAGAATGAAGTTTGCATACGGATATCCATTTCTGCAGTGCCCACCGAACCCGGCATTTCTCAACGGCGACACCATTGGCGAACTCGGTCAAGCCGCCGAACAAGCCAGTTTCTCGGCAGCCTTTTTCACCGAGCACCCAATTCCAGCTGAGAAGTGGCGACAAAGTGGCGGGCACGATGCCTTAGATCCGTTCGTTGGTCTCAGCTTCTGCGCGGCAGCCACCAGCAGTATTTCGCTGCTCACGAATCTAACGGTGTTGCCCTATCGCAATCCGCTGCTACTAGCCAAGAGTGTCGCAAGTTTAGATGTGTTGTCGGGCGGGCGTGTCATCTTGGGCATCGGCACTGGGTATCTCAAAGGCGAATACAAAGCCCTAGGGGTCGACTTTGACGAGCGCAACGATTTGTTTGACGAGTCGGTTGAGGTGTTGCGCTTGGCGTGGCAAGGCGAGCCATTCAGCTACGAAGGCATGCATTTCTCGGTGCGTGAAAGCACATCGCAACCTGTGCCAGCCCGGCAACCGCATCCTCCGCTGTGGTTGGGTGGCAACAGTAAGCTAACCCGCAGGCGTGTAGCCAAGTGGGGCAACGGATGGATGCCCATGCCCAACCCCCGTGCTCTAGGCGACCGCCGCCGTTCGGCACATCTTGAAACCAACGACGACTTGCGAGAGATGCTGGCTTACCTCCACGAACATATGGAGCAAGAAGGTCGCGAAGACCACATAGATGTCATGTATATGACTTTCGCAGGTGGAATGGTTGGCAATCCCGATTTCAACGCAGAACAACACAGAGAAGCCATAGCCGAACTAGCCGATCTGGGCGTCACCTGGATTGTAGCCAACGGCGGCGGCTCCAGTAGAGAAGAAGCCCTAGACCAAATCACCCAATACAGCGAAGAAATAATTGCTATGATTGAAAGTTCATGACTAAGACAGGAAGTCAATGACCGGGAAGCAAACGATAAGGAAGCCAATGACCACCCAAATACCAGATAGCTACCATGTGCTGGAGTTTCCCTACACACGGACGACGGGGCCAGTGGTAGGGCCGTTTCTCACAGCTTTGCGTGATGGCAAGATACTAGGCAGTCGCATTGACGGCAAGGTGTATTGCCCACCACTTGAATATCATCCGACCACAGCAGCCGCTGTGGAATCAGAGCTTGTGGAGGTAGGGCCGAGCGGCACAATCTTGAGTTGGACATGGGTTGCACATCCCACGCCTAAACACCCGCTCAGCGAGTCGTTCGCTTTTGCGCTTATTCAGCTTGACGGGGCCGACACGCCTCTGGCTCATGCTGTGAAAGCAGCTTCTTCTGAGGCGATCTCTACAGGGGCGCGTGTTACGGCCCAATGGCGTGAAGAATGCGTAGGTGCTATTACCGATGTGTATTTCGTGCCAGAGGTTGATGCTGAGCAACAAAAGATAGAACCGGGCGAAGGCGATGTCATCATCACCGAGCATTTGATATCGCTTACTATCTCAGAACCGCTTCATCCTCATCGCCGTCGGTTTGCCGAAGGCTTACTGGAAGGCAAAATCATCGGCCAGCGTAGCCCCGCGTCGGGCAAGCTGTATGTGCCGGGCAGAGGCTATGACCCGATGGAGCGAATTCGTCTTGACCAATCAGCAGAAGAGGAAGTTGCCGATGTTGGCACGGTAGTAGGTTTCACCGAAATCAATCCAGTGCAATATCACGGTCAAAAAGAGCGTAAGCCTTACATCCGTTGCTCTATCCTCTTAGACGGCTCCGACCAGCCGATCCAGGGCATTGACATCCGCCACATCGGGGTAGACGACTTCCGTGTGGGTATGCGTTTGAAGGCTGTTTGGAAAGCCCCTGAAGATCGCTACATAGAAGACTTAGACAATCGCTACGGCACCATCCCAGACACCGTAGTAGAGCGATGGGACCCTACGGGAGAGCCCGATGTTGAACCAGATATGCTCAAAGAGCACACCATTTGAGAAGGCAAAGTAGAAGGCAAAGTAAGAAGGCCCAGTAAGAAAGCAAGGCAAGGAGGCAAAGTGAGACGGCAGAACGAGAAGGCAAAGCGAGGAGGCTCAGTTTATGGCAATTGACGCTCCAATAGATGTTGCTATCGTGGCAACTTCCCAAACCCCCTCCTATCGGCATTTCGACGACACAGAGGTTGCCCTCATCATGGATTGTGTGAACGATGTCATAACGCAGGTGGGGATGGATCGCCACGACATAGATTTCACCATCGCCGGAAGCTGCGACTACCTCTCGGGCATGCCTTTTGCTTTCGTTCAAAATATTGACGCTGTGGGGGCTTGGCCGCCGGTGTATGAAAATCATGTCGAGATGGACGCGGCTTGGGCATTGAACGAAGCTTGGATTCGCCTCCAGCACGGCGACATCAAAACAGTGCTTGTTTCGGGGTCGGGCAAGTCTTCGCCCGGTCGCCCTCGTGAAGTCTTTCACTTACAAACCGACCCGTATTATTCGGCCCCATTGGGGCTAGACAGCGTGTCGGCAGCTGGCATTCAAGCCCGTGCCCTCATAGACAGTGGCAAGGCAAGCGAAGAAGACTTTGCCAAGGTTGTGTCTCGTAGCCGCCGAGATGCCCTTCACAATCCCAACGCTCAGGTGGCGGCAGATAAAACCGTTGACGAGCTGCTAGCTGAGCCATATTTCTCTGAGCCTTTGCGCAGGCACGACCTGCCGCCGATTTCAGACGGAGCGGCAGCCATGATCATCTCCACTGCTGATGTGGCTAATGACCTTTGCGACAGCCCAGTTTGGATTCGCGGCATAGATCATCGCATGGAGTCGCATTTTCTCGGCTTGCGCGATCTCACCGACTCACCTTCAACTCGAATCGCAGCTGAGAATCTGGGCATCCACGACAGCCCCATAGATGTGGCCGAGCTGTGTGTCAACTACAGCCCCGAGGAGGTCATACTGCAAAACGCCTTGGGCTTGCCTGAAGGTTGCTTGGTAAATCCGTCTGGTGGCCCACTAGCAGGGCATCCAGTTATGGCTACTGGTCTCGTGCGTGTCATAGAAGCGGCTAAGCGTATCGCTGCCGGCCATGCCCAAAGGGGTTTGGCTCATGCCTCCAGCGGGGCGTGTTTGCAGCAAAATCTTCTCTGCGTACTTGAAGGAGGTGATGTCTGATGGCTGTTCCATGTGCAGTAGTCGGTTTGGGGCAGACGAAGTACAGTCGCCGAAGAGACGATGTTTCTCTCGACGGGCTAGTACGAGAGGCTGCTTTGCGAGCCTTGGAAGACGCGGGGGCAGACTTTTCCCACTTAGACGCCATAGTCATCGGCAAAGCCCCCGATGCTCTGGAAGGCGTGATGATGCCAGAGCTGAGCTTGTGCGATGCTCTCGGTGCCATCGGCAAGCCCATCTATCGTGTGCATACCGCAGGCTCTGTGGGGGCTTCCACTGCAGTTTCGGCGGCGACCTTAGTGGAATCAGGGCTTTTCAACACAGTTCTCACAGTGGGCTATGAGAAACAGGCCGAAGGCAACGCCACTTGGACGCTGTCAGGTGGTCGCAGCGGAGGGCAAGGCGCAGGTGGCACTTTCGCCCCGTGGATGCGTAGCTATATTCAGCAAAGCGGTGCGCCTGATTACATCGGCTGGATGGTTGCTGTGAAAGACCGCCTAAACGCTTTGAAGAACCCCTATGCCCACCTTCAGATAGATGACATCTCTATAGAAAAAGTCAAAGATTCGGCTATGTTGTGGGAGCCGATTCGCTTTTTAGAGTCGTGTCCTTCATCAGATGGGGCAGCTGCGATGGTGCTGACCAACGAAGAAGGCGCACGCAAGAGTGCTCGCCCTGCAGCTTGGGTTATTTCGCACGCCAAGCGCACCGAATTCAGCCAATTCCCTGGGAGAGATCCTGTGCGCCCTCAAGCTGGTGTGGAATGCTCCAAAGCTCTCTACAAGAAAGCTGGGATTACCAACCCCCGCAAGCAGATAGACGCGGCTGAGCTGTATGTGCCGTTCAGCTGGTATGAACCGATGTGGCTGGAAGGTCACGACATTGCCGAGATAGGCGAAGGCTGGAAGATGACAGACGAAGGTGCCACCGAGATAGGTGGCGATTTCCCCGTGAATCCATCTGGCGGCGTGCTCTCGTCTAATCCCATCGGTGCCTCGGGGATGATCCGTTGCCTGGAAGCTGCCAACCAGGTGCGTGGCACAGCAGGGGAGTATCAGGTGGAAGGAGCCAAAACTGCAGTGGGCCATGCCTATGGCGGCGCAGCGCAATATTTCGCAATGTGGCTCGTAGCCAGCGAGATGAATCCTGATTTTTCATGATGGGAATTAGGGCAATGATCAAGACAATGACAGGGCAATGACAAGATAATGACAGGGCAATGACAGGTCAGTGTCAAGACCGAGTGGTGATTGTAACCGGGGCGGGGCGAGGTCTTGGTCGAGCACATGCTTTGGAGTTCGCTCGTCAAGGTGCCAAAGTATTGGTGAACGATTTAGGAGTTGACCGCGACGGCACAGGCGAATCTCGTAGCCCCGCACAACAAGTCGTAGATGAAATCTGCTCTGCAGGCGGCACCGCAGAAGTCAATGATGCAGATGTGGCCGACTGGGATCAAGCCAAAATCATGATAGACCAAGCTGTTGAAACTTGGGGGAGACTAGACACTTTGGTTTGCAACGCAGGTTTTCTGCGCGACAGAATGCTCGTCAATATGAGCGAAGAAGAATGGGATGCAGTAGTTCGGGTTCACCTCAAGGGACATTTCGCCCCCGCCCGCCACGCCGCTGCCTACTGGCGAGACCAAACCAAAGCAGGCGAGGAAGTAACGGCACGGGTTGTAAACACAAGTTCAGGCGCGGGCTTGCTGGGTTCCATAGGTCAAGGCAACTACGCCGCAGCCAAAGCAGGCATCGCCACCTTGACCATCCAGCAAGCCGCAGAGTGGGGACGCTATGGCGTGCAGGTCAACGCCATCGCCCCCGATGCCCGCACTCGCATGACCGAGGGTATTTTCTATTCTTCAGATGATGTACCCTCCGATGAATTTGACGAGAAAGATCCAGCCAACGCCTCACCTTTAGTGGTGTGGCTGGGTTCAGCCGAATGCGATGTGACTGGGCGGATGTTTGAAATCACTTGTGGTGAGCTGAATGTCTGTGACGGCTGGCAACACGGCAAAGTAGTAAGCGTAGGAAACCGTCGCTATGACGCCACTGAAATAGCTTCAGCCGTCTACGAATCCATAGCCGCCACACCCAAGCCCGCCCCAGTCTATGGCACCTGAAAACACAACATCTAAAAACACGGCACCTGAAAACACGCACCTAGAAACTTAACAACCAGGAAATAATGCTGAAAACACAGCATCTGAAAACATCAGCAGGTAAGCATTCGCAAAACCTGCTATTGTCTGTTAAATGAATCAATCAAGCAATGGGCAATCAACTAATGGGCAATCAAGCAATGCGGCAGCGACTGGACTTGCTTTAGAGTCCGAAGGTGTCACGGTAGACAGCGTCTGGAAGAAGTACGACAACGGCTTTGTTGCTGTAGAAGATCTCAGCTTGGAGATCCGCAACGGCGAGTTTCTTGTGATGGTCGGGCCGTCAGGTTGCGGCAAGTCCACCACGCTACGAATGATAGCGGGCCTGGAAGACATCTCAGAAGGCACTATGACTATAGGCGGGCGAGTCATCAATGAGCTACCACCCAAAGAACGCGACATCGCGATGGTTTTCCAAAACTACGCTCTCTACCCGCACATGTCGGTATTCGATAACATCGGCTTCGCCCTTAAGCTCCAACGCCGTCCGAGAAGTGAAGTCAAAGAGCGTGTAGAAGAAGCCGCCCGCATCTTGGAACTCACCGACATGTTAGATCGCAAGCCTTCGCAGCTTTCAGGTGGCCAGCGACAACGGGTGGCGATGGGGCGAGCCATCGTCCGCCATCCGAAGGTGTTCCTGCTAGACGAACCGCTCTCCAACCTAGACGCAAAGCTCCGTGTGCAAATGCGCGGCGAAATCACCCGTCTGCAGCGCGAAGTAGGCGTTACTACCTTCTATGTCACCCACGATCAGGTAGAAGCCATGACAATGGCCGACCGCGTGGCCGTCATCAACCGGGGTGTGCTGCAACAAGTAGACGAACCTCAAGTGCTGTTCGAGCAGCCCGACAATCTGTTTGTAGCAGCTTTCATCGGCTCGCCTTCTATGAATCTGATGGAAGGCAAACTTTCCGACAACGGCGGCGATGCCCTGCATCTGGCCATCGGTGAAGAAAAGCTTTCTGTGCCAAGATCGGTAGTAGACAAGAACCCTGAACTAGGCAACTACATGGATAAAACTCTCGTGGTAGGCATCCGCCCGAAAGATATGGACGATGCCTCAGTGGTGTCAGAGCACCCACAAGATCAGCGATTTCGCACCAAGGCAGAAAATGTGGAAGCCTTGGGATTTGAAGTGATAGTCCACTTTGACATCCAAGCCATCCCTGTAGTGTCTGAAGATGCCTTGGAGCTACCCGAAGATATGGTGGGCACCGAGCTGGGAGGATACGCAGACATAAAGCGTCAATACCCCAGCCGCCTAGCCGCCCGCTTTGACCCAGCTACCCGTATCAACATCGACAGCCCGATGGAAGTAGCTGTCCGTGTGGAGAACATTCACTATTTCGACCGCGACACAGGTCTTGCTATCCGTAGCTAAAGTTATATAAGATAATCTCCTATGGATTTTGAAGATACGCCTGAGCAGGCTGAGTTCAGGCAGAAGGCAGTTGAGTTTCTAGAAGAGTTTGCGCCACAAGTGGGGGGGCAAGACGACTCTTCTTCTATGTACATTTCAGACCCTGCTGAGGAGAAGGCGTATGTGCAGCGATGCCGCGACTGGCAGCGCATCAAGTATGAAAACGGCTGGGCAGGGCTGACATGGCCGAAAGAATTCGGCGGACAGGGGATCACAGGCATCATGGAGGGCATCTTCAAAGAGGAAGAGGCAAAACGCATTTCAGCTTCGGGGATTTTCGCAGTGAGCATCGGTATGGTCGGCCCTACAATCATCGCCCACGGCACTAAAGAACAGCAAGAGCACTATCTCCCACGAATGCTAAATGGCCAAGACTGCTGGTGTCAGCTGTTTTCAGAGCCGGGTGCAGGCTCAGACCTTGGCGGGCTTCGCACGATGGCAGTGCGTGACGGCGATGAGTGGGTCATAAACGGCCAGAAAGTCTGGACTTCGGGAGCGCAAAACAGTGACTGGGGCATTTTGCTCACCCGTAGCGATACTGAAGCTGTCAAGCACAGAGGTATCACCTATTTTCTGGTGGATATGACCACGCCGGGCATAGATGTGCGCCCCTTGGTGCAGATCACAGGAGTTGCCCACTTCAATGAGGTATTTCTTACCGATGTTCGTATTCCACACGAAAACATTGTGGGAGAAGTGCATGGCGGATGGGCACCTATTATGACTACTCTTTCAAACGAGCGCACTCTCATCGGAGGCGGCGGTAGCCGTGCATCTATGCAAGATCTTTTTGCGCTAGCCAGCCGTTTCGGCGCAGCTGACGACCCCCTAATACGACAGAAGATCGTAGATGTTGGCATCAAGATAGAGCTTCTCAAATATCTCGGCTACCGATCTCGCACGGCAGCTACGAAAGGCGAGCCGCCCGGCCCCGAAAGCTCTATCACGAAGTTGTCGCTGTCGTTGCTCTCACATGACATCGGCAATCTGGTGATGGAACTCTGCGGCCCGTATGGCACACTCTCTAGCAGTGACGGAGTTGACGAAGGACGTTGGGTTCAAGATTTCCTCAGCCAGTGGGGAGTGCGCATCGGCGGAGGCACCGACAACATCCAGCGCAACACCATCGGTGAAAAGGTACTTGGCTTGCCGTCAGAGCACAGAGTCGACAAGGGCATTGCCTTCAAAGACATTCCGACAAGTTGAGGGCCACAACATGCAATTTTCAATGATTTTTGAGGCGCAGACAGCCGACACTTCGCCAGAATTCGAACGGCAGCTGTTGCACGACTGTGTAGAGCAGGCAGTATTTGCCGAAGAGATGGGCTTCGACCGCATCTGGGCCGTAGAGCATCACTGTCTCAAGTGGTATGCACACATGAGCGCACCAGAAATTTTCCTAACTTATGTTGCGGCTAAAACCTCGCACATCCGCCTCGGTCACGGCGTGGTCTGCATGCCATTTGGCTATAACCATCCGCTACGAGTAGCTGAAAGAGTCGCCACGCTCGACTCTTTATCGGGTGGTCGTCTGGATGTGGGTGCCGGGCGGGGAGCCACCCTACAAGAGATGTCGGCATTCGGAGTGCAACCCGAAGACACCTACGATCAAGTGGAAGAGTCGCTACAAATATTGTCGCGCGTCTGGCTAGAAGAAGAGTTTGAATGGCACGGCTCACTTGAAATCACCCCGCACCCTATCATCCCGCGTCCCATCCAAATGCCTCACCCGCCGCTGTATCTAGCCTGCACTAAACGCGACACCGTGAAGCTGGCAGCAGAGCTGGGAGTCGGCGCGCTCACTTTGGGTTTTGCTGGCTTAGACGAAATCCGCACCCTGCGCGAGATATACGACGAAGCCCTTGAAGAAACCGATGGCAGTCGTTTCGTAACATCGCAACCCACAGTGCATTTTTCAGCCCTTTGCCCTACTATCGTGCTAGACGACCGCGACGAAGCGTTTCGCATCGGTGCCCGTGGTCAGCGGTTCTTCGCTGAGGCCATCATGCATTGGAACCTCGGCATGCCGCCACCCAATGCCGGCTCAGATGATGACGATGCCATAGCTGAGATGGAGAAGTCTAAAGAACGTTATGTGGCCAAGATCAGCGAGATGGAAATCCCCCTGACTCCCAACAGTGCTAGCACCTACAACCTAGAGCATGCTTACGGTAACACAGATGACGCCATCGGTTACATAACCGAGCTGCAAAATCTAGGTGCTGATGAGATCATGTGCATCATGCAGATGGGAACCGTCCCTCACGAAGCCATCATGGAAACAATCCAAGCCTATGGCGAGACTATCATTCCGCACTTCCGAAGCTCTACTAGACTAAGCAACAATACATTCCCGACGGCAAGGAGAGTTTCATGAAGATGATCACTTCAGTTGTGCGGCCACACCAAGTTGAAAATATAAAAGAAGCATTGCAGCAGTTGGATGTGCACGGAATGTCAGTTTTTGAGACACAAGGGTTTGGTCGCCAAGGTGGACATACAGAAACTTATCGAGGCACCGAGTATCAGATAGCCTTCACACCCAAATCCACGATTCAGATAGTCGTGACAGACGATTTGGTGCAAAAGGTCATAGATACTGTTGTGGCCACAGTGCGAACAGGACACATCGGCGATGGCAAAATTTGGGTTACAAATGTGGAGCAGATGATCCGCATTCGCACAGGCGAAGAAGGAGACATCGCCATCTAGTCGGGGGAGTGGACAGGGTTGGAGCGGCCAGGGTTGGAGCAGGCAGAGTTGTTGCGGACAGAGTTGTGGCGGGCAGGGTTGTGAAACGATGATTATCACCGTGCCCAAAGGCGGCGCAAAGACCGATGCAGAGGTCACAGTCGCCGAATCTGACAACTTCAAACAGTTTCATCTAGCAGCAGACGGGCTGGATGTGCGCGAAGTTGCCGAAGCTCTAGGCGATGTCGCCTTTGAGAAAGGAGATGGCGCACACCTCTGGGTTTCTATAGACGCAGTGCGTGGCTGGGTGAGTAGCCAAGAGCAGAGTAGCCGTGGCCAAGAGCAGGGTAGCCAAGGTCGGGCACTCAGCCAAGAGTGGGAAGACGGCTTCAGTGCCATGTTGGAGTTTGCGAAAGGTCACGGCTGGATTAACGAAGCTGGCACCCATGTGCAAGCCCACATAGAGTGGCCCGAAAGCGGCGGCCCGGTGCGAGCCTGGCAAATGCCAATCACCGGTGGCAATCTCTGGGAGCTCATCAACGCAAGATTAGCTGCTACCCCTGATCGTGAAATGCTTGTGGACGACCACGGACAACGTGTGACTTTCCGTGAGTTCTGCGATCGCGCCGAAGCTATGGCGGCTGGCTTTTACGCTGAGCCTTTCGGACTGCGAGAAGGAGATGTAGTTTCGTGGCAGCTACCTACTTGGATCGACTCGGTAGTGCTTGCTGCTGCTCTCAACCGCATAGGCGTCGTTCAAAATCCTATTATCCCGATCTATCGTGAGCGAGAGGTGGGTTTCTGCTCTCGTCAGGCTAGAAGCCGTTTGCTGATAGTGCCGGGAGTGTGGCAAGGGTTCGACTTCGGGGCTATGGCAAATGGCATCGCCGCAAGCCACGCTGCACTCTCAGACGGCCAGGTGTCTGACGGCCAGGTGTCTGACGGCCAGGCATCTGATGGGGCGGCATCTGCAACTTCCCAAGACATGGGCGTAGACATGGGCGTACTAGTTGCCACGCCGGGGAACTTCCCCGTTGGCGACCCAGCGACTTTACCTCCAATGCCGACTGTGCCGACGCCGGGCCAGACACCCCCGATGCGCTGGTTGCTCTATACCTCAGGCACAACCGCCGACCCCAAAGGCGCACGCCATACCGACTCTTCCATGGCTGCTATCTCGCTATCCATGGGTGAGCGATTCCAATGCATCCCTGATGACCGCTCCATTTTGGCGTTTCCCTTCACCCATATAGGTGGTATCACTTGGCTGTTTACCTCGCTGCAATACGGCATCTGCAACCTGCTCACCGAAGCCTTTACAGGCCAAGCAACCGTGGATTTCATGGCTAGTGAAGATGTTACCATCGCAGGCTCGGGCACACCTTTCCATCAGGCGTATCTGAATGTGCAGCGGCTAAGACCAGATGAGCCAATCTTTCCGAAAGTTCGCTGTTGTCCTGGCGGTGGTGCCCCTAAGCCTCCCCAGATGCACTACGACATCAAAGAAGAGGTCGGCGGTGTCGGGGTTGTGTCGGGCTGGGGGTTAACCGAGGCACCCATTTTGACGCTTTGCGGCGTGACAGATCCTGATGAGAAACTGGCAGAAACCGAAGGCAAACCGATGCCTGGCGTAGATCTGAGAGTCGTCAAACACGATAACACCTTGGCAGCCTCTGGCGAGGAAGGCGAGCTACGCGTCAAAGCACCTCAGCTCATGCTCGGCTACTTAGACGAAAGCCTCAACGCGGAAGGCTTTGATGAAAACGGTTATTTCCGCACTGGCGACCTAGGTATGTTTGACGATGAAGGCTATGTGATCATCACAGGACGTCTCAAAGACATCATCATCCGACATGGCGAGAACATCTCGGCCAAAGAGATAGAAGACACGCTTTATGAGCATCCCAATGTTGAAGATGTGGCTGTTGTAGGTTTGCTCGACGAAGTGACAGGCGAGCGGGCATGTGCCATCGTCTCAACCGCTCAAGGTGCTGAACCTCTAGAGTTTGTGCAGATGCAAGAGTTCCTGGCGAGCAAAGGGTTTCGCAAACAGGCCATACCTGAACAGCTTGAATATGTGGATGAAGTGCCTCGCAACCCCAGCGGGAAACTACTGAAGCAAGAGCTACGAGAAATCTATCAAGCCAAGCCTTTTACTAGAAGCTAAAATTTCAGATAAATCCCAACATATAAATCCCAACACAAGCCAACTTAAGTAAATCAACTCCAATAGATCAATTCCAATAGACCAACTCCAATAGACCAACTCCAATAGAAAGGCAAGCAAATGCGAGCAGCAATCTTAAGAGAAGTCGGAGACGAGCATCTCGATCTCTGCACCGATGTTGAAACCATCGACCCGGGCCCTAGCGATGTCCGCATCAAAATCACCCACTCCGGTATCTGCCACTCTGATGTTTCAGCCATGAACGGCACCATCCCTCAGGGCGCGCCATCAGTGCTAGGCCATGAAGGTGCCGGCATCGTGGAAGAAGTCGGCAAAGATGTGAGCCGTGTAGCAGTTGGCGATCATGTAATCGCCGTCTGGTCGCCACCCTGCGGGGCTTGCGACTTCTGCAACAAGTTCCACCGGCCCAACCTCTGCCAAGAAGTGATGATGGATGCCAGCCGCCCGATCAACACCTTCATTCAAGGCGGCGAAGAGATTGGGGCGATGGCCCGCACCGGAACATTCGCCGAAAGTACCGTGTTGCCGGAGCTGGGAATGGTCAAAATCGACAAAGACATCCCGCTTGATACTGCCTCACTCATCGGTTGCGGAGTGATGACAGGCGTAGGCGCGTCTATCAACACGGCTAAGGTTACGCCCGGCTCTTCTGTGGTGGTTTTCGGCGCAGGCGGAGTCGGCGTGTCGGCTATTCAAGGTGCCAAAATCGCAGGCGCGGCCGAGATCGTGGCTGTAGATCTCAAAACAGAAAAGTTCGACAGGGTAAAAGAGCTAGGTGCAACTCATGCGGTGACTCCTGAAGAGTTGCCCGACACTATGGGCGAGATCACCGGCGGTCACGGATTTGACTTCGCTCTTGAATGCATCGGGAACCCAGCCGTGATGCGTCAAGCATTTGATGTGACCCGTCGTGGCGGCACTTGTTGCATCGTGGGTGTGGGGCGTTTGGACGAATTCGTGCAATTCAGTGCGTTTGAGCTGTTCTACGGCGAGAAAAACCTTGTCGGCTCTTATTACGGCGGCACTGACGCCCGTGTGGACTTCCACCGCCTGCTGAGGCTTTGCGAAGGCGGTCAGCTTGACTTGAGAAGCATGATAGACCGCACGCTCAGTTTTGACGAAATCAACGATGGCATAGATGCTTGTCGCAGCGGCGATGTCATCCGCCAAGTGGTTGAATTCTGAGCTGTGCAAAAGTAGATGGAGCAGTCTTCGTGCCGCCTCGCGGAGCAGACCTTCGTCACGACAGAAAGGTAATTTCAGATGCGAGCAGCAATTTTGAGAGAAATCGGAGACGAACATCTAGATCTCTGCACCGATGCCGAAACCATCTCCCCAGGCCCCAACGATATCCGTGTGCGAATCACGCACTCTGGCATCTGCCACTCCGATATCTCAGCTATGAACGGCACCGTTTCACTGGGAGCACCGTTGGTGTTGGGCCATGAAGGCGCAGGAATCGTGGAAGAAGTCGGCAAAGATGTGAGCCGCGTGTCGGTAGGCGACCATGTGATTGCGGTCTGGTCGCCACCCTGCGGTGGTTGCGATTTCTGTCAGAAGTTCCACAAGCCCAACCTTTGTCAAGAAGTCATCGGCGACATGAGCCGCCCATACAACACATTCATTCAAGGTGGCGAAGAGATGGCAGGAATGATCCGTCTAGGCACCTTCGCCGATTACACCGTGCTACCAGAACTAGGGGTTGTGAGAATAGATAAAGACATCCCTCTAGACATCGCTTCGCTGATCGGTTGCGGAGTGATGACAGGCGTGGGTGCGTCTATCAATACGGCTAAGGTTACGCCCGGCTCTTCTGTGGTGGTTTTCGGCGCAGGGGGTGTTGGTGTATCGGCTATCCAAGGTGCCAAGATCGCAGGAGCGGCCGAGATAGTAGCTGTTGACTTAAAGACAGAGAAGTTCGACAGGGTAAAAGAGCTAGGCGCAACTCATGCGGTGACTCCTGAAGAGTTGCCCGACACCATGGGCGAAATTACCGGCGGGCACGGATTCGACTTTGCCCTTGAATGTATCGGCAACACGAAAGCGATGCGCCAAGCATACGACATGACTCGCCGAGGCGGCACTTGCTGCTTCGTGGGCGTGGCTGGCTCAGACGAACTTATTGAGTTCAGCCCTTTGGAGTTGGTCTCAACTGAGAAAATCATCTGTGGTTCGCTTTACGGCAGCACAAACGCCCGTGTGGATTTCCACCGCCTGTTGCGACTCTGCGAAGGCGGTCAGCTTGACTTGCCAAATATGATTGATCGCACGCTCAGTTTTGACGAAATCAACGATGGCATAGACGCTTGTCGCAGCGGCGATGTAATCCGCCAAGTGGTTGCGTTATAGCGGGCAGAGGCAGAAAGCCACTTGGATAGTCGGGAGCGAAAAACCTTAATCTGTGACGAATGAATTACCTAGCCATCCCTCTAGGAGAGGGGCACTCAAGGCCGTAGGTTTGTTGGTCGTGTTGGCGGCGTTAGGTTCTCTGGCTTTTGTGATTTGGAATCGTGGTGACGATTATCAAGGCGACCTTGTAGCTTTCTGCACTCGTCTGCTTGACAGCAGTGGGTCTGACAGTACCGGGGATGACAGCTCTAGAGATGATAGTGCCGGGGATGACAGCACTGGGGTTGACAGCACCAGTCAGAACGATGAAGTTTCTTACTACGGCACTCTCGTCGCAGTCGCCCCCAGAGACATACGCTCAACCGTCAAGAGGCTACAAGACGCCACTAGAGATCTTCAAGAACTGCGCGAAGGTGAAGACTTGGAAGCTTACTTCCGCGCAGCCTTTGACCCAGAGCAAGAGACCGCCGAGGACGAGCTTGAAAACTACGCCAATGAAGAATGCGGCTTGGATGATGTGTGCGACAGTGCCCGTCCCGCCATTTTTTGCTAAAGTGCATTACAAGCCTTAGAGAGTAAGTATCTTCCAGAAAGGATTAAATCATGGGATATAAAGTGGTGGTCGATTACGACCTTTGTGAGAGCAATGCAATCTGCATGCAGGTTGCCCCCGAAGTTTTTGAAGTGCGCGACGACGATTTCCTCTATGTGTTGGACGAAACACCCGGCGAGGATTCGCGAGAGAGAGTGATGGAATCAATTCATCGCTGTCCGAAGCAGGCTATTTCTCTGGACGAAAGCTAGAGAAAGCTAGAGGCAGAGTTCCTAGGCAGGCTCGCCAGTAGTTCTCGCCAGCCGTGCAATCAGTTGCTATTGTCGGGGGGTCGCTAGCGGGCTTGCGTGCCGCCGAAACTTTGCGCTCTGACGGGTTCAGGGGCACTATCCATTTCATCGGCGAGGAAACCCACCTGCCCTATGACCGCCCGCCACTCTCGAAGGAGATCTTGGGTGGCAAAATGGAGGTGGCAAACGCAGGGCTGATTTCGCAAGAGGCATTTGACGCTTTGCGTCTTGAGCTTCATTTAGGCAAGCGGGCAGTGAGCCTAGATGTGGAGCGAAAAGCGATTGTTTTAGAGGGGAGCGCGCAAGAGAACGGAGCAGAGAGTGGGGTGGCGGGTGAGAGCACGAGCGAGGAAATCATAGCTGACGGGATTGTCATAGCTACCGGTGCTCGCCCTCGTGAGCTACCCGGCACTGAAGGAATCGCTGGAGTGTATGTGCTACGCACGATGGAAGACTGCCTGGCACTAAAAGCCGAGTTTGAAACGAAACCAAAAGTGGTGGTGATAGGGGCAGGTTTCATAGGGGCAGAAGTAGCGGCGACCGCTCGAGGCTCAGAGCTAGATGTGACGGTTGTGGAGATGCTAACCACGCCCCTAGCACGGGTGCTCGGCGAGACAATGGGTCAAGTCATGGCTGACTTGCATCGTGAAAACGGTGTAGATCTGCGCTTGGGCGTGGGTGTGAACAAGGTTGTGGCCGGCACCGACGGTCGAGTGGCCAGCGTGGAGTTGAGCGATGGCACAAGCATTGCTGCTGATGTGGTAGTGGTGGGCATCGGCGTAGTTCCCAACACCGAATGGCTGGAAGACTCTGGGCTTGAAATAGACAACGGCGTGATGTGTGATGAGACTTTATTAGCAGCCCCCGGCATCGTAGCCGCAGGCGATGTGGCTCGCTGGCATAACCGCCGTTTCGGAGAGACAATGCGAGTAGAGCATTGGGACAACGCCATCGAGCAAGGCATCGCCGCCGCCCGCCGCCTGCTGGCAGGTAACTGGCAAGACAGCGGAAAAGCTAGCAGTGAAACAACCAGTAGCACAGCAACCAGTAGCGCAACAACCAGTAGCGAAACAGCCGGCCCAGCTCCCTTTACCCCAGTGCCTTGGTTTTGGAGCGACCAGTATGACCGTAAAATCCAACTCGCAGGACGCTCGTCGCCTGACGGCAAGGTAGAGATCGTCACCGGGTCGCTGGAAGAGCGTCGCTTCGCAGCTCTTTACGAGCGAGAAGGCAGGCTGGTAGGAGTGCTCGGCATGAACCGCCCCCGCCATGTCATGCAATATCGTCAGTTAATCGTAGATGGCGCAAGTTGGCAGGATGCCTTGGCATTCGGCTAAGCAACTCGGCGATGGAGTAATCTGGGGGCAGAGGCAGTGGAGGCAGTGGCAGTGGAGGCAGTGGAGAAAGTGAAACATCACGAATCCCTAGATGATGAATCTTTGTTAGATAGGCGAGTGTTAGAAGGAGTAAGTCGTGTCTGATCGCTCAAGTCGCCGTCGCCGCCAAGCCGACCCGTATTTCGTAGCTCGTGGAGCGGGTGGGCAACTTGGCGATATGTGGGGGCAACACGATGTGGCAGTAGTGCTCGGCTCAGGCTGGGGCGAAGCCGTAGCTGCGCTCGGGGAGGTAACCGAAGAGATGCCTGCGGCTACGCTCCCCGGTTTCATGGCACCCACTGTGGAAGGTCACGGCGGAAGCATTGCTTCGGTTCTAGCAGGCGAGCGGCGAGTGTTGCTGTTTCGTGGCAGAGTGCATCTCTACGAAGGGCATTCTCCTCACGATGTGGTACACGGAGTGCGGGTTGCCGAAGCTGCGGGCTGTAAGTCGATCATCTTGACGAATGCTGCCGGCGGTATCAACTCTTCGTATCATCCGGGTCTGCCGGTGTTGCTCACTGACCACATCAACCTCACAGGTTTGTCACCTCTGAGTGGCCCTGCTCCGCCACCGCCTCGTAGCGTGCGTTTTGTAGATTTGACCGAGGCATATTCTCATCGTCTGCGCCAGATCGCCAAAGAAGTGGATCCTGAGGTGGGCGAAGGCGTGTATGCGGGGTTGCAAGGTCCTCATTATGAAACTCCTGCAGAAATTCGTATGTTGATGGCGATGGGTGCCGACCTTGTTGGAATGTCTACCGTGCTGGAGTGCATCGCCGCTAGACATTTGGGCATGGAAGTTCTAGGTGTGTCGCTCGTAACGAATGTGGCCGCAGGGTTGAGTGACGATCTTTTAGATCATGAGGAAGTGCTGGCAGCTGGGCAAGATGCTGGTAGCAGAGTAGGAGCGTTGCTGAGAGGTGTAATAGACAGGCTGTGATGTGCCTATTGTCTATTGTCGGAGAAGTGTCGGAGAAGCAGTGTCAATTTCCACCGATCTGACAGATCAAGTCAAAGCGTGGATAGCGGCCGACCCCGACCCTATAACCCGCGCTGAACTAGAGGGTTTAGCGGGCGGGGGGTTAGCGGGCGACACAGCGGAACTCGAAAGCCGTTTCAGCAGCACGCTGAAATTCGGCACTGCTGGGTTGCGAGGCGAGTTGGGGGCAGGCCCTAATCGTATGAACCGAGTGGTAGTGCGCCAGACTACAGCCGCTCTCATGGATTATCTGTCGGCAAGTAAAGCAGGCGGGGCTGCCAGCAAGCCGGACGAGGCTATAAGCAAAACTGCGGAAGCAACAAAAATCGTCATCGGCTATGACGGACGCCGCAACTCTGATGTCTTCGCACGAGACACCGCAGCAGTGGCTACAGCAAAAGGTGGACAAGTGATATTGCTTGAAGGAGTAGTACCCACGCCCGTGCTGGCACATGCGGTGCTGCGTTACGGTTGCGATGTCGGAGTGATGATAACAGCCAGCCACAACCCACCCCAAGATAACGGCTACAAAGTGTATTGGAATGACGGTGCCCAAATCATCCCCCCTCACGACAGCCAAATCGAGCGAATTCGCCACCAAAGTGTTTTGTTGCCCAAAGATTTCGGTTCAGATGCCGATTCCTACCGTATTATTTCTGCTTCTGAGGAGATCGAAGAGTATGTGCAAGCTACCGCTGAAGCGATCAAAAGTCTTTTCAAAGGTACTTCCGCAATAGAAGATGGCGATGC
Organism: uncultured Acidimicrobiales bacterium; assembly: GCA_958295755.1. Lineage (GTDB taxonomy): Bacteria > Actinomycetota > Acidimicrobiia > Acidimicrobiales > Hopanoidiivorantaceae > Hopanoidiivorans. The sequence continues at coordinate 1,869,313 of OY282367.1, read as the reverse complement.
GGCCATACGGCTCGTCTATACCCCACTCCACGGTGTTGGCAAAGCTACGCTGTTGCGTCTCTTTGAGGTATTGGGGCTACCTGCTCCGATGGTGGTATCAGAACAAGGCGAACCGGATGGCAATTTCCCAACAGTGCAGTTCCCTAACCCCGAAGAGCCAGGCGCGCTGGACCTCGCTTTGAAGTTGGCAGAAGAGGTAGATGCCGATGTGGTGCTGGCTAACGACCCAGATGCCGACCGTCTCTGCGTTGCCATCAGGCAACCCGAACTGCCTCGTTATCGAGTTCTCTCTGGCGATGAGCTTGGCTGCTTGCTGGCTGAGGGCATACTCTCGCTTCTCGGCAAAGGCGATGCCAAGTTGCTAGTCGGCACGACTATCGTCTCTTCTCAGCTTTTGGCAAAGATTGCCCGGGCACACAGGGTGGCCTTCAGCGAAACTCTAACAGGGTTCAAGTGGTTAGCCCGTGCTGGCAGTGGCAGATCTGAGCAGTTCGTATTTGGCTATGAAGAAGCACTGGGCTTTTCTGTGTTGCCCGATTTGGTGCACGACAAAGATGGCATTACTGCTGCTGCGGTATTCGTGTTGCTGATGCGCCAATCCGAAGGGGTAGATAGGCAACTAGCGAGACTCTCTCATCAGCACGGTCTTCATAAAAGCTGTCAAATCAGCTTCCGCTACGAAACTGGCGAGGCCCAAGTAACTATGGCAACTATCATGGGTTCGTTGAGAATGTTGCCGCCTGAGCACATCGGAGATTTTGCCATCAGCTCAGCGGTGGATTTTGCCGAAGGAGGTAGCGTCCCCGCCAATGTGCTGGTGTATTTTCTCAGCAACGGGGCAAGAATAATCATCCGTCCTAGCGGCACCGAGCCAAAACTGAAGGCATACTTAGAAGTCATCCAACCAATCGCTGGGGAGGACGACACTGGCTTAGCCGATGCGACAAGTTTGGCAACCGCACAACTAGACGCGCTAGAAACTGCCGTGAGAGCCCTCATAAATGAACTAAGCATAAATGAACGAAGCTAGACCATGATCGGCTGTGTAGGCGATGTCGTGCTAGATGTTTCTGTGCGTTTGTTAGACACTGTCCGCCATGACACCGATACTCCAGCAGAAATCCAGCATCGCCAAGGCGGCAGCGCAGCAAATGTGGCGGTAGAAGCTGCCCGTCTCTGTGGCGAATCGCGTTTCATCGGCGTAATCGGAACCGACCCTGCTGGCGACCGACTAGCCGCCGAACTTCAGAGCCACGGCGTAGCAGTATGTGGCACAAGGATTGGGCGCACAGGGTGTGTGGTAGCCCTCCTCAACGAAGCAGGCGAAGCCACAATGCTAACCGACCGAGCCGCCGCCAATCAGCTAAATGAGTGGTCACCAGAATGGCTAGACCGACTGACCGCACTGCATGTTACCTCTTACGCACTCTTCGTTGAGCCAATAGCTTCTACCACTAAATCTCTAATCACGCAAGCTCAAACCCGTGCTATCCCTGTGAGCATAGATGTGTCTTCCGTTGGCGCAGTTGCTGACTTCGGGATATCTCTTTATGTCGAGACTCTGTTTGAGATACAGCCCAACATTCTTTTCGCCAATGCCGCAGAAGCCGAGTTGTTGCTGTCTTGTGATGAGCTGTTGAGTAAGTCCGACCGAGATTCCGACCGAGATGCGGCCCAGCGCACAGAAACTCTTCTATCTCTAGCCGAGGTTGTAGTTATCAAGCAAGGCCCAAACCCAGTAATTCTGCTGTGCCGAGAATCTGTCGCAGCAGATGAAACTAAGTTAGAGATAGCCGTGCCAAAGCTAGCAGCAGTAACCGACACACTTGGCGCAGGTGACGCCTTTGCCGCAGGCTTCCTCTCTGCTAAAGCTGTCAACAACCTCACTTGGCAAGAAGCCACCACCGCAGCAGTAGAGGTTGCCACAGACTTGCTCAACCGTAGATAATTTATGACTAGCAACATCGCACTTTCAACCGAAGTAGCCCAAGCACTGAGCAGTGGCAAGCCCGTAGTGGCTTTGGAGTCCACCGTCTTCAGCCCACTCGGTCTGCCGTCGCCCGCCAACAGGCAAGCCTATGAGCAGTCGATTCAGGCAGTAAGTGAGAGGGGGGCAGTAGCAGCGGTTACGGCTGTTATAGATGGACAGGCCAGAGTCGGTTTGAGCGCAACCGAGGAGAGCCGTCTTTTTGATGTGTCGCTAGGTGAAGCTGATGGGTTGTCGGTTGAAGCTGCGACTTTTCGCAAAGTCTCTGTGGCAGATCTGCCGATTGCGGTAGCTCAAGGGTGGTCGTTTGGGGCTACTACGGTTTCGGCTTCTCTGTCGCTGGCGCATCAAGCTGGCATCAAGGTGTTTGCCACAGGCGGCATCGGGGGTGTACATCGTGAGAATCCTAACGATGTGAGTGCCGACCTCACAGCACTAGCGCGGTTTCCTCTAGCTACGGTTTGTTCTGGCGCAAAGGCATTTTTGGATTTGCCTGCCACCTTGGAACAACTAGAGACACTGGGCGTGGCTGTGGTCGGCTACCGAACAGGTGAATTTCCAGCTTTTTGGTGCCGAGAGTCTGGATTGAAAGTGCAGCACACGGTCTCTACCCCCAAAGAAGCTACCGACATAGTGCGTGCACTGGGTAGTGAAGTGCGTGCACTGGGTAGTGAAGTGGGTGCGCTGGGTAGTGAACAGGGTGGCGTGCTGTTAGTGGTGCCTCCGCCTGAGGAGGAAGCTCTGAAATGGCCAGTGGTGGAACAAGCAGTTGAAGAAGCTCTGCTAGAGGTTCATAAGAGAGGCATCAAGGGCGGAAAAGTTACCCCCTTCATCCTGGAGCACATAAACAAAGCCACTAATGGCGGCACCCTTTCTGCCAACATCGCTTTAGTCGCCAACAACGCCGCAGTAGCCGCCGATATCGCAGTCGATCTAGCCAAAGGTGCCACATAGTCTTATCCCAGATGAACACGAGGCTAAGAGCATAACTGCTGTCGAAGTTGCCGAGTCTGAACAGGGAACAAAAGTAATCTGGCAGGAGGCGCACGGAAATGCTTTGGCACAGATATAATAAGAGCAATCCCTCAGTCGCAACTAATTGAAAGGCAAAATAATGTCAGACAATGCCACTACTGCTGATGCTTTAGCCGCGATCAACCAAAAGCTTGATGCCATAGACAATCGGCTTGATGGCATGGGTAATCGGTTTGATGCCATAGATAGTCGGCTTGATGCCATAGACAATCGGCTTGACGGCATGGACAAGCGGTTTGATGCCATAGATAGTCGGCTTGACGCCATGGACGATCGGTTTGATGGCATAGATAGTCGGCTTGATGCCATGGACGATCGGCTTGATGCCATAGACAATCGGCTTGATGGCATGGGTAATCGGCTTGACGCCATGGACAGCCAATTGAGGCGCGTTAACGGAGAACTCAAAATGGCTTCTCACGAACGGACGCAAATCAAAGCCGCTATTCAAGACATGGGCGCGGGTATCCATATTCGTATGGATGAAGTGGAACACAACCTGACAGAGAAGATAGAAGTCCACATCGGCGATCCGTTGCTACATAGCCGCCCTTAGCCCCCTCTCTAAGCTCCTGTCGTAGCAACGATGCTCTGACATTACACGGCAGACGGATTGTCGAGCATCTGTGTTCTTGCTGGCAGTAGGTTCGTATTCCACCCAGACAGCCATTAGAAAAGCTTGTAGCGGTCAATGCGGGAACTTTCAAGTGTTAGAAGACAATCTGGTTTTCTACCCTAAACACCAAACATCGGGTATGCATTCCTGATTTAGTTCATCTAGTAAAACTAAGTTTACTGGGGACCATGAATTCTAATGTTACGGAGGGATGGAGCATAATTTAGGAGAATTTCATGAATCATATGATACATAGCCATTTCAGAGTCAGAGTAACGTTCCGGATACCACTCGAAATAAGTCTTTGAGTATCTATAAGTAATATACAATACTACAGTACAGTCCCAGAGACTAAAACATTCAAAAAAAAGTGTAGGTGGTATGAATGGATTCTTATTCTCGAATTGAGATCTCTTGTTCAACTCCCAAGCTTCTATCACTTTAGCCGCTCTACAATAAAAAACAGGATAAGGATATATATCTTCAGTCCCCTCGTATGCATCAAATTGCCAAAGAATATCGCAAACATCCCAAAGTGATTCTGAGCAGCTTGGCTGTTCAATATCAGGTTTCACATTTGTGCAAGCATCTTCTGCTGTGGCGAAACTCTGAGAAATCACCAATGGAAATTCTGCTGTAGAGTACAAGCCTCCCAAGAGTAAAAACAAGCACAGAACACCGATTCCACGCCTCAGATATCTCCCCCACCTTCTTCTACCGGGTCGCTGAAGGCCCCATTCTTCAATGGAATCCCAAATCTGTTCCTGCTTCATAGCTCATACCTCAATAGCCTATGAGTGTAAAACAGTGTCTTCTGCGGTAAGTTCCAAAATAATATCTGAAATTTGATTTGCATATATGATGTCTGCGCCTTCGTTGCCTTCGATGGTGTCGTCTCCGGGGCCGCCGTAGATGGTGTCGTCTCCGAGGTCGCCGTGTATGGTGTCTGGGCCTTCGTTGCCGTAGAGGGTATCGTTGCCTGCTCCTCCATACACTTCGTCTGTTTCAGAACCACCGTAGATGATGTCACGACCCCAACCGCCCCAGATTGTATCATCGCCAAAATCGCCATAGATAGTGTCGTTTCCTTTGTGTCCTGAGATGAAATCGTCTCCTGTGCCGCCGTAGATGGTGTCGTTGCCGGATCCGCCGTAGATGGTGTCGTTGCCGGTGCGGCCGTATACGGTGTCTTCTCCGAAGCCTGCGTATATTAGATCGTTTCCGCTTTTGCCGTCTATGGTGTCGTTGCCGTCTAGTCCGCATATGACATCATCGCCTGATGTGCCTGTGAGGTTGTCGTTACCTGAGGTGCCGGTGATAGTACAGTCGGGTAAGACCACAGTAACCACAGCAAAGTCACATCCGGAGATGCGATCACAAATACTATATATGAAAGTCTCCTCTCCTCCTGTTATCGGGGTGTATTCAATCACTGGCATACCTCTCTCGATAGTTACAACTTCGGCAATGCCAAGCTTAGGATGTCCCACAATCTCCAACGATGATAGATCAAAGTCGCCTTCTACATCAATGTCATTGGCTAGCACGTCAATTATTATTGATTTTTCTAGCCCTCCGAATACTTCATCTCTATTAGCAACAGGTCTCGCATTTCGATCATTGATAGTGATCTCTATAGATTCTGTGGATGTCATTTGGTCACTGTCGGTTACAGAAAGGGTTATGGTATGTGTTCCCAGTGATAGATCGACTGCTGAGAGTGCTAGACTCCTGCCTGTACCTAGATTGCCATCTATGCTACTTAGCCAATTGAATGATTCAGACGGAAGTTCATCATCTTCGCGGTCATAGCCTGATGCTTCTAGCCAAAAGCCTCGGTCTCCAGCAAAAACAACCCCAGATTCTGGTTTTTCAATCTCTATTCTTGGAGGATGTTCTGTAACAGAAGGCGGTGGCGTCTCGATAAATACTGAAGCAACAACTACCAAAACGATCAAGGCTACCACTATTCCCCCGATCAGGTAATACTTCTTCCACCTCCTTGCTGACCACCCAGAGGTTCTTTTTTCACTTTTAGAACTCATAATATTTCCATAGTTATAAGCAATTGAAAAAAGCGTGATTCAAAGAGAGATTTCATCTGATCATTCCGTTCTAGTGGCGGGGAGGAACTTGGTAAGAATGGAGGAATGGAGCATAACTTAGGATAATTTCATTAATCTTATCATATGAAACTATTTCAGAGTCAAGGAAATTTTCAGGATAAAACACAGAATTACGCTTCATGTATATATATTCAGTATAAATTTCTATGGTGCAATCCCGAAGACTATAACAGTTCTGCTCAAAAATTGTACCTGCTTTGAATGGACCCACATTTTCTGACTGTGGCATGCTATAAAACTCCCATAATTCCACCACTCTAGCCGCTCTACAAAAAAACGCATATCTGTGCCAGTTTCCTTGCTCAAAGAATAAGTCTATATCTGTCAGTTGCTGAGCAATGTCGCAAACTTCCCAAAGCGATTCTGGGCAATTTTGCTGTTCAATATCAGACTCCACATTCGTACAAACCTCTTCCGCAATAGCAACACTTTGAGAAATCGCCAACGGCCATTTTCCAACAGCGTCCAGACCGCCCAGCAACAAAAACAAGCACAGAACACCGATCCCTCGCCTCAGATACCTCCTCCGCTTCAGATACCTCCTCCCTCTCCTTCTACCGGGTCGCTCGATGCCCCATTCCTCAACAGAACCCCAAATCTGCTCCTGCCTCATAGCCATACCTCAATAACCCCTGCTTACCATGGGTGCCTTTCAATCTCACTACCTGAGCAGGCCGTGCTTTAATGGACCTGGGAGGCATCAAAGTAGGTGTCATAAGGAAGAATATTTGAGGGGCGGGTGCCACATCTGATTTTCATGATTGTATTGTAGCACAATACATATACACTGTGCTGGCTGACTGTGGAAAAGTATAAGTCAGCCTGTGCGGTGGAAGAGCCAGCCTGTGCGGTAGAAGGGCTAGGCGGCGGAAGGGTTAGTCTCAGCGGCGGAAGATCAGGAGTGATTTGGAAGCGTTGCCGATGCGGGAGGTGCGGTCGTAGAGGGCGGCATCTGTGAGACCTACACCATCGTGAGAGAAGCGCACTTCAGATGCCAAGGCAATCCAAGGGTCATCTGTGAGTTTATTGAGGTAGATGGTGAGGTCGGGATTGATTGAAACATAGTCGGCTGCGCCTATCAGCCCGCCTGCGCTCATCAGAAAGTCGGCTGTGGTGGCTACTCGCACGAACGGAGTAAGCGGGATGTCTTCCACCAGCGGATAGTTCAGCTTCCACCAGCTCACCGACCGGGGCGAGCTATAGTCTCGTTTGCTGCGTAGGTTGAACGCAGCGGGGAAAGCAGGTTGGTCGGCTTGGAAAATGTTGGTCAGCCCTGTGGTGAAGACTTCGCTTTCTTCGCCCGGGAAAGCAGGCATATCGCTGTCTAGATTCTCGTCTGGTTGTAGATCATCTGATACTTCATCGGGAGCTTCGCGAATACGAAGCACATGCGCGCGAGAAAGCTCCTTTGTTTTGTTTTCGTTCCAAAGAGATACCCGCAGCAGTTGAATGCGGCGACCTTCCCGCACAGCTTCAACATTCACTCTGATGGGATCAAGCGTGACCTCTCGGAACAGTTCAGAAGTGATTCGAGTGGGGCGCATCTTGGTAGCTGCAGGGGTGATTTCAGCAGCATGTGCTGCCAAGCCCACTATTGCCCCGCCGTGGAGTGCCCCAGAAAACCACGGGCCTTGAGCCAGATGGGTGGGCACGAAGATGAGGTTTTCTAGCGGTGCCTCTGGGTCGCCCTTGTGCCCATCGGCACCCTCTAGTGAGAAGATGCCTCTGGCGGTGATTTTCGATGCGGTCTTATCACCTTGGGGTGCGGTCTCTTCACCTTGGGAGGAGGTGGGATTTTTCTGCGTCACAATCTTTCAGGCTAGAGGCGCATTCGGGGGAGAGGCATATTCGGGGGAGAGGCATATTCGGGGGAGAGGTGCAGAGTCTCGGGCTGAGGTGCATTCAGACTAGAGGCGCAAAGTCTCGGCTGAGAAGCGCAAAGTCTCAGACATAGATTGCCTTGCCAGTTCAAGCTTTAGAGCAAACCAGGGTCGGCGATGAGCTGTGAGCAACGGTCGGCGTTAAACAGGGCGCGCTCGCCTATGGCGTGCTGGTCTTGTCTGGTCGGATCTTGCAGAGAACGTTGGAAGATGCCCTCTAGCAGTACCGCCAAGCGGAAATTGTAGAGCACGGCGTAGTATTGCTGGTCGGCCGGTGAAGGTTCTAGCACCGGGATGGGTTTGCTTAGATTCTGGGCGGCATCGTTTCTAGTTTGCAAATACCGCTCCATCATCTCTTGATACGAAGGCCAGCCACCTTCTGCCCGCAACGATTGCCAAGCCTCACAGAAGCCGATGAAATCTAAAAACGGATCGCCGATGCTGGCTGTTTCCCAATCCACTATGGCTACTACACGCGCTGGCGGTTCAGGATGGATAAGCACATTGAACATGTGATAGTCGGCATGCATGATGGTTGGCGACCAGACCTTGGGGATGTGCGTTTCCAGCCATTTGCCCGCTTCAGCCATGCCCGGGATTTCCCTTCCGCCGTAGCTGGCAAGCTGTCCGCTCCAGCGACTGACTTGTCGTTCGTGAAAACCTTCAGGCTTGCCGAAATCGCTGAGACCAACTGCCTGCCAGTCCACCTTGTGAAGCTCGCCAAGAGCATCCACTAGCGCAAAGACGAGTTCTGCTCGGGCAGAATTGTCGGCTGTGAAAGCCGCCAGTGCTGGCCCGTGCGGGACGATGCCGTCAACTTCTTCCATCACATAAAACACGCAACCTAAGACATCTTCGTCTTCGCAAAGAGCCACTGGCACAGGGCAGGGAGCAGGTGTGTGTTCCAGAGCTTGTAATATGTGGAACTCTCGGCGCATCCCGTCATTGGCTCGCTCGATCGCCACCTTCGCCGGTCGCCGTAGCACCAAGCGTTGCCCTCCGACATGCAGACGAAACATCACATTGGAACGCCCGCCCTCTAGCCGCTCGGCTGTGGCAGTCTGGGCGTTATACAAAATGCCTTTTTGATGCAGCCAAGCCAAGATCGCTTCTAGGTCTATCAGGGCGTCTGCGGTGGCCATCGCGTCTGTATCGACCCCCATATCTGAATCGGCCATTATCGACATTATAAATCGTGATAGCCTTTTGCCAGAAGAAATCAGGGTGTCAGAAGACTATTCAGAAGACTATAAGGAGGCGAAAATGTCAAACTCGGAAACTAACACAGCGGAGACCAACGCAGCGGACATATCAGCTATGGACATATCAGCTAAACGAGAAGCCAACAAAGTCTTGCTTCAGAAAGTCTTTGACGCAATGGGCACAGGCGATGCCACAGCCTTGGCCAGTCTTTACACCGATGACTACACTTTGGAACTCCCATACGCCTCTCCGGATCCCATCAAAGTGAGCGGACTAGCCAATGTAGGTGCCTATGTGGGCGAAGCACTCAAAGTCTTCCGCTTCACCCTAACCCTCACAGAGATCTACGACCTAGCCGACCCCGACATCCTCATCGCCGAGTATGTCAGCCAAGGCGAAGTCACCACCACAGGTGCCCCCTACAACAACACATACATAGGCATCTGGCGTTTCCGCAACGGCCAAGTTTGTGGCACTAAAGAATGGTACAACCCCGAAATCTCCGCCAAAGCCCTCGCCTATTAGTTCTGCGAGGGCATTCCTAAGATTTCTTTGGCTTCGGCGGTGGTGGCTGGGTGGTGACCTAGGCTTTCGCAGAGGGCTACAGCTCGGTTGACTTCTGCGACATTGCTGTCGGCGGAAGAGTTGTCTTCCAAACCTACCCGCAGGTGGCCGCCTCGTTCTACGGCCATGGGTGCTATATCTGAGTCAAGCAATGAACCTGTGATGACCGACACTGCCCACGGCAGAGGCGCATCACCGAGCATCGCAAGATACATCTCTAGCGACTCGACCAAGGGTGGCGCACTGAAGAGAGGTCCTGTGCTACCTGGCAGATATCCCACATCGCCGCTGAAGTAAAACTTGGTGAAGCTTCCAGCAGGTAGTTTGCCAGCTGCTTGATAAGCCAGCGGCACACGGAAAAAACCCGGCTCAAAGATCGCCATATTGGGGCCGATGCCAAGAGTGTCGCAGCGTTGCATCATGTAAAGAATGTCTTTAGGGCTGTTGACATAAACGAAGTCGTCTGGGCGAGGCAGGCCGTCTTCGCCTGTGCCACCGAGATTAACCGAGCCGGGGTCTACTACCGCCGCATGTATCACTCCTTCATCCGCCAAAATCTCGTGATGTCCCCACCTCTGTTGAATAGTTTCGCCGCCGCTCATAGTCGGATACAGCACGGCATCGGGGCGTTCGGACAGCACTGCACGGAAAGCTTCGGCGTATTCCTCTGCTAGTGGCTCAGAGGTGGCTGGGTCGCGGTAGCTGGAAGTGGCGTGCGTGTGAATGATAGAAGCCCCCGCCTCTAAGCAGGACAGCGCATCGGTAGCTATCTCTTCAGGAGTCTCAGGCGCGGCAGGGTTGCGGTTTTTGCGAGTGATGCCGTTTATGGCAACTTCAATAATGACAGGTGACATATGACGATATTAGCGTTATTTGGGCACTTGCCTTATCACTTCGCTACATCCCCTCCGTCTGATGCCCCTCCGTCTGATGCAGAGTGCGGCGGGTTGCCACTGTGACGGTGTAGGCGACGATCAGAATGGAGTCGAAAAGCAGTAGCCATCTCATACCAATCACGAATTCGGCTAGAAGACCATGAGCGAAGTTGGAAATTGGCACGGAAATGCCGAACAGCATCATCCATAGGCTCATCATTCGCCCTCGGAATTCATCACCTGCCAAAGTTTGCAGCACCGTGATGAGAGACGAGCTGACGAAAACAAAAAAGAAGCCGCTAAGCCCCATCGTCACAGCCCCTACCCATAAAGTTGGTGCTCCAGCCAGCAAAGCCACAGAGATAGCCTGCCCACCGTAGCCTATGAGCACAAGACGAGCAGTGGCGACAGAGTTTCCCACCCCCAACAGCACGACTCCGCCCAAAATAGAGCCGATGCCGAAAGACCCGGCAAGCTGTCCGAACCCAGCAGCCTCAGCGTCAAAAAAATCGCGCGCTATCACAGGAGCGAGCCACTGCAGAGGAGCCAGCACCACCGAGAGCATAGAAGCAGACACCAACACGGCGATCAGCTCCCTGCGGTTTAGCACATAGCGGATGCCTTCACCGAACTCCGCCAGAATTCCTTTGATTTCCCTTACTGCGTCATCCTTCTCTGCTGTGTCATCTTTCCCCACTGAGTCATCTTTTTGGTCTTTGGTATTTTTGCCTCGCCCTGTATCATCTGACTTCTGCCCATTATTGATTTCGGTGCTTGGGATGCTGGTTTCACTGCTTGTGGTTTCACTGCTTGCTTTGGGCGCGGGTATCGGCGTCATGCGTGCCAACACGAAGATCATCGCAAGAAAAGTGGCTGTGTTAATCCAGAAAACTGCGCCTTCGCTCCAGATAGTCACCACATAGCCCGCTATCAGAGGCCCGACCGAACGAGAAATATTCCACTGGGTAGAGTTCATCACCACGCCACCCCGCAAATGCCGTTCGGGTAGCAGTTGAGGGATGATAGCCTGCTGCACGGGCGCGCCCAGCGATGCCACGCAACCGTTGAGCATTGAGAACATAAACAACACCCAAAATGTTGTGGCGTTGGCAAGATAAGCCAAGGCGAGGCCGATTGAGACGATGGTCTGGAGCATCACCGTGAGAATCATTAGACGCACACGCGGCATTCGGTCGGCCAACAACCCCCCTAGCGGGCTGAAAAAGAGTAGCGGAATGATTCCTGCGGTCACCACGAGGCTCACTTGCAGCGGGCTGTCGGTCACAACTTCGGTGAGCCAGCCGATAGCGGCAAGATACATCCAAGTGCCTACATTCGACACAACCGAAGCCGACCAAAACAGCCGATACTCACGATAAGCAAGCGGACTAAGAGCCGTGGGAAGTTTTCGCTTGTGAGACTCAGATGGCACAGACTCGGATGGCCGAAACTCAGATGGCTCAGCGTCATCCAGTGTCATAATGCGAAACTGCTATTCCACGAGATGTGGAGGGGGGCTGGACGGTTGCTTTGCGGGGTCATCCAGTGTCATAATGCGAAACTGATATTCTACTCTGGCAATTCGCATCCACTAAATTCTCGTATCTACTAAATTCAGAGCGATGGAAACCGATGCAACTCTAAGCGCAACTTTAGGCGCAGATATAGGCACAACTTTAGGCCCCGAGGATATCGTGCTCCCGGGGGCTACGCTAGGGCATCCACCTTTGTTAGATCACATTCGTCTCGCAGCTAGTAATGGGTTCGCAGGTGTGTCAATCCGCACGGCCGACTATCTGGAGGCTCTGGCTACTGGTCTAGCCTTAGTGCAAATACGAAGAGCCATAGCCGATGCCGGCTTATTGGTAGGCGACATAGATTGCGTAGCCCCCATACTCGGAACCGGACAGCCGGGCGGCGAGTTTTACGGGGCTACTGAAGACGATGTGCTTCGTTGCGCCGAAGCCTTGAGTGCCCGCTCGGTGAACCTGATTTTGCAGAAGAACCGCGAAGCCACCGCGACCCCTGAAGCAGTAGTGGAGGCAACTGCCGCAGACGCGGCCAGGGTTGCCGACAGAGCCGCCGACATCGGCGTGCTGGTGCATCTGGAACCCATCCCATTTATGGATATCAAAGACGCCGTAACAGCCCTAGAAGTAGTAGCCGAAGCCGACCGTCCCAACCTAGGCATCCAAATAGACGCCTGGCACCACTTTCGAGGTCCTATCCCAGCCGATGCTCATGCCACAGGCGAAGTTACGGCTGCCACCACCACTGCCGAAGCCATGGCTGAATCTTGTGGTGTGTTCTTCTCGTTTCCCGCCCAGCACATCTTTGCCATCCAAGTTTGTGACGCAGGCCCGCCTCAAGGTCGCCCTTTTGAAGACACTATGAAACGCCGTTTATTCCCTGGCCAAGGAGAGTTCCCTTTAGCTGCTTTGCTCGCCACCCTCAGACTTATAGGTTGTCGAGCCCCGATTTCAGTCGAAGTCTTCTCCGACTCTCTGCTTCCGGCACAACAAGCCTCCACAGCCCGGCAAGCTGCTGAATCTACTCGAACCTTGATGGATGAGTCAGCCGCAACCCTCAAAGCGATGCTGAAGCAGTTCTCTTAGCGATTATATGCCCGATTATATGCCCAGCAGAGTGGCTAGGCGGTGGCGGTGTTGGGAGGCGGAGCCCCAAGAGACTGAGGTGGTCCAAGCTCGTTTTAGCCAGAGTTGGAGGTCGTGTTCGAAGGTGTAGCCGATGGCACCGTGGCATTGGAGGCACTTGGCTGCAGCTAGATCGGCGGCGTCGGAAGCTAGGGATTTAGCGGCTGAGACATATTGCGCTCGGTCGGATACGGCATTTTCAGGGGTGATGTTTTCGGAGCCGGCACGTTGAAGTACAGCACTCTGAGAGACAGCCCAAGCTGCGGCGTAGACAGAAGGACGAGCGAAAGAGATTGCTTTGGCTACATCCGCCAAATGGTGTTTGACCGCTTGATAGCTACCTACAGGTTTGCCGAATTGTTCTCGTTCTTTTACATATTCCACTGTGGCATCCAACATATGCTGTGCCAGACCTACGCAATAGGCGGCTGCGGCAGTTGCGCCTCTGTCAAAGGTGAGGCTGGCGGAGACTCCAGCAAGGCGAGTGGCAGCATCGGGCGACCATTCCACACGAGCAATGCGGCGTGTGCCATCTACTGAGGGCTGTTCGTAGGTTGTGTAATCTTTGCGGTCTGCTAGATATAGCTCACCTTGGTAACTCAGAATCGCAACATCGGCTTGGGCGGCGTAGTTGACATATTGGATTTGAGTTGAGCTGTCGGCGTTTTTGTCTCTGGCAGTGCCTTTGTCTCTGACAGTGCCTTTGTCTCTGACGCCAGCGGTTACCAGAGCTTCGCCTGAGATAGCTTGTGAAAGCCAGTGTTGCGAAGCAGCTGCACCTTCAGCTCCTTCGGCTGCGGCTCCTTTGGCTTCGGCTAGGGCGGGAATCCCTACCGCCACATGTTCTAGCAAGGGGAGCGGGGCGGCGGCTCTGCCTGCGGCTTCCATGAGCTGCACTAGATCGCGCTCGTCTCCGCCTAGACCGCCCGCGTCTTCAGGGGCTGTTATTGCCAGCACTCCCATCTCTGCCAAGGTTCCCCAAAGGTCTTCTGAGTAGCCGACAGGGGAATCCCAGCAAGCTCGCACCGCTTCAGGAGGGCATCGCTTAGCGAATACATCGCTCAAAGTTTCGGCGAAGACTTGCTGCTCTTCGGTGAATGCAAACTTCATAAAATCAACGCCTCGGCAGACCGAGCACTCGTTCGGCGACTATATTGCGTTGGATTTCGTTGGTGCCTGCGTAAATAGGGCCTGAGAGGGCGAAAAGGTAGGCATCCATCCAAGCTCCTCCTCTGTCGGCGTCTTCTGCGGCAGCGGTGAATTCGGCTCGTTCGCCCAACATGTTGAGGGCTGTGGCATTAATCGCAACATCTAACTCGCTCCAGAAGATTTTCATGAAACTGGCTTCCGAACCGAGGGCTTCGCCGCCAGCTAGACGCTCGGCAGCCTCGTAGCAGACCCAGCGATAAGCTCGGCTTTCGGCCCAGCATCGGGCGATTTCATCGCGGGCCACAGCATCTGTTGTGCCTGCGGCAACCTCCGTTTCTGTGGCATCCTCGGCAGAGTTAACCAAAGCAGGGTCGCTCAAAGATTTACCTAACTCCACCAGTTTGTCGGCTGCCGCCATGAAGCGACCTGGGGCGCGCAAGTTCAAACCTCGTTCACTACCTGTGGTAGCCATTGCCACAGCCCAGCCTTGTCCTTCTTCGCCTAAAAGGTTCGACTCGTGCACGCGGGCATCTTCAAAAAACAGCTCAGCAAAACCCGGCTCGCCATCTATACGGGCTACGGGGCGCACTGTTAACCCTTCGGTGTCTTTGGGAATCAGCAGATAGCTCAAACCTCGATGGCGTTCGGCTTCTGGGTCGGTGCGCACTAGACAGAAAAACCAGTCGGCGAACGCCCCTCTTGAGCACCAAGTTTTTTGGCCGTTCAGCACGAACCATTCGCCATCACGCACCGCACGGGTAGACAAGGCAGCCAAGTCGCTACCTGCGTTTGGTTCAGACCACCCCTGTGACCAGATTTCTTCCCCCGAAGCCATAGGCAACAAGAACCTTTCTTGCTGTTCATCAGTGGCGAACTCAAAAATCGTAGGTGCCAGCAAGCTCACCCCGTTGGCACTTACTCTGCCGGGCGCATCTGATGCCCAATATTCCTCTTCGTAGAGCAACCATTCCACCAAAGAGCAGTCGCGCCCGCCGTATTTTTCGGGCCACGCCGGCACCGACCAGCCAGCGGCAAATAGTTTTTTCTCCCACTCGCGGTGTTGCTCAAAACCATCGGGCGTGTCCATAGACTTCAGCGGCTCGGTGGGCGTATTTGCCCTAAGCCAGCTACGGATTTCGTCTCGGAAAGTTTGCTCTGCTGGGGTGAATGTAAGGTCCATTTGAGATTTAGATTAGGCAGGATTTAAATTTAGACAGAATTAGATTACATGCCGGCAGCATCGGTAGCAGCACTCATTTCGGCAGCATCGGCAGCATCGCTCAATCTAGCAGCATTGGCAGCATCGCTCAATCTAGCAGTAGCGTGAGTTACCATTTCAGACACTATCTCTTCGCAGGTCTTAGGCGAGTCGATCACTCCGAGGCCCATTCCAGTGGGCAAGATTCCGACTTCTGGATATCCATCTACCAAAGCTGCCTTGGTGAGCAGGGGGGCGTTCGCTGCCATCACCACTTGTCGCCACGGAAGTTTCTGATTGCGCCGCATCGCCAGCCCCTCTTTCAACAAATCGCGCATTGATGTGTCAGTGAGGTTGCGAAACCGCAGGGCATTGCGTAGCGCACGGGGGAAAGCCGAAAATCTAGCGTTTTCCAAGCGGTCTATCATTTTCGTGCGGATGACCCGTTGCGGTGCGCCGTCTATAGCTTTGGTGACCACGGTAGATGCGATGTCGGCTTCAAAATAGCGAGCCTTCACTTCGGGCGGCACCAAACTTTCCGCGCTCAGCAGAAATCTCGTGCCCATCGCCACGCCGTCGGCTCCGTAAGCTAAGGCTGCTGCCAACCCGCGTCCGTCGGTGATGCCTCCGGCTGAGAGCACGGGCAGGTCGATAGTGTCTAGCACTTGTCCGAGCAACATAAATGTTGGCACCGAACCTGTATGGCCGCCGCCTTCTGCCCCTTGCGCGATGACAGCATCTACGCCCCACTCGGCTACCTTTTCGCCATGTCGGCGGGCACCGATGGTGGGGATCGTCACGATGCCTTGGTCTTTGAGCTGCTTTATGATTGACTTGTTTGGGGCTGTTGCGAAGCTAGCTACGGGCACGCCCATAGAGATGATCATGTCCACACGCTCTTGGATGTCGGGCGCGTCGGTGCGCAGGTTTACTCCGAACGGATTGCTGGTGCCCTCTTGGATTTCCTCAATAGCCTTACCCATCTGCTTGAGCGTGAGAGTGGCGGCGGCGAGAATGCCTAAACCTCCTGCGTTGCTCACTGCGATCACCAGCGGTGGATATGCCACCCAACCCATGCCCGTTTGGACGATGGGATAGCGAATACCAAAAAGTTCGGTTATCCGTGTGGGAAGCGACGGGGGCTTGTTCACGAAGGCAGTTCTCTATCTCGCAACCCGTTAGGGTCCAAGACTTCCCGAATGAGGAGTAGCTCTTCATCGGTCGGTAGCCTGCTCTCTGGAAGCCTGGCTGTTTCGTCTATGGCCGTTTTGTCTATAGCAAGGTCAAAGGCGGTGTTGTCGCGCACTTCTTCTAATGTCACGCCGGGGTGAAGCGAACGAATTCTCATGCGACGGTCGGGGGTGTCAAAGTCGAACACACCCAGGTTGGAAATCACTCTGCACACTTCGTGGAACTTATTGGCGGGTGCGCCCACCTCGCGCATTCTGTCGTAGCCGGGGCCCGACACCACATCTACTTTCTGAACGAAAGACCGAGTGGTGTGCTGCGGCACCCAATAGCTCGTGGGGTGATTCACTAAGTTGCCGGGCGCGCCCCGCAATCCGAGCAGCTGCGCCTTCGGTTTATCCCAGCCGCCTATGGCTGCGATATTCTGGTTGCCCCACTGGTCGATCTGGCTTGCCCCCATAAGCACATGTCGCCTTCCCGACCAGACGATGTCGAAAACAGTGCGATACGGAGTGTAAGACTCTACTGTTTTGGGGGCATCGGGCACACCCACAGGGTATTCGCCCGCCACCAGCACAGACACAGCATCGGTATAGACGAGATCAGGGGCGAAAGTAGCCCTCGCCAGCCGACCGCCGATCATCGGGACATTGCCGATGGGGTTACAAAGCATGTCTTGGTCGTGGCGAAACGCCTCAGCGCACGCCACGATGCAGACTTCCACACGGGATGCGGCTTTGGTTGTGTCGGCTGTCATCAGGTGTTTCCTCTGCTCCTCGTGATTTCTTTGCTTATCTCGGTGCTTATCTCGGTTTTGCTTGGTCTGCTCAACCTTGTATTTCAGCTTCGTATGCCGCTACAGCTTTCAGATATTCTTCGTGGCTGGCAACCTCCAAGAAACGCCCGCGAAATTCTTCCCACGCATCGCCGTCTTTGGCGGTTGCCGCATACATTCGCTGAAATGCCTCGTCTCGTTCGTAGTCGGGCGGGCATTCGCAGAAATGTGCACCCTGTGGAGCTTCCACCACGCCGTCTACGAAAATTCGTGAGATACGTAAGGTGTGGGGCGGGCCTTGGGTTAGGAAGTCTTCGGTGGGGATGATTTTCTCTGTGCTCATATAGGTTTTTTTGGCTGCCATGGCGAAAAGATCGTCAAAATACAAATCGGGGCCGAGGAATTGCCCGTTACCAGAGGTGTCTGCCCGGTTCATATGGATGAAGGCGGCGTCAAGTTCAAAAGCAGGCATCGCCACTAAGGTCTCGCCGTCGTCATAGGGGGAGGTTATGGTGCGAAGCTCTGGGTTCATAGCCATCATGTCGGAGCCTAAACCTGCTCTGGTGGGGTAAAAAGGCATCCGATGTGCCGCTGCTAGCAGACCTAGATAGAAGGCACCTTCGTCTAGTTCCATCACCTCTATCGCACCGCTTTGGCGGGCTTGGCGAAAGTGCGGCTCTAAGGGGATGCTGTCGAGCGACACGAACCCGTAGATTGCTTTTTTGACTTTGCCTGTGGCGCAGAGCAAGCCGATGTCGGGGCCGCCGTAGGCTACCACTGTCAGGTCGCAAATGTCTGAGCGCAGCAACGCCCGCACGAGCGACATAGGCTTGCGGCGCGACCCCCAACCTCCGATGCCGATAGTCATGCCGCTGCGGAGTTCGCCGATGATTTCCTCTTCGGTCATGCGTTTGTCGCGGCTCATAATTCAAAGGGCTTTCTGAAGGGATGGGCTGTTTTGACTCCACCATCTGCCCGAAAATCGCCATTTAGAATCGCTTAGCACCGGTTGCGGTGCAGGCGGTATCAAATCAGCTGCGATTTGCTCCAGAGCAAGACGGATAGCCTCGCGTTCCTGGTCGGTGGGTTCGGGAGCGATGTGCCCGATGGCTATGTGCCCGATGGTAGTGTTTGTGGTGGTAATGTCTGTATCGCCTCTGGAAGCAGTTTCGTATGCCGCAGATTCAGGGATCGCAGTTTCGGAAGTCACAGCTTCAGAGTTCACAGCTTCAGAGTTCGCAGTCTCGGAAGTCACAGCTTCAGCACTCATAGATTCCTCGCCCCCTACAGCGGGATGACCCCGTGCTTGCGGCGGGGCAATTCCTCACGTTTGGTGCGTAGTAGCTCAAAGCCTGCGATCACTTTGCTGCGGGTCTCAGCCGGGTCAATCACACCATCCACATAGCCTCGCTCGGCTGCGATATAGGGGTTGGCATATTGTTCGGTGTATTGCTCCACCAGCTCCAGACGTTTCGCTTCCGGGTCGTCAGCTTCTTCTAAAGTCTTGCGGTGTATGATGCCCACTGCCCCTTCAGGCCCCATCACGGCTAACTCTGCGGTTGGCCAAGCAAAGCTCAAATCCGATCCGACCGACTTAGAATCCATCACCACGTAAGCTCCACCGTAGCCTTTGCGAGTGATCACCGAAATCCTTGGCACGGTCGCCTCGCAATAAGCGTAAAGCAGCTTTGCCCCGTGGCGGATGATGCCGCCGTATTCTTGGTCTATGCCGGGCTGGAAGCCGGGTACATCCACGAAGGTGAGGAGCGGAATGCTAAAAGCATCGCAGGTTCGCACGAAGCGGGCGGCTTTGGAAGACGAGTCAATGTCTAGCACTCCCGCCAGCACCATCGGCTGGTTGCCGACCACACCCACGGTGTGCCCGTCTAGCCGAGCAAAGCCGCAGACGATGTTCTGAGCCCAGTGTGGTAGATATTCCATGAAGTCGCCGTTGTCTACTACATGGCCGATGACCTCTCGCATATCATAGGGCTGCTTCGGCGAAGGCGGCAAAACGCTACGTAGCTCTTCCACCATACGATTTGAGTCGTCGGCGGAAGGGAAGTGCGGTGGCATTTCTTGATTGTTGGAAGGCAGGAAGCTCAGCAGATATTTCACTTCGTCCAACACTTCTTCTTCCGATGCTCCCACAAAGGTCGCCACGCCCGATTTTGAAGAATGGCTACGGGCACCGCCTAGCTCTTCCAATGTGACATCTTCGCCTGTGACCGTCTTCACCACATCGGGGCCAGTGATGAACATGTGCGAACTCTCTTGTACCATGAAGATGAAATCGGTGATCGCAGGGCTGTAGACCGCCCCGCCAGCGCAAGGACCCAAAATCACGGAAATCTGAGGGATGATGCCAGAAGACTTGACATTGCGGTAGAAGATGCCGCCGTATGAATCTAAGCTCACCACGCCCTCTTGGATGCGAGCACCTGCGCCGTCGTTGAGGCCGATCATCGGTGCGCCAACCGACAGAGCCAAGTCCATAACCTTTTGAACCTTCTCGGCAAACACTTCGCCTAGCGCGCCGCCAAAGACTGTGAAATCTTGAGAAAACACAAAGACTTTGCGCCCGTCAACTGTGCCCCAGCCAGTGACTACACCATCGGTGTAGGGGCGTTCTTCTATGCCGCTGTCAAGTGCCCGATGGCGTGCCAGCATGTCGATTTCTTGAAACGAGCCTTCGTCTAGCAGGTAGTCAATGCGCTCACGGGCCAGCATCTTGCCTTTGTCGTGCTGGCGATTCACCGCCCGCTCAGGGCCAGCGTGTAGTGCCTGTTCTTTGCGCTTGTCCAGCTCGTCTAAAAGCTCTCGCATCGTATGTTCAGCCATTGAAAACAGGCTAGCGGCTTGTTGTGAGCTTGTTCATTTTGGCGAGCTTGCTTATTTTCCTGATTCTGCTTCGGGCAGAACTCGTCAAGTGTTGCTGACTAGAAGGGAATGTCGTTTCGTGGCGCACAACTGAACTTTAGGAGGAGGCTATCTGAGAACCTGAAGAGAGAAGCACCTCCACCTGA
The DNA here is from genome assembly GCA_958295755.1 of uncultured Acidimicrobiales bacterium. Lineage (GTDB taxonomy): Bacteria > Actinomycetota > Acidimicrobiia > Acidimicrobiales > Hopanoidiivorantaceae > Hopanoidiivorans. Next base: position 1,849,037 of record OY282367.1, on the reverse strand, counting down.
AGAGAAGCACCTCCACCTGAAACTGCCGTCTAGTCTGTTCCGCATGGGTAAACGGCATTCGCATCGACGCACTGACCGTTCTGGCCAGTCTATGCAGTCTGTTGCAGAGACTGGTATAGCGGCAACAGATAGGACTTTGGCTGTCGCGGCGGGTAGAACAGCCTAGGATTTGGATGTATCTCGCCACATCCTAAGACAGCTTCACCGCCAAGAGATACTACCGCTGGTAGTGGTGATCCTTCGGGTTGCGCTAGCGGCGCGGAAAGCCGGGCAGACCATGGGTCTAGTCCTGCTGGTGCTGCTAGGAAGCAGTCTCCCGCGCCGACATATGCTGCATCTTTGAGTGGTGATGGTGAACATGTAAAATACGCAGAACACGAACACCAGAACTGCTACTGACCCTGCGACAGCATTTCACGGTCGCCCAGCTAGACGCCAGGCTGGGTGGTTTACGATGACACCGTTAGCTCTAGCTGGCTTCTTGTCTATAATGTCAAGTATGGCAGTAGAGGTTTCTAATACTTTTTGCGGCTCTGATGACCTCGCAGAATTAGATCGTATTTTTGGGAATGCTCCGAGATTGATTTCTTATACTAGTGCTTTGATGGAAGCAGGTTTGCCTAATGCTGGGGTGGCAGCATGGGTCTCGTCTGCGGCGGTGGATGTTTCGTCTTCGCCAGCTAGAGGAGTAATACATGTTCTTCACGAACACGGTAGATGTCTGAGGACAGGGGCGAAGCAGGTCGGTGAGAGAACATGGTTCGCTGGACCGGAGAGGGCGGTGCTGGATATGGCTGAGGATATGCCTTCTCCTTCAAGTCCGGAGGTTTTGATGAAGGTTCTTTGGTCTGGATGGCTGGACGATATTGATTGGGGGCAGGTTCCGGCGATGTCGGAAAAATTGGGATTCTCAGACGGATTGCGTAGGCTGTGTTCGGTTGCTTCTGCTTTGGAATCTCTTGGGGAACTTTGGGAAGGTTCGGAAGTTCTGCTGGAAGACAGCTTGAAAACCGAACCTTCTGCTCCTTGGATAGAACTAGCGGCTCATAAGCAATGTCCGAATACTGAAGGACGTGAAGACTTTGCTCACAAAGTCAGGTGGAAAGATACCGCTGAGGGAATACTCTCAATCATAGAGCATTGACATGGACACGAAGAAAGCTTACGCTGAAGAAAGGGATCGTCTCCAATTCCATATTTTGGCAGCTTTGGCACAAAATCCTCAGGCTGAGAGGCTAGTGCTGAAGGGCGGTACGATGTTGAGGATGTGCGTGTTTCCGGATTATAGATTTTCAGAAGATTTGGATTTTGAGTGGCCTGGAACTGTTGAAGAATTAATGCCTATTTTGGAAGCAGCTGTAGAAGAAGCGTGTGTGTCTTCCTGTGCTGATATAGCATTTATTGATAGAGGCAAAGGTAGACGCAGTGCTGATTTTTTGAGTTTGGGAATGAGAGGTCGAATTAAAATAGACGTTTCTGAATTGACTGAGACTTCACCTTATGCTTGGAATTTTCAAGATAATTGGGAGAATAAAGATAAAAACTTTAGAATTATGGGACATAGATTGGAGATGGTAGCCAAAGAGAAATTTATTTGCCTTGGTTTGAGAGCTAAAGGAAGGGACTATTACGACTTGATGCGACTGGACAGCTTGCCAATTGTCTGCAAAGAGGGTTGGGAATTGTACACTTTGGCATATAGGTCAAGAACTGAGGCAGAAAAAGATTGGGTAGCCCCGGAAGATCTTCTTTCAATAATGTACGAACAAATTGATGAAATGTTTTCAGAATGGGAAAAATCGCAGGAAGACTATTTGATTCCAGAAGGTGAAGATTGCAATGTTGTTTTTGAGCATGTAGCACACATGATTGAGAAAAATATGAAAACAGCGAAATCTTAGACTTTTGGTATACCGTTTCATGATTATAGCGGCTATACGGTTAGGGTTGTGGATGATGAGCCTTGCCAGTCTGGTGTTGCTGATGCGTTTTTTCAGACTTGACTGTGGGCGCGCCAGTCATACCGGCAGTGTTTCTTGGCAGAGATCTTCAGGTGTTGCTGATTTCGTTGTCTGTTAGGAAGATCATGTCATTTTCATGGAGGGCAGGCTGTAGAGGTGGTGGGCGTTCCAGCAGAGGTCGGTTAGTTTCCGTTACACGATAATTCGTGCCGCCTACTCGTCCTCCGACAGTTAGGGAGCTCTGCAAAGATTGGGCGTTTACTGCTAGCAGGAAGAAAGCTAGAGGCATCTCTCCTATTCCGTCCCTAGTGTCGCCAGGGTGGATCACTAGGTTGTTGGGCGTGACCATGTAGCAAGAATTTCGCAGTCTTGGTATTTCTTTTACGATTCGCCGAAGATTGCGTTTGTGATGGTCAGGATTTGAGCCTATTTCTACAGCAAGTATGCCTTCCCCAGCGGCGTCATAGAGGAAGTCGACTTCGTATCTTTCCTCTAGTCTCCAATAATTCAGATTACGTCCTTCTCGTTTTGCGAGTTCATTCAAGGCAGCTCCTGCCATATTCTCATATCCCCAGCCTCTTTGATTATCATCAATGACGCTGAAAATTCCAGCTTGTCTTATAGCAGCAGCCATCGCTGTATCACAGAAAACGAGCTTCTGGTTAGTAGGTTTCCTAGCTGTGCCTTCTGGCAGTGTTTCGTGGTTTCCAGGTATAGGAACATAGGGATGCAGTCTGAAAGCTATATGCGAATCCTCTATGGGCACCATGTATTTGAGTGTCGTGGCGGCATTATCTATGCCCGCAGCCTTGCCTACCTTGCTGATGCTTGTTTGGCGTGCCATGTTTCTTGAACAGGCTTGAATGAGCCTGAGCATCCTGTGGGGATCTTTTACTCGTTGCGCCAAGGGTATGTCTTGATGTGTGACCTTATCGATGATTTCGCTCAGGTAGTTGTGGGCTTTGTGCACATTTTCGGCTTCATCATCTATTCCAGTTTGCTCATACTTGAAGTCTTTGATGCTTCTCGGATATCCCCCCAGTAGGGCCATTTTCCTAAGAGACTCTTGCAGTTGTTGATCGGGCTGTGTGTTTCGTGAGATACTAGCCAGCCGTTCTTTCAAGGATGTGAACTCTGGCCAGCACCATTTTGGCAAAACTTTTGCGTCCCGATGGAGCATCTCCAAGAATTCCATGAAGTTGCACGGCATTACTTGATGCTCTTGCCATCTGTCTATTCCGCTGTCGAGTGAGTCTCCCTCGTGTGCGTAAGCGAAGGCAGATGAAGATGCCAATATCCGCAAGGGTCGGCGGCTATCAGAATACATTTTCAGCCAACCTCGCCAATTCTCCGCAACGCCTATCTCGTCTATGAAGAGAAACATCGGGTTGTCGTGAGATGTTTGTGGGGATATTTCTTCTATGGCACCCACTATCGCTCCGAGGGATTCGCGTGACAATTCTGGGTGGTCCATCTGGAAGTAGAACATTTGCTCAGGTGAAATTCCGTATCTGTCACGTAAAGCCTGAAGGGTCTGCCACAACAGTGTGCTCTTGCCCGACCTGCGAGGACCTTTGAGAAGATGGTGCAGGTTCGCAGTGCCTTCAACCATGAGATGCGGAAGGATCCGCATAAGCTGACGCTGGTGACCTGGACTACCCTGAGCATCGACCGTGAGCAGTGCTGGGATGCGCTTCCACTGGTTTTGTTCTTCTAGAAGTATCCGCAGGAAGCGATCTCTCTCAATGTGTTTCAGATTCATGCTGGCCTCTCTGGTTAGATAATACCAATTTACTTAGCATATATGTATCAGTAGATGTATATATCCTACGGGATAATCGTAATTATTGCCATTTATTTCCATTTTACTAAGGAAAAGATGGCTTTTAGATGCAAATATCCTAAGCAAATACATCGCTATAGCAGTATTATCTAATCATAAGCTCTCAGTGTTATCCAAATACGAGATCTTTTTCACCCGCGCTTTGCCCGTCCGCCCGTGCGCTAGCAAAGCCTCGCAAGGCAAAAAGCCAGCAACAAATTAGGATGAAAGCATGACTACGATGCACCCACACGAGTTGCTGCGCGGCAACGCAGAGGCGGTTCGTGGGAAAAGGGTGCAGCAGGGGATGGTGCGGCGCATCGCTAGTTTTGCCCGTCCTTATCGCTGGCAGCTTTTGGGCTTTGTGGGTGCGATCTTTGCTGGGTCGGTGATGACGCTGATACCGCCGCTGCTGTTTCGCTCCATCATTGACGACATCATCCCCGACAGCAATCGGGGCAACCTTCACCTTTTTGCCATTCTGCTCGTGATGGCTGCTGTGGCTGCGGCTGTGGCTGCTTATCTGGAACGGCTTTGGTCGGCACGCATCGGGGAAGGTCTCATTTTTGACTTGCGAGTGGCACTTTACGACCATGTGCAACGCCAGCCCATCCTGTTTTTCACTCGCGCTCAGACTGGCGCGCTCATAAGCCGCATGAACAATGATGTGATCGGAGCACAGCGAGCATTCACTTCCACGCTCGGGCAGGTGATCGGCAACGGAATACTGCTGATTCTGACGCTCTTCACGATGCTTTTGCTCGAGTGGCGTCTGACACTTTTGGCGTTTATGATCCTGCCGCTCTTCATCATCCCCACACGCCGAGTGGGGCGGCGATTACAGAGAATCGTCCGTAATCAGATGGAAGACAACGCCGCTATGAACAACACGATGACAGAGCGCATGAATGTGTCGGGAGCGATGCTGGTGAAGCTCTTCGGCCGCTACCGCCGAGAGCGAGACGAATTTTCTAAACAGGCGTCAGATGTGCGCGACCACGGCGTGCGAACTGCTTTGGTGTCGCAAACTTTCTTCATTGCCCTCACGCTCATGGGCGCGCTTGGCACAGCCCTGATTTACTGGTATGGCGGGCTGATGGTCATCAACGGCAGGATCACCATCGGCACGCTGGCCGCGCTGGGTTTTTTGGTGGCGCGCATCTACGCACCGCTCACAGCCCTCACCAATGCGAGGGTGGACTTGATGACGGCTTTTGTATCGTTTGATCGGGTGTTTGAGGTGCTAGATGCGCCGATTGACATTCAAGATAGAGACGGCGCAGCTGAGCTTGAAGAGCCGAGAGGCGAGGTTGCTTTTGAGGATGTTCATTTCACCTATCGGCCGCCCTCTGGCGAACTTGCTTCGCTGGTGAATTTGGGAGGATCAGACACCAGCCTGCATGCTAATCAAGCCAAAAATGCTAATCAAGCCAAAAGCGAAACACATCTTGCCAATGGCTTATCGCCCCAGATAACCCAGATAACCGGCGAAGCCCGCCCCGCTGTAGACGGCGTGAGTTTCGCAATATCGCCGGGGCAGCATTTTGCCATCGTGGGGCCTTCGGGCGCAGGCAAGACCACGCTCGTATCTCTGCTACCGCGTCTCTACGATGTGGAGAGAGGAGCAGTGAAGGTAGATGGCATAGATGTGCGCGACCTCACGGGAGAGTCCCTGCGAGAAGCCATCGGCGTAGTCAGCCAAGATCCACATTTCTTCCACGACACAATCCTCTGCAACCTCAAATATGCCCGCCCCGACGCCACCCAAGCTGAGGTAGAAGAAGCTTGTCGCGCCGCTCAGATTCATTCGCTCATCGCCAGCCTTCCAGAAGGCTATGAGACCGTTGTGGGCGAGCGAGGATATCGTCTTTCCGGCGGCGAGAAGCAGAGGCTAGCGATTGCGCGGGTCATTCTCAAAAACCCGGCCATCATCATTTTGGACGAAGCCACGAGCCACCTAGACAGCGAAAACGAAGCCGCTATTCAAGCAGCCTTGGCCAATATTTTGAGAGACCGCACGGCTTTGATAGTGGCGCATCGCCTCTCCACGATTATCTCGGCAGATCAAATTCTCGTGCTGGACGAAGGCAAGCTTGTAGAGCAAGGGCGACACGAAGAATTGCTCACAGCCAATCAGCTCTACGCCGACTTGTATCGCACTTTAGAATCAGGCGAAGCAGAAAAAGCAGAGACTGTCTGATTGTGACCCGCCGCCGATGGACTCAACAACTTACAGCGTCGGCCAGCTTCTGGAAAGCTTAAAAGAAGCCATCGCCAACACTTTCCCACCGCAAATTTGGGTGAGCGGCGAGATACGCAACTGGCATCCCCATCAGCGCACCGGGTTTGTCTTCTTAGACCTCATTGAGACAGACGAAGAGGGCGGCGCGCCGACAGCCGAGATAACAGCCAAGATAGACGCGGTGATTCCCCGCTGGAAACGCAAACAGATAGAAGCAACAGCTAGCAAAGCATCGCTCACTCTAGAAGATGGCGTGCAAGTGCGAGTGCTGGGCAGTATCGGCATTTACGAATCCAGAGGCAATCTGCAGTTTGAGCTGATCGCTATTGACCCGGCTTACACCATCGGCCAGCTTGCCATCAATCGTGAAAAGCTTCTAGCCAAGCTAAAAGATGAAGACCTGCTACGCCGCAATGCTGAGGTGCCGCTGTCGCCTGTGCCTCTGCGAGTGCGGCTCGTCACCAGCTATGAAAGTTCGGCATATCACGATGTGATAGATCAGCTAGCGAGTAGCGACATAGCTTGGCAGGTTAGTCCGTCTGATACTTCGGTTCAGGGGGCGACCGCTGAGATGTCTATTGCCTATGCTTTGGGCCAAGTCGACCCAGCAGATGTCGATGTGGTGGTGCTGGTGCGCGGCGGCGGTTCGGCCACCGATCTTTCGGCTTTTGACACCGAAGGCGTAGCTAGGGCTATCGCTACTTGCCCTGTGCCGGTGCTGAGCGGCATAGGCCACGAAACCGACCGAACTGTTGCGGACGAAGTGGCACATATTGCCTACAAGACCCCAACAGCTTGCGCCCAGTCGCTTATAGACCGAGTGCGTGGGTTTGAAGACGAGATGGCTGAGCTTTGGCGCAAGATATATGGCACCTCCCGTTGGGAGTTAGACAACTCTGAAGAGGAACTCCGCCGTGTGGCTGCTGCTATTCATCGCACGCCCGGCAAAACGCTCGCTCTCGCTACTGAGTTTTTAACTAATGCTCCGCGCCGTCTTGAGCGGGTTTCTAGCCGTGCTTTCGGAAGAGACAGACAACATCTAGCCGAAATGCCCAATCGTCTACAGCTTGCCTCGCACCGTTCGATGGGGCACGCTGACAGGTTGATTGCTGATTCGTCTCGCAGCTTGGCTAAAACTACCGAGGGCATGTTCGCCAAGCACAAAGCCTTCTTAGATAATTGCGAGTCAATCCGCAGCGCGCTAGACCCAGCTAACATACTTGCCAGAGGCTGGAGCATTACTCGCAGAGCGGACGGCGAAGTTGTGCGTTCGGTCTCGTCAGTGTCGGCAGGTGATATTCTGGCAACTCAGGTGGCAGACGGTGAGGTTTTATCTGAAGTTGTAACTGAGCAGCAGGTTTAGAAGTTTGTGGCTGAGATTTGTTTAGAAGTTCTGTCAGAGATCGATGAGCAGAGTGGGCAGAGATTAGTGGGTAGAGATTGAAGAGCGCAAGAGCACCAGCCAGTAGTTTAGAAAGTCAGTCAAGTAGAAAGCCAAAAATATGAACCCAAACAACAACAAATCAGAAGCAGACTCCACCAGTCCACCCCCCGAAAGCTACACAGCAGCCATGGGCGAGTTGCGTAGCATCTTGGCAGCCCTAGAGCAAGAAGACGCCGATGTAGAAGAACTCGCCAAACATGTAGAGCGAGCTGGGCTACTAATAGCCTTTTGCCGAGAGCGCATCAACCAAGCCGAGATGCGAGTAGAAGAAGTCTTAGCCTCCCTGTCAGAACATCAAGACGAGGATTCCGACTCACCGTTCTAGCCCCGACACAGGTTTTGAGAAGCACAGACAAGAACAGACTATAATTAGTGATATGGACTATGAGATTATGCCCGCTGACCTGGCGGTAGCAGAGGCACTAGTTGCTTTGCGCCTATCTGAGAGCTCAGGGTGCGAGAGCGAAAACGGGCAAATGTGCCCCTGCCGTTTGGCGCAGATCATAGAAGACAGGGAAAGGGAAGTTAGCAAAGCAGAATTTTTTGATATGGTAGCTGTCTGGGACCCTTGGCTTCCGGACACACCCGATATGGTTTACCGCAAATACAGGGAGATGCTGGCACTTGCGGAGATAGCAGGCGATGTTGAGGCTATAGATACACAAAGACGGGCATTGAAACCTGAAGGGACTTCATTATTCGGGGCAGACAGAAAGAGGTACGACCAGCTGACATCTCAGATCATTGCTCTGTGCTCAAACGCCCGCTCTGAAGCGAAATCATACTGATGAGCGGCTTAATAATTGTAGATAGTAATTTGTGGATAGCAGACGGGGATGGATTTTCTAAATCAAAGGGGTATGAAAAAACATATAGGAAATATGGAACACTATGCTATACATCCACAATATATGACGAGGTGTTGGCTTACTATGCTAACAATTCTAAATTTATCCATGCATCTCCTGTTACTCTGGAATCTTTTGTTGGAGATATTTTTGAGAGACGAGTAGCTAAGAAACTAGATTCTCAGTCTAATACAAGCTCGATAGTAGCAGCTATAGCTGGGAGGCTAAAAGCTACCAATTACGACACTAGCAAATATGCCAATGATATAGAAATAGCGGCTGATGCTATATCTTGGAAATCTTCTGTAGCTTCAGAAGACAAAATATTTCAAGTAATCCAATTCATAGCACCCAAAGATTTCAAAGTAGAAACCCACATCTCACCACTATCAAGAGGACATAAGAATGAACTGCGAAGATTAGCCAGGAAGAATGGAGTTAGCATAGACACCCCACTGCTATTGGAATGACCACCTTGCGTGATAGCTCTGCTAATGTAGGGGCGATGGTTGTGGAGAAAAATCTCATAGGAACTGAAGAGAGGAGTGAAATTGAAGTAGGGGAGCAGGAGGCTCAAATTTTTGGGGGATCTGGAATTTTCTGGAAACCAGAACCGATAGCAGGCGAGTTTCTTCATAAGCACATTGTTACAGTCGGGCAGTTCGGCAGGGACGACTTGGAGATGCTGTTCCAGGGGGCGTCTTCGTTGCGCACGCGGGTGCGCCAGCGTGATTTGGGGGTGGCAGAAATCGCTAAAGGTGCGGTGATGGCACTGCTGTTTTTTGAGTCCAGCACTCGCACCGACTTGTCTTTTCAAGCTGCGATGCGAAGGTTGGGTGGCGAAGTGGTGGGCGTTTCAAACGGCATTCAGTTTTCGTCTTCCTACAAGGGCGAAGACTTGCACGACACGATACGGGCAGCAGGCTGCTACGCCGATGTGATCACCTTGCGCCACCCTGAAGCAGGTGCATCCATGCTTGCTGCGCACTATCTCGACCAGCTAGCAGACAAGATCGATCGCCGTTCGGTTGTGATAAGCGCAGGCGACGGCATCGGCGAGCACCCAACACAAGCCCTGCTGGATCTCTACACCATTTTGGATTTTGGCTCCACCCTTGACGGCACCACCATCGCCATGGTCGGCGACCTCAAACACGGTCGCACGGTACATTCTTTGGCGAGGCTGGTGTGTGCCTATCAGCCATCAGGAGTGAAACTCAACCTTATTTCGCCGCCCAGTTTGCGAATGCCTGCTGAGATCGTGAAGCTCTGCCAATCGGTTGGCGTTGAAGTGGGGGAGACTTCGCAGCTTTCAGATGTGCTGGCTGAGAGCGATGTTATCTACTGGACGAGAGTGCAGGAAGAGCGTTTTGCCAGCCGTGTCGAATACGAGGCAATCAAAGACGGCTTCATCATGACGCCGCGGATGTTGCAGTCGTGTCGTAGCGATGCTCTGCTCATGCACCCGCTACCTCGCAAACACGAGATGGGCACCCGTCAAGACCACGACCTCCTAGATGCCGATAAGCGCTCGGTGTATTTCCAGCAGATGGAAAACGGCATGTTCGTTCGCATGGCTCTGCTGGCAAAAGTGCTACGAGGAGCGCATGTGTGAAGCTGATGTCTGACAGCACCTTCCGCATCTATGGCACGCTTGACAAAAGTAGCGTTCTATCTTTATAGCGGCTATACAACCCTTGCCTGTTATCGTAATCTTATGAGAAACCACAAGACAGATAGAAGCGTTAATCCCTTTATGTTCCTCACTGAGGAGGAAAGCGCTGAACAATTCGGGTTGTTGGCTGACCATTTGCGGGAAGCTTCCGCTAGTTACAGGCACACCTGTTCGCCCTGCAATGGAACTAATGGAACTAAAGGTCATGCGAACGGTGGCGGATGGTGTTGTCTGGTGGAACGCATCGCTGGGCTAGAAGCCCCGCCTGTTGCCTACGAAGACTTCGAAGGCGTCGTCCGCAGATTCGGTCTGCCACAAAACTGGCCAGCCGGTATAAGCGAAACCTGCCGTCTATATGAAGAGAGGCTCCTCTTCAAACACTGCGGAGAGGCTATGGAACGCGAAATAGAAGAAATGCAGAAGTTGTCGATAGCAGTGAACGCAGCCATAGAAAAAGTCAGTAAAGGTGAACCCGGAGCCCATGAAGAGTGGGACGAAGCAGAAGCAACTAGATATCAGGAATCCAGAAAATGGGATCCTATAAGAAAACAGAGGCAGGCATTCAAAGTGAAATCTAATGCCTCAGTGCGATAGTAGCAATAAAGCTGTTGTAGATTCCAGTGTAATAGTTGGATTTATATTGCTAGAAGAAAGGCATTCCTCACGGCGGATGCGTCAACAGAAAATCATGGAAAATTATAGCTGCTGTATTACAGCAGTTATAAGAGAAGAGTCCGTTGCTACTGTAGCCACCAAACTAGGAGACTACAAAAGAGCGAATCAAGCTTTTGACGATTTCACAATAGATATGCCTGAACTGGCTGTAACTAGCAAATCTCGATCAATACGCGAAATAATTGAAAAGAAATTCAAATCCCGCCAACTTTCATCGAAATTCATCAAAGACATACAAATAGCCTCTATAGCTGCAGCTAACGACTGCCCTGTGATAACAGCAGACAAAGACTTCCTCCTGATAAAAAGCAAATACAAGAAACTTGAAGTGATAACAGCAACAAGACGCGGACGTTGGAGCTAGAGAGGATGAGTGGGGCTAGTCCGGGGGCTGAGTACAAGATTAAGAGCGCGTGTGCAGGGCGTATGAGGGGGCAAGAGGGTGGGGTATCTGGGCGACAGAGCAGATACGGCACGAGCAGAAGTGTAAAGTTGAAGCTGATGTCTGACAGCACCTTCCGCATCTATGGCACGCTTGACCCTCATGTGCATCTGCGGAGCATGGAATGGTCGCACAAAGGCACTTTTGCCACCGAGACTGCCGCCGCCCTAGCAGGGGGCTTCACGGCGGTGCTAGACATGCCCAACACCCCACCAGCCACCATAGACACTCCAAGCCTGCGCCGAAAGAAAACCGACATGGCTCAGCAGTCGCTCTGCGATTACGGCATGTGGCTGGGTGCCGACCCCAACGGACTGATACCAGCAGATGAAATGCGACAACTGGCACGACAAGTCTGCGGACTGAAGCTCTATTGCGGAGAAACCACCGGCGGTCTGCTGATAGACGAAGACCTGATGGAGTGCTATGTGGAGGCGTGGCCCGGCCCCGGCCCTATCGGTCTGCACGCCGAAGGGCAAATGATAAAAGCGTTTCTGAATGCCATCGCCCGTCACGGCAAACGAGGCCACATCTGCCACATCCCCACAGCCGATGCTGTGAAGCACCTAGCTGCGGCTAAAGAAGCTGGTGTGCGCGCTACCGCGGGCGTCTCGCCGCACCATCTCTTCCTGACCGACCGCGACCTTGACACCCTCGGCCCAATGGCTGTGATGAAACCCCCCTTGGGCGGTGGTGCCGACAGAGACGCTCTTTGGGAGGGGCTACGAAGCGGCGTCATAGACATGGTAGAAACCGACCACGCCCCTCACACTTGGGAAGAAAAACAGCAGCACCAGCCGGCTTTTGGAGTATCGGGTCTGGAGACTTGCCTGCCGCTACTATGCACTGCAGCCGACGCCGGTTGGATTGGTTATAAACAACTGCCTGAGCTAGTGGCAGATGCCCCGAGGCGAGTTTTCGGTCTTCCGTCCGCACCGCCAGACACATACACACTCATCGACACGAAAGCACGATGGACGCTGGACGCTACCGAGATGTACACCGACTGCGGCTGGAGCCCTTTTGACGGTATGGAAGTAAGAGGGAAGGTAACGGAGGTTGTGATTCGCCAGCAAGCAGTGTTTGCCGACGGGGAAGTGCTGGCGAAACCTGGAGATGGAATAGATTTGTATGAAGTGTTGGATGAGACTGATTGAGACTGATTGAGACTGATCTAGTTAGAAAGAGATGTCGTGGCTACTGAGATTCCCACAGAGCAGTAGCTGAGAAGGAGCGAGATGGAGGAGAATTCTGGAGGGTTCTTCAACAGGGTACCAGCCAGTTATTTTTTGCGGAAATCGCCTGAGCGGGCACACGAATCGGCACTTCGCCATCTTCGCTTCTTAGACAACCACCCCCGCATGCTCGCAACCATGGCGAGACGCTTCCCGAAAGTAAGCTGGCCAGTGGAAGTTGGGGGAGTGCTCTTAGACAGCCCGCTGATATTGGCTGCAGGGCTGGTCAAAGGCGACGGCTTTGCGAGCGAGGCAGAGGCAATGGAGGCAGTTGGACGGGGGCGTAATATCATTCCTGGTTGGCGGTCGGTGCCAGCTATAGCCGGGGCAGTTGAGATGGGATCTTTCACACTTGCGCCGAGACTGGGCAACTCTGGCAACGTGCTGTGGCGAGACGCCGAACGCAGGACCTTATACAACCGAGTAGGGTTGCGAAACCCCGGTGCTCGCGCGGCAGCCGCCTTCCTAAGCGAACGGTTGGCTGAACTTCCCGCTACTTACGGCATCAGTCTCGCCGCCGACCCCGATGCAACAGACCTGCAGCAAAAATGTGAAGACCTCGCAGAAGCCACCAGACATTTCATCTCGGCAGGCTTGTGTCCGTCTTGGCTGACGGTCAACCTGAGCTGCCCGAACATCGACCACACCCGCCTGTCAGCTCCAGCCAGTCCGTTAGTCTCAGCCAGCCAGCCAGCCCCCGCCACAGCATGTCAAACTGCGACCGAGGCTCCCGACCAAGCCAATGCGATATGTGCTGCTGTCAAACAAGAACTGCCAGAAGAAATCCCGCTCTGGGCGAAAGTCGGCCCCGACCTTGAGGATGCTACCTACCACGAACTAGCACAAGCTCTCAAAGAAGCAGGCGCAAAAGCGATTGTTGCCATCAACACCGCTACTCGCAAGGTTCCTCAGTCGGGCATTGCTGAAACACAAGCAGGAATGGGCGGAGCGTCACTGCGCCCCGAAGCCCTGCAAGCCACAGCCGCTCTCTCAGCTGCTTCAACCCTAGACATCATCGCCTGCGGCGGCATTATCAACGGCAGCGATTTTCAAGAATTCCAAAACGCGGGCGCGAAAGCCGCCCAATACTGGAGCGCACTAGTCTTCCGAGGCCCCAACGCCTCCACCCTCATAGCCCGCGAGGCACGCCGCCAGTCTCACAAGTTGGTGTCGTAGTGCAGCAAAATATGGTATTTTGGAAATATGGCAGCAATCAAGACATCCGAGAGAGTTTTGTCCGTAGCGGAACTTGCAAATATGCTTGCCCCGCTGTTGCGTGAATGTGGGGCGGAGAAAGCCTTTTTGGGCGGGGAGTATGTGCGGGCCGACAGGAACGGCGATATCCGCTCATGGGATCAAATTGGACTTCTGGTTGTAACTGCTGTTCTACCAGACGAGCATGCTGACCGCTACGAACAATTCCGCTCAGTTGTCCAAGTAGCTAGAGAAGCAGGCGTCTATCTTCAGTTCAATGCCTACACCACAGAAGAGGCTGACCGCGCGGGTGGCATAGATCGCACAGTCGCACTGGCGTTTGATGACTGGACGCAAATACTTTGAGTGGGGGGTTTAGTAGTAGCTGTCTTAAAACAGCAACAGCCTGGGTTGATGACGCCTATTTTGACCTAGGTAGAGCATATAGAGAATTTGAGGAAGAAAGCTATTCGTGGGCGGCGTTTATGGCTGCTACTGCAACTGAGAAAAGCTTGAAAGCAGTTATCTATCTATTTCATGAAACTCCTGACAAAATGCACAGACATGATATTCCGTTTTACTTTGACAGAGCAGTTGCTGAGGCACCAGAGTTGAGATCCATCAGCCATGCCGTGAGCGTGTTTGAAACTTACAATTCGTATGTTCGCTATATTGACAATGCCGACATTTCTATGCCGCGAGATCGCTATGGCAAAAAGGAAGCTGGAAGGGCACTGGAAGCAGCGGATCAGATCCTGCCCGCTGCCAAGAGTGTCATAGACAAAGCAGCAGAGATTTTGAGAGATTACACAAAGAAATAGCCCCTTAGAAAATCCAATGTCAGCTTCTACTGAAAGGCGTATCGCTAAAGCTCTGATTGATGCTGGGGCGGTGTTTTTTGTGCTTGATGCGCCTGTGACTTTTGCTTCTGGGATTCGGTCGCCTGTGTATATGGACACTAGGCGGCTACTGGCTGAGCCAGAGTTGTGGCGGGAGGTGATAGAAGTGCTGGCGGAGGCGACGTGCGAAGAAAAAATGGCAGCAGAAGTGGTGGCAGGAGTAGCAGTAGGCGGGATACCGCACAGCACTGCTGTAGCTTTGCGGGCGGAGCTGCCTTCGTGTTTTGTGCGGAAGCAAGCTAAGGAACACGGGCGGGGCAAGGCAATTGAAGGAGCTGACGTGGAAGGGCGCAGGGTTGTGCTGGTTGAAGATGTCATCACGACTGGCGGTTCGAGTTTGGATGCTGTTACATCGCTTCGTGAGGCAGGGGCTGAAGTCGTGAAATGCGTAGCGATAGCAGGGTATGACTTAGACGGAGCTTCGGATAAGTTTGCCAATGCGGGTGTATCGCTTCACCTGTTGGCACCATTTCCAGCCGTGCTTGAGGCCGCTGAAGCAAGCGGCTACTTCCTCCAAAACGCCATTGACGAAGCCCGCCGTTGGCACCAAGACCCGCACAGTTGGAGTTTCTCGCAATGATGCTTTGCTTCTCTTTCTTACCCTCAGCAAGACTTATTCCAGCAAAAAACAGCCATAGTGGCTTCACATCTGACTTTTTGAAAACCTAATGTCACTTGAGAAAAAACTCAGGGCTCGGGCGGAAGCCACCGACAGCTTGCTGTGTGTTGGATTGGATCCTGTGGAGGGTGGCGAGCTAGCAGCTTGGGGCATAAACATCATCTCCCAAACTCACCCCTATGTCTGTGCGTTCAAACCTAACCTTGCGTTCTACGAAGCTCAAGGGCAGCAGGGTTTAGCTGCGTTGGAAGCAACATTGGAATATCTGAGAGCAGAACATCCCGACATTCCCATCATCGGCGATGCCAAACGGGGCGACATCGGCTCCACTAGCGAAGCCCACGCTCGCTATCTGTTTGACCACTTCGGTTTTGACGCGGTGACGCTCAATCCGTACCTCGGCTATGACTCCCTAGCCCCGTTCATAGAGCGTGAAGACAAAGGTAGCATCATCGTCTGTCGCACTTCCAATCCTGGAGCTGACGAGTTTCAGATGCTGGAAGTGGAGGGCACACCTCTTTGGGAGCGAATACTAGCGGTTGTAGCAGAGCAATGGAACACTCGCGGCAACTGCTCGGCCGTCATCGGTGCCACTCGCCCAGACGACCTTCGCCGTGCCCGAAAAATCGTTGGCCCTGAGATGATATTCCTAGTGCCCGGCGTGGGCGCACAGGGCGGCGATGTGGAAGCAGT
Source organism: uncultured Acidimicrobiales bacterium (assembly GCA_958295755.1). Taxonomy (GTDB): domain Bacteria; phylum Actinomycetota; class Acidimicrobiia; order Acidimicrobiales; family Hopanoidiivorantaceae; genus Hopanoidiivorans. The sequence goes on along the minus strand of OY282367.1, from coordinate 1,833,288 downwards.
GGTGCGGGCTGGAGTCGGCGAGAAAGCTGGCAATACTTCTGCGTTTGGCAACCTGGTCATCAACAGTTCCAGAGGTATTACCAACTCCCCCGATCCAAGCCGAACGGCAGAAAAACTCAGGAATCAGATTAAAGAGGCAACCCCAACTGTTAGGCGTGAGCGACCTCTCTAGGTTTTTGGCTTAGCACTGGTTCGTCTACCGACCAGGGGAATTCCACCCAAGCGTTCGTTCTGCCCCACACATAGTCGCATTTCACAACTGAGCGGTCTTTTTCGTAGATGACGGCAGTACGCACATCTCCCACCTGGCCGGCGCAGAAGTCTCGCACCATCTTCAAAGTTTCGCCGGTGTCGGCTATGTCATCGGCAATGAGGATTTTCTTGTCTTCCAGATTCACGAACTCCAGATACGGCGGCAACACGACAGGCACTTCCATGCGCTTGTCTTCGCCTGTGTAATACTCCACATTCATGATGTAGATATTCTTGACCGACAGTGCATAGCCCAGAGACCCAGCTGGGGCGAGACCGCCTCTGGCGATCCCCAAAATGATGTCAGGATGATAGCCGCTGTCGGCCACCATAATCGCCAACTCTCGGCTAGCAACGCCGTATTCTTCCCAAGTCATGTATTCCTTTTCCACTTTGTCTCCCTTTCGACGGTCTTGGCAATCTTGCCTTAGTAGCTGGACTGCACTGGATTTTGGCATAACTAAACTGCGACGCGCGCTAGCCTAGCACCCTGCTAGTGGCTTGATGGTATTACGATTTTATTTGTGCCGCAATCTCTGCAGAAATCGCCCGATTCGGAACCCATGGCTTTAGAGTCTGAGGCTTCAGAGTCTGAGGTTCCACCTGATGCCACTGCGCTGGCATTAGACATCGGCGGCACCAAGCTAGCTGCTGGGATTGTGACTGGTGCGGGCGAGCTTTTGGTATCTCGGCGTGCTCCCACGGCTGATGCCACAGACGGCGAAGAGCTATTTGCCCGGCTCTGCGATCTGGCTGAAGATGTGCTGGAAGAATGGCGAGATTTTCAGCAGAGCAACACAGAAAGCGGCAACAGCCAAGTATCTCCAATCGTGATAGGAGTAGGCTGCGGCGGGCCAATGCGTGACTGTAACCGTCTCGTGTCGCCCCTCAACATCGCAGTGTGGCGAGACTTCCCTCTAGGCGAACGACTGAGCCAGCGGTTCTCCTTGCCGGTTGCCGTAGAGAACGATGCCAAAGCTTTGGCGTTAGGCGAAGGTTGGAGAGGTGCGGCACAGGGGGTAGCAAACTACATCGCCATGGTCGTATCCACTGGTATCGGAGGTGGCATCGTCTTAGAAGGCAGACTGCTTCACGGGGCCGACAACAACGCTGGGCACATCGGGCATGTGTTCGTAGAGCCAGACGGACGAGCCGACGCAGCAGGTGCGCGAGGCAACTTAGAAGGTCAAGCTTCAGGGCTTGCCATAGCAGAAACCACTGGACATCCACCAGCCGACGCATCTGATGAAGTTCGCCGCCAAGTTGGGGAATATGTGGGGCGGGCAGTGGCGTCTGTCGCCAACTTGTTAGATTTGCAGCTTGCCGTAGTGTCTGGCTCGGTCGCTTTGGGCTACGGAGAGATATTTTTCAAATCAGCCCAAGAGACCATAGATAAACTCTGCAAGATTGATTTCTCCAGAGGCACGCGCATTATCCCCGGCGGTCTAGGCGAAGACGGCCCGCTAATCGGTGCCGCCGCTGTAGGATTCCAAGAACTGGGATACTCAGTTCTCTTGACCTCGCAGGAAGGCTTCTAGTTGGTGGGCTAAGTCTGCGCCTGTGGGGAGCAGGTCGTCTGAGGAGTCGACTTCCTTTTCTAAGGTTCGCACATAGTGGGCGATTTCGTCATCGGCTGCTACGGCCGAGTCGACTTTTTCACGCCATTGGACGGCTGCGTCGTCGAATACGGCGTGGCCTGTGTCTATGCCGGTAATGAGCTCCAGTCGAGCTAGCAGTGAGCGAGAGGCTTCTGGGTTGGGCGGCGAAGTTACATAGTGAGGCACAGAGACTTTCAACGAGAACGAAGGTAGCCCTCTGCGGTCTAGCTGTTCGTGGAGCACGCCGACCAAACCAGTGGGGCCTTGATATGTGGGCGGGCCAAGACCAAGACGGGAAGCCAAGTCTGAGTTCGTGGTGGAGCCGACCACACCTAGCGGGCGAGTATGAGGAGCTGATCCTGGGGGCGACCCCATGCTCACTAGCGTTGAGACTTCTAGTCGCTCAGCAATGGTTGTTATGCAGGCGGCAAAAGTCTTCCAGCGCAGATGCGGTTCAACGCCGACTAGCAAGACGAGGTCTCGCTTGGAAGGGTCGTCGAAGGTTGCCACGAAACATTTGGCATCGGGCCAAGCTATGCGGCGTTTGCCACCGGCAAGGCGCATGGTGGGGCGTTCTCTAGTGAAGTCGAAGAACTCCTCGGAGTCGATGGTGGCGATGAGCTGAGCATCGGTGTGGGTAACAAGATGGTGCAACGCGTCGGTGGCACCTTCAGCTATATCGAAAAGACCTTCCAAGGCCACGATCATTATTGGTGCTTCAGGACGTATGGATTTTGCTTCGTGAGACCATCTGATGTGTTGCACTGTCTTCTCCTTTGACTTAGATTATACCAGCAGAGCTAGTAGGGTTCCGCAGGCAAGGGTAGGGGCGAAGGGGAGAGTTCGGGGTTGCTGGCTGGATTGTCTGTTGAGCTGCTTTGCGAGCAACTTGGTCGTCAAGACAATTAGGGCGGCCAAGCCGTTCAGGAGAAAGGCGATAAGGATTGCCGATAGAACTGCCTGCCACGAGACGAAGCCGAGTATCAAGCCTAGTGATGGAGCCAGCTTGACATCGCCTCCACCTAGACCTTGTTTTGACACGGCGTGTAGCAGCCAGAAGATCCCGAAAAGCAGAGCTGAGGCAGCGCAAGCTCGCATGGCTGATGGCATGTCCCCTCTTGCTAAAGCCACTGCGTTTACTGCCACAAAAGAGCAGATGAAAAAAGCGAGGTTGAGTTTATTCGCAATGATCTGGCTACGGATGTCAGTCACAACCGCACAGCACAGAAAGAAAGTGGCAGTAGCAACAATCAGCACAGTCGCGTCGGGGGCAAGTGTCGCTCTGAGCGTTCCGAGAAGCGTCAAGAGGCAAATGTAGAAAATTGCGACTGAGCTAAAATTCCGCTCACTGAGGTTCCGCCCGCCGAAAATTGCTGTTGAAAAAGTCACCCCACGATAATAAGACAAAGGTATTGCAGAAGTCAGTTCCGAAAAATGTGCTGTTGCCCGCCGTAGAACCTGCAAAAACTTTCTCACCCAAACAGGTTCCAAGATTTGCAATAGCAAACACCTATATAGCAACTGCTACGGTAAAGGCATGGTTGCTACTAATACTCCTGTCATCATCGGCGTGTCCACTGCGTCTCGGCGTAGCGACAATCCTCAAGAGTCGCCTGAAGCTTACGAGCTAATGGTAGAAGCTGCTAGCCAAGCTGGGGCAGCAGCATCTGCGCCCCACGCCTTGCAGCAACTAGACGCAGTTTATGCAATGGCTTCGCTTGTCGGCTACAGCAACCCAGCCGGGCTGGTCGCCAAAGCGGTCGGCTCTCCCGATGCTTATACTGTGCGTGCCGACCCCGGCATCCTTCAACAACAGGTATTCAGCACTGTCTGCAACGCCATAACAGCTGGCGATATGGACATCGCCCTGGTGATCTCTGGCGAGACTAGCTGGCGCACGCAACAAGCCCGCATCGCCGGTGTTGAAGCCCCCACCACCGACGATAGCAACAGCCAACCCGATGAAGAAATTATCCCAGAGTTTGTGGTGCATGAGGCTGAAATCAAAGCAGGATTGACGTCTGCCGTCTCGCACTATTCGCTTTTAGAAAACGCCTATCGCAGTTACTATCAACAGAGCAAAGCCCAGCACGCCGCTGAAACTGGCGGGCTATGGTCGCGTTTCAGCGAAGTAGCCAGCGAGAATCCCGAAGCTTGGAGTCGCAACGTGCTGACTACAGCTGAAATCGCCACTCCTTCGGCCAAAAACCGCATGATGGCGTTTCCCTATACCAAGCTGCACTGCTCGCAGATGAATGTCGACCAAGCCGCTGCGCTGATTTTCTGCTCGGCAGAGCGGGCGCAAGCTCTAGGCGTGACCAAAGACAATTGGGTGTTTCCCCTCGGAGCGGCACTCTCAAACCATGCCGTGCCTGTGGTTCAGCGAGCCAACCCGCACGCTAGCCCAGGTTTCGGCCACATCGGGCAACGCATCGCCGAACTTTGCGGTATCAGCCCTGCCGAAGCAGACTTCGTCGACCTCTATTCGTGTTTCCCTGTGGCTGTGAAGGTGCAGACTAACGAACTGGGGCTTTCGCTTGAGCAACAGCTCACGGTCACAGGCGGTATGGCTTTCGCCGGTGGCCCGTTCAACAGCTATGTGCTTCATTCACTTTGCAAAACAACAGAGCTACTGCGCGAAAACCCTGAAGCTGTCGGGCTGGTGACATCCATTAGTGGGATGATCACCAAGCAAGGTATCGGCATGTTCTCAGCAACCCCGCCTAAAAACCCGGCAGTGTTTGAAGACGCTACCGATGCCGTGCGAGAGATGGCACCCCCGCTGCAAGTCCACGCTGGCGACCCAGATTCTGAAACATACACGATGATTTACGGACAGCACGGCTTAGCCCGCCGCTCGCCACGCTACAGAGATGCCACCGTAGCCACCTACACAGTGCTCTACGACAGAACGCCGAAACCTCCGGAAGGTGAGCTTGCCGACCCGAAAGGTGGACCTGCCGACCCGAAAGGTAGCGCGCCAACAAAGGGCATAGCCATAGCGGAATTCACACCCTATGAATACAGTGACGAGGAAGAATACAGTGACGGGGAAGAAAGCAAACCCATCCGTCAGATAGTCTCAACGACCGACCCCGATGTCATCAACCAAATGATCGCAGACGATGCTCCAGAGTTCTGCGGCACCCCCATAACTTGTTCAGACGAAGGCAACTTCACCCTCGCCTGACCCGCTTCCCCTTCTCTAGTTCACTCGCCTAAATTCACTACAAGTCACTCGCCTAGTTCACTTCAAGCCGTAAATCTTTGCGGCGTTGTCGTGTAGCACTCGGCGCAGCAGGTCGTCGTCTAACTCTGAAAGTGCGCCTGTGGCATAGTCACGGGGATGCTGGGCGGGAGTGCGGGGGCCGGGATGCTGACAGGTGGGATGTGGAAAGTCGGTTTCATAGAGAATGTTGTCGGGATATTGCTCTATAGCAAAGCGTGCCGCAGCCCGTTCAAACCAGAAGCATCCGTAAATCTGACGGCGGAAGTATTCGCTCGGCAAAAGGTCGTATTCGGGGTGTTCATCTTTGATGCCATTGTTGCTCCACTGCCAATCCATCGCTTCCAGTGCGCCGGGAATCCAACCCACGCCGCTCTCAACCGACACGAACTTCAAGTCGGGGTAGCGATGACAGATGCCAGCGAAGATGAGGTCAGAGATGCAGTGCATGTTGTCGATGAAGATATGTGCTGAAAGCTGGGCGAAGTTGGTTTTCCAGCCCTTGTTACTCACATCTTGGAGTAAAGAGCCGATGTCGCCACCAGCAATGTGGAAACTCACCGATGCGCCTGCCTCTTGAGCTACAGCCCAGATGGGATCCCAGTGGCGATCGGCCAGAGGTGGTGCGCCGTAGTCTTGGGGCTGGTTGCAGAAGTTGATGGCTTTGTGCCCCATCTCTAAGCACCGCTCTATTTCGGCCACGGAGAAATCCAAATCCCAAAACGGCACGGCGCATACAGGCACAAAGCGGTCGGGGGCCACGCTCGTCCAGTCGATGAGCCAGTCATTGTAGGTTTTGACGCATTCATTCACGAGGTCGCGCTCGCCGATGCGCAGAAAGTAACCGTTTCCGAAGCCGCCCACATTGGGATACAGCACTTGCGCTGTGATACCTTCGTTATCTAGGTGCTCCACACGGGCGGTGGCATCCCACATTGACTTGTGAATCTCTTCATATGTTCTGGGATGGTCAGGTATTACCCCGTCAAAGCCGGCCATTGAGACCGACCCCGGCGCACTGATACGCACATCGCCGGCCATCCAGACATCTTCGCCGTCTATGCGCTCAATGTGGGGCACCTTGTCGTGGAGTGTCTTGGGCATGCGGGCTGTCCAGACATCGGGGGGTTCGGTGATGTGTGAATCTACATCTATGATGTCGTATCGGTCAAAAAGGTCGGGTGTTGTTGTAGTCATTGTGATCTCCTGGTGGCAGGTCAGAGTGTATTGCTGAAATAGAGTAGAATTTCAATCTGTGGCAGATTTTCTTGATGATTTGGTAGCGCGGGCAACCAACTATCAGTTTAGTGCAAGCTTGGCAGGCAAGTGGTGCTGGCAGAATTGGCAGGAGCTTTGAGAGCGATGAATGTAAAGGTAGCTCGAACTTTAGACGAAGCCTGTGAAAGATTGGCAGAAAATCCCGAAGCTGAAGTGCTAGCTGGCGGGACGGATTTCATGGTGGAAGTCAACTACAGGCATCGCTCGCCAAAAGCTGTGGTAGCAATCAGCGCAGTTCGTGAGATTGCAGGCTGGCGATTGGAAAACGAAAGCGGGGGAGCTGGCGGGATGGGTGCCGATGCCGGGAGATACGGCACCCTCTGGATCGGTGCCAATATGACTTACACCGAAATGGCAACGCCAGCTTTCGAAGGGCTGTTGCCTTCACTCACTCAAGCTGCTCGAACGGTAGGCTCGCCTCAAATCCGCAACGCTGGCACTATCGGCGGCAACCTAGGCACAGCCTCACCTGCAGGCGACACTCTGCCAGTGCTAGCAGCCTTGGATGCCGAAGTTTTGTTGCGTTCTGCCGATGGTAGCCGCGAGCTGGCCCTGTCAGATTTCATCACTGGCCCGAAGCAGACGGCATTACAGCAGGGAGAAATCATAACAGGTGTGAGAGTGCCGCTAGTTGCGCCAACAGACGCGAGCAATGACATCGGCAGAGGTGAGTTTCTGAAGGTTGGCACTCGCAACGCTATGGTCATCTCGGTGGCAGGTCTCGCCCTGATTGCCCGCCACGACATTCAGAGGGTCTGTGTGGGTCTCGGTTCGGTAGCTGCAGTGCCCGTACGCCCGACCGAAGCCGAAGAGTGGATTTCCCCTAGGCTAGATTGGCAACAGCGCAGTCTGCTCGACCCTGTCGATGTTGAAACCTTCGGCGAGATGGTCGCACAAGCCGCCAGCCCTATAGACGACCACCGCAGCACAGCCGTCTATCGCCGCCACGCCGTAGGCGTCATGGCAAAGCGGGCACTGGTGCGGACATTCGGAAGCAACTAGCAAAACAACTAATAATCAGCGAGGAAGCCCAAAAATCAGCGAGGAAGCAAAGCGATGAGCGAACACTATCAACTGAGAGTCAACGGCGAATCCCGCCCAGTCAATGATGCTTGGCTGGGCGAAAGCTTGCTGTATGTTCTCCGTGAACGGCTCGGCTTGGCGGGCACCAAGAACGCCTGCGAACAAGGTGAATGCGGCTCGTGCTCGGTGCTGATAGACGATGTGCTGGTTTGCTCGTGCCTGGTGCTGGCAGCTTCAGCTATGGATCGTGAAATCTCAACAGTCGAATCGCTAGCCCCAGATGGTGACCTCTCTGATGTGCAACGAGCTTTCGTAGAAGCAGGAGCCGTGCAGTGCGGTTTCTGCACTCCGGGGTTGATAATGGCCGTGCACGACCTGCTAGACCAAAAACCATCGCCTTCCGACTTAGAAGTGAGAGAAGCTATTTCAGGCAATCTCTGCCGCTGCACCGGCTATGTGAGAATTTTTGACGCCGTGCAGAGAGTTGCCGCAGAACGGGAGGAGTGATGTCACAAACACTTACCCCACCTAGAACCCAAGCCCCCAGAGTCGGCACCAGCGCGCCCCGTCCAGACGGAGTGCCCAAAGTGCGCGGCATGTTCGCATTCTCATCCGACCTTTGGGCCGACGGAATGCTCTGGGGCCAAACCCTCCGCTCGCCCCACACCAGAGCCAACATTCGCTCTATTGATATCTCCGCCGCCCTAGCCACCCCAGGCGTAGCAGCAGTTTTGCTCCACGATGACGTCCCCGGCCGCAAAATCTTCGGCTTGGAACATCCCGACCAGCCAGTGCTAGCCAAAGACGAAGTTCGCTATCAAGGCGAGCCGGTGGCGATAGTAGCCGCCGACCATCCAGAAACCGCCCGTAAAGCAGCCGACGCCATCGTTGTGGATTACGAGCCGCTCACCCCCGTCTGCGATGCCGAGGAAGCCATCACAGCCGACCTGCTTCACCCCGATGGCAATATCTTCCGCAGCCTAACCATCCGCCGTGGCGATCAAGCTGCCACAGGTGAGATCGTGATAGAAGGCACATACGAAGTTGGCATGCAAGACCAAGCGTTCATGGGTGTGGAGTCGGGCATGGCGATGCCGTGCGAAGACGAAGGCGTAGAACTCTACATCTCTACCCAATGGCTCCATGCCGACCAGCAACAGATAGCAGCCTCCCTCGACCTCCCCGATGACAAAGTTCGTCTCACACTCGCAGGCGTGGGCGGGGCGTTCGGTGCTCGTGAGGATGTGAGCCTGCAGATTCACCTCTGCATGTTGGCTCTTTACACTCGCCGACCTGTGAAGATGGTCTATAACCGAGAAGAGTCGTTCTACGGTCATGTCCATCGCCACCCTGCGAAAATCTGGCTCCGCCATCACGCCACAGCCAGAGGCGAGATAGTGAAGATAGAAGGCAGACTGCTACTAGACGGCGGCGCATACGCTTCAACCTCCAGCGCAGTGATCGCCAACGCTACCTGTTTCGCCAACGGCCCTTACAAAACACCTAGCTGTGAAATAGAGGGTATCGTCGTGCGCACCAACAACTTACCTTGCGGGGCTATGCGTGGTTTCGGGGCGGTGCAGGCGTGCTTTGCCCATGAGACACAGATGGACAAACTGGCGGCAGCTGTGGGTTGCGACCCTGTGGAGATTCGTTTGCGAAACGCCATCGCCCCCGGCGATACCATAATCACCGGCCAAGAAATCACAGGCACAGCCCCCGTGCGGGAGCTGATTGAGAGTTTGTCTCGCCATCCGTTGCCACCACCGAGGCAAGACGGAGGGGGCAGGCAAGACGGAGGAGACAGGCAAGGCAGGCAAGACGGAAGGGGCAGAGCAGGCAGGCAAGACAGGCAAGATGAGGGCGACAGTGCAAGCCAGCACACTTCAATGGCTGACCCGGGAGGTGCTGGTCGCACAGCCGACCGCTCTCGTATCCGTCGAGGCGTGGGCTACGGCGTGGGTGTCAAAAATCTTATGTTCTCTGAAGGCTTTGACGACTATTCCACCGCCTCGTGCCTGCTAGAGGGCGATGTCGCCACCATCAAATGCGCTTGCGCTGAGGTCGGCCAGGGCTTCGTTACCTTGTCTCAGCAGATCGCCCGTGAAGTACTAGGAGTAGAAGAAGTTGTCCTCGCTCCGATAGACACGCAGATCGGCTCGGCTGGGTCGTCATCGGCCAGCAGGCAATCTTGGATGTCGGGCGGAGCAGTGATGCGAGCCTGCGAAGAAGTGCGTGCCAAACTGCTCGCCAAAGTTGCCGTCGAGCACGGCTTCGCTCAAGACGATGCCGAAGACCTGCTGGAGTGTGCCGATGGGCGAGTTCGCTCTAAAGACGGCTTATTGGATATGTCTTTAGAAGAAGCTGTGGGCGATGAAAACATCTTCGTAGAGCTGGAATATCGCCACACCCCCACATTCCCGCTAGATGAAAACGGCCAAGGCAACGCCCATGTAGCTTTCATCTACGCAGCGCATCGGGCGACCGTGGATGTTGATTTAGACCTCGGTCTCATCCGTGTGGTAGAGGTCGCCACAACGCAAGATGTCGGCAAGGTGCTCAACCCGCTGCAGGCTTACGGACAGATTGAGGGCGGCATAGCTCAAGGCGTGGGCTTGGCGGTGATGGAAGAGATGCTGCTCACCGACGGGCAGGTTCGCAATGCTTCATTTACCGACTATCTCATCCCCACTGCTCTGGACATGCCCGAGATCGCCATCGTGGAGTTGATAGAACAACCCGAGCCGGGTGCGCCGTTCGGGGCTAAAGGTATCGGCGAGCCGCCTGCGGTGTCGTCGTTGCCTGCGGTGGCTGCAGCCGTTCGAGACGCCACAGGTCTGGATTTGCCCCGCGTGCCTATCCGTCCGCAAGACATCGCTTTGGCTGCTGAGAAGCTGTAGATCGCAAACATCTCTTTGCTAACTGGGCCATAACCAAGGCAAACTGCATAAATGCTTTTTGAACTGCCATCTCTTCCATATCCCGCAAACGCCCTCGCCCCTACGATGAGCGAGGAGACTTTCAGCTTCCACTACAGCAAGCATCATGCGGCCTATATAAACAACCTAAATCGTATGACAGACGGCACTGAGATGGCTGGCACAGGGATGGCTGGCACAGGGATGGCTGGCACAGGGATGGCTGACAAGGGGATGGCTGACAAAGCGATAGAGCAAATCATTGCCGAAAGCGCAAATGACCCTTCAAAGCTCGGTCTGTTCAATAATGCGGCGCAAGCGTGGAATCATAACTTCTTCTGGCATTCAATGAGTCCCGATGGAGGTGGCGAGCCTGGAGGTGGCAAGACTGCCAGTGGCGCGCTGGCTGAGGCAGTGGTGGCTAGTTTCGGTTCATACGACGGATTCTGCGAAGAGTTCACCGAAGCTGCGGCGTGTCTATTCGGCTCTGGTTGGGTTTGGTTAGCTGCTGGCGAGGAGAAGTTGTCAATTCTCACCACTTCCAATGCCGATATACCACTCGCCGAGCTACGCGCTGGTGCTCTGTTGCTCACTTTGGATGTGTGGGAGCACGCCTATTATTTAGACTTCCAAAACGACCGTCCGTCTTACATCGCCAGATGGATTGAAAACTTAATCAACTGGGAGTTTGCCACCGAAAACTACGCAGCGTATCTGAAAACTAGCTCTAAGAATTAGCCCCAAGAATACAAACGCCAAATTTAGGAGATAGCGTGCCTGATTCCGTACTTGCCCAGCACGACGCCATTGCTTTAGCTCAACTTATACGCGATGGCGAGGTAACCCCCCGCGAAGTCACCGAGGCTACCATCGCTCGCATAGAGGCACTAAATCCGCAGTTGAACGCCGTCATCTACCCGATGTTTGAAAAGGCTCTGGCAGCAGCCGATAGCCCCAACTTGCCAAATGGCCCTTTCAAAGGCGTGCCGATGCTGCTGAAAGATCTCTCCTCAACCACTTCAGCAGGCGACCCTAACCATCTTGGCGTGCGAGGTCTAAAACAAGCTGGCTACATTCACCCCAGCGACTCAGAGCTTACAAGTCTCTATCGCAAAGCAGGGTTCGTGATAGCGGGGCGCACCAACACCCCAGAGTTAGGCCTTATGCCCACCACCGAGCCGCTCTCCTATGGCCCCACCCGCAACCCTTGGAACACCGATTACGGCGCAGGCGGTTCTTCGGGCGGGGCGGCAGCTGCTGTGGCATCTGGCATGGTGCCTGCCGCTAATGCCAGCGACGGGGGCGGCTCTATTCGCATCCCTGCTGCTATGTGCGGTCTGGTTGGTTTGAAGCCGACTAGGGGCAGAGTGCCACTTGAGAAAGCATCTAATGTTTATGTGCTCTCGGTTCAACATGTGGTGTGCCACACGATGCGAGATGCAGCAGCGATTTTGGATGTCTCAGCCCACGAAAATGGGGGAATCGCCCTTCCAGCAGAACCCTTTGCGGCTTCTGTGGGCAAAGACCCTGGCAAGCTCCGTATCGGCCTTATGGATACATCACCCAGATATGGCATTGAGCTTCATCCTGAGTGTGAAGCGGCCGCCCGTAAGACTGCTAGCTTGCTGGAATCTCTGGGACATTCTGTAGAAGAAGTGTCTTTGGAGTTGGTGTCTGAGGAATCCATCGCGGCATTCGGTGTGGTTTGGTCGTTCGGTGTGGCTGCCGATTTCGAGATGATCCGTGAGCGGCTGGGTCGAAATCTCACAGAAGACGATGTAGAGCCACCCACTTGGCAGATGGCTCTGCGAGGTAAAGAAATCACAGGCGAAGCAGTAGAGGTAGCAGTGAAAGCCCTAGAACAACACTCTCACAATGTGCTCTCGTGGTGGCAAGACCACGACCTTCTACTCACGCCTACTTCCACTTTGCCGCCCCCCCGGATAGGCGATTTGGCTAGCACACCAGCAAACCCCTTCCAAGGCCAGCTCAGAGCCATGCCCTATGCTGCTTTTACCTCCCCCTTCAACATGACAGGCCAACCAGCTATCTCTCTTCCTCTCCACCAAACCACCAGCGATGCCGCTACCCCCAACACCACCCCAGACAATACCACTCCAGGCAATACCACTCCAGGCGAGTGGGGCAGCACCGTCCCCGGCCTCCCCATAGGCACCCAACTAGTAGCCGACTACGGCCGAGAAGACCTTCTCATAGCTGTCGGCTCTCAACTAGAAACCACCTCCCCCTGGAGACACCATCGCCCCCCGCTCCATCCCTAAATTTCACAGTCAGTGGGAATTTCAGTTTTAATTTTGTTGTGGTACAACTCTTGTATATCCTCTACACGATGGCCATATGGAAGCTTCAGAAAGAGCTGTATTGGGGCATACAAGGCATCCGCTCCAAACAGCTACGGAAATACAGTATGATGGTATATTTTTTGTAAAGCCGATGCATGTGGTAGGTATAGTGGCGCCATTTGGAAACCAGGCTGGACAAGGATAACAACCATAAACACCCCAACCCCCCCAGCAATATGTGGGAGGTGGTGCTGTGGTTGTCGTGGTAGTTGTGGTTGGGGCCACAGTAGTTGTGGTTGTTGTTGGGGCGACTGTGGTTGTGGTTGTTGTCGGGGCCACAGTAGTTGTAGTTGTGGTTGTTGTCGGGGCGACTGTGGTTGTGGTTGTTGTTGGGGCGACTGTGGTTGTAGTTGTCGTGGTCGAGCAGGGTGTGAGGCCGGTGTTGCCTGAGAGTTTAGCGTTAGCTCCTAGCGAGCATATGCCCATTGGGATGGTTCCTGTGAGTCTGTTGTTATTTAGATAGAGGTGGGTGAGGGTGCTGAGGTTGTTGAATTGCGTAGTGATGCTACCGGTCAGCCGGTTACTGGACAGGTCTATCCAGCGGATCTTCGTGAGGCTGGTAAAGGATGGGATGTTGCCTGTAAATCTATTGTTGTTTAAGCGAAGATATCTGAGTTTTCTGAGGTTGTTGAATTGCGTGGTGATGCTACCAGCCAGCCATGGGTTGTTGGATAAATCGGCCCATCTGAGTTCGGTGAGGGCTGTGAGGGTGGGGACGCTACCAGACAAGAAGTTATTATTTACACTGAGGTGGAATAGATTTGTCAAACTATTGAATTGAAAAGGAATGCCACCAGTGAACAGGTTATTGTCAAGACGAAGACGTTTTAGATTCCTGAGATTTCCCAACTGAGACGGTATATTGCCGCTCAAGCGATTACCTGAAAGACTCAGGCTTTCTAAGCCATTAATATTTCCGAGATTTGAAGGGATTATTCCTCTCAAGTTATTATTTTCTAGGTTTAGCTCCATTAGAAACCTAAGCGTGGTTTTGTTGGAAGTAATTCTGCCAAATTCACTAGGAATATTACCAGTAATAGCATTATTGGAGAGATGAAGATATTTTAATTGTGTGAGTTTTACAATGTGTTGTGCGGGAATCGTTCCAGATAATTGCATATTTGTATTGTTTCCAATACTTGGATTTGAAAGATGTATTCCAGTGACTCTTCTATTTCTAATTTTAGTTCCGGGCCAAGTTCTTACATTTCCTTTCCCCCATTTCATCAGAAAATGGTCCGCCGACAGGTTAGGTGTATTGGTTGTCCAATGATTTCTAATAGCAATTAATGCTTTGCAATCAGATTTAATTGTATCAGTTTTATTTTTACAAACCTCTTCAGCATTAAGAGGAGCAATAGAAGTTGGAGTTGTGGTAGTGGTCGTGGGAGTCAGCGGAGCTGGTGCTACGGTAGTCGTGGTGGTTGGCCGGCGTGTAGTTGGTGTGGGTCTGGTGGTGGTTGGTGGGCGTGTGGTTGGTGTGGGTCTGGTGGTGGTTGGTGGGCGTGTGGTTGGTGTGGGTCTTGTGGTGTAGCCGGAGCAGCCTGGTCGTATTGTTCTGGATGTGGATGGGCATGGGGCGCATCCTCCTCGGCTTCCGAAGCTCCAGCGGTAATAGCCTGCTCGGCATGAGCTTGGGCGTGGCCTAGTCGTGGTGGTTGTGGTTGGTGGGCGTGTGGTTGGTGTGGGTCTTGTGGTGTAGCCGGAGCAGCCTGGTTGTATTGTTATGGATGTGGATGGGCATGGGGCGCATCCTCCTCGGCTTCCGAAGTGCCAGCGGTAATAGCCTGCTCGGCATGAGCTTGGGCGTGGCCTAGTCGTGGTGGTTGTGGTTGGTGGGCGTGTTGTTGTGGTTGGTCTTGTGGTATAGCCGGAGCAGCCTGATGGTATTGTTCTGGATGTGGATGGGCATGGGGCGCATCCTCCTCGGCTTCCGAAGCTCCAGCGGTAATAGCCTGCCCGACATGAGCTTGGGCGTCTTGTCGTGGTGGTTGTGGTTGTTGGGCGTGTTGTTGTGGTTGCTACGCAGTAAACGCGGTAGCCACCTGATGAAAGTCTTTGTCCTCTTAGTACTTGCCCGGCGGGGCAAGTATATCTGGCTTCAGCTTTATTCTCCGGGGACTGCGTCATCAATATTGAAGCTACGACAGCAACCAATGCGAGCACCAGAAGCAGAGCAGGCAAGCCTCTTTTCTGGCTCCGCTTGATCAGCTTCCTTGTCCTGATCATTCCGCTTTTTCTGGAATATAGCAACTGAAACTCCTAAGTGTGTTAGCTGTTGTCTGGCCAGAAGGTTTGGTTGCCGGGGTCCCAATTGATGTTGACTGGTAGCACAGAGCGAAAGTAGATGTAGACGAAGTCTCCTTTTTCTATCTGGTTAAGGGGTGAGTATCCTGCTGCGGCTAGCTGTGTTTTTCGTTCTGGGTGACATGGCATTTCTATTGAATGGCCAGATCTGTTGTTGTAGCGTATTATTGCTATTATCCCTTGGGGTGTATCATCGCAGTTAGTTAGGGAGTGATGAGTGTATAAAGTACCTTCGTATCTAGGTGGGCGTCTAAGACTTTGGGGTGCGGATAAGATGTTCCAGCCGTTGTGTAAGGTCAGGGTGATGTCTTTGTCTGTGGTGCTGAGACCCAGAGGCTGAAGTGTTCGTTCATCAATAGATGGGGCGCGGTAAGCAATGGCTGTGCCTTCAGATAAAGACACTCTATCAGAATCTAGGCTTGACCAAATCTGGTTTTCTGCGTTCCATGACCACATCGGACGGTTCAAAGTAGCTACTATCTCAGAATTAGTGCTAGCCGTCTTGGTAGCAGAAGTTACCCTCCATGTATCAGGACAGAAGAAACTCCCCGTATCAGGATCCACCACAGGTGCGGTGTCCCCGCTCAAAGTGACTGATCCAGGTTCCCAAATTTGGCGAAGTTTCTCAGGTACAGGTCCCTCAATATCATTACCACAAAAATAAAAACCAGACAGCATAGGCAAATCTCCCAGTTCTTTCGGTATAATTCCGCTAAGCCTATTATTCTCGAGATCAAGCCCATTGAGTTTGGATATCTGTGATAGTTCCTTTGGAATAGATCCACTCAAACGATTACTATCAAGATAGAGTGAACCAAGTTCATTTAGATTGCCAAATTCTTTTGGAATCAAGCCATCTAAGTTATTGTAACTTAAATCAATCAATTCGACTCTGACTAGTTTTCCAATTTCTGGAGGAATAAAACCTTCAAGATCGTTATTATGAAGGAAAAGAACTCTAAGTTTAGTTAATTTTCCTATCTCCGCAGGAATAGAGCCACTCAATCTATTATTATATAGATGCAAATCATTCAAATGAATTAAATTTCCTATCTCAGATGGAATTGAGCCACTAAGCAAATTATCATTCAGATATAAATAACCAAGTCTAGTAAGGTTTCCTATACTGGCAGGAATTTCTCCACTTATCTCTGTACCAACAATGTACAAAAAGTTAAGTTTAGTCAAGTTACCTATCTCTGGGGGAATACTAGAGGAAAATATAGTTCCGTTAAGAGACAATATTTCCAAATTGACAAGTTGGCCTATTTCCTTTGGGATGGGCACACCAGGAGCTGTGCCATGTATCTCAAGTTCTTTCAGTGAAGTCAATCCAAACATTTCAATAGGCAATGGTCCTGAGAGATTAAACAAACTCAATCTTTCTATATTTTTGAAATTGCCAACCTCAGGAGGTATAATCCATGTCAGACGCTCAGCTTCTCCCTTGTAATCACAATCAAAAGTTGCAGTAAGCTCACTGTAGTCGCAATAAAGCCCCAGAGAAACCAATTTGCCATCACGAACATCAATGCCATCCCAGTCTGATATGTCTTTCCCCCCGCCCCAAGTAAAAATTGGATGATGTCCATAAAGATCAACATTGTCAGGATGATTGACCCAATAGTTCCTCAGACCCACAAGTGTCCTGCAGTCCGCGACTAGATCAGGATTGTTCTGCGGGTCGGCCACAAAGGTGCCACTAGAGCAGCCCTCAGCATCAAGATCATTCCTTACCGTCTCTTGCCCAACCACTGCGCCAGCAGAGGCAAGAGACAGCCCAACAACGAAAACGGCAAGCAAAAACACACCCGCGGCAAAGCGTTGTCGGATTCCAACTTCGCCCAGAGTGGCCATGAACAAAATAGTAGCATAAACAAATCGTACTGTCAAGCCAACCTCCACAACGGCTTGACTTGCATATAGCAAGGCACTGTGCTATGATCTCAGGTATGAGACGCCGATACCAGCATGATCCAAAGCATGCTCTTGATATTATACGGAAGCACAGCAACAGGATGGTCGCAGATCCCAACAGGAATCTGAGAGTTTTGCCAGCAAGGTTTTCTATATCAATCCTGCTAGTAGCTGTCGCCGTCATATCGCTGTTCTCTGCTGTTGCTACGCCAGCAACAGCCCAAGCGACGAAACCGATCCCAGATTTGAAATGCCCAGTGAGCGGTTATAGCTATGCTGCCAGTCCGGATTGGGGAGCACCGCGCGATAGTGGAGGATGGCATGCTGGACACGATATGTTTGCTGATCCACCCACACCTGTGGTAGCTGTTGAAGGTGGCCAAGCAGAGTATGCATATGGGACAGTAGCTGGATTTTATGTCCTTCTTAGAGCTGACAGTGGCAATGTCTACTATTATGCACATTTAGCGCAACATGATGACTCAAATTTAAAAGACCCTAATTATCCTATGAAAGATTCTGTAAAAAAACGAGTTGAAGTGGGGGAAAAAGTAGGAACAGTGAGCAACACAGGGAATGCCAAAGATACTCCTCCTCATCTTCATTTTGGGTTTCGTTATAGATCACTCCTCAACCATGTCAATCCGCAACCTTATATTAGGCAGTATTGCTGAGAATGAAGAAGACGCTATTTTTCACCCAGGAGCTATTATGTATCTGGTGGAAAAGTCTTTGAAAACATAGTTCTTATCTTCGTACTCTGGTCCCCAACAATAGATGGTCGTGTCTGCATAAACTGCACAAATCTGAAAAAAATGCAGACCCAGGAATATAATTTCCTTATCGCTTCGTAGTTTATGGACTGACGGCTTCTCACTCCTTGAACCCAGATTACCGTAATGATCGGCACCCAAACATACTATTTCTCTACTGTTTTGTTTGAACAGACATAAGAATGAAGTAGCAGATGCCATACTTCTAACTTCGCTTATGTCTTTGAGGCGATTGGGAATCGAAGATAAAATAATTTCATCTGTGGCTAGATTCCCCATCACATCTGTTCCCCAACAAGATACAGACCTGTCAGCATGCAAAGCACAGGTATAGTCTCCGGCTGCCGATATAGCTATAGCGTCACTGATTCCCTTGACTTCAACCGGCAAAGAAGAATCAACCATCGTACCGTCTCCCAATCTGCCAGTCCTGTTTGATCCCCAACATAGTATGGAGCCATTTTCTCGTAGCGCGCATGCATGTGATGCTCCTGCAGTGATAGCGATGGCATCTGAGATGCTTGCTACTTTTACAGGTGTTGAAGCAAAGTTTTCTTGACCGATTGTTCCGTTGCCCAGTGTTCCTAATCTTCCCACTCCCCAACATGAAACAGTCCCGTCTGTATGAAGCGCACAGGAAAATGACCCTCCGATAGCAATCTCAATAGCATCATCAATCCCATCAACTGTCACAGGTCGATTACTAGCACTTCTTGTACCATTGCCCAGTTGCCCAAAATCATTTTCTCCCCAGCAAGACACCCTACCAGTTTCGTGAACAGCACAAGTATGATCCCAATATGAATCGATTGCTATGGCATCTCTAATGCCAATGACTTTCACGACCTCTAAAGGCTCTTCATTGGAGCCATTTCCGAGCTGGCCAAGATAATTGCGTCCCCAACATGAAACAGTCCCGTCTGTATGAAGTGAGCAAGCATGATACGCACCAGTAGCAACAGCTATGTTGTCTAGCAGAGGAGGTGGTAGCGTGGTAGCGGTTGTTGGTGGCGCGGCTGATTGCACAGTTGCAGCAGTTACCGCCGGCGCGGTTATCGGTGGTGTGGTTGTTGGGGCTGGCGTGGTTTGAGGTGGAGCAGTCGTGCTCGGCAAAGCTGATGTGATAGATGAGAGTGTTGTTTCAGGTAGCGAGGTAGGCTGCGTGCTATCAGAGCCTCCAAAACAACTCGCCCCCAGCAACCCAGCAACAACCAAAACACAAAAACCCCACCTCGTAACACCTCTACCTGCAACTACCATACAATTAAATAATAATACATTGCTAGCTGAGTTATCAAGTCGCCCACTGAACTAGCCCACTGACCTAAGCCCCCACTGACCTATGCGCCCGGAGTTCTCTCTATAAGCGTTTTCAGAACTCGTTAGCGTGAGGGTAGCTTTCTCTTAGACCGGCGGGAGTTACTCGGATGAAAGAGGCGTTTTCTCTGAAGGTGGTGAAGTTGTCGGCGTCTAGGTAGCTCATGGAGCTTTTGAGGCCACCCATTAGCTGGTTTACCAGCTTGGAGACTTCGCCTCGGTAGGGCACTCGTCTCTCTACTCCTTCGGGGGATCGATGCTCAAAGTATTCTTCATCAAACTCTTCGCCGTGGCGTTCGGCTCGCATAACTGATGCTTCATAGGATGCCATGCCGCGTACTCGTTTCATCAAACCATTGGTAGTGGACTCCACTTCGCCAGGGCTTTCTTTGGTGCCTGCGAAGAGGCTACCAATCATTACCGTGTCGGCACCTGCTGCTAAGGCTTTGGCTATATCGCCTGCGTTGCGAATGCCGCCGTCTGCCATAACAGGCACACCTATATCTGCTTCTACTACATCCACTACAGCGGTTAGCTGCGGCACACCCACGCCCGCCACCAGACGAGTAGTGCAGACACCACCCGGCCCTACACCCACCTTGATGGCGTCCGCGCCTGCCTCTACGAGGTCTATGGCACCTTGAGCGGTGGCGACATTGCCAGCTATGATTTCCACTTCTGGAAAGTCGGTTTTCAGTTCGCTGATGGCGGCTATGGCGTGGTCGGAATGACCGTGAGCTATGTCGAATACCAGAACATCTGCGCCTGCCACCACGCATTCTTTGGCTCTCAGCTTGCGGTCTTCATCGTCTGCGCCAACGGCTGCGCCCACCAACAGAGTGGCATCGGCTACTTTGACTTTTTCTATTTCTTGTGCGTGCACATGCACAGGCAAGAAGCGATGGATGATGCCGATGCCGCCGAGTTGAGCGAGCGTGATAGCCATAGGTGCTTCACAGACTGTGTCCATATTGGCAGCCACCACGGGTATGTCCAAAGTGAGGTTGCGGCTGAGTTGGCAGTTGAGATTGGCGAGACTGCGAGAGCGGACAGTAGAGCGACGCGGCACCAACAGCACATCGTCATAAGTCAAACCGACAGGAAGATCTTGAAGTGCCACTGACTTATAAGCTAGTTGGATTTTTGGATCTCCGTCTTCAACTCTTGAGCTAGTCGGTAGGGATCAGCGGTGAGAAGTTCATAATCTCGCACTACTACCTTGCCGTTCACGACCACATGGCGAGGTTTGCGACCGGGGTTGGCCCAGAGTAGCCCTGCCAGCGGGTCGGCCACGCCCGCATCGTAGACATCGCTGATGTCGTAGCAGCAGAAATCGGCGACTGCCCCTGATTCTAGGTGCCCTAGTTCGCTTCTACCCAAACCTGCTGCCGAGCCTGCTGTTGTCATAGTCAGCACTTCTCGACTTGTGAGAGGGCGGCTGGCGAGACCACTTACTTGCATGGCTAAGCGAGCATCGGCTAGCAAGTGTCCAGCATCGTTGCTACCGCCACCACTGGTGCCGAGACCGACTTGGATGTCTTCGTCTAGGAGCAACCCAACTTCAGTGAGACCCCAACCCATTGGGAGGTCACAACCTGGGGCGTGTGTTGCTGAGATGCCGCTACGGGCCAGGCGGTTGATTTCGTCAGGGGTGATCTCGCAGAGATGGGCGATAGTCACATCTTCAGCTAGCCAGCCCCACTCTTCTAGTACCTCCAGCGGTCGGCGACCGTAGCGTTCTTGTGCGATTTCCACATCTATTTGTTCGTTGGCTTGAGTGCGGCGACGCAGATTGTGGCGCGCGGCGACTTCAGCCAAAGCGTCAAACATCTCTTTGCCGTCTGAGTGCACACCAGCAGGGCCGACAGCGATCTGGAGCATCGGGTGGGTAGCATGTCGGCTCACCAAATCTTCCACCGACTGGGCTACCTCATCTGGATCGCCACCAGAGCACCCTCGCACAAACACGAAGCGACAACCGAGATCGCTCGCTGTAGCAATAGCAGCATCGGCTATTTCGGTAGCATCAGCACCCGCTGGCCAGGTGAGATGATGATCCGCCACTGTGGTAACGCCGCACAGCAAACCCTCGGCAATAGCCACAGCCGCAGCTGCTGCCACAAGAGACGGATCCACCTGAGCTTGTGAATAAAGCTCACCCATAGCCGCTAGCCATTCTCGCATCGGAACATGGCGAGTGTGCGGAGCCGTGCGAAACGCCGACTGCAAGAGATGATGATGTGCATTCACCAACCCCGGCACCACCACACACCCCGAAGCGTCAAGTTTCTCCAAATCCTGCCCCGAATCCCCGTTAGCCAGCGTCGACCAATCTCCGTTAGCCAGCGTCTGTGCCCCAACCACCTGCGACACAATTCCCTCTTCGCAAACCAACCCGCCCCCCAGCAATTCCTGTTGCCCTGTCCAAACCAGTTCAGCCCCCTCAACCACAAGAACCATACGCTTCACTAGTGTATCTATATGCCAAGGTTGGTGGAGAACTTGACGGGGCCGGAGGTGGGCGAGAGGTTGGGAGAAGGGTCGGTGCTGGTTTGGCCTATGGGGGCGGTGGAGCAGCATGGGCCGCATTTGCCGTTGAGTGTGGATTCTGTGATAGCGGAAGAGACTGCGCGGGCGGCTGTGGAGGCTTGCGGGGAAGAGTTGGACATTTGGCTGTTGCCTACGCTTTCTATCACGAAATCCAACGAGCATGCGTGGTCGCCGGGCACGCTCTGGCTTTCGGTCGAGACAATGCTGGCAGTTGTAGACGATGTAGCTCGCAGCGTTGCGGCTACCCCGGCTAAGCGGCTGGTGTTTCTGAATGCTCACGGCGGCAATTCGGCGTTGTTAGGGGTGGCTTGCCGAGAGGTGCGACTGGCGCACGGGTTGATGACTTTCTTGGTTCATCCGTTTGTGCCGCCCGACCAAGGCGGAGCATCAGGCGAGCACGAGCTGGCTATGGGCATCCACGGCGGACACGACGAGACTTCAATGATGCTTCACCTCCGCCCCGAACTCGTGCAGATGGGCAAAGCTACTAGACGCATCCCTGAGCACCTAGCCAACAACAAGCATGTGAAATTCGGCGGAACGGTGGCTTTCGGCTGGCTGTCGAACGACTTCGGCCCCGACGGGCACATCGGCGACCCGACCCACGCAACCGCCGAAGAAGGGGAGAGGCTATTTGCTGGTGTAGTGGAGAGGCTTGTGGAGCAGTTACGAGAGGTCGTAGCATTTAACTTCTAACTAAGATGGCAGGGGCAGTTCAAGCACAGAAAACCTAACCCGCAATCTAGCACCCCAAAAGGAGATACCTTTATGAAACCAGAAGAAGTAGACCAGCTTTTTGACATTGAAGGGCGTGTAGCCATCATCACAGGCGGAAGCCGAGGCATAGGTCGCTCCATTGCTCACGGCTTCGCAGCTAAAGGTGCCAAGGTTGTGATTTCTAGCCGCAAAGCCGATATGTGCGACAAAGTAGTAGAAGAAATCACCGCTGACGGAGGCGACGCCTTCGCTGTGCCCGGTCATATGGGGAGCCTTGACGACATCCAAAAGCTCGTCCAAGCCACTGTGGATCACTACGGCGGCATTGACATAGTCGTGAACAACGCAGCCAACGCCTTGGCTCAAGATTTCGGCTCAATCACCCCTGAAGCGTGGGAGAAATCTTTTGATGTGAACCTGCGCGGGCCTGTCTTCCTCATTCAAGAAGCTCTGCCATACCTCAAAGAGAGCAAACACGCCTCGGTCATCAATGTTTCAAGCGCGGGAGGCTATCTTTTTTCAGCATTCACTCACATATATGCAGCTGCCAAAGCAGGTTTGATTTCCTACACTCGCTCGCTAGCTGCCGACCTCGCCCCGCACGGCATCAGAGTGAATTGCATGGCACCTGGCACCATAGACACCGACATGGTTCGTGCCCAAACCGAAGATAGGCAGAAGTCAATGGCAGCAGCGTCGCTTCTAGGTAGAGCAGCTGTGCCTGATGAGATTATCGGCCTCGCCTTGTTCATGGCAACCGAAGCGTCCAGCTTTATGACAGGTTGCACTATCAACTACGACGGCGGTTTGGTGCCCCGATAGCCCCCGATAGCCCCAGGTAAGCCTCCGATATTCTTAGCCCCCGGTATTATTTGCCCCTGATGGGCATTGCTAAATGTGGACATTGCGCCGTCCGGCGGCACGAGTGGTTTTGCTAGACGGTGCAGCTCGCATCTTTATGATGAGAGCCAGCGACCCGGTAGATCCCCATAAGCCCCCTTGGTGGGAAATCCCTGGCGGCGGCGCAGACCGCAATGAAGACCTCGCCCAAGCCGCTCGCCGTGAACTCTACGAAGAGACGGGCTTTAAAGATGTCACCCTCGGCCCGTGCGTTTGGACGCAGTATGTGGAGTTTGAGTTCGCCGGTATGCGCTTTGAATCAGATGAGTCCATTTTCATAGGCTGGACAGATGCCCCTGCTCAGTGGCAACCCAAACGGCTAGAAGCCCTAGAAGCTGCCGCCTTTGAAAGTGCCAAATGGTGGGAGATAGAAGAATTGTTGCAGAGCGACGAACCAGTATTGCCCGCTCGTTTGCGCGAGTTTCTGCCAGATGTCGCAGCAGGTTTGCTACCCGAAACCCCCCTAGATATCAGCCCGCCGCTTGTCTGAGTAGGCCCACCCTAACCTTGCTCGCTAACCTTGCTCGCGAACCTCGTAGATGAGGCGCACTAGCCAGTAGCGGAAGAAGCGAGAGAGGGAGTTGGCTATGTAAAAAATGCCGCCCGCTATGATAGCACCCAAGCCGCACAGGGCGATGATGAGTGCATGTCCCTGATCACGAGCCGACCCTAAACCGGCAGCAATCTGCTCGGCAGCACTCACACCTTCAGGGATAGCAGAAGTTCTCAACGACAAGATGAGTGCCACGATCTCTAGCACGATTCCCGCAATAACTAAAAACAATCCGAGACGTACCAATTTGCGCTCGGGGTTGGCTCTTCCGCCTGTGACGCCCAGCTTGGCGACTTCCTCTTGAAACGCTTCGAGACGAGGAGACGACTCGGCAGTATCTTCAGTGGTATCTGTAGTGTTGGTTGTCTGGCTCATTTTTGCTCCTTGTGGGTTGAAAAAATTTTAGTTGAGATTGGTAGCGGGCATAGATCACGAAATCCCCAAATACACCTCGGTCAGCTCTTCGGCGATTTCATCGGGATTGCCAATACGCTGGATTACCCCGCCAGTCATAATCGCTGCCACATCAGCCACCCCCAGCACCGACTGGGCAAATTGTTCCACGATTAAAATAGACAGACCCGACTCGGCTAGATGTCCGACCTGTTCGTAAAGTTCTTCCACGATGATAGGTGCTAGGCCCATTGAAAGCTCATCTAGCATCAGCACGGCAGGGTCGCTCGCCAAAGCCCGTGACATCGCCAGCATCTGCTGCTCGCCTCCAGAAAGAGTGCCAGCCAGCTGCTTGCGCCGCTCGCCGAGCCTAGGGAACTGCAAAAACGCCCTGTCTAACACATCAGAGAACGAGACACCCGCAAAAGTGATCATACGCAGGTTTTCTATCACAGTTAAATTGGGGAAAATCCCACGACCTTCAGGGATGAGACACACACCGGCTCGCGCCAGCACCGCAGGTGGCGTGCCTGTGACTTCTTTGCCCATAAGCAAAAGGCTGCCCGTGGAAGGCATGATTTGCCCACTGGCAACCCCCAAAGTAGTAGTTTTGCCAGCCCCGTTCGGCCCTAGTAGAGCAAACACCTGCCCTGGTTGCACAGCCAACTCAACCCCGTGGAGCACATCGATCGTGCCATAGCCAGCGTGGATGCCCACCAAATCTAGCAGGGCGTGCTCGTGATCCAGCGAGATCTGCTCTGAGGTGGCAACCATTTCTTCCATAGCTATTGCCTGCCTTGCCTCTAATGGCTTCCCAAATACGCAGCACGAACTTTAGGGTCGCTCTGCGTTTCTTCAGGATTGCCGTGGGCAATGAGCTCGCCGAAATCCAGCACATAGATCTCTGTGCTGATGTCCATGACTAGATTCATATCGTGTTCTACCAAGAACACTGCCAAGTCGTCTGAGACGATTTTTCGCAAGAGATTAGCCACTGCTTTGGTCTCTTCTTCGTTCAAGCCTGATGATGGCTCATCCAAGAGCAACAGAGTGGGTGTAAGAGCGAGTGCCCGTGCTAACTCCACGAGGCGGGCTGTGCCAGTGGGAAGCGTGCCGACAGTGATATCTGACACATCTTCCAGCCCGATCAATTCCAGTAGCTCATCGGCAATGTCTGCTGGGCGACGGTGGTCGCTGTGGTCGCGTCTTCTGCGTCTCTCAGCTGCCACCAAAATATTGTCACGTGCGCTGAGCGAGTTGAAAGCCTCAAGTTTTTGGAATGTGCGAGCGATGCCCAAACGAGAGCGACGAGTTACCGAAAGCCCCGTGATGTCCCAACCCTTGAAATAAACTCGCCCCGAGGTAGGTGCCAGAAGCCCTGTGATGACATTGAACAAGGTGGTCTTGCCAGCACCGTTCGGCCCAATGAGGCTGGTGATCTTGCCTGTGTCGACCTTGAGGTTGGTATCTGACAGAGCCTGAACGCCACCGAAACGCATGTCTACGGATTCAACAGAGAGCAAAGAAGTCATGGCTAATCACTTCCAGAGGTAGTGTTTCCAGAGGTGTTATCTCCAGAGGTGTTATCTCCAGAGGTATTGCCATCAGAGCCAGCACTCCCAGAGCCGTTGTTCTCAGAGCTATAACCCCCTGGTGGAGTTACCTGGTCGGTGATGCCCAAACGCCTGTCTAAAGTGATGATCTCATTAGCCGTGAACGGCCTGGCGATGCCCAGCTCGCCAAACTCGGTGTCTCGTTTCTGTGCCCACTCTCTTGAAATCTCCTCTCGGGCATCCTTGCGCCAAGGCAAAATCGGCGAAAACCCTCGCCCCATCTCATATATCGCACCTCGCTGGTTGATCACCATTCCAAGTGCCAAAAGCCCAGGTCCGAAGGTGGTCAGAACATCGAAGAACTGCGCTAGCCAGTCGACATTGCCGAGGTCGTAGAGCCGCTCGGTGAGCCCTTCAAATACAGGACGGAAGATGAGGAAAAGCCCAGCTAGAGGGATAGACACCCCAGCTGCTGCCATTAACAGCACGATCTCTAGCCCGTTGATCACATCAAAGCTACGCACCCCCTCTAAAGATCCGTTAGAAGTTGCCCAGAAAGCCCCTCCTACTGCCGCAATTGAAGCAGAAATTGCATAGACGATAACTTTTGTCAGGTTCACGCTCACGCCGACCGTGGCGGAGGCGGCTTGGCTGTCATTCAATGCCACCCATCTTCGTCCGTAGCGAGATCTTCGCAGCAGAACAAGCGCGAAAACTATAACAGCAAACACACTCACCAATAGCATGAAGTAGGATTCTCGCTCGCTGAATGTGATGCCGAATAGGCGTATTGGCCCGAATTGCACTCCCACTGCTGTGGAAGGAATAATTGCTGAATGCGGGAAGAAAAGCATAGCCATGGCTTGAGCGAATGCCATTGAAGCCAAAGCCAGATATAAACCCCGTAATCGGCTAGCAGGTATAGCCACCAATGCTCCCAGAGGGGCCGCCAGCACAGCCACTAGTAAAATCCAATATCCACTGTTAGTGCCGCCGATACCAGCAAGTTTCAAATACAAGAATGCCCCGAAACCGCCAAAAGCTAGTGGTGCGAAGTTTATTTGACCCGACCAACCAGTGAGCGGCACGAGCGACAGCCCCATGATGGCTAGTCCCATAGCTACATTCATGCTGTTGAGAGGTGCGCTACCCCATTCGCCTGGATCCCAGATGCCGAAGTTGAGCCACCCTTTTGAGAAAACCAAGGCTAGAAAAATCAGCACCGCCAAGCCAAATATTGCCTCTTTGGGAGAGGTGAGACGTTCTCGCTGTTTCAGATTTGTGGTGAGCCGCCCTACTGTCAATTGCGCCCGAGGCAAAGCCAAGACAACAATGAAAAGTAGAACGGGTGCCACAGCTTCAGACACGAATCTGAAGTCTGAGCCAAAGTTAAGCCAAGTAATGGTGTGCTGGCGGAGTAAGCCGATGATCAGTGCACCCACGATAGTAAGGGGCAGGCTGCGGATCGCGCCGAAAGTAGCAGCGGCAAAAGCTGTGATGATGATGATGTTTAGGTTGGTGGGATCCAGCTCAACTTCGGGGGCAATGAGGATGCCTCCTAAAGCTGCTAGAGAACTGCCGATAGCCCAGGCACTGGAAGACACCAGCCCCGGTCGCACGCCGTTCAACGCCGCCAACTCGCGATTGTCCACCACACCTCGCATGGCTACGCCCAGTCGTGATCTGAACAGCAAGAAGCTCAACCCGATAGCTAAGCCGATGGCTGTGAAAATAGTTATCAAGCGATGCCAAAGAATGTTCACATTGAAAATCTCAATGCTGCTTTTCAAACCGAAAAAGAAATCCACACGGCGAATAGTATCTTGTTCCCAAATTTCTCCAGTAAGAGACAAAAGCAAGACCATCAGAGCAACCGTGGCCATGAGCTGCACCACTAGAGGAGCAGTTCGTAGCCTTCGCATCAAGACGACATCCAACAGTATTCCCAAAGCTGGAGCGAACACCAAAACTACAAAAAACAGAGCCAGCAAAGTGTGCCACCCTCTGTTTACATGCAGCTCCCAAAATAGGAACGCGCAGAACACCCCGATTGCGCCTTGTGCGAAGTTGAAGATGCCTGTGGTGGTGTAGACCACAACCAACCCTGTCGCATACATGGCATATAACGCGCCCACCGCAATGCCAATGAATGTAGCGTTCAGGAGGGTTGCGGCGGTCACATCGTAACCTGCCCAGTAACGCCAGAACATGACTACGACAATGGCCACCCCCACTATTGTCATCAGCACAACAGGGTTGCGCAATGCCGACGGCAAGGGAAGTGTGGGGAGAACCCCCCGCATAGCCTTGGGACGCTCCCACTTGGGGGAAGCATCCGAAGGCACGCGAGATGGTGTCTCCTGGGCTTCAGGTTCCATTAATGGTTCCTGCGCTGGAGGTTCTTTGCCTACTAGACGACTTCAAAGAGTCAGCAGTTGAGTCAGTAACCGAATCAGCAGCTGAGTCAGCAGTTGAGTCAGTAACTAATCGGCTCGTTTTCAACGCCTTTGTCGTAGATACCTTGGCGTTCTTCCAGATAGCCGTCGGCTTTTTTGTTGAATTCGTCACCTGAGTCGACGGTGTTTGTCCAGTAGTTTTCATCACCGCAGTTGAAGGTGCCTGGCTCTTCAGGGGCGACCCTCACGAATTCTTGGTTCTGCACTTGTAGCAGCACATAGCAGTTGCTGTTGATCTTCGTTGCAAAGTTAAATGGCGAATACCAGCCGTTCACATCGTAGCTATCGGTGGCACGCAGCTCATCTAGCAAGCTTTGACGGGTGATGCCATTTATGCCATCTCGTGACACGATGTTGTTGACGGCCTGCTCAAAGAGCCTGCCTGCCGCCCATGCGCCTGCCGACCAGGCTGCTGGAGTTTCTTCGTCTATGTATTCCATGAAAGTAGCCAGCTCTTCATTTGAGCTTGCCTCTTCAAATGGGAGGAACTGCATCCAGAGATAGGTGCCATTAGAAATTTCGTCTTCAATGAAGTCGGAGGTGTAGCAGGCCAGGGAGCAGATCCAGGTGATGGAATCCAAGTCCATACCTTGAGCTACAGCTTCGCGCTTCCACTTCAACATTGACTGGTCGTTGGAACCTGTGTAAGCGTAGTTGGAGTCGGCTTCACGCATGCGCTCTAGGAACTGGCCGTATTCGGCTTGTGTGGCAGAGCCGCTGACGCCGAATTCACCATCATTGCCTACGCCGAACTCCATATGTGCTCGGATGGCAGGCATGCTGGCGTTGATGGCTGAGGGCAAGTCGGATGGAATGAGGAAGACTCCGTGAAGGCTTCCAGGGCCACCAGCTTGTTCCAGTAGCCACTTGTGCGCCCCTAGCACGTTCGTATAGGTGCGTGGGCCAGAGCCTTCAAATGGGCACTCGGCGTTGGTTACCGCAAAAGCATTCGGCGAACAAGCATGGACAGCCTCCACAACCCGTTCAGGGATGTCGGCAATTCCGATTTCATTGCCTTCTCGGTCGGGGCAGGTGTTGAGGTCAGCCACATTGAAAGCAAACAGCGCAGTGGAACCGACCATAGCCAGAGCTTCTTCACAAGCTTTCAAGAAGCCGTTGGTGGTTTCTACAGGGTTAATCTGCGAGTCGTGTTCTATGACTTCAATCTCTCTACAAGCCAAACCGCCGTTTTCGTTTACTTGCTCTGCCCAAGCGTTCGCACCGTCTATGGAGCCTTGGAATAAGCCTGGTGCCAAGGGCGAGCCGATGTCGGCCATGACAACCACTGTGATCTTGTCTTCGCTAACGCCGATCTCGGTGGCTTCGGGAGTCTCGGCTTCGCAGGGATCCATCATGGTTGTGGTGGGGGTGGCTCCGCTGTCGACAATGGTCGTGGTGGTCTCACCAAACCCCAGATCGTCGTCTGGTGGTGCCGCAGTAGTAGTGGTGGTTTGTTCCGCGTCGGGAGCAGTGGCGGGAGCCTGGGTTGTTGTGGTATCGCTGGTGTTGTCATCGTCGCTGCCGCAGGCTGCTGCGAACAGGGCGATGGCAGCCAATAACGCCACGGCCGACACTGCGAACTTCGCTCGTCTCCGAGATGTTGCTTGAGTTCGAGATTGGGTCATTTTCTAATGTCTCCTTTTTGTTATGTTTGATTGACGATTATAATGCCAAAACTCTATGCGATGCACAAAAACTTTGCCAGATATAGATTAGTCAAGTGTTTGCATTGCGTTGCGAGCTTGAAAGAGGCGAGCCGTCGGCACTGCGAAGGTAGCAGCTCAGACGGCGGGCTGAGGGGTCGTCGTTCCAGAGTTGTGCATCGGGGCGGATGGATGAGAAATACAGCTCTGAGAGCTCAAACTCTTGGCCCACCCAATCTTGGAAAGTCTTGTAGCACTCTTCTTGTTCCCAGTTCTCCATGGCACGGTCGCCGGGATATTCGGCATCGGCGGCGGCTGGGTGGATGACTTGATGATAGACCTCACCTTCGTGGGGTCGCTCGCAATCCACGAGAGTGAATATGTTTTCAGATGAGCCTGTGCGCTCGTTTTCTAGTCGGTAGTTGTTGAAACAGTGGCCCACTTCAACTATGGAGATATCTGTGATGAGACCTTCGGGTGGAAGAGTGGTTGTGGTTGTAAGTGCGATCTGGTTGGTCTCTTGTGTTGGGGTGCTATCTACTGGGGTTGCTAGAGCAGGCGGCAGAGTGGCTTGTGAGCGTTGTGAAGACTGGACGCAACCCGTTACCAACAGTGCGCCAAGCAGTGTGCCAAGCAAGAGCTTGCCGAGTAAGAGCTTGCCAAGAAGAAGCCCAAGAGAGGGCACGCTAGATAAGGCGGGATGGAGCAGAATACGCTTCCGTGAGGGCTGCGATTTAGTACGAAGGCAGAGCACGGTCTAAGTAAGAAAAGGCTACGAATAGGCACCCTAATACGGGCAGGATTCCAATGACTACCGATGGTATTCTGCGCCATCTGGTGCCGATTAACCAGACAACTGCCCACAAAGTAGCTGTGGCGACGAACCAAAGCACAGCCGAAGGTATAGCCGAGCGTTCTCCGCTGAGCCCGCTACCGAAACTGGTGCCGACTGCGGTGCCGACTGCGGTGTTTGGGTTATTGTTTGGATTGCTTGTGGGTAGTTGGTTGGCTCCAGAAGCTGGTTGGTTGTTAGAAGCCTGGTTTTCGGAGGCGCGGTTTTCGGAGGCGCGGTTTTCGGAAGTTGGATTCTCGGATGCTTGATTTTCTAAAGCTTGATTGCCAGAGGCGACATCTTCTGAGAAGGTGTTAGTTTGGGCATTGTTTGTGGCGGAAGCATTGGCTGCTCCAGCATCTCTGACGGCACTGCCTGTTCCAGCTGCGCCAGCATCTCTGACGGCACTGCCTGTTTGGGTAGCGTCACCAGAAGCAGCAGCGTCACCAGAAGTAGCAAGTGCTTCGTCAGCACCCGACACACCAGTCAAATCTTCAGAAGCTAGTTCTTGTGGCACAGATTGAGTCGCAGTTCGCATCGGCACAACGGGATTACCTATTAGTTTTGCTTGCACCACTATTCGCTGTCGATTGGAAAAGCGCGGATGACAAGATGTGAGCGTCAGGAGATTGTTGCCTTTGTCTCGCAACAAATCCACCCTGTCGGGTGACACGATGAGGTAGCCCTTGGTCGGAAGGTCTTGCGCGAGCACCTCATAGACGAATTCGCCCTGGGCAGTCTGCACGGTTATTTTGTCGTTGGGGCGCAAGTTGCCTATGTCGGCGAAGGGCGCGCCGTAGGTGGTGCGGTGCCCGGCGATAGAAGCGTTGCCGGGCTGTCCGGGCAGCGGTGTCCATGAGTAGTGCCCCGGGCCTTTTCTAAGAGCATCTACATTTGTGCCTTCCACAACAATCTCGTCCATTTTTATGGCGGGGATGATGATGCGTGCCACTGCATTGCCGTTGTCGGGGTAAAGCAGAGGCAGAATCTCTTCTGCGCCAGGTGTATAGACGAGGTTGGCGTTTTCTATTTCAGAGCGAGGCAGGCGAGTGCTAGGGCTCACCAAGAGAGTTTTGCGAGCCGCCACTTCATTTGTTGTCGCTTCAGAAGCATCCTCCGCACTGGATGTTTCAGAAGATGTTGATCCAGTAGCTTCTGGCTCAGCTCCGGTTCCCACAAGGTTGGTGTCGGATGCGCCATCTCTGGAAGTTGGTAATTCCGAGCTAGAAGATGCAGACTGCGGTGGCAAAACATCAGAAGCCGCTTGGTCTGAGGCAGTTTCGGTTTCCGAGCTAGCAACCCCTAGTTGAGCTGTCTCAGACGAGAGCATTGCCACGCCCGCCGAAAGAGTTGCGGTGTTGGAGGAAAGTGCTACGGTTCCTCCGGTGCCGGCGGTAGATGAACCTCCGGGACTACTAGGTTCGCTAAAGTCAGCTACGCCGTCTCTGAATGTAGCGGTTTGTGAGAGAAGAGAGCTGAAGTCATCGCGCAACCCTGATTGAGCACGGGCGTATTGGAGGGAAGTGCCCCAAAGCTGATATGCCACAAACAGCAGCAGCACCACACCCAGCACTGCCACCGTGCGCCCACCGTATTTCAGCGCGGTCATAATGAAACATTAGAGGGATTATGCTCAGATGAGCGCGCGGAGCTTAGTGAGCGAAGGTTTTGATAGCCTGAAACTTGCCATGGATTACGCTGTTTCGCTCCGCTCTGCGGTGGTGTTGTTGGGGCGTTTTCCTGCACTCAGCGGTGCCGACATCTCAGTTGAGCGCGGCGAAATCGTGGTTGTACGCGGGGCTAACGGAGCAGGTAAAACCACCTTGTTGCGGCTTTGTGCTGGGCTTGTCGCTTTATATGCAGGTGAGGGAGAGGTGCTGGGCTACGACTTGAGAGAGGCTGGGAGTGCTGCGAAGGATTGGCGCAGCAGAGTTGGCTTTTTGGGGCACGAGACACGGCTATATGGCGATCTCACAGCCAAAGAAAATGTGGAGTTTGCCCTGGCCCTATCCGGAAGAGCAGCCCTATCCGCAAGAGCACAGCGCGGTGGGGGTCTGCGCGGTGGGGGTCAGCGCGGTAGGGAACTGCGCCACTCGACCGCTACCGGGTCCCCGTCTGTAGCAGCTTCGGCTTTGGAACGGCTGGAGCTACCAGAGCGTCTACATCACGAACGGGTGAGCCGTCTCTCAGCAGGGCAGCAACGCAGAGTTGCACTCGCTTGTGTGTCGGTGCGCCACCCCGAACTCTGGCTGTTGGACGAACCTCATGCCAGTTTGGACGCAGACGGCCGTGAGTGCGTTGATGATGTCATCGCCGAAGCTGCTGCCGCCGGGGCCGCAGTAATAGTTGTGACTCATGAGCAAGGCAAAGTTTTTGATAATCTCCGCACGGCTACGCTGGCAGGCGGCAGGTTCATGGAGGCTCTGCCATGATCGCCCCCCTGAGAGCTGTTGCGCTGATAGCCGGTAAGGATTTGCGTATTGAGTTGCGGTCGCGTGTGGTGTTCAATCATGTGTTGCCGTTTGCCGTACTCGTGCTTATCCTCTTCGGTTTCGCTCTTGATGCCGACAGCGACGCTTTGAGTTCTTTTGCGCCAGGTCTTTTCTGGGTGGCGGTGTTGCTGGCGGCTTTGCTGGCGATAGGTAGATCGTTTGCTCTGGAGCGAGCCGATGGCGCGCTCGACAGTTTCCGTCTGGCAAACATCAGCCCTGTCGCCGTTTTCGCTGGCAAAGCTTTGGCTGTGTTCGTGCAGCTCTTGGTGCTGGAAGTGGTATTGGGGATAGGTATCGTGGTTTTCTATGGGGCATCGCTTGAAAAACCAGGATTGCTCGTGGTAGCTGGAGTGCTCGCGGCAGCAGGTATAGCTTCTGCGGGTACGCTGTATGGAGTAGTGGCATCTCAGCTCGCAGTGCGCGAAACGATACTTCCTTTGCTTTTGCTTCCAGTGCTTGCACCTGTTTTGATCGGAGCAACTAGAGCATTCGGTGATGCTTTCGGAACGGTCGCTGTGAATGGCTGGTCGTGGCTCGGTCTGCTGGGGGCGTTCGCCTTGGTCTATACGACATTCGGCGCGCTCGTCTTCGGGCCACTGCTGGAGGAGGGCTGAGACATGGCGGAGAACACCAACTCACCCACCAGCATCCCTGACAACACCAGCTCACCCACCACCAGAATCCTCGGCTGGGTCACACTGGCTGGCTTGGCTTTGCTTGTGATTTTTGCGTTTTTCGTAAGCCCCGAGGATTCTCGCCAAACCGCAGACGGCACAATAATCGGCCAGTTTGACGCCGTGCGGCTCCTCTATATTCATGTGCCTTCAGCAGTGTTTGCCTATGTGTCATTCTCTATTACTGGTTTGGGTAGCATTATCTATCTCTGGCGTCGCACAAGGTGGTGGGATCATGTGGCTCATGCGAGCGCAGAAATCGGGGTGATATTTTGCGGCATCACCTTGCTGACTGGCATCATCTGGGGACGACCAGTCTGGAACACTTGGTGGGAGTGGGGCGATGTGCGGCTCGTCACCACCTTGTTGCTGTTTCTGATATTTGTGGGCTATCTGGCGTTTCGGGCGGTGCCCAACGAGCCTCATCGTCAAGCTCGCAACGCCAGCATCTTGGCTATCGTGGGTGCGCTGAATATTCCTGTAGTGAATCGGTCGGTGGAGTGGTGGGAGAATCGAACTCTGCACCAGCGGTCGACTCTCGCCGATTTGAAGATTGAAGACGAGACACTTCTGACGCTCATGATCGGATTTGCGGTTTTTGCTTTGTTGTTCTTGTGGCTACTTGTTCACAGGTTCAGGGTGGCATGGCTCTCTAAAGAGGCGGCTGAGGCGGGGTTGGAGCAGGCTTTGGCTGAGCGAAGAGCCGAAGCTAGTAGTTCTAGTGGAGCCGAGGTTAGTGGTTCTAGCAGGGCCGAGGCTAGTAGTTCTGTGGAGGCACGGTCATGACGCACATCGGCTATCTAGTGGCAGGCTGGTCTATCGGCCTCGGCGTGCTGGGGGCGTATGCCCTGAGTATCTTGATACGAGGACGCAAGCTGTCTTCACAAGTTTTACCGAAGCGTCGCAGATGGATGACTTCAGATGGCGACTGAGATCAACGACCAGGATGCTAGCGACCGGGAGGTTAGCGACCGGGATGCTAGCGACCGGGATGAACTTCTGGATTCTGCAGAGGAAGATGGTTCTGTTAGATCTGAAAGTCTTCTCAGTAGTAGAAAACGTTCGCTTC
Organism: uncultured Acidimicrobiales bacterium; assembly: GCA_958295755.1. Classification (GTDB taxonomy): domain Bacteria; phylum Actinomycetota; class Acidimicrobiia; order Acidimicrobiales; family Hopanoidiivorantaceae; genus Hopanoidiivorans. The sequence goes on along the minus strand of OY282367.1, from coordinate 1,798,484 downwards.
GGGTAAGGGTGACGGCGTGGGGAGTGATTTTGGCGGTACTGGCAGGGTCAGGATATTTGCTGTACCGCACTCTAGACGATGCCTCCCTGTTTTTCTATAGCGTGGATCGGGCTGTGGCACAGCAGGGCGATTTAGATGACCGACGATTTCAGCTTCATGGCACTCCTATGCCTGAAACTATCAGCCAAGTCAGAACAGAAGGGCAGACTTTGGTTTGGTTCGCCCTAGCTGGTGAAGCTAAAGTGGCGTGGATTAAGCACACAGGCGATCCGCCCAACTTATTTCAACCTTGTGTGCCCGTTGTGCTTCACGGAAACTGGGAAGATGTCCAGAGCCAAACAATAGACCAGATACCCCCTGAAAATAGAGATCTGTTAGGGGGCACTACCTTTGCGGATGGCTATTACTTCTCGTCCGACAGAATCCTTGTGAAGCATGACAACGACTACACCCTGCCCGAGGCTGAATCTTCTTTGGGTCAAGCTGACCCGGATAACTCTTCTCACGGCGATGATGTTCTGGCTCTGCTCAGTGGTTGCCCCAATCAGTGAATAGCAGATGAACAATGTTCTAGGGGATTTTGGGGTTGCTCTTGCTGGGGCAGCTGTGCTAGCAAGCGTGGTGCTGGTGATTGTGGGTATTGTCCGCAGCGATGTCAGGTCGCTAAGAGTCGGGCTTCGCCTTGTTTATGTGGCTGTGGCTGGTCTCGTTTTCTCTTTTGTGATTCTGGAGCGGGCACTCATCACAAGAGATTTCACCGTCAGGTTCGTAGCTGAGCACGGCAGCAGTCGGACTTCGCCTCTCTTCAACTTCACCTCTTTATGGTCGGGGCTGGAGGGGTCGATTCTGCTCTGGGCACTCGTGCTCGTGGGATTTTGGTGGGTGTTCTCTTATAGGTTCCACAAACAGGTTTTAGGCGATGCCACGAAGTTGAGCAATAGTACGGTTGTGGGGGATACTGCTGCGAGAGACACGGTTGCGAGAGGCGGCACTGCTGGGAGAGGCGGCACTGCTGGGAGAGACACTGCTACCAGAGACACTGCTACCAGAGACACCACAGCAGCTTGGGCTTTCGTGGTCATGGGCGTAGTCACTGCCTTTTTCATCGGATTGCTCATCGGGCCTGCCGATCCGTTTTCGGCTTTCTCGCCACCCGTTGGTTACGACGGCCCCGGCCCCGACCCTTTGCTGCAGAGCAATGTCTTGATGGCGTTTCATCCGCCCATGCTCTATCTCGGCTATGTCGGTTTCACGGTGCCGTTCGCTTTTGCTATCGGTGCGCTCATCTCTGGTCGCCACAACCGACAATGGCTAAAAGACTGCCGCACTTTCACACTTGTGGCTTGGGGATTTCTGACAATCGGAATCGTGCTAGGGGCTTGGTGGTCGTATGACACTTTGGGCTGGGGCGGCTACTGGGGCTGGGACCCAGTGGAAAATGCCTCGCTGTTGCCTTGGCTCTGCGGCACAGCTTTTCTGCATTCGGCGATGGCACAGGAGAGCCGAGGAATTTTGGTGGTCTGGAATTTGTCGCTCATCTGTGCAGCTTTCAACTTGACCATCCTCGGCACTTTCTTGACTCGTTCAGGTGTGCTGGTTTCGGTGCATTCCTTTACCGAGTCGGCTATCGGGCCGGCGTTGCTCGGGTTTTTCGGCTTTACTTGTGTTGCGTGCGTAGGGCTTGTGGCTTGGCGGGCTGGGAGACTTCGAGGTGGCAGGCAGCTGCAGTCGGCGTTCAATCGCACTGGGTCGCTCATCGCCAACAACTTCGTGTTTGCGGCCTTTACGCTTGTGGTGCTGCTAGGCACGATGTTTCCGCTGGTGTCTGAGGCTGTGACTGGCGATCAAGTGTCGGTCGGCGCGCCATATTTCAATCAGATGACCACGCCGTTGGGGTTGCTGTTGCTGTTTTTGATGGCGGTTTCTCCGATGTTGCCTTGGGGCAAGGCGAGCAGTGCTGAGCTGAATTCCCGTCTGCAGCTTTCGGCTTGGGTCGGCACTGCCACAATAGTGATTGCTGTGTTGGCGGGCGTGCGGGGGTGGGCGGTGCTGTTGGCGTTCGGTTTGGCTGCGGCCGTTATCGCCACAGGGGTTCGCAGGCTTTGGACGGCGTGTCGCAAACGGGGAGCACGAGGGTTAACGCAGCGCGCTGGTGGTGGAATGGTTGCCCACATAGGGCTAGCGATTATGGCTTTGGCGTTGACCGCCAGCGGCAACTTTTTACAGCAAGACGAGATAACGCTAGCCGTTGGCGACTCAGGGCGAGCAACTGGGCGTGATGTGGAACTAGTGGAGTTTCTTGAAATTGACCATTCAGAGCGTCGGGAGCAGCGGGCTGTGGTGCGGGTGGACGGACAACTACTCACACCTTCGGTGGATCGTTTCTTCGCACGGGGACGGATCGTGGGCAATCCTGATACAGCATCTTCGTTGGTGCGAGATGTGCAGATATCCATCGTGAGCTTGCCCGATGGCGACAATCCTGAAGCAGTGCTGCGGGTAACTGTGCAGCCGATGGTGCTCTGGCTTTGGATCGGAGGCGGGCTAATTGGTGTGGGGGTTGTGCTGTGCTTGTGGCCCAAGAAGCGAGGGCGACAGCATAGGGGGCGACAGCACGGAAGAGAGAGGATTTTGGCTGCGAGACGTGTGGGTGAAGTTGCCGGTAAAGAGGGTGCCAGCGAAGAAGTTGCCAGTAAAAGCGAAGAGGTGCGGGTGTGATAGAAGAAGTCGGGGCGGAAGGGCGCGTAACGCAACAAAATCGCGGGCCAAACCCGATCAAGACGAGATGGGTTGTCGTTGCCACAAGCTTGCTGGTGGCGGCTGTGGTTGGATTGTTCGTGTTTTTTCTTGCTACTCGCGACTCGCAACAGAGCTTTCTCATAGGTCGAGGTATTGTCGGCCAGCCTGCCCCACTGATTGAGGGCGAGACTTTAGACGGCGGCACCTTTAACTCCGACCATCATCTCGGCAAATGGGTGGTTGTCAATTTCTTTGCCTCTTGGTGTGTGGGATGTCTTGAGGAGTATCCAGAGCTTGAGAAGTTCCACCAGCGACATCAAAGCGGCGATGCCATTGTGGTCACGGTCGTTTTCAATGACACACGCGAGCGGGTGCTCGAGTCGCCGATGGAGGGTGCCCAGTGGCCTGTCATTTTCGGCGAGAACCGCGATGACACAGGCAAGATTGCAGTCGACTACAGCGTCACAGCCCTGCCCGAGACTTATGTGGTATCGCCTTGGGGGGTGGTCGTAGAGAAGCTGGTGGGTGCCAGCGGTGTGACTGCCGACTCTCTCGACCGCGTGATTGCCCGCGAGAGTGCGGCACGGGTAGCAGAGCAGCAGTCTCTGTCAGGCGAGCAACCAAGAGCTGTGCAACCAGGAACTACACAACCAGCAACAGGGCAGTCAGCATGAAAAAAACGATATGGTTGCCCTGGGCGTTGATTAGCATTGTGCTGGCAACGACTTTGACTGTGGGAATAGTGGACGCAGACGACCCTCCTACACCCGCCGAACGAGCCACGGCCTTGGCTCGCACAATTCGATGCCCGCAGTGCCAAGGCGAAACTGTAGCTGAATCAAATGTCGCTATAGCTGCGGCTATCAGGGCCGACATTCGCGATCGTGTAGGCCAAGGTCAGAGCGACTCTGAGATACGGCAGGTCTATGCCAATCAGTATGGCGACTCAGTGTTGCTCACTCCGCCAGGGGAAGGCTTTGGGAGCGTGCTTTGGGTCGTCCCGATTGTTGCTGTGATCGTAGCTGCTGCGGTATTGGGCGTTGCCTGGCGACAGAGAGTATTGGGGCAAAGACTGTTGGGGCAGGGGGTTCCGGGAGAGGGAGTTCTAGCACAGGGAAATTCAAAACCAGGAGTTCCAGAACAAAAAGCGTCGCGTCTAAGCGATGGACGAAAACGCCGTAGACCTGTTGTTGTCGTGGTGGCTTTGGCTTTGGTTGTCGCAGTTTTGGCTGGGGTATTGCTGGCGCGGACAGTCGGCTTCAGGTCATCATCTGATGAGGCAACTGGCGACATTCGCCAAACCACTAGAGGTTTGATTGTCAGAGCGGGGGAGTTGACTGGCCAAGGTGATTTGGAGGCAGCCATCGCCACCTATGACGAAGTGCTGTCGTCTGAACCTAGCAATGTCGTGGCACTCACCTACAAAGGTTGGCTTACTTGGATCACTAAAGATAGAGATATATTCGCAGAGCAAACCTCAGCAGATGCCTCTGCGTCTGGCAGTGCTGGGGATAGTTCCTCTGGTGAGGCAGAAGCTGGTTTGGGAGAAGAAAGCCGAGCAATTACTTTGGAATCAGAGCGACTTTTGACCGAAGCGATAGCTGTCGATTCTGCTTATCCCGACGCACGGGTATTTCGCACCATCATCTTTGCCAGCACCAACCGCTGGCTTATGGCACAAGAAGAACTAGCGGTTTTTGACTCTTTGAACCCTGCCGCCGACCTGCGAAGTCTTGTTGATAATTCAAACATTCGCAGCAACATAGCAACTGGATTAGCTGAAGTTGTAACAAGTGCGCTCGCGCTACCTTCTGAGGGGGCAGAGCCACTTACAGCAGAAGAAGTGTCGGCTGCTCTTTCGGAATTCACCGAAGTTCAGCTCAACAGGGCTGGAGTTACACTTGTGGCGCAAGAACAGATACAACCCGCAGCTATTGTGTTCAGCTACTTGTTGCAGATAAATCCCGACAACCTTATTGCGCTGTCAGGCAGAGGGTATCTGTTTACCCTGCCAGATTTCGTGGAATCTGATGAGGTCTTCAACCGTGGCATCGCAGATCTTGACAGAGCAGTATTGGTGGCACCAGACAATTTAGGAGTCCGTCTGCTGCGCGCTCAGGCATTTATAGTTTCAGATCAACGATTGGATGAAGCCAGAGCAGATTTAGATTTCATTGATGCCAACAACCCTACAGAGCAAATTCAAACCTCAGCACAGTCGCTGCGCGAACGCCTTGACGCCTAAGGTCTGAATACTATTGCCTGGATATTTGAGCAGTGGCATATCCCAGTAACGGCAAGGGTTTCAAGAGGTTTCAAGAATTTTTTTGAATGCCTGTCACACCCTGTGGTATATTATGAGTATGGGGTAAGAAGGGGGCAAAAGGGGGGTATATTAGGGGGATATACAAGGGGGGTATATTAGGGGGGCTTGCGAGGGAGTGGCTAGGGGCGATAGGGGGGCTTATGCCTTCGGCACTATGAATTCTGGCAATTCAATATGAATTCTGTCCTAGTGAAAACCTACTGCACAGGAAGATCTAGGACTTGAAGATTGTAGGACTTAGCAAGATTAAGGAGGCAGCATGCTTTCTGCCATACCGTCAGCAACCTTACGGGGAGTTTTGGGCTACCCGGTCACAGTGGAGGTGCATATATCGCCTGGGATCAGTGCTTTCTCGGTGGTGGGATTGCCCGGGGCTGCCTGTCGCGAGTCACAAGATCGTGTCAGGGCTGCTTTGCAGTCCAGTGAAGTGCCCTGGCCGCTCGGTCGCATCACTGTCAATCTTGCCCCTTCGGGCGAACGCAAGGAGGGGGCAGGGTTGGATTTGGCGATAGCTATTGGGCTGTTGGTTCTGGAGGGCAAGATTTCTCCTGAATCGATTGAGGGTTGGGGTTTCATCGCAGAGTTAGGGCTTGACGGTTCGTTGCGGCGGGTGCCGGGCACTCTCAATCTTGTTGAGGCTGCAAAATGTTCCAAAGTGGTGGTGGCTCCAAGCGCATACCCAGAGGCCAGCTTGGTGAAGCACTGCGATGTGAAAATAGCCAGCAATCTTTCCGAGCTGATTGCATGTCTTAACGGAACGGCAGATTTTCCAGATTTGCCCGAACCTCCACCACCGACACCGCCTGACATCCCTGATATGTCTGATATCAAAGGGCAGAAATCGATTCGACAAGCTCTGGAGATTGCAGCAGCAGGCGGACATCACATGCTGATGGTGGGTGCACCAGGCGCAGGCAAGACGATGCTCGCTCAGCGAATGGTCGGTTTACTACCGCCGCTCGACTATGAGACAGCGTTGGAAGCCACAAGAGTTCACTCTGCGGCAGGTCTGCCTTTGCCCGACTCTGGGATAGTTCATTACCCGCCTCTGCGGTCACCACATCACACTATGTCGTTGGCTTCGTTGGTGGGAGGAGGTACCGGTTTGGTGCGACCAGGTGAGATAAGTGCCGCTCATGGCGGCGTGTTGTTCCTGGACGAACTGGGAGAGTTCCAAACATCACTTCTCGATACTCTGCGTCAGCCGATTGAAGAAGGAGTGATTCGGGTTTCACGGGCCAGCGGTACGCTTGTATTTCCAGCTCGCATCATCTTGGTGGCTGCTATGAATCCCTGCCCTTGCGGTGAGCTAGGTAGCCCCGGAGGCTGTCGCTGTTCTACGAATGTGCGTGATCGCTACGCGAGGCGTGTTTCAGGGCCACTATTAGATCGTTTTGATCTGCGAGTGTTGGTGTCTCGTCCGTCGATGCAAGAGCTTATGGATGCTCCAGCGGGAGAGCCCACAGAGTTGGCGCAAGAGCGGGTGGTTAGGGCTCGCGAAACTGCTACTACCAGAGGGGTTACTTACAACGCTGAACTCTCCGATTCTCAACTAGACGAGGAAGTTTCGCTCACAGATGAGGCGAAAAAGAAAATAGAAGAAGCTTTCAAGAAACAGCGGTTGAGTGCCAGGGGCTATCGCAGGGTGCGCTGTGTGGCATTGACAATCAACGACCTCGCAGGTGAGAGCGGTTCGCTTGATGCGAAAACTATCACACAAGCTCTGGCACTTAGAGCTGAACCTTACGAAAGTCTGTCTTATGCTGCGTGAAGAAACCAGAAATGAAGAAGCCGGAAGTGAAGAAGCCAGAGATATGGCAGACATCGAACTTCCCTACATAATGGCATTGCTAGCTTTGCCAGGAATGGGGCCTAGCAGACTTGGCAAACTGCTTGAGCACCATACTGCCGAGATAGCTTGGGGGCAGATCACAAGCGGCGACATCCACACTGTGGCTAAGACAGCTTTGGTCCAAGAAAAAGTAAGCAGTCGCTGGTGTCACTTGTCGGCGCAAATGCAGCCAGAGGAGTTACTACGAGAGTATCAAGAGCAGAAGGTGCAAATAGCACGCTTAGGATACTCCACCTACCCGAACAGGTTGAAAGGCGACATTGAGCCACCCGAGGTAATTTTTTGGAAAGGAGATACTGATTTCTTGGATGTCAATGCGACTGTTGCCATCGTAGGCACGCGCACTTGCACCAACTACGGTTACGAGGTTGCATATGAGACAGCGAGAGATTTGGCTGAGGCGGGCATCTCGGTTGTGTCTGGGCTGGCTTTAGGTATTGACGCTGCTGCTCACAAGGGGGCATTGTCTGTTGATGGTGCACCTCCGGTGGCGGTTGTTGGTTGTGGTATTGATATCGTCTACCCGAAGTCAAATCGTAAACTCTGGGAAGAAGTAGCAGAGAGGGGAGTGATTTTATCTGAGACTCCGCTCGGCATACATCCTGAACGTTGGAGATTTCCATCTCGAAATCGGATTATCGCGGCACTTGCCGATGTGGTTTTGATTGTGGAGTCTTTAGAGCGAGGTGGTGCCCTTTTCACAGCTGAAGAAGCGGCACAACGCTCACTCCCAGTTTTTGCCGTGCCAGGTCCAATTCGTAGCCCTGCTTCACAAGGCACTAATCGTTTGCTGGCTGAAGGATGCATGCCTATGTGCGACATAAACGACCTTCTGGTTGCGCTTGGAATCCCCATTTCTGGATCTGGCGGGCGGACAGGAGAAGAGGCAGTGTCTAGGGTTTTGCATCCAGAAAAGCAAGCCCTGTTGGATGCCCTCGGATGGCAACCAGCTGGACTTGACCAACTCACATCGCGCACTGGGTTGTCGCTCAGTAATGTGGCTTACCACATAGAAGAACTTCAAGCCGAAGATCTGGTTGTGCGACGGGGGCTTTGGTATGAGCGTAAGGCGAACAAAACATCTAGTAGCTGAAAGAACAGAAATATCGGGCGACCAAGATATCGGGTGCCCAAGATATCGGGTGCCCAAGATATCGGGTGAAGGGCGGAGAAATATCAGGTGACAAAAATATCAGGTGACAAAGGAGAAAGAGAAAACTATCGTGGTTAGCAATGAGCGAAACAGCCCTGAGCAGCGAAACAGCCCTGAGCATTACCGGCCATACAGGCTGGAGGGCAGCCAGCTTTCTCAGGGGGCTGACTTCTGTTGCGGATTCCACTGCGGCAGTGTACGACCGCGACCTTCAAGCTTTCATCGGCTGGGCTACCAGCGAAGGAGTGGATTTACCAAACAAAGTAAATCGGCGATTGCTACGCCGCTATCTTGCACATCTGGCTGTAGAAAACTATGCCCGCACCACTATCGCACGCAAGGTTTCAGTGTTGCGCCGCTACTTTGCTTGGGCTTGCAAACAGTCTCTCTGCGATGTCGACCCCACTTTGGGATTGTCGTCTCCTTCCATTCCCCGTCACCTGCCGAAAGTGCTTCCCAACAAAGAACTTGGAGAGCTACTAGAAGGCGGACGGCCGACTTTAGAGCAAGACGACGAGCATCGCCGTCGCCGAGACGACGCCGTAGTAGAACTGCTCTACGGCAGTGGTTTGCGTGCGAGCGAAATATGCGGGCTTACACTAGGGTCGCTGCAGTTAACAGATCGTTCGGTTCGCGTGATGGGAAAAGGAAGCAAAGAACGTATCGTGCCGCTTTCAATGCCATGTGTTACCAAGTTGGAAGACTATTTGACCAAATCTCGAGATGCCTTCACAGGTGGTTTAGCTCAATCATTGTTTTTCAATCTCGCTGGCAAACCGCTTACCACGAGAGATTTGCGGCGGATAGTAGAACGCCGAGCCCCCACCCACCCTCACGCTCTCCGCCATACCTACGCCACCCATCTCTTAGATGGTGGGGCCGATTTGCGATCGGTGCAAGAGCTATTGGGGCACTCCAGTCTCTCCACCACCCAGATTTACACACATGTGAGTCGCGAGAGGCTGAGAAAAGTATTGGAGGAAACCCATCCAAGAGCCTGAAAAGCAGAAAGAAGGTTCTTAGAAGCAAGGAAGCACTTCTAGTCTGTCTGCTGTTAGCTGCAGTTCTGGTCGCAGGCTGTTCTTCGGCTGAAGGAAGTTTTCTTGAGAATAGAAGTCTGCAGCAGCAGCTCAGCCCGCCACCTACTGCCACACTTGCAACTGGGCCGTTCCCCATCGTCTTTAAGGCAACCAGCACCCTGTTTAACAATTATGGGCTTAACAGTTATGGTCAAGAAGGTAAATACATAGAGCCAGTCGTGGGGACAGTCATAGACAGCTTCCGCCCGCCCGCCCACATAGGCGCACCTGGTAATCGGGGCTGGGAATACGAAATCCAGCTTGATACTCCGGTGGTGGCGGCTGGGGCAGGTCATGTCCGTTTTGCAGGGCAAGTGGGTGTGTCGCATTATGTGAGCATCAATCACCCCGATGGTATACGCACTACTTACTCTTATGTCCAAGACATCGCAGTGAAAAAAGGCGATGTCGTAGAGCAAGGTGATGTCCTAGCCAGCACTCAAGGCAGTTCGTTTCACTTCGGTGTCATCAAAGAAGGCGACTATATTGATCCGGCAGAAATATTGCCTAGAAGCTCAGCACAAGTGCGTTTGGTGCCAAAAGAGAGCGTGATAGCTCAGAGGCTTTGATCTCAGAGGCTTTGATGAAAAGAGATGAAGTTATTGAACAAGGTTGCTGTGAGATGTCTGATGTAGCCAAGTGACAGATACACTGCAGAAGGTTGCTAGCTTGATGCTGAACAGCATCTTGGCGAAGCAGCTTAATCTCACCTGTGCCGACCCACGGTCGCTTTCGGGCGCAAGGCACGGGCCTAGCTGAACCGATGGGAGAAATCCAAATGACACAAACAACAACAGAAGTAGGCTCTGAGCCAGTAGTTACGATGCGTCAGCTTCTTGACGCCGGCGTCCATTTCGGGCACCAAACTCGTCGTTGGAATCCGCGGATGCGCAGGTTCATCCACAGCGAGATGTCTGGGATCTACATTGTCGACCTCAAGTCGACGATGCGTGGCATAGAAGCTGCCTATAAGTTCGTGCGCGAAACTGTGGCGCAGGGTGGCACCATCCTCTTGGTCGGTACGAAGAAGCAGGTGCAGAAAAATATCCGCTCTTACGCCGAGAAATGTGGGATGCCATATGTGAACGAGCGTTGGCTAGGTGGAACACTCACCAACTTCGCCACAATCAGCAAAAGGGTCGACAAAATGCGCGAGTACCAGCGCATGCGCGAGTCGGGTGAGTTCGCTGGAATGCCTAAGAAAGAGGCACTTCGTATCCAGCGAGAGCTAACCAAACTCGAGCGCAACCTGAGTGGCATCGGCATGATCACAAAAGCACCTGATGTTGTTTTTGTGTTTGATGTGAAGAAAGAACACATAGCTGTGACCGAGGCCAACAAGCTGCAGATTCCGATCATCGCAGTTGTGGACACCAACTGCGACCCAGATGTTATCCAATATGTGATTCCCGGCAATGACGATGCCATCCGTGCTGGCGATCTAATGTGCCGAATCATCTGCGATGCAGTTATAGAAGGCAAGCAAGCTGCTTCGGCACGGGGCATCACCAGACCTGAAGTTCGCACTCCCGAAGAAGATGCAGAATTTCACAAGCAGCAATCAAAAGCAAGGGATGAAGCCGCCCGTGAAGCTGCCGCGCGAGAAGCCCGCATGACTGCAGCCGTGGAAGAGACTGAAACAGAGACTGAAGCAGCAACTGAAACAGCCGAAGCTCCTGAAGCAACAGCAACTGAAGCAGTTTCTGAAACAGTAGCTGAAGTAGCTACCGAAGTAGCCGAAGCCCCTGAATCTGATACAGCAGAAACAAAGCCCGACCTTGAAGCGTGGATCGAGGAAAGTGCTGAAGAAGCTGATAGTACCGAGGAAACTACTGAAGAAACTGAAAGCACTGAAGAAACTACCGACGAAGCTGAAACTACTGACGAAACTACCGAGGAAACTACAGAAGAAAATCTTGAAGAAGCAGGAGGAAATGGTGGCTGAAGTAACCGCAATGCAGGTCAAAGAGCTGCGCGATCTCACGGGGGCAGGCATGATGGATGCCAAGCGAGCCCTGCAGGAGTCCAACGGCGATTTTGAGGAAGCGGCAGAATTCTTGAAGCTCAAAGGTCTCGCCAAAGCAGCCGAGCGTGCTTCACGAGAGGCTACTCAGGGCGCAATCGCATTGGCAACCAACGGTAGCTCAGCAGCCATGGCTCAGCTAAATGCCGAAACCGACTTTTCAGCCAAAGCCGACGACTTCCTAGAAGTCTGTCAAGCTATAGCCGATGCTGTTCTTGCCGATGGCGAAGCAGCAACAGAGAGCTTCTCAGACCAGATTGACAGCCTGAAAATCTCCAAAAAAGAGAACATTTCCATAGGGCGTGTCGTCAGGTGTGAAGCTACCGACGACCAGATTATTGACACATATCTCCACAAACAAGACGGCCGAGGAGTAATCGGAGTCATCGTGAAAGGTAGCGGGGTGTCGCCTGAAGATCTGCATCAAGTCAGTCTTCATGTGGCATTCGCTCGCCCGGCATATCTGAGCCGCGAACAGGTTGATCCCGATCTCGTAGAAAAAGAGCGAGCCAAAGCCCTTGAGCGCACCAAAGAGGAAGGCAAACCAGAAGCTGCTTGGGACAAGATCGTAGAAGGCAGGCTTTCAGGTTGGTTCAAAGAGATGGTGCTTATGGAACAAGGGTTGCACGGCGAGAAAACCTCCGTCGCCCAGAGCATCGGCAACGGCAGCATCGTCGCCTTTGAGATGTTCGCCATCAGGTGAAGCAAAGTTTGGAAAGCCAGATCAACTATGCCAAGATTTCTATCACACCTAGATCCTCGGTTGATTTGAAGGGGTAGAAATCAAGATGACTGTTGACAGCACCATCACAGCCAAACCACAATGGTCTCGTATTTTGCTGAAAATTTCCGGAGAAGCCTTTTCTGGAAAAACCGATGTCGGTATAGATGGTGCCACAGTTGAAGCCATCGCCAAAGAAATCTACGAGTTGCGCCAAAGTTTTGCGGTAGATATAGCAGTTGTTGTGGGCGGCGGCAATATCTGGCGTGGCGAAACCGGTGTTGCTATGGGTATAGACCAGTCCCAAGCCGACTACATGGGCATGCTCGCCACTGTCATAAACGCTCTTGCTCTCCAAGATGTGCTGGAACATCTTGGTCAGCCCACCAGAGTGCAGACTGCTATACAAATGGCGCAGATAGCCGAGCCCTACATCCGCCGCCGCGCCATGCGCCACTTAGAAAAAGGCCGAGTGGTCATCCTCGCTGCTGGCACTGGAAACCCGTTTTTCACCACCGACACCGCCGCTGCCCTGCGAGCCATAGAGATAGAGGCTGAAGTGCTGCTCAAGGGCACCCACTCAGGCACCGATGGCATCTACTCAGACGATCCCAGACTCAATCAAGAAGCCACCAAGTTTGAGCAGCTTTCCTACATTGATGTCATCAACAAAGGGCTGCGAGCCATGGACACCACAGCTATCACCCTCTGCATGGAAAATAACCTACCAATCGTCATGTTCGACCTTATGACCACAGGCAATTCCCACGCCCTTCTAGCCGGCGACAAAATCGGCACTCTAGTCTCTAACGATTGAGTAGTTTCTGGCAACTTAGTTTCTGGTGACTGGGTTTCTGGCGATTAGGTTTTTTGCGACTGGACTACTGCCTTCCCGCGCCAAAGGTCCTTTCCTACCAGCTGTTTCAACAGATGCGGCAATCTAACGCTGTTATAACACCTTATTTGGTATTTTATTTTGTGTTATACGGGCAAATACTAGCAATATTTCGGAAGTATAACCACTATTAGCTAGCTGGTATTCAGGTTTATAGAAAAATATTGCTATTAAAATGTTGCTATTCCGTATTATATATGCTCTCATAGGTTTATGAAAGGGATTATAAAGCGCATTAGGACACACAATCACATCTAAATTTTTAGTGTCTGCAGGCGTTGCTTTGTCACAGAAATAACAAACGGACCTTCTTGTGCACACTTCTTTTCTATAGCGTTTTTATGAGTAATGAATCTCTCTGCTTCTTGTGTTGCAGGCAAATTCTTGGATGGCAACATGAATACCTGTGCTTTATAATCGATTAGTGCCTTCTTTTCAGAAGCTCGATACCTTATTTTGGTGTCCGCGGTCAGAATAGGCCATTTGTTTTCGCCAGCCAATTGCAACCACGTCTCGTCTTTTATGCTCTGGCCTTCTGTGTTCCCGTAGTGTTCGCTCAGAGTGGTCAGATCAAAACCTGCCTCTCGTAAAAGCTGGGGGACTTTATTTCCGAAAGAACGATCTACAAAAAATTTAAGCTGCGAGCTTGATGCCGACACTGCGGACGTCCTCTACGTGTTCTAAGGGGACACCGAAATCTATTGACACCTCCTCTGCGGTTTCTCCTGCTCGGAGACGTGACAACACTCTATCTACCGTTACCCCTCCATATCTGAAAAACGGCGAACCGAATGCTATTTCAGGGTCTACTATTACCTCGGCGGTGTCGTATTTTGACAATTTGAGCCTAGCTGGGTAGCCGTCCTTAGCATGTTCAATGACATGTAAATGGGCTTTTATGATGTCTTTCATCACTGTTTGTCCTGTGCGTGGCTGGAACATATCTTTGCTGGATGTATCTGGAGGAGTTTCCACAAGCACTTCTAAGCCGTCTGTGAGTATCATTTCATGAGCAACGGCGTATTTTATGCCAAATTCTTCTTCTACGCGGGCGAGAGCAGGTTTGATTCGAGACATTGACACACCAGCTTTTCTAAGTTCTGCTATGACAAGCACAAGAGTCAAAGCCATGAATGACAAACGCGGATAGCCGCGTTCTCTTGGCGGAAACGACTCCACCAACGGAACACCCCTGCTGGGCGAAGCCCAGTTCAGCATTGTATGCTGGGGCAGTTCAGCGATGCGGGCAGCTTCGGCAAAAGTGTAAAGCGGAACAGCAACTCGAAAGTCGGTGTCTGCTATGTTCACATTTCTATCTGCCAGATCTCGCTTCAATATCTATCCTTTCGGGCGGGACGTATTGCTCTCATAAGTTGCTAGTAGTTTACATAAGTTGCTAGTAGTTTACAGCCTCAAGACTGTCGTTACCAGCTAATATCCTGATGCAACAGCTAATATCCTGAACAACACAGTGGCCCATTGCGGATCGGTGTAGCGACAGCGAACCCTGCTACCGACCCATCCAAGAAAAATGAAACAATGAGCAGGTAACTTCGACGATAACAATCTTGCTGGCAAATCTGGCTAAGCTAGGTATATGTCACGCGAGTTGACAGTTGGTGTTGCACAGCTAGGGCCCATAGCCCGCAGTGAGACCCGCGCTGAAGTCGTAGACCGTCTTTTTACCCTCCTTCACGAGGCGCATGACCAAAGGGTGGAGCTACTTGTTTATCCAGAGTTGGCACTTACCACCTTCTTCCCTCGCTGGTGGTTTGAAGACGAAGCAGAGTTAGACAGCTTCTACGAAACCGAAGACCCAGGCACGCCCGGCACCGCCACAGAAGAACTTTTCAAAACCGCCACCGAGATGGGCATCGGCATCCACCTCGGCTATGCAGAATTGACAGCCGACCGCCACCGCTATAACACAGCCATCCTCACCGAACGAGACGGCTCATTGGTTGGCAAGTTTCGCAAAGTGCACATCCCAGGCCACGAAGACCACGAACCTCACCGCAGATTTCAACACTTAGAACGGCGATACTTTGAAGAAAGCCAAGAAGGTTTCCAAGTTTGGCGTGCGTTCGACGGCATCGTAGGCATGGCCATCTGCAACGATCGTCGCTGGCCAGAGACCTATAGGGTCATGGGATTGAGTGGCGCAGAACTTGTGCTAATCGGTTACAACACACCTCTTCACTATCCTCCCGACCCCACGCAAGACCCGCTACAGGCATTCCACAACCACCTCGTGATGCAGTCGGGTGCCTATCAAAACGGCATGTGGGTGGTCGGAGCAGCCAAAGGTGGCACCGAAGAAGGTTGCGAACTGCTAGCACACAGCTGCATCATCGCTCCCTCCGGGCAAATCGTGGCTCAAGCCGTTACCAATGGAGACGAGCTAATCCGAGCACGCATAGATTTTGATATGTGCCGCAACTACAAAGAGACGCTGTTCGACTTCGACCGCTATCGCCGCCCAGAAGCGTATCGACAGATTATTGAGCGCAAGGGGCCAGTGCCTCCGCCGTAAGACTAGTATTTCTTGACACAGCCACGCAAATGAAGTAAAATCACAGTTAGCAGCAAAATCACAGTTAGCAGCAAGGGCACTCCAGATATGGGCACTCAATTCACTCTCAACGGCCAACAGGTCGCAGTTCATCGCGAACATCCCCACCTGCTCGCAGCCCTTCGGGAAGAGCTGCATGTTATTTCTCCCAAAGATGGCTGTTCTCCCACAGGGCAATGCGGTTGCTGCACCGTGCTCGTAGATGGAAAAGCCAGAGTTGCTTGTCAAACCTCGCTTGAGAAAGCAGCCGATGCCGATGTGGTGACTCTGGAAGGTATCAGCGAGTCGGAACGCCACAGGTTCACCGCAGCTTTCGCCTCACACGGAGCACTCCAGTGCGGATTTTGCACACCCGGTATCGTGGTGCGGGCAAAGTCTCTCATAGATCGCAAAGGCACCGACCTCACTCGTGATGAAGCCTCCCGACACCTAGGCGGGCACCTTTGCCGCTGCACTGGGTATGTGAAAATCCTGGATGCCGTGATGTCGTTGGCGCAAGGTGAATCCCCTGAGCCGGCAACTCCCGGAGGTGTCGGCAGTTCAGGCATGAAATACGAAGCGACTGAGCTAGCAGCAGGAGAACGCCCCTACATAGACGATATATTCCTGCCCAACATGCTTCACGGAGCAGTCAGGCTGGCAGACCATGCCCGTGCCGATGTGATCGCCATCAATACTTCGCCAGCCGAAGCCGTGCCGGGCGTGGTTGCCGTGTTCACGGCTGCAGATGTGCCTGGCGATCTGAGGGTCGGTTTGATCCACAAAGACTGGCCGGTGTTCATTCCAGAAGGCGGGCGCACTTCATATCTGGGCGACATCATGGCACTGGTCGTAGCTGAAAATGTGGAAACCGCTCGTCAAGCCGCTCAGTTGATAGAAATCGACTACAAACCTCTCGTGCCGTTTTCCGACCCAGTAGTGGCTGCCGGTTTGGCTACTACTGGCAGTAATGACAGCAGCTCCTCGGCAACAACCAACGGCCACCTAACCAACGGCCACCTCGGCACCTCTGTCTCTGACGCAGCAAGTAATGCCCCCCCAGAAGACGCCGTTTGGCAACTAGACGGCAACATCTTGTCGCGTTCAGTGTATGCCCGCGGCGATGTGGATGCTGCTTTGGAATCCTCTGCCCACACCGTCCATGAAGTCTTCCACACCCAGCGGGTTGAGCACGCCTTTGTAGAACCCGAATCCACCCTTGCTGTGCCCCACGAAGATGGCACCATGAAGGTATATTCAGGAGGCCAAGGAGTCTGGGACGACCGCAACCAGATCGCCGCCGTGCTCAACACAGACCCTTCAGAAATCACTGTGGAGCTCGTCTCCAACGGAGGGGCTTTCGGCGGCAAAGAAGATATGTCTAACCAAGCCCAGACAGCCCTCGCAGCTTGGAAGCTCCAACGCCCCGTCAAATGCACACTCTCAAGAGATGAATCGCTCCTGCTACATCCGAAGCGTCACCCCATCCGCTTGGAATACTGGGCAGGCTGCAACGAAGAAGGCAAGCTCACAGCCCTCCGTGCCCGCATGATCGGCGACTCAGGCCCCTATGCTTCTGTCGGTATGAAAGTCTTGGAGCGGGCGGCAGGTCACGCTAGTGGCCCCTACCATCTGCCTGCCATAGATGTGGCCGCCATAGCTGTGCGCACCAACAACCCCGTCTGCGGGGCTTTCCGAGGCTTCGGTGCCAACCAAGCGCAGTTCGCTATGGAAGGCGTGATGGACCGCCTCGCCGATAAAGCAGGCATCTCAGGATGGGAGATACGCTCGCGCAATGCCATAGAGCCCGGCTTGATATGGGGTCCCGGCCAGATAATGGATGACGGTTGCCTCGGTGCCAGAGCCTGTTTAGACGCCGTGAAAGACGAATACGAAGCCGCCCGCGCCGCTGGCAAACCAGTCGGCGTCGGCCTCGGTCTTAAGAACTCAGGTCTCGGCAACGGCTTCAACGAGGTGGCCAGAGCTGTAGTGCGTTTCGCGACGGATGGCACGGTGGAAGTGCGCCACTGCTGGACAGAAATGGGCCAAGGTATCCACACGGTCGCACTGCAAGTGGCAGTGGAAGAACTCGCAGTCCATCCCGACAAAGTAAAAGTTATTGTAGACACCACCCGCGAGCTAGGCGCAGGGCAGACTACAGGTAGCCGAGGCACACTTATGGGCGCAGGTTCGGTGGCTGAAGCCTGCCGCGCAGCCTTGGCAGATGGCTGTAAGCCCGATGTGGATTACGAAGGTAGCTATGTGGTGGATTGGACGAATTCTCTCAGTGACGGCCTAGAGAACCCGATTATCCATTCCACTTTCGGATACGCCGCTCAGCTTGTGATATTAGACCCCGACTCTGGCGATGTGGAGCGGGTGCTGGCAGTGCACGATGTGGGACGCGCTGTCAATCCGCAGCTCTGCGAAGGGCAAGTGGAAGGGGCTGTGCACATGGGTCTCGGCTATGCCTTGAGCGAAGGATTCCCTGTAGATGAAGACAGCCGTCCCCGCCACGCCACCTTGCGACCACTCGGCATCATCCGCCCCAAAGACATGCCACATGTGGATGTGGTGTTGGTGGAATGCCCGCAACCTAATGCCCCCTATGGCATCAAAGGGGTAGGTGAAATCGGACTGGTGCCAACGGCTGGGGCAGTGGCGGCCGCGCTGTATGACCACGATGCTCAGTGGCGTACAAGTCTGCCGATGCGTGCCCCCGAACAACTGGAAGAGTGGGCGGCTCCTAGCCATCCCGATCTTGTAGCAGTCGGTGCCTGACACTGGGCCTGATACCGGGCATATTTGGGGCAGTGCTCTCGGCTAGCAGTTCTTCAAGCACTGAGATTCCCACGCAGTGACTTCGCCGCCCGCAGGTGTTACGCACGCAGGTGTTACGCACGGTCTCGTCTGTGCCCATCACCATCTCTACTCTGCGCTGGCCAGAGGTATGCCGCCTCCTCCAGCCACTCCGGGGAATTTCCAAGAAATTCTAGAGCTCATCTGGTGGCGGTTGGACTGCGCCCTAGACGATGAAATGCTGCGCGCCTCAGCGCGTCTTGGTGCTTTGGAAGCCTTAGAGCGAGGCTGTACTGCCATCATTGACCATCACGAATCCCCCAACGCCATTGACGGCTCTCTCAGCATTATCGCCGAAGCTTGTGCCGAAGTGGGAGTGAGAGTGAGCTGCGCCTATGGGGTTACCGACCGACACGGCCCTGAAGGTGCCCGCCAAGGGCTGCGAGAGAACGAGAGATATCTGCAGGAAGGCGGGCGGGGGATGGTGGGGGTGCACGCAGCTTTTACTTGCGAGGCTGATACGCTGGCTGGCGCAGCAGAGATGGCCAAGAATTTCGGGGTGGGGGTGCATATTCATGTAGGCGAAGGTGCGCCCGACGCTCAAGCAGCTGAAGTGCTAGCACCTTATGCCACAGCCGATTGGCTACTGGTGCACGGCGTGCTACTTGAAGACGATCACCCCCTTGCGGGCACTATCGTCCACAACCCTAGGTCAAATATGAATAACAGCGTAGGTTATGCCCGCCCTGTGCGTTTCGCTAACCCTGTAGCCCTCGGCACCGACGGCATAGGGGCCGACATGCTAGAAGAGTTTCGACTGGCATATGTATGCCTGCGAGCTACCGATGTTGCTGCTACTCCTGAGACGCCCTGGCAATGGCTACTTCAAGGCGAGGAGCTGTTCCCTGAAGTCCGCAATGACGAAGTTCGCTGGAGCTACGGCGATATGGATCCATGGAGTTTGGCTTTCACACCAGGTGTTTCCCCCCTGAGCGTGCGAGTGGATGGCGAAGAGGTCTGGGCAGACGGTTCGCCCACCAAAGTAGATGCCGCCGAAGTGCGAGCACACGCTACCGAGCAAGCTCAACGTCTATTCGCAAAGCTAGCCTGAAATGAATGCAACTATGACCTCTCGTGAGAGGGTTGAGAAATGGCAGGATCGTCTACTTGATTTGACTTTGCGAAACCCTCTGCTGAACCAATATGGCAAAAGCTATTTACCTATCGTGTGCCCTGATCCACATTTACTTGAAGACAGATTAGCCAAGGGAAATAAGATAGCAATTGTGAGATTTCCTAGGAAAGAATCAGAGTTATCGGGGGAAGATCTGAATACAGAGGAAAAACTAGATATAGAGTTTAATTCTTCAATAGAGGACGAAACTGCTCTCTCTTCTGCCGCTACTTTGAATGAATTTGCACTCAAGCAGATAACGAAACAATCTTCGTCTGCTGTTGTAGTAGATATGAGTGAAGCTGAGTTGCGAAAAAGAGAAACAAACATTTATAGGAAAGCTAGAAATTCGTTGCTGGAAGGTGGGGTAGGAACTTTGTATTTGGCTTTCGGATTTTTAGAGTGGAAAAGAGAAAATGATGACAAAATACGGCGAGCACCTCTGGTATTAGTTCCGGTTTATCTTGAGAGAAAATCTGTAAAGGACGGAATCAAAATATTAGCTAGTGATGATGAGACTAGAGTGAACAAAACTTTACTAGAAATGTTGCGGAAAGATTTCGGTATAATAATTTCAGATTTTGATGGAAATTTACCTCAAGATGAATACGGTGTAGATGTTGAGAACATTTGGAATATTTTTCGCCGTGCGGTAGCTAAACAAGATGGGTTCAAAATATGTGAAGATATTATTCTTGGAAATTTTTCGTTTGTTAAATATTTAATGTGGGCTGATTTGGTAAGTCGTGCAGACACGCTTGCTGATTCCAATGGTGTGGTTAAGCATTTGATGCATACTCCAAATCAGATTTATGATGGCGGTGAATCCATAGAACCGAGAACTTTGGACGATAAATTTGCAACAAAGGATCTGCTTTTGCCGCTAGAAGCTGATTCTACTCAAATTGCTTGTGTGGCAGCAGCAGACCAGGGAAATGATTTTATCACCATCGGCCCACCTGGAACAGGAAAATCACAGACTATATGTAATATTATCGCACACATGATAGGTAAAGGTAAGTCAGTACTATTTGTGTCTGAGAAAAAGGCAGCATTAGATGTTGTGTATCGCCGGTTGTCAGAGATTAATTTGGGAAAATTCTGTTTGGAACTGCATTCAAATAAGGCAAATAAAAAGAATGTTTTAGGGCAATTGAAGCAAGCTGCCGATTTTGCTGATCTGCGTGATCCCAGTGAGTGGGAAAAGTGTGGGCAAGAATTACAGGAAATACGAACCAGCTTAAATATGTTCGTTGAATCTTTGCATAAAAAAAGAAGCAATGGCTACTCGGCTTATGAGGGAATCGGTCTAAAAGTGAAACATGCCAACTCGAGTTGGCATGTCCCACTGAATTGGGGCACATCTGATGAGCACAGCGAAGAAGAGCTTGATAACTTAGAAAAAACTGTGCGCACTCTTTCTTCTGATAGTGCTTCAGTTGATTTTTCTTGTGATTTCATATATATACTAAGCGCAACTTCTTGGGGGCCTGCGTGGGAAAAGAAAGTGCTGGAAACATCTACTAAATTATCTTCTGATGCTGAGAAATGCAAAGGTAATGAACAGGATTTGTTGAAAAATTTGGGATTGAATGGGCTGTGGAATGAGTCTCTGGTGGAATTAGAAGGGTTGTCAAACCTCTGTAAAGTTTTGTCGTTAGATAGAATGCACGAAGCTGGTAAATGTCTAGCTGACAATATCTCAGTAGATGATTTGCTATCAGCAGCTGAACAGTTAGAAAATTATCGTACTTCTGAAGCACAACTGCAAGCAGAATATCCAGATTTTGGTTGGAGGCAACTAGACATAGAGAGCTTACATCACCAGCTATCTGAAGCTTCTCAAGAATGGTGGTTATCACGAAAGAATAAAACTAGAAAATTATCCAAAACACTCAGCCCATTTTGTGAAGGCAAGCCTGACGCAGCTAGGGACTTACCTGTCTTGTTGGAGATGAGCCAAATTGATAAACAGATACAAGAATTTGATCAGAAGCTATCAGGACAGGAGTTCTGGCAAAGCCACAGTAGTGACACTGACGCACTTTTGGAACTGGCCAATATGACTAAGAAGTTGCTTGAAACCATGCAAGCTTCCGCTAAGCCTGCACAACTCAGAGACTTGCGTGAAGCTATAGCGAGTGCTTCTGTTGCTGAAGAAAGACCTTTCGGATACGAGAGCCCTATTGGTGCGGCTTGTGCTAAATTTGTTGAGGCATTTGATACTCTAAAAGCAACAGATGAAGAATTTTCAAAAATAGCTTTGGAAAGTCCTCTTAAGGTATTCGCAGAGGCACCTGACATGCTTAGGAAAATAGCCACCGCGGGTGATTCGATTAAAGAAAATAAACATAGCTTGCACGATTGGTGTCGATGGATTAAAACAAAAGAAACAGCTGAAAAGTTAGGTTTAGGTTCTTTGGTTGAAGCGGCAGAGAATGAAACGATACCTTCCGATGCTTTGTCAGAAGCTTTTGAAGCTTCATACTGGGAGTGGTGGACAGCTGCAGTGATAGAGGAAGACTCAACTTTGCGAAACTTTTCTAGCCAGATGCAAGAAACTATAATCCAAGATTTTTGTGCATTGGACACAAAATATCAAAAAGTTACATCTAAATATATCGCCAGCCAAATTGCCCAAAATATTGCTCAGCAACGATTACTAGAAAATAGTTCAGACTGGGGTGAACTAAGAAGATACATGAATCAAAAACGACCTCGCATAACAGTTCGAGAACTACACGAAAGATTCTCAAATATTCTTACAACCCTTACACCATGTTGGATGATGTCACCTTTGTCGGTATCGCAATATCTTCCAGCGGGTAAAGGACACTTTGATGTAGTTATTTTTGATGAAGCTAGTCAGATAACCACTTGGGATGCAATCGGAACTCTAGCTAGAGCGAAACAAGTGATAGTCGCAGGTGATCCCAAACAGATGCCCCCCTCTAATTTTTTTCAACGTCAAGATGAAGATGAAGAAGATGAATTGAACAGTGGCGAAATACCTGATTTAGAAAGTATTTTGGACGAAATGGAAAGTGCCAGCATCCCTAAACAACATCTCAATCTTCATTACCGTTCCAAGAAAGAAGATCTGATAGCGTTTTCTAATAATCGTTATTACGAAAATAGATTGATTACTTTCCCTCCTCCTTTTGATAAGAAAGGAGTTTCTCTTGTTAAATCCAACGGGATATACACGCCAGGCAGCAAGGCTCGAACAAATCTTATAGAAGCAAGACTGGTGGTAGATGAGATTTTGAAACGCCTGCGCCACAAAGATAAAGCCATCAGGGATGCATCTATGGGTGTCGTTACATTTAACCAAACTCAACAACAACTCATTGAGGATCTGCTAGATATTGAGCGCAAAAATGACCCATCTATTGAAGTAGCTTTTTCTGAAGACATTGTTGAACCTATTTTTGTTAAGAATCTTGAAACTGTCCAAGGAGATGAGCGTGATGTGATATTGTTCAGTGTAGGTTATGGGCCAGATTCTGCTGGAAATCCCCCTGCTATGCGTTTTGGTCCTGTAAATCAAGACGGAGGGGAACGACGACTAAATGTTGCGTTCACTAGAGCAAAACATGAAATGAAAATTTTTACCAGTCTGCTTCCAGAGCACATGCGAGTGACCCCGAGCACGCCACAAGGTGTAAAAGACTTGAAGGATTTCTTACTGTTCGCTGAACGAGGCGTATTGTCCGCAGATATAGCAGGTTCGATAGGAAGTTCCGAGTCTGTATTTGAAGAAGAAGTAATATTGGAACTCAGAAAAAGAAGCTGGGATGTAGAACCTCAGATAGGTGTATCCAAATTCAGAATAGATATCGGGGTGATACATCCAGAACGGCCAGGAGAATACCTAGCAGGCATAGAATGCGACGGCGCAGCATATCACAGTTCCTACACTGCTAGAGAGAGGGACAAGCTCCGCCAACAAGTTTTAGAAAGCCTAGGCTGGAAACTATATAGAATTTGGTCTACCGACTGGTGGCATGATAGAGGTAAAGCTGCAGATGCTATACACAAACAACTGTTAGATTGTTTAGAAAAAAACAAGGCACATAGCTAAGTTTAAAATATCACTTCTACGGGTGTTGTTGAATTTCGGTTTCCTGCTGATTTTCCGCTACCTAGCTGTCCGGAGATGTCAAAGCCCCAGCAGGTGACTTCGCTGGTTTCGTGTAATGCACAGGTGTGGTTACTGCTAGCTACGATGGCTGTGACATCGGAGATGCCTGCTACCTTGACTGGTGTTGTGCTGAAGCCGTCGATGACTTCTTCATCTACGCCAAGCTGTCCGTAGAAGCTTCCTCCCCAGCAAGAGACTTCACCAGATTCGTGCAGAGCACAGACATGAAAGTCCCCAGCGGTAATAGCTGTGGCATTTGAGATGCCTTCAATTTTTACTGGCACTGCCGAGTGGTCAGTTGATGGATCTGCGTTTTCGCCCAGTTCGCCGAAGTCATTTTGGCCCCAGCATGAAACTTCGCCGTTTTCGTGCAGAGCGCATGTGTTGTGCGAAGTGCTTGTCGCCACTGCTATTGCATCTGTGATGCCTATGACTCGTTGCGGTACAGCTGAGTGAGATCTGACTTGTGCTTCGCCTGTGCCTAGCTGTCCAAAGTGGTTGCGACCCCAGCAGGAGATTTCGCCTGATTCATGAAGTGCGCAGGAGTGGTAGAATCCTAGCGAGATGTCGATGGCGTCATCAATGTTTATCACATTCGCTAAGTCGAAAATGACAGTTTGGTCGAGAGTGCCACTGCCTAGTTGCCCGAAACGGTTCCCGCCAAGACATGAAATGGTGTTGTCTTGATCGAGGACGCAAAGATGGTTTCCTCCCACTGTGATTTTCTTAATGCTTTCAAGGTTCAGTGGAGACAGCCACTGTGGGATAGGTGGGATAGTAGGTATAGGCGAAATCTGACCGTCTTCGTTTTCTATGAAATCGTTGGTGACCATTCCGCCCCAACATGCAATTCTGCTGCTCCTGAGTATGGCGCATGAAAGCAGATCGCCTGTTGCCAGGTCGCTGGCATTATCAATGCCGTCTATTTTGATAGGCACAGGGGGAGCATCGCCGGTGGCAGTATCGCCATCTAATCCCTTCCAGAAGCGGCCCCAGCAAGAGATTTCGCTATTAGAGTGAAGCACGCAAGCATGAGTACTTGATGCAAATATAGAAACAGCGTCGTCGATGCCTTCCACTTTCACTTGCTTAACTGAAAACAAGTCTCTCTGGCCGTCCCCTAGCTCTCCATGGATGTTGAGTCCGAAGCAAGAAACCGCTCCACCTTGACGGAGAACACAAGTGTGCTCCCTACCAGCTGTTACACCGATAGCATCGTCAATACCTGCAACAGAAACAGGAGATCTACTTACAGGTGCTTCACCGCTACCCAGCTGTCCCTGCAGATTGCTGCCCCAGCAGGAAACATCGCCAGCTTCACGCACTGCACAGCTGAATCCATAGCCAGAAGTTATGGAAGTAGCATCGTCTAAAGATTCGACTTCACCTGGCTCAACTATAAATGAGTCGTTCTGCACTACATCTATATAGGCTTTGCCGTTGCCAACCTGTCCGATTTCGTTATGTCCCCAACATGAGACTTTGCCGCTTTCTAACAGAGCGCAGTTGTGGTCAAAGCCGCTGGCGACCTCAACAGCACCACTAACGCCAGAGACTTTCACAGGCACAGACGACTCCATACCTACGTCAGACTCCCCGTCAGATTCTCCGCCACCCAATTCGCCCCGCCAGTTGTCGCCCCAGCAGGAGACTTCGCCAGTGGCATGAACAGCACAGGTGTGCTCGCCGTTAGCACTTATGTTGACGGCATCTGAAATGCCTATCACCGATACTGGCACAGCAGAGTCGACACCCATATCATCATTGCCTAACTGACCGTCGTGATTGCTACCCCAGCAAGAAATAGCACCTGTGGAGCGCAAAGCGCAAGTGTGCCAATGACCTGCTGTTACATCAATTGCGTCATCTAGTCCAATGACTTTGACAGGTGATGGAACTGAGTTGACCGTCATGCCATTTCCTAGCTCGCCGCTAGAGTCGTCGCCCCAGCAGGAAACTTCGCCTGTGGCGTGGACGACGCAGGTGTGTTCCCAGCCTGCTCCTACTGCCACTGCGTCAGTGATACCTTCTACTTCCACAGGCACAGAAGAGTGGGCAGTTGCTCCGCTCTCGCCGTTGCCTAGCTGCCCATGCAGATTGCGGCCCCAGCATAGGACTTTGCCGTCATTGAGCCTACAAGTGTGATTTTGTCCAGCGGCTATGTCATAGTCCGGAGCTACTGGGGGAGC
This sequence comes from uncultured Acidimicrobiales bacterium, assembly GCA_958295755.1. GTDB lineage: Bacteria > Actinomycetota > Acidimicrobiia > Acidimicrobiales > Hopanoidiivorantaceae > Hopanoidiivorans. The sequence goes on along the minus strand of OY282367.1, from coordinate 1,772,839 downwards.
TACTGGGGCAGGGCCTGCTGTAGTAGTAGGCGCGGCGGTCGTTGGAGGTGCAGCAGTCGTAGGAGTAACCGTGGGAGGTGGGGCAGTCGTAGGAGCAACGGTGGAAGATGGCGTTACCGTTGTGGTGGAGTCTTCAGTTTCATCATCGTCGTCACTGGCGCAACTCGCTATGAAGATTGCTGAGATGGCAACAACCGCCAACAACTTCAACCAGCCGCGCTGAGAAATCTTTCTGCTAAAAGATTTACGAATATGAAGCATGGCAACCTCCTTGCTTGGCACTCTCCTTGCTTAGAGATTGCTTAGAGAAATAAGGGGCGTAGTTTCTGTAGATTGTTCGTGGGCGAAGCTAAAATATCACTTCTACTGGTGTTGTTGAATTTGGGTTTCCTACCGCTGTTCCGCTACCTAGCTGTCCGGAGATGTCTAAGCCCCAGCAGGTGACCTCGCTGGTTTCGTGTAATGCACAGGTGTGGTTACTGCTAGCTGAGATGGCTGTGACATCGGAAATGCCTGCTACCTTGACTGGTGTTGTGCTGAAGCCGTCGATGACTTCTTCATCTACGCCAAGCTGTCCGAAAAAGCCTCCTCCCCAGCAAGAGACTTCGCCAGATTCGTGCAGAGCGCAGACATGAAAGTTACCAGCGGTAATAGCTGTGGCATTTGAGATGCCTTCAATTTTTACTGGCAGTGCCGAGTGGTCAGTTGATGGATCTGCGTTTGTGCCCAGTTCGCCGAAGTCATTTTGGCCCCAGCATGAGACTTCGCCGTTTTCGTGCAGGGCGCATGTGATGTTCGTAGTACTTGCCGCCACTGCTATTGCGTCTGTGATACCTATGACTCGTTGCGGTACGGCCGAGTGGGATCCAACTTGTGCTTCGCCTGTGCCCAGCTGTCCAAAGTGGTTGCGACCCCAACAGGAGATTTCGCCTGATTCATGAAGCGCACAAGAGTGTTGGGATCCTACTGAGATGTCGATGGCGTCATCAATGTTTGACACACTCGCTAATTCGAAATTGAGAGTATCGCCGAATTCGCCTTTGCCTAGTTGCCCGAAAAGGTTCACACCAACACATGAGATGATGTTGTCTTGATCGAGGATGCAAAGATGGCTTCCTCCCACTGTGAGTTTCTTAAAGCTTTCAAGGTCCAGTGGAGACAGCCACTGTGGGATAGGTGGGATAGTCGGTATAGGCGAAATCTGGCCGTCTTCGTTTTCTATGAAATCGTTAGTGACTATTCCGCCCCAACATGTAATTCTGCCGCTCTCAAGTATGGCGCATGAAAGCAGATCGCCTGTTGCCAGGTAGGTGGCATTATCAATGCCGTCTATTTTGATCGGCACAGGAGGAGCATCGCCGGTGGCAGCATCGCCAGTTGATCCCTTCCAGTTGCGGCCCCAGCAAGAGATTTCGCCATTGGAGTGAAGCACGCAAGAATGAGTACGTGATGCAAATATAGAAGCAGCGTCATCAATGCCCGCCACTTTCACTTGTCCAGATGTATATAGATCCCTCTGGCCGTCCCCTAGCTCTCCATGGATGTTGAGTCCGAAGCAATAAACCGCTCCGCCTTCTCGGACAGCACAAGTGTGCTCTACTCCGGTCGCCACACCAATAGCATCGTCAATACCAGCGACAGAAACAGGAGACGGGCTTACAGGTGCTCCGCCGCTACCCAGCTGTCCCAGCAGATTGCTGCCCCAGCAGGAGATGCCGCCAGCTTCGCGCACTGCACAGCTGAATCCATTACCAGAAGATATAGAAATAGCATCGTCTAAAGAATCGACTTCACCTGGCTCAGCTATAAATGAGTCGTCCAGCACTACATCAATATAGGCTTTGCCGTTGCCAACCTGTCCGATGTCGTTATGTCCCCAACATGAGACCTTGCCACTTTCTAACAGAGCGCAGTTGTGGTCAAAGCCGCTAGCGACCTCAACAGCACCACTAACGCCAGAGACTTTCACAGGCACAGACGACTCCATACCTACCTCAGACTCCCCGTCAGATTCCCCGCTACCCAATTCGCCCCGCCAGTTGTCGCCCCAGCAAGAAACTTCGCCAGTGGCATGAACAGCACAGGTGTGCTCGCCGCTAGCACTTACACTGACGGCATCTGAAATGCCTATTACAGACACTGGCACAGCAGAGTCGACACCCATATCATCATTGCCTAACTGACCGTCGTGATTGCTACCCCAGCAAGAGACTTCCCCGCTTTCATGAAGCGCGCAAGTGTGCCAATGGCCTGCTGTTACATCGATTGCGTCATCTACTCCAATGACTTTGACAGGTGATGGAATTGAGTTGACCGTCACGCCATTTCCTAGCTCGCCGCTAGAGTCGTCGCCCCAGCAGGAAACTTCGCCTGTGGCGTGGACGACGCAGGTGTGCTCCCAGCCTGCTCCCACTGCCACCGCGTCAGTGATCCCTTCTACTTCCACAGGGGTGGAAGAGTGGGCAGTTGCTCCGCTCTCGCCGTTGCCTAGCTGCCCATGCAGATTACGGCCCCAGCACCAGACTTTGCCGTCATTGAGCGTACAAGTGTGGTTGTTCCCAGCGGCTATGTCATAGTTCGGAGCTACTGGGGCAGGGCCTGCTGTAGTAGAAAATATCACTTCTACAGGTGTTCTCGAATTCGAGGTATCTAAAGCCTCACCGTTGCCCAACTGGCCGAAGACGTTTGTTCCCCAGCAGGTGATCTCGCCGGTCTCGTGTAATGCACAGGTGTAGCTGTTTCCGGCTGAGATGGCTGTGGCATCGGAAATGCCTGCTGTCTTGACTGGTGTTGTGCTGAAGCCGTCGATGATTTCTTCATCTGTGCCGAGCTGTCCGAAAAAGCCTCCTCCCCAGCATGAGACTTCACCGTTTTCGTGTAGAGCGCAAACATGAAAGGTGCTAGCAGTAATAGCTGTGGCATCTGAGATGCCTTCAATTTTTACCGGCACCGCCGAGTGGTCAGTTGAGGCATCTGCGTTTGCGCTCAGTTCGCCAAAGTCATTTTGGCCCCAGCATGAGACTTCACCGTTTTCGTGCAGAGCGCATGTGGTGTGCAAAGTGCCTGTATCTATTGCTATTGCATCTGTGATGCCTAAGACTCGCTGCGGTACGGCCGAGTGAGCTCCGACTAGTGCTTCACCTGTGCCTAGCTGTCCAAAGTGGTTGCGACCCCAGCACGAGACTTCGCCTGATTCATGAAGCGCACAGGAGTGGTGAAGCCCAGTCGAGATGTCGGTGGCGTCATCTATGTCTGGCACATTCGATATTGCGAAACTGACAACTTCGCCGAATTCGCCATTGCCTAGTTGCCCGAAAATGTTCACACCGATACATGTGACGGTTTTGTTTTGATAGAGAATGCAAAAATGGCCTCCTCCCACTTGGATTTTCTTTATGTCTTCAAAGTCCAGTGTAGACATCCACTCTGGGAGGGTCGGTACAGGCGAAATCTGGCCGGCTTCGTTTTCTGTGAAATCGCTGTCGACGAGTGAACCCCAACATCTCATTTCGTCATTCTCGCTCACGGCGCATGAAATTAAACTGCCTGCTGTCATGACGGTGGCATCGTCAATGCCGTCTATTTTGATCGGCACAGGGGGAGCATCGCCGGTGGCAACATCACCAGATGATCCCTTCCAGTTGCGGCCCCAGCAAGAGATTTCGCCATTGGAGTGAAGCGCGCAGGCATGAACGCCTGCTGAAGATATAGAAACAGCGTCGTCGATGCCCACCACTTTCACTTGCTCAGATGTGAACAGATCACTCTGTCCGTCCCCTAGCTCTCCAAAGACGTTTAAACCGAAGCAAGAAACCGCTCCACCTTGACGGAGAACACAGGCGTGTTCTCCTCCGGCCGTCACACCAATAGCATCGTCAATACCTGCTACAGGAACAGGAGACGGAGCCAAGAGAGGTGCTGTGGCGTTGCCTAGCTGTCCCTGCACATTGCTACCCCAGCAGGAGACTTCGCCATTTTCATGCAATGCACAGCTGAAATAACCACCAGCAGTTACGGCAGTAGCACCGTCTAAAGAATCAACTTCACCTGGCTCAGCTATGAATGAGTCGTCCAGCACTACATCTATATAGGCTTTGCCGTTGCCGACCTGTCCGAATTCGGTATGTCCCCAACATGAGACTCTGCCGCTTTCTAACAGAGCGCAGTTGTGGTCAAAGCCGCTAGCGACCTCAACAGCACCACTAACGCCAGAGACTTTCACAGGCACAGACGATTCAGTATCTGCGCTACTCCCGCCACCCAATTCGCCCTGCCAGTTGTCGCCCCAGCAGGAGACTTCGCCAGTGGCGTGAACAGCACAGGTGTGCTCGCCGTTAGCACTTACGCTGACGGCATCTGAAATGCCTATCACCGATACTGGCACAGCAGAGTCGACACCCATATCATCATTGCCTAACTGACCGTCGTGATTGCTACCCCAGCAAGAAATAGCACCTGTGGAGCGCAAAGCGCAAGTGTGCCAATGACCTGCTGTTACATCAATTGCGTCGTCTAGTCCAGTGACTTTGACAGGTGATGGAACTGAGTTGACCGTCATGCCATTGCCTAGCTCGCCGCTAGAGTCGTCGCCCCAGCATGAGACTTCGCCTGTGGCGTGGACGATGCAGGTGTGTTCCCAGCCTGCTCCCACTGCCACCGCGTCAGTGATACCTTCTACTTCTACAGGCACAGAAGAGTGTGCTGTTGCTCCGCTCTCGCCGTTGCCTAGCTGCCCATGTAGATTGCGGCCCCAGCATAGGACTTTGCCGTCATTGAGCCTACAAGTGTGGTTTTGTCCAGCGGCTATGTCATAGTTCGGAGCTACTGGGGCAGGGGCTACTGTAGTAGTAGGCATGGCGGTCGTGGGAGGTGGGGCAGTCGTTGTGGGGGGCGGAGCAGTCGTAGGAGCAACCGTGGGAGGTGGGGCAGTCGTAGGAGCAACGATGGAAGACGGCGTTACCGTAGTGGTGGTGTCTTCAGTTTCATCATCGTCGTCACTGCCGCAACTCGCTATGAAGATTGCTGAGATGGCAACAACTGCCAGCAACTTCAGCCAGCCGCGTTGAGAAATCTTTCTGATGGAAGAATTACGAATATGAAACATGGCATTCTCCTTACTTAGAGAAAATAGTTTAGTGGGTTAGAGAAATAATAGTGGGTTAGAGAAACAGTAGTGGGTTAGAGAAACACTAGAAGATTATTATACTAAATTTTATTATCTAAACATATTAGCTATTTTTTGAAGGAGACTTAGTATTAGTCACTAAGGAAAGGAACCGCCGACATGAGCCCATCCAGAAGGCTTGCCCTTTATCTCCAAGATGCTCACCCAGTGCGAGAGGCCATGGAATATGTGCAATACGCAGAAGAGCACGGCTTTGAAGCGGCATGGCAGGCTGACTCCCGCTTGGTTAGAGAAGCCTGCGTGCCGATGGCAGCGTTCGCGGCAGTCACAGATCGCATAAAGATCGGCTCAGGTGTGGTCGATTGCTGGACTCGCAACCCAGCGCGTCTCGCCTCCACTTTCTCAACACTTGATGATCTCGCGCCGGGGCGGATCATCTTAGGGATAGGTGCCTGGTGGGATCCGCTGGCAGCCAAAGTTGGCGTTCAGCGCACACGGCCTCTGCAAGCTATGCGCGAGGTTGTGGAATCTGTACGCGGCTTGCTAGCCGACCAGACAGTTACCTTCCACGGCGACTATGTGCATATGGACGGCGTGGAGTTGGACTATGTGCTTCAAGAACGACGCCCCAAAGATGTGCCGATCTACATCGGGGCTACAGGCATGAAAATGATGGAACTCACAGGCGAGATTGCCGATGGGGTGGTGCTCAACTATCTAGTCTCTCCCGACTACAACCGCCGAGCTATGGAAGCTCTTGAACGAGGCACGGCCAAAGCTGGCCGCTCTGTAGACGATTTAGACCGCCCGCAACTAGTGGTATGTTCGCTGGCAGACGACCGCCAAAGTGCGTTAGACAACGCCCGAATGCTAGTGACGCAATACCTAGGGCAACAGCCTCACATCATGAAAGCTTCAGGTGTGCCAACTTCCCTGTTAGAAGATGTCGGCCGCGTGATGACATGGCCTGCCACATTAGAACAAGTAAAAGAAGCGTCCAAGCTGGTGCCCGATGACATAGTGCAAATGATCTGCGCCGCAGGCACACCCGACGAATGCCGCGAGAAAGTAGATCAATATCTCAGCTCAGGAGCGACTGTGCCCGTGCTGTATCCCCTAGGAGATGATGTCCGCCAGATGATTGATGTATTTTCTAGCGACTAAAAATAGCACAGCAATAGCTACTAGGGGGCGAGAGGCCTTCCGAAAGGTAGCTCATCTCGCCAAGTCAGCAAAAACTGTTCGGCTATAGCACACACCCCCAAGAAGATACCCTCGGGATGCCCTTCAGCTTCTTCAACCAAAGCAGCTGTGTTGGTTCGCGCTGTCGCGATAGCTTTATCTGCTGAAGGAATTTCTCCCTCGGCATAGATCGACCCTCCTAGACAGACGAAATCAGGTAGCACTTTAGTCCCTTTTTGTTGCAGGGCTACTAGTGCTTTTGTGGTGAAAGCAAGAGGTGTAAGTGAAACTAATGCCATCGGTGAAAAGAGCTCGGCCACATTGTGATCAACCGCTCCGATTTTTGAACCGGTAAAAAATATATCTGCCTCAACACTCCAAATAGAGTTGGCTTCCCTGCCTTGCCCAGCCTCTCTGCCTTGCTCAGTCTCACTGCCTTGCTCAGCTTCGCTGTGTTTTTTCATGCTGCCGGTCTCTAAATGCTCCACCATCTCTTGTCCATATGCCGCAAACGCTTCGGCAAGCTCAGCGTGAGAAAATCCCGCCTGAGACATTCCCGCCGCTACCTTTGACATCCCGGCTGCAGTAGCCACAGCCACCACCTTCGCTCCACGCTCCTCCAGCTCTTTTGCAGCAGCCAACCCCGCTGGGCCAAAACCTTCCAATGCGACAGTTCGCCCTTCTAGCGCGCCCAGAGCAGCTTCTGTAGCAGCCACTGCGCTAACACCTTGCAGATATGTTGCCAAAGTCGTACTGTTATATTTTGAAGAAGCATATTTTGAAGAAGTATCCTCTGTAAAACCATGCTTTGAAAAGTGAGCATCGCCGCGCCTATCGCTAGCGCGAAGAGGCTGTAAATCTTCTTCCGTCACGCCTCGTCCAGCATCGGGCAGAAACTTGCCAGCCGCTACCATCTCCGCGATTTCTTCTGTGAAAGCTCTCACTGCTTCGTCTCGCTCGCTGCCTTTAGCATTGATGCCAGCTGAAGCACCTCCTCGTTTGCAGCCGTGGGCGGCGAAGGTGTAGGTGGCCGAGCGAGCCAGCTCCTTAGCAGAACTAGGCAAGATTTTTGGAGCACAACGCACTAGCCCAGAGGCAGTTTCGGCGTCTTCCAAATCAAAAATTATGAAGGCGTTCGTGGAGGTGAGTTTGTGTGTCGCCACAGCCTCTATCTTGCCATGCAATAGTAGCATTTTGCTGTCTCGGAGGGTTGAAGTGCATTAAACTGCTTTGCCAAGCATGTCCTTAGCCAAGTTCCCTCACTTCAAACGCTTCATCTGGAGTATCTATCTGATAATTCTGGGCGCGGTTTTTATCGGGGCGATGGGCTTTCCAGTCTCAGGAGCTTCAGGGCAAGAAACATCAGAATCCATCAAAGGTCGCCTTGAGATAGAAGACACCGAAGCGCAAGGCCCCCGTAAAGTTTTTACACCTATCAGCGGGGTTCGGGTAACCGTCTCTCAAGATGGCAGAGAAATCGGCACCGCAACATCAGATGGTAGCGGCGAATGGTCGGTGGGTATCCCGTCTAGGGGAACCTACCAAGTGAGACTTCACACCGACACGCTCCCAACAGGGATAACCCTCACCGACGCCGAGAAATCAGAGTTGCCAAATGTGCTCGTAGACGAAGGGCAATCTAAAACCGTCAGATTCAACTTCGGCCCGGGCACACGCGACACGGTAAGTCGATTAGAAAGAATTTCCAACTTGGTACTTTCGGGCTTGCGGTTCGGGGCTATCATCGCTATGTGTTCGGTGGGTCTGTCGCTCATCTACGGTGTAACAGGGCTTGTTAATTTCGCCCACGGCGAGCTTGTGACGCTCGGTGCGCTCGTGGCTTACTATCTTCACACCTCCGCCGCCGGCCCGCAGATGAGCTTACTGTTGGCCATAGTTCCGACTTTGATAATTTGCGGTTTATTCGGGGCTAGCATGGAGATGGGAATTTGGAGGCCGCTACGAAAACGCCACACCAGTCTCATCGCTCTGTCGCTCGTATCTATCGGCTTAGGGTTCGTTCTGCGGTATATATTCGCCATCGTATTTGGTGTGGAGTTCCGCTCTTATAGCGATTACAGCGTCCAAGACCCGGTGGATTTCGGCTGGGTATCTATTGCGCCAAAAAACATGCTCATCTTGATAGTGTCGGTGATGCTGCTGGCGGCCTTTGGGCTATTTTTGATGCTTACTCGCACAGGTGTGGGGATTCGGGCTGTGGCGTCAAATCGCGAGCTGGCATCGGTGTCGGGCATCAATGTGGAGAAAGTCATCATGGGGGTGTGGATCTTGGGCACGGCATCCACTGCCTTGGGTGGTATCTTCTTGGGTATCTCCGAGAGGCTCGACTGGCGCATGGGGCTACGGTTGCTATTGCTAATGTTTGCAGCCATTGTGCTCGGCGGGTTGGGCACGGCTTTTGGAGCGATGTTAGGAGGTTTTTTGATCGGACTGATCGTGGAAGTCAGCACCTATTGGATAGACAACGAATTCAAGGTGGTCGTCGGATTGGCCGTGCTGGTTTTGATGCTCTTTGTGCGACCGAAAGGGTTGCTCGGTTACAGGGAGCGAGCGGCATGACAGATAAGGTTTTCGTAGGAGATCTGCGTCTAGCTTCAGGCGTGCCATCTAGGGGCTGTGTGTGCCTTTCCATGGGCATTAGCTATGGGCATTAAGGAGGCAAAGCTATGGACTGGATAGGTATCACAGTTGCCGCACTGCGGGCCAGTGTGGGGCCAGTGGCTGTGGCCTACGCCCTGGCGGGCTTGGGGCTTAACCTTCAGTTTGGCTATGCAGGCTTGTGGAACTACGGCCATGTCGTGGCGGTTGCGGCAGGGGCTTACGGGGCGGCCATTCCGCTGGAAGCGGGAGCTACTTTGATGGTGGGGGTTTTGTGCGGTGTGGCAGCAGCCCTTGTGGTGAGTCTGTTTTTAGGGGTTGCAGCGTTGAGGCTACGGCTGGACTATCTGGCCATAGCTACCATAGCTTTCGGTGAGATTTTTCGCCAAGTGGTACGTAGCAACTGGGCCGAACCTGTTACCGGCGGAGTGTTCGGCATTCAACAGTTCGCCCGCGACTTTTTCGACCTCAACCCAATCAGTGAAGGCAGATACGGCTGGGGAGATTTCAGCTTTGACCACCGCTCGCTATGGCTAATGATCGTGGGTTGGACGCTTATCGTCATTGGCGTGCTGGCTATGTATATGCTCGTTCACAGCCCTTGGGGAAGGACTGTACGAGCCATCCGTGAAGACGAACAAGTCGCCCGCAGTCTCGGAAAAAATGTATTCTTCGTCAGACTGCAGAGCTTTATGATCGGCAGTGTTTTCGGGGCTTTCGCAGGGGTGTTACTGGCGTTCGCCAACAATGTTAACCCCGATTTCTATAGCCTCATCTTGACATTTTGGGTCTACACTGCTCTGCTCATCGGCGGTATAGGGAGGGTCTTGGGGCCAGTGGTAGGAGCAGTGGTATTTTGGTTCCTGTTCCAGTGGTTTGACGGGTTTATGCAGTCATCTATTGCCGAAGGCTGGTATGGCAATTTGCTGCAGACCACCGATGCCGGGCCGTTTAGGTTCATGCTGCTGGGTTTGATTTTGGTGTTGCTTGTGGTTCTGCGCCCTCAAGGTTTCTTCGGCGACAAAGATGAGGCGTTGTTAGATGCCTCCTGAAGCTATGCCTGTGGAAGCTACGCCTCTGGAAGCTACATCTGCGGTGCTTCCCGCAGAGTCCCGACCGGGCGTCTCCAAACCCAATCCGATACTCACTGCCCGAGGGCTAGTGCGCTCTTTCGGAGCATTTAAGGCTGTGGACATCCAGAATCTAGAAATTCAGCAAGGTGTAATCACCGCGCTCATCGGCCCTAACGGGGCAGGCAAGACCACATTTTTCAACCTCGCCACAGGTTTCGACGATACTAGCGAAGGGTCTTGCTGGTTCCAAGATCAGCGCATCACAGGCTTGCACAACTATCAGATAGCCCGTTTAGGAGCAGTGAGGACTTTCCAAAACACTCGCGCGCTAACCCGTCTCACAGTCATGGAAAATATGCTGTTTGCCTCCCAGCAACAGTTTGGAGAGAGACTGCACCGAGTATATGGAGCGAAGTGGCGGCGCAAAGAGCAGAAAGAAAAAGAACGAGCGAGGGAGCTACTGGATCGTTTTGCGCTCACCCACATGGCCGATGAGTTCGCCGGCACCCTCTCGGGCGGGCAACGCAAACTGCTGGAGATGGCTCGCGCACTCATGGCTGAGCCGACTATGGTGTTGCTGGATGAGCCACTGGCTGGTGTCAATCCAGCCCTCGGTGAGACTATTTTGGAACACATCTTGGCTCTCAAAGCTGGAGGCACGACCGTGCTGTTCATCGAACACGACATGTCGGCTGTGCGCAAGGTGAGCGACTGGGTAATCTGCTTGGCTGAGGGCCGTGTGATAGCTGAGGGAACTCACGGCGAGGTAGGGCAAAATCAGCTTGTGCTAGATGCCTATCTTGGAAGCACGCGAGGAGGTATGAGTGATGACGAGTGAGCAACAGGTGGCACAGCCTGCATCAGCGACACAGCCTGTATCAGAAATCCAGCCTCTCCTGGAGGCGCACGATTTGGTGGCTGGTTATGTGCCAGGTGTCGACATTCTCAATGATTGTGCTTTCAAGTTACTTCAGGGTGAAATCGTAGGAATAGTCGGCCCAAACGGTGCGGGGAAATCCACACTGCTCAAAGCAATGTTCGGTTTGGTAGACATCCGCAAAGGCTCAGTGAGCTTCCAAGGTAGCGACATCACAGGTATGTCGCCTCACCAGTTGGTGCGCCGAGGCGTGGGCTATGTGCCCCAGCGCGACAACACTTTCCTACCGCTTACGGTGCAAGAAAACATGTGGATGGGGTCTTGGGTCAAGAAGAAAGTCGATAAAGAACTGATCAACAAAGAACGAAAGCAGGCAATTTTTGAACTTTTCCCGAAACTGCGAGAACGTTGGGAGCAGCGAGTTTTTCAAATGTCGGGAGGTGAGCGGCAAATGGTGGCGATGGCGCGAGCTCTTATCGCTGGCCCAGAAGTAGTGCTACTAGATGAGCCGTCAGCCGGTCTGTCACCCAGGAATCAGGCGGCAGTATTTGACAACATCGTGAGCGTGAATAAGGCGGGTGTGTCAGTGGTGATTGTGGAGCAGAACGCTCGAGCGTGCCTGCAGATATGCAATCGAGGCTATGTGTTAGATCAGGGGCGAAATGTGTTTGAAGGCTCAGGAGCGAGTATTTTGGATGACGAGAAGATCGGCAGGCTGTATCTGGGGAGCCTTACCGGCAATGTTCGGTTATAGGTTTTGCTAGGATTCTGCTAGATTTCTTGACACTAGATTTTTTGACACTATATTTCTTGACATCAAATTGCCAAAACAGAAATTGCCAAAACAGCGCATTGCTACAGCAGAATTGACTTATGACTTCAAAAACACTCATGGCTTCCAAAAATGGGAAAACTCCGAAAGGCCAATCGTTGCTACCTACGGCTGAGATTGTAGATGCGAAAGTGCTAGAGGGGGCTGTCAAGCGGTTCGCCGAGAGGGAGATCCACTTGCCCACATTTGCCGAGTTAGCCAACCCACTAGACATTCCTGCTGAGAAACTGGCCGAGATCGGACATGCCGACAAGAACATTCCTGATGCTCGCAACCTCTGGCGAGTGCATTGGCACAATCGCCTTGATGGAAATGCTTCGTTGGCACCGCTACCTGAGCATGTGGTGGTGCCACCTGAGCTTTCCGGGGTGGAGTCGCCTATAGCTGTTCTGTTTGGCAATAGGTTTCCGATGATCGGGGCACACAAAGTTTTGGCAGCTTATTCCTGCTTGGCACCTAGAGTCGTGACTGGCGTCTTTGACCCCACACACCATCGAGCGGTCTGGCCTTCCACAGGCAACTACGCCAGAGGCGGCGTAGCAATTAGTCGCATCATGGGCTGCAGGGGAGTGGCCGTGCTACCTGAGAATATGAGCCGCGAGCGGTTCGCTTGGTTGGAGCGTTGGGTAGCCAACCCAGAAGAAGACATCATCCGCACCCCAGGCTCTGAGAGCAATGTGAAAGAAATCTACGACAAATGTGCAGAGCTAGATGCCGACCCAGAAAATATCATCTTCAACCAGTTCGCAGAGTTTCCGAACCATTTGGGGCACTACGAAGTTACGAGCCGTGCCTTGGAGCGGGTATTCACCAACATGGCGTCCGATCATAAGTTGGCGGCTTTTGTCTCAGCCTCTGGTTCGGCTGGCACTTTAGGAGCGGGCGACTGGCTCAAAGAGCGACACAGCGGCTGCCAGATAGTGGCAGTAGAAGCTCTGGAGTGCCCTACGATGCTCTACAACGGCTTCGGCGAACACAACATCCAGGGGATAGGCGACAAGCACATCCCTCTCATCCACAATGTGATGAATACCGATGTGGCAGTAGGTGTATCAGATACCGCCACCGACGGTCTGTTTATGGCTTTCGGATCAGAAGAAGGCAAAAGGCTACTGAACGAACGGGGAGTGGCAGATGAGATGATTGACTCTCTGGCACACTTCGGCCTCTCCAGCATCTGCAATCTGCTAGCAGCTATTAAAACTTCAAAGAAGTTGGGACTCGGCCCAGAAGATGTGATTATGACGGTAGCCACAGACGGCTCAGAACTCTACGGTAGCGAACGTCACAGACTCGCCGAATTGCGCTACGGAGGGAAATTCACTGCTCACGATGCCACTGAAGTTCTGGAACAACATCTCTGGGGTGCTGACACAGAGCACACAGAGGTATTGGGAGAGCGCGGTCGTGATCGTATTTTTAACCTCGGTTATTTCACCTGGGTGGAACAACAGGGCATAGAGATAGACGATTTTGTGGCAAGGCGAGATCAAGCCTTCTGGGATCATCTTCACTTCTTGAATGACGAATGGGACGAAGCTATTACAGAATTCAACGCACGCACAGCTAAGGCGAGGGGCGAGTAGACACTCTTTTTACCGAGTAGCTGATGAAACTACCTAGACCTCAAAGAGATTCCGGCTGGTTGGGTGCCCCACCAACTGCAGAAATCTCTGCCCAAGAAGCCGCGCTCATAGATGCCGCCCTCATAGATGCCACTACCCAAAACCCCTTCATACGCTATAGAAAACTTCTCTGGTCGTATCACAAGGCTCGCGAGCGGGGTTGGGACGATGACGATTTCTCGGGCCTTGTTTTGCGTTTGGACGAGGCTGTTCAAGAAGTAGACGGAAGAGGGTTTTCTGTAACCCCTTTTGATTCACATCCAGCACTGGCAGCAGAGGCAGGGGCAAAACAACTTTGGGTAAAGAACGAGACAGTAAATGTTGGCAGTTCTCACAAAGCTCGCCATTTGTTCGGTCTAGCACTGCACCTGGAGATAGACGAAGTTCCAAAGTCTCAGCCCCTTGCGATAGCTAGTTGCGGCAATGCTGCCCTAGGTGCTGCCATAGTTGCCAAAGCTACTGGCAGACCATTGGAGGTTTTTGCTCCAACAAGTATTGAAAGCGAAATCTATTCAGAACTAGACCGACTAGAAGCTCAAGTAAATCTCTGTAAAAGGCAACGAGGTGAAGCTGGCGATCCGGCTTTTTTGCGTTTCAAAGAAGCTTTGGCTGATGGGGCGATAGCTTTCAGCGTTCAAGGCCCAGAAAACATTTGGACCTTAGACGGCGGAAGAATTTTGGGTTGGGAACTGGCAGAATCATTTGCCAATGCTGACCATGAGTTTTTCAGCTGGGTTTTCGTGCAGGTTGGAGGCGGTGCATTGGCGAGCTGCATAGTCCAGGGTATGCAAGAAGCCCGCGACTTCAAGATGTTCAACTATTTACCCCGTGTCTGTGCAGTTCAGACTCATGGTTGCGCTCCACTAGCTCGTGCCATAAACCTAATCCAAGAAAAAGTCATGGAATCTAACCCGCAAGAAGCACTCATTCATGCGATTTCTCATCCTGAAGAATACATGTGGCCTTGGGAGAAAGAACCCCGCAGCATAGCTGGAGGCATCCTAGACGATGAAACATACGACTGGCTCCCCATAGCTTGGGGCATCATTGAAAGTGGCGGCGACACGCCAGTAGTCTCAGATAAACAAATCCGCAAAGCCCTGAAACTAGCCCACACTCATACCGACATCCCCGCAGGCCCCACAGGGATTTCAGGTCTAGCAGGGCTGTCAAAAGTAGCCGAATCTCAAAATATCACCAACGCCGCTGTGCTCTTCACCGGCATAACCTAGTTGTTACTGGCTGGTCTTATATCAGTACGCTTTCACAGCAGAGGCGCGACCTCTTCCATATAGCGATGGATTTGTTCTTCGGTTTGGGTGTAGGTATCGCCAGGAAAGTTAGGGAAGATTGTGAGATGGGCTAAATCTAACTCGTCTCGGTAAAAGGCTATGCCTTCAGCCACTTCTTCGGGGGTACCTATTACCCATACTCGTTGCTCTGTTGATTCTTCTAGGGTTGGTGTAAGCCCTGGCTCGGCGGGTTTGCCGTCTTTACCCATATAGCCTCGGCTCCAGCCATAGGGGGCTAGGAATTTCCAGAACTCGTCATGGCCGGGGCGAGCTTTCTTCCAGGCTTGTTCGTGTGTGTCTTCTATGCACACATTTAAGGTCAGCATTCTTTTTTCGCCTGGGTCTAGGGTGCGGTCGTGATGGGTTTCGTAGACTTCGGCGAAATGATCCCACCAACCTTTGGTGAAGGCGTGGTGCTTGAGCCAGAACACGCCTCCCCAGCCTCGCTTGGGCACATATTCCAAGGTTGGCGGTGAGGTGATGGCTTGCCAGGTATCAAACGGATACAGCGGCCTCGGTATTAATGTCAGTTCCTGCACGGTGCCGCCTCGGTCGGGAATGCCGGGCGGTGGCAAAGTGAAATGCTTGCCGTGGAAAGAGAACTGTTCGTTTCCGAAAGCCCGCATAACGATATCCATAGACTCGTCGAATACCTCACGGTTGATCGTGTCGGCATCGGCTTTTTCGGGGTTGTCAAAGCTACCTACGAAAGTGCCCAGCGGTTGGGCTTCGCGAGGCACAGTGCCTCGTCCCACGCCGAGCACGCCCCTGCCGCCAGAGAGGTTGTGCATAGTGGCAAAATCTTCCGCAAAGCGCAGGGGATGCCACTGGGGGATGATGTTGAAGAGCGCGCCGATTCGCAGGGTTGTAGTGCGCTCGGCTAGAACCGAGGCAAAAAGCACCCCGTTGGGTACCACTTCGTAGCCTTCGTATTGGAAGTGGTGCTCAGTGAGCCAGTAAATGTCAAAGCCAGCTTTCTCAGCAGCCACACCCATATCCAACATGCGAGTAGCGGCATACCACATCTCTTCTTGGCTATAGCGGCGGTCAGTGGGAATGGGCGGCCCTGATCCTACATCGTCCATCTCCACCCCACCGAAGAGGAACACGCCGGTTTCAATCTTGCTCATCTAAATCTCCTAGATCTCCTATTGCCTCTCGCTCTTTGCTAACTACCTGGCACCACAGCCATCGCTATCATATGTGAGATTCAATATGGGCTCTGTCTGGAGGCATCTCAACATCTGCGCCTCCCGAAGCTCGCAAAGTAGCCGACACAGCCCCAGCCAACTCTGCGAATTCAGGTTCAAATCTCAGCTCAGGGCTTCTGGGATAGCCGAAAGGAACATCAAAGATCTCAACAATGCGCCCCGGCCTCGGCGACATCACCCCCACACGAGTGGACAAAAACACAGCCTCGGGAATGGAGTGTGTGATGAACAACCCCGCGAACTTCTCTTCTTTGAACAGTCTCAAGGTTTCTTCGTTCAGACGCTCGCGAGTGATCTCATCTAATGCGCCGAAAGGCTCATCAAACATGAACACAGCCGGGTTCATCGTTAGAGATCTAGCAATAGATACTCTCATCTTCATGCCACCTGACAGAGCGTTCGGGTAGTGTCGCTCAAACCCGTCCAAACCGACGGTCTGTATGGCTTCGGTAGCCAGTCTGTTGCGCTCCAACTTGGGAATCCGATGAAGCTCGCCTAGTAGCTCCACATTTTTTTGAACAGTCCGCCAAGGCATGAGCGTGGAATCTTGGAAGATATATCCCAGTCTTGCAAGATTCACATCTACATGACCTTCGGTAGCGTCTTCAAGCCCAGAAGCAATTCGCAGCAAGGTGGATTTACCGCAACCTGATGGCCCTACAACCGTGAAGAATTCTCCAGATGACACCGAGAACGACACGTCATCTAGAGCGTGTGTGCCGTCCGGAAATACCTTAGACACCTCAGAAAAGGTTATGCCCTGGGCTGCTAACCCTTTACCACTGCTACCAGTATCACTGTTGCTAGTATCACTGCTGCTATCACTCTCGAATTCTGCAGTCGCCTGGCTAGCAGCCGGGGGTTTTGCCGCGCTGGAGAATTCGTTATCGGATGTGTATGATGCGATTTAACCTAATATAGCGACTATGGCAACTACTACCGCAAGCTCTACATATCAGCAAGCTTCCGTCGGGTTTGTTCGAAAGCTGTTCGCCTCCATCTGGCCACCTGCTGCGACCTTGACCATCTTCGTAGGGATCTGGTATTTCGTAAGCTATGTAGTGCTACCCGCCAGAGTCGAATACATCCTGCCACCTCCACATGAGGTAGTAGAAGTTGGGATGCTTACTTGGAACAACTTCAAAACTATTCTGGAGGGCTTGTGGGGCACTTCCCAAGTGGTGCTCATAGGTTTGGCCATCTCCACAGCTTTAGGCACTCTAACAGCTGTGTTAATGAGCCAAGCACGCTGGATTGAAAGAACCCTTTACCCATATGCTGTGGCACTTCAAGCCATCCCTATCGTGGCTATCGTGCCTCTCATCGGGGTGTTCTGGGATTATGGCTTCAACAGCAGAGTCTTGGTAACGATCATCATCTCTATCTTCCCCATCATCTCCAACACTGTCTTCGGGCTACGCAGCGCGGAGCCCAACTTGCACGACCTGATGACTTTAAACGGGGCTGGTCGCCTCAAGCGTCTTTGGAAGTTGCAATTCCCTTCGGCTATGCCAGCTTTTTTTGCTGGCTTGCGAATCTCAGCAGGACTAGGCGTGGTAGGCACGATTGTAGGAGAGTTCTTCTTCTCAAGAGGTGACATTAAAGGGCTTGGCAGGCTTATCACAAAAGCTTGGCAGGTACAAGCTCACGCTCCCCAGATATATACAGCTATTTTCTTTTGCTGCGCGCTCGGCATTGTGTTGTTCTGGTTCGCTGGAGGTACTGGCAAACTAGCAACCCGTCATTGGCAAGAGTAATCGCACGAGAATCTGACAATGCCCGTCAGTATGGGTTATAATCGCAAAAGAGTTAGAGAAAATGCCAAAAAGACAAGCCCCAAAAAGATAAACCAAGACAAACTAGTGACAGGATAAATCCACCCCCCCAATTTCCAAAGGAGCAACAATGAAAATAAGAGCGAAGAGAAGACTTCTTCTCGGTATAGCAGTCATTTGCGTAGGCGCGCTTGTAGCTGCATCATGCGGTGACGATGACGACGACACATCAACTACGACACCCACCACAGCAGCACCTGCGACGACGGCATCTACAACGATGGCACCTACAACGGTTGCTCCTACAACGGCTGGCCCCGCCACAGAGATGGATCTAAAAGATCAGGATCTCACGGATATCTGCCCAGATCCTCTGGTAATACAGACAGATTGGTTCCCTGAGCCTGAACACGGTCACACCTACCAGCTGATAGGAACCGGTGGAGTTGTCGACAAAGATAAAGGCACCTACACTGGTCCGCTTGGTAACACAGGCATCGATGTGGAGATTCGAGCAGGTGGCCCGTTCATAAACTTTGCCTCTCCATCTCAGCAGTTCTATTCCGACCCCGATATCTTCTTGGCATATATCAACACATCGGATGCTCTGAAGTTCTACAAGAACACTCCGACTGTGGCATTACTTGCCAACTTCGAAGTCGGACCTCAAATTCTGATGTGGGATCCAGATTTGTATGACTTCGAAACCTTTGAAGATATTGGCGATTCCGGCGCAACAGTGCTCTATTTCGCCGGTGCCAACTACATGGACTTACTCACTGCACAAGGTGTGATAGACCCTGCAAATGTGGATGACAGCTACGACGGCTCACCCGGTCGCTTTATAACTGAAGGCAACTTGGTGCAGCAGGGCTTTGCCACATCTGAGCCTTATCGTTATGAGAACGACTTTGAAGGCTGGATGAAGCCAGTGGACTTCCTCTTGACCCACAACGCGGGCCATGAGGTTTATCAGTCGGCTGTTTCGGTGCGACCATCTGCGCTCACTGAATACAGAGAATGCCTTGAGATACTGGTGCCGATCATGCAGCAAGACATCGTGGAATACATGAATGATCCCGATGCGATGAATGTACGCTTGGACGAGATTGTTAAAGAGCTTGACAGCTACTGGCAGTCATCCATTCCTGCTCACAATTTCGCCACTCAGCAAATGATAGATCTGGGTCTCGTGACTGACGGTGACAACGATATGGTTGGCGACCAAGATGCCGACCGTATCCAGAGGTTCATCGATCTCATGTCTCCTATTCATAACGACAATGGGGTAGAAGGGTTCGAAGACGGAGCTGATATTCCGTCTGCTAACGACCTCTTCACTAACGAGTTCCTCGACCCCAGCATCAGTCTCGGCTACTGATAACGAGTAGGCGGCCCCTGGCATCCGTGCCGGGGGCCGCTTTTTTTGCACCAAGTGCTAAAGGTAACGCGCTCCGCACTCTTCAGATTTCTGCCTCCTGCTGTATTTGCAGGGGCGATGGTGGGCGTATGGTATATTCTCCACTACTTTGTGCTCTCGGGGAGGCAGAAGGTAATACTGCCACCCCCTCATCGGGTTTGGGCTGAAAGTTTTTGGGGTTGGGGCAATGAAGTAAGGGGCGACTTGTGGGAAGCCCTTTTGGTCACAAGTCGACTCTCACTAATTGGTCTCGTGATAGCCATTATTTATGGAATTATTTTGGCACTGCTCATGAATGTGTCAAAGATTTCCGAACGGGCGTTATTCCCTTGGGCTGTGGTGTTGCAGACTCTACCGATTTTGGCGTTGATCCCCCTCATAGATGTGTGGTTTCAGAGCATCGACCCTTGGTATTTCGGATTTGACGCTGATTACAAGAAGAAACTTATCGTCTGCGTGCTGATTGCGGTATTTCCGATTATTACTAACACCTTCTTTGGGCTGAAATCTGCTGAGCGAAACTTGCACGACATGATGACATTACATCGTGCCAACCGTGTGATACGAGCTTGGAAGTTGGAGTTTCCTGCAGCTATGCCAGCTGTTTTCACAGGCTTTCGCATTGCTGCTGGACTTTCAGTGATCGGAGCGATCGTAGCTGAGTTTCTTTTTGCCCGTGGAGGTATAGGGATTGGAAATTCAATAAGGCTCTATAACGGATTGGCTAGATATGACGATCTTCTAGCCACCATAATCGTTTCTTCTATTTTGGGAATTTTGGTATTTTGGGTTTTCGGCTTCTTCGGGTGGGTGGTGACGAGACATTGGCATGCTTCAGCAGTGGATCGAGCTTAAGGGGGAGGGGTAAATTTGGGCGATTAGGAGCAGGCAGGCACTTATCACTGGTGGCGAGTGACAGAGATTTGTTGCTCGCTGATGAGTCTGCCTGCGCGGAAGGTGCGCTTGCGGGTGGCTGTGCCAGCTACGGCGGCTCTTAGAGTTGAGACATTCATAGCTACAAGGTCGGCTTTTTGACCTTCTTCTGTGCCAGCAGAGTGGAGATCCATCAGAGATCTGGAGCTTTCTGCTACTAGCTGATAGGCGCGCTCGGGAGATTGGTGGCCGGCTACTACCAGCAGTGAGGCTGTTTCCATAGGGTCGCCTCGCCCTACTAGGTTGAATGGGTCTTGCAGATTGTCGCCGCCTGCGCCACAGATTACATCAGCTTCGGCGAGGGTGTCGAGGGCGGTGAGGCCGCGTGGAGGCGAAGTGCGCATCATGCGGGCTTGCAGAAAGAGATTAGTTTGCGGCAGGGTTACTACCCTTATGCCAGCATCGGCAATTTCGGCTATGACTTTGCGTTGAGTTTCTGTCTCTAGCACTCCGAGGCTTACACAATGGCTAGCTGTGACCGTGTGTGGAAAGCCTCGGTCTCTGATCTGGCGGGCTATCTCTAACACAGTCAGCAGGGTAGGGTCTAAGGCTTCGTCGGTGTGGAGATCCACTGCCAACGCTGCTTCTTCGGCGGCATCTAAGAAGATGCTGATAGCCTCGGCGGGTTTTTCTTCCAGCATGGGGCAACCTCCCACGATGTCGATACCCGCTTCTAGTGCCAGGCGGAGCTGCTCGCGACCGTAGGCACCTTCTGTGCCAACCACTGTGGGGGCAATTAGGCAGGCGATCTGCAGGTCAAGCTCGTCGGCGTAGCGGCGGCGCACCTCTGCCAAGGCCTCAACAGCAACTATGCCATACTCACCTACATTGGCATGGCTGCGAATGGCTGTGATGCCGTGAGAGATCGCCATCTCCACTGCTTGGCTAGCTCGTTCTACGGTGCCGTCAAAGTCGGCACCTCCGCCTGTGGGGTTTTCGTCGTGATACTTGCGCCAGCCCTTTATAGCACCCTCTAAGTCGCCTGTTTCGTTGGGGATGAGGTCGGCAGTGAGGGCTTTGTCTATATGGGCATGCGGTTCGGCTGGTGCACAGAGAAGCAAGTCGCCCTCAATGTCGTATCTGATGGTGTCGGGGGTGTCGCTGACTTGGTTGGTCGTGACCCCACCGCGTCCACTGATACTGGTGCATTCTTGCGCTGGGACAACCCTAGATACATAACCCTCTCTGACTTCCACATCCACATAGCGTCCATCAGAAAGCAAGGCATTAGTAAGCACGAACTGGGCCATGTTTGCCAATTTAGATGAAAACATCGTTTGAAAGAGGTGCTACTGCCAGAGGTAGAACCTGCTGGGAGGAGAGAGGAGTGCCTTACTGCTAAAGTGATGATATGACAAAAGCAGTTATCACAGGAGCAGGCCAAGGTCTGGGCAGAGCGATTTCCAACCGTTTGAAGCGAGACGGCTGGAGCATCATCGCCGTCGACAAAAACGAAGAAACATTGGCGCGAACAGCCGAAGAGACAGGCGGCCACGCTATCGTCTGTGATGTTTCCGACCACGCTTCTGTGGTGGCTATGGGCGAAGAAGTGGCAGCCCTAGGCGACATCGGCGCACTTGTCAATAACGCAGGCATTTGGCGATATTCAGGTGTTCTGGGCATAACGCCTGAAGACGGCCGAGATGTGCTGGTTACCAACTTGATGGGGACGATTTGGTGCACGCAGGCAGTTATTCCAGCTATGCAGGGCGGCGGGGCTATAGTCAATTTCTCGTCGGTGGCTTCGCTGATGAGCGCATCTAGTGTAGGCATCTACCCTGCTTCGAAGGCAGCCATTGAGACCGTTACGCGCATGACAGCTTTAGAGTTCGGCTCGGCGGGTATTCGAGCTAATACGGTTGCCCCGGGCATGATTGTGACCGAGAGCACCGAAGCTAACTATCAAGGCGAGATGCGCGATATTCGTGCCAGCATGATTCCCATGCGTAGAGTGGGCGAGCCTGAGGACATTGCCGATGTGGTGTCGTTTTTGGTGTCGAACGATTCCCGCTATGTATCGGGGCAACTTATTGCTGTAGACGGAGCAATGTCGGCCGGGCAGATTGGCACAGCTCCTATTGCTTCTGGTCCTGGTAAGGTTGGGTGATTTCAAACCGCAAAGCTGATACGGACATTGCCAAGCGCAATGCCATCCAAGAAGAACACATCTGGGTTCCTTATGCTTTGCGAGGTCGTGTCCAAGAGATCCGTAGCCGGACTAGCGGACGTGTGCTACATATCGGAACCGATGACGCAGACACAGCCCTAAATAGCACCACCCTAAATAGCACCACCCTAAATAGCACCACCCTAGATAGCACCACAGAAAACCCTGCTCACTACGACACGATTTGCTCAGTAGGTGCGCTGGCTATGTGCGAAAGCCTTGCTCATCTCTTAGAGCAGATGTATAACCATTTGGCAACACACGGCAGACTCTTGTTTTTAGAACCTATAGAAGTCAATCCCGACATCACGATGGCGATTTGGAACAGCGGCTTTTCGTTGCTGCAAGTCGAAAGGTTCTCTGTGCCTGGCACAGTACCAGTAGGTAGCAGATGGTGGCACAAAGGTCAAAGAACAATATGGCACAGCTGTGTATCGGGCACGGCACGGCGCAAACTGCAAGAGCACAATGAGTGAGGAGCAACAATGACTAGAGGAATGCTTGGTTTGATGGGCGGAGCAGAGTTTAAAGCGGGCAACTTCTTTGACGAAGAATTCATCAAAGCCGCAGATGCCAAAGAAGTAGTGGTGCTACCTACCGCTGCTGCCTACCTAGACCGCAACCAACTCCACAAACAGGCGCAGGAGTGGTTCTACAACTTTGGGGCGCAAGCCAAAATCTTGGATGTGTATTCCCGTGGTGATGCTCTGTCAGAAGAAAATGCCGCAGTGGTTAGGGGAGCTCAGATGATCTATGTAGTGGGAGGCTCGCCTATGCATCTCAGATCGGTGATGATGCGCTCTGCAGTCTGGGACGCTCTGGAAGCAGCTTGGGCAGACGGGGCAAGCTTGGTAGGCTCGGGGGCCGGGGGAGATGTGATGTGTGACGCCATGGTAGATCCACGGGGCGGGGCATTCACCGTGGGGCTAGGGCTGTTGCACAATCTGACATTTATCCCCCGCTACAACCTTTGGTCACGCGACAAAATTCGGCGCACAGTGCAGCTGGCATCGCCAAATCTGCCAGTAGTAGGCGTGGCTCTACAAACTGCTCTAATTGCTGAAATAGCTGAGGGGGAAATCTCGTGGCGCACAGTAGGACAAGGCGAGGTAGCTATGTTTCTGGATGGCAAAGAAGCCGATATTTCAGTGCTGCCTTCTTTAGAACAGATCCTGGATTGACAGTAAGTTTTATAGCAGCAAGCTTATAAAGGCAAGTTTTCCTTACAGGCTCAGCTAGCTGTTTCAATCGTTACTGAGCGCACAGTTACATCAGGGTCGGGCGCGCCTCCCAAACCCGAAGAGGGTATATCTTTGTGAGAAGCCAGCACAGCTTCTAGCACATCTAGCCCTTCGGTGACTTGTCCGAACACCACATAGACGCCTTGACTGTCAAGGAGAGCAGTATTGGAATTGACAGCGAAGAAGAACTGCGCCCCCGAGCTGTCTGGCCCTCTTGTGCGCGCCATGACGATCTGGCCGGGACGATAAGTGAAACCGGTGCCTTCATCTTTGATGGTGTAGCCAGGGCCGGGGTCGCTCGCGCTGTTGGTGTGGGGTGAGCCGCCTTGGATGATGCCGATGTCCGTGGCGGTGCGGTGCAACAGGGTGTCGTCGTAATAGCGCGCCCGCGAGAGCGAGATGAAGTTATTAGAGGTGCCCGGAGTGTTCTCGGTATCAAGTTCAATTCGCACCGTTCCCAAAGAAGTGTCCATCACCGCGGTATAGACCGTGCCTGGCTCTAGGCAGTTCTGGAAGGAATCACCAAAGCTGAGCTGGCGATCCGAACCTTCTTCTGGGCAAGCGGTCGTGCCGTAGTCGGCGGCGGTGTATGTGGTGTAGTTGGCTGGCATAATTTCTTCCTCTTGGGTAGTTGGGGTATTGGGGTTTTCGCTCTCTAGATCAGTTGGGTCGGTGCTTGTATCAGTTGGGTCGGTGCTTGTGCCAGTTGGGTCGGTGCTTGTGCCGGTCGTTGTTGGATCAGCATCAGGCTCACTGGTCTCCGTGTTGTCAGCAGTAGTGACCGTCTCGATCGCCTCATTTGAACTGTCGTCACCGTCGTCTCGGTTCAAGAACCAGAAAATAGTCAAAGCCACGGCAAAAATAGCCAGCAAGACGCCCCAGCGTTTGATGCTGCGATTTCGCTTCCTTCTCTTGAAAGCTTCGCGCTCTTCTGCCAATCTTTGTTGGCGTCCTTCTTTTTGACGCATTCGCTTCGCGCTGCGCCCTGATTGACTATCTGAACTCACAGGGAAGATTTTATAGCCATATCTCCAAATCTTGATTCACAAACACTGGGCTTCGCGAAGATAGCTTAAAAGTATGACACTAATAGTGCAGAAATTCGGTGGCACATCGGTTGCCGACTCGTCGCGCATTCAAGAGGTCGCTCGCCATATTCGCTTTACCATCTCCCACGGCGACACTCCAGCTGTGGTGGTGAGTGCTATGGGCAAAGAGACAGACGCCCTCTACGGCCTAGCCGATGAAGTTGCTTCACGCCATTCTGGGCGAGAGATGGATATGCTCATCACCGCAGGTGAGCGTAAAGCCGTGGCACTGCTTTGCTTGGCTCTTCACGATCTGGATGTGCCTGCGGTGTCGTTTACAGGTAGCCAAGCAGGGTTCATCACAGACTCCACCCACCAGAGCGCACGTATCACAGCAATTCGTCCCGATCGAGTGCGTGAAGCCTTGGAAGGCGGTTCGGTGCCTGTAGTGGCAGGAGCGCAGGGAGTCTCAGGCGATGGCGAGGTAACATTTTTAGGGCGCGGCGGCTCTGACACCACGGCTGTGGCTTTGGCGCACGCATTGGGGGCTGAGATGTGCGAACTTTATACCGATGTGTCGGGCGTGTTCACCGCCGACCCTCGCATCGTGCCCAGCGCACGACGAATGTCGGAAATCTCCTTTGATGAGATGCTGGAGATGACGGCCACAGGTTGCCCGAAACCGGCGATGCGCTCGGTTCTAGTGGCTCGTACCTATACGATGACATTGCATGTGCGTTCGGCTTTCACATGGGAGCCAGGCACACTCGTAAAAGAATCTGCCCCAGAGGCAGAAACATTAGAGGCAGGGCTATTAGAGGCAGAAACATTAGAGACAGGGAAACTAGAGACAGGGGGATTGGAGGCGAGATCCGTGGAAAGACCAGTCATCTCAGCAGTAACACACGACATCACAGAAGCAAAAGTCACATTGCAGGCCGTGCCCGACAAGCCGGGCGTAGCCGCTGCCGTGTTTCGTCGCATAGCCGATATGGACATGGATGTGGACATGATCGTGCAAAATGTGTCAGAAGAGGGAGTGACCGACATTTCGTTCACGGTGCCGCGTGGCGACTTGTCAAGGTGCGTGCCGAGCTTGGAAGAGTTGATAGTTGAAATCGGTGGTCGGGGAGTGACTTCTAACAACGAGATAGCTCGTGTGAGTTTGATAGGTGCTGGAATGAAAGCACATCCAGGGGTGGCAGCTCAAATGTTTGAGACACTGGCTGAGAACGACATAAACATAGAGATGATCAACACCTCAGCCATACGCATAAGTTGCGTTGTGAACGAAAATGATATGGAGAAAGCTGTGCTTGCCCTGCACTCGGCTTTCAAGCTAGACAAGCCAGCCTAGTGGGGCGGATTAGTTGGGTGGTGCTAGTTCCCGAGCTAGAAGTGCATGTAATGACCACCGTTAGCGTCTATGGTCGCACCCGTAACGGCGGAGGAAAGGTCGCTTGCTAGGAAGATCACTGCGCCTGAGATCTCTCTGGAGTCGGGGATGTGGCGCAAAGCAATCTGGTCGGTGATCTCTTTTTTGACTTCGTCAAAGGCAATGCCCCGCTGCTCTGCTTGAGTCTCAAAATACCATTTCACAGACGGACCCCAAATGTAGCCAGGTGCCACGCTGTTAACTCTGATGCCGTCTGGCCCGACTTCATTTGCGAGAGTGCGAGCAAAAGAGAACAAAGCCGACTTAGCAGCAGCATAAGCCCCGAAAAATGGCTCAGTACGCCGGATAGACATGGTGTTTATCATCACCACTGAGCCTTTCTGCTGTTTAATCATTTGAGGAAGTGCCGCTTTGGTTACTTGCATGGCAGCGGTGCAGTTAAATAGCACGGATTCTTCCCAAGTTTCAATCGGCAAGTCTACGATTCTTTCAAACGGAGGCTGTTTGAAAGCATTGTTAACCACAGCGTCTATTCGTCCGAACTCCGCAACTGCTGCGCCAGCCATAGCTTCGCACTGAGCCGAGTTGGTCACATCGGTGGGCACGCACAGGGCTTGGCGACCGAGGGAACGGATTTCTTCTGCCACCTCTTCCAGCTTTGAAGCTGTTCGAGAAGCAAGCACCACATTGGCTCCGTGTTCGGCGCACAGAAGAGAAATATCTCGCCCCATACCCGGGCCGATTCCAGAGACAATGACCGTGCGACCTTCAAGTAGCATTTCTTCCTCCTTCAATGGTGAGAATTTTAGAATTCCAGCTGAGAGAATTTCAGCCGTCTTGCTTAGCCGTCTTGGCTGAGCATGAGCGCGCTGGTCGGCACTGCCGTGCCAGCAGTGACCAGCACATTTTCTGCTCCGCTCACCTGATTCACAGATGTGCCTCTGATTTGGCGCACACCTTCGGCGATGCCGTTCATGCCGTGCAGATAGGCTTCGCCAAGCTGCCCGCCGTGAGTGTTGATGGGGAGTTTGCCACCTAAAGCGATGTTGCCGTCTGCTATGAAATCTTTAGCTTCGCCTCGCTCGCAGAAGCCGAACTCTTCAAGCTGAGGTAGCACTAGAGGTGTGAAGTGGTCATAGATGATGCCAACGTCGATGTCGTCTGGGTTGAGGCCGCTCATCTCCCAGAGTTGGCGGGCGCAAAGACCCATCTCGGGGATTCCTGAGATGGTGTCGCGATAGTAGCTACGCATCATATGTTGGTCTTCTGAGGCTCCTTGAGCGGCACCTGACAGCACAGCAGGCTTTTGGGCTAGGTCGCGTGCGTGTTCAGCTGAAGTCACAAGGAGGGCTTGGCCGCCGTCTGTTTCTTGGCAGCAGTCCAGCAGTCTGAGCGGGTCTACGATCATGCGGCTCTGTTGGTGGTCTTCCAAGGTTATGGGCCGCTCGTAGAAATATGCTGCAGGGTTGTTGGCGGCGTGGGCACGGTCGATTACCGAGACCCGTCCGAAATCTTCGCTGGTGGCTCCGTATTCGTGCATGTAGCGAGTAGCGAACATAGCCACCCACGAGGCGGGCGACACCAAGCCGAACGGTGAACTCCACGAGAACGATACCACTTCGGCTTCGGCACTTGTCGGTCGATCTTGCACTCCTGAGCCGAAACGATGCCACGATCTTTCGTTGAAAGCCCGGTAGCACAAGACATTTTTTGCTGCACCCGAAAAAATAGCTTGAGCTGCGAGGGCGATCACGCCGCAGGCCGCCCCGCCGCCGTGGTGCACCATCGAGAAGTGGGTTAGCTCGGAGATGCCGAGGTTGCGGGCGACTTCTATTTCGGGGTTGTTCTCAGCTGAGAACACCACCATACCGTCTACTTCTTTGGGGTCTAGTCCGGCGTCTTCACAGGCTAGCGAGCAACATTCCACGGCGAGCTGCATCGGGGTGCGTCTGGAGTCTTTGCTGAACTCCGTTGCGCCGATGCCGGCGATAGCTACTTGGCGAGCGAATTTAGGTGGCATTGTACTTTGGTGGTGTCTTTTTGTGTCTTTTGGGTGGGTGTCTATCTGCTGGGGTTAGCTGGGAAGTAGAGGGTGGCCGAGCCGGTGATGTGAGGGCCGAGAGAGTTAATACCTGCGAATTCCACGGTTACATCTGCGCCGTCTGCTTGACCGCCCCCACTGTCGGCACCACTATCGGCACCACTGGCGGCGGAAGATTTCACCTCTGTTACTTTGCCCGACATCGTCATGCAGTCGTACGGATGGTTGGGGGCACCTAGGCGTATCTTGAGGTTCTTGAAGATGGCGTCGGGGCCTGCCCAGTCGCTCACATAGCGCGATGCCAGCCCAGAAGACGAAAGAATATTCATGAAGATATCTTTAGATCCCTTTTGGTGAGCGAGGTCGCGGTCGTGGTGGACATCTTGATAGTCGCGAGTGGCAATGGCCGTTGCGACAATTCCTGTTACGGTGAGCGGTATAGGGCAGATTGGCATCGGATCTCCCTCTGAGATGTCGCCTGCCAGCAGGGTTTCAGTGCGACGGGGTTGGCGAGCAGGGCGAAATAGCGGCAACGAGAAGCCTTGCGGGTCGTTATAGAACCAAGCTTGCATGTCCATGCCGATGCTGATCTGGCTATAGGCGCAATCGGTGATGTTAGTGAGCACTCGCACGCCTTCTTCCAGCTCTACTAGCCCCACTATTGGGGGTTTGCCAAATGCAGGCAGGGGAGGATAGTGCACTTGACAGTGGCTGTAGAGAGTGCCTCGCCCTGTTGCGACTTTCCAGCCTAAGTCCATTGACCCGCAGGCAGGGCAGCGCGCCCCGGGCGGATGCTGCAGACGACCACAGCTGTTGCACTTCTGGATACGCAGTTCTTTGGCCGCCGCGCCTTGCCAGAAAAACTGCGAGTCTTGATTCATAGAAGGTTTAGGGCGCATGGCTGGTGGCGCGGCAGGGCTGTCAGCGGCGTTTTCTGCTCCTTCTTTGCTTGCGTCTCGCCCTGTGTGAGGTTTGAACTTGAGGATACGGAAGAACATTGAGCCAACGGGGTCGCCGTCGGTGGTTTGGTATTCTGTCTCTGTGGTCACGAAGTGGCCGATGCCGAGGGCTGTCTGCTTTTCCTCCGATACATCCACGAGTTTCTGGGTGCCTTTGACGCGCTCGCCGAGGCGGATATAGCGATGATAGATATGTTCAGAGTTAGTTGCGACCACGCCCAGATAGCCCGCATTGTCAAGCAGCCCCAGCACGCTACCATAGGTTTCTCGTTCGGTTTCAGACTCTATTGGGGGTGGCGGCGGGTGCCCCATCTCCTCGCGTTTGATGCGTACTCCCGGCATACCCCAAGCATTCAACATCGCTGGCGGCGAAACAATCCCTCCATGTGGCCCTGCCGCTGCAAACTCTTCATCTAAGAAGTTAGGGTTGGCCTCATCCATAGCCTCACACCAATGGCGAATCATAGGAATATTCACCAAATCTGGTGCTACCTGAGCTGACCCTTCTACTCCGATACCAGCGCGCAGTTGTTCTAAGAAGTCGGTCATAGGGCTGGGTATGTTAGTGGGTCTGTTATCTGGGTTTCCGTGCTTATCATAGAGCAAGACATAGTGTAGCCCAAAGTAAATCGTCTAGGCAGGGCTACTTGAGTTATCTGCGGATAATCTCAAAGTATGACGATATTTAGTATTGTTGATTTCAGTATGCTGGTATTTGGTGGCATTTAGTATGACGGCATTCAATATGGGTGTATTCAAGTTTTCTGGGGGGTTGCGGGAGCGGTCGGCTCGCAATGGCTCAGCTGGGGGGATACTAGCCGGTGGGAGGGCAGCAGGTGGCAGGGCAAAATCTTGGGGAGTGCCTCGGTCGCCTCGGGTGTTGCCTAGGCAAGGGATTGATGACGAGTCAGTGTTGAAGGCTATGGTGGTGGCGAGTGTTATCGGCACTGTGATAGCCATAGCCTTTTCGCTGTTGATGTACGGTCTCTACCAGCTTTGGCGCAGAGGGCGACGAGGGCGTTAGAAAATCTGGGAGAGGAAGATAAATCTGGGGGAGGAAGCTCAGCAGAAAGCTCAGACAGCTTTTGGGAGTTCCCAAGAGTTTATGAGTTCGTGGGCAGGGGCTTCTTTTTTGAGTTTGCCTGTGTCTACTAGCTCCAAGACTTTCATTTGACCTTCTGGGCATAGAGAAACGAAGTGGCACCATCCGCAGAGTGCGCTGGGATTAGCGTCGAATTCACGGCGTCGCAGGTCTGCGCTCACGGCTTCCCATGTGTTCAGAAGCTGGTCGGTTACATCGGCTAGTTTTTCTTCACTTACTGGCTCTTCTGAAACTTGTTTCTGGTTGCCAATGTAGAGCACACGGGTTTTTGCGGGGAAGACTCCCGTTTCTTCTGCCAATGCTACCGCATAGAGCATCACTTGGAACAGATGTTTATCTTCCACATGTCGGCGGGACTGGTCGATCCAAGCTGACGAAGTGGGTTTGCCCGATTTGTAGTCATTTATCACAAGACCATCGGGGCTTTTGTCAACTCTGTCGATGTAACCTCGAAATGGGACGCCTCGCACATTCACTTTTAGATGCTGCTCGATTGATGCTACTTCTACTTCTTGGGGGTTTTCTAGCTCCCACAAGCCTGTGATAGCCTGCCATGCCTGCTTTTTAAAGTCGCTGATTTCTTCGTCAGTGAGTTCCAGATTGCGGAATTCTGGGGTTAGACGGGTGATTTTGAATGTTTTGGTGGCCCATTCACGGGCTTTTTCTTGGTCGCGTTCTTCGGGTGGGAGCTGCATAAGGTGCTCTAGCACGCTGTGGGCGAACGAACCCATCACTGCCGCCACGCCAGGTGGATCGGGTAGCTTTTCTATGTAGCGATACATCCATTTTTTGGGGCATTCATCGTAGAGAGCCATGCTTGATGGCGAGAGTGAGCGCAATGCGTATTTGTCGCTTGAATCAGTAGAGTTTGCCTCTGGGAAGTCTGCGATTTTCTGTTCTGGGAAGTCTGCACCTGAAAGGTGATCTATGGGGCTGTCTGACATTTTTGCCTCCTCTTTCCATACTTCCACAGACCTGTTGCAATTGTTTGCTTTACTTCTGTGCTTGCTTTTATTTCTGCTTGTGCTACTCCGTTTGTTTTATTGTTTCTGCTTGTTTTACTTCTGCTTATACTGCCCTGTTTCTGTTTGTTTTATTGTGTCTGCTTGCTTTATTCCCGTAGCAAAATCAGTTCCACTTCGCCACCGGCTGAGATGCCATCGCCGTCGGGTAACACAGCGAGGCCGTTGGCACCAGCCATAGCAGAGAGTTGATGTGAGCCTTGGCCGCCTGCGGATGAGACGACGAAGCCGCTGTCGCTCCAATGCCATCTGACGCGGGCGAAGTGGGTTTTGCCGTCGGGACGGCGAGTCAGAGGCTCAGTAGCCGTGGCGGTGACACGAAGGCGGTGCAGATCGCCACAGCCTGCCATTTTCCGAAGAGCGGGACGGGCAAAAAGTTCGAACGACACCATACACGACACCGGGTTGCCGGGAAGCCCGAAAATCGGCGTGCCGGCTATGGTGCCGAATGCGAGAGGTTTGGCGGGGCGGATAGCTATCTGCATCCAGCGCATATCGCCCAGCCGATCCAGCACTACTTTCACATAGTCAAAGTCGCCCATACTCACACCACCAGTGGTGACGACGGCATCGCACTGGGCGGCGTAGCGGCTAAAAGCTTCTTCTATAGCGGCTTCGTCGTCGGGCACCACTCCGCCATCTATAGGTTCGGCACTGTCTTGGAGCAGAGCTAGAAGGCTGTGGCGGTTGGAGTCGCGGATTTGTCCGACAGCAAGCGGGCCACCACCTGAGACAAGTTCGTCGCCGGTGGAAAAGACTGCCACTTTAGGGCGCGGATACGCTGCGATTTCTTGCATGCCGATGCTAGCCAGCACGCCCAGGTGCGCGGGTGAAAGAGTGGTATTGGTTGGCACGGCGATTTGTCCAGCTTTGAGGTCTTCGCCCGCCCGTCGAATGTGAGTGCTTGGGGGCACAGATTGGGAGAGCTGGATGCCGGCGGATTGGGAGATCGGCGTGCTTTTATTCTGAGGCTCGTTCTCTAAAGGTTCATTCTCCAGATGTCCATTCTCCAAAGGTTCAGCGTGCTCTACCTGCAGCACAGCATCAGCTCCTTCAGGGATGGGCGCGCCGGTCATTATGCGAACTGCCTTGCCTGGGGTTACCTTTGGGGCATCAGGTGGGAGTGCGCCCGCTGCTATTGTGCCCACAACTTCTAGGGTTACAGGTGTGGCGGGAGAGGCGGTGGTGGTGTCGCTGGACAGAACGGCAAATCCGTCCATGGCGGTATTGTCCCAGGCTGGGATTGGCTCGAGCGAGACGACAGGTTCGGCTGTTGTCAATCCCGAAGCTTCTAGCAGCGGAACCTGAGTAGCTTGAAGCCGATTGATTTTGCTGAGCACATGCTCTTGGGCTTCAAATAAAGGGATCATCGATCACAACTGTGTTTCTTCTCTGTGCACTAGGCGGATGATGTTCGGGATGTGTTTGAGGATGATAATCACAGCCAAAGCGGCAATGATAGCGACTTCCCAGCCTTCTCGACCACGCAGGGCTACACCTATAGGGATGGTTGGCACAGCGATGACTGCCGCCAGCGAAGATCGCCGCCACAGCTTCAGAGAAATCAGCCAGACAGCCAGTGCTCCCAATGCTACCAAAGGTGAAGTGGCCAAGACGAACCCGCCGTAGCAGGCCACGCCTTTGCCGCCTTTGAACGATCTGGCGGCCGGAAATATATGGCCGAGTATCGCCACCGCCCCGCATACAACGGCAACTCGCCGATCGGCCCAGATCAACGCAATCACAACAGGAATGATGCACTTTATAACATCGCCCACCAGCGAGATAAGACCTGGCATCCAACCTGCCAGGCGATACATGTTGGTAGCACCGGGGTTGCCTGAGCCCTGTGAAGTGGGATCGTGACCAGTGTTGTAACCGACTATCTCAGCGGTGGGGAACATGCCGATCACATACGAGCCAGCCACCAGCCACCACCATCCTCCGAAATTCCAATCTGAGGTTGCGGACTGAGCGATTTGTGCGAGCATTGCTAATTTATAGTAGTGAATGTTGCTGTAGCCAGTGTTAGCTAGTAGCATATCTTTGACCATGCCCACTTACGAATACCAATGTCGCACCTGTGAATCACGATTTGATGTGGTGCAGTCTTTTGCCGATGCTGCCCTTGCTGTGTGTCCGCAGGTTGGAGATTCCGCTTCGCCAGCTGAGTGCGTGTCGCCGGGCGAGGGAGTTGTAAAAAAAGTCTTCTCCGTGCCAGCTATTACTTTCAAAGGCGATGGCTTTTATAAAACCGACAGCCGCAAGGCTGCTAGAAAAGGGTCGAGTGCTTCAGGAAGCAATGGCGATTCTGGGGTTGTGAGTGAGGCAACGACAAGGAGTGAGGCTGGTTCTAGTGATGTTGGCTCAGGTGATACTGGCTCAGGTGGCGACTCTGACGGCAGTTCTAAAGACAGCTCTAAAAACAACTCTAAAAACAACAATGGTGGTAGCAAAAGGGGAATTGAAAAGTCTGTCAGCAAGAGCAGTTCCGATTCAAAGAAAGCTCCAGCTTCGGTTTAGCATAATTTGCTACTGAATGCCTATCACACCCCTGTGCTAAGCTTTTGTGCAGTGGGGCTGGGGGTCGTCTGGGGGCTGGGGGTCGCTCTGGGGGCTAAGGGAGGGTTTGGGGGGCTGGGGGTCGGGGGCTAAGGGAGGGTTCGCAACCTATTGGTTTGCCTAAATGCGCCCATCCGATTACCAAAAGAGGTCTGCTTTGTCTCTCAGAAACTTTCCACAAAACTTTCCACTTAGCAGTTTGACAAAAAATCTGTTGCCAATCCAATCGCATGAAGCTTGGCAGCAAGCTTCGCCGTCGAAGAGAGCTTCAACTAAACCTGGAGCTTTCGCACGGCCTAGAAGGCAGCAGGAAAACTTGTCGGGGAAACAGTCTTCGGCTCCGCGATGGCAGCCGCATGTCTTGACGCGATTACTCAGGCGGCGTTCTGTCTATTGGGCACTAGCTATCGGGTTGATCTTCTTGACTGTCGTTGTGACCTACTCTCAAAACAGTCGAGCTTCCAGCATCATCAGCAACTTTGGCGAACAACAAGATGTGCTGGTGGTTACTCGGGATTTAGAGCGAGGTGAGGCTATTACTCCTGACGATTTCCGTATAGATCAGCGACCTGTAGGATTCGTGCCACCAGGTGCTTTAAGTAATCCAACTGATTTAAATAAGCCAGCTGATTTGGGGGTGACTGCTGGCTCGGGTGCAGGGCAGGTCACTTTAGAGCCGATCTATGCAGGCGAGATTTTAATGTCTGGGCGTATCGGAACAAGCGATGATTTGCATATTCCACCAGGCACGAACGCGATCGCCTTGCCCGTTGGCGAAAGCCGACCGTCGCTGAACCGAGGTGATCGGGTTGATTTGCTGGGTTCGTTTCCCGATGGGCCTGCAGGAGAAGTGTCTGTGCTACTAGTTGCCCAAAGAGCCTTTGTAGTTGAGACTGCAGACCGATTCGTCACAGTCGCCGTTCAACCCAGCGAACTATCGGGAGTTGTCCGCGCTCTTACCCACGGGGTAGTGACTATCGTGCTGCGAGGATAGCTGTCAGTCTCTGCTAATCTCAGAAAAATGGAAGCAGTCATATCTGGAAATATCCGCCCTGGGTTTGAAGCTGTCCGAGAGGCTTTTGCTCAGAACTTCGAGAAGCGAAATGAGGTGGGGGCTTCGGTGGCGGTCGTTCGCAACGGGCAGTATCTGGTGGATCTGTGGGGTGGTTGGGCTGATGAAGAGCGGACTCGCCCGTGGGAAGCAGATACCATCGTGAATGTCTGGTCGACCACCAAGGGGTTTGTTTCGCTGGGTGCACACATGTTGATTGACAGGGGTCAACTGGAACTTGACAAGCCCGTAGCTGATTACTGGCCCGAGTTCGCCCAAGCAGGTAAGGGCGAGATCACTGTGCGCCAGTTAATGAGCCATCGGGCGGGGTTGGCTGGCTGGGCCGAGCCAGTGACTGAGGATTTGATGTATGACTGGGCAAAGCTCTGTGAGATGCTAGCTGCACAAGAACCTTTCTGGGAACCAGATACCCAATCGGGCTACCATGCTTTGACTTTCGCTCATCTGGTGGGTGAGCTGGTGCGAAGAATTGATGGGCGGCCTATAGAGGAGTTCATACGAGAAGAAATAACAGATCCGCTCAAGGCCGACATGTTCATAGGCGTTCAGCCTGAAGATGATCATCGTGTAGCCGATTTGTGCACGACTTTAGACGCACCTCCTCCTCAAAATCCTTCGCAAGTGAAATCCGAGCCTGAAGAGACAGAGGCAGATGCAGGCGAAGGTTCAGCATCTGAAGTTAGCCAGCTTATGCTCCGAGCCTTGGGGAACCCATTCGTCGGCCCCAAAGTAGCCAATTCCACCGCTTGGAGAAGAGGTGTTTTCCCGTCTGCTAACGGGCACGGCAATGCCAGAGGCATCGCGGCTACCTATGGCACTATTGCAGCGGGTGGCACCTTCGGTAAAATCCAAATGTTTACCCCCGAAGTCATCGAAAGAATGCGAGAAGAACAGCCCACGAGCCGAGATTTGGTTATCAGTGCCGATGGCGAGGAGATGACTTGGGGCATGGGCTATATGGTGAACAAGCAGAAGTGGTACGGTCCTAACCCTCGCGCCCTCCATCACGGTGGCTATGGCGGCTCGCTAGGGTTTTGCGATCCAGAAACTGGCATCGCCTTCGGCTACGCAATGAACGCAATGAATGTTTCAACCCTCGTCAAAGACAAACGTGCGGTGGTGCTACTGAAAGCCGTATACAAAAGCCTGTAAAAAATCATGAGCGAAGAGATTTCAGGGAGTGTGGTGGAGGGGTTTGAGAAGGTTCGGCAAGTTTTTGCCGATAACTTTTCTAAAGGAGGCGATGTAGGAGCTTCGGTTGCTGTTGTGCAAGACGGGGAGTATTTAGTAGATTTGTGGGGCGGCTGGGCCGGAACTCGCCCATGGCAAGCCGACACGATAGTAAATGTCTGGTCGACCACCAAAGGGTTCGTCTCGCTGTGTGCCCATATTTTGATTGACAGAGGGCAGCTGGAACTTGACAAGCCTGTAGCTGATTACTGGCCCGAGTTCGCACAGGCGGGTAAGGCAAAGATAACCGTTCGACAGCTCTTGAGCCATCGGGCAGGTTTGATGGCTTGGGATGAGCCGATACCGCCTGAAGATATGTTTAACTGGGAAAAGTTGTGCTCAATGTTGGCTGCGACTGAGCCGTTTTGGGAACCAAACACAGCTTCGGGATATCACGCCCGCACTTTTGGTCATCTAGTTGGCAAGTTGGTGCAGTGTGTGGACGGCCGCCCTATTAGTCGGTTCTTACACGAAGAAGTGGCTGAGCCGCTCAACGCAGATATTTTCGTTGGGGTGCCTTCAGAGTTAGAACACAGGATTGCTGATTTGTGTGAAATTCCGGGCTCCCAGTGGGATGCCCCAGATACAGACAACGAAACAAACACAGACGGTGTTTCAGCACAAGATATGTCTTCGACTACCGAATTCAGCAACAACTCTGGCTTTGAGTTAACCGAAAGGATGATCAAAGCTTTCTCTGTTCCTGAAATTAGCCTCAGCATTGTAAACTCCTCGCAGTGGCGAAGCGGTGTCTTCCCGTCTTCCAACGGGCATGCCAGTGCCAGAGGTATCGCAACTATCTATGGCACTATTGCCTCTGGGGGCACCTATGGCGACGTGAGGTTATTCAGCCCGGCAGCTACAGAGCGGATGCGTGAAGCTCAACCCACAGCCCGCGATATTGTCATCGGAGCGGTAGCCGGCGAGACTACTTGGGGTATGGGATTCATGCTCAACAACCCCGCCGGCTACGGTCCAAACCCCAGAGCTTTCCATCATGGAGGCATCGGAGGCTCTTTGGGGTTTTGTGACCCAGAAGCAAACTTCGGGTTTGGCTATGCCATGTGTGCCATGGGATCGCCGCTTGATGACAGACGAGCAGCCAGATTGCTTTTTTCTGTTTACGAATGCATGAGAAACAAATGACAGACATAGCACTTGATTCAGACACTTCGTTTGAGAAGGTTGCCCCAGGTGTTTATGAAAGGCACAACGATGGTAGTTGGTTGGGTTTCCCTGGTCTGTTCGGTGGTTATGTAAATGCGCTAGCACTTCAAGCCTGTGCACAAGAGATTGCCAGTGCACAAGAGATTAAAGGTGAAACCCGCCCGCCCCGCACCTTAACTGTGCACTTCCTGCGACCTTTCCCAGAAGGGCTTATGCGGGTGGAGACGAATGTGGAACGCTCGGGTATGTCAGTAACAGTTGTAACAGCCAGAATGTTCTGCCAAGGCAAGCTTTGCGGTTTCGCAGCTGCGACTTTTGCCAGAGAGCGCGAGGCGATTGACTTTACCGATCTCAAAATGCCAAAGGTTGCTCCGTTCGATCCCAACCAACCTAAAT
The DNA here is from genome assembly GCA_958295755.1 of uncultured Acidimicrobiales bacterium. Classification (GTDB taxonomy): domain Bacteria; phylum Actinomycetota; class Acidimicrobiia; order Acidimicrobiales; family Hopanoidiivorantaceae; genus Hopanoidiivorans. The sequence continues at coordinate 1,735,492 of OY282367.1, read as the reverse complement.
CGGGCGATTTGCCATTTCCGTTCCGTGACAATTTGGATATGTGGGATGTGTTTGCTGGCATTCCAGAAGGCCAGAAGCTTTACCATTCAGGTGGCTGGGCGCGACCAGCCAACGGCAAACGCATAGATGAGAAATTCTTGGCTACTGTAGCCGACGGCTTCACACCCGTGGCATATCGCAAACTTGACGCCCCGATGATGGCGGGCACCATGGAGTTCACCGCCTACTTCCGTGTAAATCCGAAGCACTTACCGATAGGCACACCAGTGCTGGTGGCACTGACCACCGGGGCATCTCTGAACGGCTATGTGGAAGAAGACAGCACAATCTGGACACCTGACGGCGACCTGCTATTCCAAAGCCGTCAGTTTCGCTTCATTCAAAACAACAAAACCTCCAAAGCCGAAAAAGCCCTCCAAGACGGAGGTCAGCTAGAAAACTTTAGCCTCAGCAAACAAGGTATGGAACCCCCCGAATCCAAACTGATGTATTAGGTGCTACGTGACTTCCCCACATTGTTTGTAGCACACAAATAAGCAATTTCAAGGCTGACAAGTTGTGTCCCGCAGAACGAAGCAACTTCAGGAGAGCAAAGATCGCCGTCATACCAGGCTAGGGTGTCCTGTCTGTTGATGTGGAATTGCTATCTGAGTCTGATAGGCTGTTATCTATGGCAAAATCACCTGCAACAGCACCCGAAGGGATAGACATCGCAGCTTTGCGCGAAAACCTGCTTCGCTCTATCGCGTCTGATGCTATTGAGCATGGTGTGGTAGCGGTCGCGTTTCGTTGTGCACATCCTGAAGAAGCTGACCTTGACGATGTTGATATGTTACTAGGGGTAGATGGTGATCTGTTTGAGTTCCGCATGAACGCGCACGGGAGGATAGCTCGGCGAGCTTATCAGCAGGGTTTGCATGGGGCTGTTTCAGCTGAGACGGTTTCTGCTCTGGAAGAGAAGTTTGGTGGTATAAAGAATTTTTTTACCGAGCCGCAAACTGTGGAATTATATAAGCTGGAAGGTTCGCGGTTTGTCGCAGCTTGACGGGGATGCTGTGGTTTCTAGTGGCCCGTATTTTAGATCGTTTGAAGATCATTTGGAAACTGCTCTGTGGGTTTACAGCCAGCGACGTTACTCCCTGTTTTGTTATATGGTAGCTACTGCTGCTGAGATGGCAGGTGGCGGATTGTTGATATTAGAACAGATAGAGGCTGATAATGATGCTATTCGTAATAAATATGGTCATAGTGTGAGAGGTATCTTTGAGCGATTAGCAAAGGCAAATGTTGTTACTGATAAAGATGCTGATGACATATTTACAGTAGTTGTGGATGCTAATTTATCAGAACGTAGCCGTAGTAGAAAATATGAACAGGATTATGGTGCTAATATTTTCAAGTTTCCTTATAAGCACATGCAGAGAGGCTGGCCGACAGATTGGGTTGATAAAGAATACGCCGAGACGATATTCAGAAAAGTGATCCCTGTTTTACAGAAAATGCTAGCTAGTTTACAGATACAGTAGTTTTAGAAAGATGGTATTGTGAAGCAAGAATCTTTGATATGAAAGGTTATATGGGATGGTTATTGAGAATCTTGTCGTGGTTATATTGAGGTGTTCAATCGTGATTATATAGACACAACAGTATCAAAAATTGACAGCGACTCTGTAGAACCACTATACGCTATTGGTGAGGAGTCGGGTAAAATTAATCAGGAAATTAATTGAATTTGATAAAACTAAACAAGATAGTATCGCAAGATTCATTAATACTTACTCACACAAAGATACTATTCCTGATCTTGATCACGAAGAATGTGCCATATCTGAAGCTAGGAATATTTGTAAAGATATAATGGACCTGATTAAATTTTTAAATAAAGATCACTATTATAGAATGGTTAAATTGATTAGCGACAATAATGACGATCAAAATACAAATACATAAAAATTTTTCGCATTGTTTCTCACTCACCGACAGTCGCCCTTGCGCGGGTTAGTTTCTGCCGGGTCTGCGTATTAGAAGAATTGCCCAACTCGCTGGCGTTGGCTGTTATGTCCCAACCAGTCTCACTAGCTCAAGGAAGTCCGCACGCTCTAATCAAAACCGGTGAGAGATTTTTGTCAGGATGTGAGGGTGGTTGAGCTGGGAGGAGCACAGTGGGGGATGGTTCAGCGGGAAGTAGAAGGGAGCTAGTTGTGGCGGAGGAGAGTGGGGTAGGTTTTTTTGATGGCTGGTAGGGGCAATGAGTAGTAGCCCAGAGATTAAGAATAAAAAGAAATGACCATCACAGCCACACCCAAAGACGGCACAGGCTACGACCTGTAAATGTTGCTGCCGATGGTGAAGTAACAGTACAAGTCACACGCCTGGACTGTGAAACAACCAGCAAATACGGGCTAGGTGCTACATATGGGACACGCACCGACAGCCAGCGGACATGTAAAACACTCAGAACATGAACACCAGAGGCTGGGTTAGATGACACAGCACACTCAGCTATGGCTTCAGTGAATGTGATATGGCAACAACCGACTCCCCCTTTACTTATTGGTTCGGTGAGATGGTGTTCTCTGTGGACGATCTATTTGAGTATCTCAGATCCCAGTTAGATGAAGTCTTACCTTCTTCTTTTCCTTTTGCGAAGACGTTTCTGTTTGGCAGACATAGGCGGAATCGGATTTTCAGCATGAGGGGGATCTCCTGTTATTGCTCGCCATTTTGCCATGTTTGTTTCCAAGTTTCTAACTCCCCACCTTTGAATATAGTTATGCAATTCTTCGCTCGCTCGCCCTTGGCGACGTTCTAAAGTCTTCAAATCATATTCGCATATTATGCGATTGTGCTCATAAACATGAACATGAGGTGGGCCATGGTCAACACGGTTGATATAGAAGTTATATGTGTGCCATTCGTGTATTGATACTTTTGCGCCTTCATCTGCGCTCATACTGTTTCCCCGCTAAGGACGCTTTGACTTTCTCCGTTGAAAGTTCTATTAGATCTTTCCAAAGAATTTCACCCCAGGGTGCTATCTTTGTTACACCATCTGAAATAGCATCAAATTCTTCAGCAGGAAACATTCGTCCTGTTTTCATCTCTTCTGTGGGTGTCAGATAGCCTTTGACACCATCTGGATATTCCACATACAGTTTATCTTCAGGTTCATCTACGACAAGTGAAGGACGATCTATTGGTTTGGACGGCGGATACAGATCAGCCAAAGGTATCCCTGTGACACCGCTATAGAGCAAATCAGCGCAGATACTGATCTCATAGTCACCCCACATTGCTGTCCCGCCACAGACATGCACACGGCGAAAATAGCGGCGTGAACGCCATTTTTCGAAACCCTTGCGGTCTCTAAGATACGACAAGTCAAGTGTGCCTTCGCTACCGTCTGTGAACCGCACAGTAATAGACCACCGCCCGGCAGGGGCTACGGCTTCTACCGTCGGCACATACATATCTTCACTTGTTGTCATAGGTATCAGCATAGCAAAGACTTTGCGTGCTGGCAGAGTTTAGTGTTTCTATGATAAGGTGCTGTTCTAAGCTAAACTTGTGAGAGAGATCCAGAAATAGACAGCTCCAGAATAATTGCCCTGAAATAACTGCTATGACCAAACCGTTTGAGACGCTTGAGCCGAAGTTGGATTCGGTATTGGGGGAGTTTGTGGAACAAGTTTGGGAAGGGGCTATGGACTCAGCCACATTGGAGCTTTGCAGGGTTCGTATGGCGATGTTGCTTGGCTCTGAAGTTGATGCAGCTTTGCGGACTCCACAGGCAAATGATAGTGGGGCTGGCGGCAAGGGGGCAAATGGTAATGGGGCTGGCGGTGCAGATGGGAGGGGGACAGATGCTGATGGTGCTGATGATAAGAGGGCAAATGGCAGTGGGGCTGATAGTCATGGAGCACAGCTTGAAGCGAAGCTGGCTGCATTGTCTGAATGGCCGACTTCGCCGCTGTTCAGCGATGCCGACCGGGCTGCTTTGGATTTTTGCGAGAAGTATGCGATAGACCCACACACCATCACCGATGAAGACTGCGTTGAGATGAATCGCTGGTTCTCTGAGCCTGAGCTGACTAATCTCACTTTTGCTTTGGCTGTATTTGAAAGTCTCATCCGTAGCCGTGTTGCGCTGGCACAGCTTGGTTTGCGAGACTAGTTATCTGGAATGTAACTGGTCTGTAACTAGCTTGGAAAGCAACTGCTAGAACTGACTGCAATCGCTGGGTTCCATCGTCTAGAATTGAGCTATGAGAATTAAACCTCCGCACGACAGCGGCATTTTCTTTGAGCATCAGCCTGAGATGCTAGCGACTTTCAATCGCTTTTATGGCGAGATGTGGTCGCGTGGCCTACTGGATCAGCCCACGAAGGAGGTAGCTCGCATCCGCAATGCTCGGCTTGTGGACTGCAACCTTTGAAAGAACCTTCGTTTCGCAGGTGCGAAACAGCAGGGTCTTACTGAAGAACATGTCGCCCAGATAGATGCCGACTATGAGACATCTGAGCTAAGCGACCGCCACAAGGCCACCATCGGTTACGCAGATGTGATTGTGGGTGGCAAATCCATGACTGATGACCTCCGAGAAGAACTCCACAGGCTGTTTTCGCCTTCCGAGCTAGAGGAACTCACCCTCACCATTTCTATGGTTTGCGGGATGTCTAAATCGGCGATAGCGTGGGGGCCACCGCCAGAAATGCCTACCACAGAGATGCCTACTCCTTCACCGCAAGGCTCTGTAGTCTGAATGAGTGTCATCTGTTGTCTCTGTTGAGCAGCTTCAAAAAAGATACGGCGAACTTCAAGCCTTAAAAGGCGTCAGCTTCTCGCTTGAACAAGGCGAGATTTTTGCTCTGCTGGGCCCGAACGGTGCGGGTAAATCCACCTGCGTGGAGATATTAGAAGGGCACCGCAAAGCTACTTCAGGTTCGGTGAAAGTACTGGGGCAAAATCCGGCGGATCACAACCTGAAAATGAAGGACCGCATCGGCATTGTTTCGCAGTCTGGCATTGCTGATCCTCCTTTTACCCCGAAAGAACTGCTTGAAATCATCGGGGCTAGCTATTCCCACGCCCGCTCCGCCGACGAACTGCTAGATCTGGTTAGGCTGACAGACGCTGCCCACAGACGGATTTCGCGGCTTTCCGGCGGACAGAAGCGCAAGCTAGATCTCGCTTTGGGGCTAGTAGGCGACCCTGAACTGCTATTTCTTGATGAGCCGACCACAGGTTTCGCCCCCGAAGCCCGTCGAGAAGCCTGGCAAATGTTGAGCGATCTGCGCGCTAGCGGCACGACCATCCTTCTCACTTCGCACTACATGGAAGAAGTCAGCTACTTGGCTGACAGGATGGCAGTTTTAGTGGCGGGCGAAGTGGCGCATTTGGGCAAGCCCGACGATCTGATGTCGGGCAAAGACACTACGAAAGTTGAATTCACGATGCCGCGAGGCTGGTCGGTGGCATGGTTAGAGGAGCAGACAGGCGAGCAGATAGGCAGGCAGACAGACAGTAAGGCAGAGAGTTTGCCAGACAGCGAGGATGTAACAGCAGGCGAAATGTCTGTCCGCAAAGTCGTATTAGAAACAGACGCACCCACGAAGCTACTCCATCGCCTTACTGGGTTGGCACAAGAGAGTGGAGTAGAGCTTGAAGGTCTTACGGTGTCGCGCTCTACCTTAGAAGACAGATACCTGAGCCTCGTGGAATCCAAGATTGAGGCAGCGGAGACAACTGAGGCAGCAGAGAAATCTTTGGTCGCAGGGACAACTGAGGTAGCAGAGAGATCTTTGGTCGGCGGGGCAACTGAGATAGCAGAGAGATCTGAGATAACAGAGGCATCTTCGTGAAACTCGCCTATATCTGGTTCCGATTTCATAATCACATTTTCTGGCGCACGCCTGTGGCGGCGTTCTTTACGCTCGCGCTACCGCTGGTGATGATGATCATATTCGTCAGCATTTTCGGCTCCGACCCCTACGGCACGGGCGGGCAGATCAACATCTCTGAGTTTTATGTGCCTGCTCTGGCAAGCTTCACTGCCGCCACAGCCACCTACACCAACTTGGGTGTGACGCTTGCTTTCATGCGCGAAGATGGCACCCTGAAACGAGTGCGAGGCACCCCAGCAGCCCCTTGGCAATTCCTCACAGGCACTGTGGCATCGGCCGTGTGGGTTGCCTTCTTAGGAGCTACGATTTTGTTCGTAGTAGGGACTTTCATCGCCGATATCTCAATCAACTACAGCCAGATCGGTTGGATGGCACTGTTCTTTGCGGTAGGTGTGCTGGCTTTCGCCGTGCTGGGAATGGCCGTATCTATCCTCGCTAAAACTGGCCAAGCTGCCTCAGCTATCACCAATGCCACCATCTTGCCGCTTGCTTTCATTTCCAACATCTTTATTCCGATGGACGACCCCCCTAGATGGATGGAGATACTGGGTGGCATCTTCCCGCTGCGCTCCTTCGCCGAAGGTTTCAGGTCGGGATTCGACTCCTCCCTGCAAGACGGACGATTAGCCGATCTATTAGTAGTGGCCGCTTGGGGCGTAGTAGGTTTGATTTTTGTGCTGAAATATTTTCAATGGGTACCGAAAGCCGAGAGCGAATGATGCAGTCAAAAGACATCCAAGAATTCTCAATGCTCGCCGAAGCTGCTGACGAAGCGGGCGTGAAATGGGACAGCGAATTTATGCCGAGACGAGTCTCACACGAGCTACCCGACGGCGAAGGTCGCAAGTTGAGCGCGCTTATGTGGGGCGACGCCCCGCCAGAGTTAGTGCTTTTCCACGGCGGTGCTCAAAACGCCCACACCTGGGACACCGTAGCTATGGCATTGAAACGACCTCTGCTAGCGGTGGACTTGCCCGGCCACGGCCACTCCGACTGGCGCGAAGATCATGCCTATTCGCCATCTGAGCTAGCTGAAGATGTTCGTTCCATCGTGGCTGAGCTTGCTCCAGATGCTAAAGCGGTGGCTGGTATGTCGCTCGGCGGATTGACTGCCTTGATGCTGGCAGACATAAATCCGCAGCTGGTTCGTAGTCTGATGCTGGTGGATATCACACCCGGGGTGAACCGAGTCAAAGCTGAACCGATTTTAGAGTTCATCTCTGGGCCGGTGTATTTTGAGTCATTTGACGACATCTTGGCTCGCACGATAGAACACAATCCCACTCGAAGCGAGGCATCGCTACGGCGAGGCATTCTAAACAATGCCAAAGAACTTCCCGACGGCCGCTGGACATGGCGGTGGGATCCCACGAGAGTTAGAGATGACGATGCAGGAACAGCAAGCGATGATACAAGCAACGCTTCAGCAGGAGAAGGATCGGCAGGCGATGGGTCTGATTTAGAGTTCTTTGGTTCGGCGTGGGGTGCCATTGATGGAATCACCGTGCCTTTGTTGCTCTGCAAAGGCAGCGAGTCTGGCGTGGTGGGTGACGAAGACATAGAAGAACTTTTGTGCCGCCGCCCCGAAGCCGAAGTGGTGATCGTGCCTGGCGCAGGTCACAGCATTCAAGGTGATAAGCCGGTGGAGTTGGCTGCTTTGATTGAGGAGTTTTTGAGTCGCAACTAGGTTTGTCCTGTTCTTTAGCAACTTTTTCTTTTACCACTTTTTGTGCTGGGCACAGCCAATGTTATTTTTGCCCGAAGCTTGCCGTTTCGCCTCTACCATAGAAACATGAGAGACGCTGGAAGAGGGAGGCATCTTTGAACTCACCGCGTCCACCGTCGGTGGATGCGCTTGCCAGATCGCTGAGCGAAAATTCACCTTTGCCTCAGCCATTGTTGGTAGATGCCGCACGAGAAGCCATCGCCAGCAGTGCTACCGGCAGTGGCAGCGATGACCATACCGATTTTGTTGCTGTCGCATCAGCTATAGCCACTCATCAGGAAGCATCTTTACTTCAGCCTGTTATCAATGCAACAGGTGTGTTGCTTCACACCAATTTAGGGCGCGCCCCTTGGCCCATAAGCCACCCAACGGGCTATTCCAACTTAGAATTTGACCTTAGCCAAGGCGAGCGTGGTTCGCGTCAGCAAACCGTAGGACGTCTTTTCGCCCGGCTCTGCGAAACCGAAAGGGCCATGGTTGTAAATAACGGTGCAGCCGCAATGCTGTTGGTGCTCGCAGCTTTAGCATCAGGGCGAGGTGTAGCAGTAGGGCGTGGCGAGCTAGTGGAAATTGGTGGAGGCTTCAGGGTGCCAGAAGTGATGTCGCAGTCGGGTGCCAAACTTGTAGAAGTCGGCACCACCAACCGCACTCGCCTCAGCGACTACCAGGCAGCTTTGACGCGTCCTTCTGCTGACATTGCTCTCTGCTTGAAAGTGCACCAATCCAACTACACCATTTCTGGTTTCACCGAATCGGTGGAGGTGAGCGAGATGTCCACGCTAGGAGTGCCAGTGGTCTACGACATCGGCTCTGGGCTACTGGACGCTCGTTGCCCGTGGCTTGCTGATGAACCGCCCCAGTGGTTAGCGGGCGAGCCGGCGGCAAGGCAAAGTTTGGAAGCCGGTGCCGACTTGGTGGTGTTCTCTGGCGACAAACTCCTAGGCGGCCCGCAAGCCGGGATCATTTGCGGTCGCTCCGACCTCATAGAACGTTGCGCCCGTCACCCACTAGCTAGAGCTTTGCGACCTGGCGGACATGTGTTGGGCGCGCTTCAAGAAGTGGCTTTGGCATATCTTCGGCGCGACGGCCAGAGCATCCCGTTTTGGGCGATGGCCACCAAGCCAGTCTCTGAACTTCGAGCTAGAGCCGAAGCTATCGCTAGTGTTGCTTTAGATCAGGTTGTTGTAGATCAAGTTGCTGGAGTTCAGGTCTCTGAAGTTCAGGTTGCCGAGATGTTTTCAGTGCCTGGCGGTGGCACACTTCCGGGTGTGGAGATCCCATCGGCGGGCATCGTCTTGGAGGGTGACCGAGGCGAAGAGTTACGCAGTCATCGGCTCGTAGCCAGAGTGTCGCAAGATCAAACTTTTTTAGATTTCCGAACGATCTTTCCATATCAAGATGAAGATGTCAGCAACGCAGTGCTGGGATTGAAATGATTGTCATATCCACAGCTGGACATGTAGATCACGGCAAATCCACTCTCGTCCAAGCCCTCACAGGTACCGACCCTGACCGTTTTGCCGAAGAAAAAGAGCGCGGCCTCACGATAGACCTAGGTTTTGCTACCGCGACGCTGCCGTCAGGCCGGTCGGTCTCTTTCGTGGATGTGCCCGGCCATGTGCGCTTCTTGAAAAACATGCTCGCAGGGGTGGGGGCGGTGGATGCCTGTGTGTTCGTGGTGGCTGCCACCGAGGGATGGAAGCCTCAGTCAGAAGAGCATCTACGCATTTTAGAGTTGCTCGGTTTGCAACACGGCTTGGTGGCACTCACGAAAGTCGGAGTTACCGACAACGATTTGCGAGAGCTAGCCAAACTAGATGTGGAAGACCATATTGCCGGCACATTCTTAGAAGACGCCGAAGTAGTGGAGGTGGATTCTCTCAGCGGTGAGGGGCTAGAGGAGATGCGCGAAGCCTTAGACCGACTACTCGCCGTCACGCCAGTAGCTTTAGATGCCGCCCGTCCACGCCTTTGGATTGACAGGTCATTTACCATCCGAGGTTCTGGAACGGTAATCACGGGAACGCTCACCGGCGGGCAAATTGCGATAGATGACAAGCTCATGTTGTGCCCTGCGCGGCGAGATGTGCGAGTTCGGGGCATAGAAACCCATGATGAAGCCTGCGAAGCCGCCCGGCCGGGCAGCAGAGTGGCACTCAACTTGGGGCGAGTTGGCGCAGATGAAGCCCAACGGGGCGATGTGCTGGTGCGGGAAGGCCAATGGTGGATGACGAATCAGTGCGACGCTTCGCTAACTGTTCTGGAAACTCTAGGGCACGATGTCTCTCGGCGAGGAGCTTATGTGGCATATTTCGGTTCGGGAGAGTTCCCCGTCAAGCTACGTGTGCTGGGTGCTAAAGCTTTGGCACCGGGCGAAACAGGCGCAGTACGTCTGCATCTGTCTCATGCTTTGCCTTTCCAACCTGGCGACCGCTTCGTGTTGCGAGAGTTCGGGAGGTCAGAAACAGTCGGCGGGGGAGAATTGTTAGATGTTGATCCTGTGTTGCCCGCCTCTCGTGCCCGCCCAGATCGCAGTGTGGAACGAGTAGTGAGAGAGCGAGGCTGGGTGCGAGCAAGCGAGTTGGAACTGCTGGCTTCTGAGCTTTCGGATTCCCAAGAGGGGGTGGAATCTGTCGGGGACTGGGTTGTCTCATCCGAAGTGCTGGTAGCTACCCAAAGCAACATTCGCAAGCGTGTTAGCAAAGCAGGCCGCTACGACATAGCAGCCCTTGATGAACAGGAGCGAGCCGCCCTTGAGACTATGGACGACCTAACCACAGAGGGAGGCCAAGTGCGAGTCGCAGACGAAGAAGACGTCATAGAAAGCCATCCCTACATCGCAGCCTTACGAGCAGCCCCATTCACTCCACCACCCCCCGAAGGCGTAGGCCGAGCAGAACTGCGAGCAATGATCCACCGAGGCTTGATCGTAGAAGAAAGCGGCATCTACTTCGCAGACGAAGCAGTCATTCAAGCCACAGAAGCAGTAGCAAAAATCCTAAAAGCCCAACCCGAAGGCTTCACAGTTGCCGAATTTAGAGAAAGCCTCTCCACTACTAGAAAATACATCCTCCCCCTCCTAGCCCTCCTAGACAACAAAGGCATAACCCGCCGCCAAGGCGACCTCCGCACCGCCGGCCCCCGCCTTTGAGAGGCATCGCCCCAGACTACAGAGCCGATTGACTTCAGTCAGCCAAGCCCGCCAGAGCTAAAGCGAAGTCACCTTCGAAAACCAGACGGAAGATGCCTTTGGCGGGACCGTCGCTGATGGTCATCGTTCCGCAGTTGAAAGCCTGCTGAAGTGTCTCCAAGACTCGTTCTTTGTATTCCGTATCAGGGGTGCCTCTGAATTGTTCACCTTTTGTTTCAAATATCAACAGTTGCGACTTTCCAAATGTGTCGTCGGCCATCGCAATGAAATCAGGCCAGATGCGCTCCTGCTTCCAGCCCTTCAGGTAGTAGTCGCCTCTTTGTCGCACAGCCACGCGGTGCCACCATCGAATGGCTCTGTTTTCATCTATGTAGCGAGCAAAATTTCGTTCAAGATCGCTGTCAAATTGCTTATCATAAATTGTCTCAAACAAGCTTAGTTGCAGAGGCATTCCATATTTTGAAATTGCGTGGTCATCAATATTCGCTGGTATTTCGTATTGCTTGGTCATCTGGTAGTTTGGCAAGTCTGCCTCAAGATCAAATCGTATTATGCCTTTAGCTATCTTTTGTTCAAACACTTCCTGGGTGCGGAATTCTATGGATTGAGCAACATATGTTCGTAGTTCTTGAGTTAGTTGAGAGCGTCTGTCGTATACTTCCTCGTCTATTCTGCCATTCTGATTGAATTTGTCAATTAAGTCTTGAGCAACGCGTGAAGCCTGCCACGGATTTGGAATCAGGTCAGCGAGACGTCTGGCATACCATGAGATTTTGATGGACTTGTCTATCTGTAGTTCTCTATCTCCATACCAGACTGTGGGCACATTACCGACATCCACGGCTGCTTGCTGGATACTGGCTGTGTCTAGGGCACTGCTTTGAGGGTCGTGAGCGTCAAGCGAATTCCAATCGACCTCAGGAAGAATATGTCGCTGATAGTCGAGTTCTTCCCATTCACCATTTTGCTTGTGCAAGACTTTAGGCAAGAAGATTGTGGTGTTTCTAAACTTCTCGCGACGCCCAATCACCACGGGTTTAAGTTCGTTGGATGTAGAAATCACTTCGTCTCTCAAGCCTGTTAAACCCTCAGCTTCCAAACCATCCTTAACAAGCTCGACGGCTTTACCAACCTCTGTGTTCCAACAATGCACATAACACTGGTTCAGCATTTCTCTGCTTGTTCGTCGAGCACTGGGTTGACGCATTACTCTACCGACTAACTGAGTTATAGCTTTCTGAGCCCGTGTATTATCGAGAATCACCAACAAGTAGGCAAAGGGGCAGTCCCATCCTTCCATTAGTGCTGCTTTTGTGATAATCCATCGAATTTGAGAAAATTCTGAGAGCAAGTCTTCCCGCCCCAGCTCATCAGTGACAGATGATTTGACGGCAATCTGTTCATTTGGCACCCCCAAGTTTTGCGACAGATATTCCCGTACATCTTCAGCATGGATTTTCTGGCCATCTCGTTGATCTTTACCTGTGCGCTCCACACGAACCACTGCGATAGGACGGATATAGCGGCCTTCGCTGTGATGCAACGATCTTGCTTCATTCCCTAGTTCGTTTAGTTCCTGATGAGCATGATTTAGAGTGTGCTTCCATTCTGTATTCTTAAAGGAGGTGACTTGAACAGGTAGCTTTATCATCTCTTCCTGTTTTAGTTCAACTCCAGTAATATCCACAAGAAGATTGCTTATACCTCTATTCGGGGTGGCTGATAGTTCTATCACCAAACTAGGATCTAGGCGATTGATTGAGCGAACAAATTCTTCATTGGACTCTCCGGATTTTGCTCCGTATGCTTTATGTGCTTCATCCAGAATCACCACAGGGCGTAGCATTTTGAAGACATTGAAAAGACTGTGCTTTACCAAACCGCCTGGTGTCTTGTCCAAGTCAGGGTAATCATTGATGAGATGGGCATTGCCAAATACTTCATCGTGGTCTGGGAAGAGTGTGGGATAACGGCCAGAATCCCTGAACATCCGCAGGAAGTCGCGCCCTTTTTTGCGATTAGTGGCGGGTAGCATCAGTAGCATCACGCACATGTAGTGCGCCACATCAGCTGAGGTAAAGATATCGTCTTTCTCTAGTAACTTGACCCTTCCGCCACTGGCTCTCTCAAGCATCTGGCGGTAGGGATGCTCGCGGTTTTTCAAGGCAGATTCGGTCTGTTGATATATCGCTCTGGTTGGGGTTATCCAAAGTGTCAAGCCAGTTTGCCTGTTGAGACGTTCTAGTGCAGCAGCGGCAAGCAGAGTTTTACCACCGCCTGTGGGCACTTTGAAGCAAATGTGGGGAATGGGACGATCTGCGTCGTCGGTGCGAGAGATATATTCTTTGCCAGCGGTTTCAGCCACACCACCAGCTTTAGCAAGATTGCTCCAGGCAGATTTGGGGAAGTTCTTTATGTCATCTGATATATCTTGGCCGACATTAGTTAAAGCAGCGATTGATATATCTGATTGAGTTCTAGCCTTTTTCAACTCGTCTAGCCAGCGAGTGAAGGCATCAAGTGTGGCGATTTGATATTCTTTGAGTTCCATGGGCGATACTCACTCTGTAAGATGCATATCGTAGGGAAGTTGGCAGAAAGTAATGTTCAAGTCTGTCAGATTTCTCTGCCCCATATATTTTCCAGCTGCGAATACTATCGCTCGTCTCCCTGTTGTTTGATTATTGGAGGAAATGCGACTAGCATGAGCTTCGCTGAACATGGCCTCATTGCTACGGAGCCAGTCGAGGTTAGGCTCGTATAGCAGATAGTAATCAGTTGTATTATTTGAAAAGAACAGACCATCCTCGTTCTGTGCTGTCAAATCTCTATTGTCAGTCGAGATCCCTGAAGCTGTATGAATCAGGTATGCGGCTAGTTCGGAAAATGCAGGTAGAGAGGTGCCGGTGAGCATCTCTTCAATATCAATCGGGCTACCCAAGGTGCAGTATGTGAATGAACCGCCTAGACCCTCGCGTAGACTTTGATCCCTGGCTTCGGGCACACCTTTGATAACACGGCGCACCCGCTCTGCCGTTATTGTGTCAGCATAATCTTCGCACTCCACCATGATGAATTTGCGGTTACCACCGTCTTCTTTGTTGAGAGCTAGCACGGCATGAGCTGTTGTACCGCTACCTGCGAAAGAGTCTAGGATTATGGAGTCTTTTCCTGATGTCAGTTGGATAATTCTGTGCAATAGTTCGATCGGTTTGGGATTCTGGAACACTCCTTGCCCCAATATTTCGTTGACAGAAGTCGTTCCTTTTGCAGTTGTGCCTACATCTTCCCACCATGTATTTGGTGTTAGACCTCTTTCTTGTGCTTCCCACAAAAACCTCTTACGCTGTGGCCTTCCTTTGCCGCCTTTTCCGAATACGATTCTGCTGTCTTTTATCAACTCCTTAAATTTTACTAGGTCATTTTTCCAGCAGTTTCCCTTTTTTGGATAAAAAGTTTCTCCAGTATCGGGATTGGTTATTGGATACATTTGATTTGGTCTTTCCCCACCTGCTTCAAAAGGATCTGCTTTCCATGGGCCCCTAGGATCATTATCTGGATTATCAAATCCTGTAAGCAAGGCAGGCAACTTAAAGTTGTCTCGATTTTTCTTTAGTATGTCAATTCTATTTGTGTAAGCAATATTGTGAGTATGCGATACAGATACGAGAGCCGTATTGGTTATTGATTTAGTGCTATTCCACACAAAGTCAGCAATAAAATTTTCTTCACCAAAAATCTCATCCATAATCATCCGCAAGTGATGTTGTTCATTATCGTCAATTGAAATGAATATCACACCATCTTCAGCCAGCAACTCTTTCAAAAGATGCAGCCTGGGCCACATCATGCAGAGCCATTTATCGTGTCGTTCTAAGTCTTCACCGTCTACTGGGTTATTCTGCCCTAGCCACTCTCGCATGAGCGGGCTGTTCGCGTTGTCGTTGTAGACCCATCCTTCATTGCCCGTGTTATAGGGCGGGTCGATGTAGATGCACTTGATGCGACCTGCGTATCTTGGCAGAAGGGCTTTCAGAGCATGGAGGTTATCGCCATGAATGATTAGGTTGTCATCTCCTAGGGAATTCTCATCGCTAGGGAGGTCTATCGGTGTCTTATTTGATATATTATATCTGGGGGGGGGGGGGGTCGTCGACTCTGGTACCAACGGCCTGTAGGGAACAGTAAGGTGGTGTGCGTAGATGTGCTGCTTGCCTTTAAAGTCTAAGGTTGGCATGATGAAAGCTCCGATAGTAGTGGTGATACTTACGCTTGACTGGAACCGGATGGTGCTGTATATTTCTGCATTGTTGCTAGCAGGCAGTATCAGGTGTCAACTGCAACTGAAGTGGCTCGGCTCAGGAGCATTAGTTTGCGTTCGGCTTCGTTTTTGCCACCCCAGACACCTTGCATTTCTTCGTAGCGGAGGGCGTGGTCTAGGCATTCGGGGCAGACAGGGCAGGTGGCACAGATTTCTTTGGCTGATTTCTCACGGGCTAGCTTGTCGTGTTTTTTCTCTATGTCAGGGGGTGGGTAGAAAATTTCAGACATGCCTCGTCTTCGGCAAGCTGCCTGGTGTCGCCAGTCGGTGTGGGGTAGGAGTGTGCTCATAGCTGATATACCCCTTTAGTTTTCCCTTTTAGTTTTATTGTCATTCGTCTGTGCAGTGTTGGTGGTCTCATATAGATCAAATTTTAGCTTCTTAAGAGGTTCAACGCAATAGCAGTTTTTGGCTGGCGATTTTTCAGGATTTTGCTGGCTCTTTTGCTGAGCTATTATCCTCGACGGCATTATTTATTGAGGTATCGTCTGCTGAGGCATCGTCTGCTGAGTTATCGTCTTCATCAACTGGCTCAACCATCAGAGTCAGGCCGACTAGCTCTTCCACTTTGGCTTTTTCACCTATAGCGATGGGGGCGGCTCGGCGAGAATGGGCTTGCCAGAGTGTGCCGCCGATCTTCAGCACACCGTCGGGGTTGATAGCCTCTACTGCTTCGCCTTCTTCGCCGATCATCCATTCTCGCCCGACCGTGGGAGTTGAGAAGCGGCTACGCACGCCCACAGGTGTAACCCACACCATGCCCACTAGCATTCCGGCTGTTCCAAGCATCATCGGAATCCACGACATACCTGCGCCGTTGTCTCCGTTGAACAGCACAATGGTGCCCCAGACGAGCGTGCCTGTGCCGATGAGCGTCCAGAAGCGAGGGGATCCAGCCTGCAAATCCACACAATATGCGAACGCTGAGAACACCAGCAGAGCAATTCCCAGCACACTAGCTGGTAGCACTGCCAAGCCGTAGCTGGCCAGTAGCAAGCTGAGCGCGCCTGTGGCACCTGCTATACCCACACCAGCTAAGAAAAACTCAAAGGCAAAAAGCCAGAGTGCCACTAGCAGCAGTGCGTAGGCGATGGGCGGGCTAGCTACCGTATGGAGGAGCTGATCGAATACACCGAGGCGAGTGAAACGGACTCTGGTGAGCGGCTCTAGTTGTGGTTGGCCGTCATCATTTGCGATCTCAGCCGATTGGAAGCCGAGGTCGTCTAGGTTGACGAGGAAGTCACCGACCGTAGGTGCTGGGGTGGGGGCTATGCCCAAGCTGAGAGCTTCTTCAGATGAGATAGTGCTGTCGATCAAGCGGTCAGCATGCCTGCCCCAGATGTAGCGACCAGTGCCAGCACTAGAAGAGGAGCTGCTAGCGGAGGAGCTGCTATCGGGATCATACCAAGCCAACGATCCACCGACGGTTGTATCGGGGGGTTGTCGCAACACGTCGCTTCCTGTTTTGCCGAGACGGGCACCGGGTGCTATCCCGACGGCTCGGGTGTATGCCAACAGTTGGGCTACCTTGCCTGTGGCTCTGGCACCTGTGGGACCCACCCAAGCAGCCACTGGCACAGGCGATGCGGCGATGCGATTAGCGAGCGATTCCAGTTTGGAGTCTGAAATGATCGCGCCTTTGCTGTTTACTTGCAAGACGAGTAGCACCGCCCCAGTGTTGGCAGCTTCATCTAGTGAGCTTTCTAGGAAATCTGCCATCACTGGATCCAGCAGACCAGAAATCTTGGTGACGATAGCCGTGTCAGATGCCTGCGATGTTGTCTGAGGTGAAGTCTGTGCGGTGGCAGGTGCTGGAGCAGTGAAAATACCCACTGCAATAGCAGCTAGCACAGTAGCTATCAGTAGCCGGCGCGTCACTAGTGGGTGTGTTAGCTGGCGGAAAGATTTGAATATCTGTCTGAGCTTCGCCTAATCAATGGGTTCGTCAAGGGCTGCCACAGCTTCTTCTAAACTCTCTCGCACTGGGACGATCCGGTCGAAGCCGGTGGTATAGAGGAGCCGTAGCAGAGCTTCTCGGCTACATGCCACCGAAATGGTTGCGTCATTATCGCGGGCGCGGCGGATGCCGCCGATGAGCGCGCCGAGACCTGCAGAATCCATGAAGGGCACATCCGCCAAGTCGACCACAAGGCGGGGCACCTCGGCGATGCCTTGAAGTGCTTCACGGAATGTGGTGACCGTAAAGGCGTCTAACTCGCCTTTGGGGGTGCAGAGCGTGTAGTTGCCTGATTCGTTTTCTATTTCTTCAATGTTGACTTCCATTATGATTCTCCCTGTATTGTGTGAGATATGAACAGCGTATTATTTGCTGCTGATGCGGATTGGGTATCGGAGGAGGTTTTTTCTGCCCTAGTTGATACTGACACTTATGTTAGCAGGGTAGCCGATGGTCGCGAAATCAGAGCTGGTTTAGATGAGGTGCAACCCGATCTGATTGTGCTTGACATGCAGATTGGCAGCATGGGTGGCGTGGCGACCTGTTTGGATTTACGACACGACATGGAAGCGGGGCGAGTGCCCCCTGTGCCTATATTGCTATTGCTCGACAGAGACGCCGACCAGTTCTTGGCAAAAGAATCGGGTGCCGACGGCTGGCTCGTGAAACCGCTGAACCCGCTACTGCTGCGCCGCACGGCATCAGAGATGCTTGCCCGCAAAACGGCTACCGCAAGTTAGGCTGACTTCACACGGGCAGTGGCGCAGCTTGGTAGCGCGCTTCGTTCGGGACGAAGAGGTCGTGGGTTCAAATCCCGCCTGCCCGACTCATGGTGCTATATCCAAATTAAATGGTGGTTTCTGTGATATGAGCAACAAGAGACAGGGTGATCTCAGAGACAAGGTGATCTCAGATTGTTTTAGAAGGAAGCCAGGTTGTTTATGAAAATTGTGAATTCGTTGCGGCGACGGGTGGGGGAGAGACTGCGGATGGTTTTGGCGCAGACTCGCAAGCCTCGGTTTGTGCCTGATTTGACGCAACCTAGTTTGTTTAAAGCCGACAGTATCGTGCGGGTGGTACATTTAGATGCGGCAATGATCATTGGAGGGATTCGTGCGCTGTTATTGCAGTCGTTGCATCCTCTTGCCATGACCGCCATGGCCGACCATTCCGACTACAAAAGCGATCCGTTCGGGCGGTTACGCAGGACTGTGGATTTTCTGGGATGGACGTCCTATGGGACGCTGGCTCAGGCTGAGAAGTCAATTGCTACTGTGAAGCGAATTCACGACACTGTTGTTGGAACAACCGCAGAGGGTGAAACTTATTCGGCGAATGATCCGCATTTGTTGATGTGGATTCATGTGGCCGAGGTGGACAGCTTTCTTGTGGCCCACGAGTTGTTTGGGCGACCTCGGTTAAGCCCCAGAGAATGCGACGAGTATGTGGCCAACATGGGCATAATTGCTGAGCGACTTGGGGCGGTAGATCCGCCTTCTAGTGTTGCTGAGATGCGAGAGGTTATTGACAGGTATCGCAACGAGCTTCGCTTGATACCGCAGGGACGGGAAGCCATCAGGTTTCTAGAAGATTTTCCTTTGTCCATGGGTCAGAAGATCGCTTATCGGTTGTTATTCAGTGCTGCTGTCAGATCGCTACCGCGCTGGGCGCAGGAAATGATTGGACGTGAGATCAAAGGCGTGGTGTATCTAGCTGTGCTTCGTCAGGTTTCGCATGTGATGGTTCGAGTTTTGGACTGGGGTCTAAAAGCCGATTTAGATCTGTCTCGATATCCGAGAACTTGAACTAGCAGTTTGAGGAGACTGCCGGCCCGACTAGGCAGCTCGTCTGTTAGACAGCAGTTTTCGTTTTTGCTCTACGAAATCCACCAGCACATAGTCGCCTAGGTTGCCAGGGGTGGTGAAGAAAGCTCGTCCGCCGTTGAGTTTGGTTATCTGTTCCACAAAATGGGCTAGATAGTCGGTGGCATCCAGCATGAACACATTGATAAGGATGTCTTCACGAGTGCAACGCATCACTTCGGCGAGAGTTTTATGGACGGTCTCTCGTGTGGGTGGATAAGAGAAATACGGATGGCCCTGATCGGTGATGTGGGCGGTAGGTTCGCCGTCTGTTACCATGATGACCTGCTTGAAGCCCGATTGAGTAGAAAGCATCTGCCGAGCCAGCATCAGGGCATGTTGCATGTTGGTGCCGTGCACATATTCCCACGAGACAGTGGGCAGTTGATGGGCGGGAAACTCACGGGCAATGTCACTGAAGCCGACTATGCCTAGATAGTCGCGCGGAAACTTGGAGGTGATGAGCGTCTGCAGAGCGATAGCCACTTTCTTAGCGGGCAGGAAGTTGCCCCGCATCGGCATTGAAAGCGACAGGTCAAGTAGTAAGACGGTGCTGGATCGTACAAGATTTTCAGATTGTTCTATCTCGAAGTCGTCAATCGACAGGTTAACGGGTACGCCACCACCAGTGCGCCTAATGGCGTTGCGGACGGTGCGCTGAATGTCCAAGGTGAAAGGATCGCCCCATTCGTAAGGTTTCGTGAAGAAGTCGCGCTCGTGACCTTGGCCTATTTCTCGGAGCTCGTGCCCGCCGATGCGGTCTTTAGTGAGCTTTGAAAACAAGTCAGCTAGAGCGTGCTGCCCCAGGCGGCGGATGGCTTTCGGTGTCATCTCGTAGTGGCCGTCTTGATTTTCTATGAGACCTTCTTCTTCTAGTTTCTTGGCTAGCTCAGAAAGTTGGCGGAGGTTGCGGGCGGCGTCTTCGCCCAGCAGTTCTTTGGCTCGCTCTATGTCCACATCGGCAAGGGCACCGGGGTGGTTGGCGTTGGATAGTAGGTTCTCCAGCTGGTCTATGTCGCCTAGTTCTTGCATTAGCTGCATGGCATCAGGGAAGTTGAGTGGGTCTGCGCCGCCGAAGTTGTAGCCTGCCTCCCAACCTGCATTTGGAAATAGCTGTTGAAGATTTTGTGCCAGCTGATTCATCTGCCAGTTGAAGTCCAAGTCTTCCATGAGCTGCTGGGCTAGTTGCGACATCTGGGCGCGCTGTTCTGGGGTCATAGAGTTGAGCATGGCTTGCATAGCGGCCATACGCCGGGCGAGGATTTCTAGTAATTCGTCTAGGTTTTGGGGGTTTTCTGGGAAGAAATCTCCGAAGCGATCCATAAAGGCGTTGAAGTCTGGCTCTTCTCCTTGGGCGCGTTGTTCCAGCATCTGGTTGAGCTCGGCGAGCATATCTTTGATTCTTGACATATCTTCTGGTGAGAGGTTTTGGGTTTGTTCGGTGATCTGCTGGACGAAGTTTTCCATGAGCTGCTGGCGGAGCTCGTTGAGAAGTTCGTAGAAGCGTTGCTGAGCTTGAGGTGAGGTGAATTCGTAGTTCTCCAGCTGGCGGAGCTGCCCTGCCAAGTCGGGAGGCAACATATCGAGCTGCATTTGCTTTTCGGCGAGGGTGTGGAAGTCGCTGCCGGGGGAGTCGTCGTCTTGAGAGGTAGCGGGTGAGTTTGGCGCATCGTCTGCCGGGTTAGCAGTCTGAGAAGTTTCAGCCATATCATCTAGCGACTTTCGTTCCATCTCTATGACTTCGCGAAGTTCTTTGGCGATGTCGTCATACATGCCGTCCAAGTTGTGATTCTCCAAGCGTTCTTTGCGGCGTTCCCGAAGCTCTCTCAACATTTCTCTGATGCCTTTGATGCGTTCGCCGTCTATTTCAAAGCCGTCGTTGAGCAGGCGGCGCAGGGCGTAAAGAGGGTCGCCGTGTTCTAGCAGATCGTCTCGCAGTTCGGCAAAGATGTCTGCCGCATCAGGATCAAACCCCGATTGTGTGCCATCCCAGCGGGAATAGGTGGCAGCTCTAATGCCCGATGCTTCTCTTTGCGCTGTTCGCTGTTTACGCAATCTCCAAAGTGCCACAAACTGAGACTAGCAGGCAGATGAGGTCGCGCAGTGTCGCCTGATGCTGTGTCGCTTGATGCAGTGTCGCTTGATGCTGGGTGGCCTGATGCTGTGTCACCTGATGTGGGTGCGAGTGCTTCCTACTCTTCTGTTAGTCGCTTTTTTTGTAAGCGTTTTTTTGATATAGCAACATAGGCGGGGTCGGTGTCGTAGCCGACTGCGTTGCGTGCTAGCTGGTGGGCTGCTACCAAAGTTGTGCCCGATCCCATGAAAGGGTCAAGCACCAGGTCGCCCTTGTAGGTATAGAGGTTAATGAGACGGGCCGGTAGCGCGACTGGGAACGGGGCAGGATGGCCGACTTTTTTGGCACTCTCAGGCGGTATATGCCAGACATCTAAAGTGGCTTCCATGAATTCTTTAGCACTGATGGTATCTTCGTAGGGCAGATCGTGTTTCTTGCGCTCTGCTTTACTGAGAGCACGTCCAAACTGGCCTTTGCTGGCAACGATGACTCTCTCTGTAAGGTCGCGCAGCACCGGGTTGGCGGCTGAGCGAAAAGAACCCCAAGCACATGAATTTCCAGCTCCTTCAGCTTTCTGCCAGATGATCTCAGCCCGTAGGAAAAATCCGATGTCTTCTAAGATGCTCATGACCTCAGCAGAGAGGCTGCGATATGGCTTGCGGCCCAAGTTGGCAACATTTATGGCTATGCGCCCGCCCGGTTCCAGCACCCGCTCGCACTCTGTAAATACATCATGGAGCATCTGCAAGTAATCGACATAGGTTGTGGGGATGCTTCCATTTCTGGCGGCGGCCACCTCAAGGATCTCGTAGTCTTTCCCAACAAAATAAGGTGGCGATGTCACAACGAGTGCCACGCACCTGTTGGGCAGATTCTTCATCTGGCGGCTATCGCCACAGATAGCAGGCGAACGCAACTTAGGCTGCGGGTTTATTTCAGTGTCTAAATCTAAAACAGGCTTGTCAAACCGATTGTAAAACCCCGAAGCGTCGTGACCTTCTCGAGCTCCTGCCCCAAAAGTCTGCGTGGATGTGCCTATTCTCTTAGCCATTGCTTTGAATGCTCAAAAAGTAGAGAGCTAGGAAGCGGCTTGGGCTACTTGGAGGGCTATGTAGGCTTCGGCGGAGGCTGGCCAGCCGGCGTAGTGAGCTAGATGGACTACCCACTCTGAGAGCTCCTCTCGTGTGAGATCGCCTAGTTGCAAAGCGGCTTTGATGTGATGGGGGAGGGCTTCGGGGGAGCCTCTGGTGGCCACTGCGGTCAGTGTTATCAGGCGACGGTCTCGGCGAGATAGACCGGGGCGAGTCCAGACATTCACAAAAAGATCGGAGGTGAATTGCAGGTAGAGATCACTCAGATCTTCGGGCGGATCGTTGCCCATTATCTCTCGCCAGGCTTGGCGGCGGTGGTCGTCTGTGGGGGTGGCAGAGGTTTCGTTCATGATGATGATATTAGCTTGGCGAGCGATGACAGACGATGATAAGCGATGACTTTGATCAGGGATCGTCAGCGGGAGGCGAGTCTGGATAGGGCTGGGAGGTGGTTTTGGGTAGGGAATGGGAGGCGGATCTGGACAAGGCTGGGGGCGGTTTTGGGTAGGGATGGATAGACCTTGAGAGGTTTGCAGGCAATGCTTGTCACACCCCCTTGCTATTAATGTTTAAAGCGTTTCGTAGCTTGACAACAGCTCAGCTGATAGAGAAGTTGCCTAGATGGGTTTCCATCCTCATGCCCAGTCTTTCAGGCGGCTCAGCGTTGGCCAAGCAGTGTGAGTCTCAGCAGGGTATCTCAATTGGGAAACCTGTCTGTTAGTCAGGGCTTTCCTTCAAGGCCGCTTTTTCATAAAGCGCAACAAATTTATAAAGCACAAGAAAGGAATCAAGAAATGTCAAAACATACATCCTGCCCCCCGGATACCGAGCATACCGAGGGTCACATCACAGAAATCGCCAGTGGCGAAGTAGTTGACGGTAACAAAGCCAATGAAAGCTTTATCGTCCGACAGCGACGGCTGACCGAGCTAGTGGATGAGCTTTCCAGCCCTGACAGACCCGATGTGCTCCCGCTCATCGTGGGGGTGTCCGACTTGGAGTCTGACACGGTGTCGCTTCATATCCCAGATAAAGCTCCTAATGATGTGGTGGAGGCATTGTTCGGCTTTGTAGCTCCACAGGATTGGGATGCGCTGATCGTGGTAGCGCACGGAGTAGCCTACAGCGAGGGCGAAGAAGGAGATAATATCACTATCGGCTACGGAGTAGGGCGCAAAGGTGAAGAAGTCTCTGTGCTACGCCGCGAAGCAGATGTGATGGTGAGCTCGCTCCCTGCTGAAGGCAGAGTGCTGGATTGTTGCCACCGGGCTTTTGCTTTGAGCACACCACCTGCTCAAGAAGACATCGTTGAGTTATTCATTTCTTCTTGGTTGAGTCGCATCTTTAGAGCAACGGGCGGAGATGGCACTACTGATGGCGGAGCCGGCGCAGAGGAAGTTAACAAATCTGATGATTTAGAGAGTGAGATTTTAGACTGGCCGTTATTAGTGAAGCTTCATCCCCTAATTGAGGGGGAGGGGGGCTACCTAAGCCCCATAGATGTGGGAATACAAACCAGGGAGCTATGCCAAAATGGTAGCTGGGGTAGATTACGCAGGGCGGTTGAAACCGGTGATATGTCCCACAGCAGCATTACTTCTGAGCAGGCTGGTTGGATGGACGACAGTATGTTCGCTCGCTGGTGTCTGGCGGCCTTCCCCGATAGCGACGAGCTAGCAGATCGCCTGTACGAACTATTGCCCGCAGAGCTTTATCAAATGGTTATGGAGTGCTTAGAAGAACAACGGAGTTAAGCATTTGCCCACTGGCTGGTAGCCTGGCAGTGCTGGGTAGTTGTAGCTAGGCGGCTGCTCTTGCCTCCGCAAGCCAACCGTCTACAAGTTCGCTATTGTCGGCGATCCATTCCAAGGCTAAATCTTCAGGGTCTTCTTGGTTTTGTACTCTAGTTATCATCTGAGCCACTACAATCGGTTCGATTGTTGCCACCTCAAAAAGTTTCTTGGCAACAGGATGGTTATCTAAGAGATCGTTGCGGGCAGTTACTACTATGTCTGCAGGTTTGAATCCAGTTTGACACATGCCGTTATCTACGATGTACAAGCACGAATCAGCAGAGATATTTGCCTGACCTGGTCTTTGATCCCAGCCTTCGCCTCCTGGTCGCCCTAATGGATTGGAATCGTCAATGACTTCCTCAACACCGATCCACATGACTTTTTCACCAGGTTGCAACTGGGTGATGTAGGGACTGGGCGACCATGAATGGATAAGAACGGGTTTTCCTTCGTCTATTTTTGAAATGGCCTCGGCAAACATTGCTTCGTAGCTGGCAAGTATTGGTTTGATCTTGTCCAAACCTGAAAAAGCAATCTGGCTTCGAATGATGTCATCGCAGGTCCACGCTTCGGGGCAAGCATACATATCCATAATGCCGTTACCCGGATCGAAATCATCGGCATCATAGGCTACGATAACATCAGCGTTGCGATTCATGTCGTCCATAGTTCTGATGCCGTATTTTTCGGCAAAACTTTTGGTGATGAAATATCCCTGCAGAAGACCCGCCGACATGAACCCACCGATGCGTGAGATATGGTCTCCAACCAAAGAGCCATCAGACAGTTGATTGATCAACCAACTGTTGTGGTTTGGAAACCAGCTGTTAGTCCAGAAATCGATATCGCCATCTGCCATAGCGATATACGCAATATTTGGAGCTAACTCTTTTTCTGCAGGATCGTTCACTTCGTATCCCAGCCGCTGCAGTAGCATGCGAAAAAGAGCTGCATGAAAATAACCGTCAGCCCAGTTGGCTCTGGCCATTTTAAAACTGACTCCTTCACCTGGCAACCCAGCAGTTGAGTCTGAGGTTTCTAGAGTTTCAGTGTTGGGAGATGTGTCGCCGTTACTTCCGCAACCTATCGCTATCAAACTGAGTATCAATAATAAAGCTATAGCTTTGAGCAATGCCAAACTTAGCTTCATGTCGCTTCAAGCTGTGTTTCTACCGAGATGGGGTTTCTACCGAGATGGGGTTTCTACCGAGATGGGCTTATCTCTGAAGTATATAAGCCCATCTCGCTAAGAAATATTGCTCCTCCCGGCCGACTTAAGTGCCGACTTCGGTGGCCGATTCAGGGGTAGATTTAGGCGGCTGCTCTTGCCTCCGCAAGCCAACCGTCTACTGTGTCGCTGTTGTCGGCGATCCACTGAGTGGCTAGATCTTCAGGAGATGCTCCGTCGCCTTGGGCAACTATCTGCAGGGAGACATCAACCACATTTAGCTTGACGACTTCAAAGAGTCTCTTGGCTGCTGGGTTGTTTTCCAGCAAGTCGTTGCGGGCGGTTATTAGAACATCAGCCGCGACCCAGCCGATCTGGCAGCCTTCGTCAACTATGTAGAGGCAAGTATCAGTGCCAAGAGTTGCCAAACCGGGTCGCTGATCCCATTGTTCGCCACCCTCTCGTCCCAGTGGGTTGGAGTCGTCTATGACTTCTTCAACGCCGATCCACATAACATTGTCGCCTGGCCTTACTTGTGTGATGTATGAACTAGGCGTCCATGTGTAGAGCACAACCGGCTCGCCGTCCTCTATCTTTGAGAATGCCTCGGCAAACATGGCGTCATAGCCCGCTATGACTTGTTCGATATTTTCCCAGCCAGAAAAAGCAATTTGGCTTTGGAGGATGTCATCGCAGGTGTATGACTCCTGGCAACCATAAATATCTGCTACTCCGTTTCCAGGGTTGGGATCTTTAGAATCGTAGGCAGCCAGAGCTTCAGGGTTGTTGTTGAGGTCGTCGATAGTCTTGAGATTGTATTCTTCGGCAAAGCTTTTGGTAACTAGATAGCCTTGCAGACCGCCTGCCACCATGAGTTCACCTATGCGAGATATATGGTCGCCCACTTTAGAGCCGTCTGGTAGCTCATTTACAAGCCAGCTACTGTGGCCTGGATACCAACTGTTGGCCCAGAAGTCAATATTATCTTCAGCCATTGCCAGATAAGCCAAGTTAGGGCCAAGTTCTTTTTCGGCAGGGTCGCTCACTTCATAGCCGAGCCTCTGCAGCAGCTGCCTGACGAGGGCGGCTTGGAAATAGCCTGTGTCCCAGTCGGCCCGCCCCATGGTTAGGCTTACTCCTTCGCCGGGCATAGTCTCGGCGGCATCAGTGGCAGGTGGCGCAGTGGTTTCCGGAGCTGGTGGCGCAGTGGTGTCTGAGGTACCGCTGGTGGCGGGGGTAGCAGATGTCTCAGTTGATGTCGAATCGTCGTCATCGCTTCCACAAGCTGCTGCTACTAGCACTAGTGCCAGCAATGCACTTGCAACTTTCAACATGGATCGGTTTTTTCTTAGTCTCATTTTCATACTTCCTTATTGTTTGGGCTTGTCTATTTTGGTTTGTCTATAGATTTAGGTCAGTTCTAGTTTTCGTCAATATCTAGCTTTTATTTTTTTCTAACTATATACCATAAGGTTGTTTATTTGCTATAGGGCTATTTTTTAGCACTATCTGTTGGCACTATTTGTTGGAGTTGGTTTAGGTAAAGCAGGCGGGTCGTCATAAATTCTGGTGCGGCGTATCTTCCTCAAAGCAGGCAAGACAAATGCCACAATCATCAATCCTGCTCCCATAGCAAAAAACGATCCTACTCCCGAAGCGAAGTTGACATCACTAGATCGCACATGAGTGGCGATCCATGAGAAACTAATGAAAGCAGCAGAGGCTCCGAAGCCTGCTGTGAGCGCGCTCCAAAGCCACAATCTTCGTTCGCGATAGCTGTAGAGGTTGAAAGCTGGGAAGCCCGTCATCAGAGCCAAGCCACCTGCGACCATAGCCCAAAGCCCTAGTTGCGACCCATCTGCGGTAATACCGTCGTTTATAACATCCTCGGCGTCGCTTGCCCTTGCTCGCAACACTAGCAGTTCTGTGGCTAGTGTCGCCGAAGCCCCTGGTTCATTGGCTCGCTCTCTCAAATCGTCTATCTGAGCTTGAAGTTCTGCACTCACCACAGTTTCTGCACGTTGGTCGACGCTCCAACTGGCAAACATTGATCCGATCAGAATTAGCAAAGCTATTACCACCCCAAACAGTCGGGTCCAAGTGATGGTGGTGCGCAACGGGAAGTAAGGTGTGTAGCGAGCTGATGAGAGCCAGCCGATGGCACCTCCCACCGCGATCAGCCCTCCAACTAGTGCCAATATCACGCCGATTCCTGTTCCGGGATCGGGCGGTTGAATTGGTAGCCCTTCGCTGTTCCTGACTAGCGAGCTGTATGAACGCGCAAAAATATGGGCAGTTGCTAGTGAAGTCGCTGATACTGCGGCTATCAAAAAGGCATCTACTGCCAACCAGCGAGGAGGCCGGCCAGGGAAGAAATATGAAAGAGTAACAGAGATGATCATGAAAACACCGAGTGCCAGCACTGAAATTCCGAACCAACTCCCCCCAGAGGCGTTAAGTCCATTGAAATTCATACCGTCAAGCTGCCCTTCTGCAGAGAGGTCAGCAAGCCTTCCGAAGGCACTCATTTTGCCCGCATTGGATGTCCAAGTTAAAAAGGTGCTAATGATAGCTATCGCAGCCCCCACAAAGGCGAATGTCATGAAAATGCGTTCATTCTTCGAAATGGCTGCGAACTTTCCGGGGATGACTTCTGGCTGAGCTACTGCTTGATCTGCGCTAGGAAGCAGAGCTTCTGGGGTGCGACGATTTGCCCACGCCATGCGAATGCGACGCAGCAGATTGCCCGTGTCTGAGGCTTCGCGCTGTGATATGCGGTCGAGCACCACAGCCACGAGGAAGAAAGCCAAGCCTGCTGAGGCAGCCAGCGCAACATCTTGGCCGCTGATCGCCCTGAACAGTAGTTGGCCCAGACCGCCTGCCCCCATAATGGCTGCGATGCCCAGCATTGAGATGGATAAGAGCAAAGTCTGGTTGAGGCCAGTCATAATCGCAGGTCGAGCCAGTGGAAATTGCACATCAAAGAGCACTCGCATCTCTGTGGCCCCATAAGCACGGGCTGCCTCCACCACATCGGCGGGCACCTGACGGATACCCAGATTGGTGAGTCGTATGAGGGGTGGCAAAGCGAAGACCATCGTCACCATCGTGGCCGACACTTCGCCAATGCCCCAAAAGAAGATAAACGGCAACATATAGACAAAGGAGTGCACCACCTGCATGGCGTCCAACACAGGGCGTACGCCTTTCCAGACGCCTTCAAATCTGCCACAGAGCACCCCTACAGGAATGCCGATGATCGCACACAGCAACACAGCCACAGCGATGAAGCCGATAGTTCGTGCAGTTTCTATCCAGTAGTTATCACCCAAGATTCCGCAAATAAACAGAGCCACTCCCACAAAAACACCGACTTTGATATTGCGCGCCAGGATGGCAACAGCCATCAAAATGAGCACGACCCAAACCCATGAGATCTCCAACAAAAAATCTCTGACAAGCAGGTCGATAAGTTGCTTGAAAGGCCACTCGATCACATCCAGAACGCTTTGCATCTGGTTGTCTATCCAAAAGATGATCTCCCGTGACCAGTCGCCGAAGGGAATGCGCCATTGGTCCAGGACTTCATTATCCAAGACATCCGGTGACTCTTTTGTTACAGCCGGAGTCTGAGCGAAGAA
Source organism: uncultured Acidimicrobiales bacterium (assembly GCA_958295755.1). Classification (GTDB taxonomy): domain Bacteria; phylum Actinomycetota; class Acidimicrobiia; order Acidimicrobiales; family Hopanoidiivorantaceae; genus Hopanoidiivorans. The sequence continues at coordinate 1,706,801 of OY282367.1, read as the reverse complement.
AACCGAAGAAAGCCAGCTCACAGGAATTCCTCGCGTTCAAAGTCGTCTATCAACTGCTCCACTTCGCCCATCTTTTCCATAATCATACGCGGATAGAGGGTGCCGATTAGCTTGCCGCTGTCGTCTAGCACAGCGATGGGAAGTCCTCGTCCAGCCAAAGCATAGACATCGTTGAGGCGGGTATCTGATGTGGTATGTTCGAAATCTCTGCGCACGGCTGGGGCCAAAGAGGTGGTGCCGACTTTCGCTGTACGCATGGCATCAGCGGCCATGAGCAGACCTGTGGGGATTCCATCTTCGCTCACGATGAACTCGCCTGTTCTGCGACCGAGCTTATTCACGGCTTGCGTTAACGTCATTTTTTCGCTCAAAGGTGAAGGTTCCGACATGACATCGCCTACTTCTATAACTCGCCCTTGATCCACATCTTGGACGAACTCGGCCACATATCCTGTGGCAGGTTGAGTGAGGATTTCTTCGGGTGTGCCGATCTGCACCACTGCGCCATCTTTCATGATGCATACTCGGTGACCGATTCGCAGAGCCTCGTTGAGATCGTGGGTGATAAATAGAATGGTTTTCTTCAGAGTCTCGTGGATGTCTATCATCTCGTCTTGCATCTGACGGCGAATAAGAGGGTCTAAAGCCGAGAACGCCTCGTCCATGAGCAAGATGTCGGGATTAGAAGCTAGAGCTCGAGCCAGCCCCACGCGTTGTTGCATGCCTCCTGAAAGCTCGCTGGGCATGCTGTCTATATATGCTTCCAGTCCAACTAGAGACAGGGCTTCTTCAGTTGCTTTGTTACGGCTAGATTTGGGTGCTTTTTGCACCTTCAGACCATAGCTGACATTGTCTCGCACACTGCGATGTGGGAAGAGAGCGAAATGCTGGAAGACCATACCCATTTTTTCGCGCCGAAAAGCTTGAAGATCCCTGCCTTTGAGAGTCTGCACATCTACTCCATCTATCCAGACATTGCCGTGCGTGATCTTGAGGAGTTTGTTGACGCTACGAAGAGCGGTAGATTTGCCTGAACCTGAAAGCCCCATTACCACGAAGATTTCTCCGCGCTCTACGCCGAAATTCACATTGTTCAATCCCACAACATGACCTGACTGAGACATCACGTCGTCTTTGCTGAGACCCGCTCTGGCAAGGTCAAGCGGGCGTCCATGCGCTTGCGGCCCGAAAACCTTATAGACATTTTCAAGTTTGATAAAGCTATCTTTCGCCATAGCTGTCCTAAGCATAGCACTATTGGTTATGTCAAATTTGGATAAAAGCAAAATATGTGCGATAGCAGCATCTAAGTGGTATAATGACATAAGTCTGTATGCCGAGTGTTGCAGCTTGAGTTCAGAGATATCTGTGCTCAGGGATACTTGTGCTCAGGAATAATTTATAAAAATAATCCGCAGGAGGAATCAGATGTCATTCGACATCGGCGACAAAGTTGTGTATCCGCATCACGGAGCGGCGATTGTGGAAGCGAAAGAGACCAAAGTGGTGGACGGAGTAGAGAACGAGTATCTCACGCTACGTCTTTCTCACTTGGCCACAGCGATGGTTATTTCTCTTCCTGTCGACAGCGTGGAGAAGGTGGGGGTTCGCTGGCCGATCAGCCAAGAAGATGTGGAAGACCTATTTGATGTGCTCCGCAAGCGCGACATCCGCGAACCGTCAAACTGGAGCCGCCGCTACAAGAATCACCAAGAGAAACTGAAGTCGGGTGATGTGTATCAGGTGGCTGAGGTGGTGCGCAATCTCTGGCTTCGTGAAGAAAATAAAGGGCTCTCGCCGGGCGAAATGAAGCTTATGAACAAGGCTATGGAGGTGTTGCAGTCAGAGCTGAGCCTCTCGCTGAATCTCACGCCAGAGGGCGCAAGGGAAAAGATAGAAGAAGCCCTATCGTAGGAGGAGGCTTAGCTCCTGGTAGGAGTGAAGTAGGAGCTGGTAGGAGTGGAGTAGGACTGAAGTTTTACTAAGAATCAGTACGGGCTGTGGCGCAGTTTGGTAGCGCACCTGCTTTGGGAGCAGGGGGTCGCCGGTTCAAATCCGGCCAGCCCGACTTATATCTTGTTGCGAGTTGAGACAGCATTGCGAGTTGAGGGAGCACTACGAGTTGAGGGAGCACTGCACTTACCGAGGTAGCCTGTTTCTTGATGAAGACAAAATCTCAAGTAGTTTTCGCGGCGATAGTTTTATTGCTGGCAACAGGGCTTACAGCTTGCGGCGATAACAATTCAGGTGGGGAAGCCAGCACTGCGTCAGTAGCTCCTGAGGTTTCTGGTGCGGCTAGTGCTTCTTCAAGCAACACAGATACGCCCGACATACCGGCTACTCCTACCACGATGGCCACTAATTCTGCGGCCATGTCAGCTGAGTTTCTGGAGGGTGAAACCTACATAGAAGGATTGGTAGCTGTGGCTGTGGATAGTGTCGATCATGTGAGCGGGGATGTGGAATATCCCACTTCGCCCCCAGTAGGCGGACAGCATTCGGGTTATTGGCAGAACTGCGGGTTCTACACTAAACCGCTACGAGATGAGCACGCTGTGCATTCTCTGGAGCACGGTGCTGTGTGGGTTACCTACAAAGCTGACGCCTCAGCAGACGAGCTGGAGTATCTGGAGACACTCGCCGAGCAGAATTCGCACTTATTGGTCTCGCCTTACAGTCAGCAAGACTCAACCTTTGTGCTTTCGGCTTGGGGTCGGCAACTGGCATTGGATTCAACAGACGACTCTCGTTTCGCGATGTTCATGCGAAGCTATCTCAGAGACGGCCCCACTGCTCCTGAAGCTGGGGCAGCTTGCTTTGGTGCGATGGGCTTGCCTCCTGATAAACCCATGGCCTTGGCGATCTGAGTTTATTGGCGATCTGAGTTTTGACCTGAAGCTCCGAGGCTCCGAAGCTCCGCTGGACCGAAGTAGCACCCCGTACGGGATTTGAACCCGTGTTACCAGATTGAGAATCTGGCGTCCTAGGCCTCTAGACGAACGGGGCAGGGCTAATATTTGCTGGCATATTTTTGCTCGGGGGGAAGGACTCGAACCCTCAATATCGGGACCAGAACCCGGTGTGTTGCCAATTACACCACCCCCGAAAGGGAAATCTCAGTCTAGCTTGTTGATTGCCATCTGCAATCGCCGCATCGCTTCCTCTCTGGAAAGTAGCACGAGCGATTCAAACAGCGGTGGCCCGACCGAACGCCCTGTTATAGCCACGCGTATCGGTGCTTGAGCTTTGCCCAGCTTGAGTCCGTGCTGTTCACCGAGGGTTTTTGTAGCTTCATAAAGGTTGTCAGCTTGCCAGGGCGTATCGGCGTAAACCACCAAAGCCTCACTTAGGATGTCTCTGGCAACGGCGTTGCCGGCGATGGCTTTTTCCCACGATGCCACATCCACGGGAGGATCATCTAGCATGAGCCAGTCCACGAATCTCTCAGCTTCTGCCAATGTGCGAATTTTTTCTTGCACCATCGGCCCCAAAGCGTCCATCACCTCTGTGCGGTACCGCTGCGCCGGCCAGGCTGCTTCTTCGAACCAAGGCTCCAAGCGGGCAAGAAATTCCTCGCTGGAAAGCCTGCGGATATGAGTGGCATTGAAGTGTTCCAGTTTCTTCGGGTCGAAGAAAGCAGGAGATTTTAATACATCTTCTAGCCGGAACAGCTCCAAAATCTCAGCCATCGGGCGGATTTCTATATCGTCTGGTGGCCCCCAGCCCAAAGTTGCCAAATAGTTAGCCATGGCTTCGGGCAGGTAGCCCCGCCCCCTCCAAATCTCCAATGACACATCATCTTTGCGCTTGGAGAGTTTCTTGCGCTGTTCGTTCACCAGCAAAGGCAGATGTGCGTATGTGGGAGCGACGGCACCCATTGCGTCCATCACTAGCATGGCTTTCGGCGTGCTAGGGAGCAGGTCTTCGCCGCGAATAGCGTGGGTGATTCCCATATCTATATCGTCCACGGCATTAGCCAACAGGAAGGTGGGGGTGGCATTAGATCGCCAGAGCACGAAGTCTTCCATTTCGGCTGCGGCAAAGCTCACCTCACCTCTCACGACATCACAGATGTTGAGGGTTTCCTGTTCGTAACTTGCCACTCGAAAGCGCACAGCTAAGCCTTCGACAAGTTCGGCACCTACCACTTCGTTGTTTTCATTATCGCAGAGGTATGCTTTCCCGTCTCGTAACAGTTGCTCTACAACTTCGCGATGGCGACTGCGATTATCCGACTGGAAGACTGGCTCCCCGTCGGCCTCAATCCCCAGCCAGCCGAGTAAATCCAAAATGACATCAGTGAGTTCGTCTCGGTTGCGTTCGGTGTCGGTGTCTTCCACGCGAAGCAAAAAGCGGCCGCCGGTGGAGCGGGCAAAAAGCCAGTTGAACAAAGCAGTGCGGGCACCACCGACATGAAGATAGCCAGTAGGCGAAGGAGCAAACCTGACGCATGTAGTCATGCGCTACCCCTAATGCTGGTTTTGGGAGTGCTGAGGGATTTCCAACAGAGCGAGGCAGTTATGGGCAGCAACACGAAGCTCAGCAGGCTGCATTCGCAGTGTCTCTTCGGGCACGCAGTCGGCGATCTGCAGGGCATGGGAGGGGTTATGGGCAACTTCAGCAAAAAGCTCGCGGCGCAGGGTCATCAGCTCTGCGGTAGGTGAGTCATCCAAAAACCCCCATATTGCTAGTGCCGTTTCCATATCGGCGGCCACAGGGGCACGACCAAACAGAGACGCTCGTTTCAGTGCCACACTCAAGCATCCTGCCAGCACTGCTTCTTCGCTTAGTGGAGAGCCTTCAGGTAACCGCACCTCAGAGCGAAAACGCTCTGCCAAAAGTAGCGCATAGCCTTGGTCGGGGCCTTGATAGCCGTTGCCATCGCCTTGCGGCTGGCCGGGGCTGGTTAGATCGCCGGGGCGAGACGGCCGCCACGAGCCTCGTGTTCGCTTTGGTGATTCATAAAACGCTGGAGTACCTCCAGGCTTTTGGGGGATGAAAGACGGCTGTGCCAAGATATTGCAACCAGTTATCCAGAAGAGCTATCGTCTCTAGTCTCATCCCCGTCCCCCATATGCAGCAAGCCCCATACTATGGAATCCAAAAGTGCTTGCCAGCTGGCTTCCACGATGTTTTCCGACACGCCAATAGTTGTCCAAGTCTTGGTGCCGTCGGTGGAGTCGATGAGCACTCGTGTTACTGCCTGTGTGCCTGAAGCGGTATCTAGCACGCGCACTTTGTAGTCTGTGAGGTGAATTGACTGCGAGGCAGGATATCGGTTGCCAATGGCAGCCATCAAAGCGTTGTGAATGGCATCCACCGGGCCATTGCCTTCACCGTGTGAGACAATTCGTTCGTCTCCCACCCACAGCTTAACGGTGGCGTCGCTGTCAAGCACGATATTGCTCTCTGGATCCATTTTTCCTGTGGTCTCATGCAAGATCATAGCTACTCGGTCTGTAGCATGGGTGGTTCCAGGCAGAGGATCGCCAGGGCGGTGGTTTACTTCCACGCTGAATGACACCAGTCTGAAATACGGCTGTTCCCAGCCAGCCAGTCTGCGCATCAACAGCTCCATAGAAGCGTCTGCTACTTCAAAGTGATACCCGGCGTATTCCAGCTGCTTGAGAGCGTCCACAACCCCGCCCAGCATAGAATCTTCCATCTCAATGCCAAGCTCTTTGGCTTTGAGGGCTATCGTGGCTCGCCCCGACATTTCAGATACCACAAAGCGAGTGGCGTTGCCTACTTGTTCGGGTGAGATATGTTCATAAGCATCGTTGCGCCGAGCCAGAGCACTCATATGCAGACCGGCTTTGTGGGCGAACGCTGTTGCTCCCACATAAGGTTGCTGGGGGTCGGGCGCAAAATTCACCAGCTCTGCTACTTGATGTGCCACGCTAGTGAGCCGATCGAGGCGACCAACGGGTAGTGCTTGGATGCCGAGCTTGAGCTCCAGATTGGCAATGATCGGGATTAGATTGCAGTTGCCGGTTCGCTCGCCGTAGCCGTTGATGGTGCCTTGCACCTGCTTGGCACCGCTTAGCACGCCAGCCAAAGCATTAGCCACACCACAACCTGTGTCGTCATGGAGATGTACGCCTATCGGAGTCTCAAAGTAATCGCAGACGGCACTGACGATTTCACTCACTTGGTGAGGTAGCGAACCGCCGTTGGTATCGCAGAGTACCAGCCGTTCGGCCCCGGCATCAGCAGCGGCCGACAGAACCTGCAGAGCATATTCAGAGTTGTTGAGATAGCCGTCGAAGAAGTGCTCGGCATCAAAGAATACCCGCAACCCTTGCTCGCGCAGATAAGCCACCGATTCTGAGACCATGGCGATGCCTTCTTCCAGAGGCACACGCAGAGCTTCCGACACATGATAATCCCAGCTCTTGCCGACAATGCACACCACAGGGCAGTTTGCCGATATGAGATTGGCTAGCGTGGGGTCGCTTTTGACTTTTCCATTAGGTCGCCGGGTGGAGCCGAAAGCTACCAAAGTGCTCGTCTCCAGATTCAGCTCTGTTTGGGCTTGGAGGAAGAACTCATCATCTTTAGGGTTTGCGCCGGGCCAGCCTCCTTCTATGTAGTCAACTCCCAAATAGTCCAGCCTGCGGGCGATGCGAAGCTTGTTATCTACTGTGAGAGAGATGCCCTCCAGCTGGCTACCGTCGCGCAGAGTCGTGTCGTAGATCTCCACCGCATCGGGCTTGGCGTTTGAAGGTTCATCAGTCTTGGCGGACATATTCGTTCCATTCCTTGTAGCGATCCTCGCGGCCGTGTACGACTTCGGTGTAGATCTCTTGAATCTGGCGCGTAATAGGGCCAGGATCGCCTAGCTCTCTGTCGTCTACTGAGCGGATAGGTACGATCTCAGCCGCTGTGCCCGACAGAAAGGCTTCATCAGCCACATAGAGGTCGCTACGAAGCAGATCTTGAGATGAATAGGGGATGCCTAGGTCGTTTGCGAAAGTGCGGATGGAGTCTTGAGTGATGCCTTCCAGGGCACCTGCGCTGGTTGGAGGGGTGATGATCTCGCCGTCTACAACCACGAACACATTTTCGCCCGTGCATTCACTCACTCGCCCTTGCGGAGATAACAAAATGGCTTCGTCATAGCCCGCTTTAATGGCTTGCACCTTTGCCATTTGGCTATTGATGTAGTGGCCGCAACCTTTGGCGGCTGGTGGCATGGCGTTAGGGTCGTGACGTTGCCACGAGCTGACCATCAACCGCACGCCGTTGCGGATGCCTTCATCACCCAGATATGTGCCCCAAGGCCAAGTAGCGATGGCAACTTGCACATCGCAGGTAAGTGGATTGAGGCCCATCTCGCCGTAGCCCAGATACACGATGGGGCGGATGTAGCAGCTCGGCAGTTCGTTGGCACGGATTACTGCTTTGGTAGCTTCAATGATTTCTTCGGGTGAATAGGGAATCTCAATGCAGAGGATTTTGGCACTCTTATAGAGGCGGTCTATATGAGGAGTGAGGCGGAAGACTGCCGCTCCATTGTCGGTTTCATAGGCGCGGATGCCTTCAAACACGCCGTTGCCGTAGTGAAGTGTGTGGGTGAGGATGTGAATCTTGGCGTCGTCCCAGTTGATGAGCTCGCCGTCCATCCATATTTTCTCTGCGGTTTCTATGGGCATAAGTTTCAGGTTATCTTCATTTCTTTCACTATCGTGCTAGCAGATGTGGTAGCAGGCTGTGCTATCAGAATGGGGGCTTTACTGCTTCGGCTATGGCATCTCCGACAGCGGTTGTTTCAATGGTTGTTGCATTGAGAGCATTAGCTACTTCTGGGCTGTCGCAGGCTAGTTGGATGGCGGCTGCAGCTTCGCTTTCGCCCAAGAAATCCAGCATCATCGCCGCCGAGAGAATGGCTGCCGTAGGGTCAGCGATGCCTTGTCCAGCAATATCAGGAGCAGAGCCATGCACTGGCTCAAACATAGAAGGCCCAGTGCGGTCGGGGTTGAGGTTGGCCGATGCTGCTTTACCGATGCCGCCTGAGACTGCGCCACCGAGGTCGGTCAGGATGTCGCCGAAAAGGTTATCAGTGACGATCACATCATAACGTTGCGGATTTTCCACGAAATATATGCAGGCGGCGTCAACATGGTTATAGGCGGTCTCAAGCTCGCTGTATTCAGAGACGACTTCGTTGAAGCTACGCTCCCAAAGATCGCCTGCGAAAGTCAGCACATTCGTTTTGTGCACCAGTGTGAGATGGCGGGCCGGGCGCGACTGGGCTAGCTCACAGGCAAAGCGAATGCAGCGTTCCACCCCCTTGCGAGTGTTGACAGAGCCCTGAGTTGCCACTTCGTACGGGGTGCCTTTGCGCAGGAAACCGCCTTCTCCTGCGTAAGTTCCTTCTGTGTTTTCGCGCACCACAAACATGTCGATGTTTTGTTCTGGTAGGCGGAACGGGCGTAAGTTGACATAGAGGTCGAGTTCAAAGCGCATCTTTAGAAGCAACCCTCGCTCTATTACCCCAGGTGGCACGCCGGGTGCTCCGACAGCACCGAAATACAGAGCGTCCAAGGCTCGCCATTCTTCCAGCACAGAATCTGGGAGGATTGTCTCGTCTCGCAAGTAGCGTTCGCCGCCTAGATCGTAGTGGACTAGCTCTGTCTCTACGCCCGTAGCAGCGATGACTTTGAGACCTTCTGCCACAACATCATTACCGATGCCGTCGCCCGCCACGATGCCGATTTTGTGCCTAGTGTTTTTGGGTTCAGTGCCTTGAACACGCTCGCCATCTTGAACATTTGACATTATTTCAATTTAGCGGTTGTAGCTTTAAAGCATGAGTTCAGTGTCCGATTCTGGCAGCCTCATGGCGCGCATCTCGTCATCTTCGCAAGAGAACACCAAAGAGACGCAGCTTTCCCAAGAGGCGTTCGACCGTCTCAGCGAGGAACTGCGAGACCTCACCACCAGAGGGCGAGTAGAGATTGCCCAGATCATAGAAACCGCCCGTGAGCTTGGCGATCTCAAAGAGAACGGCGACTATCACGCCGCCAAGGAAGAGCAGGGCAAGATGGAAGCTCGTATCCGCCAGCTGGAGCATCTGCTTTCTAAAGCTGTTGTGATTGAAGACACCGTAGCTAGCAGGGAAAGCGAAACAGACGGCGTGGTTACTCTCGGCTCGTTCGTGACTGTGCGCCTAGCTGACGGCGACACTCAGACTTTTCTGCTGGCATCTTTAGAAGAACGACCCGGAGCGCGAGATCTGCTTTCTCCGCAATCGCCACTGGGTTCGGCTTTGATCGGTAGCAAAGTTGGCCAAGTTGTGAGTTACAAAGTCGCGCAAGCCAACGGCAAAGAGACGGAGTTTTCCGTGGAAGTCACAGCAACGGAGGCCGGCGATGTCTGAAGCAGCCAAAACTTTGAGCCAGAAAGTCTGGGAACGTCACCTGGTGAGTGGCGAAGGCGACAGAGACCTGCTCTACATAGACCTTCATCTCATCCACGAGGTGACATCTCCACAAGCTTTTGAGGGTTTGCGAACCGCTGGCAGGTCGGTGCGCCGTCCCGATTTGACACTTGCCACCGAAGACCACAATGTGCCCACCGTCGACATCCACCTGCCGATAGCCGATGTCGTTTCACGCAAGCAAGTGGAGGTGCTCAGAGAAAACTGCGCTGAATTCGCCATCACGCTGTATCCAATGGGGCATAACCGACAGGGGATAGTCCATGTCATCGGCCCCGAGTTAGGTCTCACGCAGCCGGGTATGACGGTCGTATGCGGCGACAGCCATACTTCCACACACGGTGCCTTCGGCGCGCTAGCTTTTGGTATCGGCACCAGCGAAGTGGAACATGTGCTTGCCACTCAGACGCTTCCGCAACGCCGCCCCAGTACTTTGGCTGTAACAGTTGATGGTCAGTTGCCTGCAGGTTCTGGAGCGAAGGACATCGTCTTGGCCATCATCGGCCACTTGGGAACGGGTGGTGGCATCGGTTCAATCATCGAATATCGCGGCGAAGCTATCCGTAAACTCACCATGGAAGGCCGTATGACCGTCTGCAACATGTCGATAGAGGCAGGCGCGAGGGCTGGCATGATTGCCCCCGACGATACCACCTTCGCCTATCTGGAGACTCGCCCTGGTGCCCCTAAAGGCCCAGCTTGGGAGCAAGCCTTGGACGATTGGCGCAGCCTTACAACCGACAGTGATGCTGTCTTTGACCGTGAAGTGCGCCTTGACGCAGCCAGTATCTCTCCGCAAGTGACTTGGGGCACAAACCCTGGACATGTAACAAGCATCAACGCTGCTGTGCCCAACCCTGATAGCTTCGCCGAGTCGGAGCAGAAAGATTCTGCAGCCAGAGCACTTGACTATATGGGGCTAACGCCAGGCACGCCGATACGCGACATTTCTGTAGATACCGTATTCATCGGTTCGTGCACCAACAGCCGCATAGAAGATCTGCGCGAGGCCGCTGTTGTGGCGAGAGGGCGCAAGGTTAAGGCAGGCGTGCGTACCTTGGTTGTGCCCGGCTCAGGCCAAGTGAAAGCTCAAGCCGAAGCCGAAGGTCTAGATGAGGTGTTCCGTGCAGCTGGTTTTGATTGGCGTGAGCCGGGCTGTTCTATGTGTTTAGCTATGAATCCCGACAAACTTCGAGAAGGCGAACGTTGCGCCAGCACCAGCAATCGCAACTTTGAAGGCCGTCAAGGTCGTGGCGGTCGCACTCATCTTGTGTCGCCTGCAGTGGCTGCGGCTACTGCCATCTCAGGAACTTTTATCACACCGGATGATCTCTGATAAATGATCTCTGATAAAAAGAGATTTTTCTTCTGAGACTTGGGAACTTTTTGAACGAAGAGAAGGTCAAAAGATGTAATAGAAATCAACAGACCTGGAGGATAAGAACCATGACCACTACTTCGACTACCACTTCGACAACTACTTCTCGTAAACCGCGCCGAATGGCGATTGGTTTGTTCGCAGCCGCCATTTTGGTGTCACTCATTGCCACTCAGTGCTCTTCGTCTGAAGAGTCGGTTGACAATACAACGACTACCACGGAGGCACCCTCCGCTTCCACCACCACTGTGGTAGAACCCACGAGTACGCTTCCTCCAGATACGACAACTCCGACCCCTACCTCTCATGGTGATCCTGCAGATCCTGTAACTGAACCGACTGAACCGCGCAGCGGAGAAGATGAGAACGGGGAATCAGAGACTGTGACTGCCACCACGATACCGGCGGTAGAAGAGCCCGACACTTCGGACAGCACAGAGCAAAATCCGCAGCAGTCTGACAGCCAAGTCACGCGGATATCGCTTTCGTCTTTTGATGAATGCGATGCGCTGATGGACTATATCCGTGGCGAAGCTCTAGAGCGAGTCGGCCCCTACGGGCTAGATGACGGCGATTTAGGAGTGGTTTTTGGTAGAGGTGATCTTGAGATGCAAGAAACTGCCATGTTTGCTGCTGATGATGCCGGGCCATCAGGCGATGGGCTAGCAACCACCTCTGCTCCAAGTGCTACTCCAACTGAAGGTGTGGATTTTTCAGGCACCAATGTGCAAGTTGAAGGTGTAGACGAGGCCGACATCGTCAAGACCGACGGTCGCCGCATCGTTGGCATCAGCAATAATCGCTCTGGAAACGATGAGATATGGATTGCCGACATCACCAGCGCAACCCCCGAGCTGCAGGGCAGGGTTGCCTTGCAAGATGGCTATTACCAAGAGATGTACTTGGTGGGTGACAAAATATTTGCGATAGGCACCTCTTCGGTAGGCATTGAACCTCCCGGCGGAGGCGGTGTTTTTAGCGGGGGTGGCGACCCAGACGATTCAGCTGGAGAAACAGCAGGTGACATAGCCGTGGACTCCATTGCAATCGCGCCGAGTTCGAATAACAATGCTGTAGTCATCACCGAGGTAGATATCAGCGATCCCGAAAACCCTGAAGTGGTGAGACATCTAAGGGTAGAAGGCCGTTATATCAGCTCCCGTGCTGCAAATGGCTATGCCCGTGTAGTGATCAGCTCACAGCCTGAAAAGATTGGGTTTGTCCGGCCTTCAGATAGTTCAGCCAGCTCTGAAGCTTCAGCTACGCGTTTCAACAGGCTACTGATACAAGAATCCTCGCTGGATCAATGGCTCCCTTACTACAACCTTCACGCCGCCAACGGCGAATCCATCGCCAGCGGGCAGCTACTCGACTGCGATAGGGTATTCGCCCCCAGCGAGTTCAGCGGTTTCAACCAAGTATCGGTTTTGTCTTTCGCTACCGGCGAAAGCCTGAGATTGAGAGATGCCGTCTCAACTCTGGCCAACGGCGAGACAGTCTATGCCTCTACAAGAAATCTGTATGTGAGCCGTGTGGTGTATAACGATGATTCGCAATCCAGTGAGACAGTCATCCACAAGTTTTCTTTAGACTCAGCAGGCAGTGCGGATTACGAAGCTTCTGGTACGGCATTGGGTTCTCCCATCAACCAATATGCTTTCCACGAATACGAAGGCCGCCTGTTCGTGGCCACCACTAGTGGCTCTTGGGAGAATTCCGAGAGTTTCGTAACAGTTCTAGAAGACGACAACTCTGCCCTCACCGAAGTCGGTAAAGTCGGCAATCTTGGCCGAGGCGAGGAAATTTATGCTGTGCGCTATATAGCCGACAAGGCCTATGTGGTGACCTTCCGCCAGACCGATCCGCTCTATGTGATAGACCTATCCGACCCAACCAACCCCACCACCGAGGGTGAGCTTAAGATCACCGGCTATTCCGCTTATCTCCATCCAGTGGGCGAGGATTTGCTGTTGGGCGTGGGGCGGGAGGCTACCGACACGGGGCGAGTGACCGGCGCGAAGGTAAGCCTATTTGATGTGTCCGACCCTGCCAATCCCCGCACTCTGGACAGCTTGGTGTTAGAGGGCGGCTCTTCTGAGGTGGAATGGGACGCTAGGGCGTTCCTCTGGTGGGCACCCAAGCAGTTGGCTGTTGTGCCTGTGAGTAACTGGCGAAACAACTACTTCGGCGCACTGGCTCTGCGGGTTAATGCCGATGCTGACTCGCCCGAGATAGAGCTGATCGCTCGAATATCTCACGACGTCGCCACTCGACCCACGGGCGATACCGAAGGTTGCGAATGGTACAATGTGCCGAGTTCTTCACTGAGTTGGACAGCTGGAAGCCTGTCAACGACGTCTGTTGTGAAAGTGTGTCAGGGCACCGGTAGGACTGCCAATACAGGTGTTCCAAACAACCATGTTTGCGCTCAGCTTGCCAAACCAGGTACAGAAGGTCAAGAAGATACTACTAGTGCCAGCTTGAGCGAGGTAGTAGAAGAAGTGCAATCTGCCGCTAGCGAGAACAGTTCCAGCGAGCTGTCAGACTTGCTCTCTAAACTCCAGAGTTCGTCGGTGGAAAATGCTAACCAAGTAAATGTCTGCGTTCCCGAATATTTCAGCTACGACTCTTCAAGACAAATCCTGCGTTCCATCGTCATCACTGATGATGTCTGGACGCTCTCTCGTAGCTACTTGCAAGCTAACGACCTAGACACCTTGACTCGCAGGGCCTGGCTAGATATTCCAGGCTAAGGCCGTCGCTGTGTTTTATTCGAGGCTTTTGCGCTCAGTTTGACTTGACTAAGATTCTCTCTGCTGCAAAAGCCTCAATTCTCACATCGCCTTCGCCGAGGTTGACGGTGGTGGCTCCGTCTGGGGCCGAAAACAGCACTTCGCCTTTGAAGCCGGGCATAAGCGAGGCCGACTCTAAGAATTCCAGCAGGCCCGGCGTGCACTCCAGCTCTTCGCGAATGCGCACGATGGTGAAGTGCTTCCCCTTTGACATTTGCGAAAGGTGCTTGAGGTCGGGTTCTTCGTATGAAGAGCCAGGGATGGGATTCCCGTGAGGGCAAGTCGTAGGGTCTTCCAGCAGACGGTTCATTGCTTTTTCCACAGCAGGAGAGATGACATGTTCCCATTTGCCAGCTTCGTGGTGAGCGTCTGTCCAGTTCATTCCGAGCACATCTGTCAGAAAACGCTCAGCTAGACGATGTCGGCGCACGATGGTGCGGGCCAAGAATTTGCCGTCATCTGTGAGAGTCAGCGAGCCATTCTTTCTTCTCGCGACTAAGTCTTCTTCGGTCATTCTGGTGACCATTCTAGAAACTGCCGCCCGCGAAACCCCGAGCCGTTCAGCAAGGCGAGACTGGATCGGTTTGAGACCGTCTTCTTCTAGCTCGAAGATGGCCTCACAATATTCCTCAAACGCTGGGTGATGCTCGCGAGGCTCATAAGCCATATTTCTCAGTGTAGATGATGAGCTAGCTATTTGCAGAATCTCAGCTATAGAGACTCAGCTACTTGCAGAACATCAACTACTTGCATGACCTCAGCGAAGTTCTGCGCTCAGATGCCCAGGGCGGTCTTCGGTAGCAACTTGCGGGCTGTCTGAGCGAATGATGCTCACCTTGTTGACAGCGTTCAGGAAAGCTCTAGCCGAAGCTTCCACCACATCAGTGGAGAGACCTCTGCCGCCCACTTTGATGCCCTCTTCTGAGGTGAATTGCAAAGCCACATCAGCCAAAGCATCCACCCCACCTGTGACGGAAGTAACGGTGTAATCGGTGAGTTTGCCCTCCACACAGGTGGCTTCTTTGATGGCAGAACAGGCCGCGTCAACCATACCGTCGCCTTCGCAACGGATCATCTTCTGTTCGCCGTCTTTGCTAACCACCACAGTGGCGTGCGGTGTTCCCGAGGCGATGCTTCCGCCGTGGCACTCCAAAAACTCCAACGCAAACACATTTTCGCCTGAAGTTCCCACCTCGTCTGCGACAATGGCTTCCAAATCGGCATCGGAAAGCTGCACTTTCCTGTCAGCTAACTCTTTGAAGCGGGTGAATGACGCGTTCAGAGCGTCGCCTTTGATGTCGTAGCCGAGCTGTCGCAGGCGGTCGGCGAAAGCGTATCGCCCCGAATGTTTGCCCAGCACAATCTGGCTTTCGCCTTGCCCCACCGCGTCTGGGTCCATGATCTCATAAGTGGTGCGCTCACGTAGCACGCCGTGCTGATGGATACCCGCTTCGTGAGCGAAAGCGTTGCGCCCCACCACAGCTTTGTTGTATTGGACGGGATACCCGGTGAGACGGCTCACCAGTTTGCTGGTGCGCTGCAGCTCTTTAGTGTTGATGTTTACATCCAAGCCCTCAAAGTAGTCCGAGCGAGTCTTCACAGCCATAGCGATTTCTTCTAAAGCGGCATTGCCAGCCCGCTCGCCGATGCCATTGACAGCGCACTCCACTTGCCTAGCACCAGCCATCACCCCCGCCAGCGAATTAGCTACCGCCAAGCCGAGGTCGTTATGGCAGTGGGTAGAGATGACATAGTCGCCGCTCACCCGCTCGCGGATAGAGCGTATCTTGGCGGCGTAATCTTCGGGTACGCCATAGCCCACAGTGTCGGGGATGTTCAAGGTGGTGGCTCCCTCTTCCACAGCTATCTGCAGCACTTCGCACATGAAGTCAAAGTCGCTACGAGAGGCGTCCTCGGGCGAGAACTCCACATCTTCGGTGTAGCTGCGAGCGTGGCGCACAGCAGAGCGTGCTTCTTCTTTGACTTGCTCGGGTGTCATACGCAGTTTGTGCTTCATATGGGTCGGGCTGGTGGCGATGAAGGTATGGATGCGCCGCTTCTCGGCAGGCTCAATGGCCTCCCAGCAGCGGTCTATGTCTTTGTGTGCAGTGCGTGAAAGACCACAGATAGTTGGCCCTGAGATGGCATTGGCTATCGCATGGACAGCTTCAAAGTCGCCTTGGCTAGCCACAGGGAAGCCTGCCTCTATGATGTCTACGCCGAGACGAGCCAGCTGCTCTGCGATCTCTACCTTCTCGCCCTCGTCAAGCGAGATGCCCGGCGACTGCTCGCCGTCACGCAAGGTAGTGTCAAAAATCTTGACTTGATCTGACATGGTTTGAGTGTCCATGGCTTGTCTCCTATAGGTTGTTGGGATTATTTGTCTGTCTTTTGGTGGTAAAACTATTGGTGGTAAAACTTGACCCAGAATTAAAAAACCTCCTGCCAAATGACAGGAGGCAAGGCGAGCACCGAGGGCGGGTGCTCGCGCTAGAGAAGGAGTAGGTCGTAGCTGTTGTCGGTACTGCCGTTTTTGTAGTAGCTCGAAAACTGGTTTGTCATTGATACCACTATAGCAAATGGTTCTAACATCCGCAACAGCAATTCCTTAGAAGGTTCTTCTTAGAAAATTCTTAGATTCTTTGGATGAGTTTCCTTTGTAAAATCCAACAGACGCTACTAGTATGTACATATGGGTAAAAAAAGAAAAATCTTCATCTTCTCCGCACTAGCCGCTGGCATAGCTGTTTTCTTCGGACGCAAGCGCATGAAAGGCAAGTCGGAAGACACCGAAGGCACCGAAGGCGAATGGACGCCAGACGAAGATGCCACCAGTGATGCTGACGGCAGCTCTGACAGCTCTGCCACAGAAGGTGACACTGCCGATGATGCTGACAGCGATGCTAGCGGCGATACTGCCGCCGCAGATGAGAAAGAAGCAGAAAAAACTGACTAGACAGCCGAAAGGTTTATAGCGCGCACGCTTCTCACAGCGTCGAGAGCGCGCAACCGTTCCACAGTCTCGTCGTCGGCCGCTTTGTCTGTGGCCAGCAGTATCAACGCTTCGTTGGCTTCCACGCCCGCTCCAACATCCATGTCGCTGATGTTCACGCCCATCTCACCCATAACTTGACCAATAGCCCCGATGACGCCGGGCTTGTCATTGTTGCGTATGACCACCATATGATCCGAAGGTGGTTGATCTACTCGGTGACCTTCCATCCAGATGATGCGAGGCTCCGCCCGCACCCCCAGCAGAGCTCCTCCCACGCCGTGTCCGCCTCCTCGTAAAGTCACTTCGCTCACATAGTCTTTCGGTGCGCTGGTGTTAATCACTCGCACTTCAATACCTCGGTTGCGGGCCACTTCTTCGGCATTCACATACGAAACAGGGTCGTCACAAACTGGGCTCAGCAAACCAGTCAGCATTGCCAACATGCCCATCTTCGTGTCGACTTCACCGATCTGCCCGCTGAACTCTATCTCTACCGTCTCAGGCAAGCTCTTCACAAGTGATCCGAAAATTCCGCCCAGCTGTTCGCACAGCGACAAATAGGGCAACAGCTCTTCGGGTGTCTGGCTGGCGTGGATGTTCACGGCGAAGCGCGGCAGTCTTCCTGCCAGCATATTGCTGACTTGTTTAGCCACGGAAATCCCAGCTTTTTCCTGCGCTTCTATGGTGCTTGCGCCTAAATGCGGCGTCACTACCACACCGGGTAGCCCGAACAGCGGCGAGTCGGTAAGAGGCTCTTCTTCAAACACATCCAAAGCCGCGCCTGCGATCTGACCCGACTGGATAGCTTCGGCGAGATCGTTCTCGTCTATGATTCCGCCTCTTGACACATTCACCACTCGCAGCGTAGGTTTGGCGTGGGCTAGCAGTTTGGCGTTTACTAACCCTGTGGTTTCGGGCGTTTTCGCCACATGCAATGTCACGAAATCGGCTTCGGCAATGATCTCTTCCAAGGCACGAGGCTCAGCACCTAGCTGGCGGAAACGTTCTTGGGGGATGTAAGGGTCATGGGCGATGATGTACATGCCGAAGCTAGAGGCGCGCTCGGCAATGAGTTGTCCGATCTGTCCGAAGCCCACGATACCTAGAGTCTTTTCGGCTAGTTCCACGCCTTGAAAGCGAGATCGGTTCCAGTTGCCTGCGATGAGGTCGGCGTGAGCTTGGGGGATATGGCGGGCTTGCGCCAAGATCAATCCCAAGGTGTGCTCAGCGGCCGAGAGAGCATTCGCTCGCGGAGCATTCACCACCACGATGCCTTGGCGAGTGGCAGCTTCGGTGTCGACATTGTCAACTCCGATGCCAGCGCGGGCGATGATACGCATCTGCTTGGCTGCTAACAGAACTTCTTCTGTGACTTGTGTCTGAGAGCGCACTATCAGAGCATCGCAGTCGGTTACGGCTTCTAGCAGCTCGGCCGGCTCAAGGGCGAGACGCACTTCCACAGAATGCCCGGCTTCATGCAGCTGCTCAATGCCGGATTCTGAGATTTTCTCGGTGATCAGGATTTTTGCCATTACCTCTTACTGTAGATATTTTTTGCTGTTGATAATTATTGCAGTGACGACTAGCCTGAATTGTATGACAACAACAACTTCTTCAGTCGATTTAGGTTTTGCGGCTTTTGACGCAGACAACCACTACTACGAGGCGGAGGATGCCTTCATTCGCCATATCGAACCTTCCATGGCTAAACGTTGCATGCAGTGGGCCGACATTGACGGCCGCAAGCGATTGCTAGTGGGAGGCAAAATCAACCGCTTCATCCCTAATCCTACCTTCGATCCCATCGCCCGTCCAGGTAGCTTGGACGAATATTTCCGCGGCAAGCAGTCTTCAGACAATATCCGTGACGCCTTCGGCGATTTAGAGCAACTCTCAGATCGCCCCGAATATCGTGACCGCAGCAAGCGGCTAGAGCACATGGACGGACAAGGCATAGAGTCGGCTTTCTTCTTCCCTACTTTGGGCGTGGGCATGGAGTCGGCTTTGAAGAACGACCTTCCAGCGATGCGGGCAGCCTTTCGGGCGTTCAACCGCTGGATGAACGAAGATTGGGGTTTTTCACACCAAGACCGCATCATCGCTGCACCTTATATCACGCTCTCAGATGTGGATCAGGCATGCGAAGAGCTGGAATGGGCTTTAGCTGAAGACTGCCGAGTTGTGAACCTGCGAGCTTCTTCGGTGCTAACAGATGACGGCTATTGTCATCTCGGCGACCCTCGCCACGATCCGTTCTGGGCTCGGGCTAACGAAGCTGGCATCGTTGTGGCTTTCCACTCTGGCGATGCTGGCTATGAGGTGCTCTTTGAGCTTTGGGGTTTCAAGACCGAGTTTGAGGCTTTCCGTCAAGATCCGCTAAAATCTATGCTCTGCATGGCACCCATTGCCGACACGATTGCTTCATTGATTGGTGGTCAAGTGTTTACTCGTTTTCCGAATTTGCGAGTCGCCACCATTGAAACAGGCTCGAGTTGGGTGGAGCCTCTGTTCGGTCGCATGAAGAAGACTTTCAAGCAGCAAAGTCACGCTTTCACGGAAGACCCGATTGACACTTTCCGCCGCCATGTGTGGGTCGCGCCATTTTACGAGGACGACATGACCCAACTGGCCGAGCTGTTGGGCGTGGATCATATGATCTTCGGTTCCGACTATCCCCACGCCGAGGGATTGAGTGATCCTCTAGCATTCGTGCACGATCTAAAAGGTTTCGCCGATGACGACATCCATAAGGTGATGCGACTCAACGGCATGTCACTCATACAGCGCCAGTCATAAACAGTCCCAGAGGTCTGAGAGGTTTGCGTGGGATTTGATCCGACGCGCCAGCACAGGCGTTCTTATCTCGACTACTGCCTTGTAGCCATAGTCTTGGCAATAGCAATAGGGCTGGTGCTTTGGGCTTTTTTAGGATAAATCCCTAGAGGCGGGCGCAAGCTATCCGATATCTGTATGCGTTATTGACTTGTTTCTTCATACAGCTGACAGGTGCGTTCGCGAGCTTGTGGTGTCTGCTGAGAACACAAAGTGTGTTTTATACCAGAAACACTGCAAAGGCGGTGAGTTTTTGGGTCAGTCGCTAAGCTTAGAAGACATGAAGACACAACCCAGTTCTGTTTTGCGGGATTCCTCCCTTGGTGGCTTTGACGATATGGAACCAATCCCAGCCGACTGGACAGACAGGTTGCTGGAATGGCTGGAGGTAGCAGAGGCAGGTTGCGAGAACCGTGCAAGGTGTGCGTGCGAGGACATCGCACTGATCAGGGAACGCTCTGTCCCTGCCATGGCTCAGAACAGATTCGTGCAACTGGTCCAGAAACACGCAGAGATGAGCTACAGCGAAGCCAAAGACTATTATGCAAACTACCTGTCGGATGTGCGAGCAGAGCAACACAGAGACAGGATGGACGAACTGTTTAGCGAAGCAGAAAAAGCTTGCTCCGCCTTCAGCCCTGATTTGCCCTATGCCGAATTTCAGAACGTAGCGAAGCGATTCAACCGTGCTACCGATGAGATACACAAACTGATGGAATACATACGGGAACCGCTACGTTAGTGGAACTTTCAAAGCATAGAAGAATAGCCGACTCGTCTGTGATCATAGGGTTCCCGCCTAGCAAAGAAACAGAGTATTCGCGATATTACGAGGGAAAACAGCTTTTCTATTGTTCCGTTTCTATAACAGAACTCAGCAGACACTTCAAGAGACTCGCCAACAAAGGACACTTATCGCCGAACAGAGTCGGGCAAAGAGTGGCGGAAAGATTTCATGGTATTTCTAGACTGGTAGTCACCGACTTCGCAATTTCTATAGCTCGCTATCTGCTAGTGTGCTACGAGCAAGTTTGGGAATTGGAAAACCGCGAAGAAACAGACTATGGAGACTTGTTGATAGCCGGATGTGCTATAGAACATCGGATGCCTTTGATAGCTCACGACAAACTATTCCAGAAAATAGAGATAATGTTTCCACGAAAATTTCGTCTCTACACGTTGCTCCCGCCCCTGAGCAGGCATGCGGTCTCCCAAGCCCAAAGTAAGCTGGGGGCGATAAAGAGCATAGAAACGCCGTGGTAGCCACCATCCATGGCTATTCCTCTCACACACATCTATAGATATCAACACGGTCACTGAAGAGGCGTAATTGGCCCGATTTTCTTAGGCTGACTCCAGCTCTTCTAAAAAACCAACCTGAATGGTGCCATTAATTGCTAGGGTAATAGTCAATTTCCGCCTTTGAATCAGGCAATTATTGCATTGGGAATCGAAACAGAAACGCAGCAATTCGTATTTAGGATGGTAATCCGACTAGATTTCATTATGCAGACAAATTTCAGCCACTATGAGTACCACAACTAAAACAACTACTTTAACCGAAACGCAAGGGCCGAGCACAGGGCCGAGCACACAGGGGACAGTTAGAACTCCTGCTCCAGCAGCATCGGCTCCTTCGGCTGAGTTCCCAGTGCATCCTAAGCCTCGGGTCAGGTTGCCGTGGCCGCTTTCTATTTATCAGTCAGCAGTGGGGAAGAAGTGGGTGATGGCACTCACTGGCATTGCCCTTTTGGGGTTTGTGCTGGTTCATATGATCGGCAATCTTCATCTCTATGAAGGTCCTGTCAAGCTCAGCGAGTATGCCGAAGCGTTGCGCGATTTGGGTGGCGACCTCGTGCCGCGCACCTGGATTCTCTGGGGTATGCGCATAGGTCTGATCGCCGCTTTCGGGTTGCATATTCACTCGGCTTGGAGCCTGACGGTTATGAGCCGCAGGGCTGACGCTTCTTATGTGGGCGGGCGCGGCTATTCGGCTGCTTCTTATGCTTCTCGCACAATGCGCTGGACGGGGCCGATCATTTTGCTTTATCTCTTCTACCATCTGGCCGACTTCACCTGGGGCTGGTTCAATCCCGACTTCGTGCGGGGCGACCCTTATCACAATGTGGTTGCCAGCCTTAGCAGTATCCCTGTGGCGATTTTGTATGTGGTGGCTAATGTTGCGTTGGCTATTCACATCTATCACGGGGCTTGGAGCATGTTC
This sequence comes from uncultured Acidimicrobiales bacterium, assembly GCA_958295755.1. Classification (GTDB taxonomy): domain Bacteria; phylum Actinomycetota; class Acidimicrobiia; order Acidimicrobiales; family Hopanoidiivorantaceae; genus Hopanoidiivorans. The sequence continues at coordinate 1,685,138 of OY282367.1, read as the reverse complement.
CAGAGCCTCGGCATAAATAGCCCCAAGTTCAACCCGCTGCGAAGGCGGTTTGCACAGGGCTTTGCTGCTGTCATCCTCATCGGCAATCTCAGCTTCCCGATTTTCGTGCAGGCTGATGTAATAGACGACGGGGGAGTGTCGGTGGTGCGAGAGCATGAAGCACAGATGGCTGACCCAGAAGAAGCATCGGGAGAAGAAGCATCAGGAGCAACAGCATCGGGAGCAACACCATGATGGAAGCGATGAACTCCCGCGTGCCACAAGGCGCACTAGCTGAAAAGTGGGCTAACTACCGCTCCGATGTGCGTTTGGTGAGCCCCAAAAACAAGCGCGGCTTTGAAATCATCGTGGTCGGCACCGGGCTAGCAGGGGCGGCGGCGGCTGCTTCACTAGGTGAGCTCGGTTATAAGGTCAAGTCTTTCACTTATCACGATTCGCCACGTCGGGCGCACTCCATCGCTGCTCAAGGCGGCATCAACGCAGCCAAGAACTATCAAAACGACGGCGACTCTATCTGGCGACTCTTCGTAGACACCATCAAGGGCGGCGACTACCGTTCTCGCGAAGCCAATGTGCATCGCCTAGCCGAGGTGTCGCTGGAAATCATCGATCAATGCGTAGCTCAAGGCGTACCCTTCGCTCGCGACTACGCCGGGCTACTAGACAATCGCTCTTTCGGTGGCGCGCAAGTCTCGCGCACCTTCTATGCTCGTGGCCAAACAGGACAGCAGCTCTTGCTAGGTGCCTATTCCGCTTTGATGCGCCAAGTCGCCGCTGGCTCAGTGGAGCTGCATAACCGCAAAGAGATGCTAGATGTAGTCGTCCATGACGGACGGGCAGTAGGGATCGTGGTGCGAGACTTGCTCACGGGTGAGGTGTCTTCGCACAGCGCACATGCTGTGGTGCTCGCCACTGGCGGCTACAGCAATGTTTACTTTCTCTCTACCAACGCCAAGATGTGCAATGTCACCGCAGCTTGGCGAGCACATCGGCGGGGTGCGCTTTTCGCCAACCCCTGCTATACGCAGATACACCCCACTTGCATTCCTCAAAGCGATGATTTCCAATCAAAACTTACGCTCATGTCAGAATCACTACGAAATGACGGGCGCATCTGGGTGCCTCAGCGAGGCGACGACAAGCGGTCGCCCGATCAGATTCCCGAATCCGAGCGCGACTACTACCTAGAGACCAAATATCCAGCCTTTGGCAATCTTGTACCCCGTGATGTGGCTTCTCGCAACGCCAAAAGCGTGGTGGATTCCGAGCGCGGCGTGGGGGAGCGAGCCAACGGTGTCTATCTGGATTTCGCTGATGCCATAGCCGCCCAAGGTGAAGATGCGATCCGCGAGAAATACGGCAACCTCTTCGACATCTACGAGCGCATCACCGGTGAAAATCCCTATAAATCACCGATGCGCATATATCCAGCCACTCACTACACGATGGGCGGCTTGTGGGTGAACTACGAGCTGATGTCAAATCTCAGTGGCTTGTTCGTGCTCGGCGAAGCCAACTTCTCAGACCACGGAGCCAACCGTTTGGGGGCTTCTGCTCTGATGCAGGGGCTGGCCGACGGATATTTCATCCTGCCCACCACCATCGGCCCGTGGCTGGCCGAGCAGCTCGGCTCGCAACTTGTGCCCACCGACCATCCTGCTTTTGCCGCCGTAGAGCAAGAGGTGAACGAGCGCACGCAGCAGTGGCTTGCCACTAAGGGAACTCGCTCGGTGGATTTCTTTCATCGTGAGCTGGGCAAGATCGTCTGGGATTATGTGGGAATGTCGCGCACCAGCTCTGGGCTAGAAAAAGCCCTCTCAGAGATACCTGCCCTACACGAGGAATATCTCTCGGATGTGCGGGTGCTAGGGTCGGCAGATTCGCTCAACCAGTCGCTTGAGAAGGCTGGCAGGGTGGAAGACTTCTTCCAGCTAGCGCAGCTGATGGCACGAGATGCTCTGTTGCGAGAAGAGTCGTGCGGCGGGCATTTCCGAGAAGAACATCAGACTGAAGACGGCGAAGCTCGCCGCGATGACGAGCAGTTCGCGCATGTGGCAGCTTGGGAGTCGAACGGCGACGACCACATACGGCACGAGGAGAAGTTGGAGTTTGAAGAAGTTGAATTAGCCGTTCGCTCTTATAAGTGAATTAGCCAACAGTAAAAGCCAGCCCGCAGCAAGCCCCGCCCAAAATAACCCCCAGCAAACACAGCCGCAGTAAACACAGCCCAGCCCAGATCACAGAAAACCCAAAGGACAAGCTATGGCATCAACTCTCTCTCTCACTTTGAGGATCTGGAGGCAAGACAGCCCTCAAGTCAAAGGCCACTTCGTGACCTATGAGATGGACGATGTGCCCGAAGACGCATCATTTCTTGAGATGCTTGACATCCTCAATGAGATTCTGATAGCCAAAGGCGAAGAACCGATCTGTTTTGAGAGCGACTGCCGTGAGGGAATTTGTGGAACTTGTGGTTTGATGATCAACGGGCAAGCTCACGGCCCTCAAAAGGGCACCGCTACCTGTCAGCTACATATGCGCCAGTTCAAAGATGGCGACCATATTGTGGTGGAGCCTTGGCGGGCCGAGGCGTTCAGCGTCATCAAAGACTTAGCCACAGACCGCACTCCACTAGACGCCATCATCAAAGCTGGCGGCTATATCTCGGTGAACACCGGCGCAGCCCCAGATGCCAATCTCACCCCCATACCGCACCAAACAGCTGCCACCGCTTTTGACGCTGCGGCTTGCATTGGCTGTGGAGCGTGTGTGGCTGCCTGCCCTAACAGCGCGGCGCAGCTTTTCTGTTCTGCCAAGGTTCAGCATCTCAACCTGATGCCTCAAGGTCAAAGCGAACGTTGGGAGCGAGCCGAGAAGATGGTAGAGACGATGGAGGAGTTTTTCGGCTCATGCACCAACCACGGCGAATGCGAAGAAGCTTGCCCGAAGGAAATATCTATTGACTTCATCGCTTGGACTAACCGTGACTACATCAAATCCAAGTTGAAGAACCGCTCTCTGTTCGCACAGAAGTAACTTGAAGTTTCTGTCTGAAGAGTGGGTGGGGGCTTTAGATGCCAAGCTTCGCGAATCTGAAGTGCGGTTGCCAGAAGATATAGATAGCTCAGTCGATAGCTTTCCCAAGTCGCTCCCCAATTCGCCCCCCAGGTCGCTCTGCATCCAGAACATTGCCGAGTTGCCTGACGGCGAAGCACCTCTTTGTTACTTCATCCAGATAGACACTAATGGGGCCACTGCCACTTTCGGTCAAGCTCCCGAGCCTGATGTCATCTTCACACAGCCTTACGATGTGGCAGTATCTGTAGCCCAACGCCGCCATGATGCCCACGCCGCTTTCCTGTTGGGCGAAATCAAAGTCACAGGCGATGTCACCGCCTTGTTAAACCTAGGCGATGTTACCGTACAGATTCAGCAACTAGTAGATTCCATTCACTGAATTTCCCAAGAGTTCCATAGCACCTGAAAGTTCCTGTTTTCATAGCCACCCGCGAGTTTTTATTGCGAGCTTTCAGATCAGATAGCTATATTTGTCGCGGAAGTTGTGGAGTGCTTGGACGAGGACATCGTCTACGCCTTGCGTCTCTACTATGCGGTCGCAGAGGGTTAAGAGTTTGGCGGATTCATCCATATCTAAGAAGGGTGCGACTTTGGTGCGTAGCATTATGATGTCTGCTGCCAGATAGGGAGGAAGTTCAGGGTGGGGGACGGTGTCTGATTTTTCCAGAGACTCGTCATGGACGGTGCTGCGAGCATTGTCAGATATCTCCACCAGCTTGCGCTTTTCTTGACGGTCGTCTTCGGGCACCTTTGCTGCTAGCAGGGAAGTCTGATTGAGCGGGTCAGAGACATCCACATGCACTATTCCGTCGGTGTCGTAGCGGTAGGTAATGTCAAAGATGCAGTCGTTCATGGGCTTGGGGCTGGTGATGGGAACTCGCCAGTGCTGCAGCTCTACGCTTCCGAGGTCGTCGGGTGGTTTGGTGGGGTCGCCTTCCATGATGGCGAGGTTCAGCCACTCTTGGTGATCCACGACTGGGGCAAACCGCTCCGTTCCTCTGGCTGGCAAGCCTTGGTTGCGGGGGATGATCGTTGAGAAATGCGGTTTGGCTTCCAGATGCGATACTGCGAGCACACCTAGGGCATGCTGGGTAGTGACTTGAAAGTTATACTCGGGCATTTCGCCTTGCAGAATGGCCGAAGCCACGGCTGCTCCTTCGGCTGTGGCCGTCATCGGGTTGGCGACCGGGCTGAGCGGCAGTTGGACAACCTCAGCGATGAAGTTTCGCACGGCAGGTATCTGCGATGTTCCCCCAACGAGCACAAGTGAATCGATGTGTGAGAGCGTGTTGGCTTCTGCTATATCTTGGAGACACCGCTCCACTGGCTCTCGCGCTTGCTGCAGCAACGGTTGGATCAGCTCTTCAAACTTCAATCGTGTAAAACGGATGGTATCGCCTCGGGGCAGACGAATAGACACCTCATCTTCGGTGCTGAGCAAGATTTTGGCACGTTCGGCTTCCAGTCGCAGGAAGCCTTTTTCGGCTTGGGAATAGTTTTTTAGGTCTTCTACGGTGTCGCTCAGCCAGCCCATTATGGCCGTGTCAAAGTCGACTCCGCCCAAGGTGGAAACACCAGCGGAGGTGCGCTCCATGAAGCGGTTGTTGCGGGTTTCCAGCACCGTAACATCCAGCGTGCCGCCGCCCCAGTCAACCACCATCACATTTTCGGTGCGGCCTTTGGTAGCTGCCATAGCTGCTGCTGTGGGTTCGTTGATGAGGGCCAGAACTTTGATATTTGCCATGCCCGCGCAGATTTTTGTGCGCTTACGAGCGTTGCCTCGGCTATTGGCAGGGATGGTCACCACCGACTTGTCGAAATGCACCCCCGACTCTTGAGCGGCCGATTTGCGAAGTTGTGCGAACAGATAGGTGCTGATCTCGTTGAGGGTGAAGCTTTCGTTGCCTACTATGGCATGCTCTTCAGCGAAGAAAAATCGCTTGATGGCTTCTATTTTCTGTTTAGGCGGGAGCAGTTTGGCGTCCCAGCCGAAGAGGGGCTTACTCTTATCATCTAGTCCGAATACGGACGGGAACAGCAGATCGTGGCCTAGCTCGCCCCACTCCAGTGGCGGTTCGCCGATACGTATGGTGCTGATATCGCCACCTTCAAAGATAGAGACGACGCAGTTAGTCGTGCCGAAGTCTATGCCTATAGCTGCCATTATTTTGCCCCTGCTTCCGATGCTGCATTCACTTCAGCTGTGCTCACCTCAGTAGCACTCATCTCTATTAGGCCGCGAGCCACTAGCATGGTGCGGCCGTCGGCGTTCGTGGCTGTATAGGCGGGGCGTAGCACTTTCATCTGCGAGCCTTTGCCTGATACATCAAAGTCTGACTTATGTTCTTCACTGTAGTCAGCGATGATTGTGCCACCCGCCCTGCGAAACATATCTTCTAGTTCAGCCACGATGGTCTCAGATACTCCGATGGTCTCTGAGGCACCGATAGAGATCGAATGGAGATAGGAGAGGTCGTTGAGATGCTTGCGCCGCTCACCAGCTGTTGCCACCACAGCTTGGCGGAACTCGGCAAAGGTTTCAGACGCAGCCTCCGCGGTTGCCTGCTCTGAGACAAGCATAAGGGTGAGGCGTTCGGTGTCGCTGATGAGCTGATTCATAAGTTGCTTTTGGCGAAAGCGTGATTTCTTACGGGGTCTTTTCGCACTGCTATCCGCACCAGTTGCCGCGTCAGTTGCTGTGCCAGTTTTAGCGCCAGCTTGACTATTCACAATGTTTGCCTCCGAAGCCGCCGCCAGCTGTCTGCGAATTCCCAGCAAAGCCTCACAAGCCTCCGCCGTTTTCGGTTCTCGCTGGCGTAAAACCTCAGATATTCTGGCCAGCTCTATTGCAAGCGAGTGAAGCAGATGATTTTGAGATTTCATTTACTAAATCTCGCATAATTATAGTAAACCTAGCTCTGCAACAAGGTCTTTTTCTTCTTGAAGCTCTGCTACCGAGCGATCTATGTGCTCACGGCTGACGCTGTTGATCTCTAAGCCTTCCACGATGGCGTAGCTACCTTCTCTAGTAGTGCAGGGAAATGAAGAGATGAGACCTTCAGGCACGCCATAGCTACCATCAGATGGAACCGACATACTCACCCAATCATCAGGCGGGCTACTTATTGCCCAGTCGTGCACATGGTCAATGACAGCATTGGCTGCCGAAGCTGCGCTAGAAGCTCCTCGCGCTTCAATCACAGCTGCGCCGCGCTGTTGCACTGTGGGAATGAAGTCGTTGAAAATCCAGTCTTCGTCTGCTATGACTTCGGCTGCTGGCTGGCCGTCTATCAAACAGTTATAGATATCGGGGTATTGCGTGGCGGAGTGGTTGCCCCAGATTGTCATCTGCGAAATGTCACTCACTGCCACGCCGCATTTCTGGCTCACTTGTGCCAGAGCGCGGTTGTGATCCAAGCGTGTCATGGCAGAAAAACGCTCGGGCGCAATGTCGGGGGCTGACGATTTGGCGATGAGGCAGTTGGTGTTGGCTGGGTTGCCTACCACCAGCACCCGCACATCGCTGGCGGCGTGATTGTTTAGAGCTTGGCCTTGGGTTGTGAAGATCGCGCCGTTGGCACTGATGAGGTCTTTGCGCTCCATGCCCTTGGTGCGAGGGCGACTTCCCACCAGCAGCGCACAGCTGACGCCAGCGAAAGCGGTGTTCGGATCGTCAGAGAGTTCCAAGCCTGCGAGCAACGGAAAGGCGCAGTCATCTATCTCCATTGCGACGCCTTCCAGCGCGCCCATAGCTGGCGGTATTTCTAGAAGCTGAAGGATGATAGATCGTTCTTCTCCTAGAAGTTGACCTGTAGCGATGCGAAAGATTAGGTTGTAGCCGATTTGCCCTGCCGCTCCGGTAACGGCTACTCGCACTGGTGATTTTGTCATAGTTATTGCCCCTGTTATGCCCCTGTTATTGCGGTTATGCCCCTGTTATTGCGGTTGTTGCTACTGTTATAGCCTCAGTTCAGCCGCTGGCCGAGGCGATCCACGATAGCTGAGGCGAACTCAGAACAAGCCACTTGTGTAGCTCCGTCCATTAGACGGGCGAAGTCATATGTCACGATCTTCTCGGCGATGGTTACTTCCATGGCTCCGATGATATCGTCGGCGGCTTCCTGCCAGCCGAGGTGTTCGTACATCATCACTCCCGAAAGTAGCACCGATGAAGGGTTTACCTTGTCTTGCCCTGCGTATTTGGGGGCGGTTCCGTGAGTGGCTTCAAAGATGCCGTGGCCGGTCACATAGTTGATGTTGCCACCAGGGGCGATGCCGATGCCGCCCACTTGGGCAGCTAGGGCATCTGAGAGATAGTCGCCGTTGAGGTTCATGGTGGCGATCACATCAAACTCAGCAGGGCGGGTCAGCACCTGCTGGAGGGCAATGTCGGCAATGGCGTCCTTTACGAGGATTTTGTCGCCAGGGTCGCCGCCGCAATCGTCCCAGCCGACAGCAGCATCGCTGAACTCTTCGCGCACCAGCTCGTAGCCCCAGTTCTGGAATGCCCCTTCTGTGAACTTCATGATGTTGCCCTTGTGCACCCAGGTAACGCTCTCACGATTGTGGGAAACGGCGTAGTTGAGGGCGGCGCGCTGCAGTCGATGCGAACCTGTGCGAGAGACGGGCTTGATGCCGATGCCTGAGTCTTCTCTGATATCTCGGTCAAAGAGTTCTTTGATGGTGGCACGGAGCTTGTCGGCGATGTCGCTTCCAGCTTCGGCTTCTATACCTGCGTAGATGTCTTCGGTGTTTTCACGAAAGATGACCATGTCTACCAACTCAGGATGTTTCACCGGCGAAGGCACCCCTTGGAACCAGCGCACAGGTCGCAAGCACACATACAGGTCAAGTAGCTGTCGCAAGGCCACATTCAAGCTGCGAAACCCGCCACCCACCGGAGTGGTGAGGGGCCCTTTGATACCGATTAGGTAGTCGCGGAAGGTCTCAACTGTCTCATCAGGTAGCCAGCTGCCAGTCTCGTTGAAGGCTTTTTCACCAGCTAAGACTTCTTGCCATTCCACGGTTTTGCCGTGTCTGGCGGCTGCCGCATCTAGTACATGCTTGGCTGCTGGCCAGATGTCGACACCCGTGCCATCGCCTTCTACAAAAGGAATGATTGGGGTATCTGATACATTGAGGGTGCTGTCGGGATTGAGTGTAATTTTTTCAGGCATAGGGCTGAGTTTATATGTGGGAATGAGTTATCCGACTAATCGCGGCTAGGCTTTCGGCTGATGGTGAATGTAGCGCAGGATTTTTTGGGGCTAGATGTTGATCTTTCAGACGAGGATCGTTTGCTGCGAGATACTGTGCGGGCGTTTGTGGAGACACGGGTGCTGCCAGATATCGCTCGGAACTTTGAGGAGGCGAAGTTCGATCTCGGGCTTGTGAAGGAGATGGCAGGGTTGGGATTGTTCGGTATGCACTTGGAAGGATACGGTTGCGCGGGGGCCGGGCCGATGGCTTACGGCATTGTCTGTAGAGAGCTTGAGGCGGGCGATTCTGGTTTGCGCAGTTTTTTGTCGGTGCAAGGGTCGTTGAGTATGACAGCTATTCGCATGTTTGGCTCTGAGGAGCACTGCGAAGAGTTTTTGCCCGCTATGGCGGCAGGGGAGAAGCTTGGCTGCTTTGGTCTCACCGAGCCTGACGCAGGTAGCGACCCTGCCTCTATGCGAGCTACCGCCCGCCAATCTGGTGGCGACTGGCTACTGAACGGCACGAAGCTCTGGATCACCAACGGCAGCATCGCTGACATTGCTGTGATTTGGGCGATGACCGAAGACGGAGTGAGAGGATTTCTTGTGCCTACAGACTCCGCAGGTTTTGAAGCCCGCGACATTGCTCGCAAGGCTTCTATGCGGGCTTCTATCACATCAGAACTCACGCTTTCAGATGTGCGTGTGCCTGAAGGAATGCGTCTGCCTGGGGCTGCGGGGTTGCGGGCACCGCTGTCGTGTTTGAGCGAAGCTCGCTTCGGCATTGTCTTTGGTGCCACAGGTGCGGCTCGTGCTTGCTTGACTGCCGCTTTGGAATACGCCAACGATCGCAAGCAGTTCGCCAAGCCGATCAGCTCGTTTCAGCTAACACAGGAAAAGCTTGTCAACATGCTTACCTTGCTAACCAACAGCAGCCTCATTGCCACACAGCTGGCCAAGCTTAAAGCTAGAGGTGACTTGTCGCCCGCCCAAGTGAGCTACGGCAAGCGTCACAATGTGGGGGCGGCTTTAGAGATCGCCCGCACCGCCCGTAGCATAATGGGGGCTAACGGCATCTCGTTTGACTACCCCCCTGCCCGCCATATGGCAAACTTAGAATCGGTCTATACCTACGAAGGTACCCACGAAATACACACACTCATCCTCGGCCAAGCAATCACCGGCGAAAGTGCCTTCAGCTAGAAAACTGCAGTCTGCCTAACCTTGGAACTCCAAGGCGGGGGCGCGTCTTTTTTGTTTTTGCTAACTTGGAACTTATGGCAGTAATCATCAAGGAGAAAGAAATGACAGTTAATCCATCAGATCCAGCCCCTTGGGATGGAATGTTGGACGGCGGGATCATCGATCTCGGCGTCGGCTTTCCGTTTACATCCAAAGAAGCCAAAAAAGCAACCTATGAGTTCATGGCACCGCTATTCAAAGACCCGGATTCACTTCAGATGTTTGAATTCCCAGCCGAATACATGTTCAAAAATGTGCCCGACCTCATAGACCCTTCCGAAGATCCGATTGAATGGACTGTCCGAGAGCTTGACCGCTGGGGCATAGAGCGGGCAATGACAGGTCTCGGCGAAAAGAGCTTAGAAGCAGCCCGCAGATACCCCGGCAAATTCTTCTTTTCTTACGAGGTACACCCGAACGACATCATGGGCACCGTCCGAGGCATCAAGGAAGCTAAAGCTACCCACGACATCAAAGCAGTCGGCTGCTTCCCGTGTGGCCAGTTCCCGCAAGTGCCGATTGACGACCCGAAAATGTATCCCGTCTATGCCACCTGTGTGGAGTTGAACATACCAATTTTCATCAACGGCGGAGTGGTCGGCCCCCGAATGCCCACCGACCCGCAACATGTGGAGCGGTTAGACAGAGTGTGCTACGACTTTCCCGAGCTAGTAATAGTCACGAGACACGGTTGTGAGCCGTGGGAGAAGCTGGCGATGAAACTGATGCTGAAATGGCCGGGGCTGCACTACTGCACCAGTGCCTTCGCCCCCAAACACTATCCACAAGCCATCATTGACTACGCCAACACCAGAGGTGCCGACAAAATCATCTACTGCGGCTACTTCCCAGCAGGTCTGTCATTAGAACGGCAGATGACAGAAATGCGAAATGTTGCTTTCCGCGAACATGTCTGGCCGAAGTTCCTGCGAGAGAATGCCATCCGAGTATTGCAGCTGGAAAACTAAGAAAGTGCGCCGTCCCCTGCCTTGGAGTTAGCAAACACTTCTCTAGCTACCCTAAGCTGTTGTAGGTATCACTCCATACAACAGAAAGCGCAAAAATGAGCAAAAGATTTGAAGGCAAAAACGCAGTCGTGACGGGAGCGAGCCGTGGCATCGGCGCAGGCATCGCCGAGCGACTTGCGGCTGACGGAGCCAATGTGACTATCGTGGCTCGCACATTAGATAAGCACTCAGTGTTGCCAGGTAGCTTGAACGAGACTTTAGAGAAGCTGAATTCCTACGGCGGCACTCACGCCAGCATCGTGGCCGATATGGGCGACCCAGAATCGCGCGAGAATGTCATCGCCGAGGCGAAGCAGCAACTCGGTGGACCGATAGATATTCTCGTCAACAATGCCGCAGCTGCTATCTATCAGCCACTAGCAGAGTATCCGCTGCGCCGCAGTCGCCTGATGATGGAAATTAACTTCCACGCCCCCTTAGATCTCTCACAGCAAGCTTTGCCCGACATGATTGAGGGCGGCGAAGGCTGGATCGTCAATCTTTCTAGTGCCACAGCCAATCATGAGCCCGGCCCGCCCTATAGGGAAGGCGACCTTGTGGAAGTTATGGGCATCTACGGAGCGTCCAAAGCTGCTCTAAATCGCATGACCAACGCTTTTGCTGTTGAGATGTATGACAAGGGCATTCGTATCAATACCATCGAGCCTCGAGCTGCCGTGCTCAGCCCTGGTGCCGACATCAAAGTGGGAGAAATACTTGCTCCTGAGCAGATCGAATCAATGGAGGCGATGGTGGAAGCCTCAGTATTTTTGTGCGATTGCGATAAAGACTACACGGGGAAAGTTTGCAGCAGTTTGGACTTGATAGAAGAGCAGGCCTTGACGGTGATGACTTTAGGAGGCGACGAGCCGTATCCTGGTGGTATCAGACCGATTGGGAGTCCGCTACTCGATAAGTAGTGGCAGGCTGAGTAGCAGTGTCATGCAAGCATTAGTTGTCGGCGAAGGTAGCGTAGCTGAGCAGTTACGGTCGGGGCTGTCGGCGCGAGGGTGGGATGTTGCGGCAGGTTCTGCAGATCTAGCTCGGCTCAAGATGCTTGTCTTTGTCTGTCCGTGCTCGCAACAGGCGACTGATTGTGCCGACATGAGTGCCGAGATGTGGGCGCAAGATTGCGAAAGGCCGATTGCCGACGCTCTGGCTTATCTTGGTGAGTATCGCTCTGCGCTGTTGGCAGCTGAGGGACATGTGGTGTTCGTGGTGCCGAGCTTTGCGATGTCGGGGGCTAAGGGTTTTTCTGCGGTAACCGCAGCAGGCGAAGGCTTACGCACTTTAGCGAAAGGGGCAGCCAAACAATGGGGGAAAGACAACTTGCGGGTCAATACGATTGCGCTGGATCCGCAGCATTTCGTGCTTGGTGAGATAGGCGAGCAGCTATCGGCTGTGATGGGTTTGGCTACCTCCTCGGGCTTCGGTCACAAAGGCGAAGTAGCTGGCGATATAGTTGCCACTCTGGATTGGCTCACCAGCGAAGACGCCCACTTCATCACCGGTGCCACTCTGGTACTGGACGGCGGCATCTGGATGGCTGGGTAATGGTTTCTAGAATTGATGCCGCCGTCCTTAGAGATGTTGCTGCTGGTGGCATCTGGATGGCTGGGTAGGCAAGATGGCGAGCGGTAACTCAGAGCCGATGTTGCTGGCAGACACCTCTGCTGTGGTCACGGGTGCTGGAGGGGGTGTCGGCAAAGGCATCGCCGTAGCTCTCGCTACACACGGAGCACATGTAATAGTCGCTGCTCGCCGTGCCGAAAATGGCGAGCCGGCTGCCGAAGAGATCCGAGCAGCAGGCGGAAACGCCCAGTTCGTGCGCTGCGATGTAGCTTCTCGAGACGATATTTTCGCCGCTGTTGCTGCCGCAATAGATGCCACAGGTCGGCTGGATTGCCTAGTGCACAACGCTCTCGGCGATGTCGGCCCTCCCAGCCCAGTGCAGGAAATCCCAGAACATATTTGGCAGAACATGCACACTACTGCTCTGCGAGCTTCGTTTGACTGCGCTCAAGCCGCCTACCCCCATCTGCGCGAAACGCAGGGCAGCTGCATATTTCTGTCGTCTTCGGCAGGTGTGGAAGGTAGCGCGCACCTCCCTCTCTACGGCGCAGTCAAAGCAGCCCAGCGAGGCTTCGCCAAGAGTTTGGCTCTGGAGTGGGGAGGCGAAGGAATCCGAGTCAATCTCATCAACCCTGTGGCTTTCACCCCCGCTATGGAAAGGGCCTACACCGCCAACCCCGCCCTAGAGCAGGCATTGGCAGATACGACTCCTCTTGGCAGAGTAGGTGACCCAGCTAGCGATATTGGCCCAGCTGCGGTATTTTTAGCTAGCGAGATGTCTCGCTATATCACCGGTCAGACGATAACCGTGGACGGCGGGGCGTTCATGGGGCTTTGAGTGCCCTGTAAATGCCTTGTTTTTAAATGCTCAGTTTCAGGGAAACAGGAGCCTGAGTTTTAGAGAATGAGTCTGAAAATTTCAGCCTGAAAGCTCACGAATGGCATCTAGGCACTCTGAGGCATGCTCAGATAGATCGTGTTCGCCAGCGTCTAAGTCAAAAGTTTTGCGGATGACACCTTCGGGGTCTATCAAATAAGTGATGCGGCGGGGGATTCCGTATTCATGCATCGCCATATCGGGGGTGCGCTCGGCTTTATACAGCTTGCCGACAGACTTATCGGTATCTGCTATGAGCTTGTAGGGAAAAGACTGCTCTTCAGCGAAAGTTTTTTGATCTTCTGCGGTGTCAAATGATGCCCCTACGATGATGGCATTTGCGTCTGTGATTTCTTGGGCTCGGTCACGGAGCCCTTGTCCTTCAACCGTTCAACCAGGCGTTGAGGCTTTCGGATACCACCAGAAGATGATCCAGCTGCCGCGCAGTCCTCCAAGCGATACTGTCTCGCCGTCTTGGTCAGAGCAAGAAAACTCCGGTGCTGATGTGCCGACTTCTAACATCTATCTCTCCTTCTCTCTTTTCTCCGCGTGTCGCGGTCTTTCTGCCAGTGTAGCGATTAAAACTGCCGAACAAGCTCTATCAAAGTCCGCACGCCAAATCCGGTGCCTCCCTTGGGGTCAACTCCTGAAACTTTATCGGCAAAAGCAGGCCCTGCGATATCTAAATGCACCCACGGAATCCCATCTGCCACGAACTCTGAGAGAAATAACCCTGCTGTGATAGTCCCGCCGTTGCCGCTGCCGATGTTTGCCAGATCTGCCACAGGCGAATCCAGCTGCTTGCGATAGTCTTCGGGCAAAGGCAGCGGCCAGAGGCGTTCGCCTGCAACCTTTGCCGCATCTTCGACCGTTTCAATCCAGCTGTCATCGTTACCCATGATGCCTGCATAGCTGTCGCCCAGTGCCACCACGCAAGCACCTGTGAGGGTTGCTAGGTCGACGATGGCATCGGGCTTGTCTTCGCTTGCCAGCGATAGAGCGTCAGCCAAGATGAGGCGACCTTCAGCGTCGGTATTTAGAATCTCCACAGTTTTCTTATTGCGAATTTGCAAAACATCGCCCACGCGGGTGGCATCGCCGCCTGTCATGTTATCGGTAAGCGGTAGATAACCAGTGACGCGACATTTCGGCTGGACTTCGCTCAGGGCTGACATCGCTCCGATCACCGCCGCTGCTCCAGCCATATCGTTTTTCATATGTGCCATGGCCTTCCACGGCTTCAGCGAGAGTCCGCCTGAGTCGAAGGTCACGCCTTTGCCAACCAAAGCAATAGATTTTTTAGGTTTGCCTGGCGGATTCCATTGCAGCTTCACAAAGCGAGGAGGTTTTTCAGAGCCTCGGTTCACGCCTAGTAGCCCGCCGAGTTTTTGGCGTTTGATGTCGGCGAGGCTCCAAACTTCTGCTTTGAGGCCGCAGTTTTGTGCCATCTTCACAGTCCGGCGGGCGAGCACTTCAGGAGTGAGCGTTCCACCCGGTTCATTCACGAGATCGCGGGTCAAGCACACTGCTTCGGCGATGCGGGCACCTTCCGCAAGAGATCGGCGAATAGTAGCGTGCTGTTTCTCGGCCACGATTGTAACTTTGCGGAGATTGCTCGGTTCGGGCTTGCTCTTGTAGTTGTCAAACTGGTAGTTTCCCAAAACGATGCCCTCTGCGAAGGCTTGTGCCCAAGAGGAAATATCTGCTTCACACGAACTCAAATCGGGTGGCAAGCAGACGACGCTGGTGTGGCGTTTGATCTCACGAACTAACGAGGCTGCGCTGTTACGGGCATCATCCAAAGTGGGAGCTTCACCCAGACCCACCACAGCAGTGAGATGTCCCTCTTCACTGGCTACTACTTCAAGTTCGCCTGCCTTGCCTTTGAAGCCTTTGCTTCTCAAGAGGGCACGCGCTCCTGTCGTCTCGCGCGAACCTGCTCTAGCAGCAGCAGCTGCCTTAGAAGCAGCAGCAGCTTTGCCAGGGCAGACAAAAATCACACGGATATCGGCTGTCTTCGCAATGTTTTGGGCAACTGAAAAGGTAATGGTCATGGCGTCTCCACAGGGATTATAAAATTCTAGGCTATCTTCGCCAAGAAGTTGCCATACAATTGACACTATGACAGCAATAAAACTCGATGGGGAACAACTAGCCACCAAAATAAAGGCGCAGCTACAAGGCAGGATAGACGCGCTGAGAGAACGTGGCATCGTGCCCGGCCTCGGCACAGTGCTAGTAGGCGATGACGGGCCTTCAGGCAACTATGTGGCCATGAAGCATCGCGACTGCGAAGAGCTGGGCATGGTCTCACACCACGAACACCTACCCGCCGATGCCTCACAAGAAGAAGTCAACGCCGTAGTGGATCGCCTGAATGCTGCCGATGATGTGCACGCTTACCTCATGCAGTATCCCTTCCCCGGGCACTTAGATTATGAGCTAGCTTTGCTGCGAGTAGATCCTGCCAAAGATGTTGACGGGCTACATCCCGTAAATCTTGGGCGGCTCGTGCAGGGTGTGGACGCTCCTCTGGCTTGCACTCCAGCTGGCATACAGGCACTCCTAGTGGAATATGACATACCGATAGCGGGCGCGCATGTGGTGATCGTGGGCAGAGGATTGACTATCGGTCGCCCTCTCGCCAACCTGCTGGCCCTGAAGCGGCCAAATGCTAACGCTGCTGTGACTGTTGTGCACACTGGTGTTGCCGACTTGGGGGCTTACACCCGTGAAGCTGACATTCTGGTAGCCGCTGCAGGTTTTCCGCATCTAGTTACGCCCGATATGGTGCGGCCGGGGGCGGCGGTAGTGGCGGCGGGTGTGTCATTTGACGGCAAGAAAGTGGTCTCAGATGTGGCACCCGAGGTGGAAGAGGTGGCTGGTTGGCTATCGCCTCGCATCGGTGGAGTCGGGCCGATGACTAGGGCGATGCTGATGCTAAATACCGTGGATGCTGCTGAGCGCGCGGCGGGGGTCGCGAGCTAACGATCCAAGCTACCAAAACGATGAGCACCCCGCCTATCGCTGCTGTTGCTAGGCAGAGAAGCCATAGCCAAGCTGGGAAAAGCTCTAGTTGGAAGTAGTTCCTGCCGAAAGGCACCAATAGCACGAGGGCATAAAGTGCGACCATTCCTGCTATTAGTCCGAGTTTCCAAAGCTCTAGTGGGCGGGCGGTTAACGCCAAGATAACCAAGCCGAGACCTAGCAGCGTCATCGTGGCTGCGGTGCGAGCTTCGTCTAAATTCACAGATGCGGCTCGGCGGGCGATTTCATAGGCGATGAGTGTGCCTGCGGCTGCGATCACCCCGACAGGCATAGAAAATCGCAGCACTCGATTCAAGAATCCTGGCTTGACGAGACTTTCGCTGGGGGCGAGCGATAGGAATATGCCCGGCAGCCCGATGCTGAAAGTGCCGATGAGGGTGAGCTGGCGAGGCAAGAACGGGAACGCCGCATCTGCCACCCAGAAGCTCATTAGACCGATAACGGCGGTGATGAGTACGGCATAGACAGCTTTAGCCACGAAGAGATTAGCTACCCTTTCTATATTGTTGATGACTTTGCGCCCTTCGCTGAGAACGCGGGGCAGTGTCGCAAAAGAGTTGTCTAGCAAGACAATCTGAGCCACCGCTCGGCTGGCGTCGCTGCCCGAACCCATGGCGATGCCGATGTCGGAATCTTTGAGGGCGAGCACATCGTTCACGCCGTCTCCTGTCATGGCGACTGTGTGACCTCGGCTTTGCAGGGCTGATACCATAGAGCGTTTTTGATGTGGGGTTACTCGTCCGAACACTGCTTTGGCTTCCAGATGTTCTATTAGTTCTGTTTCGCTTTCTGGTAGATCGCGGGCATCTATGGCTTTATCGCCGTCGGGGATACCTGCCCGCACTGCCACAGACGAGACGGTTGCAGGGTTGTCGCCCGAGATGACTTTGAGTGTCACGCCTTGGTGGTGGAAATAGTCGAGTATCTCTGGGGCATCTGGGCGGATTGTGTCTTCCAGCAGCACAAGTGAGACTGGTTGGATGTTGTGAGGGAGTTCTTCTGAGGTGAGCTGTCCTGGGGCGTAGCAGAGGGCTAAGACACGCGAACCGCCGCTGGCATGTTGAGCTACTCGGGCTTTGGCGCTATCGATTGCCGCGTCACCTCCTGCCGCGCCATCAACAGCCGCGCCATCACCTGCACTGTGTAGCAAAATCTCAGGTGCCCCGAAATAGAAGACTCCTTTGTCTTTGAATTCTGCTGCCGCCCATTTCCGTGCCGAAGAGAATGGCTCTTGAGCTGAGATATCCCAGCCGTCAGGAGATTTAAACGCTCCAGCTACAGCAGCCAAAGTGGGGTTCGGGTTCGGGTCGGCCGCAGCCATAGCCCCCAAAGCTTCGTCTGCGAATTCTTTGTCGGCCCCCAGATAATCCACCGAGCCGTAGGAAATCTCGCCTGTGGTTATGGTGCCTGTCTTGTCTAAACAGAGCACATCCACATGAGCTAGCAGTTCCACGGTGGCGAGTTCTTTCGCTAAGGCTTTTTGCCGTGCTAGAACTATCACGCCCACCACAAAAGCAAACGAAGTTAAAAGAACAAGCCCGTCTGGCACCATCGCCACCGCTGCGCCCACAGTGCTTCGCAAGGCTTCCCGCCAGCCGCTGTCGTTAGTTAAGAGTGCCCAAAGTAGCAAGCCTGCAGCGAACGGTACGATCACCACTAACACGCGAAGAATCTTGTTAACTCCCTCTCGCAGCTCTGAGTTCACCAGAGTGAAACGCCGGGCTTCCTCGCCTAACTTGCTGGCATAAGATTCCGCTCCGATGCCTGTTGCTCTGACTCTGCCACTGCCTGCCGACACGAAGCTTCCCGACATAACCTGTGCTCCGATTTCTTTGTCCACAGCGTCGGCCTCGCCCGTCAGTAGTGATTCGTCTACTTCCAGCCCGATGGCAGATACAACCTCGCCGTCCACTACAATCTGGCTACCAGATGAGATGTTGATGATGTCGTCTGCCACTATCTCTTCTGCTGCGATCTCTTGCGCTTCGCCGCTTCGCATCACCTCTGCTTTCGGGGCATTCAAGATGGCAAGTTTCTCAAGCGCACGTTTGGCTCTGACCTCCTGAACAATTCCGATGACGCTGTTAGACAGCACAACCCCCACAAACAGCGCATCCCTCGGTGAGCGAGCCACCAAAATGAGCACAAACAAGCTCAACATGATGGCATTCACGGGTGTAAAAACGTTAGCCCGCACAATCTCGCCCAAAGACCGCACAGGCGCAGGCGGAGCAGCATTTGTGCGCCCCTCAGCCCTCCGCACCTCCACCTCTGCGTGGGTCAGACCTATATTAGGATCCACCTCTGCGTTAGTTAGACCTATATTCGGGTCTGGATTACCTATGTTCGCATCTGGATTAATAGCCCCAACCTCCCTGCCGCCCATTTCCTCACCCGTCATATTTCCTCTCCCGTCATACTCCTATTGTATGGGTAGACAAATTATCGCTCTCGGCACCGATAGACAGAAGAATGTCAGACCACTGCTTCCTTAAGGCTATGTTTGAAGATTTATCATCTATCTCATCTCCGATCATCTCTAGTATGCGGCATCTCGCTTGTTCTCCTAGGAGCATGAGAAGAGGTTTGGCCAGCTCATCAAACGAGATCTGATACACATTGATCCCTTGAAACCATTCATGAGAGATTCGCTTTTTGATTGCTTCAGCATCTGACTTTTTCATCGAGGGAGTCACGAATATCATTTCTGTGAGACGCTTTTCACGAGCTTTGTGGATTGTCGCGTCTAACTCAGTGATAGTCAAATCTCGATTTTTTGCCTCTATCACCAAGCAGAGTTTGTCTTCGCCTTCTGCATCTAGCTGGTAGCAGAGAATATCACCTGGAACTCCGCTTGCTGTGTCCGAATCGGTGATGCCTTGTCGCTTTACATCTGAATACAGACCGAATTCTTCAGCTAGAACTTTTACAACGGCAGTAGTTGCTATCAGCAGACCTTCACCACCATGTGAAACCTCAATGAATTCAGTCAAAGCAGTGCCTGTCTGTTCGTGGCTTGCCCTTATTGGCACAGGGTATGAAATCTCGATTGTCATAAGACGACGAGCTACGCTTTCCAAACATTTTCTCAGTACTGATTTCGCTGCCTCAGAGGGGTTGTCATCTTCTTGAATTTCGCGCAGCAAGATAATCAGCTTTTCCCACTCACCTCTAGATTTAACATGCTCCAATCCTTCGTGAAGCCAAGGTCGTCGTAGTGGTTTGCTCACATAAGGGTCGGTACTATTGCCGATTACATGACGCATGCTCTCGGTTTCTTGAACCCAAGGAACGACAACCTTGCTGCAAAAGCTTCTAGAGTCCCAGCGGCTACTTTGCTGGGTGTCTTCCTTGCTGCCTTTCTGCAGGCAGAGAATATCACGGTTTGAATCAATAAGTTTGCCCAATATTTGGGTTATTGTGGCAAAGCGGATAGAGACTGAGTTGGAGTAGATCAACAGATCGATGTCAGGATCTGGTTTACTCTCAAAATTGTTTATTGTCTCGGCCCACAAGGTTCTCAGCACTTCAAGAGCCTTTTCATCCACCTCCATCAGAAATTGCACCACAGAGATTCTTGTCTTGGTTGGCGCACTGAATGGCAAGTCTTCATATCAGCGTCCACTCGGTTCCAATCATGATAGAGGCGATCGTAGAGATCAGTTCTGTACCCCGAAAGAACCGCCCGTCCAGTTATAGTCTTCAATAATTCGGCAAGTTCTTCGTGGTCGCTGTCTGACATCTCCACCATATAAGCATGCGAATCCCCACGAGCCGAATGAACATAGGGAGGATCAAGGTAGAACAGGGTGTCATCGGTATCGTAGCGTTGGATTACTTCGGTAGCGGGCACATTTTCGATTTGAACTCGCAGCAGACGCTGGGCGATCTCAGAAAGTGCTTCTACGCCTCCTAGCCACCGCGACACAGCCCCTGCCATTCCCGCCCGTGAGGTAAGAATGCAGTGTGCCCATCTACCTTCACTGCTCGCTTGAGCGAGACCAGTGCGGGTTTGACGAGCGCGGACATAAAACCGCCGCGCCCTTTCGACTTTCGAGATACCATCGGCTGGTTCGCAAGCCCGCACGAGTTCTTCCCTTGAGAATGGCGTTAAGCCTATGGCACGCACTAGTTCATCTTCATGGTCTCGCAAAGTCTCAAAAAAGTTTGTCAAGTCAGAGTCGATGTCGTTGTAGGTTTCCACTGGGGCTGGCTCACGATTCAGCAGAACGGCGGCTGACCCCCCATAGACATCGCAAAAGTGGAGTGCATCATCTGGCAGATGGGGGAGGATAAAATCGAGATGACTGAATTTTCCGCCGTACCACCCGAAGGCGATCATACTCTTGCGACGTTTTTCCGCATTGAGAACAAGTCTCCTAGTTGCGTTGGCTTCGGCAACCTTTGCTGTGTCGATCCCATGAAGTTTGGTGTTGCCCGTCATACTCCTATTGTATGCATGGGTGTGATGGGGACTTAGCTAATGTTTTGGAGGCGATCTTGGAGGAAGGGGAAGCGGGAGCGGACGGAGGCGACGACTTGGGGGTCTATGTCGGCGGTGAGGATGGTTTCGGGAGTAGCTAGATCAGTGGTAGTGGTGCCAGCAGTAGTGGTGTCAGTAGCTAGGGTTTCGCCGGTGGGGGAGATTATGGCGGAGTCTCCGCTGTAATGAATGTCGCCGCCTGTGCCAACTCTGTTTATGCCTGCTACATAGGCTTGGTTCTCTATAGCCCTGGCTACTAGTAGGGATTGCCAGTGGTGGCGGCGTTTGGAGGGCCAGTTGGCGGGCACTAGATAGAGGTCGGTAGTTTCAGCCAGGGGCCAGAAAATATAGGGAAAACGCAGGTCGTAGCAGACGCTCAGACTCACCCAAATGTCTTCCACTTGGACTTGCACCAAATCATCGCCACCTTCGTAGTGGTCATCTTCGCCGCCATATGTGAAAGGGTGAATTTTGGCGTAGCTGTGGGTGCTACCGTCAGGAGCGGCTAAGACAAACATATTTTTAGCCTTGGGGGTGGCTTTGAGAGAGGCAGAATCAGCCCGCACAGAATCACCACGCCCACTATTAGACGGCCCAGTATTAGACGGCCCACTATTAGACGGCCCAGAATCAGCCAGCACTGGAATAGTGCCGCCTAGCCAGATGTTATGGCTTCGGGCTTGCTCCACTAGAAATTGAGTGCTAGGGCCGTCTGCCGCCTCAGCTATTTGACTCACATTCATTGAGAAGCCGTAGCTGAACATTTCAGTGAGCATGACTAGACGGGCACCCGTATCGGCAGCCGCGGAGATTAGCTCTGCCAGATGCGCGAAGTTTTCCTCTGGCTGTTCCCAGAAAATATCGTGCTGGATCGTTGCTAGTTTCATTGGATTCTTGCTAGTTTCGGATTCTTTCTAGTTTCATTTAGCTACCTCAAAAGCCTGCCACCGCATAGCTAGCAAAACAGCATAGCTAGCAAAACAGCATAGCTAGCAAAAACAGCATAGCTAGCAAAACAGCAGTCAAGACGAAAGTGAGGGAAGCCAAGCAGGTCTAGTGTTTTCGTAGGTCGTGATTTGAGGTTCATGGCGCAAAGTTAGACCTATGTCGTCCAGACCTTCTATAAGTCTTTGAGCCGAAGTCTCATCTATGTTGAAAGGCTCAGATATACCTGCCTCAGGTGCTTCTATGGTGCGAGTGGCTAAATCTATCGTGAGTTCCAAGTCGGCATTTTCGGTAACTAGCTCCATCAGTTGAGTGGCAAACTCAGCTGTTACTTCCACAGGCAGCAACCCGCATTTCACAGAGTTATTGCGAAAGATGTCGCCGAAACGCGCTGAGACTACCGCTTGGAACCCCGACTGCTGCAGTGCCCATACTGCGTGCTCTCTGGAAGAGCCTACGCCGAAGTTAGGGCCGGCAATCAAAATCTTTGCGCCTGCGTAGCGTTCGTCGTTTAGCACAAAGTTGGGGTCGTCTCTCCACTCTGAGAAGAGACCTTTTTCAAAGCCCGTGCGCTCTACCCGCTTTAGCCAGTCGCTGGGGATTATCTGATCGGTGTCGACATCTGAACGAGGCAACGGGACTGCCCGCCCTTGCACGATTCTGACAGGTTCCATAAGTTGCCTCCCATTTCTCCTAGTTAAGTCTGCCAAGGCGTTTCACAGCTTCGGCTATGACTTCGGGTTTTTTACAGAAAGCAAAGCGCGCTAGTGACGCCCCCAGTTCCAAATCATCGCAGAAAACTTGCACCGGCACAGCCACCACGCCGCATCGCTCAGGTAGCCCGAGGCAGAATTCTAAGCCGTCATCGGCGAAACCAGAAATGTCTGAGATAACAAAGTATGTGCCATGTGACTCATGGACTTCCATCCCCACCTCCCGCAACCCCGCAGAAAGTTCATCTTTACACATCTGCAGATTTTGCGCTAACTCTTTGAAATAGCTATCGCCCAAACGAAGACCCTTAACGATGGCATGCTGGAAGGGCGCTCCGTTCACATAGGTGAGGAACTGCTTGGTGGTCTGTATGGCTCTTACCAGCTCTTCGGTGGTTGTGATCCAGCCGATTTTCCAGCCAGTTACCGAAAAAGTCTTGCCCGCCGAACTTATCGACACCGTGCGCTCGGCCATCTGCGGAAAAGTAGCCAGCGGCAAATGTTCGCCTTCAAAGACGATATGCTCATACACCTCATCAGTCACCACTAACAAATTGCGCTCGACGGCGAGGCTGGCGATGTGGGAAAGTTCGCTACGGCTGAAGACTTTGCCTGTGGGATTGTGAGGCGAGTTGACAAGGATGAGGCGAGTGCGCTCCGAGATTGCCGCTTCCAAATCCTCCGGGGCGTAGCTATAGTCGGGTGGGCGCAGCGGCACGCAACGGCGATGTGCGCCGGCCATGGCGATGGCGGCAGCGTAGCTGTCATAATACGGCTCAAAAACAACCACTTCGTCACCGAATTCGCAAAGAGCCAACAAAGCGGCTGTGATGGCTTCGGTTGCGCCTGCGGTGATTAGCACTTCGGTGTCAGGGTTGAGGGTGATGTCATAGAAGCGTTTTTGGTGCTCGGCTACGGCTTGGCGCAGCTCTGGAATACCGATGCCAGGCGGATATTGATTGTGACCCGCTCGGATAGCATCAATGGCTGCTTCTAGGATTTCTGGCGGGCCGTCGGTGTCGGGGAAGCCTTGTCCTAGGTTCACGGCTTGGGTGGCTACTGCTAGAGCCGACATCTGGGCGAAAATAGTGGTGCCGAAGCCCCGCATTCTGGAGGTCAGGTATGGATTCTCAGACATACGGATTGTAGCTTTCTCTACTAGCTTTGGCAAATAACTGCCGCCTCGTCCATTAGCTCTTGCAAGCGGAGGCGCAACTGCTCAGAGAATTCTCGCCTCGCCGCTGCACGACCACCAGCTCCAGCGTTAAACCACATCGGCTCGCCCACACAAACTACCACTTTTCGTCTGCGCGGTATCTTCACGCCCGATGGCATAGCTTCTTCAGTGCCAACTATTCCTACAGGCACCACAGGGGCATCACACTTTGCCGCCAGATAAGCACAACCATCAAAAATTGACTCCACTTCGCTCCCGTGCTGGCGAGTACCTTCGGGGAACACAAGCACCGCTTCGCCACCGAGCAAGAGCTGTTCCGTCATCTCCAAAGCTTGACGGTCGGCTTGCCCTCGGCGCACAGGCACAGCCCCAATAGCCGCACTAAACCACGAGGCGAGACGACCCTTAAACATAGAATCTTTAGCGAGCGAGCGAATGTGCCGCTTAGAGAGCGGGGCAACGAGCGGCACATCTAAGTTAGAGCGATGCACTGGGGCGATGATGAACGGCCCCGGCAGATTCAGATGTTCTCTGCCGCTACTTTGCAAAGAGAAGTACCGATAGACGAGAGTTCGAACTATCCAAGTGATAAAGCGATACAAGCAGACACTAGAACGTCGCTTGCCAATACGCAGCACACGCTGGCAAAGATCGGCGAATTCGTCTGCGCCGCTAGTCACTCTGCTACAGGTTTCTGCTGCTGCTACAGATTCTGTGTGGGGCGGCCCAGGCCTTCAGCTTCGTGCCCCGACATGTCGGCGTTGATGCGGGCTTTGCGCAGAAGGTCTAGCATTACAGGGCCTAACTTTGTGGGGTCGGGTTCTTCTGTGATGACTTCGGGGCCGCGCCTCCAGCCTTCTGCCACCGAGAGCGAGTTGCCTGAGACATCAAATACTCTGCCGGTTACATTCTTGGCTTCATCGCTGCAGAGCCACACGGCTGTCGCTGCCACCCAAATCGGCGACATCGCCAAGGTCGAATCTTCGCTGAACGAGCCACCTATGAGAGGAGCAGTAAGGCGAGTCAAAGCACCAGGGGCTAGACAATTAACCGTCACTCCGTATTTCACTAGCTCCATTGCCGAGATGATGCTCATAGCGGCGATGCCGGCTTTGGCAGCACCATAGTTGGTTTGCCCGATATTGCCATAGATGCCTGAAGGCGATGCGGTATTGATCACACGGGCATCATTCGTCTCGCCGGCTTTGGTGCGTTCGCGCCAATAGATAGCTGCATGGTGAAGCGGTGCGAAAGTGCCTTTGAGGTGCACATTAATTACCGAGTCGAAGTCGTCTTCGGAAAGCGAAAAGATCATGCGATCTCGCAAGATGCCTGCGTTGTTGATGAGAATGTCTATATTGCCGTAGGTGTCTATGGCTTGGTGAATCATGGCTTTGGCTTGGCCGAAGTCGCCGACATCGGCCCCGTTGACCTCGGCTTTACCACCGCCAGCTCGTATCTCGTCCACTACTTCTTGGGCGGGCGTGATATCGCTACCGGCTCCGTGTTCGTCACCGCCTAAGTCATTGACGATGACTGATGCGCCGTGATGAGCGAGCATCAGAGCATGTTCTTTGCCGATACCTCGTCCTGCGCCTGTGACTACTGCTACTTTTCCTTCACAGAGTTTTGTCATTATTTTCTCCCTGTCTTTTGCGGTTTAGCTTTGTGTTTTAGCTTTTTGTTTCAGCTTGTGCTTGTTTCTTATTTCAGTTTTGCGGCTTATTCAGTTTATTGCTATTAGGGCGCAGGGTTACACTATGGGCCAAGGCCAACGTTGGCCGCTGGGGTCGGTGGGGAAGACACCCGACTCCAGCAGAAGCTCGGCTCGCTCTAGGGCTGCGTCAACTTCGCCAGAGCTCAGGACTTCAAGTAGCTCATCGTAGGCAGGACGAGCTAGGAAAGCCGCCAGGTCAGACATGACGCATTGGGGGAGTGGCTCACCTGAATAGTCCCAGAGGACGGTGCGGAGTTTGAAGTCGCTGTGGAAGCTGAGCCCGTTGTCTATGGCGAAGATTGAGGTTTCGTTCTGGGGTTCATTTTGTTCTGAGGTTTCGCTCTGGCTTTCACGCTGGGTTTCGCTTTGGGCTTCATTTTCTTCAGAGGTCTCACGCTGGGTTTCGCTCTGAGCTTCATTTTCGCTCTCGGGTTCGCTTCCCGCCGTCAACAGCACATGGCCACTTTTGCGATCGGTGGAGTTGGCTACGAAGTCAAAAGCACAGAGCCTTCGCAACTGAAGACCCAGCGAGTCGATTTGACGGATGGTGAAGTAGTGATGTTCAAAATCGGCGAGCACAAATAGCTGCAGCGACCCTTCACCCAGAGGCCCGTCTCGTATGATTGTGGGTGGCACGAGATTCCAGCCCAAAGCTTCAGACAGCAAAAAGCAGGCGCGCTCGCGCTTATGAAGCCCTGGCGGGAAATCCCAAAGTTGCCGTTCTCCTCGCACAGGCTTGTAGACGGCTTGGATGGGGAAGTCTGTCTCTTCCGCGCCCGCATCCTTTCCATCCATCTCGCCCACGCCCGCATTCACTACATCCACTAGAAATGTCGCGTTGGAACTCCAAGGCATTCGCCCCACTATAGAGATATCCCCAGTGAGGAGTGCGTCCAGAGCTTGTGCTGTTTCAGGTAGATCGCGAAATGACACTAGACACTAGTTGTGGCAGGGAGACATTAGTTATAGCAACGGAACACTAAGGCATTAGTTATAGCAGAGCAACACTGGGCCACTAGTTATGACAGGGGCAGAAGCCGTCATCGGAGTTGAGCGGTTCGGCACAGTACATGCATAGCGGGCGTCCTGCCGCCACGATGTCACGAGCTTGACGAATAAAGGCTATAGTCTGACCTCGGCGCAGCAAGATGCGGATGCGTTCGAGCGGGCCATCGTGTCCGGCTTGTGGGTCGTCTTCGTTGCCGGTTTCAGCGAGTTCTTCAATATAGAGGGCTATCTTGTCGCTCTGTTCGGAATAGCCGATTTCCAGTCCGCCCACAGTCCAAAGCATATCGCTCGGCTCGCCTGGGTCTTCAGGTTCTTCGGTCAGGTCTTCTTCGTAATCTTGAGAGGGAGGCAACATAGAGAGTAGCTGCTCTAGGTAGTCGGCCAGTCTCGCCACCTGCTGCTTTTCCAGTTTCACAGGTGCCTCTTCGCCGCCTTGCTTGGCCATCAAAAAGAATACGCGTTGTCCCTTCGGGCCAATGGCACCGGTGGCAAATGCGTCAGGTTCGTCGAAATGAAGCTCCATTTGCTTTCAGGTTATCGCATGCTGTTAGCTGTTAGCAAATTTGGGGCTGTTATCTGTTAGCAAATTAGTGCGACTTCTGCAACAGCGGAGCAACTTGTTGACCGAAGGCGGCTATCTGTTCTTGAAATTCCGAAAGAGAGCGGCTAGAAAAGCGAAGGTGTAACACATTTGCGCCAAGCTCGCAGGCACTTAGAAGTTCCTCGGCTATGTTTTCAGGAGTGCCGCTGAGGGAAGTGACGGGGGCTAGCTCATCGGGCGGTTCGCCCACATACAGCATGCCGGGCATATGGCCGATGTCAAAAGAGGTGTCATCTCGGCCAGCGGCAACAGCTGCTTCGCGGATTGTTTCTATGACGGCCGGGATGTGCTCTTTGGGCGTGCCCATAGGGATCCAACCGTCGCCTCTGGTTCCTACTCGGCGAAAGGCTGGCGGTGTGGTGCCGCCTATCCAGATGGGAACCTCGCCTTGCTGTGGTTTTGGGCCTACTCCGCAACTATCCCACTCGTAGAACTCTCCTGAAAATGACGAATAGCCCGGTTCGTTGGCTTCTCCACCGGGTGCTGTTCCAGCCAAGGCTGCCCGCACTCCGTCTATACATTCGTTGAGGATGGCACCTCGACGTGAGAAATCTACCCCCATCGCCTTGAATTCTCCAGCTACATGGCCGGCTCCTACCCCTAGTATGGCTCTTCCTCCTGAGAGGTGATCCAAAGTAGCAAATGATTTGGCTGTTTGCAGCGGGTGGCGGTAAGCGGCTATCCATACCACCGAGAGCAGTCGGATAGTGGAGGTATGAGCAGCTAGAAAAGAGAGAGTTGCTACCGTGTCATACCATGTGGTTGACATACGAGCGGAGTAGTCGTCATCAGGGATTGCGATATGGTCACATACGCCCACAAAACCAAATCCAGCAGATTCGCAGTTCTGGGCAATGGCTATCAGATCTTCTGTTGAGGCGTCAGGTTCCCAGTCGGCCCGAAGGGTGCGAGTTAAGGTTTGGATGGGAAGCTGCATTCCGAAGATGATTTCCCCGTTTGCACATATGGCAGCCACTATCTCTCTTTCTGTTGCCTTCGTTCAATTCTAGTTGAGGGTTATTATGGGTGGGTTTAGGGTTGTGGTTTCGGGTTGGTAGGTTTGGGTTCGGGGGTTCCATTCGATGTTTATGGTTTGTCTGGTGCTGGTGTAGATGTAGGTGGTGTCGCCTGGGGTGATTTGGGTGAGTGGTTGGTATGGTGGGTTTTCACCTGTGGTGAGGCGGGTTTGGGTTCGTGGGTGACATGGTAACCAGAGTGACCACCTTCGGCTGCGTGGGTTGTAGTTGGCTACAGCTGTTATGCCTTGGAGGTTTTCGCAGTCTATGAGGGTGTCATCGAAGAAGAATGTGTCAGATTCTTCGCGGGTGATGACTCTGGGTATGTTGATGAGGTTCCAGCCCCGGTCTAGGCTTGCGGTGTCGGAGCCGCTGCCTAGGTTGAGGTCGTCTAGTTGGTCTGGGTTGGGGGCTGTGTCGGTGCGGAAGGACACTATTGTGCCCTCAGTTAGTCTTGGGGAGAACAGGGTAACTCTTGTCCAGGTTTGTGTGCGTGTGTTCCAGGCGTAGATGGCGTAGTTAGAGGTAATGCCTAGTGTGTTTCTGATTTCCCTAGCTGTGATACCACCTCTAGCTACGGTTAGTGTGTTCCATCTTGGGCCAGGTATGTCGGGTTCTAGCGTGGTGGTAGTAGCGGTGGGATCAGTTGTGGTTGTTGATTCCCCAGGAATAGTAGTCGTAGTCGTGGTTGTTGTGGTGGTGGTTGGGGTTGGGGTTGGGGATGGTCTGGTTGGTGGTGCTATGAAGTTAGGTTGGATGGTTATACCGATTTGGGCTGTGTAGCTGTGACCGCCCGTGGAGGTGTAGGTGATATTGAAAGTAGCAAGCCCCTGCGTTGAGGTGGCTCTTATCTGATAGCTACAGCCTGTAGTGGGGGTTACAGAAAACAGCCTCGCGGTGTCTAGGGCATTTATCTGGCCGCAAGCTATGGTGTAGTCCCCGTCTGTTGCTAGAGCACCAAGATCGAAGACAGCTGAAGTTCTAGCTAGTAGCGAGAAGTTCGGCTGTGGCGGGGTAAAGACAATATTAGAATCCGGGCCGATATTTACAGTAAATGTGCCTGTAGCTGTGTCTCCACCATTGGAAGTGAAAGCCACAGTGAAAGTAGTATCACCCTGGTCGGCACTAGTTAGTGTGTCTATCGGATCTACTATAAACACACAACTAGAACCGGTGTGTGTAACAGAGGTGAGTTTCGTGTTGTCAACACCGGTAGCATCACCACAAGTAACCGCAAAGGCAGCATCTTCAACTATGTGCTCTAGCGCGTTGATGGCTATAGTGCGGTTACGGCCGACAGTTATTGCCTCTGGCGCGGTGAAGGTGATATCTGAATCGGGGCCGATGTATATGTTGAAGGTAGCTGAGAGGTTGTTGTTGCCTGTTGAGGTAATGGGCACAACAAAGGAAGTATTGCCTTGCAAACTCACAGCCAAAGTATCTGTGGGGTCTATAGTAAATGAGCAACCGTTTCCTGATGTGGTGCGTGTTGCGGTGAGTTTGGCTGCTTCCACACCGGTAGCATCACCACAGGTAACTGTGTAAGCAGAGTTCTCCGTTACATAGTCCAAAGCATCAATCACCAGCGTGAAGTTACGGCCCACTCTCAACCCCACCGGTGGGTTGTAGCTAAGAGTTGAGTCAGGGCCGATCTCAACAGTTATAGTCTCGCTGCGGGAATGGCCACCATCAGAAGTGAAAGTAACACCAAAGGTAGCATTGCCCGCTGTGGCAGAAGTTGAAGGCGTAACAGTGTAAGAACAGCCATCGCGGGTAACTGAGGTAAGTCTGGAATGCACAGAGGTGGCATCAGCACAAGTAATCACATAGCCACTACCAGCAGTTTCAGACACATAGCTTGAAGCGTCAATTACTAACAGGCGGTTACGCGCAGTCAACAGACCGGTAGGCGCGGTGTATGAAATAGTAGAAGCAGGGCCTACTGTTATAGCAAATACCGCATCTAAGGTGTCGCCACCATCTGAGGTAAGTGGCACAGTAAAGCTAGCAGCACCTGTAACAGCTTTAGGTGTGATAGTGAATGAACAGCCATTACCTGAGCTGTCACGCGTAACTGTGTTTAGCTCGGTGGTATCTATAGCAGTCGCATCACCGCAGGTAATGGTGTAGTTACCGTCAGAGGCGTAATCTAACGCATTGATTACTCTCGTGCGGTTAGTACCAACCTTCAGCGTGGGTGCGGTGAAGACGATGTTAGATGCAGCACCTATATCGAAGGTAAATGATCTCGTAGTGCTAGCACCACCATCTGAAGAAAACGCCAGTGTAACAGTAGCAATACCCACAGAAGCACCAGCGGTAATCTCAACACTACAACCAGTAGCAGTACCAATAGAAATCAGAGACGACGAGGTAGTGGGAATACCACAAAAGATCGTGTAGCTGCCATCAGAGGCATAATCTGAGAAATCAACCGTGCGAGCACTACTAGCAGGAATACCAATAGCTGAAGGAGCAGAAACCACAATCACAGAATCCGCGCCAACATCAACCGTGAAAACAGCATCTATGCTGTGGCCGCCAGTAGAGCTAACCGGCACAGTGAAACTAGCATCACCCTGCAAGCTACTAGCCAGAGTATTTATCGGATCAACCGTGAAGGTACAGCTAGAACCGCTTTGAGAAACCGAAACCAACCTAGTAGTATCCACACTCGTAGCATCACCACAAGAAATCACATAATTAGACGGATTCGCCTCAGTCACATAAGACAACACATCAATCACAAAAGTACGATTCCGCCCCACCTTCAACGTCGGCGCGCTATAGGTAATAGTGCTATCCGGGCCGACATTTACAGTAAAGGTCGCATCTCGGGTGTGACCACCAGTTGAGGTGAGCGGCACAGTAAAGCTAGTATCACCCTGCGAGCCGCTAGCTAGAGCATCAATCGGATCAACAGTGAAAGTACAACTAGAACCCGTATGAGAAACCGAAGTCAACTTGGTGTTATCCACTCCTGTTGCATCACCACAAGACACTGTGTAGGCAGCATTTTCAGTTATGTGATCTAACACATCAATCACCAAGGTGCGGTTACGACCGACCATCAACGTGGGTGCGCTATATGAAATAGTGCTATTGGGGCCGATCTCAACTGTTATCGTCTCAGAGCGAGTATCGCCACCATCAGAAGTGAAAGTAACACTAAAGGTAGCATCACCTGCTGAAGCAAAAACATAAGGCGTGATGGTATAAGAACAACTATCAGCCGCCCTAACTACAGAGGCAAGTCTGGAATGCAAACTCGCCGCATCACCACAAGAAATCACATAGCCGCTACCAGCAGTCTCAGACACATAACCAGAAGCATCAATCTCTAGGGTTTGGTTACGGCCCACTAGCAGCCCAGTGGGCCCGCTGTAAGAAATAGTTGAGTCAGGGCCGATGTTTACAGTAAAGGTCGCATCTAAGGTATGGCCACCAGTAGAGCTAAGCGGCACAGTAAAGGTAGTATCACCCTGTGAGCCAGACGCGAGAGTGTCTATCGGATCTACGGTGAAGGTACAACTAGAACGAGTAACACCAGTCAACTTAGTGTTATCCACACCTGTCGCGTCACCACAAGACACCGTATAGGCACTGCTTTCAGTTACATGATCTAAGGCATCGATTACCAAAGTGCGGTTACGCCCGACTTTTAGTCCGGTGGGTGCGGTGTATGTAATAGTTGAATCGGGGCCGATGTTTACAGTAAAGGTGCCTTCAATGCTAGAAGCTGAGCCTGTGCCCGCACTAGAAGTGAAGGTAACTGTGAAAGTCACATTCTGGTTAGTCGGAGTCAGTGAATCTACAGGATCCACCGTGAAGGTACAACCATCACCAGTAGTAGTTCTGGTAGCTGTGAACTTAGAAGTATCTACACCTGAAGCATCAGCACAAGTAACCGTATAGGCAGCATCTTCAGTTATCTGATCCAGCGCATCAATACTGAGAGTACGATTACGAGCAACACTCAAACCAGACGGCGGAGAATACCTGAGAGTTGAAGCCGGGCCAACCTCAATAGCAAACACCGCATTTTCGGTATCGCCACCATCTGAAGTAAGTGGCACAGTAAAGCTAGCAGCACCTTGAACATTCTTAGGTGTGATAGTAAACGAACAACCAGCACCAGAAGTGATACGCGTAACTGACTGCAGCTCTGTGGTATCTATGCTGGTCGCAGTGCCACAAGTAATCGTGTAGCCGCCATCTGTGGCGTGATCTAAGACATTGATTACTCTCGTGCGGTTAGTAGCAACCTTCAGACCGGTAGGCGCGGTGAACACGATGTTAGAAGCAGCACCCACATCAAAGCTAAATGAACCCGTAGCGGTAGCACCACCATCTGAGGTAAAGGCCACAGAAACAGTCGCTGTGCCCATGCTAGAACCAGAAGTGATAGCAACACTACAACCAGTTGGGGTGCCAATAGTAATCAGACTAGATGCGGTTGTAGGAGTGCCACAAGAAATCGTGTAGCCCCCAGCATCAGTAGCGTAACTTGAGAAATCAACCGTGCGGGAACGGCTAGCAGCCACAGCAATAGCAGAAGGCGGAGAAACAGTAATGCTTGAATCCGGGCCAATATTTACCGTGAAAGAAGCACTAGCTGTAGCACCACCAGTAGAGCTAACCGGCACAGCAAAAGTAGTGGCACCCTGCAAACCAATAGCCAGAGTATCAATCGGATCAACAGTGAAAGTACAGCTGGAGCCGGTATGGGTAACCCCAACCAACCTAGTAGTATCCACACCGGTAGCATCACCACAAGAAATGCTATAGCTAGACGGGTTCGCTTCAGTAGCGTGAGCTGTCACATCAATCTCAAGGGTCAGGTTACGCCCTATATTCAACCCAGACGGCGCGCTATATGTAATAGTTGAATCTGGGCCGATCTCAACTGTTATCGTCCCATCTACAGAATGGCCACCATCGGAAGTGAAGGTAACTGTAAATGTAGCATTACCTGCTGTGGCAGCCCTATCTGGTGTGATGGTATAAGAACAGCTATTAGCAGCTCTAGCAACAGAAGAAAGCCTGGCATGCAAACTCGTAGCATCTGAACAAGAGATCACATAGCCGCTACCAGCTTCAGATACATAACCTGAAGCATCAATGTTTAAGTTACGGTTACGCCCCACCAACAACCCAGTAGGTGCGGTATAGGTAATAGTTGAAGCCGGGCCAACCTCAATAGAAAACACCGCGTTTTCAGTATCGCCACCATCAGAAGTCAAAGGCACAGTAAAGCCAGCAGTACCCTGAACAGCTTTAGGTGTGATAGTGAAAGAGCAGCCATCGCCAGAGCTATCACGCACAACCGTGTTTAGCTCTGTGGTATCTATAGCAGTCGCAGTGCCACAAGTAATGGTGTAGCCGCCATCAGTGGCGTAATCTAACACATTGATTAATCTCGTGCGGTTAGTACCGACTTTTAGACCAGTCGGCGCAGAAAACACGATATTAGAAGCAGCACCCACATCGAAGGTAAATGAACCCGTAGCCGTAGCACCACCATCAGAAGTAAACGCCACAGAAACAGTAGCTTGACCAGTACTAACACCAGAAGTGATAGCGACACTACAACCAGTAGGAGAAGCAATAGTAATCAAAGACGACGAAGTAGTAGGAGTGCCACAAGAAATTGTGTAGCTACCATCAGAAGCATAATCTGAGAAATCAATAGTGCGGGAACGGCTAGCAGCCAAAGCAATAGAACTAGACGAATCAACAACAATAGCTGAATCGGGGCCGATATTTACGGTGAAGGTAGCACTAGCTGTATCACCACCAGTAGAAGTCAAAGGCACAGCAAAAGTAGTATCACCCTGAGAGCCACTAGCCAAAGTATCAATCGGATCAACAGTGAAAGTACAGCTAGAACCCGTGTGAGAAACCGAAGTTAACTTGGTGTTATCCACCCCGGTAGCATCACCACACGAAATGGTATAACCAGAGGAGCTAACCTCACTCGCGTAATCCAGCACATCAATCACCAAAGTAAAGTTACGCCCGACCTTCAGCGTGGGTGGCGCACTATAAGTAATAGTTGAATCAGAGCCAATATTTACCGTGAAAGTACCCTCAATACTAGAAGCAGAATCGGTGCCCCCACTAGAAGTAAAGGTAACCGTGAAAGTCACATCACCCTGATTACTTGGGGTGAGAGTATCTACAGGATCCACAGTGAAGGTACAACCATTACCTGAAGTAGTCCGCACAGCTGTAAATTTGGTGGCATCTACACCTGAAGCATCACTACAAGACACCACATAGGCAGCATCTTCAGTAATCTGATCCAAAGCATCAATAACCAAAGTACGATTACGAGCGACACTCAACCCAGACGGCGGAGAATAGCTGAGAGTTGAAGCCGGGCCAACCTCAATAGCAAACACAGCATTTTCAGTATCGCCACCATCAGAAGTAAGTGGCACAGTAAAGCCAGCAGTGCCCTGAACAGCCTTCGGCATGATAGTAAACGAA
Source organism: uncultured Acidimicrobiales bacterium (assembly GCA_958295755.1). GTDB lineage: Bacteria > Actinomycetota > Acidimicrobiia > Acidimicrobiales > Hopanoidiivorantaceae > Hopanoidiivorans. The sequence goes on along the minus strand of OY282367.1, from coordinate 1,650,964 downwards.
CAACCATCACCAGAAGTGATACGCACCACCGACTGCAGCTCTACGGTATCTATAGCAGTCGCAGTGCCACAAGTAATCGTGTAGCCGCCATCAGTGGCGTGATCTAAGACATTGATAACCCTCGTGCGGTTAGTAGCAACCTTCAGCCCAGTAGGCGCAGTGAACACGATATTAGAAGCAGCCCCCACATCAAAGCTAAACGAACCCGTAGCCGTATCACCACCATCTGAGGTATAAACCACAGAAACAGTAGCTGTGCCAGTGCTAGCACCAGCAGTAATCGCCACACTACAACCAGTAGGAGTGCCAATAGTGATCAAAGATGACGAAGTAGTAGGAGTACCACAAGAAACGGTATAGCCGCCAGCATCAGAAGCATAATCTGAGAAATCAATAGTGCGGGAACGGCTAGCAGCCACAGGAATAGCAGAAGGCGGGCTAACAACAATATTTGAAACCGCGTTCTGACAAGCAATCGGGGTATAACCGTCAGCTGTGGGATAGCCAAACAAAGTAACACCTGTGCGCAAAGCTGAGGGCAGGTCACCGGTGAGCTGGTTATTGCAGATACTGAGCTGACGAATAGGTGTGTTAGTACCTATCACGGCGGGAACTGAGCCGGTGAGGCGGTTATTTGCGAGCCGCAGGGAGGTGAGTGAGTTGAGGTTGCCGATCTCAGTGGGAATAGGACCATAAAGCCTGTTCTGATGGAGCTGTAGTTGGATGAGTAAGGTGAGGCTGCCGATCTGAGTGGGAATAGCACCAGAAAGCCTGTTGCTCGAGAGATTTAGGCGGGTGAGTGAGGTGAGGCTGCCGATCTCAGTTGGAATAGCACCAGAAAGCTGGTTGGCACTGAGATCTAGGCGGGTGAGTGAGGTGAGATTGCCGATCTGAGTGGGAATAGCACCAGAAAGCTGGTTGCGGAAGAGCTGTAGGTCGGTGAGTGAGGTGAGGCTGCCGATCTGAGTGGGAATAGCACCAGAAAGCTGGTTGCGGAAGAGCTGTAGGTCGGTGAGTGAGGTGAGGCTGCCGATCTGAGTGGGAATAGCACCAGAAAGCTGGTTGTTGTTGAGATCTAGGTTGGTGAGTGAGGTGAGGCTGCCGATCTGAGTGGGAATAGCACCAGAAAGCTGGTTGTTGTTGAGATCTAGGTTGGTGAGTGAGGTGAGGCTGCCGATCTGAGTGGGAATAGCACCAGAAAGCTGGTTGTTGTTGAGATCTAGGTTGGTGAGTGAGGTGAGGCTGCCGATCTCAGTGGGAATAGCACCAGAAAGCCTGTTGCGGTCGAGCTCTAGGTTGGTGAGTGAGGTGAGATTGCCGATCTGAGTGGGAATAGCACCAGAAAGCCAGTTGTTGCTCGAGAGATCTAGGTTGGTGAGTGAGGTGAGATTGCCGATCTCAGTGGGAATAGCACTAGAAAGCCTGTTGAAGTTGAGATCTAGGTTGGTGAGTGAGGTGAGGCTGCCGATCTCAGCAGGAATAGAACCATAAAATCTAAAGCCACTAGACCTATGAAGATTCAACCTCGTAACCCGCCCGCCGCTAACAGTTACGCCCGACCAAGAACCAATCAGCTTATTAGCCGGTGTTGCGCCTGTGCCCCAGGTTCGTAGAGGATGCGTGGCTCCGAGGTTGTCATTGGCGGTTATTTGTGCCAAGCGATTTTGAATGGCAACCAACGCTTGGCAGTCTTCTACCAAATCGTTATTGCTGCCGCTCACCCGGGGGTTAGTAGTGGTATTTACGAAAGTGCCATCAGTGCAACCAGTAGCAGAGAGCAAAACAATATTGCTTGGTGTGCGGCTGTTTTGGCAACCCACAGGCTCATATACGGGATATGTAGTACTAGAAAGGCCAAATATCGGGCGCAGGGCTGTGGGCAAATTACCTGTGAGATAGTTGTAGCAGATGCCGAGTTCGGTCAAACTTCCTGTGGCAGGAGCCAAACTAGCCAACCCAGCAGGGATACTACCAGAAAGAACATTCTCAGAGAGATCTAGCGTCTCAAGGTTAGAAAGATCGCCCAGCTCAGCAGGGATACTACCAGAAAGAACATTACCCGAAAGGTCCAAAGTAACAAGCGCGGAAAGATCGCCTAGCTCAGCGGGGATAGTACCAGACATGTCCACACCTGAAACATCAACTACGCTTAGACCAGTAACTCGATTGCTTGAGACAGTCACACCAGTCCAAGTGTCGATCTTCGTGGCTGTGCCCCCTGAGTCATAGCCCCAAGTGCGGATCGGATGGCTCGCAGAAATAGCAAAATTATCCGCCTCGATAGCCCACGATCTCTGAGCGGCTACCAAAGCCTGGCAATCTTCCACCAGATCGTTATTAGCACCAGTAACTCTGGGATTAGCCGTGGTATCTACAAAACTCCCGTCAGTACATCCGCTAGCTGCCAAGATTCTAAAAATCTTGAACGAAACCGTGCCACTTAGGGTACTTCCACCAGAAGAAGTAAACAGCACTCTAAAGCTAGCATTGCCTTGACCCGAGGCATTAGAAGTAACAGTGAAATCACAAGTCCCAGAAGCACGAACAACAGAAGCAAGATTACCCGACAAACTAGTAGCGTCCCCACAAGTAACGGTATTGCTACTGTCAGAGACATACGACCCAACACCGAAAACCTTAGCAACACCAGAAATCACAAACAAATCCCCAGCAAGATCAAACACAATGCTGGAGGTCTGACAAGCAACCGGGGTATAGCCATCGGCTGTGGGATAGCCTAAGAGCGTAACACCTGTACGCAAAGCCGAAGGAAGATCCCCAGAGAGATGGTTGTTGCAGATACTGAGAGTAGTGAGGGTTGTGATAGTACCTATCGCGGTAGGCACAGAGCCAGTAAGCATGTTACCGCCTAGATAAAGACCAGTAAGAGAACTGAGCGAGCCAAGCTGGGTGGGGATAGCACCGGTGAGCTGGTTGCTACCCAAAGAGAGTTCAGTTAGAGAAGTAAGAGAGCCGATCTGGGTCGGGATAGAACCGCTTAGCTGGTTAGAAGAAAGATCCAGAGAAGTAAGAGCCGTGAGAGAACCGATCTGGGTCGGGATAGCACCCGTGAGGCTATTGCCGGAAAGATCCAGAGAAGTAAGCGCGGTAAGGGTGCCGATTTGGGTCGGGATAGAACCTGAGAGCTGGTGATAGGAGATGTCTAGGCTGGTGAGTGCGTTGAGGTTGCCGATCTCGGTGGGGATAGCACCTGAGATGCCGTCTTCTTCACCCGTGTTATCTATTTCTAGCTCTGTTACACGCCCGGAGGTAACTGTTACGCCTTCCCAGTTGGCTACTTTTTGCTGCTCGGGGGTGCCTGTGCCCCAGCTTCTAATGAAATAAGTGGAACGCAAATCATTGTTAGCAGCAACTCCGGCCCATTGGTTCTGAGCTGCAACCAATGCTTGGCAATCTTCAACTAGATCGTTATTAGCACCAGTAACTCTTGGGTTTGCTGTGAGATCTACAAAAGTACCATCGGTACAGCCAGTAGCTGCCAATGTTTGAACAGCAGCAACAAATATACCGATCCGACCGCTTTGAGAGCCGCCCTCAGAGTTGGTATAAGGCACCCAGAAAGAAGCCATTCCCGTAACATTGAGTACGGTTACCTCATAAGAACAATCGCCATCTTCATTGATACTAGAAATAAGCGTAGACACGCTCACCGGAGTGCCACAAGAAACACTAAACGCACTAGAAGCATAAGCTGAGGCATCTATGGTGATAACACCCCTTGGGGCTACATTTAGTCCTATTGGTGCGGTGAAGTCAATATCAGAAAGAGCACCCAAAATGTTTATATCAATACGACCATTAAGCGTGCTGCCGCTACTTGAGGCGTAAGGCACAACGAAGGAAGCTGTCCCTTTAGCGTTGCCTGCTGTTACCCGATAAGAACAACCCACCGGAGACTCAACAGTGATCCCGCCAGTTACCCCAGTTGCTACATCACAAGCAACCGCGTTAGCACCATCAGAAGCATATAGCCGAGCGTTGATGCCTATTGTCTGGCCTATACGCACATTCAAAGCACTAGGCGCGGTGAAAGTCAGCGAAGAAGTAGATGCCACCGTGATAGCAATCACACCAGTTACTTCATCGCCGCCTGATGAGTTATAGATAACAGACAGAGTCGCCGAACCAGCAACACTGCCAGCTCGCACAGTGAAATCACAACCAGTATTGGCAACTGAGGCGATCAAAGCATGGCGGCTGGAGTCAGCAAAACGACAAGAAACGGTATAGTCACCATCACTCGCGTAGCTAGCAACACTGAAATTCCTGAAATTCCCCACAGGGATACTCACCCCGGCTGAAGGGGCCGTAAACACAATACTTGAAGCTGCACCGACATCAACTGAGAAAGTCGCATCTAAGGTATGGCCGCCAGTAGATGAAAACGGTACAACAAACGAAGCCGGACCCGCAGCAGCTGAACTAGTTGCTGTAACAGTAAAGACACAACCATCACGAGCAACAGAAACACCCGCAGGAAGCGACCCGGTAGCATCACCACAAGAAATCACATAGCCGCTACTAGCCGTCTCAGAAACATAGCCCGAAGCATCAAACACCAAACTCCTACCAGCAGCAACCGAGAGGTCATCTGGTGCGTTATAGGTAATAGTTGAATCTGTGCCGATCTCAACAGTTATCACCCCATCTACAGAATGGCCGCCATCTGAGGTGAAAGTAACCGTAAATGTAGCATTACCCGAAGTGGCAGTAGCTGAAGGTGTGACAGTATAAGAACAGCTATTAGCAGCACGGGTAACCGAGGTAAGCCTGGAATGCAAACTCGTAGCATCTGAACAAGAGACCACATAGCCGCTACCAGAATCAGACGCATAACCAGAAGCATCAATGTCTAAGGTGCGATTACGCCCCACCGACAACCCAGACGGTGCGGTATAAGTAACAGTAGAAGCCGGGCCAACCTCTATAGAAAACACCGCATTTTCGGTATCTCCACCAGAGGAGGTAAGTGGCACAGTAAAGGTAGCAGTACCCTGAACGGCTTTAGGTGTGATTGTAAACGAACAGCCATCGCCAGAAGAATCACGCGTAACTGACTGCAGCTCTGTGGTGTCTATGCTGGTCGCGTCCGCACAAGTAATCGTACGGCCACCATCAGAAGCATAATCTAGGACATTGATAACTCTCGTGCGATTAGTGCCGACCTTCAAACCAGTCGGCGCGCTAAACACGATATTAGAAACAGAAGCCGCATCAAAAGTAAACGAACCCGTAGCGGTAGCACCGCCATCTGAGGTATAAACCACAGTAACAGTAGCTTGACCAGCGGTAGCACCAGAAGTAACAGAAACACTACAACCATTAGGAGTGCCAATAGTAATCAAACTAGACGCGGTCATAGGAGTGGCACAAGTAATCGTGTAGCTACCATCAGAGGCATAATCTGAGAAATCAACCGTGCGAGAACTACTAGCAGCAATAGCAATAGAAGAAGGCGCAGAAACAGTAATACTTGAATCCGGGCCAACGTTGACCGTAAAAGTACCACTGGCTGTAGTCCCGCCAGTAGAAGTAAAGGCCACAGTAAAGGTAGCATCGCCTTGAGAACCCGACACCAAAGTGTCAATGGGATCCACAGTGAAAGTACAAGTATCAGCAGTGCGGGTAACCGAAGTCAACCTAGTGCTATCCACATTCGTAGCATCACCACAAGAAACCGTGTAAGAGCTGTCCTCGGTTATATGATCCGAGGCATCAATCTCAAGGGTTAAGTTCCGACCGATCTTGAGACCGGTGGGGGCTGTGAAAACGATATTAGAAACCGCGCTCTGACAAGCAATCGGGGTATAACCATCCGCTATGGGATAGCCAAGTAAAGTAACGCCTGTACGCAAAGCTGTGGGAAGATCCCCGGTGAGCTGGTTATTACAGATACTCAGCGTGTCAAGGGTCGTGATAGCACCTATCTGGGTGGGCACAGAGCCAGTGAGGCGGTTACCGCCTAGATAAAGCTGAACGAGAGAAGTAAGTGAGCCAAGCTGGTTGGGGATGGCACCAGTGAGCTGGTTACTACCCAAAGAGAGCTGTGTTAGAGAAGTAAGAGAACCGATCTGGGTCGGGATAGCACCGGTGAGTTGGTTACCAGAAAGATCTAGAGAAGTAAGAGAAGTAAGCGAACCAATCTGAGTCGGGATAGCACCAGTGAGGCTATTGCCGGAAAGATCCAGATATGTGAGAGCTGTTAGGGTGCCGATTTGGGTGGGGATAGCACCAGTTAGCTGGTTGTAGGAGATGTCTAGGCTGGTGAGAGCGGTGAGGTTGCCGATCTCGGTGGGGATAGTACCTGAGATGCCTTCTTCTTCACCGAAGTTGTCTATTGCTAGCTCTGTTACGCGCCCGGAGGTGACTGTTACACCTTCCCAGTTAGCAATCTTTTGTTGTTCGGGTGTGCCTGTGCCCCAGCTTCTTATGAAGTAAGGAGTAAGCAAATCACCATTAGCAGCGACTCCGGCCCATAGGTTCTGGGCTGCTACCAATGCTTGGCAGTCTTCTACTAGATCGTTGTTAGCACCTGTAACTCTGGGATTAGCTGTGGTGTCTACAAAAGTACCATCAGTACAACCCGCAGCAGCCAATGTTGGGACAGCACCAATGACTAGTGAGATCACACCATTTTGGGTATCGCCGCCAGTTGAGGTATATGGCACTGTGAAGGTAGCTGTGCCTGCTGTAGCTCCAACGGTTACCTCATAAGAACAACCATCTCCAAAAATGCTAGAAATAAGTGAGTGAGACTGCGTGACAGTGCCACAAGAAATACTAAACGGCCCATCAGAAACATAGCCCGAAGCATCTATGGTGATAACACCACTAGCAGCAACCGTCAAACCTGTTGGCGCGGTGAAGTCAATATCAGAACTAGCACCCAAAATATTGATATCAATACGACCATTTAGCGTGCGGCCACTACTTGAGGTGTAAGGCACAACAAAACTAGCTGTACCAACCGTGTTGCCTGCTGTTACCCGATATGAACAACCCACCGGAGATTGAACAGTAATACCGCCGACTACCCCAGTTGCTACACCACAAGAAACCGCGTTAGCACCATCAGAAGCATATAGCCGGGCGTTGATGCCTATTGTCTGGCCTATGCGCACATTCAAAGCACTAGGCGCAGTAAATGTCAGCGAAGAACTAGATGTCACCGTGACAGGAATCACGCCAGTTACTTCATCGCCGCCTGATGAGTTATAGATAACACTGAGCGTCGCCGAACCAGCAGTATTGCCCGCGCGCACCGTGAAATCACAATCGGTATTAGCTACAGAAGCAATAAGGGCATGGCGGCTGGAGTCAGTGAAGCGACAAGAAATCGTGTAATCGCCATCAGTGGCATAACCAGAAACATCATAGTTTCTGGAATTGCCCACAGGAATACTCAACCCGCCTGAAGGGGCTGTAAACACAATACTTGAAGCTACGCCAACAGTAACTGAGAAAGTCGCATCTAAGGTATGGCCGCCAGTAGAAGAAAACGGTACAACAAAGGAAGTAGCACCCGCAGTTGCTGAGCTAGTTGCTGTAACAGTAAAGGTGCAACCATCACGAGTAACAGAAACACCAGAGGGGAGCGACCCGGTAGCATCAGCACAAGTGATGGTGTAGCTTCCGTCAGAAACATAGCCCGAGGCATCAATTACCAAACTCCGCCCAGCAGCAACTGAGAGGTCATCCGGTGCGTTATAGGTAATAGTTGAATCTGTGCCGATCTCAACGGTTATCACCCCATCTACAGAATGGCCGCCATCTGAGGTGAAAGTAACAGTAAATGTAGCATTACCCGAAGTGGCAGTAGCTGAAGGTGTGACAGTATAAGAACAGCTGTTAGCAGTGCGGGCAACTGAGGTAAGCCTGGAATGAACAGCGGAAGCGTCTGAACAAGAAACCACATAGCCGCTACCAGAATCAGACGCATAGCCAGAAGCATCAATGTCTAAGGTGCGATTACGGGCCACGAACAACCCAGTGGGTGCGCTATAGGTAACAGTAGAAGCCGGGCCAACTTCTATAGTAAATATCGCATTTTCGGTATCTCCACCAGCGGAGGTAAGTGGCACAGTAAAGGTAGCAGTACCCTGAACGGCTTTGGGTGTGATAGTAAACGAACAGCCATCACCAGAAGAATCACGCGCAACCGACATCAGCTCTGTGGTGTCTATGCTGGTCGCGTCCGCGCAAGTAATCGTATGGCTACCGTCTGTGGCATAATCCAAAACATTGATCACTCTCGTGCGATTAGTGCCAACTTTTAGACCAGTAGGCGCGGTAAACACGATATTAGAAGCAGCACCCACAGTAAAGGTAAATGAACCCGTAGCGGTAGCACCGCCGGTAGAAGTAAACACCACAGAAACAGAAGCTGAACCCGCGCTGGCACCAGAAGTAATAGCAACGCTACAACCATTAGGAGTGCCAATAGTAATCAAACTAGATGTGGTGGTGGGAGTGCCACAAGTAATTGTGTAGCTACCATCGGTGGCATAATCTGAGAAATCAACAGTTATAGAACTACTAACAGCAACAGCAATAGAAGAAGGCGCACTAACAACAATGTTGGAAACCGCGTTCTGACAAGCAATCGGGGTATAACCATCCGCTGTGGGATAGCCAAGCAAAGTAACGCCTGTTCGTAAAGCTGTGGGAAGATCCCCAGTGAGCTGGTTGAGGCAGATACTGAGGGTAGTAAGGGTGGTGATAGCACCTATCGCGGTAGGCACAGAACCAGTAAGGCGGTTACCGCCTAGATACAGATCAGTAAGAGAACTAAGCGAACCAATCTGGGTGGGGATAGCACCGGAGAGATCGTTACTACCCAAGGAGAGCTCAGTAAGTGAAGTAAGCAAACCAATCTGGGTGGGGATAGCACCTGAGAGCTGGTTAGCAGAAAGATCCAGAGAAGTAAGTGCCGTAAGAGAACCGATCTGAGTCGGGATAGCACCGGTGAGGCTATTGCCGGAAAGATCCAGATCTGTGAGAGCTGTTAGGGTGCCGATTTGGGTGGGGATAGCACCAGTTAGCTGGTTATAGGAGATGTCTAGGCTGGTGAGTGCGGTGAGGTTGCCGATCTCGGTGGGGATAGTGCCTGAAATGCCGTCTTCTTCACCGATATTGTCTATTTCTAGCTCTGTGACACGCCCTGAGGTAACTGTTACGCCTTCCCAGTTAGCTATTTTTTGTTGTTCGGGTGTGCCTGTGCCCCAGCTTCTTATGAAATACGGAGAACGCAAATCACCATTAGCAGCAACTCCGGCCCATTGGTTCTGGGCTGCTACCAATGCTTGGCAATCCTCTACTAGATCGTTGTTAGCACCGGTAACTCTGGGGTTAGCAGTTAGATCTACATAGGTGCCATCAGTGCAACCAGTAGCTGACAGTGTGGGAACTGCTGCCGCTATTTCTAGTGAGATTTGACCGCTTTGAGAGCCGCCCTCAGAGTTGGTATAAGGCACCGTGATAGTAGCGAATCCCTGAGTAAAAGGCTGGAATAGAGGTCCAGCGGTTACCTCAAGAGAACAACCATCTTGAACAATGTTTACAGAATGCCCAGTAGATTGTGTAGTGCCACAAGAAACACTATATGCACTAGAAGCATAAGCTGAGGCATCTATGGTGATCACACCCCTTGGGGCTACTGTTAGCCCTGTTGGTGCGGTGAAGTCAATATCAGAAAGAGCACCCAGGATATTTATATCAATACGACCATTAAGCGTTCGGCCACTAGTTGAGGTGTAGGGCACAACGAAGGAAGCTGTCCCTACTGTGTTGCCTGCTGTTACTCGATATGAACAACCCACCGGGGATTGAACAGTAATACCGCCGACTACCCCAGTTGCTACATCACAAGCAACCGCGTTAGCACCATCAGAAGCATAAAGCCGAGCGTTGATGCCTATTGTCTGGCCTATGCGCACATTCAAAGCACTAGGCGCAGTGAAAGTCAAACTAGAGGTAGATGTCACCGTTATAGGAATCACACCAGTAACCTCATCGCCGCCTGAAGAGTTATAGATCACAGACAGCGTCGCAGAACCAGCGATACTGCCAGCACGCACAGTGAAATCACAACCAGTATTGGCAACAGAAGCAAGCAAAGCATGGCGAGAAGCATCAGCAAAACGACAAGAAACGGTGTAGTCGCCATCAGTGGCGTAGCTAGCAACACTGAAATTTCTTAACTGGCCTACAGGAATACTCAACCCGCCTGAAGGGGCCGTAAAGGTAATGTTAGATGTCGCTCCGACATCAACACTGAAAGTCGCATCTAAGGTAGCTCCGCCAGTAGAAGAAAACGGCACTACAAAAGTAGCCGGACCTGTAGCAGCTGAGCTAGTTGCTGTAACAGTAAAGGTGCAACCATTGCGAGTCACAGAAACACCAGAGGGGAGTGACCCGGTAGCGTCAGCACAAGTGATGGTATGGCTTCCGTCAGAGGCATAACCCGAAGCATCAAATACCAAACTCCGCCCAGCAGCAACCGACAGGTCATCTGGTGCGTTGAAGACGATGTTAGAAGAGGTGGCACCGATGGCGAAGCTGATTGTTCCGGTAGTGGTGGCTCCGCCGCTTGAGGTGTATGGAACGGTGAAGGTGGCTGTGCCTTGGGTTTGGGTTGGGGTTATGGTGTATGAGCATCCATTTCGTTGTATTGCGTTGATGTTTGCTGTGTTGGTGGCGTCGCCGCAAGAGAGAGTCCAGCCGCCATTAGAGACTGTGGCGTAGGAGGCTGCGTTGATGGTTATATCTTGACCAAGTCCTACTGCTAGGCCGGTGGGTGCGGTGAAGTTGATGGTGTGGTATGCGGCTGCGGCAACTGAGATCACGCCGTTATGGGTATCGCCGCCTGAAGAGGTGTAAGGCACTGTGAAGGTGTAGGTGCCTGTGTTTAGGGGTGTGTAGAGTCTGAAGTAGCAGCCAGTGCGAGTGACGGCTAGGTTAGTTGTTATAGTGATAGCGTCTGCACAGGTGATGAAGTAGCGGCCGTCAGAAACATAGCTACCTGCGTTTATCGTGCGAGCGTTTTCCTGCGATATCTCCAGCCCTGAAGGAGCTGAGAATTGGATGTCTGATGTTGGTAGCGCGGCGGGTGTGGGTGCTGGTGATGGTGGGTTGCCTGTGTTTTGGCAGGCTACGGGGTTATATCCTGAGGCTGTGGGGTAATCAACTAGCTTCACAGGTGAGGTATACAGCGATGGTGGCAGCGCGCGTACGAAGTAGTTACCGCAAAGAGCTAGCACGCCTAGTTTGCCGTTAGCTGATGAAGCGATGTTGGCTAGCTGTACGGGAATAACACCTGACATCAAGTTGTTGTTGATATGAAGCATCGCGAGGTTTGAGAGGCTACTCAAACTAGTAGGCACAGAACCCCAGATCTGGTTACCGCTGATATCTAGACTCTGCAATGCAGCCATGGTGGAGATCTCGGTAGGGATAGTACCAGTTAGCTGGTTGCTAGCTAGGTTCAGGTTTTTTAACAGCACGAGGCTACCTAGCTCTACAGGAATGGTGCCTGTGAGCTGATTGTCCTTCAGTGAAAGATTGCCGGTGAGCTGGGTGAGGCTACCAAAGGTTGTTGGAATGGTGCCTGAGAGACTGTTGATGGAAAGATCCAGATTGGTCAGTGCTGTAAGGTCGCTGAGAGTAGCGGGAATAGTGCCGCCGAGATCGAAATCTTTGAAATTGATGCCTGTTACACGATTATTACTGACAGTTACGCCTGACCAGCCATCACCTATATCCATGCGTCTGGTTCCGCCTACTCCCCAAGTCCGCAGCGGATGAGATTGAGTGAGAATCTGGTTCTCAGTGGCTGTGCGCCACGAGTTGTAAGCAGCTACCAAAGCAATACAATCTTCAGCTAAATCGTTATTAGCCCCAGCAACTCTAGGGTTAGAAGAGAGCCTGAAATATGTCCCATCAGTACAACCTGTGTTAGAAAGAACCGGCAGCGCGGTGCCTTGGCACTGGACTGGATCAAAGCCAGAAGAGCGGGGATAGCCTTCCAAGGTAATACCCGACCGTAAAGCAGAAGGCACAGAACCAGTAAGTTTGTTATCACAGATAGCCAAACGGGTGAGCGCGCCTGAAGTCTTGATAGTTCCTATCGCAGCAGGAATACTACCTGAGAGCCGGTTGTCATTGAGATAAAGACCAACAAGAGAAGTCAGGGTAGAAAACTCCGCAGGAATAGCACCCGTCAGACGGTTATTATTGAGACGAAGCAAAGTGAGCGAAGTCAAAGAACCAATCCCAGTAGGAATAGTCCCTGTGAGCTGGTTGTTATTTAGCTGAAGCTGAGTGAGCGAAGTCAAAGAGCCAATCCCAGTGGGAATAGCACCAGTTAACTCATTGTTATTTAGCTCCAAAGTGGTAAGAGACCCCAAACTACCAACCCCGGTGGGAATCTTCCCCGTCAGCTGATTATTGCCCAGAGAGAGCTTAGTAAGCGAAGTAAGACTGCCAATACTAGAAGGAATAGCACCAGATATCTGGTTACTTGTGAGATCCAAAGTAGTAAGGGCAACCATGTCGCCAATATTTGACGGCAACGGACTTGAAATCCTGCCATTCAAACTCAAATCAAGAGTCTGAAGGCTCGTGAGGTTCGTGATCTCAGACGGCAACTGCCCGCTAATACGATTATTAACAATAGACAAACTAACAAGAGCAGTAAGATCACCAATAGCAGCAGGCAGCGAACCAGAAATACCATTGAAACGCAAAGACCCCGGGCGACGCCTAGGCGGACTTCCAATCGAAATACCAGTCACACGTTGCGCGCCATTTACCTCAGTTAGCGTCAAAGCAGGCCAAGTCCCAACCCTGCCTACGCCCCAAAGACGCAACAGATAGTCATTAGGCATATTTTGATTAGCGCGAGTAGCCCAATGATTATGAATAGCAACCAAAGCAACACAATCCTCAGCCAAATCATTATTAGCCCCAGCCACTCTGGGATTGGCTGTGAGATCCACAAAAGTACCATCAGTACAACCAACATCAGAAAGCTGCTCTGGAATCGCACCAGCAGCAGCAATCACCCTCACAGAAGCAACACCATTGAGAGAACCACCATTGCTGCTCGCAAAAGGCACAGTAAATGAAGTATCACCCAAAGAACTAGCCGCCGTTATACGGAAACTACAACCTGTGCGAACAACACTACTCAGCTTTGAACTATCCACACCAGTGGCATCTGAACAACTCACCGTATTCGCACCTGCCGAAGCATATGCAGAAAAATCAAAAGTCTTCGTAGCACCAGCCGAAATATACAAGTTGGTAGGCGCAGTATATATGAGGTTTGAAATTGTTAGAGGTACCACAGCATCAATAGTCGCGAGTGATGAGGATGTGTAGGGGATAGTGAAGGTCGTATCTCCAACAGTGGCAGTAGCTTTGAGTGTGATGGTGTATTCACACGGTTTGTTCGTAGCATCAGCGCGTGTGACCGACATAATGTTGGTGTGGAGGTCTTTAGCTGCGCCGCAGGTGACGGTGTAGCCCCCATAGGAGGCATAGGAGCTTGCGTCGATAGTCAGAGTGCCACCAAGGAGTATATACAAATCTGTAGGGGCGGTATATGAGATATTGGTGATGGTTAAAGAAATCACCTGGTTGTGAGTATCGCCGCCTGAGGAGGTATAAGTAATAGTAAAGCTCGCGGCACCAACAGAAGAAGGCTTGGCAACAATAGTGAAATCACAGGTGCCGGCAGTGCGGGTAACAGAAGAAAATTTTGAAGATACCGCAGTGGCGTCAGAGCAAGTAATCGTGAAGCTCCCATCTGTTACATAGCCATCTGCGCTCATCCCGTAAGTTGCGGCAGCTGGAATAGTAATATTGGGGGGAGTGAAGACGATGTTGGAGACTGGGTTCTGACAGGCTATTGGGGTGTAGCCGTCTGCGGTTGGGTAGCTGGTGAGGGTGACGCCTGTGCGCAGGGCTGTGGGGAGGTCTCCGGTGAGTTGGTTACCGCAGATGCTTAGAGTTCCTAGGGAGTAGCTGGATGCTAGATCAGCAATGGCTGCGGGGATAGCACCTTGAAGCAGGTTGTTGTTGAGATGCAAGATGGTGAGGTCTTCGAGGTTGCCTAGTTGGGTGGGGATAGAGCCTGTTAGTCGGTTATTGGAGAGATCTAGGTCATCCATGAGGGTGAGGTCACCGATCTCTGTGGGGATAGCACCACTCAGTTGGTTATTGGAGATATCTAGGGCAATCAAACCGGTGGCATCACCTAGCTCTGTGGGGATAGCACCAGAGAGCTGGTTGTTGGAGAGATCTAGGTCTTCTAAGAAGGTAAGACTACTGAGGGTTGTGGGGATGCTACCTGTTAAACGGTTGTTGTAGAGGTATAGGTATGTAAGAGATTCCGCGTCGCCGATCTCTGTGGGGATAGAGCCTGAAAGCTGGTTAAAGGAGAGATCTAGGTCTTCTAGGTTAGTGAGCGAACCGATCTGAGCTGGGATAGAGCCCGATAGCTGGTTGTTGGTGATGTATAGAATGCTGAGAGAGGTGAGGTTGCCGATCTGGCTGGGGATAGAGCCTGTAAGGCGATTATCGCTCAAAGTTAAGCTGAAGAGGGCTGTGAGGTTGCCGATCTCAGAGGGAATAGTGCCTGAAATTCCAGGGCCAGTGGTGGCAGTTTCAGTAGTTATCCCGGTAACTCGTCCGCCGCTAACGGATACGCCAGTCCAAGAACCAATCAGCTTCTCAGCCGGTGTTGAGCCTGTGCCCCAGTCTCGTAGAGGATTCATAGCCGAGAGGTTGTTATTAGCTGCTATTTGAGCCCATTGATTTTGAATAGCAACCAACGCCTCGCAGTCTTCTACAAGATCGTTGTTAGCACCTGTAACTCTGGGGTTGGTAGTGGTGTTTACGAAAGTACCATCGGTGCAGCCAGTGGCAGATAGCAAAGCAATAGCGGTAGTGCTTGATGTGTCTGTGTATTGGCAACCTATAGGCACATATACGGGCGAAGAAACACTAGCGGCAAACATTGGGCGCAGGGCTGTGGGCACATTGCCGGTGAGATAGTTACTACACAGACCAAGATAAGTCAAACTTCCAGTGGAGGGAGCCAAGCTAGCCAACCCAGCAGGAATAGCACCAGAAAGAACATTATCAGAAAGATCTAGCCTCTCAAGATTAGCAAGATCACCTAGATCAGCTGGGATACTACCAGCAAGAAGATTACCAGAAAGATCCAAAGTAACAAGCGCGGAAAGATCACCCAGCTCCGCAGGAATACTACCAGCCATACCCACGCCTGAAATATCAGCGAAGCTGAGACCGACAACACGGTCACCTGAGACAGTCACACCATTCCAAGTCACACCAGTAAAAGTGTATATTTTCGCTACTCCACCATCAGAGTCATAACCCCAAGTGCGGATCGGATGGCTATCAGAAATAGCAAAATTGCCCGCCTCGCTAGCCCACGACCTCTGAGCAGCAACCAAAGCCTCACAATCCTCTACAAGGTCGTTATTAGCACCACTAACTCTGGGGTTAGCCGCGAGATCTACATAACTACCATCAGTACATCCGCTAGCTACTAAAACTCTAAAAATCTTGAACGAAACCGTGCCACTTAAAGTATCGCTACCAGAAGAAGTGAAAGCCACATCAAAGCTAGCATCGCCTTGAATCGAGGCGTTAGAAGTAACAGTGAAATCACAAGTCCCAGAAGCACGAGTAACAGAAACAAGATTACCCGAAAGACTAGTAGCGTCCCCACAAGAAACCGTAAAACTACTATCAGAGACATACGCCCCAACATTGAAAACCTTAGCAACACCTGAAGTCACAAACAAATCCCCAGCAAGATCAAACACAATATCAGAAACCGCATTCTGACAAGCAATGGGGTCATAGCCGTCAGAAGTTCGGTAGTTGGTTAAAGTAACACCTGTACGCAACGCTGAGGGAAGGGCACCAGTAAGTTGATTGCTGCAGATGCTAAGAACGGTAAGGGTTGTGATTGTGCCTATTTGGGCGGGGACAGAACCAGTGAGGTTGTTATTGTTGAGGTGCAGACTGATGAGGGCTACGAGAGAGCCTAGTTCGGTAGGGATAGCACCCGTGAGACTATTGTTGTCGAGCGCGAGGCTTGTGAGGCGGGTGAGATTGCCTAGTTGGGTGGGGATAGCACCTGAGATATTGTTATTGTGGAGCGCGAGCCATGTGAGGTTGGTGAGGTTGCCTAGCTCTGTAGGGATAGCACCAGTGAGACTGTTTACCGAGAGAACGAGGCTTGTGAGGCTGGTGAGGTTGCCTAGTTGGGTGGGGATAGTACCAGTGAGACTATTGTTGTCGAGCGCGAGGCTTGTGAGGCTGGTGAGGTTGCCTAGTTGGGTGGGGATAGCACCTGAGATATTGCTGTCGCTTATATCTAAACCTGTTACACGCCCCGAGGTAACTGTTATGCCTTGCCACCTATCAACTTTTTGCTGCGCGGGAGTACCCGTGCCCCAAGTTCGTATGAATCCCAGATTGCTATTAGCGGCAACCCCGGCCCACAGGTTCTGAGCTGCAACCAATGCTTGGCAATCTTCAACTAGATCGTTATTAGCACCGGTAACTCTTGGGTTTGCTGTGGTATCTACAAAAGTACCATCAGTACATCCTGTAGCTGCCAATGTTGGGACAGCACCTATGACCAAAGAGATCACACCATTGTGGGTATCGCCGCCAGTAGATGTATATGGCACTGTGAAGGTAGCTGTGCCCGCGGTAGCTCCAGCGGTTACCTCATAAGAACAGCCGTTAGCACTGATACTAGAAATAAGCGAGTGAGACTGGGTAACAGTGCCACAAGAAATAATAAACGCACCATCAGATACATAACCTGAAGCATCTATGGTGATAACACCGCTAGTAGCAACCGACAAACCAGAAGGTGCGGTGTAGATGATGTTGGAGGGGGTGCCGACGCTAAAGCTGATTGTTCCCGTGGTGCTAGCTCCGCCGCTTGAGGTGTATGGAACGGTGAAGGTGGCTGTGCCTTGGGTTTGGGTTGGGGTTATGGTGTATGAGCATCCGTTTCGTTTTATTGCGTTGATGTTTGCTGTGTTGGTGGCGTCGCCGCAAGAGAGAGTCCAGGCACCGTTTGAGATTGTGGCGTAGGAGGCTGCGTTGATGGTTATGTCTTGGCCAAGTTCTGTTGTTAGGCCGGTGGGTGCGGTGAAGTTGATGGTGTGGGATGCGGTTGCGGTAACTGAGATCACGCCGTTGTGGGTATCGCCGCCTGAAGATGTGTAAGGCACGGTGAAGCTAAAGGTGCCTGAATTGCTAGATGTGAGGAGTCTGAAGGAGCAGCCAGTGCGGGTGACGGTTAGGTTAGCCGTTACATTGGTAGCGTCCGCACAGGTGATGAAGTAGCGGCCGTCAGAAACATAGCTACCTGCGTTTATCGTGAAATAGTTGTTTTGCGAAATTTCCAATCCTGAAGGAGCTGAGAATTGGATGTCTGATGTTGGTAACGCGGCGGGTGTTGGGGCTGGTGAGGGCGGGTTGCCTGAATTTTGGCAGGCTACGGGGTCATATCCAGAAGATGTGGGGTAATCAACTAGCTTCACAGGTGAGGTATACAGCGATGGCGGCAGAGCGCGTACGAAGTAGTTACCGCAAAGAGCTAGCACGCCTAGTTTGCCGTTAGCTGATGAAGCGATGTTGGCTAGCTGCACAGGAATAACACCTGACATCAAGTTGTTATTGATGTGAAGCATTGCGAGGTTAGAGAGGCTACTCAAAGAAGTAGGCACAGAACCCCAGATCTGGTTACCGCTGATATCTAGGCTCTGTAAGGCTGCCATGGTGGAAAGCTCGGTGGGGATAGTACCAGTCAGCCCGTTACTAGCAAGGTTCAGATTTTTTAACAGCACCAAGCTACCAAGCTCTGTAGGGATGGTGCCTGTGAGCTGGTTATCCTCTAGTGAAAGATTATTGGTGAGCTTGGTGAGGCTACCAAAGGTTGTAGGAATGGTGCCTGAGAGGCGGTTGGTAGAAAGGTCCAGATTAGTAAGTGCTGTAAGGTCGCTGAGAGTGGCGGGAATCGTGCCACTGAGATCGAAATCTTTGAAGTTGATGCCTGTTACACGATTATTACTAACAGTTACGCCCGACCAGCCAGCGCCAATATCTAAACGTCTGGTTCCGCCTACTCCCCAAGTCCGTAGGGGGTGAGATTGAGTGAGAATCTGGTTCTCAGTGGCTGTGCGCCACGAGTTGTAAGCAGCAACTAGAGCAATACAATCTTCAGCCAAATCGTTATTAGCCCCAGTAACTCTAGGGTTAGAAGAGAGCCTGAAATATGTCCCGTCAGTGCAACCTGTGTTAGAAAGAACCGCCAGGGCGGTGCCTTGGCACTGGACTGTTTGAAAGCCAGAAGAGCGGGGATAATCTTCCAAGGTAATACCAGAGCGCAAAGCAGAAGGCACAGAACCAGTAAGTTTGTTGTTGCAGATAGCTAAGCGGGTGAGCGCGCCTGAAGTTTTGATAGTGCTTATCGCAGCAGGAATACTACCTGAGAGCCGGTTGTCATTTAGGTAAAGATCAACAAGCGAAGTCAGGGCGGAGAACTGCGTGGGGATAGCACCCGTCAGCCGGTTGTTATTTAGACGAAGCTGGGTGAGCGAGGTCAAAGAGCCGATCCCAGTAGGGATAGCACCTGTCAGCTGGTTGTTATTTAGCTGAAGCTGAGTGAGCGAGGTCAAACTACCAATCCCAGCAGGGATAGCACCCGTTAGCAGGTTGTTGTTTAGCTCCAAAGTGGTAAGCGAGGTCAAAGAGCCAATCCCGGTGGGAATAGCCCCCGAAAGCTGATTGTTGCCTAGAGAGAGCTTGGTAAGCGAAGAGAGACTGCCAATGCTGGAAGGAATAGAACCAGATATCTGGTTGGTTGTGAGATCCAAAGTAGTAAGAGCAACCATGTTGCCGATATTTGACGGCAACAAACTTGAAATCCTGTTCGAACTCAAATCAAGAGTCTGAAGGCTCGTGAGGTTCGTGATCTCAGACGGCAACTGCCCGCTAATACGATTGTAAGTAATAGACAAACTAGTAAGAGCAGTAAGATCGCCAATAGCAGCAGGTAGCGAACCAGAGATACCATTAAAACGCAAAGAACCCGGGACGCGGCGCGACTGCCTAGGCGGGCTACCAATAGAAATACCAGTCACACGCTGCGCGCCATTTACCTCAGCTAGCGTCAAAGCGGGCCAAGTCCCAACTCTGCCCGTGCCCCAACTCCGCAAGAAATAATCACTTGGCATATTTTGATTGGCGCGAGTAGCCCAATGGTTATGAATAGCAACCAAAGCAATACAATCTTCAGCTAGATCGTTATTTGCTCCAGTCACTCTGGGATTAGCAGTGAGATCTACAAAAGTACCATCAGTACAACTAGAAGCAGAAAGCTGCTCTGGAATCGTACCAGCAACATTTTGCTGCTGCTGCTCAACCTCAGGCTCAACAGGCTCAACAACCTCAACTGACGGATCCAAAACAGGCGTCGTTGTAGAGGTGGTCGTGGTAGAAGGCACAGTAGTGGTAGTAGAAGTGGTCGTAGTAGTAGAGGTGGTAGTGCTGAGGTGGTTCGCCGGAGACTCACCACCATCTTGACCGTCGCCACCCTCCTGGCCACCCTGACCGTCGCCACCCTCCTGGCCGTCTTGACCATCCCCGCCTTGACCCTCACTACCGTCCCCACCACCTTGGACATTCCCTTCGCCCTGCACCTGACCCTCGCCACCGTTCTGCGCGGCAACCGGGTTAGTGGTAGCGGCGAACAGCACGGTGGCAAAGAGTGCCACAGAGACAAACGCTATGAATGCCCTGCGAAATGGGGCAGCTGAGTAGCTAGTTGAAGCTGGCATAGGAGACTCCTAATAGAAGTTAGGGGATAAGGAAGATATAGAAATTAGGGGGTAAGGAATAGTTTATTGTCAAGTGAGGGGTTATCAGTTTCCAGGCGTTGTCAGTTTCAGCTGATTGAGTTGTAGCAGTCTTTGATGCTGTTGTCCCAGCCGAAGATGTTTATTAGCAGGGTGTCTATGTGGGCACTGTTGGCACCTTTATAGCAATAAAGTTCGCCGTTTTGTTGGCAGAATGCTGCTTGTTTGTCGCCTTGGGTGATTTCATCCGCGGTGCTGCTACGGACAGGTTCCATACCGGCCGTTGCACAGATCGTGTCTTGGCGGTCTAGCACTGGTGCGGTGGTTCTGGGTAGCTCTGTGATGGTGATAGATATTTGACCATCTAGGGTGTGGCCTCCTGCGGAGGTGTAGGGCACGGTGAAGGTAGCTGTGCCAGTGTCTGCGCCGACGGTGATTTGGTAGCTGCAGCCTGTGTTAGTAGCGCGAGTGATTTTAGAGTCGCGATTAGTGGCTTGGCCGCAGGTGATGGTGTAGGTGCCGTCTGTGACAGCTGTGGCTGCGTCTATGGTTATGGTGCTGCTAGCGGTCATAGTCAGCCCTGTGGGTGCTGTATAGACAATAGTTGACGCAGCACCGATTTCTATGTTGATGGTGCCGTCTCGGGTGTCACCGCCGCTGGAGGTATAAGGCACAGTAAAGCTAGCAACACCTTGTGCGCCAGTGGGGGTGACAGTGTATTCGCAAGACGCAATATTCGGGTTTGCCCGAGTAACAGCAATCTTAGAATCCACCCCTGTGGCGGCACCGCAGGTTATGACATAGTTACCGTCTGTGACATAGCTAGCAGCATCTATGATGCGTGTGCGGTTGGTTCCTAGCATCAAGCCTCTGGGCGCGGTATAAGAAATAGTAGAATCCGGGCCTACCTCAACAGTGAAAACCTCGCTGCGGTTGGTACCGCCGCTGGAGGTATAGGTCACGGTGAAGCTAGCTTCGCCTTGGGTGACAGGCGTGACCAAAAAACTGCAACTGCTACTTACAGGATTCGGGCGCGTAACAGTAATAATAGAAGTAGCCACATCAGTAGCATCGCCGCAAGAAAGGCTATAGCCCCCATCAGAGGCATAACTCAAAGCTTCAATCGTAAGAGTCTGATTGGTGCCCAACTCCAAATCAAAAGGCCCACGGAAGAAAATATAAGAAGGCGGAAGGATGGAGTAGGTGACTGTGTGTGGATGAAAAGTTTGGCCGGTGGATATGTAGAGGAGCCTAAAGGTGGCTGTGCCAGTGGTGTTGCCTGCTGTAACTGTGTATGAGCAGGGATTGTTGGTTATGTCTGAGCGGGTAACAGAAGTAAGTAGCGGAGAGATATTGTAAGCTCCTGCACAGGTGCCGTTGGAAGAAAAACTGGAAGCATCTAGGGTTACAGAGCTACCTGTTGTGACGGTAAGACCCGATGGGATGGTAGCAGAAACACTGGTTGCGCCCCCTGCTGTGAAAGTTATTGTGCCATTGTGTGTATCTCCGCCAGAAGAGGTATAAGGCACTACAAACGAGCCGCCTGCTCCCGGAGGCCGGACTGCAAATGAACAGTTATTATGGCGCACTAGAACATATCGAAAGCTGGAACTAGATTGGTCAGCGCAGGTGATTTTGTAGGGGCCGTCGGTGGCATAAACAGAGACATCAATGTATCGGATATCACCTGTGTTAATCTGAAGGCCAGTAGGAGCTGTGAAGACAATAGCAGAAGCAGGGCCGATGGTAACTGAGACAACCCCGTTAGTACTACCACTGCTACCGCTAGAGCTATATGGCACGGTAAAAGACGCAGCACCTTCTGCGTTCCCAGAAGTGATGGTAAATGAGCAAGTATCACCATTGCGAACAACTGAAGCTAGGTTAGCTGAGACATTGCGAGCGTTCGCGCAAGTTATGTCATAACTGCCATCTTGTGCCCACTCAGAAGCATCAACTGTGATGCTCTGGCTCTGTGTGTTCGTGCTCAGTGGTACTATCAAACCTGAAGGAGCGGTATATACCAAGTTAGAACCAGTATTGACAGTAACAGAAATCACCGCATTTCGAGTCTCTCGGTTTGTTCTACTATGTAGGCCATTAGAATAATAAGGCACGGTAAAAGTAGCTGTTCCTGTAGCAGCACTATCGGCTGTGATCTCATAGAGGCAATCTCGTGTGCGAGTAACAGAGGTAAGCCTGGTGCTATCTATATTGGTAGCATTTCCACAAAACACAGAGTAACCAAAAAAATCTTCAGCCCAAGCCGAGGCATCCACAACAACACTTTGGCCAGCAGTAACAGCCGGAGCAGGACTGGGAGCAGTGAAAGTGATACTAGTAAGATGTAAAGGCTTTGAATAGAAATAAACTTCTGCTCTATGTGTATCACCACCAGAGGAGGTATAAGTAACCCAAATACTAGATTCTCGGTTGTTGCTGTTGTCGAGGGTGGGAATGGGGTAAAAAGACACTACACAACCAGAAACTGAAAAATCCCTACTACGAGTACTTTGCTTTCGACCCCTAGAAATCCCAGAACAAGAAATATCATGAGGGCCGTCAGAAGCATACCGCGACAAATCTACCCTCGCCGGATCCCAAGACTCCACAATCACCCTTTCAGGAACAGCAAAAACGATATCAGAATCAGGGCCAATATTCACAGTGAATGTGCCACTAGCTGTAGAACCACCGGTAGAAGTAAACGGCACAGTAAAAGTCACATCGCCCAGATTGCTTGGGGTCAGTGTATCTACGGGATCTACAGTGAAGGTGCAACCATTACCAGAAGTAGTTCGGGCAGCTGTGAATTTGGTAGCATCCACCCCCGTAGCATCGCCACAAGAAACGGTGTAAATACTGCTCTCAGTAATGTGACTCAAAGCATTAATCTCTAGTGTGGAGTTTCGAGCAACCCGGAGGTTGGTAGGGGCTGCGAAAACTATATTGGACTGACAAGCTATAGGGTCATAGCCGTCAGCTACGGGGTAGCCGCTGAGGGTAACACCTGTTCGCAACGCTGTGGGCAAAGCACCGGTGAGGCGGTTGGCGCAGATAGCGAGTGTGGTGAGGGTTGTGATGGTGCCGATTTGTGTGGGGACAGAACCTGTGAGCTGGTTGCTGTTGAGGTAGAGCTGTGTGAGAGCTGTAAGAGAGCCGATTTGTGTGGGGATAGCACCTGAGAGCTGGTTGTCGGAGAGATCCAAAGAAGTAAGCGCGGTAAGAGAGCCGATTTGTGTGGGGATGGAACCAGTGAGCTCGTTGGCGGAGAGATCCAAAGAAGTAAGCGCGGTAAGAGAGCCGATTTGTGTGGGGATAGAACCGGTGAGCTGGTTGTTGGAGATGTCTAGGGTGGTTAGTGCGGTGAGGTTGCCCAACTGGGTGGGGATGGTGCCTGAGATGCCGTCTTCTTCGCCGGTGTTATCTATTTCTACCGCTGTTACGCGCCCTGAGGTGACTGTTACGCCTTCCCAGCTAGCTATCTTTTGCTGAGCGGGGGTGCCTGTGCCCCAGTTTCGTATGAAATATATAGAACGCAGATTATTGTTGGCAGCTACTCTAGCCCACTGGTTCTGGGCTGCTACTAGAGCTTGGCAATCTTCTACTAGATCGTTGTTGGCACCTGTAACTCTGGGGTTAGCAGTGGTATCCACATAAGTGCCGTCGGTGCATCCTGTAGCAGACAGAGTGGGAACATTACCTATTACTATTGTGAACACACCATCGTGGGTATCGCCTCCAGTGGAGGTGTAGGGCACTTCAAAGGTAGCTGTGCCGGCAACATTGCCCATAGTTAGAGTAATAGAACAGCCATTATCATTGATGCTGAAAATAAGCGCGTGAGATTGCGTAATAGTGCCACAAGAAAGATTAAACGCGCCATCTGAAGCATAATCTAAGGCATTTATCCTGATAACACCCCCAGTACGAACCGACAAACCCGATGGTGCGGTGAAGTCAATATCAGAGCGAGCACCCAGGATAGCTATATCTATGCGACCATTTAGTGTGCTTCCGCTAGAAGAGGTATAAGGCACAACGAAGGAAGCCGCACCAACCGTGCTACCTGCTGTTACCCGATAAGAACAACCCACAGGAGATTGAACAGTGATATTCGCGGTTGCGTCGGTAGCTGTACCACAACTAACCGCGTTAGCTCCATCTGTTGCATAAAGGCGCGCGTTTATGCCTATTGTCTGGTCTATACGCACAGCCAAGTTACTAGGTGGGGTAAATGTCAGCGCAGAAGTAGATGTCACCCTTATAGGGATCTCAGCAGTAAGCTCACCGATAGGGAAAAAACCGCCACTATAAGAGTTATAGATAACACTAAGCGTTGCCGAACCAGCAGTCCTGCCAGCTCGCACTGTGAAATCACAGCCAGTATTAGCCACAGAAGCAATCAGGCTATGGCGAGAAGCGGCAGAAAACCGACAGGTAATGGTGTAGTCGCTGTCTTTGGCATAGCTAGAAACATCAAAATTTCTGAACTGGCCTACGGGGATACTCAACCCGCCTGGAGGTGCCGTAAATATAATGTTAGAAGCCGGGGTAATGTTGACAGGAAATGTTACGGTGCGGCTACCGCCAGCAAAAGTCAGCACCGAGGTAAATGAGGTCGCACCCAAAACAGCTGAAGCAGTTGCAGTAACTCTAAAGGTACAACCACCACGAGCATGACTAAAAGGATTGCGAGTAACAGTGATCTTAGCAGTATCTACACCTGAAGCATCAGCGCAAGCTGTGGGAGTACCCTCAGAAGGATAACCCGCAGCCACAAACACCAAATTTCGCCCCGCAACAACCGACAAAGAAGTAATAGTAACAGTAAAAGTCGCGGTAACGGGAGTGCTACCAGTCCTAGAAGAACTCAACACTGTAGAAAAAGTAGTATCGCCCGCAACAGCCGATACAGACGCCCTAACCGTGAAATCACAACCACGACGAGTAACCGAAACCTTTTGACCATCCACGCCGGTAGCATCAGCACAAGAAATCACAAAACCCGGATCGCTAGCATAACTAGAAGCATCAATCGCTACAACCCCTCCAGCCGCAACCGAGAAACTAGAAGGTGCATTATAGGTAATCTCACGGTTCTGGGCTTGTTGCTGCTGAACCACTGGCTCATCCGGTTCAACAACCTCCAGAGCCTCACCACCGTTCTGCGCGGCAACCGGGTTAGCGGTAGCGGCGAATAGCACGGCGGCAAAGAGCACCACAGAGACAAACGCTGTCGATGCCCTGCGAAACGGGGTAGCTGAGTAGCTAGTAGAAGCTTGCATAGGAGACTCCTATCGAATAGTGGATTTTGAAGGGGAAAACGATAACCCGATTGGGCTTCGAAATTTTACAATGTTCACGAACCTAGAGTAGCCACGAAATGTTTGGAGAACTTCTGGAAGGAAACCCGTAAGTTCTGTGATATCACAAAATACGGGGGGGGGTATCTCATTGAAATTAATTTGACCCTGCAGCTCATAGACAATATTATATTACTCATTTTGATATGCATAACGCTATTCTAGTGAAAGAAATGTCCAGTCAGGCAGATATAGGCTACCTTGTCTAGTTGGTTCATTTGATTGTGTTGTAGCAGTCTTGGATGGTTTGGCCTAAACTTCTGCCACGAAGGATTGGTGTTAGGGCACTGTTAGCACCTCGTTGGCAGTGGATGTATGGGGGAGTGTGGCAAAATACTGCTTGATTGTCGCCTTGGGTGATTTCATCGGCGGTGCTGTGGCGGACAGGTTCTAGCCCTAGCATTGCACAGATCAAGTCTTGGCGGTCTAGGGCTGGTGCGGTGGTTCTGGGTAGCTCTGTGACAGTTATAGATATTTGACCTTCTAGGGTGTGGCCTCCTGCGGAGGTGTAGGGCACGGTGAAGGTAGCGGTGCCTGTGCCTGCGCCGGTGGTGATTTGGTACTCGCAATCTGTGTTGGTAGCTCTGATGATTTTGCTGTCTCGGTTGGTGGCTTGGCCGCAGGTGATGGTGTAGCTACCGTCTGTGACGGCTGTGGCTGCGTTTATGGTTATGGTGCCACTAGCTGTCATAGTTAGCCCTGGGGGTGGGGTGTAGACGATAGTTGAGGTAGTACCGATTTCTATGTTGATGGTGCCGTCTAGGGTGGCACCGCCGCTGGAAGTATAAGGCACAGTAAAGCTAGCAGCACCTTGTGCGCCAGTGGGCGTGACAGTAAATTCGCAAGGCTTTATGATGTTATTAGTCCGTTGAACGGTGATCTTGGAATCCACATTTGTAGCGTCTCCGCATTCAATGAGGTAGCCGCCATCTGTGGCATAATCTGCAGCATCTATGATGCGTGTGCGGTTAGTTCCCAGCATCAAACCAGTGGGCGCGGTATAAGCAATAGTAGAATCCGGGCCTACCTCAATAGTGAAAACCTCGTTGCGGTTGGTACCGCCGCTGGAGGTATAGGTCACAGTAAAGCTAGCTTCACCTTGGGTGACAGGCGTGACCAAAAAACCGCAACTGCTACTTACAGGATTCGGGCGTGTAACAGTGATAATAGAAGTATCCACATCGGTAGCGTCGCCGCAAGAAAGGCTATAGCCTCCGTCAGACGCATAACTCAAAGCATTGATCGTAAGAGTCTGATTAATGCCTAACTCCAAATCGTAAGGCCCGCGGAAGAAAATATAAGAAGGCGGAAGGATGGAGTAGCTGACTGTGTACAGATGAAGAGTTTGGCCGGTGGATCTGAAGACGAGTCTAAAGGTGGCTGTGCCAGTGGTGTTGCCTGCTGTAACTGTGTATGAGCAGGGATTATTGGCTATGTCTGAGCGGGTAACTGAAGTAAATAGCGGGGAGACATCGATAGCTCCTTCACAGGTGCCGTTGGAAGAAAAACTGGAAGCATCTAGGGTTACAGAGCTACCTGTTGCGATGGTAAGACCCGATGGGATAGTAACAGAAACACTGGTTGCGCCCCCTGTTGTGAAAGTTATTGTGCCCGTTGTTGTAGCTCCGCCAGAAGAGGTATAAGGCACATCAAAGTTGAAGGTACCTTGTGCATTCGGCCGGACTCCGATTACACAGCTATCACGGAGAAATAGGGTAGCGTTGCCGTCATTAATAGCTATATTAAAGTTGGAGTTGGATGGGTTGCCGCAGGTGATTTTGTAGGGGCCGTCGGTGGCATAAGCAGAGACATCAATGAAGCGGATCGCACCTGTGTTAACCTGAAGGCCAGTAGGAGCTGTGAAGACAATAGCAGAAGCAGGGCCGATGGTGAGTGATACAACCCCACTACCAGTGCTACCGCTAGAGCTATATGGCACAGTAAAAGACGCAGCACCTTCTGTGAGCCCCGAAGTGATGGTAAATGAGCAAGTATCACCATTGCGAACAACTGAAGCTAGGTTAGGTGAGACATTGCTAGCGTCCGCGCAAGTTATATCATAACTGCCATCTTGTGCCCACTCAGAAGCATCAACTGTGATGCTCTGGGCTGTCACGTCCTCTTGGCTCACTGGTACTACCAAACCTGAAGGAGCGGTATATACAAAGTTAGAACCAGTATTGACAGTAACAGCAATCACCGCATTTAGAGTCCCTGGTCTGTTCCTTGCATGTTGGCCGGTTGAATAGTAAGGCACGGTAAAAGTAGCTATTCCCGTAGCAGCACTAGCAGCTGTGATCTCATAGAGGCAATCTCGTGTGCGAGTAACAGAAGTAAGCCTGGTGCTATCTATGTTGGTAGCATTTTCACAAAACACAGAGTAACCAAAAAAATCTTCTGCCCAAGCTGAGGCATCCACAATCACACTTTGGCCAGCAGTAACAGCCGGAGCTGGATTGGGAGCAGTGAAAGTGATACTAGTAAGATGTAAAGCCTTTGCATAGAAATTAACAACTCCACTATGTGTATCACCACCAGATGAGGTATAAGTAACATTAACATTCCCCCTTAGATCGTTGTTTACGGAGGAGGCGGGAGCGAGCCAAAAAGACACTACACAACCAGAAGATGAAAAAGTCCCACTACGAGTAGCTAGCTGTAGACCCCTAGAAATCCCAGAACAAGAAATATCATATGGGCCGTCAGAAGCATACCGCGACAAATCGACCCTCACCGGATCCCAAGGCTCCACCATCACCCTTTCAGGGGCAAAAACAATATCAGAATCAGGGCCAATATTCACAGTGAATGTGCCACTAGGTGTAAAACCATCAGTAGAAGTAAACGGCACAGTGAAAGTCACATCGCCCAGATCGCCACTACTGAGAGTATCGACTGGATCTACAGTGAAGGTACAACCGTCACCAGAAGTAGTTCGGGTAACTGCGAATTTGGTAGGCTCCGTCCCCGTAGCATCGCCACAAGAAACGGTGGAAATACTGCTCGCAGTAATGTGACTCAAAGCATTAATCGCTAGCGTGCGGTTTCGAGCAACTATTAGGTTGGTAGGGGGTGTGAAATTGGACTGACAGCCAATAGGGTCATAGCCGTCAGCGACGGGGTAGTCGGTGAGGGTGACGCCTGTTCGCAACGCTGTGGGTAGAGCACCGGTGAGGAGGTTGACGCAGATAGCGAGTGTGGTGAGGGTTGTGATGGCACCGATTTGTGTGGGGACAGAACCTGTGAGCTGGTTGCTGTTGAGGTAGAGGTGTGTGAGAGCGGTAAGAGAGCCGATTTCTGTGGGGATGGTTCCGTTGAGATGGTTGTCGGAGAGATCTAAAGAAGTGAGCGCGGTAAGAGAGCCGATTTGTGTGGGGATGGTTCCGGTGAGCTTGTTGTCGGAGAGATCTAAAGAAGTAAGCGCGGTAAGAGAGCCGATTTGTGTGGGGATAGAACCTCTGAACCGGTTGTCGGAGAGATCTAAAGAAGTAAGCGCGGTAAGAGAGCCGATTTGTGTGGGGATAGAACCTCTGATCCGGTTGTCGGAGATGTCTAGGGTGGTTAGTGCGGTGAGGTTGCCCAACTGGGTGGGGATGGTGCCCCAGAGGCCGTCTTCTTCGCCGGTGTTATCTATTTCTACCGCTGTTACGCGCCCTGAGGTGACTGTTATGCCTTCCCAGCTATCTATCTTTTGCTGGGCGGGGGTGCCTGTGCCCCAGGTTCGTATGAAATATATAGAACGCAGATTATTGTTAGCAGCTACCCCAGCCCACAGGTTCTGGGCTGCAACTAGAGCTTGGCAATCTTCTACTAGGTCGTTGTTAGCACCTGTAACTCTGGGGTTAGCAGTGGTATCCACATAAGTGCCGTCGGTGCATCCTGTAGCTGACAGAGTGGGAACATCACCTATTAGTAGTGTGAACACACCATCGTGGGTATCGCCTCCAGTGGAGGTGTAGGGCACGGTGAAGGTAGCTGTGCCGGCAACATAGCCCATGGTTAGGGTAATAGAACAGCCATTATCATTGAAGCTGGCAATAAGCGCGTGTGATTGCGTGATAGTGCCACAAGAAAGATTAAACGCCCCATCTGAAGCATAATCTAAGGCACTTATTCTGATAACACCCCCAAGAGGAACCGACAAACCTGTTGGTGCGGTGAAGTCAATATCAGAGCGAGCACCCAGGATATTTATATCTATACGACCATTAAGCGTGCGGCCGCTAGAAGAGGTATAGGGCACAACGAAGGAAGCCGCACCCGTAGTGCTACCTGCTGTTACCCGATAAGAACAACCCACAGGAGATGCAACAGTGATATTCGCGGTTGCGCTGGTAGCTGTACCACAACTAACCGCGTTAGCTCCGTCTGTTGCGTATGGACGCGCGTTTATGCTTATTGTCTGGTCTATACGCACAGCCAAGTTACTAGGTGGGGTAAATGTCAGCGCAGAAGTAGATGTCACCGTGATAGGGATCACAGCAGTAAGCTCACCGATAGGGAAAATACCGCCACCACTATAAGAGTTATAGATAACACTAAGCGTTGCCGAACCAGCAGTCCTGCCAGCGCGCACAGTGAAATCACAGCCAGTATTAGCCACAGAAGCAATCAGGCTATGGCGAGAAGCGGCAGAAAACCGACAGGAAATGGTGTAGTCGCTGTCTGTGGCATAGCTAGAAACATCAAAATTCCTGAAACCACCCGCAGGAATACTCAACCCGCCCGGAGGTGCCGTAAATATAATGTTAGAAGCCGGGGTAATGTTGATAGGAAATGTTACGGTGCGGCTACCGCCAGCAAAAGTCAGCACCGAGGTAAATGAAGTCGCACCCACAGTAGCTGTACTAAGAGCATTAACTCTAAAGGTACAACCACCACGAGCATGACTAAAAGGATTGCGCTCAACAGTGATCTTAGTAGCATCAGCACCTGAAGCATTAGCGCAAGCTGTGGGGGTACCCTCAGAAGGATAACCCGCAGCCACAAACACCAAACTCCACCCCGCAACAACCGACAAAGCAGCAATAGTAACAGTAAAAGTCGCGGTAACGGAAGTGCTACCAGTCCTAGAAGAACTCAACACTGTTGAAAAAGTGGTATCGCCCACAACAGCCGATACAGACGGCCTAACCGTGAATGAACAACCAGAACGAGTGACGGAAACCTTTTGGCTATCCACGCCGGTAGCATCACCACAAGAAATCACGAAACCCGGATCGCTAGCATAACTATCAGCATCAATCGCTACAGACCCCCCAGCCACAACCGAGAAACTAGAAGGCGCATTATAGGTAATCTCACGGTTCTGGGCTTGTTGCTGCTCAGCCACTGGCTTATCTGGTTCAACAACCTCCGGATCCAAAACAGCCTCGCCGCCGTTCTGCGCGGCAACCGGGTTAGCGGTAGCGGCGAATAGCACGGTAGCAAAGAGCACCACAGAGACAAACGCTGTCGATGCCCTGCGAAACAGGGTAGCTGAGTAACTAGCTTGCATAATTCTAAGTTGGCTCAGTTGATTGTGTTGTAGCAGTCTTGGATGGTTTGGCCTAGACTTCTGCCACGAAGGATTGGTGTTAGGGCACTGTTAGCACCTCGTTGGCAGTGGATGTATGGGGGAGTGTGGCAAAATACTGCTTGATTGTCGCCTTGGGTGATTTCATCGGCGGTGCTGTGGCGGACAGGTTCTAGCCCTAGCATTGCACAGATCATGTCTTGGCGGTCTAGGGCTGGTGCGGTGGTTCTGGGTAGCTCTGTGACAGTTATAGATATTTGACCATCTAAGGTGTGGCCTCCTGCGGAGGTGTAGGGCACGGTGAAGGTAGCGGTGCCTGTGCCTGCGCCGGTGGTGATTTGGTACTCGCAACCTGTGTTGGTAGCTCTGATGATTTTGCTGTCTCGATTGGTGGCTTGGCCGCAGGTGATGGTGTAGCTACCGTCTGTGACGGCTGTGGCTGCGTTTATGGTTATGGTGCCACTAGCGGTCATAGTCAGCCCTGGGGGTGCGGTATAGACGATGGTTGAGGCAGCACCGATTTCTATGTTGATGGTACCGGCTAGGGTGGCACCGCCGCTGGAAGTATAAGGCACAGTAAAGCTAGCAGCACCTTGTGCGCCAGTGGGCGTGACAGTAAATTCGCAAGGCTTTATGATGTTATTAGTCCGTTGAACGGTGATCTTGGAATCCACATTTGTAGCGTCTCCGCATTCAATGAGGTAGCCGCCATCTGTGGCATAATCTGCGGCATCTATGATGCGTGTGCGGTTAGTTCCCAGCTTCAAACCAGTGGGGCCAGCAAAAGCAATAGCCGAAGCCGGACCTACCTCAATAGTGAAAACACCATTGCGGGAGGCACCGCCGCTGGAGGTATAGGGCACAGTAAAGCTAGCTACGCCTTGGGTACTTGTAGGCGTGATAGTAAATTCGCAAGGTTCACTTCTCGCGTTAGGCCGCCTCACATTGATAATAGAAGTATCCACAGCGGTAGCATCATTACAAAAAATTCTATAGCCCCCGTCAGACGCATAATCTGAAGCGTCAATCATAAGAGTCTGATTAGTGCCCAACTCCAGATCAAAAGGCTCACGGAAGAAAATATAAGAAGGCGGAAGATTGATAGTAACTGAGATAGTGCGATTGAGAGTGTGGGCACCACTAGAGGTATAAGGCACGGTAAAGGTTGCTGTGCCTGAGGTAGCACCAGCAGTCACCACAAACATACAACCAGACCTGCGAACCGTAATCTTAGCATCTACATCGGCAGCATCCCCGCACGAAACCACATAGCTACCATCAGTAGCAGAGGCATCTAAAGTGATGCTACTGCCCGCCAACACTGACGGATTCGTACTAGGTGCTGTAAAGGTGATGTCGGAGTTGGGGCCGACTTCTATTGAGAATTGGGCGTTGAGGGTGTGGCCACCTGTGGAGGTGAATGGCACGATGAAGGTAGCTGAACCTGTGCTAATCGGAGTAATTCTGAAGTGACAAGGGCTGTCGCCAGCAAGGACGACTATCGTAGTGCGGGCACTGGAGGCGGTACCACAACTTATGGTGTAAGCACTGTAAGAGTCTGCGGCGTAGCTAGAAGCATCTATGGTGCGGGTGCGGTTACTGCCGACCTTGAGCCCCGACGGAGCGTTGAATATGATTGTGGAGTCGAAGCTGATATTGACGGTGATTTCACCGTTTAGGGTGTCGCCTCCGCTGGAAGTTAGAGGGATGAAGAAAGTGGTTTTCCCTAGTAAGTTTGTGGCGAGGCTGTCTATGGGGTCGATGGTATAGGTGCAGGTATTGGCTGTGCGAGTAACTGCTGTGAGCCTGGTGCTGTCCACGCCGACGGCGTCGCCGCAGGTGACGGTGTAGGAGCTGTCTGAGAGAGAGCCGGCAGCATTTATCTCTAGGGTACGGTTGCGACCGACGATTAGGTTAGAGCCGGGCGAGAACACGATATCTGAAGCTGGGCCGACAGTGAGCGTAAGACTGGCGTTACTGGTAGTGCCACCCGATGAGGTGAAGGGAATAATGAAGTTGGTTGAGCCTGGTGAGCCTTTTGCAGTGACCAGGAATTCACAGGGTTTAGTAGCAGCGTCGGGGCGGGTGACAGATTGCAGCCCTATGGTGTCTATGACGGTGACGGCTCCGCAAGTGACGGTGTAGCTACCGTCCTGGGGGTAGCTTGAGACGTCGATTGTGAGTGTGCCGCCGGCAGGGACGGCGAGATTGGTGGGGAAGCCTACAGCGATTCTGGACTCAGCCCCGATGGTGACGGTTATCGTAACTTCAGCAGTTACTCCACCTGTGGTGGCGAATTGGGCTTTGAAGGTTGCCGAGCCTGTGGATGTGCTTTTAGCTGTTGCTGTGTAGATGCAGCCGTTTCGAGAAACCGAAGAGAATTTGTTGCTGACTTCGGTTGCGTCTGTGCATCTGACCGGTACGCCGGCTACGGCGATTGCTGAGGCGTCAATTGCGATGCTGCCACCTGCTCCGACCGACAGACCTCTGGGCAGAGCGTCTCTGTCTATATCGATAACATTGGCAGTGCGGACAAGAACCCTTACCTGGAGATCTACTGAGGCACCTCCGGTGGAACGATAGGGAATCGTAAACAGGGCCTGTCCACTATTGTTGCCTGCTGTTATGGTGTAGTTGCAGCCTCTGCGAGAGATGGTGAGTTTGGGGTCTACGCCGGTAGCATCCAAGCAGGAGATGTGAAAACCACTAGTAGTTTCGGTATCACGAGTAGTTTCGGTAGCGTAGGTGGTTGCGTTTAATGTGAAACTTTCCCTCACCCAGGTTCTCTGAAGGCCGATAGCTGTGGCGGAGATAGAAGATGTGCCTGTATTGGGGTTTCTGATGTTAAAAGTACGCTGTATGCGTGCTCCAGGTGATCCAGTGGAGCTGTAGCGGACATTAAAGCCTATAGTATTTCCACCAGCAATCATAGTTATATCCGCGCTCCAGATGCAACCGTTGACGGACTGGCTGTGGATCATGGTAGTGCTACTTCCAAAAGTAAAAGGAGTTTGCACAGTGTCGCAGGTAATGGTGTAGTCGCCGTCTGAGGCATATCTACCTAAATCTAAGACAAAGCTATGTCTGCCGGACTTTAAGGTTACAAAAATGAATTGACCGCTGGGCAACCGAATATTTGAAGGGGGGCCTATTTCTATGGGGATTTGGCGGTTGAGAGTGTGGCCGCCTGAGGAGATGTAGGGGATGGTGAAGGTGGCGATGGTGCCTTGCCCCACCCTTCTGGGTGTGATGGTGAAAGAGCAGCTGTTGCCTGTGTGGGTAACGGACAGCAACTTAGTGGTGTCTATATTGGTGGCATCTCCGCAGGTGATGGCGTAGCCCGATTGGGGTTCTTCCCTCACCCAGCTTGCTGCGTTTATGTTTCTAGCTTTGTTGGCCGCCGTAGCCAGGATGGGTGACTGGGTTGAGGTGATGGTTGAGGCGGGGCCTACTGCTATAGAGATTTCGCCGTTGAGAGTGTGGCCACCTGCGGAGGTGTAGGGCACGGTGAAGGTGGCGGTGCCTTCTGTAGTTTTGGGTGTGATGGTGAATTCGCAGCTGTTGCCTGCGCGAATAACAGACTGCAGCTCTACGGTATCTATATCGGTGGCTCCTCCGCAGGTGATGGCGTAGTTGCCGTCTGTGACATAGCTGGCCGCATCTATTACCTGAGTGCGATTCGTCCCCACCTTCAGGTTTGTTGGGGCGGTGAAGACGATGGTGGAGTCAGGGCCGACAGTGATGGGGATGCTTCCGCTGTAGGTGTCGCCGCCTGATGATGTGTAGGCAATGGTGAAGCTGGCGTCGCCTTGTACTGTTTTGGGTGTGATGGTGAATTCGCAGCTGTCGCCTGTGTGGGTAACAGACTGCAGCTCGGTGGTGTCTATATTGGTGGCATCTCCGCAGGTGATGGCGTAGTTGGCGTCGCTGACATAGTTAGCGACATTGATCGTTTTGGTGCGATTTTGCCCTATCGTCAGATCGGTTGGGGGTGTGAAGACGATATCGGAAGAGCCGATAGCGATATCTATGGTCTGGTTTAGTCTGGCACTGCCTGAAGAAGAATAGTTGACTGTAAATGATGCCGTAGTAGCTGGGGCGGTAGCACTTGCTGTGATGGTGTAGTTGCAGTCGTTGCGGGTGATTGTGAGGTTCGTGTTTGCCATATCAAAGCCTGTGCAGAAGATTTTGTAGGCACTGGTAGCTTCAGTCACATAGGAGGAAGCGTCTATCGTGATGCTTTTGCCGGGTGAGACTACCAAGTTTGAAGGAGGTGTGGCGGTGATTTCTGATATGCCGCCGCCGTCGGTGCCGGTGCCTTGCATCCAAATTTCTCTATTTGAGGAACTGCTTCCGCCAGCAGAGGTTAAGTTAAAACGCAGGCTACCTGTGGCCATTCCTAGATTTTGAAAAAATTCTACGACGCAACCATTCCTGAAGGTAATTCTCATACCGTCGCCAGACGATACTCTGATATTTGAGCATGTGATTTCGTAGTCGCCGTCTGTGGCATAGCGAGACAAATCAATTCTGATATGTGAGTTGGTTTTTATAGCTAGCGGGTTTTGACTAGTGGGCCCGCTGAAGACAATATTGCTATCAGAAGGGCTTATTCTGATGGGGATGTTGCCTGATGTGCTAGCTCCACCAGATGAGCTATATGGCACGGTGAAGCTAGCGGAGCCTCGGGTAATACTTGCTGTGACGGTGTATTCGCAAGGTCGGTTCGTGGCGTCAGCGCGGGTGACCGACTGCAGCAATGTGATATTTGTTGCGGCACCACAGGTTATCGTGTAGCCGTGATGAACCTCGGCAACATAGGCTGAGGCATCAATTTTCTTAGTGCCGTTGGCTCCGATAGTCAAGTCGGTAGGCCGGGTGAAGGTGATGGTAGAGGGTGCGGTTATCCGCAGAGGGATTGCAGCAGGTAGCGTGCTTCCCCCCGTTGATGTGTAGTTGACTCTGAAAGATGTTCTGCCAGTCGGGGCGGTAGCACTTGCTGTGATGGTGTAGTTGCAGCCGTCGCGGGTGACTGTAAGACCTGTACCTGCCATATCAAAACCTGTGCAGAAGATTCTGTAGGCAGTGGTAGTGTCAGCCGCATAAGGGGAAGCGTCTATCGTGATTGAGCCACTTTGCGGGATGTTTTGGCGAGGTGGGGTAGCAAAGCTGATGTTGGAAGTTTCGGTTGAGTCAGATATTGCGATTGTGCCTGTGTGGGATGCTCCACCTTTGGAGGAGTAAAACACGAAGAGATTGGCTGGAGTGTTCGGAGCAGTGTTGTAGGTATTGGAAAGTTCAATGAGGCAACCTGTTCTGGAAACGATTTGAATGACATTGGAAGACTCCGTGGCATTTGTGCAGGTAACTTCCCAGTCGCCGTCTGAGGCGAAGACAGAGGCATCAATAGTGGTGTTGACATTTCGCTTCAAATACATAGGTGAAGCTACGGCAGGGCCGCTGTATGTGATGTTGGAGTCGGGGCCGATGGTTATAGGGAGTTGGGCATCGAGACTTGAGCCACCTGAAGAACGGTAACGGAGTAAGAGAATTGCGGCAGTGGCTTGCAGCGAAGCTGAGAGTGTGGCTACAGGCGTGATGATGTAGTTGCAGCCATTGCGGACGATTGAGGCGATTCGTACGGTGTCGTAGCCGTCAATGTCGAGGCAGGTGACTGTGTAGGCACTGTTCTCTGTTATGAAGTCTAAAGCGTTGAATGTGAGCGTGAGGTTGCGACCCACGATGAGGGCATTCTCGCCTCTGGGGACTGTGTAGATGATGTTGGAGTCGGGCTGCTGGGACTGCTGATCGGAGGGGAATTGCTGGGTGGGGGGAAGCTGCTGGGTGGGGGGAGATAGCACCTGTGCGGCTAGACCCTGGCCCAGATTGATGTGCGGCGATATTGCAACAGAAGCGGCCAGCAAAATAGTTGCTAACAATGACACAACAGCTATGAAAGCCCTGTGCAAAGTTTTGTTCATTACTGTCTATCATACAATGTAAATCTTTTATAAAGTCAGGTGCTGCGGTCAGGTGCTGACAGTCAGGTGCTGCCAGTCAGGTGTTGACAGATATAACCATTGGGGTGGCTACGCCGGAAGGTGCTACGACTAGTTGGATGGTGGTTTGTGAGGCTGGGGAGATAGTCAGGCGTTGGAACATGTCTAGGTGCATTCCTAAGCAATGTGCTAGGGCGGCTTTGATAGTGTCGGCATGGGAGACCGCAACTACGGTTTTGCCCCTGTGCTGGCGGGCGAGTTCGCCGAGAGTGACGACTATGCGGCTTTGCATCTCTAAGAAGGATTCGCCATCGGGGAAGCGGAAGTTGCTGGGGGTGCGTTGCACTACTTTCCAAGCTGGGAGTTTGTAGAGGGATTTGAGACGGCGACCTGTCCAGCGGCCGAAGTCGCATTCGTTCAGACCTTCGTGGATGTGGATTTTTCGGTTGGTAGCTGTGCTGATGGGTGCTGCAGTTTGCTGGGCGCGCTCCATCGGTGAGGAATAGATTGCGGCAATCTTGTGTGTGTTGGCGATAGTTGTTGCTCTGGCTTCGGCTTGGGATATCCCTTTGTTGGAAAGCTGAAGTCCAGTAGCTCTCCCTGGCAGAACCTTGCCCGTAGTTGGAGTTTCAGCATGGCGCACCAACAAAATAGTCGTGGGTTTAGGGGCGGGCCTGGCAGCGTTTGTGGCAGCACTTGTGGCAGTGCTTGTTGATTTTGCGGCAGTCAATTTGAGGGGCGGTGTTTGCGGGCCTGGTGTTTATGGGCGCCAACCAGTTTGAGGGATTGTCTTAAGAGTTGACTTACTTTTGTCAGGGGTGGGTGATTGGTCTATTTGATTGAGTTGTAGCAGTCTTTGATGCTGTTGTCCCAGCCGAAGATGTTTATTAGCTGGGTGTCTATG
The DNA here is from genome assembly GCA_958295755.1 of uncultured Acidimicrobiales bacterium. Taxonomy (GTDB): domain Bacteria; phylum Actinomycetota; class Acidimicrobiia; order Acidimicrobiales; family Hopanoidiivorantaceae; genus Hopanoidiivorans. Next base: position 1,613,243 of record OY282367.1, on the reverse strand, counting down.
AAGGCACTGTTGGCCCCTTTATAGCAGTAAAGTTCGCCGTTTTGTTGGCAGAACGCTGCTTGGTTGTCGCCTTGGGTGATTTCATCGGCGGTGCTGCTACGGACAGGTTCCATACCTACCATTGCACAGATCATGTCTTGGCGGTCTAGGGTTGGTGCGGTATTTCTGGGTAGCTCTGTGACGGTGATAGATATTTGACCATCTAGGGTGTGGCCTCCTGCGGAGGTGTAGGGCACGGTGAAGGTAGCGGTGCCTGTGTCTGCGCCAACAGTGATTTGGTAGCTGCAGCCTGTGTTGGTAGCGCGGGTGATTTTAGGGTCTCGATTGGTGGCTTGGCCGCAGGTGATGGTGTAACTACCATCTGTGACGGCTGTGGCTGCGTCTATGGTTAAGGTGCTACTAGCGGTCATAGTCAGCCCTGTGGGGGGTGTATAGACAATAGTAGACGCAGCACCGATTTCTATGTTGATGATGCCGTCTTCGGTGTCACCGCCGCTGGAGCGATAAGGCACAGTAAAGCTAGCAGCACCTTGGGTGCCAGTAGGAGAAATAGTGAATTCGCAAGACGCAATGCTCGGATTAGCCCGAGTAATAGAAATCTTAGAATCCACCCCTGTAGCGGTGCCGCAGGTTATGACATAGCCGCCGTCTGTGACATAGCTGGCAGCATCTATGGTGCGTGTGCGGTTGGTTCCTAGCATCAAGCCACTGGGCGCGGTATAAGAAATAGTAGAAGCCGGGCCTACCTCAATAGTGAAAACACCATTACGGGAGGCACCGCCGCTAGAGGTATAAGGCACAGTGAAGCTAGCAACACCTTGGGTGCCTGTAGGCGTGATTAAAAAACTGCAACTGCTAGGATTCGGGCGTGTAGGAGTGATAATAGAAGTATCCACATCGGTAGCGTCGCCGCAAGAAAGGCTATAGAAGCCGTCAGACGCATAACTCAAAGCGTCAATCGTGAGAGTCTGATTAGTGCCCAACTCCAAATCAAAAGGCTCACGGAAAGCAATCGCAGAAGGCGGACGATAGACCATAACAGAGAAAGTGGCGTCAAGAGTGTCGCCGCCGCTGGAGCGATAAGGCACAGTGAAAGTCGCAGCACCCGAAACGCTGCTCGCAGTCACCGTATAGTTACAGGTGTTGCGGATAACCGAAGCCAACTGATCACTTTCTTCTCTAGCAACGCCGCATGAAATCGTGTAGCTACCGTCGGTCACATATTGAGAAGCATCGAATGTGACAGATCTGTTTATATCCACAGCCAAGGTGCCGGGGTCGGTGAATTCAATGTTTGATTCTGCGCCAATGTTTACAGATAGAGCTCGGCTGACGGTTGCGCCAGAAGAGTCGAAATAGGGCACGGTGAATGTGACAGTGCCTCTGGCTGCACCTGCGGTGACCGTATAGTTGCAGCGGCTGCGCGTAACGGAGGTGAGTTTTTCGTCAATATTGGTGGCATCTCCGCAAAATATTGCATAGTCTGTTTGGTCGTTCCTGGCATAGGGCCTTGCGTTGATGGTGGTGCTTCGGCCACTTGCCGCAGTCGATGTGGGGGGAGTTCCTGTCAAAGCAAGGCCGGAGTTAATATTGCTGATGATGAGAGTGAACCTGCCTGTATGAGTGTCGCCACCAGAAGAGGAGTAGGTGACAGTGAAGGCTCCGCTTCCGCCTAGGGCTGTGGTTGCATTGATGGTGATGATGCAGCCGTTGCGGTTTGTGACATTCACCAAATTCACTCCCCCGGCACTAGTGCATCCGATGGTGTAGGGGCCGTCTGAGGCGTAGTGGGAGGCATCTATCATCACATTGGTAGCCTGCCTGACTCTCATGGATGTAAGAGGGGTGAAGGATATGTTTGAGACCGGGCCGATATTAATGATCACGACGCCATTGTGGGTGTCGCCGCCGGAGGAGGTGTAGGGCACGGTAAAGGTAGCTTCGCCTCGTGTGGAGCCAGCGGTGACTACGAAAGAGCACCCTGTGCGCTGGATATTGGTGATTTTGTTGTCTATGTCTGTAGCGTCGCCACATGAGATGCTGAAGGAGCTGTCAGATGCCCAGGCAGAAGCATCCAAGGTGGCAGAGCCCGATGCTGGGATTAGCGGGTTTGGGCTAGGCGCGGTGAAGGTAATGTCGGAACCAACGGCGATAGAGATCTCGCCGTCTATGGTGAATCCGCCAGATGAAGTGTAGGGCACAGTAAAGCTAGCAGGGCCTGAAGATGAACCAGCTGCGACTACATAGGAACAGCCTGTGCGAGAAGTGATAGTTATTTTTTCGTCAATGTCTTTGGCATCGCCGCAGCTGATCGTAAAAGAGCTACTGAGGATAGAGGCATAGAGGGAAGCGTCTATTGTGATGCTGCTACTGCTATTGACAGCAAGCCCTGTGGGTGCAGTGAAGGTGATGGTATCGCCTCGGATGATGGTTATGGGTATGACCCCATTTCCGGTACCTCCGCCGGAGGTGAAGTAGGGAACGGTGAACCTAGCAGTGCCCGTTGTGCTAACTGCTGTGATTGTATAGTTGCAGGCCTGGCGGGTGACGGTGATCTTGCTGTCTGTGTTTGTGGGGTTTCGGCAATATAAAGATAGTTCGGCGGCTTGTGTAGAGGTGTAATCAGAAGCATCAATTGTGATACTTTGGCCTGCTGCTACAGTCAAGTCTCTTGGAGCGGAGAAGGTGGAGATGCCTAGATCGTTTACTGCGTTCGAGGACCTGCGTGTGAGCACAATTGAGTTACTGGCCGTGGCTCTACCTGTGGAACTGTAATTCACATTTAAAGTTATGCTACCGTTCCTCTGGGCTTGGCCCTGAAAGGTAATAAGGCATCCATCGCGAGAGTGTCGTTGTGTCCAGGCACCTCCCTGATGTCTAGTTGTATATCCTGTACATGAGATGTCATAGTCTCCGTCTGAGGCATAATGAGCGGCATCAATAGTTGTAGTCCTTATGCCGCCCCTTATTTTCACCGCTGGGTTTTCGACTAAGACAATGCTAGAGGTGGGGCCGACAGTGATGGTGAATTCGGCGTTGATGGTGCCGCCGCCAGAGGAAGTGATTGGGATGGTGAAGGTGGCTTCGCCTTCATATGTATCGACAGGATCAATGGTGAAGCGACAGTCCATGCCGGAGTGGGAGACCGAGGTGAGCTGGCTAGTATCTATCCCGGTGGCATCGCCGCAGGTGAAGGTGTGGCTGCCGTCTCTCACAAAGTTAGCGGCATTTAACGGTCGGGTGAAATTATTGGCGACTGTAAGGTCCGTTCGTGGGGTGTAGACGATGTTGGACTGTCCTTGTGCGGCAGATGCCCCGAATAGCGTGGATATCCCTGTCAGCACAGCGGCGAACAGCACAACGGATGTAAGTAGCGATATTAAGGCAACAGAAGCCTTGCGGATGCCCTTTATGGGGGGTGTTGCGGAAATCACAATCACAGAAACAAAGTTGACTGCATTTATTTAACTATATAGCACAAAATGGGTTTGTCATGGCAAGCGAGCAAAAAAGTTTCATATCTGGGGATTGCGATTTCTGCTATTGCATAGTTGCGATTTCATAGACTTGTGGCTGTGGCTAAGCAAGAAAGTGTCGAAGCGGGCAGAGAGCTTGCGGCTGTAGCTGATCTTGCGGCTGTAGCTGATGAAGTCACCGTGTGTCGAGCTTGTGAAAGGTTGGTGGCTTGGCGTGAGGAAGTAGCCGAGAAGAAGCGGGCTGCTTATAAAGATGAGGAGTATTGGGGGAGGCCGGTGCCCGGGTTTGGGGATCCTGCGGCTCGTGTTGTGCTGGTGGGGCTGGCTCCTGGGGCGCACGGGGCTAACCGCACGGGAAGGATGTTCACAGGCGACCGCTCTGGGGATTGGCTGTATCGAGCACTCTGGCAGACAGGGTTCGCCAACCAACCTAACTCGGTTGGGTTGGATGACGGGCTGGAGCTAACTGGGGCATACATCACCGCGCCAGTCAAGTGCGCTCCGCCTGCCAACAAGCCCACGATTGAGGAGCGCAACAGCTGCCATCGATTTTTGGCTCGTGAGCTGGCTGCTTTGACAGAGGCGAGAGTTTTCGTGGCTCTTGGTAGCTTTGCGGCCCGCGAGGTGGCTAGTTTTTTTGACTTGCGACCAAGACCGAAGTTTGGGCACGGCGCGTGTTTCGCCTTCGGGGATTCTGTTAGTTCTTCCACAGGCGACCTTCCCACAGGCGAAGACAGGCATCTCATCTGTTCGTATCATCCCAGCCAGCAAAACACCTTCACTGGCAAGCTCACCGAAGAGATGCTGCGGGCAGTCTTTGAGCAGGCTCGGTTGCTGGCTGGATATTAAGAACTGGCAACCGCGACATTGCCTTGGTATGCGAATAACGCTTTGCTATGAGAAACCGCTTTGCTATGAGAAACAAAGGGAGGGCGGTAAGCTGAAGCAGATGGATACCGAGCAGACAGTAGTGCAGTCAAAGAAGTTCAAACTCTCAAAGTTGCTACTTCTGCCTTGCGTGGCTATAGCTGTGATGCTGATAGCGGCAAGTTGCGGTGGCAGCGGTGCCCCCACAGGTTTCAGCGAGGAAGACGGCGGCGACACAGTGAGGGACAACTTCATAAAAGGCTGCGAAGTGGCTGTGAAAGATGACAATCGGTTGGCTTCAAGAGCTGTAGCGATTTGCCAGTGCACCTACGACATGATAGTGCGAGATAGCTTGACTTCCGACGGTGTAACTTTTGAGGAATTTGACAGAGTAGACGACGATCTGCGCGAAAACATCAACCGGCTCCGCGACCCTACCCCCGACAGGGTAATCACAAAAATCCGAGAGTACATGCGAGACTGCATCGCTGACCGTTCTGGATAGCGCAATATTCTCCATAGCGCATTCTTGGTAACACATTCTTCATAGAGGTAGCAACCTTCGGGGAGAGGAAGTCGCCGGAAGGTTTGCCTTTGTCTGACATAAGCTGTAGTTGATGTTGTATTGCCCTCGTAGCTCAGGGGATAGAGCAGCGGCCTCCGGAGCCGTGCGCGCAGGTTCGAATCCTGCCGAGGGCGCGTGCTGTCTGGCCGGGCGATATAAGCAGGGCGACATGAGCACAGCGACATGAGCACTACGACCCGCTGGACTTACCAGTGGAAGGAACTTTACGAAGAAGTCATTGATACGGGGCTTTGCACGGGTTGTGCAGGGTGCGTCATCTCTTGTCCGCACGATGTGATCGGCTATCGCCACGAAGCAGGGCACTACAAGCCTTATCACTTAGAAGACGAGCTCGGCCCGCAAGACTGCGTTCACGGAGTGAAAGGATGCACCTCGTGCACCAGAGCCTGCCCTCGTTTTCGCAACTGGGAAACCCAAGCCGATCAGCATCTTTTTGGTCGTATCCGTGAGGCAGACGAGTCGGCAGGCATTTACAAAGATATCATCCTCGCCAAGGCAACTGATGCCACCGTCCAAGAACTCGGACAAGACGGAGGGCTAGTCTCGGCGATCCTTATCTGGTGTCTCAACCACGCCATCATAGACGGGGCACTCGTCTCTCATCTGGAGGGCAATGCTGGCGGTTGGAAAGCTATACCTGCCGTGGCTACGAACAAAGAGGAAGTGCTGGCGGGGGCGGGCAGTCGCTACACTTACTCGGCCAACACGCTCGCTTTCACCGAGGCCGTTGAGCAGGGGCTGCAAAGCCTCGCTCTCGTGGGGATGAGCTGTCAAACTTCCGTCGCTCCTGTTATGTGGAGCCGCAAAATCGGGAAAGTCGGGCGGCCGATCAAGCTCAACATCGGGCTGTTGTGTTCCAAGAGTTTTGATGACTCTCTGTTTGACGAACTTTTCTGGGTGAAGTATGGGTTGCGGAAGCAAGATGTGAAAAAGATGAATGTGAAAGGCGTGCTGCAGGTGTGGATGAGCAACGGCGACTACCACGAAATCAGCCTCAAAGAATGCCACGCTTGGACGAGGGAGGGTTGCAATATGTGCCCTGATTTTGCGGCTGAGCATGCCGATATCTCAACTGGGGGCATCGGCGAGGGAAACGACTGGACACTCACCATCGTGAGGTCGGATTTAGGGCGGGCGATCATTACGGCCATGTTGGAAGACGGGACGATTGAGGGGAAACCTGGCGATTCCGACCCGGGTGCGTTGAAGCTGCTGCATAAGCTGGCTCAGAAGAGCCGCGACCGATGGCCGAAATGGGCTGCCGAAGAAGTGCGAGTGCAGGTCTAGCCTTATAAAAGCAACAAGACACTAAAACAACAAGACACAGGACATTAAAACCACCAGACACTACAGAAAGCCAAACACTACAGAAAGCAGGCAAGGATGCATTACGGAATCATCCCCCCATATCGTGCCAGCGTTGTGCACGACCCAACATACATGGGCGAATTCGCTCGCCATGGCGACCATCTCGGTTTTGAGACGATCTATGCGGTGGAGCACGCGGTGGTGGCAAAAGACTACCAGCGCAAATACCCCTATAACTCTTCAGGCGAGATGGCTCTGGCAGAAGATTGCAACATTCCCGACCCGCTGGATTTGTTGGCGTGGTTGGCTGGTATAACCCAGAACATCCGTCTGGCTACTGGTATTTTGGTGGCACCAAATCATCATCCTGTGCCGCTGGCTAAGCGTTGTGCCACGATTGATGTGCTGAGCGGAGGTCGTCTGCATCTAGGCGTGGGCGTGGGGTGGATGCGTGAAGAGCTAGAGGCCTGCGGTGTAGATTTTGCCACTAGAGGACGCCGCCTAGATGAGATCATTGAAGTTATGCGCAAGCTCTGGGCTGACGGGGTGGCCGAACACGAAGGTGAGTTCTTTCAGTTCGCTCCGTGTATGAGCTATCCCAAACCTGTCGGTCGCTCCATCTCAATCCATGTGGGGGGCCACAGCAAAGCTGCAGCTCGGCGGGCCGGGCGGCTCGGCGACGGTTTTCAGCCTTTGGGGTTAGCTGGTGATGATTTGCGGGCAGCGTTGGATTTGATGCGAGCATCTGCTAACGAAGCTGGCCGCGACCCCGATGCTATTGAGCTGACCTTGGGCGGAGGGTTAGCTGCTTTTGACGAAGCTGCTTTGGAGTCGGCGCAGAGTTTCGGGGCTGCCAGGGTGTTGCTCGGTAGCGGCACTAGCGATCTTTCGGGTTTGAAAGATGAGATGTCGGCGTTCGCGGAGAAATTCATAGCTGCATGACAGGCATGAAAGATATTGCTGCGGCATGACAGGGCAGGGGCCTCTAGCAGGCATAAAAGTCATAGAGATTGCTGGCATCGGGCCAGGTCCGTTCTGCGCTATGTTGCTGGCCGATATGGGGGCAGATGTGATCCGTGTAGATCGCAGAGCGAAAGTGCCAGATGAGTTTCCCGCAGAGCCTGATATGGATTTGCTCAACCGGGGGCGTCGCTCTGTGGGGGTGGATTTGAAAGACCCTGCGGGTGTGGAAGTGGTGTTGAAGCTGGTTGAGGCGACCGATATTTTGCTGGAAGGATTTCGCCCGGGGGTGGCCGAGCGGTTGGGCATCGGGCCAGATGTGTGCGCTGCCCGCAATCCGCGTCTCATCTATGGGCGCATGACCGGCTGGGGGCAGGAAGGTCCCTATGCACAAACCGCAGGGCACGACATTAACTACATTGCCCTGTCGGGGGTGCTTTCCACGATTGGCCCGGCTGGGAAGCCGCCTGTGCCGCCTGTGAACTATCTCGGCGATTTCGGCGGAGGCGGGCTGTTGCTGGCGTTCGGACTGGTCTGTGCGTTGGAAGCGGCTAGGCGAGACGGCGTAGGGCAAGTGGTGGATGCTGCGATGGTGGATGGTTCGGCTCTGCTCGCCACGATGATATATGGGATGCATGCCCTGGGGGTGTGGGGCGAGCACGGCGAAAATCTGTTGGACGGCGGGGCTTATTATTACGGCGTGTATGAATGCGCCGATGGTGAGTTCGTTTCTATCGGCTCGCTGGAGCCGCAGTTTTACGCCGAGTTGTTGGATCTCACAGGAGTAGCCGATGACGGTGGCCCGCCTATGCCACCGCAAGGCGACAGAGAAGCTTGGCCTGCCACACGAGAACGCCTAGTAGCCATCTTCAAGCAGAAGACTAGAGATGAATGGTGCGAGATTATGGAGGGAAGCGATGTGTGTTTCGCGCCTGTGCTGGATTTAGACGAAGCCCCGCAGCATCCTCATAACATTGCCAGAGGTACTTTTGAGAAGGTGGCTGGGGTTGTGCAGCCTGGGCCTGCGCCTAGGCTTAGTCGCACTCCTGGTAGCATCGGTCGCCCGCCGCCTCATCCCGGTCAGCACACCGATGAGGTGCTGGGTGAGTTCGGCTTCGGTGAGGGCGAGATCGGAGAGTTGCGGGCATCTGGGGCTGTGAAGTAGAGCGGTAGCAAGAGCGGCAGCAAGTCGAGCGGCAGGGCAAGTTTGTGGGCAGTTGGTGGGGGCAATAGGCTGAGAATTTGACAAGAAAATTATGGCAAATTTAGTATTTTTTCACGCGCATCCTGATGACGAGTCGATCGCCACTGCAGGCACGATGCTTAAGGCAGCCAGATTAGGGCATAGGGTGGTGTTGCTCGTGGCTACTAGCGGAGAGCTGGGCGAAGTTGATGAGGGAGTGCTGGCAGAGGGCGAGACACTAGGGGAGAGGCGTGCCGCAGAGGTGGAGGCTTCGGCAAAGTTGCTTGGGGTGTCGCGCTTTGAGATGCTGGGCTATCACGACTCAGGTATGGCAGGTGATGCCTCCAACGACCATCCGCACTCCTTCTGGCGAGCCGACACCGAAGAGGCTGGGGCACGAGTAGCTGAGATTTTGCTGGATGAAAAGGCTGACTTGCTGACGATATATGACCCGAACGGTAGCTACGGACATCCAGACCATATCAAAGTGCACCAGGTCGGCACTAGGGCAGCAGAGATTGCGGGTGTAGAGAAGGTGTATTGGGCAACGATGAACCGCGACCAGATAAAAAGGCAGATGGCTGTGCTGGAAGCTGCCGAGGCACTGCTAGACGATGAACGCCGAGAGCGTGCCACCGAAGACAACTTCGGGATGCCAGAGGCCGAGATTACCCACGCTATAGATGTGTCAGATGTGCTGGAGGAAAAGCGTGCATCTATGAAGGCTCATGCCAGCCAGATAACAGAGGAGTCGTTTTTCATGGCGATGGATGCCGAGCAGTATAACCAAGCCTTCGGCACCGAATGGTATGTCGCCGCCTATCTGAGTAAAGGTGCGAGACAGGAAGGCTTTGAAGAAGGTGTGCCAGAGGGCTTTTTCAACGACTTGTTAATGCCGTAAAATGCTCTTCTTGTATGCTCCTGTCTTCTAACCTCCCAGTTTTCTGGCCTCTCGGTTTTCTGCGCCCCTTCCTTTTTGCCGCCATTCCCCATCACTTTTGCCTCCCTCGCTATGTTGTCTGACTTTCACGAAAGTTTTGCGTGGTTTGTGATAGCGGCCAACGGGTTGGCGGGAGTGTGGGCGTTGTCGGCCCAGTGGATTATAGGTTTGCGTATGAGGTCGCTCTGGTGGCTGGTGGCAGTGGCTCAGCTGTTGATTTTTGTAGAGATAGGTCTGGGAATTGGCATAGTAGCTAGCAGAGACCTGCAGATAGATTCATTCCATGTTTTCTACGGCGGTCTGTGCGTGCTATCTGTGGGCATTCTCTACAGCTACCGCCACCAACTAGCCCCCAAACGTTGGCTCCTCTACGGCCTAGGCAGCCTCTTCATCATGGGCCTAGCCATCCGCGCCCTAAGCGTCGCCAGCTAGCCATAGGCTGCCATTTTGATTCTCCTTTGGTATTTTTGGCGGATTCCGTAGCTCATGCTTGTGAGGGAGAGGATCTGGTAGATCATCAATGGTTAAACAGTCGCCCTCTAAAATTTTGTCTAGTAGCTGAGTTTGTTTTGGATACAGTGCGATAGTTTTTTCTAAAACCCAGAGCAGTTCAAGAAGTTCTGTTATAAATTTGCTATTCCACTGTTTTGGCTGGATATAATCGAGTTGAGAAGATTTTCTTCCTGCCCCGTTTTTAATTCTGTAGCCAAGCCATGACTGAACGACTTTGCGCCCTGAAACTTCAAAATCATATAATTCAGGTGGAACTGGCTGAAATTTGCCTTTACCGATATGAAGAGTACCTGTATTTTTATCATATTCAAAGGATTCTGGATAACTGTCATCAGCAATATTCTCGACACATTTCACCGAACCTCTTGGTATTACTCCGAGTTTATTTTGATTTGGGGGCTTATTTTGCTTTGATAAGAAGCGTCGACAGTAAGTATGTAGATAGATTAGTTCGCTTCCGATTTTTTTAGCTTCCTCAAATAAAGATAAATCTTTTGTCAAAGGTAGGCGCAACTCTTTGGATTCAAGCTCGTCAAAAAAGCGATCAGTAAATGTAGGATTTGCCAATACTCCATAGATATAGGCAAAGAGATCTTCTGGTTTGATTGGTGTTTTGTATTCATAAGATAGAAACTCAATAAGCTCTGTTGTGAAGTTGGCAATGGAAGAGTTTCTAGAGCGATATAAGGGGATTATATTTTTCCCACCACCTCCCGTTATGTGATCTAGATCGGGAATAGAGGCACATACTGCCAATGCTGGGCCATTTCCAAGTGTTTGAGTGAGTTGACTGGCAAAGTAAATCTGATTGGCATGGTGCAAGTGCCATAATTCAGGGCGAGGACGAGAAATTAGACGTTCATCTGCGATAATGCATTGTCGGTCAAAGGCTCTGTAGGCATATTCTACGACATTGGGCATTTGGGCATCTTCGGGGAGCTCAGCTATAGGAGTTGAATCACCTATATTTACTAGAGCGTTGCGATATTCACCACTTATCTTTCTGTCGGCAGTTTCACGAAAAATATCGGAGCGATTGTCAGCTTCCATTAGCTTTCGCCAGCGCAGTTCTAAGGTTTCTTTATCGGGTGCTATTGGCCAAGTTCGTTTTAACTGCACACCAGAGTGTTGCCACGGCATTAGATCGGTGAGAAGAGGCCAAGTAAAATAGATACCCTCTCCTTTGGGACGGAAAGGTGAGTGCCAATCATTAGGGCAGTCCTGCCACTCGATTTCATCTAAGCTGTTAATATCATTCAGGGCCGCGAGTTTCTGCTCGCGATTTCCCTCTATTTTAGTATATCGAACTTTGGCTGGTTTTGTATTATTCTCCTTTCCTGACCTCGTGGCGAAAGCTATGGCTACTGGAGTTTTAATTGCGAATACATTCTCTGTTTTGCGTGATCCACGACCTTCGCCACCTAGATCGATGATCCAGATTTCGTCACAAACGCGACGCATTACTTCGCGCATTCCAACAAATGCTGGGCCCCACAAATAGCTAGATGCTGTAATAAAACTTACTATGCCTCCAGTGGAAGTATCTTGGTCTCCAGTGGAGGTATCCTGTTCGAAAACTTTCCATAAAGCCCACCGCCAGAAATAAACATAATAGTTGTAAAGGCTTTTTAGATGCTTGCTTAGGCATGTTTCTTTTACTGGAGTAGTAAAATCGGCTAAGATTGATTTTGAGGCATCGCCATTGTCACCCCAGCGAATCCAAGAACCAGTGCGATGTCCATTGTCGGATGTAGTTGCTTCATGGCGTCCATATGGTGGGTTTCCTAGGCATACAAGAACAGGCACATTGCTTTTCACTGCAAGAGCTTCTTGATGCTGTTCAGCGATGGTATCAAAAAACAACGGCAACTGAGGAGGAGTAGAATTGGGACTTTCCAAAGTATCTGTTAGATAGACAAGGGCTGAACTATCTTTCGCCCCCTTATCTTGAAGAGCACGACTGACTCGCAAGTCACATACAGCATATGGACTTACCATCCGTTCAAAACCAATTAGATTTTTGGACAAAGTCTTGGCATGATTTTCTACAGCACCGATACCTTGCTCAGTTTCAATTCGGCTAAGAGTGTGTTCAATCACGCCTAGCAAATAGGTGCCAGTTCCTGCTGCGGGGTCAAGAATAACTGTAGCTTTGTCTGCCAATCCCCATTGCTTCCCGAATTTGTTTATCAGCAATTCGTCGATCAGTCGCACTTGTGCGCGGACGACTTCTACGGGGGTGTAATATGCTCCAGCATCTTTGCGTAGTTTCGGGTCGTATGAGGCGAGAAAATCTTCGTAGAAGTAGAGCCATGGGTCATTTGCGCTACCAAATGCGGTAGGTGGCACTATTGAGACAACTCTCAATAGCAGATTTAATGAAGCAAGCATCTCGTCGCGTGCTCTATCATCAGTGAGAACTTGAAGAGCGCGAGAGAGCAGATTATGTTGGGTTGCTAGAGCGTTTTGGGTGTTAGCTAGAGTGAGAGGGTCGGCTCCTTCGCTGCGACCTAGCAACAGGGCAAAAGTTACTGTCTGGGCATAGGCATCGGCGAATTGCTCATTTGTGGCGTCTGGGAAGAGAAGGTCTCGCCAGTCAGTAGCCAATCTCATTATTGGAGAGTCCTGATTGCCAAGTGAATCGGCTACGTCATTTCGCAACATTCGACATAGCGGTGCCAAAAGCTCGGCAAAGTTCTTGAGGTCTAGGTTGCCTTTGCGGTCAAGAGGCAGTATTGGTTCCCAAATGAGATAGTCGTGCAGCAGTGATTGCAAAGCGGCGGCATCGTCATCTGAGACAGCAGCGGCACCTTCGGTTATTACATCGCCTGAGAGACGGACTATTGGTCTGGCTAGTTCACCGTTGCGGTAGAGGGCCCAGTCGTTGCCGTCGGTGTAGACGATGTTGGGGATGCCTGAGAAACGTTTGAACTGCTCGCGGTTGTGGCCTTTGAAGCGTTTAGAGTCTGCGCCTGTGTGGGGGGCTTTGAGCTCGGCGTAGCCAGTTAGCAGACCGTCTCTTTGGATGGCAAAGTCGGGGCAACCTAGTTTGTTTGCCAGCCTGCTTTCGTCGGTGCAGACCACATCCCAGCTGAGTGCTTTGCCTACCTCTTGCATGAATTGATCAAACGGTGCCCGCAGTTGGGCTTCAGGTTCGCCTGATACTAAGCTCGCCGTCTTTGACCTTACTGAGCTGGCGAAGTTTCGCAGAGCTTGACAGATGGGGGTGGGGGCAGTGGTGCTCATATCACTGTTGCTCATATCACCAGATTAGTTGGGGGGTGTGATATGCATGGCCTGTTGCATAGCAAGGCTTGCTGTGTTTTAGGAGGGCCGTTTTAGGAGGGTGCGCGTCAGTTTATGATAATGGGGGGTCAGCGGTTGCTGGCGGGGTTGAAGCTACTGGCGGGGAACCAAGTGCCGTGGAAGCCGTAGGGGACTCTTTGGGGGAGGTGGATGGTGGCTAGAGGGTCTTCGGCTATGTTGCTTGCTGAGAGGATTACTAGGGCACTGGTTTTGTCTTCTTTGTTGTAGACCATAGTGAGGACATAGCCGTCGTCTTCTTCGCCAGTGGCGGCAGCGGCAGTATCAGCAGCAGTATCATCACCGGATCGACAGGGGACGAAGATAGGTTCGCCTACATAGCGTTGTGGGCCGAAATGATGATGGACAGAAGCGCGCTGCGCCATATCTAGCTTTACAATGCGATGACCGAACCCCACAGTGCTTTGGCGTTCTTCTGCCATTGTCGCTACATAGGCGTAGCGGTTGGGCATACCAATTCGCCGCTCATCTATGCGGGGGTATTCGCAGCGAATATCAAACATCGTCTCTTCTCGCACGAAGCCGTGGGTGCGATGAATATCGTAGCGGCGCACCATAGCGGGCGAATCAAACGAATCGGCATTAGCCTGCCACAAAGCTGGATAGCGACAGGCATCTAACACGATGCGATCGCCGATTTCGCAGGCGTTGATGGTGTGGAAGATGTAGCCGGGTTCTATGTTGAACCATTCGGGCGTTGCGCCACTTTCGGGTGACCTTGGTAGCACGCCCAGACGGGCTTGGTGATCGGGATTCCAGCGGTATGGGGGAAGCTGCATTGTGGAGTCAAAGACGATAGGTAAGTCCATGAAAACCACATGGTCGGTAGTGATGGCGAAGTCGTGCATCATGGTGGGCACTGGCATCTCTATGGGGTGCTCCAACTGCAAGCTTCCATCTGGGCTGAACTGATAGTAGGTGAGGTGTGGCTGTGCTCTGGGGGAAGTGCCGAAAGCGTGCATCTCACCTGTGAGGGGGCATATCTTGGGGTGGGCGCAGAGGGGGCCGCGCAGTTTGGCGTTGAAGTTTATCGGGCCAAGCGACTCCAGCTCGGGTGTTATTGCGTGGGGAAGGTGTGTTTCTTCCAAAGCCAGAATGTGCCCTCCGTGAGAGACTACATGGGTATTCGCAGAAGACGCCCCTAGGTGTCCGCCTGCACCGCCGGCATCTTCAGGGATGCGACGGTTGCGATACCACTGGGCTTTGCCATCGATGAGACGGATGCCGTGGAGCATGCCTTGCCCCAAGAACCAGTGTGAGACTGAAGTTTTATCGGGGTTGGGGCCGTTGCGGAGCAACAGACCGTTGAGGTCTTCTGGGATTGTGCCGTGAACAGAAAGATCGTGGCTGTCTATTTCTTCTGAGACTGGGGCATAGTTACTCCTCAGCCACCAGGGTCGATTTGATGCGGGAGGATCTGACGCGGGGAGATCTGACGCGGGGGGATCGGGGGGAGCAGTTTTTGGGATATCAGAGTTTTCAGCCAATTGGGGGCCTTTCTATTTCACAGCAGAGCTTCAGCTAGCTCGCGCCATTCTTTCATAGGTAGATCGCCGCCGAAGCCTTCGCCAGTGATCACTTGGATTGCCACATGGTCAGCACCTGCATCGTGGTGGGCTTTTATTCTGGCTAGCACATCGTCAAGGCTGCCCCAAGCCACCACGCCGTCTACCAAACGGTCGCTGCATTGCGTGACATCTTCTTCTGAAAAGCCGAGGCGGCGCAGATTATTCATATAGTTGGGGAGATCCATATAGAAGGTCATACCTGAGCGGGCCATCTCGCGGGCTTTGGTTGGGTCGGTCTCTAACACAACCTTCTGCTCTGGAGCAAGCAACGCATCGGGGCCCATGATCTCGCGGGCTTGAGCGGTGTGTTCAGGGGGCACAAAATATGGATGCGCGCCATCGGCTTGGGTGGCAGCCAGCTTCAGCATCTTCGGGCCTAGGGCAGCCAAAATTGTGGGCGGTGTCTGCGTTGGCTCTACCGACATATAAGAAGCAGAGCGCATCTTCTCAAGATAGTCCACCATCTGCGAATACGGCTTGGCATAAGAAAGCCCGTGCATGCCTTCTACGAACGGGGCGTGGCTTACACCGATGCCTAGCACGAAGCGGTTGTCGTAGGCTTCGGCTAGAGTTTTCTGCCCAGCGACAGCCGTCATTGGGTGGCGAGCGGTGATCTGGGCTATGCCGGTGGCGACTTTTAACTTGGTGGAAGCTTCTAGCATTATCGCCGCAGACACGAATGGGTCGCGCCCTAGTGCTTCGGGACGCCAGAGGGTGGGCCAACCCATCGCTTCAATTTCTGCTACTGCATCTCTGACTTGTGGGGTGGCGTGGCGGTCGAGCATGCCTTGCCACACGCCTACTTTGCCTATGTCTGGTTTTCCCCTAGATGTTTGTTCGTTGTCTGCCATGTGCATCAGATTAGCAGATGGGTGTGACAAGAGAAGTGGCGTTATTCTTCCACGAGTTCTATTAGGGTGCCGAATGCACCTTTGGGGTGGATGAAGGCTACGGTTGTGTTGCGGGAGCCGGGGCGGGGGGCGGCGTCTATCGGGGTTGCGCCTGCTGCGACCATTGACTTTAAAGCTTGCTCACAGCTATCTACTCGGTAGCCGACATGGTGCAGGCCGGGGCCGCGCTTGTCTAGAAACTTAGCTATGGGAGAGTCGGGGCGGGTGGCGGCTGTTAGCTGGATGTAAGAGTCTGCCACCTTCAGCAGAGCTTCTTCCACGCCGTCTCGCTCTACGATTTCTCTGTGAGCGACTGTGGCACCAAAGGCTTCTTCGTAGAAGCTGACAGCTTCGTCCAAGTTG
Source organism: uncultured Acidimicrobiales bacterium (assembly GCA_958295755.1). Lineage (GTDB taxonomy): Bacteria > Actinomycetota > Acidimicrobiia > Acidimicrobiales > Hopanoidiivorantaceae > Hopanoidiivorans. The sequence continues at coordinate 1,597,265 of OY282367.1, read as the reverse complement.
TGGACGGCTATGGCTATGTGGTCGATTTCTGTTAGAAGCGGGGTTTTAGACATCAGGTATTTAAGGCTAGCGGTTGGTGCTAGCTGTTGGAATTAGCTGCTGGCGAAATGCTTTCTTGCGCGGGTGGCGGCTTGGGTTAGGAATGACTGGCGTTTTTGATGAGAGGCTCTATCTATGCTGTAGAGGGATATCCAGCGGGTGCGACAGGAATGATGGCAGAGAGAGCGTAGAGATTTCAACAAGAGCAGGCGACCGGCTCGGCCTTGCACGAAGTTGACGCGGCGGGAGGAGCCGTGGGTAGTAACTACTACTATGTCGGTGATGTGACCGGTGATTTCTTTGGCCGCTTCTTGGGCTCTGTCGGTATCGGGGGCGTGAGGGAGAAGGTGCTCAAGCCAGGCTTTGAGCATCGCTGGGAGGGCATCCCACCATGTGGGATAGACGAAGACTAGGGCATTAGCTGATTGCAGCATGGCTCGGTGTTCGGCGATGATGTTAGAGGCGATGGCGGTGCCAGAAACTGCAGTATCGGCTGCGGGGTCGGAGGCTACAGTGTCGGAGGCGGCTGAGATGGGGACTTCAGGGGCTTTAGGGTCAAAGCCTGAGGTGTAGAGATCTAGTAGCTCTACCTCGGTATCGTCTAGCGTGCTCAAAGCCTCTAGCACTGAGTCGCGCAAGGCTGCGTTGTAGCTTTCGGGGACTGGATGCGTCCAAACTAGGAGGATTTTCATAGTTGCTTTAGTGATCTAGTGGAGTTTGCTAGTGGAGTTTGAAGGTCAAGTTATAGCTAGTTTTTTGAGTGACTGATTTGCTTTTTCTTTGAAGTCTGTGCCACTGCCTGGATATTTGATGGCGCGATGCTGTAGATAGACGCTCTTGCAGCGAGGGTGAGTGATTATTGTGAGGGTTCGCTTCATCAGACGTTTGCCGCCGTCGTGGAATGTTCCGGGTAGGCGCGACTCTGAAGTGTCGCAGGCTAGGGCGGCAACTTTTCTGATTTTGGTTAGGTTGCGCTTGACTTTGCCGTTGACAAGTTTGAGTGCCACACCGACTACCATCGTGCGGTCAAACCAGCCTTTCAACAAGGCGGGCAGTGTGCCCCAGACAACGGGATAAACAAATACCAGAGCTTCGGCAGCTAGCACCATGTCGGCATGGGTTCGCACTATGGGGTCGACTATCGGGTTGTCGGTGTGATAAGCACGGCGGTCTTCAGTGGTCATGGCGGGGTTGTAGTCGGACAGGTCGATCGTGTCCACTTTCCAGCCGGACGAAGAGAAAGCTGCGCTGGCAGTGTCGGCAAGGTCTGAGATGAAGCTGTCGTCTTCGGGGTTGGCGACAACTAGCAGGCAGTTTCGCTGTGTTGTTTCAGTGGTGGTCATATCAGCTCGGCAAGGAGCCGCCGTTGATGCCGATGGTCTGATTTGTAACCCATTCGGCTTCTTCAGATGCTAGCCATACGCAGGCTGCGCCGATATCTTCGGGCGAGCCAAGCCGCCCCACAGGGATGACACGCTCCATATGTTGGGTCACGGTGGGGTCGTCAATGGTGTTCATCAGCCCCAGTGCGAGGCTGTTGGCTGTTATACCCATTTTGGCATTCTCAATGGCGATGTGGCGCATGAAGGCGATGCTGCCTCCTTTAGCTGCTCCGTAGATTGACACGCCGAGATCGAGACCTGACTGCCCAGCCCCAGATGAGATAGTGATGATGCGTCCCCAGCGGCGAGTTTGCATACTGGAAATCACAGCTTTGGTGCAGTTCAGCACGCCGTAGAGGTTTACATCTATGAACTTTTGCCAGTGATCGGGGTCGAGTTCGGAAAAACGGGTCGGCTCAAAGGTGTTAGCCCCGGCGTTGCCTGCGTTGTTGACAAGGATGTCGATAGGGCCGAGGTTGCTGGCGACTTGAAATATGGCACTTTCTACTGCTACTCTGTCGGTCACATCAAAAGGGGCTGCCATTACTTTGGGTATTACTTTGGGGCTACTGGTGGCGAGTTTCGCGGCTAGCTCGGTGGCACATAGTTCTGCTCGCTCTGTCACCACATCGTTCACGGCTACCGATGCACCTTGGCTGGCGAGAGCAGCGGCGATGCCAGCCCCCACGCCTTGGCCTGCGCCAGTGACTAGAGCTACTTTTCCTGTTAGATCGAACATATGGGAACTCCTTATCTATCTTGGCAGCCCTTGTCTATCTTGGCAGCCCTAGAACCCGTTCGCCGATTATGTTTTTTTGAATCTCGCTGGAGCCTGCGTAGATGGTATGTGCTCGGCTATAAAGAAAGGTTCGTTGATGGCGAGATAGAGGGTAGTGAGAGACGGAATTCTGGTCTGCTACTAACCCAGCTGCTCCGTGCACTTTCATAGCTAGCTCACCGAATGAGCGATGCCAGTGCGACCAATAGAGCTTGCCGATAGACATCTCTGGGCCGGGAGTGATTGATTCTTGTTGGGCTGCTGCTTCTATAGATGTGAGCATTCGCAGGTTGTTGAAGCGCATGATCTCAAGCTCGCAGTAGCTTCGGGTGAGGGCATCTCGCACGATGGGATGGTCGGCTACTCCGGTGGTCTGTGCGAAGGCGAGGAGGTCGTCGAATTCTTGGCGAAATGAAAGCTGTTGACCGAGGGTGGACGCTCCACGCTCGAAAGCTAAAGTTCCCATCGCTACAGCCCAGCCGCCGCCCGGCTCGCCTACCACCAAGTCGGCATCGGTTTCGGCATCGGTGAAAAATACCTCGTTGAATTCGGTGCCTCCTGTGATCTGGACGATAGGGCGTATCTCTACACCAACTTGGCGCATCGGCACAAGCAGATAAGACAGACCTCGATGTCGTTGCGTGCCCTCTTGCGTGCGACACACCACAAAGCACCAGTCGGAGAACTGCGCCAGAGAAGTCCAGACTTTTTGTCCGTTGATGACCCAGCGGCTACCTTGCAGGCTGGCTTTGGTTGCCACATTCGCCAAATCAGAGCCTGCGTTAGGCTCGGAATACCCTTGACACCAGAATTCTTCGCCGGAGAGAATAGGTGGGATGAATCGTTGTTGCTGTTCGGGCGTGCCATACGCCAAAAGGGTAGGACCTAACAGCGTGACGCCCATATTAGGCATCCGCCCAGGGGCGCGAGCCTTCACATATGTCATATAAAAGACAACCTGCTCCATGAGCGTGGCTGCTCGTCCGCCGAGTTCTTTGGGGTAATCCAGCCCCAGCCAGCCGCCTGTGGCCAGTTCGCGTTCCCAAGCGATGAGTAGCTCTGGTTCTATGTCTTCTTGCCCTGTGCCGCCTCGGTTGTGCAAGCTGGCGAAGTCGCCGACCAGATGCTCTTCTAACCAAGTGCGGACTTCTTCTGCGAAGTCTTGCTCGTTGGGGCTAAGTGAAAAATCCATAGCTATAGGAAGCCTTAAATATGTTTGGCCTTACACATGTTTGGCTCTACACATGTTTGGCTCCGGATTTCATCTCTTGCAAGTTAGACAAAATCGTAGCTTTGCCGCCAGTGACGCTCAGAGCATTGCCGTGTCCGGTAGCGTGGATGTCAAAGACCGACTGGAGCGAGGCGTAAAAGCCCATGATGTCTAAGGTTTGATTGACTGCTCGCTTGGCGGCGGCTAAACCGAAAGGGTGCATTTCGGCTATTTCATGTGCCAGCTGCATGGTTTCAGAATCCAAGCTGTCTCTGGAAACGACTCGGTTTACCATGCCTAGCTTCTCGGCTTCTTCAGCACCTAGATAGCGGCCTGTGAATAGCAGTTCCTTAGCCTTGCGGGCACCTAGTTCCCAAGTGTGGCCGTGATATTCCACGCCGCCTATAGCCATGCGAGCTACAGGGTCGGAAAATTTGGCATCGTCTGCGGCGATGATGAGATCGCACGGCCATGCCAGCATGAGACCACCAGCGATGCAGGCTCCCTGCACGGCTGCGATAGACGGCTTGGGGATGTCACGCCATTTGCGGGTGAAGCCCAGATAGTGGGTGCGCTCCCACTGGTAGACGGCTTCCAAGCCTTTATTTTGAATGTCGACCTCTTGGCTCCACCAGTGCTTGCCCTCATCGCTGAGGTCGTGCCCTGCTGAGAAATGTTTGCCGTTGGCGCGAACCACTATGACCCTGATGTCGTCATCGGCTGCGGCGGTGTCCCAGGCGGAGTCGAGTTCGCGGAGCATCGGAGCATGTTGGGCGTTGCTTTTTTCTGGTCGGTCGAGAGTTATGACGGCGACTTTGTTGTCTGTCTCATAGTTGATGAAATCCATAGTTGACCTTTCTGGTTATCCGATCACGCCTGGTTATCCGATCACGCCTTTTGTCTGGAGCTCTTCTAGTTCAGTTTCGTCAAGCCCTAGTTCTGCTGTCAAAACCTCGTAGGTGTGTTCGCCCAGCCAAGGGACACGGGTATCAGGACCTTCTGTCATCTTTGAGAGTTTGACAGGGTTGCCCGGTGTTACTACGGGATTGGCTACATAGTCGGTGCGGGGCATTTCTACCACCATGTTGTGGGCTTTGATGTGAGGGTCTTCCATGACTTCGGCGGGGGAGTTGCAGGGGCCAGCCGCTACGCCAGCATTGGCAAAAAGGGCACAAACTTCTTGCTTGGATTTGTCGGCGGCCCAGGCTTCAACAGCTGGGCGGATAACATCTTCTTGGTGTTCGCCCCAGCCGGCTCGAGTGGCGAAGCGAGGGTCGGAGAGCCATTCGGGTTTGCCGATTATCTCACAGAGGCGTTCCCATTGGTGTTCTCGCCCTACTTGTATCATGAACCAGCCGTTGGCTGCCTTGAAACTGGTCAAAATGAGCGCGCCACGAGACTGCGGATCGCGCACCACGCCCATAGATTCGTATTGAAGCTGCACATCGGCTAGAGCGACCATGCAATCAAGCATAGAGATATCTACATGCTGGCCGATGCCGTGAAGATCGCGATGGCGCAGAGCAGCCAGCACGCCGATAACGGCGAAGGTGGCAGAGACGGTATCGCCCAAAGCCCCTAGAGGGCTGATGGTTGGAGCGGTGTTGTTAGGGGTGCTCCACGAGTAGAGGCTCGACATAGACTCGGCTACGCCCGCATAAGCTGGCCAGTTTTGATACGGCGAGTCTCCGAGGTTGCCGAAACCTGATACCGAAAGATAGATGACCTGCGGATGGACGGCAGAGACGGCATCGTAGTCTAAGGCGAGCTTGGTAAGGGCTCCGGCTTTGAAGTTTTCTGCGAACACATCAAAATGAGGAGCCAGTTGTAGTAGCAGCTCGCGCCCGCGAGGGTGTTTGATGTCTATGGTGATGCTGCGCTTAGAAAGGTTGTTGCGCAGAAATGTGGCACCTACCTGTCGCCCTTGCGGGTCAGACATTGCGGGTTGTGAGCTGCGCCCCGATTCGCCGAATTTCGGATGCTCCACCTTCACCACATCGGCACCCAGTCGGCTTAGCAGCTGTGTGCCGAAAGGCAGGGCCTGCATTTGTTCTACAGCCAAGATGCGTACGCCGTCTAAGGGCTTGCCGTAATTCTGCGCTTGTTCGTTGGTTGTCTCACCCACTCGCAACTGCGACCTCCTCTTTTCTGGCCTTTTTACTAGCCTTCAGATTAGCCAAAAGTGTTGCCATAGGAGTGCCAGCCGTAAGATGAAAAGAATGAAGACAGGAATTTTGAGCTACGGAGGCTATGTTCCCTATCGGCGTTTGAGGCGAGCCGACATTGCCGAAGTTATGGGATCGGGAGGTGGCAAAGGTGAGCGTAGCGTGGCTTCTTTTGACGAAGACACTACCACGATGGGCGCAGAAGCCGCACGAACTGCTAAGCGTGACGCGCCGTTAGCGGCAGTGGATTCTGTTTGGTTCTCAACCACATCGCCTGCGTATTTAGAAAAGACCAATGCCGGGGCGATACACGCTGTGTTGCGTCTAGCGCAGGAGTCTTCGGCTGCCGATTTCGGCGGGGCAGCCCGATCGGGTATAGCTGCGTTGAGGGCTGCTACTCAGGCGGCTGAAGGCGGGCACTCTACGATGGTCGTGGCTTCTGACATCAGAGGAGGGCTGGTTACTAGTCGTGATGAATCAGATGGTGGTGACGGAGCTGCTGCCATTTTGGTGGGGGCTGAAACAGCAGACGCGCCAGTGTTGGCAACCTGTATAGCTCAAGCCTCCGCCACCGAAGAGTTCACCGACCGCTGGCGCATGCCGGGGGCAACTGCCACTAAGCAGTGGGAAGAGCGGTTTGCTGAGTCTGTGTATGTGCCGTTGTTTGAGAAAGCTTGGGCGCAAGCTGTGGAACAAGTTGCTGCTGAGGTTAATTCCAAAATAGATACAGCAGTGGTTACAGGCACGCACTCTCGCTCGGTTCGCAGAGTGGCATCGGGACTGGCTTCAGGTTTGGCTTCAGGGCAGGCGATAGGCCGGGTAGCTACTGATTTATCGGATTCGGTGGGCAATACGGGCGTCGCCCATTCGCTGTTGCTATTGACGAATGAGTTGGAGCAGGCTGAACCCGACCAGATCATAGCTGTAGTGTCGCTCATAGACGGCGTGGACATTCTGGTGTTTCGCACCACAGAAGCTATTGCTAGCCATACTAGTTCCCGTCCGTTGTCGGCACAGATTGGCGCATGTGGGAAGCTGAACTACGGGAAGTTCTTGCACTGGAGGGGGCAGATACAAATCCAGCCGCCCAATCGAATGGAGCCAGAGCGTCCATCTATGTCGGCCGCGGCTCGTAGCAGCGATTGGAAATTCGGTTTCGTGGGGTCGCAAGGGCAGGAGAGCAGCACGGTTCATCTGCCGCCGGCGCGGGTTTCTATCCGCAACGAAGACGATGCTATGGACCCGATTGCGATGGCTGAGGTGCCGGCCAAGGTCGTTACTTATACGGTGGATCGGTTGGTGTATTCGGTGAGTCCGCCTGTGGTGTTTGCCATCGTGGATTTTGAAGGTGGGGGACGGCTACCTGTGGAGCTGACCGATGTCGACCCTGATGAGGTGGAAGTGGGGATGCCAGTGGAGATGACCTTCAGAAAGCTGTATTCGTCAGACGGCATCCAGAACTACTTCTGGAAAGCCCGACCAGTTCGGGCTGGGAAGTGAAGGCTGGAAGAAAGTAGGAAGAAGAAGGTTAGGAAGGCAGTATGCAAAGCAACACAAAAAACAGCATCAAAGACAAGGTGGCAATCATCTCTATGGGCTGCATCCCATTCGGAGAGCACTGGGACAAAAGCCAAGACGACATGCTCATAGAAGCCACTCAGCTCGCCTTTGACCAAGCTGGTCTCACTAAGCACGACATTGACGCCTACTGGGTCGGCACCGCCACAGGGGGCAACGGCGGCTATGTGCTATCTGCTCCGCTGAAGCTTCACGGCAAGCCCGTGACTAGGGTGGAGAACTTTTGTGCCACCGGCTCTGAAGCCCTGCGAAACGCCTCTTACTCTGTGGCTTCAGGTGCCTACGACATAGCGATGGCAGTGGGCGTGGAGAAGGTGAAAGACAGCGGCTATCAAGGGCTGGTCGGCGGGGCTACATGGCATGACGGCACCAAGCGCAACCTCACAGCCGCCGCTATGTACAGTCTTGTGTTGCCTGCCTACGCCGAGAAATACAAGGTTGATCCCGACGAGCTACGCTTTGCGGTGGCCAAGGTTGCCGAGAAAAACCATCGCAACGGCGCAGTCAATCCGCTAGCTCAGTTCCGCAGGGAAACCTCAGCAGAGCAGATATGTAATATGCCAGCGGTGGCAGGGAAGCTTTCTGTGTTTGATTGCGCGGGGGTGGCTGACGGGTCGGCTGCGGCTATCGTGGTGCGAGCCGAAGACGCTCACCGCTACTGCGAAAACCCTCTGTATATAAAGGCGTTGTCGTTCGTTTCGGGCACGGGGGCGGGTTTGATTGACCCGGCTTATGATTACACCACATTTCCAGAGTGCGAGATGGCTGGAGCTGAGGCTTATCGTCAAGCCGGAGTGACGGAGCCTCGCTCGGAGATCGCTCTAGCCGAAGTGCACGACTGCTTTACGCCCACCGAGATGGTGCTAATGGAAGATTTGGGATTCTGTGAGCGGGGCACAGCTTGGAAAGAAATACTGGCAGGCACTTTTGACCATAACGGCGAGCTTCCTGTGAATACAGACGGCGGACTGAAGGCTTTCGGGCATCCGGTTGGAGCTTCAGGTTTGCGGATGCACTACGAATGCTGGTTGCAGCTGCGCGGGCAGGCGGGTGAGCGGCAGATAGATCTGCAAGGCAGAAAGCTAGGAATGGTGCACAATCTGGGGGGATACCCGGGCGAGATGGTTAGTTTTGTGTCGGTGCTCGGGAATGATGTTGGCTAAGACTCGGGAATGAGTTGGGCTAAGAGTTATTGCCAGACACTGAGTTGATTTAGCTGAGTTGAGCGAGCCATTATTTCTGCTGGCCGCGGCGATTATTCTTGTCGGGGCCACCATCCAAGGGGTGGCAGGGTTCGGCATGAATGTGCTGGGTGCGCCGTTGCTGTTTCTAATTGAGCCTTCGTTGGTGCCCGGATCTATCATTTTGGCTGCGTTGCTTCACACTGTGCTTTCGGCTTGGCGAGAGAGAGGGGAGATCAACTTTCGGATGGTGTCTTGGATGTTCGCTGGCACCGCGCCTGGCATTGTTGCAGGTGCCTTGACTTTGAGGGTTCTGAGCGAAAACGGGTCGGCCCTGTTGATTGCCGTTGTTATTTTGAGTGCCGTGGCGATTATGGTATTTGGACTAGTGCCTAAGTTCAATCGGGCTAACATGGCGGCAGCTGGGCTGGTAGCTGGATTTTCTGGTGCTACTTCAGCAGTTTCAGGACCTGTGGTCGCGCTGTTTTTATCGCAGATGCCGGGGCCGCAGCTACGTAGCACGATGGCGTCTTATTTTCTTATTTCAGGGTCTATCTCGCTGGTGACGCTTGCGCTAGTGGGCGAGTTCGGCGCACAGCAGTTTGGTAGAGGTCTGTTGCTGTGGCCTGCTGTGGCTATAGGGTTTTTGCTGTCGTCGCCTCTGCGAAAGTATTTGGATCGCGGCTATGTGCGCCCTGCTATTTTGACGATTTCATCTTGCGCGGCTATTTCGCTGCTGGTGAGAGCACTTGGCTAGTTTCGGAGGAAGTCAGGCTAGTTTCAGAGGAAGTCGGCGAGACTCAATCGCGACCTGAGTCGTTGCTCGGCCCGCAGGCGTTTTCGGCGGAGGGTTTGGGGTTTTAAACCTGTGTTGTGAGATATTGTTTCTACTGTCAAGCAACCTGTGCGGGTCAGCACTACTAGTTCTGCTGTTAGGCGGTCTAATTCGCCTTGTTGCATCACTAGGGCTATGAGATCGGGGAGACTGACACCGGGTTCGGAAGATGCTTCTGGTATTTCTTGGTCGTCTAGCTGTGTTTCTTGGCGCGAATACTTTCGCCAGGTTTGTGCGTTTTGAGTTACACGAGTTTGGATGTTGCGGTAGAGCCACCAATGGACGCAGATGATGTCGCGCTTTTTCCAACCTGCGATCAACTCGGTAGCCATTGCTACCACATAGGCTGCGAATTCGTCGGCATTGTGAGTCCATGTTTTGTCGATGAGGTGGGTTACTTGGGGAAGCAGACTTTGAAGCACTGTGAGCTGACTGAGCGGTTCTTGAGAGTGCTCCAAGATGCAACTGAGGGCTTCGTCGCGTTTGCGCTCACGATTCCAACTGGGTTTCACAACGAATGAGATGATCTCAGAAGCAGAGCGATAGGCGAGCAAGGGATGGCGATAAGTCCACTTTTTCACCGAGGCAAGTAACTCTTCTGAGTGCGAAACGCGTTGCCATTCGTCTTGGAGAAGTTGGATTGTCGGTGTAGCTTGGGCGATGCTCACTTGTGCCTCCCTTTGAGGTTTGCTAGCTGTGAGGTTTGCTAGCTGCGAGATTTGATAGTTGCTTGAATAGATTTACTAGAAGGGTGTTGCACAGCAGTTAAAAAAACACAGCAGGAAAAAATCGCACGGCAAGCAGCACGGTAATTGGCAAGGCGAGTAGCACGGTAAATCGCACAGCAACTAGCACGGTAAATCGCAAGGCAACTATGCTGAGATATCGCGGCAAGTTTCCGCTGGCTGTGTGGCAAAGCTACTGAAGAACGAAAAAGGAGAAATCAGATGGGCACTTCCCTGCTTGGAACACGAGTTGAGCGGCGTGAAGATCCGACTTTGCTGACGGGGCAGGGTCAATATGTGGGCGATGTGAAACTGCCGGGGTGTTTGCATGCTCGTTTCGTCCGCTCTAGCGAACCTCACGCCAAGTTTCGGATGGATCTGAGCGAAGCTGCTGCAGTTGAAGGGGTGGTGGCTGTGTTTGACTACGAAAGCTTGGGTGCCACGATGGTGGAGCAGAGGTACGTGCCCGACACGAGTTTTGCTAGAGGGGCGTTGAGCAAAGATGTCGTGCGCTATGTGGGCGAGCCTGTGGCATTGGTGGTAGCTGAAACTTTGGCTGCGGCTCATGATGGCGCAGAGATGGTTGTGGTGGATTATGAACCGCTACCGGTGAGCATGGATGCCGAAGCTGTGTTTACACGAGAGCACGGTGGGGCTGGCGCAGATGGGGCTGGCGATGGGGCTACTGGCGATGGGGCTGGAGATATAGCGTTGCTGTTTCCAGAGCGTGGTTCAGACACTATGAATTTTCGAATGAGAGATGAGCCGCCTGAGCACGGCCCGGATGAGACCGTTGTGACTGTTCGACTGGAAAATAATCGCATGGCAGTAGCCCCGCTGGAATCTCACGCGGTTGCTGTGGAGCCCCACGAAGACGGCAAAATTACCGTCTGGCTATCTTCGCAAGGGCCACATGAAAACCAGCGGGGGTTCGCCGCGTGTTTAGGCTTGGAGACTTCGGATGTGAGAGTTATTTCCCCTTGGGTGGGTGGCGGTTTCGGCGGCAAAGGTGGTTGGGTGCCCGAACACATAGCGACGGCTCGCGCCGCTCAGTTGTTGGGTCGGCCCGTGCGCTGGCTGGAAGACCGCACTGAGAACCTTTTGGGCATGCACGCCCGTCATCAAATTCAATACGCCCGCCTAAGCGTTGGTAGCGATGGGAAGATCGTTGCACTGGAAACGCATGCTTTGGCAGATTGTGGGGGCTACTTGGAGATAGGTGGTATGATTGTGCACGCCACACGCATGATGGCCCAAGGTGTGTATCGAATGCCGAAGCTTCGTTCTGCGGTGGGTGCGGCATGTACCAATAAAGCCCCGACGACTGCCTTCAGGGGAGCAGGTCGTCCGCAGGCTACATGCATCCTAGAGAGGGTGATGGATGTGGCAGCTGCTGAGATTGGCATTGACCCTGTGGAGTTTCGTCTTCGTAATCTGTTGCAGCCCGAAGACTTTCCGTTTTCTACCACAACTGGTGCTGAGTATGACACTGGCGACTATGCCAAGACCTTAAACAAGGCGGCTGAGCTGGTGGATTACGATGCTCTGCGAGCAGAGCAGTCAGAGCGGCGCGAGCGGGGCGACACGAAACTGTTAGGCATCGGTGTGTGCTGTTATGTGGAAGTCACTGCCGGGCACGGCTCTGAAGATTACGCCAGTGTGGAAGTCGGCGAAGACGGCAAGGTTGTGCTGAAGGCTGGCACATCTTCGCACGGACAGGGCCACGAGACTGTTTTTGCCATGATCGTGTCGGAGCAGATGGGTGTGGCTATGGAGGACATCGTCTTTGTGCAGTCCGACACGGCTGAGGTGCCGAGAGGTCAAGGCACTGGCGGTTCTCGCTCTGGACAGATTGGCGGCAGTGCGGTGTTGGGGGCTTGTGAGCAGGTTTTAGAAGATGCTCGCCGTTTGGCGGCACATCTTTTGGAGGCCGCTGAGACTGACATCGTGGTGGCTGAAGGCGGTTTGGCTGTGGCGGGCGTGCCTGCAGCCAAGCTGAGTTGGAGCGAGCTGGCGGCGGCCGCTGGCGGGCGTGGCAGGTCGGTAGAGGGCGCAGATGACGGCGCAGATGACGGCACTGGCGACGGCGCAGCAGATTTGCCCGACCGCCTCTGGGCCGAGAACGATTTCAAACAGGAAAACGCCACCTATCCCTTCGGCTCTCACATCTGCGTGGTAGAAGTCGACTCAGAGACAGGCAAAGTTGCTGTGTTGCGCCATGTTGCAGTGGATGATTGCGGGGTGGTGATGAATCCGATGATCGTGGAAGGTCAGCAGCACGGTGGTATCGCCTCGGGTATATCGCAAGCTCTCTGGGAGCACATTGTCTATGACGAAGACGGCAACCCCCGCACCACGAACTTCGCCGAGTATCTTTTCCCGAGCGCAGCGGAGTTCCCCTCATTTGAAGCTCACACCACAGAAACCCCCACCGACCTGAACCCACTGGGTGTAAAGGGCATAGGTGAAGCGGGCACAATAGGTGCCATCCCCGCCGCCCATAATGCTGTCATAGACGCCCTGAGCCATCTTGGCGTGAGACATTTGGATATGCCTCTAACCCCTGAAAAAATCTGGCAAGCTATCTCTCGTCCAACCTCAGAATCCACCCCGCAGTGGCCTAGCTACGCATAGCTGCCGCCCATAGTTGCCGCATAGTTGCCCCATAGCGGCCCCATGGCACTCTCTTCGGCCGATTAATCCGTATTAGCCAGTAACCGACGGCTCTTTGACCCATCTATCTGATAGATCTTGGATGATGAAATCTCGGTGCTCTTCGGGGATGCCAAGGATGTCGGCTGCTATTTGGTTTAGTTCTTGACGGTTAGGGTCGATATCGGCTTGGTTGGCGCGGGCTAGTTGGAGGGTTAAGAGATGGTGCTGTTTGGATAGATGGGGTTGGGCTCTGGCTAGGAGGGCGGAATTGGTGAAGTCGGGTACCAGTATTCGTTTGGTGTCGCGTATTTGGTTAAGAGAGCGACCAGCTTGTTGGCGACCTGTTTGATGCCAGTGCGACACGAAGCCAAAGATGCTGTTAGCCCATACTGCGAAAGCGAACTTGGCGGTTTCATCGTTTCCTAGCAGGGCTACCCAAGCTCTTCCGCCTAAGCATTTTGACTCTGTTGTTGCCGCTAGGATTTTCTGGGATGTCCATCGGATGTTTCTTTGGTAAAACAAGTTGCTGGCTGTGTCTCGGACCCCCTGTGTCTTTGTTTTATCGTGCGCTGTTGTCTTGTTGTGTGCTGTTGTTTTGTTGTGTTCTAGGCCGTAGTGTGTCGGGGGTTCTAAAATAGTTGTCTGGGTTTCGCTGTGGGCTGCCCATAGTGCGAAGTCATGGGAGGCGCGATGTGGCTTCTTAGGGTCAAGAGGGTGGAGTTCAAATGCCCCTATTTTTTCTCTGCCTGCCAGATGGCCGATCTTGTGATGAGTGGGGCCGACATCAAATACTTCATCTAGCGATTTCACTGGGAACTCACATATTTGCTTGCCTGCTACTGAAAGTTTGCCTTCTGTCATCTTTGAGGCTGTAGCAACGATGCCAACTAGCCCTTCAGAACCTGCTGCCCCCCAAACATGGTTGTGAGGCAGAATCGCCCAAGAGCCAGCCCTGTCGCCACCTACTAACAGCTCGCCAGCGTCGCCGATTTTTGCTTGGTGGGTTTGCTGCCAAACGACGCGAGCAGTTTCGGATGCTTCCATTGCCGAACGGAAGGGTGTATCAAGGCTTACATACCCTATGCCTGCTCGTCCTGATTTGCCTTTGGTGGCTATCAGGATGATCTCGCCCATTGAAGTGTCGGCAGACATTGACTTCTCTTTTCCGTGGCTACCTTCGGCGAAGTAGATGACGAGGATATCTGAGTAAACTCTGGCGAACATTTCTCTGGTGTCTTTCCATGAGGCTTGAGCGGAGATAGTCATTGGCAATACCAACCCGACTCTGCCGCCGTCTTTGAGCTTCATGTCGGCTATACCTGCGAATACCGAACCAAGACCTGCCTTCATGTTGCCGCATGTTTTACCAGCTAGCTTGCGAACTCGTTCTTGAACGATAGGGCGGGCTTTGCTAGAGATCTGCGACAAATCGAACGCGGCTTGACCTCCTCGTGTGCGGGAATAGGGAGGATTCATCAAGACAGCATCAAAAGAAGTATCGGGTGCTTTTAAAACGGGGAGACCTCTGCTTTGCTCGCCAGTTACAGGGTTGTATGCGGTGGAGAAGAGTGGCATCTCTTTGCCGTTGATTAGCTCTACAGAGCCTGTGGTTATCCAGGCGGGCGCATCTTTCTTGATTTTTCCGTTATCGCCTATGGCTGTTTCGGGGAAGACTCCTATCTCTGTCATTCCGATGTTTGTTTCCAGATAGGGAACGCCAGCCAGCATTGATACGAGGCTTGTAGCTGTGAGGTGCACTGCGATGGGGGCGATGTCCACCCCGCATAGCCCTTCTTCCATCATTCGCTGATGGAAAGTCTGTGAAGATATTTTCTCGGCTTTGGCAAGCTGTCTGAGTCTGCGGTAAGTAGCTCGCAGAAGTGTGCCTGTACCACAGGCGAAATCGGCTACCCGCCAATCTTCAAAATTCTCAGCCAGCACTTTTCTGTCATGGATCGTGAGCCAAGTCAAAAACTCTGCCACATGTGGTTTTGTGTAGAAAGCTGCGGACTTTTTGCGCTGGCCTCGTTCAAGCACATTCGCAAATACTTCGCCTCCTATGCTTGCGGTTTCACCAATCTTGGCTTGCTCTATCTCGGTTAGGGCTTTATAGAGAATTGTCAATGTGTCTGACATGGCCGTTACGGGCACTGCCCTCGGCCAGGCTTGGACAGCGGGACGGAAAACAGACTCCCAGTTGTTTTCCAAGATACTGTCCCATACCTCTTTGACTTTGTGGGCGTAAACCCTGCCTCTATCGTCCAGACATTCTGCGACTGGTAGCACATTATCCCATGTTTCGGAGAGTTTGTTTTGCATCAGCAAGGCATCTAGCCATACCACACAGGCAATGTCTGTTCCAGTTTCGGTGTCGTCTTCTGAGCCCATCTCAGACGCTACTCTCAGCAACTCTTTGGGGTTGTCTGCTAGTTTTGCTCGCACCCGTGTAGCTGCTGCCAAAATCATGTCGGCTGCTTCACCGCAGACCTTGGCTATGTCTTGCTCCCACACGGCAACCTTGGAGATAAATTCGCACAGATCGGAAACGCTACCTTCTAGCCATCCGCTGCTGGGCCACTTGCTGGGCCACTCGCTGCTGGGCCACTTCGCTCCGTCAGGTGCTGCTCTGTCGGGTGCTGCTCTGTCGGAAGCCGTTCTGTCGGGTGCTGTTCTGTTGGAAGCCGCTCTGT
The DNA here is from genome assembly GCA_958295755.1 of uncultured Acidimicrobiales bacterium. Classification (GTDB taxonomy): domain Bacteria; phylum Actinomycetota; class Acidimicrobiia; order Acidimicrobiales; family Hopanoidiivorantaceae; genus Hopanoidiivorans. Next base: position 1,582,027 of record OY282367.1, on the reverse strand, counting down.
CGGAAGCACTGTAGATGAGCTTGTATTTCAGGTCGCCGGTGGCATCTAGCTTGTTGGCAATGTCATCGTCTGCCCACCGGTCAGCACCGCTGGGATAAAGCACCGCCACCGCGTGACGGATGGTTTCGCCAGCACCATGGGCAACGTCTTCTCTGCAGACGGCACCAAGTCGCTTTTCAGCGTCTGCGACTGGGTTGCTACTTGGGCGGTCAAATTCGCATTCCACAGCAACGGGAGGCAAACTCGAAGTTGATACCAGCACATCGCACCGCTGGTTACCTGATAGCAAGCGAGTTTGTTCGGCGTATATATCGTCTTGTTGCCATGAAGTCGCACGGCGAAAGGCACTGCCAAGCTGGATATTCAGCGTTTCTTCGTGTAGAGCCATTTCAGCAGACTAGCACGCTGGGTAGAAATCTCTAAGTATGTGGCTACTGGCGGTTGTGAACGGTGGTGGTATAGATTTATTGTTAGCCCATAGGGTCGTAGGAGGAGAGGGAGTGGGCGAAGGAGGGCATGGCGTAGGGATTTTTTGTTCGGAGACTGGGGTTTTTTGTGGGGGTTGGAGTGTCGACGGTGCACTCTTGTTGCCATGTGTGGGATTCTGTAGTTAGTGTCAGCGTTACAGAGCTGGGTAGTTGCCTAGTTTCTATGACTTTTGCACCGTTGACTACTTTGTCGCTATCTTCGCATTGGATAGTGACATTAGTGTATCCGTATGCTCCCTCTGCAATTATGATCGCTTCGCAGTTATCTATGGGTATTATTGTTCCATCTGGACCTTGTATTTCTAAGTCAAAGTCTGGGCGTTCTAGGCGTAAAATTCTCATATTGTTACCGCAGTCTTCACATCGGCGTCTGAAGAATTTACTTGCTTCTTCTAACATATGAAATGATGGATAAGTTTTGCACTTATGCTCTTGCAAGTCTTCGCTATGTGCATTTCTAAAAGTTTCATTACGAAGAAGCCCAGCTCGTTCAGCTTTGGCTATTTCATGATTTACAAATACAGACTGCAAAGTTTGAGCTTCTTCAATAGCAGTAGCTTCTATACTACTTCTCCAGGCTGTGAGGTCATCTGATAGCCCGAACACCTCAGTGTTGATTCTTGATATGAAAGTAAAGATAATATCAATTGCTTCTACTGTCATACTTTCTTGACCATTGGTATTTCTAAAGTATCCGATCTTTTTTATAAAGTAATCTTCTTCTCGGCGAGATGTGCTATTGTGAGCACGCGGATTTCGACAGGTCTTCAAATAGTCAATCATTAGTTGTTTTAGTGGATATTTTTTTGTGTTAGAGATCATTGACTCAATAACCTCCATCCATTCAATTTTCCATCGTTCTGGGTTCTCTTTCGCATTACGAATATCATCCCAAAATGTAGATTTTCTATATTTGCCTAAATCTTTGCGTATGGCATGGATGGCGTCTTTTTGCTCTTGGCTAAATCCGAATTCTGCATCATAGTATTGAGAGTCAAGGGCTGTTGAAGAGGAGATTTCAAGCCGCTTACAGAGTACATGCAGAGATGCTGGATATCCAAAGTGGTAGTCTTCAGAGGCATCTTTGCTGAGTCTTATCTTAATAAAGTCGTTCTCTTCGGCAAAGAAAGTCTCAAGCCCAATGAAGAGGGCATGTGCCACAGCCTCCCCTACGAATTCTTGGTGTGGAGGGGTATGGTGCAGTGAGAAAACACGAGGGCCGGGATATCTTCCCCAAACCCCAATTTGTCGCCACATATGCTGGGATCTCACCACATCTTGGAAAGCATCCAAGGTTTGCTGCCATGCTTTTCGCAAGCTTGGAAAAAGTTGTCTTTTGATAGATTTTGCTACACCTGCAAAATTCCATGATGTAGGGTCTTCACTGCGCTTTGGCACCACTGTGTTGTAGGGAGTTGAGCCGTATGCCTTGGAATATGGCGGCCTTTGCATATTCAGATGCATCTTTTCGCAGTCATCTCCACTGAAGTAGAATGCGGTTTGCTCTAGCTGTCTGCGACATCTGAGATCCTCACTCCTGAACACGAATAGCTCCCAGGGGGAGATGGCGTAGTCGTAGTCGCCAAGTGTGGGGAGACAGGCTATAGGGTGAGCACCTGTGTCGGCGATCATGTCGGCTAGTTGCTGCTTTCGGTCGCTGGGGCTTATTGAAAGAGAGGGTCTCGGAGTGGGGCTTATTGAAGGAGAGGTTAGAGAAGAAGGGTTGGGCGACTCAGGAGAGTCTGAGAAGCCGCCGGGAACGCTAGGAGACTCGGGATCGCTAGGAGGCCCAGGATTGCTAGGAGGCCCAGTAAATCCGCCAGGAGGATCCGAGACTTCCTTCACCATCCTTGCGGCAACATTTTTTGTTGTTGCCTCTACTCTTTCGGCGATGTCGTACATCTCTCTGGCCTCCCAGATTTGTTTGCGGAGACCTATATCTTCAGATGGGGCAGTTCGGCTGGTCTTTGTCAAAATTTCGGCCTCGGCTAGTTCGGAGGTTATGCGTTTGACGGTGCGTTCTGAAATTTTTATAGCTTGAGCCAGGGCTTCTTCAGTGAATGCTGGCGTGCCCGATATCCAACTGAGGGCTTTGCGCATATTTTCACGGGCAGGGCGATGGGCTTCTGTAGCAGCCTCCCATTTGTCTAGCAATACTTCTCTGTCGCCTGTGTGGGTGATGATAGCTTTTGTGGCTGCAATTATCGCTATGGCGTGGATTTTGACGGCATGGTCTAGGTCGCCTTCTTGGTATCGGCGGAAGGTTTCAAAATATTCGTTAAGCATTCCAAAGTAGGCGGCTGAGACGGGTAAAGTTCGAAATCCGCTAAGCAAGAGTAGCCGCTGGGTGAGAGCTCTACCTGTGCGGCCATTGCCGTCTAGGAATGGGTGGATGCATTCAAACTGGGAATGCGTGATAGCAACTTTTTTAACAATGGGAATGTCGGTGCGCCTTGCAAAGAGTGCCAAATCCGATATGAGGTCGGGTATGTGACGGGGCAGGGGTGGGACATATTCAGCTTTGAATATGGTTTCGCCGCGAATATACACAATGTCGTCTTCGCTCTCTCGCAGCTGCCCAGCGAATGACTCGTCTTCCATGATTGTGGCGTGATCGTCGCAAATCGTTTCTCGAACAACGGGGCGTTTGGGCGACTCAAGTATTGATGCCAGAGCTGAGAAATTCTTGTAGGTGAGCTTCGCCCCCTCTTTGCTCGGAGCACCCGCAGCAGCCATGAGCAGATTTCGCACATTGGTCCGAATGCCTTCTATCCTTGAAGAGTCCATAGCTTCTGTGCGGAGGAGCAAGCCCTCCATCACCCCGCCTATGGCTGTATCTCTGCGGGGCATTGAGGCTTCGGCTGCTTTCGCTAACTCCTCTGTGTCGTTTGACAGACGGGGGATAGAAAGGTCGGCGATGTAGTTAGGTACACTGTGGGTAGCGTCCCCTACAACTGTTCGGCCTCGGCTGTCGATAGCGGTGGTTTGTCGTGTTTCCTGCCTGAATGGTAGCCAGTGGTTGGAAGTGGATTTCATGTCTCCAGTATAGAGCATGGATACCGATTTGCAACCCTAAATTTGGCATTTTTTAGATTTTTAGGTAGTTTTTACTGAAAACTGGCATTTTATGCCACTTATATGGCAGAAACGAGAGCGGTTATTATGCTGAATTTGCTAGAATTTTGGCATTTTTTGGAAATTATAGCCAAAATCTGGTAATTCTGTCATTTTATGCCAGGCACTTATAGTGGAAGCAGGTATGTCAGTTCGGTAGCTGATATTTGAGTGTTGCCAGTCAGAAGGCGGATTTTGTTCGGTATGTCAGGTGATTGGAGCCTTGTTAGTATCTGTGACCAGCTGATAGAAGGATCGAATTCTCCATGTTGACGAATGACATTCACATGGTTTTCTGCCACAAATTTCATTTTATTCGGCACAAGAGCACAACGTAAATCTCCTGAACCAACTGCGCCTACAATGCGGTTGGAAACAATGGCTGGTCCTGTGAGTTTGGGCTTATCTGTTTGAATGTATTGTGGGCGTTTGTGCTCAGATTGCAGGCGAAGTGTGTCTTGGATATTATGCGCCCAAATCAACGGAACTTCGCCATTATTTACTTCTCTTCTAAGTTCTTCTCGATGATTATTCCACACTATAGTTCCTGTTATAGCCTCATAGCCAAGATCAAAAAGTGTGTCCCGGTCATGATATATAGCTTCAAGTTCTTCTGTATTTTTTGAAAAAATAGTTCTTCCAAATTTGGCATTCTCACGCGTAAAAATGTGCCTATCATTATATTTTTTGCGCTTGGTTTTACGCTTGTCAAGAAGCAAAAGTTGGACAGGTGTTTGAGCGTTATCAAATAACTTTTGATCATAGTATATTTCTAAGAATTCAATTGATGAATTTTGAATGATATACTCTCTCAATCGGTTAAAGTATGCCCCATTATTCATTGAGGGCGGAATGACATAGGCGAGCTGGCCGCCATGTTTCAAAACCTCTAATCCTGTTTGCACGAACAGTGCAAAAATATTGACTCGGCCTGAAATAACGTTGGCAAAGCGATTGCGAACATCAACAGAAGCTTTGAATTGAAAAAATGGTGGATTTCCGATTACAAGATCGAACGGCTCTCCCTCGTATTTATCGAGTGCTGAATGTTCGTATAATTTTGCTGATGGAACATTGCGCCTAGCGGCATCTAAAATTGCTGGGTCTACATCCCAGCCGAACAGTTCTGCTTTAGGCTCACGCTGGGCGATTGACTTGAGAAATTCGCCAGTTCCTACTCCAGGATCTAGCACACGCATACCGGGAAAAAGTTGGCATTGGTCTAACAACCTCTCCCTCAATAGCCGAGGCGTCATATACTGTCCCAAACTTTTTCTGTGCCCGATTGGAGTTTCCGCAAGCCATCTCAAAGTCGTGGCCGACAGCTCGCTGTCAGAAATTATCGGTGTGAAGGTGATAGGCATCTGCTTGATGCCTTCAAGCTTCATTTTTCTTAGTGAAGCCTTTAAGTAGTGAAGTGCTTAAATTGTGAAACCTAGATGGCCGTTGTCTAGGACTACTCTGTCGCCAGCGTAGGTTTGGAAGAAGGCAGTGGTGCCGGCATTGTCGCCGTCAGTATTGCTGGCTTGGAGCCAGATTTTTATATCTAGGGTTTCGCCCGGGATTACGGGGGAAGAGAAGCGGCCACTCATAGATTTGAAGCGATCTGGATCACCGCTGCAGCAGGCATGGAGTAAGGCTCGGCCAGTGAAGCCGTAGGTGCAGAGGCCATGAAGGATGGGTTTGTCGAAGCCACCGTCGGCTGCGAAGGCTGGGTCGGAATGCAGCGGGTTGCGGTCGCCGTTGAGACGATACAGAAGTGCCTGGTCGGGACGGGTGGTGTAGCTCACTACATGGTCGGGATCGCGCTCGGGCGGGCCTGAGCTTTGCGATGACGGGCCTCGGTCGCCACCCCAGCCGCCTTCGCCTCGCATGAAGAGGGAAGTTGTGTTAGTGAAGAGCGGCTCACCGTCGGCGACATCTCTGGCTGTGGTTTCAAATACCACCAGGGCTGCCTTGCCTTTGTCGTAGATGCCGGCCACTTTGGTGGTGCTAGAGATGGTAGCTGCCACAGGCAGGGGGCGGTGAAGTTCAATACCTTGCTCGCCGTGAACCAACAGGGCGGGATTGTAGGTGCCGATGTCTATGCCACCGCCTCCTCCACCCATAGCCAGCACCACACCCATAGTGGGTAGGGCTTTTTGCTCTAGATCGCGGGTGTTCTCGGTGGTGAACTCTAGCTCGAAGCCTGTTGGGTCGGTTGCGCCTGCGCCCACGCCTAGGGCGTAGAGCAGGCTGTCTTTGGATGTCCAAGACGATTCTTTGGGTTGTGAAATTTGGCCGACCGCGTCGGGGTTGATAGGCATTGGGTTCTCCTTCTATCTCAGTAAATCAGATTGGCGAATCAGGCTGGCTGTTTGATTCAGGCAGGTGGTTTGATTCAGGCTGGCAACCTGATTCAGACTGGCTGTTTGATGCTGGCAGTTTGATTCAGGCTGGTAGCTCAGGCAGAAGCACCGGCTAACACTGCTTCAGCTGGAGCTTTGCGCTCATCCGGCGTGAAGGTGATAGGCAAGTGCTTGATGCCTTGGATGAAGTTGGAACGCAGAAAATCTGGTTCGCCAGCCAGCTGGATGTCGTCCATGCGTGAAAGCATCTCACGGATGATGATACGCAACTCGGCACGAGCAAGATTGGCACCGAGGCAGAAGTGCGCTCCGCCGCCGCCGAAAGAGATATGTTCGTTGGGGCTGCGCTCAACATCAAACTTGAACGGGTCGTCAAACACCTCTTCATCGCGGTTGGCCGACACATGCCACATAAGCAGTTTGTCGCCCTTGGCGATCTTTTGACCTCGGATTTCCGTGTCTTCGGTGGCTGTGCGGCGGAAGTGCATCACTGGAGTGCTCCAGCGCAACACCTCGTCTATGGCAGTGTCAAGGCGTCCGTCTATGTCTTCGCGCAGTTTTGCCATCTCTTCTGGGTGTTGCAACAGCGCGAGCATTCCGCCGCTGGTGGCGTTGCGAGTGGTTTCGTTGCCTGCCACTGTGAGCAACAGCATGAAGGCGTCAAACTCTATCTCGGTGAGCCTGTCTTCGCCGATGGTGGCATTGACGAGCAAGGTTACGATGTCGTCCTTCGGTTCGTTTGCTCGCTCTTTGGCGAGGTTGTTGGCGAAGGCGTATAGCTCCATGGATGCCACGGCACTGTCTTCGTTGGCGTATTCAGGATCGTCTATGCCGATCATTCTGTTTGACCAATCAAAGAGCTTGTAGCGATCTTCTTGGGGCACCCCCATGATTTCGGCGATGGCTTGGAGGGGTAGCTCAGAAGCGAGATCTACCACGAAGTCGCACTCGCCACGCTCTATTACTTGGTTTACGATGTCGGTGGCACGATAGCGCAGAGCTTCTTCCAGCTTGGATATCATGCGAGGTGTGAAGCCCTTGTTCACGAGGCGGCGGTAGCGGGTGTGCTTCGGGGGGTCGGTAGTGAGCATCATTATGCCTCTGGTGTCCATGCCGCCTGCGTTGGTTTCTGGGTCGAAGTCGAATCGACTTATACCGCCCACCTCTGAGGAGAACAAGATGGGGTCGCGGTTAGTTTGCACTAGGTCGTCGTGCTTGGCAAGATTCCAAAAGCCGGGGCCGTCGGGCTCTTCGTGCCAAAAGACGGGTGCTTCTTCACGCAGCAGAGAAAACATCTCGTCGTGCTCTCGCCGCCAGAAGCGGTCCAAATCGAGAAGGTCTACATCTTCAAGTTTCATTTGGTTCTCCTTTGTAGTCATTTAAGTTCTATCTTAGTGGATATGGATAGCTTCATGCTGCAGATGCTCTCTGGCGGTGTATTGCAGCAAAAGTTAAGGAGTGGGAGGATCTGATGAGCAGACTTGAAAGTGGGCTTGATGGTGGACTAGCTGGTGTGAGGGTATTGGATTTTTCTTCCGATATTGCTGGGCCGTATGCCACGAAGCTACTAGCCGACGGCGGGGCAGATGTGGTGAAGGTTGAGAGTTCCGTAGGCGACCCGATGCGGAGATGGTCGGCGACTGGCGGTTTGGAAGAGCCAGGCAGTTTGGAAGAGCCAGCAGATGGAGTTGAAGAGCCGGCAGATGGAGTTTCCGGGCAAGGGCGGGAACTTTCCGCGTTGTTTTGCTATCTCAATGCTTCCAAGCGGTCGGTGGTGGGCACGCCTGAAGATTCAGATGATTTGCTGGCCTGTGCTGACATTGTGGTGGAAGATTTTTCGCCAGATGAATCCGAGGCGGTCGACTTTGCTGGCAAGTATCCGCACCTCGTAGTGCTTTCTATTACTCCCTACGGCAGAGGTGGGCCACTAGCAGATGTGCCTTGGACTGAATTCACGATCCAAGCCGAGTGTGGCTCAACATCGTTTAGAGGTCGCCCCGACCAGCCGCCTATCCAAGCCGGAGGACGAGTTGCCGAATTCATTGCTGGAGCCTACGCTGCGCCCGCTGCGTTGGCCGCCCTAGCCCTGGCGCACAAGACAGGCAGAGGTTGCCACATTGACTTTTCCATCGCCGAGGCGGGGATTATCTCGCTGGCTATATATTCAGAAGTAGCCCAGCAACTTCACAAGGAAGGGTCTTGGGCTGGGTTTACCCGCAGTGTGGAGCTGCCATCTATAGAGCCGACCAAAGACGGCTGGGTGGGCTTCAACACCAACACAGGCCAGCAGGCTGAGAACTTCCTTGTGATGATAGAACGTTTTGATCTCTTGGAGAGCGGCGAATGGACAGGCCCGGCGGCTTACGGAAAGCGTATGGCGAATATAGATGAGTGGAATGAGATCGTGCACGCTTGGACAACCAAGCACACCACCAAAGAGATCATCGCCAAAGCTGTGGACCTGCGCATCCCTGTGGCACCGGTGCATAGCGGCGAGACAGTGCTCACGGAAGAGCATTTTTTGGAGCGAGGTGTGTTTGTGGAAAATCCTGGGGGGTTTCTGCAGCCTCGTCCGGCGTATTTGATGAGGTCGGCGGGGGAGGCTGGCGAAGGGGAGGCTGGCGGTTCGGTGGCGGTACCTGTGAAGATGCGGCCTGCTCCTGCTCTAGGTGAGCATATGGCGGAAGTTGTTGAAGAATGGGTTGGGATGGTGAGAGGTGGTGAGACGGATGCGGTTGCCACAGCCAATCGCAGAACTAGCAGCAGGATCGCGCCAGATATTCCACTAGATCTTTTCGGTAGTGGGGATTTTGCCGTGTCGCCGGCAGGTTTATTGTCTGGTGAAGGGTCGTCAGACGAAGATACCCCTCTCCCGTTTGAAGGGTTCAGGATTGTAGATCTCACTAGCTGGTGGGCGGGGCCGTCGGCCACGCAGCTTTTCTCGCTGATGGGGGCAGAAGTCATACACATTGAGTCGGGTAGCCACCCTGACGGGATGCGCCTAACGGGTGCAATGTTCGGCCAGCCCGAATGGTGGGAGTGGGGGCATATGTTCATGTCGGCCAACACCAACAAGCTGGGTATCACCTTAGATTTGGACACTCCTGAAGGCCACGAGCTGCTTTGCCGCCTCATTTCGCAGAGCGATGTGGTGGTGGAAAACTTCTCGCCGAGAGTCGCAGAGAAGTTCGGGCTGAGCTTTGACTTCTTGCGAAGCCTCAATCGGCGCATTGTCTATATGCGGATGCCTGCTTTTGGTCTCAGCGGGCCGTGGCGAGAGAGGGTAGGGTTTGCTCAGACGATGGAACAAGTCACGGGAATGGCTTGGGTGACTGGGCACGAATACGATCAGCCTCGCATCATCCGAGGTCCCTGCGACCCGATAGCTGGTATGCACGGAGCGTTTGCGCTGATGCTGGCTTTGATAGAGCGAAACCGCCTAGACGATGCCGTGTTCGTGGAAGCCACGATGGTGGAGGCAGCCCTCAACTGCGCGGCTGAGGCAATAGTGGAGTTCAGTGCCTATGAGGGGCGCATGTCTCGTTTAGGCAACCGCAGCCCGAATGCCGCTCCGCAAAACCTCTATGCCTGTCGTGGAGAAGAAGAATGGCTGGCGATTGCTGTGGCCACGGACGAGCAGTGGGACGGGTTGCTCGCGGCACTGGATTCGGATTCGGCACCGGCACCGGCTGCGGCACTGGGCGATCCGAAGCTCAGAACCCCGAAACTCAGAGATCCAAAACTCAGAAATACAGCGGCGCGACGTGAAGCGCACGACATGATTGACGAACATCTGACATCTTGGGTAGCCGAGCGCGATTGTGCTGAAGCTGCCGAGCATCTGCGCTCTTATGGTGTGCCTGCGGCTCGTGTGTATAACACTCGGCGTTTGCCGCAGCATCCTCAGTTTATTTCTCGGGGGTTTTACGAGCCGGTCAAGCATCCTTTCGCGGGGGAGGTATTGCTACCGACCCTGCCGTATCGTTTCAACGAAAGATGGACAAAGCGCGCCGCGCCTTGTATGGGCCAGGATAACCGTCAAGTGCTGGGCGCAACACTAGGTTTGTCAGAAGAAGAGATAGCTGTGCTGGAAGACAAGGGCGTGCTCTCGACCCGTCCTAAAGGTATGTGAAGCTAAGGTATGCGAGATGTGATGCCAGGTAGAGGCGATAAGACAGAAGCGAAAAGACAGAGACGATAAGACAGAGACGAAAAGCGGAGGTAAAAAATGAAATCTGTGCGAAATATTGACGGCGTGGCGCAGTTGGTAGATGTGCCAACTCCTACAGGCGACGGCGTGCGAGTGAAAGTGAAGTCGTCTGGAATCTGCGGATCCGACCTGCACATGCTGGATTTGGGGATGTTCGGGCCAGATATGACCATTGGGCACGAATTCGCCGGCCTGTTAGATGACGGCACTGCGGTAGCGGTGGAGCCTGTGGTGACTTGTGGCACCTGCTCGCAGTGCGTGCGAGGCGACTACAACCTCTGCGGACAAGCCACCACAGATGTGCTCGGTTTTGGTCAAGACGGAGGTATGGCTGAAGAAGCTCTAGTTGGCCCCGAACAAATCGTGCGGCTACCCGCCTCGGTGGATGTGGCCAATGCGTGCTTGGTAGAGCCGCTGGCTGTTTGTGCCAGAGCTTTGCGCCTCACAGGGTTCAAAGCCGACCACAAAGTGGCGATTGTGGGTGGCGGCAACATCGGCCAATGCGCTTTGGCAGTGGCTCGCCATGTCGGGGCACCTACCACGCTCATCGCACGCCACGATGCACAGAGAGAAGCTGCTTTACGTTTGGGGGCAGAAGTGCCCGACAGTAGTTTGTCTGACAGTAGTAGCGACAATCTCCCCGACAGTAGCTTTGACATCGTAGTTGATGCCGCCGGCACACCCGATGCGCTTCAGCTATGCGCGCGTCTAGCTGCACCCGGTGCTGCAATGTCGCTAGTGAGCACATATTGGTCGGGGCTAGAGCTGCCCGGCGTAGAGATTTGCATGAAAGAAATTCGTCTATATCCCTCCATCATGTACGGTCGCTACAATGGCGGACGAGATGTTGAGGACGCAGCAGAAGTGCTGGCTTCAAATCCAGAAATCCCTCGAGCTATCATTACTCACCGCTACCCTCTGGACGCTGCTCAAGAAGCCTTCGCAACCGCTCGCGACCGCGCTTCGGGTGCCATAAAAGTGGTGCTTACGCCCTGAAGCTAGCCTTACGCCCTGAAACTGGCAGTGCAAACTGGCAGTGCAAACTGGCAGCGCAAACTGGTAGCGCAAAGCAGGTAATCTGTAGTTATGGCGGATCGGGCTGACTTTATGGGTCTGGCTGAGCCGTTTATGGATCAGCTTTATTCATATGCCCGCCGTCTTACCAGCAACGACAGCGATGCAGAAGATTTGCTACAAGACACTTATCTACGGGCGTACAAAGGTTTCGGGAGCTTCACCAAAGACACCAATCTGCGAGCTTGGATGTATCGAATTATGACTAACACATTCATCAACACTTATCGCAAATCCAAGCAAGCTCCACAGGTGTCTGACACGCCGATAGACGATGAGATAGCTGACATATATTATTTTGGGCACATCGGCTCTAGTCAGCCAGCCGAGGCGGAGTTTCTGAGCAGTCTGCCCGACTTTGAGATAAAGCAAGCTTTAGAAGCCATTCCAGAGCACTATCGGATGCCTGTGCTACTGGCAGATGTGGAGGGCTTTTCTTACAAGGAAGTCTCTGATTTTTTGGATTTACCGAGTGGCACCGTGATGAGCCGTCTGCATCGTGGAAGAAAAATCTTGCGAAAAGAGTTATATGAGATAGGCAGACGCTACGGCTACATATCAGAGAGCGACATGCTTACTGACGCCAAGTTGACTGACGGCAAGCTAGATGGTTCAGGGAAATCACAGAATGGGAAATCACAGAATGGGAAACCGCCGAATAGAAAAACACTGAAAAGGCAACCACAGAATAGAACAACACAGAGTAGGCAACCGCAGAATAACAGCCAAGAAACCAAGGTTGTTGCGGTTGCAGGGTCGGACTAAAGGCAGAAAATGAAAGACGAAACTGAAAGCGGAACGGCAGGGCCAGCAGAAATGCCAGCAAGTGCCTGCCCGTCCAACCCCTATGAGTGCGAATTCGCTCGGTCGCTCATTGCGGGGGCGATCGGAGTTTGGCAGGAAGAATCGCTTGTGGCGCAGATGCGCATACAGCTTTCGCAGTGCGCTCCGTGCTTGCTTGCGTTAGATGCTGAAATAAATCTTCGTCGCGTTCTTCAAGCCAAGTCTCAAGAGCGGGCGCCGCAGAGCATCCGCATTCACATCTCACAAACTTTGGGGAAGATCCGTCTGGATGGTATTACCGAAGCCGACCTTTAGCCCATATAGCGTCTAGACTGCATAGCATGTCAGTTCTAGGAGTCGTCTGGCACTACTGGATAGCCCCGCCGTTGGTGGCCGGGGGTGTGTTCCTGTTGATTGCCACGGCATTTGGCTATTACAGACGCGTGGTGCATCAGCGTTATCCACCAGAGAGTGCAGTGTTGCAGGGTGCCAAAGAGATGCTTTTAGCATCTGAAGCAGAGGCAGCCGAAACATCTGAAGTAGCCAAAGCATCTGAAGATCAGTGAACAGCCTTGTCGACTGGGAGCTTGCTCGCCGGATAGCACACAGGGTCGCAGAACGCCGACCTCTGCCACCCAACTACGACCACCGCTCTATGGAGAGCGACTTTGAGGCACATACAGCAGTTGCCGAAGAGTTGGTCGTAGCCCAAACTGGGCTGGTATCGCTGGACGGGCCAGCACAGGGGCGAGTCACCACGAGGACGGGTTGGATTGATGCCAACATCAAATCGTTCCAGCGGTTGCTGAAGCCACTGGCCGACAAGTTTGCGGAGGCTACCGGGGAGAGTTCTGCAAGTTCCGATAGTGCTGCGAGCTCAGACAGTTCTGCTAGCTTGCCTGGCGAAAACAAACTCTCGACCAAAGTTATGCAGAAGTTCGCAGCTTTGGAAGTAGGTGCGATGCTGGGCTGGATGTCGACTCGAGTGCTAGGGCAATACGACTTGCTAGTGATTGAAAACGAAGAAGCACCGATGGATGGGATGGTCTATTATGTGGCACCTAACATCGCGGCTTTGGAATGGAGGCACGGGTTTCCGCCCGATGAATTCCGCCTCTGGATCGCTCTTCACGAGGTAACGCATCGGGCGCAGTTCACGGGCGTGGCTTGGTTGCAAGAGCACTTCCTTTCGCTGTTGGATCAATCGCTCAACAGCGCAGACCCGAAGGCGTTTGCCTCAGCAATGAAGCAGATAGCTGCAGCGCGCCGTGAAGGGCGAAACCCGTTTGATGAAGGGGGTATTGCTGTGCTCGTGGCATCGCCAGAGCAGCGAGAAGTGCTAGATCAGATAATGGGCATGATGAGCCTGCTGGAAGGTCATGGCGATGTGACTATGGACAGGGCTGGGGCTGACCACCTGAGCGAGATTCCCCGTTTTCGCCGTGTGATCAGCCATCGGCGGTCACAAGTTGGGCCGCTGGCCCGGCTGATGCGCCAGATAATGGGAATAGAAGCCAAGATGAACCAGTATGTGGCGGGGGAGCGATTCATCGCTGCAGTAGAAGAGGCGGGCGGTATGGAATTCCTGGACAAGGCGTGGGAGGGACCAGAATGCCTGCCGAGCATGGCCGAGATCCGCGACCCTAATCTGTGGATCACCAGAGTTTCAGCCAGTTCTTAGAACGCTGCACCTTTCCGACTGCCGACGCCGAGGTCGTCTGCGCTGTATCGGGAGGTGCCGACTCTTCAGCTCTGCTGATTTTGGCAGTGGCTGCAGGTTGCTCGGTAAGAGCCGTGCATGTGGATCATCGGTTGCGCCCAGGTTCTAGCGAGGAAGCAGAAGTGGTGGAAGCATTGGCTAGCTCGCTTGGAGCTGGTTTTGAAGCAGTCACAGCCCCTGTGGAGACTGGCCCCAATTTGGAAGAGCGAGCCAGAGAAGCCCGATATTCTGCTCTGCCTGAAGGTGCTCTCATAGGCCACACAGCAGACGACCAAGCCGAAACAGTCTTGCTCAACTTGCTACGAGGGGCGGGGGTAGCAGGCTTGGCAGGAATGCGCCGTGATGCCCGCCGACCGATGTTGTCGCTGCGCCGAAGCGAAACTCAACAAATCTGCGACTTGGCAGGTCACACGCCGTTGAGTGACCCTAGCAATCAAGATATGTCATTTTTGCGCAACCGAGTGCGCCACGAAGTACTACCTCTGCTAGCAGACCTTGCAGGTCGCGACGTCGTGCCGCTATTGTGTCGCACGGCTGATGTGTGCCGAGACGCCGAGGTGTTGCTGGGTAGAGTCGCAGCCGATATTGATGCTACTGATGTGCGCGCGCTGGCAACCCTAGCACCAGAAGAGATGCGCTGGGCGGTGCGAGGCTGGGTGGAAGAAAACACCGGACGGCCTCCTGATTTGGCAGCGGTCTTGCGCATTTTGAAAGTGGTGACCGGTAAGTCACCAGCTACCGACATCGCAGGTGGCTTTAATGTGCGCCGCAAGTCTGACCGTTTACATATTGAGGGTCCCAGAGGGTAAAGTGAAAGACTGATGAAGCAAGAGCCAGCGGATGTAAGGCAGTTAGATATGAGGCAGTTTGATTTGAGGCAGTACCGAAGTGGCTATGAGACACCGCAAGACCAACGTGCCGAGGCTGTGGCTATTTCGGCTTGGGCGTTATTTCACGGTGCCGACAAGATACTCACAGACGATCCTGAAGCCACAGCCCAGACTATGAAAGTGATGGGGCTAGAAAAGTGATGAGGCTAGAAAAGTGATGAGGCTAGAAAAGTGATGGCGCAATGATTCGCTGGGGAGACGGCTTGGAGCCAAGGGACCTTATCTGGGTGTTCCCACAGAAGCTAGGTGTTTGCGAATGTCCCGGCGGCTACGGCCCCGACAGGCGAGAAGTGCGACTGCGCGAAGAAATCATTTGGATACGCAAGAACAATTTTGACGCGGTAATTCCACTCGTTTCAGACCCTCCGACACGGGAAGCCTATGCGAATATGCGCATCCCTAACCATGAGATTCCGCTACTGGAGCTTCCTTCACCTGTTGGTCTCCATGAGATTTATACCGAGATCGCTCGCCGGTTAGACGGTGGGCAGAAGTTGCTGATGCATAGATACCATCACGATGAGATAATGGTGGGTTTCATAGCTAGTTTTCTGCTTTGGAGGGGCATAGTCAATACTGCGATGAAGGCTGAGCAAGTGGTGATGATGCTGTTCGACTTGCAGCTAGGTATGCGAGGACGCCAAGCCTTGGTAGACATGGTTGCCTGGTGCGAAGCAGCTGGTGGCGAAGCAGCTGGTGGCGGGGCAGTTGGCGGCAGTGCCTAGTTGCTCAAGATATCGCTACTAGATAACACTGCAAAATGACGCTGTGCGGGGCAACACTGCGAAGGGCAATAATGCGAAGGGAAATACTGTGAAGGGCAATGCTGTGAAGGGAAATACTGTGAGACAGGCATTTTTAGGATTGGGCGGCAACATCGGCGACACTTTGGGCTATCTGCGAGAAGCGGTGATCGCATTGGAATCGCCGGATGGAATAGTAGAGACAAATGGAACAGTGGAGCCTGATGGAGCAGTGGAGCCTGATGGAGCAGTAGAGGTGATAGCAGTTTCTTCGGTGTATGAGACCGAACCAATCGGCGGCCCTGAACAAGATGTGTTTCTCAACATCGTGGTGGAGATCAAGACATCGTTGAAACCATATGAACTGCTGGAACTCTGCCTCGGCTTAGAACAGGCAACCGGACGAGTGCGTAGAGTGCGCTGGGGGCCGAGAACCTTAGATGTGGATGTCTTATGGATGGAAGGTGTGGTGATGAACGAGGAAGATCTCACCATCCCGCATCCTCGCATGACCTTGCGTCGCTTTGTGATGGTGCCACTTGGCGAGATTGCCCCAGATTTTTTGGTGGGCTGGGAAGACCCTAAAGACGGCGACATAAAAAAAGTAGGCGACTTGTTCCCAGATAAATCAGAGAGCACGAGAAAAGCCACACAGAGCTATGCAGGTCGCGACTGAACAAGCTGAAGTTAGGCGCGTATTAGAAGAGGTGCGCTGTTCTGGGCATTCTGTGGGGTTTGTCGCGACTATGGGGGCTTTTCACGAAGGGCACATTAGCCTCATCTGCCGTAGCGTTGCCGAGAACGACTTCACGGTGGTGTCCAACTTTGTGAACCCTTTACAGTTCGCCCCCGACGAAGACTTTGAAAAATATCCAAGAAACCTGCCCGAAGACAACCGACATTGCGAAATACAAGGCGCAGACTTGGTGTTTGCTCCAACGGGAGAAGAGATGTTCCGGCGCCCACCGCTAGTTTCGGTTCATGTGGGTGAGTTGGCAGTTATCTTAGAGGGGGCACACCGTGACGGCCATCTCATCGGAGTGGCGACTATCGTCACCAAACTCTTCAGCATTGTGGGGCAGTGCCGAGCTTATTTCGGCGAGAAAGACTGGCAGCAGCTCACCCTCGTACGCAGACTTGTTGCTGACCTGTCGCTACCTGTGGAGGTTGTGGGTTGTCCGATTGTGCGCGAGCCTGACGGGCTGGCACTTTCCAGTCGCAACCGTTACCTCTCAGGCCATGATCGCGCTCGCGCTGGTATTCTTTCTCGTGCCCTGAAACATGGAATTGAGATGATCAAAGCAGGCGAGAGCAACCCTGCAGCAGTTGTGTTAGAGATGGAAGAGATGATAGAGCCGGTCGCCGACAAGCTGGGCTATGCCACGGTTGTAGTAGCTGATAGCCTCCAGATGCCCGACAGTTTGCCAGCCAGTGAGCCACTGCGCCTACTGACAGCAGCGCATTTCGGCTCGGCGCGCCTCATTGACAACATGGGCTATGACCCAGCCAAGTGATGCCCCAGTCTGAATCTCTTGAGCCTCCTGCTGTGCGACTGGCAGTGGAGCAAGCGTTGGCTGAAGATATCGGGCCGCTCGGAGACCTCACCGCCAAGCTACTACCAGAAACATATGCCGAAGCTCAAATAGCTTCTAGATCTAGTGGCGTGCTGGCGGGCACGGCGTGTGCACAAGAAACTTTTGCCCTGGTTGATCCCAACATTGAATTGACTTGGCACGCAACCGATGGCGACACCTTGGAGGCGGGGCAAGTAATCGCACAAGTCTCAGGCTCTCTGGCTTCTATCTGCACGGCTGAGCGAGTTGCTCTCAACTTCTTAGGGCACCTCTCGGGCATTGCCACGCACAGCAGAGCTTTTGTAGAGGCTGCTGGTGGTGTGGCTGTGTTTGACACCCGCAAGACAACACCGGGGCTACGCAGTTTGGAAAAAGCTGCAGTGAGGGCAGGTGGTGGGCACAGCCATCGCGCTAGCCTCTCGGAATTCGTGATGCTCAAAGACAATCATCTCAGCGTGCTAGATATAGACAAAGCTGTGGGGCTAGCTCGCAGCCAATGGCCGTCTAAGAGGGTACAAGTGGAATGCGACACGATTGAACAAGCTCAGCAAGCTTTGAAGTCGGGTGCGGACGCATTGCTTTTAGACAACATGGCACCTGAGCAGGTGGCAGAGGTTGTGGAAATAGCAACAGACTTAGCAGCCGGTGAGAACCGCTGCTATATAGAAGCCTCGGGTGGGATTACCTTGGAGAACATCGCAACCTACGGCACGGTTGGAGTTGACGCGGTCTCGTCGGGCGCGCTAATCGGCGGGGCGCGAAGTCTGGATATCGGCTTAGATGTGGTGCAGTCTTCTAACCTGAAAATGTGAGTCAGTTTCTTCTCACCATTGATGTGGGCAACACCCAGACGGTGGTGGGTATCTACGAAGAAGGCCAAACGGCGTCTGGCAATCCTGCGACAGGCTTAGTGGGGCACTGGCGCGTCGCCACCGTTGCCGACCGCACCGAAGATGAGATGGCTGTGCTCATAGACGGTTTTTTGGCAGCAGACGATAGGGATTTTCAACAAGATATCTACGGGGTTGCGATTTCTTCAGGGGTGCCACGCGTCACAGCTAGCTTGCGTCAGATGGTAAACCGCTATCTTGATTGTGAGCCTGTGATGATTGCCCCGGGTATCAAAACAGGCATCTCTATTCTCTATGACAACCCTCGTGAAGTAGGAGCCGACCGCATAGCCAACGCAGCTGGGGCATACGACCTCTGCCAAAGCGCATGTATTGTAGTGGATTTCGGCACAGGCACCACCTTTGATGCCATTTCTGACAAGGGAGAATACTTAGGCGGGGCGATTGCGCCTGGGGTTGAGATCAGCCTTGACGCTCTGGTGGGGCGAGCGGCCGCACTGAGAGCGGTAGAGCTCACTAAGCCCCGAAGCGTGATTGGCAAAAGCACGGTGGAGTCTATTCAGTCGGGAGTCTTATATGGGTATGCGGCTCAAGTAGATGGCATCTGCGATTTGTTTATCGATGAGATGCAAAGTGCTGTTTCTGGGCCAGCGGCATCAGGAGATGTAAAGATTTTGGCTACAGGAGGGATAGCAGACAGTATCGTGCCATTCACCTCATCTATAAAGAGAGTAGAACCATGGCTGACCCTTCACGGCTTAAGAATTATCTGGGAGAAAAACCAATGACCGCAGATATGGCCGCTACTGGTATGGCCGCTCCTGGTATGGCTGCTGCCGGCGAGAGAGTCTCTGAGAGTGGTGTCTCTGGCAGCAGTGCATCTGGCGGGAGTTATAACCCACCTAGCCACACTGCCGCCAATATCATCTCTCAGCACGGCAATCTGGAAGCGGGCACAGAATCTGGGGAAACTGCCAAGATAGCCGGGAGGCTGATGCTGCGAAGGGTGCAAGGTAAGGTAGCTTTCGGCACGCTTCAAGACAGCACAGGGCGCATTCAAGTATTCGCCCCAGCCCAGAGCACGCCCAGCTTTGAAGAGTTCTGCGAATGTTCCATCGGCGACTGGCTGGAAGTGGAAGGCGAGATAATGACTACCCGCCGAGGCGAGCTTTCGGTGAGGGTCGACCGCTGGCAACTACTAGCTAGCACTCGGCATCCGTTCCCCGACAAGTGGCACGGACTAGCCGACACCGACACTCGCTACCGCCGCCGATATCTGGATCTTTGGGTCACCGAAGAAACAAGAGCCACCTTCAATCTGCGTAGCAAGCTTTCGTCTCACATTCGTCGCTGGCTGGAAGACAGAGGCTACCAAGAGGTAGAGACACCTATCTTGCATGCCATAGCTGGCGGTGCTCACGCTAAGCCGTTCGTTACGCACCACGAAGCTCTGGATTGCGATCTTTACTTGCGCGTCGCACCGGAGCTGTATCTAAAACGCCTCGTTGTGGGAGGGATGGAACGAGTATTTGAGATGGGAAGGGTTTTTCGCAACGAAGGTCTCTCGCCTAGGCACAACCCCGAATTCACCTTGCTGGAGCTGTATGCGGCATACTCCGATTACACCCACATGATGATGCTTTCACAAGAACTCATCCAGCATTTGGCACGCACTTTGGTGGGTAGCGAACAGCTGATCTATAACGGGCGTGAACTCAACTTGGGGGGCGACTGGTGCAGGGTTTCTATGCTTGATGTGATCGCCGAAGGGATACAAGAGCATCTCAGTTTAGAGACGCCGCGAGACAGACTTGTGGAGTTGGCACAAAAGTACGACATTGAAACGCAAGACTGGTGGGGGCCGGGCAAACTCATCTGCGAGATATACGAAAAGACTTGCGAAGCTGATATCTGGGAGCCGACCTTTGTGGTGGACTATCCAAGCGAGGTATCACCGCTTGCTATGGAATGCCCCGACAAGCCAGGATGGACACAACGTTTTGAGCTGATTATTGCTGGCAGAGAGGTTGCCAACGCTTTCAGCGAGCTGGTTGACCCTGGGGAGCAGCGGAGTCGCTTTGAAGCGCAGAACGCTAATCGTGAGCACGGAGATGTTGAAGCGATGCTGATTGATGAAGATTATCTGCGGGCTTTGGAATATGGGATGCCGCCTACCGGGGGGCTGGGGATTGGGATTGATAGGTTGGTGGCTTTGTTAGCTGACTGCCAATCTCTGCGAGATGTGTTGCTATTTCCTACCTTGCGGCCGGAGGATTGATCTCGCGCAGCAGTGTCTGGTGCAGCAGTGTCTGTCGCAGTGATGTTTAAGTACTGTGAGGCAAATTAGCCAAGAGGGTCTGGGCGGCATTGCGGAGGTTATTGGCAGGGGGAGTGTCGCGCAAGGACGATAGAGAATCTATGGCTTTGTGCGACCAGCTGCGGGCTACTTCCATTGCTTCTTGTGTGCCTTGCCCTGATCGCACTATTTCTAGGACGCGCTGGCGGTTTTGTTCTTGCAGACCACCTGAGAGTAGATCCAGCAGCTCTTCGCCTGCTGGGGTTTTGAGGGTGAGCAACACGGGAAGGGTGTAGTTGCCTTCCATTACATCTTGTCCGCTAGGTTTACCCAGGGCACTGTGGTCGCTGGTGAAGTCATTGATGTCGTCGAATATCTGAAAAGCCATTCCGTAGCTACGACCGAATTCTGTAACCGCTTCGGTTTCTTCTCGAGTGAGGCCGCCTGTTAGCCCGCCTAGTCGGCATGAAGCTGAAAGCAACGAGGCTGTTTTGCCACGGATGGAAAGCTCGTAGCTTTGGATGGTACGGTCGCAGCTGTGGGCATCTTGGTGTTCGCGAATTTGCCCTTCGCAGAGTTCGCCGATGGTAGTAGCCAACAGGTTGGAAGCTTCCAAGCCTATGCGGGCTGCGAGCACGGAAGCTCGTGCCAGCAGAAAGTCGCCAGAGAGCACGGCGGTGAGGGTATCCCATTTGGTGTTGACGCTGGCTACATTGCGGCGTGTGGCTGCTCCGTCTATGACATCGTCATGATGGAGCGAGCCGATATGTACCAGCTCAACAGACACACCTGCCCAAACGGTAGGTTCGTCAATGCTTTCGGCCCCGATATTCGCGCAAGCGATTACCAAACCAGGTCTGATGCGCTTGCCGCCCGCGTTGATGAGATGGCTAGCTACCTCTTCCATGAACGGCAAGTCGCTCTCAACTTCAAAGCGAAGACACTTCTCCACGCGGCTCATAGCAGATGCAGGAAGAAGCTGTACTAAATCAAGATACATCTATCGTCAGCTTATGGCAGGTTTGTGGCGATAGGCAAAACTGATAGGCGAAGCAAGCAGTTGTGAATGAAAGCAAGAGCGGGTATCAAAGAGGCACAGATTGGCAACATGTGTCACACCCAACTGCTATACTTGTCGCAAAAGGTAAGACAAGACTTATCTCAGATAAGCCCCATATAAGGCTGTGACACAAAACCTAGGAGGAATCCAATGTCATTCACAAAAAGCACGAAATCACCAAGGAGGTGGCGGTCTCGCCGTATCTCAGCGGCAATAGCAATAGTTTGTTCAATTGCGCTCATCGCAGCAGCCTGTGGCGACGACGATGACGACACCACTACAGCTACCGACGCTCCAGCCACTACTACTGTTGCGCCAACGACTGAGGCTCCGGCGGATCCGACTTCTGTAGGTCTCGTGTTTGACTTAGGCGGACGAGGCGACCTCTCATTCAATGATGCTGCTGCAGCCGGTTTGGACAGGGCCAAAGAAGACTTTAATCTGGATGCCCAGGAGGCCTCACCAAACGATGATGGTTCCAACCGCGAAGCCATCTTGCAGCTGCAAGCAGACAGGGCTGAGCTGGTGCTAGGTATCGGCTTTTTGTTTACCGACAGCTTGGCGAAAGTCGCCACAGACAACCCCGACACGAACTTCGCTCTCGTTGACGGCGTCATAAATGACGCCACCGACAATGTTGTGATGCTTCTGTTTGCCGAACACGAAGGCTCCTTCTTGGTGGGCGCAGCAGCCGCGCTGAAGAGCCAGACAGGTACCATCGGCTTTATCGGTGGTGTGGATACTCTCGGTATCAATCGATTTGAAGCCGGTTACATTGCTGGTGCCAGGGCTGTGAATCCCGACATAGAGATACTCAGCCAATATCTGAGCGAACCGCCAGATTTCTCAGGCTTTGGCGACCCAGCTGCTGGCCAAGTTTTGGCGCAATCGTTCTATGAGCAAGGTGCCGATATTATCTATCACGCCGCTGGTGGTTCTGGCAACGGACTCTTTGCGGCTGCTAAAGAATTCTCTGAGACTTCAGGTTCCAAAGTCTGGGCTATCGGGGTGGACTCTGATCAATATTTGACCTCAGATGAGAGCGTGAGACCTTACATTCTGACTTCTATGCTCAAGCGAGTGGATGTGGCTGTGTATCAGTCCATCAACTCCGTTGTAGATGATAGCTTTGTAGGAGAAATTAGGGAATTCTCTCTAGCTGATGACGGAGTCGGATACTCCACTTCAGGCGGTTTCGTAGACGACATCGCTGATCAGCTTGAAGACTACAAGCAGCAAATCATCGACGGCGACATAGTCGTCCCCGCAACTCTATAGTCTTGGCTCGTAGCTTTTCCGGGATTGCTTCACGGCTTTCCCGGAAAAGCACAAGTATTTCTGTCAGCACTTCTGTCAGCATGGTCAGTATTTCTGTCAGCTATGACAAGCTCTGAAACTATGCCAGCAGGCAGAGTCAGATCAACTCCGCTCACCCCGCTAATTGAGTTGCGCGGGATAAGTAAATACTTTCCAGGCGTCATAGCCAACGAAAATATCAATTTCAGTGTTGCTGAAGGCGAAATTCACGCCCTTTGTGGTGAGAACGGTGCTGGGAAATCAACCCTGATGAAAATCCTCTACGGCATGCAACTGCCAGATGAGGGTTCAATTCTCATCAAAGATGAGACGATACGTTTCCATTCGCCGCGCGACGCTATTGACTATGGCATTGGCATGGTTCATCAGCATTTCATGTTGGCTGATAATCTCTCGGTGCTGGAAAATATCATTCTTGGCGCAGAACCTACAACTCTGGGTTATATGCAACAGGCCACGGCTGAGCAACAGGTGCAAGACTTGTGTGATTCATATGGACTGACTGTTAATATCCACACTCATGTGGAGGAACTAGCTGTTGGTCAGCGGCAGAAAGTAGAGATTATCAAAGTGCTCTATAGAGGGGTTGATATTTTGATTTTGGATGAGCCTACATCGGTTCTAGTGCCACAAGAAGTGGAAGATTTGTTTGTGACTATGCGGGAGATGAAAGAACAGGGCAAAACTTTGATCTTCATCGACCACAAGTTGGATGAAGTCTTGGAGATAGCTGATCGCATCACAGTGCTACGGGCGGGCCGATCAGTTGCGACTGTAGACAAAACTGAAGCCACAGCACACGATCTAGCAGAGTTAATGATCGGTAGCGAACTGCCTGTTCCTGACACCTATGAAGATACAGTTGTTGAGGAAATCCTGCTGAAGGTTGAAGGTCTCAATTTAGACACAGAGGAACTGGGGGGATCAGGAATAGCAGCGGAGCTTGAGCGCAGACAGGTGCTCACAAATGTAAATATCTCTGTGCACAGAGGTGAAATAGTCGGCATTGCTGGGGTGGAAGGCAATGGGCAAGCTGAACTTATAGAAGCCTTGCTGGGAACTCGCCAAGTAAGCAGTGGCAAAATTTTCATGGCGGGCGAAGACATAACCGGCTGGTCGACTAGGAGGCGCAGGGAAGAAAATCTTGGCTACATTCCAGAGGATCGTCACAAAATGGGGCTTATGCTGTCTTCACCTCTTTGGGAAAACGCCATGCTAGGGCATCAAGGCAGCAGGCCGTTTGCGGCTGGAGGATTTTGGCTACTGCCAAGTGCTGCCCGTGAGAAGTGCGAAGAGATAGTTGAAGATTTTGATGTTCGGACGCCCAGTGTAAGAGTTGCTGCAGATGCTCTGTCAGGGGGCAATCAGCAAAAACTCATTATTGGGCGCGAGATGTCGATGAGTCCCAAGGTGCTGATAGCAGCGCACCCAACTAGAGGCATTGATGTGGGGGCTCAAGCTGCCGTATGGGAGGACTTGCGAGTAGCTCGCAGAGAAGGTTTGGCTGTGCTGTTGGTATCTGCCGATTTGGATGAGCTCATTGGGCTTTCCGACAGGCTCATGGTGATCTTGCGAGGCCAGATCGTGGTCGAGCTGGATCCGGCTCAGGTGACACCAAGAGAGCTAGGTAGCTATATGACAGGTGCTCAAGTGTGAATTCTGAGAGGATGACTAGCTACTTACGCGAGCGATTTTCGCTGCGGAGGGCTGGTTGGGAGGTGCTCACTCCTGCCTTGACGCTGGTCGTGGCAGCAATAGCAGCGACAATCATACTGCTGGCAACCGGATATTCGCCAGTGTCTGCATTTCAGAATATGTGGAGCAAGGGTTGGGAGTTAGAACAAGTCGTAGACATGTTGAATCGGGCGACTCCTCTGTATCTGATAGCTATTGGGGCTGCCATCGGTTTCCGTATGAACATCTTCAACATCGGAGTTGAGGGGCAGTATCTATTGGCAGCTCTGGTGGCGTCTTATGTGGGAGCTCAGTTCAGCATCTGGGCACCCGCACATGTTGGGGTGATAATGCTCACAGCTATGGCGGTGGGTGCAGCGTGGGTTGCGATACCGGCCATTTTGAAAGTAGCAAGGGGAGTGCATGAAGTTATCTCGACATTGATGATGAATGTGATCGGGATCGCTTTTGTATCGGCTGTGTTGCTCAGATGGTGGGAGGTGCCGAACAAGGTCGAAGCTAGAGATGATCTTCCGGCATGGTTTGTAAACACGCCTAACATACAGACAAGAGAAATACCCGAGTCTGGGCGGATGCCCGACATCAACAATGTGTTGGAAGTTTTCACTAGAGATATTGAGAGAGGTCAGACTGGGGCACCTCAGAAATATCTCTGGGGATTTCTGCTGGTTGCGATTGTGGTCGGGATTTTATATCACATCTATGTGATGCGCACCCGACATGGTTATGACTTGAGGGCAGGCGGTGCGAATCCCGACGCTTCTCTTGTGGCAGGGGTGGATCCCAAGCGTATGATTTTGTTTGCGATGCTGATGAGCGGAGCAGTCGCAGGTTTGGCAGGGTTGCCTGAAATTCTTGGACGAGATTATGCCTACAGCCTGTCGTTCACTCAGATGCTCGGTTTCAACGGCTTGGCTGTGGCACTGATCGGTCAAAATCATGCTGTGGGAGCTGCATTTGGTGCTCTCTTATTTGGTTATTTAGACACTGCTGGGCCTATTTTGGATTCTTCAGGCGATGCCCCCGAAGAGATAATTGTCATCATCAAGGGGGCGATGATATTCACAGCAATTATCGTGTATGCCGTAGTCAGAAGACGGCAGTTGGCTGATCAAGCACGGACAGCCAGTGCAGTTTTGGCTAAAAGAGATTCTGGGGAAGTAGACGAAGGGGAACATCCAAAATGACTGCGACATCGGCGATAGAGATGGAGGCTAGTCCTCAGATGACACGAGGGGTTCGCATTGCGATGTATGCGATTGTGGCTGTCATGCTTATTGCCATTACAGAGGAATTTGCTGTGCCCGCTACAAATCAGCTGGCATCTAGTGGCACATGGAGTATAGCTTTGGGCTGGTCTGTTCCGATAATGGCAGCGGGCTTGGGCGGAGTGTTCGCAGAGCGGGCGGGGATTGTGAATATCGGACTGGAAGGCATGATGATTTTGGGTACCTGGTTCGGAGCTTGGGGGGCTCTGGAGTTCGGGCCTTGGTGGGGAATAGTGATCGGTATTGTGGCTGGTGCTGTAGGAGGTCTGCTTCATGCCATCGCCACGGTCGGCTTCGGAGTCGATCACATAATTTCGGGAGTTGCCATCAACATCATGGCTCCTGGCATCACGCGCTACCTCTCGGGCGAATTCTTTGACGGGCTGGAGGGGGGTGGCATTACGCAGTCTCCGCGAGTGGCGGACTGGGGAGACTTCAGCTTGCCCATTCTGGCCGGAGGAGGAGGCACGCCCGATGTGCTGGGGCGAATAGAGAGCTGGGACTGGTTTTTCTTCTCCAACGCTGCGGGCATAGCGCGGGGTTTCTTTTTTGATATCTCTTGGATGACTTTGATTGCCTATGCGCTAATACCGCTGTCGGTGATATTGCTTTGGCGAACATCTTTCGGATTGCGATTGCGTAGCTGCGGAGAACATCCAGTGGCAGCCGACAGCCTAGGTGTGGATGTATATCGCTACAAGTACATTGCCGTGACTATATCGGGAGCTTTGGCAGGTTTTGGCGGAGCATTTTTGGCTATTGAGCTCACTGGTATTTACCGTGAGAATCAGACCAACGGGCGCGGTTTCATTGGCTTGGCCACTGTCATCTTCGGTAACTGGAAACCGGTGGGCATGGCAATTGGCTCTTTCTTATTTGGAGTAATTGAGACGCTACTGCTTAGAGATGAAGCCGCTGCTCATGCGATGCTGTTGCTGTTTGCTATGGTGCTCATCTTGCTGGCTCTGCGCGCCATTTTTAACGATCCCGTATCTCGACATTGGCGATCGCACAGTGAAATACCCATAGGTAGCACAGGCGTAGATATACGCGTGCGTAAAGGATGGCGCGAACGGTTTGCCGTGATTCATGTGAGCCAGGTGTATGGCCTTTTGGCTGTGGCTCTGTTCGTCTGGTATATTTTCACCGACAATGTTCCCAAAGAGCTACCAGATGTGGTGCCACACGTTACGGTGCTGTTGGTATTGGTCATCTTTGCTACGAGGCTGAGAGCACCAGCAGCCGACGGGATGCGGTATCGCCGAGGACAACAGTAAGGTTTTGCGATGAACCAGATCGCGATGAAGCAGATCGCCGACTACTTGGAGCACGGGTATCTTGTGTTGGAGGGGTTTGTTGAGGAGGCGCAGTGTTTGGCTGTGCGGGGGCGGGCGGAGGCTATTGTTGAGGAGTTTGACTTTGGGGGCGACATTTCTGTGTTTTCTACCACGGAGCAATCGCACGCTCAAGACGAATATTTTTTGACTTCTGCTTATGCCGTGCGGTGCTTCTTGGAGAACGGAGTTGACATTGGCAAACTTGGTGAGGGAGAAGTGCCTGCGGTCAATAAGATCGGCCATGCTTTGCACGATTTGGATCCTGTGTTTGAGAGATTTTCTTACACTCCAGAGCTGATAGGGCTACTGGAGGAGCTTGGCTATGAGAAGCCGGCGTTTATCCAGTCAATGTATATCTTCAAGTCGCCAGGTTTGGGTGGTGAGGTGGTGCCGCACTGCGACCATAGTTTCTTGTGGACAGAACCTCAGAGCGTATGCGCTTTATGGTTTGCCGTAGATGACGCTACTTGTGAGAACGGCTGTCTCTGGGTGCAGCCTGGCGGGCATCGCCAGCCGCCTAAGACACGTTTTCGGCTGGAAGGGGCTGGCACTGTTACCGATGTGCTAGATGAATCTCCCTACGACAGAGATGCATTTGTGCCGGTGGAAGTGCCGAGGGGGACATTGGTGGTGATGCACGGCCAAATGCCGCACTACAGCGAGCACAACTATTCGCCGTTGCCTCGCCATGCCTACACGCTTCACGCCATAGATACGGCTTGTGAATATCTGAGCGATAACTGGCTACAGCGGGGCGACACTTTGCGACTTATTGCATAGCACACAGGTCTAATGCCTGTGTCTAGCTTGTTGTTTCAGTCTTCTCGCTAAGTTGAGCTGTAGGAGCTGCGAAGCCTAAATCTGACGTTTGCGCCCGAGGAGATGGACTAGTGGCGGGTTGTTGTACCACAAAGGGTTGTGCTGGTTGCATGCGCGCTCGTTCTAATGCGTCTTTAAGAATGATGTCTTTCAAATCGTCAAGCTTGTGATCTATCCTGTTGATGTCGGCTTTCAGAATTCTGTGGAGCCATCCCACTAGCAAGATCACTACACCAGAAGTAGCGACGGCCAACTGCCATCCGTCGTACCATTCAGCTGTTGCCTGTGCCAGCAATGTTGCCATGGTGTCAATTATAGTTATGAGGGCTGCAATCAAAAAAGTTTCATAGCCTTAAGGAATGAAAGAAGGCTCAAAACCAGTTACTCCAACACTGGGATTAGGTGTGTTGCATCTGTTTGGGAAGGTAGTTGAAGGGTTTGATGCTGAGGCTATGGCAGAAGTCGTTGAGAAGTGGGATGGGTCATCTGGTGTAGATGTGAATCCCAATGGTGCTCAAATCGACACACAAATCATCACAGTGGAGATTCTGGGGCACAAGGCTGACTTGGGATTCATGATTTTAGATGCAGACTTTAGGCGGTTGCGTGAAATTCAAACTGAGCTGACAGCCTGCGGATTGCAGTGGGCTAGCTCTTATGTGTCGCTCACGGAAATATCTGAATACGCCGCAGGGGTGCCAGAAGAGATGCGCCAAGCCCGGCTTTATCCGCAACTCCCGCCAGAAGATAAGCCTGCGTGGTGCTTCTATCCGATGTCAAAGCGCAGAGGTTCCACACATAACTGGTTCAGGTTGCCCTATGAGAAACGCAAAGAGCTTATGTACGAACACGGCGCGTCAGGGCGCAAGTTCAGCGGGCGAGTGCTTCAAGTGGTGACAGGCTCCACAGGCATTGACGACTACGAATGGGGCGTTACACTCTTCTGCCAGACGCCTGACGACCTCAAGGAAGTCGTCTATACACTCCGCTATGACGAAGGCTCAGCCCTTTACGGAGATTTCGGCTCCTTCTGGACAGGCGTAGTTACCCCTCCTCGTGAAATTGCCCGCAAGCACGGTTAAACCCGCACAGCAAAATAGGCTGAAATCTAGTGGAACATGATCTGGTAGTCATCGGAGGCGGCCCCGGGGGATATGCCACTGCCCTTTACGCAGCGGCAGCAGGTATGAATGTTGGCCTCGTAGAAAAGAGCAAGCTCGGGGGAACCTGTCTGCATGTAGGTTGCATCCCCGCCAAAGAACTTTTGGAAACAGCGAATGTGTATCGCACAGTGAGCGAAGCGGCGGAGTTCGGTGTGGCGACCTCAGATACTGCACTTGATATGGCAGTGGCGCAACAACGCAAGCAAGCCATCATAGACAAGCTCACCAAAGGCGTAGAAGGGATGCTGAAACATCGCAATGTTTCTGTGTATTCGGGAGTGGGACAGCTAGTTGGCGGTGATAGCGACGGAGAGAGTAGCTCATCAAACGGCAATTCTCAAAAACTTCACCAAGTGCGTATTTCAGCTGGAATTGAGACAGAAACCTTGACGGCTTCCAATGTTGTGCTGGCCAGCGGCTCTGTGCCACGGACATTGCCACTGCCAGGCTTTGAGTATGACGCCAAATCGGTCATCAACTCTGACCATCTGCTTTCAATCAAGAAAGCACCTCAATCAGCGATCATCATCGGTGGCGGTGCTATCGGCTGCGAATTCGCTTCGCTGCTTGGCGATTTCGGCACGCAGGTTACCTTGCTAGAAACCTTGCCACAGCTTTTGCCAGGTGCCGACCCAGATGTTAGCAAACTTATGGCAAGGTCGTTCAAAAAGCGCAAGATAGCTGTGCAGACAGGCATGTCAGTAACTGGTTGTGAACGAACTGACAGCGGAGTGCGAGTGATGCTTGAAGGCTCGGAGCCTATGGAAGCAAGCTGTGTAATAGTCGCTATCGGTCGCCGTCCTTTGTCGGAATCTTTGGCTGCTGAAAAAGCTGGAGTGGCGATTGACAAGAGTGGCTATGTGGAGGTGGACGAGTTTTGCCGCACTAGCGTGGCGGGAATCTACGCAGTAGGTGACCTCGTGGCTACACCGCAGCTAGCTCATGTGGGCTTTGCCGAAGGGATGTTAGTTGTGGGCGACATGCTGGGCGAGTCGCCAGAGCCGATCAACTACGGTCAAGTACCTTGGGGCATTTACACCCGCCCTGAAGTGGCTTTCGCCGGTTTGACTGAGCCAGCTGCTATTGACGCGGGTTATGAGGTTGTAACCTCCACAAATAGGTTCGGGGCCAATAGCAGAGCGATGATAATTGGTGAAACTGAAGGGTTCGTGAAGGTCGTGGCTGAGAAGAAATCAGACGGCTCAGCAGGGCAAGTATTAGGTGTCCATATCGTGGGGCCTTGGGCTACGGAGTTGCTGGGCCAGGCTTATCTCACAGTCAGTTGGGAAGCTGAAGTGGGCGATGTGGCTAACCTAATTCAGCCGCACCCGACTTTGAGCGAGCTTTATGGCGAAGCCATGCTTTCGCTCACGGGGCGACCACTACATGGATAGTTAACTACCGACAGCTAGAGAACCAAAGCTAGAGATCCAAAGCTAGAGATAAGACAAGCACAAACAGAAACGTAAAAGATTAGAGATGACAGAAATTCTGCTACCACAGCTAGGTGAGACGGTCACCGAAGGAACCATCACCCGTTGGTTCAAACAGCCTGGCGAAGCTGTGGCACTTGACGAACCGCTCTATGAGGTTTCAACCGACAAAGTAGACACAGAAGTGTCTGCGTCTGTGGCTGGAGTGGTATCGGAGATTCTTGTGCCAGAAGGTGAAACGGTTGAGGTAGGCACTGTGCTGGCGCAGATGCAAACATCGGACACGGCAGAATCTTCGGCGTCTCATTCTGTCAAGCCAGAAATTTCTGAAGCATTTACCGACACCACTTCTGCTTACTCTCCCAAACCTGAAGCCGCCCAGTCTGAAGTTGCACAGCCTGATACAGGACAATCTGAAGCCGTTCAGCCTGAAACTATACAATCTGAAACTACACAGCCTGACACTACGCAATCTGAGGCTACCAAATCTAGTATCGGGCAATCTGATGTTGCTGAAGCAGATCCCGTAAACCAGCGAATGTCGCCAGTGGTGCGGCGTCTGCTGCATAAGAACAACATAGACCCTGCCAGCATCACTGGTAGCGGACCAAAAGGGCGCATCACCCGCAAGGATGCTGAGGTAGCGGTAGCGAAAACAAGTTCAGCGAAAACAAACTCTGGCACTGCTAAGAAAACTGCCACTATTTCATTCACAGGCCGTGCGTCGCCAGCTACAAGCGATGTCTCAGATTCTGAGAAATCAAGTTCCCCCGCAGTAAGTTCCCCCACAGCGAATTCTCCCTCAGCTAGTTTCTCGGCCTCAAGTTCGTCAGGAACAGAAACTATTGCGCTAAGTCGTATTCGCAAAGCTACGGCTGAGCATATGGTGCGTTCCAAAGCGACTTCTCCCCATGTGCTCACGGCAGTGGAAGTGGATTTTGAAGAAGTGGAGAAAGCTCGCCGTGCCCACAAAGACGAGTGGAAAGCCGAAGAAGGCTTCAGCCTCACTTATTTGCCGTTCATTGCCCGAGCGGTTTGTGATGCTTTGGACGACTATCCCCACATCAATGCCACCGTTACCGACGAAGAGTTAGTTGTCCATCACAGCGTGAACTTAGCTGTGGCAGTCGACTTAGACTTTCAAGGTTTGATCGCGCCAGTGGTGCATGGGGCTGAGAACTTGCGCCTACGAGCCATTGCCCGCCAAGTTGTGGATTTGGCGAAGCGGGCCAGAGGCAAGCAGTTGCGCCCTGAAGAAGTGGCAGGTGGCACCTTCACCATCACGAACCCTGGGCAGTGGGGCACCATGATGCAGTTCCCCATCATCAACCAGCCGCAGGTGGCGATTCTTTCTACAGACGGCATCAAGCGTAAGCCTGTGGTGGTGGCTGATGGCTACGGGGGCGAGTCGATTGCTATTCACTCTGTGGGGGTACTTGCTCTGGCGTGGGATCATCGGGCATTTGACGGGGCTTATGTGGCTGCTTTCTTAGACGAGTTGCGCCGCATCATAGAGACGCGAGACTGGGAAGCTGAGCTGGCTTGATGGTAGCTGTAGCTGAGCGACCGCTACATGTTCGATGGTTGGGGCGAGTTGCTTATCAAGATGCTTGGGCACTGCAGCGAGGGCTTTTCTCGCGCAGCTCCGACAATCATTTATTGCTTTTGGAGCATCCGCATGTCTTTACGCTCGGCCCTAACGGCGATGAAAGTAATTTGCTGGGTGAGCCGGAGGTGCCTGTGCTGAGGGTGGATAGAGGTGGCGACATCACCTATCACGGGCCGGGGCAGGTGGTGGGATATCCGATTTTGTCGCTGGTATCTCGGCGGGAGCAGGCTGAGGTTGCCGCTGGAGGCATGATCAATACCGCTGCCTATGTGCACTCGGTGGAGCAGCTACTCATAGATGTGCTGGAAGAGTTGGGGATGGCCGATGTGGGCCGCTTGGAACGTTATCGGGGCGTGTGGGTTCGGCCCGATTCGCCCCAGCCCGCCAAGATTGCAGCAGTAGGCGTTCGTTTGAGCAGAGGGCGCACGATGCATGGCTTCGCATTGAATGTGAGCACAGACTTGTCTTGGTTCAAAAAGATAGTGCCTTGTGGGATAAAGGATTTCAGCGTCACATCTCTTGAAGCTGAAGGGCTGGATGTAACGGTGAGCGAGGTGGCAGAGTGTGTGGCAGAGAGAGCAGGCCAGCTTTGGGGGGCTGCAGGCTGGGATATGGCGGCTTCGGGAGCAGATAGCAGAAGCCCAAACATCAAAAACCCAACCAATGGCGCAAGAGAAACAGCAGCATCGCTGAGTATTCGCGAGAGAAAACCTTCTTGGCTACGTGCTCAGCTTGCCGACAGTCTTAGAGATAGCACAGCTGACGGAGAGGGCTATTGGCGTATCAAAGAAGTCATGTCATCTCTGTCGCTCACGACAGTTTGCGAAGAGGCTGGCTGTCCGAACATTTCAGAATGTTGGAATGCTGGCACGGCTACCTTTATGATCAACGGCGACAGATGCACACGAGCCTGTGGTTTCTGCTTAGTGGATACCCGCAAACCTTTAGCTGCCGACCCAGACGAGCCAGACCGACTGGCCCATGCTGTGAGGAAGATGGGCTTGGAATATGCGGTAATCACTGCTGTGGCACGCGACGATCTACCAGACGGCGGTGCGGAGCAGTTTGTTTTATGTATGCGCGAGCTGCGCCGCACCTGCCCAGATGTGGCGGTGGAGGTGCTCATTCCCGACTTCAAAGGCAACCCTGAGGCGTTAGACGCGGTCTTTGCCGAGCAGCCGGAAGTGCTGAACCACAACTTGGAGACAGTGCTTCGTCTGCAGCGGATGGTGCGCCCTCAAGCCAGCTACGCAAGGAGCTTGGCTGTGTTGGCACAAGCAAAAGACGCTGGCTTGACTACGAAATCATCGGTGATGGTGGGGCTGGGGGAAACTAAAGACGAAGTGCTTGAAGCTTTGGCTGACCTCGCCGCAGTCGGTACCGACATCGTGACTTTGGGGCAATATTTGCGCCCTAGTGTAAAGCATTTGCCGGTGATGCGCTGGTGGCATCCTGAAGAGTTTGCAGAGCTGGCGAAGGCTGGCGAGGAGATGGGGATTGCTCATGTAGAAGCAGGGCCGTTGGTGCGATCTAGTTATCACGCGTCTCAGCTTCATAGACCTAGAGCTTAAAAAACCGCAGCACCCGCCACTAGTTCCATAGCGATAGCTGTCATAACCGCTAGATAAGACAACCCAGTTGCCGCCATCACTGCTGAGTATCGCGGCTCCCTCAACGCCAAGCGTGTAACCGCCAATAACCCCGCAGTTGCCGCCGCACACACCAGCCAGAACCAAGCCAGCAGACTGTCACTTCCAGCCGACAGCAACCCCGTAGGCAACAGCCAAACTGCCATATCCGCCAAGCAAAGCACCCCACCCCAAGCAATCAGCTCAAGCAACGGAGCTCGCGACATGCCAGGCTGCACCAAATACCAGTGCCCCAAGAGCATCGTGTCGGTAACTGCGCCCAAGAACAACGCCCCCACAATCACCCGAACCACTGCCAGAGCAACCGATCCCTCCGCCTCAAACCCAGCCGCAACCAGCCCGACCAAACCAAAAAGAGGTGCCCAAATATCCAGCAACTTCCCTGAGCTAGCAGAGTTGGCTTTTTTGCCCCCCCTGTCTTTTTCGCCACCTGCTTGGCGATGAGTATCGCGAACAGAAATCCCCACAACTACAACCGCAGCAGTCGCCACCGCAACCCCTGCAAGATCGCGCACCACCACGGTATCTCCCGCAAACCCTACCCCTGCAGACAAAGCCGCTACGCTTGCCCACACTCCGTAAAGCAACCAGCGATACCCAACGCTGAAGACCGCCCTGCGACTAGTCACCCACAGAAACGCCAACCCGCCCACAGCCCACTGCAAAAGGAATGTGGATACATCAAACTTCATAGTTTCATTTTGCTTGTCCCAACCCTGTGCTACCTTTGGCCAATTCCATGAATTCCCTGATTCGGTTGTCGGGGGCGGCGGTGGGGCGTTGGACTGCCATGAGAGAGCGACGACATACTAGGTCTCGCCGCATAGCTACTAGTTGAGGGAGTTCTTCGGTTACTGCCTCTGGGAGGACTGAGCAACCGAAACCTAGGGCTACCAGCTGGCGCAAGACAATAGGGTTGCGAGATTCTAAGGCGATATTAGGAGTGATGCTTAGTTTTGCCAGCCCCTGATCTATGAGGGTGCGGGTGCGGGAGCCTGCGGGTGGGAGTGCCCAGGGTGTTGCTTCAAAGTTGGGTGTCCATTCGTTTGGGGCATATAAGAACAGCGATTCTTGGGAGACTTCTTCGCCTATCAGATCCTGTGGTAATGGTTCTACGATGAAGGCTAGGTCTATTTCAAAGTCCCGCAGTTTTTGAAGCTGAGTGTTGCTGTCGCCTACGAATATCTTGAGCTCTACATCGGGGTAGTTCAAGCGGAACTCTTCCAGAGTATTGGTTAGAAGATAGAGCACAGCTGCGTCAATCATGCCCACAGTCAACTTGCCGGTGGTGCCATGATTATAAGAGTCAAGCCAACGGCGCAACTCGGCAGATCGTCCTAGCACTTCGGCTGCAAATTGTGCCACTTGCTGGCCTGCTTCGGTGAGCACTCGGCGGCGGCCGTGAGATTCAAAGAGCTTCACACCGAGTTGCTCTTCTAGCGATGCTAAAGCTTGGGAGATGGCAGGTTGAGAAATATGCAAAGCTTCGGAAGCCTCGGAAAATGTCTCATAGCGATGGACGGCGTCAATGTAAGCCAGAGTGCGAGTGCGGAACTCTATACCAGGGTAGATAGAGGCGGCGGGGGAGTGGGCTGGGAGTGTTGCCTCTGCTTGCGTCGCATCTTCTGGCAGTATCTCCGCGCTTGAAATTGCTGTGTCTGGCATTGCTGTGTTTGGCATTCTCGCAGTCTATCAACTATAAGCATTGCTTATAGTTATTAGAAAAATATTTTTAACCTCTGATTGAATATTTGATGCAGAAATCGGCAAAACTATAGAAAGCGAACTCAAGAGAATCCCCGCTAGGGGAAAGTGACACAGGGAAAGTGACACAGGAAAACTAACACAAGAAAACTTACACAGGAAAACTTACACAAGGAGATCAAGATCCATGAGCCAAGAATCTTTTACAAATAGGCAAATCAATGTCGCCGTTGTCGGCGTAGGCAACTGCGCTTCGTCTCTCATTCAGGGCGTGGAGTATTACAGGAGTATTCCTGAAGATGCCGAAGTGCCTGGCATTATGCATCCTGTTTTGGGCGGATACCACATCGGCGATGTGAACTTCGTGGCCGCTTTTGATGTGGATGCTGACAAAGTCGGAGTGGATATGGCTAAGGCAATATTCGCAGGTCAGAACAACACATATCGTTTCACTGAGGTGCCACTATCTGGCACTATCGTCCAGCGCGGCCCGACTCTGGATGGTCTCGGCACATACTTAGGCGATGTCATTGAAGAATCCGCTGAGCCTGTTTGCGATGTTACCGCTGAGCTGAAAGCTGTGCAGGCCGATGTGCTGGTGTCGTATCTACCTGTAGGTTCTGAAGAAGCTACGAGATGGTATGCAGAGCGAGCTTTGGAAGCAGGTTGTGCTTTTGTGAATTGTGTGCCTGTTTTCATTGCAGGCGATGAGGAGTGGGCACAACGGTTCAGAGATGCCAAGCTACCTATCGTCGGTGACGACATCAAGTCGCAGGTGGGTGCCACCATCGTGCATCGCAACTTGGTGCGACTCTTCGCCGACAGGGGAGTGAGAGTGGATCGCACCTATCAGCTCAACTTCGGAGGCAACACCGACTTCTTGAATATGCTTGATCGCTCTCGCTTGGAGTCGAAGAAAGTCTCTAAGACGCAAGCCGTTACCAGCCAGCTAGCTCAAGGTCTCACTAACTCAGATGTGCATGTAGGGCCTTCCGACCATGTGCCCTGGTTGGGGGATCGTAAGTGGTGCCACATACGTATGGAAGGCACCACCTTCGGCGATGTTCCCTTGAATCTTGAACTCAAACTGGAAGTCTGGGACAGCCCCAACTCCGCTGGAGTGGTTATAGACGCCATCCGCTGTGCCAAAGTTGGCTTGGATCGCAATATAGGTGGCCCTCTGTATGAAGCCTCTGCGTATTTCATGAAGTCTCCGCCTCGCCAGATGCTAGATGAAGAAGCCCGTGACGCTGTTGAAGAATTCGCAGCCTGAGGCTGGATGCTACCAAGACTAGCTACTGTCAAGACTAGCCACTGCCAAGACTAATAGTTAGGGGCAAGACTAGATAGCAGGGGCACGACCGGCACGAGGTTGGCCGTATCTGCAGCTAAGACGAATTTGAGCGCAATAGAGTGTAAAAATGGATTATGGCAGTTAGGCTGAGTACAAAACGATATAAAATATAACGAGGTAGAATGTCCCAAATAAATGTAAGTTACGCTAGCAAAGAGGGGTATGTTGCTTTAGTATTTTGCACCCTGGAGGCCGCATGAGTCCAGACGACAATAACTTTACTCCAGGGGGAGGAGATAGTGTTGCTGAAGAAGCAGCCGAAGTCGCCAAAGCGGCTAGGGCTGAAGAAAAAGCCTCGGCTAGAGCAGCTAGAAAGGCTGACCGAGACAAAACTGGTGCTGAAAAAGCAGAGCAGAGAGCTACCAAAAAAGCTGAGCGAGAAGCTGTAGCAGCTCAGAAGAAGGCTGAGAGAGAGGCTACTAAAGAAGTCGCAGCTCAGGAGAAGGCAGAAAAAGAAGCTGCTCTTAAAGCTACCGCAGCGAAAAAAGCAAGAGCTGCTGAGAAAGAAGAAGTTGCCGCGAAAGAAGCTACAGGAGCAGTCAGTGCCTCATCTGCTGGGGAAGCTGATGCTGAGGAGACTAGCACCGGATTTGTTTCCGTCCCATCAGAACCCTCTTCGTCTTTGCCGGCAAAAGTTGTCAAGGAGAAGAAACCTAGGAAGGCTAAAAACACAAAATCAAGCAGTGCCAAGGGAATAAGACGCGCTATTCGCCCCATCCGTTCTAGGAGTCAGCAGACCACGGCGAGGTTAATTTGGGCAGTATTTGGCATGGCACTTGTTATTGTGGCCATCGTAGGTTTCTGGGTGGTGCTTTCTAGTCAGGAAGATAATACCGAGGTTGATGTGCTGGTTGCTGGGGCAGATCTGACGGCAGGAGAATTCTTATCGAGCTCTGATGTCGTCGTGGTGACGATTGATATCGGAGATGGGGAGTTGGCGTACATGCTGTCATCTAGCATTGATAGTCTCCTCGGGCGTGTGATACTGCGAGATGTTGGCCAAGGAACACATCTCAGTTTGGATATGTTTGGAAGCGTCCCGATTGAAGAAGTATTCAATGTGGAATCTGAGACTAATTTTCCTTTGAATTTTCCCGGTGGAGTAACAGTGCCAGAAGGTACCGCTGCGGGAGATCGTGTGGTAATTTTTGTTAAACAAGGAGATGGGGTAGCGAAGTTTGCCTTTGAAGTTGTAGATTTAGTAGCTGTAGAGGGGAACACTGTTTCCCTTCAAGGTAGCTATGAGGACCGTGCTTGGTGGGACGCTAATTTGGATAGCTACAGTAACCAAGAAGGTGTCACCTTTGAGTTGGAGATTGTCAATCGTGAGATTCCTCAGCTTTGTTGGCGAGAGAGATTTAGACAAATC
Organism: uncultured Acidimicrobiales bacterium; assembly: GCA_958295755.1. Classification (GTDB taxonomy): domain Bacteria; phylum Actinomycetota; class Acidimicrobiia; order Acidimicrobiales; family Hopanoidiivorantaceae; genus Hopanoidiivorans. Next base: position 1,544,159 of record OY282367.1, on the reverse strand, counting down.
TATAACATCCAAGCTCTTCCCATAGAAGAATATAGACAACTAGAAAGTGAGCTGGGATGCCCCTGGGGTGTAGCTGAGGGCACAGGTGGGGGCATAGATGATGGTGAGGCCGAGACCGCCACGACATCCTCCTTACCTGCCGACAGCGTTGCCGGACGCCTCGAAAATGAGCGTTTTGAAACGCAAAGGACAGTACCAAATGAAATCAACAATCCCACACCAACCGAAGGCGGCGGTGGCGGCGGTGATAACCCTCTCGGAGAGCTAGGCATTGATTTCCCAGCATTCCCTGAATAAATAAGCCATGCTCTTAGTGTTCGGTACTCACGGCTCTCCCGGGGCTTCTACCCTGTCGATTCTCACCGCAGCGAGTTGGACATTAGGGGGCAGGGAAGTGGCACTCATTGATGGCGATCCAACAGGTGGGACTTTAGCTTCGCATTTAGGTCTTTTTCAAGATCCCGGTGTGGCCTCGCTAATCTTGAGCCGTACCATAGAAGTAGACACAGTTTTGACATGCTCACAACGTGTGCTAGTGGAAAATCTGCGAGTGCTACCGCTGCCGACTTCTGTAGCAGGCTCGTCGGCATCAGTAGAGCGTCTGTCAGAACGAGGTGAGGAACTGTCTCAGGTAGCCACGAAACTGCCCCTTATAATTGACGCTGGGCGAGCATATTATGGTACGCCTATGGCTGCCTTAGTGCCCCATGCCAAGGCAGTGATATTCGTGATCCAAAGCGCACATATACCCGCGCTTGCCTCTCTTGCCAGCTATCGTCAAATGCTGGGAATTGATGTTGAATCACTAGCTGAAGATAGCAAGACATTAGCTGGCTCTGATCGCGTGGAGGCACTTCTGGCAGATTCTTTTGGCATCGTCACCGTCGGCCCGTCGTATTTTGCTGAAGACGAGTTCAAAGAACAGACAGGGCTTTCAGTAGTAGCCAGCATGCCGTATGATCCCGATTTAGCCTATGATTTCGCCGATACTTTGCTTATGCCCAACAGGCGAACCAAGAATTTCATGGCTGATGCCGCATCGGTGGCAAATTTATTGTGGGATATGGCACATCCTCAGATGGCGCAGAAACTGACCACTGAAGATATGTTTGTGGAAGATCCATTCGCGGCGGCTTTTGATTCTGTGGGGGCTAATTCATTGGGGGTTGATTCTGCTGATTCGGTTGATTCTGCGGAAGCTTTGCAGAGAGCAGAAACTGCTCAGGAAATTTCCCAGGCAGAGGCAAGCACCGAGATGAGTTCTGCGTCTCCAAGACAATTCGGACTTCGTCCTTAGTATCTGATAGGCTGTAGTTGTCATGAGCGGTTTGAACATGACTCGTGTGCAGGGTATCTATGAAGAGCTCCGAGATGCCATAATCCCTGAAGTAACACGCATGGAGCAGCGGGGGAGGAGCAAAGAGGAAGTTCTCGACTTTGCTCAGAAGTTCACCGATGAGTGGATTGTGGAGTGGGAGAAAAAGGCAATTCTGGCGGGACAGCCCCTGCTGAATGTGGCTGATCAAGAGCAAGTCCGCTTTAGGCTCAAAGAGCTACTGGGCGCGGGTGCTTTGGAAGGTCTCCTGTCTATAGAAGATGTTGAAAATATCCATATTTTCGGATCCCATAAGGCAGTGCTCACCTATAGGGACGGGCGCAAAGAGGAAATCGGGCCAATTACTGAATCAGATGAGACTTTGATAGAGCTGGTTCGTCACTTGGCCAGCGTGGGAAGCCGCACATCACGGCGTTTTGACCAGTCTTCGCCCATCTTGGATCTCCGCTTACCGACCGGCCACCGTTTGCTCGCGATTATGGAAGTGTCATCTCGTCCGCACCTGTCTATCCGCCGTCATGCCAGCCATAAAGTCGACTTGGATTTTCTCGTTTCCAGAGAAAGCTTTCCTCAGGAGGTGGCCAATCTGTTTCGTTGCGCTGTGACACCGCCCGCGCCAATCAACTTACTCATAGCAGGGGGCACCAATACCGGCAAAACCACCTTCTTGCGAGGTCTCATCAGCGAGATACCTACAAACGAAGTGTTAGTAACAATTGAAGACACGTTGGAACTTCACCTCACCCAGACAGCAGCCCACGAGCGGTGCTACGAGCTGGAGACTCGCACAGCCAATGTGGAAGGCATCGGCGAGATTACCATGTACGACCTCGCCAAAGCTGCTCTGCGAATGGCACCGGACAGAGTAATCGTTGGTGAGGTGCGAGGCGGTGAGGTGATGCAGTTGCTCACAGCCATGGGGCAAGGAAATGACGGATCAATGGGGACGATACACGCCAACTCATCGCAAGCCGTCATCAGCCGAATTCTCACTTACTCGCAACGCTCCCCCGATGCCACCACTCCCGACTTTGTGCTGAGACAAGTTGGTGAAACACTGCAGTTGATAATCTTCCTGCAGCTAATGGAAGATCAGAAGCGCATCGTCAGCTCAATTCGCGAGGTGATCCGCTACGAAAAAGGCGAAGTGCTAACACAAGAGATTTTCAGTCTCAACGACGAGAATAAGCTAGTGTATCGCCGTCCGTTCAGCCAAGAAGGCGAAACTCTCAAACGTCTGGAGATGTCAGGTTTTGATGTTGCAGAGTTGGGCGAGCCTATACCTGAAGATCAAGTGCTCATGTTCTATCCGCGAAGGTCGCCTGTGTCGGGCCAAGGCACATTGAGTGAAGATGCCGAAGTGTCGCACATGTCGGCTATTCGTGAATACGAAGAATCGACCAATGGTGAAGCACTGGATTCTGAAGCATCTGGCAGCTTGGTTTCAGAAGAGCTTGCTACAGGAGAGGTTAACAGATGATTGCCGCTGTTTTATTAGGCATGATGTTGGGCCTGGGGATTTGGATAATTGTTCGCGGCATTGTGGATCCGCCCAACTTTGCAACTCGCGCAGACATCCAAGAACGCCTCACAATGACACTGACTCCGCTCAACACCTTAAAAAACCCAAGTTTATGGGTGTTAGTAGGAAAAATCGCAGCAGCGATAGCTGGTGGACTGCTAGTTTTTTGGATGACTCGTTGGTTAGCTGCTGGCTTGATGGGATTTATCGTGGCTTGGTATGGACCTCAGGTTTTGCTCGGCATGAGGTTGCGCCGTCAATCTATTGCCCGGGTTGAGGGTGTTGCGCTCTGGGCCGAGCAGCTACGAGATCTCGTGACTGCTGGAGGATCGGTAAGCGGGTCAATTCTGCTTTCGGCACCTTATGCCCCTTTACCAATCCGCCCGCCTATACAGAAGCTCTCTGAAGAAATGTTAGCTTTTGGTCTTCCGGAGGCTCTTAAGCGTTTTGCCATTCGGTCGAATTCGGCCTATGTGGATCGCCTAACTTTAGGTCTCAAGATCGCAGACGATTCAGGTGCCCGACTCAGAGATCTCTTGGATGACTTGGCTGGTGCTTTACGAGCTTCCGTGGAAGTGCGGTTCAGGATGGAGACAACTCAGACTAGAACGCTAATGAACGGCGGATTTATATTGATAATCACACTTGTGCTGGCTGTTGTGATCAATGTCATAAGCCCAGACTATTTTGATGCATATTACGGACTTATTGGCCAGACGGTTCTCATGGGGGTGGTGTTATTGTATTTGATGGCTGTTATTACAATCATGCAGATAGATAAAGATCGTGACAGCACGCGACTGTTGGATCACCTGAAAGAAGATGAAATGGCTGGGTTGGTAGTGTGATTTTCTGTAAATGCTGGCGTGATTTTTAAGTGAGATTTGTATGTTAGTAACCTCAGTACTGATCGGGCTTGCCCTCTCTGTTGGGTTGATCATCATTGTGCGAATGAGTATCTTTCCTCCGCGTGTCTCCATGGAGAAGGTGCTTTCTGAAAGGATGGTCGTAGCTGAAAAAGGCACAGACATTTATGCCGCTTCAGGTCAGGGACTCAAAGATATATATACGGCCACATCTAGACGTTTGGAAGGACGGCTAGATCTGACTTCCAGATCAGGGTTACAGCTTAAAAAAGACCTTGCTCTGATAGGAAAAACCACGCGGCGTCATACAGAACACAAAATGATCAGTGCTATGGCTTGCGGACTTTTTGGTGTGATTTTAGGTGTCGGATTGCTGCAATCTTCGTTGCCTATCCCGTTCCCACTTTTTGTAGTCATCATTCTCGTGGCTATGTTCGCACTTTTTGGGTTGATCATTCCCGACTCGCTTGTAAAATCTGCAGCTACCAAAGCTCGCAAAGAGTTTGACGAATTGGTGCTTTCTTGGCTGGATTTGGTGATGCCCCTGATTGCTTCGGGGCGCGATGTATCTTCAGCTTTTATTGAAGCTTCGGCCCTCAGCAGAGCTTGGCCTTTTCAGATGCTTGGCCAGCATATGAGCGAAGCCCGGCATCTGGGCAAGCCGATATGGTCAGGGATCCGCAAACTGATAGATGAGAAAGGTCTTGATCGTCTGGAACAGTTGGCGTCGGCTTTGGAACTTTCTCAACGTAGCGGTGCTGAACTTCGCCAGACTGTTGTGGCACAAGTTCATTCTTACCGTCAAAAGACCCACAGCGAAGCGATAGTAAAATCAGAGTTCGCTCAAGAACGCATGGGTGCTCCGTTGGCATTGGCACTGTCTGCCTTCATTGTGCTGATAGCTTTTCCAGCGATAGATACTCTTTTGGGCTCCACCAGTGCGTTCAACTTTCCATCTCCGCAAGCTATCACCACTATATTGCCACCTATATCGTCGTTCTTCGGGTAAGACAGCCTTCTCTTATCTGTTGCTTACTTATCTGTTGCTTAATTGCCAAAAAGCCTAGCTACTAACAGAATTGGTCGCCAACAGAACGAAGGCTGCTATGGCTAGTAGCGTGCGTTCGACGGCGTAGGGGGTGAAAGTCCAGCGGCGGACTAGTTTCATCAGAACCCAGATGGCTAACCATGAGCTAGCTGCTGCGGTGGCTACTCCCCAGATGAAGCCAGCGCGGTAGTTATCGGGGATGCCCGACCAGCCACCTATATCGTAGAACTTGTAGATAGCTGCTCCCAGAGTTACAGGCAAGCCCATCAAGAAGGCGAAGCGGGCGGCTTCGATGCGGCCTATCCCTGAGAGGCGACCTGCTGTGATAGTTATGCCTGAGCGTGAGACACCGGGCACGATGGCAAGCATTTGGGCGAGACCCATAGCTATTGCTGAGTTTTGGTTAAAAGAGCTAGATGAAGTGGATTTCACATCGGCTAGCCAGAGAAGCACTCCGAAAACTATGAGCATGGTTGCTACGAGCCAGATTTCATCGTTCCAAGAGTCGCGCACCGAGATGAGGGCTACGCCAGCGATGCCGATGGGAATGGCTGAGGCTACTATCAGCCAGGCGATCTTGGTATTTTCATCTTTCTCTCTTGGTGATGTTTTTGGTGTTTTTTTCAGTATCTTCAATCCAGCGGTTGTGTAGAGCTTCACATCTCGGCGGAAGTATGACAATGCTCCTACTAAGGTGCCCAAGTGCAGGGCAACATCAAAGCCGGTTTTGAGGCTGTTGTCCCCTGCGAAATCGTCCCAACCTGCCATCCACGGCACTATTATAAGGTGTCCGCTAGAGGAGACAGGGAAGAACTCGGTGAGACCTTGCAGGAGACCAAGGACAATTGCGTGCCAGATGATCATAGGTGGTTAGCGCAGTTTCGGTTAACTAGTCGCCGGATATGGTCACATCCTCAATTAATAGCGACATTCCCGCTGCCCGCATCGGCAACCATGTCAAGTCGTTACCTACATCGGCGATGTTGAGGAGTAGCTTTTGGATGGTTGAGGCGATGGTGAACTCCTTTAGTGGCTCTGCGGTCGCACCGTCGCGGATAACCAAACCCTCGGCACCGCAAGAGAAGTCGCCACTCACAGGATTAACACCCGAATGCAGACCGAACAGCGACTGCACCAGCACACCTTCACCAACTTTTTGACATAACTCTTCTTGTGATAGCGAGCCCGGGAGCAAAGAAAGAGCCAGACAGGCCGTCCCAGGAGTGCTGGAAAAGCCTCGCACGGCCGATGCGGTAGAAGAAGTAGCACAGCGACGAGCTGTATAGGAGTTGTGAGTGAAACTCTTGAGATAGCCGCTCTCCACGAGCACATTTTGCCGGGTCGCTAGCCCTTCACCGTCGGCTTCGCCGGCTGTGAATGCCTCTGGATTGGTCGGATCGTCAATTAGAGTGATCAGCTCAGTTGCGATTTGTTCGCCGAGGCGGTCAGCAAAGAGCGAACGCCCCCTGATGACGGCATCGCCTGAGAGTGTACCACCGACAACGCCTAGAAGCTGAGCCGATACCCACGGATCTAGCAACACTGCCATGCGTTGTGAGTGGGGCTTCTTGGCTCCGAGCAGGCGAGTTGCCCGGTGGATGGCGTCTTGTGCGGCAATATCTACATCAAGTTCACTCGGCTCGCGCCCCACAGAGAAACCGAAGCCGGTTTGGGTGTCGTCGTCTGCATTGGCTATGGAAAACGCCGCTAGATGACAGCTTGTGTCGCACTCGGCCACTCTAATGCCAGAGGTGGAAACGATAGCACTTGCGCTGATGCTGTCGGCATAGTCGGCAGACTCAACTCCGATGATGCGCTGGTCTCCCTCACATACGGATCGTTCCAGCCTCAAAGCCAGTTCTATTTTTTCCTCTGGAGAGACTTCTGCCAAAGAGTCTTTGAATAAATCCAAGCTGGGATATGTCACATCGTCGGGGGCTATCAAACCTAGATGCTCATCTGAGGTGGCAAACTTGGCGTTGTCGCGGGCATCGTCTAAGGTTTCAGCCAAAATATTTTCGTCCAAACTGCCTGCATAGGCGAAACCTTGCCGTCTCTCTCCGCCAGCTAGCTTGATGACCCTTATGCCTGCGCCACGCGAAGTAGCGGAGGCAAAGTATTCTACCTCGCCGTCATAAGCCCTGACTTCCGTCTCGTGCTCGTGAGCGACTACGATTTCTACCTCTTCGTCATCACCAGCCCAGCCGATGATGCGGTCGCCGATTTCCAGCAGTTCTTCTGTTGAGACTGAAGCGGACATTCCTATAGCGTGTTGTGCTTCAGCACCTGTCAGCACTAGTCAGCACTAGTTGGCCGTGCCGCCGACAGTCAAAGCCGTGACTCTCAATGTGGGTGTGCCGTCACCCACTGGAACGCCTTGGCCGTCTTTGCCGCAGGTGCCGGGGGATCCCATCGCAAAATCGTTACCTAGAGCGTCAATGTTCTGAAGCACTTCTGGGCCATTGCCGATTAGGTTTCCCTCTCGCAGAGGTTCAGCTAGCTCGCCGTTGCGAATGATGTAGGCCTCGGTCATGCCGAACACGAAATCGCCTGTAGCGGGATTGACTTGCCCGCCACCTAGCTGAGCCACATACACGCCTTCGGGTGTATCGGCGATGATGTCGTTGGGGTTGGCATCGCCATTGGCTATGTAGGTGTTGGTCATGCGCACCATCGGTAGATGCTGATAGCTTTGGCGGCGTCCGTTGCCCGAGCTATCTCTGCCTTGCTGTTCAGCGCGTAGATGATCCCACATGTAATCCACCAGCACGCCATCTTGAATCAGCACATTATGGCGAGCCGGGTTGCCTTCGTCATCTATCGCATAGCAACCCCATTCGTCGGGCATCGTGCCGTCATCTATGAGGGTTACTAGCGGGGAAGCCACGAGCTCGCCGATACGTCCGGTGAAAACAGAGGCGTTCTTGGCGATGTGATCGGCTTCAAGGCCGTGACCGCAAGCTTCGTGGAACAAAACGCCTCCTCCGCCTTTGCCAATTACTACCGGCATCGTGCCGGACGGAGCGGGGCGTGCCTTCAGCTTGGTGACTGCTCGACGGGCAGCTTGGCGAGCAAGCTCTTCCACATCGTAGCGTTCAAAGATTTCAAAGCCCACGGTATGACCGATAGATTCTCGGCCTGTCTGCATTCCTCCGTCGCCCACTGCCACACATGTGACCGAAAATGATGACTTAACTTGGTCGTCGCCTCCGTAGATGCCTCGGCTGTTGGCTACTACGAAAGTGCGACGGTTGTCGCCGTAGCGGCAGGCAACTTGTGAGATGTGGTTGTCTACCGACCGGGCTGCCGCATCCACTCGTGCCAGCATCTCTACCTTGCGGGCTTTTTCAACGGTCTCTGGCAAGATCAGCGGAGTTGAAGGATTGGCGATGTTCTGGGGCGACAAAGCCGCAACTTTTGTTCCAGACGAAGTCCCTCTGGTAGCATCAGCAGCTGTGATCGCGGCTGTCAGCAATCCAGATTCGCTCAAATCGGCAGTATGGGCAAAGCCGGTAGCGTCGCCTGAGATCACGCGGATGCCTGCCCCACGGCTACGGCCCGAAGTTAACTCTTCTATTTTGGAATCGTCATAGGTGGCCGCACAAGAGCGACGATCTTCGGCAAAAATCTCGGCAAAATCACCGCCTCGCTGTAACGCCGCAGCCAACACACGCTCAGCAGTGTCTCTGCTTAGAAGCTGGGAGTGCAGTCCAAAATCAGTTTTTGTCATAGCTCTGATGCTATCGTAGCTAATGCTCAGCCAACTCCCCGAAAATGAATGCCCGAAGACTAAACTGAATTTCCTATATATGAAGAAGAATAGACGGTTAGGGATCTTCTTCTTGCAGCTGGTCGTCAGCGTTTGTCTGCTGGCTTATCTGCTCTGGCGTACTAACGATGATCAAGGGCCCTCAACTTTACTCTCAAACTTCCCCGACTGGGATTTTTGGACGATCTTTTGGATTGTCGCAGCCTTCGCTCTTACCCTGCTTTCCTTCGTAGCTGCCACTTTCAGGTGGAGCCAAATGGTGCACGCCATTGGACTCAAGGAGAACTTCAGCAGATTATTTTCACATTTTATGGCAGGGCAGTTTACATCCAACTTCTTGCCCACCTCTATCGGTGGCGACATTGTGCGCATCGCTCGCTTGCGTAAAGATGTGAAAGACACCCCTAAGAGCTTCACATCGGTGGTGTTTGAGCGTTTGAGTGGCTGGATTGCTCTGCCGATTCTCATACTTTTGGGTTTTATTTTAGATCCTGGACTGAGATCGCTGGGGGCGCAGAGCCGAACGGCGTTCATTTTGGCTTTGGTGACTTTGGCTAGCTTGGCAGTTGTGATATTTGTGGTAGGCCATGAGGTTGTAGGCCGCAGGCTAGGTAGACACAAAGGCTTACTGCGTTATATTCACGCTTTACATCAGGGGCTTGAAAGTCTCAAAAACAACCGTAGAGATGCTTTAGGGCTAATAGCTGCCGCGCTGATATACCAGTTCGTCTTGGTGCTGTCGGCTCGCTGTGCTATAGCAGCTTTGGGCATAGAAGGGGTGAGTATCACGGCAGTAATGGTGTTTTTGCCAGCGGTGCTTATAGCGCAGGTGCTGCCTATTTCTATAGGGGGTTTCGGGGTGCGCGAAGGGTTGTTCGTGTTCTTCTTGTCGAGTCTCGGAGTTGCCGACAGCGAAGCGACTTTGTTTGGTCTCCTGCTGGGGATTTTGACATTGCTTACCAGTCTTGTGGGGGTTATTCCACTAGTATTTGGTGGGAAGAGGCGAGAAGAGGTCACCATTTTGCAAGACTTGGCTGAAGGAGAAGCAGCCTTGTCGGAAGTGGCTCATAGTCCCCAAGATGCAGATTCATGCGACTCCAGAGATAGCGCAGAAGTTGACAGGGCCAAAAGTTGACAGAGCCAGAAGTTGACAGGGCTAAAAGTTGATAAGGAGGACAAAAGTGAATCGAAACTCTGCCACTATTGCCAAATCAGCTACGGCAGTGCGCGACTATTTCAGCGATTACAGTGAGCTACGCAAAAAGATAGGTCTGCGCTGGTGGGTAGAGATACTGGTCATAGCATTTTTCTATTTCATCTATTCGGTCATCCGCAACCAGTTCGGCTCAGATTCGGTCTCTTGGCAGGAGGCTTTTGACAACGCGGAGGTGGTCATAGCCATAGAGCGATTTTTCGGCCTGTTCCAAGAGCATCGCATTCAAAACTTGTTCTTGGATTGGACATGGTTCATACGTTTCTGGAATGTGTTTTATGGTTTTTTCCATTTCGCCATTACCACAGCAGTGCTGGTATGGCTGTATGTGCGCTTCCCGAAAGATTTTGCCCGTTGGCGCACTATAGGTTTGATAACAACAGGGTTGGGACTCATCGGCTATTCGCTATTTCCGCTTATGCCGCCCAGATTGCTAGGTGCTCCAATAGCGGAGTTTGGAGCCAATATGGATCTCTACGGCTTTGTAGACACAGTCAAAGAGTGGGGAGGACTGTGGTCGTATAACTCGGGAACTTTCTCGCGAATTTCCAACCAATATGCAGCCATGCCTAGCTTGCATTTTGCCTGGGCGGGCTGGTGCACGATGATTTTGTATCCCCGTATGAGGCACACAGCCGCCAAGGCTTTAGTGGTTATTTATCCCATATCTGTGCTCTTTGCCATCATCGTGACCGCTAACCACTATTGGTTAGATGCAGTGGGCGGAATGGGTGCACTCGCCATTGGCTATTTCGCAGGCGATAAGCTACACCACAAGTGGACGCAATTCACCAACAGGCATAACCGAGAGAAAAACCGTCAGAAATAGCCAAGAAATATAGTCAAGAGATACCCACCCGATATACCCTCTCCAGCCAAGCCATCTATACCCAGCAACTACCAACCTTATGCTTCTATCCAACATCTACCAGCCCAGCGATTTGCGAGGCTTGAGCCGTGTCGAGCTAGACACCCTTTGCCAAGAGATACGCGAGTTCATCGTAGAAAAAGTCTCAGCCGTGGGCGGACATCTCGGCCCTAACTTAGGTGTGGTGGAGCTTACTTTAGCTATTCACAGGGTGTTCAACTCGCCCCACGATGCCATTTTGTGGGACACAGGTCACCAAGCCTATGTGCACAAGATTGTCACCGGCCGTTCCTCGCAGTTTGACGAGCTACGCCAAGGCGGTGGGCTATCGGGATATCCCTCAAGAGAAGAATCGCCGCACGACTGGATAGAAAACAGCCACGCCTCCACAAGCCTCAGCTACGCTCACGGGCTGGCCACAGCTTTTGAAGCGGCTGTAGGTGCCCGCCGCCGCAGAGTTGTTGCCGTCATCGGTGACGGTGCCATGACTGGCGGGATGGCTTTTGAAGGCTTGAATAACTTGGGTCATTCAGGATGCCCAGTGGTTATCGTGCTCAACGACAACGGACGCTCGTATGCCCCAACGGTTTCCAAGCTGGGGGAGAGCCTAGCTCGCTTGCGTATCAACCCCCACTACCTGCGCCAGCAGAATCGTGCCGAGCGGCTGATCCGCGAGCTACCAATAGTGGGGCACCAGATGGAGAGGGCTCTGGATGCTGTGAAAGCTGGAGTCCGTGAAATGTGGGAGCCGTTGACATTCTTTGAGCATCTGGGCGTGCGCTATACAGGTCCTTTTGATGGACACGACATAGCAGGCGTAGAACGGGCTCTGCGCAATGCTGCCCAGCTAAACGAGCCTGTGGTTGTTCATGTGCTCACTGAAAAAGGTCGCGGCCATGCCCCAGCAGAAAACGACCCTATCAAGCGTATGCACGACACCTCGGCTCTGAAAGAAGGTAGCTACACAGAAGCCTTCGCCGAAACTTTGATCAAGATCGCCGAGCGGCGACCGGAGGTGGTAGCCCTAACTGCCGCTATGCCTGATTCCACTGGCTTGTTGCAGTTCGCCGAACGTTTCCCCGACCGTTGCTTTGATGTGGGTATCGCCGAGCAGCACGCCGTTACAGCAGCAGCAGGTATGGCGATGGGAGGTCTGCGACCTGTGGTGGCTATCTATTCCACTTTTTTGACACGCGCCATAGACCAAGTGAATCTGGATGTGGGATTGTTGCGCCAACCAGTGGTATTTGCTCTGGATCGTGCAGGCATCACTGGCGATGACGGAGCTTCACACCACGGCGTGCTAGATATGGTGTTGCTCACAAAAATCCCCGGTATGACACTGATGGCCCCTTCGTCATATCAAGAGCTTCAAGTAATGTTAGAAGACGCTTTGGAGATAGAGTCAGGCCCGGTAGCTATCCGATGGTCAAAAACAGCTGCCCCCCATGTGGAAGAAACCGATATAGGAAGTGGTCTGCGAGCGAGGCGTGTAATGAGGGAAGGCGTGTTAGAAGTTAACCATCCCGATATAGTTGCTGATGTTACTAGTTCTGCTGGTGATTCTGCTGCTGCTTCTGGGAGTCCTTCCCAAGATGGCAAAATCTGCATATTGGCAGTGGGTAAAATGCTGACTGCTTCCAAAGAAGCAGCAGAGACTTTAACTAAGCGGGGCATCAAAACAACAGTCTGGGATGTGCGCATAGTAACTCCCCCCGACGAAGAAATGCTAAAAGACGCCGCCCGCCACGATCTAGTGATAACCGTAGAAGACGGCTTAAAGTTTGGTGGCGCAGGTGAACACATCACCCGCAAAATGAACGAGCTACACGAGAAGCTACACAAGAAGCTATACGAGACCGGTGCTAAGTCTCTCCCCGACGCCAAACTACCCCCCGATGTAATAGTGCCCGATGTAATAGTGCTAGGTGTCCCTCAAACCTACATCCCACATGGATCAGCCGACACCATCCTTAGCAGTTTCGGACTAGACGCCAAAGGCATAATCCAAACTGCCACCGACTGGATTGCCAAATAGTTTTTTGTTTAGTAATAGGGGTTTTCGCCAGCGTCGTGGTCGGTTACATCTATTACTTGAGTTACTTCGGGGAGGGCTTGGCTGATCATCGCCGTGATGCCCTCGCGCAGAGTTGCTGCACTCATGGCGCAACCTTGGCAACCTCCACCCATTGAGATATAGACGACTGTATCTTCCACGCGCTCTAGGGAGGCATATCCGCCGTGGGCCGCTAGAGATGGGTTGATATGGCGGTCTAGAAGTTGTTGGAGCTTGTCGGCCAAGGGACCTGAAAGTTCTATGTCGTGGCCTTCTAGGAGGTCTGGCTTATTGGGGTTGCGGATTACTAGGCCACCTTGCATAGGGTTGGAGGGGAGATCTAAGGTGGCACCTGTCAGGTTTTCCACGCTGTTGGCGGGGACTATGAGGGTAAGGTCGGCGACTTCGTAGACTTTGGCATCCTCAGGGGCTTCATCTATTGGGTCGAAGGTGAGGTCGTAGGTGTAGTCGGCCCCGCTGGTGCCGGTGATTTCCACCCGCAGACCTAACGTTTCGCCGTCATCTTCGCCTTCACGAATCTGCAACACTTTGGCTAAGGCTGTTTCAGAGACATCCAGAATTGTTTCAGTGGCTGTGGTCATGACTTTAGTCTAGTGGGTGGTTCATCAAACTAGTAATGTCATCGCCCAATGAGCCTCTGATCCGCTCAGCAGCAGCCCCCCGCACAGTCTCTCTAGTGATGCGGAAAGGCTTTTGATAAAGTGTCTCTGCCAAAGTCGTAGCTTGGTTTATGGCAGCCTCCACAGTAGCTTCGCGGTCGCTTGCCACTTCGTCCAAGAAGCCAGCATCCACAGCTTCGGTGGGCGAATACAGCCGAGCCAGCATGGTGGCATGAGAGTAGTGTCTGCGAGAAAGCCTGTCTGAGGCTATCTCTGCCAAGAAAGCTGGCACTGGCATCCCCGCTGCCACCTCGTTGAGACCTATCTTGAAGCTACCAGACGCGCCGATGCGCACATCGGAACACATCAGCAGTATCGCTCCTGCAGCTAGCGCATGCCCCGTGCAAGCCGACACCACGGGCAGTCCGTAGGTGTAAAGCCGCAAAAACAAATCCACTCCTGAAGCGATCATTTTCCGCGTAGCATCTGAGTCGCCCCCCTGCATAACCTTCAAGTCAAAGCCTGCCGAGAAGAAACCTTCGCGGCCTGCCAAGACTAAAGCTTTGGCCTCGTCTTCCAAGATGTCTAGTTGCCCCAGTAGCTCTTGGCTAGCAGCCAACGACAAAACATTAGCTTTGCCGTCGTCAAACTTTATCACTGCCACATCGCCGTGCATTTCTGTATGAAATAAATTGCTCATGCATACAGACTACTTCTGAGACTCTGGTGTAACTGCAAGGCAATAGCGTTTCTTTTTTAATTCTTGCTAGCCTCTGGAACTCACACGCCGGTTCCTTGCTAGCTGGGGGATAAGTCGTTCGCCGTCTAACCTTGGAACTATGGTTCGGGCAGATCTATATGATGCTGTAGTTATTGTGTCATTTGGGGGGCCGGAGAAGCCGGAGGATGTGCGGCCGTTCTTGATGAATGTCGCTCAGGGTCGTGACATTCCTGAAGAGCGGCTGGCGGAGGTGGCGGCTGTTTATCATTCGCATGGCGGGGGCAGTCCTGCGAACAGGCTGAACAGAGATTTGGCTGAACGATTGAAACAGGCATTGGAAGAGTCGGGCAACCCCATGCCGGTATATCTGGGTAATCGCAACTGGCATCCGTATTTGCGCGACACCGTTAGAGAGATGGAAGCTGATGGGGTGCGCCGCGCTCTCGCTTTTGTGACTTCTGGGTTTTCTTCTTATCCAAGTTGTCGGCAGTATCTGGAAGACATAGCAGCCGCATGTGAGGGCACTGGGGTTGAGATTCATAAGTTGCGGGGATTCTTCAATCATCCCGACTTCATCAAGCTTCAGGCTGAAGCAGTCGAGACATCAGTGGGGGAGCTGCTTGGTGAAGGCGTGCCACTGGACGGCGTGCGGATAATCTTCACCGCCCACAGCCTGCCTCAAGAGACGGCGAGTGTTTGCGATTACGAGGCGCAACTGCGAGAAGCATCCCGCTTAGTGACGGAAGCCGTGGATTGGGATGATTTAGTTCAGGGCAGAGTAAGCGAAGATGAGGCAAAGAGTGTAGATATGGTCAAAGATTTGTCAGTTGGGGTGAGAGCAGTAGGTAAATCGGTAGTCGAAGCAAAGCCGTCTATGCCACATGGTTGGGATTTGGTATGGCAGAGCCGTAGTGGGCCGCCGCAAGTGCGTTGGCTAGAACCTGACATCAACGATCATCTCCCCGCCGTGGCATTCTTCGGCAGAGGCCCCGATAGAGAAGGTAGCTGTCAGGCAGTTGTGGTGGTGCCTATTGGGTTTATCTCAGACCACATGGAAGTAATCAACGACTTGGACAGGGTGGCCCATCTAACGGCTGAAGATTTTAAGCTAGGTTTCCGCCGTGCCGCCACCGTTGGGGGGTCATCTGACTTTGCCGACCTGATCGCCAAGCTCATAGCCGAGCGAGTTGACGCAAGCTCAGAGCACAAAGATGTCGAATCCAAGGGTAAAGTCTTCGAATCCGGGTTGAAAGCTGTGGGAAATTTCCCAGCCTTGCCTGATATCTGCCCATCTAACTGCTGCAGAATTCACTGAATTGCAGCCATCGCGTGCCAAGATGGAATTCATGGCCGCAAAGAATACGCCGCTCACGCTGGATGATGCCGACTTGCTAGACGATATGACAGACGAAGTGCTGGCGGAAAGCGGGGGTATATCTGGCGGGGAAGGTATCTCTGGCGGGGAAGGTTTTGCTCGGGATGTAATAGAAGTGCCGGTGGCTAAGGAGCTGTCGGATTCGTTTTTGGCTTATGCGCTCTCTGTCATCACTTCGCGGGCGATTCCAGATGTGCGAGACGGCCTGAAGCCTGTGCAGCGGCGGATTTTGTATGCGATGTTACGGATGGGCATTCGTCCCGACACGCCGCATCGCAAGTGTGCCCGTGTGGTGGGCGAGACGATGGGGAAGTATCATCCGCACGGCGATGCTGCCTTGTACGACACGCTCGTTCGGCTAGGTCAAGACTTCGCTCGCGGCGTTACGCTAGTTGACCCGCAGGGTAACTTCGGGTCCCTTGACGATCCGCCTGCCGCAGCGCGCTACACCGAATGTCGGCTGAGTGATGCGGCTATGGCGATGCTGGCTGAGATTGACGAAGACACCGTGGATTTCCGCCCCAGCTACGATGGCGAGGCTGAGGAGCCAGAGTTTTTGCCGTCCATGTTGGCGAACTTGCTAGCCAACGGGTCGGCGGGGATAGCGGTGGGAATGGCCACCAACATGTTGCCTCACAATGTGACGGAAATCACAAAGGCGATGGAAGAAGTGCTGAAGGTCGTGGCTAAGGAGAGTGCTGGAGCTAAGGAGGGGGCCGAAGAAGGCTCGGCAGAAGGCTTGGCAGAAGTCTCGGCAGAAAGCTCGACTAGAGGGTTGGTAGAGCAGTCGTTGGGGGTGTCGCACAAGCAACTCTTAAAGATGGGCACAGATGAGTTGGCAGAGGTTCGGGCAAAAGAACTCGTAGCCCCTCGCGGCAAAGATCCATCAAACGCACAGCTGGACAAATTCTTGGCAGCAATGCCAGGGCCAGACTTCCCATCAGGAGGGATTTTGATAAATGAAGGGATGAGGGAGATCTATAAAGAAGGCCGAGGTTCATTGCGGCTGCGCTCAAAAGCCGAAATTATCCATCCCACCAAGAAACGAGAAGCCATCGTGATTACAGAGCTTCCGTGGATGGTAGGCCCAGAGCGAGTGGTTGCTAAAGTCAAGAGCCTCATCGCCGATGAGAAGCTGCCCGAAGTCACAGGCGTGCGCAACCTCACCGGCCGAGAGCGAGGCTTATGCATTCAGATCGACCTGAAACCCGGAGCGAACGGCACAAAAGTGCTGGACAAGCTCTATGGCAACACCCCGCTGGAAGCCAGCTTGCCCATCAACAATGTGGTTCTGGTGCGTGGGGTTCCCACGACAGCTCCGTACTGGGACATCTGCCGACATTTTTTGTATCACCGCTTGAGCGTGGTGATTCGCCGCACTCATTTCCGCCGCCGCCGTGATTTGGCACGATGTGAAATTCTGGAAGGTTTTTTGCTGGCTCTGGATCGCATTGAAGAAGTAGTGGCGATAATCAGAGGCTCTGCCAATGTGGATGAAGCTCGCAGGGAGCTTTGTGCACAGATCGGCTTGAACGAGCGACAAGCCGAAGCTGTTTTAGAGCTGCGTCTGCGCCGCCTCACAGCTTTGGAGCAAAGCAAAATCACAGCCGAACGAGACGGACTTCTAAAAGCCATAGATGGCCACAACAAGCTTCTAGGTTCAGAAGCCGAGCTTCGAAAGGCTGTGCAACAAGAGCTGCGTGAAGTGGCAAAAGAGTTCGGTCAACCGAGACGCACCAAACTCGCAAACCCTTCAGATTTGCCAACTGCTTCAGCAGACGATGCCGAAGAGGTGGAGTCGCAAGAATGCCTAGTGACGCTTTCTGCCAACGGCTATGTGGGGCGGGCAGGAATAGACGACCCTGCTAAGAAAAACTCTCGCCCCCACGATGTGCTGCTCTCAGCAGCGGCGACCCAGACCGACCGTCTAATCTGGGCTATCACCAGCGCGGGCCGCGCTGTGCCAGCTTCGGTCTGGGAGATTTCAGAGTTACGAGGCCCGAGCCGTGGAACTTTGGCAAACAAGGTGTTCGCTTTAGAATCTAGCGAAGAAGTCTTATATCTGTTCGCAAATGGTAGCAAATCACAAAGCAGTCAGCCAAGCTCGTTGGTGCTCGTAAGCTCTGGGGGCATCGCTAAGCGCATTTCAGCAGAAGTGCTTGAGAAGTCTTTGCCGTCTTTAGCTTTAGGCACTGCCCGCCCAGCCCCTCAAGATGTGTTCCAGTTATCTGCGGGCGACAGCTTAGTTGCCGTATTTCCATGCTTAGATACAGACGAGATCATGGCAGTT
Source organism: uncultured Acidimicrobiales bacterium (assembly GCA_958295755.1). Taxonomy (GTDB): domain Bacteria; phylum Actinomycetota; class Acidimicrobiia; order Acidimicrobiales; family Hopanoidiivorantaceae; genus Hopanoidiivorans. Next base: position 1,526,475 of record OY282367.1, on the reverse strand, counting down.
ACTTCAGGCGGAATGGCACTTCGCGTCAAAGCCGCAGAAATTCCCCTGAAAACCCTCAATGTTGCTGGAGTAATAGGGATGAAGCTGAAAGCCAAAGACACCGTAGTCGGGGCTGGTAGTTTCAAGGGCGGGAATCAGGAGGTGGGAAATCAAGCAGGAGTGAAGGCAGGGGCGAGTACCGGAGAGAGGGCAGAAAGCTCATCTGAAGAAAGTAGTGAAGAAAGCATCGTGTTCGTCATCTGTGAAGGGGCATCTGCCAAGGCTGTCTTCACCGATGAGTTTCAGTCTCAGAAAAGAGGCGGAATGGGAGTGCAGCTAGTCCCTTCTGGAAGCCCGAAAGTGTTGGCGGCTTTTATAGGCGAAGACACCCTCTGTGCCACCAAAAATGATACGATGCTATTCCCCTTAGAAGTGGCAAAGCGCACTCACAAACCTCGAACCACTGATGTCCAAATCACCCACATCGGCCTTCCCCGCTGGAGCATGTAGCGATGACTGAAGCCGCCTCTGATGCAGTTATTTCAAGTGCTGGCACTAGTGCTGCTGATATTGGTGCTGCTGGCACTGCTGATATTGGTGATGCTGATACTGGCACCTTGGATTTCGACACTTCAGATTTCGACACTTCAGATTTCGACACCTCGGTTTACGACACTCCAGTTGTCTCGGATGGGGATGGGGATGTCGAGGACCTCTTGCTTGAAAACGGCCACCTGTCTGAAAGTCTGTCTAACTCTGAAATAACAGACGCCCCAAACTCTTACGATGCCGATTCCATCCAAACCTTGGAGGGCATGGAAGCCGTGCGGATGCGCCCAGGCATGTATATCGGCGGCACCGGCAACGAAGGTTTTGCCCATCTTCTTTGGGAGCTGATAGACAACGCCGTAGATGAAGCCGCAGCAGGTTTCGGCAATCAGATAGAGGTAATCTTCCACCGTGATCGCTCAATGGAAGTGCGCGACAAAGGCAGGGGAGTGCCAGTCGACATGCACCCGACCCGTGGAGTTTCAGCCCTAGAGGTGGTCTTCACCGAGCTGCACGCAGGCGGTAAGTTCGGCGGCGGAGCTTATGGCGCATCAGGCGGTCTTCACGGGGTGGGGGCTGCTGTGGTGAATGCTCTGTCTGAGCGGATGGAAGTGGAGGTGGATCGTGAAGGGCGCACCTGGGTGTTGGGTTTTCAAAAGCAAGAGGTCAAAAAAAAGAAAGGTCTCAAAGTCGATAAAGCCAACAAACTCCAACGGCTTGAGAAAACCTTCACCAAAAACCGCACAGGCACTCGTGTGCGCTACTGGCCCGACCGTGAGATTTTCGACCCCGGCGTGGAAATCCCCTTTGAAGATGCTTGTGAGCGGTTGCGTCTGGCTTGTTATCTGGTGCCTGGTCTCAAAGTAAAAGCAGAAGACAAGCGCGCTGGCGCAAACGTGAAGCACTTTAATTTTCAGTCGAAGAAGGGTCTTGCCGACTATGTAAACCATCTCTGCGAGCTTGAAGCCCCTGATGCTTCGCAGATAACTGGCATCATCACTCTCAGCGGAGCTGCCACCTTTGAAGAGAAAGTGGCAGTCTCAGGCAAAACCACGACCGTCCAAAAAGAATGTCAAGTTGAAATCGCCATGCGCTGGGTGAATGGCTACCAAAGTGAAATCCGCTCGTTCGTCAATACCATCCCCACGCCCGACGGCGGCACCCACTTGGCAGGTTTTGACCGCGCTTTGCTCTTCGCCGTGAATGACCGCTTGATGATCAACGCCAAGCCCCTCGCCAAGCTCGCCCGCACAGGCCAGAGCAGGGGAGCGAAGGAAGACATCTATGAAGGGCTAGTGGCTGTGGTGCAGGTGAGTTTTCCAGAGCCGCAGTTTCAAGGTCAAACGAAGCGGCGACTAGGCACGCCGGCAGCGCAAAAAATCGTCTACGACACCGCTAAAGACGGTCTGGTGCATTGGCTTGAGAAAGACGGTGCCCGCACCCATGTGAACGCCCTGCGCGACAAAATCGCCAACGCTGTGCTCAGCCGTGTGGCGGCTCGCCAAACTTTGGAGAACAAGCGCAAAGCTGCCAGCATTTCCTCCACGGGCATGCCCGACAAGCTAGCCGATTGCCGCACCCTCGGCTCCGAGAGCGAGCTGATAATCGTAGAAGGTGAATCCGCTGCCGGCCCAGCCAAGATGGGTCGCAACTCTGAATATGTTGCAATTTTGCCGCTGCGAGGCAAGGTGGTGAACGCTGCCAAGTCGTCCCCCAAGCAGGTGTTGGCAAATGCCGAAGCCAATGCCTTGTTCGCTGCCATCGGCACAGGAGTTGGCGAAGATTTCGACATGGAAAAGGCTCGCTACGGCCGCATAATAATACTCTGCGATGCCGATGTAGATGGCAGCCACATAAGGTGCTTGCTGCTCACCCTTATCTACAAATACATGCGCCCGATGCTGGAATATAGAAAGGTGTATTCTGCCCAACCTCCGCTCTATACCACCAAAATCGGTGATGAAATCCACAGAGCCTTCACAGAAGAAGAACGCGACCAAATCACCCAAGAGTTAGCCAAAGGCAACCGCAAAGCCGAAAACATCCGCTGGCAACGCTTCAAAGGTCTAGGCGAAATGAATGTAGACGAACTAGCCGAGTGCGCCCTGAACCCCGAAACCCGAATCTTGCGCCGAATCTCCATGGAAGATGCTGAAGCCGCCGAAGCTGCCGCCGAAATGTTCAACACCCTAATGGGCACAGATGTAGAAACCCGCCGAGATTACCTAACCGCCAACAGCACCCTAATCCCCCAAGAAGCCTTGGATATCTGAATTGCTAGCTGAGCGACAATGTAATCTTGATTGATTTGTCTTCTGAAAACTATTGATTTAGAGACAAAGCTGCTCCAGCCGAAGATCAACCACCGAAACCCACCACCAAGCTCGGTACCCTATGATCACTACCATTCCCTAGTTGACCGTCTGCGTTGTTACCCCAGCATGAGATGGTGCCATCTTCGTGTAGCGCACAAGCATTATATTCGGTTGTGGTGATGGTTGTGGCGTCAGATATGCCTAGAACCTTCACAGGCACCAAGCTATAATCTCCGAAGTTGCCGCCTTCGCCGTTGCCTAGCTGACCGGCCCAGTTGCTGCCCCAGCATGAGATGGTGCCGTCTTCGTGTAGCGCACAAGAATATTCCCAGTTTGTGGTGATGGTTGTGGCGTCGGTTATGTCTTGAACTTGCACAGGCACCAAGCTGCGGTCTCCGCTGTCGTAGCCACCGCCGCCTTCGCCGTTGCCTAGCTGACCGTATTCGTTGTAGCCCCAGCATGAGATGGTGCCGGTTTGGTGTAGCGCACAAGCATGTCTCCTGTTTGTGGTGATGGTTGTGGCGTCAGATATGCCCAGAACCTGCACAGGCACCAAGCTACGGTCTCCGTAATTGCCGCCTGTGCCGTTGCCTAGTTGACCGGCCCAGTTGCTGCCCCAGCATGAGATGGTGCCGTCTTCGTGTAGCGCACAAGAATGAGGGCCGTTTGTGGTGATGGTTGTGGCGTCGGTTATGTCTTGAACTTGCACAGGCACCAACGAGCTACGGTCACTGTAATTGCCGCCTTCGCCGTTGCCTAGTTGACCGGAGCTGTTGTTGCCCCAGCATGAGATGGTGCCACCCTCGTGTAGCGCACAAGAATGAGAGCCGCTTGTGGTGATGGTTGTGGCGTCGGTTATGCCTATAACCCCCACGGGTACTGAAGAGTAGAGGGTTGTTGTGCCTTTGCCTAGCTCATCGTCCCTGTTGTCGCCCCAGCATGAGATGGTGCCACCCTCGTGTAGCGCACAAGAATGATCGGTGCTTGTGGTGATGGCTGTGGCGTCGGTTATACCTTGAACTTGCACAGGCACCGAACTGTCATCTGCTGTGCCGTTGCCTAGCTGACCTATCCAGTTGTCGCCCCAGCATGAGATGGTGCCTTCTTCGTGTAGCGCACAAGAATGATAGGTGCTTATGGTGATGGTTGTGGCGTCGGTTATGCCTTGAACTTGCACAGGCACCGAACTGTGATCTCCGCTGTAGCGGCCACCGCCGCCTGTGCCGTTGCCTAGCTGACCGGAGCCGTTGCTACCCCAGCATGAGATGGTGCCGTCTTCGTGTAGCGCACAAGAATGAAAGCCGCTTGTGGTGATGGTTGTGGCGTCAGATATGCCTAGAACCTTCACAGGCACCAAGCTATAATCTCCGAAGTTGCCGCCTTCGCCGTTGCCTAGCTGACCGGAGCCGTTGCTGCCCCAGCATGAGATGGTGCCGTCTTCGTGTAGCGCACAAGAATGAGGGCCGCTTGTGGTGATGGTTGTGGCGTCGGTTATGCCTTGGACCTTCACAGGCACCACACTACGAGATCTTTCGCCACCGCCTTCGCCGTTGCCTAGTTGCCCGTCCCTGTTGTTGCCCCAGCATGAGATGGTGCCGTCTTCGTGTAGTGCACAAGAATGAGGGCCGCTTGTGGTGATTGTTGTGGCGTCGGTTATGCCTATAACCCCCACGGGTACTGAAAAGTAGCGGGTTGTTGTGCCGGTGCCTAGCTGACCGTACCTGTTGGAGCCCCAGCATGAGATGGTGCCACCCTCGTGTAGCGCACAAGAATGCCAGCCGCTTGTGGTGATGGTTGTGGCGTCAGTAATGCCCTGAACTTGCACAGGCACCAAGCTACGGTCTCCGTCATTGCCGCCTTCGCCGTTGCCTAGCTGACCGAATCTGTTGTCGCCCCAGCATGAGATGGTGCCGTCTTCGTGTAGCGCACAAGTATGCCCCCCGCTTATGTCACCGCCGCTTGTGGTGATGGCTGTGGCTTTGTTTGGTGGAAGTGTAGTAGTGGTTGTGGGTGGGGGTGTTGTCGTGGTGGGTGGAGTAGTAGTTGTTGGTTGATGTGAAGTTATGGTTGCGGTGGTAGTGATTATAGGTGTTGGTTCAGGTGTTGCTTCGCCTGGGTTTTGGGGCCTGTCTGATGTTGTGGTGTCAGAGTTGTTGCTGCAGCTAGCAGCTAGTAGCACTAGAGGGATTAGCAGGCTGAGAACAAGATAGGTTCGGGGGGGGGTGCTGTTTGTTTGATATTCTTCATAAGTTTTCATTTTATACGGGTTAGCAATCAAAGCTAGGGGGATGTCATCGGTGTTTGTTTGATATTCTTCATAAGTTTTCAGTCTATTACACGGCTTTGTCGTGAGATGATTGTATCAAAAGACTTAAACCGTATAGCTAGTCGCGGGATTCTTTGGCGAGCATATCGAAGACGCGCCAGTATTTGCGACCGAATTCTTTGGCTCGCCGCAAGGCCAGCTCTTCGTCTACTGGTTCCCAGCCCTGTTCCAGCAAGTACTCCAGACGGCTAGTCAGAGCGTCTTCACCTTCAGTTTCCATAGAAATAGCCTATTCCATGAAAATAGCGCAGAGGTCTGGATGCTGAAGGTTGCTCTTTGCTGTCTGGGTTAACCACTTATGAAGCCGTAGTTGTGCAAGTGGTTGTATAGCTTTGGTACTTCTTTTTCTATTGTTTGCCAGACGAAAAGTAGTTCCACGCCACTGTAATCGTGAGTGAGGTCGTGTCGCAGTCCCTCCCACTTGTCAAAGTCAATCTTTGAGTATTGGTTTCTCCCAGTCTGTGTCATGTAGTGAGCTGCTTCGCCGATTAGTTCTAGTGCTTTAGCGATTCCGTAGTCGGCAAACGGGCTTCTCCTAGCCAGTTGAAAAAATGCTTTACGCCCCGCAAGGGATAGTGATCTCAGATCACGAACATGCTCAGCCATCATTTCCATGCGCTGTTTATCAGTCATGTCACGGGAGTGCATAGATAACCTCTGCTGTGGAGAGGATGCTTTCGCGGATGCTTGGTAGGGTTCTGCGCCACATTATTGCATCGCGTGTGGAGATGGAAACATCGTGTTTGACCAGCGTCGACAGCTCATCTACGGCGTCTCGCAGAGTCATAAAGCTCGGCTCTTTGCCTAGCTCGAACGACACCATCACATCAACATCGCTGTCTTCGGTAAAATCGTCTCGCAGGACAGATCCGAATAGCGACATTTCGTTTATGTGCCACCTGCGGCAGAAATCAGCCACAGCTGACATATTGAGGTCTATGTTCTCAACTATCTTGGTGTTCATTACTTCATTTTACAGAAGGGGTGTGATGGTGTCCTATAGTATCAAGGTTCTCTGGCTGTGAATCCGTATTCTTCCAGCGTGCGGCACAGAACTGGTATATGCTTCCAAACAGCGTCCCACATGTCTCGTTTTGCTACACCTGTGTACCCATGCGTCAAATCCTGCCGCCAGACACTCCAATACTCGTAATCTATTTCGGGATATTCGCTTCTTCCAAACTGCGATACATAGTATGCATGCTCACCAATCAACTCCAAAGCTTTAGCTATACCCAACTCGCTAATCGTATTGCTATCTATCAAGCTCATGAATTCGCCTTGATTCATGTGAGCATGGGAAAGCAAAACCTTCGCATAATTTGCCATGACCTGCAATTTTTGCTCATCAGTCATGTCACGGGTGTGCATAAATCACTTCCGCTGATCCCAGTATGCTATTGCGCACAGACGGCAAAGTTCGCCACCACATGACAGTATCTTTGTCGACGATCTCTGTTTTGCGTCCGAAGAGAGCAGATAACTCCTTCTCCGCTCTCAAACGCCCCAGCTTGCCAAGAGCGTATTCGTCTTCAATGTCTACCATCACATCAACATCGCTGTCTTCGGTAAAATCGTCTCGCAGGACAGATCCGAATAGCGACATTTCGTTTATGTGCCACCTGCGGCAGAAATCAGCCACAGCTGACATGTCTATGTTCTCAACTATCTTGGTGTTCATTACTTCATTTTACAGACAAGAAAGTAACAGGCATTCACCTTTGAAGTTTTATTGGTAGCCGAACCCCTGGTCTGCCGCTGAAGCTGTTACCCAAGCTACCGAAGCTACCGAGGTTGCCATCCAAATGGGGTAACAGAAAGTTCAGTGGGCACCAGAAACTCGCCGAGTCTGCCAAATAGCCGATAGTAGCAATCCCTAAGAGAACAGGATTTTTGCTTCTAGTTTCTAGCTTCTGCTTCTAATTTGTGGGACATATTGTAGGACATATTTTTGGTTGATTATGTTCGTATAATCTTACTGGGCGGGTTTCAGATAGTCTAGAGAGACGTTGGAAGCCTTTATTTTCAGGGTATAATGCTTGTTATGGCGAATCGTAATCGGAGATTGGAAAGTCTTGATACTGGGACATTTTTCTGGACAGATTTTACCCAGATTGTGAGGGACTGTTGGAGCAGACTGCCTGCTACCACATGGGTTTTGCTGGGGCAGGCACAAGCTAAGTGCGCCCAGATTGACGCCACCGAGATCACCCCAGAGGCAAAGCGCAAGCTTCAGTCGCTGTATCTTTCTATGGGAGCGCAGGGATCTGTGGCGATTGAGGGGAGTTCGCTGACCGTGGAAGAAGTGCAAGAGTTAGCTGAGGGAAGGCAATCTGGGCAACCTGCCCATAGGGATATTGAACAAGAAGCAGAAAATGTGCTGGAAGCTCTCAGGCTGGTAACGCAGGACTCTGAAAGCCCCAAAATGCCGCTCACAACTGAGTTCATATGCGACATGCACAAGCTGATATACCGAGACCTTCCAAAAGGGGAAGATGTCGTCCCAGGTGAGACAAGAACAAGAGGTGTAAAAGTGGGAAATTACTTCGCCCCGCCCGCCGAATTTTGTCGTCCGTTACTGGATGAGTTTTGCGAATGGTTTGAATCCACGTCAGACGGCACATCTGCTGCGTTGGCGAGTATGGATGCAGCTAAGTTCGCCCAGACATTGATGCGCGCCATCTTCGCGCACCTCTTCTTGCTTCTTATTCACCCCTTTGGTGATGGCAACGGCAGACTTTCAAGAGTAATCGAAGTGAAGATTCTCACTGAAGGCAATATCCCCGCCATGTCATCGCATCTTTTTTCAAACCATTACAACCAGACCAGATCGCGCTACTACGAACTGCTTCACGAGATTTCTTTTAACCCCGAATGCCCTAGCGAAAAATTTGTGACCTACGCCCTAGAAGGTTTTGTGGAGGGACTAGACGAGCAACTTACCACGCTTCAAGTTGAGCACACTCAAATGATCTGGGAAAGCTTCATTCAGCGGCAATTCGCCCAAAAGACAAAACCCTCAGAGTTGCGCCAGCGAGATGTGGCACTTGCCTTGCTCAGACAATCAGATTTAGTAAACGCAAGGGCAGATTTAGTAAACGCAAGGGAAATCCCAAATCTCTCGCCAGAACTCGCTAAAGCCTACGCCAACAAAAGCCAAAAGACCATAACCCGAGACCTCAACACCCTAGAAACCATGGGCATAATCCAACAATCAGCTAGCGGCAACACCCCAGCAAAAGTAACTCTTAACCGCAATACCCTCCGTCTTGCATAAATCCACAGCACCTAAACCCCCAAAAAGCTTTGGTTATCTGAATTGCTAGCCGAGCGGTAGTGTAATCTTGATTGATTTGTCTTCTTAAGGCTATTGATTTAGAGACAAAAACTGCTCCAACCGAAGATCAGCCACCGAAGCCCACCACTAAGTTCGGCACTCTGGGATCACGACCATCCCCTAGCTGACCGTCATCGTCGTTGCCCCAGCATGAGATGGTGCCATCTTGGTGTAGCGCGCACGAATGGTCGCGGCTTGTGGTGATGGCTGTGGCGTCGGATATACCTAGAACCTCCGCAGGTACCAAGCTACGCTCTCCGTCGCCTGTGCCGTTGCCTAGCTGACCGGCCCAGTTAGCACCCCAGCATGAGATAGTGCCACCTTCGTGTAGCGCGCACGAATTCGCTACGCCTGTGGTGATGGCTGTGGCGTTAGATATGTCTAGAACCTGCACAGGCTCCAAGTTACGCTCTCCTTCGTTGCCGCCTGTGCCGTTGCCTAGCTGACCGGAGCTGTTGCTGCCCCAGCATGAGATGTTGCCGTCTTGGTGTAGCGCGCATGAATGCCTGTTGCCTGCAGTGATGGCTGTGGCGTCAGTTATGCCTGGAACCTGCACAGGTACCAAGCTGCTATCATCTGTGCCATCACCTAGCTGGCCGGATCTGTTGCTACCCCAGCATGAGATGTTGCCGCCTTGGTGTAGCGCGCACGAATGCTCTCTGCCTGCGGTGATGGCTGTGGCGTCAGATATGTCTAGAACCCTTACAGGCACAAAGCTACGCTCTCCTTCGTTGCCGCCTGTGCCGTTGCCTAGTTGTCCGTCTTCGTTGTTTCCCCAGCATGAGATGTTGTCGTCTTCGTGTAGCGCGCAAGAATGCCCTCTGCCTGTGGTGATGGTTGTGGCGTCAGTTATGCCTAGAACCCCCACAGGCACTGAAGAGTCGATTGTTGTGCCGTTACCTAGCTGACCGTAGAAGTTGTCGCCCCAGCATGAGATGGTGCCACCTTGGTGTAGCGCGCACGAATGGTCGTTGCTTGTGGTGATGGTTGTGGCATCATATATGCTCCAAACCTGCACAGGCACATAGCTACCATTTTCTGTGCCGTTGCCTAGCTGACCGGAGCTGTTGAGGCCCCAGCATGAGATGGTGATGTCTTGGTGTAGCGCGCAAGAATGATAGCGACCTGTGGTGATGGTTGTGGCGTCAGTTATGCCTAGAACCTGCACAGGCACCAAGCTGCGTTCTTTGTCGTTGCCGCCTGTGCCGTTGCCGAGCTGACCGAAGTTGTTGTGGCCCCAGCATGAGATGGTGCCGTCTTCGTGTAGCGCGCACGAATGAGCGTAGCCTGCGGTGATGGCTGTGGCGTCAGTTATGCCTAGAACTTCCACTGGCATCAAGCTATGATCTTCGTCGTTGCCGCCTGTGCCGTTGCCTAGCTCACCGTACTCGTTGTTGCCCCAGCATGAGATGGTGCCGTCTTGGTGGAGCGCACAAGAATGATATTCGGCTGTGGTGATGGTTGTAGCGTCAGTTATGCCTAAAACTTGCACAGGTACCAAGCTGCTTTTATCTGTGCCGTTGCCTAGCTGTCCATAGAAGTTGTCACCCCAGCATGAGATGGTGCCGTCTTCGTGAAGCGCGCAAGAATTCGCTACGCCTGCGGTGATGGCTGTGGCGTCAGTTATGCCCCGAACCTCCACAGGCACCAAGCTGCCTTCATCTTCGCCGGCTGTGCCGTTGCCTAGTCGACCGTAGTTGTTGTTGCCCCAGCATGAGATGGTGCCGTCTTGGTGTAGCGCACACGAATGCGAGCCGCCTGCGGTGATGGCTGTGGCGTCGGATATGCCTTGAACCTTCACAGGTACCAAGCTGCGCTCTTCGTCGTTGCCGCCTGTGCCGTTGCCTAGCTCACCGTACTCGTTGTTGCCCCAGCATGAGATGGTGCCGTCTTGGTGTAGCGCACAAGAGTGATAGCCGCCTGTGGTGATGGTTGTGGCGTCAGATATGCCTAGAACCTGCACAGACCCCAGGTTGCCATCTTCGCCGCCTGTGTCGTTGCCTAGCTGACCGGAGTTGTTGCTACCCCAGCATGAGATGGTGCCACCTTGGTGTAGCGCGCACGAATGCCATCTACCTGCGGTGACGGCTACGGCTTTGTTGGCTGGTTCTTGTGGGTTGGCAGATATGGTGTTATCTCTTGACGGATCTGGGGATCCATCTGGAAGCCGAGACTCGTTGCCGTTTTGGAAGTCTGGTGTTGCTTCGTCTGGGTTTTGGGATCTGTCTGTTGTTGTGTTGTCAGGGTTGCTGCTGCAGCTAGCGGCTAGTAGCGCAAGAGGGATTAGCAGGCTTAGAACAAGATAAGTACGGAGGGGAGAGGCTGATTGCCTCATATTTGAAAATCGACTAACGCAGAGATCAAGCCCCGCCGATGGCTATGACTTTTTCTGGTGTTCGGGGGAGGTGGCTGTCGCCTAGTTGTTCGTTTTCGTTGTTGCCCCAGCATGTGATTGTGCTGGTTTGACGGAGGGCGCAGGTGTGGGAGCCACCAGCTGTGATAGCTGTGGCATCGGATAGGTCTGTGACTTGGAGTGGTGATGAAGATCTGTTGGTTGTGCCGTTGCTTAGTTGGCCGTCTTTGTTGTTGCCCCAGCAGCTGGCTGTGCCGTCTTCGTGGAGGGCGCAGGTGTGGGAGCCGCCTGCTGAGACTGCTGTGGCGTCTGTGATGCCGGCTACTTGGAGCGGTGTTGGCGAACCCGCCAAATCAGTTCTCTGGCTTCCAAGTTGGCCCACTCTGTTGCTTCCCCAGCAGTAGATACTGCCGTTCTGTAGCAAAGCGCAGGTGTGGTTCCTGTTTGCTGAGATTGCTGTGGCATCTGTGATGTCGGCAACTCTAGTTGGCACAGACGAACCGCTGGTTGTGCCGTTGCCTAGCTGACCATCCAAATTATCTCCCCAGCAATAGATACTGCCATCTCTTTTGAGAGCACAGGTGTGATCCCAGCCTGCAGTTATGGCTATGACGTCTGTGATGTCTGTTGTCTTTACAGGCACAGATGTGCTGCGGTTTGTGCCGTCTCCGAGTTGGCCGAAACTGTTGTTTCCCCAGCAGTAGATATTGCCGTTCTGCAACAAAGCGCAGGTGTGGTCCCAGCCTGTGGTTATTGCTGTTGCTTCATCAATGTCTATGACAGTTACTGGAGTTGCTGTGTTCTCGCTTTCATCATCTCTATTGCTTCCGCTTCTGCCGTTTCCTAGTTGTCCTGAGCTGTTATCGCCCCAGCATCTGATTGTGCCGTCTTCCATAACGGCGCAAGTGTGATTTTTAGTTGTGGCTATTGCTACAGCTCCAGCAATATCAGCTATTGGAGTAGGCGTTGGCGTGTCAAGTTCTGCGCCCACTGTTCCACTACCTAGCTGACCAGAACTGTTACTACCCCAGCAGCTCACAGTGCCAGCTTCGTGCAGAGCGCAGGTGTGGTTTTCTCCAGCCACAACAGCATCGGCATCAGAAACATTGACGGCTTCAACCCTTACTGCAGTGGTTCGCCCGTAAAATGCACGTCCGTTTCCGATTCGTCCGCCTTCGCTGTTGCCCCAGCAGCTAGCTGTGCCGTCTTCGTGGATGGCGCAGGTATGGGAATAGCCATTTGAGATTTCAATTGCATCAGACAAGTTTTTGACCGATACAGGCACACCAGAGTTCACGCTGTCATCTTGTTCATCATTGCTATGGATGCCGTTGCCGAGTTGTCCCGACCAGTTTCGCCCCCAACAGCTGACATTTCCGCTCTCATGAATCACGCATGCAGTAGCAAAACCTACAGAGAGCGATATGGCATCTGTCACACCTTCAACCTGCTGAGGAATAGCCGAATTCGTTTCTCCGCCGACTTGCCCGTTTCCTAGCTGGCCTGAAGCGTTATTGCCCCAACAGCTAACAGTCTTGTTGCGATGCAGCACACAGGTGTAGCTAGAACCCGTACCAATAGAGACGGCATCGGTTATATTCTTGACTTGTACTGGAATAACAGAGTCTGCGCTGTCATCTTCCCAATCATCTCCGCTTTCTCCGTTTCCTAGCTCGCCCCAGCCGTTGCTACCCCAGCAGCTGACAGTGCTGTCGGAGTGCAGCACACAAGTGTGCCTGCTACCTGCCGAGACAGCAATAGCATTGTCGATGCTAGGAACTCGCGCTGGCCATGCGACATCTGCGCTGTAGTCTTCCCATCCGTCTCCGCTTTCCCCGTTGCCAATCTCCCCTCGTGAGTTGCCTCCCCAGCAAGAGACAGTGCCGTTTGCGTGAAGAGCGCAAACATGGAAGCCACCAGCAGATATAGCAGTGACGTCAACAATGTCGGAGACCTGCCCAGGCAAGCCTGACCCAAAGAAACTGCCATTTCCTAGTTGCCCGTCTGAGTTATTTCCAAAGCAGTCGATTGTGCCATCTTCATGCAGGGCACAGCTATATCCAGTCCCAGCGATTATGGCAGTAACTTCACTGATATTCGGTACTCGTTCTGGCACATTCGACCAAGAAATATCGTCTGCTCTGCCGAGTTGTCCGTAGTAGTTCTCTCCCCAGCAAGACATTGTTTTATCTTCAAGCAAAGCACACGTATGATCAAAGCCCGCAGCTACAGCTGTAGCTGTCGGCAAATCTGAGACTGGCTGCCTGGATGGTGGCGTGGAAGTGGTGGATGGTGGCGTGGTGGATGGTGGTGTAGAAGTGGTGGATGGTGGCATGGTGAATGGTGGCGTGGAAGTGGTAGATGGTGGCGTGGGCGATGAGGAGTTTGGGACGGTGGAATCGGATGTAAGGGATTCAGGATCGGTTGTGCTCGAAGGTAGTATGGGGGTTGCGGAAGTCTCAGGATTATCAGAATCTGCGATATCAGTGCCGGGTTCAGTGATTGGAGGCACAGTATTGTCGGAACTGCTTCCGCAACTGGCAGCAAGTAGCCCGATGGCTACCAACAGGCTTGTGAAAAGGATGCGTTTTTTTGAGATGGGGAGTGTCATTTGAGTTCCTACAACGGTGAGGGTATATACCCTTAGATATATAAAGTAGCAAAAAAGTTCCCGCAGTTCACTGGAGAGCCGCAGTTCAAAGGTCAGACAAAGCGGCGACTAGGCCGCCGGATTTGCCATTAGCAGAGATCAAGCCCCGCCGATGGCTATGACTTTTTCTGGTGTTCGGGGGAGGTGGCTGTCGCCTAGTTGTTCGTTTTCGTTGTTGCCCCAGCATGTGATTGTGCTGGTTTGATGGAGGGCGCAGGTGTGGGAGCCACCAGCTGAGATAGCTATGGCATCGGATAAATTTATGACCTTGACTGGGGATATTTGGAGTGGGGATGAAGATCTGTTGATTATGCCATAGCCTCGTTGGCCGTCTTCGTTGTTGCCCCAGCAGCTGGCTGTGCCGTCTTCGTGGATGGCGCAGGTGTGGGAGCCACCAGCTGAGACTGCTGTGGCGTCTGTGATGCCGGCTACTTGGAGCGGTGTTGGCGAACCCGCAGAATCATCTCTCCATCTGCCGAGTTGACCGTGACTGTTGCTTCCCCAGCAGTAGATATTGCCGTTCTGCAACAAAGCGCAGGTGTGGTTCCTGTTTGCTGAGATTGCTGTGGCGTCTGTGATGTCGGCAACTCTAGTTGGCACAGACGAACCGCTGGTTGTGCCGTTGCCTAGCTGACCATCCGAATTATCTCCCCAGCAATAGATACTGCCATCTCTTTTGAGAGCACAGGTGTGATCCCAGCCTGCAGTTATGGCTATGACGTCTGTGATGTTGGCATCTCTAACTGGCACAGATGTGCTGCTGTTTGTGCCATCTCCGAGTTGGCCGAAACTGTTGTTTCCCCAGCATCTGATTGTGCTGTCTTTCATAAGAGCGCAGGTGTGGTCCCAGCCTGTGGTTATTGCTGTTGCTTCATTAATGTCTATGACAGTTGCTGGAGTTGTTGTGTTCTCGCTTTCATCATCTCTATTGCTTCCGCTTCTGCTGTTTCCTAGTTGTCCTGAGCTGTTATCGCCCCAGCATCTGACTGTGCCGTCTTCCATAAGGGCGCAGGTGTGATTTTTTGTTGTGGCTATTGCTACAGCCCCAGCAATATTAGCTATTGGAGTAGGCGTAGGCGTGTCAAGTTCTGCGCCCACTGTTCCGCTACCTAGCTGACCAGAACTGTTGCTACCCCAGCAGCTCACAGTGCCGTCTTCCATGAGAGCGCAGGTGTGGTTTTCTCCAGCCACAACAGCATCGGCATCAGAAACATTGACGGCTTCAACCCTTACTGCTGTTGTTCGCCCGTAATAATTGCGTCCGTTTCCGATTTGTCCGCCTTCGTTGTTGCCCCAGCATGATATTGTGCCGACTTTTAGAAGGGCGCAGGCGTGGAAATAGCCAGTTGAGATTTCAATTGCATCAGACAAGTTTTTGACCGATACAGGCACACCAGAGTTCACGCTGTCATCTTGTTCATCATTGCTATGGAAACCATTTCCGAGTTGTCCCGACCTGTTATCGCCCCAGCAGCTGACATTTCCGCTCTCATGAATCACGCATGCAGTAGCAAAACCTACAGAGAGCGAGATGGCATCCGTCACGCCTTCAACCTGCTGAGGGACAGCCGAATTCGTTTCCTCGCCGACTTGCCCATTTCCTAGCTCGCCTGAACCGTTATATCCCCAACAGCTAACAGTCTTGTTGCGATGCAGCACACAACTGTAGCCAGCACCCGTACCAATAGAGACGGCATCGGTTATATTCTTGACTTGCACTGGAACAACAGAGTCTGCGCTGTCATCTTCCCAATCAGCTCCTTGTTCTCCGTTTCCTAGCTCGCCCGACCTGTTATCGCCCCAGCAGCTGACAGTGCTGTCGGAGTGCAGCACGCAAGTGTGCCTGCTACCTGCCGAGACAGCAATAGCATTGTCAATGCTAGGAACTCGTGATGGCCTTGCGACATCTGCGCTGTCGTCTGTCGATCTGTCTCCTCTTTCCCCGTTGCCTATCTGCCCTCGTGAGTTGCCTCCCCAGCAAGAGACAGTACCGTTTGCGTGAAGAGCGCAAACATGAGAGTCACCAGCAGATATAGCAGTGGCGTCAACAATGTCGGAGACCTGCACAGGCAAGCCTGGCCCAAAGAAATTGCCATTTCCGAGTTGCCTAGTTTCTTCGTTACACCACTCCACAAAGTACCCGTAGCTGTCCTTTATGCAATCGGCATTTCCGAGTTGCCTATTATAGTTCCTACCCCAGCATGATATTGTGCCATCTACATGCAGAGCACAACTGTATGCAGCCCCAGCGATTATGGCAGTAACTTCACTGACATTCTGTACCCGTTCTGGCACATTCGACCAAGAAATAAAGCCTGCTCTGCCGAGTTGTCCGGCGTAATCCCTTCCCCAGCAAGACATTGTTTTATCTTCAAGCAAAGCACAAGTATGATCAAAGCCCGCAGCTACAGCTGTAGCTGTCGGCAAATCTGGGGCTGGTCGCCTGGGTTGTGGCGTGGTGGATGGTGGCGTGGAAGTGGTGGATGGTGGCGTGGGCGATGAGGAGTTTAGGGTGGTGGAATCGGATGTAGGGGATTCAGGATCGGTTGTGCCCGAAGGTATTGTGGGAGTTGCGGAAGTGTCAGGATTGTCAGAACCTGCGATATCAGTGTCGGGTTCAGTGATTTGAGGCACTGTATTGTCGGAACTGCTTCCGCAACTGGCCGCAAGTAGCCCGATGGCTACCAACAGGCTTGTGAAAAGGATACGTTTTTTTGAGATGGGGAGTGTCATTTGAGTTCCTACAACGGTGAGGGTATATACCCTTAGATATATAAAGTAGCAAAAAAGTTCCCGCAGTTCACAGGAGAAGTGCGCTCAGATTGACGCCACGGAGATCACCCCAGAGGCAAACCACAAGCTTCAGTCTTTATATCTTTCTATGGGAGCACAGGGATGTGTCAGATACTTAACGGTATTTTGGTGTCAGGTTCTTCGGAGCACGCACCAGGTGGCTTGGGACCAGCGACTGGCGATGGCTTGCCAGGTGGGGGTTTTAGAGCTAGCCAGGGTTGCTATTTTGGGGGAGTGCTGGTCTAGGGCTTGGATTATTTCTTCTGTGCTTAAGTGGATGGGAGTGTGTTCGCCTATGCCGTTGTACCAGATAATTCTGCCGTTGGGGGCTAGCAGACGGATAACTTCGGCGGGGAAGAGGAACATATTGGCTAGGGCTATGACATCTGCTATGGCATCGGGGAAGGGCAATCTGGAGCCGTCGGCGAGCACTCTGGGGGCGAAGGCTGGGTCAAGGCGCCGCAGCATTTCTTCTGAGATGTCTATGGCTATTACCGACTCGCACCAATGGCGGAGGTGACGGGTGGCGTGACCTGTGCCTGCGCCTATTTCTAAGCATCTGCCGCCTTTGGGCACTCCGCCACGCTCTAGGGCATCTAGGATTCCGTCTAACTCTTCAGGGGAGATGCGCTGGTTCCACACAGGTGCCATCTCACCGAAGAAATCAGCCACATGTTTGGCTCGCTGGGTTGTCCATGAGGTCTCTTGAAAGGCCGCCTCTGTTGTGACTGCCCGCATGGGGTGGGCTGCGCCATCTATATAGGGCGACTCAGATGAGGAAGGCACGACTGGAGGCAGTTCAGTAATCACTGACTATGAGATTAGACGCGATGAGATTAGACCAGATGAGATTAGACGCGGTGCTGGCGCAGAAAGGGGCTCTCAGACACAGAAATTGGTCACGAGCGTTATGAGTATCTCCTGAGAGAAATTTTTGCCTGTCGCGTTTTGCGAATTTCTCCTTTCTTAACCAAATATGAAGAAAAGATTTCTGGACGCCCCAGAGATATCAGCGCAAGAGATAACAGATCAACAGATGTCAGCGCACGAGATATCAGCGCAACCAATTCCGCCTGCTTCTGCTACCACCTTTGCTGCTCAGCAATCTTCCCAGCCGCTTGCTCAGCAACCTGCTCCTCGAGGCATAGCCGGAAGAGCTTTGCCCAAACGTGTCCGCCGCCGCATACCAGAGATTGCCATGGGGTTGTTTTTGGTACTGTGCGGCGGGGTGCTCGCATTTATCTTCGCCCGACAAGACGTGCCGAGCCGTGAGCTACTAGCTCTGGCACGAGATGTAAACAGGGGCGATGTGTTATCGGTAGCTGATCTAGCTGTGTTGGAAGTTCCTGCCGATGTACCTGTTGCTGCTTTGTCGCCACAGTCGGCATCACAGATTTTAGGGGCATCGGCTGCTGGGGACTATCCCTCTGGCATGTTACTTACTCGCCCTTTGCTAACCGAGGAGACTGATATACCAGCTGGGATGGTGTTAGTAGGGGCGCGATTAGAAGCAGGTCAGTATCCCATTCTCGGTTTCTCACAAGGCGATCGGGTAAACATCATGGCGCGCGGTTCTCAGGAGACATATGGGATTGTGGCATCCAATGTGGAGGTACATGAAGTAACTCACTTAACAGCAGGTACTGGGGCAAGTTTATTTGCGACATTTGTTGTGCCAGAGCAACAGCAGACACAGGTGGTTTCGGCTATCGGGAGCGGAAGTATCCGACTTGGGCTAGTGCCGAATTTAGTGTCGAATATGGAGCAGGCGACATGAAAGTAGCGTTTTGCTCTTTGCGAGGATCGCCCGGTGTTACCACACTGGCGGTTTTGTGTGCGGCACGCTGGCCTGAGCCCTGTGTTTTGCTTGAAGCCGACTTGGTTGGAGGGATATTGGCGCATCGTTACGGCTTGCCTTCTGGTCCGCCAAGTTTGATGAGTCTTGCCGCAACTGCTCGACACGAGCTGACTGAAGAGGCACTTTGGTCGGCTTGTCGTCAACTTCCTGACGGCGTAGCAGCCGTGGTTTCTTCTGAAAAACCAGAAGAAGTGCGCCGAGGGTTAGAGCAGTTACCTCTGGCGTCTGCGCCGGATAGTCCCGATCTGTTATTTGACGGCGGCCGCTACGGAGATGGCATCAGTCACTTGGGTGCTGACATTGTAGTCATAGTTGCCAATCCCGTTTTAGAACAACTGAACCCGCTGATTTCGCTGGCTTCAGATGTGGTTTATGAGGCACAGCTCGGGGTTGTGCTTGCGGGGAAGGGTCCATATCAGGCAAGGGAGGTGGCTGAGCAACTAAATGAGATATGCGGTGATCGGGCTGTGGTGCTGGGTTCAATACCTCACGATCCGAAGGGGGCTATGGCAGCAGTGGAAGAAGGGCCAGGTGCGCCTATCACTAGCAAGTCGCATCTGTATAAAGCTGTGGGATCGGTTGTAAAGGGATTGACGCAAATGCGTAGGTGTTGATATGAGTGATCGGGACGTCGTTTATAGCTGGCTGGATGAGCCGGATGTTGGGGGTGGTGATTTTTCGTCTGGTTGGGTGGGTGATGCTGAGATGGGTGATGCTGAGATGGGTGGCTCTGTTGGTGAGGAGCGAGATGTTGGTGGTGGTGATTTTTCGTCTGGTTGGGTGGGTGATGCTGAGATGGGTAGCTCTGTTGAGGAGGAGCGAGATGCCACAGCCAATCATCTTTCGCCATCGGATTCTTCGCCGGTGGAGAATTCTCAACAGGAGAATTCTCAGCAGCTAGATGAGCCACCTATAGACCTTCTGAATGACTTGCTCGGTCACCTGCGAATGCAGATGGGCAGTTGGGTTGAAAGCGAGCGGCGAGATGGGCGCAACCCTGAAGACCAACAAGCTCATGCAGAAGAAGTCATTGCCCGTTGGTTTTCAAATGCTGCAGAGCGTCGCTTAGTGACAGGTGAAGCAATGCTAACTGAGTCTCAGGAACGCCACTTAGCCAAGACAGCACTCAGCTATACCTTCGGTGCAGGTCCTTGGGAACGCTATATCAACGACCCCAATCTCAGCGATATCCACATCAACGGACACGACACCGTCTGGCTCGTGGACAGATCGGGCAAAAAACATCGAGGCGAGCCAGTAGCAGCCTCAAATGAAGAACTCATACAGCAGATCCGCTGGGCTGGAGCAAGCCTTGGGCGTACTAGTCGCCGTTTTGATATGAGTTCACCAGTGCTCAATATGCGTCTTCCTAACGGTAGTCGCCTTCACGCCATCATGGATGTCTCTATGGTGCCGATGGTTACCATCCGCATGCATGACCCCACTTTGTCCACACTCAGTCAACTGAAACAAGGTGAGATGTTTGGCGAGGCGATAGAAAATTTCTTACGGGCAGCCGTGCTTTCTCGCCACAACATCGTCATCTGCGGCGGTATGGGAACAGGTAAAACCACCTTGTGCCGGGCACTACTCAACGAAATCCCACCAGAAGACCGCATAGTCACTGTTGAAGACGAGTTGGAACTAGGCATCCACCAGTTTTCAGATCGCCATCCTGATGTTGGAGTGTTGGAGGCGCGCCCTGCCAACTTGGAAGGGGCGGGAGAGTTCTCACTAGAAAGCTTGTTGCGAGAATGTTTGCGAATGCATGCCGACCGAATAGTCGTTGGCGAAGTGCGAGGCACTGAGGTGCTTGGAATGTTGCTGGCGATGACTTCAGGTCAAGACGGCTCGCTCTGCACCATCCACGCCAATAGCACAAAAGAAGCATTTGAGCGGTTGGCTATGTATGCCTCAATGACGGCCCAGCACTATTCACAAGCATTTACATATCGACTAGTCGGCAGCGCGGTGAATTTTGTAATCCACATCGGCCGCTGGGAAGGGCAGCGATATATAACGAGCATCAGAGAAGTAATCGGTTCAACCGAAAATCATGTGCAATCCAACGAGATTTGGCGACCTGGGCCGGACGGCAAAGCTACACCATCAGGTGAACCACTGAGGGTGGAACCAACTTTGCGAAGACTAGAAGCCCACGGTTTCGATAGAACTCTTATGGAATCGTCAAGCCGAGTCAATTCATCTGGGATCAATTCAGTCGATTACGACTCTTGGGAGAGGTTGTGATGATTGAGGCTTTGGTTGTGCCTGCTGTTATGGCTGCTGTGCCAGCTGTGGTTACAGTGCCCGGTGTGTTTGGTGGGGCTGTGGTGGGTTTCGGGTTGTGGCTTGTGTTGCTGGGTCTTAAGGGCAAGGCAGTGCTGTCAGGTGGCGGCAGTAAGGCTAGAGGCGACAGCCAGGCAGGAGGCGGTATCAAGGCTGTGATAGGCACGGGCAACAAGGCGGGAAGCAACGGAGTAATCGCCAAAAAGATGCTCATAGGCATTGTTGCTGGAGCAACTGTGTATCTCATTACTAGTTGGATAGCTGCGTCTTTACTGGCTAGCGGGGCAGTCATATTCTTTTGGGGAAAGCTCAAATCTCAAAGCAACATTTTGGCAGACAAGGGCGATGCCATAGCCAGCTGGATAGAGATGCTCTACACCACTATTGCCGCTGGAGGAGGTTTTGAAAAAGCCATAGCAGTATCTGCCCGCAGTGCACCTCTAAGTATTCGGCGAGAAGTGGAAGCTCTAGCTGCCCGCATAGAAGTTGTGCCTTTACCAGAAGCTTTAGCCTCCTTTGCCCGTGAAGTAGCACATCCCGCTTGCGACAAGGTTGCCACTGCTTTAACTCTCGCCTCGGCCAGAGGTGCCCAAAACTTGGTAGGGCTTCTGCGATCTCAAGCAGCATCAGTGCGCCAAGAAGGGCAGCTTTTGCGTAGCCAGCAAGCTGGACGAGCGAAATTTCTAACATCAGCACGCATCGTGCTTGGCGCAACCCTAACTGTCGCTTTGGGAATTTATCTGTTTGACGACGGCTATCTAGAACCATACGGCTCGCCTTTCGGCCAAATCATGCTTTGCGTGGTGGGGGCAGGGTTCATGGGGGGATATGGACTACTCATCCGCATGGGGAAGGCAAAGCCACTCCCAAGATATTTCGAGATGACAGACTCTTCTTTGAGCACTGGGAAAACCTCAGAGAGCATCCAGAAAACTCCAGAGAGCAACGGGAAAATCCCAGCGAGATCCCGGAAAATCCCAGAGAGCACCCGAGGCAGAGAGACATGATTGTACTAGCTGGAGGTGTTCTGGTAGGGGGCGGCATCTGGATGATCATTCGCGGCTGCACTAGACGACACGCGCCTTTACTTGGTCAAAGAAGTTCTGTGCTTGGTCAAAGAAGTTCTGTGCTTGGGCAGAGAGCTTCTGCTACTCAAAGTGCAGGTTTTATATCGGAAAACACTGGTTTTGCCCAAAGAAAAGATGTTTTGCCGAGAAAAACAGCAGACCCTCTGGCAACCCAACTACGCACTCGTGCGATGGGGTGGTCAGAGACGGCAGTAGTAGCTCTAGGCACGGACTTTCGGAAATTCAGTCAAGATATGCGAGTTTGTGGCATAACTGCAGCCGAGCATGCCTTTGCGAAGATGACCGCCTGCATTGTTTGGGGGTTCTTGCCATGTCTCCTAGTAACAGCTGCAAATATTTTGGGGATGACTTTACCTATCTGGTGGGCGATAGCAGGTATGGTTATCGGAACTTCAGGCGGCTTCATGATTGCCGACCGACAGCTTCGCGAGAAAGCAGCCAAAAGGCGAGTTGGGTTTAGAGGGGCACTCGTGGCCTATCTAGATCTGGTAAAAATCCTCCTAGCTGGCGGCAGTCACACCGACGGCGCGCTATATCAGGCGGCACTAGCTGGCAAAGGTTGGGCCTTTGATGAGATAAGAGGAGCACTGGATTGGAGCAGAGTGCACGGACAGCCGCTTTCGGTCGGTCTGTCTCGCCTTGGTGGAGAGCTAGCTATAACAGAACTCACCGAAATTGCTTCAACCGTGAATCTTGCCGAAACCGAGGGAGCTAGCCCCTCTGAAGCCCTTGCCAGAAAAGCAGAATCTGCTGGCGACCGTGCTATAGCAGAGGCACAAGCTGAGGCAAATGCTCTGACCGAAAAGATGACTGTGCCGACAGTTGTGATCGCATTTGCCTTTGTGGTGTTCATCGCCTATCCCGCTCTCAGCTCGCTCTCATCGGCTTTGTGAAATGATTTCAAAACTATGCGGCTTGCAAGCACTGAAGCTTTGCAACACCTTTGCAATACTATAAATCTCTATCACTAAACATCCCATACTCGAAAAGGAGAAAATAATGCTAGCTATCTCATGCTTTTGTTTGGTTGCCTACTGGCAGTTTGTTGCCTCGGTCCGCGGTGCCGCTCTGAAGCTCCGCAGTCGCAACGAGGCCCTGACCACCACAGAGTGGGCTCTGCTCGTAGCTGGTGCTGCCGCCATAGCCATAGCTGTAGTAGGTGTGGTGCGCACACAGACCAATACAGCTGCTAACAAAATTCAAACTGGCGTTAATGTCGGCAAAGCGTTTGTCAATACCGTCACAACGACTACCACCTGATATCCCCCCATGGATAAAACTGGTATGGACAAAGCTGGTACTTCAACTTTAGAGTTCTCGCTTGTTTATGGGCTACTGCTAACAATGATCATGCTTGTTACCCATGTTGGGTTCCTCTATAACGCGAATCTCACAGTTAGCGATGCTGCAGATACAGCTCTGGAAAGTTACACCTCCTTAGGTGGAACTAAGGCAACTGCTCGAACAGCAGCTGAGTTCATCGCCAATGGTGCACCACTAAAAGACTTATCAGTGAGCCTGTGGCAAGACAAAGGGGAGGCATTTGTGCGTGTGCGGGCCAATTCGCCATCTATCCTGCCGGGGTTGCCAGTGGCTGTAGAGCATGTGGCGTCTGGACCGATAGAAGAGTTCATCACAGAGGCAGAACGTCAATGAGGCAAAGGCGAAATATTGGAGGCATCGTGTCTGTAGAAATCGCTCTGTTGGCTATTGGCTTGTTGGGTGGCATGCACATGCTCTTTTTCACAGGGAGACTCTCAGAGGCGAGAGGGCGGGTGCAAGACATTGCCTCAGAAGTTGCCCGCGTTGCATCGCAAGCACAAAATGCTACTGATGCAAAAAAGCAAGTAGCAGATTTTCTCAAGGACAGCACTTCCAACTATGCAACTAGGGCGTGCAGCAAACCTCAAGCAACTGTCGACACTTCGGCCTTCCGAAGGGGCGGGAGTGTAAAGGTGAAAGTGCGATGTTCGCTAGCACTCTCCGATTTGGCACTTATCAAAATTCCTGGCAGTGTCGCTCTTGAAGCATCAGCCACAGAAGTCATAGACACATTGAGGAGTGGCACATGATGAGATTGCTTCATTGGCGCAAGGCCAGTGAAGTTGGCACCAGTGAAGTTGGCACTAGTGAACTAGGCACCAGTGAACTTGGCACTAGGGAAGTAGGCAAAACAGCAGTAAGCAAAGCAACAGTCAAAAAATCAGACACTGGGGCTGTGAGCCTTTATGTAGCGATTGTTTTTGTTGTGTTCATGTTGATGGCGGGGCTTGTGGCCGATGGTGCTGACATTCGCCAAGCCCGCCGCCGACTAGACGATTTGGCAGCACGCATATCCAGAGAAGCAGCCCAGCAAATCAATACAGCAGAGCTACACAGAAGTAACAAAGCCGTATTGAACATCACAAAAGCAAAGACTGTGGGCGAAGGATTGATAACTCGCCTCGGACTCAAAGGCGAAGTAAAAACCACCCGGGAACGAGTGATTGTAACTCTTCGCGAAACCGTCAAGCCATCTCTTTCTATCATCGCTTCATCGCAGGTAACTGCCAGACGAGAGGCAACAGCTGTGAGTTCAAAAACCACAAAAGGAGGAACCAGTTAAGAACACCAGAAAAAAGCATTCAACCCTTAGTAATAAAACAATTCTGAAAAAGAAAGGCAAATAGAAGATGAGAACATTTAAGAACACCGATTCAACAATTGCTTGTCTCCCCAGCCCATCAGTTGCTTGTCGTCAAGTAGCTGTGGCTCAACATCTGCTTAGGCAGTCTGGACGCAGGTTGCCAGACATTTTGGGTTATCTTGTGAACCCTGCTGAAATAGCTATCTTGCTTCCACATCGCACGCGAGCTCCTGAGGGATTTCAAGAGTTGGACGATGGCTATTCTTGGCTACTAACTAAAAGGGCCGCCAAAGAACTGGCAAGGGACCAGCAAAGCCAAGGGTATCTAGCAGGTGATCAGCTTCTGGATCCTCTGGTGATTCAAGCGGGTATCCATCTAAAAACGCAGATGCTTTTGGATGTTTCACAAATTTCGCATCTTTCTGTAAAAGGCGCAACCGAGCGGGTGATATCGGCAATGGGTTCGTTCACTATGGATTTGCTCAGCAACCCTTTCCGTTCTGATTTACGAATATACATAGTCGGATTTGGGCATGAGTTTGAGATGTTTCCTCAAGTTAGTGTTTTTGAGAGGCAAAGCGATGTGAGCAATCTTCTGCGAACAGATGCCAATGGCAACGAAACAGCAGTCAAACAGTTAGAGATTGTTATGGATCCTTTCACAGAAAACCCCGACAAGTTTGAGGACGGCGTGTCCCATATAACCAGTTTCGGCTCAGCCGCTTGGTCGCTTGATCTGGAAAGGAATCGTCTGCACCCCTATGACATCCCCCTGCAGCGAGGACAAGAAAGGTCGTCATCAATGGTGCCTTACAGCACTTTTCAAAAACTGCTACCAAGGCATGACGCGATAGAACCTGTTGCTATGCGGCTCGATTCCCAAAATGGTGCCCTAGTTGGAATTACCAATGAAGCTGTGACCTTATCTGGAGCCTCGCCTGGCACAGTATCTGGAGCATTATTTCAGACCTCGCTTGATGCCCCAGTCAAGTCCAACATGCTCAAGCGCAACATGCTCAAGCCCAAGATGCTACCGTCTGGCAAGCCTAAAATCTTGTCGCATAGCAAGTCTGACAAATCAAAAGGGCTATCTTGGCGTCCCAGATTTCTCTGGAGTGCAACCCCTAGAGACATAAAAGTCTGTGTGATGGGGCCGGTGAAGATAGAAGGAGCGGCACCTTTCCTCACTCAGCAGTGCTCTGACTTTATCTGCTATCTGGCCTTCCACCGAGAAGGTGTGACTTGTGACATGGTGAAGGAATCGATGTGGAGCAACGGCAGCACGCCTGAAACCCGCACAGTCACCGCCCTGGCCAGCCGCTCCAGGGCTGCGCTGGGTACTGACGCAATGTATAGACATCATATACCTCGCTTCGGAACTGACAGAATCTACCGGCTTTCACAGAATGTGCACACAGATTTTGATGAGTTCCATTGGCACCTGCGAAGAGTGCGAAGCAATTCGCCTGCAGCCATTGTCCATCTGCGCCGTGCGCTCAGGCTTGTGCGAGGGGCACCGTTTAGTGGGTCGGGCCGCAATCGCTATGGCTGGGCTGATATGTCGGTCAGAGCACATATCGAATGCCTAGTAGATGACTCTGCTCATAGTCTCGCAGACATCGCCTTGCGCTTAGGCGACCCAGACACTGCCCGTTGGGCTTGCTATCAGGCGCACAAGGTTGTGCCTGGATGTGAGCAGTGCTATCTGCGTAGATTTCAAGTGGCGCATTTGGCTGGGAACCCGACAGAGCTTCGCAGTGCCATGTCTGAACTGCAGCAGATCATTCGCACCGACGACGGCTTCTGCGTAAGCACCGTGCTGACACGAAGCTACAACGAACTGCTAGACGCAATGTCGCAGTAACACCATAGCGCGAATATTGCCCATATCCTGCTAGAAATGAATTTATGAAAATACGAAGCCATGAAGTAACAGAAGGACCAGAAAAAGCAGGCGCAAGGGCGATGCTAAGAGCCGTTGGCATGACCGACGACGATTGGCACAAAGCTCAAGTGGGGGTTGCTTCTTCTTGGAACGAAGTAACCCCCTGCAACCTGCCGCTCGATCGACTTGCCAAACGTTGTAAAGACGGCGTGCGCTCTGCCGACGGTTTTCCGCTTGAGTTCACGACCATCGCGGTCAGCGACGGCATCTCTATGGGGCACGAAGGGATGCGGGCATCACTTGTAAGCCGTGAGATCATAGCCGACTCTGTAGAAGCAGTGATGCACGCTGAACGCCTAGATGCTTTCGTAGGTTTTGCAGGTTGTGACAAATCGTTGCCTGGCATGCTTATGGCTGCAGCAAGGCTGAATTTGCCAAATGTGTTTGTATATGGCGGCTCAATCATGCCCGGGCGAGTAGGTAACAGGACTATTGATCTGTCGACAGTGTTCGAAAGTATCGGAGCTCACGCCCACGGCGACATCACCGAAAAGCAGCTAAATGAAATAGAGCGCAACGCGTGCCCGACCATAGGTAGCTGTGCCGGCATGTTCACCGCTAACACGATGGCCGCTGTGGGTGAAGGCTTGGGTATGTCGCTACCCGCCAGCGCATCGGCTCCAGCGGTGGATCGCCGTCGTGATGATATTGCTTTTGAAAGCGGCATAGCTGTGATGAATTTGCTACGCCAGAACATCCGCCCACGCCAGATTCTCACCAAGGGGGCATTTGAGAACGCCATCGCGTTAGTTATGGCTCTAGGCGGCTCCACCAACGCTGTGCTGCATTTGCTGGCTATTGCCTATGAAGCCCGTGTGGAGTTGGAACTAGATGATTTCAATAAGGTGGCAGCCAGAGTGCCTCATCTAGCCGATACCAAACCGGCCGGTAAATATCACATGGTAGATATAGATCGCATCGGAGGCATCGGTGTAGTCATGGCGATGCTGGCTGAAGAAGGGCAGATACACACCGATGAGATGACAGTAACTGGCAAAACCGTGGGCGAGAACTTAGCCGAACTTTCTCCGCCTGCTCCTGATGGCGATGTCATTCATACTTTTGACAACCCCATCCATGACATCGGCGGCATTGCTGTGCTGACTGGCTCGCTGGCACCCAAAGGTGCGGTCGTGAAAGTAGCTGGCCTAGATGTGGATGTCTTTGACGGCACAGCCAGGGTATTTGACGGCGAGGAAGCAGCTATGGAAGTGTTACTAGCAGGAGGCATCAATGCTGGCGACATCGTGGTTGTCCGTCAAGAAGGCCCTAAGGGTGGGCCGGGAATGCGCGAGATGTTGGCAATCACCGCAGCAATGAAGGGCATGGGTAGAGGCTCAGACGCTGCGCTCATCACAGATGGTAGATTTTCGGGTGCCACGCACGGGTTCTGCATAGGACATATTGCCCCAGAAGCAGTGGATGGAGGTCCTATTGCCTTCGTTGAGGAAGGAGACAAGATTCGAATAGATGTGCGCGCACATCAGATAGATCTGCTTGTAGATGACGCCGCAATGGAAGAGCGAAAGCGCAACTGGAAACCGCCTGAGCCTCGGTATGACTCGGGATTTTTGGCTAAGTACGCCGCTCTGGCACAAGGAGCAGAAAAAGGTGCAGTGACAGCACCGCCGAAAGTTAATTCCATTGGCGTATAGGCTTAAAAGTATGTCGGAAGCATTAGCTAGACAGCATTTCCAGAGAATAGGGAGAACAAAATGATCAACCCCACCCACAGTATTTCAATAGAATACTGCGTGCCTTGAGACTACTCTGACCTCGCCGTGGGCGCGGCTGCAGATCTAGTCAAAAACCACCAGCACATCATCAAAGACTTGACGCTCATACCGGGCACGGCAGGCATCTTTGATGTGCATGTGGACGGCAATCTCATCTTCTCCAAGGATGCTGTAGACCGACACGCCGAAGACGGCGAGGTTCTGCGTCTCTTCCGCGAGCACATTGGCTGAGACAGGCACGGCAGGCACATTGACTGAGACAAGCAAATTGACTGAGAGAGAAAGCTTCCAGAAGAATTCCAGCTACTGGTGGCGGGGGATGGTGGGGTATCAAGTTTATGTACTCTCATTTGTCGACAGCAATGGAGACGGCATAGGCGATCTGGCTGGCATAACCCAGCGATTGGAGCACATAGCTTGGCTGGGTGCCGACATCGTGTGGCTCAACCCTTTCTACCCATCGCCGGGCCGCGACCACGGCTACGATGTGAGCGACTACTGCGCTGTGGATCCCAAGCACGGCACGATGGAAGACTTTCGCCAGTTTGCAGATAAGGCGCATTCTTTGGGGCTAGCGGTGGTTGTGGATGTTGTTCCGAATCACACATCATCGGACCATCCTTGGTTCCAGGAATCCCGCGACCCCAACAGCGCGAAGCGAGATTGGTACGTCTGGCGCGATCCTGGCCCCAACGGTGGCCCACCAAACAACTGGCTGTCGCACTTCGGAGGCCCGGCTTGGACTCTGGATGAAGCATCAGGGCAGTATTGGTGTCATCTGTTTCTTCCCGAACAGCCCGACCTCAACTGGCGCAACGAGGAAGTGCAAGAAGCCTTTGATGACATCTTTCGCTTTTGGTGCCAACAAGGAGTAGACGGCTTCCGTCTAGATGTGGCCCACGCTCTGATGAAACATCCCGACTTCCCAGACAATCCCATGATTGCTGAGCCGCAATCCGGTATGGGGGCACGCGATATTTTCAACTGCTTTGAGCATCGCTACGACTTAGATCAAGACGACAATGTTCAAATATTTCGCAGATGGCACGATGCGGTAGCACCCTACAATGCTTTGCTGCTGGGGGAAATATTCATAACTGAAGGTCACAGATTTGCCCGCTATGTGAGCGAAGGTGCGCTAGACGCAGCATTTCACTTGCCGCCGATGTGGGCTAGTTGGGAACCCGCGCAACTCGTGCGAGAAATCTTGGACCTCTGCGAGCACGCACCCGATGAGGTGTCATGGATTTTAAGCAACCACGACGGCTCACGACCTGTATCGCGCTTTGGTGGTGGTGAGACAGGAGTGAGGCGAGCATTTGCGGTAACTACAGCCATGTCTGCGCTAGGAGGTTTGCCTTTCATCTTCCAAGGCGAAGAACTGGGTTTGCCCAACAGCGAGATCGCAGATGACGACCTTTCTGATCCTCTTGTCGCCAGCAACAAACATGGCGAAAGTCGAGATGTGTGTCGCACTCCGATGCCTTGGGACAACACTCATATCAATGGCTTTACAACAGCAGATAAGGCATGGCTTCAAGCACCGCCTCGCCCGCCAGAGCTTACAGTAGAAGGCCAACGAGACAATCCAAACTCACCTCTAGCCGCTTATCGTAGCCTCATCCACCTCCGCAAAACCCACCCAGAAATCTGGAATGCCCCCTTAGACAAAGCCGAAGCCCTTGCTCCAGAAGTGCTGTATGTATCAAGAGGCAACATTCGTCTGGTGGCAAATCTCTCAGCCAACCCCTTCAAAGCAACATTAGACACTGCCGCCACTCAACTTTTCACCAGCGATTGCGTGACAAACAGCAAAGACAGTGAAGCAGGAAGCAGTGAAGAAAATAAAGCAGCAAACACGATGGCAACTACAAACTACGAAATTCCCCCCGAAACTGCCGCTATCTTCCAAGTAACGAACTAGGCACTACTTCCGACATCGCCACAGGTCTGTTTTTCTCAATCGAAACCTGCCCTGCCACCCCAACAGCAACCGCCCACAAACCATCTAACAGCGTCACCTCAGCCTCAGCACCTTCTCGTATGGCTGAGAAAAATCTAGCCATCTCCAAATAGCTAGACCCGTGATGGCCACCTTCAAAAGCGATGTTGTCGTCAGTTATGACCTCGGTTTCCACATTGCCGATATTGTGAGTTCCTCGCAATCCGAGGCGCACGATGTCTTCAGGCACAAAAGCTTCAGCTTTGCCAACATCTCCCACCACTACCACCTCTTCTTGATTGCGAGTCGCCTCGGCAAACATACAGAGATCCAACATGCCTCGAGTTCTGTTGGGGTAGTCGATAACCACATAGGCGTTATCCAAAATATCTGGCTGTTGGCCGTCGTATATCTCGTCAAAATGGTTAACATCGCGACCGCCCGTTGCGTAGACCTGTTCTGGGCGAGCATCCATAATGGTATCCATAAGATCAAAGAAGTGGCAGCACTTTTCTACCAGAGTGCCACCAGTGTTGTGATTGAAGCGGTTCCATTGACCCACTTTGTGAAGAAAAGGAAACCTGTGTTCTCTGATTGCCACCATGCGAAGATTTCCTAGAATCTCCGATGCGGCTATTTCTATGAGACGGGCAATGGGGGGCATATAGCGGTATTCCATCCCCACCCACGCCACCGAAGAATAGTCGGAGTTTTCGGCAAGGTCTATGACCTTGAGGCAGTCTTCAACCGTGGTGCACAGGGGTTTTTCCACCAGCACATGGATGTCGGCGGCGAAAATATCTGCCAATATGTCAATATGGGTCATGTTGGGTGAAGAGACCACCACCGCGTCACACAAGTCGTAACTGAGTAGCTCGCGATGCGTTTCAAACTCTCTCAATGCGGGGCCAGCATCGTGGCTGTTCCAAGCTCTTTGCACTTCATCACGAGAAGGTGGATGAGGGTCGGCCACGGCCGTAACGTTGGCATCCAAAGCCAGAAGATTCCCGAGATGTTCCATCCCCATCATCCCCCCGCCAATGAGACCTATGCGCACAAGATAAGTTTAGAGTTATGAAATCAAACTCTCTTGCTTCAAACTCTCTTGTCTCACCTCGCCGTATCGGAGATGACACCTGTGGCCCACTGGCCCTAGGATGTTGGCGTCTCACCAACCCTGACACTTCGTACACTCTAAGGCTTCTGGAGACAGCCCTAGAAGAAGGCATGACACTTATTGACACCGCTGATGTCTATGGGTTGGATTTCGGCGGTTCGGGCTTCGGCGGCAACGAGGAGATACTAGGGCTTGCGTTTGCTGAAGCACCTAGCTTGCGAGAGAAGTTTCTGGTGGCTACCAAGGGAGGCATCGCCCCACCCGTGCCGTACGACTCCAGCCGCAAGTATCTCACTCAAGCATGCGAAGAGTCTCTGCGGCGTCTTCAGGTGGATGTGATTGATCTGTATCAAATCCACCGCCCCGATTTCTACGCTCATCCGTGCGATCTGGCTGAAACTTTAGAGGGTTTGCGCGAAGCTGGCAAGATACGCCACATCGGAATATCCAACTTCACTCCCAACCAGCATGACGCTCTGTCGACATGTCTGTCTGAGCCTTTGGCCACGACTCAGCCTGAGTTTTCTGCCGCAGTGCTTACCCCTATGCGAGACGGAACTCTAGATAGATGTATGGCACAAGGTGTAACGCCGTTGGCTTGGAGTCCGTTAGCGGGAGGTCGTCTAGCTACGGGCGAGGGCGTGCGCCCTGAGCTGATTGAAGTGCTTGACAGATTGGCCGACAGAGAAGGCACCGACCGCATTGCTGTGGCACTGGCATTCGTACTGGCGCATCCTTCTGAGCCTGTAGCTATCTTGGGCACCACCAAGCCAGAGCGACTGCGAACAGCAACTGCAGCCTTGCAGGTGAGCTTGGATCGCAACGACTGCTATGACATCATTGAGGCATCTGAAGGAGTGCCATTGCCATGAGCCAGCCTGTTGAAATCGCTTGGTTTGCCGCCTTGTGCGACGACGACTATGAATTTTTGGGCGTTCCAGACCCTAAGCTAGCCAGCTCGTTTCAGCACTGCCGCGAGATAACGCTTACAGCAGATCGTCTCGGTTACAACAACATCTTGTTGCCCTCGGGATACAGCTTGGGGATAGACAGCGTGGCATTCGCAGGCGGCGTAGCCCCCGATGTGGAACAGATACAGCTGCTTCTAGCGGTGCGAATGGGAGAGATGTGGGCACCTCAGTCGGCCCGTCAGCTGGCGACTCTAGATCAAATGCTTCAAGGCCGCCTCACGATCAACATTATCTCTAGCGATATCCCGGGCGAAACTCTGGAGTCTGCGCCACGCTACCAGCGGGCCAGAGAGTGCATGCGGGTACTGCGAGACTTGCTGAATGGTGAAGGTGTGGAAATGGATGGGGAGTTCTTAAAAATTTCTGTAGAGCCTCCGCGGGTTCGCACCCACAGCGGCACTTGTCCGCCATTTTATTTTGGCGGTTTTTCAGACGATGCCAAAGACACCGCAGCCAGCGATGCCGATGTGTTTTTGACTTGGCCCGACACTGTGGCGTCGGTGGGAAAGACCATAGATGAGATGAACGAGCGAGTCGCCAACTATGACAGAACACTCAAATATGGCCTGCGTGCCCATGTGATCGTGCGAGAGACCGAAGCTGAAGCCAGAGAAGCAGCAGCTCGTCTGTTGAGCAAACTAGATCCTGAGGAAGGTGAGCGCATTCGCAAGCGTTCTCTGGATGCCACCTCTGTGGGAGTGCAACGTCAAGCCAATCTGCGCGAACATGCCGACGAAGAAGGCTTTGCCGAACCGGGGCTTTGGACAGGTATAGGCCGGGCCAGAAGCGGAGCGGGCGCAGCTTTAGTGGGCGACCCAGACCAGATCAGAAACAAGCTGCTGGCATATCAGGAGGCCGGAGTGGATGCATTCATCCTTTCGGGCTACACGCACCGCGAAGAATGTGAGCGGTTCGCCAGGCTAGTTTTGGAAGATTTGCCTCACGCTCCGCTACCAAGAGGCGCGGCCATTGCTTAGCTACGCTGACTTAGCTGCGCTGACTTAGCTACCAGTCAAAGCAGATTCCAGCTGGTTTCAGGGCATATCTTTTCTGTGCATATCTTGCGCCACTGCGCCCCAGCGTTCTAAGACTTCTGGGTTGGAGTTCATTTGCGACATGGCGGTATAAGTCATAATTCGCATAGACGGGGCAATACCTCTATATCTTTCAAGTAGCTTCTCAGCCAGGTTATTCCACTCGGCCGTTACCACATAGTGATCTAACACTTCGTCGGTCACTAGAGCAATTTGTGCCGCGTGGTCGCCTTCTTTTTGTTTGCGGTGGAGCTGAGAGCAGAGGTCATCGTAGCCGTGCTGTTCAAACACTGAGGCATACGCGCGGGTGGTGCCGTAGAAGGCAATCATCGTGCGGGCGTTCTCGCGGGTTTTCGCCACTTCCTCCTCGGTATCGCCCACGCATATCATCACAGGTATAACGAACATCACTTCAGAAAGGTCGCGCCCTGCTTTGTCAGCACCTGCCTGGATGTGAGGAAGCATCTGCTCGCGGATATAGGCGGGAGAGTGAAAGGGATGAAAGTGCAGACCGTCAGATACCTCGCCTGCCATTTTGCACATCCATGGTCGCACTGCCGATACATACACTGGCACATCCGGATGCTCTATAGAGCCGGGGTTCCAAGTGGTGCCCCACATCTCGTGGTTGTAATATTTTCCTTCAAACTTCATGGGGCTACGGGTTTGAAATGCTTCAAAGATGGCTTTAAGAGCTAACACATACTCGCGCAGGCGAGGCCCTGGTGGATCATATGGCATAGAGAAACGCCGCTCTATGTGAGGCTTTATCTGAG
Source organism: uncultured Acidimicrobiales bacterium (assembly GCA_958295755.1). Classification (GTDB taxonomy): domain Bacteria; phylum Actinomycetota; class Acidimicrobiia; order Acidimicrobiales; family Hopanoidiivorantaceae; genus Hopanoidiivorans. The sequence goes on along the minus strand of OY282367.1, from coordinate 1,492,791 downwards.
TGCCGATGCCTAGCACAAAGCGACCCTTACAGGCTTCAGCCAACTCCCAAGCCACTTGAGCGGTGATCATGGGGCTACGGGGGAAAGCCAAAGCTATGGCTGTGCCCAAAGTTACCCTCTGGGTTGCCAGAGCAGCGGCAGCACAGCTCAGATAAGCGGTGCGCCCTCCTTCGGTTAGCCAGATGCCGTCCAAACCAGAGTCTTCAATTTTCTTTGCCAGCGTCTGCATGTCTGCCAAGGGCAAAGACGAAGCCATCACATCAAATTGCATGAGAGTATCCTTTTTGAATTATTAGGGGTGTGAATTATTGAGGGTTTTAGAATCTTATTGGTGGCTTAAAATCAAGGCAAGCTATCACATAATATGCTAGACATGTGGGAAGCTCTGAGAACAACAAGGATACTTCGAGCAGCGATGGCATCTCCTTGAATCGTGCCGAGTGGCAATCTTGGCTGGAAGAGTTAGAGCGACGCAGAGAAGCGGCGTTGGCTATGGGCGGCCCCGAGAGGGTGGAGAAATACATGCACTCTCGAGGCAAACTCACTGCTCGAGAGAGACTCTTGAGGCTGTTCGATCCTGGGAGTTTCGTAGAGTTGGGTTCGCTGGTCGGCTCTGAAGAAGATATCCCAGCTGATGCTTTCGTCTGTGGTCACGGCCATATTAAGGGTCGTCTGGCTTTTGCTGGGGCAGAAGATTTTACTGTTTTGGGCGGCTCTATAGGTTCAGGCGGCACTGCGAAACGTTATCGGATTGCAGAGCTAGCCGGACAAGAAGGCGTGCCTTTGGTGATGATGCTGGAAGGTGCTGGGCATCGTCTCACCGACACAGGGGGTAGCCGTGCCCCCAACGACCTTTTGGCACTCGGCGACCTCGGCGGCAAAGTGCCGATGGTGTGTCTCATCATGGGGGCTTCAGCAGGGCACAGCGCGATAACAGCCCCGCTCAGCGACTTCACGATAATGACCAGCTACGGGTCTATGTTCACTGGTGGGCCGCCACTTGTGAGAGCAGCCACAGGCGAGGAGGTTACAAAGGAAGAGCTAGGTGGCATTGATGTGTGTGCAAAGGTGGCTGGAACGGTGCATAACGTGGCCGAGACAGACGAAGACGCCTTGGAGATGGCCTGTAAGTATCTCTCTTATATGCCGCAAAACTGTCGCTCATTTGCTCCCCGCTATGAAAGTAACGACACTGGGCCTCGTTTTTGCGAAGAGCTGTTAGACATCATCCCTCCCAACGACCGGCGTCCTTATGACATGCACCAAGTGGTAACATGTCTGACTGATGAGGGGGCATTCTTTGAGTTCCAGCCCGACTACGGGCAGTCGCTCATTTGTGGTCTAGCGCATATGGGAGGCGAGGCTGTTGCTATCGTGGCCAATAATCCTTCGCACTTGGCAGGTGCTCTCGACAGCCCTGCTGCTATCAAAGGCGAGGAGTTTCTGGAAGTGATCTCCAACTTCGGACATCCGGTGATTTTCTTGGCTGATAACCCCGGTGTGATGGCAGGCACACAAGCAGAGAAATCAGGCATTTTGCGTTGGGGAGGACGCATGTTTAGAGCACAGCGGCGCATGCCTAATCCCAAAGTGCAGGTAACTTTGCGCAAAGCCTTCGGTTTTGGGGCAGTTACCATGGGGCAGAACCCCTTTGACCATCAGACTATGACTTTCTCACTACCTACCGTCAACATGGCCGCCATGCCAGCCGACAGTGGCGGTCGTTCGGCCAAGCTAGACGAAGAGACCCAAGCCCAAGTGGAAGCTGATCAGCGCGCTGGGCCTTACAGACAGGCCAACCGCCTCGGTTGTGATGAAGTGGTAGACCCTAGAGAACTGCGAAACGCATTGCTTGCAGCCGTGGAGCTGTGCGTGGCGCGACGTGGATATAGGTGACAGTTTTTTCTTTAGATTTTTCTAAGGAGATAATCAAGTTCTCTAGTTGGTGCCTATATAATTCAATATAATATAACCGAATGGAACGGAGTTCGATTAAATGCTCTTTTTGAATTCAGCTGTTGCAAAGACACGAGCAAAGATCAACAAAATCTATATTGGAGGCATTGGGGGAGGCTTTGCAGCAATTTTGTTGCTTGGTCTTTTGGCCGCCTGTGGGGGAGGCGGAGACGACTCCAGTGCCTCTACGACAGTCGCCGCCCCTACTACCGTCCCTACTGATGGTGGCGGAGTAGCTGATGCTACAAGTAGTACTGTTGCTTCCACTGATGGTACCTCTGTTATTGATAGTGAGGTTACTTTACCTCCCCGGGATGTCGTGGCACCACCTGAAGATCTCGTACCCCCTGATGCCGAGACACCTGGAGGACTTAATCAGTTTGGCGAGAGTCTGAACCAAATTATTGATGCAGTGAGAGAGGAAGAGGGTGACAACAGTACCCCAACGCCAGCAGATATAAGCGTAATCGTGGCGGACGGTGAGATTATTGAAGGCGAGACTCGTTATGAAGTTGCTTTGGGCGAGAGCATCATTATTGAGGTGTCGTCTAGCCAATTTAACCATGAAGTGCATATCCACGGCTATGATCTAACAGCCTTAGCAGGCCCTATCACACCAGCTCGTTTTGAGTTTGTGGCTGATTTGGCGGGCACCTGGGAAGTAGAGTTTGAAGCCACTAGTGAGCTTATCTTTGAGTTGGCTGTGAGATAAATCAGCTGGAGGATACCAGCTGCAAAAAGTCACCTAGTCAGCCTCTTAAGCTAGCCTGTCAGCCTATAAAATTGTGATTGCCGGTTAGTTTTCGGCAGTCTATGCATGAGTTCGTATCGATAGTCGCGCCATCTATATTTGCGCCATTTATATTTGCGCATGGCATCGGTAGCAGATCTGATCTGCCACTACCGTTCTGGGTTTTTTCCACAAATGCTGTAGCTGCACTTATAGCTTCCTTCGTGCTGCTAGGTCTCTTGTGGCCTGCTAGCAGGCTGGCCAAAGATGCTGTAGGGAAAAGCGTGTTGCCTTTTGGGAGCGGCAAAAAAATCAGTGCCGCTTTAACTGCTTTGATAAGAGCGGTTGGGTTGCTACTTTTCGGGGCTGTGCTGTGGGCTTCGCTATTTTCTCCGCTTGGAGCAGGTGCCTCTATCGCACCTGTTGCGATTTTCGTGGTCTTTTGGGTGGGCGTGCAGTTGCTGTCGGCAGTTTTCGGCGACATATGGCGTCTGCTAAGCCCTTGGGACACTATGGCAACAATAGGGGCCTGGCTTAAGGTGACCTGGCCCAAGACGACCTGGCTCAAAGTGACCATTCCAGTGCCGCCCCGGTGGGTGAGTGGATGTTTTGCTGTTGTGGCGGTTGCTGTGTTTTTGTGGATGGAGCTGGTCTATCCTGAGCCGAGCGAAACTCGCCTGTTAGGGTGGCTGATTTTCGCATACACAGCTTTGATGCTCTGCGGGGCAACGCTTTGGGGGCGAAGATGGCTACGGGAAAACGAAGGATTCGCCATGCTTTTCACAATGATCGGCGCAATGGGTATTTTCTCAGGTGGCAACAAGGCAGAAGTGCCAAAAAGACATACTGGCAATACTGATAATACTGACAATGCTGGCGAGGTTAGAGTCCGTTGGCCGATAGCTGGTCTCGCAAACCTCAAGATGACATACTTTGGAACTGCTTTAGTGCTGGTGGTTCTCGGCTCTACCACTTTTGACGGCTTGAGCGGCACCTTATGGTGGACAAACCTTCAGAGAGGACGCTCAGGTTGGGAGACCGTACCCATTTCGACTTTGGGACTGCTGGGTTGTGTGCTGGCCGTGACCTTGGGTTACTACCTGGCTATGGCCGTAGCTCTGTGGCTGCTGAGACGAAGCAATAAGGGCCCATCAGAAGTGGCACAAACTTTTTCAGATGAACTGGCACAAATGTCCCCTTCAGAAATATTGCAGTCACAAATATCACTACCTCGTCAAGCCATTCATCTTGGCCAGCATTTTTCTCATTCGCTGATACCGCTACTTGTGGCCTACAGCGTCGCCCATTACTTCTCGCTCTTAGTCTTTGAAGGGCAAGACTTCTTAGCGTTGTTGTCTGATCCGTTTACTTTGGGGTGGGACATTTTCGGCACAGCGCACTTCCAGATCAACTACAGGGTGGTTTCAGCTGAGCTGATTGCCTGGGTACAAGCCTTAGCCATAGTGATAGGCCATGTTGCGGGTGTGATGGTAGCACACGATCGAGCTGTGGAACTCTTGCCTCGCCGTCTTGCCCTGCGATCGCAGTATCCCCTGTTGGCTGTTATGGTGGGCTATACCATCACGGGATTAATACTGCTACTCAAGGCTTGAGAATTGTCAACAAGAAATGTTGCCCTACGAAGACTGCAGTAATACCAAAACTGCAGGGCATTTTCACATAACATTGAAAAGTTATTTTAAACCTGAGGAGGTCTATTTTAAATGCGAATTTTCACAAGGTTCTTATCTGTTTTTTTGATTGCTGCAGTGGTGTTTGCTGCTTGTAGCAGTGACGATTCTTCAACAGACGAAACGGTTCCACCTTCCACTGCTGCCCCTAGCCCACCGCCGCCTTCCTCAAGTACTACTAGCACCCAAGCTCCTATTGCCACAACGACCAGTACTGGCGCATTGCCAACCACTACGACAGATGATCCCGCTGAAACAACTGTGCTACCCGAAACAACCGTGACAGAAGCTCCGACGACTACTACCACTACTATCCCAGATCCTCTGCCTGCCAATCAAGTTAATGTGAAAGTCTTCAACGGTAGCGGAGTCAGCGGTGCTGCTGGGCATCTCACCAGGAGCCTTGTTGCTGACGACTATGTCGGGCTTTCACCGGCTAATGCTCCCCAGAGTTATCCCGACTCCATCATCTATTATGTAGCTCCAGAGTATTGGGGTAATGCTCTGATGATAGCTCAGATGTTAGGTTTGACCGACCCTGAATCAGTGCAGATGTTGCCCGATCCTGCTCCATTTGCATACGGCAATGCACATGTTATCATAATCATTGGCAGAGATCAACTGTCAGCGTCTATCTCAGCCGAAATAGCTGCTCTGGCACCTACTACTACCACTCCAAGCAGTACATCAACCACGAGACCAGGCAGTACATCAACTACCACTCCAAGCAGTACATCAACTACGAGATCAACAGAAGATTTATTTCCCACTGCTACGACTATGCCACCTGAAACATCTACCACCACAACAATCCCTCCGACAACTACGGTTCCCTCTGAAAATGGCCCGCCACCAATACCTTCAATCGATTTCGGAAATTTAGACGACCTAGGAGAACCCAATATCAGAGTTACCATACGAGATGGGAGTGACGAGGGCGAGCGGCTCAGATATCTAGTGAGGATGGGGAGCGAGCTTAATATAGAGGTGCTTTCACTTGTAGGGACAGGCACCGTGTTAGTAGAGGGTTATGAAGAAACAGGCGAAATAAGTCGTTTTGCAGGTGCTTGGATCAGTTTTACGGCCAACAGAACTGGAGTATTCAATGTGACATTTACTCCCGACAGCACCGGAGAGGAAGAAATCATTTTCCAGATAGATGTCAGAAGATAAAGCTTTCTCGTCAAAGCTTTCTAAGCACTTCTTCTGTAAACAATCTCAGGCTGTCCCAGCCTCGCTCTATAGGTAGTCCACCGCAGAGGGGGTGAAGGTTGAAGGCGGCCAAGTCACCATCTTCTTTAGCTTTAGCTAGGCATTCTTCGGGGGTTTTGACGACGTAGATACCTTCTTTTCGCAACTCTTCGGCGGTGTTGGCTTTGCTTGTCATCACCGAGCTGATATCAGCAGTCTGCCAACCTGCATAAGTGCTGGCTTCGTGCAAAAAGCAATCTCCTAGTTCAGCCCAAGCCTTGTCGGGATCGTGATCTACGAACAGCATCTGTGTGGCAGCTGACGGCATCATGCAAAAGCCCTGTGTGCCGTGCTCGGCGCACTGCTCGTAGTAGTAGGTTTCTAGCTCTGGAATGTTTGCTGCGGTAAACAGCGGCAATCCGAAACGAGCAGCTCGACGCGCTGCAGGTCGGCTCGTGCCGCCTAGAAACAGTGTGGGGTGGGGCTGAGTAATCGGTCGTGGACGCACTGTCACCATTTCGCCACGGTATTCAAATGGCTCGCCCGACCATGCCTTCAGCACGGTGTCCACACACTCGGTGAAGAGGTCGCCTCGTCCGTCCCAGTCTTTGCCGTGGAGGCTGTATTCGCTGGGGCGGTAGCCCAAGCCAAAAATAGTCACGGCTCGTCCTCCGCTCACGATGTCGAGCACGGCCAAGTCTTCAGCTACACGGATCGGATCGTGAAGCGGCAACAGCAGAGCTGAGATCGTCATTGAGAGGTTCTGGGTGCGCGCAGCTACCATCGCCGCATTCATCATCGGTGTGGGGCTCCATGCGTTGTGAGCACCATGATGTTCCTCAAAGGTCACGCCCGTGAATCCGTTTTCGTCCATGAACGATGCCATTTCTAGCATCGTCCGATAGCGATCGGCCACCTCTTGAGTGTCGCCGCTGGGAACAATCATATTGAACCGTGCCATTGCCATAACCATGATCTTTACCTCCAATAGTCTTTAGGATTTTGCTTGCGTCCTCGGCTATCTTAGTTGTATTGACGACTATCTGTTTTATCGGAGTTAGATATGACCATTCATCAAAGTTCTTTTCCCTCTGTGGAAATTCCTAACATAGCCCTCACACCCTATATCTTCCAGCACGCTGAAAGTCAGGATGTGGCTGTGGTAGATGCCATGTCGGGTAAGACCTTCACCTACGAAGAGCTGCAGCGAGACATCATTCGCTTTGCTGGGAGTCTTGAGGCTTGGGGGTTTCCGACAGGTGGGGTGATGGCTGTGATGGCACCGAATATGGCGGAGTATCCTGTGGTAGTTCATGGGGTGCTTACTATGGGGGGCACTGTTACTACTGTCAACCCTCTCTATACCGCTGAAGAGTTGGCGAACCAGCTACGAGATTCAGGCGCACAGATGATTTTCGTCCACGCTCTTTTCGCCGAAACAGCCCTCACCGCAGCTGCCAGTATCGATGATGCGCATGTGCTCAAGGGCGTAATCGTGTATGGCGCAGAAATTGACGGGACGATTTCTTATGAGAAGTTTCTGGATGGCGAATATGGGCAGACAGGCGATGTTGGACAGGCCGAGGTTGATTTAGACACACATGTAGCCGTGTTGCCCTATTCCAGCGGCACTACAGGGTTACCGAAAGGTGTTATGCTCAGCCATCGCAATCTAGTGGCCAACATAGAGCAGTGCAAAGCCAACTTGACGAAAGAGCCTGAAGCTATCATCGCAGTGCTGCCGTTTTTTCACATCTACGGGTTCCATGTATTGCTCAACACCATGCTTTCAATGGGCAAGACCGTCGTTACATTGCCGAGATTTGATCTTGAGGTTTTTCTAGGGTTGATACAGCAGTACAAAGCCAAGAACATATATGTGGTCCCGCCGATAGTGGTGGCTCTCGCCAAACATCCCCTGGTAGATAATTTTGATCTTTCCAGTTTGGAGGGTATTTTTAGCGGGGCAGCTCCGTTGGGAAGCGATGTTGAAAATTTGGTTACAGAGCGGTTGGGTGTGAAGGTTCTGCAGGGCTACGGCATGACCGAGCTCAGCCCAGTTAGCCATCTTTGCCCTGAAGATTTTGAAAAACCTGGCTCTATTGGCAAATTGGTGGCGAATTCCGAATGTCGAATCGTTAGCTCCGCCACGGGCGAAGATATGGGTGTCGGCGAGGAAGGCGAGATTTGGGTGAGGGGGCCGCAAGTCATGCTCGGCTACCTAGGTAATGAACAGGCAACAGTCGACACAATTGATGAGGACGGCTGGTTACATACAGGCGACATCGGGTATGTGGATGAAGATGGCGACTATTTCATCACCGACAGGCTCAAGGAGCTAATCAAGTTCAAGGGATTTCAGGTGCCGCCTGCTGAGCTTGAGGCTCTGCTGTTGGGACACCATGATGTGGCTGATGCGGCCGTTGTGGGCTATCCCGATGAAGAAGCTGGGGAAGTGCCGAAAGCGTTTGTGGTGCTCAAGGCAGATGTTTCTAGTGCTGATATGGCATCTAAGTCCACAGAAATCATAGACTTTGTAGCCGAGCAGGTGGCTCACTACAAGAAAATCCGCATTATGGAGTTTGTGGAAGAAATTCCGAAGTCGGCATCAGGCAAAATTCTCCGGAGGCTGTTGCGAGAGGACGCAAGCTAAAGGGGGTGAATATCGGGGGGGGGAGGGAGGTTTATCAGAGCACTACTTGCTGGCTGATTCCAAGCTTGAAGCCATTATGTCGGTGAGTTGGAAGATGTCGGCAGCGACTGTGACCAAGCGAAAGCCCGCTGAGACGCGACGAGAAGCAAGGTGCGGGTTGGCTTGAATACCCGCAATGATATTGTGAGACTTACAAGCTGAAATGATTCTGGTAAGGGCACTGTCAAAAGTCTCTTGGCCATCGCTGTTGCCGGGGCCGAAGCCAAGTGAGATTGAGAGGTCGGAAGGCCCCACATACACTGCGTCTAAGCCGGGCACTTGCAATATGTCATCTATGGAATCTAGGGCTTGGCGAGTTTCTATCATTGGGGCGCAGATAGTGGAGGCGTTGAGATCTTCCAAAGCGAAATGTCGTGCTCCTCTGGAGGGGGCGTGGCTACGATTTCCAGCGGGGGGATACTTGCAAGCGGCCACAGCAGCTTCGGCTTCTGCCACTGAGTTGACCATAGGGATGATGATGCCTTGAGCTCCAGCGTCTAGTACTTTGGCGATAATACCCGGCTCGTTCCAAGGCACACGCACGAAAGGAGTGGCACCTCCTATCTGAATAGCTCGGATCATCTCCACAGCATTTTGATAGTCGATCAGGCCGTGTTGCATGTCAATACAGCAATAGTCAAACCCGACTCTCGCTACTTCTTCGGCAGAAGTAGATGAGGGGATCATGAGCCAAGCCCCTAGAGCGGGCTTGCCCTCAGCCCAGCAATCGCGAACTCTGTTTTCAATCATCTGGGTTTCCAATCATTTGGTTGTCAATCATTGTGGTTTCAATCATTAGGTTTTGAATCATCTGGGAAAGCTTAACCTTGTCCGCCTGAAGACTCTTGAATGGATTTGCGCCCTGCTGAAATCCACGGCATCATCGCGCGCAGTTGCTCGCCGACCACCTCTATGGGGTGCTCGTGGCCTGCGGATTCCAAAGCGTGGAAGTTCTTGCGCCCGCTACGACTTTCAGATATCCACTCTTCGGCGAAACTGCCCGACTGGATTTCCTCCAAGATTGTCTTCATTTTGGCACGCACGGCATCGTCCACTACTCTCGGCCCCCTCGTCAAATCTCCGTATTCTGCTGTATCAGAAATGGAATAGCGCATACCGGTGATGCCTTGTTCATACATGAGATCTACTATGAGTTTCAGCTCGTGGAGGCATTCAAAGTAGGCTATTTCAGGCTGATAGCCCGCATCGGTGAGGATTTCAAAGGCAGCTTTAACCAGCGATGTAAGCCCTCCGCAGAGCACCACTTGCTCGCCGAAAAGGTCGGTTTCGCATTCTTCGGTAAAGGTGGTTTCTAAAATGCCGCCCCGCCCTCCGCCGATGGCTGAAGCATAGGCCAGCACGAATGGCTTGGCATTGCCTGTGGCATCTTGGGAAATGGCAATCAAGCACGGCACTCCGCCGCCTTCGGTGAAAACTCTGCGCACTAAATGTCCCGGCCCTTTGGGTGCCACCATCACCACATCAATGTTGTCAGGTGGGACGATGCAGTCAAAGCGGATGTTGAAGCCGTGGGCGAATAACAGAGCATCGCCTGCCGACAGGTTAGGGGCGACATGTTGCTCGTAGATTTCTGCTTGTTCAGTATCGGGCAACAGTAGCATCACAGCGTCTGCTTGTGCCGAAGCTTCACCCAAAGACAGCACAGTAAAGCCTTCTTCTTGGGCTTTGCCAATCGAAGCTGAACCTTCCCGCAATCCCACCACCACATTCACTCCTGAATCCCGCAGGTTCAGAGCGTGGGCATGTCCTTGTGAGCCATAGCCCAAAACGGCGACTGTTCGACTGGCTATAGCTGATTGGTCTATATCGGATTCGTAATATATGTCGGTCATGTCTGCTCCAGTTGTGTATCTGCTTTTATAAAGGTCTATATTGCTTAGAAGGTTTAGAGGGTTAAGAGATTCATTCAGCGTCTGGTTCTTGCTGTGATATTTGATCTAGGGAAGCAAGTGCCACTTTGCCTGTGCGTTGAAGTTCCATGATTCCGTAGTCTTGCAGGAGACGAGCGAAATCTGAAATTCTGCTGGGTGAGCCAGATAGCGATACCATCATGGCATCGGAGCCTACATTCAAAACTCTGGCTTCAAAAATCCTCACTAGATCCATTACTTGCCCCCGCAACTCTGGGCCTGCTCGCACAGTGGCCACCAGAAGTTCCCGCTCAACCGAATGTGAGGGGTGAAGCTCTCGGATTTCCACCACATTGATGAGTTTGTCTAGCTGTTGGACAACTTGATAGAGCGGAGCGGAGTCGGCATCCACCACGATGGTGAGACGGCTGAAACGATCGTCTTCTGTGGGGGCTACTGCGAGCGAGACGATATTGAAACCTCGGCGAGCAAACAGCCCTGCCACTCGTGCCAGCACGCCAGCCTTGTTTTCTACAAGGACGACAAGAGTGTGATGCGGGGGAGTGTCTAACACAGGCGAGGTTGTCATTGCTGGAGGGGTGATACCACAATTTCGTCGTTGGATGCGCCAGCAGGCACCATCGGGAACACTTTCTCTTGGGCATCCACTCTGAAATCCAGCACTACAGGCAAATCGTCTACTTCGTTGGCCTTGATGATGGCAGGTTCTACTTCTTCAGGAGTGTCTATGCGCATAGCCACGCAACCCATCGACTCGGCCCACTGCGAGTAGTTAGGCAGATCCGGCGAGAGATACACTTCTGAGTAGCGTTCCTCATAGAACATCTCTTGCCACTGGCGCACCATTCCCAAATAGGCGTTGTTGAGAATTGCTATTTTTATGGGGATTCGCTCGGTGGTGGCAGTTACTAACTCTTGAGCGGTCATCTGGAAGCAACCGTCACCGTCTATGGCCCAGACCATTCTGTCGGGTCGGCCCACTTTGGCACCGATGGCGGCTGGCACAGCGAATCCCATCGTGCCTAGACCTCCAGAGTTCACCCAAGTGTAGGGGTAGTTGAACTTCCAATATTGACTCGCCCACATCTGGTGTTGTCCCACGCCAGCGCACACTATGGTGTCGTCGGGGGTGTTGTCTCGGAGCTTCTCTACCACGAACTGCGGCTTGAGAGGACCATCGGGGGAGGTGTCATATACGAGGGGGTATTTTTCTTGCCATCGCTTGACCGTATTGAGCCAAGCATCGCGACGGCGAGGCTCTTCGCCTTCTTCTTTTAAGGCTTGTGTAAAGGCTGCGATCACATGTCGGCAGTCGCCTTGGATACCCACATCTGCTTGGCGAACTTTGCCGATCTCGGCTGGGTCTATGTCAACATGGATGATCTTGGCTCCCGGTGCGAAACCGCTCACTTTGCCTGTTACTCTGTCGTCAAAGCGGGAACCGAGTGCTATGAGCAGGTCGGCTTCTTGCATTGCTGTAACTGCCGTGTAGTTGCCGTGCATACCTGGCATTCCAAGGCAAAGCGGGTGGTCGTCGGGGAAGCCGCCTCGGTTCATCAGTGTGGTCACTACTGGGATTTGGGTGAGTTCGGCAAAAGTCAGAAGCTCTTCGGCTGCCCGTGATTTCAAGATTCCGCCACCACTGTAGATCACAGGCTGGCGAGACTTGCCGATTAATTCAACAGCTTGGCTGACTAGTTCTGGGTCGCCCTTTATCGTGGGGGAGTAGCCGGGCAGGATATGGGGCTGAGGATCTTCCCAAGTCATCTGCGAACGAGGATTTTTGGAGTCAATGATATCTTTGGGGATGTCTACCAGTACTGGTCCGGGACGGCCTGTGGTGGCGATGTGAAATGCGTCATGGATGGTCTGAGGGATATCGCCTGCATCTACAACTAGAAAATTATGTTTGGTAATGGCAGCTGAAATTCCTGTGATGTCGCACTCTTGGAAGGCATCTGTGCCTATGGCCGGGTACGGCACCTGACCTGTTATTACCACTATCGGCACGGAGTCCATAAAGGCATTGCAAAGAGGCGTGACGATGTTGGTGGCACCCGGCCCGCTTGTTACCATAGCCACGCCAGGTTTTCCTGTGGCGTGTGCGTAGCCTTCGGCCATATGCCCCGCTCCCTGCTCGTGGCGCACAAGTATGTGCCGCAGTGGGGAATCTAAGAGAGGATCGTATGCGGGCAAGATAGCCCCGCCAGGCAAGCCGAAGACCACCTCCACCCCTTCATGTTCCAAGCTACGCATGAGAGCTTGTCCGCCGTCCATTCAGATATTTTAGTGGCGAGAGCGTATATTGCGAGATTATTTTTGCAGCTTTGGAATAAAAGCCCTGGAATAAAAGCCTTGGAATAAAAACTGGCTTCAAGTGGTTATATCTTGAAAGCAGATGGTACTAAGAGATTATTTAGTAAATTATTCAGCAGGTTATTCAGATAATCTGGCGATATGGCTTGCATGGCAGAGACAGGGCACTAAAATGGAGTTTCAACATGTTTGAGAGATTTACCGACAGAGCTAGACGAGTTGTGGTGCTTGCACAAGAGGAAGCGCGCCTACTCAAACATCACTACATCGGCACCGAGCATATTCTGTTAGGTCTCATCCACGAAGGCGACGGGGTGGCTGCTAAAGCTCTGGAGTCGCTCGGTGTTTCCCTAGAGGCTGTGCGCTCTCAGGTAGAAAAAATCATCGGCAAGGGCAAGTCTGAGCCAGGCTCTCATATTCCATTCACACCTAGGGCCAAGAAGGTGCTTGAATTCTCGCTGCGCGAAGCTTTGCAGCTAGGCCACAACTACATCGGCACCGAACACATACTTATGGGGCTCATCCGTGAGGGCGAAGGTGTGGCAGCCCAAGTGCTCACCAAGCTGGGGGCCAGTCTCACACTGGTGCGTAAAGAGGTCATCAATCTGTTATCTGACTATCCCGGCCCTAGGGGTAGTCGCAGTCGTAGTCGCACCCGCAGGGCTGAAACCGCAGGAGGCAAACCTACTGGCTCTAGCTCGCGCATCTTGGATCAGTTCGGGCGCAATCTCACTCAGCTAGCCAAAGACAACCAGCTAGACCCGGTAGTCGGACGTGCCCGTGAGACAGAGCGGGTTATGCAGGTGCTGTCGCGCCGCACAAAGAACAATCCTGTGCTCATAGGCGAACCCGGTGTAGGCAAAACAGCCATCGTAGAAGGTCTCGCTCAGAAAATCGCTAACAACACTGTGCCTGAAACTATCCGCGATAAGCAGCTATACACCCTCGATCTCGGTTCGCTCGTGGCAGGTAGCCGTTATCGTGGCGACTTTGAAGATCGCCTCAAGAAGGTGCTCAAAGAGATCACTACCAGAGGCGACATCATCTTGTTCATAGATGAGCTACACACTCTCGTGGGCGCAGGTGCTGCCGAAGGTGCTATAGACGCCGCATCTATTCTCAAGCCAATGCTAGCCAGAGGCGAGCTACAGACCATAGGTGCTACCACCACCGACGAATATCGCAAATATCTTGAGAAAGACGCTGCCTTAGAACGCCGATTCCAACCCATTAGTGTGGATGAACCCACAATCGCTCACTCCATAGAGATACTCAAAGGTTTGCGTGACCTCTATGAGGCATACCACAGGGTGACTATTACCGATCAAGCTCTGGTAGCAGCAGCCAACCTCTCGGCTCGCTACATCGTAGATCGCCAGCTTCCCGACAAAGCCATCGACCTAATAGATGAGGCAGGCTCGCGGATGCGCATCAAACGTATGCACACGCCCCAAGAGCTGAAAGACTTGGAAAACCAGCTGGCAGACATTGAAGAGCGCAAAAGCAGAGCTGTTGAAGCGCAAGACTTTGAAGAAGCCGGCAGGTTACGCGACCAGCAGAAAGAGCTTCAGCTACGCCGCAAAGAAATTCTCGCCAGCACCACCGAAGAAGCCGACCGTCTCAAACGAAGAACGGCCAGTGTTGCCGGCACTCAGATGTCAGAACAGCAGATGTCGGAGGGCGAGCTCTCAGAGGGCGAGCTGTCTGAGGGCGATACTGAAGGTGATGATATCGAAGATAGTGACACTGAAGATCTAGTTGCTAGTTTGTCCGAGAGCGAATTAGCAGAAGATCTGGTTGTCTCAGAAGATGACATCTCTAGCGAATTTGAATCCGACTTTGATAGCTATGAAGATGATGACGAAGATGACGATGAAAATCTAGCGCGAGGTGGAGTGGCTTTAGCAGATCGAGACACAGTGCTTCCTGAAACGGTGCTTCCTGAGGCAGTACTTCCTGACACGGTGCTCCCTGAAGATGTATCTGAGGCTGCTACCGAAATCTCAGATGACATAGATCAGGCAGCAGAAGAGATGGCAACTGATTTGCCTGCTGATGATTTGCCTTTAGAAGATCTAGCAGAAGATTTAACAATGCCAGATGTCCCTGTCCCTAGTGGTGTGGATTTATTTGACGAAGTTGACGAAGAAAGCATCGCAGAGGTGCTGTCCATCTGGACTGGAGTGCCTGTATACAAGCTCACCGAGGAGGAAACCTCCAAGTTGTTGCGAATGGAAGATGAGCTTCACAAGCGAGTAGTAGGTCAAGACGAAGCTATTCACGCCACGAGCCAAGCTATTCGTCGCACCCGTGCAGGTCTCAAAGACCCGAAACGCCCCAGCGGCTCGTTCATATTCCTCGGACCTTCAGGTGTCGGTAAAACAGAACTTGCCAAAACCTTAGCTGAGTTCCTTTTCGGCGACGAACAAGCTCTCATTGCTTTGGACATGTCGGAATATCAAGAAAAACACACGGTTAGCCGTCTTGTCGGCTCGCCCCCCGGCTATGTCGGCTATGAAGAAGGCGGACAGCTCACCACAGCCGTGCGCAACCGCCCGTTCTCAGTGGTGCTCTTTGACGAGATAGAAAAAGCTCACCCGGATGTGTTCAACACGCTGCTGCAGGTATTAGAAGAAGGACGTCTCACCGACAGCCACGGTCGCTCGGTGGATTTCCGCAACACCGTGCTGATTATGACTTCTAATGAGGGCACCCAAGATCTGCGTAAAGCTTCGCTTGGCTTTGCCCGTGAAGACGGTGTGGTCACCTACGAGCGCATGAAAGAAAAAGTGAACGACGCCCTCAAGACCCGCTTCCGCCCTGAGTTTTTGAATCGCATTGACGAGATAGTGGTGTTCCACGAGTTGGCACAAGAAGATGTACAACAAATCGTAGATCTAATGACCCGTCGCATTGTTGATCAACTTCGCCAGCAAGGCATCGGCTTCGAGCTCTCGCACGAAGCGAAAATATTTTTGTCTGAGAAAGGCTACGACCGCTCACTGGGTGCCCGTCCGCTTCGTCGAGCCATTCAACGTTATGTGGAAGATCCTCTGTCTGAACGTTTGCTGTACAAAGACTTCCGACCGGGAGAGATCATCCTTGTGGATCTGGACGACACCGACCCTGACAACCCCGAAATCACATTCCGGGGCGTGGAAGGATTCGTGGCTCCAGAAGCCGTCGAGGAGATGGTAGCAATCACCTGATTGCCGTCATGTCTGCGACGCCCGCGACTCAGCAGGCCGATATATCTTCTAGTTCGCGCCCTTCTCTCTTCCGCCTTATCTCATCGCGCCGTTTGCTCCTGGGTCTACTGGGAGTTGTGCTTCTCCTAACAGGTTGCTGGGTGGATGTAGAAGTGGAGGTAACAGTTGATAGTGATGGCAGTGGCAGAGTTGTGGCTAATGTCTTATTTTCGCAGGAATTGACAGATGCCCTGATATCAAGAGGGGGCGACAGCGGAGCGATAGGCATAGATTTTGCAGATTTTGAAGCCAACGGCTGGGAAGTTTCACCCAATTCCACATCAACTCAAAGGGAAGGTGAGATCGTTCAAGTCTTAACATTGACCAAAGAGTTTGTTTCTCCTGAACATCTGAAGACGATTTTGGAAGACGATCTACAACTCGGGTTCGAAGAAGTGTCGCTGGTGCGAGATGTAAGTGGCAGTTCAGTCGACTATCAGCTGACTGGCAGGTTTAACCAAGATCTTCTAGCTTTTGGCACCGATTTGGCTGAGGGAGCAGGCGATGGCAACTTGGGAACTTTACAGCGCGCCCCTAGAGTGACTCTCACTGTAAATATGCCCGGCGGAGATCAAAGCAGTGGTGATCAGACCAGCGTTAATCAAACCAGCGTTGTTTTGGGAGATGGCGGGGACACCTCCTTTGAATTTGCCACTTCTACCAATGACTCCGGGTCACGTATCTGGCTGTGGGTGGGGTGGGCAGCAGCTGCCCTCTTCGTATTTGTGATTTTGATGAACTTGGTCGGTTATCTAGTTGAAAAAAGGCAAAGACGAGCTACTGCTAGTGGCCAGTTGTCGCTTGACCTGAATAGTTCTGACAGTTCAGATGCTAAAACAGCGACCATAATAGAAACTACCTCTAATGATCCCATGCCTCAACTAAACAGCATCAATCTGCCTTCTGGGACTTCCGCAGTGACCTGCATCACCGAAGACGCCGAGCGCGCTCTTGTCATCATCCCCGACATTATGGGTCTGCGTCCGCTCTTTGAAGAGCACACAATCCGCCTCGCTCAAGAAAATAACTGGAACGTCTGTTGCTTCGAGTTATATGCCGAAAATCCCGATTATAAACTGGACGAGCGTTTTGCTCATGCTTGCGAGCTGGAAGACAACAGAGTGCTCGAAGACGCCATCGCTGCTGCCGATATCGTGTCTCAAGAAGCAAATATTCCCGTAGGCATTATCGGATTCTGCATGGGTGGTATGTATGTCAACAAGTCGGTGGCTACAGAGCGGTTTGATAGAGCGGTGTCTTTCTACGGCATGATTGAAGTGCCAGAAGGATGGAAAAGCGACACTCAGCGTGAACCGCTAGATTGCATAGCGGAAGGAGACCCCTCCAAGCTTCTAGCTATCATCGCAGAGGACGATGATTACACGCCTGCTAGGGAGGTTGCCAAACTGCGCGAAGCAGGTGTGCAAGTCACCAGCTATTCAAACTGCGACCACGGGTTTGTGCACGACCCCAACCGTGAATCTCATCGTCCCACTGAAGCAGCTGAGGCTTGGAAAATTTCCATCGCTTTTCTTAAAGGTGAGCAATAGTGGAGAATCGGTTCAATCTGTTTTTACTGATTCCTGACATTTTTTTGACAGATTTGTGATGTTCTCAGGAAAGACTTTTGCCATTGTAGTAGGAGCAGGTTCTGGAGATCGCTTCGGTCGTCTTAAGCAGCTTGATTTGCTCTGTGGCAAGTCTGTGCTTCAGCGTTCTCTGTCTGCTGCCAGTGCTACCTGCGATGCCACGATGGCGGTTGTGCCTGAAAATCTGGTTGAAACCTTAGCTAGTGAATTAGGCACTAAAGAGCTAGGCACTATTGATCTGGGCAATAGTGTTGGAATTTTCTTCACAGCTGGAGGCAACACCAGAGCTGAGTCGGTGCGCTGCGGTTTGAATGCCCTAGATGACATCACTGGTGACAGCATCAAAGACAGCATCATTGTTGTGCATGACGCAGCTCGCCCGCTGGCTTCGCAAGAGATTTTTCGCAGAGTTATAGACGCTGTAAAAAACGGCGCAGATGCTGCCGTGCCAGCCACAGAAATGACAGATACTATCCGCCATATAGAGACAGGTTCGGTAGATCGCTCTTTACTGCGAGCAGTGCAGACACCGCAGGCTTTCAAGGCTGAAATGCTAAAAGCAGCTCACGCCATGAAACCCGAAGCCACCGATGACGCCACTTTGGTGGAAGCCATCGGCGGAAAAGTAGTGCTGGTTGAAGGAGATCCCAACAACATCAAAATCACCCACCCTCAGGATTTAGCAGTTGCTGAAATTCTGTGCGCTGATTAGAGTTTGGCAATGCGTATAGGTATAGGCTTCGACACTCATCGGTTTGACCCAAGCCGCCCCTTGGTGCTAGGTGGAGTGGAATTCCCTGGCGAAGCTGGTCTAGCAGGCCACAGCGATGCCGACCTAATATGTCATGCCATAACCGATGCTCTGCTTGGCGCAGCAGGGCTGGGTGATATCGGAGACCACTTCCCCGACACAGACGAACGCCACGCAGGTGCCAACAGTTTGAAACTACTCAAAGAAATCGTATCGCTACTGGCAAAAGAAGGCTGGGTTGTGGCAAATGTGGACTGCGTAATTGTCACAGAAAAACCCAAGATTGCTGTCAAACGCCAAGAGATGCAAGACAGACTCGCTACTGCAATCGGTGCACCTGTCTCTGTGAAAGCCAGCCGTGCAGAAGGCTTAGGAGCAATCGGTCGAGCCGAAGGAATGGCTTGCTGGGCGACTGCGCTTATAGAGAGTACTGTGCTTATTGAGAGTAACGTTTCATAGAGCGGCTAGGTGAGTTAGAAATGGCAAAGGGAAGAGAACGCGGCACAACGCCAGTCAGGCGGAACTCTAGCAACACTGCTAAAAGTAGCAAAGCTAAAAGCAGCAATGCCAGGAACAGCACCACAAGAAGCAGCACCGCGAATCCTACGAAGAGAAAACCTGGTGGATCCAAGCCGCACTCAGCCCATGGCAGAGCCACCCACGGCAACAGGGCCACCCACAGCAATAGGGCCAAACGCCAAGCTGGCAATATCGGAGGCGACCAAGTAGAAGGTCGTCAATCTGTCCGTGAGCTACTACTGGCAGGCAAACGTGAAGTGCGAGAGATCTTTCTCGTAGCGGGGCAAGACACAGCTCCGATACTTAACGACATCATCGACTTAGCAGACGAAGCCAAAATTCCCATCCGTCAAGTCTCACGAAGTCGCTTTGAAACCATATCGCGCACAGAAGCCCCTCAAGGAGTAGTGGCACTAGCAGCACCTCTACGACCAGTATCACTAGAAGATCTGGTGGCAGGGAGTAAAAAAACTACCGCCAACAGTGCTATCGCCAACAGTTCCAGCACCAACAGTGAAGCTAAACCATTCATCGTGGTGGTCGACAGCGTAGTAGATCCCCACAACCTCGGTGCGCTCATGCGCTCGGCAGAATCAGCAGGCGTCACAGGCTTTGTCTTCTCTCGTCATCGCAGCCCCAAAATCTCGCCCACCGTCACGAAGGTGGCTGCCGGAGCTGTAGAGCACCTGTCGATAGCTCAGGCAAACGGTATCGCCGGAGCCCTGCGCGACTTCACCAAGATGGGTATCTGGAATGTAGGTTTGGATTCTGCCGCAGATACGCCTATCTGGAAAATGAACCTGGCAGATGAGCCTTTGGCACTGGTGCTCGGCTCTGAAGGCAAAGGTTTGTCGCGGTTAGTGCGAGAAAGCTGCGACTTGCTAGTGACTATTCCTCTCAGCGGGGTGATTGCTTCCCTAAATGTCTCAGCAGCTGGCGCAATAGCGTGCTTCGAAGTAAAGCGGCAAAGAGAGTACTAACTGGGGGGCGGGTGAGCCCGAGGTGGGAATCGAACCCACTACCTTCGGTTTACAAGACCGACGCTCTAGCCGATTGAGCTACTCGGGCAGGATATCTAAGCTGCTGGCGATATTTTTTGCTTTGGGCATTTTGCTTGGCGGTAGCAAAAGCAAAAAAGCAATATATCGCACTGCTATAGTTTAAGGCAATGTCAATAAGAATGGCACTTTGATGTTCCGTCTATTTCGCGGAGTGATACTTGTCGTCATCGGCATCATCATCGGTGTCGTCGTGCTGGCCAATACTTTGGAAGAAGCCGACGATGAGACTCCAGTAGTCGCAAGTGGAGGCACCACTACGACAGTCGCCGGGACAGACGCAGCACCCACTACTACAGCTCAGCCAACTGCCCAAGTTACTCCAGACAACCCTGCTGCTGTTACGACTACAACTGCCATCCCCGACCCTGTTGCCCTGCCATCTGAGCAAGTGCGGGTGCAAGTTTTCAATGGAACTGACACTCAAGGAGCAGCAGGGCGTATGACCACAACCCTTGCTGCCGCCAACTATGTAACTTTGCCTCCTCAAAACGCCCCCGCAGATGGACAATATAACACCACGATCGTCTATTTCTCCACGCCCGATTATCTGACAAACGCCGGACATGTGGCAAGCTTGATAGGCGTAACAAACCCAGGTGCCATCCAGCAGTTGCCCAACCCCTCACCCATCACTCACGACAGAGCACACATCATCGTAGTAATCGGAGATGACGGCTTAGCACCGGCAGCATAGTGACGAGGGCATAGTGACGAGGGCATAGTACCGCAAGCATCGCAGTGGGCTTAAATATCGCAGTGGGCGTAGCGTCACAGCTTTAGCATCGTAGTTGCCCCACTTGGAATTACTATCTCAACAAATTGGCGATACCATTAATCGAATATGAGTTTGACAGTTCGCATTCCCACCACCTTGCGCTCGCTCACTGCTGGCGAGAGCAAAGTAGAAATCACAGGTGTCACGGTCAAAGATGCCTTAGACAACCTAGAAGTCGCCTACCCCGGTTTCTCAGAACGTATCTTGGAAGACGACGGTAGCCTGAGGCGTTTCGTCAATATCTTCCTAGCAGACGACGACATCCGCTTCCTTCAAGGTTTGGATACCCCTATAACCCCCGGTAGCACCCTCTCCATAGTTCCCGCGGTAGCCGGCGGTTGACCATTTCGGACTTTCAAGATATCAGAGCTTGAAACAAACCAAGGGGGCGTGTCTTTTCAGAGGTTGTGAATTCGCGCCTCATACCCGTAAAATGTAGCAGTCTCATACAGAGAGTGCTAAATAGGAGGCTCCCATGGCAAAAATGATCACTTTTGACGATACGGCTCGCCGTGCTCTGGAATCTGGTATGAACCAGCTTGCCGACGCAGTCCGAGTAACCCTCGGCCCTAAGGGTCGCAATGTCGTTTTGGAAAAGAAGTGGGGCGCGCCCACTATTACAAACGACGGCGTTTCCATCGCCAAAGAGATAGATCTAGAAGACCCCAACGAGAAAATCGGGGCCGAGCTAGTCAAAGAAGTTGCCAAGAAAACTGACGATGTAGCAGGCGACGGCACAACCACCGCAACTGTGCTCGCATGGGCGATGGTTCGTGAAGGGTTGCGCAATGTGGCCGCAGGAGCCAATCCGATGTCTATCAAACAAGGCATTGAAGTTGGAGTGGCTGCCGCGGTGGATTCCATTCATTCCATGTCGCTAGATGTGGATTCTCAAGATCAAGTCGCTCAAGTTGCTGCCATTTCAGCTGCTGACGAAGAAATCGGCGAGCAGATTTCCGAAGCCATCGACAAGGTTGGCAAAGACGGCGTCATCACCGTAGAAGAGTCGCAGACCTTCGGGATGGATATGGACCTCGTGGAAGGCATGCGCTTTGACAAGGGCTACATCTCGCCCTATTTCGTGACCGACCCCGAGCGCATGGAGGCAGTGTTGGACGAGCCTTACATTCTGCTAGTGTCGTCCAAGATCACCGCCGTGCGCGACATCGTGCCCGTGCTTGAGAAGGTCATGCAGGCTGGTCGTCCGATGCTCATCCTTGCCGAAGATGTGGAAGGCGAAGCACTGGCAACTCTGGTAGTCAACAAGATACGAGGCACTTTCGTCTCCACTGCTGTGAAAGCCCCCGGCTTCGGCGACAGGCGCAAGGCGATGCTTCAAGATATGGCTATTTTGACCGGTGGCCAAGTCGTGAGCGAAGAGGTTGGGCTCAAGTTAGAGAACACCACCTTGGACTTACTCGGTCAAGCTCGCAAGATTGTGATATCCAAAGACGAGACCACCATCATTGAAGGCGCAGGCGACAAAGCAGATGTGGAAGGTCGCATCAGTCAGATCCGCGCAGAGATTGAAAACACCGACTCCGACTACGACCGTGAGAAGCTGCAAGAACGCCTTGCCAAGCTTTCAGGTGGTGTTGCCATTCTAAAGGTCGGCGCAGCTACTGAAGTTGAGCTGAAGGAGAAGAAACACCGCATAGAAGACGCAGTTAGCACTACCAAAGCCGCTATAGAAGAAGGTGTGGTAGCAGGCGGAGGCGTCACTCTGCTACGGGCGCAAGAAGCTGTAACAAAAGCGGCAGATGGTCTTGACGACCATGATGCTGCCACAGGTGCTCGCATCGTTGCCAAAGCTTTGGAGGCTCCTCTGAAGCAAATTGCCGAAAATGCTGGCTTTGAAGGTGGCGTAGTGGTGCAGCGTGTGCGCGACTTAGACGGACACTCAGGCTTCAACGCTGCCACTGGCGACTATGAAGACCTCGTGAATGTCGGCGTAATAGATGCTGCCAAAGTAACGCGCTCTGCTCTCCAGAACGCTGGCTCTATCGCAGGCTTGTTCTTGACTACCGAGGCGGTGGTGGCAGACGAACCAGAATCTGCCATGCCTGCTATGCCCGGTGGCATGGACGGCATGGACTTCTAGGAGTTCAGGCTTCCATGAGTCTGGGGGTTTTACACTGGGGGGCATTATTTTGGTGTAACCGCTACCCGATAAACATGGCGTCCCCCGCCTAACTTTGAAACTCGTCGGCTTTGATCAAAGTTGCCTCAAGGTGTCGTTGCAGAGGGTGGTCAACGGCAGCCATATCTAGCGTGTAATTTAGGATTTCTGGGGTTGCGGTGATTGTGCGCGCAACTTGAGTTACTTCTTTGGCGGTGGCTGTTAGGCCGATGTGTGTGGTTGTCAGTTTGATTAAGAGTTTGCCGTTCTCGCTTAGCGAGAGAGTGCCTTCGATTGTCTCGGCGATGCCTGTGGGGTGCGCGAGTATGACTTCCAGTGTGCCATCTGTCATTGGTCGCCAGTAGCCGAATTCGGCGTGGAGCGGTTGGTTCGTGTCGCGGTGGCGAGTTTTTTGAGAGTAGGTGAGAAAAGGCTTGCCGATATGTCCAAAGGTGACTTCTTCTAGGTAGTCAAAGGGGTCAATGGTTGGGTAGTCGCCGTGCCCTTCGCCCCGCCAGGTGCCTATCAGCAGGTTCAGCGGTTCGCATGCTGGATGCAGTGGATCCATTGAAGTTAGATTACCGATATTCGGGTAGATACGATGTAAATGTGGCTGAGGCACAATCAAAGCAGGTCTTTGCCGAACATATCGGCGAAGATGGAGTGACTAAGCGGGTCACAGATCGTGTTGCGGTAGAAGAGCCCCTAGAGATTCGCATCGGTGATGTGCGGATTTCCACCACCATGCGCACTCCCGGGCACGATTTCGAGTTGGTAGCCGGCTTCTGCCATGCCGAAGGTCTGCTACGAGGCGGTTCAGTTGCCTCTATCCGCTATTGTGCCGATGCCCCCGCCACAGAAACCGAGTTCAACATCGTGACGGTCGAGACAGCAGGCGATGCTCCAGAGCCAACTCCCAGGCTTGGCACCACTACTTCCTCCTGCGGCATCTGCGGGGCCGAGAGCATCCAACAACTCTTGGAACATCTGCGCCCACTGGATAACCCCCGCAAATTCTCTTCGGATGTTCTAGCAACTATTCCCGACAAAGTGCGCCCCCTGCAAACCCTCTTTGAGAAAACTGGCGGAGTCCACGCCGCCGCCGCTTGCGACCTCAACGGCGACCCGCTCATAGTGCGAGAAGACATAGGCCGCCACAACGCTGTAGACAAAGTAGTAGGCAGAATGCTCCTAGACGGCAACCTCCCCGCCTCCGACCTATGCCTCTTCGTAAGCGGCAGAGCCTCCTTCGAAATCTTACAAAAAGCCTGGGCCGCAGGCTTCCCCACCATAGCCGCCGTAAGTGCCCCCTCAGCCCTAGCAGTAGCCCTAGCCCAAACCGCCAACATCCACCTAACCGCCTTCCTCCGCGGCAGTGATATGAATTTCTATTGATGATTCATTTCATGCAAACTGTTAAGAGACGACAGGAAAACAAGCAGATCAGTGATTTTCTCATAATTGATTATCCTGTTCTCGATGCCATTTTGCGCTTGCCTCGCGACAGATATTTAGCATGCTTTCGAAAGGTATGATTGCCAAGTTGTAGGAAGTGCTTAATTGAGCCAGAGCACGCATTACTACTCTGGCATGATATTTATTTGGTGGTCTACCATCTGAATTAATAATTTCATTAAAGTGAACGCACATGGCAGCTTGAGACCTAGAGTCATTCAGAACTGCCACATTTTTGACAATGCCACGTACAAGTACATCCCATATGGAGAATCCGCTGATGGCCATATGGACTTCTTCAGAAGTAATTCTTTCTTCAGAATATTCAGCGACTCGCTTGCTGAAGCGTGTACGCCAGTATGCTCTAGAGATGGGACAGCCGATGAATACAGAGGAACTCCCAGCATAGTGTCTTAC
This sequence comes from uncultured Acidimicrobiales bacterium, assembly GCA_958295755.1. Taxonomy (GTDB): domain Bacteria; phylum Actinomycetota; class Acidimicrobiia; order Acidimicrobiales; family Hopanoidiivorantaceae; genus Hopanoidiivorans. Next base: position 1,468,389 of record OY282367.1, on the reverse strand, counting down.
ACCACCTAATTGATAACACACTCTCGTGGCAGTTCTTTCATCATTTTGCATGACTAGACTTTTTGCCCAGTCATCTCCAAGATATCTATCACGCATCCATATGATATAAGCAACAGCCCAAAAAGCTGGTCTTAATGCTTCGGTAGGAGTGATAAAGGAAAGAGTCTCAGCGATAGTTCTTTCGGTTTGAGGGTCTGGGTTATTTGCTTCCTTTGGGGTCAGAATTTTGTGCATCCGTGGGATACCAAATCTCTCGCCGTTATCTTGAATACCAAGTCTTTGAGAAATAGCATCTGCCAAAGCTAAAGAGCCATCTTCCACTGCTCTGGCAAGTTTAAATTGGGCAATAAGTGCATCTTCAGGAAGGGCTTGATGAATATTTTTTTTTCATCACAATGCTCTTTTGCCATTGTGAATGGGCTATATCTATTTCATTGGAGACCATTAGTCCTCCTCATTCGATTCTTCTGTATATAAGAATCTGAATTCTTCAATTGTCGTAGCAGCAGTGGCTGCATCAAAGTCATCAGATTCCCATATCGGTACCTCGGCTCCTTCCAGTATTTGCCGGATTTCTCTCAAAGGTATTGGTTCAGAATATTCATCATAGTCTTGTGCAGCACGAGGGATGCGAGACATTGCCCCGATTAATGCAGCATTCTGCACTATACGATTGTCGCGATTGTGAAACACATCCTCAGCTACTTTAATCAAAAATTTGAAATCACTAGTTGGTCCGTCAATTTCCATTCTACCTGGGGAAAATTTTTCTGTGTTATTATTACCATTTTGATTAATAAACTCCAATATTGAAGCAGAAGTTGATTTTTCTCTGGCTACTGATCCGCGAGCAAGCCACGCTCCTTTGGGAATATATACATCCTCAACTTCTGACCAAGCAGGGCTCAAGCATAGGACAGGAATGGTTAAATCCACCGTAGCAACTAATCCAGATAGAACAAATACTTCGCTACCAACTTCGCTTTGTTTCCAAAATATTTCAAAAGTGCTATTGTCCGTAGTATAGGATTTAGACCATAGGGCCCGAGGAGCACGAATTTCAATTATCCACTTTGCTTTACTTGATTCAATTAATCCATCCAGTTCAGGAGCTTCTCTCAGAATATTCGTAACCTCTGCGTAGCCATTAGCCATCTTTGTTCTGTTTTCGTATGATGCCCTAATGAAATCTATGCTGGAGCTGTCGCTTCTTAATTGTGGATACATATTACTACCTTTCAACTAGTTCTACTTCAAGTCTAGCAGAGTCTACAAATGGTTTGTCAAATTCGATATAGAATGAGTGACTATCTTTTATGATAAGCAATTCAAATGCATCGGTGCCACCAATAATAGATTGATATTGTGGAGGTAGCAGTGTTTCGCAAGTTAGGTCTGATCCCGGATTGGCATAGACTCTTGCACCTAAATCACCATAATTATGTTCTGGAATCCAAATTTGCACCCCTAAGGTTTTTCCAGTTCCATCCAAATTAGGACGAAGTGAACAAGGCACTTCAACTCTTTTGCCGCTTCTAGGTCGCGCTGGAGGTTCTGGGCGAGGTCCAGGATTCGGACTGGGACCCGGGCCTGGATTCGGACTTGGGCCTGGACCAGGACCAACTACATCTAGTTCCAATTCTTCTTCAAAGTCAGGTTCTCGAGCGGATGCTTCATCAATTTCATCTTTTTGGCGACTAATAGGAATTCGCTGCAGTATCTCAGCATTTTTGATATTTCCATCAGTAAAAACTGCAAAACTGGGAGGAGAGTATGTTTCTCCTGGTATTTCACCAGCCTCTTCTTTCAAAATTTTTGCTATCTCCATTAATAAAGTTTTGAGTTGGTTAATCTCATGAGGCTTTAGTTGATCAGACTTTAGGTCGATTTCCATATGATCTGCGCCTTCAGAAGAACGAATGAGATCGTACAATTCAGTATTGGGGTCAGTCTTATTAGAAAGTAATACTGCATCAAAGGGATTCAAGCCCTTGAAGTTACTTGCATTTAGTTTGTAGGCTTTGTTTGTTATCCACATGCCATCTCTGAATATATTCACCTGAGTAGGTTTTTCTCCATTTGGAAGGGCACGATATAGGAGTGTAGCACCACCTACGGATTTAAGTTGCTTTCCTTCGCATAGAGTTGTGTACGCCCTGTACACCAGTTTTGGAGCAAAAGAGACACCTTTGTTTTTGCTAGCTGATGAACTACCATCGGGATCAAGATAGTCTTCTATTGTACTAGAGTCAACTGCTACTGACTCATTAATTACCTCATCATTAATTTCAATAATCATTCTGTTATCTTTAATTGCTACTAGAAAATGTGATACTGCAATTTTAGCAATAGTCTCTACAGTATCATCTGATGTTTCCTCACCAAAATCGTCAAATCCGCAGACAGCTACGACCGAACCAGTCGAATTGCCTATCATGTTCATTTCATATTCCATCAGTAGTGGAGGTTGTGTGAGATATGTAAATCCCGGATCAGATAGTTTTTCTCTCTGCAATAGATTAAGTGCCAGTGTACCATTGGGAGAATGCATAGTCTTTTTGCCATCTTCCGTTGTTAGATGTGAAGCTAGAATTGCTCGGCCTGATACTATTGTATTGAGCTGATCATCTTCTCTATATTTTCCTCCATAACAGACATAGCGAAGATTTGATGAAGGAAACGTAGTTAGATGTCCTAGACCTACAGAACCAGCTCCTCCATGAGAGCGAGTTTTAGATGTATTTGATTCACTAAGTATTCTAGTCATACGCTTGATATTCAGGCCATGACCATCGTCTCGACAGAATAATACTCTCATACCCTGCTCTTTCCCTAAGGACCTTCGTATACGTCTGACTGTTCCTTCCTCTGAAGGAGATAACTCTCCTTCAGCTTCCCTTTGACTAGCAGCTTGGTTAAAGGCAAACTTATAGGAGTTCAGTGCTGGTAAATCAGCTATTGAGTGATTTCGTATTGAAATTGTGATTTTAACTGAGCCGGCAGTTTCGTTATCGCTTTGCGACAGTTCTTCTACACTTTCGAGACAAAATTGGGCATCTAGACAATTTTGCAACAATTCTCTTGTGAATGGTTCAGGATTTCCCTTCTTTGCTTTCGTTGTCGAAGCTTTCTCAAACCCATCGCTGTCATGCCCTTCGGGAAAGATGAGCTTAGATGTAATTGGGTCTCGCATTGCTCTAGTACCTTTCAATTTGGGTTGTTGATAGCTTTATATTGTAATACGTGTTTGAGATTGTCAAGCAGATCTGTAATGCGTCTGATGGTTGCCTCATCTTTAGACTAGCTCATCTTGGCGAATCTGCGTTTTATTTGCTCTCTGATTCTGGCTGGATCGCTTCCCTCGGAGAATGCTTTGAAAAAATTGATCCAGTGTTCTGCCTCTATTCCTGCTACGGCTGTGCTGAGTGAGGCACTGATGAATGCGTCCATGATGCCTGTTCTAGCCAGTCTGCCGAAGTTGTTTCCCTTGTCCGAGACGGGTTTGTCAACTACCATGTCGGACTTGGTGGGATAGGGCGAGATCTTCTCATCTGGGGAGTGTATGGTGACATCTGTGGTGGTTGTCCTGATCTTTTGCCACCAATAGTTTCGGTATTCAGTTGCGTAACGAGCAGATTCCACCCAAGGGGAAGTTACGATAGGTGTCCCAGACAGCACATCTGACAGATGCCAAGGCACAACAGTAATGAGATCGTGATCGGCGCAAGCTGTCGGGGTGGTCGTCAGACGGAGACTGGGTTCGCCCTCTTTAGACAGGAGATACCAACCCTTTAGCTCTATTCCCATAGCGATCTTTAGCGAATAGCCATCTCTTGATACCAGCCTCACATCTGGGAAAGTCTGAGATTGTCGTTCGAATGAGTAGGTTTGCCAATTTCCTTCTGGATCCCATACCGACCTCATCGCGTTCAGAGTCTTTACAACCTGAACCTCAATGGATGCGGCCAAAACCGAATTCAGCGCAAAGAGGTCAGTTGCTTGTATGCCTGTGATTGTGGTATCTGATTCGAAGTAGCTTGGTAGTGCTCGCACTGCATCAGCCACTCTGCGGTAAAGGCTGGTTTTCGGATCGTCCTCATTGAGGTTGAGACGGGTAGGAGCGGAAGAAGTGGCTGGCATGGCAGATAATTCATGCTGCTCTGAGAGGTCGGACTGCTTCTTGCAGGCGGCTTTCTGCTATGTCAGCAAAAGTCTCTACTAGTTCGGCAGCATATGCTTTACGGCCTAGCTCAAGGGCGGCTACAGAAGCTGTACAAAGTCCGCCAAAAGGCTCCCATACAACATCGCCAGGATCAGTGCAGGCATTTACAATCCGCCGCATGAATTCAAGCGGTTTCTGATTGAGGTGGAGTGCAGAGTTCGACCCAGGATTGTGGATGCGGGGGGCTGAACGCAGGCTGTTGCCTCGGTATCTCTCCTTCCCATTTACGGGAGGGTGGCTCCAGACATTTGTGACGCCATGTTCAAAGTTCCACTTGTATCTCAGTTTCCCCCACTCCTCTGCTGTAGGCAGGTTCTCTCCATCAAGAGTGAAATAGGGGCGATTAGTCGGCTTTCCATGAGCGTTGGCGAAAAGAGCCATTTGTACGAGCATGTCGGGTGGTGGGAAATACCAATGGCGATCGGAGGTGAGGTATTTACGAGTGGCGGCATTTCGTACCATACAAGCCTCATTTGCTAGGCTGAGAGCTAGTCCCGATCTTTGCCACTCATAGCGGAGCCATTGTTGTGCGGGGAGAATGCCGTTTGTTGAGGGTAGCTCAAGTTTGCGCGAATAAAGTACGCATATTTCCGTGACGACGGGAAAGCGGCGAAGGGTTTTCCCGTTAGAGTTGCCAGCTGTGTGGCCTAGACCTTTGTCCCACACGATGGTCTGCTCATACACCCACCCTGAATTTATCAAAAGGGGATGAACTGAAGCCCAGCCTTGTTCGGTATTCCAAAACCAAAGGGTGGTGGCTGGTGAAGCTAAGCTTGCCCAAGCCTGCACATGGGGGGCATACCATTCGGCAAGGCTAGATGTATCGTAAGGGTCGCTTGGAAAGCCACCTAAACCATAAGCACCATCAGAAATAATTGTGTCGGGTTGGTGCCAGTGGGCATATGCAGACATAGCATCACCACGATGGAGCACAAACTCTGAGCAACTTGTTGCAGAGATGCTTGTTGTTGCAGAGATGCTTGGTTTTGCGGTTCTGGCCATATTCCATTCATAGCAGGGGGGTGTGATAAGCATTGCCATCTAAGTTGTTTTGAGGTGTCATGTAATAGAGTTTGTGGTATGGGTGAAGTTTTGAATCCAGTGAAGGGGAAGGTTGCTGTTGTTACGGGTGGAGGGTCGGGGATTGGCGAGGGACTGGCACGGCGGTTTGCGGCTGAGGGGGCTACGGCTGTGGCTTTGGTAGATGTGAACTTGGAAGCGGCTCAGCGAGTGGCTAAGGATATAGGGCGGGGCATGGCTATTCGTGCTGATGTTGGCAAGCAGGCTGAGGTAGAAGCTGCATTGACAGAAGTGGCAGAGACAGTGGGTGAAGTAGACATCTATTGTTCCAACGCGGGCATCGTGGCTACGGGTGGGTTAGAGACATCGGCTCACGACTGGGAGCAGAACTGGCAGGTAAACACTATGGCGCATGTTTATGCGGCACAGGTGTTGCTACCGAAGATGAAAGAGCGAGGCAGTGGATTTTTTGCTATTACTGCTTCGGCCGCTGGGCTACTGACAGAGATGAGTTCGCTTTCATATTCGGTGGTGAAGCACGGGGCTGTGGCTGTGGGGGAGTGGTTGTCACTAACCTATGGCGGCGGTGCTTATGCCAACGGCGGCGTGCAAATCTCAGTGCTTTGTCCGCAGGGTGTTCGCACAGCCATGTTCACCGAAGATGCTGCCGTTGCCGCAGGAGTTGACGGCGTGTTGATGCCCTCAGATGTGGCCGACATAGTAATGGAATCTATGCAAGACGGCCGCTTCCTCATCTTGCCTCACCCCCAAGTGCACAAATACGCACGCTACAGAGCAGATGACCACGACCGCTGGCTAGCCGGCATGCGCCGCCTCCGACAACAGTTGAGTTCTAGCAACTAGTCTCCTTTTGTCAAGGTCTGTGCTTTAGCAAGGTGAGCCCAGGCGGGGAATCGAACCCCGGACCTATTCATTACGAGTGAATCGCTCTGCCGACTGAGCTACCTGGGCGCAACATTAATTCTAAAGTGGTTTGGTGGGTTCAGAGTTGAATAGCGAGAGAGATGCTGGTTGGAGGGCTAGCTTGTGTTGGGAATTTTAGAAAGCAGATGAAGCTCTAGCGCACTCTCGGCAAGTTCCTGAAAAGATTCTGCAGCATTAGCGTCTCATTAGGGTTGCGGATTAACTCGGTTTGGACCTCGCGAAGACGCTCCATGACTTCGCTGATGACGCTGCCATATCCCAAGTCGCTCTTGTATGTCTCAGCCAGAACCGAAAACCCCCAGCGCAGCTCTTCTTCTCTAAAGTGGCGCAGTTCTCTTCGCTGGCGGGCTTCTCTGGCTTTGCGGTCGCCGACACGGATGTGAAATTGCGTCTCCATTTCTTTTTCCTCAGCAATCTGCTGGTCGTGCTCAGCCACAACAGGCTTTAATGCCTCTTCTAACATCCCTTGCAGTTCGCTTGTCAGGGCACAAGCATCAGCCCCAGTGGTGCCACATCTTGAAGGTGCTTGTTGCCAGAAGCTGTGTCGGCGATCAAAACCTTCATCTGTTGCCAACAGCTGTGCCCGCCGCTGGCTACCTCCTGCAGCTCTAGCCAAAACTTCAGCATGATTTTCATCGGTCAAACTCTGCGATACCAGCCAAGCACTTATATCTTCTGGGCGCAACGAAGAGAATTGCACGGTAACGCAACGTGAAGCAATGGTGACATGTTCTTTAGGTATTTCGCGAGCTAATAACACCATGATCGTAGCTGCAGGTGGCTCTTCTACGATTTTCAGAAGACTAGCTGCAGCTTCTGGAGTGGCAGTGTGAAAGCGGTCGATGAGCACCACCTTGCGATGCCACTCCACTGGCGGCTGCCCCGCTTCATATATAGCCCTCTTAGCTTCAGCAGACAGCAACTGCCGACCCTCAGGCTCAATGACTACCAAGTCAGCTAGTTGCTCCGTCTCAGCCAAACGCAGCACTCGCTCGGAATTTGGCGCAGTAAACCCACTAGACAGCAATCCAGCCGTAAAGATCCGAGCACAATCTCGCTTGCCGACACCATCAGGGCCTAAAAACAGATACGCATGCACAGGCGCGCCCATAGCCGACTGCAGCAGAGACACAGCTTTGGGCTGTCCGATTATGCCATCCCACGGCCGTGAAATATCACCCATTATTCAAAAGGTAGCGCGACAAGTAGCCGTGTCCATGCCGTGCAATAGCAAAAACCTACTGAACAAAAGCTCAGTCCTCACAATTCCCAACCCAGTCGCTTAGTCAAAACCTCACAAACTTCCAGCCTCACATTCTCTGGTGTCTGCGTGCCGTCTATGATCACCCACTTTTCGCGATCCCTAGAAGCCAGATCCAGATACCCCTCTAGTACCCGCCGATGAAAATCTTCGGCTTCTCTATCAAAGCGCGTTATGCCTTTTAATGACTGCTGTCGCCGTGCTGCATAAGCCTCATAGGGAATGTGCAGCAGCAACACCAGATCTGGCAACAACCCTTCGGTGGCAAATTTAGAAAACTTCCAGATGTCGGCAAGCTCAAAACCCCGCCCGTATGACTGATATGCCAGAGAAGAGCCGATATAGCGGTCGCACACCACATCTCGTCCACCTTCCAAAGCCGGGCGTATCACCTTATGAACATGTTCGGCGCGATCGGCTGCAAACAACAGAGCCTCCGTCCGATGCGACACTTCCGAATGCATCAGAGCTTTGCGGTATTCTTCGTTTTCCGCAGTCCCGCCCGGCTCAAAAGTAAAGACAGCCCCGCGTTGTTCGGCAATCCAGCGGGCGTGGGTGGTTTTGCCGCTCTCATCTCCGCCTTCAAACACCACGAAGCTCCCTTCATATCTACCCATCTCTTCTATCCATCTTTCTCTCCATGAGCATCTCTCAATCTGCTTCATCCCGACTGCGTTCGATGTTTAAAGTCTTTAGCACAAAGAGGCTGGATCCAGCAATAATCAACCCACCCAGCCACAAAGTGAGCCTCACGCCAGGCAGTGTCAGCGAAGCTCCGAATAGAGAAATCTTGCTCGGCGCAACGCTGTCTAGCAGGGCAGACAGCAAAGTTCCGAAAACCAGAGAAACAGCCAAGCAAATGCGAATCAGAGAATACAAACCAGAAAAAACTCGCCCACGCAGATCGTCATCAACTGTGGTGTGTAAGAGAGTAAAACCCAGCACATACACAACACCGCCGCAAAGCCCTAAGAACGAAATAGAGATAATAGCCCCAACCCAAATCGAGAAAGTCGCAGCGGCGATAAGCCCCAAGCTCGCCCCTGCCAGTGCCATCATGAAAGCCTCCAGTTGGACGAGGCTAGAGGTTATGCGCCGACCGAAGATAGAGACACCTACCACGCCAACCGCAACTCCCGATCCCAGCCCAGTAGCCAAAACGGAATAGCCAGTCGGTCCGCCCCCTAGCACTTCCTCGTTGAACACAACGCCCAGAGGAATGAGCAAACCTGCGCCCAAAAGAGCGGTAGCGAGGCCGAAATTAACAGCTCGCACCAAAGGCGTCATCACGATGAACCGCCAGCCTTCGGCAAACTCCCTGAAGCTGGCAGTGAAGTCGGCTTTCTTCCGCCCCTGAGATTCTGCCTTCACACTTCCGTGCATCATCTTCGCCAGAGATATCACAAGCACTCCTGAGCATATGAAAGTCAAGGTGTTGGCGTAGAAACCGAGGCTTTCTTGGTCTATTCGCAAAGAGCTGAAGACGGGCGCGGTTTCCAAGCTTGATGCCAAAGCTGTAAGCCCCAGCATTATGGCTGTGGCCAAAGGAAATGTGCCGTATGTGGCCCCGAGTGAGAGCGAGTTAGCGGTTGCTATATGTTCTTTGGGGATGAGAGTGGGAAGCAGGGCTTCTTTAGACGGAATCCATAGCAAAGTCATGGCCTCAATGATGAGCGATGCCAGTACAAGCTGCCAGATAGTGTCAACGAAGGGCAGAAGGGCGAACATCGCAGCTCGCCCGAAATCGCAGAACATCATCACTCGGTAGCGATTCCAGCGATCGGTGAGCACGCCAGCTATCTGCCCTAAAAACAGACCTGGGATTACACGAGCTCCGATGACCAGAGCCAAGCCTGCTTCTGACCCCACTCGCTCTGCGGTTATGGCGATGGCGATGAGACCGAGCCAATCGCCCAGCGAAGTCACGAACTGTGCTTGCCAAAGCCGGAAATATTCTTTTGAGCCAAACATCCGATGCAAGCGGCCCAGCAGGTTGTTAGTGGGGTCAGTCATAGGTGTGTCCAGTTCATTTAGCCTAGTTTGCCAAAAATCCTAAACCGATGAATAACTCAAATAACTCTGAAAACAAAAGAGGGGCTAAAGCATCGAGTAGCTAGAGCTGCTAAAATGTCTGATGGCGATTAAGTAGCAGTCTTATCGCCAGTCGCCTAATCACAAGTAGCTTGCCACAAGTAGCTTGCCACAAGTAGCTCTACTGCCAGTGGCCAGTACTAGTGGCTACTGCCAGTGGCTAGTAGTTGAGGAGAAAAACATGGCTTATCCAAACACGCTCATTTTCATGGACATACCCAGTAGCGACCCAGTGGCTTCTGGTGAGTTCTATGCCGAAGTATTCGGCTGGGAAGTAGAAGGTCGCCCTGATGGCGTGTTCCACAGGATCGTGCCCGGGGAGCATTTTCTGCTAGATGATGGCACACCCTCAGAGATCGGCAACCTCCACATGGGCATCAACAATGTCGCCAATGCTCGTCCTCATCCCGACCCCGCAGGGGTAGAGCCGAGGCACCTGAGCACAGATGGACGAGGAGTGCGAGTCTGGATTCTTGTGAGCGATGACGACTCTCAAGATCGCATTCTTGCCACAGCCGAACGCCTTGGCGCAGAGCCGCTCTGGCGGGATCACTATTGGGCCGAGTTCAACGGCTTCAACAGTGCCTTCAAAGACCCTTGGGGCAACACATTCGTGCTCTGGACCAAAGGCGGTGACGACCCACAGATTCCGGAAGGCTTCACAAACGAATAAGAGTGCGAGCAAGAGTTGCGACAAGAAAACAAATGAGAGGATAAATCAGATGACTGAGGTAGCTTCAGGCCCCAAAGACGCGCGCTGGACGCATATTGCTCTCCCAGTGCAAGATATCGAAGCATCGGTGGAGTGGTATCAAAAGTTCACGCCCCTGCAGATGCTCGACAAGAGGCAAGACGATATGGGCCACGCCGTCTGGTTTGGACATGACGACCAGCCTGATTCGCCTTTCGTCTTGGTGCTGGCACAGCTTTTCTCAGACGAAGGCAAAGGCCCGATGGGTGTCATGCGCCCCTTTGCACACATCGGCATTGAAGTGCCAGATCGGGCGAGAGTAGATGAGATTGCTGCTGAAGCAGAAGAAGCAGGTTGCCTCTGGTGGACTCCTCGTGATATGCCACCGCCTATTGGCTACATCTGTGCTCTCTATGATCCAGACGGCAACGTAATTGAGATTTCACATGATCAGGGGGTTTACGCGAAGGCGCAGGAAGTTTGGGGGAAATAGCGGCTGCATAACTGCCAAAACCGCCATCCTATCCGCTAGCCCCAGCCCTACTAAGCCGGCGTAAAAGTGCTTTCTGAGCTTTCGCTGCTTCTGTTTTCAAGGTTTCCAAATTCACTCCGGTTAGCTGGCCGTTTCGCACTATTTGCTTAGCCGCTACAAAAACATCACGCACAGCTCGACCATCGCTTCCCCAGATGAGCTGCATAGCAGTGTCGCCTCTAGGTGTCCAAGCTATGCCAGATGTGTCGTGCACTACTATGTCGGCTTGTTTGCCTGCTTCCAGACTGCCTATTTCTGAGGCTTTGCCTATGGCTTCAGCACCAGAGCAAGTTAGAAGTTCCAAAGCTTGCTGTGCACCGAAGTTGTCTTGTTTCATTGCTTGGTCTCGCCACAGACCGGCGCACAGGGTAGCTACTCTCAAGATGTCGGCTACATCGCCAGAATTGTTGGCATCGGCTCCTAGGGCGATGCGACCGTTTTGTTCCCAGAATTCTCTGTGGCGACCGGCTTGGGTTACTCCTTGGCCTAGGCGTAGATATGCCCAAGGGCAAAAAGCGATGGCTGTTTGGCTTTCAAGCAACAGCTGCAACTCTTGGTCATCCAGCCAGACTGCGTGGGCTAGCAGAAGATGTCGCCCCAAGATGCCTAGTTCAGCGAAATGAACTATTGGTCGTTTGCCTGTGCGTTGCAGATAGCTTTCGGCGTCTGCGGGAGTAGGGGAGATGTGCATTGTCATATTCACGCCAGCGTCTCGGGCGGCTTGGGTGCCAACCTGCAGTAGCTCATCTGTTGCTAAGTCGTGTCCGACAAGGGCGATCCAGCCTTCAACTAGCCCGCCTGCGGGGAACTTCGCAAGCATTTCTTGCTGGCGTGCGACCACTTCAGCAGGCGAGGCAGCATGTGGCACACCATCTGAGTCTGACCCCCAAATGCTGAGCGCAGCACGGATACCAACGGCTTGGATGCCAGCTGCTACTCTTTCGGGGCTAGCAACTGTGCCTGCTTCTACAACGGTTGTCGCTCCGCAGAGGGCGGCTTCGGCAGCGCAAAGAGTGGCTGAAAGTTCTTCATCATCGGGGGTGTGGGCTTCGTGAGCAGGAATAGCCCACTGGAAGATGGACTCGTGCGAAGAAATAGAATCTGGAATGCAGCTGCGAATGAGCGGATCACCTGTGAAGTGCTGGTGGGCATTGATGAAACCAGGGGTTATCACGCACTCAGTGGCATCTATGCGGCGAACATTCGGCCAGCGAATAGCGAATTCATCGGCGACACCTACCTCGGCTATATACTCGCCCGCTACAGCGACAGCCCCACCATTTAGAACCTCTCGTTGTGCATTCATCGTCACCACATCGCCGCCCACGATTATGAAATCGGGGGGATGAGTGCCAGACTGGGCAGACAGATCGCTCACTGCTTCGGTATCTTAGGTTTCGGTGTTTCAGGCTTCGGTGTCTCTGGCTGCGGTGTCTCTGGCTTTGCAGCAACCACTAGATATTGAAATCCAATCGGTTCTACAAGGCGAGCTTGAGCAAACCCTGCTTTCCCTAGCATCTCATGAAATTCTTGTGGTGTGAAAGTAGCACCTCTTTGAGTGTTAGCCATCATGGTGGCTCCCATAAGCACGCCGTGAGGGTTATGTTTGCGGGTCGGGTCGCAGAAATAGTCAGTAACGAACACTTGCCCGCCCGGTCGCAAAGCCTCAAAGGCCCGACCAAGCAGACGCGCTGTTCCTTCTGCCCCCTCTGCCCGGCAGATATGTCCGAGCACTACCAGATCAAAATATCCCTGCTCTAATGGCACATTGTGGTAGTCGCCGGTTCGGAACTCGCAACGATCTGCCAAGTTATGTTCTGCCAAACTGTGCTCTGCTACCTTGCGCCGCGCCACATCCAGCACAAAGTCTAGGTCATTGACCACTGCGGTGGCCCCCTCACACGCTTGAAGCACCGCCACCGACCACGGAGCACCGCCAGCTCCAAGCTCTAAAAGTCGTGGCGAATCCAACCTGCTGTAGCCCACGAAAAAATCGGCTCGTTGTGCCACCCTAAGTTGTGTGGCAAAAGTGCCCTCTACTAACGGCACATAAAATCCCGTGTCTTTATCCACGGGAGATTCAGGCGCGCCAGTGCGAATGGTCTCAGCTAAGGTTTGCCAGTTCTCTGCTGGCCCAGCGGCCACAGGCAGTAGATCTAACATAGAAGCTGGGCTGTCTGCCAAAAGGTATCGCTTGGCTGTGTCGTTGAGGTCGTAAATGTCACGGCACTGGTCTAGCAAACCCAAAACTACCAACGAGTCCAACAAAATGCGAAGATGCGAAGACGACACACCGAGCCGCTCAGCTAACTCTTCTGAAGTGCCCTCTCCACTGCGTTGAAGCTCGCCGAAAACATCTAGATCACGAGCCGCCAGCAACACCGAATAAGAAGCCAGCCCGCAGAGCACATTCCAAACCGGGGCCGCAGGTGGCGGTTTGTAATCTGTCCACGGCCGCCCCTTGCGGGCCATGGTGTGGGTTTTCTTCAGCTCAGGATAAGGGGAATCCGCCATAGCTATCTGGAGCTTCTATCTGTGTCTTTTATTTGGGCTTCTATTAGGGCTTCAGCAAAATCTTGCCAAAGAAATCAGACGCCAACATCTTCTCTTGAGCAGCGGCAGCTTCAGCTAGAGGAAATTCTGAATCTACCACCACCTGAAAGTCGCTCTCGCAGAAATGCTGCCAAACCGGGCCGAACTCTTCAGGGCGATACGGGTCGGAGCCTTTGATTTGCAAGCCCAAATGATAAAAATGCCCCAAGGAGGGGATTGAGACTGTATCGCCAGTGGTGCCGCCGCAGTTCACCAGTCGACCTCTCACTGCCAAAGAAAACACAGACGCTTCCCAAAGTGCTGGCCCTACATGGTCAAACACCAAGTTGGCACCGCGCCCTTCGGTTACCTCCATCACCCAAGCCGTAAGGTCGCCAGTGCGGTTGTTCAGGGTGTGATGCGCTCCGATTTCAGATGCCTTTTCGCACTTCTCATCGGTGCCTGCTGTAGCTAAAACTTTAGCCCCAGCTACATTTGCCAACTGGATCGCCGCAGTTGAGACTCCGCTACCAGCGGCGTGAACCAAGAGCGTCTCACCAGTTTGAAGTTCGCCCACATCAAACAGGGCGTGCGCCGCAGTCATCCAGCAAGTGGGGAAGGTAACGGCATGTTCTATAGACATATCATCAGGCACGCGGTAGACATGGCTAGCAGGGGCTAAGCAAAGCTCGCCATAGCCGCCGTCCAGCGTGGCACCAATGATGCCTAACTCGCCATAGATGTCGCCCATCCCCGCATATCGGCAATTCTCAGTCACTCCCGACATCGAAGGATCCACCACCACCCGATCTCCTACAGCCACTCCCTGTGCCTCACTGCCAACTTCCACCACTCGCCCCGCCACATCCATGCCAGCAATGTGAGGCAGGGTGAAACCCGGCATAGCAAACCACCCATTTCGCTGGATCACATCCAATCGATTCAGTGCCGTAGCTTCCACAGCCACAACCACATCTCCTGGCATCGGCTCAGGATCTGCCACGTCCCCATATGTCAATACTTCCGCCTCGCCCGGCGTGTTATAAAAAACTGCTTTCATATGGTCTCCTAAATATTATGGTCTCCTAAATATATAGAGATCTATAGGTGCCTGTGGGAGTGAAAAACTCAATTCAATCCGCGCACGAATGGCTGAGTCAAAGCAGCGGGCTGGCGGGCGCGGGAGGCTATTACAGCCACCGCCAAGATGGTTACCAAGAACGGCAAAGACGACAACAGTTCGGAGTTCACTTGGTAACCGAGTCCGGGAAGGGTGAGGCGGAAGGAGTTCACGAGACCGAACAGCAAACAGCCAAGCATAGCACCTCGCAAAGTCCAGCCGCCGAAGATTACAGCCGCGATAGCGATGAAGCCTTGACCGCCGGCAATAGTGCTTTCAAAGCGTCCAACTTGGCCCAGCAGCAGGTAGGCACCGCCTAAACCTGAGGTGATTCCTGCCACATAGATGGCCTGTCGACGTCTGGTTAGAACTGGCACGCCCGACACATCAGCAGCTTGGGGGTTTTCTCCTACCGCCCGCACTTCTAATCCCCAGCGAGTGCGATACAAGATAAGAGCGCAAGCGGGCACCACCAGATATGCGAGATAGAAAGGCCATCGTTGTCCGAACAAAGCTGGCCCCACTAGCGGAATATCTACTAGCCAAGGCACTTCAAATATATGCGCTCTCGTTGTGGAGGGGCGGATACTGGAGTTCAAGAAACCGGCTACCCCTAGAATCAGAATATTCAGAGTGAGACCCACCACGAACTGG
Source organism: uncultured Acidimicrobiales bacterium (assembly GCA_958295755.1). Lineage (GTDB taxonomy): Bacteria > Actinomycetota > Acidimicrobiia > Acidimicrobiales > Hopanoidiivorantaceae > Hopanoidiivorans. The sequence continues at coordinate 1,453,321 of OY282367.1, read as the reverse complement.
TCTGCGCTGAGGCGGTGGCTCATATTGGCTTGCACTATGGCTATTCCCAGCCCAGCTATAGCACCGAAAAGTATTCCTATTGCCACCGACTCGGTGAGATGGTATCCCAAGGCTGAGTTGAAAGCTCCTCCCAGCAGCATCGCCTCAACAGAGATGTTCAATGTTCCGGCCCGCTCTGCAATCCATTCTCCAGCGGCCACGAACGCGAGAACTACAGCTAGGCGAAAACCACCCGAGTAGGTGCTCTCGTTGGAGAGCACATCTCCTACCGCAGAGAAGAAATCACCCAGCATCAGGTTCTCGCCTCAACTGTGGCTATCTGTCTGCGGCGTTCCTGGAGATACAATACGGCAGCAGGCACTAGAAGTGCAAGCACCAATAAAGCTTGTGTTACATTGGCTATTTCCCGCTCCACGCCTGTGGCCGACAAGAATCCGCCACCGGTGCGAAGAGCACCGAACACAAATGCCATCGGAATCGCCACTAAGGGGTGATTGCGAGCTACCAAAGCCACCAGCAGACCTTCCCAACCGAAGAAACCAGAAAAACCGGGGGCGAGGCGATAGTTTCCGAAGTCGCCTCCTGTGAGCATCATGGCCCCTGCCAAACCTGCAAACGCTCCTGATGCTAGAAGTGCCATAGTGCCATATTTGGGAGCAGAGATGCCTACTCGCTGGGCCAAGCGTTCGTTTTGTCCTAAAATCGTCAGGCGAAATCCCCCTGTGGTGCGGCTCAGCCAGACTGCGAGACCAACGGCCATAACCAAAGCCACAAATGCGCTCAAAGGAAAAGAGTTGCCGAAGATCTCCACTCTAGGAAGGCGCACCCCTGGGGCTAACTGTTCTGAAATTTGATTGCGGTTGCCATGTTCAGGGGAGCGGTCTAACAGCAAAGTAGTGGTTTTGAGTCCGTATCCCACTAGCTGAGCAGCGACGGTTACAAGCAACAAGGTGGTGAGCACTTCTGGCACCCTGCGCCAATATTTCAGCCAAGCAGCTATGCCAGCCCAGATTGCCCCTGCCGTTGCGCCGGCTAAAAGTGCCACTATGAGCACGATCGGCCCCGGCCCACCTAGGCGCAAGACTACATAAGTGCAAAAGGCCGCTCCGATGTAGAGCTGACCTTCTTGTCCTATGTTGATGAGACCTCCCCGAACGGCCACAATAGTACCCAAAGCTACGAGCAGCAACGGAGTGGCATAGCCAATGGTAAGACCCCAGCGGCCAGGGTTGCGCAGGCTACCATCTATGAACGCCGAGAAGACATCTTGCCACGATCCGTCTGTGGCCCACACCAAGAGAGCACTCAAGATGAGAGCTGCGAAGATGCTGGCTAGATACAGACCGGCGATGTATGACCATCTTTCCCAAGTCCATCTTGCTTGCAGACGGCTACTGAGTTGATTCATGTGTCAGACACCGGCGATATTTCCGCCTCAGATATACCGCCCATAAGCATGCCTAAGCGTTGCATGTCTATATCTTGTCTTGACATCTCTCCAACAATCTTGCCGTTGTAGATTACGACAATCCGATGTGCTAACTCCAGAATTTCTTCTAGCTCGTGCGATACCAAGAGCACAGCTATGCCGTTTTTTGCTGCTTGGCGGAGCTGTTCTAGAAAATATTCCACAGCTCCAACATCTAGACCTCTGGTAGGTTGTGAAGCCAGCAAGACTTTGGGTTTGTGAGAGAGCTCGCGTGCCAGCACCACCCGCTGCTGGTTCCCTCCCGACAGTGACCACATCGGAGCATCTGGGCCGGAAGCTGTGATTTGATAGTCATTGATGAGCTCAGTGGACTTGTTTGACATAGCTGTGCGGTTCATCATGGCATAACCGCTCACGGCATCTTTTGGGTGCGAGAGATATAGGTTCTCTGATAGCGACATATCCATGATGCATCCCGTGTCGTGGCGGTCTTCCGAAATGACGCCTACGCCCGCTTTGACGAATGCTCCTGGTACCCCTGTGGGTACTTCTTCGCCGTCAACTTCCACATAGCCTGAATCCAGTTTCAAAAGACTGGAAAGTAGGTGATCCAAAGCGGTCTGTCCGTTTCCTTCCACTCCAGCCACTGCCACTATCTCACCCTTTTGAACTTCAAGGCTGAGAGAGTCTAAAAGATGATGCCCATTTTTGTCTGTGACTGTGGCGTTATGGATTCGCAAGGCGGGTTTGGTTCCTGTGCTGTCTATTTTCTCCTGCCCTGATATTTTCTTGGTATTGCCACCTATATCAGCCAAGCTGAGTGTGAGTGAGACTTCACGGCCCACCATTGCTCTAGCCAGCATGGGGGCGGTGGCTTCAGAAGTCGCTAAGTGCTCCACCACCTTGCCTTGGCGCATGATAGTGATATCGTCAGTGGCGGCCAAAATCTCGTTCAACTTATGGCTCACCAAAGCCAAGCAGCGGTTCTCTTCTTCCACAACTTGTCGTAGCACGCTGAAGATCCTCTCTGATTCGGCTGGGCTCAAGACTGATGTGGGTTCATCCAGGATCATTATCTTCGGGTCGTATCGCAAACACTTGATGATCTCTACCCGCTGGCGAACACCCACAGGGAGATCGCGCACTCGAGTATCTGGGTCGACATTTAATCCGTATCGGGCTGAAATTTCAGAAATCTGTTGTCGGGTTCTTTTTTCGTTGCTCCGAAAACCGGCCAGAGCGTTTTCCAATGCCCTCTGGGGGACTTTCCAAAAGGAACTCAAATACACCTTCTGATGATCTCCCAGCACGACATTTTCCCATACCTTCAAGGCGGGCACCAGACTGAAATGCTGATGCACCATTGAGATACCGAGTTTGCGAGCATCGCCAGGATCACGAAATCGCTGGGTTGTTCCATTTACTCTGATTTCGCCCGCATCAGGTGCATGTAACCCGATGAGGATTTTCATCAAAGTGGATTTCCCTGCTCCGTTTTCGCCTAAAATCCCATGTATCTTGCCATGTTGCAGCTTGATATCGACCTCATCACAGGCCACTACTTGTCCGAACTTCTTGCAAATCCCCGACATCGTAACCGCGTCTGCGGTGTTATGGGAATCCACAGTTGAATTCGCAACTGAATTCACAGGTAATGAATTCATAGATAGATGGCCGACTGATCTGCAGTCGGCATTGCTGTCGTAGTCAATCAGCCTGAATAAGCTTGTCCTTTGATAGCACCGAAGTCAGCAGCGAAATCTCCATTAGCTATCTGATCATAGACAGCGTCCATAGCTGCCTGTTGCTCATCTGTGGCATCACAGATAACAGCCCCGGGTTCGGGGTCTGCGCCAACTCGGAACACTCGCACGCTACCTTCTTGGAAGTCTCCGCTTTGGATCTCACTGAAGATAGTTTCGAGATAGTCGCCAGCGTCAAAGCGGACAGCGATGTCATAGTCCAGTGCGGAATCTTCACAGGCATCTGATGCGCCAGCCGACATAACAATGATGTCGTTCTCGTTGGCGATTTGTACCAGTGGCCTATGGGCACCGCCGAGATAAGGGTTCACTGCGTCCACACCGTTCTGGATGGCAGCATCAAGTGCTTCGGTTGCCCCCGAGACATTGTCGAAGTCAAATGGTCGGTTACCTGTGGGGGTGTATGTCATGCTGTAGCTCTCATCTACTGCCTTAAGGCCCATCTCATAGGCCAGATATGCTTCTATCTCAAAGTTGAGGTCGCAGCAACCGAGGAACGCAACCGAGTCGCCGCCACTTTCTTGAAGCAACAGCCCTGTGGCATAACCTGCGGTGTACAGAATTTCTGAGGCGTCATCTTGACTCTGTGCCAAAGTGTCAAGTGGCTGATAGCCTGCGCCGCAGTTGCAATACCAGAAAATGTCGCTGTATTGAACGGTTAGATCTGCCAAAGGTTCGGCGATTTCACTTGCGCCCACTGCGATGATGTCAACATCTTGTTGGGCAAGGTTGGAAAGCTCGGTGGCGGCTTCTGAAGCATCTATTCTGTCCACAATTATTGGATCACCAAAGCATTCATTGTCAGCAGAGAAACTCTCTACGAATTCCACGAGAGCTTGATAATAGGCACCATCATCTCGCGGCCCAGCTGTAGCCACGCCGACACGCACTTCATTGTCGCCGTTGGCGTCCAAACTGCTGCAATCCAGAGGAGCCGCAGTAGTTGTGGTGGGCGCATCGGTTGTAGATGTCGAGTCATCGTCATCGTCACCGCAAGCTGCAGCGATAAGGCAAGTTACAGCTAGTAGAGCTATTGCAAATCTAGAAATTTTCATTGGTTTTCCTTCCTCATGGGATTCCGTTGCAGGGGTGTGGTATATCGCAGAAATTATAGCACACCATCTATGTCAAAGCTAGTGAAGAAGTGCCAAAGCTAGATAATCGGATATTTAGCTTTGTCGGGGAGACCAGAGCGAGCGCAGATGGCTTCACCAGCTTCTTGGGCTTGTGCCCAGAGACGGTCTTCGTCTATACCTAACACATTGCCATCGCTCACGACTTCTTTGCCATCCACAAATACGGTATGGACACCTCGCCCGTCTGCCGACCAGACCAGCTGGTTTATCACATTCAAAAGAGGACGCCATTCGGGGCGGTCGGTGTCGTGGAGCACGATGTCGGCTTTCTTCCCCACCTCTAGCGAGCCGATTTGGTTTTCGGCACAGATGGCTCTGGCACCTCCAAGTGTGGCCATCTCATAAGCTCGCTCGGCGGGGAACATCTGAGGGTCGCAACGGGCATCTTTGAAGAGACCAGCAACTAGATAGGTGGCTCGCATCAGGTCGGAATAGTTTGACGCGTTGTTGCCGTCGGTGCCGATAGCAACATTAATGCCTCGTTCGGCCATCTCAGGCATTTTGCCAACTTGGGTCACACCGTAGCTCACCTTCAGGGCTGTAGTAGGGCAGTGGGCGACGGTGACTTCTGCTTCAGCCATAGTTTCTATCTCATTAGAATCCACATGCACGCAGTGGGTGATAGCCACATCTGGCCCTAGCACGCCTAACTCGGCTAGGTGGATCATTGGACGGTGGCCGAATTCTGCGGTGAAGCCTTCTGGATCCATGCGAGCGGGCGACATATGAAAACTCATACCCACACCATGTTCTGTAGCCAACTCGCGAGCTGCCTGCCAGAGCGGGTCTGAGCTAGTGGTGTGGCCAACGAGGATAGACCATGCCTGAATCAAGGGGTCGGGGGTGCCGCCAGGGTGCGCTTCCAATGCTGCCTGCAGGTTAGCTATGGCTTCATCGGTATTTTGACGGTAGACATCGGGCTCGGGGGGTAAATCCCATATCCAGCGACCTACCCTACCTCGGATGCCTATCTCGCGTAGTCCTTCTACTACATCGTCCAAAAATCTGATAGTGCCGGCCTCAAGAAAGCAAGTGGTGCCAGATCGCAACATCTCAGCTGCTGCAAGTTGGCCCGATAAATATTCTTCTTCCGGGGTATACATGGAATACAGCGGACACAGCCATTCAAACACATTTTCTTCAAAAGGCGTGTCGTCGGGAACATAGCCTCTGGTGAGCGGCTCGCCGGTGATATGGATATGGGAATTCACCATCCCCGGTGTAATCACGAAGCGATCGCCACCCACAACTCGCTTAGGGGCATAAGAGGCTTCAAGGTCGCGCGCTTTGCCAACAGCTAAGATGTCTGTGCCATCCACGGCTACAGCACCCTCTCGGATGATGTCGCGGTTCTGGTTCATCGTCACCACATACCAGCCCTTTATGAGCAGATCGCAGGGAGTTGCCGCCATCTCATCTGCCGAACTCATATTTCAGCCCTTCTCATTTGGCCAATGCTTGCGGTATCTCTGCACTAGCCAGCGGTTGAACTGCACATGGCTTTCCTCTTGCCACGAATAGCGGCCTCTGGCAGCAAAGCGTGAAGCCATACCAATTTGCACTTTGGTGGTGGCGTCTTGGTCTTGCTGTACAAATACTTGCACGCCAGCATCCGACATAGCTAGCAGATGTTCAAACATAGGATGCTCTAGTGCGCTCGGATGCAGCAGATAGCCGATCTCTACATCTATCGTGAAGGGCGACTTGGGGCGGATTATGAAGAAGAAAGCCTGATCGGGTGCTGTCCCCAAGCAGAGTGTGGGTGGGATGAGGGCAAAACACGACCGCCAACGTTCTTCTTCGGTGAGTTCGGGAAATATCGGCAACAAGGCTTTGTGGGTGGCGTTGAAGCCGCCGTCTATATGGACATAGCCGTTGGTGCGGAAGATCACATTGCTATTGTCTTCCCAAGGCACTGGGAATTCTGCCAGGTGGCTCGGGCAGAAATCTTGAATAATCTGGTGCAGCCTGTTGGCGTGGTAGCCGTCGTTGAAGTTTTCAAACATGATCTTCCAGTTCCAAGGCAGATCGGTGAGTGTAAAGGTGCCCGGGCAGACGCAGTTGACAAGGTCGTAGTTGGTGAGATACGGAGTGAAGCGTTCCAAAGACGGAGCCAGGGGCTGTGCTTCGTGGTCAAAGTTCACAAAAATGAAACCTTCCCAAATTTCCACACTGAGTTTGGGCAAGCAATAATCAGCTTTGGCGAAGTTCTCGGTGCGTTCCATAGCTGGGGCACCTAGCAGGCGGCCGTCCAAGCCGTAGACCCAATGATGATATGGGCAAGTGAAGGTGCGGGTATTGCCTGTGTCGTTGCAGACTTGCATACCTCTGTGCTGGCAGATGGAGGAGAACACATTTATCTCGCCGTCTTTATCGCGAGCCGCGATCACTGCTTCTCCGTGCACTTCCGCTGTGAAATAGTCTCCAGCGGTTGGGATTTGTGATGCCAAGCCGATACAGAGCCACTCGTGATCCCAGAGGGCTTTGAGTTCAAAGTCGTAGAACTCTTGAGATGTGTAGAGTTCGGGCGGCAAGGTGGAAGCGTGCGCCACATCGCAGGTAGAGGCATCCAGAGATTCCAGTAGTTCTGCTTTGAGAGAAATCATTTCAATATCAAGATTAGGAGACGGAACCTGCAGCTTGCTCAGCTAGCAGGAATTTTCGAATTTTGCCTACGGAAGTGCGGGGGAGCTCATCAAGCAAGGTAAAGCTCTGGGGGCGTTTAGGTTTGCTGAGATGTTCTTCACACCAGCGGCGCAGGTTTTCTTCACTTGGCGGCGAAGCTGGGTCGGCGGCAACCACATACCCCACAGGCACTTCGTCGCGCATCGCATCGGGGCAGCCCACCACGGCAGCTTCCAGCACATCAGGATGCTCTGCCAAACTTTGCTCTATCTCCACTACCGACACATTTTCACCTGCCACTTTAAGGATTTCAGAGTGCCGCCCTGCAAAATAGTGCCGTCCGTGTTCGTCGCGCCTAGCCCTGTCGCCAGTGAGGAACCAACCTTTGCGAAACGATGCTGAAGTGGTTTCAGGGTCGTCCATATATCCCTTAAATAAGGTGATGCCGGGCTCGCCTGCCACAGCCACCTCACCGACTTCGCCGTTAGCTGTCTCGCTACCGTCTTCCTCTTGGATTTGTACAGCACAGCCCGAGGTAACTCTGCCCATACTAGAAGGATCTGCTAGCTCGTCAAGTTGGTCACTCAGCACAGCAGGGATAGTTTCAGTCATGCCGTAGAGCTGGCGGGGGTGACAACCTAATAAGTCAGATAGCTGTGCGTGTTGCTGCGATGTGACATTTTGAGCGAACCAGCAATGTTCCAACTTCAAACCTTCTACAGGTTTGGCCCCACGGGCGAGGATCATACGCATCGGCGCGGCAAAAAGGCTGGCATGGGTGGCTCGATGCGACTTGGCTTGCGAGAGAAATCTGCTTGCCGAAAAAGACGGCATCAGTGCCACAGAAGCCCCGCTCCAAATCGCTGAAGCAAACGAGTAATACTGAGCGTTGGCGTGAAAAAGCGGTAGCACCACTAGCCATCTGTGTTCTTCGCAAAGGTTGGCTGCTTCGGCCATTATCTTGCCAGCGAAGGCGTAGTTGGCTTGGGTTATTTCCACTCCCTTGGGGCGACCAGTGGTACCAGAAGTGAAAGCCACAGCGGCCAAGCTAGTTGAGTGCGAGCTGGCTGGGTTGGCCGGGACAGAACTTGCGGCGATATCTGCCAAAGTTTCAATACCTGCTGGGGATTCTTCCAATGAGAGCACTTTGGGGGGTTCGCCAGAGTCGGTATCCACAGCAGCACGATAGACATCGGACCGGTCAGCTCCGCAGATGCTCACAGCAGGGTTCGTGCGGGTTATATGATCGGCAAGCTCAGGGGCGCGCCCGTGCGGGTCGGAAGGCACGATCCAGCCGCCGAGCCGCAAAGTCGCTAACCAAGCAACCACGAACAAAGGCGAGTTGGCCAGAGCCAAATGCACCGACCTACCTTGGTTGACTCCCATTTTCGCTAGCGAGCCTGCTACCCGCCCTACAAGCTCATCAAACTCCGAGTAGCTCCATTCGGCTACTTTGTGTTCAGATATCTCAAAGCGCAAAAACGGCCTGTGCGGATAGTTCTCAACCGAAGCATTCCAGACTTCTGAGAAAGAGCGATGCTCTTCCCATATCGCCTGATGCTCTGTGGCTTTTTCAGTTGTACTCATTACTGTTGTACCCTGTCACACTCATTGTTTGCTCGGCTAATCTGCCCCTGTCAGTCTGCCCCGTAGCCTCCGCCGCCGGGCAAGTCCAAACGCACCACATCGCCAGGCTGCATATCTAGGCGCGACTGAGTTCTCACGGGTTCCCCGTTTACCAAGAACTGCCCAGAGGCACCAGCTTCGCCGCCGAAAATACCTTCAGGGGCAACGCTCAGCCTGCTCGTCACTGCGTTGAGCTGCCAAGGTTTGGTGGTGTCCACCGTGAATTCCACAGTCTGACCTGCGCCCCCTTGTTGGCGACCTTGCCCGCCAGAGTTTTCTCTGAGCTCTTTACACAAAAACCGCAACGGTGCAGAAGTCTCCACCACCTCCACAGGCACAGCAGCCACCCCTGTCGGATACGAACAGGCCGACAGGCCGGGCTTAGCATAACGACCACCCACGCCGCCTGCATAGGTAAACATGGCTGTCGTGAACGGCTTGTTGTCTTCTCTGTTGCCGCTCACCTGCATCGTCCAGACAGCCCCCGACCCTTCAGCCATCGCCGCTTCGGGGCGCACCTGCGCCAAAGCTTTGAGCAGGGCATTAGGCAGAAACATCCCCACCACATGGCGGGCCGTGCAGGGCTGAGGCACCACAGCATTCACGATAGAGCCTTCAGGAGCCGCCACCGAAATCGGAGCCAAGCTGCCGTGATTGTTGGGAATCTCAGGGTTCAGCACACTGCGCACCGTGAAGGTGGTGTAGGCGTGAGTGTAGTTGAGCACCACATTGATGCCCCAGCGACTAGCAGGCGAAGACCCGTCATAGTCCACATGTATCCCGCCTACCTCCGGGTTGATGGTAACCGCGCAGCAGATGTCTATGATCTCGCCATCTGCTAGATCCAGCTTGGCTGAGGCTTTGTATGTGCCTGCGGGGAGGTTGCGGATGCTGTCTCTGGTGGCTTCTTCGGAGCGAATGATGATCTCATCTGAGAGGTCTTCAAGGTCGCTCAAGTCGTGTTCTTCCAGCAGGGTGAGCAGACGTTGCGCGCCGACTTCTCCAGATGCCATCTGAGCATGAAGGTCGCCTTGCATATGGTCGGGTTCGCGCACATTAGCTAGCACGAAATCCCACACATCTTCATTGCGGCTGCCGCCTCGCATGAGCTTGCAGATGGGAATCCAGAGACCTTCCTCAAACACATCTCGCGCTCCTGCGCCGATGCCGTAGCCGCCCACATCGGTGTGGTGGATGGTAGAGCCGAAAAAGGCGATAGCGCGGCTAGTTCCGTCCGGGTTCTCTTTGAACACAGGATAGAGCACGGTCACATCTAGTAATTGTCCGGCGGTGAGATATGGGTCATTGGTGATGAGCACATCGCCGGGAGAGAGCTCATCTGGAGGGTATCTCTCAAGTATCGCCCCAGCCCCTCGAGCGAGAGAGTTGATATGGCCGGGTGTGCCGGTTACGGCTTGGGCGACCATCCTGCCTCGTCTGTCAAAGACGGCGTTAGCCAAGTCGCCCGCCTCGCGCACGATAGGGCTAAATGCCGACCGCTGCAGCGAACGGGCTTGCTCGTTGACCGTAGAGATGAGACTCTGCCAAAGTATCTCCAGCTCAACCCCGTCAAAGGTTCGAGTTGGGCTGGCTGGGCTAGCGGTATCAGGGCTAGCAGTGCTTGATTTAGACACTTGTTTCTCCTTCAGTTTCAGGAATTACCAGCTTCAGGGGCTATCAGCAACAATGGAACCATCGTCTGCGACCACAGCTTGCCAGTCGGGTCGCAGCACCACTGTCGTCTCTCTTTCTTCCACAATGGCTGGGCCAGCCAAAGCGTCGCCAGGTTGTAAGTCAAAGCGGTGAAAGACTGGAGTGCCAACAGGTTTTGAGCCTCTGGCAAAGGTCACAGGTCGTTCCTGGTGTGGTTCAGGTGCTGAGTCAGAATTTCTAGAGAGCGGGGGCGGCTCCACCACATCAGGATCAGCCCAAGCCCGCAGTCGCCAAGTCACCAACTCTATGGTGAGTCCGGGGATGGTCATGCCGTATATCCTGCGGTAGCTATCTTCAAAGCCAGCAGTTATGGCGGCTTCTTGGGTTGTTTCGCTTTCGTTCGTCCAGCTTTCGCTCATCCAGACGGTGAATTCGTTGCCCTGCCCCGCATAGCGCATATCTATCCCGCAACGGAAGCGCACATTGCCCGCTGGCACGCCTGCCGCTGCCAGCACTTCACGGCCTCGCTCTTGCATCTCAGCTAACATGGCGTCGCGCTCGGCAGGGTCAACTTTTCCCAGCAGGCGTGGCATAGAGCGAGCCAAGTCGTATTGCACGGGTGAGATGAGCGCGCCGAAAGACGAAAGCACTCCGGCGTTGCGAGGGAAGATAACCCGAGGGGCTTCCAGCAGTTCAGCCACTCCGCAGGCATGCACAGGGCCAGCCCCACCAAAAGCGATGAGCGGCACGCCTCGCAAATCGGTGCCTTTTTCTACTGCGTGCATGCGGGCGGCAGCGGCCATATTTTGGTTTACCACTTCGTGAATGCCAGCTGCCAGATCAGGCAGGCTCAAGGCGAGGTCGCCAGCCAACTTGGCTGTGGCTTTTTCGGCGAGTGAAGCGTCCAAAGCCATGTCGCCGCCCAGAAAAGCTTCCGGCGCGATGAGACCGAGCAACACATCGGCGTCTGTGACGGTCGGGTCGGTGCCGCCTTGGGCGTAACAAGCCGGGCCCGGTTCGGCCCCAGAAGACTCTGGCCCCACTTTGAGCAACCCAAGGTTGTCGGCCCGTGCGATGCTGCCGCCGCCTGCGCCTATCTCAACAAGATCTATAGATGGGATGGTGAGCGGCAGCCCTGAGCCGTGCTTGAAGCGATAGATGCGGGCGACTTCCAAGGTGGTGGTGAGGTCTGGGGCGAAATCGTGTAGCAGGCACGACTTGGCAGTGGTGCCGCCCATATCAAAGCACAGCAGTTTCGCCTCGTCCATCCGTTTGGCAAACCATGCGCCCGAATGCGCGCCCGCTGCCGGGCCAGATTCCACCAGTCGCACCGGTGCGAGGGCGGCATCTTTAGCCGAGACGACTCCGCCGTTGGAGAGCATCATCAAGGGTGCGCCACCGAAGCCTTCGGTTCTGAGCCAAGCTTCAAGCTCTGTCAGATACGGGCCGATGACGGGCATCGTGGCAGCGTTGGCGGCTGTAGTGCACATGCGCGGGAATTCGCGAATCTGTGGCGATATTTCAGACGAGACGCAGACGGGCACACCAAGAGCTTGGCTAAGGTGTTCGGCGCAGACCTGTTCGTTGTGACCGTTTACATAGGCGTGTAAGAAGCAGATCGCCACTGCCTCTACTTCCATCTCCGCAAGCTGTGAAGCTACGGCGTCTAACTCTTGCGGAGACGGCGTGCGTAGCACTTCGCCTGTGGTCAAAGTGCGTTCGTCTATCTCCACGGTGCGCTGGCGGGGGATAGGCGGTTCGGCGAATTCAATCTGTAGGTCGTACATGTCGTAGCGGTGCTCGTCGCGAATCAGCAAAGTATCGCCGAAGCCTTTGGTGGTAACCAGCCCTGCTTTGGCCGTGTGCCCTTCTATGAGAGCATTGGTAACAAGCGTTGTGGCGTGCACGATAGGGGCTGTGATCTCAGCAGGTGAGATTTTGCTACCCGATGTTTTGTTGCCTGATGTTTTGCCAAGCACAGCCCCGATGCCTCGTCGCACGGCATCTAGGGGAGCTTCGGGTGTGGTGAGCACTTTTTCGGTGACGATTTCACCGTCGGCTGCGTTTAGCAGAACGAAGTCGGTGAAAGTCCCCCCGATGTCCACTGCGAGACGCCAGTCTGCAGGAGTAGCGGATTGCCTAATCATAGTAGTTCTGCCATAGTAGTTCTGTCATAGTAGTTCAACCATAAGAGTCGCCCTCTATCAAGTCGCTACGAGGTGGTGCGAAAATGTCCAAAATCCAGCACTCGTCATATTCTTCGTCACCAATGAAGATGCTGTCGCCGTGCCAGATGCCCTTGTAGGCGAGATAACAGTCTCCCGGCCCCAGCACTGCTCGTTCTTCACTCTGGTCAGGGCTGCATCTGAAATCCAGCCCGCCCCGCACAATGATCCCGAGCTGTTCGTTCTCGTCATGTTTGTGAAGAAACGACCCCGAAGATCCCCCCGCAATCCGCCAAAAGCAAAGCTGCATCTCATCGCCCGTGATGACTCGCCTACGAAACCCGGGCCGTTCGGTCTCGCTGAAAGCAGCGTCGTCAAAGAAGAAGAGTAGTTCCCTAGGAGCGGGAGAGTTCATGTTGTGACTGAAGCAAACCGAGCTCGTTCTTTGGCGATGTCCAACGGGCGGATAATAGCTTTGTCCTCCTCGTCGCCCCAGTGCTCAGGCGGCACCAGCCACATCACTTCAAACTCCAGCCCATCAGGGTCGTGTGCATAGAGGCTCTTGTTGCAGCCATGGTCGCTTGCCCCCACGAACGCCCCCGCTTTCTTCAGTCGCCCCTCCATTTTTTGCAGCTCTTCCAACGATGGCACTTCCCAAGCAATGTGATACATCCCCACGGTGCGCTTGCCAGCTTCCGATCTGCCCGCCCCTTGCCCCACAGTGAAGAACGCAATATCGTGATGATTCTCTGAGGCTGGTGCCCGCATGAACACAAACCCCCCGCCCGGATCTTCAGTAACCGTAGAAAACCCCAGCACCTCCTGATAAAACTTCTTATGCCTCCGAGCGTCTCTCACATACAACACCGCATGGTTCATGCCCGTAACTGCCACAAGCCTGATTATAGCAGGCTTCTCTAGCTGGAGCTAGCTGGGCACAACCCCTAAAATTGTGCTATATATTGTAGTAGCAGTATCTCAGGTCACCCAAAAGACCAGATTTTGTTCTAACTCAAATAGGTCACAATAGCACTTGTCAGTGCCTAACTATTTCTTTGTGCTACGCTTTCTGGGTGACTTTTGGGTGGAGCGTTTGTTTGCTTTGAATTCTCGGCGGAGTTCTAAGAGTTCCAGAGCACGTTCTATTGTGATGTTGGCGGGGGTGTCGCCTTTGCGGAGCGAGGCGTTGTCTTTGCCGTCGGTTACATAGGGGCCGTAGCGGCCGTCTTTTAGGGTTATAGGGGCACCTGTTTCGGGGTGGGGGCCGATTTCTCGTAGCACTTTAGGTTGTCGGGATTGGCCACCTCTGGTTTTGGGCTGACTTAGGAGGGTTTGGCACTCTTCTAGGGTTATCGTTAGTAGCTGCTCTTCTGATTCCAGTGAGCGGGTTTCTTTGCCCGCCTGCACATAGGGGCCGTAGCGTCCGTTGGCTACTCGCACCTCTTCGCCGTCTTCGCCTGTGCCTACTAGACGGGGCAAGCCCAGCAGTTGGACGGCTTCTTCCAGCGTTACGGTTTCTGGGGTCATAGAGGCGAATAAGGAAGAGCGTTTGGGTTTGTCACTAGGCTTGTCGCCTTCGCCTAGTTGCACATAGGGGCCGTAGCGGCCGCTACGCAGGGTTATTTGTTCGCCTGTGTCAGGGTCTGTCCCCAACACCTTGACATCGGGAACCGAGAGATACGACAGAGCTTTTTCCACTGTCAGCTCGTCAGGCAAGATGTCATCGGGGATGGAGGTTGTGTCGTCGCCTCGTCGCACATAGGGGCCGTAGCGACCTACACGGACAGTTACCGGCTCGCCGTTCTCATCAGCTCCCAACAGGACTTCGTTTATCTTGCGTGGGTCTATCTCGTCAAGATGCTCCGAGACCAGAGTTTTCAACCCGAGGGTGTCGTCTTCGCTACCGAAATAGAAATCCGTGAGCCAAGGAATGCGCTGCTGTTCGCCGCTTGCGATACGATCCAAGTCGTCTTCCATGCGGGCGGTGAAGGCGTAATCCACCAGGTCGGGGAAGTGAGTGGCCAGTAGGTTTACCACGCTGAAGGCTGTGAAGTTAGGCACTAGCTGGTTGCCGTTTTTGTGGACATAGCCTCTGTCTACGATTGTGCGCATGATGGTTGCGTAGGTAGATGGGCGGCCCACGCCTAGCTCTTCCAGACGCTTCACCAAGGTTGCCTCGGTATAGCGAGCGGGGGGTTTAGTGCTGTGCCCAGTGGCTTCAGTAGCAGTTATGCCGAGAGTGTCGCCCTTGCTCATTGGCGGAAGATTGCCGCTAGAAGTGTCACCCTGTCTGCTACCAGCTCTTGCTGAGGCGTCGCTTGCTGAGGTAGCGTTTGCTGAGGTGTCGCTTGCTGCGTCAGCATACACAGCTTGCCAGCCGGGGTGGGTGATAACAGTGCCCGATGCAGCCAAGGTTGCCACCTGTTCGCCGGCCGGGGCGTTGAGTTTCACAGATGCTGTCTTGCCGACTGCGTCAGTCATCTGGCTGGCTAGGGTGCGCTTGTAGATGAGGTCATAGAGCTGTGCCTCACGAGAATTCTCCACTTTGTTTGCTACCTCTTGAGGTGTGGAGAAGCTACCAGAGGGGCGAATTGCTTCGTGAGCTTCTTGGGCGTTCTTAACCTTGTTTTTCCAAATCCGAGACTTTGTTGGCAGATAGTCGTTTCCAAACTTTTTCTTGATTATCGCCCGAGCTGATTTGATGGCAGCCTCAGAGAGAGTTGTGCTGTCGGTGCGCATATAGGTGATGAGACCTTTTTCATACAGACCTTGTGCTGCTCGCATGGTGTCGGCTGAAGAGAGGCGCAGCCTGTTGGATGCCTCTTGCTGCAGGGTGGAGGTTATAAACGGAGGATAAGGGCTACGAGAATAGGGCTTTACTGTCATGTCTGAGACTTCAGCCTGCTGGCTCTGTAAGTTGTCGCCGAGCTGGCGGGCAGAGGTTTCATCAAGCAAGATCAAGTTGCTTCTCTCGGCTTTTTTACCAGAAGATTTCGCTAACTCTCCCTTGTCGTTGAAGTCTTTGCCTACTGCTATTCGCTTACCATCTAGCTCAGTAACCGCCGCTTCAAAGGTGTTCGAGGCCGTGCCTAATGTGTTTGAGCCTGATGCGCCTGTGCCTGATGTGCTTCCAGTAGCCAAAGTCGCTTCCACGCTCCAATACTCTGCGGTGACGAACTGCATTCGCTCGCGCTCTCTGTCGACCACAATGCGCACAGCTACGCTCTGTACCCGCCCAGCTGAGAGTTTGGGCTTGATTTTTTTCCAAAGCACAGGTGAGACTTCAAATCCGTAGAGGCGATCCAACATTCGTCTAGCTTCTTGAGCTTCCACTAGGCGGATGTCTATGTCTCTGGGTTCTTCCACGGCGTTGAGGATGGCCGACTTGGTTATCTCGTGAAACACCATACGCTTGACTTCCACATTGGTAGGTGGAGAAAGCTCTTCTAGCAGGTGCCAAGCGATGGCTTCACCTTCTCGGTCTTCGTCGGTGGCCAGATAGATAGTGTCCACGCTGCTTGCCAGCTTCTTGAGGCTGTTGATGTGCTTGCGTTTGTCTTTGTCCACCACATAGATGGCTTTGAAGTCGTTGTCTACATCTATGCCTAGGCGTGCCCACGACTCGCCTTTGTAGCTAGCTGGTATCTCAGCTGCTGTCTTGGGCAGGTCGCGAATGTGCCCGATGGACGACTCCACGATGTAGTCGTCACCCAAGTAGCTCGAGATGGTACGGGCCTTAGCAGGGGATTCAACGATGACGAGTGATGAAGACATAACGCGGATTTTAGGATACAGGCACTGCCAAAAGATACAAGTGCTGATAAAAACTATTTGCCGTTCAGATAGGAGAGACAGAGCTTTCGGAAATATTATCTTCTGGGCTATCTATTTCTGGATTAGCTGTTTCTGCGGAGGTATTTTCAGAGACAGTATTTTTGGAGGTTTTATTGTCAGGGATCACATAGTCTCGGCGAGGACATGTTTTTGACAGCAGGGCGAGACCACCCAGCATGGCCACAAACGATGCTACGAGGATACCAATCTTCGCATCGGAAGATGCCAGCTCTATGGCTGTGCTGGCAAATAGTCCATCGGCTTCGGGGAAGGCCAGAGCTGTGATGAAGAGTGCCACAGTGAAACCGAGACCTGACAGTACTGATACAGCCAAAACCTGAGAATGCGTTACCAAGTTAGGTAGCTTGGCGATTTTCAGCTTCACGCTCAGCCAGGTAAACAGAGTTATACCCACTGTTTTGCCCACCAAAAGCCCAAAGACGATGCCTAGAGCCACACGGGATGTGAGAGCATTGCTGAGAGAGTCGCTTGAAAGCACAACACCAGCATTGGCCAATGCGAAGATAGGCAAAATAGCGAATGTCACAAATGGGTGTAGTTTCTTCTCTAATCGCTCAGCCACCGATACCGATTCTGCGATGTTGAAGTTGGCCCAATGCAGGTCGACTACGAAGACTTCATTTTTGTTTTCTATCCAGCGGGCAGTCTCTCTAGCCTCTTTCATAGAAAGCAGAGGTTTAGCGGGGGTGAGCAGACCGAGGGCCACACCGGCTATCGTGGCATGCACGCCAGATTTATACATAGCCCACCACGCCAAGGCTCCCACAACTAGATAGGCGGGGAGCCACCAGACTTTCACAGTTCGCATAAATCGCACCACAGCTAGCAGGCCGATGGCATATAGTAGCCACTCAAATGAGAGATCGCTGGTGTAGAAAATGGCGATCACGAGGATAGAGCCGATGTCATCTGCGATAGCCACAGAAAGCAAAAACACTTTCAACGAGCGAGGCACTCGGTTGCCAAGCAACGACACCACGCCCAGAGCAAAAGCAATGTCGGTGGCCATGGGAATGCCCCAGCCGCCTAGCTGTCCGTCTCCACCTATGTTGAATAACACATAGATAAGGGCTGGGATTGCCATCCCGCCTATAGCTGCCATTGCTGGCAGAGCTACATTTTTAGGGTCTTTGAGGTCGCCAGCCACTAGTTCTCGTTTTATTTCCATACCCACCACGAAGAAAAACAGCGTCATCAGAGCATCGTTCACAAAATGCACAAGGTCGTTCGAGAAAATTTCTATATTGCCGACCTGGATATCCATATGGGTAGCCCAGAAGTCCGAGTAAGAATCTCGCAGAGGCGAGTTGGCCCACACCAGTGCGACAACAGTGGCTATGAGTAGCACAATTCCCCCCGAAGCTTGTAGCTCCATAAAGTGTCGTAGCGGACGTCCTATCCGGCGAGCGACTAAGCCGTTGCGCCCGCTCCAGATCTGCTTCGACGTTTCGGGAGTCGGCGGTGCTGTAGTTGCCATAAGGGTGTAAAAGTTGGCGCGTGTGTCGGAGCGGAAGGCGGAGTTAGCTTGTCAGAGTCGGATTGTCAGGGTCGGATTGTCAGGGTCGGATTGTCAGGATTGGTTTGTCAGGATTTACTGTAGTTTTTTACCAAGCGCACCCGTGTGCCGCGCCGCGAGCAAGTGATTTCGTGTTCGTCGGTGAGGGTGCAGTAGAGAAAGACACCGAGTCCATTCTCAAAGTTAAGTCGTTCTGGGTCGGTCACATCAGGGAGCTCGTCTATCATATGAGGTTTGAAACCTCCGCCCCGGTCGCGCACCTCCACTGTAAGAGCTGCGGTGTCAAATGAGAATTTGATCGTGATAGGGCGAGAGGTGCCTTTGTTGGAGTGAGCTCTCACTGCGTTCGTGGTTGCCTCTGAGATGGAAATCATAAGATCGTCTATATCGGTTTGAGAAAGTGGGGAGATAATCGAGGTGATATCCCCAGTTAAACGGCGCACCAGCGCAACGTAATCGCTCTTGGGAGGAATGGAGATTTCTATGTTACTCAAGGCGAAGTTTGGTAGATATGCTGCTGATTGTCTAAGACTTGGCAGGGCAACTAAATCTCGGCACAAAGCACAGGCTAGTGGCAAGATTTTGAATTCGCAATTTTTTATTGGACTTTGATTATTTCATCCGCGTTATTGTTCGTGTTATCCAGGCACTATTGTTCGTGTTATATAGACGGCATCAAACTGATTAGCCTTCTGCTCGCATCGAGACAGATGACGACAAATTGATGTCGCCGATGAGTGCCCCTACTAATGGAATATCGGTGGGGAAAGCATAGGAAAGTTTGACTGTGACTAGCTGGTCTAGTTGGGGATCGACTGAGACTCGCAAGCGGTCTTTCTCCAAGTTGCCTGAAGCCAAGGCTGCCTCAAGAGCTACCTTGGGGTCGTTGTGGACGGCTACGGCTCTGGCTGCTTCGCGAGCGGCGTGGGTGACCGTGATTTTATGGCTCACGACTAGTCCGAACTGAGCTATCCATAGCAGCAATATAAAAATTACAGGGGTCAGCAGTGCTAGCTCAACAGTAGATTGAGCACGGTTTTTGTCAAGTAAGTTGTCAAGCAACAAGATTTGTGACCGAGCGCAGCACTGCATCAAATAGTGAGCCGAGGCGATTGGTTTGACCAGCCCAAGCGGTTAACAGCATGGCTATGGTGGCTGCTCCGAGTAGGACTAGGGCGTATTCTGCTGTGGTTTGACCAGCTTGGGTAGCGCGCCAGAGATACTTGAAGAGTGTTTTGTGGTTTAGCATCAAGACTCCTTTGATGGGGGTGGTGTGTGTTTATAGGGGAGAGAGGAGGTATTAGGGAAGGTATCGTCAAGACGGAGTTCGTAATAGATTGAGGGTGCTTACTAGTTGTGGGACTACGGTTAGCAGTCCGAAGGCTGGGAGGATGCAGAGCACCAGAGGGAACATAAGTTTCACAGGAACTCTACGAGCTGCCATCTCTGCTTGTCGCCGTCTGATCTGTCGGGTTTCTTCACGGGCTAACAGCAGGGAAGGTTCAAGTGCCACTCCGTAACGCTCAGCCTCAATCAGGGGGCGAGTCAGAAGGCGCAGTTGACCGTTGTGCTGGCTGGAAAGCCAATCCAATGTCTCAACTAGGCTGGCTCCTAAGTTCACACGGCGCACCGCTTCTCGCAGAGTTCCTCCGATGGTACCTTGCATATGTTTTGCGACTTCCTCCAGAGTTAGCCATACGGTCAAACCTGCGCTCGTGCCGAGCAGAAAGAGATCTACAGCTTCTGCCAGATCGCCAATGACGCTCTGGTCACGATTTTGACTAGAGCGTTTCTTCCAATGCCATGTCACCGCACAACCCCCTAGAGCCAGTAACAATACTGGCCCGCCCACGAAAGCTATTGCCACCGCTACGACAACTAAAATTGTTCTCACAACCGACGCAGTTCTCAAAAGTTGCATAGTTAAACCTGGTTCATATCGTTACTTGCTTGACTATTCGGTGCATCCACCAAGCCCCAGCACAGTTGAGAGCGATCCCTGCGATAAGGCACGCTATACCTATTGATGTTCCCAGCAAAAACTGCCCGCCTTGGCCTCCGGCGGCATCTACCAACAACAGAAACATCAGAGGCAAAGCAGCCACAACTACCGCTGAGATGCGAGCTTGGGTGGACGAGACAGCCAACTCTTGTCGCAATGCTTGGTGCTCACGAAGTGTGAAAGCCACCCCGTCTATTGATCTGGCACGCTCGCCGCCCACACCGGCCCCGAGCGACATAGCAGCCACTGCCAAGGTAACCTCCCGCAGATGTCGTTTGCCTTGCCATTGCGCCAACACCTGCTGAAAAGGGGCACCTGATTCAATACCTGTTCGCACTTCGGTGAGTTCTTCCGTTAGAGGCCATGCCAAAGCTGGCGGGCCATCAATGGTTTCAAGTGTGGCTTGAGATAGCGACGACCCTGAACGCAGAGAGCGTGCCACCGATTCCAAGAAATCAGGTAGTCCTTCAGTAAGACGGCGATCCCGCTCTCCCCTGCGTAGCAACAGAACAACTATTGGAGCAACAATGCCAGCTACAAAACCGAACAACGCGCCAGGCAACTCTCCGAATGACAAGCCGACAGCAGTTCCGAATGCTGCACACGCTACCCACAAAATCACCAGATCGCTTTCTTTTGGGCCGCCAGCGGCTTCGGTTAGGGCAGCCTGAGTGAGGATTTTCCTCAGAGGTTTAGGAAGACAGAGTTGTGCAGTGAAAGTTTTGCTTTGCCTAGTAATCTGCCTAGTAAAACGTTGCTGTCCGTCTCGCGAAAGTTCCTGTCTGAACGCCCAGCGAAACGCACCCGCCGCCAGCAAACCGAAAATCAAAATGGCGATCATTTAGCGGTTTCCCTTCTTTCTGCTAACTCTGGTAGCTGATTTTTTCTCTCTCGGCTCCCTGCGTCAAGCCACGCTTCATCAGGCATATCTATTGCTCGTCTGCTGGGTAGTTTGAACAGCCCAGTTTCATCAGCCAGCAGATGCACGGAGGTATTTGAAACTTCGCCCACTGCTGTTATGCGCCTAGCTTCGGGAGTGCGAGACAGATGCACGATCACATCCACCGAAGCTGCCAGCTGTGAACGGATTGCCTCCAACGACAGAGCATTGCTGTGAAGCAGAGCCATCATCTCCAAACGCCTCATGGCATCGGCCGCGCTGTTGGCATGGCAAGTAGAAAGAGAGCCTTCATGTCCCGTGTTCATGGCCTGCAGCATGTCAAGAACCTCAGAGCCTCGTGCCTCGCCGATGATTATACGATCTGGTCGCATTCGCAGGGCATTACGCAATAAGGCTCTGGCATCAACGGCACCTACTCCGTCGGCGTTAGCTGATCGCGTTTCCAAACGCACCACATGGTCGCTTTCAAGCTGCAGTTCAGCAGCATCTTCTATGGTGACAATCCGCTCGCCCGATGGGATAGCAGCAGCCAGAGCGTTGAGGAGGGTGGTTTTGCCTGTGCCTGTGCCACCACTGATAACGATGTTGGCTTTTGTCCGCACTAGCCATCGCAATAGTGAAGCTGTGCCACTGGTAGTGAACTCTTCAAGGGGTAGCCCTTTGGCTCGAAAACGGCGGAAGGTGATATAGGGGCCGTCCAAAGCCAGAGGGGGAACCACGATATTCACACGAGTTCCGTCGGCTAGACGAGCGTCGCCAAAAGGTTGACGGCGATCTATATTGAGACCGAGCGGGGCAACAACCCGTTCAATGATGTGCTCTACTTCGGGCAATCCCAATACGATGTTTGTAGCAACTATGTGGCTGTCTCGTTCAATCAGCACACGGCCGGGGCCATTCACCATGATTTCTGTAATGAGGTCATCTTCCATAAGTTCATGTAGCGGTCCTAACCCGTTGGCTAGAGCTAGCACATGGTCGGTGACATCCTCTCGGTCGTCTTGTGGCATAAGAGGATATTTGGAACGAACGAACTCTGTTACTTGGTCGCGTTGGAGCGGTTCTGAATGCCCGTCGGCGAGGTGATCGTCCACCAGACGACGGTGTATGACTTGGGCAGTGTTGCTCATTGTGGCTGATTGTGGCTGTTTGTGGGTGTTAATGATTGAGGTTGAGTTTGGCAAGGGCTTTATCCAGACGTTGAGGGAGTCTGTTGATGAGCAATCCAGCATCCAGAGCTCGACCTATAGCCACATCAACCTCAATCTGCAACACGATAGGACAACTTCCCAGATCAGCTATATCTGAGGCAACCAGTGCCCGCCCGTCTTCGTACATCAAGATGATGCCAGAGGGCTGATGCGGGCTTCGGGCTATGCGACGCAAAGCCAAAAAGCAAGAGCGAGTTACCAGCAGAGAGTGATCGGCTGCTTCTATCAGAAATTTTGCTGTCGCTGAGACTTGGCTTTGCTTTGTCCAGTTCATCTGGTGCGTCCAGATGCAACCGCAATCTATTATCACATTTCGGTGGTCGGCGGCTAGCTGACGGGCGAGGGTATTGAACTGGGCGTCTTCGGTATAGGGTCGCCGTCCTCTCGTGAGCATTTGCAAGCCTGTGGTGACATTTACTTCCAATCGCCCCAGCACATCGTTTTCCAGATCGTCACCTGCAGATAACCAGTCGCTGATGCCAGGCTTGTCTGGTTCGGGGATGCCGAGTGCGTAGGGAAGATCGCCACATAAGTCGACCAGCAGGACGCCCTCTTGCTTATTTTGTGCCCAGTGCAGGGCGAGTGCTGCAGCGGCGACGGTTGTGCCGACGCCTTGCTTTAATGACCAAAGTGCGTAAAGCATCTGTACCTCTTTCTGTCGGTGGCTGGGCGGATGCCGCAGGTTGCGATGCCGCAGGTTGCGGTGCCACAGGGCCACACGGCAGTGTCACACAGCTATACCAGCCGTAGTCGAAGGGACGTGAAGTCCGATAGAGGCGACAGAGTCGCGAGGAGGCTTTTAGCCTCTATTTAGTTAAGTGCGCTCAGAAAAGCGAAACGCGACAGTGAATTTAGACTGCGCGCACTTTTTTTACTGCGAACGCCACTAGAGCGATCACAATAACTAGGAGTATTAGCTTCTTCATAACATTGATTATAGACGCAGGTGAAGCTGTCTGCAAAGCATTTGATATGGAGGGGGATGGAAGCGATTTTGGCGGAGGTGGACGGGAATCGAACCCGCCGGATGGGGATCGCCCATCCCGACCCGCTTTGAAGGCGGGGGAGCCCACCAGGTACTCGGACACCTCCATATTCCAAACTAGCTTGATTCCGCAACGAGCACCAACGCAAGCACCAGACCAACGCTCGTGCCGTCAGTCGCAAAAGTCAAGCGTTGAAGATATCTCTTGTGTTGATGTCGGAAGACGGATGACGCAGCTTCGACATGGCACGGGCTTCTATCTGGCGCACCCGCTCGCGTGTCAACTCCAACGCGTCGCCGACTTCTTCAAGAGTCTTAGATTGACCGGTCTTGATGCCAAAACGCATAGTCAAGATGTCTTGCTCCCGATGATTGAGGGCACGCATCATCTTTTCGGTCTCTTTCGGCATCAGCGATCGATGCGCCGTCACATCAGGTGCCTCCGCCTTCGTGTCTTCCACGATGTCGCCGATCTGAGCATCATTATTTTCACGCAGTGGCTCTGAGAGCGAGATGGGATCACCAGCGAACTGAAGCACCTCCGACACCTTGTCGGTTTCCATATTGAGTTCTTTGGCAAGTTCGTCCAAAGTCGCAGGGCGACCATGCTTCGCCTCAAGATTTGAACGAGCTTTCTGCATCCGAGCGATGATATCGCCAGCATGCACCGGCAGACGAATGGTGCGACTGGTGTTGGCTATGCCTCGTGTGATGGCTTGGCGGATCCACCAAGTGGCATAGGTAGAAAACTTGAAACCCTTCTGCCATTCAAACTTCGTAACCGCGTGGATGAGACCAAGGTTGCCCTCTTGGATGAGGTCGAGCAACGGTAGACGAGAGGCTTGGTATTTTTTGGCGATAGACACCACAAGACGCAGATTTGAGTTGATGAACTGAGTTTCAGCTTGTTCGCTATCGCTCACCAAACGCCGCAAAAAGCGATGCTGCTTCTGTATCTCCTCCACTTCAGACAACAGACGAGCCACCTCTTGCTTCTCAATATTGCTGCCGGTCTTTGCGCTACCCGATTTTGCGTTGCCAGTCTTTGCACTGCCAAATTTTGCACTAGCCGACTTGCCTGTCCCTTTTAGCCTTGCCGCACCGTTGCTCTTGACGGTGGCTTCGTCTGGGGGCGACCCCAGCAGATCTCCGTTGAGAGTTTTGAGACGTTGGGTGCCCTTGAGGTCTGAGATGGCTTTGTCAATCTCTTTCAGCTGCTTGGCATATCGCTTGAGGAGTGTCGCTTGGTTGCGTTTGGTTGCCGCTACTGCCACTTTGTTCTCTGATGCGCCGTCTGTCTTTGTGCCAATCGTCTGCCAGTTCACAAGATCTTCAGTAATCGTGTCAACCTGTGTCAGAATGCTGCGTGCCTTGCTCCCTCTCTCAATCTTTTGTGAGAGAGCAACCTCGTCTTCTTTAGTGAGGAGCTTGTGCTGCCCTATTTCCCGCAGATACAGACGAATGTGATCGTCTTGTTCCTGCTCTACGCGTTCATTTGACACCAAAAAGACTCTCCTATCGGTATGGCAGGTGGAATTTGTTGCTAGTTCAGATATATCAGGTGAAGTAGAATTTGCCACACTTTGATTGTGATGGGTATCTTTGAATGTTAACAGAAGCAAGATGGTTTCCATGAAATGCGGCTTATCTATGCCACACTAGAAGAGATGCTAGCAACATGAAAGACAACATGAAAGGCAGCGTGTGAAGACAGAGTGAAAGACAGCATGACTGCATGGAAGGTACTGACCGTTGGACTGGTAGCTGTGTTACTTTTGGCTGCAGGTTGCGGTAGCGATTCAGATAGTCCACCCGATCCGACTGATGTGCCTACTCTAGTTACGCCCGCACTAGGAGTGCCCGCTGAATCCGAAGGTCCGCCTGCCCCTCCACCAATCGGTGATCTCCTGGAGTTAGCCGATGTTACGGTGGCACCTTTCCCGACTATCGGCACTGGTAGCGATGCCGGTATCGAGCAGCTAGAAATCGGTGTGGTGGCCGTCTATCCTCATGATCCTGAGGCTTTCACTCAAGGGTTGCTCTTTGACAACGGTCGAATGTACGAAAGCACAGGTCTCTGGGAAGCCTCCACGCTCCGAGAGGTAGATTTCCGTTCAGGGGAAGTGCTTCGCCAGATCACATTGGCAGACACCGATGTGGGCAAAGACATGAATTTTTTCGCCGAAGGGTTAGCACTGGTGGATGATGGTCAAGGCGGCAGTCGTCTCATTCAGCTCACATGGGAAGATCAGATGGCATTTTCGTGGGATACCGAAACCTTCCACGAAACAGCCGAGCCAGCCGACTCCTATCGTTACAAAGGCGAAGGCTGGGGGCTTTGTTATGATGGCAGTCGACTGGCGATGAGCAACGGCACATCTGTGCTTAATTTCCACACTCCAGAATCTTTCGCCATGGTCGGCGAGTCGCTGATGGTGACGCGCAACGGTAGCCCAGTGGAGCTTTTGAATGAGTTGGAATGCGTGGGCGATGACATCTGGGCAAATGTATGGCTCTCAGATGAGATCGTGCGCATAGATTCCAGCACAGGTGAAGTCACAGCAGTGGTAGACGCATCTCCCTTGACCGCCTCCCTAGGAGCAGGTTGCGGCGGAGACAGCGGAACCACTGATGCCGGAGGTAGCCAAGCCACTGCCGTCTCCGATGTGGTAGCCGCCATTCAAGACGCAAACCTACCGCTTCCCTGTGTGACCGACCAAAACGCTGTGCTAAACGGCATCGCCTACGACGACACCACCGGCAGGTTCTTCCTAACCGGCAAAAACTGGCCCCTACTATTCGAAGTGCGCTTCTAAACCAAATACTTTTCTAACCAAGGTCTGATAGCCAGAGGCAATATGGCCGCGAGGGTTGGGGAGAGCGGTTGGCGGTTGGCGGGAGGGAGCGGGTGGTTAGTGTCAGGGAGAGCGGGTGACGAGAATCGAACTCGCATCATCAGCTTGGAAGGCTGAGGTTCTACCATTGAACTACACCCGCAAAATTGAACTACACCCGGTAGTGCAACCAAATAGCTACTTTTGCAGCCAAATAGTCACTCTGATCTGTTTAGCTACTGAGAGACCTAGCACCATCCAGTGGATAATCTACACTCTTGCTGTCAAATAACTACTCTGTTCTGTCTAGTCTATGAGGTGATGTCATCAATATCGCAAACTAGTGAAATACCACCCCCGGCAGACCTGCCCACAACCTTCGGCGAACTAAAAGCGTCAGACTGGCAACCGACTTCTGTCAAAGAAGAAATTCGCCGCAACCTAGTGGTTGCTATCGCTGAAGGGCGCAATGTCTTCCCTAATGTATTCGGCTACGAAGACACCGTCATTCCTTCTTTGGAGAATGCTCTGCTGGCGTGCCACGATGTGATATTCCTCGGCGAGCGTGGTCAAGCCAAAACCCGCATGATCCGTTCGCTCGTTGAGCTTCTTGACGAATGGCTACCGACCGTGGCTGGCGGTGAGCTACACGACGATCCGTTCTCGCCCACCTCTGCTTCAGCCAAGGAACTACTCGCCACACACCAAGACGACACACCAATAGCTTGGGTGCATCGCAGTGCGCGCTTTGCCGAGAAACTTGCCACCCCAGACACTTCCATAGCCGACCTCATAGGCGAGGTAGATCCCATCAAAGTGGCAGAAGGACGCTATCTATCCGACGAGCTAACCATGCACTACGGCCTCGTGCCCCGAGCCAACCGAGGTATCTTCGCCGTGAACGAGCTACCCGACCTCGCCGAGCGAATCCAAGTGGGCTTGCTAAATGTGCTAGAGGAGCGAGATGTGCAGATACGCGGCTATCGCATCCGCCTGCCTATAGATGTGTTGTTGGTGGCATCGGCCAACCCAGAGGATTACACCAACCGAGGCCGCATAATCACCCCTCTCAAAGACCGCTTCGGCTCGCAAATCCGCACCCACTATCCAGCGACAACTGCCATTGAGATGGACATCATGGAACAAGAAAGCCGAACCTTTGAAGCCGAAGGCATATCAGTGCGAGTGCCTGACTTCATGGCAGAGATCACAGCCACACTCAGTCAGCTAGCCCGCCAGAGCCCGCATGTGAATCAGCGGTCGGGCGTGTCTGTGCGCCTCTCAGTGTCTAACTTTGAGGTGCTCGTGGCCAGCGCGGTGCGCCGATCGTTGCGCCGAAGCGAAGACGAAGCCGTGCCTCGCATATGCGACTTAGAGCAGATCTCACCCTCAACTGCAGGCAAGGTAGAGACTGAGACATTTGAGGAAGGGCGCGACGAAGAAGTGTTGGCGCATCTGGTGAAGTCGGCAGTGCTGGAAGTATTTAGAGATTCTTGCGACCCCAGAGATTGCACCGCAGTTGCCGAAGCCTTCACCGAAGATGTAGTTTTCAGCGCAGGTGATGACATAGACATAATCGCCTACCACGAGCTAGTAACAGAGATGCCAGAGTTGGCACAAGCCTTGCGCGGTCTAGGCTACGAAGACGGCGACATGGAGAACCCCGCACTGGTGGCATCTGGTGTGGAATTCGTGCTGGAAGGGCTGCATCTCTCAAAGCGGCTCAACAAAGATGCTGTAAAGGCAGGAGCTGTCTATAGAGGTCGCACCAAACCGAAGCCACCGCCCCCGCCGATCTCAGATGTTGACGATCTGCCACCCGACTAAAGCAGTAATCTCAAAGCAGATGGCAATATCAGTGGGTTATTATAAATAAGCAGGCAAAGACAAGCAGACAGACACAAAAGGAGCAGCAAATGTCACGACTTGAAGGTCATGTATCTTACATCACAGGAGCAGCCTCTGGCATCGGCCTAGTCACAGCCAAGCGATTTGCCCAAGAAGGTGCTGTTGTCATCGGAGCCGACCTCAAATACAGCAATAGCTGGGAAGAAGTAGCGGCCATTTCACCCGCAAGTAGCTTCCACGAGCTAGATGTGCGCGAAGAAGAGCCCCAACAGGAAGCAGCCGAAGCAGCAATATCCCAGCACGGCAAGATCGACTCGGTCATGACAGCCGCAGGGGTAGCAGGTGGCGGGCCAGTTCACATGCTCGAGTTAGAAGAGTGGCAGCGCGTCATAGACATCAACCTGACCGGCACGATGCTCTCGGTGAAGGTGTGTCTGCCTTCCATGATTGAGCAACGCAAAGGTTCCATCATCACGGTAGCCAGTGTGGAAGGTCTAGAAGGTTGCGAAGGCGGTAGCTGCTACAACGCCTCTAAAGGTGGCGTAGTTATCCTCACCAAAAATCTAGCCTGCGACTACGGCCGCCTCGGAATCAGAGCCAACGCCATCTGCCCGGGTTTCATAGACACGCCTATGTTTCAGACTGCCATAATCGGCGGAATGGGCGAAGAGCGAGCCGACCCGATCAGGTTCCAGCACAAGCTCGGACGTTGGGGCAAGCCCGAAGAGATAGCAGGAACGGCTTTGTTCTTGGCTTCAGACGACTCTTCGTTTGTCTCAGGCGTGGCACTTCCAGTAGACGGCGGCTATGTGGCAGGCCACCAATACGGCATGGCAGAGATGATGGATTTGGCTTAGACGATCTGGGATTTGCTAGAGCTTGGGCAGAAGGTCTCTTTAAAATAAGACTATGAAACCTGCTAAGAAACCTGCCTTCAAGTCGGCAGTAGGAATTGTTTTGCTTGCAGCAATCGTTTTCTTAGGTATCTGGATTGGTGAGAACTCAAATATCTTGGGTGAAGAAGGAACGGAGGACAGAGTGTCTGGTGATCTTAACTGGGGGTATTCAGGCGAGGGTGCTCCCGAGAATTGGAGTACCCTTTCAGATGAGTATTCAAAGTGCTCTGAAGGCAGGGAGCAGTCGCCGATAGATATAGACACCAACGCGGTCGACTCCGATGGGGATGCCCCTGGGTTGTTGTTTTCATATAAAGACGAGGACATCCACTCAACCAACACCGGCTTGTTTGTGAAGGTCAAATATGAGGAGAAAAGCAGCTATATCCAGATTGATGAGCGTGAATTCAATCTGATTGAGATCCATCCTCACACTCCTAGCGAGCACACCTTGGACGGTGATAGCTTCCCGATGGAAATGCATATTGTGCATAGGGCGCAATCGGGACAGCTAGCAGTGGTGGGCATTTTGTTCCGACTGGGTGATGCACACCCTGCTGTGCAACACTTCATAGATGCTGTGCCGATTCATCCTGGCGACGACTATTTCCCATCTGAGCACTTCAACGCTGCCGATCTGTTGCCTTCTGGGAATTTCCACTATGGCTACTACGGCTCGCTCACCACGCCGCCGTGCACTGAAGGAGTGCAATGGCTAGTGATGTCGGAAATCCAAGAAGTGTCGCAAGAACAGGTAGATCAGCTCTCCTCACTCTCAGGCAGTATCGAGAACAACCGCCCGGTGCAGCCCCTAGGTGATCGGGTTGTGACATTCAGCCTGTGAGGGTTCTCAGCTTCCAAGCTCTGTCGGCGTGCTAGCCTTTAACGCGCAACACAATTTCCCCTCGCCGTAAAGGAGATTTCCAACATGGAGCAACTTGACTTTCTGGCATTTGATGCCGACAATCACTACTACGAAGCTGAGGATGCTTTCATTAGACATGTGCCAAAAGACATGCACAAGCGTTGTATGCAGTGGGCACACATCGACGGTAAGAAGCGACTACTTGTGGCTGGCGAGATCAACCGTTTCATTCCCAACCCCACCTTCAATCCCGTCTCAAAGCCAGGTGCTTTGCAAGACTATTTCCGTGGCAACAACAAAGACGGTATTGATGTCAAGACCATGTTTGGCGAGCTCGACCCGATCAGCGAACGCCCCGAGTACCGCGACCGCGATGCCCGTCTTGCCATCATGGATGAGCAACGCCTAGAAGCTGCCTTTTTCTTTCCCACGCTGGGTGTGGGCATGCAGGCTTCACTCAGCCACGACCTGCCAGCAGTGAAGGCGGCGTTTGAAGGGTTCAACAAGTGGATTCTGGAAGATTGGGGCTTCAACTACAAGAACCGCATCTTCGCCGCCCCTGTCATTTCTTTCGTTGATGTAGAGTGGGCTGTCGGGCAAGTGGAGTGGGCGTTAGACAACGGCGCGCAGTTGCTCTGTATGCTGCCGGGGCCAGTGCCGCTAGACAAAGGCAAGAGCGCATCGCCCGGCTTAGAGATGTTTGACCCAATCTGGTCGCGCATCAACGAGGCGGGCGTGACAGTCGGAATGCACGGCGGCGACGGCGGTCTCAACGATTACTTAGATCGCTGGGAGCCAACTGGTGCTTTTGAGTCGTTCCGCTCTACGGCTTTCCGCCAAGTCACCACGCACGAACGCCAGATTTTCGACACGATGGCGGCTCTAGTTTGTCACGGCGTTTTCAACCGCCACCCCAACTTGCGCATTGCGTCTATTGAAAACGGCGGCATGTTCGTGCCTCGCTTGGTGGAAGAGCTGCAAATCGGCTATGCCAAGATGCCTACCGACTTCCAGGGCGACCCGGTGGAGGCTTTCTGTAAGCATGTCTGGGTATCGCCCTATTACGAAGACGATATAGACCTCATCAAAGAGTTCATCGGTGCCGACCATATGCTCTTCGGCTCTGACTATCCTCACGCCGAAGGCTTGGAAGACCCTACCGACTACATCCGAGACATTCCCAACTTCTCAGAAGAGGAAGTTCGCATGGTAATGCGCGACAACGCTTGGGATCTAGTTACGCCTAAGGTTGCCTGAGTTTCAGTCTGGCCTCTTGCCTTGATACTCTTTTCCTACTCTGATTTCCTACTCTGACACCCGATGCCTGTTCCATTTTGATTTCGCACTCTGACACCCACAAGGAGAATCGCCATGCCTATGCCAAATGACATTCCAATTGTCGACACGATGATCGGCTTTCCGCGCAAGAATTTCGAACTTTACGATTTCATCCGCACCCAGACGAAAGATGCGGAGTCAAAAGAAGACTTTGAGTTCCCCGTGGAATACATGTTCAAGAATGTGCCCAAGGAGCTTTACGGCATAGAAGCCGACCCTGTAGATGTGACGCTAGGCGAGATGGATCGCTTCAACATAGAAATCGGCATGGTCTCATGCGAAGACGAAGACGGCCAACGTGCTCTGAAGAAGCATCCCGAAAGGTTTGTGCCGACTTGCGGGGTTGATCCTAACGATGTTATGGGTTCGGTGCACAAGCTAGATACCCTCCACAAAGAGTGGGGCATCCGTTCCACTTCGGCATTCCCTGCGGGGTGTTTTCCGCAGGTGCCGATTGACGATCCGAAGTTCTATCCCATCTATGCCAAATGCGTAGAGCTTGACATCCCTATATTCGTGTGCGCCGGTGTGCCGGGGCCGAGGCTACCTTTCGCCTGTCAGCATGTGGAGAGGATAGATAGAGTGATGTATGACTTCCCCGAGCTGGTGTTTGTGACCCGCCATGGCTGTGAACCCTGGGAAGATTTGGCGATGAAGTTGATGCTGAAGTGGCCGGGTCTGCACTATTCCACATCAGCTTTCGCCCCTAAGCACTATCCGAAAACCATCATCAACTACGCCAATACCAGAGGTGCTGAAAAGATCATCTATGCCGGCTATTTTCCGATGGGCCTCTCTCTGGAGCGCATCATGACAGACATGCCAAACGTAGCTTTCCGCGACCATGTCTGGCCCAAGTTCCTAAACGAAAACGCCCGCCGAATCCTAAAACTCACCTGATATTTCGCCCTAAGGTTTAGTTATTTCGCCCTAAGGTTTAGTGCTTGAAGGCTAGGCTTATTAGCTAGTAGCCGCGGTGGGGGTGAAGGTTATGGGCATGGCTTCGGGGCCTACTATGAAGTTGGAAGCTCTGAAGGGTAGCTCTGCGCCTTCTTTCAGTTGGATGTCGGGGAGGCGTTCCATCAGCTGCTCAAACATTACTTTCAGCTCCAAACGGGCAAGTGATGCGCCTAAGCAGAAGTGGGTGCCAAAGCCGAAAGCTAAATGGTTATTCGTCTCTCGCTCTAAGTCAAACACAAACGGGTCTTCGTAGATTTCCTCGTCTCGATTGGCCGAGGGATACATCAAGACGATCTGTTCGCCTTCTTCAATCTTCTGTCCGTTCATCTCCACATCTTTGGTGGCAGAGCGAGACATATTCTTGATGGGCGTCACCCAGCGGAGCAACTCTTCTACAGCTCGCACCACATAGGCGTCATCGTGGCGGTTAGCCATAAGCTTCTCCCGCTCATCTGGATGAGACATCAGTGCTAGCATTCCGCCGGTGATGACATGGCGAGTGGTTTCGTCGCCGCCGATGAGTATCAGCAAGGTCTCTTGAATGAGCGACTCGTCATCTAGCTTTTCGCCGTTCATTTCGGCGTGGCAGAGGATGCTTACGAGGTCTTTTTGGGGTTCGCGGGTGCGGCGATCGGCGATGACTTTCAGCTGGTATTCTCGAAAGGCGATGCCTGCCATCATGGCTTTTTCTGTGGCGGCTGGGTCGGAGACTGTGGTGCCTCGGATCATGTCGTCAGACCAGTGCAGTAGGTCTTCATATGATTCTCTGGGGAAGCCCAGCATGTCGCCAATGAGGATGAGCGGCAGGGGAGCGGCGATGTCCCATACGAAGTCGCATTCGCCATTCTCGCACACTTTGTCGATTATCTCATTGCAGATGGCACGGATTTCGGGTTCTTTATCGCGCACTCGCTTAGGGGTGAAGCCTCGGTTCACGAGCATTCGGCGACGCAAGTGCTCGGGATCGTCCATAGAAATCATCATCGGTAGCGGATCGCCATGCGGTCGTGGCGAGCGGTAGCTGGAAAAAGTTTCGTCGTCTTTCTCAATGGCGAGCACATCCTTGTAGCGCATGATCGCCCAAGTGTCGCACTTCTCGTCGTAGTACACGGGCGCGTTGTGGCGCATCCATGTCCATGTTTCGTGCGGCTCGTTCGCATACCAGCGACCGTCAAGCAAATCTACTTCAGGATGTGTCGGGTGATTAGCAATAGCCATTTGTGCTCCTCTCTGCTACAAAGCAATCTCCTCTAAAGATTAGCACCACACTACTGCTAAGGTCAGTTCAGCTTGGCTAGTTCGTGCCGATCTAGGTATGCATGCACTCTTTGCTCGTTGTGGGTTTCCTTGTCTCCTTTGAAATAGATCTCTATGAACTGCACAAGAAGGGCTTGCTCGATGAATGCATATATGACTCTGAGCGAAGATTCTCTTAGGTAATGACAGCGCATTCGCCCCTTCACGATGAGTAGACCTTCGCTCTGACGGATGATGTCTGCGTGGCGACCGACAGCGCGGCCGAACTGAGGGGGGCTGTCTTTCACCTTCTCCTTGAACCTTGCCAAGTCGTCTGGCAAAGTCTTGAACTTCTTCTCTAGTTGTTTGAATTCCTTTTTGAAATCAGGCAGCTCCTCAAATCTCATCGTGGAGTTCCCCCCGGGCGTATGGGTCGTCGCGGTAGAAAACCGTCTCGTAGTCGATGATCTCTCCTTGCTCTGTGGCTCTGTAGGGATAGTCACCATGAGAATAATCTCTTATCTCTCTAGCTCCCATATCCGACAGACGAGCCAAGACATTGTTGACATGAAGAATTTCGGGGGCTGAGAAGTCGCTCAGGTCGGGATCGCGGAGAGGCAGGTACTTCTTTTGTGTGTGGCCGTGGTAGGTGTGCTTGATGAGGTCAAGATCGCCTTTTTCACGCATGTTTTCAAGGATGGTGTCTAGCTCCACGGCGTATGGTCCGAAGCTGTCGCGGGTGTAGGTAGCTCCGAGCAGCTTCTCGCTGTGGATTTCGTAGTAGTCAAAATCTATGAAATACAAGAGTTTATGGAGCACGGTCGCGCCCGCATTCGGCTTTGCTCCTACCTCGCCCAAAATGTAGAGCAACATCTCTATGAACCGCTGGGCATCTTTGTGTGAGATATGAATATTGCGTTCGGCAGTTCTCTTGACAGATGATTTCTTCCTGTGAGCAGGCGGTTTCTCAAGTGTTATCGCCCAGCCGGGCTCGTCGCCATGCAAAAGTTCGGCGACCGACATCTTGAAGAGGTCAGCAAGGTTTCGGGCTTCCATCACTTTGAGATCCCGCTCGCCGGTCTCAATCTGGCGGTAAGTCGGGCGGGTGAGACCCAGAGCAGAGGCAACCTCTTCCTGTGTTAGCTTTTGATGGATTCTCTGTTGCTGGATGAATCGTGCCAGCTTCACTTTTTCACTCATTGTTTTATCCCCTGTGTTGTGGGCATATTGTAGATGCGAGGTGCTGCACAACCGAAGTCGGCAATGCCTCTCAATAGCTACTATAACACAGAGTAAAATATTTAGTCAATATTAATGTAAAGAAAGCTGTCATTATGTCTGGGCTACAAGCCCAGTATTTTCAGTCAGTTTTTTACAGATGAGGCGTATGACTATCAGTCTTCGCACGCGATTGTTGTTTTTGCCCGCGACTATGAAGATGTCGCTTGTTTGTAGGGAGTCGTCTGTTTGGAGGGTTCAGTTATAAGCGATAAGGGGGTTGCCGTTGCCGTCTTTTGCCGAGCCCATACCCATTAGGCACATATCAACTATCCACCAGACGCCAAACCCGCCAATGGTGATGAGCTTGATGATTCCCAAGCCAACACGCCCCGTGTACATCCGATCAATACCAAGCCACCCAAGTAGCACAGAAAGAACTACTGCTGCGAAGTGCTTGTGAGAGACGGTAGCAGACTCTGGCGGTGCCTCGCCTGGTCTTGGGTGGGTAGGGGTACCGTCATCATAGGTAATTAGGGGGTTGCCGTTGCCGTCGCGTGCTTTGCCAGAGCCGATAAGGATAATGTCGACTATCCCCCAGATGCCCAATCCACCAAGCGTAATGAGCTTCAGGATTCCAAGTCCGACACGGCCTGTGTACATTCGATCTACGCCAAAAATTACCGCCAAGGGAAGTAAAACAGACAGTACCACTGCGGGAGAGTGTTTTCTGGATACTCTCACGGGATCGCGAGGAATCCATCCACCTGTGGCGTCTAGCACTTCTGACATTTCTGCCTCGCCGTTGTGGACATCTGAAACTGTATTCATGTCTCAGCTCCTTTGAAGTTTGCCCAACTATCTGGGGTATTGGCTACAGTATACATCATAGGTGCGATGAGCATCTAACATTATGGGCAAAGTGTTATAACGCTAAGGGCGATCAGTTCAGCTTGGCTAGCTCGTGCCGAATAAAACTGATTGAATATGCTGCGGAGACGCTATACTGGTAGATAGACAACCTACGGGCAGATACTTCAGATAGACATCTCTAGGGGTGTAGGAGGCGTGGGCCGGTGCCCACGCTTTTTTTATGCTGGGGTGGTTGCCCCTGAACCAGAAAGCCCTGCCTGCCAATGCCTGCCGCAACTATAGAACACGAAATCCAGAGGCTCATAGAGCCGCTGGTTGCCGATTTCGGCGCAGAGGTGTTTGATGTTACCTGGGGTGGCGGTCATCTGAAGGTGGCAGTAGAGGCACCGGGCGGCATAGACACTACAACGCTGTCGCAGGTTTCACGCACGATTTCACAGGAGCTGGATCTGCACGACCCTATCTCTAGTCGCTATACCTTGGAGGTGTCAAGTCCTGGGCTGGAACGCCGTCTGCGTTGCCCTGAGCATTTTGCGAAGTCTATCGGTCGCACGGTCACCGTCAAGTTGCGAGACGGCAAGACGCGACTAAGCGGAGTGATAGTAGAGGCGACCGATGCCGAGGTGACGCTACGGGTAGAGGGCGATGCGAGCAGCGACGTGAGCAATGATATTGAAGTTGAGAGCAACGATATTGAAGCAGATACAGCAACAGATCTAGCAACTGATACAGACATAGCCACAAACCACGACGCCGTCACCATCAGCTACGACGACATTGCCCGAGCCCAGACTGTCTTCCAGTGGCAAGGAGCGAGCGCATGAACCCAGAGGAAATGCGTGAGGCTCTAGAAGCCATCGCCAAAGAGAAAGGTGTTGAAATTCGCCAGCTCGCCGAGGCTCTTGTGGTGGCTTTGGAGTCGGCGTACCGCAGCTTGGAGGGAGCTTACGAGCACGCCCGTGTGGAAATCAACATGCAGACTTGGAAACCTGTCATTTATGTGCGCGAGTCAGACGAAGACGGCTTTCCCGTTGGCGAAGAGTTTGACGACACGCCTGAAGATGATGAATTCGGTCGCATCGCCGCCCAAGCCTTCCGCCAAGTGATGAGCCAGCGAGTCCGCCAAGTCGTCAACATCAACAAATACGAGGAATACGCAGGGCGAGAAGGCGACATTGTAACCGGCATCATCCAGCAGAGCGACAGCCGTTTCACACTGCTCAACCTCGGTGGTGTAGAAGCACTATTGCCTCGTGCCGAGCAGGTACCTTTTGAGCACCTTGAACCGAACACCCGCCTCAAGGCATATCTCGTAGAGGTGCGCCGCTCCGACCGAGGCCCACAGATTGTGGTGAGTCGCACACATCCTGGCCTCATCCGCCGACTGTTTGAGTTGGAGGTGCCTGAGGTGGTTGAAGGGGCGGTAGAGATAATGGCTTGCGCCCGCGAGCCGGGGCATCGCACGAAAATCGCCGTGATGTCAAACGATGAAAATGTCGACCCTGTAGGTGCTTGTGTAGGGTCGAGGGGCGGTCGAGTGCGTATCGTGGTGAACGAGCTACGAGGCGAGAAGATAGACATCGTGCCTTTTTCTGAAGATCCTGAAGAGTATGTGATGCGTGCGCTTTCGCCGGCGAAGATCAAGCAAGTCACCATTGAGGAAGAGACGAATCACGCCGAGGTTATCGTCCATGACTATCAGCTTTCTCTGGCTATCGGCAAGGAAGGGCAGAACGCCCGTCTCGCCGCCCGCCTAACTGGTTATCACATAGAGATCAAGAGCGAAAGCCAGGTCGCCGAGGAACAGGGTTTTGATATTGAGGGTGGTTTTGACATTGAAAGTAGCGATCTTGAGGGTGCTGCTGGGGGAAACACTGAAGGCACCGGGGGCACTATTGAGATTGATGTTGAGAGCGCGGCAGAGATTGATGTTGAGAGCACTGGGGGGGTTGCTAGCAAAGAGGGTGAAATAGCTAGTGAAATAGCTGCTAGCGAAGAGGGTGAAATAGCTGTTACTGAAGAGGGGGTAAATGATGGAGAGGCGCAACTCCAGCCAGAGGAAGCACAAGCCTCTCAAAGTCAAAACTAATCCCGCGCCAATCCTATTTTGGGCTGCTTCGGTTTGTTTTTATTCGCATTTAATAGGCACTAGGAGAATATTTTGGCAGGCAACGTCCGAATCTATGAACTAGCCAAAGAGCTAGACATAGACAGTGCAAAGTGCATAGAGCTTTGCGAAGTCCTGAACATCGGCGCGGGCTTGACAGCCTCATCTTCGTTGCCACCTCAGCAGGCCGATCGTGTGCGATTTCGGGCAGCAAAAGAAGGTCTCACCAAGAAGTCTGAGGCGAAGCAAGTTACTGCTAGTACCTCCCCAAGACCTGTCCGCCAACAAAGGCAGCAAGGTCGGCGACAGCGTGCCCGCCCTGGCGAAGGTCGAAGAAGGCGACCGCCCCCTGAGAAGTCAGACTCAGTTTCAACCTCCGCACCTCAAGCAGAAACGTCTGACACCGAAGAGCTAGTCGCCGGTTCTGCCGATATAGCTGCCGAAAGCTCAGTCGATGAAGGGAAAGTAATCAAATCTGCTTTTAGCGGGGAAGCTGCTACCGACAAACTTATAGGAGCTCTCCTCAGAGAAGATACGGCCACAGCTCAAACAACAGCAGCCGAAGCAAGAGTAGTCCAAACAACAGAAGTAGCAGCTAGTGAAGTAGAAGCAATTGAAGTAACAGCAGCCCCGCCAGAAGATATCGTCGCAGATGCCGCGGACGACAGCTCTATCGCTGTGCCTGCTATTTCTGTGCCTGCTACTGAAAGTCCCGAACTTGCCGCAGAGAAAAAAGCAGATGTTATTGAGTTTCTTCAAACCTCCCCCCAAGAGGAAGCGATTGAAAAAACAGCTACTGAATACGAAGACACTGCATCTAAAGACACTGATTTCAGAGACACTAGCGATGCCACAGAACTAGCTATTACTCCAGAACTTGCCGCTGTTACCGAACCAGAAACTGGAGTTGTTGCTATAGAGCAAGATGTAGCTGATGGGGCAGACCTTGGCGATGAGTTAGTTGGTGGTGAGTTAGTTGCTGATGAGTTCGCCGAAGATACATCTGCTGTCAGTTCCGAAGTCATTAGTTCCGAAGTGATCAGTTCTGAAGTCATTAGCTCTGAAGTAATCAGCTCAGATCATGCTCGTGAGACGATTTCATCCCGCCCTACTCCCACATCAGTGTCTGGTAAGCCTATCCCGCCCCCGCCCGGCCGATCACGATCGATCACGGTAGACGGCGAAGCATTTTCACCCGGTGTCAAAAGGTCACGCCCCGCCAGCCGTCCAGCTAGTTCCACAGCCAGCACAACAGAAACCCCAACCCGAACTCGCCGTCGCCCCGATCGCCGAAGCGCAGCAAATGTGGATGCTGTATTCACTCCTGCACAAACGAGGTTGCCGTCTTCGGCAGGTCAAGGCAAAGGCAAGTCGGGCCGAGGCAATGCCGCACCGTTTCGCCCCAACCAGCAACGCCGTCGCAAAGGAGGTCGCCGTCGTCGCCGTTCGGTGGAAGAGCTTCGCCCAATCGACCAACAAACCGCCACAACTTCGCTCGCCGATGCTCCGCCACCCGAAGGTGTCGTAGAGATAGAGCGTGCCAGCACAGCCCAAGAGGTCGCCCCGAAGCTCAACCGCACCACAAGCGACATGATCAAATATTTCCTAGATCAGCAAGAGATGGTCACCGCCACCCAGCCCCTGCCTGACGATCTTATAGAGCTATATGCCGAAGAGATCGGCG
Organism: uncultured Acidimicrobiales bacterium; assembly: GCA_958295755.1. Classification (GTDB taxonomy): domain Bacteria; phylum Actinomycetota; class Acidimicrobiia; order Acidimicrobiales; family Hopanoidiivorantaceae; genus Hopanoidiivorans. The sequence goes on along the minus strand of OY282367.1, from coordinate 1,414,595 downwards.
CGCAGGTACGCATTGTAGATTTTGAAGAAGAGCAAGAAGCCGCTCTGCGTCGTCTCTTGGATTTGCCCGGCACAAACGACATTGCCGGCAGTGCTGACGACAGCATTGGTGCTGACGATGACACCGGTGAAGACACTGATGCTGATGATGTCGGCGATGACGCCGCTGAAGATACCGGCGAAGATACCGACACTGGCACTCCCGGCCGTGTCAGCCATGTCGCCCCAACTCGTCCGCCGATAGTTACCATCATGGGCCATGTCGATCACGGCAAAACGACCCTGCTAGATACCATTCGCAACACCAATATCACTTCTGGCGAGGCGGGCGGCATCACGCAACATATCGGTGCCTACCACGTAAAGCGCAACGGCAAGAGCATCACTTTTATAGACACGCCTGGCCACGAGGCATTCACAGCGATGCGCAACCGAGGAGCGAATCTAACCGACATAGTAGTGCTCGTGGTGGCCGCCGATGACGGTCTCATGCCCCAAACCGAAGAAGCCATAGACCACGCCCAGGCTGCTGACGTGCCGATCATAGTGGCAATCAACAAGGTAGATCTGGAGGGTGCCAACGCCGACCGTGCCCGCCAACAACTAGCCGAACGGGGTCTCGTGCCAGAGGCGTGGGGGGGCGATACGGTGATGGAGGAAGTTTCGGCTCTGCAGGGTGAAGGTTTAGACGAGCTGCTGGAGTCTATTTTGGTGATGGCTGAGGTGCAAGAACTGACCGCCCCGGTGAATCAGCGTTCGCAGGGAGTGGTTTTGGAGTCGCACAAGGATGTGGGACGCGGCCCTGTCGCTACGCTGCTGGTGCAGGAGGGCACGCTGAGGGTTGGCGATCCTGTGGTAGCAGGGGCAGTTTGGGGCAGAGTGCGAGCTTTACTCAACGACAAAGGCGAGCCGATCAAGAATGCCGGGCCCTCTGCACCTGTGCAGGTGTTGGGGCTTTCCGATGTGGCGGCTGCCGGTGAAGAGTTTGCCGTGGCACCTTCGCAGAAGCTGGCTGAAAAGGTCGGGCGCGAGCGTGAGCAGCGGTATCGGGTGTCGGATTTGGGGCGCGATATCGGTGTGCGAGCGGCTGGGGCGAAGCTAGAAGATATTTTTACCGGCGTGTCGGCGGGCGAGATAGTCACGCTGAATTTGGTGTTGAAGTCAGATGTGCATGGGTCGCTGGAAGCTCTGGTGGCGAGCTTGCAGAAGCTAGAGCGAGACAACCTTAAGCTGTCGTTCGTGCGGCGTGGTGTGGGTGGCATCACCGAAAACGATGTGCAGTTGGCGGCGGCGTCTAATGCCACGATCATCGGTTTCAATGTGCGTCCCGACAACAAATCTCGCCAGATAGCTGCGAAAGAGCAGGTAGAGATGCGTCTGTATGAGGTGATTTATAAGGTCACCGAAGATGTTGAAGCAGCTCTGCTCGGTATGTTGACGCCTGAGGTTGAAGAACATGTCACAGGCGAAGCTGAGGTGCGTGAAGTGTTCCGCGTCCGCAGAGTCGGCATGATAGCAGGTTGCTATGTGCGAAGCGGTGTGATGAAGCGTGGTACGCAAGTGCGATTTTTGCGCGAAGGCACTGTGATTTGGCGGGGTGCTATTCGCACTTTGAAGCGTTTCCAAGAGGATGTGGCGGAAGTGGCACAAGGCTTTGAATGTGGCATCGGCTTGTCTGATTTCCAAGACCTGAAACAAGGCGACATAATAGAAACTTTTGAAGAACGGGAGGTCGTTCTTAGGTAAAGGTTTCGGCTTCAACAGAAACCAGCCTCGGACGAACACCTGCACCAACAGAGCATGCCACGCCGAAGAGGATACGACCGTTCGGCTCGTTTGAGTGGCTTGTTGCTTGAGATAATCGCCGAAAAACTAGAGACGACGGACGACCCAGAGTTATCACTAGTGACGATAACTGGCGTAGATGTGGATTCCGATCTAAACCGAGCAGTCGTCTATTTCGCCACTATGGGTCGAGACCTAGCTGAAGATGCAGGGATTCAAGAAGCATTGACCGACCACCGCCACGAATTGCGCCGCGCCATAGCTTCACAAGCTCATCTCCGCAACATCCCCGATTTGGTATTCCGCCCCGACCAAGGTCTCCGCCACGGTGCCCACATAGAAGAAGTCCTTCGAAACTTACACACCCCAGAAGACAACCGCACCTCAGAAGACAATGATAGACACGGCAAGGCAGTTAGCTGACGATAGTTATTCGCCAATGGCAGTTAAATGTCTTGCGGTGCAGCAACTGTGTAGTAAGCTAGAAATGTGTTAAAACCACCAACCAGCAGCGGACAGAGGCTTCAGCTTCTGTTTCTTGAACAAGAAGAAAACCTCTATAGGCGTAGCCTTACTAAACGAGATCTGCAAAAACTGCTTTTTCTCTATCTGAAGGATTTTGATAGGAGCGATTACAGCTTTGTTCCATTCAAGTACGGATGCTACTCATTTGTGGGAGATAAAGATTTAAATGTCTTAGAAAGTAGGGGATGGGTTCATCTTGATAAAGAAAAGGTGCATCTTCTTGAAGAGTTGAATTTTGCGAGGGCCGACCTTGCCCAAGAGCGATACCGGGTGAGAGAGTGGTTGAAAGATAATCGGCTTAGAGGCAGAGAACTGGTGGCCGCATCATATCGCAGTGTCCCATATTATGCCATTAACAGTATGATGTTGGATGATCTGTTAGAATCAGGGCTTCTTGAATCTGAAGATATTAGAGAAATAGATAAAGAGAAAATCCAAAATAATGAAAGCATAGTTTTCACCTTGGGATATGAAGGTCTAAGTATAGAAGACTATGTAAACAAGTTAATTCAAAATGATGTAAAGTTAGTTTGCGATATTCGGCGCAATCCTATTAGCAGAAAGTTTGGATTTTCAAAAAAAAGATTTAGTGAAATCCTAGCTAAACTATCTATTGAATATAGACATTTTCCAGATTTAGGAATTGATTCCAAAGATAGGAAATCTCTTGTTTCTGAGAGCGATTATCGAAAGCTTTTTGAAACCTATAGAAAGAATTTGCCAAAACAAGAACAAAGTATTCAAGCTATAGAAGAACTGCTCATCAGCCAGAAGAGGATAGCCCTCATTTGTTTTGAGGCACAGCATACCTTCTGCCACCGCCACAGCCTCTGTGAGTTGCTTGAAGAGAGGATAGAATCAACTTGCAACTATAGAATAGAGCATCTATGAAAGAGAAGATTCTCATCACAGTCAAGACATACCCAACCCTGTCTAAGTCCTATGCTGAGCTGGCATGCACTGCCGGTGTGAATGAGGCAGGAGAATGGCGAAGACTTTACCCGATACAATTCCGCCAACTGCATGACGAAAAAAAATATAGAAAATTCCAATGGGTTGAAGCCGATATTTCTAAATCACCTAGCGATAATCGGCCTGAAAGCTATAAGGTTATGCAGGAAACTCTAAAAATAGTTGATGAACCACGATTCAGAAGTAGAAAAGTTAGAAGAGAAAGAAGAATGGACTTTGTGAAAAATACAGTATCATATGATGACATGGAACTTTTAACCTCTTTGGCACATAGTAATAAACTCTCTCTAGCTTTATTTCGACCTGCAGAGATTCTTGAATTCATTTGCGAACCAGAAGACAGAAACTGGAACCCTGAGTACGTCCAAAAACTGGAACATGATAAACAGCAATTGAATCTTCTGAAAGACAGTACTAGAGTGGAAGAAGATTTCAAAGTTGTTAATAAACTGCCTTATAAATTTTCATATAGATTTCGTGATGTGAATGGTAAAGTATACAAGCGAATGATCGAAGACTGGGAGATAGGTGCTCTTTATTGGAATTGTCTTAGGTCTTCTGGTGGAAATGAAAGTATTGCATGTGCTAAAGTGCGAGATAAGTATTGGGGTGATTATGTTAAAAGCGGCAAGTATGATATTATGCTAATTCTGGGAACAACAGAAGAAGCCCATCGTAGAAAATGGCCAGATCAGTTTGTAATTATTGGGGTGCTTCCTTTGCCAATCAATTTACAGTCTTCTTTGCCGATTTGATTTTGGCTCAATCTGATGTTTCATGGGTTTGTGGTAATTGACAAAGCGGGGGGTATGACTTCGCACGATGTGGTGGCTCGCACGCGCAGGTTGTTGGAGATGAAAAAAGTCGGGCATTCTGGCACGCTAGATCCTTTGGCAACGGGGGTTATGGTGGTGGGGGTTGGTAAGGTTACGAGACTTCTGGGGTTTCTCAAAGATTTGCCGAAACGTTATGTGGCAGAGGTGGTATTTGGTGTTGAAACGAACACCTTAGATGCCGATGGCGAAGTAACTGCCACCTATGATATGTCGGGTGTTACCCTGGTCGATGTCGCCCAAGCAGCCAAAGGTTTTGTCGGCGAAATCCAGCAGATACCGCCGATGGTTTCTGCTGTGCGGGTGAGCGGCAAGCGTCTTCACGAATGGGCTAGAGAAGGCAGAGAAGTCGAGCGACCGCCCCGCCAGGTGAAAGTCGACAGCATAGATGTGGGGGAGGGATCGTTGGGCATTTCTGAAGCCACTGGACCAGTAGCGAGGCTGGATGTCCGCTGCGGTAGCGGCACTTACATTCGCACTCTTGCAGCCGATATCGGCACAGCCCTAGGTGGTGGAGCGCATGTGGCAACCCTGCGAAGATTGGCAGTCGGCTCTTTTGTAATAGAAGAAGCCTGCGATGTTGAACAGCTGGCTAATCGCCCTCCGCCCTTGCTTCCCCCAGCTGCAGGTCTTAGAGATTATTCGTCAATAGCGGTAGATGAGAAAGAAGCGAACGATGTCCGCCACGGCCGTTGCATCTCCGACCGTCGCGTGCCGGGTATTGATGACGCTTCCGCAGGTATTGATGACACCTCTGACATAATCAATCCTTTTGCCGTAACCGACACCGAAGGCAACCTCCTAGCAGTCTTCACCAAATCCAACGGCCTGCTCCGCCCCAAAGTCGTATTGCCATCAGATTGATACGACTCGCTCGCGGCGCAGGCGAAGTCTCCAGCGTTTCACAGAGGGGGTGGTGTGTGTTAGGCTTGGGGGTATGGCGGATGGCTACTCTTCACGCAGTGTCTGGGATTCACTATTGACGATTGCGTTTGTTGGTGTTGTGTTATGGTTTCTCTGGGTGGTTTTGAAGTATACGGCTCTGCTGGTTTATTGGATGATTTATTGGCTGTGTGTTGGAACATGGAGATTGGGAGTGATGGTGTACCGCTGGATAGATGATAGGAAATCTCATAAGTCTCAGAGAGAATTTGGAGCCAGGCGCGTTCAGGTAGCCAAGCGTAAGCAGATAGCTAAGCGGAGGAGTCACCTAGCCCCACAAGACAGGGATTTTTACTCGGACGATTTTTGGTCAGACCAGGAGGAATTCTGGTCTGAGCAGGAAGAAGCTGAGCAAGAAGACGCCCGGTCTTGGCAACAGGAAGCGATGCAAGAAGACGCCCAGTTTCGGCAGTAGAGTGCTGATGCGAGGGACGCGTCAGCTTTAGCTGTTTTCTATTTCGGGGGGCATGGATTTGGCGGCGTAGCCTTGCCAGTTTTGCTCTAGGGCGTCTATTAGCTACTGAGCCGCCCTTAACGGCCTATTCGCAGCTCAATTAATTCGACGTATTTGTCAAGAAGCGGGTTCTTCTCTGATTCGGGTACCCATCCGTCGTCTTGGTTGGAAGGATCCTGCTCGTCTTTTTTGGTGTCCTTGTCTTTGTTTCTCCGAAAAAGTTTTTTAGCCATTTTCTTCTCCCTGCTTAGTGGTTTCACTTGTATTTTGGGATATTGAATTTGTGTCTGCTACCTCTAGTCAGATCCCAGGATTATTCCTACTACGACCATTATAACTCCGATTATAAGAGAAGCTGACCACACACGCAATGATGTGCCGTACATTCTCTCTCTAGCTTCTCTGAGTATCCGCAATCTCTGTGCTAGTCCTGTTATAGATTCGAGAGCAGCCCATGTTATGTATTCGATGGTTGTGTACCTGAGGCTCCATTTGAGGCGGGGACTATCGAATCTCTCAATTCGGAGAGCTTGTCGTACGAAGGGTAATGTCCCACACAGAAAAGTCCCAAGCCCAATAAGTTCCAAGATGCTCGTATCCCTGAGAGATCGGTCACTTATGGCAAAGTATCCCACTAGAGCAGCGATTGACAGCGAGAGGATCACCTGAGATCTGCCAACCACTGATTTGAGGTCATCTTGTATGTCGCGGCAAAGGCGAACGTAATCGTCATATATCTGACGGTCTTTTGCCGCTTGGTTTGAAGTCATTCGCTAGTCCTCCTCTGAGACGAAGAAGTTGTAGTGGTAGAAGCTTCTATTAATACAGCACAGGGGCTGCAGGATTTTTTCGCAGGTAGGGCAGAGGGGCTAGCAGGGTAGAGGGGCTAGCCAACCTGCACATCAGAGAATACAGGCGCGGAAGAGGGGGGGGGATTGAGGTGGTAGCGGAGGGGGAGGGGATTGGAGGAGAAATCGTGTCTCGTGCTACCGAGACAGAGGACGGTTTAGCCCAGCCTTAGCTGTTTTCTATTTCGGGGGGCATGGATTTGGCAGCGTAGCCTTGCCAGTTTTGCTCTAGGGCGTCTATTAGTTGCTGGGCTAGCAAGGGCGACATATTGACTCGCTGAACGACCACTCCGTTAGTCGGCAGATTTGGCGCAGAGGCGTCAAAGTTCATGCGGATGAAGTCAATCGTGAACTCGTGCATGCTGTGCGAAATCATAGCGAAATTCGCCCAAGTGCCACCCTCCAGATCGGGCGGCAGGCGGATGTCTACCTGATGACCATCAGGCATGTCGTTGTCGTCTTGGTTGTCGTCAAAATTATTTGCCATTGCAGTATTAGGCTACCAGCAGTTGCCATCTAGTGAGTAATCCCAGCAATGCTGGGTTGGAAGCCGATAGGCGACTTAGTTCTCTGAGCGGAACTCTTGCTGCTCGTTTGTGTTGTTCCACACTTCACAATAACGCTGGTTGGTGGCTACTCGGATTTCGAAGTTATCCACAGCTTCATTGTCGCTGCCATCGGTGCCATCGATTTTCTTAATGTTTGCTGTTCCGTCTCCGTCAGTGTTGCCGTTCGTGTCAACCGATCTCTCCCCGTTGACGGGAAGAGTTACATCTTGCTTATTGGCAGCTGGTGCTTCGTATTCGTCGCTACGACTAAATATCAGGTTGGTGCTTGTCAAGTCAAAGATAGCTCCTCCGATTTCAGCACTTCCTCTAGCGTTTAGTCTCCTATCGTACCAAACTGTAGCTGTTGTATCAGAATCTAGAGGAAAGTCTGTCCAGGATACCTCTGTATTGAAGCGCACATAGCAAACTCTGATGCAACCGATAGCGGAACTGTCAATGCCACCATTTTCGCCACCTCGGCCGGCTGCGCTAAGTGTTGGGTCAAAGACTTCCCAAGGTTCGCATCGGCTGGCGATGTTGGTGTCTTGATCTGCCAAGTTGTCTCGGGAGTTGTTGGTGATAGCGATGATGACGACGCCTGCGGCACCTGCCATCAGCACTAGCACAGCTGTGACTATGAGGGTCTGTAGGGTGATGCCTCGCTGGTTGGCCGTCCGCAACTTGGGAGGGGGGGGGGAGGAATAGGATAGCGGCTATAGCGATAATGCCTGCGGCAATTATGGATAGTGCGATCATGGCAACTTAGCTCCTGTTTGTTATTAGGGTATCTTTATTTGGAAATATTTTATCAAGACAAATAAAGAATCTCGCTGGTGGGATGCTATGCAAAAAGCCCCATCTGGCCCGGGGGGGGGGCTGGATGGGGCTTTTGGTTGCTGGGGAGTAATCCCAGCAATGTTGAGTTATAAGCCGATAGGCGACTTAGTTCTTTGAGCGGAACTCTTGCTGCTCGTTTGTGGTATTCCACACCTCACAATAACGCTGGTTGGTGGCTACTCGGATTTCAAAGTTGGCCGTGCCACCACCTTTTATCTTTGCGATATCTGCCTTGGTAAGAGTATCAGTGCCATTACCGTTACCATCCACATCAACCGATAATAAACCGCTAACTGGAACTGTGCTCAACCCCGCCGCAGTTTTTCCGCCGTGCTTAAAAAGATCGGATCTGCTATACATCAATCGCCCTTTGGTTACAGCGGTTGGCGTACCATCATCTAGTATATCTATCAGCTTTGCATTAGTAAGTAGTGCGGCAGTATCTGCGGCAGTTGCGTGCCAAAATTCCACATAGCAAACTCTGATACAACCGATAGCGGAGCTGTCTATCCCTTCGTTGCCTCCGCCTCGGCCGGCTGCGCTAAGTGTTGGGTCAAAGACTTCCCAAGGTTCGCATCGGCTGGCGATGTTGGTGTCTTGATCTGCCAAGTTGTCTCTGGCGTTGTTGGTGATAGCGATGATGACGACGCCTGCGGCACCTGCCATCAGCACTAGCACAGCTGTGACGATGAGAGTCTGCAGGGTGATACCTTGCTGGTCGGCCTTCCGCAACTCAAATGAGGGGCGGAGGAATAGGGCAGCGGCTATGGCAATAATGCCTGCTGCGATTATGGATAGTGGGATCATGGATAGCTCCTGTTCATTGTTTTGTGTGGGAATATTTTATCAATACTAGCAGGTTTAATCTGGGTGTCAATACTTATCTAAATCAAGTTAACAACATTATATCACATCAGTTAGCGTTTGCAACACTTTCGGCATATGAATTTTTGCTTGGCTTTGAACGCTGAGGTGTGTCTGTCTGTTGGTGCTTATGGCAACGGTGTCGGCATGCGGATTTTGTTTGGCTTGCCTTCTTCTGTTGGCTCCTATACGGGCATATTTATCATAGCACTTTGGCTCGGGAATTTGCATGGGAATTTTGATGGGAATTTGCTCAGGAATTTTGATGGCAACAATCGTTAGCGTTGGGTTCCCGTCTTTGCCTAGCAAATGTTGTGAGGGGGATTGCAGCCCCCCTATGCTAAAGTTTTGATATGGCGATGACGGTCAGCGATATGGCGATAGCGGACAGACCGCAGGCGATAGCGGCAACAGCTTCGAGCAGGCACGCTACCTCACTAGGTTGGATGCTATGGTGACACTGCTAGCACAGGTGGCGCAGTCAACGCCGGTTGATGTTTCGCCGGGCGATTGGTATCAAGGCTGGCAGCTTATGCTTGCTTCTCTCGGTATAGCAGTGTCTGTGGTGCTCGCCGTTGTCGGTTGGCTTCACAGGCAGTCAAGAGCCGATTTGCTTGAACTCAGGGGCGATATGAATCGCCGGTTTGCGGAGGTGGATAGCCGGTTTGATAAGGTTGATGCCAATATGAACCGCCGGTTTGCGGAGGTGTACGATCGGTTTGATGCGACGGACGCCAATATGAATCGCCGGTTTGCGGAGGTGTTCGCCTCTATGGACTACCGGTTTGCAAGGGCGGATGCTGATATGAAGTGCCAGTTTGCTGGGGGGTTCGCTGTTATGAATCTGCGGTTTGATGAGGCAGACGCCAATGTGAATCGCCGGTTTGAGGATATGAGGGCCGATATGGACCGCCGGTTTGATGAGGCAGACGCCAATGTGGATCGTCGGTTTGCGGAGGCGAAGGCCGATATGAACAGCCGTTTTGATACGGTGGATCGCCGGTTTAATACGGTGGATATGCGGTTCGTTGAAGTAGAGCGTCGTTTTAGCAGTGTGGACGCAAATATGAATAGCCGTTTTGACAATGTGACCGAGAGGATTGACGACATATATAAATTCCTTGTGAAAACAGACTGAAGAGTCCCAGCCCAACAACCAGAGTCCTAGTCCAACCTCCACAGCTAGAAGAGACACCGCAAGAGAATAGAACCAGCCGCCGCCGGAAGCCCCCGTGAGATTTGATGGGGAAGGGGTGTTGGATTATGGTGACTTGCTGTTAGACTAGGGGTTGTAACTATGGCTGAAAATCTTCCATCTAAAGCGGCGACCGTGGAAAAATATCGCCGCAGTGAGAGCGATACAGGGTCGCCGGAGGTGCAGGTCGCACTTCTGACCGACCGCATTCGTCACCTGACTGAACACCTGCAAACCCACAAAAAGGATCACCACAGCAGGCGAGGCTTGCTGATGTTGGTAGGGCGGCGGCGGCGTCTTCTGAACTACCTGCAGAAATCCGATGTGGAACGCTATCGGGAGATCATCACTCAGCTAAACTTGCGCCGTTAGGTTGGGGGCTGGTCATGAAGCCAGCAATGGGCGTGCTAGGGGCGGGGGAGCTTGGATTGACAGATCGGCTGTATCGGCGATGCTTGTCACACACCTTCGGATAATAGAAGAAAGTCATATTCACACCACAAAGATCTCATATAAGACAGCAAATAGGACATCAAAATCTCAATAGATCTCATACAAAAAAATCTCATATAAAGAAAGATGGAGAAAACAATGAAGGAAAATATTTCAGTATCTGCCGATATCTCAGGGGCTTCCGGCTCTGAGGCTTCAGGCAAGAAGCTCGGTTTCGAAACGGGACGCCTCGCCGGGCTTGCTAATGGCGCAGTAGTCGGTATGATCGGCGACACTAGAGTGCTCGTCACTGCCACCGCATCTCGCAGCGCACGCAAAGGGGCCGACTTCTTCCCGCTAACTGTTGACATGGAAGAACGCATGTATGCGGCGGGTAAGATACCCGGCTCGTTCTTTCGCCGTGAAGGACGCTCCAGTGATGCGGCAACTTTGACATGTCGACTCACCGACCGCCCGCTACGGCCCTGCTTCCCCAAGGGTTTTCGCAACGATGTGCATGTTGTTGGTCTCGTGATGAGTGCCGACCAGCAGAATCCCTATGATGTGACCGCCATAAATGCCGCCTCTGCTGCGCTTTGCATCTCTGGCATTCCGTTCAGCGGGCCTGTGGGAGCGGTGCGCATTGCCTTTTCTACCGACGGCCAGTGGATTCCGCATCCGACTTTTGCCGAGATGGATGAGGCATCATTTGAGATGGTCGTGGCTGGTCGAATGCTTGACGAGGAAGACGCAGGCGGTGCTGGCGAAAGCGATGTGGCGATAATGATGGTGGAAGCCAGCGGCACAGAAGAAGCCGGACGCATGTATAAGGACGGGGCCGTGAAGGTAGACGAAGCTGTGCTGGCCGATGGGTTGGAGCGTTCCAAGCAGTGGATCAGAGAAGCTATTGCCTTACAGCGCCAGCTCATTGCCTCGGCAGGGGTGAAGCCAATAATGGAGTATGACACCTTCAGCGACACCAACCCCGAAGTGCTAGAAGCAGTGCGGGGCGTAGCAGGCAACAGACCTCTTGATGTGGAGCAGCTTCGCGATAAAGACGAGCGTGCCAAAGCCAACGAAGAGATGATCGCCGATGTGCTGGCGCGCTTGGAAGGTCACGATATATATGGGGGCAGTGAAGCTTCCACCAGTAGCGAAACCAGTAGCGAAGCCCCTGATCCGCAAGTTGTGGAATCGCATATCAAGGCGGCATTGCGAACAATTGGCAAAGAGTCGATCCGCCAGCGCATCGTGGCAGAAGGCATCAGAGTAGACGGACGTGGCACCACCGATATCCGCCCGCTCAACGCCGAAGCCGCCGTGCTACCTTTGTCTCACGGGTCGGGCATCTTTGAGCGGGGTGAGACGCAAGTTATGAATGTCACTACTCTCGGTAGCGAGCGGATGGATCAAATCATCGACACCATAGATCCTGTGGATCGCAAACGTTATCTTCACCATTACAACTTCCCGCCGTTCTCCACAGGTGAAGCAGGCTTCATGCGAGGCCCCAAACGGCGTGAGATCGGCCATGGCGCGCTGGCAGAGCGGGCATTGTTGCCTGTAGTGCCTTCGTTCGATGATTTCCCCTACACTTTGCGACTGGTATCTGAGGTTTTGTCGTCTAACGGCTCTACTTCTATGGCGTCGGTCTGTGCATCAAGCCTCTCGCTCATGGACGCTGGAGTGCCTATCATTATGCCAGTTGCGGGCATCGCAATGGGTCTCATCAAAGAGGGCGACCAGTATGTGACGCTCACCGACATCCTCGGTGCCGAAGACGCCTATGGCGATATGGATTTCAAAGTGGCAGGCACGAGAGAATATGTGACTGCCCTGCAGCTAGACACGAAGATAGAAGGAATCCCAGCACAAGTGCTGGCGAATGCGCTTCAGCAGGCAAAAGACGCTCGGTTGAAGGTGTTAGAAGTGATGGATACTGCTTTGGCTGCCCCTAGAGATGATGTGCGTGAGAACGCTCCGAAGATTTTGACCTTTGAGATTCCTGCCGACAAGGTTGGAGAAGTGATCGGACCGAAGGGTAAGGTCATCAACCAGCTCCAAGCCGACACGGGCACAGAAATCAATGTGGATGACAGCGACGGCGTGGCACGAGTGACTATTTCATCGCCTAGTCGCCTGAAAGTTGACGAAGCCAAAGAGATGGTCGATTTGATCACCAACCCGCCTGAGCCTGAGATGGGAGTTGTGTATCAAGGCAAGGTGGTTAACATCACATCGTTCGGGGCTTTCGTGAACTTCCTGCCAGGGCGTGACGGGCTAGTGCACATCTCTAAGCTCGGCGGAAAACGCAGGCTTGAGCGAGTGGAAGAAGTGCTGTCAATGGGCGATGAGCTAGAGGTTGTGGTTGACGAGTTCAAGAACGACCGTGTGAGCCTGCGTCTGGCTGGGCCGGGTGATGGTGGGGGCGGTCGCGACGGTCGTGAAGATAGTCGTGACGGTGGGGGCAGCCATGATAGCGATGACGGCGGTCATAGCGAATATGACAGCGATGCTGAAATAGAAGAAGCCTCAGATTCTCCGAGAGTGTTTGATGAAGACGCTTTAGATGAAGGAGATATGGGTGACGATTTTGACGAAGGCAGATCTAGTGATAGGGGGCACGATGAAAGTAATTCTTCAGGTCGCAAAGAGGTGTCTTTCGGCCGAGAGTTCGACCAGCAGATAGAAGCCGACTATGACGATCTAGGTCCAGCTGCTTCGCAGAGGAGAGGACGTCGCTGAGGAAAGTCATGCTGAAAGTAGGTGTCTTAGGGGCTGCGGGGCGGATGGGGCACACGGTTTGCGTGGCTGTAGATGGCGACCCCGAATTGCAATTGGTAGCTGCGGTAGATCCCGCCGGCGAAGGGCAGAAAGATCCTGCAGGCGAAGGGCAGAAGCAAGCCGACATCGGTAGTTTTGTTGATGCGGGCGTAGATGTAGCTGTGGATTTCACCACACGAGATGCTGCTATTGAACATCTTCGCTGGCTAGCAGAACACGGCATTCACGCGGTTGTCGGCACCACAGGGTTTAATGATGCCGATATCGAGGAGATACGGGGATTATTTGAGGGCGACAGATTATTGGAGAGCGGAGTTGCAGCCCCAAACTGCATCATCGCCCCTAACTTTGCTATTTCGGCTGTGTTGATGATGCGCTTTGCCGAGCTAGCTGCGCCGCATTTTTCTTCGGCTGAAATCATTGAGTTCCACCACGACAAAAAAATAGACGCCCCATCGGGCACCGCTTTAGCCACTATGCGCCGAATGGAGGCAGCGTCGCAAGATTGGAATGCCGACCCCACTCAGTCGGTCGCTCTGCCGGGCGTGCGAGGTGGCAGTGGCGAGCACGGAGTTAAAGTGCACGCGGTGAGAGCTGAAGGCTTAGTGGCACATCAAGAAGTGATTCTCGGAGGCGCAGGTCAGTCGCTTACCATTCGCCAAGATTCCTACGACAGAGTTTCGTTCATGCCTGGAGTGTTGCTGGCTGTGAAAGCAGTGTCAGAGAGACCGGGTTTGACTATCGGACTGGATTCTTTGTTGGGTATATAGGTTCTGCAGTCTTGGCTAAAGAGCAGTCTCGGTGCGACAGCAGGCAAGAGTGGGCAAGAGTGAGATAGCAGGCAAAAGTGAGAAATCGCATAATCGGGGGAGTGGTTGCTCTGGCATTAGTGGTCACAATGGTCAACCTCGGTTTGTGGCAACTACGCCGCCATAGTGAGAAGCAACAGTTAGCCGACCGGGTGGAATCGCGAATAGACATTGAACCTGTTGGGTTGCAACAACTATATGAAGAAGCTGTTTTGAGTGGCGGAGGCGGTCTGCTCGTTGGTGAAGATGGATTGAAGCAGGTTGAATATCGTCGAGTAGCAGATGAAGGAAAGTTCATATGTGAGCAGGAGGTCCTAATCCGCAACCGCACTCTGGATGGGCGACCGGGCTACTGGGTCTTTACGCCGTTTGCGGTGTTAGAAGAAGGTTGGGAAGTTGCGCTTGAAGATGGCGAGGAACAAGAGGATATCTCGGTGTATAGTTTGGAGCTACTGGCACCCTATATTGTCACAACCTACATTGTCAATCGTGGGTGGCTCCCGCTAGAGCTTGCACCAGACCGTTTGCTCCCATCTCTCAACTCGAACTCGTGCAACACAGACGGCGTGAGAATAACGGGATTTATCAGCCTTCCGAGAGGCGGCGCGGCTAAAGAATGCGAGTCGCTGTCTCCTACTTGCACCTTCGCACATCCCGACATCAATGCCATAGCCAGTCATTTTTCATCTCTTGCTGACAATCCGCTAGTTGTGCGCCCTGATTTCTATATCCAGATGGCGAGATCTCAACCGCCTTCTGATGGCACCCCTGTAGTCCTAGATACTCCATCATTTGACACGGGCAACCATCTCAGCTACGCCGTTCAATGGTTTATCTTCGGCACCATCGCTGCTGTCGGTTACTTCCTCATCTTCTGGCGGAAGGCGAACTTCTGGCGGCGCGGGCGCAAATCTGCTTAGATGTTCGTTTCAGTCTCTGGTAGCTTTTTCGAACGCAGTTGTCTTTTGCTATTTTCCTTCCCTAGCAGTCGCCTCTGAATAAACTGAAGATATGACCGAAGCGAGAAGCGACAATGGCTGAGATGGGATTCACGCACCTTGATGCGCAGGGGCGGGCGCGGATGGTGGATGTGACGCCGAAGGATCCCACCCATCGGCGGGCGATAGCTCGGGGGCGTGTGTACATGCTCCCCGACACAGCTCTGGCAGTGGCACAAGGGGCGATTGGCAAGGGTGATGTGCTGGCTGTGGCACGGGTGGCGGGCATCCAAGCAGCAAAGAAAACGCCCGACCTTATACCGCTATGCCATCCGCTACTGGTGGGAAGCGTGCTAATCAACTTTTCCATAGAAGACAACTATGTGGAGGTTGAAGCCGAAGTGGAAACCTTCGACCGCACAGGCGTTGAGATGGAAGCTTTGACAGCCTGCTCGATCGCAGCCCTCACCATCTATGACATGTGCAAATCCCGTGACAAAGCCATGACCATCGGCGACATCAGTCTCTGGGAAAAAACCGGCGGCAAATCCGGCCCATATCGCCGCCCCCCAACCGGATCACCGGCTTGACGCTGGTTGGTGAGTAAAGGGTTTGTATAATACAGGCAGAGGTATATTATGCTAAAACGAATCCGCATCAAGGGCTACAAGTCACTAGAGGACGTGGAGGTGGAGTTGAACGGTCTGACTGTTTTAGTTGGAGCTAACGCTTCTGGGAAAAGCAACTTTTTGGATGCAGTTCAATTTTTGTCCCAGTTGGCAACGAGTCGAACAGTAGAGGAAGCATTTGACTTTCCACACAGAGGTCAACCGCTTGATTCATTTGCTGTCACTCAAGACGGGTGGGGCAAGCAAAATGAAAAAGAGAAGCTTGCATTCTCCATTGAGGCAGATATTTGCCTTTCAAAGGATACGATTAATGCCGTCAATAAAAGAATAAAGACATTGCTAGAAACTGATGACGAAACTGATAATTCGAAAAAGGTAGTGAGATCAGCAGTGCGAGAACACAACCTTCGCTATCGTATTGAGGTTGAATTTTTGCGAAACTCAGGAGAAGTGCGCGTATCAGATGAATACTTGGCTGCCCTGAATTCCAGAGGAGAGCCAAAAACAGCGCAAAATGGAAGAGCACCATTTATTGAAAAGAGTAAGAATAGAATTAATTTGCGCATGGAAGGATCGGGAAGACCAACATTTCATGAGCTGGGATTAAATTACACTATACTTTCAATGGCACAGTATCTTCCACAGTATCTTCCTCGATATCCTCATTTAGAAGCAGCACGAAGCGAATTTGCAAGTTGGAACTTCTACTATTTGGAACCTCGCGAACGAATGCGAACTCCAATGGCATTAAAGGAAGAGTCAAATATAGGAATAATGGGTGAAAAGCTGTCAATATATTTATATACTTTGAAAGAATCAAATATAGAAAAATTTAAATCGTTGGAACGGTCTATGCAAACATTGATACCTAGTATTAGAAGCATAAATCCATTCAGAAATAAAGACAACGAGATTGAACTTCGTGTTAATCTGGAGGGAAAAGATTATTCTGCTGGGGTGTTGTCTGAAGGCACACTTAGGTTATTAGGTTTGTTGACAACATCCGGGGGAGGAAATAATGGTCAAATTCCCCTAGTTGGTTTCGAAGAACCAGAGAATGGTGTGCATCCTGGTCTAGTAAGTTTGATTGCCAATTTTTTTCGCACGCAGGAATATTTGGGTCAAACCCAATATATTGTCAGTACACATTCAAAAGAATTGGCAAGCGAACTTTGGGAAAATTTGTATCTTGTGGAAATAGAAAATGGGCGTACTGCTATCCAAACAAATAAGTCTTTGGGGCCTTTACTACAGTATATTACTGCTGAAAAGGCAGAATATCTGCTAGAACAACAATGATATTAGAATAGTTATGAGAAAAATTATTTTTTTCGGAGAAGACAATGCCCACAGAAAGGTTATTGGGGCATTAATCTTTCGTTTGGCTCAAGAAGAAGGGGCTGTAATTAAGTTTGTCAGTGAATGCGAAATAGGAGGGTCTGTTGCAGAAAATATATTAAAAATCTATCTTAGAGATGTGAAGAAATATCGCAGAGATATCCCAGATTTATTGGTTGTGGTTAGAGATGCTAATCGTAGAGGATATTCAGTAAGGTACCGAGAAATAGAAAACATTGTTAAGAACGAATTAAAAGAAAGCACAGGTAATATTGAGCGCGTTATTGCAATTCCTGACCCACATATTGAACGATGGTTATTGCTTGACAGTGAAGCGTTTAGAATTGTTGTTGGTCGAGGCTGCAAAGCTCCAAAATATAATAATGATAAAGGTTACTACAAGAAATTACTTTTAGATGCTATTTTGGAAGCAGGCAAACCTCCTCCTAGTCTGGGAGGAATTGAATTTGCAGAAGATATTGTGAATGCTATGGATATACAAAGAGCTATGAGAGCAGATGCTTCATTTAAGAAATTCGTAGAAGATATTAGAAGAATCTTGAAACAATGGAAGTAGCTTGATTGATTTTGTTTTTGTCTGATTGAGTTTTTTCGATATTGGCTGATAATTCAAGAGCATACCAAATGGCATCACAGCATTACAGTAGTCTTGTTCAGATGTCAATGGTTAGACTAGATACACAACTGAACACACTGGGGGTGTAGCTCAGATGGCTAGAGCGCTTCGTTCGCAACGAAGAGGTCGGCGGTTCGAGTCCGCTCACCTCCACCAGTGACACTCACTCATTTAGTGACACACTCATCCCCGCTAGAGGTGACACTCACTCAGCGGGTGGCAACTGCGACATTTTGTCGCGGCGGTGGTTGGTGTTGATCAGGCGGATGGTGCCTGAACGAGAGCGCATCACCAGCGACTGAGTAGATGGCCCCAAGGCTGAAAACCGCACGCCTTGGAGGAGGTCGCCGTCGGTCACGCCTGTGGCTGCAAAGAAACAGTTATCGCTGGCTACAAGGTCGTCCAATCCTAGCTTGCGGTCTAAGTCGATTCCTTCTGCTATGGCACCTTCCCTTTCGGCTTCGTCTCTCGGCCAGAGTCTGCCTTGGATGTCGCCGCCCATGCACTTGAGAGCCGCGGCCGCTATGACACCTTCGGGGGTGCCGCCGATGCCGAAGAGGATGTCAGCTCCGGATTCTGGCCAAGCCGTAGAAAGAGCACCTGCCACGTCGCCGTCGGGGATTAGGCGGATGCGAGCACCAGCAGAGCGCACCTCCTCAATGAGGTCGATGTGGCGGGGACGATCCAAGATCACAGCGGTGAGGTCTCGAATAGACTTGCCCAAAGCATCGGCAACTCGGCGCAGATTTTCGGTGGCGGAAAGGTCGAGGTCTATGGCACCTCTGGCATTTGGCCCTACGGCGATTTTATTCATATATACGCACGGGCCGGGCTGATACATGGTGTCTCGGTCAGCCAGTGCTATCACGGCAAGGGCGTTGCCTCGGCCGTTGGCGGTGAGCTTCGTGCCGTCCACCGGGTCGACAGCAATGTCGCAGTGGGGAGGTGAGCCGTCGCCGATGCGCTCGCCGTTGTAGAGCATCGGGGCTTCGTCTTTTTCGCCTTCGCCTATGACGACGATGCCGTCCATCGGCACGGTATCTAACATGGCACGCATGGCATCCACGGCGGCGGCATCCACAGCGATGTTGTCGCCTCTGCCCATCAGTCGAGACGAAGCGAGGGCGGCAGCCTCGGTAACTCGGACGAGTTCAAGAGCGAGGTTGCGCTCAAGAGTGAGATTTCGATTGGATTCGGTTTCAGGCATTGTTTGTTGAGGTCTATTTGTTGATGTCTAGCTTTCTGTAGAAGTCGTTGCCTAGATTATATTTAGCAGTTTGATGCGGTCTGGGGTTTTTATACGATTCTGGAGTTTTTATAGAATAAAGCTGGCTTGTAACTCAGATAGCCCTTCCAATTCAGATAGCCTAAGTAATGATGGTGTCAAAAGATATTCCAGAGGCTGAAAAAGATTTACCAACCACAGACACCCTAGACCCTCTCTGCCCTCAACGACCTGCCGGGCAGTCTGCAGTTTGGTGTTTTCAATGTGGGGCCGACTACACCGCCGAGGTCTCCCATTGCTTGGAATGCGGAGTGATGACATTGCCTTTCCCGCCCACGCCCGTGACGAAGGTGGGCGAGGCAGACGAAGAGCAGCTTGTGTATGACCTTCACGAATGGTCATGGGAGGCGAGGTCGCTAATGGCGAGTTTCATGTTTGCCGAAGATTTGATACACGGCTGGCAGGGAGCATCGTTGGTAGTGCGAGAAGCCGATGAGGAGAAGGTAGATGAGCTTGTGGCCCGTGTGAATGAAGCTGGGATGCCGAGCCTCGACCCCAGTGAGCCGCAGATGGAATACGAAATTGACGACCTAACCGATGAGCAAACCTCTGCCCTCACCAGCTTGCTGACACAGGCGGGCATCCCGTATGAGTTCAACATGGACGGCAACTTAGTGTTCCACGAGAAGGACGAGCCGAAGGTTGAGGAGGTTGTCGACCAGTGGCTAGAGACCGAAGCTGAAGCTGGTGGTGCTGGCGAGTTCGGCGAAGGATTGCCTAGCGTGCATGTGCCCGAGCTGTTGGGAACGCTGTATGACATGAGCGGGCGGCTGATTCAGAATATCGGCGATGTGCGAGCGACTGATGATCTAGTCATGTCCGTGGAGAGGCTGTATCAGTTGGAGTTGCCGTTTGGTTTTACTCGTGAAGATTGGCGAAAAGTGCGGGAGGTGTCGGCTGAACTTTCAAAGATGTTGCTGGGTGATGACTTTGATGACGGGGAGCCGGGTGATGCGAGGCGGGGTGATGCGAGGCGGGGTGATATGGAGTTAAGTGAAGTGGGGCGGGGTGATGTGAGATCGCGTGAGACTAGGTCTGTACTCGGTTCTGATGTGGAGATTGAGGGATTAACTGGCTCAGATGTGGAGATTAAGGAATTAACTGGCTCAGATGTGGATGTGGGGGAATTTGATGCTAGATCTATAGGGTCGAATGCGGCGAGAAGCAAAGCGGGCAGGGCGGGCGAAATCTACCAGTCTGCTGACATATATGAAGAAGGCGAGATGGGCGAAGAGTCTGTAGAAGAAATCAAGCAGTTGTGCCGCCAACTTCGGAAGCTATTGAAGGCGTATGTGTGAAATAAAGGCGTATGTCTGAATCGATACTCGGCTCAGGATTCAACGTCTGTGCCGAACTGGAAATTTGTCACTCTCGTGTTGTAGCCCCCACGCGGCGAGTGGCATTAGGGTCGCTGGATTTGCCAGACGATTACGGCCCGGTGCTGCTCGGCTGCATCGTAGGCTGGTTTGCCAAAGGTCAAGACGGTGAATTCCTTGAAAACGCAGCAAGATTGCTCGCCTATGCCTCTCATCGCAGGCCGATGTCTCAACCCCACCTGCGATATAGATTCCAACAAGATCGTGTAGGGTTGCTGCGGTCGACTCACCAGCTTCGTGTGGATGAAGGGTCTTGGCTGAGCGATGGTTTTGAGTTTGGTAAGAAAGGTAAGCTTGACAACGGCAATAAAAATCACGATTTGTGTTTTGTCTCAAATGTGAACAACAGCGCGCCTGCCCAGCATGTGTTAGGTGCGCTCTATGCGGTCTATCAACTGAACGAACCTGCCCGTCACAAGAGCTACGAATTGATTGATCTGGCTTTGGGCTGGGCCGCCGAACAGCCTGGCGTGGCGATTATGTCAGATGCGACTGCTCATAGCAACGGCTCTGTAACTCTTAACTCTGGTTCTTTCGGAGATACCTCTGCGAAGGCCAATGGCAAGCAGGCAATGTCAGATGGTAAGGCGCAAAAGGCAGCGCGTGCCGAGTTGCTGTTGCTACTAGTCAAGAGCACAGGACGCTCAGGTATCGGCAATCTAAACCCAGACGATCAGAAAAGGCAACAGCTGCGATCACCAGCTCACCGCTGGGCAATAAAAGTAATGGAGTTTGACGAAGCAGGCATAGCCACCTTGTCTCACTCAGCAATCCAAGCTCGCTTCCGCACCCTCCTCCGCCAAGCCCATCCCGACTCTGGCGGCAACCACCAACAAGCCCCCGAACGCATAGCCGACCTATCCGAAGCCCGCCGCATCCTAATTAGCTAACCTCAGAAAATCTGGCTAGCTGATTAGCTAACCTAGAAAAATCTGGCGAGCTGAGCTTGGGCAAACTGACTAGCTAAGCCTAAGCAACACTGAAATCCCACCCCGCAATGTCCTAACCCGCTTTGCTAGCTAGAAGTGCAGCTAGCTATGCCCATCACACCCTCTTAGTAGAATATTGCTTATGGCAGATAAGAGTAGTATCGAGTGGACGGAAGCCACATGGAATCCGACCACAGGTTGTGACCGTATTTCTTTGGGGTGCGATAACTGCTATGCACTGAATCTTGCGAAAAGGCTCAAGGCGATGGGGGTGAAGAAATATCAGATGGATGGAGACCCGAAGACCAGCGGTCCGGGCTTTGGGATACAGTGCCATGAAGATGCGCTAGACATTCCACATCGTTGGAAAAAGAGCAGGTTGGTTTTCGTCAATTCTATGTCCGATCTGTTCCATCCAGAAGTGCCGTTCAGCTTCATAGAGCGAGTCTTTGAGATCATGGCAAGCACGCCGAGGCATACATATCAAGTGCTCACAAAGAGAAGCAAGCGTCTAGCTGGGGTAGCCGAGAAGCTACCATGGCCCGAAAATATCTGGATGGGAGTAACAGTTGAGAACGCACGCTACGCCTTCCGCGCCGACCACTTGCGGGCAACGCCAGCTGCTGTGAAATTCATCTCAGCTGAACCACTCTTAGGGCAGCTTAACATGGACTTGGAGGGGCTTGACTGGGTCATAGCTGGCGGCGAATCAGGCAAGGGTTTCCGCCCAGTCGAAGAAGACTGGCTACTTGCTCTGCGTGACGACTGCCAAGAAGCCAATGTAGATTTTTTCTTCAAGCAGTGGGGCGGCCACACCCCCAAAGCTGGCGGCCGAGAACTAGACGGCCGCCTATGGAACCAAAAGCCATTGTTCGACATAAAGGAGAAGGTCCGATGAGCAATGAATTACCAGATTGGGGTTTGTGGACTGAAGAGAAGCTAGAGGCACTGGGAAGCTATCTTGAACAATTCACTACTGCCTCAAAATCAGCTAAAAATAAGGTGTATCTAGATCTCTTTGCTGGAAGTGCGGTCAATCAGGCAAGAGATGACAAATCTCGCACATTTGATGGCTCAGCAGTCAAGGCACTGAAAACAATACCTGAATTCACTCACCTTCGATTCTTCGAACTCAAAGAAAAGGCACGTTCCCTGCGGCAGGAACTAGGGGAAATGTTTCCGAATGATGATAGATTCGAAGTGTTTGAAGGAGATTGCAATGCCAATATTGGCACAGTTCTAAATGATTTAAAGCAACTCAGACTTCAAACTTCTCCAATATTTGCTTTCATAGACCCGCGTTCACTTCATTTTACTTGGGAGACGCTTAGCACTTTAGCTGACTACAAGGAACCTAACAATAAAGGCAAGTTATACAAAGTCGAATTATTGATTTTGTTTGCCGATCCAGATTTCCAGAGGTTGTATGGTAAAGATCGACAATATCCCGATCATAGAGCTTCTTCTGTAACTGCTACACAGGCATTTGGAAATGAAGACTGGAAGGTAATTGCTGAAGCGAGATCGAGAGATGATATTTCAGTGGAAGAGTCAAGATATTATCTTGTTGAGCTATTTCGACACCAATTGGAAAATATTCTGAAATATAAAACGACAATGGCTCTGCCATTCAAATCGGATGCTGTTACAAAAAAATATACTTTAGTGTTTGCCACAGATCACCACGCAGGAAAAGACATAATGAAATGGGTTTTGGGAAATGCTGCAGAGGCATTATTTGATGATCGTATTAACACTCAACTGCAACACGAAATGAATAAAAGGCTTAGCAAAGGTGCTCCGTCATTGTTCGATTCTCCAGAATCAATCGAAGATGAGGACATACGTCGATGGATGAGTCAATTCACTGTTCAAACAAAAAGGATGAAAAAAGATGAATTGATAGTCTCTCCAGCAAAGATGCCTGATTGGTTCTGGGAAGTGAAGAAGAGGATGGACAACAGGCAAGACGATTAGGTGGGGAATAGAGTCCAGCGGTTTTGGGGGTCGCGCACCCAGCCGGAGCTGGCTTCGGTGCCGCCGTCTATGGCTAGGGTTGTGCCTGTTATGTAGCGGCCCATTTCAGAGGCTAGGAATACGCAGGGGCCGGCTATTTCATCTGGGCTGCAAGCTCGGCTCAGGGGGACGGCTCGGCGTCTGCCTTCTTCGCCGCCGCTTAGGTAGCTGAAGTGTTGGTCGAACAGAGCAAGGTGGGGGCTGTCTACCACATCTGGGGTAATGGCATTTACTCGGATGTTGTGATCGCCTAACTCCAGAGCCATTGTGCGGGTGAAATTGAGCATTCCTGCTTTGCAGGCGGCGTAGACCGAAAAGAGCGGGGCTGCCCTTGTGCCTTCAATGCTTGCGACATTTATGATGGAGCCACCTGTGCCTTGCTCAATCATCACTTTGGCTACGGCATCTGTGGGGCCGAACAAGCCGCCGAAGTTGAGATCAATGTGGCGTTTCCAGCCTTCTTCGCCTAGTTCTAAGAAGGGTGCCATGCGGGTGCCGCCTGCGTTGTTGACGAGGATATCTATCTTGCCTAGCTGCTCCACAGAGGCTTCAACCATCGCTTGAACTTGGGCGAAATCTCGCACATCGGTTGTGATTGCAACTCCTCGGCGACCTGTCTGCGATACCTCATCTGCTACTTGCTCGCCAGCTTCAGCGTTTTTGTCGGCGATGACTACATCGGCACCGAAACGGGCGAACGCCAAGGCGATGCCCTTACCGATACCTGCACCACCGCCGGTGACTATTGCCACCTTGTCGGTGAGGAGAATGTGAGATGGGTCGAATGGGACTTCCATTGAGGATTGTGATGCCATATCTTTAAGGTTAGGAAGTTTGCATTATCTCTGCCAGATCTCTTCTAGTCGGGAGTTTTATCTGTGGGGTTCAGTGTCTCTAACTCTTTGCGGGCGGTTTCGGGGAAAAGGAAGAACACCAAACCGATTACCAAAATAGGTGCAATAGAAAAAATGGTGAATACTTGACCGAAGTTGTCCCAACGCTCGGCCAGCTGCCCTACCAGTAGCAAACCGAGCGCACCACCTGCCACTCCTATCACTGTGAGAATACCGTTGGATCGTCCCCTATTAGAGGTGGCAAAAAGCTCGGGGCCGTACACTCCGATTATCGGAACCATGGCTGCGGCGAAAACGCTACTACCCAAACCCCAGCCCCACATTGGCCAGCCGGCCGTAGAGAAACGAAGCGTAGTGAAAACTGCTATGCCTAGAAGGGCGACCATGGCGATCTGTCGCCGCCCTCGTTTGTCAGCCCAGCGGCCGGCCAGATAGAGACTGATTCCAGCAGGCGTGTTGGTGAATAACTGGAACGCGACTAGCTGTATGCCAGAAAAGCCCCGCTCATCGCGCAGATACTCGTTGAGGAATTGCGAAGCTGGGGTAGTGAAAACAGACACTAGGAACAGCGCGCCGCCCAGCAGTAGGAGACGGGGCAGAATGTCGGGTTGGCTGGGTTTGGAGGGGGTTGCGATGGATGGGTTGGCTGAATCGGAGTCGGTAGCAATATGAGAAGTGCTTCCAACATTGGTATCGGGGCCACCAACAGCATCAACATCGGTATCGGCGGCAACATCGTCACCATCACCGGAGATGTCACCAGTTGCTATCTCATACCTTCGGGTCTCGGGTAGGGCACGCAGCATCCACACAAGCCCTGAAGCGGCCAGTAGAGGAATGAGATATAAAAATCGCCATGCCCAAAGGCTGAGGTCGGCTATCCATATGAACCACACCATCACTCCCGCCCCCAAACCGGCGCACATAGAAAGGATGGATGCCGCATAAGCTCGCGCTCCGGCGGGCATTTCCTCTGCAGCGATGATTCCGATAAGCAAGGCGGTAGCTGTTACTAACCCTCTCGCCACCCCTTGACTAATTCCGAACATCCAAATTCCTGCTGAAGCTGCTGTTAGTGCCGTTACGAAATATGCCCCGACTAGCCCGATGCGTAGCAACGGCTGGCGACCGAAGCGGTCAGCCAAAAAAGTAACACCGAAAGCAATCGGCACACCTAGCCGCACCGCGGAGAGCACGATACCTTGCGTTCCCTTGTCGGCATTGAACTCGTCTGCCACGAAAGTGAGAGTTTGACTGAGGAGCACGCCGAGGTAGCCAGTGACCAGCGAAATCAAACAGAGCACTCCGAGCACATGGCCGTTGCGTTCGTCTAGTCGCTGCGATGGCATCCACCAGAGCTGTCGTGGAGTAGCCGAGCGCGGCCGCCGAAACTCTCGCTTCAAGAGCAAGTTCAGGGCGATCGACCAAAATGGCAACGACAGGCGAAATGATGTGGTTTCTATGATTTCGCTGTGGCGCGGTGGTGAAGAGGTGGCCGAAGATGACTGCTGAAGCGATCTGGTTTGAGCGTGAGAAGAAGCAGCGGGAATGACCTGTAGCGTGCGCCGATAATGCTGGAAAGCCCCTTCAGATGCCTTAAATTCGTAAAGCCTGTAACTCTTATCTTCGATAGAGGCTTTTCCCTCCTGCGGGTCATCTGTTGGCGGCAGAATAGGTTCTGCTTCGGAATTTTCGCCACCAACAGAGACATCTTTCACCAGCATCTCTTTTACCAGCATCTCTTTCACCAATAAATCGTCTTTCGGATTGACGATCAGGGCGCATTCAGCCTCGCTCACGACACGGCGAACGGTCACTGAAGGCATGAAAATACTTCTGTCATAGGGTTGCTTTAGGGTTGCAGTCGGGTGTCATTGGGCTACTTTTATGGCAGACGCCGGAGTATCGTTAATAGTAAAGAGGGTTGCTGTCGGGTGTCATTGGGTTGCTTTCAAGGCTAAATAATTGCTACATCCGCATTTGTTACAATTTAGAACGAATTTAGCCGAACAAATGGCAGAGAAAAGGCTCACAAGTAGTTAGCTTGAAGCGCATAGACGAAAGAAATAAGAGACTAGAAATATCAGGAGCAAAAGACATATGGATCAACAAGGGCAATATGGCACAGATGGCACTTTCGTGGTGCAGTCGGGCAATCGGCTGGAAGGCGAGGTGTCTATAAGCGGTGCGAAGAACAGCGTCTTGAAAATCATGGCGGCCACCACGTTGGCACAAGGTCGCTTCGTCATCTCAAATGTGCCTCGGATATCTGATGTTACATATATGGCCGAGCTGCTTGTGGCCGTGGGTAGCGATGTCCACTGGTCGGGAGCCAATGAGCTAACCATCGTCACGCCCGAAGAGCTTACGCCAATCGCCCCGTACCACCTCGTGAAGCAAATCCGAGCCTCTATTTCGCTGCTTGGCCCACTGCTCGCCCGATGCGGTGAAGCCAGCGTTGCACTCCCCGGCGGTGACGACTTCGGCCCGCGCCCCATAGACATGCACCTGCAAGCACTAGAACAGCTAGGTGCTGAGATAGAGGTGTCACATGGTGTGGTCATGGCCAAGGCCGCCAACCTCATCGGCACCCGCGTGGTGCTGGAGTTTCCGAGTGTGGGGGCGACCGAGAACATCCTTATGGCCGCCTTGCGAGCTAAAGGCGAAACCACCATAGAAAACGCCGCCAGAGAACCTGAGATAGCCGACCTCGCATCGTGCCTCTCGCAGATGGGAGCATCCATTTCAGGCGCGGGCACATCAACGCTCACGGTAGAGGGCGGCAACGAACTACATCCTGTGGAGCGAGCCGTGATAGCCGACCGCATTGAAGCCAGCACGTTCTTAACGGCTCTGGGTGTGGCAGGCGGCGAAATCATGCTGCGCAACGCCCGCCTAGACCATGTCGACATGATCGCCCGCAAGTTAGGCGAGATGGATATGCGCATATCGCCTAGTTCGGAAGGGCTTTGGGCGATGTGCGACAGACGACTGCGTGCCACCGATATCTCAACCTTGCCCTATCCGGGGATACCCACCGACATGAAGCCCTTGCTGGTGGCTTTGTTGGCATTTGCCGATGGGGTTGGGATAGTAACAGAAAATCTGTTCGCCGGGCGGTTCCGCTATGTGGATGAGCTTGTCCGCATGGGTGCCGATATTCGCACCGAAGGGCAGCACGCCATTGTGCGCGGTAAAGAAAGCCTGTCGGGTGCGCCAGTAGAAGGGCACGACATTCGGGCTACGGCGGCACTGCTGGTAGCAGGCTTAGGAGCGGAAGGCACGACTGAAGTATCGGGCGCACAGCATATTGACAGAGGATACGAAAAGATAGACGAAAAGCTGCGAGGGTTGGGGGCGGATGTGAGCAGGAAACTATGAATTCTCAATCCGCGACTTCAAACGCAGCAAGTTTCCCTTCCACATAGCCCGCAATATTGGCCAAGCTGCCACTGCTGTAAGAGGCCCGCCTAGCCGCCAGGAGAAACGCAGTTTTTCTTCCCATTGGAAGTATGTGTGGTGGGTGCTGTCTGTCTCAACTTTCACCAAGGTAAAAGCCCCTTCACCTGTCACAAGCCCTGCGTGTCTTATGCCCATCCGTGAGCCGGGCGACCATTCGGTGACTTCCATAACATCAGAGAGGGAGAACGGCCCGATTTTGGTGTCGCAGACGAAACGGGTGCCGGCACCCTGCTTCTGGTCGCCGAGAAAACGGATCGCCACGGCGTCTCGCATCCATTCGGTGTGAGATTCCACATCTTGAATGGCATACCAAACATCGGCTGGGGAAGCCGCAATACGCACGCCGACATTTATTTTCACAGGAAATATTTTACCTCACGGCGATAGTCTGAAAGAAAGAGCGGATGCTGACACAGGCAACTTAGTCGCACGCACAGGCAACTTAGGCACTCGGCTGTTTTTCAAGTAAAGCTTATTTTCAATATCTAACTTTTCAATATCTAGCAACGAAGACAACACCACATCACAGGGAGCAACAGACATGGAAGATAATTCAGCGACCACTGTCAACACAGACACTGCCGTCACCACAGACACCAGCACTATCAACTCAAGTGCCGGCGACTACGACATTGAGTTCTTCTGGGACCCAATCTGCCCGTTTGCCTGGGTGACCTCCCGCTGGGTAGAAAATGTGGTAGCCCAGCGTGATTTCAAAGTGAATTGGCGTCTCATCAGCCTTAGCCTCCTCAATGAAGAGAAAGACTATGAGGAATTGCCTCCAGGCTACAAAACGCTTCATGCAAAAGGCACTGCCATGCTTAGAGTTGCTGCGGCAACACGCAAGAGGTTCGGAATCGAACAGATGGGGTCGCTCTACACAGCCTTGGGTGAGTCGATTTGGAATCGCCAACCGCCCGCCGATGCCACAGAACCGCAAGATACGATGGCACCGATTGCCACCACAGAGCATCTGAGCAAGATTTTGGCTGACCTAGATCTGCCGCAAGACCTGCTAGAAGCAGCCGATGATGCCAGTTTGGATGCCGAATTACGGGCAGAAACAGAGCTTGCGATTTCTCGCACGGGCAAAGATGTCGGCACTCCGATCATCACCTATCTACCTCCTGACGGGCCATCGTTTTTTGGCCCTGTCATCTCGGTGCCGCCAGAGGGCGAGAAAGCTTTGGAGCTATGGGATGCCGTGCTGACTTTGGCTAAGTGGCCGAGCTTCTCAGAGCTCAAGCGCACCAAGCGAGACATGCCACGCTTGGAGTTGCTGAAGAGTATAGAGCACGAGAGAACATAGAGCACACGCCTTGACTGTTGATGATGAAGTGACCAACCTCTGCGAGACCTATTTAGACAACGCCGCCACCACGCCTATGTGCCCCGAGGCTATTGAGGCGATGCGGCCGTTCTACGATGGCGCATATGCCAACCCGTCGGGCGCGCATCGGATGGCTCGCGATGCGATGAGAGCTGTGAATGACGCACGAGATTTGCTGGCTGAACTTTGGGGAGCCGAGCCGGGCGAGATCGTGTTTTGTAGCGGTGCAACCGAAGCCGACAACCTTGCAGTGTTCGGTGTTGCCGGTGGCACGGCAAGTAGCACGGTAGGCGGCACATCAGGCGGTGTTGCTGGCGGCACTTCAAGAGATAACACTTCAAATCAAATCCTTTGTTCGGCGATTGAACATCCAGCAGTGCTCGCGCCTGTGGAGCGACTAGGAGGTAGGGCAGTGGGGGTTGACTCATTAGGAGTGCTCGACTTAGACGAACTCGCCGAGATGTCCGATGAAAATACGGCATTTGTGTCGGTCATGTTGGTAAACAACGAAAGCGGAGTCATCCAGCCATTGGCTGAAGTTGCCGAAGTGCTGGCAGAATGTGCCCCGCAAGCTGTGCTGCATACCGATGCTGTTCAAGCTATGAGCTGGTTGGATGTGGCTGAGTTGGCAGGCCCTGCCCAGTTGGTGTCGTTCAGTGCTCACAAGTTCGGTGGGCCGAAAGGAGTCGGCGCGCTCATAGTGCGAGACGGCGTGAAGCTACAGCCGCTTGTTCTTGGTGGTGGGCAAGAAAGAGATCGCAGAGGAGGCACACACAATGTGGCTGGAATAGTCGCGATGGCAGCGGCGGCTGCGGCAACATCAGCAAATCGGGAGACGACAGTGGCACGAGTGGCGAAGCTGCGCGACAGACTAGCGGACTATCTCAAAGCCACAGTGCCCGATGTAGTGGAGACAGGAGTGACAGAGACTGGAGTGACAGAGATTGGAGCGGCGGCGGCCAGCACCACCGATCGCAGCCGCAAGATCGCAGGGTCGTGTCATCTCTGTTTCGGCGGGGTAGAGAGCGAAGAGCTGCTGTTCTTATTAGAGCGTGAAGGGGTGTTTGCCTCAGCAGCGTCTTCTTGTGCGAGCGGAGCATTTGAACCTTCGCATGTGCTGGCTGCTATGGGCTACAACAGAAACTTGGACAAAGGTTCGCTCCGTCTGTCTCTCGGTAGCACTACTACCGAAGCCGACATAGACAGAGCTTGCTCGGTAATCCCAAATGCTGTGGCGCAGCTGCGCCGGGCGGCGGCGTAGTTATGGCCAGCAAGGTAGCGTAGTTATGGCCAGCAAGGTAATGGTCGCCATGTCGGGTGGCGTGGATTCTTCGGTAGCTGCCGCTTTACTTGCCGAGGCGGGTCACGAGGTGATAGGCGTGACGATGAAGCTCTGGGGCGGAGCATCCGATACGGGTTGCTGTTCGGTATCGGATGTGGACGATGCCCGCCGTGTCTGCGACCACCTTGGTATAGAGCATCATGTGTTCAACTTCGGCGAAGAGTTCAACGAAAAAGTTGTCGCACCTTATGTGGCTCATCATAAGGCTGGCTTCACTCCGAACCCGTGCGTAGATTGCAACCGCCACATTAAGTTTGATCGACTGCTGAAGCGAGCCGACGCGCTCGGGTTTGACGCCGTTGCCACAGGGCATCACGCAAGGATTGTGCGAGTGGCTGGGGGATTGAGGTCTGCTGAGGGCACAGCTGGTGCTGGGTTTGTTACCATGCCCAGACTAGCTAGAGGTGTCGATGCTGCTAAAGACCAGTCGTATGTGCTTTGGATGCTGAGCGAGACACAGCTTGAGCGTTTGCTGTTGCCAGTGGGGGAGATGAACAAACAGCAAGTGCGTGAAGTAGCCGAGCGGCTCGGCATCCGCACAGCCCAGAAACCCGACAGCCAAGATGTTTGTTTCATCACAAAGTCGCAGGGGCGCAGACGATTTTTGGAATCTCGGATGGAAGCTACACCCGGACAAGTCGTAACGAAGGACGGCGCAGAAGTAGGCAGTGTGCCTGGTGTGGAATTCGTGACCATCGGACAGCGTCGGTGGCTTGGGCTGGAAGGAGGAGGCGAGCCGATGTTCGCTTTAGATGTGGATATTGCGGAAGCTAAGGTCGTAGTCGGTAGCCACAATGACAGGCTGGTTGAAGCCCAGCCTATAACCGCAGTGGAATGGGTGGGCGAGCCAGTTGGCGAGGCAGTAGATGAGCTAATTGACGAGCCAGTAGAAAGGTCGCTCTCGGTGCAATGTCGCTCTCATGGGCAGGTTAGCGAAGGGCGAGTTGTTTGTGATGAGGTCGGAAACAACTACATTCTCTGGAACGAGCCGCAACCCAGAGTCGCCCCCGGTCAGAGCATCGTGTTCTACGAAGGTGACATTGTTGTAGGCGGTGCGACTGCCAGCCGATCTAAAAAGCAAACAGCGGGCAATATTGCCGCCATCGGAGTGGCCCAGTGAGCCGTCAATACTTCCTGCGCACTTTCGGGTGTCAGATGAACGAGCACGACTCCGAACGCATCGCCGGTTTGCTGGAGTCAGACGGGATGAGCCGCACCGACACACCCGATGATGCCGATGTGGTGATTCTCAACACTTGCTGCATTCGTGAGAACGCCGACAACAAACTCTACGGACATCTCGGTCAGCTCAAACAGATCAAGGACGCCCGCCCTGAGATGCAAATCGCCGTGGCTGGCTGCCTAGCGCAGAAAGATCGCGATCTGATTCGCTCCAGGGCAGCACATGTGGATGTGGTTTTCGGCACGCACAATGTGCATCGTGCAGCTGAGTTGCTTCAGCACGCTCGCCAGCACGGGCCGATTGTGGAGATTTTAGAAGAGGTTGCGCTGGAAGACGGCGAGGCGTTTCCATCGGCATTGCCAGCGCGCAGGCAGTGCGATTGGGCGGCTTGGGTGACGATACAGATAGGTTGCGACAATAGCTGTGCGTTCTGCATTGTGCCGGCGGTGCGAGGCCCCGAGATGAGCCGTCCGTTCGCCGACATCGTGAGAGAGGTTGAAGCTTTAGCTACCGATGGCGTGAGCGAAATCACACTGCTAGGGCAAAATGTGAACTCCTACGGGCGCGACCTGCAGCTGGCTCGGCGACGCCAGGGCGAAGCTGTGCGAGTGCGACCACTCTTTGGTGACTTGATGAGGGCGGTCAGCGAGGTGGAAGGCATCGGACGAGTGCGTTTTACCAGCCCGCATCCGAAAGATATGCGCCCTGAGATTTTTGCGGCGATGTCGGAAGTGGCAGAGGTTTGTGAGCATCTGCATTTTCCGTTGCAGTCGGGCAGCGATAAGATTTTGGCTGCCATGCATCGGGGCTATACCGCCGAAACTTACCTAGCGAAGCTGGTTGCTGCTCGTGAAGCGATAGACGATTTGGCTGTGACTACCGACATCATCGTGGGTTTCCCCGGCGAAACCGATGACGACTTTGAACGCACGCTTGAGGTGGCAGCTGCGGCTGAGTTTGACAGCGCGTACACTTTTGTGTTCTCTCCGAGGGAGGGAACGGAGGCGGCTGGGATGGCCGATGATTTTGTGGACCCTGATGTGGTGCGTGAACGGTACGAGCGGTTGCGGGTGGTGGTGGAGCGGTCGGCTTTGAGAAGGCACCAAGAGCGTGTCGGGAAGATGGAAGAGATCGTGATTGAGGGGCCGTCTAAGCGAGATGTGAATGTGTTGACGGGTCGTACGCGTCAGAACAAGCTGGTGCATTTGATGGGGGGCGGTGTTGCTGGAGGTGGTGTTGCTGGGGGCGTTGTTGCTGAATTTGGCGATTTACCAGCCGGCACGATTGCCATAGCTCGCATCACAGACGCTTCAGCCCATTATCTACTGGGCGAGATGACTGAGGTTCTGACCCCGCCTCGCCAGAAGCCACTTCGCCTGACACAGCCAGTTTCTCCTCAGCAAACTGGTTCTCAACAAGCTGTCGCTGTTTCCATCGGTAGTCCGACTTCTGTCGGCGGCTCGTTTTCCTCCGGCAGTTCGTCTAGCTCTCTGTTATAGCTACTGATTGAATCTGGCACAGAATTCATGACATGACATCAGCTATGACATCAGCTACGACATCAGCTATGACCGCCCAGTCTGAGATCGCAGGCAAGACCCCCATCGTCTTGCTTGGCTCCACTGCCAGCGGAAAATCTGGTATCGCCATGGAGTTGGCACGGGAGTCGGCGCGGGTGCCAGGCGGTGGCCAGGAGATAGAGATCATCTCGGCCGACTCAATGTGCGTCTATCAGCAGATGGACATCGGCACAGCTAAACCCACCACCGAAGATCAAGCCGAAGTGCCCCACTGGTGCCTAGATTTGATTGATCCCGCCGAAGAATACACAGTGTCTCGCTACCAACAAGATGTTGCCGCCGCTCTGGAAAACATTCAAAGCAGGGGAGCGCAACCACTAATCGTGGGCGGGACGGGGTTGTATATCCGTGCGATTGTGGATGCCATCCAGATGCCCGGTCAGTTCCCCGAAGTGCGTGCCAGCTTGGAGGATGAAGGCGATACAGCCACTCTCTACACTCAACTCTGCGACCGCGACCCGTTGGCAGCCAAGCGCATGGAGCCCACCAACCGCCGTCGCATAGTGCGGGCATTGGAGGTGACATTAGGTAGCGGCAGGCGATTTTCATCATACGGCGAGGGGCTAGATACCTACGGACACACAGCGTTCAGGCAAATCGGTTTGCGCCTGCCGAGACCGCTGTTAGATGAACGCATAGAGCAACGTTTTGCTCATCAGCTAGAACTTGGTTTGGTTGATGAGGCATGGGAACTTCACACTCGACCTGAAGGTTTGTCGCGCACCGCCCGTCAAGCCCTCGCCTACAAAGAGCTATTTGCTCATTTCCGAGGGGAGTTCAGCTTAGAAGAAGCAATAGAGTTAGCCAAAGCTCGCACCCGCCGCTTCAGTCGCCGTCAAGAAAGATGGTTCCGCCGCGACCCTCGCATCTGCTGGATAGACATAGACATAGACCAGGACCCAATAGAAGCTCTACCCGCCGTGCGAGCAGAGTTAGGCAATGTTTGGAGGCGAGAGTTAGAGGAGTTAGATCGGTGCTCGAAGGTAGCAAGATGTGTGAGGTAAAAGCTGGGGGAGTGAGGTAAGGAGGTAAGAAGATGAACGAAGTATTTTTTCCTGCCACCAAGCACAGCAGCTTGGGAAATGAGTTTCTGGTGTGCTTGCTGACCGAAGACGATGCCAAAGAGGACGTAGCAGCGGGCACAGCAGAGGGCACAGCAGATGTTCCGCCAGTGGAAGAAGCACACAGATATTTTGAGAACCTACGCCTCCAAGGGAAATGGAACGCAGACGGCCTGGTGCTGGCCTGGGAAGATGAAGCAGCTTTGGAGGATGCACGAGAGGCCGCCACATTCGCAGCTAGCCCTAAAGATCCGATCATAGTTGGCGGCAATCCGGCTGGCCCTTATTTGGCAGTGCATATGAGATTATTCAACTCTGATGGGAGTGAAGCTGAGACTAGTGGCAACGGGCTTTGTTGTTTAGGCCAAGTGTTGGCGAATAGATATCCAAATATCACACATTTCTTGGTGGAGACAGCTGGCAGATGGGAAGATGTGAGAGTTCAAAGCGATACCTCAGAAGATGGTTTGTCTGTTCAGATCAGCACAACTATGGGAATACCATTGTTAGGTTTTGCTGGGTCGGAACAGCAACGCAAGGCTACCGAGGCTGGGGCGAGCTTCAGGAATAATGAAGCTTTATTCGTGAGTGTGGGGAATCCTCATGTGGTGGTGATGATGGATGATATCGGATCGGTCAATCCAAGCGAGGATGGCCCTAGATTTATAGCCGATTTTGGAGAGGAAGTAAATGTGGAATTCGTTTCTTACAACTCCGAAAGTGAAGAACTCGATATGAAGGTTTGGGAGCGAGGGGTAGGCGAGACACAAGCGTGCGGGTCTGGAGCGGTAGCTTCTGTGGTGGCTCTGAGCCATTGGAAAGGTGGAAAAATCAAAGCCGAGCAGAAAGATGCCACACCCCAGATTTATGAGGATGTGAAGGTCAATATGGCGGGAGGAAGTGCTTTGGTCAGGAGATACTACAGATCGTTTCTGCCTATGTTGTACATAGCGGAGGTGAAATATCTAGGAGAATATGACCCCGCCTGAGAAGGCAAGGGTCGGATAGTGCTAGTTCTAATGCCTTGTAAGGGCGATGAATTCTGAGGTTGTGGTATAAATATGATAATGAGGTTAGAAAAACTTGGAGCATCTCGCTTCGCTCAGTTATACTGAGAGTACCGAAAGGACACCACAGCATGTCTCTACTCAAAACAGGTTCCCCAAGAGTTACCAAAGATACTTTGAATGGAAGCCATTCAAGTATGGTGGCACATCTTCGTCGCTATATCGACAGCGCAGTCAGGAACGGATGGAATGAAGATCCTGAACACACACCTATCAAGCATCCTGAGCGAGTCGAGGGTTTCCTAGGAGGGCTAGCCACCATTATTTCTAAAGGGGTGCCGGAGCCTGCAGTTCACCCTACGATGGAGGGCGATGTTACCGCAAGATGGTCAAGCGGCGACAGGATAATCAACTTGACCGCCTACCTAGACAGCATGACCGCAGAATTGTATTATCGTGAACGCTCCACAGGTACCCGCTCCATAGAAACACTGGATTTAAAAGCAGATGAGATATGGGATATTGTAAAGACACAAGTTGTGACGGCATACCCAAATGCCTAGCGATGATGGACGTCTGCTCTACAGGCATATAACACTTAGTTATTGTGAAAACCCCAGAACAGATGATGTCAACCCTGCTGCCTTCTCCACTGCGGGACACGGCAAGGTTTCCTTCTATGACGGCAGGTCTATTTCTGTTGAAGACTCAGTGGTGGACTATGAGCGAAGAAGCGGGAACACAGTCAGCGGAGTTCTAGGAGTGACAGTCGGACAGTGCGAAGAACTAGGGCTGAAGGTAGTCTTTGGCGAAGACTTTCCGGAACATGCCACCGTCTATTTCTCAGACATGAACAAACGGGCAAGATCAGACGCCTGCCAAGATCTCTACGAAATGGCAGTAGACAGAGGCTGGCTGTATATGTCATAGTATGGGTCTAAGCAGGTAATTGAGAGAAGACAAAACATGTCCAAGAAATCCAAACTCATTTTCCCTCGGTCTTCTTCTAGAGAGGGCTTTACCGATCTCAATCTCGCATATCGCTCTCAGGAATCAGCTCATCAGATAGTGAGGGAGATGATGCAGAACTCTTTGGATGCACAGGACCCCAAGGTTGGGGCTGTAAATGTCAACATAGAGATAGTTTTATGTGAGACATCGAATATCCCAGATATTGAAAGCTATAAAGCTGCTTTCGAAGCTGCGCAATCTGTGCACAGACGCACTGGTGATGATAAGAAAATCATTAATGCCATAACCAAGACATTGGATAAGGACAAAATTTCGGTTCTGTTCTGTCGAGACGATGGAAAGGGTATGGGCACCAGGGACATGAACAATCTTTTATCTACAGCTGTAAGCGAGAAAGAAGATCAGCAGGCGGGAAGTTACGGTCTTGGTCATCTTTTTCCGTTCAGGGCTTCCGATATCAGATACGTTCTGTATGCTTCTATCTCTAGAGATGAAGGGACCATAGTGTCTGGCCAGGTTCATCTGGCTTCACACAAGTTGGGTGACGAATACAGGTCGAGAGTCGGTGATTATGCCATTGACATAGATATGAGCGGAGAAGAGCCTGAGAGAGGATTCACAAATGAAGTCCCAAAAATTCTTGAATCACAAGTAGATAAAATTCGGAAATCAGCAACCGGTACAGGCACAGTGATAGCCATACTTGGGTTCAATAATTTCAATCTAAGAGCCAACGAAGTGCCGGAGGCTATTTTGACCTGTGCTGCCCGCAATTTTTTTACATCCTTTCACGAAGAGACAATGAAGCTAAAAGTGAAAAGTGGAGGCAAACAAAAATCTTTGGATAAAGATAGTATAAAGAGTCAGCTGGAAGCGGGTAGGGAAAACAAACAAGGGAAGGCTAAGGGACATCTGAGCGGAAGTAAAGCATGGAATGTTTATCTTGCATTGTCACAGGGACGTAGAATACAGCTTGAAGAAGCCGATGTCTGGTATCGCAGGCTGGACGATAAGGAAATCCTAACTGATATAGCACGGGAAGTCGTGCTTACAAGAAAAGGAATGACCATAACTTACGGTTCACGTATTCCAGATTGTGAACCCTCCAAATTTTCTGAGTACAAGCCATTCATTGCTGTGATATGTGTGAGGGACAGGTTCGCCGTATTGGTCAACGATGCTGAGAATCCAGAGCACCTTGAATTGAGCCATCTCGTTGAAACAGAAGATAGAGGTAAAACCCTGAAAAAGGGTTTTATGAAAATAGCGAATGAGATACGAAAAGTAGTTGGTATTCTTGACAGTTCTGACGACTGGTCACCTGATGGATTTCCGATATTGATGTCGCGTCCGAAAAAGACGAAGAGGCTTCCAGATACCGGTAGAGAAAGGAGATCTGACTCTGTCCACCCTGCCCCGTCTCCCGACCCCCCAGATCCGTCTCCAGACCCTCCAACAGAACCCGAAGAGCAACCACATTTACCAGAGATACAAGGCGCATCACAAAGCATTAAACCAATTGTAAATGATGGTGAAATATCAGAGGTAATTTTCTCTATAGACTACAAAGAAGATTCTCCCATTTATGTGGGTGTTTGGGCGATATTATTCTCTGGTTCTGATAGTAGTTGCTATAACCCTATCAAAAGCAGATATCTAGATATTGAAGAAATCGTTATTCCTGGTGAGAAGAATGCCATGCCACGAAAGGCAAAAGAAGTTGTAATTTCTGGCAGTCTAAGTAAGGCAATGAGACTACGTTTGCAAGAACCGCTTCCAGCCCATTTAGGAGAAGCTTTGAGACTGTCATTGCGTCAGAGAGCTAGAAAGAATGAGACATCATAATGAGTTTCCCTCAGATATATGAAAGTGGTTTGATAAACGATTTTCCTCGTGCGTCATACTCGACTGAAGAAACTGATATAGATCACGAAAATCGCACTGTTAAAATCCGAAATGACCTGCAGAATTGTAAGGTTTTAGAAAATGCAATAAGTAGAGGTGAAGCTATTTGGTCTGCGGAATTGCGTTCCCCGCATGCACTTCATTCTGTATTTGAAGATTCTGCAGATGCGTGCTTGTCGGTAACTTGGGATGACTCGCCTCTGTTGCCTCCAATGTATCTGTTTGCTACGCTTGTGGCAACAAAAGACTTCATGATACGCGACGGCAGTGGGATTTCTCCTGTGTGGAGAACACCGTTAGAAATCCCCAAAGGAGCTATTTTGGCCAAAAGCAGACCACACGAGATCGCCACGGATTCACACAATCTGCTTCATGTTAGAAAAGCTGAAAAAGGCACGAGTGAATACCAAGGTGTTGGGATGCCTGTGGTTAAGGAAGATACCATGTCTCCGCAGGTGAGATACATTGTCCATTTGCCAGAGGATATCTACACCGAAAAATATGACAAAGACTATGACCGATCCTTGTTAGTAGGTGCCCTTGCTGAAGCACTTAGAAAGGCAGCAAAAAGCCAGATTGGTAAATGGGAAGACCCCGACTTCCAATTCATAGCACTAAAAGAAAAGCTTGAAGAGATCGGTGCTAATTGGGACGATGATGACTTTTCTCCTCTACTTGTCGCCAGTAGACTTGTACCTTTTGAAAAACTGCAAAATAAGGATGAAGAATAAAATGATCGATACTACTGCCGACTTCATCAGTTCTTCTGCCATGTTAAGTTCCTGGCGCAAAACTCTTAAAGAAGACAGTGCTGAAGGCAGGAGATCTAGGAATGAACTCTTACAAGCTATACCTTCATCATCAGCAGAAATTGAAGATTTTATCAACTTTCTTGAAAGTAAATACGCTATCTTAAGCCTCATAACATTAGGAGAAAATATACTGTCGCTACCTCGAGTTATGGATGCATGGGAAGATATTGAACTGCTTTCCAAACCTGAAAAGTTTCTTGTCACAACAGAACTCTTTACCCACTGGAGGTCTGTTGACGTATCTCCTTTATTGGCACAGCATCCGATTTTTTGGCACGCAGTCCATGTGCAAGCACTAGCTGAAGATCAATTAGTAGGTGATATATCAAAATATCTTTCAGGGCGTAGAAAAGATTCAAAGGAAGCAAGAGTCAATCGATTTTTGAATAGAATGGGTGGTCAGCCAGAGCAACGTGGTTATTATAGACTCATGCGAAACGACTGCCGTCTAAGTGCTGTTTGGTGGCGAGGACATATTGCTTCCATGATTGTTTCTAACATTGAAAACAACGAATCTGTGGAAAGTATAAGCGAATTTTTGCACAGCAATGTAGAATTATGGAGTGATATCGCTGGTGTTGCTGTAGCCAGACTTACTTTGTTGTGTCAACCTAAGTTAATGTCTGCTCTGATAATGACGCTCATGAAGAATGATAATCAAAAGAAGCTCTCTGATGGAAGGGTAAGAAATCTATTTTTTTCTCAGATCGGGGGACACTTTCACAAATACAATACAGATTTCTTATCTATTCCAGAGATAGAAAAAGTCATAAGAAGTTTGTTGAATAGCTTGAAATGATAGAGAATCTTTAACTGATGAGTAGTGATAGTGCTGCAGATAGCCGTGATATATCAGAGGTAGAGCATGACCTTGCTACCTCTGATCATCGAGGTGGGTTTGGGGAGTTTGGGGGTGAGTCGCAGGGGTTTATCGAGCGGACTTTCCGTGAGAAGATCGTGCTGGTAGGGGTTACCTTACCAACAGCCACATCTGAAGAAACCGATACCTCTCTTGACGAACTTGAGCGACTTGTAAACACCGCAGGCGCAGACGCTGTCGCTCGTGTGACCCAACGCCGTCCTTCTCCTGACCCTGGCACTTTTGTGGGCAAAGGTAAAGTGGCTGAAATTCGTGAAGTTGCCGAAACTTACGATGCCGACACTGTTGTCTTTGACGACGAACTAAGCCCAGCCCAGCAAGCCACTCTTGAAAAGATGCTCGGCCGCACAGCTATAGATCGCACAGCCGTCATCTTAGATATATTCGCCCAGAACGCCGCCAGCTTGGAAGGTAAAACTCAGGTTGAGTTTGCCCAACTTCGCTATCTGCTACCACGGTTGAGAGGGATGGGCATTCGTCTCAGCCAGCAGGCTGGCGGCATCGGCACCAGAGGCCCAGGCGAGACCAAGCTAGAGGTCGACCGCCGCCGTTTGGAACGCCGAATGCATCACCTTGAGCGGCAGCTAGAGGAAATCCGCCGTCGCCGTGCCACTCAAGCCAAGCAACGTCTACGCTCGCCGCTTCGCAAAGTTGCCATCGTGGGCTATACAAATGCTGGCAAATCCACCCTGTTGAATCGGCTTTGCGGTGCCGACACCTTAGTGGGTAACCGTCTCTTCGCCACTTTGGACGCCACGACTCGCCGTCTCACATTGCCAGGCGGTGAGTCGGTGTTGGTAGCCGACACGGTGGGTTTTATTCGCAAGCTACCGCACAATCTTGTGGAGGCGTTTTCTTCTACCTTGAGCGTGGTGACCGATGCCGATCTGTTGATCCATGTGGTGGATTCCACCGCAGCCAACCCCGAAGAGCAGATAGAGGCGGTGCGAGATGTGCTAGCCGAAATCGGTGCTGGCGACCAGCCAGAGCTGCTGGTGTGGAACAAATGCGACAGGTTGGGCAGCAACAATGAAGGGGAGCAAAATAGAGGAGGGCGAAACGAAGAGGGGCAAACTGTGCGTATCTCTGCGGCTAAAGGTGAAGGCATAGATACTTTGCTGAACGAAATCGGCGAGCAACTTTGGTCGCAGTATTTGGTGCAGGAGCTTTGGGTGCCTCACGAGCGTGGCGATGTGATGGCTTCTGTCTATCGCAGCGGACAAGTTTTAGAAGAGTTGGTAGAGGAAAAGGGCATTCGCTATCGGGTGCGGCTAGACGAAGCTTCAGTTCGCAGATTGTCGGAGTTCGCTGTCTGAACGGGAAATCTAGGCTTGCGAGAAATTTAGGTTTGCGAGAAATCTGGGTTTGCGAGAAATTTAGGTTTGCACAGTGTGCTGAGATAGCCTTCAAATATGGACACAACAGAAGCGCAAGCAGAGATAGAAGAGCTCTGGACGAGACGTAATGAGCTTTCACCAGCCGATGAAGACGCCAAGGCGGTTGTCCATCATGTCATCAATCTGTTGGATACCGGGCAAGTGCGGGTGGCAGAGGTTGCGGGGAGCGATAGCGGTTCTGATATCGCCGGTTCTGATATCGCTGTGAATGAATGGCTGAAATATACCATCTTGTTGCTTTTCAGGCTTTCGGCGATGGAAACTACCGAGCTAGGGCCGTTTGAGTTCGCCGACAAAATCCCCCTTAAGTCCAACTATCAGCAGCACGGCGTGCGTGTGGTACCGGGCGCATCAGCGCGCTGGGGCAGTTATCAGGCACCCGGTGTAGTAATGATGCCTAGCTATGTGAACATCGGGGCTTATGTGGGCGAGAACACAATGGTGGATACTTGGGCGACGGTCGGCTCGTGTGCACAGATCGGCTCGAATGTGCACCTCTCGGGCGGCGTCGGCATCGGCGGGGTTCTGGAGCCGCCTCAAGCAGTGCCTGTGGTGGTCGGCGACGACTGCCTCATCGGGAGCCGTTGCATCGTGGCCGACGGTGCCAGGGTCGGCAACGGCGTAGTGCTTGGCGCAGGTTGCATTCTCACGAGTTCCATACCAGTCATAGATACCGAAACAGGTGAAGAGCTGAGCCGAGGAGTGGTGCCTTCGTGGTGTGTGGCGGTTTCAGGCTCGCGCTCAAGGAAGTTCGCAGGCGGCGAGTTTGGTCTGCCCGCCGTTTTGGTCATCAAACGCATCCCCGAAGGCGAACGGCACGACAAATCGGCTTTGAATGACATCCTCCGCGACCACGGGGTCGCCACATGAGTGAGCGACATGAGTGGCTACATAAGTGGGCGACATGAATGACTTGCTTGATTTGACGGCAGAACTAGTCGCTATACCGTCGGTGAGCCACAACGAGCAACAGATTTGCGATTTCGTAGAGGCGGAGCTGCAGAAGTTGCCGTGGCTGGAAGTAGAGCGTATTGGCGACAACTTGGTGGCGCGCACCAACTTAGGTAGGTCAGAACGCCTCATCCTCGGCGGGCACTTAGACACCGTGCCGCCCAGCGACACAGATGGCGATGTGGGATTGCGGCGAGATGGCGACACCCTTTGGGGCACAGGCACATCAGATATGAAAGGCGCGCTAGCTGTGTTTCTGGCACTTGCTCGTGAATTTTCAGAGACGTCTATAGATGTGAGCTATATTTTTTATGCCCGCGAGGAGGTCGCCCGCAAATACAGCGGGCTATTGGAGTTACAAGCCACCCGTCCCGACCTGCTGGAGGGCGATGCTGCCATTTTGGGTGAACCGACAGATGGGGTTGTTGAGGCAGGGTGTCAGGGCGGTTTGCGGGCGAGCGTCAAAGTGACGGGCAGGCGTGCCCACACCGCTAGGGCGTGGATGGGTGAGAACGCGGTGCACGGGCTGGCGGCACTGTTGTCTGCTCTGGAGAATTATCAGCCGCGCAAGCCTGTTATTGACAGCTGTGAATTCCACGAATCTATGCAAGCTGTTTCGGTGAGCGGAGGCATAGCAGGCAATGTGGTACCCGACTTTGCTGAAGTGGTGATCTCTCACCGCTTCGCTCCTGACCGCTCCACAGCAGAAGCCGAGCAGCATCTGCTAGATTTCGTGGCTGAGGCTTTTGCAGTAGCGGCTCGCAATGACGGCTCAAGCATCTCTTCAGAGTTCAGCATTGAAATCATCGACGCGGCCCCAGCTTGCCCGCCCAGTCTTGACCACCCCCTTCTCCAGTCGCTCATAGAAGCCGTTGCCGCCTCTGTTAAGTTTGCGACCAGTGAGTTGGAGGCAAGTGGTGAGTTGAGGGCAAGTGGTGAGCTGAGGGCAAATAGTGCCGCCAGTCTAGTTAGAGCCAAGTTGGGCTGGACAGATGTGGCATTCTTCAGCGAGTTAGGCATTCCAGCTACCAACTTCGGCCCCGGCGATCCCCTCTTAGCTCACGCCCCCGACGAGCATATCTCAGCCCAAAAGCTCCAAGAATGCTACGCAACTCTAGCTACTGTTCTGGTTAGAGTCTGACTGTGCCGCAATGTTCGTGTTTTTGGTATTATGAGACAAGCAAGAGGTCTGAAGCCGAAAGACAAATCAGGTTTAACGCGCGTTTGACCTAATCCCCGACTAAGGTAGATACTATGCCAGCAGAAGCCGTTTCCACAACTCAGCCAGATGTGCTAAATCAGACGCTTTATATAGCAGACAACCTCAATCTGCTTCGAAGCATCGATAACGAGACCGTGGATTTGATTTGTACAGATCCGCCATTTGACAAAAATGATACCTTCATTGGAAAGCTGCAAATTCCACTTACAGACGAAGAGTTAGATTTTGAGCAGGCCTTGTTAGCTAGATGGAGCATTAAGAATGAGTATGAAGCTGACAGAGCTCAAATTGTTTGGCCTGACACAGAGAGAGCTGAGGCAAAATTCAAAGATATATGGAAATGGGATACAGACGTGCATGAGGATTGGGTAAATAGAATTGAAACAGACTTTGAAGGGGTGGCTTGGACTATTGAAGCTGCTCGAGCTACACATGGAGAGGAAAGAGCGGCTTATCTAACATATATGGCTATTCGTATAATTGAAATGAAAAGAATATTAAAACATACTGGGAGTCTCTATTTGCATTGTGATCCAACGGCCTCTCATTATCTTAAAGCTGTTATGGATGGAATTTTTGGTGAAGAAAATTTTCGCAATGAAATAGTCTGGAGGATTGGATGGGTATCAGGCTTTAAAACACAAAAGCGTGGATGGATTCGCAATCACGATACTATTTTATATTATGTTAAAAGCAAAGAAGCAACTAAGAAATTCAATAAGGAATATATATCGTATCCTGAAGGATATGTTAGACGAGACGGTAAGGCTCCCACAGGGAAGGGTATACCTATAGAAGATACATGGAACTGTTCTTCAACAGATATTCTGGATTCAATAATGATCAAGAGTTTCTCTCGCGAAAAAACTGGATATCCAACTCAAAAGCCAGTCGCTTTAGCTGAGCGTATCGTTAAAGCTTCATCCGATCCCGGTGATTTAGTATTTGATCCATTTGCTGGCTGCGCCTATGTACCTGTTGCCGCCGAGCGAAATGGGAGGAAGTGGATTGCCTGTGATATATCACCTCGTGCCTTTACAATTTTACGACGTCAGTTACACAAATTTGAATACGCAATAGAAGGTGAGCAGGGCTTAGGGCAACAAACTTTTTTGACAGGTAAAGATATAATTTTACGTTCGCCATACGAATTACCAAAACGCACTGACGAAGATCCTGAACCAGCTATCACAATTCAGCCATTAACGGAAAGAAAATATAAAGTTCCAGCTAGTATCATTCCAGAGCGTGAAATGTTAAAAATTTTACTTGAAATGTCTGGCTATAT
Source organism: uncultured Acidimicrobiales bacterium (assembly GCA_958295755.1). Taxonomy (GTDB): domain Bacteria; phylum Actinomycetota; class Acidimicrobiia; order Acidimicrobiales; family Hopanoidiivorantaceae; genus Hopanoidiivorans. The sequence goes on along the minus strand of OY282367.1, from coordinate 1,370,374 downwards.
GGCGTGGTGCTGTGGATTTGCTAACCGTAATTCTAATGGAGAAATTATCAGAACTACAAATAATTTCCACCTTGATCATATTGATCCAAAATCAAGAGATGGTTCAAATCAGATAATAAATAGAGCACCTATGTGCCCTACTCATAATATTAGAAAAGGAAAGAGACGAATACTCTTAGATGAGTACAGAAAAGAAATAGCAATAGCTGGAGAACTGATGGTAGATAGCATAGAAGATTTGATATCTTTACCTGAAGCTCTGCAAAAATCTCTAGACGAATATACCAGATGGAGAGCAGGAGGACAGAAAAGCTTAGACATGAGCTAATTCAATCATAAGATGGATCGGTTCTACTTTCCATGGAGGATTGTTAGGATTAGAGTATGTATTGGTTTTCTAATTTACAGGTCCATGACTTAGCCAAAAAAGCTAAAAGCAATTTTTTCAAATATTGTCGAAGAATTCATTTTTACCGTTTCGCCTCTTTTGTTTTTAAACTCAGGAGATAGCCAACTGTACACCAATGCCATATCAATAATATGACTTTTTTTTGATTCAGTCAGGAATTCATAATATTGCTCAGTGAAGTACAAATTGTTCCAATGGTGCATTGTTGCCCAAGTTAATAACTTCTTTTGTTCACTTTCGGATATACTTTTGAGCCATGAGAGACGATTTTTCAGCAGATTGCTATCTCCTTTTATGTGAGATATAATAGCAATCATACTGTTAGCATGGGGGAAGGTATGAACAAAAGCCGGTGTCGGAATGACTTGCCGGCAAAAAATTGCAGAAACACCCGCCGAGATCACTCTGGGGTTAATTCCCTTAAATCTAAATATATGATGTTCAATGTCTTCCCATTTTTCTTCCTCAATTTTTTTCCAACAGATATCCAGTATATCTCTTAATTGTCTCCTGGGGACTTCATGAGGGATAGGAGGTCTGTTGGTTGCGCCAACATATTTTAATCCTTTGATTCGGTTGCCCTTTACTGTGGTATTCCAACCTAATACTGGGATTCTATAATCTGCATCTAAGCGTTGCCAATATCCATAAAGAGCGGTTCTGAATATCATTAATGATAATAATTTTCTTGAATCTAAACATTTCGAAAGTGTCGAGTTATCTAATGGGTGAAACATAGCATCGTGATCTTGGCAGAGACCTGTAAAGCATGAGGCATTAGAAGGAGTGATTGAGTCAAAGTGCAATCTTCCGACTTTAGGGGCTTTAGGAGTAGTGATATGCCAGAACTTATTGTTACTAGAGACATAGGGATTCAAAAAGTTACTTTTGGATATACTATGGGCTTTGATAGCAGTTTCTGGTTTTTGACAACCGGGGAAAATACAAAGCCTTAGAGATTTATAGTTGCCTGCAGATGTTATATCGGGAAGGATCGCTTTTATGTCAGAAGGTAAGACACTTGAATCTAAAATATTCTCTTCTGAAAAAACAGAATTTTCTGCTACTCCTGCTTCTGATATGTTCTCTAATGATATATTAGTGTGGTCTGTGTAGAGGTTTTTTTCAGCTGGAGGCATCAGTAAAGCAAAAGCAAAGAAAAATGCAAAAGGATCATTAGTTTTTATGCCAGCATTTATATCTTGTATTTCACGCAATATAACTTCCCCTATAGAATCTCCATAGATATTCACTTTGAACAAGAAGTCATCAAAAGAAGATAGTCTGCATTGTCGAGCATTCTCACGTAGATTTGCGAGTATTGCAGCGTTCTTCAGCATGCCTCTATCTTCAGCTTTTCGAGTCGCCCAATCCAACCCTAGAATGCTTTGAGCATATAATTCATCTGAAGATAATTCTAGAGCGTAATATGCTTCTTGCGTCTCATAGAAGATGTCTTCTGTTTTAGACTCGTCGACACAAGAATCGTTTTGATCTGACTTGTTCATATATTTTGTATTTTTCACTTTGTCTTTCTCTTATTTTCTTTCACTTTAACTTATATCATTGGCTAGTGGAATATCGCTAAATGAGCTAGTTCAGTAATGTAAATATAATGAATGAATTTATAATTTACGTGCATTATCTATCTAATGTAGAGATCTTTGTTGCTAGAGGCGGCGGAGGACGCTTACTAGTTTGCCGAAGACGGTTACTTCGGTGGCGGGGAATTCTTGAGGAGAGAAGGATTCGTTGGCGGGGGTTAAGGTGATGGTGGAGCCTTTGGGAGTGCCAGTGCGGTGGAAGATTTTGACGGTTGCTTCTTCTTCGTTGATGCCTGCTACAACTATGTCGCCGTCTTCGGCTGTGGGTTGGCTTCGGGCTACTATGTAGTCGCCGTCTAGGATGGCGGCGTTCATCATGGAGTCGCCTCTGACTTTCAACATGAATAGCTCGCCTGAGCCGCAAAGTTCTTCGGGTAGCGATATCACTTCTTCCACATGCTCTTCAGCGATGGTTCCTGCTCCTGCTGCTACTTGGCCCAGCAGAGGCACCTCTCGCACAGGATGGCGGTAGGTGTCTAAATCTATGACGGTGGCTAGCTGGTCGTCTGAAGCTAATCGTCCTGACGATTCTTCGGCTAGGTCTTTAGGCGATTCTTCGGCTAAAGGTTCAGTTAATGGTTCTTGAGGGAGAATGGTGAGTGCTCGTTGGCGATGAGGGTCGCGGCGAAGCTTGCCTTCCTTTTCCAAGATGCCGATGTGACGGTGGATCGTGGCGGGGGAGCTGAGACCTACGGCGGCACCTATCTCGCGGACGGATGGAGGGTAGCCGTGGTCGGCGCAGAACTTTCGGATGAAGTCCATAATTGTTTCACGGGTTTTTGGTTTTGCCATGATAGTGCCTTGTGGTTTGACTGCTTTGTGGTTTGAGTGCTTTGTGATTGTCGGGTGGTGGGTGGTTTGGCTAGGGGTGGGCAGTTGGATGATTTTTACCTACGAGAACATTATAGAGCAGTTTTGCAAAAAATGCGAACATTTGTATTGCGAAAGTTTGTTCGCACCTGTATAGTGAACATATGTTCGTATATGAAGTACCCAGACAGACTATAAACATCCCAGCCGATGACTATCTTCGGCCTCGCCGTCTCAAGCTATGGCAAAAGAGAGTGCTGGCTCTGGGTGCCGTCTTGCTGTTTATCCTCGGCGCATGGATGACATTGACAAACCACGGCAACAACCCCGCCCCCGAACCACCAGCTTCCGTTGCAAATCTTTAAGTATGTTTCTCTTATTCGTAGCGGAGGAGTCCGTAGCGGAGGAAGATGAGGGCGTCGTCGGTGGCTACAGATAGAAGAGTGAGATTTTTGTTCAGCAGAGGGGTACCTTCTAACAGATGCAGAGGTTTACCGCCTACAAAGGTGGGAGAGACGCTGATGCAGAATTCGTCAATGAGATCGTGTGCTACTAGCTGGGCGTTTAGTGTGGGGCCGCCTTCGCAGAGGATGACTTTATGCCCCTTCTCGCTGAGAGTTTTGCGAACAGCCGACAAATCAACAGCCGGAAAATCACCAGCCGCCAAATCAATAGCCGCCTCAGAACTTTCATTCGCCTCAGACCCCTCAAGCACAATGACTTCGGCTATCTCCGAAAGAGATCGCCGCTTAGCTTCGTGGCTATTGTGGCGGTCGCCAGGGCAGGTGAAGATTATCGGCCTGTGCCCGTCTTCAAACAGACGGCTCGCAGGATCCAACTTCAAGCTCGCGCTTATAACAGCCATCTCTGGCAGAGGTCGCTGCCCGCGAGACTCGCGCTGTGCCCGAAGGTCAGCTGTCAGTTTTGGCGGGCCGTAGTTTTCTTTGCGGACGGTCTCAGCACCTACCAAAATGACATCGGCTAGCGAGCGTAACGTGCGAAAGATTTCTTGGTCAGCTGGTGAGCCGAGGTCGGCTGAGACATCATCGGAAGTCACGCCCCCATCTAAGCTCTGCACCATATTGAGGATCGTCCAAGGCGCACTGGCAGAGCGGTCGGCATTGACATACACCTCACGCCAGTCAGCAAAAGCTCCGCGCCAGTCAGCAAAAGCTCCGCTACGTACCCAAAGCATCTGGATTTCCGACATGTTTGCGACTTTAGCAAACAGATTACCTCTCAATGCTTATCCCAGCCCTTGATAGATTGATTAAATGGCTTCTAAGACGCAAGAATTTCCTGCAGCCCAACCGCTCACCTCCGAGAACATCGGCATTCAACGTCATTTCACTGTCGCCGGGGTAGATCCGTTTGAAAGCGTGAAGTGGGAGAGACGCGACACTCGCATCGCCAACTTCCTAGACGGCACGGTGGCATTTGAACAGAACGATACCGAGTTCCCCGTCTCGTGGTCGCTGAATGCTTCCAACATCGTTGCCCAGAAATATTTCAGAGGAAAGCTCGACACGTCAGAGCGTGAGTGGTCGCTCCGTCAGATCATCTCACGGGTGGCCGACACCATTACTGAATGGGGTTTCACCGACGGCTACTTCGCCGACCGAGACGAAGCACAGACTTTTCGTGACGAGCTTGTTTATCTTTTGCTACATCAAAAGGCATCGTTCAACTCGCCTGTGTGGTTTAACATCGGCGTGAAGGGCGTGCCGCAACAGTCTTCGGCGTGTTTCATTCTTTCGGTAGACGACACTATGGAATCCATCCTCAACTGGTATGCCGAAGAGGGCATGATTTTCAAGGGAGGCTCAGGCTCAGGTGTTAACCTCAGCAAAATCCGCTCTTCATATGAGCATCTCTCAGGGGGTGGCACACCTAGCGGGCCAGTCAGTTTCATGCGAGGAGCAGACGCCTCAGCTGGAGCCATCAAGTCGGGCGGCAAGACGAGGCGGGCAGCCAAGATGGTTGTGCTAGATGCTGATCACCCCGATATTGAAGAGTTCATATGGTGCAAAGCCAAGGAGGAACGCAAAGCTCGTGCCCTGAGCACCGCAGGCTTTGATGTAGATCTGGACGGGGCCGACAGCGCATCTATCCAATATCAAAACGCTAACAATTCCGTGCGTCTCTCAGATGAGTTCATGGGCGTGTTGCTAGAAGGTTCCGATTGGGAACTCACTTCCCGCACCACTGGCGAAGTCATACGAACCCTGCCAGCCAAAGAGCTGTTTCGCCAGATCGCAGCGGCGGCGTGGGAATGCGCCGACCCGGGCGTGCAATTCTCCACCACCATCAACCGCTGGCATACCGCTTCCAAAACAGGTCCGATTAATGCCAGCAATCCTTGTAGTGAGTATCTGCACTTAGATAATTCAGCCTGCAACCTTGCCAGCCTCAATCTGTTGTCGTTCTATGATGATGAGCAAGGCTTCGACATTGCCAGTTTTCGTATGGCTGTGCAAGTGCTCATCTGCGCTCAAGAGATATTGGTGGGCCGCTCCGACTATCCCACAGAATCGGTAGGTGAGACGGCTCGAGCTTTCCGTCAGCTCGGCTTAGGCTATGCCAACCTCGGTGCCTTGTTGATGGCTAAAGGCGTAGCTTACGATTCCGATGCTGGGCGAGCTCTAGCAGCTGCCATAACAGCATTGATGACAGGGCAGGCTTACCTCACCTCAGCCAAGATGTCCAGACGGCTCGGCCCGTTCCAAGGCTTTGAAGAAAACCGCAGACCGATGTTGGGTGTGCTGGCTATGCACCGCCAGTCTGTTGACAACATAGATCGCCATCTCGCACCAGTTGCCATCGTGAGCGAGGCAAAAGCAGTGTGGGAAGAAGTGGCAGAGCTAGCTGAGATCGCAGGAGTGCGCAATGCACAGGTGTCGGTGCTGGCACCTACCGGCACGATCAGCTTTATGATGGACTGCGACACCACAGGCATAGAGCCCGACCTTTCTTTAGTCAAGACCAAAAAGCTGGTAGGTGGCGGAACAATGACAATCGTAAACCAGACTGTGCCTCGTGCATTGCGTGCTCTCGGATACAACGAGATAGACGACATCACCGAACATATCCGCCAGTACAACACGATCCCGCCCCACATAAGTGCGGAACATCACGAAGTGTTTGCCTGCTCTTTCGGAGAAGATGCTATTAGCCCTAGCGGACACATCGATATGATGGCTGCTGTCCAGCCTTTCCTGAGCGGGGGTATCTCAAAGACGGTAAACCTGCCTGAAGCCACCACTACCGAAGATATTGAACAGCTACTTGTGCGGGCGTGGGAGGAGGGCGTAAAAGCAGTGGCGATTTATCGCGAGAACTGCAAGGTGGCGCAACCGCTCTCAGCTGGTGGTTTGGCAGAGGGGCTGGATTCGATTAGTGGGTCAGATGGAGTATCTGCAGGGGTGCCAGCAGAAGTTGGGGGCGAAGCAACTGAGGCAATCGAGGCTGGAATGGCTAGGGGAGTACTAGGCGGCAGTAGTGCGGGGCTACTAGACGAAAGATCTGACGGTCGACCAGTTCGCAAGAGGCTCCCGAAGACTCGCGCCTCGCGTACTTTTGAGTTCAGCGTGGGTGACTGCAAAGGTTTCGTCACCGTGGGCGAATACAACAGTGATACACCCGGGGGCAAAGGCAAACCAGGTGAGATATTTGTGAATGTCTCAAAGCAGGGATCTACCTTGGCTGGCATCATGGATGCTTTTGCCATTGCAGTATCGCACGGGCTGCAGTATGGGGTGCCGTTGGAGTCTTATGTGGATGCCTTCAGAGGAATGCGTTTTGAACCAGCAGGCATAACCGATGATCCAGACATCCGCTTGGCATCTAGCCTCATGGACTATCTCTTCAGAAAATTAGCACTGGAATATTTAGACAAAGACCGTCGGCACGATCTTCGTATATACACAGCTTCGGAACGCTCGCAGCTCACATTGCCAGAAATGGAAGAAGTGGAGCACGAAGCTAGAGCCGAAACTTTTACTGAGGTCGTGTCGGGTCGGATTGACCCTGGCCCGCAAGACAGAGAGCTGTTTTTCAGGGGTAGCTACGACAAAAACGCTCCACTTTGCATGCTGTGCGGAGTCTTGATGATGCGGGCGGGTAGCTGTCACGCATGCCCATCTTGCGGTAATACAAGCGGCTGTAGCTAGATGGTTCAGTAGCTAGGTAGTTTCATGCAGCGTCTAAATCAGACACAGCAATATCTAAGTCCGGCACAGCTGTCGAATATTCGTTGACCGAGATCAAAGGCGGCATCTCTTCTACCTTGATGTGAAGATCTTCAAAACCTTGGCGCACCAATAGCGAAGACCATTCAGCTCGCCAAGGCACGCCGGCTCGTTGTAGCACGATGTGAAGAATTTCTGAAGCTTGAATTGAGAGTTCGTGCAGGTGGCGGTGTTTGTGAGTGCGCCTGCCCAGATCTACCTGCCCGATGGCATCAGCTCCCCAACGTGCCGCTACATCAATCAGCAAGCCAACTTCCACCCCCCAGCCTCGTACGAAAGGCACTTGCTCTGCCGCAACTCTGCGGATGGCGTATTCCCCACCCAAAGGTTGATTGATCCGAGCTAGGTGCGGAAAAAACAGAGACAAGGCAGGACGAGCCATAAGTGCGGTCGTGCGCCCGCCGCCGTTGGGGTCGCCTTCGTAGATGCGCTCGTAATAGCCTTTCGTCACCACAAGAGATTCATCTTCTAGCAGCATCTCGGCCAAGGCTGTTACATAGTGCGTATCAAATTTCTCCAGATCGCCGTCGCAGAACACCACGATGTCGGCAGTGGTGGCAGCGATGGCTTTCCACATGGCGTTGCCCTTGCCCTTGTCTGGCTGAAAGCGAGGCAGGATTTCGGCAACGGGCACAACCCGTGCGCCATTGTCATAAGCTTGGTTAGCTGTATCGTCTTCGGAGCGGTCGTCAATCACCACAAGTTCATTAACGAAGGGCGAGCGACCGCCCATCAGATCGCTACTCACTGCATGACAGATTGCTCCGATAGTGGATGCTTCGTTGTGGGCAGGAATACACACAGCGATACTTGGGATGCTTATAGTCATGTCTCACCTATGAACTAGGATTGGCAAACTTGCCCGAATCCGATTCAGAAGAAATAGCAGAAGAGGCCACTAGTAAAAAATTGCAAAGATTCTTTGATTAATTAACTGGAATTTTTTCTAATCCTCGTTAAAATATCTATTCGTGCATCACAATTCTGTATCTAAGTCTGTATCTCAAAAGGCTACCCGCCTATCTCGCGTTTCTGGTCGCCCTGCTAGCCGCACCTCTCGCCGCCTGCTTGCTAAAGCCGTTTGCGGAGGGATGCTCGTGGCCTTGATCGCGGCAGCTTGCTCTTCAGGCGATTCGCCCGAGCTAGTGTCACCATCTGAAGTGGAGCCTGGCCTCACAGCACCGCCGACGATTTCCATCACATCAGTTCCACCAGCTCCGGGTACGGTCACTCTGCCACCACCGCAGCCGACAGTACCCCCAGAGAGCCAAGTTCAACCGCCACCGACCACGACTCTGGTCTCTCCCGCTCCATCTACCACTCTCGTAGCTCCTCCACCTGAGGGACCGTTACCTCCGACACCCACCACCGCTACCCCGCCCGTTGGTGGCGGCACCCCGCAGATACCACAACTTCAGCGCACAGGTGTGGCATCTCCTTTTGGAGGTTCGTTCTCGGTGACGGTGCTAGTGGCCAACAGAGACGAGCAGAGGCGTGTGCCGATTTACGATAGTCCCGGTGGTAACGAGATAGTCTTGCCCGACGGCGGCCTTTGGTATAAGTCGTATTACGGTGGGCCGCTCGTGATGGAAGTACTTGAAGGAAGTCAGAGTGACGCGTGGGTTCGTGTGGAAGTGGCAGCCCGCAGAGTTGACCCGAATGGTTCATGTCAACGTGCGCCGTGCTATCAGAACAACACCACAGGCTGGATTCAAAACAGCGGTTTTGACTGGAGAACCCACCAATATCATGCTCGGATTGACCTCACAGAAAGGTCGGTGCGTGTGTGGAACGGCACCCAGATAGTCGCAGAGACTTTAGCTGTAGTAGGGCGCGGACACAACACAGGCAATCCCGCTCCGACACCTCAAGGCAGATTTTTCTTGAAAGAAAAGCTACTCGGGGAAAGCCCTGGGTACGGGCCGTATGTGCTGGCACTGAGTGCCTACAGCGAATGGTTGGTTGAGTTTGATGGCAAGTTGCCCAATATCGCCATCCACGGCACCAACCGACCGCAGTATGTGGGCCAAGCTCGCTCGTCAGGTTGCATTCGCGTGCCAAATAACATCATTACGACTCTCTACAACCAAGCACCGCTCGGTACAGTTGTAGAGATTGTAACTTAGTTGTTGCTGAAGGGCTGAGAGTTTCTCAGCTCACTCCACTTCTATCAGAAGATGCTGAGAGAGGTCGCCTAGCTGATCCATGATCATCTTGCGCTCGGTGAAAAACCAGCCATCGGGGTGCTTGGTGAAGGTGTCGTGGTAGCGACCTGTGATTATCGGCTGCAAAGTAAGCGTATCGGTTCGCTGCAGCACTGTGTAATAAGAGCGGCAAGTGGCTGTGCCTGCGACTTCGTCTACTTCCACAATGGGATTTGTCACCACATGTTTTGAAAGCGGAGTTCCCTTTTCTGGGTAGATGCGAGTTGAGGTGTCATACATGGCTTTCACCTCTTCGGCTCCTGTGGCTATAGGTGTGCCGTCTTCTGCCACTATGCGTCCGCGTGAAAAGAGGTTAGCTATTCCGGCATAGTCGCCGCTGTCTATGCACTCTGCATACATGTAGAGCAGATTTTCTATCTCTCGTGCTGTACCCATGATTTTCTCCTGCAGTGATTTCTGATCTTGGTGGATTTCTGATCGTTATAGATTTCTTTCTTTATGATTTCTTTCTTATAATGTAATCTAAGTCTCCATCTCTCACCCTTACCCTCTAGCACCACTCTCCATTACCACTTTCGGCCCCCAAATCTCAGCCTCTATCTCAGCCCCAATCTAAGCACTTGATGTCGCCCCTAAGTTACCCGATCGATAGCCCTCACCAAATAAAGGAAGATTCCTATGTTCGCTTCTATTCCTAGCCCCTCTCGCAATATCATTGAGATCGGCCCGCTAGACATCCGCATCTACGGCTTGATGATTGCTCTAGGCGTGATTGTGGCCGTCTGGTTCATCGGCTGGAGGATGCAGCAGCGAGGTATGAATCCAGAGATCGCTATCAGCTTGGCTTGGGTCGTAGTGCCCGCCGGCCTCATCGGAGCACGTCTTTATCATGTGATCACCGACTGGCGGAGTTTCTCAGACGAAGATCGCTGGGGCGATGTGTTTAAGATTTGGGAGGGCGGTCTCGGGATACCGGGAGCGATCATCGCCGGAGTGATAGCTGCGGCAGTGTTATGCAAGATGCGAGGCTGGTCGCTAGCTCAGATACTTGATATTGCTGCTCCGACTCTGTTGGCAGCACAAGCCATCGGGCGACTAGGCAACTGGTTCAACCAAGAGCTGTTCGGTCGTCCTACTGACCTGCCGTGGGGGGTGGAGATAGATCAAGTGAATCGCCCTGTGGAGTATTTCACTGATACTACTTTTCATCCCACCTTTCTTTACGAAGCTCTTTGGATGCTCGCGCTCATGGGATTGCTGCTGTGGCTCGACAAACTACGCAAGCTACCTGTGGGGCATCTGTTCGCTCTCTATGTACTGGGCTATGCATCGGGTCGGATTTGGATTGAGTTCTTGCGGGTGGATCCTGCCTCCGAGCTTGCGGGCGTGCGCGTGAATGTGTGGGTGATGTCGGCGCTGTGGCTGGGGGCTGCAGCTTACATGTACATCTACAAAGACAAGGCGGCTTGGCGACCTGCGCCAAGCACGGAAGTAGCCGAAGGAGACGGCGAAGCAAGCAGTGCAGCAGATAGTGCAGCAAGCGGCGAAGAAGCTGACGAGGCAGCTATGGCTGAGAGTCTCGTGATGTCGGCTAGAGATATAGCTGCAGCTGAGGGCACAGATGGAGAATCTCCAGTGGCGTTGACAGATGTGATGGTAGCTGTAGACACAGGAATTGCTTCGGATGCTGTGTCTGAAGAGGGTTCATCTGAAGAAAGTTCAGAGCACCAAACGGAAATTTCAGTTCCTACGGAAGTTTCCCCAGAAGTTCCCCCAGAGGAGCGCAGCAGTGACCGACGACCATGAGGGGTTTTCCGTAAGCAAAGAATCTGGGGCTAATCAACCGCACCCCTACAGCAAGAACATCCCTGCCACTGGCGCATGGCTGGAAGGCGACCCTCCTGGAAATCGTCAGTTTTACCATCTTGGCAAAGGCCGCAAATTCGTCTTAGAAAGCGAACACCAGTTGGAAGATCTGACCCTCGCCTATGAAACTTGGGGCACTCTCAACGCAGACGCTTCAAACGCGGTGCTTGTCTGCCATGCCTTGACCGGCGATTCCCACCTTGCAGGTCCCGCCGACACTGCCCACTCCACCGAAGGTTGGTGGGACGACCTTGTCGGCCCCGGCAAAGCCATAGACACCGACCGCTATTTCGTGGTGTGCTCTAATGTGTTGGGCGGGTGTCAGGGCTCAACAGGCCCTTCATCTATAGAGCCAGCAACTGGCAAACGTTACGGATCACGCTTTCCACCTGTAACAATTCGCGACATGGTGCGAGCCCAAGAAAAGCTCACTAATCATCTCGGTATTCAAAAATGGCTTTCGGTTATAGGCGGCTCTATGGGTGGGATGCAAGTCTTGGAGTGGGCGGTGCTGTTTCCCGACAGGCTCCGTAGTTTGGTGCCCATAGCCAGTTCTTGTGCGGCCAGCCCTTGGCAGATTGCCTTCAGTGCTATCGGCAGGAAAGTTATTGCCCTAGACCCCCGCTGGAGAGGCGGCAATTATTACGATGCGCCAAACGACGAAGGACCTCACATGGGTTTAGCAACAGCTCGTGCTGTGGGAATGGTGAGCTATCGCACAGACGAAGAGATGGAGAAACGCTTCGCTCGCTACCTCGTAGACAATAACGCTATCTACGGCAGCTGGGATCGCTTCAGCATAGAAAGCTATTTGGACCACCAAGGTGAAAAGCTGGCTCGCCGGTTTGACGCCAACTCTTATATCGTCTTGAACAAGGCAATGGACCTCCACGACATCGGTGGCCGCCGCCCCAGAGGTCTAAAAGACGCGATGAAGAAGATAGGCGTGCCTGTGCTTTGCATGAGCGTCACTTCGGATTTGCTTTATCCGCCTCGCCAGCAAGAAGAGATACGAGATGTAATCGTCGAAGCTGGAGGAGATTGCGAACTGGTGATGATTGAATCACCGCACGGACACGACGGATTCTTGCTAGAGCCAGAGCAGGTGCACAAGTCGCTCGTGCCATTCTTGGAGCAGATGTTGTGACTGCCGAATTCCGCCCAGAAACCAAACTCATCCGCTCGGGACGAAACGACCAGCCCGACTCGCTAGCACCTGTGCTGTTTCCTAGCACCACTCACGTGATGGAGACGCTAGAGGAAGGACAGCGCAAGTCTCGCGATCTCTCTGAGCAGCGTTTTTACAGTCGCCACAGCAACCCATCTGTCGGTGCCTTTGAAGAAGCCATGGCTGAGTTAGAAGGTGCAGAATCAGCTAGGGCTTTCGCTTCGGGGATGGGTGCTATCAGCTCGGTGGTGTTCGCACTTTGCGAGACGGGCGATCACATCGTGGCACAGCGGCAGCTCTACGGAGCGACCTATTTGTTTTTCCAATGGGTGAAGTCACGACTCGGCTTAGATGTAACCTTCGTGGATGCCTCAGAGCCGGGTTCATTCGCGGCAGCTGTGCGACCGCAACAGACGAAGCTGGTATTTGCCGAGACACCTTCAAATCCCCGCCTAGACATCGTCGACCTACAAGCCTTAGGTGCGATAGCAGGGCCTGTGGTAGTAGTAGATTCCACGGCTGCGCCTCCAGTGTTGCAGCGGCCGCTGGAATATGGCGTAGATCTAAGTCTCCACTCAGCTACTAAGTTCATTGCGGGCCACAACGATGCTTTGCTGGGTGTGGTGTCGGGTAGCGAGGAGCTACTTGAATGGCTACGAGGCTATGCTGTGCTTCACGGAGCAGCGGCCTCGCCATTTGATGCCACGAATGCGCTGAGAGGGCTGCGAACATTAGGGGTGCGAGTGGCTCGGCAGTGCGAAACAGCCCAGATGCTGGCCCAGTTGCTAGCCGAGGCGCAGGAAGGAGACAAGGGGGTTGAACAAGTTTGGTATCCGGGATTGCCGTCGCATCCTAACTATGAGTTAGCTAGCAAGCAGATGGAAAAACCGGGAGGTTTGCTGGCATTTGAGTTGACGGCAGGTTCCGACTCAGGGATTGCTAAAGGAGCAGCCTTTGTAGAGAGCTTGCAGATCGCTCAAAACGCGCCATCCTTCGGCGGCCCTGAAACACTGGCAACACACCCAGCCTCCACAACCCACGCTGGTTTGTTACCCGACGAGCTAGAAGCTGCTGGCATCAAAGCAACCACTATTCGAGTGTCTGTGGGGCTGGAGCATCCCGACGACTTACTCGCTGATTTCAAAACTGCTTTAGCAAAAGCTTCGGACCTTTGAGATGTCAGAAAGCCTGTGAGATGTCAGAGAAGTTAGAAAAAGCCTTGGCTGCCATAGACGCCGCCAACGCCGCTGATCCCAACACAATCGTCTACGCCGGCGAAGAGCAACCAAAAGAACTCTGCCATTCCCAGCTAGCTACAGAGTGGTTAGAAAAGCTTGCTCCAAAAGCCACGGAAGCTCAAAAGCTAGCCGCCCGAGCCCATCATCTACGCCGTTGGGAAATCCCCAGAGATTCCTACCCTAAAGACAGAGCAGGTTACTTGCGATGGCGCACCGAACTTGGCCGCTTCCACTCCGAAGAAACAGCCAAGCTGCTTGAAAAAGTCGGCTATGACACCCAGACCATAGAGCGCGTCGGTGCGATAATCCGCAAACGCAACCTCAAGGGCGACCCTGAAGTTCAAACTCATGAAGATGTGCTATGTCTAGTATTTCTCTCAACCCAGCTAGACATGCTTGCTGGCGACTTAGAGACAGACAAACTCATAGAAGTGCTAGCTAAGTCGCTCAACAAGATGAGCGAAGAAGGTCGCCAACAAGCTCTACGTCTATCGTTAAACAATGCTCAGCGCGGCATTTTGGCTAGAGCACTAACTCTCAGCAAAACTCTCTAGTCAGTTTGGTAGCTTGAACGCCACCAGATGCGGCCGCTATCTCGCTTGTAGCTCTGGCGGAATGGCGGGGACTGCTTCGCTATCGCTTTCTGCTGTGCCTTCTTCTGGGTCCGTGCCTGCTGGAGTGCCAGATTCAGAAGATTCATCAGCAAGCTCAGGTTCTTCGATAATTCGATTCAGGTCGTTGCGGACATAATCCACGATGGCAGCCATTTCGCTTTCAGTAAGACGATCTGAGAAGGGCGGCATTGAGCCCTCGCCATCTCGCACCTGTGCAATCATCTCTTCGCGGGTGTATTCCTGGTTGGCTGTGCCACCTGCGATAGCCGGGCCTACACTTCCCGATCCGTCTCTGGCATGGCAGCTCACGCAATGTGCCAGATAGAGGGCTTGGGCTTGCTCGGTGGTGAATTCGGTTACAGGGTCGGGCAGAGAAGCAGTCTCATCACCGCACGCCGCCAGAGCAAATATGAATAATGCAAGGATAAATAATGCGAGGATGAGACGAAGTGCTGAGGTCATAGGCATTGTAAATATTAGACCCTATTGACTAGCTGAAGGATTAGTGGGCAATATCTAGAGTTTTAGGTTATGCTGAATTCACTTAGGCGGATGTAGCTCAGTTGGTAGAGCGTCACCTTGCCAAGGTGAAAGTCGCCGGTTCGAGTCCGGTCATCCGCTCAGCAGATTGCGTGGCTAAAGTCACCCTCTGGCAGTGAAGCGATGAGGTTTCTGTTGCCCTGATGCTAAAGGAGTTTTGTGCTTCACCGCTAGGATGAAATCAACCTGCGCCGGTGCCCGAGCGGACTAAGGGAGCGGCCTGCAAAGCCGTAGATCGCGGGTTCAAATCCCGCCCGGCGTTCTATAAAGCATGATACAGAGAGCATGATATAGAGAGCACGATACGCACGACATGGATAGAATACCATATGGGCCGTTAGCTCAGTTGGCTAGAGCGCTTGCATGACGCGCAAGAGGCCGGGGGTTCAAGTCCCTCACGGCCCACTCACTTTCCTAAGCTAGTTTTCTATGGAAGACGATACCGATAATACTTTCTCTGAGTTTTTAGAGCTGGTCTCAACCGACCCCAGCGACATCATCGATGAGCTAGCCGCTAAGGGTTGGGGTGACGGGTTGCCGATTATTCCGCCAACGCCTGAGCGGGTGGAAGCCATGTTGGGAGGAGCCGCAGAACCTGACGAAGTCATAGCCACTCTGGAACCTCGCCTCGGTGAAGCAACCCGGCGCATCATTGCTGTAAACGCTGTGATGGCGGGGTGTTTGCCAGAGCATATGGAAGTGCTTACGGCGGCTGTTCGTGCCTTGGCTCGCCCTGAGTTCAACCTCAGAGGTGTAAATGCCACGACTCATCCTGTGGCACCTCTGCTTATAGTGCATGGGGCACCTGGGTTTTCCGGCGGGCTTGGGGCGTTCGGCCCAGGCAACAGAGCCAATGCCACAACAGGTCGTGCTTTGAGGTTCATCTTGATGCATGTCGCCGGAGCAAGGCCGGGAGACGGCGACGCTTCCACACAAGGCCAACCTTCTAAATACACCTATTGCGTGGCCGAAAACATATCGGCCAGTCCGTGGGAGAGCTACCCTCGCAGCCGAGGAATAGCCGCACAAAGAGCAGTTACGCTACACGCAGGCGAAAATCCTCACAACTTTCACGACATGGAATCGGAAGCTCCTGAGCCAATATTGGAGAAAGCAGCCTCGGTGATGGCCACGCTGGGCTGCAACAACGCCCCCATCGGGCAGGGAGAATTTTTCATCGGGCTTTCACCTGAGCACGCCCAGACTATCGCCGCCGCTGGCTGGAATCGACTAGATGTGCAGATGTTCCTGTATGAGTCGGCCCGGCGACCTATGAGCGATTTGAAGCGTCATTTTGCGATGAGAGCGTGGCGGCCTTGGCAAGAAGGGCTAGCCGAACACGCCGATGCCCCTATGACCGACAATCCCGACAACATCAAAGTATTCGTTGTAGGCGGAGCAGGCAAGCACTCGTGTGTGATTCCAAGCTGGGGTATGACCCGCAGCGTGACCCTACCTATAGATGGCTGAGCCTCTGAGAGATGAATCTTTCTAGGAAGATCGCTTGCTACCTTTAGAGAAAATGCGCCGCGACGAAAATGACTCCAGATACAAACCCGCGCCTCTAACCACACATTCCAAAGGTTTTTCTACATGCTTCACTGGTATTTGCGTGCGGTTATGAATTCTTTTGTCTAGCCCCCGCAGTAGTGAGCCGCCACCCGCTAGGTGGATGCCGTTTTCTACGAGGTCTTCGGCAAATTCGTTGTCAAACTCATTGCCGATCACAGTGAGGCAGTCATATACGGAAGTAATGATGTTGTTTAGAGGCTGCTCTATAGCCTCTCGGATATCGCTGGCTTTGAGAATAAAGGTTTGAGGTAGCCCCGTGTCTATGTCTCTACCTCGCACTTCGATCGGGAAATCTTGCTCCATTTCCATTGCTGTGCCGCCGATAATCTTGATGTCTTCGGCTGTACGCTCGCCGATGGCAAAGTTGAATTTGCGGCGAATGTATGTCTGAATCTCGGTGTCAAAATCAAACGAGCCAATGCGCACAGCCGTGCTATGCATCACTTTGCCTATAGATATCAAGGCGGATTCACTCGTGCCGCCGCCGATATCTACGATCATGTTGCCTCGGGAATTGTCTTGCACGAGATGAGTGCCGAAGGCTGCTGCAAGAGGCTGATCTATGAGCTGAGTTTCTACAACACCAGCTTGGTGGGAAGCCTCAATCACTGCTTGGCGTTCTACAGGTGAGAGTGCCGAAGGAATGCAAATCAGAGCTTTAGGGCGATTGAAGCGGTTTACACCTATCTGCTTGAGCACCAGCAGTATCATCTGCTGTGTCACATTGTAATCCGTGATGGCCCCGTTGCGAAGCGGGCGGTGCGCTTGGATATGGCTGGCGGTGCGCCCTATCATATGCCATGCTTCGTCGCCCACGGCAAGCACTTTGTCGCTATTCGTTTCGAACGCGATGACAGAAGGCTCGTTATAGATGATGTCCTCGCCTCTGGCATAGACGAGAGTGTTCGCCGTGCCGAGGTCGATAGCGAGATCGCGTATCAGGGGTCTGCTCCTGTGTGGGGTAAGTCTTAAGTTTATAGACAAGTCGCCGAATAAACGGATAAATAAACAGACAAGCAGTGCATCAAAAGGCAATATTTAGCTCTACGATGAAAATGTGGTAGCAGACGAAGAAGAGCCGACTAAGCCGGAGGATTCAGATAGAGCTGAGCAACAGAACTCTCCTGAAGCTGCTGTTGAAGATCTGTTGCGTTCGCTGGAACAAGAGATGGCAGAGGCAGGCACCCTGCCTGAGCCTCTTGAGATGTCCGAAGATGAGATCCCCGAAGATGAGATGTCTGCTGAGATGCCCGAGCCTCTTGAGATGTCTGTGCCCGATGATATAGACCCGCGTGAGGTGTTTGCCGAGCTGAGCGATCTATTCGGCAGACTTGCCAAAGGCGAAGGCGCAATGGGCGGCGGGGTGGATTGGCAGATGGTGCGGGAGCTGGCGGTGAAGGTAGCTACGCAAGGCAAGTCCGAAGCATATGTAGAACCTGGCCGGCGCATCCACTTGGAAGAGCTTTTTAAAGTGGCTGAGATGCATGTGGCAGCAACTTTGGCTACGCCTGTGGCTGGAAGCAAGGCCGAAGTTGTTACACGTACTGAGTGGGTCACGAAGATGTTAGAAGACTGGAAGCAGATGTTCGAACAACTCTCTGCGCCCGACCCTCCAGAGGCAGGGTTTGGCGACCCGATGGCGATGCTTCAAAGTCTTATGGTGGCACTTTCGTCTACTGCTCGGATGATGAAGATAGGTGGAATGGTAGGCGAGCTTTCACACACTGCTTTCGGCTACTATGTGCTGGCAGTCCCGCCCCCAGAAAAGTCGCAGCGCGACATAGCGATTGTTGAACCCACGCTGGCTGATTTCGCCAAAGAATGGTCGCTAGATGCCGACCATGTGGGGCTTTGGGTTTGCTGTTCGGAAATTCTGAGCCATGAAGTCCTATCACAGCCAGAGGTGAATACGGTGCTCAGGCAGCTCTACGAAGCATACATTGATGAGTTCGACCTAACCATGGAACAAGAGTGGGAATCCAAGGTGGAAATGCTAGACCAAAGCGGTGATCCGGGGGAGATGCTGGAATCTCTCTTCGGTGAGACAGGCGAGCTGACGGTGGAGTTTACTGAATCAGAAGAACAGCAAGAGATTTCCAACCAAATATCGGCGATAGCTTCTGCTGTTGCGGGCTATGTGCATCACCTCTCGCAGAAGGCCACCGGTAGCATTTTGGGTTCTAGCGACCACATAGCCGAAGCATTCCGCCGCAGAGAAGCCAACAACGCACTCGGACGCCAGATATTCGGCATAGACGCCGACATAGATGCTGGAATAGCTTTTGTCCAAGAGCTTGAAGATCACAACGCTCTGGATCGCCTTTGGAAAGATGAAACTTCTCTGCCTACCCCCAAAGAGATTGAGTTACCGCGCCTGTGGTTGGCGAGAATGGACTTGCTTGCCTAAGTTCTTCTTCCAGAGAGAAGAAATTAGTGAGACGAGGGTAGCCACGCCAATTAAAATGCAGCCCCAGGCAAAAGGGATTCTGAGTATCACTGGCCAAATTGCTCCGAATACCCAGATCAGCTGAAAGCGAGTTTCAAAAACGGCGAAGCTTCTGCCGTAGTCTGAATCGGCAGCATCACGCTGAACGATTGAATCAAAAGCCACTTTGCCAGATCCGGCAGCAAAACCCATAACAAATGCAAGTAGCATTCCCCCCCAGAGACCGCCTATAACCCAAGCCCCCAAGCTTGAAGTAGCCACTAGCAGCAAGCTACCAACTAGGACGCGCTCTTCCGCACGTCCGCTCATCTTAAGTTTGGGTGCCAGATACGATCCTGCCAGCCCTCCTACTACCGCCAGAAACAAAAGAATCCCAAGTCTCCAGATAGGCTCTGCCCCCTGCACACCGGCGTCGCCTAGTAAGGCTTGACGCACACCTCTACCCATAGCAGTGCCTACGCCTGAGAGATCTACATCGTCGGTGCCGCCTCGGAAGTGGAAAGCGAGGAAGAAGGTCAAAAATCCGAGACCGCCCCGCAGTGTCATCATCGCCTTCGAAGCACGACGGATGCTAGGGATTTCGAGTGAAGGAGTAGACCACTTGGGGTTGCGGAAACGCCACCATAGTCCCAGTATGAAGCTGACTAGAGGGGTGGGCGCGGCTGGGGGAGTGGCAGGGGTAGTGGCGGGGTAGGTCGGCGCAGCAGGTGTGTCAGTGGGTGTGTCAGGAGGTAACGCAGTAGGCGCGGCCGAAGAGCTTTCAAAGAGAGCAAGGTTCTCGTCAAATTCGTTTCGTGCCTTAGATCTCCAGCTGGCACTCTTAGCCTTGCGTTCCCGTTTTCTTTCAGCTTTCGGTAAGCGGAAAGCCAGAAGCGCAGCCCAGAAAAACTGGATCATTGCGAGTCCGACTGTCCAAGACGATCCAAAAGCCCAGCTGAGCAACAAGGCAGGTCCTGCGCCTGCAATGCTCATAATGCCGCTCAGCACAGCCAAGCGAGAGTTGTGCGAGACAAGCTCTGTTTCGGTGTTGGCTGTGTTAGGTACAATGGCTGCCTTAGCTACCGCGTAACCCTTGCCGAAAACTAAAATGGCGAATGCCAGCGGGAAAATAAGTAGCGACTGCACGCGTCCGATCATCGCGAACGAAGCTATCCCCAGACCGAAGAGTAGCCCTATGATCACCACCCGATGGCCGCTACGGATGCGATCTATAGCTGGGCCGATCATCGGGGCCACTAGCGTGAAAGGGGCCATACTAAGTAGCAGATACAAGATGATCCGCCCGCGAGCAGCTTGAGGATCGATGGAGAAAAACAGCGAGTTAGCCAAAGCCACAGCGATGGCTGCGTTGCCAGAGGTCTGCAGGGCGTGAACTCGAGCAAGATGAACGAAAGCCGTAGGTCTGCGCCTCCGCCCCCTTCTTTTTTGTCGGCTTTCCTGGTTGTCTGTTGGCTGGCTTGCCGACTCTTCAACCTGCTCAGCACTCTGATCTGGTTGGAAACCAGTGGATTGTTGCGGTGGGTCTTGCTGAGATGCGATGTTACTTAAGCCTTTGGTGCCTTTGGTTCGTCAAGCCTTAGCGTTGAACTTGTAGCCTAAACCGCGAATTGTTATTATTCTTTTCGGGGCGGAAGGCGTGTCTTCTATTTTGCTTCGTAAACGTTTGATGTGCACATCAAGGGTTTTAGAGTAGCCGACATAGTCGTCTCCCCAAACTTGGCGCATGAGCCTTTCACGGGTGAGTAGTTGCCCTGCGTTCGACATCAACACCCAGAGTAGGTCGAACTCTTTGAGCGGCAAGAGCACTGGCTTGTCCCGCAGAAATACTTCGTGTCGTGTTGGGTCCAAAGACAGATCGCCATAGACGATAGCAGTGGATGCTAAATCTTGAGGATGCTCCGCTACCCGCCGAAGCTGTGCTCGGATTCTAGCCACAAGCTCTCGCAGACGATAGGGCTTGCTGATGTAGTCGTCAGCACCCACTTCCAGCCCTACGACCACATCCATCTCTTCGGTCTTGGCGGTGATCATTACGATAGGCACGCTAGATCGGCGGCGAATCTCACGGCAGACATCCACCCCTGTGAGCTTGGGTAGCATCACATCTAAAAGTACGATATCGGGATTCACCTCGTCAAAAATGTCTAGGGCTTCTTTGCCGTCGCGAGCTACAGAGACTTCCATGTTTTCATGCCCTAGCCCCACGGTGAGGGCTTGAATGAAAGACTCTTCGTCTTCTACAAGCAAAACATTCGGCTGTTTAGTCATTGGCTGTGGTGGCTGTGGTGTCATAAGCTGTGTGCCTGCTCGTGGATTGGCAGACGGATGGTGAAAGTCGAACCCACACCTTCTTCGGATTGCAAGGTCACCTCGCCTTCGTGCTGTTGAACCACATGTCGCACTACTGCCAAACCCAGTCCGCTACCCATAGCTGATGAGCGAGAGCGGTCTACCCGATAAAAGCGTTCAAACACGCGGTCGTGGTCGCGGCGGGCGATACCTACGCCTTCGTCTGCTACCACGATCTCGGCACAGGTGCCATTGCTGAGCAAGTCAACCGAAAGTGGGCGACCAGCAGGGGAGTATTTTATGGCGTTATCCAGCAGATTGAAGGTGGCTGAGGTGAGCTGAAACGAATCTCCCCACACGCAGATTGGCTCTTCTGCCATATCCAGCACTATTTCTGCCTTGTGTTGCTGTGCCACACCTGAAATTCTGGTTACAGCCCGCTGCACCACATCTTGAAGGATCACAGGAGTCAGTTGGCCGTTTTGGTTTTGCTCCAGCCTGCTCAGATCCAGCAGATCTTCCACGATATGGGTAAGGCGCACACTTTCTTTGCTGATGCTTTGTGAAAGCGACAGCAGGACTTCAGGATCGCTCTCGTCTGCCATTGCGTCTGCGAGCACGTTGAGCGCACCGACAGGAGTGCGTAGCTCGTGTCCGATATTGGTGAGGAGATCACGGCGGATGATGTCGAGACGTTGGAGATGAGAAATGTCGTCTATGACGGCCACAGCCGCGAGGGTTTCTGATGTAAGGGAGCCCGATATTGGGAAGGTCCGTAGCAGGATGGTCTGATCGGGCGGGCCGTATAGTTGGATTTCTCGCTGGGCGGTTTTCCCGCTTAGAGATTCCGCTAGTAGCTCTTCCATGGCAGCTTCTACTAGCACTTCGCCGTGATATGTCTGTGCTGCGGCGTTTCGGAAGATGATAGTTCCTTTGACATCGCAGATAGCTATACCTTCGCTGATATTGTCTAAGGCTGCCACGAGCTTTTGCAGCAGGGTTGTGGTTTCGCAGGTATCGGCGAGATGGGTAGAGAGAAGCTGCTGCAGGCGGGCAAGACTGCTATTCAAGTTAGATGCAGGATTCAAACTAGATGCAGGATATTTGTTAGCTTCATATTCGCCAGTTTCATATTTATCAGTCTCTAGCTGTGCGGACATGAGGTTGGTTTCTGTTTTGGCTTGCCTGACGCGCCGCCACAGTTGCCAAGTTGCTACCGCCAGAGCGAAGCTGAGGCAAGCAAGCAAGACGACTAGCAGAACCATCTCTTTACTCGGCCCTATTGTCAGGTTGCCTATTATCGGGTGGCCCTATTATCGGGTGACCCTGTATCAGGTGGCCCTGTTATCAGATGACAGGGTCACACCTGATGGAGGCAAAGTTTCAGCTGCCACGCTCGGAAGCGTGAGCGGAGTCAGCACTGCCCAGCCTTTCATCAGGAGATCGCGGTCGGTGTCCGGCGGTACATCCCCCGGAGATCTCACTACTCGGGTATGTATCTGCTCGCCCTCTTCGTCAAATGATTCAAACTGCGTCACTACCACCCCTAGAGGTGCCAGTGGAGGAGCGAATTGTACTCCCAGGATGTTTTCTCTCTCGCAGTTAGGCACATTCAAGCTGGCGACCGTTCTCTTGGGCGAGCTGGCGATCCAGTCCAGATACTCACAGGCCATTTGTGCCGCCACGTCCCACAGCATCTCAGGGTTATTGCTGGGAGCATCCAAGCTCACAGCCAAACCAGAGCGACCGTAGTTAGCTGCTGTCAAAGCTGCGCCGATAGTGCCAGATGGCAACACTGATCTGCCGCAGTTGGCACCGTAGTTGATACCAGAAAGCACAATGTCGGGAGGTTCTCCGAAAGCCCCCAGACAGCCCAAGATCACGCAAGCCCCGGGTGTGGCATCCACGCGATAGGCAGATGTCAAGTCGCCCGCCAAAATCTCACGCGAGCAGGGAATCGGAACATGATGAGCGAGCGTTCCCATAGAAGCTGCCGATCCACTTTGTTCTGAGGCAGGAGCAGCTATCACAAGCTCATGGCCTTGGCTTTCACACCAAGTTGCTGCGGCAGTAGCAAGAGCAGATAATCCGGGAGAATCTATCCCGTCGTCATTGGTGATGAGCAGACGCACTGACGACTCTTCACTTAGCTTCGCCGGCTGGTGGTTCTGGCGATTCTTCTTGCTCTGTTGCCCTGTAACTGCCGATTTGTTCTTTCGTCCAGCCGTCTAGCATGTAGCGGACACGCTCGCCAATATTGACCGCATGATCGCCGATTCGCTCGTAGTGGCGGGCAGTAAGAGCGAGATTTATAGCCACTTCAAAGTCAAGGTTGCCCTGCTGGTGGGTTTCCAAGATTGACCTGAAAAACTCGCGGTTCAAGTCGTCCAGTCTGTCATCTATGTCGTGCAAAGAAAGAGCCAGCGAGCCGTCTTGCTCCACAAAAGAATCAGTGGCCAGGCGAATCAGTAGACGAGCTTCGTCGCTCATCTTGGCCACGAAGCCTCGCAGTTCGGGCTCAAAAGATGTGCCGTAGATGCGCTGTGAGGTGCGCGCGATATTGCAGACTAAATCTCCCGTGCGCTCCAGCTCAGAGTTGATCGTGAGCACCGCCAAGATGGCCCGCAGGTCGCCAGCCATCGGCTGTTGCAGGGCGAGTAGCAAAGAGCAGTGATTGTCTAGATCTATAGACCAAGCGTCAAGCTCATCGTCTCCATCAATGATGGCTTGCGTGGCATCAAAATCGTTGAGCAGGAAAGCGTCAGTGACTCTTGGAATGGCTTCGCTCACGAAAGCCGACATCCTGACGACTTTGGCTCGCATCTGATCGAGCTCTTCGTGGAACGATTTGCGAAGCTCTTCTGCCATGATTTATTCCCTGTGCTATCGGAGTATTGCTACTGGACTGTTGCTTTTGGTCTGTTTTTGAACTGCTTTGCTGGATTTGCTTTGCTGGATTTGATTTGCTGGTCAGCCGAAGCGTCCTGTTACATAGTTTTCTGTTCTGGAATCTTTTGGCGTTGAGAAAATCTCTTCCGTATCTCCAAATTCTATTAGGGTGCCTGTGCGCGTATCGGTTTCTAAATTAACATCCACGCTGAAGAAGGCTGTTTTATTGCTGATGCGGGCGGCTTGTTGCATGTTGTGTGTGACAATGACGATGGTGTAGTCGTCTTTCAGCTCGTTCATCAGCTCTTCAATTCGGGTGGTGGCTATAGGGTCAAGAGCCGAACAAGGCTCGTCCATCAGCAACACATCGGGATTCACTGCGATGGCTCGCGCAATGCAAAGACGTTGTTGTTGTCCGCCTGAGAGACCCATGGCTGAGTTTTTGAGGCGGTCTTTCACTTCGTCAAATAGGGCGGCTTTGCGGAGCGAGATTTCCACGATTTCGTCTAAGGCGGGTTTGCGCTTGGCCATGCCTGTGATGCGAGGGCCGTATGCCACATTGTCGTAGATGGATTTAGGAAAGGGGTTGGGCTTTTGGAAGACCATCCCGATACGACGGCGCACCTCCACAGCATCTACGCCAGGGTCGTAGAGGTTCACGCCCATGTACTCAATGCTTCCGGTAACTCTAGCTATGGGGATGAGGTCGTTCATGCGGTTGAAACAACGCAACAGGGTGGTTTTGCCACAACCTGAGGGGCCGATGAAAGCGGTGATCTCGTTGGGTAATATGTCTAGGCAAACATCTCGTAGGGCGTGGAATTCGCCGTAGTAGACATTCAAGTCTTGAGCGCAGAAAACAAGATTGTTCGAGTTTCTAGCTTCTGGATTCATGCTTCACGCTTCTTTTCAAAATGATATCTGAGGTAGATAGTAGCTGCGTTCAAGAGCAGTACGAACACAAGTAAAACCACAATAGCAGCAGCAGCAGCCACACGGAATTCTGGCATCGGGTTTTGTGTCCAGCCTGTGATCAAGATTGGCATAGCTGTGAAGGCGTCGTCTAGTTGGCGCGGATCCACGATGCTCGGGTTGGAGCCTAAGAACCCCGTGATAGCACCAACCAAAATTAACGGCGCAGCTTCGCCGATAGCGCGAGACATAGACAACAGCGTGCCCGTGAGAATACCCGGTGCCGCATACGGGAGGGCTTGGCGTCGGACAGTCTCCCAGCGGGTAGCCCCCACACCGTATGAACCCTCTTTTAGAGTAGCCGGCACGGCTCTTAGAGCTTCTTGCGAAGTGATGATGACGATAGGCAATACCAAGATAGCCAAAGTCAAGCCAGCCGAAGCAGCCGTGCGACCTCCAGTTATAGAAGGTATGCCCTCCACGAACAGAAAAAGCCCGAGCAGTCCATACACCACCGAAGGCACACCAGCCAAGTTGCGGATGTTGAGTTCAATAAAGTTGCTAAATCGATTTTTTGGGGCGTATTCCTCTAAGTAGATGGCTGAGGCTATGCCGATAGGGAAAGAGAGCAAAGCCACGAACACTGCGATCCAAAAAGAACCGGCCAGCCCCTGCTGCACTCCCAAAGTTTGGCCCTCAAAAGCTTTGATGCTTCCAAGCGTGCCACCTAAGAAGCTAGGCAACCAGCCTGTGAGAATATCCCAACCGTCTGCTACCACGCCGTAGATCAGCACAGCCAAAATAAACAAGGTCAGCACCAGCATCACCAGCAAAAGAGTGTAAAAGGTGTTGCCTTTCCAGTCGCTTCCCTGGCGTTTGATGGCTGATGCCACCTCGCGTTCAATGCGCGTGGATGTTTTATTGTCTAACACCCGTCCGAAAGTCACTGCCATAGCTCAGTATTTCTCTTGGATTCGACTGACGAAACGGTTGGCCACCAAGTTCAGTAACAGGGTAAAAACAAACAGCAATAGCCCCACGAAATAAAGGCTTTGAACGGTCAGACCTTCACCCACAACATTGTCGGTGCCAGATGCGAGGGAGGCCATAGCCGCTGTCATGGTGAGGCCGCTGTCAGTGGGGGAGGAGGTGAAGAGGGCAGTGTCGCCTGCGCCGCCTGCTAGGAATACCACCATCGTCTCGCCGATGGCTCGAGAGACTGCCACAATCAGCGAAGCTACTATGCCAGATATGGCCGCAGGCAGAACGATCCGAAGCGTGGTGGCGGTTTTGCGCGAGCCCAACCCCGTTGAGGCTTCACGCAAAGAGGAGGGAACTGCGGTCATGGCATCTTCTGAGATAGAAGCAATCAGAGGGATAGTTAGGATTCCCACGCCCACACCTGCGGCCGCTAGAGACCCTGTGCTGTTGTCGCTGATGCGACCTATGACTTCAGGTGCCACCCAATAGAGAGCGAAGAAGCCGAGCACCACGCTGGGGATGCCGGCGAGTATCTCCAAGATGGGCTTGATGAAGGCACGTGTGCTGGAACGAGCATATTCGGATAAGTAAATAGCCGCGCCCAAGCCCAGAGGTGTGGCTATAAGCATTGCTATGGCAGTGGTGATGAGGGTGGCTGTGAGGAGAGTGCTGACATCGTAGATACCTCGACGGGGAAACCAGCCGATGTTAAAGATTTGTGACCACTCAACCTCAACGATGAAAGTCCAAGCTTCGGAGATGAGCGACCAGACGATGAATCCCGACACAGCCACAGAGACCATGGCTGCCAGAGCAAGCCCTGCGTGCACTGCTTTCTGACGGTTCTTGCGACTTTTGCTACTTTTGAGGTCGGCGACCGTGAGATGTGCGACCATGAGATGTGCTGCCGTGCTATCAACTGAGCTTGAGATATCAGCCGATTCGGCGGTCGTTCCAGTTGTTGAGTGTTTGGGCTTTGGAGTCATCGGTGAGGGGGACATAGCCGACATCTGGGACTGCTACATCTAAACCTTCAGACACGTAGTAGTCGACATAGGCTTGGAGTGCCGAGTTGTCGGCGGCATTGTCAGCGTTCACATAGATGTAAAGCGAGCGGCTGATGGGGTATTCACCGCTGGCGATGGTGTCGGGATTGGCAGGCACGCAACCGTCTCCGCCGTCAACCTCTCCGCCGTTAACCTCTCCTCCGTCAACTTCTAGGAGTTTCACATTGTCTGCGTTTACTGCGTAGGCGAAGCCGACCCAGCCGAGGCTTCCCGAGTTGCTGGTGATACCTTGAATGATTACATTGTCGTTGGCGTTCGCGCTGTAATCAACACGAGTGATGGCATCTTGGCCTCGCTCATCTGCGATGTCTTCAAGCACTAGTTCTATGAAGCTGTCAAAGGTGCCGGATTCTTCGCCAGGGCCGAACACATCCAAGCTCATATCAGGCAGGTTAGTGGAGGAGCCTAGTTCATTTGCGAGGTCTTGCCCATCTGACCAGTTATTGATGCCTTGAGATTCTGGGCCGACGAGAGCGTAGAGATCGGCGAAGCTCACGCAGTCAAGGGGGTTATCGTTGTTGGTCATAACGGCGATGCCGTCAATGCCGACGCGTAGCTCTATCCAGTTGATGTTGTTCTCCGCACAGGTTTCTGCTTCTGCGTCTTTGATTTGGCGAGAGGCACCAGAGATGTCGGTCTCTCCCGCGCAGAACAATCTGAAGCCGTCACCTGTGCCCGGTCCGTCAACGGTGACATTCACACCAGATTCCACATTTTCAAATAACTCCGCCACACGAACAGAAATCGGTTCGACCGTAGAAGAACCAGAGATATTCACCGAGCCGGAGATTCTTGTTGCGGACGAGGAAGCATCAGAGGAAGCATCAGAGGTTCCTTGGCCTGTAGTGGGTGTCGTCGTGGAGGTCGTAGCGGAATCGTTATCGTCTCCACATGCCGCAGCTACTAGAGAAGCTACTGCAATAAGCGCAAAAAGCCATGGCCGTGAACTGACTGATTTCATTTTGGGGTGTCCCTTTTTCATTTGGGGTGTCCTTCCTTGGTAAGGGTTGTGCCCCAAATCTTAACTAGCCAATGAAACCAGCAGTAAACGCGAAGGTTAACATTGGGTGAATATTTTAAGTCAGCAGTTGCTTGTTATGACTCTGCTGCTTGTTATGTCGCGGCTACTTGTTATGTCGCGGCTACTGACTCTTTGCTTATTGCGACTCTGTCTCTTCTTCGTCATAGCCCAAGTCCCACTCCAAAACGATATTTTGACGCTCGGCATCTCGGTTGACTCTTTCTCGATTGCGTCTAAATTGAGGGTCGTGCGGTGGTAGCAGTAGCAGTCGAGCTAGGGCTCGCGTTTTGAAGTCTTCTAGCATTTGAGGGTCGCCGAAGCCAGTGTGGATTTCCCAGTGCGGCGCGATAGGGCCGAGATAGACGATAGTCAGATTGCCGATTGGGGGACCTTCAGGGGGAGCTTCTATAGATGTCATCTGATTTCCTTTGTAGTTCGGTTTTGTTTGGATTTTTTTGTTTTAGCTATATTTTTGCGGCTTTGTCTATCAAATATTTAAAGATTTAGTAAGAAAAGGCTTTCTGAGGGCTTAAATATATTCGAGTCGCACTGGTCATAGATAAAAATATTGAGGGTTATATAGATAAGTCTAAGAGCACGACAGAAAAGTCGGCAGTTATGGTTTCGCAAAGTCAGCCTGATATTGCTTTGTTGGGTGAGACCCAAAAGGAAGCATCGGTGGCTTAAAGACCTCTCAGAAGGGATTATCTCACTTGTTGGGGTAATCCCTCTGGGGGGGGGTGCTCTCTGAGAGGCGATCTCTGGCTTCGGTTGGCAGGAAGGTCTGGCTGGCTTCCTCTGGCAGAAAGTCTGACAAGTTGCTAAGGTATCATCCGATGCCGAAACATTTTCTGCATGATGTCGCTATTGTCGGCATTTACAACACGCCGCAGGCTCGCGTACTAGAAGACCACGACTCCGACACGATCACTGTCGCCGCATGCCGAGGTGCTATAGCAGATGCTGGGCTGACTCCAGCCGACATAGACGGAGTAGCTGCGGGCGGCAAAGCTGCCCCTTTGATCTATTGGATGCGCAACGGCCCGGCTTGGCGTTCCATGAACCCGCCGAGCATTCCAGCTGTGCTGCAGGCAGCGGCAGCTATCGCGGCCGGGCAATGCCACACCGCCATCGTGACCGACGGCATGGCGGGGGTGTATACGCAGCGCAGATCCACTGCTCCGTGGACTCGTCCGTCAAATGAATTCGTCGTGTCCTATGGCATGTTCACGGCTGCTGAGTTCGCTCTCATCGCCCGCCGACATATGTATCTATACGGCACCACTCCCGAGCAGCTAGCTACCGTCTCGGCAACCATCCGCAACAACGGACATGTTCATCCCGATGCCATCTACCGAGGGCGAGGGCCTTTCACGCCCGAAGATATCTTGGCTTCGCGCATGGTGGCCGACCCGTTCCATCTGCTTGACTGCGCTATGACTTCAGAGGGAGCGTGTGCTATGGTGCTCACCAACGCCGAGCGTGCCGCAGACATGCCTCAGAAGCCTGTTTGGATTCTCGGGGGATCGGGTGATACTTACGGCCCTTCTTATCAGCACCCGCCAACTTGGAGCTTTTCAGGGCGTAGCGGTGAGATCAACGGCACGGTAGGGCGTCGCTCGGCGCAGCAAGCTTTCGGTATGGCCGGCATCACACATAAAGATGTGGATGTATGTGAGTTTTACGACCCGTTTTCGTTTGAGATCATCCGCCAGTTTGAGGCGTTCGGTTTTTGCCAAGAGGGTGAGGGCGGTGATTTCGTGATGGACGGGCGCATTGAAGTGGGCGGCGAGTTTCCTGTGACTACTGATGGGGGAGTTATGTCGTTCAGTCACGGCGGGGCGGCTGTGCAGCAGCTGCAACGGATCACCAGAGCTGTGGAGCAGCTGCGCGGCAACTGCAAGAGCCAGCAAGTAAAAGGGGCTGAGGTTGCCATGGCCACCAATGGCGGGGCAGGGGCTTTATTCACAGATGTGTTGCTGCTTGGATCGGAGAAGGCGGCGTGATGTTTGATCCAGCCTCAGGTGCCTCTGTGTTTGTGTGCT
The DNA here is from genome assembly GCA_958295755.1 of uncultured Acidimicrobiales bacterium. GTDB lineage: Bacteria > Actinomycetota > Acidimicrobiia > Acidimicrobiales > Hopanoidiivorantaceae > Hopanoidiivorans. The sequence continues at coordinate 1,340,491 of OY282367.1, read as the reverse complement.
GGCAGCAGCGGCGAGCAGGGGAGAAGAAATGATGTTGAAACCGCAAAGGCCGGGTATCCCCTTGCCTGTGCCCACGATTGTGAGTGCCCCGTTTTGGGAAGGCTGTAGTGCAGGGGAAATTCGCTATCAATGTTGTAATGACTGCGATGCCATCACGATGAATCCATCACCAGCTTGTTCTGCATGTTTCGGGCCGAACTTACGATGGGAAGCCAGTAGCGGGAAAGGCAGTGTCTATTCCTACACGGTGGTATGGCGGCCTCAGACGCCAGATTTTGAGGTGCCCTATGTGCCTGCCATTATTGAGATGGAAGAGGGCTTCCCGTTGATGTCGAGCATCGTCGGTTGCGATGTGGAAGAGATAGAGGTGGCGATGTTGGTGGAAGCTGTTTTCGTCAAGATGTCAGACGAGATCACCTTGGCTTATTTTGTTCCCGAGGGGAGAGATCTGCCCGATTTAGCCGTCTAATCTTGCCAAATCCGGCTCTAAATAGATACTCTGAGCATCCGGAACTTCTGCTCTGATGCTGTCTTGGATGGCGTCAATTGCCTCAGCAATCTGAGTCGTATTCAGAGACTCTTTGAAGCGCACTTTCGCCGCTACCAGCAAGTCGTCTGGCCCCATGTGCTGAGTGCGGATGTGAATTAGCTCGGTTACCTCTGGTGACGAAGAAATCAGCATGACGATCCGCTTTCGCACAGGTTTCGTAGCCGATTCGCCGATGAGCAAGCTTTGCATCTCTATTGCTAGCACGATGGCGATCAGCCCCAGCAGGATGCCGATGGCCAAGGTGCCTGCGCCGTCCCAGCGGGCATTGTCGGTGATGGCTGAGATGATGACAGCAAAGAATGCAATCACCAATCCGATCATCGCTCCGAGGTCTTCCAACAAGATGACAGGTAGCTCAGGCGACTTAGAGCGTCTAACGAATGATACCCACGAAGCGTCGCCTCGCACTTTGTTGGATTCCTTCACGGCAACTCTGAATGAAAATGCTTCCAACACGATAGCCCCGCCCAAGATGGCGATAGCCCAGGTGAGGCTGTTGAGATGCTCAGGATGGCGAAGCTTGCTGATGCCTTGCCAGATGGCAAACGCCGAACCCAGCATAAACAGCACAAGGGCCACCACGAACGACCAGAAATACCGCTCTCGCCCATAGCCAAAGGGGTGCTCTGGTGTGGCGGGTTTGCGGGCGCGGCGGTGCCCGAACAACAGCAGGGCTTGGTTGCCAGAATCCGCGAACGAGTGAAAGCTCTCTGCCAGCATCGCTCCTGAGCGTGTTACTAGGAAGCCCAAGAGCTTGGCAATGGCGATTGCGAAGTTCGCTCCGAGTGCGGCGAGTATCGCTTTGGTTCCGTGCTCTGTGCTACTTGCCATGTCTGTTTATTTATAGCCGATAAACTGACATAATGGCAATTTATAGGCAATTCACATGCAGTTCACATGCAGTCCACAGGCAGTTCATAGGTGGAGAATCCAATGAGTAATCAAGCTATTGTGGTTGAGCGAACGGCTTTAGAATCTGGCGATCTGGCCCAGGTTGTGCTCAACAATCCTAAGAAACGCAATGCTTTGAGTGGCGAAGTGATGCGCGAACTAACTGCGACTCTTTATGATTTGAGCCAAGACTCTGCCGTGCGAGTGATCGTGCTTGAGGGCGTAGGGCCTGCCTTCAGTGCTGGCCATGATATTTCTGAGATGATAGGCAGAGACGAAGAGTTTTATAGCAGTCTCTTTGGCGACTGCAGCAAGCTTATGGCGACATTGCATGCCGTGCCTCAGCCCGTCATAGCCAAGGTAGACGGGGTGGCGACAGCGGCAGGTTGTCAGTTGGTGGCGGCCTGTGATTTGGCTGTGGTTTCTGATCGTAGCTCGTTTGCCACGCCGGGGGTACGCATCGGTTTGTTCTGCTCTACGCCTATGGTGCCGCTCACCCGTGCTATCGGTCGCAAGCGGGCAATGGAGATGTTGCTCACAGCTGAGCCGATCTCTTCTGAGGTAGCTCTGCGGTGGGGGCTGGTGAACAAGGTCGTGCCGCCAGAAGAACTTGATGGCGAAGTGATGGAGCTAGCTCTGCGGATTTCTCAGTTCAGCAGAGACACCATCGCCCTTGGCAAGCGGACTTTTTATCGTCAAGCAGATATGACCGAAGAGCAGGCGTATGGCGTAGCCAGCGAAGCTATGGTCTGCAACGCCAACATGGAAGACGCTCAAGAAGGTATGGACGCGTTTATTTCTAAGCGCGAGCCACAGTGGTCGGTCTGATAAGCCCGCAGTGGTCTGATAAGCGGTTTAATCAACACAGCGGTCAAATAAACACAAGCAAACCCAAGTAGCAAACCCAAGTAGCAAACCCAAGTAGCAAACCCAAGGAGAAGACAATGGGAACAGTTTTTAAAGCACCTAAAGATTTGCTGAGTAACATAGGTGCCCAGCTCGGACAGACCGACTGGTTTGAAATCACTCAAGAGCGCATCAATCAGTTCGCTGAAGCCACGGGCGACTACCAGTGGATACACATTGACGAAGAGCAAGCCAAACAAGGCCCTTTCGGTGCCACTATCGCCCACGGCTACCTCACTTTATCGCTTACCAACATGTTCTTACCCGAAATCATCTCGGTTGAAAACATATCTATGGGCATCAACTATGGGGTCAACAAGGTGCGCTTCCCTGCGCCAGTGCCGAGCGGGTCAAAGGTGCGTTTTTCGGCAATGCTGCAAGATGTAACCGAAATCCCTGGCGGCGTGCAGGCTGTTATTGTTATCACAGCTGAAGTGGAGGGTTCGGAGAAGCCCGCCTGCGTGGTAGAAAGCGTCACCCGTTATTTGGATTGATCTGTCTATTGATGTTGGATTGATCTGTCGTAAGTGGCAAATAATGTAAGTGGCAAAACGCAAGCGGAAGCTCCCTCGTCATAGTTCTCCTCCAGTTCAGCAGGGGTTGGTGAGTCCTCGTCGCCCCGTGCCGTCACATATTGTGTTGCCTCCTTATGCCATTTCGGGCAAGCCTCCTCCTGCTGTGGCACCGCTAGTGCGTACTCCAGAAGAGATCGAGGCGATGCGCGAAGCTGGAGCGCATGCAGCTGAGGTGTTGTTGCGTGTGGCAGAAAAGATTGCCCCCGGGGTCGCCACTGAAGCGTTGGATGCTTTCGTCCATGATGAGGTCATTAGCCGTGGGGCGTATCCTAGTCCGTTGAACTATAAAGGCTTCCCCAAGTCGGTTTGTACATCAGTAAATGAGGTGATCTGTCACGGCATCCCCGACAGTCGCCAGCTGCAAGACGGCGACATCATCAATGTGGATATAACGCTTTATCGCAATGGCGTCCACGGGGATACTTCGTCTATGTTTTTGGTGGGCGATGTGGATGAGTCAAGTCGCAAGCTTGTGAGAGAAACTCTGATTGCGCTACGAGAGGCAATAGCGGTGGTGCGACCTGGCTGTGCCATAAATGAAATCGGCCATGCGATAGAAACCCACGCCCGCAAGCACAGGCTAGGTGTGGTGCGAGAGTTCATCGGACACGGAGTAGGTAGTGAGTTCCACAGCAAACTCGCCATACCACACTATTTTGACCCCAAACAAACCCGCCAGCTAGAACAAGGCACCAGCTTCACTATTGAACCCATGCTCACTTTGGGTTCCCCATCTCTTCGTATCTGGGATGACGAGTGGACAGCAGTAACCAAAGACGGCCACCGCAGTGCCCAGTTCGAACATACCCTCTTAGTAACCCCCACTTCCGCCGAAATCCTAACCCAAACCCCAACCGGCGAAACCGCCCACGACCTAATAGCAGATTTAGTTAACGCCTAGCAGAAACGGGCGATAAGCCTCAGCTACATGCAAACGGCGAGGCAATACAGAGCCTACAATGGAATTTTAGGGTAAGACCAGCTGGTGACATCACTGAAATAGCGAGTGAGGATATTCCTGTGAGTTTGAGATAATAGGCAACGACAGCCAAATCCACAAGCAGACAGGCAATGCTGTTCCAGTCCCTATAAGTCTGATATTATATTCCGAGTGAATGTCTGAGGTGTTGATTTTACATACTAGAATAAGTGCTATGATACGAAAACGAATACTTGGTTTTATCCGCAGATGCAGGCAGCGGCGGCAGGGTAGCCCGTTTCGTGTGACAGCAGCCGAAACTAGAGGTAATATGCACATGTTCGTGGAGTTCGCTGACGGAGAGTCGGGTCTAGTGGATATGCGAACAATTTTCGATGGCGATGAACGTTGCGAGCATCTGCTTGACCAGTCCGAGCTTAATAATTTCCGCATTGATGGACACACATTATGTTGGGGGGAGATAGACGTGTGTAATCATTGGTTGTATAGTCTTGCTACAGGCAAAACAGACGCTGAGATGTATGGTTTAGCTACAGAGCAAACTTCAGCCATCCATGCCTGAGTTTTACAGACATAAGGGTGTCAAAGGCTACATTCGCGGACGAGAAAGAAATCATAAAGTTTTACATGCACATTTCATCTACGCTGAACATGAAATCTCTGCATCTTTAACCGAAGCAGGCATAAAAGATGTAGAAGGATTTATGCCGCGCGCTCAGATGAAACAGATACGTCGCGACATGGCAAACATTGAAACAAGACAGCTTGCGTTAGAACTGTGGGCGCAATGGCACGGAAAAGACTATAGAACTGGAGAAGATTCTTGGTGAAGAATGGGCGGAGTCGAACAACGCTGTGAGTTCAAATCACGAATTATAGAGGGGCTACAGGAGGGCTAGAGTGCCGATTATGGTGGCGGTGTGGTTTTGGGTGGTTAGGTGAGCTACTGCTTCTTCGGCGGCGGTGGGTGGGCAGGCGAAAAGAAGACCCCCGGAGGTTTGAGGATCGGCTAGGAGGGCTAGGGTGTCGGCGAGGGGGCAGGAAGGGTCATTGAGGTTCAAGATGATTGGAGTGTTCGTCTCGGTGGATCTCTGATTTATAGAGTTGGGGTTGTTGCTAGTGGTTTTGTTGTTGGTGGGTGCATCATCAGGGTTGTTGCCAAAAGTTTTGCTACTGTTGGGAGCTTCGTCAGGGTTGTCGCTCGAGGTTTTGTTGTTGGTGGGGATGTCGCTGGGGTTGCTGCCAGAGGTTTTGCTGATGTCTAGGGCGTGGGCGACGAAATCTAGGTTTCTTTGGGTGCCTCCGGGAGTGTAGCCTTGGGCGGCTAGCTCTTTGGCCCCGGGGAGCACGGGGATTGCGTCTACATCTAAAACAGCCGCTAAGCCGGAGGCGACACAGAGTTTATGAAGATGGCCTAGGAGTCCGAAGCCTGTTATGTCGGTAGCGACGGTGGCACCGGCTTGGATGGCTACTTGACTTGCGATGTCGTTCAGGCGGAGCATCTCGGTTACAGCTGCCTGATAAGGCTCGTGCATGTCCCCGCCAGGTGCGGAATCTGCGGCAGGGCGACGCATGGCGGCGGTGGTGATTATGCCGGTGCCTAGGGGTTTAGTCAGAACTAGAGACTGCCCCTCTTGTCCTCCAGCCAGAGTTAGCAAGCTACTTGTATGCGCTTCGCCGGTCACGGCTTGGCCGTACAGAGGTTCGGGGCCTGTCACGGTATGGCCTCCGACCACATTCCAGCCGCCCCGTTCGGCGGCGGCAGCCCCTCCGGCTAGCACTTCTGACAGAACCTCTAGTCCAAGCCCAGGCCAGCACACTAGGTTTAGAGCGAAAAGAGGCTTGCCGCCCATGGCATAGACATCGCTGGCTGCGTTTGCGGCAGCAATCTGGCCCCACAGGTGAGGGTCATCTACTAGAGGTCCGAAGAAGTCAGCAGTGGAGATAAGCACTTTGCCATCGCCCTGCGCCCAGACAGCCGCATCGTCGCCCGTGTCGACGAGCAAATCTGGATGGCTAGATTGTGGAAGGGCACCCACGACCTGGGCTAGCTCGGACGGGCCGAGTTTGGCGGCTCAACCGGCTCCGCTACTGAGGCTGGTGAGTCGCTGCTCTTCACTCGAAGCATCCCTAGGCGAAGTTGTTGCCATGAGATGAATTTACCGCAGAGGGCGGAGACTGAAGAGCATCGGCAGTAAAATTTCTGATATGACAGCTAAGAAGTTCGAAACGGAAAGCGAAACAGAAAGCGAAATAGACCAGCAGAAAGTTGACACCCTAAAGTCTGAGGCAAGACAAAGTAAGACTTCAGCCAGCTTGCCCAATCCGCTACCGATGTTTCCGCTTGGATCGGTATTACTCCCAGGGCAGATATTGCCTTTGCATATCTTTGAACCTCGCTATAGAGAGATGATGAACCACTGCCTCGGCGAAGACGACAGATGCGAAGACGATGCAGGCAAAAACAACACAGGCGACAAGCTCTTCGGGGTTGTGTTGATTGAACGAGGCAGCGAAGTGGGCGGAGACGATATCCGCACGAATGTAGGCACCGTGGCGAGGATCGTGTCGCATCGGGTGTTAGATGGTGGACGAATGGCTGTGTTGGCTGTGGGAGAACAGCGAGTGAAGGTGACTAAGTGGTTTGAAGACAATCCCTACCCTCAGGCCATTGCCGAAGTATGGCCGTGCGAAGATAAAGCAGATCTTGCTGAGGACGATTTAGCCGAGCTGTTCGCGTCTGCCGAAGTAACGGTTCGCCGTGTTTGGGCTTTGCGGCGAGAGATGGGTGCCACCGAACCTGAACCAGCCGAAAATTATCCAAGGACATCTGTGGGTAGCTTTGGTCTCGCAGCTCGCATACCTCTACAGCAGTTTGATAGACAGAAGCTGCTCGCAGCACCAAGTGTTGCAGAAAGGCTCAGCCTTCTGGAAGAGCTGTTGACCGACCACGAAGAACTATTGCTGTCTCGGCTCTCAAATGGCTAGACAGCGGCTGGCACAAAAGCTCGCCTAACCCTGCTAATATCTTACAAAATGGAGACAACCACCAGCACAATAGACCCGTTCGCCCCAGCGCAGCTCGGCCCCGTAACCCTACGCAATCGAGTCATCAAAGCAGCCACATTTGAAGGCGTCATGCCTGATGCCCTGGTTACGCCAGAGCTGATTGAATATCACCGCAAAGTCGCGGCAGGGGGCGTAGGCATGACCACAGTCGCCTATCTCGCTGTCTCACCCGAAGGACGCACGCACGCAGAATGCCTTTGGATGCGAGAAGAAGCTATCCCCGGCCTCACAAAGTTAGCCGATGCTATCCACGCCGAAGGCGCAGCGATCTCGGGTCAAATCGGACACGGCGGGCTCGTGGCCAACGCCAAGTCAAACCAAGCTCAAAGCATCGGCCCTACATCGCAGTTCAACCCCATCTCCATGCGCAAAACCAAAGCCGCCACCGAAGCCGACCTCACCCGTATCATCCACGACTTCGCCAACGCTGCCAAGATCGTCCAGCGCAGCGGGTTTGATGCGCTAGAGATTCACCTCGGACACAACTACCTCCCTAGCTCGTTCCTCTCGCCCCGCCTCAACAAACGCGAAGACCGATGGGGCGGCAGCTTAGAAAACCGCGCCAAACTCGCCCGCAAAGCCTGCGAAGCCGTCCGCCAAGCCGTAGGTGGCGACATGGCAGTCATAGCCAAGCTGAACATGAAAGACGCCATGCCGGGCGGTCTCGACATAGAAGAAAGTCTGCAAGTTGCCCAGATGCTAGAAGAAGACGCCAACTTAGACGCCATAGAACTCACTGGCGGCAGTTCGTTCGGCAACCCCATGTATCTTTTCAGAGGCGATGCGCCCCTCAAAGAGTTCGCCGCAACCTTGCCACCCCTAGCTCGTGTCGGCTTCAAACTAATGGGCAAGAAGATGATGCCTTCCTATCCCTTTGAAGAGGCATTTTTCCGCAAGCACGCCCGTCGATATCTAGAAACGTTAAACACTCCGGTAATCCTGCTTGGTGGCATCAACGAGCTTTCCACCATCCGCTCTGCCCTAGACGAAGGCTTCGCGTTCGTAGCCATGGGACGAGCCTTGCTACGCACCCCCGACCTCATCAACCGCATGCAATCAGGCACCCAAGAGGGAGGCATCTGCATCCATTGCAACAAGTGCATGCCCACCATCTACAGCGGCACTCGCTGTGTAATAGACAACCCTCAGCCGATCATGGGCAGCGCGCCCGTGGCGTGAAGAAGTCGCCCAAGTTTGACAAAAGCAAACCCGCCTCTGACCTATGCCGAGCTAGGGAACGAAGACAAGTTTCCCATCACACGCCTAGTGGCAGTAAGTGGCAAGCCAGGCAACAGCAGAAATCCGTCAAGGGTAAAAGCCACCATAGACGGCTTCGCTACCCTAGGCATCCAGACCTTGCTCGACCTATTAATGTTCTACCCCTTCCGCTACATCGATAGACGCCAGACAGTCAAAATCAGCGACCTCTGGCGAGGCAATGCGACAGATAAAGAAGTAGTGGTCTTGGGAAAAATCACAAGCGTTGCCGCCCAGCAAAATTTCGGCGGACGACAGTGGAAACAAGGTGGCCCCAAAAGCAGATGCCAAATGGAAGTAGACGATGGCACGGGCAAGCTCCAGTGCACCTTCTTTAACCAGCCTTGGCGGGCGAAACAGCTAAGCGAAGGCATGCAAGTGCACCTCTTCGGCAAAGTCAAATGGTTCCGTGGCGCGCCCAGCATGGCCAACCCGCTCGTAGATCCCATCGGCGACAAGGTTGGCAAGATTGTGGCACTGTATCGCCAGTCAGAAAGGGCTAAGCAACACTCCATAGACACCCGCAAAGTAAATGAGTGCATAGAAGAAGTGCTAAAACGCGCCGAACCTAGAGGTTTCGCCGACCCGATCCCATATGAAGTGCGCAAGAAGCACAGTCTCATCACCCGCGACTACGCCATCCGTTGGATACACGAACCCGAAGATTTCAAAGAGATGATGCTAGCTCGTAGCCGACTGGTATTTGACGAGCTTTTCCGTATGCAGGCGTGGCTGTTCCGCCGCCGAGAGCGCATCCGCCGAGAGTCCAGAGGTATCCCGCATGTGCCCAACGATGAATTTCTGCGGGCATATTATGAGTCGCTACCTTTTGAGATGACTGCAGCTCAAAAGCGAGCCATAGCCGAAATAACCGAAGACTTGGCCAAGCCTTGGCCGATGCAGCGGCTTCTGCAAGGCGAGGTGGGCTCAGGTAAGACGGCAGTTGGAATCGTAGCCATGCTCATAGCTGCTGGGGGTGGCCATCAAGCTGCGATCATGGCACCCACAGAAGTGCTGGCTGAGCAGATATATTTCACTACCAAGACCTACCTAGACCGCTGCGTGGATGCCGATGGACAGTCTCGTCTCAAAGTGCCAGCCCTAGACACTCTGGCAGGTGAGCGGGAACTAACCATTGCCATCTTGACGAGTCGCACCACCCCAGCCAAGCGCACCGAACTGCTGGCAAATCTGGCAGAGGGCAACATAGATATCATCGTCGGCACACACTCCTTGATCCAGCGTGATGTGGCTTTCAAATCGCTCGGTCTGGTGGTGATAGACGAGCAGCAACGTTTCGGCGTGGAACAGCGAGCATTCTTGCAAGAACAAGGCACAGAACAAGCTACAGACCCCGACTTGTCGGCCGCTCCCGCAGGCTACAGAACGGGCTTGACTGACGACAGCTTGACAGAAAACAGCTTGACTGAAGACACAGACAACGAGACAGCCATTCAAACGCCAGACCTGCTGGTGATGACAGGCACGCCCATCCCGCGCACTACAGCCATGACAATCCTAGGCGACTTAGACCTCACCGAGCTAGACGAACTCCCTGCTGGACGCTCAGCTGTGGCCACAAAATGGATGCGCTCAGAAACCGACGAGATGTGGCAAGCAGTTAGAGACGAGATAGCCGCAGGTCGCCAAGCATATGTGGTTTGCCCCACCATTGACGCCACTAAAGCTATCAAAGCATCTGATAGGCAGCTGGCTATGGGTAGCAGTGCTAGAAGAAGCAACGCAGCAGGTAGCACAGCAGGCAACACAGCAGGCGTCATCGCAACGCACCGCAGGCTCAGCCAGCATGAGCTAGCCGACTGCTCTGTCGGTCTGCTACACGGCCGTCTCAAACCAGAAGAAAAAGAGCGCGTCATGGAAGATTTTCGTAGCGGCGAGTTAGATGTGCTTGTGGCCACTACGGTCATAGAAGTGGGCGTGGATGTTCCCAATGCCACAGCCATGGTGATCATGGATGCTCAGCAGTTCGGCTTGGCGCAGCTACATCAGCTACGAGGTCGTGTGGGCCGAGGCAAGCACCTGTCGGTGTGTTTCTTGGTGGGCGAAGCTACCACGCCAGAAGCCCAGCAACGTCTAGAAGCCATGCTAGAAACCAATGACGGTTTTGAACTGGCGAAGTTGGATGTGGAAATCCGAGGCGAAGGCACCATCATGGGCGACAAGCAATCGGGAAGGGGAAGCCTCCTGCTGGCAAGGCTACTAAGAGACGAAGAATGGGTGCACAAAGCCCGAGTAGCTGCCGAAGAGCTAGTGCTGGCCGACCCTGAACTCACCGACCATCCAGCTCTAGCCGAAGAAATAGGCGTCATGCTGCAAGAAGAATCAGCAGCTTTTTTGACTAAGACATGATGCTTAGTGAGCTAGCCCGCCTTCAAGAGATCAGGCGCATCGGCACCGAACGCACCGACGAGATCGCCCGCACTCTCACCGATGCCTTCGTGGATGACCCGTTTTCAAAGTGGCTCTTCGGCAAGCAACAGGAAGGCTTAGAGCCGCGTTACTGGCACTGGTGTTGTGCCAACCATCCAGCTAGCGGTGAAATACATGTGGTGGGCGATCTGAGCGGAGTAGCACTTTGGTATCCCATGAATCTCACAAAAGACAAAAAACTAGTAGCAGTTGAAAGAGAATATGAGCGCAAATATCAAAAGTTCTGCAAAGAGCTTCTAGCCGACACTGGTTTAGAAAATATCTATCTAAGAATAATACGACAGTGCGATAAGGCTATTCCAAATGTGCCCTGCTGGTATTTGGGATCACTCGGCGTAGAACGCCAAAGCCAAGGCAAAGCGATAGGTGCCCGGTTGCTCGCCCCTATGCTTCAACGTTGCGACAAGCAAGGGTTGCCCGCCTATTTGGATTCAAGCAATCCCCGCAACATCAGCTTTTATGAGAGGCTGGGTTTCAGAAAGCACCACAAGCCAGTGAGTGTGAAAGGTTCGCCTCCGCTGACACCGATGTTTCGCCCTCCGCTGAAGCCCCTGGAAGCTCCATAGCTGAGCCTGAGTGATTACTGAAGCGCACGTCTGAGGGAGAATCGAGTATGAGAATCATCGCAGGTCAAGCCAAGGGCAAGAGCATTGAAGCCCCGGAAGGTTTGCTAGTACGTCCCACTACCGACCGTGCTCGTGAAGCTATTTTCAACACGCTTTATAGCCTCGGCGGGGTTGAGTCTCTAACGGTGGCAGATTTATTCGCTGGATCAGGAGCACTCGGTTTAGAAGCCCTCTCGCGTGGTGCCTCCCAAGCTGTATTCATAGAAAATTCGCCAGCTGTCCTCAAAACCTTACGCTCCAACATAGCGAAGTTAGGTTATCAAAATCGCAGTGAAGTCATAGCCAGAGATGTCATGGCTGAAAGACGGTTTGAAAGAACGCGATTTGATGTGGTGTTCTGCGACCCGCCTTACTCTTTTGACCGCTGGCAAGAGCTCCTAGACAACATCAATAGTCGGATTTTGGTGGTGGAATCCGATCGCAAAATTGAGTTGAATTCTCACTGGAAATGCCTAAAAATCAGAAGATATGCCACTACTATTATAACTATCGCCGAAAGTAGCACGCGGCCACCCAAAAAAGCTCTCCAGACCAACCCACAGAAAGCTCCGAACCGCCAGAAAACCTAAGACCGAGATCTAACACCGAAACCTAATGCCGACAATGAAACGAGTCTTATACCCAGGGTCGTTCGATCCAGTGCACAACGGCCACCTTGAAATTGTTGAGTTCGCTGCCAGCCATTTTGACGAAGTGGTCGTGGCAGCAATGCGTAATCCGCAAAAAGGCGAGCCGCTATTTTCGTTTGAAGAACGCCGCGACATGCTTGAAGAATGCTTTGCCGTATATGAAAATGTGAGGGTCACGATGTTCGCTGAGCTTGTTGTCGATCTAGCCCGCCGTGAAAATATAGATCTCATCATCAAAGGTCTGCGCGCCGTTTCCGACTTTGAAAGCGAACTGCAGATGGCACAGACCAACAAGACCATCAGTGGCGTGGAAACTATCTTTATTCCCTGCACTTCCAGTAGCTCGTTTGTGGCTTCCAAACTCATCCGTGAAATCGCCCACTTCGGCGGAGATGTGACTTCTATGGTTCCCGAAGCGGTCAGCAAGCGACTGGCAGACAGAAAATCTTAGCAATAGTGGCTCTAGCAAACAGTCAGTAGCAACTAGTCAGTAGCAAGCCCAGCCCATACAGCCGTAAAACTCTAGAAAGGCCTCAAAATCATGAACAATATCTACGAATCTCCCGCTCCATATTCTGAGAACGGCGGCTCAGCTGAAGCCCTCCGCGACCCAGAATTTGCTATACAAGAGCTAATAGAGGCAGCCATACGCTATGTGGAAAGTGCCAGTTCTATGCCGCTTTCGGCATCGGTGATGATCAATCGCCAAGAGATGCTCAATCTCTTGTATGCCGCCAAAGAGCAAATTCCCCCTGAGATTACCTATGCCCGTGAAATGTTGCGCGAGCGCACTGCCTTTATGGGAAAGGTAAAGCGTGAAGGCGAGGAAATCATTGATCGTGCCAAAGACAAAGCAGCGCACCTCATCCAAAAGACAGAGATCATGAAAGAAGCCGAGCGCAAAGCCCGCAACATCGTGGAGCAATCAAAAGAGAAAGCCCAAAAAATCAGGCGCGATGTAGATGACTACTGCGACAGTCGCTTGGGCCGTTTTGAAAATATCCTACGGCGAACCCAAGAAGAGGTTTTGGCTGGTCGCAAGAAGTTTCAAGCCGATCCGCTAGCCGAAATCAAAATCCAGCAGCCGTCTGTTCAACCCGAAACGCCAGGCTTTTTCGACCAGGAGCAAGCATAACTGAGCAGGCATAGACGGGCAGGCATAAGCAAGCAAGATAGAAATGGAGATGGAGAGAGACGATCCCGATCCGTTTCATCTGTCGGTCGCACAGTTGTTGGCCAGCCCTGGGGAACGTAAAGAAGTCAGTTGCCAAGGCGAAATAGGTCAAGTCGCCACGACTGCGGCTGAAGTCGTGGGCGAAGTAGCAAAAGTCAACCTTACCCTGGAAGCTCTTACTAGCGGGGAGGTAGCAATCTACGGCGAAATCTCAGCGCAGTGGCAAGGCGAATGTCGCAGGTGCCTAGAGCAAGTCAAAGGCGAAGTGGCAGTTAAGGTCAAAGAGATATTTGAGCCTTCACCTACAGAGGGAGAGACTTACAAACTAGACGAAGACAGCGTGCATCTTAGAGAAATGACTAGAGAAGCATTGCTGCTGCATCTGCCTTTAGCCCCGTTGTGTTCGCCAGGCTGCGTCGGCCCCGAGCTATCCTCCACCAAACTGGCACAAGAGGCTGAGCAGGCTGAGCAATCAGAACAGTCCGGGCAGTCCGGGCAAGCTGAACACTCACCGCAGCAACAAAAGGATCCTCGCTGGGCAGCTTTGGAAAATTTGGAGTTTGAGGATTGACCGCTATAGTCTTAATTGGCACACTCTCGATTTGCACAAGTCTCTGGCAGACCGACCTCTAGGAGCACCTAATGGCAGTACCCAAGAAGAAAACCTCTAAAGCTAAAAGCCGTAGCCGACGGGCCTCTGCTTGGAGGTTGCGCCCTTCCCCAAGGAGCGTCTGTGACCGTTGCGGTACCACCAAGTTGCCTCATAGAGTGTGCGGTTCTTGCGGTTGGTATAAGGACCGCCAGGCAGTGGAAGTCTGACAGCTGCTGTGCTTCCAGTCGCGGTCGACGCGATGGGGGGTGATTTTGCTCCCGGTGAAATAATAGAGGGTGCCCATCAAGCGGCAGCCGAAGGGGTTAATTCAGTTCTCTTCGGCGACCCAGCTGTCATAGACCCAGGCGATCTTCCACTAGTAGCCACTTCGGAAGTGGTAGACATGCATGCCGATCCAGGCTCAGCCGTGCGTCGGCTCAAAGATGCCTCGGTGGTGCGGGCAGCCGAAGCCGTGCGCGACGGCAATGCAGCAGCTATGGTTAGCGCAGGCAATACAGGAGCAGCTATGGCCAGTGCGCTTTTACGGATGGGGCGTCTGCGCAATGTTGCACGACCAGCAATCGCTATACCGTTTCCTATCTTCGGCAGAAAATATCCAAATCTGCTGTTGGATTGCGGAGCCAATGCCGACTGCCAGCCCTCGTGGTTACTGCAGTTCGCCTGCATGGGGGCGGTTCACGCCCAGGACTGCTTCGGCGTGGAGACACCGAGGGTGGGTCTGCTGTCTATCGGAGAAGAAGAAACCAAAGGCAACGCCCTCGTCAAAGAGGCCTACCAGCTACTGGCAGCCCCGCAGTGGCAAGAAAAGGTTGGATGTAGTTTCGTAGGCAATGTAGAAGGCAGAGACCTGTTGGATGCTAAAGCCGATGTGATTGTAACCGATGGCTTCACAGGCAATGTCATGCTCAAAACAACAGAAGGCGTAGCCCGCCATCTGCTATCAGATGTGCTAAATGCTTTTGATACCTCAGAAGAGACGAAGTATGCAGCAGATTTGCTCAAGCCCGCCCTCTCGCCTTTATACGAATCTTGGAATCCTGACACTACCGGCGGGGGAGTGCTACTCGGAATCAACGGTATATGCGTCATCAGCCACGGATCGTCACGCGCTGCCGCCATCAAAAGTGCCATTTTGATGGCTCACGAGCTTGTGGAGAGAGGCGCAATTGTGCATTTGCAGCAGGCGATGGAAGAATACTCATAACAGGAATGCTCATAAATTTTTTAGACAAGTTGTAAGAGACAAATTGCGACAAATTGCAAGGGAAATAGCAAGGAAGGAGCCACGACCATGGCAGAAACACTGAGTAAAGACGAAGTTCTAAGCATCATTCGCGACAACCTCGGCGACATCTTGGAGCGCGACCCTGAAGAGATCGCTCTAGGGCACTCTTTCGTGGACGATTTAGGTGCTGACTCTCTAGCACTTATAGAGCTAGTGGAGAGCATTGAGGAGGAGATGCGCGAACGCGAGTTTGAATTCCGCATAGAAGACGAAGACTTACCCGCCCTCAAGACAGTTCGCGATGCTGTCGACTATGTGTGTGCCCGCCTGCCGAGCTGAGTTTGGCACCAGAGCCTGTCTGCTGTTCTAGCAAAAATAAAGAAATTTCAGTCATATACCCTAGATTGCAGTCTTCTCGTGGTATATTTTCATTGCCAGTATTCTTCACAGGCTGTATCGGAGGCTGTAGTTGTCTAATATTTCAAAATCGCAGATGGCTTTGCGGCTCGTAGACCTTCCCGAGGCAGAAGTGATACGCCGCGACCTGGAACGCGAATTTTTCGCATCTCCTGGCACATCCACTCGTGCTACTAGGTCTAACTTCTTGACGGTTCGTTCGGTGGAGGTGATTAAGCCTGCCAACGTAGCCAAGCATAGAGGCCCAAAGGCTCAAAGCAAGTTTATCGAAAGGCTTACTGGCAAGAAAATTGTCAAGATAGTGCGCCGAGGCAGGTACTTGTTTTTATTGCTTCAAGCCAAAGATTGCGAAGACGAAGCCTTGGTGATTGATTTCGGCCCAGGAGGGCTACTGAGGCGCAACACCCGCAGGGACGCGCTAGACCCTAACACAGTCGTTGTGATTGGGCTAGGGGCTTGGGGGCAACTGCGTATGTTAGATACCAAAAAAGACGCTCAGATGTATTTGTTGCTAAGAAAAGAACTCACTTCAGCCTCTCCTCTGTTGGCGAAGATGGGTTTGGACCCAATAGCGCAACCCATAGCCTGGCAGGATTTTCACGCCGTATGTCGCAGCACGACCAATAAATCGCTCAAATCGCTTTTACTAGACGAAAAAATCTTAGTGGGCGTGGGCGACATCTACAGTGACGAAATTCTTTTTCACGCCGAGCTGAGCTACCGCCGTATTGCCTCTAGCCTCACTCAGACTGAAGCTCGTAGGCTATGCCGTGCTCTCACTGGAACACTTCACGAGGCTGTGAAACGGCGCGGCACAACACTACCTAGCCGCCAGTTTCTAGATATTTTTGGTGATGAGGGCGGCTACGACAGTCACTTGGAGGTGTATCAGAGGTATGGAGAGCTGAGCTCAAGGGGTGGTTCTGTGACCAAGGCCCGATTTTCTGGTCGCTCCACTTACTACTGCGACAAGACGCAAATATTGGAAGAAGCTCCGACTTCTTAGCCTGCCTTAGCCCCTCTTAGCACTGCGGCAATCCATGTATCTCAAATCTCTCACTATGAAAGGCTTCAAGTCTTTCGCAGATACCACTACTTTGGCGTTTGAGCCGGGTGTGAATGTGGTAGTTGGGCCGAACGGGAGCGGAAAATCAAATGTAGTAGACGCAGTTGCTTGGGTGCTCGGCATGCAGTCGCCGACTGTGGTGCGAGCTCAGAAGATGGACGACATCGTTTTCGCAGGCTCGGCTGCTCGGCGACCGTTGGGAAGAGCCGAAGTGTCACTGGTTTTTGACAATCACTCAGGGCTGTTGCCGATTGACTTCACAGAAGTCACGATCCGTCGCACGCTCTTCCGCTCGGGTCAGAGCGAATACACTCTCAACGATGTGAACTGTCGTTTGCGCGACATCACAGAGCTTCTCTCTGATGCGGGCATCGGACATACCCAGCACACCATCGTCTCACAAGGTCAGATTGAAGAGACCTTGAACGCAGGGCCGATGGCTCTTCGAATGATTCTGGAAGAAGCAGCAGGCATGCTCAAGCATCGCCGCCGCCGTGAGCAGGCCGAACGGCAAATTTTAGATGTTGAAGCCAACCTTACGAGAGGTAGCGACTTGCTACGAGAAGTTCGCCGTCAGATAAAGCCTCTCAAGCAACAAGCCGAAGCAGCTCAGCAACACGCCGACACTTTGGTCGCTCTCACCGAGCTTCAGCAATACCTGGCGGGCCGAGAAATAGCCGAGCTAACTGAAAGGCGACGAGAAGCAGCCGAACACTTGAGCCAAGTAACAGCTATGGAAGAACAGCTGTCGCAGCAGATCGCGCCACTGGAAGAAGACATAGCCGGCCTAGAGCAGCAAATAGCCGAAGCTGGACAGGGCGAAGCTGCCGAAGACACTTCTCAGTTAGAGACACAAAGAGGCAACGCCCGCGAGCGCATCGCCACGCTGCGCGAACGTTTGACACAGATGGAAGCTTCAAATGCTGAGAAGTTGGCAGCAGCTGCGATTGCTTCTTATGAAGCAGAGGTTTCGCAGCTGCAAACCGAGTTAGAAACCAGTAGCGGGCAACATGCCAAGCTAGCCGAAGAAACAATCCAGTTAGATGCCATAGAAACCGAGATAGAGAAGCTTTTGGATTCGCAAGGCACATCTGAGGGTTCAGAACCATCTGAGGACTCTGAGGAACAATCTGGCTTAGCGCGTACTAATGCTCGCCGTCGACAGATTGAAGGACGCCTTCACGCTGCTCGCAATGCCATGGCCGAAGCCGAGGCCGACCGTCGCCACTATGCGTCTCGCGCTGAAGCTCTGGCTGCCACTATAGCTCAAGCACGCGCCCGTTCAGGTGCCGAAGAGCTGGCCGAGTTTGAAGGCGTTCTCGGCACCCTGTTGGAACTGGTCATTGTGGAGGCAGGTTGGGAACTTGCGTTTGAAGCAGCTGTGGAAGAGGCAGTCGCAGCGGTCGTCATCGCCGACTCAGAACGAGCTCGTAAAGCCTTGCGGTATCTTAAGTCTCGCAACACTCCAGGTGCCATACTCGCCGGTGGTATTCCCGCCCCAGTGTTGCGCCGTTTCCCAGACGAGCTGACGCCGCTTCGTCCTCATGTGCGCTCAGAATCTTCTGAAGTTAACACCTTGTTAGATATTTTGCTTGTCGATGTTGTCGTGAAAGAAAATCACGAAGACGCTATGGAAGTTGCCCTTGAGCATCCCGACCTTTGCGTGGTGACTCGCAAAGGTGATCGCTTCGGCAAAGCAGGCAGCTGGCAGGTGGGTGCCCAGCGCACAGGGGCGTCGCTGTCGGCGTGGGAAGAGGCGAGACGGAACGAGCGAACTGCCAGCGACCAGCGAGACAAGCACCGCAAAGAAACCGAAGAGCTAGAGGCAGCCTTGCGTAAAGCCGAAGAAGCCGTGCGACGGCGGGGCCACATTGAAGTTCGCGCCTCGGCCTTGGAAGAGCGCCAGCAGATGCTGCACGCCCAGCTCAGCGACCGCCAGCTACAGCTTGAAACTCAGCGCGAAAAATCTGCTCAAGTAGCAGCTGAGCAGCAAGATTTGGAACGACAAAAGCACATAACAACCACATTGCTGGAAGGTTTGGAAGCCACGGTAGCTGAGTTAGATAAGGAGCTGGCAACAGTCCGTGAGCGGCGCAACCGCCAAGGTAGCCAAGTGAAACAACTCTTGGACGATTTGCAGCAGCGTCGGACATCTCGTCAAGCTATTGCTCAGCAGCTGGCAGAGTGTGGACGGGAGTCGCTTCGCCTCAGCAACGAAAACACTGAAGCAACCGTGCGGCTGGAGAACGCCACAGCGAGCCTCCGCCGCGACATGCACATAGAACCCCGCCAAGCTATGGAGCTTGAAAAACCTGAGCTACCAGAGGGCATCACAGCCGAAGCGAGGGCCGAGCAGCTTCATGAGGAGCTTCGCGTCATCGGCACGGTCAATCCTCTGGCACTCCAAGAATATGCAGCCTTGAAAGAGCGAGAGGAGTTCTTAGAATCTCAAATCGGCGATATTCGCGCTTCTCGCAACAAACTCCGCAATGTTATCGGGGCCGCCAATGTCGAGATAGCTAATGAGTTTTTGCTGGCTTATGAGGATGTAGCTAAGACTTTCTCCGCCTTATTTCAAAAGCTGTTCATCGGGGGTACAGGCAGGCTGCAGCTGACCCACCCCGAAGACATATTGGAGACCGGTGTAGAGATAAGTGCTCAGCCGTCCGACAAGAAGGTGAGCAGACTTTCACTGCTCTCGGGCGGGGAGCGGTCTCTGGTAGCTCTAGCGTTCTTGTTTGCCGTATTCATGAGCCGTCCTTCCCCGTTCTATGTGCTAGATGAGGTAGATGCCGCTCTGGATCAGATGAATATCGCACGATATCTAAATGTGCTAGATGATTTCAGACAGGGTTCGCAGCTTGTGATAGTCACACATCAGCGGTTAACTGTGGAGAGAGCTGACTGTCTTTGGGGGGTATCTATGCCGTCTGGGGGAGTTAGCAAGGTGGTATCGCAGCGGGTTGTTGTTTAATCATTTTTTAATGTTATGTCAAACAATCCCTCTCTTTGGCAGTTAAACTGAAGTCGTGAATGAAATATTTAATCAATCCACGGAAGTTGGCACCTCGTCAAGATTTGGCCAAGAAGCGCAGATGTTCCCTAGACATTTCGAGCCAGTCAATGACGGGCATGCCGGTGCCGGGCCTCCTGATGTCGGGCCTCCTCAAAAATTCAGGTATCGCCGTGTGGTGGGCACAATTGTTACGATTGTCTTGCTTGCTGCGGCTGTTACAGGGGCAGCGATCGGGCTTTCTACTAGAACTGGTAGCAACACTGAAGAAGCAGAGGTTCTAGCTGAGAATTCTGCTGCAAACGGGGCTTCACAAACATTGGCGGATTCTTCTGCTACTCCAGCTCTCGGTGAGCCAGCAATCTCAGATATTCAACCATCGGTAGATACCCAGTCAAACAGCGATTCGCAGCAGTTGCGTGAATCTTCAATTCCTGAAGCTCCGTTACCCGATGTAGGTAACAACGCTGAGGTTAACGAAATATCTTCAAATCAAGTCCAAAATCTCAACTTGGTGCAAAACACCAGAGAAGACGGCAGTAGTAGCTCTGATGGCGATGCTGAAGCTAGAAGTACTGCCGCTCCTTCTGTCAACGAAGCAGTAGCAAAGTTGTTGCCTTCGGCTGTGGCGATTTATGTTAGGGCCGATAGTAGTGGAGAGGGGGAGCCCTATGGCAGTTCAGGCTCTGGAATAGTCATTGACGATTCAGGATTGATTCTCTCAGCGGCACATGTTTTCACCGCTGAAGGCAACCATGTCACCACTGATGACATTCTCATTGAGTTTGACAACGGATTTTTTGCCGATGGTACGCTGCTGGGCTACGACTCTGGTGTGGATATAGCTGTCATTAGTTTTGATCCGTCAGGTCTGAATTTCCAAGCAGCAGATTTAGCTGATGTGTCTGAGTTGATGGTAGGTGATCAAGTCATCGCCATCGGTGCCCCGTTCGGTTTTGTTAACAGCGTGAATGTGGGTTATGTAAGTGGGATCAACCGAACTGAGTTTCTATCTAACGACGAAAACCTGCCAGCAGCCGTGCCAACTATTCAGTCTGATGCTCCCATCAACCCTGGCAACAGCGGCGGTATGTTAGCAAATACCGATGGTGAAGTGCTTGGTGTAAACGTGTACATTCGCACCATAGGTACATCTGTTGAAGCAGGAGGGGGCAATGTAGGTCTTGGTTTTGCTGTACCTATTGATATTGCCATGCGTGCTGTTAATAAAATCATCGCAGGTGAGCAGTTTTTCTATGGGTCGCTGGGTGTGGTAGGTCAGTTCATTTTAGAAGCCGGTGCACCGGGGCCAAGTGTCGTTTCTGTAGAGCCCAGATTGTCTGCCGATCTGGCTGGTATTCAACCGGGTGATCACATAATCAGGTTCGAAGACAAAAAGGTGCGGACGATGAGCGATCTTGCCTCGTTCGTGCAATTCCACCCTCCGGGTGAATACGCTTCTATCGTTTTACTTCGTGACGGTCTAGAGGTGCGAGTGACCGCCACAATCGGGACTTCCTCAAAAGCGAGTCTCACAACCATCATTAGCTAGCCGTGCCTCTCTTTCGGCGGCGAAAGCAGGAGGCTGCGTTTTCCGCTAGAACACCAGATTCTGCGCTGGCATCAGATCACGAGTTGGCATCAGATTCTACGCAAGCGCACTTAGCTGCTGCGTTGGTTGCCATCAAAGACGCCAAGTTGGGCGAGGATGTTTGGTTAGAGATAGAACGCCATCTCCTGTCGGCAGATTTGGGGGTGCCCACAACTCACAGACTGCTGGAGTCGGTGAAAGCCGAAGCTACCTCGTCCGCACATGCCTTAGAACTTCTTCGCCAAGTGCTGGTAAATAATTTAGCTGCTAGCACATCTCTCAGCACTGAAGGCTCGCCTGCCATCTGGCTTGTGGTGGGAGTAAACGGCGTGGGCAAGACCACCACCATCGCAAAACTAGCTAAAAGAGAAACCGACCTAGGTCGCCGAGTGGTGCTAGCTGCAGCCGATACCTTCCGAGCGGCCGCCACCGAACAGCTTCAGATGTGGGCTGAACGAGTTGGCGTATCGGTGGTTCACGGCTCTGAGGGAAGCGACCCTGCTTCTGTAGTGTTTGACGCTGTAGAACATGCGGCAGCCAATAGTGCAGACATAGTGATTGCCGATACAGCAGGGCGCATCCACACCAAGAGCAACTTGATGGATGAGATATGTAAAGTCCGGCGAGTGGCCGACAAAGCTAGTGGCCGTGTGGCAGAAGTGCTGCTCGTGCTCGATGCAACGAACGGGCAAAACGGCATCGCCCAAGCCAGCGTTTTCACTGAAGCGGTGGATGTAACAGGCATTGTGCTGACTAAGTTAGACGGCGCAGGTAAAGGCGGTATAGTGTTGTCGGTGCAGCATGAACTTGGCTTGCCTGTAAAACTGATAGGCGTGGGAGAACAGATCACCGACATCGAAACCTTTCGCCCAGAGCAGTTTGTGGATGCCTTGCTGAGTGATGCTGTTCTGAGCGATGCTGTTCTGAGTGATGCTGTGCTCTCTGAAGTAAGCCCCATGAGATAAAAAGCTGATGCTATCCACACTCACTTCTCGATTTTCCCAGATATTTACCCGCGCTGGTCGCCGGGGAAGGCTCAAGCCCGACGACATCGATGAGGTCTTGGCAGAGATACGCGAGGCACTTATAGACGCCGATGTAAATGTTGATGTGGTTGAGAAGTTCTGCGGGGCAGTGCGGGGGGAATGTCTGACCGCTGAGCTGCACCAAGCTCTGAATCCCACAGAGCAGGTAATTCAAATTGTCCGCGACCAGCTAATCGCCATACTCGGAGGCGAGAGTTTTTCTGTAACTTATGCTTCAAAACCACCCACAGTCGTGTTGCTTGCTGGGCTTCAAGGTTCAGGCAAAACCACCAACGCCGTGAAGCTAGCTCGCTGGTTCGTCCAGCAAGGCCGCCAACCTCTGCTAGTAGGGGCCGACCTGCAACGCCCAGCTGCTGTGGAACAGCTACGGGTTTTGGCAGGTGAGATTAGCATCCCTGTCTACAGCGAGGGTAGAGACCCTGTGCGTGCCGCTTCAGGCGGTCTCAAAGAGGCTAAACGTCTCGGGCGAGATGTGCTCATCTGCGATACGGCCGGTCGTCTGTCAATTGACAAAGAGATGATGCGAGAGGTCGGCCGGATCTCCAAAGCTATCTCCCCGCAATATACCTTCTTCGTGCTAGATGCTATGGGTGGCCAAGCGGCCGCTTCGGTGGCGGAGTCGTTCCACGAAACCCTAGAACTAGACGGCATCATTCTCACCAAGCTAGACAGCGATGCTCGTGGAGGAGCTGTGCTTTCGGCTCGTGAGACTGTGGGCAGGCCCGTGGCGTTTGCTTCTACAGGCGAGCGGTTGGACGACTTTGAGCTTTTTCACCCCGACCGCATGGCCGGGCGTATCTTGGGCAAAGGCGATGTGCTCACACTCATCGAGAAGACCGAGGAAGCCTTTGAAAAAGCCGAGGCTGAAGCCGCCGCCGAAAGGCTAATCGCTGGAACTTACACCTTGGATGACTTCTTGGATCAAATGCGCCAAATTCGCAAGCTAGGGCCGCTGTCGGGTTTGCTGGGGCGGATGCCGGGGATGTCGGGCATGGAAATAGACGACAACAGTAGCGAACAACGTCTTGCTCATATGGAAGCCATCATCTGCTCCATGACTCCGATGGAGCGGTTCAAGCCTGAAATCATCAACAACTCTCGCCGCCAGCGAATTGCCCAAGGTAGCGGCACCACTACGGCCGATGTTTCAAAGCTGATTCGTGAGTTCAGCAACGCCCGCAAGCTCATGTCGTCATTAGGCAAAGCACCTCGCAAAGCAAAGCCTGCCAAGAAAGGAAAAAAGGGCGGCAGCCGGGTCACGCCCAAAGGTACGGTTTCGCCTAAGGTCGCAAATTTGCCTGATGTCGCAAATCTGGACTTCTTATGGCAAACTGAAACAACCTAATGCCCTAGCTAAAGCACGGGGTAATCAACTAGAAAAGGAAAATCATCTGTGGCAGTCCGTCTACGCCTGACGCGCCGAGGCAAGAAAAAGCAGCCGACTTATCGTGTCGTAGCTGCTGATTCTCGCTCGCCCCGCGACGGCAAATTTATTGAAATCATCGGCTTCTATGACCCTCGTCAAGAGCCTTCCGAAATCCGCATTGATAACGAAAAAGCCGTGAAGTGGTTAAATGTTGGCGCACAGCCCAGCGAGCGTGTTCGCAAACTACTAGATATCTCTGGTGCTTGGGCCGAGTTCAAGGGCGAGCCTTTGCCAGCTACGGCAAGCTCAGTCAAAGCTGAAAGAGTTGCCCCGAAGGTGGTAACAAAGGCTATGGAAGACGATGAAGCGTCTGAGGAAGTTTCGGTTTCTGCTGAAGAAGAGCTAGTGGCGACAGACGAAGGAGATCTGGCAGCCATAGAAGATGCGGCTGAGATAGACACTGAAGAAGCTCCAGATATAGCCGATATAGAAGCTACCGACATGAATGCCGCTGATGAGGAGTTTGTAGCGGAAGCAGACGAAGAGTCTGTAGATGGTGAAATAGGAACTTCAGCAGAAGTAGCCGAAGAAACTGAAGAGAAGCAAGAAACAGAGGAGAAGAAAGCATGAGCGAAGAAAGCATGAGCGAAGAAAGCTTGAGCGAAGAAAGCTTGAGCGAAGAAAGCTTGAGCGAAGAAGGCAAGAGCGAAGGAGCCATAGCTGAATCGGTGTTGAGCTATATCGTCCGTTCCATCGTGAATCAACCTGACTTGGTTGTCATCTCTGTGAGCGACGGTCAGCGGGGCCCGCGCTATGAAGTGCAAGTCGGAGACGGAGACATGGGCCGTGTCATCGGTCGCCGTGGTCGCACAGCCGAAGCTATCCGCACTGTTGTAAGAGCTGCCGCAGCCACCGAAGAACAAAAAATAGAGGTGGAGTTCGTCGACTAGCGCGCCATATTGCCTAGCGCGTCATACTGCCTAGCGCGCCATGCGAATTGAAGTCTTCACCATCCTGCCATCTCTGGTTGAAGACTTTCTTCAACATAGCCTGCTACAAAAGGCACAACAAAAGGGCATCATCCAGATATCCGTGCACGACATCCGCGCCGCAACTTCTGACCCTCATCGCTCGGTAGATGATTCTCCTTTTGGCGGAGGGCCGGGTATGGTGCTCATGGCTGAACCAGTCTTCAAAGCTACAGCCCAGTGTGTGCGTCCGTTGCTGTTGCTAGACCCTGCGGGCGAGCCATTCACTCAGGCAAAAGCTCGCCAGCTAGCCACCACCGATGGATTCTCACTGCTCTGCGGCAGATACGAGGGGATAGACGAGCGCATCCGAGAGCATCTGGTAGATGAAGAGTTATCGCTAGGCGACTTTGTGCTCAACGGCGGCGAAGTAGCTGCGATGGCGGTGATTGAGGCAGTGTGCCGCTTGGTGCCGGATGTCATCGGCAATCCTGAGTCTGTTGCTAATGAGTCGTTTGAAAGCGACCTTCTAGACCACCCGCACTACACCCGACCTGCAGACTTCCAAGGCATGCTGGTGCCCGATGTGTTACGTTCTGGTGACCACGGGCAAGTTGCTCGTTGGAGAATGGCTGCAGCATTGGCTCGCACGCTTAGGCGTAGGCCGGATTTGATTGAGAGGCGTGGGGGACTATCTGAAGAAGAAGAAGATTTGCTAGCTGAGTTTGGGTTTTAGTTAGTGGCGCATCTTTCTAGAAGGCGTTTTCTATTACGTTGACATTCAGTTGCTTGTCCGCCACTACCACCTCAGCAACATCAAAGCGAATGTTGGGGAAGAAGCCTTTAGCTTGGGCAAGCCAAAGGTGGGTCAATTTGCGTATTTGATTTTGTTTTTTCCAGTTGACTGCGTCTGCGGGGGCGAAATGGTTCGCACAAGAGCGAGCTTTTACTTCGCAGATGACCAAAATTCCGTCACGATACGCCACTATGTCAAGCTCGCCGCGCCCGCTTCGCCAGTTACGGTCTAAGATGTGCCAGCTTCGCTCTTCATACCAAGCAGCCGCTGCGTCTTCTCCGCTTTTTCCAAGTTGTAGCCGGTCAAATGTCACACCCCGAAAATAACACGGGGGTGTTGCAGGCTAGAGACGCTGCAGGCTAGAGACGCTGCAGGCTAGAGACGCTTGGTCTTCACTTTGGCAGCTTTACCCACTCGGCTACGCAGGTAATACAGCTTGGCTCGGCGCACATCGCCATGCGCTGAGATCTCAAGTTTGGCAATTGTAGGCGAATGGACGGGGAAGATGCGCTCCACACCTACTCCCATGCTCACCTTGCGCACGGTGAAAGTCTCATGTACGCCACTGCCTTTGCGGGCTATAACTGTGCCTTCAAACACCTGAATCCGTTCGCGGCTCCCCTCGGTGACATTCACATGCACTTTTACTTGGTCGCCTGGCGCAAAGTCGGGAATGTCTTCGCGGAGATTGACATGATCTACAATATCTGTGGTTTGCATGGCTACTGCTCCATGAATGCTGAAACTTCTAATGCTGATTTCAGCCTACAGAGGCACTGGGGAATTCAGCGGTAATGTTCTCTCGGTTTGTTTGGAACTCAAAAGTTGGTTTGTCTAAAAGTGAAGGTAAGGTAGAAGGCGATAGGTTCCGAAGTCGGTGAAATGCCGACGCTGTCCCGCAACGGTGAAGCTCTGCTTGCCTAGATGAGTTAACTAGGTGAGTTAGAGATAAGTCCGGTCGAGTCCTGTCAAGACATAGCAAAACCCTCGTGGAGGGGTTTAGTTACGGCGGATTTTCTCTTGTCGTATGGACCTTTCACGGACGACAGGAGGAAAAATGAAAAACCCCCCTGCCGCGTTCGCGGCAACCAAACTCGCATTCTTTGCACTGATCGCACTCATAGCTCTTGTGGCTGCTAGTTGTGGTTCTGACTCAGCAGACAACTCTGACGCATCGGTAACCACAACTTCCTCTTCTGGTTTATCCACTGCTTCACCTGCTACTACCCCTGCTACAGACGACTTCCCCGTTACTATTACAGACCAGATAGGGGAGATGGCGATTGATGTTCGCCCCGAGCGGGTCATTTCTCTGTCAGCAACTGCGACCGAGATGCTTTTCGCTGTAGGGGCGGGTGAGCAAGTGGTGGCGGTGGATTCTTTCTCTAACTATCCACCCGAGGCACCCATAACCGATTTGAGTGGATTCCAACCCAACATTGAGGCGATTGCCAGCTACGAACCTGATCTCGTGGTGATCTCATATGACCCTGGCGGTCTCGTGGATGGCTTGAAATCACTGGGCGCAGATGTGATCGTATTTTCAGCTGCAGCCACACTAGATGACGCCTACGACCAGATAGAAGCCATCGGCACTGCTACTGGGCACAGCGAAGAAGCCGCTGAGGTAATCTCAGATATTGAAGACAGCATTGACGAAATCGTTAGCTCGCTAGACTTACCAGCCGAGCCGTTTTCATACTTCCTAGAGCTAGACCCCAGCTACTATTCGGTAACATCTGACACATTTATCGGGCAGATTTTCGCGCTAGCAGGTTTGGAAAGCATCGCAGATGTTGCTGGAGGCACGAGTAGCTATCCGCAGCTATCAGAAGAGTTCATCTTGGATCAAAACCCCGATCTCATCATCCTCACCGACTGCTGCGGCAGCAACTTGGAAACGGTCTCTGCCCGCCCCGGCTGGAGCGAACTTGACGCCGTGCAAGGCAAACGGGTACTGATCTTTTCTGCCGATGTGACTTCCCGCTGGGGGCCACGAGTGGTAGAAATGCTTGAAACCGTAAGTGAAGCCGTAGCAAACCAACTTGTGGCGGTCAGTTGATGCAGCAAGTGCCGTCGGGTCTTTCCGCCAAGGCTGTAGTTGTTGGGTTGGCGGCTGTGGCGGTTGCTGCTGGCGTTGGGTTATTTGTCGGCCCTATCGGTATCGCTCCTCACCGAGCGATGGCAGTTTTGCTTGATTCGCTACCTCTCATTGAGGTGGATTCTGGGCTTTCAAGAGTGCATCAGGTCATCATTACCGACTTGCGGGCACCTCGAGTGATGCTCGGGTTGCTAGTAGGAGGAATGCTCGCCATGTCTGGTGCCACATTTCAGGGGGCTTTCCGCAATCCGCTGGCCGACCCTTATCTCTTGGGTGTAGCAGCAGGAGCTGGAGTGGGAGCGACGCTAGCAATAGTGGGCGGGGCGTCAGATGCGTTGCTGCCATTGGCGGCTTTCGGCGGTGCGCTGGTGGCGGTGGGTTGCACTTTCTTGTTGGGGTCATGGCAGAGTTTTAGAAGCAACTTTGAAGTGAGTTTCGGGCAGTCGGCGGCCACGCTCATTTTGGCAGGAGTGGCAGTGGGTAGCTTTTTCGCCGCCTTCCAAACTTATATCCAAATGCGGGAGGTTGAGAGTTTGCGCAACATCTACTCGTGGCTGTTGGGTAGGCTTTCCACTTCGGGTTGGGATGAAGTGGCTTTGCTCGCCCCTTATGCGCTGGTTTGCGGGGTGTTGCTGATGGCGTTCAGAAGCCATCTGGATGTTTTGGCGTTGGGAGAAGAAGAGGCAGCTTCGTTGGGTTTGCGTCCTAGACGGATTCGGGCGATTGTGTTGATTACAGCTTCGTTAGCGGCTGCGGCTGCGGTGGCGGTGAGCGGACTTATAGGGTTCGTTGGGCTGGTGGTGCCACATGGCGTGCGACTTGTTTTTGGCGTGAGCAATCGTGTGGTTGTGCCGCTGTCGTTCTTGTTTGGCGGAGCGTTTTTGGCTTTGGCTGATGTGCTGGCTCGTACTGCTGTGTCGCCTGCTGAGATCCCTATCGGAGTGGTTACAGCCTTTGTGGGCGCGCCGTTTTTCTTGCTAATCCTGCGTCGCCATACTGCCGGTTACGCGTATTGATTGTGCGTATTGATTGGCTGGTGATTGGAGATGGCGACCGTGAAAACCAAGAAGTCTGAGTTAGACAGTGCTGTGTCGGGGCGGGAGAAGCAAAAAATCTCAGTTTCGTGCGAGGACGTTTCAGTCGTTTTTTCATCCAAGCCTGTGCTGTCAGATATTTCATTGAGATGTGTGGCGGGGGAGTGGGTGAGCGTTATCGGGCCGAACGGCTCAGGTAAGACGACCCTCTTGCGTGTGCTCTCAGGAGTGATCCGTCCAAAACACGGGCGAGTGCATATTGGAAATGGTCGTATTGGTGCTGATGTTGCGGGTGATAGTGCCACGATGTCGCCTCGCCATCGTGCTCGCCAAGTTGCAGTCATCACTCAGCATCCAATTGTGCCACCGGGAGTAAAAGTGTTTGACTATGTGTTGCTCGGCAGGGTTCCTCATCTAGGCTTCGGTCTGAGGCGTAGCGAAGATGACTATCAGATCGTGTGGGCTTTGTTGCAGCGGCTTCAAGCCGAGCAATTTGGCGATGCTCCATTGAGAGAGCTTTCAGGCGGCGAACGCCAGCGGGTCGTGGTGGCTCGTGCCTTAGCTCAGGAGACGCCAGTGTTGCTGTTGGATGAACCCACTTCTGCGCTGGATATCGGGCATCAACTAGAAGTGCTAGAGTTGCTAGACGAGCTTCGCAAAGAGCGAAGTCTAACTATTGTCTCTACCACTCACGACCTCACTTTGGCTGGACAATTTGCCGACAGATTGCTGCTGCTGGCTGATGGCAAAGTGGTGGCAGAAGGTCGCCCTGCTGAAGTGTTGACACCGAGTGTCATAGAGCAACATTATGGGGCACAGGTTGAGATACTTACACATAATGGTGGAGTTGCGCTGTCGGTGAGGAGGTCGTCTTTGTGATTCTTGCCACCGCCCAAATATGAAATTTGCCGTCAATTTGTTTTCATCACCACAACCAGAAATAGGATTATCACATGACTCTAACTCCAGCAATAAATTCTCCGGAAACTCCGCCGACTGAGGATCCTCGTCACGCTCTTGAGGATCGCGAGCGTGTGCCGTCGGTGCTGGTGGTTTACACGGGCGATGGTAAAGGCAAAAGCAGTTCGGCTTTTGGAGTCATGACACGGGCAGTGGCTCGCGGGTGGCAGGTTGGCGTCATTCAGTTTCTGAAATCTGGCAGCTGGCACACCGGTGAAGAAAAGGTGGGTAATCAACTAGGCGTGGATTGGTGGACGCTCGGCGAAGGCTTCACATGGGACAGCACCGACCTCTCAGAAGACGAAGTAGCCGCTCAAGAAGCTTGGCGTCAAGCCAAAGAGAAAATTCAATCGGGTAGCTACCGTCTAGTCATCTTGGATGAAATCACCTACCCCATGAACTGGGGCTGGATCGACTCAGAAGATGTGGTCGCCACCCTGCTAGCCCGCCCCGAAAAAACCAACATCATAGCCACCGGCCGAGACGCCTCCGCCCCCTTGCTAGAAGCCGCCGACACCGCAACCGAAATGCACAAACTAAAGCACGCCTACGACCAAGGCATAATGGCGCAAGCTGGCTTGGACTACTAAACCAGCAGATAACCCCGCAGACTCCAAGGATTGTAGGACTTTTATACTAGATTTACCACCACACCGACAAATTAATCGGCAACTAGGTAAATCATGGTAAATCGTGGTAAATTTAGTATAAAATAGCTAGTTGTGGTAGCAGGCATAGAATCCACCAACCTAGTTAATGAGGGCTTTAGCCAGCGTCGAGGCTGTGCGTTTGTGACTGGAGCAAGCGGGGGCATCGGTGTTGCGGTGGCGAAGCTTTTGGCTGAGCGAGGCTGCGATGTGGTTGCTGTCTATCGCACAAATGCTACGGTGGCAAACGAAATCGTCGAGTTCGCCCACAACCTTGGTCGTAAAGCCGAAGCCGTCAGCTTAGACCTCACCGATGCTAGTGCCACCGTTGCCACGGTAGGTGAGGCAGCCCAAGCATTCGGAGGCATCCACACAGCCGTCCACGCTGCCGGCCCGTTTGTGCCCCAAGAATATTTGACACGCATCTCGCCCGAGCAATTCCACGAGCAGTGCGTGCAAGATATCGGCGGTTTTTACAACTTGCTTCACGCCGTGGGCAAGCATCTCAGAGAAGCTTCGGCTGAGGATAGTGAGGCTTCGGCTGAGAAAGACGGAGGCAGTGCAGAGATAGATGGACATAGAAATCATGGAGTGGGCAATCTGGTGGCTGTTACCACTTGCGCCACTCGTCGTTATCCCAAACGCGACGTTCTATCGTCTGGACCGAAAGGCGCAGTGGAAGCCCTAGTGCGAGCATTCGCCAGAGAAGAGGGACGCTTCGGTGTCCGCGCCAACTGCGTAGGTCCCGGCATGTTAACTGACGGCATGGCCTCAGTGTTGATCAGTAGCGGCGAAATAAATGAGGCCGCCCAGGCCGCCGCCCGCACCAACATAGCCCTAGGCACCTTCGGCTCAGCCCAAGACATAGCCGAAGCTGTCTGCTTCCTAGCCTCCACCCGAGCCCGCTACATCACAGGCCAAATGCTAGACATAGACGGCGGATACAGCATTTAACAGCTTTCCATGCATTAGTGGGTTAGTGGGAGCTAGCAATTGGGTAGAGAGGGAGGAAGGCTGTGGTGCTGCAGGTTGTGCAGAAAGTGGCTGGACAGAGCTTGAGTTGGCATCGCTGTCGTTGTCCATTGAGTTGATCCATACAAGCAGAATAATCACAAGTATTACTACGCCTAGAAGTGACAAGACAGCTTCGCGGCCTCTTCGGGGCAGTCTCCACCAAAGTTGTAGAAGTCCCGAACTGGTGGAGGTTTTTCGTCTGTTGCTACTTGGCCGTCTTCTGGGGTTCCGGCGATTGACAGGTCGTTTGGTATGAGCATATCTATTCTGTTTGCTTCGACTTCCTGCTGGCCGTCTGTTTGCGCTGGCAGAACCAACCCGCGTGGTAGTTGATCGCCTTCTGCCTCGCCCACTGCGTTTACTGCCATATGAAGTTGTCCGTGCTGTTGCCTTCCACATTGTTGAGCGTGAAGGTTCTCTGTGTCTGTCAGCATCGCTGGATGAATTCGAGCGAGAGGCTGCAGCTGTCTGAGTCGCACTAGTTGTGGGTCTCATAGAGGCACGCAACTCGTTCTCAGCACTCTCCAGATAGCCCAGCAACCTATCCTTTGCGTCCCATGATTTGTTAAATAGATCATCCATAGAACGCAATGTCTCAGCAACATCTTTGTCTGAATATTCACCCATGGTTTCGGTGTTGTGCTGTAATCCTTGTTGGGTTAGGTTTGCTGAGCCAGCCAGAATACGAGGTCTGCCATCGTTGTCGGTCATCTGCCATGCTTTCATGTGCGCCGAACGGTTTTCTCCGCGCTTGGTATACCAATTCATGACCTGAACATCAACGCGTGAAAGAAATGATATGGCATCTCTCCGGTCTCCCTCTGTTGCAATCTGAAACCTGTGCCTTTTAGCATCGCCTATCAGAAGTTTCACAGACCTGCCCTGTGTGTGTCTACCAAGCCACGCAAGCCCCCATACGCTTGCATAGCCCACAGCTATCCGCAACGGTTTGCCGGGGTGGGCAGCTAGGAATTCGACTATTCGAGTTTCTGCAGAATGAGGCATAAAAGGCGTGAGAGGTGGTTTGTTAGAGCTGGCAGGTGATTCGGCTGGGGCGGTCAAGATTGCTACCTGCGATAACCTCAGCCGCAATATATCTAGGGATACGGATAAGACAGATATTCAAACCTTGATGAGGGTAGTTTATCATTGCTAGTTTGCTAACACTTGGTGAAACCAGAGGCTATTGCTGGATATCGGATGCTGCCTCTCGTATCTCCATGTCTTCCCACTCGGTGTAAAAAGTGTATTGTACCCCTTCGGGAGATGAATAGCTTTCTTGTGCTGAGGACAAGCTGATCACTACTATCTGCTCTGTACCATCTCTGTGCTTGACGGGCACAAAGAGCCAGTCAGATCTCTCTTCTTCTATGTATTCGAGTGAGAATGTACCTTCTTGCTCAAGTCGCTGCATGAAATTGCGTGTTTTATCGGGAAGTAAAATGCCATTAGAGACTTGTCCAAAACTTTCGGGAAAGTTCTCTCGATAGAAATGCAGCATCATTGATACAGCCTCTCCACCAAAAGCGCGCCCCTCTTCTGGTGGTGGAGGCAATTCTGCAGTATTACTTATGACACTTGAAATATGGGATCGGACCGTCTGTAAAAATTCTTCTACGTTGTCTAAGTAGCTTTGCATCGAGCCTTCTTTTGAAGAGAAAATTGTTGTTGGAAGTTCGTCCCCAGAAATATAGTGTCTGTCCGAAGAGTAAGGGAATATGTCATCTATTTGCTCTATGCTCTCTTCTATTTCCTTCAGCAAAACAGGATTGCGAGAAAAAAGTTGTCCTGGTATTTCGAGCTCTGTCCTCATGGCTTCAGCTTCCTCGGCTTGAAGCGTACCGTTGCGTACTGCGTTTTCGAGTGATTGCTTTGCGAACCTAGCGGCTTTACCTGCTCGTTTTCGCAGTTCCCTCAAAAGCAGTCCTATATCGTGCTTATTTGGGCCGTCATACGGATCAGAATCTGAACTGTGATAGACGATAAGGGCTTTGACAGATTTCTCTACTGCTTTTTCTAAATGCAGATAAGCTCCGAGCGGGTCGCTAGACCGCAAAGTTTGAGCGTTCCGAAACTCCCGTTCAGCGTCCTCTTGCCATAGCTTGGAGACGGAGGTCACGAGACATCTCTGCTGTAAATCAGAGAATGTCCAGTCTTTATTAGTTTTTCGCCAGAAACATTGAGGCGTTCTAATTCGTAGTCGTTGTAGACCCAGAGGTCAAAAAATAAGTCTTGCTCTGCACACTTGCGGCGAATCCAGTTGAAAATGCGCTCGTTTTCAAGCATTGTCCCGTCTGCTTCCACAAAGATTTTCAAGGAAATATGGGGGTCTTCGCCATAGTAGGATCTGCCTATTTGTAGGTAGCCCTCACGGATGGCTGGGTCGCCTTCCAGATGAGGGCGGATGATGGATGCGACACCTTCGTGGAAAGCCGAGGGCAGTTCTTCGGTCGCCCTGCTTGTAGGCTCGCTACCGTTTCCCCCTACAACAAGGGTGAATTGGCCTGTTTCACGATTGAAAGTGGCGGATGCTGCCCTCATACAACTCAGTATAGCGGATGTGGCTGCAGGGAGGTTGCATGTGCTCTGTGTGTCTTCCTTCTAGAGTCACTACTGCTCTAGCGAATTCAGGGCAGTCTATGGGGGGTCCTGCCAATGGCGAACTGTCCAAGTAGGCATTAGCGATGGGGGACTGTAAAGCAGGTCAGCTACTTCCCAAGTTACCTAATAGAATGAAGATAATGAACACACCATAGAAGGCTATGACAGCTAAGTAGAGGATAGTTACTATCATAGATAGCACTTTGCCTGCGACTGCCATTCCTCTGCCGCGCGACAAATAGCCTCTGTCCACGCTGTCGATGTGGTCGTTAGCGCACCACCAGCCGATAGGTGCAGTGATGATCCCGGCGAATGGAATCACCAAACTGATGATGCCTAGCACCAATGCTGTTACGCTTCTGTCTTTGACTTGCCGCATGGTCTATATTCTATGATGTCGGTACTGGGCGATTGGGGGAAGTCTGAGGTATTAAACTCCTGATTTGACGGATTTGTGGGGGCTGCCCGTGATGCCGGGTTCTTCGGCTAGTTCTCGGCGGGCGGTGTCTATTTGGTCTTGGGGGATGCCTATGGTTTCGGCTATGGCTTGGTCTAGGGCGATGCGGGGTTCGGAGTTAGGGTAGCGGAGCCGTTCTAGGCGTGTGTGTTTGTGAGTGTCATAGACGGCGGCTAGGTTGGCGATTTGGTCTTCGTCTAGTTTGGGGATGGGGATTTTGCGCTGGCCTTCTAGGGACATTTTTGGCAGGACTAGCTTGAATGGGGAGCTGATATGGAGGGCTGCTAGGATGCCGACGGTTGAGTTTAGATAGACGCACATAGCTTTCTCCCAGTTGCAGCCGACATGGTCGGTCTTATGGCGGATGGGTATCCAATGGGAACCTAGAGCGGCGATGTTAGATCTCACTGCAGCGGTCACTACTGAGGTTGTGCTGATTTTGTCGGGTATCATCAACCTGCCTCGCTGCTGCCAAAGTTTTTCTGAGGATGAAAGTAACGCGGGGGGGGGGGGCTCCTTTTTGCTTGCGTGTCCGTTTTTTTGCAGCGTGTGGTTTGGCGTGAATGTAGGAATCAGGGGTTTGTTCCATACAAATTTTTGTGGCTGGTTTGCCTGGTTTATCTGATTGATCGTTGAACCACAAAGCTTGCCGACATTCGCTGTCGGCTGTGTCGGAACGGATAAAAGCTCCGCGTATCCCTTGTCCTGCTGGGCCAACCTCTGCTATATCTCTGAGTGGCACAAATAAACTATCTTGATTTTCAATAAACCATTCCCAAACCCTTGCAGCCAGATAGTCAGAAAAAAACTTGACTGGCGACCAATCTCCTTGCTCTACTCGTTCGTGTGTCCACTCGGTGATGGTGCCGGAGAATCCAGAGCTGTTGCCCTCTTGTATTGCCGTGGCGACCAAATGGGCATCTGATGGTTTGTCGGGGTTGCGGGCGAGTTTCACAAATTTAGTTGGGGAGGGTGGTAAACCAGGTGTTTTTCGCCGAAACACTGCCAGCATTTCAGATATGTTTGTGTTTTCGCTGAAGGCGTATCTTTTTGGATCTGGGGCCCAAACAAGGTAATCTAGACGCCAATTCACCCAGAGCTTTCCCCACACACCCTGCATGTTCGGGGCAGATGTTATCGTCAGAGGGCATACGAAAGCAAGTGTGTCGCCCTCATCTCCGAGAAGTTTTTCTCCTAACATGACAAACATAGTGCAATTTGACTGGGCTGTCGCTGGAGTCTTTTCAAACAATGCGGTTTCGCGATCTTTGACTTGCTTTTCAATATCTCTACCTAGTTGGTCGTGCCTCTTACTGTCCGCAGTAAACGGCGGGTTCATAATCACAATGTCGTAGCGTTCTTCACCTGACAAGCTTTCAGCTTCGGGGTTTTCCGTGGTGTCGTCTACTTGAGCTGAGATTGCCGAGGGGTTTTGCGCCCAAAGTTGAGTTTGGACAGCTACCTCTTGCATCATCTCAAGGCTGCCTGCTCTTGCCTTGCCGGTGTCATCAAGACCTAGCTTCAACATATGGATGTTCATTTTGTTGAATGACACGTCGGGGGCTGTCAAACCCAAGGTGGTGGCGGCTAGGTGGGCTGCAGAGATGTTGATGTCCCAGCCGTGCAAGACACGCTCTACCAGATACTGGCTGGTGTGAGGGTCGTCGCCTTTCAAGTCGGCTATTCGTTCGGCTGCTGCCATCAAAAGGGTTCCTGTGCCACAGGCTGGGTCTAGGATTTTCAACTGCGACAGGTCGGCTACATCTTCTTCTCTAATAGCCAGACCTGCCAGCAGAGTGGCGGCTGCTGTGCTTGTGTAGAACGAGCCGTCATTTTTAGAGGTATCCAAAATCCAATGGAAAATTCTGCCTAGCAGGTCGTGGTTACCACCCGCGAGGCTACGGTGCACGGCTTGCGCTTGTGCCACTACCTTCTTAATGCCTGCGGCTGATGTCGGCGACAGCGAAGGGGGAGCTAAAAGCACCGCTCTACCTGTTTCGTATATAGGTTTATAGTCTTTCGCCAAGATGATGTCCCAGGCATCGACTAAGGCTTGAACGGTATCGTCGTGGCCTATGCAGTTTTGCAAAGTGGGGGGAGGCCAATCTCCCACGTAGCGTTTCTTGGTTTTCTCTCTGGCATCGTGGGTTGGGCGGCTTCTGGCTTGTGCGAAGTATGGGTCTAGCTTGGTGTGGAACATTGCTGCGGCGAATACCAGAAGCAACACTCGCATGCCTGCATGTTTGCGCTGTTTTGGGTTGGGGTGGGCTGGCATGGGCATTCCTGCTGCTCCTGCCATGGCTGTCAGTTCGCTGTCTTGCAGCCGGCCTTGGACATCTTCTAGGGTCACTTGCAATTTCTTGGCTTCGGCGTCAACATCGCCTACTTCGGCGGCGGCTCGCCGCACCATTCCGGCGATGCCTTCAATATCGGTCTCGTGCCAAGCTCCGCCAATTGGTGACACCCAGATTTTCGTGTTCTCTTCCAGACGGAAGCTCTGGTTGCTGCTGTGTGGATAGCAGACTCCTAGGGCGGCATCGGCTAAGTCATCTGCTAGTCGGCCCGCAGCGTCAGAGAGGGCTTCATCGCCTCTAGTGTCGGGAATGCCGACTTTCCCTTCAATACTTACCCGTTTATGATCTAGATCAATATAGACATCTCCGGACTTGCCGTTTTGGAACTTGTAAAGCGATCGGGCGTTTAGCCCTTTATTCCTGAGAAGGTCGGCGAGGCGAATATTGTGGTTGTCTTCGTGGGGGTCGGCTTTGGCCATCTGTCTGAGACCTCATTTGCTTTCGGCGGGTCTTGGTATGGCTATCATGGCACCATCTTAAAGACGCTTGTGATGAGCATTCAGAGTTAGAGCATCCGACAAGCACTTCCCCTGGTCTTTTGCCAACCACATCACCCGGCGTAGGGGCGGTCGTAGATTAGGCGGAGCATGGGGATTTGGCGGGTGGTTTTTTCTTGGTATTCGGCGTACCAGGGGGAGTCGTCTATCACTTTTTGCCAGAGGGTGGGGCGGGCTTCGCCTTCTACTACCTCGGCTGTAGCCCAGAAGACTCTGTCTCTGTCGCGCACTAGCACTTCGCCTGCGGCTTTGATGTTGTGATACCAGGCTGGGTGGTGGTCGGCACCGGCGAATGAGGCTACCACGACCATAGCATCGCCATCGGGAATGTAAGGAAGGCAGACGGTGTGGACATTGCCCGACTTACGCCCGATAGTGCGCAACAGAATACCCGGCTTACCAGCTAGGTCGGCACCGACTTTGCCGGAGGTCAGCTTGTAGGCGGCTACATGGGCTTTGGAGATCCATGGGATCAGCCATTTGGGGGGCGTAGTGAAGGGTTTGTCAGTGGTTTCGCCGTTAGAGGTTTCGCCGTTAGAGGTGTCACCGCTACTGCTGGCGGTATTATCGTCTGTCATGGTCTGCTCCTGAAACTGACGGAGGATGGATTGATTATTCAGGGTATATGGCTTTGACGCAGTTCACAGGCAGTGACCGCAATCCCAAAGCCCAGAAGACGGGGTTGTATTGAAACTCATAGTTGGGGGCAACCTCAAAGCTTGCTATTTTTTCGCAAAACACTTCTAGGGCGATTCTCGCTTCTAAGCGGGCAAGGGTTGCGCCGGGGCAGATGTGTGGGCCAGCACCAAAAGCTAGGTGTTTTTTGAGGTCGGGGCGAGCGAAATCGAATTCTGCTGGGTTTTGGAAGACTTTTTCGTCTCGGTTGGCTGAGGCTATGCCGAAAACCACTTGGTCGCCCACAGGAATGTGCCGGTTCTCAATAACAGTATCTTCCATAGCGGCTCTGGCAACTATCTGCACGGGGCAGTCTCGCCGCAACGACTCTTCCATGAAAGTTTCACGGATTTCAGGGTGAGCACGGACTTCGCCATAGAGATCAGGAGACTGGGCTAGGGTGGCGAAGAAGTTACCCAGCCAGTTGCGGGTGGTTTCGTTGCCTGCGATAATGAGGTTGATAGCTTGGGTGCGAATCATAGCGTCGCTGAGAGGTTCGCCGTCTATATCGGCGGCTATGAAACGACCGATAAGGTCATCGGGCGGTTCGGGAGCGGCGCGGCGAATGTCTATGTGGTGCTGGATATAAGCGGCGAACTCAGGATGGGTCTGACTGAGAGTGAGCGGTTCGCCCGCCAATTGCGTATTCATATTTTCCAGAAGCTCATCTGACCAGCGGCGGAAGCGGTTGAAGTCTTCAGTGGGCACGCCAAGCACATGGGCTATAACAGTGCTGGGAATCGGGTCGACATATTCTTTTACTAGATCGAATCGGACGGCTACGGCTTCTGTCTCGTTGGCTGCACTTTCTGTTCCGCCGGCTACAGCCTCTGACCCGAAAGCCTCATCTAATAGCGAGTGGGCAAGTTCATAAATGAAAGAATCTGCGTGCATTGTGCGGTGAGGAGCGAGAACGCCGTTGATAACTCGACGGATTTTGCCGTGTTGCGGTTCGGGAATGGCACTTATGGGAACTTCATCTTCGGGAAGCTTGCTGGTGTCAATAAATGACCCCACGAACTTGTCCACATTCTTGAGCCCCGTAAGCACGCCTTCGTGAGTGGCGGCATACCAACGACCCTCGCTGAAACTCGCAACAGGGCAGGTTTCGCGCATTTCTGCCATCAGCTCATAGCGAACATCTTGGGCAGGTGGATTGAACGGGTCGAGGTCGGTGGTGTGAGCGGCGGTGGGGTTGGTAGCATCAGCTCTGGCGGTGTCTGTCATTTCGTCTCCTTTACTATTCGTCTTCCTGGGCGGCCGTAGTAGTTGTAGTAGCGCAGCAAGTGCGTCTGTCATCTCGCATCCTTTACTCTTCGTCTGCCTGGGGCCAGAGAGAGCGGAGGTCTTCTAGCCAATCAGGGAGTTGAATTGGAGGGTCGGGTAGGGGGGTTACGCCGTGTTCGGCTAGGAGGTTTTCGTAGAGTTCGGGCTGGTCGCCCCAAGAGCGAGGGTCTCCCATCATGCATTCATAGAGCACGCAACCGTTCTCGCCTGCTCTGAAAGGACCGAATGCGGCACCGAAAGGCAACTCAATGTGGGTGCCCGCCGGGCAGTGACGGTCGCCGCACCAGACATCGCCTTCAATCACAAAGACCATATGCGGGGAATAGTGGCCGTGTCGGCGGACCAACATGCCAGGGTCATATTTGGCATATAGCGACAGATATTGTGGTTCTGGAGAAAAGGCGAACCACTTTTCCCATACCGAAGATGTGCTGCCGTCGGCGTTTTGCTGGGTGCGGACATGCTGCCAAGGCACGTCAGGGTCGTCTAGGTGTCGAAACACAGCCTCTACTCCAGGCTTGTTCACACTTTCACCTGTGTGATCTTTTGAGTGGTCGATGATCTCGGCTTCTTGCGATACGGCTTCTTGCGAGCTAGTTTCTTGTGAGCTTTCCATTTTTACTCCTTAGATATTGTGAGCTAGATATTGTGATCTGTGGTGGATTCGCTACTGTCACCGACTGTGCTTCCACCTGTGCTACCGCTTGCGCCCCCACCTGCGCCACCACCTGTACTACCACCACCTGCACTACCACTCGCGTCGCTTCGGCCAATCGCCCTCGTGTCGGTTCCCAAATACGAGGCGATGACGGCAGGATTGTTGCGGACTTCTTCGGGCAAACCTTCAGCGATGATTTCGCCAGCTTCCAAACAATACACCCTGTCACTGATGCTCATCACCAAAGGCATGTCGTGCTCAATCACCACCACAGCAGCATCAAGTTCGGCTTGTATTCGCTTGATGAGCGGCCCGAAAGCTTCTGCCTCCCGCTGCGCCACCCCGCCTGTGGGTTCGTCAAGCATCAAAACTTTGGCATCCACAGCAAGTAAGCCACCCAACTCTACTATCCGTCTCGTTCCAGTAGACAAAGTGGCGATGAAGTGGTCGGCATAGCGACCCAAACCCAAATAGTCGATCAGCTCGTCGGCTTCAGATTGTTTACGCCTCTCAGCCCTAGGCGAAGGTGGTAGGGCAGTCATAGATGGAATCAGTAGCGAGCGTTCCCTGGCTTCCAATGCCACCATCATCGTTTCTCGCACCGTCAAATCCGGATACAAAGTGGCTGCCTGGAAACCTCGCCCCAGCCCCAACCTATGGCGATGAGTGGCCGACATATGACTCACTTCCCGCCCCAGCACCTCAATAGACCCTTTAGAAGGCACGAATCCAGAAATAGCGTTCA
Source organism: uncultured Acidimicrobiales bacterium (assembly GCA_958295755.1). GTDB lineage: Bacteria > Actinomycetota > Acidimicrobiia > Acidimicrobiales > Hopanoidiivorantaceae > Hopanoidiivorans. Next base: position 1,300,292 of record OY282367.1, on the reverse strand, counting down.
TCAAGGTAGATTTGCCAGCACCGTTCGTGCCTATCAAGCCCACAAGCTCGCCTTGATACACCGAGAAATCCACCTCGCGAACGGCGATGTTGCCACCGAAGTTAACGGTCGCCCGCTTGGTCGTCAGCCACGGCTGAGATTCAGCCAAATCGGGTAGCTGTCGGATATGCCGAGTCGGCACCCGCTTCTCAACCGCCGCCTTCACTTCGCCCCTGTCTCGCAATTTCACCCGCTTGGAAATCAAGTTCAAAAATCCGTCTCGCACCGAATACACAAGTTGAATCAAACCGCCGGGCACATACATCAGCAAAATGAGTAGCCCGATGCTGGAGGTGAGCAAAGTCACTTGATCTGATGGGTTGGTGCCGAACAAAGCTGGGATGCCTTTCACCCAGAGAGTGCCCAAAATCGGCCCGGCGATAGATCCCAGCCCACCAATCACAGCGATGGCTACCATATCTAGCGATTCACGAGGTGTGAAAGCAGTGGCTGTCTGGGTGCTGGGCTGCAGCGTCACGTACAGACATCCAGCAAATGCGGCTATTCCGCCCGAGACGGCAAAAGCGGTGAGCTTCATGCGACGCGATGAGACAGTGGAGGCTTCTGCTGCCTCCTCATTTTCTCGCACGGCAATCATGGAACGCCCGATGCCTGTCTTTCGAAGTCTGGCGACCACCAAGGCGGCAATCGCCAAGCAGATCAGGCAGAAATAGTAGTAAGACTTGCGAGACGCTCCCAAGTCAATTCCCCACAGAGAAGGCTTATCTACTGCTCGCAGAGCTGAGCTACCGCCCGTGAAGAAGTCTTGAATGAAAACCCAGTTGGAAGCGGCCACGGCGAACCCCAAAGTCGCCACTGCGAGGAACAAACCTCGCACCCGCAGGGCGGGCAACCCGATAGCTAAAGCCACCAACACGCCTGCCGCCGTGCCGATAAGTAATCCCACGCCCCAGGGCAGATTTACCGACCAGTCGGCCAGATCAAATGGCAGGGGGATGTCGTGTCCTGCGGTTACTGCTGCCAAAGTCAGCCCCCCTAGCCCCACGAAGGCGAATTGTGCAAGCGAAAGCTGCCCGCCCCAGCCCGTCAACATCGTGAGCGACAGGGCGCAGATGGCGAAGGCTACAACTCTCGTCCATAAGAACATCGTGGAGTTGGCCTCACCCACCACCGGTACCAGAGCGAGAATGCCGAAGATGAGCAAGAATCCGATATGAGGGAGGTGGCGCACCACCCAAATGTGCTGAAGCTGAGATGGGATGGCTTTGATTCGTGGAGAAAGCGACCATGTTTCGCGGTCGCGGCGGCGGCGAGAAACGAAAATTACCGCAATCAGCACCGCCACGAAGAGATACATGTCGACTATAGAGCGGTTGGTGGATGCCACATTGCCGCGCACTACCTGCTCGGCTAGACCGACCCCTAGTCCGGCCGCCAATGTTAGAGGTAGCGAGCGCATCCGGGCGATGAGCGCGACCACGAGCACACGCAACAGCAGGGGCGGAGCGAGAGAGTCGGTGCCGGCTCTGGCGGCGTTGATGTTCTGGAGGATGGCATAGAGGATGCCGGTGGTGGCAGCAAGCACACCCGAGATAGCCCAGACGATTGTGGAGGTGCGGCGCACGCTGATGCCAAAAGTACGGGCAGAATCGGCATTTGAAGCTGAAGCTCTGACGGCCATGCCGAAACGGGTCTTAGTGAGGAAAACAGTAAGCGCGATGATGATTACGGGCACCACCACAAAAACCAACACATCGCGAGGCAAGATGCGGAGATCTGCGGTGGGGCGTTTTACTGAGAAGTCAAATGGGAGGGGAATGCCGCCCGAGGCCACAACTTGGGGGAGGTTTATTTTGAAGGCCAACAGAAGTTGTGAAATGCCGATGGTGGCGATGAGCAGCACAAGCCGGGGAGATTCAAAGAGGCGGCGTATGAAAATCATTTCTATGACTGCGGCGATGGCGGCCCCGGCTGCCAAAGTCAAGGCGAAAGCGAACCACCAGGGGATGCCGTAGAGCACATTTAACACCACGAAAATAGCTGCACAGAATGCTCCTAGTTCGGCGTGGGCGAAGTTGAGAATTCCACTTGATCGGTAGATGAGCACGAAGCCGGCAGCGATGGCTGCATACACCAAGCCGGTGGAGAGTCCGATGAGGATGTCCTGCTGGCTTATCTCTATGCCGATGAACTCAATCATTTCCTAGTTACCCTGCCTGCCTTAGCCTTATCAAATCCTCAGCCACCTTCGCCACCTAGGAAGACGGCGCGCACCAAGTCGTCTCTTTGTGCCAGCTCTTCAGCAGGGCCTTCAAACTGCACTCGGCCTTTTTCCATGAAGATGGCGCGCTCAGCTATCGTCAATGCCACATTCAACGATTGTTCAACGATGAGCATCGTCTGGCCTTCTGCTTTGAGCTGTTCCACAACTTCCAAGAGTTCTTGCACCACGAGAGGGGCTAGACCGAGACTGAGCTCGTCTATGAGGAGGATTTCGGGATCGTGCATCATAGCCATGCCTAGGGCGAGCATTTGTTGCTGGCCGCCTGAGAGGTCTTGAGCTAGCTGCCGGCGTTTTTCGGCGAGGGCGGGGAAGATTTCAAACACGCGGTCGGTTCGCTGGGAGACTTCAGCGCGATCTTTGGTAACAGCAAGCATGGTGGTATGGAGGTTTTCTTCCACGCCCATGTCGCTGAACACGGCCGTGCCGCCCCGCACCTGCACGATTCCCTGCTGGAAGCGGATTTCAGGTGAGACGAAGGTTACGGTGCGCCCGTTGAGACGCACTACTCCCCGGTCGGGAATCCCGAGGCCGCTTATGGCTCGCAGCAGGGTGGATTTGCCTGCGCCGTTGGTGCCGAGCAGGGCTAGCGTCTCGCCTTTGGGGATTTCCAAACCCACATCAAAGAGCACTTGCACGGGGCCGTAGCTGAAGTCTAAATTGCGCACTTGTAGCACGGGGATGTTTTCAGGGTCTTCGGTCATGCGCTTGAGTTCTTGCTGTTCTTCCACGAGTTCTTGAACTGAGAGCGAGATGTCGCGTTTGATATAGCGGCTGCCGTAATACACCAAAAACCCTGCGATGATGGCGGCGGGCGGTGCGATGAGGCTGATGGCGAAGCGTTCCCCGTTGGCATCGCTAACTGCGCCTGCGATGATGCCGCCGAAAAAGCCGCCGCCTAGAAATATGAACACGGGCAGCAGGGCAAAGGCTTGGGCGCGCATTCGGTAGGGGGCGATGGCTCCAATGGTGGGGCCGCCAGAAACGAAGGCGGCTGAAGTGCAGGCATTAGCGATGCCAACCCCTACCAGCAGCAACACGATATGAGTGAAGCGCATTGACACGAAAATTAACACTCCATAAAGACCGATGAAATAGCCGGCCATTCGCACCATCTTGCCGGGGTCGGAACGGAAGAGGCGTTCAAAGATGCTACCTGCGATGGGGATAGACACCAGCGAGGCTATCCAAGTGAGCGAGATCATCCAGCCTCTGGTGTAGGGGCCGTAGCCGTATTGGTCTTCCAAAAGCAGGCTGATTTGGATGGGCACGGTCACGAGGGCGAAACCGAGCGCGCCCACGCCCACGCAGAAGAAGTAGAAGGTCTTGACTTTTTTGAGGCGTTGGAAGGCTGCTGACACTGAGACAGGCAGGTCGCTGCCGATGGGAGGCATCTCGGTTTCTTCCCCCAAGATGGCCTGTTGCTCGTGGCTGGCTCGGTTGGGTTCTTTGAGAAACAGGGTGGCTATAGCCAGCAATATGGGCGGGATGGCAAGCACAAAGAAAGCCCACCTCCAGCCTGCCGCTCCGCCTGCTGCCGCTGCTATGGAGCCTACGATGATGGGGCCAGCGAGCTGTCCGATGGGGCGGCCCATACCTTCTGCGGCGAAGATTCTGGCGCGGGCGCGCAGAGGATAGTTATCGGCTAGCAATGATGAATGCACGGGCAGTCGGTTGGATTGTCCCACTCCTGTGAAGATTCTGGCCCAGAAGAACTGGAAGATGTTGACCACTGCGCCCATCATGGCGACTGTGAGAGCCCAGAAAGCGGTGGCGGCTGTGACGAGGCGAGTGCGTCTGACACGGTCGGCCAGCCAAGCCATCGGCACTGCGCCCAACACGATGGCGACCCCGCCTATGCCTGCTACACCAAGCAGCACCGTGTCGGAGATATTCAGGGTTCTTTGGATATCGGGGGCGAGCACTGCGATGGCAACACGGTCAAACTCGTCAATGATATTGAGCAGAAACAAGATAGTGAGCATGCTCACTCCCCCCTGTTTGACGCCTTCCCGGAGTGTCATAGGATCCCCGCCTACGCCAGGGAGAAGGTCATCAGGGAGGACGTTTACTGTGTCGCGCTCTTCCTGCGCCGCCTGCCGTTTGGCTTCTTCCTCTAGGACATCAGCAACTAGTGAGGCTGGGGCGTCGGCTGCTGTGGTAGCAGTGTCGGAAGGTTGGTTGTTGCTAGCACTCCCCGAGCTACTTCCTGCTTCGCTGTCTATCACAGAAGATAGATATTAGCGCAACCCTCAGTCGTCTGTGGGAGTTTCGGTGTCTTGGCCGGCATCTTTGCTCGCATCTTTGGAGTCTCTCGCGTTCTTGCTCTTACCATGCCAAAACCTGACAAGCAGATCTCCAATCAGCCCAGCCAGAAAATCCCACATAGTGTTAGCAGGGCCCCATTCTATCGCTACTCCAACAGTCAGGCAATGGAGGGTTCGCGGGAGTTACTGTTCCCACGGATGACGGGCAAGCACGATGCCATAGACCTTCCGCGCACCCCACTCTTGCTTCATACGGCGTGCTACTTCATTGAGTTGATGGCCAGTCGTGCAGATGTCGTCGTAGATAACAACTCGCTTACCCTTGATGCGGTCGGGGTGCCTTAGGATCAGAGCTTCAGCGTGTTGTTTCGCTGCCTCTTTTTTTACGGTAAGGGATCGACCTGCCGATTTGACTGTTTCACGATCCTTAGTTATCGTTGGATCTTCAGGTGAGTCAAAAATATTTTTACCTGCTGAATAGTGGTCTGTCGCTATCTGAAAAACTTGCCTAATGTGATCACGATCAGGGTTGGGTGGATTGGGAATTACGATGTCATCTCGGTCTAGTTGCCAATGGGTCTCTAGATGCCCCACAAGAAGGCGAGCGAATATCGGTGCCCAGCCAGCTTTGTCCATATATTTATAGCGATGCATTACCTCTCTTAAAGGAGGTAGGTTAAGGGTTATAGCGTCAATTTTGTCTATGTGCCTTGCATCTGGATCTTGGCACAAATCGTTGATACAGCTTTTGCCGTTGCATTCCTGAGAGCATATAGGGCATGGATCATTGATGGCGACAAGTTGTTCAGAAGCACACGCTGAGCATATGCTCCAAGAGCCATACTCAACATATGGACAACCAGGGCATTCGGGGAAATTCAGTCTGTCACTAGGTTTTGCCACAACTGCGATTAGAGCATAGAAGGAGTGATACGAAGGGCTACATCTGCTTTGCGCAGACGACTGGTTTCGACGATCTGCCCTATAACTTCATCAATATTTTCTATAGAAATGGCTTTATCTTCTTTAATCATTTTCTCTGCCCAGTCTTCACTTCGCACAAGTTGATTCATCAGGAACACGCGCTTGCCGTGTTCGTAGGCAAGGCGGGCTTGCATTCTTGCTCCCGATGTTCTAGAAGCTTCTACAACGATAGTTGCTTGACTGATGCCCGAGGTAACTTCGTTTCTCCTACCGAAGGTCCAGTGAGCACCAGCTGCAGTGGGAAAAAACTGCGAAACCAATAGCCCGCCTTCATCCACGATGCGCTTGGCGAGTTCTCGGTTTCCTACTGGCGAGACCTTTGTTATTCCTGTTCCGAAGACACTTATCGTTCGCCCGCCCGCTTCTAGGGCAGCATTATGAGCGGCCGTATCAATGCCTCGAGCGAGCCCAGAAGTTACTGTGATGCCATGTATAGCAAGTTCGTTTGAGATATTCCAAGCCGTTTCCCGCCCCCCTTCACTAGCATTACGGGTGCCTACTACTGCGACGCTACGAGTATCTGTTTCATCGTCTAGGTCGCCTCTATAGAACAGAAACGGTGGCAGGTTGTAGATGAATCGGAGGTTCAGAGGATAGTCATCGTCTAAGACGGTTGTCATGCGCGCTCCGACACTATCGGCAGCCTCTAGCTCGATTCTTGCTCTTGATAAGGCAGCTTCCCACTGGTCGTCTGTTGCTGTGCTGGCAATCCAGCCAGTCTTGTGCGCTCTTTTTGTGTTTTCGAGCATCTCCCCTGCCCGTAGCCCTGTAAGCGACCCTTCTCGATGTGCTTGGCGGGCGATTACCCCCCAGTCGCAACGGTCTTCTCCTGCGGTCAGACTGCACAGGGTAAGAAGGTCGAGGTGGTGGTTGGCGGTTGGGTCAGCCATGTCGTTTCTCTCCATTCGGGTCGGTGGTCATGATTTTTACTAATCACCCAAATGTCTAGCTTGTGATAGAAGTTTAGCTTCTGGCTATTGCTTGAGAGTGATTTGCTAGTTAAGAGTGGCATTCCTAGTCAAGAGTGAAACATCTGGGGATGCTTGATTTGGGGATGCTTGTCACACCCTTGTGCTATAGTTTCTGCAGGTTATAGTGGGCGATTCGGAGAGCGGGTTTGAAACTCACAGACCTCAAGATCACAGACATCAAGATCTCGGGCATCAATATCACAGACATGAAGATCACAGACATGAAAAGGACGAGTATGAAGATTATGGGCATGAAAATCAAGAGATATACCAAGAGTGGACATACTAAGAGAGTCCGTAAAGCTTGGGTCGTATTGACGGCAATAGTAGCGAGTCTTGCTCTTGTGGCGGCAGCTTGTGGCGGCGATGACGATGATTCTACTCCTGATGATTCAGCGACCACTCAGATAACAACAACCGCAACTCCAAGTAGTAGCTCTGATAATGGGGGTGGATCCGGCGGTGAGGATGGTTCCGACACCGGAAGCGGAAGTAGCAATGATGGTGGGGAAGGCACAGACACTACTGATGATGGGGAAGGCGATGGCGGAAGTGGTTCAGATGGCAGTGGTTCAGACGGCAGTTCCGAATGCGACATTGAGCCGTATCAAGACCCGCGTGGTGAGATATTCCAGGATTATCAAAATCAGATTGACCGCTGTCATCCGTTCCAGCCGTTGGATGCATTTTGTATGCCTCACGATGTGCCGGCAGTTGAGCGAGTAGCTACAGACCCTGGCATCACCGCGGATTCCATCACTTTGGTGCACCTGCGCACCCAGTTAGAAGATCTCGCAAGCTTGGGGTTTGCTACTCCGATTGGAGATCCTACATTGATGTTCAACACATTCGCTTGGTATGTCAATAATGTCTGTGGGGGCGTGAACGGCCGCATGATTGATATGCAACTTGTAGAGGTGCCAGCTTCTGGTAGCGATGTGGATGCTCAGCGAAACGCAGGCTGCATAGAAGCTACCGAAGATCGCAATGCAGTCATCATTATGAACTCCACTGGCTTCCAAGGTTCAGCAAACCTCTGTATTGTGGAAGAGCACGAGACGATGTTCATCTCTACTCAAGCTCAAACAGAGGAGTATGTGAATCGGGGCGAGGGGAGGTTGATCATGACTTCTCCTACGCTTGAAGAAGCTGTTAGAATCGCCACCAATGTGTTGCTTGATAGTGGGGAGCTGGAAGGCAAAACAATTGGTGCTATTGCTCCCGACACGCCGGGTCAACCCGAAGCAGTACTGAACGGACTTGTTAATCCATTGAAAGAGGCGGGCTACGATGTGCCAGTCTTTGATGTGATTGGTTGTGGTGGGGCTGTGGTTTGCACTGAGGGAGCTTCTGAGTCGGTTATCAATCTGATTGAGAACGATGTTGAGGTAGTTTTCGTAAATATGAATATTATCTCAAATCCGCAATACATTGCCGAGATGGCAAGGCAAGGAATAGAACCTGGCGATATTCAGTTTATCGGCTCCAATTTCAACAGTATGTCTAGTGATTTGGTTTCAAGCAAGGTCGTGGAGTTTGGTCAAGAACCAGCAGGAAATCTATATAACGGTACCCAAATGATAGTGACGAATGATCCGGCTGCGTTCTTATATCGCGACAACTACCCTGTTGAGTTTAATAAGATGTGCAGCACCACATTAGATGAGAATTTCCAGAATGCGGAAGGCGACGAAAACTTGCTAGATCCGCCCTATGACCCATTCACCAGAGCTGATGACGGAGCAAGTGCCTATGGTATGGTGGTTAGCATCTGTCAGCAGATGCGCATAGCCATGCGAGCTATATATGATGCAGGTCCTAACCCCACACGGCAAGACATCTACGAAGCAATGTTGAACCTAGGGGCCATGGATTCTTCCAGCATGCTTCCCTACAGCATCACCCCTGATAAAACCCAAGCTCCAGATGCCTATCATCGTGTGATATTCACCTATCCGTGTGAGGCAGGTAAAGAGTTCGCCACCGACCAAGGCACCTGCTTAGTTAACGCCCCCGACGACGAATGGCAACTAATTCCGCGATAGGCGAAGTAGCCAAGAGATTGAGAGGTAGCCAAGAGGGTGAGGAGTCCGAGCGGCTAGTTTGATTTATTTGGTTGAAAGCCGGTTGAGAATCTGGGGTTTTACGCAGAATCTACGATTCCAACTATCACGTAACCTGCTATAACAGCAACAAGTAAAGTAGCAAGGATGATTCTAGATCTCATTGTTCTGTAGTCACCTTTTTGCTGAGGGCTATCCCGGAGTTGTTCTTGCTTTCGCCGTTGATGGACGTCAAACCATGTTAACGCTGTTAGTAGCGGAGCAAAGAATATCACTGAAACAATTAAGTTTTCCAGTCCCAACAGAGGTATGTCACCTCTGACATCCTCATAAATTAATTTGGCAGTCACATATACGGCGGTACAAGCAAACATGGCGATCATAACGGATCTCGGAGGCTTTTGGTGATTAAGGAATTTCATTTTGTTTTTCTCCATAGGTGCTAGCAGATGTAACGATAGAGTTGCGAAACAACCTTTTCATGTCTCGCGACTTTTCTTTGCGTCTCTGTCGTATGTGCTTGACAGTCCAAGGAGAGTCTTCGGGGGTGGTATGCGTTGCTTCAATATGACTAACAGCCACATTAACACTGCAAATAGCACTACTGCGATCGTGATCAATGCTATGAGTCGTTCTGTTTCTGAAGCGTCGCTCCTGATCGTATCGTACCCGTAGCTAGCTCCGACTGCTATGGGACCGCTCAGCACCACAATCAGTGTCCAAATAAGCCTTGAATGTCGTTGGACTTGAGAAGCTTTATCGCTCTCATTGGTGTCCTGTTGACCTGTCGCGTTTTTTGGCTCAGCCGGAATCTGTTCAGTCATCATGGTTCCTCTTAGATTGAAGTATAGTTTTGCCTGTTTGCTGATACATGCATATGCTAAATCGCCTAATGTTTGGTCGTTTTTGCTTAGTGGTCGCTCTGGACATTCTTTTGATGTTGCTGGATGATGATTGCTATACTTGTGATGGCTAACTGCTATAGTTATGCAGTCAGTTTTACTACACAAGGAGACATCAAATGAAACACCCCATGAGGCAGGACAGCATGGCAGTAGCAGATAGCTACAGGTCAGGTATTAGGAAGAGACGCAAGCTCAAGTTTGGGGTCGTGGCTGTGATTGCGAGTCTTGCGCTGGTGGCGGCAGCTTGTGGCAGTGATGATGATGACGATGCCACGCCAGATACCACGCCAGAAACTACTACGACTACTCAGGCCCCGCCTGCTACCGAGGCAACGACCACTTCTACCGCTACTCCGAGCGGTGGTGGGGATGGATCAGCTGGTGGTGGAGACGCTGGCGAAGAAGGAAGTGGCAGTTCTGAAGGAGGTGGGGAGGAAACCTCGGGCGAAGAGAGTGCTCCCGAATGCCCGCCCTATCAAGACGATCGTGGTGGTATTTTCCAAGACTTCCAGAACGAGTTTGACAGATGTCATCCGTTCCAGTCATTGGATGCGTTCTGCATGCCACATGATGCGCCGGCAGTTGAGCGAGTAGCTACAGACCCTGGCATCACTGCCGATTCCATATCAATAGTGCACCTCCGCACGGAACTGGAAGATTTGGAGAGTATTGGCTTTGCCGTCCCAATCGGTGACCCCACCAAGATGTTCGAGACTTTTGTTTGGTATGTGAATAATGTATGCGGTGGTGTGAACGGGCGAATGCTGGATCTCAGTCTTGTTGAAGTGCCTGCTAATGCCCCAGATGTTGATGCTTTACGCAATGCTGCTTGCATTGAGGCCACAGAAGACCGCGAAGCCGTACTTATTCTTAACTCCACAGGCTTCCAAGGCTCAGCAAATCTTTGCATAGTAGAAGACCACTACTCGGCATTTATCTCCACACAAGGGCAACTCGCTGAATGGGTTGAGCGAGGCGAGGGGCGACTGGTGACGCTATCTCCGACTTTGGATGAGAGTGGCCGATTCCTCGTTCAATGGTTACTGCAAACAGGCGAGCTTGAAGGCAAGACTATTGGCGTTGTCGTACCCGACACACCTGGGCAGCAGGAAGCAGCTGAGGCTGGCTTGGTGGATCCATTGGAAGCGGCTGGATTTGAAATCGCCGTTTTTGATGTTATTGGTTGCGGTGGGGGGCCGACTTGTATTGAAGGAATGTCGGAATCTGTGAGCAACATGATTGACAATGATGTGGATGTGCTGTTACCGGGACTCAACGTAATATCGCTTCCTCAGTACTTGGCTGAAATGGTGCGACAAGGCTTTGAACCGGGAGACATTACCTTCTACAACTCAGACTTCAACAGCCAAGCTGGTAACCTCGTGACCAGCAAGATAGTGCAGTTTGGGCAAGCCCCAGCTGGAGAACTATATAACGGTACCATCATTGTGGACGATGCTGATACAGCGGCATATATAGCCCCTGATTACGAGGAGACAGCTTTCAATAGGATGTGTCACGATACCTATCTTGAGAATCACGAGAATGCGCCGGGCAACGAAGATCTAGACGATCCCCCGCATGACCCCAGAGATCCAGAGCAGAATTCTGCCTACGGCATGGTGTCGACAGTATGTACAGAAATGCGAATTGCTCTGCGTGCCCTGTACGATGCTGGCCCGAATCCGACTAAAGAAGACATTTATGCGGCACTAGAAAATCTGGGTGCCGTTGACTCCAACAATATGCTTCCCTTCAGCATTAGGCCAGGCAAGTCACAAGCATCTGACGCAGTTCACACAACTAGATTTACTTATCCTTGTGAAGCTGGTGAGAGATACGCGACTGAATTTGATACATGCATAGTGGATGTTGAAAATGACGAATGGGTGCTAGTGGAGCGGTAACATCCTCAGCTGTTGGATAGCAAGTTTGCGGAGGCTCAGGGTGAGCCTCCGCAAATGATGCAAGCAGCTAAAACGCCAAACATACCAAACAAATGAATACCTGGAAAGGGGGAGCATTGTGAAAAAACAAGCAAAGCGGGGGCTGTGTCTAAAGTTTTGGATGTTTTGTTCTAAGGGTTTAGGTGTTTTGCTGGGGGTTGCTCTGATTGCAGCGGGTTGTGGGGGAGACTCTGGGGAGGAAGCTGACGGCACTACCACAACTGTGGCTTCTATTGCGCCACCCTCTGTCGCGGCGACAGCAGTTACCGAGATGCCGGCCACAACCGCCATTTCACCTCCAAACACAGCTGAGCCTGCAGCCTCTGCAACCACCGAGGCAACAGACACCGAGGCAACAACCACCGAATGCGACATTGAACCGTATCAGGATCCACGAGGCAGCATTTTTCAGGAGCATCAAAACAAGATAGATAGGTGTCATCCATTTCAGCCGTTGGATGCTCTCTGCTTGCCACAAAGCCAGCCTGATGTTCCGTTGGAAGCCACCGACAGAGGCATTACCGAAAGCTCCATCTCAATCGTCCACCTTCGTACCAAGCTGGAAGATTTAGCCTCGCTAGGATTTGCCACAGATGTGGGCGACCCGACAAAGATGTTTGAGACTTTCGTGTGGTATGTGAATAATGTTTGCGGCGGTGTGCATGGGCGCCAAATTGACCTGAGCCTTATTGAGGTGTCTCCGACTGCCAACAATGTGGATGCTCTTCGCAATGCTGCTTGCATAGAGGCCAAAGAAGACCGAAACGCAGTGCTTGTTTTGAACTCCACAGGTTTTTCAGGCACAGCCAATTTCTGTTTCGCCGAGCAAGACCCGAAGGTGGCTTTTATCTCTTCACAAGCCCTGCTGACGGAGTATTTAGAGCGTGGGGAAGGTCGACTGGTTACTTTGGCTCTAGCAGCAGAAGAGAGTTTGCAAATCTTGGTGCAGACAGTTTTGGCAGAAGGCTTGCTTGAAGGCAAGACGGTGGGGGTCGTAGGTAGCGATTCGCCTGGTGAAGGGGGAGAAGCAGTGGTGAGTCTCGTCGCGCTTTTGCGCGATGCTGGGGTAAATGTTGCTGTCTATGACACGATTGGATGTGGGGGACAGTTGATGTGTTTAGATGGCACCACGCAGTCTGTGGGCAATCTCATAGACGAAGATGTGGATGTGCTTTTCCCTACGCTCAACACTTTGTCGTTGCCGGGCTACATCGCCGAAATGGTGAATCAAGGTTTTGAGCCGGGCGACATCACTTTCTACAACTCCAACTTCGCAGCGCAAGCCAGAGACATCGTGGCAAGCAAGGTTGTGGAGTTCGGCGGAGAGGACGCAGGTCGGCTTTACAACGGAACGATAATCATTGACGAAGCCGACACAGGGGGGCGCATAGAAGATGACTATATGCCTGCCCAATTCAACCAGATGTGCTACGACACCTATCTTGAGTATCACGAGAATGTGCCGGGCAACGAAAATCTGGACGACCCGCCTCACGATGCCTATGACCCAGATGAGAACAACTCGTTCGGCATGGTGGCTCATGTCTGTTCGTTCGTGCGGTTGGCGATGAGGGCAATTTATGACGCTGGCCCGAACCCCACGAGAGAAGACATCTATGAGGCATTGGTGAATCTAGGGCCGATTGACAGCAATGATATGTTTCCACATACCATCCGCCCCGATAAATGGCAGAGCGCGGATGTGGTCCACAAGATGGTGTTTACCTATCCGTGTGCTGCTGGGGAAGAATTCGCCACAGATAGTGGCACCTGTATTATCAACGCCCCCGATGACGAATGGGTGCTAGTGGAGCGGTAGCTACCCCAGCAGGGTTTCAAGTTCCGTTATACGCAACCTGAAAGTGCTTGATGCCGTTGATGAGGTTCATTCGCAGACGTTGAGCATCACTGATTTGTTCTATGTTGGGGAAACGCCTTGCCAACTCTTCAAAAATTACTTTGATCTCCAAACGAGCCAAGTGAGCACCTAGGCAGAAGTGCGGGCCGCCACCTCCGAAAGAGATATGGTGATTCGGGTCGCGGGTGATGTCTAAGGCAAACGGGTTCTCAAAGTGCTCTTCGTCTCGGTTAGCCGACGGATACCAGACGGTTACTTTGTCGCCGATGGCGATGGACTGGCCTCGGATTTCGGTGTCTTCTGTGGCGGTGCGGCGAAAATATGCCACAGGGGTGCTCCAGCGCAGCACTTCTTCCACGGCAGTGTCTGAAAGTTCAGGGTGTTCGCAATACAGCTTCCACTGGTCGGGAAATTCAAAGAACGCCAACATTCCGTGGCTGATGGCATTGCGGGTAGTTTCGTTGCCTGCGATAATCAGCAAGAAGAAAAACAGATGCAGTTCGAACTCGCTGAGCTTCTCTTTGGTGCCGTCAGCCATTGTGACTTCGGCATCCACCAGCTTTGACCAAATGTCTTCAGCAGGATTTTTGCGCTTTTCAGCAGCCAGCTCGGTGGCATAGGCAAACAGCTCGCCGCGAGCCACAGCAGCTTCGTCTTCTGAGACTTTATATTCAGGGTCAGATGAGCCGATGATGCGGTTTGACCAGTCAAACAGCTTGTCGCGTTCATCCATCGGCACACCCACTAGCTCGGCGATGGCTTGCAACGGAAGCTCGGCGGCCACATCCACAACGAAATCGCCCTCGCCCCCGCCTACAGCATCCAAGATGTCTATCGCTCGCTGGCGCAGATGCTGCTCCAAGAAGCGCACAGCTTTGGGGGTAAAGCCTCGGTTCACCAATTTGCGCAAGCGGGTGTGGCCGGGCGGATCTTGTTGGATCATCTGAGTGCCCACTCCGACTTCAGGCGTCTGGTCTATGATGCCGATGCCGCCATTTGGGGGCCGATGCCCACCTGTGTGGCTACTGAAAGTCTGCCAGCTGCGATGGACCGACACGATGTCGTCATATTTAGATACCACCCAAAAGCCTTCGTCACCAGCAGAATCCACATGACCGGGCGGATGCCACCACACGGGGGCGTTCTTGCGAAGGAATGTGAACCAGTCGTGGGGGAACCGCTCGGCGAAGAGGTCGAGGTCGGTGAGGTCTATATCGTCAAAGGTGATGTCGGGTTCGCCGCTAGAGGGAGAACTAGAGAGAGCTTTAGATGAAGCAGTGGTGCCGGTGGCTGTTTCGGTGCTTGTGGTAGATGTCATAACTTATATTCTTACACATTCGGCTGTTTCTTGCTTGACTGTTTCTTGCTTGGCGATAATCGGCGGGCATAAAACCGCTAAGGTCAGCGTTATCGTAAAAGTGTGCCTATAACTGATTACGAGGCGGGAAATTTCCCCGCTGCCACTCGCGAAGCGTGGCTGGAGCTTGTGGAAGAGACGCTGGCAGGCAAGCCTTTCAGCACACTCATCACCACAACCTTAGATGGCATAGAAATCCAGCCGCTTTACGACAACGTTCAGCCGCTTTACGAAGGGATTGATTCTGGGGATTTGACTGGGGATGTTCAAAGCTCTGCTTGGGAAGTCTTGGCTTTTTGTGATTTATCAGTTGGGGATACAGATGGAGATATCGCAGAAGCTGCTCGGGCTGAAATTGCGGGCGGTGCCGACGGAATTGTGGTGAGGCTAGACAGGCCAGCAGATGCTGAGGATTTGAAGGTTTTGATTACAGCGATAGCAAATGAGAAAAACCAAGTCCGACTTGCTTTTGAAGTTGGGGCATGGTGGCAGTCTGCTGCGTTTGCTCTGGCGCAGTTAGCCGAAGCAGGGGCTTTGCCGGCGGGTTTGCGAATTTCCCTACGGGCCGACCCGATTGCCGCGCTCGCTCGCTACAGCACGATGGGCGAAGGCAATATCGCAGAACTAAATATCGCAGAACTAGTAGTCAAGAAGCCCGCAGCCCTGTCACATGTTCGCACTGTGGGGGTAGATGCCAGCGTTTTCAGCGATGCTGGAGCATCCGATGCCCAAGAAGTTGCGTGTTCGCTGGCGGCTGGAGTTTGGTATCTGCGAGAACTCACCGAAGCTGGCATCAGCATAGACGCAGCTTGTGCCGAGATGGAGTTCACCTACGCTGCCACCGCCGATCAATTCGCGACCATCGCCAAGCTTCGCGCTGCCAGGCAGTGCTGGCATCGAATTGCCGAGGCGTCTGGGGCGTCACCAGCAGTCTGCAGCCAGAGGCAACACGCCGTAACATCTCGCTCTATGCTCACCCGACACGACCCGATGGTAAATGTGCTACGAAGCACGGTTGCTGCCTTTGCCGCAGGTGTAGCCGGGGTAGATAGCCAATGTGTGTTGCCGTACGACATAGCCATCGGCGTACCGTCTGAAGATTCTCGCCGTCTCGCCCGCAACATCTCACACATTCTCATCCAAGAGTCGCGCATCGGCCATGTTGAGGATCCGGCTAGAGGTTCGCCATATGTTAGAGAACTCACGCAGTCCATCGCCGAGAAAGCCTGGGACTTGTTCCAGCAGATTGAAGCCAAAGGCAACACAAAAGAAAGTGGCATAGTCGTAGCTTTGAAAGACGGCACAATCGGGCAATGGCTAGAAGACTCGTGGCAGCAGCGCACCAAGCGTATAGCGCGCCGCCAAGATCCAATCTGCGGCGTGAGCGAGTTCCCCGTGCTAGACGAAGCTCAGCCCGACAAAGCAGATTGGACTACAAACAACCCCAATGCACTGCTGCCGATTCGCCGCCTGTCTGAACCATTTGAAAATCTCAGAGACGCTGTTGATGGGAGTGGAATTAAACCGAAAGTCTTCCTGGCATCGCTAAGTTCTTTGGCTGTGGATTCTTCGAGACTTACCTTCTCAGAGAATTTACTAGCTGCTTCTGGCATCGCTGTACATATCGGAAGCCTCGCTGATTTCAGAGACTCTGGCGCATCTATGGCAGTGTTGTGCTCATCTGATGCGAAATATGGCGACCAAATCCCAACAGCAGTAGCGGCCCTGCGAGAAGCAGGATGTAAATGGATTTATCTGGCTGGACGACCCAAAGGCGACCTCGCCAAAATCGTAGAAGAAGCAGGCATAGACGGCACTATCTATGCAGGCTGTGATGCTGTGGCCCTGCTGGAAGAAATTCTTGAAAAGCTGGGCGTGGAACGGAAGGTTGTTGCGTAATGACTATTCCTGATTTCTCTAAAGTCGCTCTTGGCGATACCACCTCTGCCGAGCTACCTTCGGGCGTTTCAGGCGTTGCTACTCCAAATGGCTCTACTCTGTCCGCTGATCTCTCCAATACCAATTCACTCAACTGGCAGACCCCCGAAGGCATAGCTATCCAGCCTGACTACGGCCCCGGCGACCTTGCCGACCTGAACTTTCTAAACACATACCCCGGCTTGCCGCCTTTCTTGCGTGGTCCCTATGCCACGATGTATGTCACCCGGCCCTGGACAATCCGCCAATATGCAGGATTTTCCACCGCTGAAGAGTCCAACGCTTTCTATCGCCGCAATATCGCAGCGGGGCAGCGGGGGCTGTCGGTGGCTTTTGACCTGCCCACCCACAGAGGCTATGACTCCGACCACGCTCGCGCAACAGGCGATGTGGGTATGGCAGGTGTGGCGATTGACTCCATTATTGACATGCGCACGCTTTTCGCAGGCATTGCGTTAGATCAGATGACCGTCTCTATGACGATGAACGGGGCGGTGCTGCCGATAATGGCCCTCTACATCGTGGCTGGCGAAGAGCAGGGAGTGCCCCCTGAGAAGCTGGGCGGCACCATCCAGAATGACATTCTCAAAGAGTTCATGGTGCGCAATACCTACATCTATCCGCCCAAGGCGTCTATGCGGATCATCTCTGATATTTTCGCCTACACATCGGCTCAGATGCCTAAGTTCAACTCGATTTCTATCTCTGGCTATCACATCCAAGAGGCGGGGGCCACCGCCGATTTGGAACTCGCCTACACCCTCGCTGACGGCGTGGAATATGTGCGCTGCGGGCTAGAAGCAGGGCTCAACATTGACGCTTTCGCCCCACGGCTGAGTTTCTTCTGGGGCATCGGCATGAATCACTTCATGGAAGTCGCCAAGCTACGGGCAGGGCGGCTACTCTGGGCGAAACTGATGAGCCAGTTTGAGCCGCAAGATAATAGGTCATTGTCGTTGCGCACCCATTGTCAAACTTCGGGCTGGAGCCTCACCGCTACTGATGTCCGCAACAACATCGTGCGCACTTGTGTGGAGGCGATGGCTGCTGTGGGCGGGCATACCCAGTCGCTACATACCAATTCATTTGACGAAGCACTGGCTTTGCCCACCGATTTTTCGGCACGAGTAGCCCGCAACACGCAACTGTTTTTGCAGCAGGAGTCGGGGTTGTGCCGAGTGGCTGACCCGTGGGGCGGTAGCTATTATGTGGAGCGGCTGACTCACGATTTGGCGAAGCGAGCCTGGGAGCATATTTGTGAAGTTGAAGAGGTAGGCGGCATGGCGTTGGCGATTGAGCAGGGCATCCCTAAGTTGCGAATTGAAGAGGCCGCCGCCCGCACGCAAGCTCGTATAGACACGGGCCAGCAACCCCTCATCGGCGTCAACAAATACCGCCCTTCCCGTCCTGAAGCTACCGAAATTCTACATATAGACAACTCGCAAGTGCGAGCTTCGCAAACAGAGAAACTTAGGCAGCTGCGTGCCGAGCGAGATGAGGTGGCATGTGAGTTGGCTTTGGAGGCTCTGCGGCGCGGAGCAGGCGACCGAGAAGGCAATCGAGAAGGCAAATTAGCTACTGGGTATGGGGTGCGAGCAGAGGATGGAAATCTGCTAGCCTTGTCGGTTAATGCGGCTCGTGCGGGAGCAACTGTGGGTGAGATCAGTGATGCGCTGGAGAAGGCATGGGGGCGACATGTCGCAGAAATCCGTATGATTTCAGGTGTGTATCGTTCTGAGGCGCACGGCGACAAAGAGGTTGAAGAAGTGCGCCACCGCGTGGAAGCTTTTGAGCAGGCGACAGGCAGGAGGCCGAGGATTTTGGTGGCTAAAGTCGGCCAAGACGGGCACGACAGAGGTCAAAAAGTTGTGGCAACTGCCTATGCCGATTTGGGATTTGATGTCGACATCGGGCCATTGTTTCAGACGCCTTCTGAGGTGGCGCAGCAGGCCGTGGAAAACGATGTGCACATCGTGGGTGTCTCATCGCTGGCCGGAGCGCATTTGACTTTAGTGCCCGAGCTGAAGTCGGCTTTGGAAGCGCAAGGGCGCGGCGATATCGTCATCGTGGTGGGGGGCGTGATACCGCCTCGCGATGTTGAAGATCTGATTGCAGCAGGGGCTAGGGCTGTATTCCCGCCGGGGTCGGCTATCGCTGAGGCTGCTGGGGAGTTGTTAGATATTTTGGTGAGACAGGATGGGGAAGGGGGCGGGGAAGATAGTGGCTAGTTGCTTCTATTCGCCACTTTCTACCATGACACAAAACATTACTCAATACAACATTGCCCAATACGTTGAGGGAATCCGTAGCGGCGAGCGTAGCTGGATCGGGCAGGCCATTACTTTGGTTGAGAGTTCGTTGCCGGCCGACCAGGAAGTAGCCGCACAGCTCCTAGATGAACTGATGCCTCACACGGGGGGCGCATATCGTGTGGGTATAACGGGCGTGCCCGGTGCCGGAAAGAGCACTCTGATTAATGTGCTTGGCTTGTTGCTAATTGAGAAAGGGCACAAAGTGGGTGTGCTGGCGGTGGATCCGTCAAGTCCTATCAGCGGCGGTTCTATCATGGGCGACAAAACCCGAATGAGTAGCCTTTCCCAGAGCGAGCATGCTTTCGTGCGCCCGTCGCCCACACACGGCAAACTCGGCGGTGCCACCCGTGCCACACGAGAAGTGTTGCTGATTTTGGAAGCAGCTGGATTTGACGCTGTGTTTGTTGAGACGGTGGGTGTGGGGCAGTCGGAGTCGGTAGTGGCCGATATGGTAGATTTCTTTTTGCTGGTGCTGATTCCCGGTGCGGGCGACGAGCTGCAAGGCATCAAGAGGGGAGTGGTTGAGATGGCAGATCACATAGTGGTAAATAAAGCCGACGGCGACAATGCCGAGCGTGCCCGCCGTGCCGTTTCTTATTATCGTAGTGCCCTGCAGCTGCTCACCCCGCAACATCAAAACTGGAAACCTTCAGTCGGTGCCTGTAGCGCGCTGGAGCGAACAGGTCTGGACGAGCTTTGGGAGGCGGTAAAGTCGCATCGGATAGCTTTGGAAGAAACAGGCGAACTTGTGGAGAAGCGGCGAGAGCAACAAGTTAGCTGGATGTGGGCAATGTTGGAAGACAGACTGCTTTCGTCTCTGCGTCAAGACGACAAAGTTGCCAAGATGTTAGGCGATGTGGTCGGTCAAGTATCGCAAGGCGTGCTGTCGCCCCCGAAGGCAGCATCTATGCTGTTGGGGGCATTCACTGGAAAGGATTTGTAGCAGAGCTTTTAGAGATTACTTGCTCTGCTGAATGTTGCTGGCAGATTAGAAAATTGCGATGGTGAGTATTAGAAAATTACGGCGATATTGTAATCAATATGAATATTTTATTGTCCGTAGAGAAAGCTTCTGCTGATTCGGAAACTTCTGCTTCGAGAACTCAGTCTCATAAACATTTGTCTCGCAAATGTTACAGGTCAGGCTTCAAACCTTCTTTCTTCTGGCTTTTGGCTGCGTTAGTGGCTGTGGCACTTGTTGCTTCGGCGTGTTCATCAGATGACGATGCCTCACCGACCACAACAGCAGCTCAGCCGTCAGACACAACAGAAACTCTTGCCACAACCGAGCAGACTTCCACGACTGCATCTATTCCCAGCGAAAATACCGGCAGTTCTGCACCTGGTACCTCTGCTCCTGATACCTCTGCCTCAGGCGAGTCTTCTTCCGGCAATCTTGCTTCACTTGCCCCCGGCAACCTTGAATATCCCGACCCGTTGCCCGATGCTCCGCCGGGAACCCTCATAGATGTGGAGCCTCTAGGCGAGTTCAATGGCTCTTCCGCCTATCGCATCCTCTACCATTCCCGCAACCGCAAAGATGAAAACATAGCAGTTTCGGGCTATGTGCTAGCACCGCTTGGCGATAACACGGACTGGCCGGTAGTGGCATATGCTCACGGCACAACAGGAATGGCCGATCAATGCGCCCCGTCTGCCACGGTTGATAGCGATCTTGGAGGTTTCGGTAGCGAGGCAAGTCTGCTAGCTCAGGTGGCTGCTCTCGGCTATGTGGTGGTCGCCACCGATTATGAGGGGTTAGGAACTCCTGGTCTTCATCCGTATCTTGTGGGCGAAAGTGAGGCTCGCAGCATCTTAGATAGCGTAAGGGCTGTTCAGCGGATGGAGTTGGCGGGCGATCAATTCGCTGTGGTTGGCATTTCTCAAGGTGGCCACGCTGCTCTTCACGCAGGTCAATATTGGCAAACCTATGCTCCTGAGTTGGATTTGGTAGGAGTAGTATCGATGGCTCCGCCGTCGCAGGCGACATTTATCTACGATGCCATCATCAACACCAACTCACGCGGTTTCATCTATATGGCTTTAGGGGCATACGATGTCGCCTATGACGAGGTAGATGCCTCAGAAGTGCTGACCCCCAAAGGTATAGAGCTACTAGCTGAGTTAGAAAACGGTTGCACCGATTATGTGTTCGATGTCTTCAACGGGTATGAAGTAAGTGAGTTGATATCTGTGGACAACCCGCTAGCAGTACCGGGATGGCGAGAAATTGCCATAGATAACGATGTAAACCAGCGAGCTTTACCCGCCCCTCTTTTCATAGCCCACGGCTCAGCCGACACTCTTATCCCGCCCGCTAGCAGTTCACTTCTTTGCGCTCAAATAACTCCCATCCCCAACCAAGGTCCTACTCTCCGCAGAGTCTACGAAGGTGCCACCCATGCCGGCGTAGCCGTTGCCGCAGCCACTGACATAACCACTTGGCTAGCCGCCCGCTTCGCAGGCGATGAAGCAACCGAGACAGGCTGCGGGTGAAGCCTAGGAAATCGGAAGCAGAATAAGTCTGTGTCTAGGATCTGCAAAGCAGATCCTAGAGCAACTGCCACTAGTAACCGCGGATATGTGTATCACCACCGCCGAGAGGAGGAGTGGTGGGCTTTTTGGGAGGGTCACTAGGAGGTCTTTCAGAAGACTTATTGTCTTCAGATGACTTCTCTTTTTCGGAAGAAGATGGTTTGTCTTTCATAGCAACCAATCTAGCACAACTAGTGCACTACAAACTCCAATACCAATGAACCAGAGGTTCTTAGCCCTGACGTACTTTCTCCCTCTTTCCTTAGCTTGCCCGTTTAATGCTTCTGCCTTGTCTTCCAATTTCTTGATTATCATCAGTTCTGGCTCACCTGCAGGACTTTCAGAATGTAGTGCTCTGAGATAGAACTCGTCAGTTTTAGTTAGATTGACTACTAGTAGCAGATGAGGAGTAGCTACAGCAGTGAGAAGCGCAACACTGCCTAACCCCCACCATCCGATCTCGTATTCAGAGGCGGCTGCGAAAGCTAGATATAGGCCCAGTAGGGAAGCTGAGAAGATCACATGTTCTACAGCCCTGATACGAATTGAGGCGATATTCCCCCACATGTCATTGCAATAGCGGCACAGATCATCGTATATCCAGCGATATCTTGCCATGTGGCCGCTCGGGTAGCTGAAGTCATCTGAGGTGTCCGTTATGTCTTTGCCAGTTGAGGCAATTTTGCTTTTGTCCATATTCTCATCAATAGCATGGGGGTGTTGCGATGCCCTATGGAGAACCGAGAGGAGTTAGTCGCTGAGCGTTCCAACGCCCCGAGTTGGACTTGAGAGCAGTGGTGTCGCTGGCCTCGCTTCGCAGGCGATGCAGTAGCCGAATGACTGCCCCAGCCGAAACCCGAAGCAAGAGCCTTAGCCATTGGGCTGGCAGTAGCCTGCTGGCTAGCCAGCCACTTAGCCTTCTTCGGCTAGGCTAGCCTCTGCCTAGCAGCCTTCAAACTTGCTAGCAAGAAGCTAGCAGCCAGAAAGCCCAGCCCCTAACCCAAGCCCCCAACTGAAAGAAGAAACAATGACACCCGAACCTAAGCCCAAGCCAAATGGCAAGTAGACAAGCTAAAATCCCCAACAGATAAGGAGAACCTAATGGCAGCCAGAAAGCCCAGCCCCTAACCCAAGCCCCCAACTGAAAGAAGAAACAATGACACCCGAACCTAAGCCCAAGCCAAATGGCAAGTAGACAAGCTAAAATCCCCGACAGATAAGGAGAACCTAATGGCAGCCAGAAAGAAAACCCGAAGCAGCATTTCAGATTTCTTCTGGCTGAGATTTGGAGGGCTACTTCTGCCAGCCTCCAAACCCAGAGAAGAGAGAAGGGAAGGCAACTTGCTAGACCTGCTTTACTGGCTTTCTTTGCTGGCTGCTGGCTTTGGGCTGGCAGGATTTATTATTGCAGTTGCAGTAGGAGGAGGGTCTGCTGCTTTGCTCTTCCTCTTCTGTGTCGGTTGGAGCTTGCTTTGGGCAGCTCTTTGGAAGGCAGCCGTCAATTCTTCAGAAGCCAAATATCAACACCGCAAGAAACTAGAAGCCCAGCTAGAAGGCAGGCAGAGTTTAGAGGCTCAGCAGGCTGCTCTGCTAGCCCAGCAGCAAGCCTTCCTAATCCAGCAGCAAGAATGGCTAGCCTCCCAGCAGGCAGCCCAGAAGGAAGAAGAAGGAGAGGCTAAAGTTGGCTGAAGAGACTTCAGGGGCAGCAGCCCAACTAGCTGGCTGGGAGAGGCAGCAGCTTCAGCCAGTCTCAGAAGCTGGGAAGGAGCTAGCCTCCAGCCTGAAGCTAGATTTCGGCAAGCTGCCTAGAAGTAGCCGAGACAGGATGCGGGTGATTCAGCGGCAAGGTGCCGTAGAAATTTGCTAAAGTTGTGAAATGACAAAATTCAGATTTGAACCGAGTTCAACCCCAGGAGTCATTGAGGTTGAAATAGACGCAGGTAATAGCGGTGACCCTCGCCCCAGGCTAGCTGTTGTACATCTTGCTGAGGCTTCCAACTTGCCTGAAGAGTGGGGACCTGGTGCGTATGTGCTAGTAGATTTGTTGCCGAGTGAAGACAACAAGCGAAAGTTATATGTCGGTGAAGCAACGCTGGGAAGGTTATCGAAGCGGATTAGAGCACACATCCCAACAGCACAAAACCCAGAAAACTGGTTTTTTGCTGTAGTGATATATGGGCAGATTATTAAAGGTTCGAACCGTAAATTTTCTTCTGACTTTGCACACGGACTTGAATATAAACTCATCACGGAATTCAAGACACACTCAAATATTGAACTACTCAATCTGCAAACACCTAGCGAGCCAGCACTACCGGAAACAGACTGGATAATATTGAACTCATATGTAGAGCCAGTTCTGGATCTGTTAAAAGTCATGGGTTGTGATGTTAGCAATAAGCCTTCGTTACATTGGTTGCATGCAGATAAACCGAGTAAAGCTCCCACGAGGTCAGAAAGCCCCCCTGCTCCGCCGATTCCTTATAGGCCTTCACCTACTATTAAAAAACCAAAGAAAGTCAGGCATTTTGGAGTAAAGCTTTCTGATCTGGTTGAGACTGGATATCTGGTGGTTGGTGACAGGCTAGTTCCTTCCACAGAAAATGGATTTGCACCAAGATTCTCTGGTGAGGGAATTCTCATTGAAAGAAATGGAAAGATATTCATAGAAATTAAGGGAGAAATATATAGTACTCCCTCTCCGGCGGCAAGGGCAATAACTGGACAAAAGGCTGCACCGGGGTGGGATTTCTGGGAACGTTCCAGCAATGGCAAGACACTGAATGAAATAAGAGCAAAGTATCTATTAGAGGTGAAGGGGTCGAGGACCTGAAAAGCAGATCCTGCGGCAATTGCTACTAGCTAACCGCGGATATGCCTATCACCACCGCCGAGAGGAGGAGTGGTGGGCTTTGTGGGAGGGTCACTAGGAGGTCTTTCAGAAGATTCTTTCTCTTCAGATAGCTTCTCTTTTTCGGAAGGAGAAGGTTTGTCTTTCATAGCAACCAATCTAGCACAACTAGTGCACTACAAATTCCAATATCAATGAACCAGAGGTTCTTAGCCGCTATATACTTTCTTCCCCTTTTCTAAATCCTCATGCTTCATCGGTTCGCTGGGTTGCTATCGCTGTGTTAACTGGATTATTGTCGATGCCGAACCATTGACGGTCTAGGCGGTTGGCAACACAGGTGGTTGTGCCTGTACCGACGAAGGGGTCTAGCACCACGCTACCCGCAGGTGAAAACAAGCGGATAACTCGCTCAGCTAGTCCCTCTGGAAACTCTGCATCATGGCGGTCGTTGCGTCGCACGGAGGGTATTTGCCATACTCCGCGAGAACCCCACTCGGCCCATTCTTCGGCACTCAGTCGGTGGCGGTCATATTCAGTTATGCCGGGCTTCCAGAAAATATAAACATGTTCAAATTCGTCCACAGCGCGATATGAGTTGGAATGCCAGCGACTGTTAGCCCAGCATGGGTCTTTGTGCCAGATGCGCTGGTCGTAGAGATAGAACCCTGCTTGCTCAGCCCACTCCACCACCAAACAGCCAGTGAGCTTAATCTTGGTTGATGTAGCGTGTTTGCCACCACGGACATTGTTGTCTTCAAGCCGACGCTGAATGGTCTGTTCGCTGCAGCTCAGAAGTTTGGCTAGGTCGTATCGGTTAGCGTCTGGGTGCTTCTGTTTGGTCTCCAGAATTTGCTCTTTGGTGACCGCCACTTTCTTACGTCTCACATTGTCGGCTTGGAATCTCGGTATGGACTCGTCAGGGAAGCAGAGAATGTCGCCGATATTGACTGCCATGAAACCGCCGGGCAGGATGATCCGCGTGTGACAATGGATGACCTCTCGGATTAGCTTCTGCCAATCTTCAAATCTGAGATGCTGTTCGTATGACTTGCCGACATAGTAAGGAGGAGACCAGAAGCTGAGAGCAACGCTGTTATCTGGCAATTCTGCTAGTTCAGCCCTAGTGTCACCAGTCACGATGCGGTTGAAAATGAACTTTGAAGAATGCTCTCTTGGATAGCGCATTTAGACTTGGTTGGTCAGCTGAGTTCGGAGTGATAGGTTCATGCCCACATAGTAGTGAGGGGGTGTGACAGGCATCCCCGCGAGTGTCGCTGGCTCAGCCTCGCAGGCGATGCAGTAGCCGAGACAGACAGGATGCGGGTGATTCAGCAACAAGGCGTCAACCCAATGTGCTAAAGTTTTGAAATGACTAAATTTAGCTTTCAAGCGATTTCAACCGCAGGAGTCATTGAGGTTGAAATAGACGCAGGTAATAGCGATGACCCTCGCCCACAGCTAGCCGTTGTACATCGTGCCGAGGTTTCCAACTTGCCTGAAGAGTGGGGTCCTGGTGCGTATGTGTTAGTAGATTTGTTGCCGAGTGAAGACAACAAACGTAAGGTATATGTTGGTCAAGCAACGATTGGAGGGCTGTCTAAGCGGATTAGAGCACACATCCCAAAATCAGAAAACCTAGAAAACTGGATTCTTGCTGTAGTGGTATATGGGCAAGTAGGTAAAGGTGTAAAACCTAAGCTTCCATTTGAACATGTACAGGCTCTTGAATATAAACTCCTCAAGGAATTCGAGAAGCACTCAGATATTGAAGTGTGCAATCTGCAAACACCAGGCGAGATAGCACTACTGGAAGCAGACAGGAAAATATTGAACTCATATATAAAGACAGTTCTGGATCTGTTAAAAGTCATGGGTTGCGATGTGCATAATAGGCCGTCAAATCATTGGATTCCCACAGGCAAAGCTCCCGCAAGGCAAGAAAGTGCTCCTGTTCCGCCGAGTCCTGATGTAATAGAAGATATACCAGCAACTATTCAGGATGATAAAAAACCGGCAGAAAAAAATCTGGAGTGGCTTGTTGATAAAGGTATATTGCCATCTGGGACTGTTCTGTTTAGTAACTCAGACAAATATCCTGCGGAAGCTGTTATCAGTAGAGAAGGTCTGAATATTATAGGGTTTGGGGAAAGAGACTATCTTGGGAATTTCAAAAACAAAGACAATTTATATAATCATTATCGTGGGCTAGCTCCCAGTGGGGCAGCTAAAATGATTGGTAATCCCAATGTCAATGGATGGAATTTTTGGAAAAGAAAGAGCGATAGACAGTCTCTGACAAATATATGGAATTCTGCAGTTCAAGATAATAGAGATGAGCAAAACACAAATTTGCTAAAAAATCCCTCCGGGAAGCCCTCAGCAGACCTTCTGACCCTTATAGAAAGGAAAATAATCAAAGCGGGAGATAAATTATTCGCACAAAAATCCAAATATGCTGTAGCTACAGTGTTATCTGATGGCTATATTAAAGTAGAAGAGGCAAAGGATAAAGACGGTAGTAATGTCCCAAAGGAACGTTTGAGAGGCTTAGAGAGAGTTTCGATGAATCTTGCTTGTACTGAGACCGGTAAACTAAGGGATCAAAAGGGTGGTGGCAACGCTTGGGAATACTGGCATTACAAGAATAATGATGGAAAACTAGTGGAACTGCGAGAACTTAAAGATAGGTATTTGAGGTAGAAATACTTTGATATCTGTTATCTAAATCTAATTTTAGAGATAAGTGTATCTCATTGTTAATGCCAGTAGAAACGAAGTGAAACTTGAGAAGATCAATTTAGGAGGCTACTGTGAGTGATTTTGTAGCTGTTGATCTTGAGACAGCCACCAGCAGTCATAATTCATCCTGCGCGATTGGGATTGTGGTGGTTCAAGGGGGAGAAATTACTCACTCAGAAGGATGGCTTATTCGCCCTCCGGAGAATCACTATGAAGATATAAACATCCGCATTCACGGTATCACTGCTGATCAAACCGAAAACTCGCCCAATTTCCCTGAAGTCTGGGAGTTGGTTCAGAGTTTCATTGGCGATAGCTTGGTTGTGGCTCACAGTGCTGCATCTGCTGATATGTCTTTCATCAGAAAATCGTCAAACCACTACGATTTCACACCACCTAATTTTAGCTATGTCTGCTCACGAGATATGGCAAGACTTATGTGGCCCAACCGACTCTCATACCGACTGAAAGACTTGTCAAAAGAATTTGAGATAGAATTGAATCACCACGATCCAGTGTCTGATGCCAGAGCAGCAGCGAAGTTGGTTTTGCTGATGTGTGAAGAGCTACGAATGGCTTCGCTGGAAGACGCAGCTTTTGAGCTTGGCTATTTCCCTCGCCCTTTTTCCATAGCAACTGCCAGAGAAGGCGGCAAAAGAGAAGGCATTAGGGCAGTGAACGCTCAAGAGGTTAAAGCAAGATTGGCAAAGGTAAAAGGTGTTGAGACATCAGAAGATATCGGTTCGTTAAGAGACAAGACCTTGCTCTTCACAGGCAAACTATCTCTAATGAATAGGAAAGAAGCCAAATTGCTTGCTCAGGAGGCTGGAGCATCTACAGTGTCAGGAGTGAGCAACAAAGTGGATTATCTTGTTGTCGGACAACAGGATTCTGGAAAAGTAGGCGATGACGGTCGCTCAAACAAAATGAAGAAAGCCGAGGAACTGAAAGCAACAGGACATCACATTGAAATTATCGACGAGGTTGACTTCTACCTCGCCCTAGAAAATTCCAACTGACATTTAGCAGTCTCCTTTCAATGCGAATTTTGCTGATAGCGTCTTTTTATTTCTGGTTGTCGGTTTCGGGTGTATTAGAGGAAGAGAATTTCAGTCTAGTTGAGATGCCGGCAAAGCCGTAGTTTCTGCTATTGCTAGATTAAGTGCCATAGAGAATTTGGTTTCATAGGTTAGTTGAGGTGCCGCTGGATGCCCATCTTGTGCCTGATATGCATCAGCTGGAACGCTCAATAGTTCCATCAAGTTTTCTACACGATCCCAAAACACGCCTTCACCTTCATACAGGGCTATTTTTTCTAAAGCCTTGTCAAATGTGCTTACGCCAAACATGTGATCTATTTCATGCCCGCCTGCATGTGGAGATTTTTCGCCACTCTGGTATGGGGGTGTGTGATAGAAAGACAGGAACTTCTGATGATCCCATCGCCCACGCCGAAACCAAAACTCGGAACCCTTACTAAAAAGTTCATACCGCCGCCTTCCGCTGACATTCACAACCCAACCCTTCTCCCACCTTTTCTCGCCTTTTGCGTTTACTTCAGCATCGAGATCATATTCCGACATCTCGTGGGTGTCTCGCTTCAGTTCATGTAATGTGGGGCGCAAGTGCCTTGTCAAGTTATGAATGTAGAGGTGCATCTGTTTCTTCTCCTTACGTTCACATGCTATTTTACCATGAACTAGCAGGCAAACGAGGATTTAGGATGAATCTTGTCCTAACCTTTTTCTTGCTGTCCGAAAACGTCAGCCAGTAGCCCCAGTTAGAGGAGGATGATCGCTAGGGGGTTGCTCAGGTGGTTGGGAAGGCGGAGGCGGTTCCCCGAAAGGCACAGGTTCGTCTTCGGCGGGAGGCCTGCTTTTTTCAGAATGGAAAGAGCTGAGTCTGTCTGCCTTCATTGGACTATCCTCGCGGTCGGGGATTGGGCGGTGGGCCGCGATAAATAGGTTCATCTGGATCGTCAGAAACAGGTGGTGGGATGTCTCTGTGCCCTGGCTCAAGTTGAATCAGTTTGTCTGCCATGACTGATGGCTCTTTTTCTGTCATTGTAGTAATCCTTGGATTTTGATTGGTTGGTGTTATAAATAATACTACCAGAATCACAAAGGAAACCCCCGCTCCGTAAGACCCGACTTTGAATAATCTGGCTGTTTGACTAGCCTGATTTCGAAGAAATATAGCTTTCTCCGTGATCGTGTCATTTTCTTCGCATAACAGTTTAGTAGCCCGCTCATGATGTCTGGTTTCAGAAAAATCTTTGTCTGGGTTAACGCTTTCATCCTGTTGAGGACGTAACGCTATCCATCCGAAAATCAATAAGGGAACAGAGAATAAAACATACAACAATAATTCTTCTGTCCCGCCTACCCGCTCTGGATGTCTCTCAGAAACCCCCCAAATCAAAGCATAAAAAAATAGCAGTATCGCTATCCACCAACGCGATCTAATGAGCATACTGTCCCTCCCGTCGCGCCGCTCCTCGTAGTCTCTGTGCCTGCTATTTATCACAGCTTTTATATTCGTGGTGGTAAGCCCTGCTCCTTCCCTGATTTCGTGAAGCGATTTAGATGACGCCAGCCCTGCTATAAACATTGTCTCTAGCATGGTCTGTGTGAAGTTGCTTGCTTTCAGATGATCAGGGTGCAGCCTGTCAAGTTGCTGCCAGTCTGTATACTTCTCGGTAGCTTCTCTAGCCTCAGCAGTCACTAAGCGGGCCGCACGTCCCGCATCCCAAAGATGCCCCATTATGTCATCTTGTTTAGAAAAATCTACAGGTATCGCTGTGCCACCAGTCAGCTTCAGAACCTCTAAAAGAGACTTTGAAATATCTGTCATCAGTTGCTCGTCTTGTGTCACTGGTTTATCCTATCCTGTTATATGACAATATTATGGCTATACGCCTGCTTTGCTGTTCTAATGTTCTGTGATAATTGCTGTCCACATTGACATATCGTCTGCGTAGAACCGGATGCTTTTACCTAAATGCTGAATCAGTGAAAAAAGAATCCCCACCCACCTGACCGGCTAACCAGCAGTGTTGGTGATTGCCAACCAGCAGATTAGATGGATATCGTCTTCTTGTATTGCTGGGTTGGGGGAGGGAGACTCATAGGGTTCTAGGCCCATCTCGTTGATTTCATCAAGGATGAGCTTGGCGCATTCTACGGGGTTTTCTTTGTGATTTCGCAGTATTTTGCGAAATACTTTTGTGTGGCGGTCAGAGAGCGGAGCTTGGATTGAGTTAATTGCCTTATCTATGGTAGCTTGGTCGCTGCCTGTGGGCGGGTGCTCGCGCAATAAACTGGCGGCATCGTTTAGCACAGGCTCGATTTTCGGCTCAGTTTGAGCTTTATCGGCATTTTTATTCCAGTGCTCCAGCACATTTTTACGAGCAGCATCCCACGCTTGATACACTTTGTGATTTTCGTCTAGTTCTTGTGGTATGGCAGGCGTGCTCTCACCATCCGGAGGACGAGCTAGAAAAAGACAATTTAAAGTGTCGGAATGTCTAACCGTCGCCCTCTCATCGGTAGCCTCAACGAAACAGAATTGTGGAGTTCTGTGATCGCCTATTCGCAGACAGAAGACAAAGCCAGGCTTTCCCCCAGGAAGTGATGCCACTGGGAGTGCCTTTTCCATCCCTGACCCTGACCTCCATGGAAGCTGCTCGATGCGCTGTTTGGTTTCAGGGTTGGCAAGAGCGATGCGAAGTTCCTGACGAAACTCCTCGCCTGAGAGTGCCGCCACTGCGGAGCCACCTTGTTCAAGAAGACTGGCATCACCCTTGCTAATTTTTCTGATTTCATCTATCGAATCAGAGAAGTTCACTTCTTCTCGGTCTTCAAAAGGCAGAATTTGGGGAACGCCAACTATTGAAGCTGCTTGTTTGACCTTGGTTCGCAGACGCTCCTCAAGCCTGAGTAGGTCGTCTAGCTTTGAATCGGGAAACACACAACGAATAAATACCTTGTCATGCAACGAGCCGATACGGTCGATTCGCCCGTGTCGCTGCACTAGCCGCATAGGGTTCCACGGCAGGTCGTAGTTGATGATATGGCAAGCTTGCTGTAGATTCACGCCTTCAGACATCACATCTGTGGTAACCACAATATCGTAAAGATCGTCTTCGGTGCCAGAGCCCGCCGTTAGCGGGGCGAATCCCCGTAGCACCTCGCTCTTGTGCTGGGCACTATCAGAACCCGTGATTTTGACGATGCGAGAACGATAGGGTTCGAGTGCTGAGCCCTGATTACCAGCGGCTTCTAACAGATACTCATAAATCCACTCGACAGTATCTGAGTAGTAGCTGAAGATGAGCACCTTTCGTTTGTTGTGGATGTCTTGGTCGGCTTTCCCATGTTTTTCGGCTTCCTTAAGAATTTTTTTCAGCTCTTTGTCTAGAGCTTCTAAAGTAGGGTCTTCGCTGCGAGTTACCTTGCGAGCCTTGACTTCAAAAGAGCGCAAAAGTCTGCTGTCGCTCTCCACATGGGCACGCAAAGTGTCTACATCATAGTTTGAAGCATCCTCCTTGGCCTCTTCAAAAATGTCTTCGTCTTCCTCGGCTTCAATCGCTTCGTCTGAGTCGGTAGCGAGATAGTCGGCTAGCATCTTCTTGCTAGCGACAGTTCCCTTACTGAGCATTTCAACAAACGCATCGTTCGCCTCTGCCATCTTCTGGCAACTATTTGCGAAAGCATGCGGTGATGATTCAAATCGTTTCAACAGTAAAGACCGCATCAATCCAGCCAGCCTTATTTCATATAGCTCTGGATTGCTTGTATCAGCATCTGGCTTTAGATAGTAAGACGGAGTGTAGCGAGCCAGCGATAGCACATTCGGGTCGCCTACTATGTCATGAGTCAAGGCTTTTTCGAACTCTTTGAAAAAACCTGTCGGCAACAGACTGTCTAGCTTATACTTCACAGGCAAAACACTGGTTTCTGGGAAGCGGATGACTTCAGTGCTATCTGGATTAGTGCCATCTGGAATACGGCTGTCTGGGTAGTGCTTAGCAATGAAATAGCGCATTCGGCGAACAGCTACAGCATCGATGACATCAAATAGGTCTTTAGGAGTTAGCTCTTCGGGAGAAAGGCTTTGTGCCTCTTTGAATTTCTGCTTGAGTGAGCGAACTCCGACTTCTGCTAAGTCGGTGTCATAGCGCAGGAAATAGCCGAGCAGGTGATACAGATCTTCAAGTGAGTTATTTATCGGAGTGGCTGTGAGAAGCACAAGGTTTTTGCGGGGAAAGCTATCGAGCAGTTTGTGAAAGACTTCAGCCCTGCGGGTTTTAGGATTTCTGAGGTAGTGAGCTTCGTCAACCACGACCATAGCGAACTCATCCAGTTCATGATCTAGCTTTCCAGAAGCCAATTCTTCGTAGGAAGCAAGAGTCACAGACCTGCGACCAAAGTCTTGTTTCTTGAGAAATCCATCCCACATACCATCACGCAGAGATGCAGGAGCCACCACCAACACACGTTGACGCTTTTCTATCACAGCTTCGCGGATGAGCGCGCTGGCTATGTATGTCTTGCCAAGACCTACCTCATCTGCTATTAGCACGCCGTAATATTTGCTCAAGATTTTTCGGGCGCGTGCCACTCCGTGTTCTTGAAATTCTGTGAGTGAAAGATCGGGTGTTTGAACTTCATCGCTCTGCAGTTCGTCGCCATATCGCTCGTAGAGCATTTTCAGGTAAATCAGATACGGAGAATGAGGCTCGAATTCCTGATTGAATATTGCCGCTAGATCGTAATCTTCAGCTTGGTCCCAGAGGTCGTTGAAAAACTCTTGAACTTGGCTAACGATATGCGGGGAGTAGTTGCCAAGGTTGAGTTCCACATTGGTGGTGAGCCCTGCACGGGTGAAATTTGACGACCCTGCTATCACTCCGTGTCCATCAGTGCCGATGAGGAAAGCCTTGCCGTGTAGAAACTGCTTTGACAGTCGGCGGACTTGAACCCTACCCGACTCCAACCACTCCAGTAGGTGAGCCACATGTTTAGTGATTTCAGGGGTGAAGCCCAGCATATCTCGGCCCCATCTGATGTTTTCGTCGAGTTCTTTGACGGCCTGTTCGAGTTTTTGTTTCTCTGAAGTGCCCGATGGATGAAACCCGTCGCCGAGAGGTCGCGGTCTAGGGGCGGGAGGGTGCGGTTCTGCGCCCAGCAGGAGCCGCACGCTTTCTATGCGACCGAGTGCTTCGGCGATTTTATTGTAGCCTTCGGCGTCAAAGTAGGCGGTGGCGATATCAAGGTGTGTTGGGCCGGTGAGACCTACGGCTGCGAATCGCAGGAAGCCGTTTATGGCTGTGGCGACTGTGTGGTTGCTATCGAGGTTGAGGGCAAGCTCGGGTTTGCCAGGTGGATTGACTGGACTGCCTGAATTGCCTGGCGGATTGAATGTGTTGCCAGTTGGGGCAGGAGTTTGAGATGAAGGATCTTGGTTGTTTGTGTCTGTCATAGGAGTGTGGCTGTCATAGGAGGTTGCGAGTGTTGGGTGCTATTGATAGATATTTATGCATTTTGGAGATTGCGGTAGTGGCTGAGCACGGCGTCTATTTTTGGCAGGTGGTCAGTGGTCGGGTGGAAGGTGCGATAGATGATTTGGATGTCTGATTCGTCAAGCCCATAGAGGAGGGCGACGGCTGCATCAAGTTCGGCGATGAGGTCGGCTTTTTCTACCTCGGACTTAACGGAAGCGACTGGGACTTCTACTTGTGCAGCCCAATCTGCGTAACGATCATCAACAGCGGCGAGACGACCGGCTAGGTAGATGACATGCTTGCGGTGTGTGTTGTCGACTGGTGGACTGGGAACTGGGCAGGAGTTGAACAGAGTAAAGCTCATGTGTAACTCAACTACACGACGGGAATACCAGTCAAAAGGTACTGAGGAGAGTACACCAAGAAAGTATGCTTCCACCTTGCACTGGTTCGAGGGAAAGAAAAGATACGGGGCCTTATGCGTAAGAAATACTTTTGGTGGTACCAAACAAGCGATGGTGGTACGTCGGTTGGTGGGATTGGTAACATCGCGAAAAGCAATTCTTGGGAAAAAGCAGGGAAGTGTTTTAGGGTCATCTAGCCATTCAGGGTCAGCACCATAAAATGCAGATGTTTTTGTTTTTGATTGACGAAGCCGTTTTTCGTGAAGGTGCTTTATCAATTGCTCAGGATTAGCGTGAGGGTGATGCTCGTCTGTATCTGGTGTCCAGATGTTAAATGATTTGCCTCCATATACAGGCCACAGATTTGATCCCTTCATGTCTGTGAACCTGTGTTTGTCCGAAGTGGCGTCGAACTCTCGGACAGGACGAAACGATGTTTGTCTTGTGTTGCGTGCAGTTCTGCGATCGGTCGTGGAATAATATAATTGGGGTTTTGGGCTGGGCTGGGCTGGGCTGGGCTGGGCTGGGCTGGGCTGGGCTGGGCTGGGCTGGGCTGGGCTGGGCTGGGCTGGGCTGGGCTGGGCTGGGCTGGGCTGGGCTGGGAATTATGTTCTTACTGAATTCGTCTATGCGCGGGTGAAGATGTAGTTTTTTCAAAACAGAGAAAGCTTCATCTGAGGGGATATTGGGGAATGCCGCTGTGTTAGACCAACTTTTAAATTCCTGATGAGGGATTTTTACATTCTTACGCATGTTGTAAGATTCAAAGTTGTAGTGGGGACCACTGAGGCTAACAAAGCTACCATTTGGGTTTATTTTTTCAATGCTGCAGAAAGCAACAGAATATCTAGGGTCCACAGCATCAAACACCCAAGTAGCGTTATTGACTAGAATGGTGAGATCAAAGAAAATACCATCTTGCATGATCGCTTGGCGCCAAGGTGCAGAGCCTTTGCCTTGCAGAGTAGAGCGGGGAAGAACCACACCGATAAATCCAGCACCTCTAGCTAAGTGCCAAAATCGCCAAGCGAAAATCTGATACAAATCGGTGTCTCCGCCTCCCAAATCAAATACGC
This sequence comes from uncultured Acidimicrobiales bacterium, assembly GCA_958295755.1. Taxonomy (GTDB): domain Bacteria; phylum Actinomycetota; class Acidimicrobiia; order Acidimicrobiales; family Hopanoidiivorantaceae; genus Hopanoidiivorans. The sequence continues at coordinate 1,265,297 of OY282367.1, read as the reverse complement.
CTTGCCTCAGAATCGAAGAGTAGCTTTTCTTTTCTTCCACGGCATTGGCATACTCTCGAGCAAGATCTGGTCTTTCAGCTTCAAACTTGTCTATGGCTTGATTCATAGCTGCTTCAGGCAAACCCCTAATACCAGGTAAATACTGCCCCCACCATACGTGCTTCTCTACCTTTACCTTCTCCCAAGGTGGATTTCCTAGGAGACAGTCAAATCCAGGTCTGTCTCGCAGAAATACCTCAGGGAATGACGCTGGGAAGTGCACTGGGCGGAGACGGTCTATAACCTCTTCGACTTCATCTTTATTGCGAAAGGCTATGACTGCCTCTTCGTCATAGCCGTTAAGTGATTTCGTGACATCTACTCCGCCTCTCTTTGCGGATACCAAATCAAATAATGCTTTGGCTGGCGCAATCTCGTGCTCCATCTCTTTGGCAGCTTTCCTGGCATCTTCAACTTCTGAAATTAACTTTTCAGAGTTGGTAGCTAGTCTTCGTAAAGCATCTGTGGCTCGCTCTAGTCGGCCTTCGATTTGGGATCTATACAAGCTGGGTTGCCCTAGTTTGTGGCCGGGTTCAAGTTCAAAGATTACTTCGTCTAATGAAGCTACCCCTGTGAGGCTGTCTCCACACACTAGATTCCGCCCTAGGAAAGAGAGTGGCAAGCCAGGGATGAAGGTGTGAATCCAGAGAGCAACTTGGGCTAACTCAACAGCTACTTGATTGATGTCAACTCCATAGATGCAACGCATGGCGACTTGGCGGCGAAGTAGGGATTCAAAAGGAATGACATCAGATGATGGGGGAGTGGTTTCGGTGGAGGCAAGTGTGCTGTCGGGGTTAGATGCAGTGGGAGTGCCATCACCATTGGAAGTGTGAACGGAAGTGTCAACATCAGCGGCAAGATAGCTTTCGGCGTCTGCTGTAGCTGTAATCGCAACTGCCTCATCTGAAGCTTCTCTGAGTTTTTGCAGCTCGTTGTTAACTGCTTGGATCGGGTGCTCTTCCAAATATTTCGACATTTTCTCAACGATTTTGTCGGTGGCGGCAACAAGAAAATGTCCTGATCCCATAGCGAGGTCGGCACAACGAAAATCAAAGAATGCCTCTGCCACAGCTTCTTCGCCGTCTGACTCTCGTAGTGCATCCAAACTTTCTAGATGTTTATCAAGGGCTGGCACTAAGGCATTATCTATTAGATGTTCCACCGCGAAGGCTTTTGTGAAGTAGGTACCTGTGGACTTTCTCGCCCCAGAGCGATTATGAAAATATACTTCTCCATCTGCGACAGCTACATTGTCTTCGGGTTTGGCTGGCACATACAGACTCTTCTTATTGAGAGTCAAATCGGTTTGGGCTACGGAGAAGCTAGATTCCAGAAGCCCTTCGTAGAGCGTGCCGAACTCTCTCACCGAGAGCGAGCGGAAATCAACAGGCCCGTATTCTCCTTCAAGCGATTTATCAATAAGTAGGGCTTTTAGCGCAGGGCCGAATTCGGAGTTGGTGAGCGGCGACATATTTGCGATGGCTGCTCCGGGTTGGCTCACATCTGGGTCGGTGGAGAATAGCCCCCCGTTATATGGGGGAACACCCCAACCTTTGTTGCCAGTGTTTATAGCCTCCCAAAGTTGAGTGACATTTGTCCAGAGGTCGGTATTATTTTCGCCCCAGGGAGGCTTGTCGCCGCGCCGAGCTTCCAAGATTCGCTCTGACCTTCTAGTTAGGGAGTGGTCGGCATATTGCAGGTTGGTCTGAACTGGCAACAGTTCTCTGGCTTCTCCATAGGCAACAAAGAGCAAGCGAAAAAGGATGTGCATGACTTGCTCGTAGGCTCTTGAGAGGTCTTGTTCGGTTGGTTGATCTGCGATTCGGCGTGCTATGGCTTTAGCGAGGTAGGGCACTGTCTCGTTATAGACGCGATCTCGGAGGCGGGCAGCCAACTCTGCGGCGAATTGCTTTGAGTTGTTTAGCGTTTGCTCTAGCGATCCCCCATCTGTCATTGCCTCAGCAGAGTAGAGCAGATATAGGTAGGCGGCGAACTCGTCGGTGAGAAGGTCAAGATCTAACTGAAGGTATTTTTCTTCTCGGGCACCGCTACCTACACCTCTGTTGGCATTGGATGAATAGAGACGAATTTCTGAGCCTCGGGTGAGGATCATCCACTCAAGATTGTTCCGTTCGGCTACTGAAGTAGCTAGAGATATCGGTGAATCTCTGAAGAGCGAGTGCTGGGAAGCTCTGATGTCGTAGGGTTCGTCGTCATTCAGGGCGACAGCGACTGCGGCTTGGCGTTCGCCGGCAGTGAGGATTAGAACGCGGTCTTGTTTCTGTTCAATTCCGAAGTTCAGGGCTAGCAGCAGATCTTCGCCACGTTTATTGATGAGTTTCGCTGCTTTCTCTTTTGCCGTGCCCCAGTCGGTGCGTTTTTGAACTCCGTAGCGCAGTTCTTGCAGGGCAAAAAATCCTTGGTTGTGAAGACCGGGAATTTCAGAAGCCAGAAGTGGCAACTTATCTCTGAGGTAGCGGATTGCGGTGTGTTGGTCGGCTTTGCGAAGAGCGGTAGCTACGACCTTTTGGACTGAAGCGATGTTTATGTTCTTTTGTGTGAAGGGGGTACTGCTGTCTAAGCCACAGATACTTACCTGAGATTTACCTGATTCGCCAGCAACCACAAGCACAGGAGTGGGCCGACCATCTTTGCGCTGTTTCCAGATTCGCTCCATTTCGGCTCTAGTCGGAACTTTAGAAGTTCTGACGACAGCGACTTCTAGGCCGTTCGGGATGGGCTGGGCGAACAGATTGATTTTGTGAAAGCCAGTTGGCAGATCAATGTCTCTAGTCCATGAGACAGGAGTGAATTCGGCGAGGAAGCTATCTGTTAAGCCGGTTTGTTGTGCCGAGCTGTTTTCTGGCATTCGGCAATTTTATAAGACTTGCGAGCTGCGTGCTGTGAGATTGGCGGGGCCGAATCAGCGAAAATCTGAGAGCGGAAAACGGGGATATAGGATAGCAGGGAAAGAAAGGGGGAACAGATGGCGGAGGGAAAAGAGAAGGGGGGATAGAGAGGGGGAAAAGAGAGGGGGGATAGAAGGCGGTGAGGACAGAGGGGCGACTGGTATCTGCTGGGGTGGTTTGTAGAATTTATATTAATGTCAGTGTTGTTTAGGTGGAGGCTTGTGGGCGGGTTGATGGCGATTTTGCTGGTGGCTGGGGCTTGTGGCAATGGTGGGGAGAACAGAGAAACTTCTCAGCTGACCGATGAAGAAATTTGGTGGCTGGATTGGCAACGGCAGATTGGTCCCTCAATCTCAGATATCTTGCCCACCGATACTTCTGCTCCGGCTTCTGATATAGATGCATCTTCTGGTGCTGCTTCGGCTACTACCAGTATCCCTGTGCCTTCGGTTGTAGATTCAACTCCCTCTTCTGTTGTCTCAACCGACACTGACAGGTCTGCCACTGATAATGCTGCTACTGGTTCAGCAACAACCACGACTGCTTCCATGCCTCCAGCTATGCCAGCTACCGCGACCCCAGCTACCACGACCCCGACTACCACGACCGCCGCAACCCCTACAATGGCCCCAACAACAACCGCCCCAACCACCACAGTCCCCGCAGAAATACTAGACGGACCAGGAGAGTTGAAATTAACTTGGCCGCTACCCTATGGTGAGCCGGGCGAACTGATAGACATTGAGCATTTGGGGGAATTCAACGGGGATTTCTCAGGGCATCGGATCCTCTATCACTCTCGAAATAAAGACGGCGACGACATAGCTGTCTCTGGCTATGCGCTGGTGCCTTTGAGTGACCATCCACCTGCTGGAGGATACCCCGTAGTAGCCTACGCACACGGCACCACAGGAATGGCCGACCGATGCGCCCCGTCCGCTGGCGTGGAGAGTTCTCTTTCAAGGTTCAGGCTGGATGAAACTCTAGTTACCAAAACTTTGGTTCAAATGGGATACGCAGTGGTGGCCACTGACTACGAAGGGCTGGGCACGCCGGGTCTTCACCCGTATCTAGTGGGCAAAAGCGAAGCCAACAGCGTGCTCGACAGCGTCAGAGCACTCAGAGATTGGGGAGGCGACAGATTCAGCACAACATTTGCGGCGGTGGGAGTTTCCCAAGGTGGTCACGCTGCTCTTCACGCTGGACAGTATTGGCAAGACTATGCCCCAGAGCTAGATTTAGCAGGGGTGATAGCAGTGGCCCCGCCGTCTCAGTTTGAATCGATTGAAACCAGCTATGAAACAGATCTGGGCAAAACATTTCTGATGATGATTTTCGGGGCATATGCAGATGCCTACGATGAGATAGACCCCTCAGACATACTCACCCCGCAAGGCATCGCGCTGCTAGAAGAGCTTGAAAAGCGATGCATCAGCAGCCTTACCGAAATATTCGCCCCCCTAGATATCAGACAGCTACAAGCTGTGCCAAACCCTCTGACAATACCCAAAATACGAGAGATAGCCAGGCAAAACGATGTGAATCAGCGAGCTTTGCCTGCCCCGTTACTCATCGTCCACGGCAGCGATGACAAAATCGTGGATTATGACAGAAGCGCGCAGCTGTGCCCTCAAATTATCGGATTGCCCCAGCAAGGTCCCACGCAAATGATAACTTTTGTCGGCGAAGACCATTACACCATCACGCTTGCCTCAGCTAGCGACATGGCACAATGGCTTGAAGACAGACTTGCCGGCGAACCGATGACAGAAGTAGGCTGCGACAAACGCAAAGACACCGTCGTGGCTGAAGTGCTTGATTTCTATAGAGGGGTAAGAGGAGCTTATGACACAGTCCGCGACTTCTTTGGCAATTTAGGTCGAAGCATTAGCGACTTCTTCACGAACCTTTTCAACTGAAACCGCGAAATAGAAACAGCAAAATAAAAATCGCAAAGTCGCGATTTTTCTGCTGGGCGGAGTTGCCGCTCAAAAGTCTTCGTCAAAGGCTACATTGCCGTCTATGCCAGATTGGTATTCGGTGACTGTGCGCTCAAAGAAGTTAGGGAGGCTTTGCACATCTTGGAGAGCCATGAAGTGAAATGGATTGCGGGCACCGTGGATAGGGTCTATGCCTAGTTGGGCGAGGCGGATGTCGGCGACATATTCCAGATACTCTCTGGTGTCTGGCAGGCTCATACCTGCGATGCCGCCACCTAGGAGGTCTTGAGCGAAGGTGTATTCGCATTCCACGGCTTCTTGGATCATCTGTATCACTTGCTGGCGCAGGGCGTCGTCAAATAGGTCGGGCTCTTCTTGGCAGGCGGTCGCTATGACTTCAAGGGCGAAGTTCATATGGCAGCTTTCGTCGCGGAATACCCAGTTGGTGCCAGCAGCTAGTCCGTTGAGCAACCCTTTGGAGCGTAGGAAATACACATAGGCGAAGGCAGCAAAGAAGAACAGCCCTTCTATACAGGTGGCGAAACAAATGAGGTTGAGCAGGAACCGCTGGCGGTCTTGGCGGGTCTGCAGGGCGGTTAGTTCGTTGATGGAGTCGATCCAGCGGAAGCAGAACTCGGCTTTCTGGCGGATGGACGGGATGTTCTCTACGGCGGCGAACGCTTCATGACGCTCTTGTGGGTCGGGGATGTAGTTATCTAGCAGCGTGAGATAGAACTGGATATGGAGGGCTTCTTCGTAGAGCTGGCGTGACAGATACATCCGAGCTTCGGGGGCGTTGATGTGCTGATAGAGATTGATGACGAGGTTGTTGGCGACTATCGTGTCGCCCGTAGCGAAGAAAGCTACGAGGCGGTTGATGAGGTGCCGCTCTTCAGGTAGTAGCTTGCGGCGCAGGTCGTCGAAATCATCTGAGAAGTCGACTTCGTCTACTGTCCAGGTGTTCTTGATGGCGTCTCTATACATCTCATAGAACACTGGATAGCGCATCGGTCGCAAAGTTAGCTCATAGCCCGGGGTGAGCAGACTGCCCGCATCGGGCGAAGCGAAGGTGTCGGCAGCTAGAGGCTGAGAGTTCGTGCCGAGTGGGTTGGTGCTGAGTGGGTCGCCCCCCGAAAGCTGCGGGCTGGGGCTAAGAGAGTTGGAGTGGAAGTCGTCAAAAAGTGGGGAGGGTGCTGGGAGTGACATAGCGACTCGTGGTGTTAAATCTTTCGGGGTCGGTGCTTAATCATTTTTAATGGCTAGCAATCCCATATTTCGGATTTACTTCAAATTGGCATCTGAGACTAGATTTTGTCCAAGTCCAGACCGTTCAAACTTGCTGGCTTGGTGCACTGAAAGCGTGGATTCTCTGAAGCACTGACTAGACAGCCTTCGTTCACTGTCTCTTTACTGGTTATGTTGGACACTGTCTATCGCAGCAGAAGCGTATGCTTCGTTGATGATTTCGAAGATAGCATCCACGACATCTGTTGCTGCTGAGATAATCGTAGCGGCAGCTTCTGAGGCTTCATCAGCGTCCTTTTGGTGGTACCGTTCTGTGGGTGCTGAGTGTCTATCGCTGTCTAGAGGATATCTAATGAAGGAGTCGTACTCTTCGAAGACTTCTACTGCCTCAGAAATTCGGGCGAGTTCAGGGACATATGACATAGCTCTCTCATAATAGTCACGCAGGGGATGCCTGAGCATTCCCTCTGGGTTTTCTTCGAACATGAAGATGACAGCTTTCAGGCTTTTTTCAGCACTAGTGAATGATATGAACGCCGACCATGCGTAGTCGCCGCTGTCGTAGTTGCTGTTAGCTGTGATGAGATCTCCTCGGGCGTTGTTTACCCATGCGAAGCCTTTTTCTATGCCTGCCTTGTCTAGCTCCGTCAAAGGATTTGTCCCCAGTCTTCTTGGAGGCTACGGAGGCACTTTTCTATGCCACCCCATTGCTCGATCTCTGTTGTTGTGAAAGCTTGGAGATACATGAACACTTTATGCTGTTCTGCCAATCGCAGGACAGGGCGAAATTGGACAATGCGGTCTCTTCTAACATCTGAGAGCCTGTTTGCTTCCACCACAAGTGTTATCTCATCGGTCCGACGAGCTTGTCCGAACATATCGGCACGGACATATTCGCCCCCTAGATAGGCGGTTTTTGCTCCGCATTCTCGGAGTGCCACTTTCAGGATTTGTCCCAACTCTTCCACGCTGGGCATCTTTGCTGTATCTGGATGAATCGCCAATGCCATAGGCAGAATTCTACTCGATTTATTGGTCAAGCAGTATGTTTTGGAAGGTTCAGAAGGTGAGTGAAGAGTATTGGACTGAAGCAGGAGGGGGTGTTGAGGGGCAGAGGAGGGTTGGGTGTGCGGCTAGTTGAAAGCTTGCTGATTAACTCGCCTAAGTCGTCTTTGGATTCTAGGTTGTAGTCACTTTCTGACCAGTCTTCAGAGGTTGAATCTAACACGTGGTAGTAGCCTGTTCGGTTCTCTAGGTCTATCTCTAGGGTGGCATGGTGGTTGCCGTGTCGCCACATCGCCTCTACGCCACCTTCGTGAGTCGGCGATATGAACGGCGGGGTGAACAGACTGGAATATAAATCGTGCTCGCCTGAAAGGATTTCGAGTAGCGTTATCTGCTGAGCCAACCAGCAAAGCCCAGATTTGCTGGGAGTTTTCCCGCCCCTGTCGTTCCAGCCGTCTTCCGTGCTGGCCAGCCTGTTGAGCATGTCGCATGCTGCAGTGGAAATTGATGGAACAAAAACGAGTGAAGAATCCGACAGAATATCTGCTGACCCATCAACACTGTTTGTTACTTTAGTGACTGACATTGCGGAAGCCTCCGAATTGCTACTGCTTGCATATAAGTCTACTAGGAGCTGTAAATTGAAGCTCCCCTAGGGGAGGAAGTAGGGCTTATTGGCAGGCTTCGCAGGTTTCGGGGTTTTCTAGGGAGCATGCTAAGGCGGCGGCTGCGTCGTCTAGAGCAAAGTCGCTTATGGCAGTGCTGCTTGAAGTAGCAGCGTTGGTGGCAGTAGCGACGCTGTTGCTTGCTGGTGAGGTAGTTCTTGCTGCTCCGTTGCCAGCTACTCCATTGCTACCGCCGGTGGTTTGGTTTATTCTGGTGGCGGCTCTGGAGCGGAGGTAGTAGGTGGTTTTCAGCCCTTGCTTCCAGGCGTATAGATACATGGATGACAGCTTCGGGATGGAGGGGTTTTGCATGAATAGGTTTAGGGATTGGCTTTGGTCTATGAATGCGCCTCGGTCGGCGGCCATGTCGATGAGAGAGCGCATCGGCAGTTCCCAAGCTGTGCGATAAAGCACGCGCAGATCCTCGGGAATAGCTGGGATTTCTTGGACTGAGCCGTCGCCTTGTTTTAGGGCGGCTAGCATCTCTGCGTCCCAGAGACCTCGCTGCTGAAGGTCGCGCACCAGATAGGTGTTGATTTGCAGGAACTCACCTGAGAGAGTTTCGCGCTTGAACAAGTTAGAGACTTGTGGCTCTATGCACTCATAGCAACCTGCGATAGAAGCTATGGTAGCGGTCGGTGCGATGGCTATGAGCAACGAGTTACGCAGGCCATATTTAGCGATGCGAGCTTTCAACTCTTGCCATCTGGCGGAGTCATAGAGGTCGGCCTCGCCCAATCCCCAGAGGTCGAATTGCAAATCGCCAGCAGCGGCGCGGGTTTGATTGTATGCCTCGTGCTGGCCGTGCTCGGCCGCTAAGTCGCAAGAAGTAGACAGTGCCCAGTAGTAGATGTCTTCGGAGATGCGCCGTGAAAGTTCGCGTGCCTCGGGCGAATCAAAAGGCATCTCTAGCTGGAAGAACACATCTTGTATACCCATCAGCCCTAGCCCCACAGGCCGCCAGACAGAATTGGAGGCTTCAGCTTCGGGGATGGGGTAGAAGTTGATGTCTATTACTCTGTCTAGGAACGGCACTGCCGTGCGGACGATTTCGCCGAGACGGTCAAAGTCGAACCAGCCGTCGGCTCCTTCGCCTACCACGAGCCGTCCGACATTTATTGAGCCGAGATTACACACGGCAGTCTCTTCAGAGTTCGTAACTTCCAGAATCTCAGTGCAGAGATTAGAGAGATGGATGATGTTGTCTGCTTGAGATCTACTTGACGGAGAGCTGCTTGATGGGGAGCTACTTGCTTGAGTGTCGCCCGTTATGTCGCTCTTTGTGTCGCCGGTTTGGTTTATGCCACTCTTTGCGCCGCCCGTTTGGTTTGACTTTGAATTGGAAGCGTCTTTGAATGTCATCCAGCCGTTGCCGGTCTGAGCCAGAGTGCGCATCATGCGGCGATACAGACCTTGTGCTGAGACTTGCTTCTCATACAGCCCCTTTTCTTCGGCCAGCAGATATGCCCGCTCAAACTCCTCGCCGTAGAGGTCGACTAGGTGTGGCACTTTTTTCGGATCGAACAGCGACCATTGCCAGTCTTTCTCTACCCGCTCCATGAAGAGGTCGGGCACCCAGTTGGCAAGGTTGAGATTGTGGGTGCGGCGAGAATCGTCGCCAGTGTTGTCTTTCAGCTCTAGGAACTCTTCAATGTCGGCGTGCCACGACTCCAGATACACACACGCCGCCCCTTTGCGCCGTCCGCCTTGATTCACGGCACACACTGAGCTATCGAGCGTCTTGAGCCACGGGACGATGCCGTTGGATACGCCGTTGGTGCCCCGAATGAGCGACCCTGAAGAGCGCACTCTGGAATATGAGAGGCCGATGCCGCCTGCGTGCTTGGAGAGCAGGGCTATGTCGGTGTAGCAGTCGTAGATGGCTTTGAGGTCGTCTTCGGGCGAATCCAGCAGATAGCAAGACGACATCTGCGGGTGCGTGGTGCCTGAGTTGAACAGAGTGGGGCTAGACGGCAGATAGGCGAGCGAAGACATGAGGTCGTAAAACGCAATGGCATCGTTAGCTGAGGTCGCCAGTCCGCATGCCACCCGCAACATGAAATGCTGAGGCGTCTCTATTACGGTGCGAAGCTCGGGGTGACGCAGGAGGTAGCGGTCATACACGATGCGCAAGCCGAAGAACTCGAACAGGTCGTTGCGTTCGGGGTTGATGGCGTCGTTGAGCTTGCGGGCATTGCCTCGGATGAACTCTGCGGTGCTTTCGCCGATCAGCCCAGCTTCGTATGCCACCTCTATTGATTGGGAGAACGAGTGGATGTTCTGGTTTTGGACTTCCTTATCTATATAGGTGGTGAGGATGCGGGCGGCGAGACGGGAATAGTTAGGTTCGTCGGCGATGAGACCTGCGGCGGTGCGGATGGAAAGCTCATCTAGCTCGGTGGTGGTGGCACCGTCGCAAAGGCTGCTGATGGTCTGAGTTGCGACACGCATAGGATCCACGCCTGGTAGCCCCTCGCATGAAAGCTCCACGGCACGGACGATCTTGGTGACATCCACAGGCTCTAGTTGCCCGTTGCGTTTGCGTACCTTCATGGTTGAGGTGGTGGGGGTTGCGGAGGGGGGGGTTGAGGGGGGGGGAGCCGAGGAGAGCGGAACCGAGGGAGACGGCGGGACGGAAGCCTCGGGTGACGATGTGGGAGGGGGAGGTGAGTCTGCTACCTCGGAGTCGCTTGACTTGTAGTCGACTGCGACAGAGCTTCTGAGTTCGTTGCTTCTGTGTTCTTCTTCTATAGGTTCGCCTATGGGTTCTTCGTCTAAGTGCTCGTCTAAGACGTCTGCTATGTCGTCTGGTATGTCGACTGCTATGTCGTCTGGCGATGTGTTATCGGTGATGTTGTCAGGTGGAGCGAAGAGAGATTCGTTTGCTTCTGGGGGGCGGGCTATTGTGGTTGTCATGCCACTGGCTCCTCTCGTTGTCTTTTCTGTGGGAAAAATCGTGCAGTTTCGCTACATCTGATTATTGCATATTTTTTGAAGTAGTTACATCTATGTAGTTTGCATGCGGTTTTTCAATAGTAGCGCGTTGAAAGCACTGGAAAGAGTTTTTAAATTTCTAATAAGAATCTGCCGAAGAGAAGAGATTCAGGCAGTGGGCCTAAGAGAAAAGGACCAAAGCGAGACAGGTCTAAAACGAGCCAGGTCTGAAACGAGCAAGTCACACAGACAGCCAACGGCTACGGAGAGCTATCAGCACCGTAGCGGAGGTACCTAGTAGCAGCACGCTGAGGGCGAGTGTTTCTTCTATGCGGCCCGATTCCAACGCAAGGAAGGTAGCTAGTGGCAGGGTTTGGGTGCGGCCAGCCAGATTGCCCGCGAAAGTGATAGTGGCACCAAACTCACCTATTGCCCTAGCCCATGCAAGTGCCAGCCCCGACAAAATGGCAGGGCGAGCGAGCGGTAAGGTGATGCTACCCAACACGCGCCAGTTAGAGGCACCCAAGGTGCGGGCGATTTCAGCTAGTTTAGGGTCGCTCTGGCGGATGCCTGTTTCTACGCTGACAACGAAGAAGGGCAGAGCCACAAAAGTTGCAGCCACAACTGCGCCAGCTGTGGTGAATGGTAGCGACACGCCCCACCATTTATCAAACCATTGCCCGACAAATCCGTTGCGACCGAGGGCGAACAGCAGGGCTGCTCCGCCAACTACAGGTGGTAGCACCATCGGCAACAACACGAGCACGCGAAGCACACGGCGAGTGCGGGTGGTGGCGAATGCCATCACATGAGCTAGCGGCAGGCCGATAAACAAGCACACTCCTGCTGCTGCGAAACTTATGATTGCAGACAGGCTGAGGGCATCTAAGACTTGGCTACGCCCCAAAATGTTGCCAAGCGAACTCCAAGGAGCGCGCCATACCAAGCTAAAGAGAGGCAGGGCGGTGAAGGCTAGAGCGATGACGGCAAGCGCGATTAATGGGAAGGGAGTTGTGAGTTGCCTTCCTCTGGAAGATATTGACAGTGTCCTGTAAGACTTTGACAGTGTCACTGCGCTGGAAGTTCTTGAACAGAAACGAAGTCGTGTGCGGCAAGAATTTCTTGGGCTTCAGGTGAGAGCACGAATTTTACGAATGCGGCTGCATCTGGGTTGTCAGAAACTGCGGAAATGGGGTAGGTGTTTGCTGGCGGGGGAGAGATCGGTATGGCGATGAGAGGGGTGGCACGCACATCGCTTTTGTAGACCAGACCTGCGTCTACTTCTCCCAGCAACAGTTTCGTCAGGACAGCACGCACACTGGCTTCTTCTGTGTCGGCACTAAGTGTAATTCCAGCAGCCGTGGCAGCCTCGTGAGCTAACGCCCCACAGGGCACGCTTTTGTCACATATTGCCAACAGTAGATTGCTGTTGGAAAGATCTGAGATGCTGGAGATTCCCATCGGGTTGCCGGCAGGCACAGCCACCACCAATTCGTTTCGGACAAAGATGACTGACTCTAATAATCCAAAATCTTCGTTGGCTGTTCGGTCTCCTCTCACCTCCCCTTGTATATACCATTTACCTCCCTCTTCGTTGGCTGTTCGATCTCTTGTCAACTCTCCTTCAGGCAAGACAGTTGCCATCACCGCCTCGTTAGCTGAGGCGAATACATCGGCGGGTGCGCCTGAAGCGATCTGTGTTGCCAACTGCGAGCTACCAGCAAACTGGGTCAGTACTTCAATTTCAGGATTAGCACGCTCAAAGGCATCGGCAATCTCTGTGAAAGCATCGGTGAGGGAGGATGCAGCAAATACCCACAAGGTCTCACTGTCGGTATTGTTTGCACAACCTCCGAAGACGGCGAAGGTTGCCAACGCCAGCGATGAGGCAAATAGCGCAAGCTTGCTAGTCTGTTTCATGGTTAGTCTCACTGCCTGTCGCATCAGGTATTTTTATCGGGCAGCTCAACTACCACATTGGTGGATTTCACAGCGGCTACCGCCACTACCCCAGGGTGAAGCCCTAAATCTTCTACTGCCTCTCTTGTCATCAGCGAAACGATTCGGTGTGGACCTGCCTGAATTTCCACTTGTGCCACAATCTTGTCGGCAGTTACTTTTGTAACTAAACCTGTGAAGCGGTTGCGTGCTGACAGCTGGGCTTGATCAGAGAAAGTGAGGTCGTGAGATCGTTCTTGGCAGAAGCGGGCTAAGTCGGCCCCCTCTATCATCCGATGACCGCCTTTGGTGCGACTAGTGGGGAGTTCGCCTGCGTCTGCCCAACGGCGAATCCGATCCACCGAAACCCCTACCAACTCTGCTGCCCGCCCTAATCTAAATTGCGTCATAAACTGAAGTATATCAGAAAAAATCAGAAATAATCTAGCAAATGCTAGTTTTATCTAATTGGAGTGAGCAAAGTTGGCTGGGAACAGCTAAGATAGCAACACTCAGGCTGCTAGCGTGGAACAAAGTGTGAGCGAGACTACCTACAACGGGGATAACGCAGACGATAACTCAGACGACAACACCTCGTTGCCCGCTTCGCGAGCGTGGCTGATTTTAGGGGTAGTGGGGTTGAGCAGTTTCCAGACGGCACTCTCGCTTTCGGTCATCTTCGTGGTCTATCCCCAGCTAACTGAAGCCTTCCCCAACGCCAGCGACGCCGAGCTGTCATGGGTGATCACATCTTTCAGCATCGTGGGGGCTGCTGCTCTCGTGTTAGCAGGTGCCATCGGCGACAGGTTCGGGCGGAAGCGGTCTATCTTGTGGGGCACAGTGGCTTTTTCGCTGGCTTCGGCTGTGGCAGCACTGGCTCCTAATACGACCGTGCTCATCTCGGCTCGTGTCGCTCAAGCATTGGCGTCATCGCTCACTTTGCCCGCAGGGGCTGCCACGATTTTGGCGGCATTCCCCAAGGAGCGACGGGGGGCTGCTATAGGTACATGGTCGGCCGTGGGGGGTGTGGCGGCTGCGATGGGGCCGTTTTTCGGTGGACTGCTCATCGACGCAGGCGGCTGGCAATGGGCGTTTTGGATCAATGTGCCGATGGGTGCGCTTGCCGTAATCGCCGGTATTATCGTCATCCCCGAATATCGCATCAAAACCAAAGAGCTACTGCCTGATCCATTCGGCTCGGCGATATTAGCATTGAGCGTCTCGGCTTTGGTGTTCGCTATCGTTCAGACAAGCGAGTGGCAGTGGCTGGACTATCGCACGATTTCTATCGCCATCGCAGGCGTGGCAGGCATAACCTGGCTAGTGCGTCGCTCGGCCAGTCAACCCAGCCCGATTTTGGATTTGCGCCTTTTCTCGTTCCACAGCTTCGCCTTCGGTAATATCTCTATGACGCTTTTGGCGTTCGGCTTTTTTGCTTTTCAGTTCTCTAGCATCCAGTTTCTGACAGAGGTGTGGGGCTATGAAGTGCGAGACGCCGGGCTGCTCTCAACACCAATTTTTGCTTGCACCGCTGTGGGATCATGGCTAGCAGGGCGACTGACCGACAGGTTCGGCGCAGCCAAGGTGGTGCTACCCGGAGGGGTTCTATGGCTCATCGGCATCGGCTGGCTTTCGCTGTTGGCCGGCGATACGAGAGATATAGCTCTGTGGCTCTATGGAGTTGGTGTGGGGGGAGTGGGTTCGGGGTTGATGTGGGGTGGCGTGTTCTCGGCAGTGGTGATTGATTTGCCGGAGCGTTCGGTTGCCCTCGGCACCGCCATCACTCAGACTTTGATGCGTATCGGCAGTAGCATCGGCGTGGCTGTGTCGGTCTCTATCATCGGTGTGGCGGTAGCGGCAGGTTCGTTCAGAACAGCCTTCGCTCTTTCGGCAGTGTCGTGCACAGTCGCAATGCTGTTTCTGTCGAGGCGCGACAGGCGGGTGGAGGCGCAGTAGAAGTACTGTGGAGGCGCAGTAGAGGCACTGTCTCTGGCATGATAAGTCCAGACGGCTAAACTATCTGAATTGTTATAAATCAAATGCCGTATATCTAACGCCATAAATCAGACGCCATATATCGAACAGGGAGACAACATGATTGAGCTTGTCCAAGCAGACACAACTACTAGTCAGCAGGGGCTGAATAGCTTGCAGAAGTTGCAGGAGGCTTGCGGCGAGAATCCCGGGTCGGTGTGCAGACAGATATTTGAGTGGACAGGCAATTCGTTTCTAGCCGGTGCTCTGCAATGGATAGTCGGACGCCCACTTCGGATCATCATCATCCTTATAGCTACGTTTATTGTCGGCAGGCTGATCAAGCGTCTAATTCGAAGGGCAGTTGCCCGTCTCTCAGAGAGAACTTCCAGTTCTAACCTTCAGAAGCTGCGTAAAAAAGGCCCTGGCAGACATATCTTCAGCCCCGAAGATGAGTCGCAACGATCTGAGGAGCGAGCCGCCACCATTGGATCGGTGCTATCTAGTGTCACCACTGCCACAGTCTGGGGCATTGCCATTTTGATGGTTTTGGGTCAGTTGGGTATCAACATCGCGCCGCTGTTGGCGAGTGCTGGCATCGTGGGGGTGGCTTTGGGCTTCGGGTCGCAGACCATTGTGCGCGACTTCCTCTCTGGTGTGTTCATGGTTGTGGAAGACCAGTTCGGCGTGGGCGACATCGTGAATGTGGGCGATGTAATCGGCACGGTTGAGAAAGTCTCGCTACGTACCACGACACTGAGGGATAACACTGGTACGGTTTGGCATGTTCCAAATGGTGAGATTACTCGGGTTGGCAATCTTTCACAGCTCTGGTCTAAGGCTCTGCTGAATGTTGAAGTGTCTTACGACACCGACTTACGCTTCGCCGAAGGCGTTATTCAGCGTGTGGCTAATGAGATGTGGGAAGACCCTGAATGGGGCGGAGACGAGCTGATGGAGTCACCAGAGGTGGCAGGCATTCAAACCCTAGGCGCAGACGGCATAGCTATCCGCCTGTCGGTGAAGACCTCACCTGCAATGCAATGGGCTGTAGAGCGCGAGCTACGCCTGCGCATAAAGGAGGCTTTTGACGAGGCAGGTATTGAGATACCCTTCCCGCAGCGCACAATCTGGTTGCGAAACGAAGGCGATCGCCCCCCTGTCGGCAAGCCCGACCCCAACACAATCCCAATAGCTGAAATACCCCGCTATGTAACAGGCCACAAACCCGACTTAGAAGAAGCTGAAGATAACGAAGATGAGGAAGAAAACGAAGAAGCAGAGACAAAATAGAACGGGCCTTGAAATCTAGCTAGTTTGAAACTTAGTCTGCTTAAACTTTAATCTGCTTTAGAATCTAGTGCTTCGGATAGCATGTCGGCTAGCGGTCTTGCAAGAACGCAGGATCCTCTTATAATGTCGGTTAGCCTTCTGTAAAGATATACTCCCATAGTATCATTTATTGCACTAGTTGTGCAAATGTCTAGGGCTGCATTGTGGCAACTATCATCTGGTGAGTTTGTGGGTTGTGTGTTAGCACAGATTTTTGGTAGTTTTTGCCATTTATATTCTAATTCTGCTAAAACTGATAAAGCTTGGCAGGTGCTTTCAGCAGGTGTGTTGGGGCAGGTCTTACATAGTTCAATATTTGTTTCCCAACCCGGTTGATTGGTGCGAACATCGATTAGAGCATCGCGGCATTGCTGCGCCGTTCCACTATCAGTTCCTGGAATCTCCCACGGTCTAAATTGAGAATTGGTAGACCTTATGGAAGTTCCCCGAAAAAGGTTTCCAGGCCAGTAAGCTAAAGCAATCTCATCTTCTATATCTCGCAGTTCTTGGTGAGATATATTTTTGGAAAAGGGTAAACTATCGTAAGTATTTGTAAACTCACTTACACGAGATAGCAAAGAATTTAACAGCCTTACAGAACTATCAGACATGCCTTGACTGTTCCATACATAATCTAACCATCGCGCACGCAGAGAATATCTTGGATAATAGGGAGGAGGAACTCTACATGAATATCCCAAAGGCGAACTACACCAAAGAGAATATGTTTCCAAATATTCCCATGGTGTATATGTCATGTAAAATCGAAAGGGCCAGAAGTCTCCATCTATTTCCCAAAATTCATCCCCATATGTATCAGCTAAAATAGCAGCTAGTTCAGCAAGTTCAGCCATATGAGCTGAACGACACAAAAATTCTTTAGGATAAAATATAGCTCCCTCACGACCATCACCAGGCTTAAATGCTCCGCCTTCGCGAGCTGTTTCCCACCAAACACGAGCATCTTCACAGGCTGTCCATGCTGCTTGAGAACAACGCGATTCCAAAGGTAACTCAACTGCTTCCTCGCAAGTTTCTGTTGCGTTTTCAACTAATCCAGCCAACCATGGCGACATAGAAGGAGTGATGCTACATGCCCCGAAAACCAGCACCATACACACAACCGCAAGACTACGCCACACATACCTTTTATTTTTCGACATAGGCAGCGCAGGAGTCCACCTATCATCCAGGCTTCCCCAAACATCCTCGCTTTTCATCATTTCACTCCATCTACAGATAAAACACCCAAATTTACCTAACTACCCAATCTTGCGATGCTGTATCTTTCTCTGCAGAATCTGGTGCTTCGGATAGCATGTCGGCTAGGGGTGTTGCAAGAACGCAGGATCCTTCTACTATGTCGGTTAGCCTTCTGTAGAGATATTCTCCTAAATTATCATTTGCGGCATTTTGCATGTCGGTTAGCCTTGGGTAAAGATACATTCCCGCAGTATCATTTATGGCATTAGTTGTGCAGATATCTAGTGCAGCATTGCGACAACTGTCATCTGGTGTGTTTGTGGGTTGTGTGTTAGCACAGATTTTTGGTAGTTTTTGCCATTTGTATTCTAATTCTGCTAAAACTGATAAAGCTTGGCAGGTGCTTTCAGCAGGTGTGTTGGGGCAGGTCTTACATAGTTCAATATTTGTTTCCCAATCCGGTTGATTGGTGCGAGCATCGATTAGAGCTTCGCGGCATTGTTGTGCCGTTCCGCTATCAGTTCCTGGAATCTCCCAGGGTCTAGATAGGAAATTGTTAAACCTTAGGAAAGTTCCCAAAAAAAGGTTTGTAGGCCAGTAAGCTGAAGCAATTTCTTCTTTTATCTCACGTAGTTCTTTTTTAGATATATTATTGGCGGACGGCAAACTATCGTAGGTGTTTGTAAATTCACTTACACGAGATAGTAAAGAATTCAGCAGTCTTACAGAACTATCTGACATGCCTTGACTGTCTCGTACATGATCCAGCCATCGCGCAGATAGATAATTAAATGTTATTGAATCGGCAGTAGGAGAACTATACAAAGAAAAATATATTTGTAAATCGCTCCATGGTGTATATGTCATGTAAAATCGGAGGGGCCAGAAGTCTCCCTCTATTTCCCAAAATTCATCTCCATATGTATCAGCTAAAATAGCAGCTAGTTCAGCAAGTTCAGCCATATGAGCAGAACGACACAAAAATTCTTTAGGATAAAATATAGCCCCATTATCGCTAGGCCAAAATACTTCTCTGCCTTCGCGAGCTGTTTCCCACCAAACACGAGCATTTTCACAGGCTGTCCATGCTGTTTGAGAACAACGCGATTCCAAAGGCAACTCAACTGCTTCCTCGCAAGTTTCTGTTGCTGTTTCAACTAATCCAGCCAACCATGGCGACATTGAAGGAGTGATGCTACATGCCCCGAAAACCAGCACCATACACACAACTGCGAGACTACGCCACACATACCTTTTATTTTTTGACATAGGCAGCGCAGGAGTCCACCTATCATCCAGGCTTCCCCAAACATCCTCGCTTTTCATCATTCACTCCATCTACAGATAAAACACCCAAATTTACCTAACTACCCAATCTTGCTATGCTTGCCTTCTTCTGCTAATATGCCGTGTGTCATCCGTGCTATAGATTGTAGCATAAATATCGTATCACATGCATCTATGAGATTGTCGCTAGCTCATAGTTGTGCAGTCAAGGAAATGATAGGGGTGAATTCTCAAGGGGAAGGGAGTTTGATCCAGATGGTGCCTTCTGATTCTTGGACTTCGTAGGTGGTGATGTCGGCTTTGGGGTCTTGGCGACCGGCTAGGGTTTGTTTGTAGCCTTGGCCTGATTGGGTGAAGCACCAGAAGTGAGATTGGCAGACTAGCTCTTCACCAGACACTGCGCCCTCATAGGCTAGGTGAGACCATTGGTGAGGGCAACGGGAGTCCATGGCGCAGAGCTTGCCTGTTTCTGAACGCCAGATGATTATTTCTTCGTCTTCGCCTGCCGTATGGATTTCGCCTGGGTTGGGGTTGGAATTGGCCCGTAGCCAGTTTTCAGGCATTTTGTGGTTCTTGAGGTTCTGAAGCTAGGGTGATTTCCACTTCAAATTTGGGGGCTTCGTGAGTGTGGAGTTCTTGGATTTTGCCGGCGTCACAAAGGTCGGATTGAACTTGGTAAAGAAGATCTAAACGTTGAGAAGTGTCAGAGATTTCGGCAAGTTGGACTTCGCTGTTTAAGCGGCGTTTAGCCTGGCTTTTGGTTTTGCGGACTTGGGCTAAGACATCTGAGGCGATCTCGTAGGCTTCAGGGTTGCCATCTGTTGCCATAGTTTCGATCTCTTGGGTATTTGGCCAAGCGGAGCGGTGGATAGAATTTTTTTGCCACCAAGACCAGATTTCTTCTGTTACGAAAGGCAAAATAGGGGCAAAAAGCCGCAGTACTACAGATAGCGTTATTGCGAGAGTTTGGTGGGTGGCTTCAGCGCGGGACTTTCCGTGTTCGCCGTAAGCGCGGTGTTTGACCAGCTCTAGATAGTTGTCGGTGAAATCCCAGAAGAATGTTTCGGTGCGTTCTAAGGCGCGGGCGTAGTCGTAGGCTTCAAAGGCTTCGGTGGCTGCGGTTATTGTTTCGACTAGGCGAGCTAGCAGGGCTTTGTCTAGAGGTTCAAGATGGGCATTTGTTTGGTTAGTTGTCTCAGCTTGTCCGAAACTCAGCACGAACTTGCTGGCGTTAAGCAGTTTTACAGCCAAGCGGCGGCCTACTTTTATCTGGTCTTCTTCAAAAGCGGTGTCAGACCCGGGGCGGCCACTTGCGGCCCAGTAGCGCACGGCGTCGGCTCCGTAGCGTTCCAGCAGGTCTATCGGCACCACCACATTGCCTTTTGACTTAGACATCTTTTTGCGATCAGGGTCCAACACCCAGCCAGAGATGAGAGCGTTTTCCCAAGGGAGGGTGTTGTGTTCCAAGTGGGCGCGGACGGTGGTAGAGAAGAGCCAAGTGCGGATGATTTCGTGGGCTTGAGGGCGGATGGACATCGGGAAGGTGAGGGCGAAAAGCTCAGGGTCTTCTTCCCAACCGCAAGCGATTTGAGGGGTAAGAGAAGAGGTGCCCCAAGTATCTAGCACATCGGGGTCGCCGATAAATCCTCCAGGCTGGGATCGCTGGTCGGGAATGTAGCCATCGGGGGTATCTGTGGCAGGGTCTACGGGAAGCTGATCTTCTGAGGGCAGGATCAAAGCTTCGTAGTTAGTTGAGCCGTCTTCTTTTACTTGATACCACACTGGAATGGGCACGCCGAAGAAACGTTGGCGGCTCAAAAGCCAGTCGCCTGTGAGACCCATCACCCAGTTTTCGTAGCGGGTCTTCATGTGGGGCGGCACCCAACGAAGCTCTGAACCTCGATCTAGTAGTTGCTGGCGCAAATCGGTGTCTCGCCCGCCGTTGCGTAGATACCACTGGCGAGTAGTGACGATCTCTAAGGGGCGGTCGCCTTTTTCAAAGAACTTCACGGCATGGGAGATCACTTTAGGTTCGCCGATCAGTTCGCCTGATTCTGCTGTTAGCTCTGCAACTTTCTCGCGGGCTTGGTTGATGCGTAAACCCGCTATTTGCTCATAGGCACGTACTGCCCGCTCTGTGATGACACCTTGTGGGGGTTCGGGGAGGATGCGACCGTCGCGACCTACTATTGGGCGCACATCTAGTTGCAGCTCACGCCACCAGGTAACATCGGCTGTGTCGCCGAAGGTGCAGATCATGGCGATGCCTGAACCTTTTTCAGGGTCGGCTAGACGGTGAGCCAGCACAGGCACTTCCACATCAAAAAGGGCTGTATGGACTGTGGAGCCGAAGAGTGGCTGATAACGCTTGTCGTCGGGATGGGCGACTAGAGCTACGCAAGCGGCCAGCAGCTCGGGGCGAGTGGTTTCTATGAAGACGAAGTGATCGCTCGCCGCTGCGCTGTTAAATCCTGCGCTATCAAATTCGGTGCTGTTAAGTTCAGCACTGTCAAATTCAGCATTCCGTCTGAACGCCAGGCGATGGTAAGCACCAGGCATCTCTTTGTCTTCAAGCTCGGCTTGTGCCACTGCTGTTTGAAACGATACATCCCAAAGGCACGGAGCTTCGGCTTGATACGCTTCACCGCGAGACAGATTTCGTAGAAAAGCCCGCTGAGAGACACGACGGCTATGTTCGCCGATGGTGGTATAAGTGCGCGCCCAATCTACCGACAGTCCCAGAGTTTGAAACAAGTTCTCAAACGCCACTTCGTCTTCGGCGCAGAGCTGTTCGCATAGCTCGATGAACTGGGCACGAGGCACTGAAGCTACTTTGGATTTTTTCTTTCCATCCAAGCAGACCTGCTCGGTGAGGTTCGGGTCGCAGCGGACTCCGAAATAGTTCTGCACACGGCGTTCGGTGGGCAGGCCGTTGTCGTCCCAGCCCATCGGGTAGAACACTTCCCAGCCACTCATTCGCTTGTAGCGTGCGATGGTGTCGGTGTGGGTGTAGCTGAACATGTGGCCCACATGCAGCGAGCCACTAACGGTGGGCGGGGGAGTGTCTATGGAGAAGACTTGCTCGGCCGGCACAGACGAATCAAAGCTGTAGGTGCCCTCTATGCGCCAAGCGTCGCACCAGCGTGCTTCAAGCCCTTCCAATGTGGGCTTTTCGGGGATATTTGTTTTGTGTCGCATCATTCTGCTATCTTCATTTAAGCTACCGCATGACTTCCCCCAAGCCAAAATCTTCTACACCCGAATCCCAACTAGTCAAAGAAGGGCTGAAGGAAGTCGGCCTCACGCAACGAGAGCTGAATGCTGTTCTGGTAGCTGTGATCTCTGGGATGTTCCTCGCCACGCTTGACACGAGCATCTTGAATGTGGCTATCCCCGCTATCGTAGGCGACCTCGGCGGAGTAGACCAAGTTACTTGGATTGTGGCTTCGTATCTGGTAACGCTCACAGTGGTTACGCCCATATATGGCAAGCTCAGCGACATCTACGGGCGAAAGCTCACTTACCAGGTCGCCGCTGCTATCTTCATCGTGTTCTCGGGGCTAGCTGGGTTCGTGACCGAGATGTGGCAACTTGTAGTGTTGCGGGCATTCCAAGGAGTGGGCGCAGGCGGGCTGATCGCCTTGCCGATGGTGATCATGGGCGACTTGATCCCGCCACGAGTGCGAGGCCGCTACATGGGCTATCTGTCTATGTCGGTGGTGCTCTCGTCGGTGGCGGGGCCGTTGCTGGGTGGTGTGCTGACCGACCAAGTTAGCTGGCGGCTCATCTTCTTCATCAATGTGCCTTTTGGGGTGGCGTCCATGATTATGGTGCATCGCAAGTTCAATATCACGATGCCGAAGATGTCTCGTTCCATAGACGGGATGGGGGTTTTCCTTTTGACGGCCGCGCTAGGGCCGGGGCTGGTGGCACTTGTGGTAGGAGGAGAAGAATACGGCTGGACAGACTGGCGATTCCTCGGAATGCTTGCGATTAGTGCAGTGCTGCTGGTGGCTTTCGTGCTGTGGGAACGGCGACCTGCTGAGCCTTTGCTGCCGCTGCATCTCTTCCGCAACAGCGTAGTTTCGGTGTCGCTGGCCAACATGTTCGTTTTGGGTTTGGCTCTGTTTGCCTCCGGGTTATTTGTGCCTATATTTCTGCAGATTGTGAAGGGGGCATCTGCCACAGTCTCTGGTTTTCTCACCATTACTATGTCCATCGGTATGAGCTTTGCGGCATTCACATCGGGCAGGCTCATCACTCGCTGGCAGAAATACAAAGGTTTTGTTGTAATCGGGATGGTACTCATTGTGTTGGGCTTGTTTTTGCTAGGCACGCTCACACGCAACTCGCCTGAGCTGCTGGTAACTGCATATCTGACTGTGCTGGGTTTCGGCGTCGGAGCCACAATGCCGACCTATTCGCTGGTGATACAAAACGCCGTGGCTTACAAAGACTTAGGCATCGCCTCTACCACCATGAACTTCGTGCGCTCGGTGGGTTCGGCTGTGGGAGCAGCAGTTTTCGGCGCGTTGTTCGCTGCTCGGATTACAAGCGGTTTGGAGGAAAATATACCAGCAGGGTCGGGTATGAGCACAGAGCAAGTTCGCAGGCTGATAGGCAGACCCGACCAGATGCGCGAGAGAATTCAGAATCCGGAGGTGTTAGATGGGATTATAGAGACGGTAACCGACTCGGTGAAAGTGATCTTCTGGACTGGGATGATTGTTGCGGTTGCGGGGTTCTTGGTGAGTTGGTTCTTGAAAGAAATTCCCTTGCGAGCTTCACTAAGAGATGAAGAGGATAACGAAAGTAAAGATATCGAAGGTAAACAAGTGGCAGACGGAGCAGATGCAAAGTTGACAGATGCAAAGGTAAGCAACTCAACCTCGGAGCAGTTAGTTACTCAGAAAGATCCAGCAAAAACCTCTGAATCAGCACCCCCTGTTTGAGTTGTTAGCAAGTTCTTGAGTTATAGTTCTTGTGCTGTTCTTGAGCTATTTGCCAGCTCGCACTAAACGCCCGGGCCGCGCCCCTGTGTCTTCGTCGTGCTCACGGGTGATTTCTCCAGCGCAGATCGTGTAGTCATAACCATTTGCTCCCTGCAGCAAACGGCGGCTTTGGCCGGGCAGGTCGGTAACCAGCTCGGGTGGCTGCAGGCGAAGGTTTTCAAAGTCGATCACATTCACATCGGCACGTTGGCCCACAGCTAAAGTGCCTCTGTCTTCCATGCCGAAGAGCCTCGCTGTGTCGTGGGTTTGCTTTTTCACGATCATCTCAAGTGGTAGCCGCTCGCCACGGGAGCGGTCGCGTGCCCAGTGGGTGAGAGCCCAAGTGGTCATGGAAGCATCACAGATAGAGCCACAATGGGCACCGCCATCTGAAAGCCCGAACACTCCAGCAGGATGCAACAGCATGGAACGCACTGCGTCTAAATTGCCGTTGCTGTAGTTCACGATAGGGAACATCAGCAAAGCTTTGCCTTCGTCTTCTAAGAGCAAGTCGTAGAGTTTGGACTGGATAGCAGCGTCGTCAGGGTCAAGACCATCGGCTGCGGCCAGATATGCCACGCTACGCTCGGGGCCGGGCTCATAATCGGGTGGATTGCCGAGCACGAAAATACGATGTAGCTGCGTGCCCATGTACTCGGCGAATTGGTTATCAAAATCTACTGTCTCACGCAAAATGGCTGCCTTCACTTCTGGATTACGCATTCGTGCTACCCGTTCAGGCAGAGGCAGATGCGCCAAAGCGTCATAGCTGGGCCGACCAATAAATGCATGGCTGGTCTGCAGCCCCAGAAGCACGCCAGTAGGACGGTTAGCCACCTGCGGATACACCTGAGCACCCTCGCGGTTGGCTTGTTCGGAAATCTCCAGTATTTCTTTGTAGAGGTCGGGCGCGGCATCCACCTGCACCAAAGCAAAGCTCACAGGCCGCCCTGTGGCAGCCGAAAGACGACACATCCAGTCGATCTCTTTATGGGGGGCGGCTAAGTCTTCGCCCATGACACCATTGGGTGCCAGCTCAAAGATACCTACGCCAGCGTCTCTCAGAGCATCGCCCAAGCCAAACAGCTCGTCTTCGGCGGCGTAAGTGCCGGGTACTGGTTCGCCGTCTATGGCTCGGTGGGCAATGGTGCGCGAGGTGGAGATACCCATCGCCCCTGCCTCCAGAGCTTCCCGCACGATTTCACGCATCTTGGCGATGTCTTCGGGATCGGCAGGCTCGTTGCGCGCCCCTCTGTCGCCCATCACATATCCTCGCACGGCTCCGTGGGCGATCTGTGCGCCGATATCCATGGAATAGCTGCGCGAGCCTAAGCAGTCGAGATATTCGGGAAAGCTTTCCCACTTCCAGTCGATACCTTCGGTGAGGGCTGCGCCGGGGATATCTTCCACGCCTTCCATCAGCTGCACCAGCCATTCTTCTGAGCCGGGGCGCACAGGGGCGAAGCCAACTCCGCAGTTGCCCATCACTACGGTCGTCACGCCGTGAGAAGCTGAAGGTTCCAAAACAGGATCCCAAGTGGCTTGGCCATCGTAGTGGGTGTGGCAATCTACGAAACCGGGTGTTACTACACTGCCTTCAGCATCTATTGTGCGAGTGGAGGCTGCTGTTATCTGAGGTTCCACGGCGACGATTTTGCCGTCAGCGATGGCCACATCTGCTGGACGAGGCGCACTGCCTGTGCCATCTACTACGGTGCCGTTGCGAATTGTTAGGTCGTACATTTTCATCTCCAAATGCGATACTTAGTAAAATCATACACAGAGGGTGCGATAAGCATTCAAACAAGAGTAAAAATACAGCCAAGTGAGGAATACCAATGCGCCGATTTTTAATTGACACCGACACCGCATCAGACGATGCTGTAGCCCTGCTGATGGCCTTGCGCTCACCAGATGTGCATGTGGAAGCTATAACCGTAGTGGCGGGGAATGTGCCGCTTGAACCTGCGGTGCAGAACGCTCTGTACACCGTGGAACTCTGCGGCAAGCAGACCCCCGTGCACGCTGGCTTGGCAAAACCGATATTGCGCGACCTTGAAGACGGCCGCCATGTGCACGGCTATGACGGTATGGGCGACATCGGCTTAGACCTCACAGGTCGCACTCCTGCCGAAGGCCACGCCGTGGATGTGATTATCGACACGATATGTTCTTCACCTGGTGAGATTACTTTGGTGACTTTAGGGCCGCTTTCAAATGTGGCGGTGGCTTTGCTGAAGGAGCCACGCCTAGCTGAGTGCGTGAAGGAATGCGTGGTAATGGGGGGATGCTGTGTGCTACCTGGAAACATCACGCCTCTAGCTGAGTTCAATATTTATGTGGATCCCGAAGCGGCGAAGATCGTGTTTGAATCGGGTATGCCTCTGGTGTTGGTGGGGTGGGAAGAAAGCATCACCTCTGGCTTTATCACTATGGAAGAATCGGCCAAGTTGGAAGCCATCGGCACAAAATATTCTGAGTTCGCTGTGGGCATTCAAAGAACGCTCATTGACTATTTGGAAAAGAGCACCGGCATGATCGGCTACGATCTGCCAGATCCTTTGGCTATGGCCGTGGCTTTGGACGCCAGCATCACAACATTGGAGCGCAAGAGAGTGGATGTGATTGCGGGCGACGGCCCTGCTAGAGGTCAGACAGTGGTAGATGTCTGGGGAGTCGAAGGCCAGCCTCCGAATGTAGATGTGGCGGTCAAAGTGTCTGCTGAGAAGTTTCAGACGATGTTGGCGGAGCTTCTGAAAGAGTAGTCGGCGGAGCTTCTAAGATAATAGGGGGGATGCCAGTGGCAGGGGGCCCAGTGGCAGGGGGCACAGTAGTAGGCACAGTAGGCACAGTAGCAGGGGGCACGATAGTGGGCACAGTAGGCACGGTCGCAGGGGGCACGGTAGTAGGCACAGCAGGCACGGTCGTGGGGGGCGATCCAGGGTTGATGATGTTGCGGTCATCAGGGCGGTCGCAGTTGAGTTGCTCGGAGGTAATGGCCGTATAGATGCGACACGATGCGTATGCCATGAAGTTGGACTGCTGAATATAGCTGGTGTAAGACACGGCCCCGCCGCTGGTTGCCAAAGCGATGGAGTAGGTGGTGGCGTCCAGAGCCTCCACGATGCCGAAATCGTTCAAGGTGGCTGTCTCAACTGTGCAACAGCCGGGTGGTAGCCAGCCTGACTTATGCCAAATTTGAGTGCCCTCAGGCAGGCGACTAGCAAGCGGTTTAGTGAATTGCGGGCCACAATCTGCACTTTCTGCCATCCATGCGAGCATGGCATCGGCATCTTCAGCTTCTAGCAAATCACCAGAGTAAAGCCCTCTATAGAATGTCGCCGCGTCTCTTGTAGTTGTGGTATTGAAACCTCGCCTACCTAGCGACATCCACTGCTCAGAAGCTGGAGGAGACGAGCTGAAGCTCCAGTTCAGCAAGAATGTGTTGTTCATGCCTGCGGTGTTGTGAAGGAACTCATTGATGGCGTCTATGCCTGTCGTATCAATAACAGATCCTGCGGCTGCATTATTGGAAAGGCAGAGTATCGCCGATGCGTGTGGCTCAACGGCTTCTAGCCCGACGGCTGCTATCGCGCTTGTCATCCAGTATGGTTTAGCGGCACTGGCCGACACGAAGCTTTCGTTTTCATCGATTCCCAGCAGATTCCCACCTGGCTCTAAAAGCTGCACGGCAATTCCGAAAGTCACATGGGGTAGCCACTCAGCTGTCCGTCGTTCCAACACTGCCAATTCGGTTGAGACACGAGCTTCAATGCTGGCGAGCCGTAGCTGATCAGGCGGCAAAGTGGTGGAGGATGAAGGATTGGGAAGCGAGCTAGAACTGGAGTTGGTATCTGAAGTGGGATTGGATGAATTGGATGGATTGGATGAATTGCCGCTGGTTCCACCAACTCCGCCATTGGCAGAGGAGGTTCCGGGCGATGAAGGTGAGAGAGACGATGAAGTTGAGACATTAGAAGGTTGCGAGTCGCCAACTGCAGGTTGGTCAGCGGCAGTAGATTGCGAGTCGCGGGTCGGCCCGCAGCTGGCAGCCAATATGAAGAAGACGGCAAGTATCGCCGCTACTAACCTGAGAATGCTCCAAATACGTTGGGTTCTCACAGAAACTACTGAGCTAGCTCGCATGAATTGCCGCGAGCGGGTTTTCTATTCAAAGCATTCAAACAAATCGGGGTCGGATTTGCGAAGGCGGCGGTAGCAGGCTTCCCACATCATGGGGATGAAGTAGGTGTGGTAGTCGGCTTTGGAGCGAGCAGCCTCAGCTTCAGGCATCTCTTTGCCGCCTATGAGCTGTGCCATCACATGCGCCCTAGCTGAACTTTCTAAAGCTATGGCTTTGACGGTGGCTGCTTCCAGTGTGTCTTCCACCACGAGCGCACCATGGTTGTCCATTATCAAGAGACGCTTGGTGCCTAGTAGCTGTGACATTCTGTTGCCGTCCACAGGTGTCTGCACGCCGTCATCGTAGTAGTGAGCTTGGTCGTCATAGAACAAGACCGCATCAGTGGAATACATCCCAAGGTCGTTCCCTGTGGTAGAAAGCACCTCGACCCAGCGTGAGTGAAGATGCACGACCGACTGCGCTTCGGGCCGGTCTCGTAACAGCGAAGCATGAAATGCGATAGCTGGCGAGGGAGTCCAAGTGCCTTCGAGTTGCTCCATCTGGAAGTTGACTTTGATGACCTGCTCTGGCAGCGTTTCGCCAAAATATCCGAAGGTGGAGACCCAAAAAGCATCCTCGCCGTCTCGCAGAGAAACATGTCCGGCTACACGGCTCTCGCACCCCTCATTGGCTAGTATTCGCCTAGCCGCAGCGATCTGAAAGGCGGGATGATCTTCATTCCAGTGATTGGTCATCAGTGTTTTGTGCTCCTGTAGCTAGTGTAGTGATTGATGAGCAAAGATAAGCAGCGATATGAAAGCTGGCAGGCAAATCTCGACCCCGACAAGCCGTTGCTTTTGGCAGCCACGGTCGTGGTGGTGAGAGACGGCGATGACGGGCTAGAAGTGCTGATGGTGCTGCGAAACAGAAAGTTGAAGTTTGGCGGAGGTTCGTGGGTGTTCCCTGGCGGTCGGGTGGATGAGACGGACTACGCGGATACTGCGGGTGATGCCGAAAGTAAAGACAGCACCTCTGATATTGATGCCACTGATATTGAGTTCAGTGAAGCACAACCCACACAAGCACCTGGCGGTGAGACTCCGCCGGCATATTCAGATGTGATAGAGACGACCAATCTGGATGTGAGCTTGGCATTTGCTGATGTGGAAGCTTCGCCCGAGAAGTTCGCAGCAGCACGGCAGGCAGCTGTGAGAGAGACAATAGAGGAGACTGGTCTGGTTGTGAGTGCTGATGATTTGGTGTGCTTCTCACATTGGATACCGCCTCCTATCGCTCCGAAGCGATTTGCCACTTGGTTCTTTGTGGTGGCTGCCCCCAAAGACCAAGAAGTGGTGGTGGACGGTGGCGAGATTACCGACCATGTGTGGATCAAACCTGCCAACAAGATCCGTATGCGCAACGTTGGCGAAGAAGACGACATGTTACCGCCCACCTATGTGACCTTGGTAGAGCTAGCAGCAAAAGAAACGGTAGCTGAGCTGCTGGAGTTCGCCAAAGCACGAAAGCCACCACTATATGCCACCAAGATAGCTAGTTCAGGCGAAGATGCTGTATCTCTTTGGGCTGGTGATGCGGGCTACGAAACAACCAACGCCGACCTCCCCGGCCCTCGCCATCGCCTAGTAATGTCGGATAAAAGTTGGGAATATCAAAGACCGGAAGTTTAGGGAGATCTGAGAAGATCGGGATTAGCGGAATAAATCTTCGTTAGGATGTCGCACCAGGTCTGAGACGACGCCAGCTGAGACAACATCTGATTTACCAGGAGGGGTTGGCGTGTCGGTTAGCCATTCTGTTGGCACACCTCGGATTATCGCTACGGGGGTATTTGAGGTTTTACCCATCACAAGCTCTGCGGCTGAAGCTATTTCGTCTACTATCGCTATTTCTGTTACTGCTAGCTCTCGCCCTAGAGCATCTTGCTGGCCTCTCAGGTCTAAGATAGGCAAAATTCCTGAACAGCCAATAGCTACATCTGTTAGACCTCTGCGCCAAGGGCGACCGAAAGTGTCAGAAACCACCACTGCCACTTTCGCGGCTGTGTGTTGGAAGAGTCTGTCTCTTATTAGCTGGGCGGAGCGGTCTGGGTGGCGGGGGAGCAGAGCTGCTGAGCCTGCGGGCACATTTGAGAAATCCACTCCAGCATTAGCACAGATGAAACCGTGAGAGGTTTCAGAGATTACCAAATCGCCTCGACGTCTCAGTATCCTCACTGATTCGCGGGCAACTACTTCGCTAGGGGTAGGAAGAGTTTCAGAAGCTGGGCTAGCTGGTGAGACGTCAGAGCTTGAATGATCAGAGTTTGAGACATCAGAGTTTGAATTATCAGTATTTGAATTATCAATCGCCGGTCTCACCGAAACAATTCGTCCTTCAGCCTTGGAGACTATTTTTTGGGTTACTACAACAACATCGCCGTCTAGCAGTTCTGATTGACTAGTCTCTAAGGCCTGGCTCGCAGGGGATCGGCTCTCTAAGGCCTGGCTCTCTAAAGCCTGGTGGATGGCAAGGGCTATATCATCGCCGGGGAGAATTTCTCCCACTCCAACAACAGCGAATATTTCTAGTTTCATCGGTTCGCTAGATCAAGTATGGTTTGGGCAAGACTACCAGCTATCTCGGGAGTATCCATCACTGTTTGAGTTACGACACAGGCAATATCGCAGGCTTCTACCAATGCTTTATCGCCCGCATCGGCTTCGTCGATTACGAGCGTATCTATCAATCCCTCATACCAGCGGGCGACTCCGGCAGAGGAGGCTTCTTGGCCCATCTCTACTAGCAGTCTGTCGGCTGGGCCTTTCAGGGCCTGTCCGCCGATGAGAGGAGATATCGCAGTTGTTGGCTTGCCATTGGCGACGCGCTCAACCACAGCAGAGCGGATACCGTCGATAGCTAGAGGCGGACCTAAAGAGACCACAGGATTTGAAGGAGCTAGCACCAAAACTTCAGCTTCGGCAATCGCTTCGGCAACACCTGGGGCAGCCAGAGCAGTCTCTGCACCGTCAAAGCGCACGCTTGCTATCTCAACATCGTGGCGAAGCTTCACAAAATATTCTTGAAAGCTGATCTCTTCGCTTGCTCCACCAGCTAGCCCCGCAGCTAGCTTCATCATGGTTGCCACTTTGTTGTCAGACATCGGCAGTATCGTTATCTCCACTCCGTAACCTTTAGCTATCTCAGCTGCAACCTCACTAAGCGTTGCCCCTTGGCGAAGACGGGCGGTGCGGTATAGATGCGTACCTATGTCTTTGTCGCCCAGGTTGAACCAGGCTAGATCGCCGGGCTCTCGTTCTAGTTGGCGCAGGGTTGTCATTGCTTGCCATGTTTCGCTGTGGCGACCCCACCCTGTTTCAGGGTTTATCTCACCTGAGAGGGTATAGATAATGGTGTCTAGGTCGGGGCTTACATGTAGGCCGTGCATTATGGCATCGTCGCCTGTGTTGACGATGGCGGTAACATCGTCAGGATTGCTAACCATCAATAATCCTTTGAGGAATTTTGCTGCGCCCACGCCGCCACAGAGCACCGTAATCATATTGCCTATCCCGAGGTCGTGTCCGCTGACTCGTCGGCTAAATTGATTGCTACGACACTTGCTACTAGTAGGCCGCTCTGCAGGGATTGCCGCGAATAAGGCATCTGCTCATAGTAGATATAGAAATGATAAGTGTGGGTACGGAGGTCGGCCACCATGAAGAGTATTTTGCCAGAATGAGCGACACGACTACTCGCGATACGGCTACTTACGCGGCATTGGCTTCGCCAGAAGAAGAGACGACTCTGCCCTCTGCTGGTCCCTCTGCTGAGACTTCCGCCGAAAAAACTGTCTCGCGGCGACCATCCAAAGTCTCGCCAGCTTTTTCTGTGCAGGCGGTGCTGGTAGTGAGCGACACCTCCGCCCAGATTGACGAAACGCTGGCCGCTCTGGCTGCTCAAGACTACCCCAACCTCTCGGTGGCGGTGGCTGTGCCCAGAGACGCTGTACCTAAAGGCAATGCAGGAACAGACAGCACTGGGGGCAGCACTGGGAAAAACACTTCTGCAAACACTGCTGCAGACATCGCCGAGTTCTCAAGACGCATAACTACCTTTTTGCCAGAAGCCCATATCTGCCCAGTCTCGCCTAACACAGACAGTTTCGCAGTAGCAGCCAATGCCGCTATCGCTACCGCGCCCGATGCCGCCAAGAAGATGCTGTTTTTGTTTTGCCGCCAAGATGTGGTGCTAGAAGAAGATGCCTTGAGCCAGATGGTGACTGAGCTGGAGAAAATCAACGCAGGCATAGTGGGTCCAAAGCTGGTAGATCGTAACAACCGACTAGCTGATATGGGCTTCGGAGTTGACAGAACTGGCGGACGGCTTCCCAAGGTTGCACCCGACGAATACGACCAGGGTCAAAGTGACAACATAGAGCAAGTCTTCGGGGTGTCGTCTGTCTGCATGCTGATACGCTCTGACCTCTTCTTTGCATTGGGTCAATTCAGTACAGAGATTGTCTCGCACGGCGAAGACTTAGATATCTGCTGGCGGGCACATCTAGCTCAAGCTCAAGTGGCCGTAGCTGTTCAGGCTGTAGCTAAAATCCTCCCGCAGCCTGCCTCTGCTGCAGAAGACCGAATGCGAATGCGCCATCAGATATTCTCGTTGCTTACTTGCACTGGTGCGGTAGCTTCGCTCATCGTGGTGCCTGTGGCAATGGCTGTGCACCTAGTTGAATCTTTGGTAGCTGTGATTTTCGGCAGATCGCGGCTGATGTTCAATATTGTCGGTGCCTGGACTTGGAGTTTGGCACGACCGTGGAAAATCTGGAAGAGACGCAAAGAGATAGCCACCTACCGCATGGTCTCTGACGAAAAGATGCGCAAACTACAAGACGGCAGTTTTGAAGAACTCAAGCTATTCATACGCACGCACACAGCCGAGGGAGGCATCAAACAGTCTGTGAGCCGCCTGCGAGATTGGGGCAACAGGGCGACAGCACGGCGGGCTGTGCTGATGTGGGTGATATTATTAGCGGTCTTCGGCTTCGGTAGCCGACACTTGCTGTCGCGCGGCATACCTCAAATAGGTGAGTTCGTGAGTCTTCCTTCGAGGGCAAGTGAGCTGTTCTCGCAGTGGTTCTCTTCGCTTCAGACTGGCGGGCTGGGAAGCGATGGCTTCAGTTCTATCGCCTTGGGCGTGCTGGGGTTTTTCTCGTCTGTGCTGTTCGGTCAGATGGGGCTGGCGCGCACTTTGATGATCTTGGGAATGATCCCGCTCGGGGCTTTTGGAATTGTGAGATTGCTGCACAGCCTAGGCTCGCGCAGGGTCGGCTGGGTAGGGGCGACCGTGTATCTCGCACTGCCTCTGCCATACAATGCTGTGTCTAAAGGGGCATGGAGCGCGCTCGTGCTCTACGGGCTTCTGCCGTGGATTATCTCGCTAGTCGCTGTGCAACTGCCAAGCGACAAGCTGGGGGTCTGGCGCAGGGTGATAGCCCTAGGGCTTTTGACGGCCGTGGCTGCGGCGTTTGTGCCATTTGCGATAGTGCTGGTGCTTGGATGTGTGGCTGCTTTGGTTATTGGGACACTCCTAGTGGGGGCGAAAGTGGGGCGGTTGGCTGGCATCGGAGCGGCTGGTGCTGTGGCTGGGTTGGTGCTGTCTATGCCGTTTGCGAGTGGTTACTTCCGGTGGTCGGCTCTGGTGGGGACAGACATGGACACAGGGTCGGCTTCGCCCTACACTGTCTGGCAGCTCATTCGTTTCGCCACAGGCCCGATAGATGAAGGCTGGCTGGGTTGGGGGCTGCTTTTGGCGACCGCATTGCCATTGCTGGTGGTGCGAGACACTCGCTTCGTGTGGGTGATTCGAGGCTGGTCTCTGGTGTGCGTTTCGGTGTCGATGGCTTGGCTAGGCGAGCGGGATTGGCTGAGCTTGCCCGATACTGAGATGCTGCTGGTGCCCGCTGGTATTGGGTTTGCCATCGCAGCAGCTATGGGGATGGCAGCTTTAGAATCCGATTTGCCCAGCTTCCGTTTCGGCTGGCGGCAACTAGTGCCGTTTGCTGGGGCTGCTGCTTTGATCATCTTGGTGGTGCCTGTGTTGGCTACTTCTCTAGGAGGCCGTTGGAACACAGCAAAAGGTGACTATGCCACTCCTCTGGCCGCCCTCAGCGACGACAACTACAGAGTGCTGTGGCTGGGGCACCCTGATGTACTGCCGGGAGTTGGCCGCGAGCTGACCGATGACCTTGGCTATGCCGTGGGAATGGGAGTAAGCGCGCAAGCCAGTGATCTCTGGAATCCCAACCCCATAGACAAACCCTTGAAAGATGCCATAGCTTACGCTCGCGCTGGCTCGTCCAACCGCATGGGCCGGCTTCTTTCGCAGATGGGTATTCGCTATGTGGTAGTAGCTGAGAGCTTGACACCGCCACCCGATCCGACTTTGACGCGCTCAGTGCCAGCTTGGGTTGAGACAGTTCTGAACGAACAGCTAGACATGCGACGAGTGGATCTGCGCGAAGGCATAGTCGTGTATGAAAACCTCGCAGCAGCACCGCTAGTGCTCGGCGTAGCCGGTGGCTGGTTAGATAACACAGAGGAGTTCAACGACATAGTTTCTACGCCATTGCCTGAAGTAGCAACGGCTGGAGTCTGCGAAGTTGCGGAGGTTTTGGGCTGTGATGTGAGTGCCAGAAGTGCTACGGGTAGTATCGCCCCTGGCACTGATGTATATGTAGCCAGCGGTTCTAGCAGTTGGCGAGTAAATACCGACAGTGGGACCGACAGTGGGAAGGCAGACCGCTCACAGGCTTTCGGTTGGGCACAAGTATTTGAAACGGCTGACGGCCCCGGCGGGGTTGTTACAGCTTCGCATTCCACATCAGGCGGCTACAGGGCCGCAACTGTGCTTCAGCTGGTGGTGTGGATTTTGGCTCTGGCGTTCTTGGTGATAGCGCGGCGAGGTAGTCGTAAGACATTGCAGGGGGAAGTTCTATGAGGCAGGGCACCATGAGGCTGGGCACCGTGCGACGCGGCGGCGTGCGACGCTGGCCAGTGCTGAGCGTCATCGGTGTGTTGCTGGCACTTTTGGGAGTAATTGATATTGCCGATAACAGGGGTGACGACAGGGCCGACGACAGGGCCGATACCGAAGAGTCAATCCTGGCCGCCCCCGGAGAGATCGTGACTTGGTATTGCCCTGTCGGTCTCATTTCTCAGGATGTATCATCTTCAACTATTGTGGTCAATCCCAGCACAGAATCTGCTGGTATGTGGGTGAGCTACTTTCCAAGTTCTTTCAGAGAAGGCTCTGAAGCGTGGCGGACTTATGCGAACCAAGGCAGTGTTCAACGTGTAGTGGTAGAACCTCAAACCAGCTTGGAGATAGCGGTACCTGCTGAGCTGATTCCACCCGGCGGGTCGGAGCTGTATTTTTCGGTGTTGGTAGAGCTAGATCGACCTGGGCCGACTGTGGTACAAGCTATGAATTCGAGCGAGCTGTTGCCGTGCGCTGAAGATGTATCTGCTTCGTGGTATTTTGCGGCGGGCACCACCACGGCAGATGCCCGGTTCATGCTGGGTCTCTTTAATCCCTTCCCTGAAGCAGCAGTGGCAGATGTATTCTTCGCTACCGACAACGGCAGACGAACACCCACACGATACGAAGGTTTGATAGTGGCTGCCCGTAGCGCGCTGTATCTGGATGTGGGTGTGGAAGCTACTCGTTGGCCACAACTTGCCACAACCGTTCAAACGCGAACAGGGCAGATAGTAGCCGCCAAGCTGCAGATATTTGACGGGACTCAAGGTCTCCAAGGTGTCAGCATGGGGGCTGGCGCGCCTGCGGTTTCGAAGCAGTGGCTGTTTCCATTCGGTTCTAGCAGCGACGAACCTACGGCATATTTGATCTACAACCCTGGTAGCGAAGAAGCTCGTGTGGAGATAGATTTCCGCTTGGATTTCGGAACTGCGCCACCACTGGAACTTCTGGTGCCAGCAGGTCAACAGGCTGTTGTGACGGTGAACGCAAGTTCTACCGACAACTCTGCTGACAGCTCTACTGAGAGCACTGCCACTGAGACAGACTTGCCTTTCCGACTTTCCACCGCGCCAGAGACTCCACCAGTAGAGGTGAGTTTAAATTCCAGACATTGGGCTGTGGTGCGAACTTTGACCGAAGTGGGAGTAGTAGCTGAACAGCTACGCGGCGGCGGAGCATTGATTCAGCCAGAGGTTGGGACTGACAATGGTGAGGCTGGGACAGGCGACGGAGTGTCCGACGAAGATGGTAGCGTCTTGGACGAACTTGGAAACGTGCCTATACAGCGTCGCACCGCAGCCCTAGTCGAACTGGGTATCACTGAAGCAGCCACTGTCCATGCCGTATTCGGAGCGGTTGTGTGCACCGGTTTGAACTGCCCAGGAGATCAAGTGCTTTCAGTGGCTGTGGCGAACCCGTCTTCGGCCACTATTAGCAGAATTCAGATAAACGGCGAACTCTTTGAGCTGGCACCAAGAAGACGGATTGTGGTGGAGGTGCCTAGATTCGGGCTGGCAGGGCAAGGGGCATTTGAGTTGCAAGCATCCACTCCCGTGGTGGTTAGCCCCGGCTATCCAAATCCAGCTTTCAGAGCAGTACCTGAGGTGTTCAACCGTTAGCCACTAGCTCGGCTAGTTCGCTAAGTGTATTAGGGGATAACAAACCTAGATGGCAGGCACGCACTTCGCCATTTATGTCGGCTACGACAGTGAGAGGAACAGCTTCAATTCCGTAGTTGTGATGCAGTTTTTTCTGGCTGGGGGAATCCACTCGAACTAGTGAGACACGGCTGGGCTGTGTGGCAGCTAGCTTTTGCGTCTCATCGCACACGGCATCGCAGTTTTGACATTTTGCGGCAGTAAATACTACTAGTAGCCAGGGCTTGTCGGCTTCAGGGAAGTCGGAACGCACCAGCAAGGTGGGTGCCTCAAAAGCAAAAGGTTTGAGGGTACCTCTTTGGCGAAGACAGAGCCAGAGACCTGCCCCAACCGCAACTACGGCGGCGACAATCAGCAGACGCTCTAAGGTCAGGAGCTTTTTGCGGCAACTGCAGCTGGTGCACTGCCGTTTTTGCTTACCTCAATGAGGCGCAGCACTTCATCGCCTGCGATGGTTTCGTGTTCAAGGAGGGCTTTTGCTACCAAGTCCAAGGCATTGCGATGGGTTGTTAGAGTTTCTCTGCAACGTGCTTCCTGCTTGCGGAGGATTTTTTCAACTTCCTCATCTATGACTCTGGCTGTGTCATCGCTGTATTCGCGGGTGCTTACGATGTCGTCGCCTAAAAACACCTCACTTTGCGAACCCCACGCCATCGGCCCGACTTCTTGGCTCATACCCCACTCTCGCACCATTTTACGGGCCAGCTCGGTAGAACCTACGAGGTCGTTGTTGGCTCCTGTAGAGATGACATTGAAGACCAGCTTTTCTGCTACCCGCCCTCCCATACGCACCACCAGAGAGTCTTCTATATAGTCCTGCCGGTAGATGTGGCGTTCTTCGTCGGGTAGCTGCATGGTAACACCAAGGGCCATGCCGCTAGGGATGATCGTGACTTTGTGGAGAGGATCGGCGGTGGGCATCGTAGCCGCACAGACGGCGTGGCCTGCTTCGTGATAGGCAATGGTCTCTTTCTCTTGGTCAGAGAGCATCATAGTTTCGTGCTTTTGCCCCATGATGACTCTGTCGCGAGCCTGCTCAAAGTGCTCCATTGAGATCTCTTCTTTGTCGGCCCGCACAGCATGGAGAGCGGCTTCGTTGATGAGGTTGGCGAGATCGGCACCGCTCATGCCTGGGGTGCCGCGAGACAGTACCTCCAAGTCGACATCTTCTGCCAGTTCTTTGTTTTTGGCATGCACTTCCAGAATTTTCACTCTGTCGACAAGTTCAGGTAGCGGCACAACCACTTGGCGGTCGAAACGGCCGGGGCGCAACAAAGCAGGGTCTAAAATATCGGGGCGGTTGGTGGCGGCTATCACCACGATGCCTTCGGTGGTTTCAAAGCCGTCCATCTCTGAGAGCATCTGGTTGAGCGTTTGCTCGCGTTCGTCGTGTCCGCCGCCTAGCCCTGCGCCTCGTTTGCGTCCGATGGAGTCGATTTCGTCTACGAATATGATAGCTTTGCCCATTTTGCGGGCCGACTGGAAGAGGTCGCGCACTCGGCTAGCTCCTACGCCTACGAACATTTCCATGAAGTCTGACCCTGTAACCGAAAGAAACGGCACACCTGCCTCGCCTGCCACGGCTCTGGCGATCAGGGTCTTGCCGGTGCCGGGCGGGCCGACCAGTAGCACGCCTTTGGGCACCTTCGCTCCGACTTTTACGAATCTGGCTGGTTCTTTCAGGAAATCTACAATTTCTGTGACATCTTTCTTCACGCCTTCGTAGCCTGCGATGTCGTCAAAGGTAGTGCCGGGGCGTTCGGTGGAGTAAGTCTTGGCTTTAGACCTGCCGATAGACATGATGCCGCGCATCTGCCCCTGAGAGCGACGGGTCAACCACCAGAAAAACAAGATGAGCAGGCCCACAGGTAGCAAAATAGGTGCCCATGTATTCCAGAAGCTAGAGGTGGGAGTTGAGAACTCCACTTGGTCGATATTGCCGATGATGGCGCGGTCTTCTACAGAGAGTTCTAAGGGACCTGTTGTCTGGAAGTTCTCGCCATTGGGGTTTTCGTCAGTGATGAGTGTGCCTCGGATTTTGCCGTTATTGTTGTTGATGTCTACGCTTTGGATTCGCTCTTCTTCGGCCAGCGTCAAAAACTCATCAAAGGATAACTCCCGGCTGTTGCTGCCGGAGTTGATAGAGGAGGAGATGAAATACCCGAGTATTCCTAAGATAAAAATCCAAGCCAGCCAGCGTATCCAGCTGGGCGTGGCAGGTCGTTGGCGGCCCTCTGGGGAGCTGCCATCTGGCGAGGTACCCTCTGGGGAGTTGCCTTCTGGGGAGTTGCCTTCTGGGGAGTTGCCCTCTGGCAAGCTATTCTCAGACTTATTATCTTGGGACTCCTGAGGAGGCGACTCTGTAGAAGATTCGGACTTAGAGATGAAACGGCGAAGAGCCATTTTCTAATTCTATTGGTTACTGGCATTAAAAGGCATTAGTCAATATTTAGTTCAAGCAACCCCAAAGATAAACTCAATCTGTGGAGCAATCTATAGTCAAGCCCGCGTGGAATGTGTGGGAAGCGGTTATGGCTATGGTGATTGCCCTGGCTGCTGTGCTTATCGCTGGGGCTGTGGCTATTTCGTTGATCGGTAGCCGTGCTGGTGCCCCAACAGGAGATGGTGCTTATTTGGGGCGGGTTGCGGCGCAGTTAGAGCTTGGTGCCACGCCGAATGCTCCCGGTCTCTCGCTGTCTGAGACGCTCATCTTGCAGCTGCCGTTGTGGATGGGGCTATTAATTTTTCCGTGGGTGATGGCTCGCCAACACAATATGAGTTTTGCCGGCGCTACTGCCCTCACGCAGAAAGTGCGCGACATTCCTATTGGATTGGCGGCGGGAGCAGGGACGCAGATTGTGGCTCTGCCACTTTTGTATTTGGCACTTTCGCCCTTGATTGACTCTTACAGCTTGTCGGCTCCGGCTCGCGCCCTGGGCGACAGAGCCAATAACCCTCTAGGCATTGTGTTGCTCATAGCAATAGTGCTGATTGGAGCCCCCTTGGTGGAGGAGATTTTCTTCAGAGGCGTGCTTTTCGCCACTCTCAAAGACCGATGCTCACCGGTGATAATGATCGCTGTGACTTCTCTGGTGTTTATGGTATTTCATGTGGGGCAGGTGCTTCAATATCCAGGGTTGTTGCTTTTTGGCATCGTAGCAGGTCTAATATATTACAAAACAGGCCGCCTCGGGGCTGCGATTTGGACGCATGTCGGATTCAATGCCGTGACGGTTGTCGCTCTGCTCATATGATTAACTCTTTACACGACATCGCATGAAACGTCTCAGGAAAGCCCTCCGTCAAGGAGCGGAGGATAAACATGCCATCAAGAGCTTCCTGGCGAGCAAGTCTAAGAAGCAGAAAGAGAGTACAGCAGAGGTTTCGCTAGCCAATTTGTCTGAAAAGCCTTCTGGTAAAGAGCGAGAGACATTTGGGGCATTGCCTTGGGTGGTGGGGATCATTCTTGTAGTAGGTAGCGCAGCTTTCGTATTCTTGCAGCTGCAGCCTCACCTTATATTCCGAAATAATACGCCCACAGGCGGCGATATGGGAGCACATGTTTGGGGGCCTCAATACCTGAAGGATCACATG
Source organism: uncultured Acidimicrobiales bacterium (assembly GCA_958295755.1). Lineage (GTDB taxonomy): Bacteria > Actinomycetota > Acidimicrobiia > Acidimicrobiales > Hopanoidiivorantaceae > Hopanoidiivorans. The sequence continues at coordinate 1,225,410 of OY282367.1, read as the reverse complement.
TGGTCATGGGGGCGTCTGACAGGCTGGGCACCCGACTGGTATGCGGGTTTTCCGGCTTTTCATTTCTACATGGTCGTTCCGTATCTGGCTATCGTGTTTTTGTCGTATTTGCCCTTGATCTCCTATGGTGTGGCGTTCAAGATGGTGGCGGTGTCGGGGGCTGTGCTACTACCTGTAGCGGCTTGGGCGTGCGCTCGACTCATGCGGCTGAGGTTTCCGATGCCAGCTTTGTTTGCTTTGGCTACCTTGCCGTTTTTGTTTAACGACCTTGGAGCGCGGGGCGAGACGGTGGGTATCCACACTCACATCTGGGGAGGCAATCTCACATCTCTGCTGGCGGGCGAGTTTGCCTCAGTAATCGCTTTGTCGCTATCATTTCTGGCTTTTGGAATTGCCTACCACGGAATTCACAAGGGTGGTTACAGGATCGTGGGGGCGATAACCATTGCCCTAGTAGGGCTTTGCCATCTCATCATGGCGTTTTTTGTGCTTGGCGGACTGCTGATCTTGGTGTTGGTTCACAAGAATAGAGGAGCTGCCGCAAGATGGTTTGCTGTAGTGCTTCCGTTGGCGGGGCTGCTAGGAGCTTTTTGGGCTCTGCCGTTTTGGGCAAGGCGCGACTATTTCAACGATATGGGCTGGGATCGAACGGGATTTTATTGGGAAATACTTTTTCAAGACAACTGGCGATGGATGATTGTGCTGGCAGCTGCCGGAGCAACAGCCACGATTATTTATCGGATCAGGCTGGGTTGGTTCTTGATCGGCAATCTCGTTTTATGGGCGAGCGCGTTTAGATGGTTGCGACTACCCGGGGGTCGGCTGTGGAATGCCCGTCTTACGCCGTTTTACAGCATATCTCTCTGGCTACTAGCAGCCTTGGGGGTTGCTGTTCTTATTTGGCGGCTCTTTGGCAGAAATATGCGAGGCTTATTTGCCGAAGGAGTGAGGGAAGAAGCAACACAGGAGACGGCTGGCAGGGAGCTCGCCTTGAAGTGGTACGACATTCTTATCTATGGCGTGACATTGGTGGGGCTGGTTATCCTTTTGTTGAATCTAGCTTTGCCTCTCTTGTTAGACCTGATGCTTCTGATAGCTTGGCTGGCTATTATTCTGCTGCGACACTTAGGCAGATACATTACCGATCCCATGAAGAAGTTCTATGGCAAATTCGGAGACTATATCTATTACGGCTCCTTTGCTGTTGTTGGCGCACTGGCAGCTATTTATGCCATAGACAGCTATTTTGGTAGCGGTTTCGCTGAATGGAGTATCCAGACTTTCATTTCAACGAGCAGCTCAGAAGCTGAACGGCTGGCTGGTGAGTTTTCCACACTCATAAGGCTGCTGGCTTGGGGCGGCTTGACATTCGCAGGCGTAGAGTTGGTTCAGCATTGGCTACGCATCTACCGCCTCAGCGAGAGGTCGGGCAGAGAGCTTGTGGCTGTGGGTGTGCTGGTGGTGTCGCTGGTATTTTTTGTGTCACTGGCCACGCCGCTTCGAGCCTTGGGGTGGTTCGGAGAAGGAGGCTTTGTGGAAATAGAGGCGGAAGAGATGGACGGAAATCCTGTCTTGGACGAGAACGGTTTGCCGACCAGAGAGAACAAACCATATTATGCTTTCAAACCTCCCGGTTTCGGCTGGAAGTGGCATATGTATCAGTTCACACATAAGAACGATAAAGAAGCCTTCACTGTCGCGCCCATTTGGGCTAGATATAACTTCACAGGCTATGAAGCTAAAGCGGGATATCGCGAATACTCAGAGATGTTACAGACCATGAGGAATGTGGGACAAGACTATGGCTGCGGCAGAGCCATGTGGGAGTACGACAGAGACGTCCTGGGTGAATATGGCACACCGATGGCACCTATGCTGTTGCCATATTGGAGCGACGGGTGCATTGATTCCATGGAAGGGCTTTATTTCGAGTCGTCTGCCACGGTGCCTTATCATTTCTTGAACCAGTCAGAGTTATCAGTGGGGCCGAGCCGTGCGATGAGGCCGATCCAATACGGCGATCTCAATATCTATAGCCCGGTGGATGTTGCCCGTGGTGTGGAGCACTTGCAGCTTCTGGGGGCACGATATTACATGGCTATTTCTGAAAGCATCGTCGCAGATGCCCGTGCCCATCGGGACCTCACCGAGATAGCCGTGTCTGGACCTTGGACGATCTTCCTAGTAGAAGACACCGAGCTGGTGACCTCGTTGGAGTATGAGCCTGTTGTCTGGAACGGAATCGGGAATGGACAAGAAGACTGGCTACCACACTCGGCCATTTTCTACAACAGCGGTGACCATTCTGTATTTCCAGCAGCTTCGGGGCCTGAGCAGTGGGCAAGGGTATCGCCAGGAGAGCAGAATCTTCCACGCAAGGCGCTGCCTTCTGTGGAAGTGAGCAACATAGGGACCTCTGACGACAGCATCTCTTTCTCGGTAGACAGGACTGGATATCCAGTCCTGGTGAAAACTTCCTATTTTCCCAACTGGCAAGCTTCTGGCGCAGACGGACCTTGGCGGGTAGCCCCGAACCTCATGGTAGTAATCCCCACTTCTGAAAATGTAACGCTGAGTTACGGCCAGACTCCCGTAGATATCTTGGCGTACACGCTCACCGGTGCAGGTGTGTTGATCATTGCGCTACTCCTATGGAAACCCTCTGCGATTCCTTGGGGGAGGAACCCTGTGAGGGTGCGGAAGACCCGTCGCTAAACCTGTATTTGTGACCCCATCTGTCACTATTGTTCTGCCTGCCTACAATGCCGCAGGGATTGTAGGAGACAGCGTTGCTCGGTTGCGTGCTGAGTTACCCTATGACCCACTAGAGATAATCGTGGTTGATGATGGCTCAAAAGACCAAACAGCCAAAGAGGCGAGCCAAGCTGATTTGGTAATTGAATTCAAACGAAACAAAGGCAAAGGCGCAGCAGTCAGGGCAGGAATTTTGGCGGCAAACGGCGAGGTTGTGGTTTTTACCGATGTGGATCTCTCATACGGGCCAGAAGTCATTCAAGAGGTTGTGGCAGCGGTGCGGAGAGGGGCAAAGGTTTGTGTCGGTCAGCGCAAAATAGACACAGGCACAGCCATCCGCAAAGCTGGTAGCAGGCTCATCAAATGGTACACCCGCAGGCTACTCAGTGAAGACTACGACACCCAATGCGGCATCAAAGCCTTTGAAGGCAGTTTGGCAAAACAGATTTTTTCGGTTGTCGGCATGAATCGGTTTGCTTTTGATATAGAGATTTTTTTCATAATGAAAAGCTGGGGGGTGCGATTTGAAACTATCGATGTGGTTGCTGAGAAGCGAGAGGCGTCTACTGTGCGAGCTATGCGAGACGGCTTTACTACACTTCGCGATTCAATGCGGATAGCCCGCAGGTCTCGCAAAGGCACATACCGCAAGGATGAGGCCCTTTAAAAGATTTAGCACTATGAAGGTTGCCTGTGAAGGATTTAGCACTGTGAAAGATTTAGAAGCCGCTCTAGACAAAATCGTGAAGTCCTATGACATTCGCGGAATTGTGCCAGAGCATCTAAATGTTGAGCTAGCAGCAAGGTTCGGGGCGGCGTTCGCGCGTTTTTGGAAAGAGAAAGACCCTGCGGTTACGAAGGTGCTATGCGGGCGAGATATGCGCGAGAGTGGCGAAGAGCTGTCACAAGCTTTTATCGCGCAAGTAGCGGCGCAAGGTTTAGATATTGTCGACCTTGGCCTCATCTCTACCGACATGTTATATTTTGCAAGCGGCTGGCTAGATGCTCCTGGGGTCGTCTTCACTGCCTCACACAATCCAGCTGCCTACAACGGCATCAAGGCGTGTCATAGACAAGCGGTTCCCATCGGCATGGGGACAGGGCTGGAACGGGTGAAAGAGCTTGCTGCTGGAGTCGCGCCAGAGGTTTCGGGGCATATCGTCAGCGGCAAAATATCAAGGGCAAATATATTAGAAGAATTCGTGGTGCATGCTCGCTCATTTGTGGATATGTCAAACCTCAAGCCTCTCAAAGTGGTGGTGGATTGCGCCAACGGCATGGGAGGTCTCGTGGCTCCGGCTGTATTGGAAGACTTGCCCTTTATGGTGGATTTTCTATACCCCGAACTTGACGGAACATTTCCAAATCATCCTGCAGATCCGCTAGACGCTAGCAACCTCGCTGATCTTCAAAAGCGTGTAAGCCAGCTAGGAGCCGATGTGGGGATAGCTTTTGACGGTGATGGCGACCGCGTGTTTTTTGTAGACGAACAGGCAACAGCTTTGTCTGGATCCATTGCCTTGAGCATTCTTGCTAACTCAGTGTTGGCTCGCAATCCTGGCGCAACAGTGCTCTATAGTGCAGTCTGCTCACGAGCAGTACCAGAAATCGTAACCGAGTTAGGCGGCAATGCTATCTGCACACGAGTGGGCCACTCTCACATCAAAAAGCAGATGGCCGAAACACAGGCAGCATTTGCTGGCGAACACTCAGGCCACTTCTATTTCGCCGACAACTACCGAGCCGACTCAGGCATAATCGCCGCCCTAGTGTTGCTAGAGCATATGTGCATAACTGGCCAGTCTTTGAGCCAGCTCCGCGAAGCCAGTCAACGTTATGTTGCTTCTGGTGAGCACAATATCTCGGTGGCAGACACCAGCGAAGTCTTAGAGCACTTGGCAGAAATTTACAGTGCCTACCCCCAAGAACGCATAGACGGGTTGAGCATAGATGTAGGTAGCTGGTGGTTCAATGTCCGTTCATCCAACACTGAGCCACTGCTGCGCATCAATCTGGAGTCTGTTACCGATTGCGCTGGCCGACTTGAAGAGTTATGCGAGCAGATAGAGAAGTTATAAGTAGTTGGAGATTGCCCGCAACTAGGCAACTGGCAGATACTAGCTGGCTGATCTGGTACTAGCTGGTTGATACTAGCTGACTGATACTAGCTAGCTAGCAAGGCATACTGAATGTATGGCAAGAGAAATTATGGCAAGAGATATGGCGAGCAGTCTTTCTGAACGGGTTGGGGCGATTTCGCCGTCGGCGACTTTAGCTACCGACGCCAAAGCTAAGGCGTTGCGGGCGGCTGGAGAAAATGTGATCGGATTTGCGGCAGGAGAGCCCGATTTTCCCACGCCTGACTACATCGTGGAAGCAGCTGTGGAGGCTTGTCGAGATCCTCGCAACCATGGCTACACCCCTGCTGCGGGGCTGATGGAGCTGCGCGAAGCTATCGCCCACAAGACGCTACGAGATTCTGGGCTGGAGGTAAAGCCGACTGATGTGGTGGTGACATGTGGCGGCAAGCATGCTGTCTATAATGCCTGCGCTGCGTTGTTGAATCCTGGCGATGAGGTGCTGCTACCGGCACCCTATTGGACGACTTACCCTGAGCCTGTGCGTCTTTGCGGGGGAGTGCCTGTGGAGGTCTTGGCTGATGACACGAGCGGATTTCGGGTGAGCGTGGAGCAGCTGGAGGCTTCCCGCACGCCGCGTACAAAGGCACTTATATTCGTGTCGCCTTCTAATCCTACGGGTGCGGTATATTCCAGAGACGAGATTGTAGCTATTGGCAAGTGGGCCGCTGAGCACGACATTTGGGTGCTAACCGATGAGATATACGAGCACCTCGTTTATGGCGACCATAGGCACTATTCCATGCCCACAGAAGTTCCCGAAGTGCGTGAACGTTGCGTGATCGTAAACGGAGTGGCCAAGACCTATGCCATGACAGGCTGGCGCATTGGCTGGCTCATAGCCCCGCCAGAGGTAGTGAAGTTGGCTACTACTTTGCAGTCGCACCAGACTTCCAATATGTCAAATGTTGCACAACGAGCGGCTCTGGTTGCTGTGTCGGGGTCGCTAGATGCCGTGGCTGAGATGCGGATAGCGTTTGACCGACGCCGTCAGATGATGCACGAGCGGCTGAGTGCCATAGAAGGCGTGAGCTGCATGGAACCCGAAGGGGCATTTTATGCCTTTCCTTCGTTTGAAGGCGTGTTAGGGCAGACTTTGGCTGGCAGGAAAGTGGAGACTACTTTGCAACTCTCAGACATCGTGTTGGAGGAGGCCAAGATAGCTTTCGTAGCAGGCGAGGCGTTCGGTGCCCCTGGATATGGGCGATTCTCGTTTGCTTTGGGAGATGATTTTCTAGCTGAGGGGATCGGCAGGCTCGCTGCCTTGCTTAGAGAGAAGCTTGCTTAAAGGGGAGCTTGCTTAGGGGATGACCGAAATTCGTCCCTACGGGGAATGGCCGTCGCCGATAACGGCTCGAGTGATTTCAGAGGGCACTGTCAGCGTGGGGGATGTTGTGCCAGACGGAGATTGCCTTTGGTGGTCGGAGCATCGGCCTTCCACAGGCCGCACGGTGATTATGCATCTCTGTGTTGGGGGCAGCGATGTTGGGGGTAGTGGTGTTGTAGGCAGTGATGTTGGGGGTAGTGGTGTTGGGGGTAGGGGCGACGGCGAGGCGTTTCAAGCCACTCCGTCTGATGTGAATGTGCGAACCCGTGTGCATGAATACGGTGGAGGAGCCTGGTGGGCTGAAGGGGGAGTGTGTTACTACAGCGATGACGAGTGCCTGCGAAAGATTGCAGTGCATGACAAGGGCAGCGAAAGCGGCGAGTTAGCAGATCCGGTCGTTCTGACTCAAAACGAAGAAGGCTTTGCTGACCGCTGGGCAGATATGCGGCTCTCTCCGGACGGCAGGTGGCTTATATGTGTTCGTGAGCGCCATCGCGATCCCCACGATGAAACAGAGTCGGAGGATGGAGAACAGGATTCTGAAGAAGCTACTGTGCCCACTGAGATTAGGCCCACCAATGAGATTGCGTGTGTGGCAACTTCTGGTTCGGGCGAAATTGTTACATTGGTAAGCGGGTCGGATTTCTATGCTGCGCCGCGACCTTCCCCAGACGGCAAGCATTTGGCTTGGCTGAGTTGGGACTTACCTGACATGCCTTGGAACAACACCAATCTTTGGGTGGGGGAGTTATGTGAGAGCGAAGTATCTAACGCACGTTGTTTGGCGGGCAAAGAAAGTAGCTTGCCCAGCGGAGACCTAGATGGAGCCGGCGACGGCGAGCTAGGCAGTGAGGTAGGCGGCGAGCTGGGCGAGGAATGGGTGTTTCAACCTGAGTGGAATGGCGATGTTCTTACTTTTGTATCAGACAGAGGTGGTTGGTCTTGTCTGTGGATGAGTGAGTTTTCTCTTAGCGGAGCGACAGCCCCTCGCAAGCTACTGGAGCATAGCAATGCTGAAATTCAAGTGCCGCCTTGGGTTTTCGGGCAGTCGCGCTATGCCCATACCAAGACAGGTCTTGTTTGGGCTGCCACACGGCATGCGCTAGACGAGCTTCATTTCGGGGCGGGGGTGGTGTTTAGTGAATGTTCTTCGCTTGCTTCGGTGCGAGCTTGGCGAGATGGAGTAGTTGCCCTTATGGGTAGGTGGGACATGAGCCCAGAGATCGTGTTACTCACAAAAAAGGGAGGCGGCGTTGTAAAAGAAGTCATACGACCTGCATCGGGGCCACATTTTGCCGCAGAGTTTTTTCCACCCCCAGAAATAATTACCTTCGCAACAGGCAGTAGTGATTCAGGCAGTGGTGATTCAGGTAGTACCACAGTCGCTCATGCTCTTTATTTCGCTCCGGCACATCCAGAAGCAACAAGCCCTGAAGGCACCCTTGCGCCTTTGATTGTGATGGCACATGGAGGCCCCACTGGAGCTGCTCGACAAGAGCTTTCTTGGAGCCGCCGATATTGGACTAGCCGAGGTTTTGCCGTAGTGGATGTGGACTATCGGGGCAGCACTGGCTACGGGCGACAATACCGCAACTCCCTAGACCAACTTTGGGGCATAGCAGATGTAAAAGACTGCATCGCAGCGGCCCGCTATCTCTGCGACAGAGGCGATGTCGATCCGCAACGCCTCGCTATCAGAGGCGGCAGTGCCGGTGGTTACAGCGTGCTTTGCGCTCTTACATTCCACGACATCTTCGCAGCAGGCGTGAGCCGCTATGGGATAGCCGATCTTGAAGCCTTGGCTCGCGACACTCACAAGTTCGAGTGCCGTTATCTAGATCGACTTGTCGGCCCTTATCCTGACGATCGATCTACTTATGTAGAGCGGTCGCCGATACACCATGTGGAGAAGTTGTCGTGTCCGATGCTCATACTTCAAGGACTTCTAGACAAAGTCGTTCCACCACAACAGGCAGAAGTGATGGTAGAAGCTCTCAAGAAGCAAGACTTGCCCTATGCCTATCTCACTTTTGCCGACGAAGGACACGGCTTTCGAAATGCCGCTTCTCAGATTGCCGCCCAAGAAGCTGAACTCTCTTTCTTCGGACAGATTTTTGGTTTCGATGCCGCCGATGCTGCCGATCCTGAGTTCAATCATTTACGCCTAAACTCTGAACATGGCTAAAACTCCTAAAGCTCTAGGTAGAGGTGATGCGGCACCGGCTTTCAAGTTGCTGGATCAGAACGAGAACGAGGTTACGCTTTCGGATTTTGCTGGGCGCAAGCTTATGGTTTTCTTCTATCCGAAGGCTCTTACGCCCGGTTGAACTAATCAGGCTTGTGGCATGCGTGACATGGCTACTGAAAAGTTGGACTCTAAGACAACTGCCATCGTAGGCATCAGCGGAGATGCGCCTGCCAAGCAGAAAAAGTTTGATGACAAGCATTCGCTTGGGTTTACCTTGCTTAGCGACCCAGGGCATGAAATTGCTGAAGCTTTTGGCGTGTGGCGAGAGAAGAAACTTTACGGGCGTAGCTTTTTGGGGATAGTGCGTTCGGCGTTTCTAATTGACGAAGACGGAAAGATCGCCGAAGCGTTCTATAAGATCAGCCCGAAAGATACTCCTGTGAAGCTGTTGGCGGCTTTAGAGGAAGATAGGGACTAATGAAATTGAGTAGTTGTCAGTGATATTTAAGAGCCAGCGAATTTTTAGGACATAGCCATTTTTAGAACATAGCCAGGAAAAACCAGATGTTGTTACCGCCAGAGGAAGTGATTCCCCACAGACCTCCGTTTTTGTTTCTGAGTGAGGTCACAGAGTTAGTTGTCAACGAGTACGCCACTGGCTATTGGAACATAGGCGATGAGCCGTTTTTTGAGGGGCACTTTCCGGGGCGTCCGACTTTGCCGGGGGTGATAATGGTAGAGTCTCTGGCGCAGTTAGGGGCTTATCTAGTTTTGCAGGCTCCACGCTATGAAGGCAAGCTTCCGTTGTTTGGGGGGATAGGTAAAGTGCGGTTTCGCCGCCAGATTGTGCCGGGGGAGCGGTTGGATTTGCATGTGGAAGCTGTCAAACTATCGGCCTTGTCGGGCAAGGCTAAAGGAGTTGCTTCGGTGGGGGGTGAGAAAGCCTGCGAAGCGGAGCTGATGTTTGTGATGGTGGCTGCCTAGGCAGTGCAGTATCGCTCAGCAGTATCGCTCAGCAGTATCGCTCAGCAGTATCCCCCGACTAGCACGATTATCAGGTTGGCGCAATTACCAAGGTAGCGTTGTGTCCGCCGAAGCCGAATGAGTTAGAAATAGAGATGCCCGGCTCCCAGGTTTGTTCCTCAGCTACTACATGAATGGGTGCCATATCTGGGTCAGCAGTGCGGTAGTTGGCGGTGGGGGGTAGCAAGCGATGTTGCATAGACAGAGTCACAGCAGCAGCTTCCAGCGCACCTGCCGCCCCTAGCGGATGGCCCGTTACGCCTTTCGTTGAGACCACGGCTGGGCCTGGGTTGCCAAAAACTTTCATAATGGCTTCGGCCTCGTTGGCGTCGTTGAGGGGGGTGGAAGTGCCGTGAGCGTTGATATAGCTGACTTCGTTTGCAGTTAGGCCGGCGTCGGCTAGTGCTAGTTCCATGCAGGCACTAGCACCTACTCCACCTGGTGAAGGAGCTGTGATGTGATGAGCGTCGGCGTTGGTGGCGTAGCCGACGATCTCTGCCAGAATATCCACACCGCGCTCTAGGGCATGTTCGCGCTCTTCCATTACGATCACCGCAGCCCCTTCTGCATGCAAGAAACCATCTCGTTCTAAATCAAATGGACGAGATATGCCAGCCGAAGAAGTGGCTGTCATATTGATGAATCCTTGCGTGCCTGTGGGGGTATTAGATGCCTCTGATCCGCCTGCTAGCATTGCATCGCAGCGTCCCCAGCGGATCGCATTGAATGCGCTGCCGATGCTTTGGGTGCTGGCTGCACAAGCGGTGGCTGTTGTCTCACAAGGACCTGTGAATCCGTAGCGCATGGAGACAGCAGCAGCCCCTGCGTTAGGCATCATCATCGGCACCAGAAACGGCGACACCCGTCTCGGGCTTTTCTCATTCACCAGCACCTGAGTTTCAATGGAGGAAAGACCTCCCACACCTGTGCCTATATGCACGCCGATGCGGTCAGGGTCGCATTGCAGGTCGCCAGCTTGTTCCAGAGCTTCGGTGGCGCACGCCAAAGCAAACTGGGCGAAACGGTCGTGACGGCGGATTTCTTTGGGGCTGTCAAAAAAAGGCGCAGGGTCGAAGTCTTCAACTACAAGCGGTGGGGTAGGCGACTGGCTACGAAGACCTTGGAAAAATGCCTCCTTGCCGATTCCCGCAGCAGAGATGACGCCGATTCCGGTTATGACAGCACGGCGGGTCATCCTTGGGTTTTCGCCGCTATTAGATCAACTGCCTGGCCGAAAGTCGCGATGTCTTCCAACTCGTCTTCGTCGATCTCAACGGAGAACTCCTCCTCCAAGGCTTGGACGAACTCTACGATGTCGAGGCTGTCGGCACCTAGATCTTCAATGAAGCGTGCTTCCATTGTGATCTTGTCGGGGTCTACGCTCAGCATCTCTACTGCACAGTTTTTCATTCTGTCAAAGTTGGCATCGCTCATGGTTACTCCTTGTGGTTGTTCCTGATTATCTATCGTTGGTTATTTATTGTTAGTTTTCGTTAATGTCTAAGTTTATTCTGTAGCACACTAGCCCATACTCATTCCTCCGTCAATCGGCAGAATCGCCCCGGTAATGTAACCAGCTGCTTCCGAGCACAAAAACTCAACTGCTGCGGCTACTTCTTCGGGCGTGCCGCTACGACCGAGCGGCACTGCATCCACTATGGCCGACTGCTGCGCTTCGCTGAGTTTTGCCAGCATGGATGTCTCTATCGGGCCGGGGGCTACCACATTGACTGTGATACTGCGTTTGGCATATTCCTTGGCTATAGATTTGGCTAGACCGCAGAGACCGGCTTTTGAGGCGGCATAGTTGGCTTGTCCGGGGTTACCGCCTAGTGCCACAACAGAAGAGATGAAAACTATCCGCCCCCAGCGGGCACGACTCATTCCTCTGAGAGCGCGCTGAGACACCCGCCAAGCACCTGTGAGATTTGCGTCTAGGACATCTGCGAAGTCGGCTTCCTTCATGCGTGCCATAAGGCCGTCTCGGGTGATGCCAGCGTTGGAGATTAGGATTTCGGGCGCACCCAGCTCGGCTTCTATCTTCTCAAAGGCTGCCCCCACTTCGTCTGAATCGGTCACATCGCAGCGTACTGCTAGATGTCTGCTGGGGGGTGAGGAATGGTGATAAGTTATCGCCACTTGGTATCCGCTGGCAGCCAGGGCGTCGGCGCATGCCAAACCGATGCCTACTGCGCCTCCTGTGATTAGCGCGACCCGGCTCAAAGCTACTTACGCTCCTGCCTCAAGACCAGAGATTCAAAGCGGTCTGCAGTAGCTGTGGCAACTATTACGCGCCCCATTTTAGGACAGCCCCTGCAGAAGTCATGCCAGCACCAAAACCAGCTAGCAATAGAAGGTCGCCGTCGGCAACTCTGCCTTTTTCTACTGCGTCTACCAAGGCGGTCGGGATAGAAGCCGAAGAAGTGTTACCAGTCCATGACAGCACTTCCGCGATCTTTTCTGAACCTATGCCGAGGCGTTCGGCGGCGGTGTTGATGATGCGGATATTGGCTTGGTGAGGGATGAGAAGTGAAATATCGTCAATCGAGCAGTCGGCTTTTTCTAAGGCTTTATGGCAGGCGTCTTCCATAGCTTGGACAGCCTTACGGAACACCTCGCGGCCTTTCATGAATATCGTGCCTGGGATATCGCAATATATCAGATGTTCCAGCGAGCCGTCTGCGTGCATCGTATAGCTCAAAAGTCCGCCGGGTTCGTCGGATGCTTCCAGCACCACCGCCCCTGCTCCGTCACCGAAGAGCACCGCAGTACTGCGATCTTCCCAGTTCAAGAAGCGGCTCAATGTTTCTGCGCCGATTAGTAGCACTCGGTTAGCACCGGCGAGAATTTGCCCGTGTGCCATCGACAGGCCGTAGACAAAGCCCGAGCAGGCGGCATTTATATCCATCGCTCCGCAGCTCAAGCCTAGGGCTTCTTGCACTGTGACGGAGGTGGCGGGGATGGTGCGATCGGGGGTGGTGGTGGCGAGGATTAGCAGGTCGATGTCTTCGGGGTTAACACCGGCAACTTCCATTGCTTTGGTACTTGCTTCCACAGCGAGGCTTTTGGTGGAACCTCCGACACGGCGTTCTTTGATGCCGGTGCGCTCGACTATCCAAGAATCGCTGGTATCTAGAGTGCGTGACAATTCGTCGTTGGTGATAACCCTCTCGGGTGTGCCGATGCCCCAACCTACTACATGGGTATAGCGGTTCATTTCGGTGACTCCTCTGTCCGTAGCCAGGCTAGGGGCTGGTTGGCGAAGACCCGTTCAGTGTCGTGTGCTAGATAGCCCATAATTTGGCCTGCGAAAGGGGAATAGACCTCTTGGTCGCCTACTTTGCCAATAACCGATCCCACACCTATACCGTCGCCCTCTGGTAAGTCTTCGTTGGATGTGAAAATACCTGCAGCAGGGCTCACAATAATGCGCTCATATACATAAAGATGTTCACCCAAGGCGGGAGCGGTGGTGGAAGTGCCGAGTGATTTGAGAAGCGTATCAATATCGTCGGGGGTATTGACTTGGTAAGTCTCTTTAGACTTGTCTATCCGCTTGATCATGGCGGTAAGGGCTTTGCCGGGGCCGATTTCCACGAAAGTATCCCCACCGTCGGCGATGGTCTGCTTTATTTGCTGGCACCAGCGCACAGGGCTACAAAGTTGACGGCGCAACAAGTCTGGCCATTCGGTGATATCTGTATGGGCGACTGCGTCCACATTGGCATAGACGGGAAAGTCGGGCTGGTGAAATTCAACCTTGTCGATAGCTTTGGCGAGACGGTCGGAGGCAGAGTTCATAAAGGGTGTGTGGAAAGCTCCGCCTACAGGTAGCGGCATCACCCTTTTGGCTCCCCGGTCTTTGGCTCTTGCTCCGGCTGTTGAGACACTATCGGGTGCGCCTGCTATCACTACTTGTCCTACAGCGTTGTAGTTGGCCACCCACACTTCGCCTCCAGTTTCCTTACAGGCTGCCTCCACTTCTTCATCAACGAGGCCGAGCACTGCGGCCATGGTGCCTTCGTGTTCTTCTGAGGCTGTCTGCATGGCTTCGCCTCGCTCAGCCACTAGAGAGATGGCATCGGCAAAGCTGAGCGCACCCGAAGCAGCGAGGGCTGAATATTCTCCAAGGCTGTGGCCGGCGTGCGCGCTGGGAGATATGCCCACGATGGCTAGAGCGTCCAAGGCAATCAGGGAGGTTAAGAAGGTAGCTAGCTGCGAATTGCGTGTTTGGCGGAGCACATCGGCGTCGGCACTTACGAGTAGGTGTGCCAGGTCGCGCCCTGTGATTTCTGAGGCTTCGGTTACTAGCTCCCACGAGGGATGGTCTTGCCAGGATGCTCCCATGCCTGGGATTTGTGAGCCTTGACCAGGATAGGTGAAGATGATCATTGAAGTTTTCTAAAAGTCATATGGAAAATTTGCGTCTTCGGGTGATTTTAGCAGGGTAAGTCAGATGCCGATATGTCAGATATTATGAATGAGAGCAATACTTTTTGACTGAGTGGCGCAATACTGAGTGGTGTAAGTGCTTGCCCGAGTGGCGGAAATGGCAGACGCGGAGGATTCAAAATCCTTTGACCTCACGGTCGTGTGGGTTCAAGTCCCACCTCGGGTACTTTTTTATCTCTGCCATAGGTTGAGTTTCTCTGCTATGTTGCTGATGTTGTTGTAGTCGCTGTTCTTCGTGGGTTTGAAGCCGGAAGTCTTGAAGTTCTCAAGAATGTCTACCTCGCTTCCTTCTTCGCAGATGCCTTGAATACTGCTCTCATAGGAGCCATCCAGATCAACGATAATCTCTTGCAACCGCTCGATCGCCTCGTCTCCGTAGTTTCCGTTAATTGACGGGTGTGCTAGCCAGTGATAGTTGTGGTAGGTAGTTGTGATAGTCAGAACGCGCACTGCTTCAAGATCTACGCTACCAGCAGCTACAGCTCTATCCCATACTATTTTACTGAGTGCCCCTGCTTCGTATTCGCCATCTTGCACGAGTTGCCAAGTGCGGTCATGCGAGCCCGAATAACCCACTTCTGAAAAGAACATCTCAGGGTTCTCTATGCCTTCCAGACCCAAAAAATACTCTGGCATGAGCCGCCCGGAAGCGGATAGTTCGCTACCGAAGGTAAATCTGCTTCCGGCCAAATCTAGCAGTGTGGTAGCAGGAAGATTAGCGCGTACTATGAAGACTGAGCGGAATTTGTCGTCGTCTTCTCTCTCGGCTATGGCTTGGGCGTCTGGCACTTCATGGCGGGCTTGCACTCCGGCTAGTGCGCCGAACCAGCCAAGCTGAATTTCGCCGCTGATGAACATGGAGACTATCTCGGCATAGTCGGTGACGGGTTGATAGCGAACTCTTAGGTTGCGCCCGAGGTAGCTATCGGCTAGGTATTGGGCGAAGGCATTGAATCGTTCATCCAATCGACAAGTTTCTTGATCGGGAATGCCGCTGATAACTAATTCGGGCAGAGTGTCTTCGCTTGAGCTAGCCGAGTTTGAGTTTTCCGAGCCGCAGGAAGTCAGCACGAGAGCGCAAAGCAGAGCACAGATGGCTACGGCCAGCTTGGGAAATCTGCTTGCTTTCATTAGTGGCAAGCTTAGCTATAGATGTTGAATTCTTAGAAACAGCTACACAATTGCTAAAATTGGTTTTGTATGGTTCGCAGACGGTGGCTGTTAGCAGGTAGTCTTTTGGCACTAGCTGGTCTATCTGGTGCTGCCACAGCGGTAGCCGCTCAGGAGAGTATCCAAGAAGCAGAGCAGCGCCAAGAGCAGATCGATCAAGAGCGACAACAAGTCAACAACAGAATCGCCTTCATTAGCGGTCGGCAGTTAGAAATTCTGCAGGGCCGCAACGAGGCTCGCCAAGTCTACGATGAGCAACAGGCCAAGATTCAAGCTGTCCGCCAAGCTCGCAACGCTTCTTCTCTGCGACATCAGCAACTTCTGGAAGACATAACAGATCTTCAGACGCAGCTGGAAGAGTTGAATCAAGCCAAAACTGAAATCGCTGTGCAGCGATATCTGCAGGATCGCACAGATCCGGTGGAGATTCTTTTCTCAAATGTGGATGTGGGCGAAGGGCTTTCGCTGTCCGCCCTCACTGAGACGCTTTTCAGTAATGCAGCCGATGTAGCTGAACAGGTACGGGTGGGAAATGACGATCTGCGCTTAGCGCAACAAGAGTCTGAGCGGTTGCTGATAGAGATGGCAGATTTAGATCGTGAACTCACAGAAGCCTTGCCTGTGTTGGAAGAGCGCAAAGCGGCATGGGAAACTCTGCAGGCGCAATACGACGAAATTTCAAGTGAATGGCAGACCGCCAGAGCTAACTTGGACGCTGAAGATCGCGCACTTGAGGCATTCATCCAAGAAGAGCGCGCCCGTGAAGAGATACGCCGTCGTCTTGCCGAGCTTGCTCTGGAGGGGGGTAACGGATTTGTACGACCGGCTGCTGGGGCTGTGGTGTCGCGCTACGGTAATCGCCTGCATCCGATTTTGGGCTATTACAGGCTTCACGCTGGCATTGATTACGACGGCAATACGGGAGACGCTGTGATTGCTTCTCGTAGCGGCATTGTGATTTTGGCAGAATACAACGGCGGCTATGGGCGCACCATTGTATTGCAGCATAACGAAGGCTTCACCACGCTCTATGGTCATTTATCTTCTTATAGTGTGTCAGTCGGGCAAGCTGTAGAGGCCGGTACGAAAATTGGCGAGATAGGCTCCACTGGTCTCTCCACGGGACCACACCTGCATTTTGAGATACGCAAAGATGGCAAGCCCGTGGATCCTGCGTCTTATCTGGGTGGCTGATTTGGGGTAGCTGATTTGAGGTAATATCGGCACACGAAGAAGAGTGAACTGAAATGAACCGAAAGGACAGGACATGCGACTTGAAGACAAAGTAGCCATTATCACTGGAGCAGGTCAAGGCATCGGCCTTGCTTACACCGAGCGATTCTTGGATGAAGGTGCCAAAGTGGTCATGGCAGAGCTTCACGGTGAGCGAGGAGAGATCGGACATAACAGCGTACGCGACAGAGGCGATGCTATGTTCGTGCAGACCGACATAGCCGATCCCGACTCGGCTCAAGCTTGCGTAGATGCTGCGATGGATCGCTTCGGACGGGTGGATGTGCTGTTGAACAACGCCGCTATCTATATGGATTTGGACATCACCAACCAGAGCTTGGATTATCTCAAGACTGTATTTGAAGTGAATGTGTACGGGCAGTGGATAATGGCTTCGGCTGTGGCCCCACATATGGCCAATCAAAACAGCGGCAGGATTATCAACCAAGCTTCCATAGCGGCATATCTTTACAATTCGATGATGCCGGCGGGCGGAGATTTTCCGGGGCTGAGTAACAACGCCTACCAGTTGAGCAAATGGAGCGTCATCGGGATGACAAAGTATTTAGCCGGGCAGCTAGGCAGTTGGGGTATCACCGTCAACGCCATCGCCCCGGGGCTGACCTTCACCGAAGCTACTAAGACAGTCGTGCCCGCAGAAGCGCAAGGTCTCATAATGATGATGCAGTCAATCAAGCAGGAAATTCAACCTGAAGACATGTGCGGGGCTGCTGTGTTTTTTGCAAGCGAAGATGCTGCTATGGTGAGCGGTCAGGTGCTTTGCATAGATGGCGGAATGACGATGCCAGCTTGAGCAAGTCTCAGCTAGTTGCAAAAATCTCGCCTAGGTGTCGCAACTGCTGGGTACCTGCGCCCAGCGATCCTTCAATGTGCTTGTTCCAGAGGGTGTAGCGGTGGAGGGGGTAGTCGCGATCTACTCCCATACCGCCGTGCACATGCTGGGTGGCGTGTGCCACTTCGTGAGCACAATGTGAGGCATACCATTTGGCAACATGTATGGCTTTGTCTATCTCTTCGCCAGCCGCTACGCTGACTTCTGAGATGCCCTCATCTCCGCCGGTGGCGTCTTCTGTGCTGCTCAAGAGATATAGGGCGTGGGCTGTAGTTAGACGAGTGCCGTTTACATGCATGAATTGGTCGGCTAGGCGCTGAGTCACGGCTTGGAAAGTGGCAATCGGGCGTCCGAACTGCTTGCGGGTACTGGTGTATTCGGCTGTCATTTTGAGAGATTTGTCGAGCACGCCCACCTGTATTGCACAAAGCAGGGCCGTAGCCATGCGGCAAAGCCAAACCACCGAGCTAGAACTTGCAGGAGGCTGAATATCACCGACTGCTTCTGCTTCAACATCTGTAAAGATAAGCTCATGTACGCGCTGGCGGCGAATAGATTCGCCTGGTTCCCAAGAGATGCCTGCGTCAGAAAGATCGGCTAGGAAGAGACCTACGCCGTCTTCTGTGCGGGCGGTGAGCAAAACCTTGCTTGATATTTCAGCGAACTCTACTACGATCTTGGTGCCGTTGAGCTTCCAGATGCCAGCGTCTGTAGGGCTTGCTTGCATGTCGGGGGAGTGGTAGTTGTCATTGTGCCACTCTTGGATGGCCACAGTCAAAATGTTGGAGCCGTCGGCTACTGCTGGCAGTTCCCGCTGGCGTTGCTCATCTGAGCCGAAGCGGTCTATCGCGAGGGCTGCCAGATTGCAGCTCCAAAGCGGTAGTGGGGCCACATGGCGACCCATCGCTTCCAACGCTTGGGCGACTTCCAGAATGCCCATTCCACCGCCTCCGACATCTTCGCTCAAACCTATGCCGCAAATACCTGCTTTGGCTACTTCGGCGTAGGTGTCAGGATCGTGCCAGACACCTGAGTTTTCTAGTTCCTTGAGCCCTTCAGGCGAGATGCGACTTTCAAAAATCTGGTCGGTCAAGTCGGCAACTGCTTGCTGGCTTTCGTTAAGACTGAAATCCATTGTGTTTCCTCTTTTGTTTCTAGTGTTGGGTTCGCAGTGTAGGGCAGGTTGCTTACTTAGCTGTTTTTTGTTTTTCTTCGTCAGTTTGCTTTTCTCTGCGGCGTTTCTCGCGAGGCAAGCCGAGACCAGCCATACCGATGATGTCGCGCTGTATCTCGTTGGTGCCGCCACCGAAGGTGAGCACCCAGCTACTGCGATAACGTTCTTCTAGGATGTGAGCTAGCTCGGCACCGGGAGAGCCGTCGCGCAAATGCCCGGCAGCACCAACTACTTCCATCAGATCGGTGAAGATGTAGTGCATCCCTTCTGATCCCCATACTTTGATAGCAGAGGCATCGGCTGGGTTAACTCGCTCTGCGGTGTTGTCAAAGGCGACCTTCCAGTTGTAGAGATCCAAGAAGGCGACCTTGGCATAGCAACGTGCCAAGATAATCTGAACCCACTCTTGGTCGATCACTCTGCGTCCGTCGCTTAGCTTGGTGTCTTTGGCCCATTGGATGGCCATGTCCACCAGCTTCTGGATACCCCCAGAGGCGCAAAGTGAGACACGTTCGTGGTTGAGCTGGTTGGTGATGAGCCGCCAGCCTTCGTTTACGCCGCCCACGATATTTGTCTCAGGGACGCGCACATCGTCATAGAAAGTAGCCGTGGTGTGGGAAGTGCCGAAGGTGGTGAAAGGTTGGATTGAAAAGCCAGGATCATCGGTAGGTACGAGGAACATCGTGATGCTCTTGTGGGCCGGGCCGTCGGGGTCGGTGCGGGCGGCTAGCCAGACATAGTCGGCATCCCAAGCGAGACTGGTGAAGAGTTTTTGCCCGTTGATAACCCACTCGTCGCCGTCTTTTACGGCTTTGGTTCGCAGTGAGGCGAGGTCGGTGCCTGCGTTGGGTTCGGAGTAGCCGATGGAGAAATGGATATCGCCTGCGAGGACCCTGGGTAAGAAGCGGTCTTTTTGTTCTTGGGTGCCGAACTCGCGGATCGTGGGGCCGACTGTATTGGTGGTGAGAAACGGTATGGGGCAGTTGGCGGCGTTGGCCTCGTTGAAGAAGATGTACTGTTCGATGGGTGTGAAGCCCTTGCCACCGTATTCAGTAGGCCAGCCCACGCCGAGCCATCCGTCGCTACCGATCTTGCGGATGAGCTTCTTGTATTCCTCGTTAGGGGAAGCTTCGTCGTGGCGGATAGCAGCTCGAACTTCTGGGGTCATAAGGTTAGTGAAGTATTCCCGCAGCTCCTGCTGGAGGTCTTTCTGTTTATCGGTGAGCTCGAGATGCATGACTGGTATCCTTCCTTAGAGATTAATTAGTATGTTAGCAAATTAGCAATTAGCAATGCTAGCAGTAAGCTCAGCTAGCAGTAAGCTCTGCTAACAACAGCCCCACATACTAGTCAGTGTCTGACTCACTGGCTGATTCAGCGGATTCTTCGATTATTTCTTGAAGGGATTCCCAGCTGAGAAGTTGGGGAGAGAATGAGCGGATTCGGCGAGCGACGCCTTTGGCAAAAGAGGAGTATTGCTTATCTGTGGAGATTGAGGCTTTGGAGTTAGAGCTATCTTGAGTTGCCAAATAGGCGACTATGGCTGCTCTGACCCTAGAATCGCAAAGGGATGTAATTCTCCGCAGCGAATTGAGCACGAAGCTTTCCCAGCGATCATTTGAGTATTCGCCTCTGGATGATTTCTTATAGAGGGCACTGTGTGCCTGTGTGAAATTTAATCTGCCTGTTGAGTAGTTGACGGCATCTTCAGCTATGTAGCATCTCCACCAAGCTCTAGCCAAAGGGCAGTCGCTGAATACACTTACATTGCCTCGTGCTTCTGGCAGGCCACCCAGATTTCGCAACGCTGTTCTGGTTTCAGCATCTAAGGATTTTTTTGAGGTGATGAGTGTGGCACGCAGGTTTTCGCCTAGTTGCTCAGTCTCAATCCAAGTGATGTAAGCCCCATACCAGAATATTGGCAAAGAGGCTTCCCGAGGAAAAATGAGTGGCAAATCAGTATTATTCCAGTGTTTCCAGAGTTCAATTTCTACATAGTCAGGAGGAGTAAACGCCTCACCTGCTGAGAGTGGGCGATGCAGGCTGGGAATTTGAGGCAGAGTATCAAGGCGCAGTTCTTTTTTTAGATAAGAGGTCAGCGATAGTGGGCCTTCGTCTATGGCATCAATGAATTCCCGCTGATGAGCCTTCTTTTCGTCTTCATCGGCCGACTTGATGAGTCGATGCTGCCACTCTGAAAAAAATTGACCATTTTTATCTTGGAGTTCGAAAGTTTGATATTGGAGTTCGACATTCATTCTTCTTCTTCTCCATCAGGATCAAAAATGGTTGCTGGGATAAACCGTTCAATTGTGGTGGCGGCCAGCCCAGGATCATAGTCATCTTCGTCCCAGGGTGTGATGCCATGTTGCTCGAACAGGTTTTTTAGAGCTTGGTATGGGGGTTCTGCTTCTTCGTATTCTTTGCCTTTGATGCTCCCCAAAGCGGCAATGAGACCTGCTATCTGGAGCGTGCGGTCAACTTTGACTATTGGGTAAATATCTTGAGCTAGCTCAATAATGAATTCCAAAGACCCAGATGAGGTGTTTTCTGCAACTCGCATTGTGCCCTCTGGTAGGCCTTCATTGGATTTGAACGCCAGCAGTGAATCTGCTTCAGTTTTGCTGGCAGTCATATCGGCTCGAACTAGTTCCCAACCTTGAGGGATTTCTACAGGAGCTACTTCTTGCCAAAGCAGAGAAAGCCCATCAGGATTCAAGGTGATGTCAGTTTGGGCATACAGACCTGTGAAGAAATAAATTATTCCTCGCACATCTTCTTTGTTCCAGTCCAAGTGAAACTTAGGCTCTTTGGATTGCTTTGTGATTGAATAGAGCGTTGAAGGGCAGCGCACTTCAAGCTGCCAGACTGCCCTTCCTTGATTTATCAGTTCTTCTAGCTGTGGAGCGTCACTCAGGATGTTTTCGACGGACACACTGTTCAGCGAAGGAATAGTTTTGCAGCTGTATTGTGCATGTGGCCAATCCAACCTAGTGCCGTCCTCAAGAAGCTGTGGATAACTCATTTCACTTCCTCATCAACCAAGGAACTATCTGTTTCGGAGCTATCGGCACTGTTTGATTTTGCTTTCTTTCTTTGATAGACCTCTATCCTAGTGGCTGCGGCTTCTCGGTTGCTGAGAGGCTGTTCCAGAGTGATAGCTAATGATTTTGAACTGAGCTTAGAAACTATTTCAGCTGTGGGAATCGTTACCTCCCATGAGTTTGATTGCGTAGCTAGCTCTTCACCTGTGCTTGTAGAAACACTCTTTAGCTTCAGAGGTTGAAATCTGAAAGGCAGCTCACACGATTCGTCGCTTCCGCCGTCCAGATACACCCTCACTCCAAGATATGGTGATAATGGTTTGTCTTCTGGGAATGAGAAGGACGCGCGAATCTGTTGCACTGAGCCATTTTCAGATACCGGTCTGGATGAAATCTTGGTAGGAGTTGATGCCCCTGGGCTTGGAGGCGTGTTTCCGCGTTTCTTCCTTGTCTTTTTCTCACCTTTAGATTTGCTAGACTGCCCTCTGGGGTTAGAGCCTGCTGGTCTTAGAGGTTTGCGTTTTGACGCTTGTTTGATTTCGGCGTTTTGAACCATAGCGAAGCCTTGCGGACGGAATTCGTCAGTGTCATCAACTTCACCGACAGCTTCCCTGATTGTGCTTGCTACTTCTCTCAGCAGTGCTGTCAATCGCTTCCTTTCAGCTGGCTCAAGGCGCTTCTTGTCTATTTCACGATGTTCAGGCCCCTCTGCGTTGCGGATGAGTTTGTGAAGTTCGCCTTCCTTGTCATCTAGCAGAATTACCGCGTTGAACGGTTGGGTTCTCGCGAAATCAGATGAACCGCATTCTGGGATTGTGTGAGTGATCCACATTCCGTTGCGACAAAGGTTGATTTCGCGCTGTTTGCGAGTTTCTGAGCTTTCTATTTTTCTCAAAAAAATTCTCGCATCATAAACTTGAAGCTCATCGCCAGTCTCAAGTGTGTGGTATGCCTCATAAGCGCGTCTGCCCGATAAGAAACCACTTAGGCGGGCTTTCTGCTCATGTTGGATCCTGCGTAGAGCTTCTTCAATGGTGCTGCAGGTGAGCGTCACAGGTTGGCTTGCGGTAGTTTCGTCTGTGATATGAATACGCATAGAGCTGTTGTTGATAGCCGCAAAGAAGTTTCTTGAAGCAGCGTCAAGAATTTCCAATGTTGCGCCGCCTGGATCGTCTGTGAGGAAGTCATTGAAACCAATAACTGAGATGACTGCTCCTGTGCCACTGTCTGATTGAGCGATGGCTTTCATCTGAGACTTCAACAAGCTAGGGACTTCTTTTGAATAAGTAGGATCCACTTTGAATTCTTGGCTCATTTCCCCCTCCACAAAAAATCCGTCAGGGTCGCATCTGACTCCTTTGTTGTCTGGATGGGCGGCTAGGATTGCGTGTCCGCTTGTTAGTTCTCTTAGATTTTCTTTGTTGCTTCTGCCTGAATAAAGCACATAGCGAAGATCGGAGGCTTGGAATGCGAATAGATGGCCTAGCCCGAAAGCTCCTGCTTGGCCTTCAGCCTTAGTGGTATTGCCAGGCCACAGGAGGTATGTGATTCTGTCTGAGCAGAGACCGACTCCGTTGTCGCGGCAATATAGAACTTTTGCTGTGTTATTGTCTAGCACGGTTTCTATTCGTTTGATGATTCGCTTCTCGTCTTCGCCTTGCTTGCTTTTGCGCCTTTCTCGGCAGGCTGCATAGAAGGCACCTTTGTAGTCTTGAATGCCTGGAATATCGTCAAGACTGCACTCAGAAATCGTGAAGTGAATTTCAGCCGGATTAGGTCTGCCCTCATCGTCGTGACCTGTGTCTTCAGCAGCGTCAAGGCAGTTTTGTAGAAGCTCTCTGATGATTGGCTCTGGGGTATTGCGGCTACTGCTGGTTATTGGGTCTGTGAATCCCTTGTGGCTTGTTCCATGAGGAAATATGAGTGTTCCCATTGTTTGTTCCTTTTTGGTTTGAATCAGTGCAGCTTTTAATCAGGCAGCTTTAATCAGTGCAGTCGCAGGCTGGGGTGCCGTGGGAATAGCGGGTAGCTTTGGTGTCGTTTAGTGCGGCGACTTGGGCAAAACTGGGGCCAGAAACGCCGAAGAAACCAAACTTTGAGATTCCTTCGCCGCGTGTTGAGGGGATTTCTCGCCTGTAGCGGCGTTCAATTTCACTCCACCAAGATATGTCGGAAGGAGAATTGGCAATTCTGCGTTCATCTGCAGCTTGACCAGCATCACGCAGGGATTCTGTGCCTTTCATAAAGCAAAAAACGCAGTTGCCTGCCCAAGCAGGGATGTCCAGATCGAAATCTACTGCCCGCCAGAAGTCTTTGATATCTCTAGCTGAGTAGCCAGATTCAGAGAGAGGGAAGTAGGGATGTTCACCAGGGGGTTGGTTGCTGATTTGACATTTTCCGCTGCCAGCTCCCTCGGCAAAAAGTGTGCGCGAAAGCACTCGGTTTACTCGTCTAGGTTCGTCGGCTCGCAGTCCCAAGAGGGTCACAAAATGCACAGGGTCAAATCCGAACAGGGATGCCCTAACGGCAGTTTGGCGAGTGGCTTGGAGGACAGTTTGAGGTGTAGCTTGGCGGGCTGTGCCGCGTTTTTCTGTGTTGGATTCGATTGGAGTTTCTGTGAAGTCTTGCCATAACTGTTTGGGGCGGGCAGTTGGCATAGACATCATGTATTGTTTTTGGGTGATGTAGTCTTTGGGTGAAGCAGTACCGCCGTTTCGCCGGTATGTCTCGGCGGACTCTTCAAGATTTATGTAGGATTCGCCCCGGTGGTGTCCGTCATGTGCTGGCCCGTCAGTGTTGCCCAACCACTCTGAGAGCAGAGAGTGCCCTGGGTGTAACTTGAGTTTTGAGGTGCAGGAACGTGAATGAGGATTGGGCAGCATCCCTTGGAAAGAAAGCATCTCTTCAAAGACTTCGCCATTTGAGCGATAGCCATCTGGATCTTCTTCAATCGGAACAGGTTTGACAAGACGATAAGAGCGGCGTCTGCGGTAGATTCCCCTGCTAGCGTCTTCAACTGTGCAGAACTCATACCAGAAGACAGGCAGTGAAAATTCCTGCTCTAATCGTCTTTTGCATTCGGCTGTGAATTCGTAAGTGCCAGGATGTTCAGCACTGGTATTGGCGAACAACACCACATCGCCACGTTCAGGATTCAAAATCCCCTGCTCGGCTAAGAGAAATGTCATAGCAGCCGAGGAGCGGCCGCCCGAAAATTTTACGACATGTGGAAGTGAGTGGTGGTTTGGGTTGCGATAGCTTAGGTCGCTGAGTTTGCTATGATTGCGGCGACGAACACGGACTTCGTGTTCTGCGAGGGGTTCAGCAAGAGATCGATCTCGGGAAGTAAGAGAGCACTCTCGGGGGGGGGGTGGCCGCTTAAGGATTGCTGTCATATGCGATTCTATAATATCGCAAAATTGAGTCCAAGTTGTTTTAAGAGTTGTTTTATGAAGTTTTTGTAACAGATGACGAATTCGCCAAGCAGTTCCACCTTACGCTCACAGAGGGAACAAAAATCTGGTATGAATGTTGCAGGAGGTAGTTCATATTGTCGGAACAGTTTTTTAAGCAACCCATACTTAACTCGCCTTATGAGTATCCGAGGCAACACTGGGAGTTAGACGAGACGAGGCAACCGACTCAGCGTATTCTGGAGTGGCGTAGGGGTGCTGATTTCATCACGCCCATTCCGAAGCCGAAAGGTCGCAAAGGACCCGAAGGCGTATCTGGAGCGTCTGGCAAGGGCTAACGCCGAAGCCAACTCCAACTTGCCTCGGCTCGCACTCAAGATGACCACTGGTTCAGGCAAGACCACTGTTATGGTGATGCTCTTGTTGCGTCGTCAATCTTATGACCTCAACGAACAAGGTCTGTTTGATGTGGAGTACGCTGATGTGCTCGGCGTGCCATTTCACGGCGGAGCCTGTGGTCGTTACGCCCAAGCCATCTCACTTGGGCTGTGGTGGACAGCGGCTGGGAAGACGAGTTCTGTCGAGTAGCTGATTAGATTCAGCAACGTTAAAAATTAGACCATAGTGTAGAATGCGGAACATGGTAGCAGGACACGAAACAAGCTCTATCACGATTTCGCAACCTTATACCGATGACATGTTCGAGGAGCTCAGGTTGATGAGCAAGAAGGTTACAAACCCTAAGGCCCAGTGGCTAGACCGTCCCAAAAATCGCAGAGGGCATCAGCAACGCAATTTCCAAGCAGTTGCTGTTGATATCGTAGAGATCAACTTCGGTGTGTATATGCGCCAGAACCTTGTTATAGAAGAGGATTTCTCTTGCGGGATAGAGTATCGACCTTTCACAGGTTCCCCCCTGATGCTGGCCCGCTATAATGGACCGGGACATTGGCATAGAGACGCAGACAAGGTTATTGCTCATCGCCCTCATATTCACAAGGCTTCAGAGAGGGCTATTTTGTTGGGGAAGAAGCCCGACTGGTTTGCAGATGAGACCGGCGGGTTTGAAACACTTGAAGGTGCTTTGGCGTGTCTAATGGACGACTACTCTCTGACTGGTATATCTAACATAAAGAATGATAATTTGAGGTTGGATCTGTGACCTTGAATTCGGAATCATTGAGCAAACTGCTCTGCGAGCGTCTCTGCGAAGATATAGTTCTAGAAGAGCGACCGAGTGGAGATTTGATGCTTCGGACTCATTTTGAGTTCCCAGATGGGGATATCTACCCAATATACCTCTCTGAGTCCTCATCAGGCGGGATCAAATTATCAGACTGTGGGCACACGCTGATGCATATGAGCTATGAACATGAAATCGACAACTTTATGGATGGAACCAGAGGCATGTTGCTTGAGCGTATTATGGCTGAGAACGATTTAGAGTGGGAGGGGGGAGCGTTTTCACTTGCCACCACTCCAGATAGACTACCATTATCTATTTTTCAGTTTGGTCAAGCATTGACAAGAATTTATGATTTGACTCTTTTGTCGCGTTCAAATGTTGGGTCAACATTTTATGATGACTTGGCTGAATTAATATCTCGCTGGGTAGACGAATCAAAATTTCAAATAGATTATGTTCCTGATGTTCCCAATGCCCAGGCATATCTTGTGGACTACAAAATAGATGGTAATGATGATATCCCGCTGTTTATTTATGGAATACCAAATCGTGATAAA
The DNA here is from genome assembly GCA_958295755.1 of uncultured Acidimicrobiales bacterium. Lineage (GTDB taxonomy): Bacteria > Actinomycetota > Acidimicrobiia > Acidimicrobiales > Hopanoidiivorantaceae > Hopanoidiivorans. Next base: position 1,198,898 of record OY282367.1, on the reverse strand, counting down.
GCAAGATTAGCTACTATAATGCTTTCTCACTTTCACAGATACGAACTGAGATTTGAATCTATACTCATTTTTGAAAATCAAGAGGAAATTCCAAGGACGGATCTAGCAAGATTGACTGATGTCGGTGGTGAAATGATTTCTTCACTAGAGTCAAGAGATGATTTTCAAAGAAAGTTACTTCAGCGGGTTGCTGCATAATAACTCTGGGAAAGTAGCAGATACTTTCACAATGACTATCCAGCATCTGAGTTTATAGAAACTTGGACAGATACAGGGTCTGAATTCCACTGATGTAGCCAAGATCTGTAGCTAAGTGAGGAGGGTGGCGGGGGTTTCTTTGGTGGCGAAGCCACTCTTGCGTTCTAGGGTAGCGATGGTATGGGTTAAGAGAGTAGTTTTGTTGCGGCAAATGCGAGAAGAGTTTTTGCTAGTGGTTAGATATTTTGGATTATTCAAGTTATCTTGGTCGAGGATGATTTGCAGAGCTTTACGGTCGTAGAGGCGGACGGGGCTAGAGGGGTCGCTTAGGTTGGAGCGGGATGTGAACTTTGTCCATTTGCGCTGGATATTTTCTAGGTAGGTGGTTTCGGGGCGGCGGCCAGCTACTATTCGGGCACCAGATTCGTAGAGGTTTAGGAATTTTGTTATTTCCTTTGGAGATGGGCACCACGAATCGTCGGTTGTGAAGATGAGATCGCTATTTTGTTGCAGAGCTAATCGCCAACCTGCTATCAGCCGCAGTGGGTGCAGGGCGGGGTGTTGTTCCCAAATGAGACGGAGGGTTTTGGCTGTGCTTTCTTCTGAGTCATGCGGGTTCTCATTAGCTGGGGCTTTTTCGGGGGAGACGACCAAGATGGTGTGGTCTCCGGGGTAGTCGCGTAGGGCGGAGTCGACGGCTTCAATAGTCGTGCCTGGATCGCCCCCGTCGCTCGGTACGATTAGGGCTGTGATTTGACGAGTTGGCATGACTAGAAAATGAGATGTGGTGGAATTAGTTATTCAGCACTTCTTGTTCTAGGAGGTGAGCGAACCTTTGCCTGTGCTGCTCGCGCAGAGTAGGAATGTGCTCTGTTGGCCAGCCTTCTACTGCCGAATAATCTTTCAGTCGCTTTCTTGCTACGAACGACTTGTGTACTTCGTCAGCTCCGTCTGCTAGGCGCATGGTGCGGGCATTTACATACATGCTTGCTAGCGGTAGGTCGGCCGTCCAGCCTAGGGCTCCGTGAATTTGGATGGCTCGATCTATCACATTATGAAGAATACCTGTGCCCCAGAACTTCAGTTCGGCTATCTCCACTCTTGTGGCTGAGGGGCCTTGGCTATCCCAAAGCCACGCCGTGTGCAGAGCGAGCAGTTTTAGCGCACGAATCTCCACAGAAGACTGCGCTACGAAGTCTTGCACCATCTGCTTCTCAGCCAGCAACGCGCCCCGGACATGCCTAGAAACAGCTCGTTCGCACATCATGTCGAAAGCACTCTCGCACTGGCCCACCCAGCGCATGGCGTGATGAATGCGCCCGCCAGATAGTCGCTTTTGGGCAAGCAAAAACCCTTCGCCTTCCTCGCCGATCCTGTTGGCAACAGGAATGCGGCAGTCTTCAAATTTGATCTCGGCGTGCCCGCCCGAGCGAAACTTGCCCGGATACGGATGCGACATGGTAGGCACATCGCGGACGATGTTCATGCCCGGCGTGTCTCGCTCGATGATCATCATGGACGCTGCCGAATGCGGCGGGTTCTCTGGATTAGTGACGATCATGGCCAGAATAAAGTCGGCGGATGAAGCGTTGGAAGCGAACCACTTGTGGCCGTTGATGACATATTCTTCGCCGTCGCGCACTGCTGTTGTGGTGATCATCGTGGGGTCAGAGCCGGCGTTGTGAGGTTCAGTCATAGAAAAGCAGCTGGTGATTTCGCCTCGGAGAAGAGGTTCCAGCCATTGTTTTTTCTGGCTGTCATTTGCTCCGATGGCTAGTAGCTCGCTGTTGCCTGAGTCGGGGGCTTGGTTGCCGAAGATTATGGGGGCTATTCCGACCCGCCCCAAAATCTGATGCATCAGGGCGAGCTTTACTTGCCCGTAGCCTTGCCCTCCAAGCTCTGGGTCGAGATGGCAGGCCCAGAGATTTCTACTTCTAACTTCATCTTGGAGAGGGGCGATGGCTTCACGCCAAGACTGGCGGCTTATATCGTCGGTGAACAGATTTAGAGGGGCGATTTCGTTGTCTACGAAGTCGCGCATCCAGTCGAGCTGATCTTGAAACTCAGGTTCTGTGCTGAAATCCCACGCCATTGGCTTCTCCTGTGACGATTCTTCTTCTGTGATTACTATTGCTGTTTGACCTTTACTGCCACCCTACTGCCGCCTGAATTGGGGCTTGCGTTTCTCAGAGAAAGCCAGCGGGCCTTCTTTGGCGTCATCGCTGCGGAATACTTCCATGCCGTATTCAAACTCATGAGCTAAGGCTTCTTCTTCGGTCATGCCGTCGGTTTCGTGCAATGTGCGCAAGATGGCTTCCACGGCGAGTGGGCCGTTCTCGGCGATGGTGGCTGCTATCTCTTTGGCTTTGGCGAGCGCACCTCCTTCTGGCACCACATGTCCGATAAGACCGATCTGCAGAGCCTCTTGAGCTGAGATGTGCTTGCCGGTGAGAAGAATGTCGGCGGCATGCGTGTAGGGGATTTGACGGCGTAGACGCACGGCCGAGCCACCCATCGGATAAAGCGACCAGCGAGCTTCCGATACGCCGAACTTGGCACCTTCGCCAGCCACTCGGATATCCATGGCTTGCAGGATTTCGGTGCCGCCAGCGATAGCCACGCCTTCCACGGCTGCGATGATGGGTTTTGTGGGGCGATAGTGGCGCAACAGAGCTTTGTATGCCAAGTCGGGGTCTTCGGTCATACGTTTTTGGAGTTCATCAGAGGTGAAGCCGGGGTCAGGATCGCCTTCCATGCCGCTCATAGCTTTGAGGTCAGCCCCGGAACTAAAGTTGCCGCCTGAGCCTGTGACGATGATGCATCTGATATTGTCGTCATGTGATGCTTCTCGGTAGGCATCCAACATGCGTACCAGCATTGCGCCCGATAAGGCATTGAGACGTTTGGGGCGGTTCATCGTAATTACCATCACGCCTTCGTCGCGCTCAATGATTGCGTGTGGCTCGGCGGCTGGGGTATTTTCGTCTGAGGTATCTTCGTTTGCCATTGTTTGCCTTTCTTGATTTGATGATCTTGGGGTTGCTTATTTTCCTGGGATTTCTTATTTCTTGGGGTTTCTTGTTCTTGTGGTTTCTTGGAGGTTATAGGTGGCTTGCCATATGGCTTGCCGTGTTTAGGTGTCTTGCATGGCTTCGTAGGCTTCGGGAGGCAGACAGGAGCAAACTAGGTTGCGATCGCCCCAAGCATTGTCAATTCTGCTCACTGGCGGCCAGTATTTGTCGTCTCGCAATGGGAGAGCAGGAAAAGCGGCTTGCTCGCGGCTGTAGGGGTGAGGCCAGGTGTCACTCACTACATCTGAAGCAGTGTGTGGGGCGTTGTGCAGAGGGTTGTCGTCGGGGGCGACATCACCTTTGGCTATGGCTTCTACTTCGCCCGCTATGGCCGTCATCGCCTCGCAGAAGCGATCCAGTTCTGGTTTCGGCTCAGATTCTGTCGGTTCTACCATGATCGTGCCAGCTACAGGAAAAGAGACAGTAGGAGCGTGGAAACCGAAATCTATGAGACGCTTGGCAACATCGTCTACTGTCACGCCTGCGGTTTCTTTGGCGGGGCGCAGATCAATCACGCATTCGTGGGCGACTCTGCCGTTGGCTCCTTGATATAAAACGGGAAAGTGCTTGCCGATGCGAGTCGCCGCATAGTTGGCGTGGAGCAGGGCTACTTTTGTGGCATCGGTGAGGCCATCTGGCCCCATAAGGCGGATGTAAGCCCACGAAATAGCCAAAATGCCAGCTGATCCCCAAGGGGCAGCCGATATCGGGCCGACACCTGTGGCAGGGCCGCAGTCGGGGCGCAGAGGATGGTTGGGCAAGAATGGTGCCAGGTGCGCTCGCACAGCTACTGGGCCGATGCCGGGGCCGCCTCCACCATGTGGGATACAGAAAGTCTTGTGCAAGTTGAGGTGAGATACATCTGCGCCGAACAGACCGGGGCGGGCGAGACCAACAAGGGCGTTCAGGTTGGCTCCATCCATATAGACCTGCCCGCCGTGGCGATGGATGATGTCACAAACCTCACCGATGCGAGGCTCAAATACTCCGTGGGTGGAGGGGTAGGTAACCATGAGAGTGGCTAGTGTGTCGGCGTGTTCTTCGGCTTTGGCGGTTAGGTCGTCAACATCTACATTCCCCTCGCTGTCGCAGGCCACCACTATCACTCGCATGCCCGCCATGACCGCGCTGGCGGCGTTGGTGCCGTGAGCCGAAGACGGTATCAGACAGACATTACGATGGGTTTCGCCTTGCTCGCCATAGTAGGCACGGATAGCCAACAACCCAGCCAGTTCGCCCTGAGAGCCGGCGTTTGGCTGAAGCGAGACGGCATCGTAGCCGGTGATCTCTATGAGGGCTGCCTCTAAGCTGTTGATCATCTGGAGATAGCCTTCCGTCTGATCGCTTGGGGCGAAGGGGTGGATGCGTGAAAACTCAGGCCAAGTCACCGCTGCCATCTCTGTAGCAGCATTCAGCTTCATTGTGCACGAGCCGAGTGGGATCATGGCTCTGTCTAAGGCGATGTCGCGGTCTGAGAGGCGGCGGATGTAGCGAGTGAGAGAGACTTCTGAGTGGTAGCTGTGGAACACGGGATGTTCCATGAACGCAGAAGTGCGGCGGAGATGCTGAGGGATGGGGGATAAGGCGGGGGTCGCATTGCTAGCTATTTCCAGTCCCGTGCTATCTACTCCAAAAGCCGTCAAGATATCTGCGACAATCTCAGGTGTGGTTGTCTCATCTAGTGAGATGCCGATGGTGTTGGGGTCTATCACACGCAAGTTGATGCGCTTTTGTCTAGCGCGCTCTGCTGTGGCTTCGGCTTCTCCGGGTACTTTCACAGAGATAGTGTCAAAAAACGCCTCGGTCTCTACTTTTATGCCGGCGTCTCGCAGGTGCTCTGCTAGCGAAGTAGTGAGGCTATGAACTCGACTGGCGATGCGGCGTAGCCCGTCTGGGCCGTGATATGTTCCGTAGAAACCTGCAATCACTGCCAGTAGCACTTGGGCTGTGCAGATGTTGCTAGTGGCTTTTTCGCGGCGGATGTGCTGTTCGCGGGTTTGAAGGGCTAGACGGAGGGCTGGTCGCCCGTGAGCATCTTGTGAGACACCGACTAGACGACCAGGTAAGCTACGTTTGTAGTCTTCACGGGTGGCGATATAGGCGGCGTGCGGACCGCCGAAACCCAGTGGCACTCCGAAACGCTGAGTATTTCCTACCACCACATCGGCACCTACTTTGCCGGGTTCTGTAACCAAGCATAAAGCCAGCAAATCGGCCGCTACAGCCACGAGAGCACCGCAGCTGTGAGCTGTTTCTGTAATAGGGGCAAGGTCGCGTAAATCGCCACAGGTGCCGGGATACTGCACAAGAACACCGAAGTGTTCCTCAGTGGCTGCTGACGGATCGCCTATGTCCACACGTATTCCCAACGGTTCGGCGCGGGTTACCACCACTGCTATCGTTTGCGGATGGCAGTTTTCATCCAACAAAAATGCTGTGCGGTCGCCCTTGCTCACTCTCGAGAGCAGAGTCATCGCCTCGGCTGCGGCGGTGCCTTCGTCAAGTAGCGAAGCGTTGGCTATCTCCATGCCTGTGAGGTCGCAAACCATTGTCTGGAAATTCAGTAGAGCTTCCAGACGGCCTTGTGAAATCTCAGGTTGATACGGGGTGTAGGCAGTGTACCAAGCAGGGTTTTCCAGTACACAGCGGATGATGACTTGTGGTGAGATGGTGTCGTAATAGCCCATGCCGATGAGAGATGTGAAGACTTTGTTTTGGTCGGCAAGCTCACGCAACTCTGCCAGCACCTCGTATTCGGTGCGAGCCTCTGGGAGGCTCAATGGGTTGTGGTCGCGGATGCTTTCAGGGACGGTCTGTTCTACTAACTCATCAAGCGATGACAAGCCGAGGAAGTCCAGCATCTTTTGCTGGTCGTCAGGAGAGGAACCGATGTGCCTGCTAGCGAATTCGTTGCCTTTGGCAGCTTTTTGGATGCCTTTGGCGGGTTCTAGCAAAGTTTCGCTAACTGGCTCTTCGTTCATAAAAGCAAAGCCTTGTATCTATGACGCAGCAGCTATCTATGGCGCAACAGCTGCTCCGTCGGCCAGACCGACTTTATTAAATGGACCGAAAAAGCCGTGTTCGTAGAGGCCATAGCCCACATTGTCGTCATAGGTGAACTTGCCGACCTGATCTACCACGCCGTATTGCCCTAATCCGGCGACATCCGAAACGGGCAGGTCGTCTCCCTGTACCACAAGGTCGGGACCTTGATACATACCGTGTCGCCAGTTTTCTTCCATGCCGTAGCCGGTGCCGAAGCTGAGATAGTTCACAAGTAACGGTTCGCAGTCTATGGAAATCTTACCTTCGGGAGCATCTGGCATCACGATAGTGGAGTGACCGAGGATGCGGGTGCCCGACTGCATCTTGTGCATGAACTCGGGGCGACCGAGTTGTTCGGTGGGGCGAGAGGGGTCTGCCCAGATGCGGCGGGCTTCCTCAAGATGGCGGACACCGTTGTTGTCTTCGTGGCACATGTACAAGATGGCGTGATCGTCAAAGCGCATGGGAAAGTAGTTCCACATGCCTGCCATTACATTTGAGCCTTGACGGATACCGTCGCCTTCGGGTTCGCCGACAGGACGCACGCCCCAAGAGCGATCCCGCGAGCCGCTCCAGCGGTCGGGAGTTACTTCCCACGAGTCGCCACCTGCGCTGAGGCTACCTTCCCACGAACCGAGCTGAGCGAAACGCTGAGTGTTGAACACGATGCGCCCCTCATTGCGAATGTATTGGTTGGGTTCTTCCACCGCTGGCATTGAGGAATTCCACTTCACATCCATCTCGATGCCGAAGTCGTTGGGTTCACAGACCACACGCAACTTCTGCAACGGTTCGATCACCTCTACACGGATAGGGCCGACCGACACATCCATGCGGTCGGTGAGAGGGCGAGATGCCCGAATGAAGCGATGGCGTTCTTCGGTCGCCACGCACACGAAAGCATCGGTCACGCCGAGGTTCGGATACTGCCCTACGCCAAAGATGGCAAAGACCTCGCCTGTGGAGCCGTGGAGGTTGAAGTAGTAGCGGTCGTAGAAGTTGCGGTCGCTAATGGCAGGGTGTCGGATGAATTCAGATGTTTGATGGACGGGGAAATCGTCCCAAGATGAGACTGTCATTGTTTGCTCCTTATGATTATTTTGGTTATTATTGAGTGCCTTGGCTATTCTACATTAGCAAGAATGAGCTTGCTTGAAGTGAGGCTGATATGGAGATTACTTTGATTTTGAAATTACTTGGCCGCCGAATCTAGATGAAAAGAATAGCATCTTCTAAGATGCATAACGGTGCCAGAGCTTCCCGAAGTAGAGACAATCCGCCGACAGCTTGTGCCGTTAGTGGAGGGTCGCAGGTGCGTGGAGGCTGCAAGTCACTGGTCTAAAAAATTTCTACCCGCCAGAGAGGTGACGGGGGCGCGATTTTTGGAGCTGAAGCGCAAGGGTAAGTATCTGATTTGCGGACTGGACAGTGAGGGCATAGGCAGTGAAAGGGAGCTAATCATTCATCTGGGGATGACAGGTTCGTTGTTGGTTGTAGAAGGGGCAGACGGAGATGACTGTAGCAGCGAAAAAAACTCCAATAGAACGGGCACACGAAAAGCTCCCTTAGCACCGACTCGAATATACGAACCACTCCTAGAAGCTGAGCACATCAGAGCAAGGTGGTGGCTAGATAATGGTTCGCAGCTGATATTCAACGACATCCGCCGTTTCGGACGGCTACGGATAGTGCCAACAGGTCGTTACGAAACTGCTCCGACACTGGCAGCGCAAGGCCCCGATGCTCTGTCAAGTGATTTCACTCCAGAAGTGTTACACGCCCGCTTGCGTAAAAGCACCCGCACCTTGAAAACTCAGCTGCTAAGCCAACGCCCTGTCGCGGGACTAGGCAACATCTACGCTGACGAAGCTCTGTGGGAATCAAGCATCCACCCTGCAAGACGAAACCTAAGCTTCGCCCGATGCGAAACTCTGCATCAAGCAATCATAGAAGTGCTTCAGCGAGCTCTAAAGTTCGGTGGCACCACGCTGCGCGACTACCGCACACCCGATGCCGGCACCGGTAACTTCCAAAAAAAGCTCAAGTGTTACGGCAGAGCCGGCCACCCCTGCCCCCGCTGCCATACCACCCTCCGCAAACAAGTAATTGACGCCCGCACAACCACCTGGTGCCCCCACTGCCAGAGATGATATGGTAGATTTGATTGATGCCCACTAGCTGCACCTGATAGAATTATACTTACAGGTGGACAATTCGGAGAAAGGTTATGGCATTATTGGATAAACAACTGACAGAGGCTTGGCAGGCTCTACGGGTGCAGAGAGTGCCTGATCCCAATGAGTTGGTCGAAGTAAGAATTCGCAATCTTCGTGGTATCAGAGATTTGACTGTACCGTTTGACTATCCAGTAAGCGTTTTGGCAGGCCCAAACGGTTGTGGCAAATCTACAGTACTTTTTGCCTGCGCCTGTGCATATCGTGTGCCAGATCGGAATCCGAGAGACTTTACACCAGCGACTCTTTTCCCAAATTTTGCAGGTGGAGGTACCGATTTTCAGGACACTCAGGAGAAAACCGAGATTGAATTACACTATCTTGATCGAGGTGAGAGAGTGTCGATGCTTTGGAGGCGAGGCAAGAGTTGGAACCGTAGCTATATGGGGCGAAAAAAGGGAAAGCAACCTGAACGCAAGCTTTATTTGCGGACACTAGCAAATCTTACCAGCCCGTCTGAGGTACGTAGCATCCTTCGCCTGTCACAGAATCCGTTAGAAACACAGGTAGTTACTGAAGACATGCTGATACTTGCTCACCGCGTGTTGCCATATCGGTATAGCAACCTTATAAAAATCACAGCGCAGTCAAAAGACTTGCTGTTTGCCGAGTTAGCAAGAGGCGAAGAAAGCAATGCTAGTTATTCAGAGTTTCATATGTCAGCGGGAGAACGGGCAATTCTGCGAATTTCAATGGACTTGTCAAATCTTCGCGACGCCCTTGTGTTAATTGATGAGATAGAGGCAGGGCTTCATCCGTATACGCAACAACGTGCCATGCTAGAATTTCAGAGGATAGCACTTAGAAATAATCTACAGATTATCGTGGCTTCTCATAGCCCAGTTGTCCTTGAAAGCGTTCCAGAGGAGGGCAGGCTCTTTCTGGATCGTGAGGAAGAGACGGGTTATGTAAGTCTTGCTCCTCCACATCGTGACATTATTCAAAAAGCTCTTTACGGACAGTCTCGCGATCAACTTTCCATTTTATGTGAAGACGATATAGCAGAAGGCATTTTGCTTGGGTTTATGGATGTTCTAAATGTCAAATTAGGGCTAAGGCATGATGACTTCAAAATTGGACGAGACACAGGCAAAACAGAATTCGCAAGCCATGTTAAAATTTTGTGCAAATTCGAAAAGATGAGTAATTTTATTTTTATTCTTGATGGTGATGCGAAGGATATGGAGACTAAACTTGAGAGTATAGCAAGCAAGCATGGACAGTCTGCTAATGTGTTGTTTTTACCTGGTAATGGATCTCCCGAACAATGGATATGGGGAACCTTAAAAAATTCCCACAGCACTTATGCCGAAGAACTTGGAATGCCTGACTTACTTCAAAATATCAACAATATAGAGAAGATGGTTGAGGGAGTGGTGCGACAAAACAAGCCTGTTAAGGTTGCTCTATCAGAATTAGCTGAAACAACAGAAAGGAATAAAACCGAGATTGCCAGAATCGTAGGTAAAATAGAAGCCCAAAACCCGAATGGAGAAGTCAGAGTATTCTTAGCAGAATTCGAAGAGAGGCTAAAAGCATGGCGACAGTCCAGCATTTAGGCTTTATGGTATGAGATAGGACTCATGGTTATTTTCACCTTTCGCTGGTACACTATCATATTGGTAGTTGTCCTCGTTTTAATCGGTTGTTCTAATCGTCCAGCAGAAGGACTTGATAGTTTACAATCTAAAGCGATTAGTTTAGGTTTTGAAGCAAAAGATGCTTGTGGAGAGACTTATGCCGATCTAATAGACACCGCGGTACGAAGATTTATTGTTGGGTCAAGTGTAATGGAAAGCAACGCTAGAATGCGGGGAAGAAATTTTGCAGATACATTGCCAGGCCAGCCAAACTCGGTTATTGCCACAAAAGAATGTAGTGAAGCGAGACAATCGGCTTGTGATAAGGCAATTGAGTATTTATCTGTGGCTACGGATGAAGATGCAGATTATGCTACTCTTCCAGAGAGAGGTGACGTCAGAATTGTAGGTAGTGTAGCACTTCACTGTATGGATAGCGATTATAGGCGAGCAAGTCGTGCCTATGCAGACGCTATGGCACTAGCAGTGTGAAAGCAGTGATAGAGATTCTCTTACCACTAACCATCTGGGTGGAATCGTAGCCTTGGGATAGATCTTTTCAGCCCTTATGCGACTGTCAAGGCATATCATCTACTGCTGGTCATAGTTTATTGCATGGAGCTATTCTGTTGATTCACCTGTACATAGGCCATACGGGCTTGGTGGAGCATAGACTGCATGGCTTCTTCGGCATCGCCTAGGCGTCCTTCAGTGGCATCTAGTGCTCCGTCCATGGCATCTATAGCCAGACGGGCTGACGCGAGATTAGGGTTTTCAGCGTTGAGGTGGATAGCGGCTATTTCAAACAGGCCGATCACATGCTGCACAATCATGGCTTCAATGGGGGTTTCCAGAATGCGCTGGCGAACCTCGGCCATCTGCGCCTCAAGTTCTTCGCGGACTTCAGGGTCAAGGGCTTGGGTGTCTGCGCCGTCTAGTTGCGGGTCGCCAGCACTCCCAGTCTGGGATACTCCAGCCTGTGGCCCTTCAGCAGAATTCTGCGTTGCTTCCTGACCAGAGACAGAAGTCTCACGAGGTACTCTGTGCTCCCCGCTAGGTGTCCATAAACTCATAGCGCAAAATCTACCACGCCTTGGCTGTTATCCAACACTTGACCGTCTTCCAACAAGCCGTCACAACTCAGACTGGTAAAGCTCATCGTCCCAGAGCCGTTTTACAAAATCTTCAGGAGTCAAGATCATGATGTCGCCATCGTGGTTCAGCGAGCGGGGTTCAAGGCTGACTACCACTCTGCGCTCAATATCGGGGTGATGCTTGCGAAGTAGTCGCAGACCCTTCATGTGGTGGTGGGCAATGACATTAGATGCTTTAGCTTCCACAGCTAGTTGGCTACCGAGGATGAAGTCGACTTCGTTGCCGTTTTTCAACTGCCAGTAGGAGAGGCGGTCGCGGATGATGCCTTTGTATGCGACATAGCTGGTGAGTTCATGGAACACCCAGTTTTCGAAAGCCTTGCCGAACTCCGAAGAGCCGGCCTGTAGCACTCCCCGCCGAGCCAGATGGTTGACCACACCCACATCCGAGAAGTAAAATTTGCGCGACCTTCGCTCCGTGCCTTTGGGCTGTTTGCTGTAGGCGGGTAGCCAGCGGCCCATCAGTGTGTCTTCCAAGATGGTGTAGTAGTTCTTGACTGTCTGATATGAGACGCCGCTTTCTCTGGCGATGTTGGAGAAGTTCACTATTGCGCCGTCACGTAACGCTACGGCATCCAAAAAGTCGGAGAAGATCGGGACATTACGCACGATGCTTTCCTCAATGATCTCCTGAGTCATGTAATGCGAGACATAGGCATCGATCAGTTCAGATGGGGTATCAGACATATAGGTCTGAGGTATGTAGCCATGATTCAACAGTCTGGCCAGGTTAAAATCGTCTCTCAACTCTAGGGCTGTGAGACCTCGCAGCTCACGATTCACTGCCCTGCCGCCCAGCAGATTGACGCCGCCTCGTCGAAGCTTTCGAGCACTAGAGCCGCATAGCGCAAATCGCAAATCTTTGTTTTCAATGAGCCAGTGCACGCTGTTCAGCAGGGCTGGCACATTCTGGATTTCGTCAATGACAACTTGTTGATTCGGCGAGGCAGGTGATTCTTGGAGTTCAGTGCGTAGATCTTCAGGGCGGGATGAAAAGCGTCTGACGGTCTCGTCCTCTAGGAGATCCACCCAGTAGGCATCAGGGTATGTCTCGCGCAGGAGGGTGGTTTTGCCTACCTGACGAGGGCCCCAGAGGAAGAAGCTCTTGGTACCCGACTCTGGGAGTTTGAGCGAGCGTGAATAAATGTTCCGACCTCCTAGCTGTCCGCTATTTCTAATTTAGCGTGTTTTTTGTAATAGGCACTTCTAATTTAGCAGCTTATTTACAAATAACTCAGAATATTCTTATAACTCCGGATATTCTTAGGAGGTTACCTCTGTGGTAGTTGCTGTGTTCGAGATATATAGAACTGCTCTCCGGATGGTCGAACGATTTTAGCAATAGCATCAATGACGCTACCAGCAGCAGAGCATGCGTCGCTGTGCAGCAGGTGTGTGCAAAGATGGGCTTATGCAGATAGGTTCAATAAAAATCTGTGGCAAGGGCTTGGAGTATGGTATATACTTACCGAAAAGGCATTTGGTGCCAGCCTTGCCACACACCCGACGAAACAGCGAGACAGAAATTTATGACAAGACTATGAGCATGCTCAGCAGGTACCCGCTATAGCAACGCAAACTGATCAGCGGGTCAACGAGCAGATTCAGTCCGAGCAGGTTCGTCTTGTCGGGCCTGACGGGGTGCAGATTGGTATCAAGCCTCTGGAAGAGGCACTAGCTATCGCCGAGCAGCACGGTCTCGACCTTGTGGAGGTGGCGGGCAATGCTACGCCTCCAGTGTGTCGCATTATGGACTTTGGGAAGTTCAAGTATCTGGAAGCACAGCGGGCTAAGGAGTCGCGCAAAAACAGCGCACAGACCGTTATCAAGGAGATCAAGTATCGCCCGAAGATCAGCAAGGGTGATTTCAATACCAAAACTCGCCAAGTTGAGAAGTTCATCTCGGAGGGCAATCGGGTGAAAATCACGATTATGTTTCGGGGCCGAGAGCTGCAGCATCCAGAGTTGGGGAGGCGAATACTCGACGAAGTAGCCGAGACGATGGCAGAGCATGCCAAGATAGACATTTCGCCCCGTTTGGAAGGCCGCAACATGACGATGATGTTGGTGCCGAAAAAGAAGCAGACTGCTTAGACTGAAGCAATGTCCAAATCTAAATCGCCGAAGATGAAGACCCATCGCGGGGCGGCTAAGCGGTTCAAAGTAACTGGGAGCGGAAAGATCCGCCGCCGCAAGTCGCACAACAATCACATCTTGGAGAAGAAATCGCCAAAGCGCAAGCGTCAGTATCGCCGTGACGGTGAAGTCAGCGCGGCCGACCGCTCACAGGTGAGGCGGCAGTTGGGGGTTTAACTTTCACCCGCACGGACGACATCCAGTGGAAACGACAGGAAATCCGAGAAACCAGCAAATCCGACAGACCAGCAAAACTGAGAGACTAAGGAGCAGACGATGGCCAGAGTGAAACGCTCGGTGCCCAGCAGAAAACGCCGCAAAGCGACACTTTCCAAAGCGAAAGGTTACTACGGCAACAAGAGCCGCTCATGGAGGGCAGCAAATGAGCAGGTCATGCACTCGCTCCAATATGCCTACCGTGACCGCCGAACCCGCAAGGGTGATTTCCGCCGACTCTGGATTCAGCGCATCAACGCCGCCTGCCGCCAACACGATCTCAGCTACAGCAAGTTCATTGCGGGCCTCAACTCTCTGGATGTGGCTGTTGATCGCAAGATGCTCGCCGACATGGCGGTGAACGACCCTGAAGCGTTCGCCAAGCTTGCTGAGCGAGCGAAGTCGGCACTAGCAAACGCTGCCTGATGCAGGCGGTGCCGCGTCGCCGCCTAGCGCACTTGCAGCGGCTGGCGCAGCATTCTGCTGAGCGGCGCAAAGCTGGACAATTTTTGATTGAGGGGGCGGTGCTTGTTGGCGATGCCTTAGATGCTGGGTTGCGTGTGATTGAAGTGCTACTGGAGGAGAGCCGGGCAGGGGCGGCTGAAAAAGCAGTGGTAGCAAGAGCTCGCGATGGTGGAGCAACTTATCTTGAGGTAGCCGAAGAGGCTTTAGCTCGAATAGGGGCATCGGTGACTCCGCCACCGCTATTGGCGGTAGCTGAGATTCCAGGACAGCATAATTTGAGTGAAGCAAATAGTGTTCTAGGACTATTGGGCGAGACAGGCGTGTCGGTTGGAGAGGGATTTGAAGATGGAGAAACGAAGGTAAGTGCGACAGAACTGGCTAATGCGATAGAACTAACTAGCGAAGGTTTTTCTTTGGCTGCTGTAGAAATAGCTGACCCTTCAAATGCCGGAGCTTTGTTGCGCTGTGCGGAAGGGGCTGGAGTTAGCGAGGTTATCTTTGTTGGGAACTGCGTGGATCCTTGGGGGCCGAAAGTTGTGCGTTCTAGTGCTGGGTCGGTATTTCGTCTGCCGCCGAGACGAGAGCCTGCTGTGGCAGCATTTTTGCAAGGTTTACAGGAAACTGGCCGGCAAGTTGTGGCTACCGCTTCCAATCGGGGAAATCTCTATTATGAGTTCAGCTACAACAAAGGAGCAGTCATACTTGTGGGCAATGAAACTCGCGGTTTGCCTGAGGTGGCAGAAGCCAATGTCACAGATTGGATTCAAATCCCACTAGCAGGAGGCGTTGAGTCGCTGAATGTGGCAATGGCTGCATCTGTGATTTGTTTTGAAGCTGCCAGACAAATGGCCGCCAAGCAAATGGACGCCAAGCAAATGGACACCGAACAAATAGAATTGCGCGGAGCGGTTCAATGAGTGCTGAGTTCAAAGACGAATTCCCAAACGAGGCTCAGGCCAAAGCCACTTCGGTTGACGATCTGAAAGCCCAGCTTGGCGAAATTGTCGTAGCCGCCAGAGCCGCCGTTGCTGAAGCCACTAGCACAGACGCTCTCGCTGAAACCAAAGCCGAGTTGCTAGGCAGGTCGTCTCACCTAGCTGCTTTACGCAGTGCCATCGGTAGTTTCAACACAGATGACCGTCCCGAAGCTGGGCGTGCTTGCAACGAAGCCACAGATGAGATCACAACTTTGATGGATGCCCGCCACAACGAGCTCGCACAAGTCGAGCGAACTGCTCTTTTACAAACCGAGCGGGCCGACCTCACCGAAATCATCGGCGATTTGACGGTCGGACACTCTCACATCATCACCCAAACCCGCCGAACTTTAGAAGACTTGTTCGTGGGGATGGGCTATACCGTGGCTGACGGCCCTGAGATTGACACAGAGTGGCATAACTTCACAGCCCTCAACTTCCCACTCGGCCATCCTGCCCGCGACATGTATGACACCCTCTATGTGAATTGGGGCAAGGCGATGTCTACCATGTTGCGCACGCATACTTCGCCAGTGCAAGTGCGGACGATGACATCGCAGCCGCCCCCCATAGCTGTGGTCGCACCGGGGCGTTGTTTTCGCCGAGATACCGCCGATGCCACACACATGCCTGTCTTTCATCAGATAGAGGGGCTACTGATAGATCGCAATATCAATCTCGGCCACCTCGCAGGCACGATAGAGGCATTTACCACGGCTTTTTTTGGTGAGGGATTCAGCTCGCGGTTGCGCCCGTCATACTTTCCGTTCACCGAACCCTCAGCCGAGTTTGACATTCAACGACCTGACGGTAGCTGGTTAGAACTGGGCGGTTGCGGTATGGTGCACCCGAATGTGCTGGAAGCCTGCGGCATAGACCCAGAAGAATGGACAGGCTTCGCTTTCGGCTTCGGCATAGATCGCCTCGCCATGATCCGCTACGGAGTTGACGACTTGCGCGACCTCTGGTTGGGCGACATGCGATTCCTGCGGCAGTTTTAGGAGCACTATATGAAGCACTATATGAACAGAGCTGTGGGCAGAGAGATGCTGCCAGAAGCTATGGGCAGAGAGATGCTGCGATGAAAGTCCTCCTATCTTTGCTGGGCAACTTTGCCGGTGATCTCCTAGAGCAAGATCCCAACACGCTTTCAGAGCATTTGTCTGACCTAGGTCTGAGCGTGGAAGAAATGGTGATTTTGGGGGCGGCATTCAACGGAGTTGTAGTGGCTAAAGTGCTTGATTTGCGTCCGCATCCCGATGCCGACCGCATCCAGCTTGTGGATGTGGATGACGGATCAGGCACTGCTCGTCAAGTTTGTTGCGGAGCATTCAACATGCAAGTGGGCGACTTAGTGCCACTGGCTACCGATGGAGCAGTAGTAGGGGGCGGTCTCAAGATCAAGCACCGCAAGCTGAGAGGTGAGTGGTCTGAAGGGATGTTGTGCTCGGCCGAAGAGTTGGAGTTGCCAATAGACAACACCGAACCTGAGATTTTGATTTTGCCAGGCACAGCCGAGTTGGGAAGCAATGTGTCTGAAGCTTTGGATCTGAAACATGATGTGTTGTTTGACTTGGAAGTCAACCCCAACCGTCCAGATGCTATGTCGGTAGCTGGTGTGGCTCGCGATCTCGCCGCCCGCCTCGGTTTGTCTTTCTCTATTCCTGTGCCTAATGTCGTTGAAATTGGCGAAGTGGCTGAGCAGGTGTCAATTACAATTGATGAGCCCGATTTCTGTCGGCATTTCACTGTGAGGACTATGCGAGATGTGAAAGTCGAAAGCTCACCCGTCTGGTTAGCAAAACAGCTACTGGCGTTGGGGATGCGGCCGGTGAACTCAATAGTCGACATTTCCAACTTTGTGATGCTGGAGTTGGGCCAGCCTACACATGCGTTTGATTTGGATTACATCAACAACAACACCCTGGCAGTGCGTATGGCACGAGAGGGCGAACAACTTGTGACACTTGACGGAGAAACTCGCACTTTGAGCGCGCAAGACGGCTTGATTGTGGGTAGCCAAGACGAGCCGCTCAGCTTGGCAGGAGTAATGGGTGGCGCATCCACAGAGATATCTGAATCAACTACTACAGCATTGATAGAGGCTGCCTGGTGGGATCCGATGACAATCAGTCGAACATCTCGCCGCTTGGGGCTGCGAAGCGAAGCTTCGGCCCGTTTTGAACGCGGTGTCGACCCTGAGATAGCAGAGATGGCACTGCTGCGTTTCGCTGAGTTAGCAACACAGGTAGGCACTGCCAGCCTTGCCCCCGGCACAGTCATAGCCAAGGGTAGTGAGCGGCCTAGTCTGCCTGTGCGAGTGCGGGTAGATCGTGTAAATGCAACGCTCGGCACTGAGCTTGCGAAGGAGAAGATGGTTGAGCTACTAGAACCGATGGGATTTGAAGTGGGCGACAGCGGAGGTGCTGAAAGCAGTGCTAGCGATGGTGGCAACGGTAACACTGGCGCAATCCTGTCGGTTTCTATCCCATCTTGGCGGTTAGATTGCGCCACAGAAATAGACATCACCGAAGAAGTCGGACGAGCCTATGGCTATTCCCGCATAGCTAAAGTAGTGCCGCTCTTTGACCAGCGAGGAGGGCTGTCACCCAGCCAGCAGTTGAGGCGCAAGGCGGCGGACATGCTCGTAGGTATGGGGTTGTCTGAGGTTATGTCGTTGCCATTTCTCGCCCCTCAAGACTTGCGAGACGAAGATCATTCAAACGCCATATTATTGACCAATCCGCTGGTTTCAGAAGAGTCGGTAATGCGTCAGTCGTTGCGAGAGGGAATGACAAAAATTGCCGCCTATAACCATGCTCGTCGCATCGCAGATGCCCGCATCTTTGAAATAGGCCATGTGTTTTCTGCTGAGTTTCCTCAGATTTTTGCTGGAGATATCCAAAAAGGTAATACCGGCACCTCAGGCGGCACCTCAAGCAACACAGCAGAAAAGACCAACACATCAGGCAAAGGCTCCGAAGGCGGCTCGCTACCTCAAGAGTCGGAGCATCTGGGCGTGTTGCTCTGCGGGGCTGAAGTTGGCGATGCGGTGAGAGTTTGGTTGCGACTATGTCGCTCGCTAGGGCTAACAGGTGCCTCGGTTCGCAACAGCGAACAGCCAGGCTTGCATCCCACCCGCTCAGGCGAATTGCTGATTGATGCCAGCCACAAAGAGGGCAGCCCGGTCGGCGTGATAGGTGAGATAGACCCGCAGGTGTTGGAGAAGCATGACATCTCCTCACCTGTTGCCTATTTTGAAACCAACCTCAACCAAGTGTTGGCAACCAGAAAGCAGCAAGAAGCTCTGCGGTATGTTTCACCCACCAAGTTCCCCTCTAGCGATATCGATTTGGCATTCGTGGTGCCTGAAGAAATGGCCGCAGGCGACTTGAAAGCTGTGCTGGCTAATGCGGCAGGGGAGTGCTTGACAGGAATTACATTATTTGATATTTACAGAGGTGAACAGCTAAGAGAAGGAGTGCGAAGCTTGGCTTTCCGTCTGCGATTTGAAGCCTCCGACCGCACTCTTACCGATGAAGAAGTAGCTGAAGCTCGCCTGCGATGCATTGAGGCGGCAAAAGAGATGGGAGTTTCACTGCGGGAGGGCTCCGCTGAGTCAAAGCTCCACTACAGCAATGACATCAAAAAACCCAGAAAAAGAAGTTGTCGTTTATAAATAATCTTGTATAATTAGCAATATGAAGAAAAAGTGCTCCGTTCTGGGGGCATCTGGGTATGTGGGGGCAGAGCTCCTGCGTCTGCTGGCTGACCACCCCAACTTTGAGGTGGAGTTCCTAGGCGGCGACTCTGCAGCTGGAGAAGCAGTGAGGGATATCTATCCCAGTTTGGCCGCTAGCTATCCCACGCAACGTTTTGCAGCTGGCGTGCCAGAGGATTTGTCGGATGTGATATTTTTGGCGTTACCTCATGGCCAGTCACAGCAGATTGTTCCTGAAATACTTGGCAACGGCCAAGGGGCTAGCAAAGCTGTGATAGTCGACTTAGCTGCTGATTTCAGACTTCGCGACCCTGTTGAGTATGAGCAGTGGTATGGGCACGCTCATAGTGCTCCCGAGCTTTTAGGGCAGTTCTCCTATGGCTTGCCCGAGCTGTTTCCTCTTACGAGACTTGTGGCAGCACCGGGCTGTTATCCCACTGCTGCTGCACTTGCTCTTGCGCCTTTGCTACGAGCAGGGATAATTTCCGAAGAGGCAATAATCGTAGATGCTGCCAGTGGAGTTTCAGGAGCGGGGCGTTCTCTTCAGCAACATACTTCGTTTTCGGCTGCCGACGAAAATTTTACGGCTTACGGTCTCTGCGATCACCGCCACACGCCTGAGATAGAACAAGCTGTGGGAGCACAAGTGCTCTTCACTCCACATCTTGCCCCGATGAACCGAGGCATCTTGGCTACCTGTTATGCCCGCCCAGAAGAACACGGCGAACTTGCTGAAGGAGGCGGACTTACCACTGAGCATCTGTTGGATTGCTATCTGGAGGCTTACCAAGGCGAGCCTTTTATTGTTGTGAGCGAACAGCTACCTGCCACTAAAGCAGTTCAAGGCTCTAACGCGGCACATCTAAGTGCCCGCTATGACCCGCGCACTGGTTATGTGATAGCCCTTTGCGCTATAGATAACCTCGGCAAAGGTGCGGCAGGTCAGGCAGTGCAGTGCGCTAACCAAATTTGTGAGTTTCCTAAAAGCGCGGGGCTTTCAGCGGCGGGGATGTATCCGTGAGCGTTACTGATGTAGCAGGTTTTGCCGCTGCTGGCATTCATTGCGGTATCAAGCAGGGCGATGGTAGCTCGAGTCCGCTCGATCTTGCTGTGGTCAGGAGCGATGTGACAGGCGGCACTGCGAATATGGCAACTAGCACGACGAACTTCCAACCGCTAGCAGCAGCCGGAGTCTTTACTTCCAACAAGTTAACGGCTGCGCCTGTGGTGGTTTCACGACGACATCTTGCTATCGGAGGCTCAGCAACAGCCGTAGTGCTCAACAGCGGTAACGCCAACGCGGCAACGGGCGCACAGGGGCTGAAAGACGCCGAGAAAATGTGTGCTCTCACTGCCCAAGAGATTGGATGCGACACCGAAGAAGTGCTGGTCTGTTCCACAGGTCTCATCGGATTCAACTTGGCGATGGATGCCATTGAGAGCGGTATCGCCAAAGCTGTCGCTGCTTGTTCGCCCCAAGGCGGCCCGGCGGCTACCGAAGCGATAATGACTACCGACACAGCAATCAAGCAAGCTCTTGTTGATGCTGGCAGCTTTCGTGTTGGTGCGATGGCGAAGGGCGCAGCCATGCTACAGCCCAACATGGCCACCATGCTTGCGCTGTTAACCACCGATGCTGCTGCTCCAGCCGATATGCTCCAGCAAGCCCTCGGAGAAGCCGTGAAGACAACCTTCAATTGTCTAACCACCGACGGTGCACAATCCACTAACGACACAGTGCTCCTGCTGGCCAGTGCCCAAGCAGAATCGCCCCTAAACCAGGCACAGCTCACCGAAGCAGTGAGAGAAGTCTGTGCCAGTCTTGCCCGACAGATGGCCGACGATGCCGAAGGTTCCACAAAAACCGTTACCTTGAAAGTAACAGGCGCGGCCACAGCCGAAGAGGCTGCCACGGTTGCTCGTCGTTGCGCCAACAGCCAGCTGATCAAATGCTCGTGGTATGGTTGTGACCCGTATTGGGGTCGCATTGCTAGTGAATGTGGCGTTTCAGGTGTGGCATTTGATGTCGATACTCTCACCATTGCCTACGGCGACCATGTGGTATATCGTCAAGGTGTGCCATCCGATAGGCAGTCTGCCAGTCACACCTTAGATGACTACATGCAAGGCAGACAGCTACTTGTGCACATAGATCTCGGCCAAGGTGAAGGCGAGACAACAGTCGTCACCACCGATCTCACGCCAGGCTATATCGCCGAAAACATGAGGACAAGCTGATGGCAACACAAAGCCAGCCCTCTCCACCCAGCCAACTGCACGAACAACGTGCCGCAACGCTTGTTCAAGCCCTGCCTTATATTCAGAAGTTCGCAGGCAAGACGATGATAATTAAATGCGGCGGCGCGATCATGGTTGACGAAGCGATGCGCCAGAGTTTCGCAGACGATGTGTTTCTGCTGCATTCGGTAGGTATTCGCCCAGTTCTAGTGCACGGAGGCGGACCGCAGATTACAGAATCCCTAAACCGCTTCGGCATTCAGACACAAGCCATCGGCGGGCACCGCATCACCGACGCGGCCACGCTTGAAGTGGTACGCATGGTGCTGGTGGGCAAGATCAACAAAGATATCGTGAGTGCGCTGAACCGCTTCGGTGAGCATGCTGTGGGGCTGTCGGGCGAGGATGCCTGTCTGTTGAAAGTTACTCAACGAGACGAGAAGCTGGGTTTCGTGGGTGATGTAGTGGGCGTCAATACTGATGTCTTGGCGCGCCTCACCGATGAGGGTTTTATTCCCGTGATAGCCAGCATCGGCACAGACGACAATGGTCAGGCACACAACATCAACGCGGATTTAGTAGCAGGTGAGCTGGCTGCTGCTCTTCAAGCCGAAAAGCTGATATTGCTGACAGATATAGACGGGTTGCTGACAGATGTGGATAACCCGCAAAGCCGCATTCCTAAAATCTCGGCTGACGAGCTAGAAGAGTTTATTGAAAGCGGGAAAGCCCAAGGCGGTATGTTGCCGAAGCTGGACGCTGCCAAAATCGCCGTTGAAGGTGGCACAGTTTCAGCACATCTCATCAACGGCACCCAGAAGCACGCTCTGGTGATAGAGATTTTCACAGATGACGGCGCAGGCACGATGATTACAAAAGGGAATATGGGAGGCGGGAATATAGAGGGTGGGAATACGGGGAGCGGGAATATCGGGAGCGAGACATGACAGCGGTAAGTTCTCATCGCCAAGCAGTTGACGCGCCAAGCAGTATGAATACTTGCCCGATAATGCCTAGCTACGGCGCGCCCTCTGTCATGTTTGTAAAAGGCGAAGGTTGCCGACTCTGGGATCTTCACGGCAAACAATACCTGGACTTTCTTTCTGGACTAGCCGTTGTGAGCCTCGGCCACAGCCACCCGGCGATTGCCGAAGCAGTCGCAGCACAGGCAGGCAAGCTACAGCATGTTTCCAACCTGTTTGCTACCGAGCACAACGGCGAAGTGGCACGCACCTTGGATCGCCTGCTCGGTGGAGGCGGGCAGGTATTTTTCTGCAACTCGGGGGCTGAAGCCAATGAAGCTGCTTTGAAGCTAGCGCGTCGCTGGGCAGGGCACGGTAGATACAAGGTGATAAGCGCGTTTCGCTCGTTCCATGGGCGCACACTCGCTACTCTTCATGCCACAGGCCAGCCCGAGAAACACGAGATTTTCCAGCCACTACCCGAAGGCTTCCGCCATGTGCCCTACGGCGACATTGATGAGTTGGAGAAAGCCATAGATGAGACGACTGCTGCAGTGTTTCTGGAACCGATCATGGCCGAAGGTGGTGTGATAGAACCGCCCGCTGGCTATCTATCTGAAGTTCGTGCCCTATGCGATGAACGCGGACTGCTGATGATGCTTGACGAAGTGCAGACTGGTTTAGGGCGCACAGGTAAGTGGTTTGCTCATCAGCTTGATAACCAACAGCTTGATAACCATCAGCATGAGAACAAATGCACCGAAAACGGAGACGCTAAATGGTTGCCCGATGTGGTGACAATGGCTAAAGCTTTAGGCAATGGGATGCCTATAGGGGCTTGCTGGGCCAAAGCTGAAGTAGCAAGTGCTTTTCGCCCAGGCGAACACGCCACCACTTTCGGAGGTCAACCTCTGGCAACCGCCGCCGCCTGTTGCGTGCTTGCGACAATGGAAGAGATGGATGCTCCAGCAGTCGCTGAGCAGTTAGGCGCAAAGTTGCGTGCTCATCTTGAGGCGATGGAAGAGGTGTCGCAGGTACGCGGTCGAGGGTTGCTGCTCGCTAGTGAGCTAACCCCCGAAGCCAATCGCCCCGCAGCTGAGATCGCTTCGCAGTGTTTGGAAGCAGGCTTAGTCGTCAATGCTCTCACGCCAACTGCAATACGTTGGACTCCGCCATTTGTTATAACCGAAGACGACATTGCCGAAGCAGTAGATATTTTTAGAAAAGTTCTAGCTGAATAGTTCTCACATGCTGAATAATTCTCACATGACAGTTATCAAAATCTTGAAATAGTTCATTTGCCAGCCCGATACACACAAAACTAAAGCCTTAAGCAAACCCAAAAACACAGCACAACCGAGAGAAGACCATGACTTCACAGCCACGCAACTTTCTAGAGATTGACGACCTCACGCCTGCTGAGCTTGTAGATGTCTTGCGCCTGTCTATGAGCGGGCAACTTCCGCCGTTGCTGGAAGGGCGCAGCTGTGCGCTCGTATTTGAGAAGCCTTCGGCTCGCACACGCCACTCTGTAGAGATGGCAGTTGTGCAGCTGCGCGGACATCCCCTCGTCATTCGCCCTGAAGAGATACAGCTCGGCGTGCGTGAGAGCATTGCTGACATCGCACGAACTTTTGGTTGCTATCACAGCGTCGTGGGGTTGCGTGTGTTTAGTCATCAGATGCTGGCTGAGTTTGCTAAGGCCTCACCTGTACCTGTGGTGAATTTGCTGTCAGACCAAGCGCATCCACTGCAAGCCCTGGCCGACCTTCTGACCTTGGCACAAGAGTGGAAGTTAACGCCTGCCGATATGCCAGCTGGTTTTGCAGGCAGAAAGGTGGCATATATTGGGGCGGCTAACAATGTGGCTAGGTCTTTAGCATTAGGGTGCGCGATGATGGGTGTGGAGTTCTGTATCTCTTGCCCGCCAGCCTATGGTTTCAAGTCTGAAGATATCGCATTGTCGGTATTGGCTTGCCAGTCTGATCCTCCTGCTTGTTATAGTGAGACCGACCCAGCCGTAGCCGTGAAAGGCGCGGACGCCGTCTATACCGATGTGTGGGCTTCAATGGGGGAAGAAGACGAGGCAGCTCAGCGCAGAGAGGATTTTGCTGGCTATACGGTCACAACTGAGTTCATGTGGCAGGCTGCGCCAGAAGCGATATTTCTTCATTGTTTGCCAGCTCATCGGGGTGAAGAGGTGAGCGCAGAGGTGCTGGAAGGGCCTCGTTCTCGTGTCTGGCGACAAGCCGAAAATCGTATGCACACAGCCAGAGGCTTGCTGGCTTGGCTGATGGGAGCACGACCATGAACCGCCAAGAACGTTTGCGTGCCATCGCCGAGATGCTAGAATCGCGCGCTACTGCCAGCCAACGTGAGATCGTAGAGATGCTGGAAGTGCAAGGTGTGAAGGTTACTCAGCCCACTATCGGGCGCGACCTCAAAGAGATAGGTGCTTTCAAAGTGCGCAACGGAGACGGAAACATCGTCTATACATTGGACGAACAGGCACAGACTTCGCCAAAAGCAGTGGAGGTGCATTTGCGTAAAGTCTTCGGCGAGTGGGTGCGCGATATGAATAAGTCTGGGCAGCTGCTGGCTGTCAGCACAGCCCCTGGGGCGGCTCATGTGGTGGCAGCTGCGTTAGATCGCAGCAAATATCCGGGCGTGCTGGCCACCTTAAGTGGTGATGACACCGTGCTGGTGGTCGTAAAAGAAGAAAGTGATCCTGCCCGTCTGTTGGCTGGGTTGTGCAAACTGGCGGGGCTTTCAAAACAATGACAAAAAATACAATGACACAAAGTACAAGGCACTCTTGTAAGAAGGTTGTCCTCGCTTATTCTGGAGGGCTTGACACTTCTGTGATACTCCGCTGGTTGCAAGAGACCTACGAATGCGAAGTGGTAACTTTCACCGCCGATATTGGCCAAGGCGAAGAACTCAGCCCCGCCCGTGCTAAAGCCGAAGCAATGGGAGTGAAGGAAATCTATATTGACGACTTGCGTGAGGAGTTTGTAGCGGATTTCGTATTTCCGATGTTTCGTGCCAATGCGCTGTATGAGGGCGAATATCTGCTGGGCACTTCCATCGCTCGTCCGCTCATCGCCAAACGTCTCGTAGAGATAGCCACTGAGTGCGGGGCAGATGCTGTGTCTCACGGTGCCACCGGCAAAGGCAACGACCAAGTGCGCTTTGAGCTGGGTGCCAGTGCTCTTAAACCCGACATAGCTGTGATAGCCCCTTGGCGCATCTGGAGTTTGACTTCTCGCGAGAAGCTACTGGCTTATGCAGCCGAAAAGGGTATCCCGATTGAGATGGATCAGGGCAACCGTCCGCCATATTCTATGGATGCCAATCTGTTGCATATCTCATATGAGGGCGGCATCTTAGAAGACCCGTGGCTGGAGCCTGCTGAAGAGATGTTTCGCTGGACGGTTTCACCAGAAGCTGCCCCAGATGAGGTGCGAGAAATAGTTCTCACTTTTGAGCGCGGCGATGCGGTGGCGATAGATGAAGTGGCGATGTCGCCTGCTGAGCTACTGACCGAGCTGAACCGTATCGGCGGAGCGAACGGCGTGGGTAGGGCAGACATCGTGGAGAATCGCTATGTGGGGATGAAATCTCGTGGAGTGTATGAGACACCGGGCGGCACGATTTTGCTAAAGGCACATCGTGCGGTGGAGTCGCTGACTTTGGATCGTGAGGTGGCGCATCTCAAAGACGAGCTGATGCCTCGTTATGCGGAGTTGGTGTATAACGGCTACTGGTGGAGCCCTGAGCGAGAGATGCTACAGACCGCCATCGACCACACACAGCAAGAAGTGAATGGCGAAGTGCGTCTGAAGCTCTATAAGGGTGGCGTGCAGGTAACGGGGAGACGTTCTGAAAAATCGCTGTTTTCTGAGAAGGTCGTGACTTTTGAAGAGGACGAAGGTGTGTATGACCAAGCCAATGCCACAGGGTTCATTGAGTTGAACGCTCTAAGGTTGAGGCTGCATGCTTTGCGCAAACAAGGCGGTGAGACATTAGGGGGAGATATGAGTGGCGAGACATTAGGGGGAGATCTGAGTGGCGAGATGAGGGGTGAGTCATGAGTGCTGGTCCATGAGCACTTTGTGGGGCGGGCGCATGAGCGAGCCGCCTGCGGATGAGCTGATGGAATTCACGACGAGCTTAGGTTTTGACCGCGAGTTGGCACAAGCCGATATTGCGGGGTCGCGTGCACATGTGCGTGGGCTGGAGCGTGCAGAGATAATCACTAGAGCTGAAGCGCAGACTTTGCTGCAGGCATTAGATCAGGTTGGGGCAGAGTTAGAGTCGGAGGCTTTTGCCTTCACCTCCACGGACGAAGACATCCATACTGCTGTGGAGCGTCGCGTAACGCAGTTGGCGGGAGAAGTGGGAGAGAAGTTACATACTGGGCGTAGCAGGAACGACCAAGTAGCAACTGATTTGCGCCTGTTTGCGAAGGTGGAGCTTCTGGAGGTTGCCAAAGCTGTGATAGAGCTTCAAGAAGTATTGCTGGGGCGTGCTCGTGACGCAGGAGACGCTGTGTTTGCTGGATACACGCATCTGCAGCGCGCGCAACCAGTGCTACTAGCGCACTATTTGTTGGCCCATGGCTGGGCGTTTGCTCGTGATGTAGATCGTCTTTTGGATGCTCGCGAACGTCTGGATGTGTCGCCCTTAGGGGCTGGTGCCTTGGGTGGTACATCGTTGCCGTTGAATCCAGCTTTCACAGCTTCTGAGCTTGGTTTTGCCGAGCCGTTTCAGAATTCTTTGGACGCGGTGAGCGACCGTGATTTCGCAGCGGAGTGTCTGTTTGTTCTGGCTTTGCTTGGGGTGCACCTTTCTCGTTTAGGTGAGGAGGTGGTTTTTTACTCTTCGCAAGAGGCTGGTTTCGTTCGTCTGGCCGATGCCTACTCCACAGGCAGTTCCATGTTGCCTCATAAGAAAAACCCCGATATTGCTGAGTTGGCTCGCGCTAAGTCTGGCCGTCTAATTGGCAATCTCACTGGCTTGCTGGCTGTGTTGAAGGGTTTGCCTCTGGCCTACAACCGCGACCTGCAAGAAGATAAAGAGCCGATGTTTGATTCGTTTAAGCAAGTGCGCTTAGGTCTTGCTGCTATGCGCGGACTTGTGGCCACGATGGAGTTTGACTATGAGAAGATGGCAGAAGCTGCTAGCGACCCTACTTTGGTATCAGTGGATTTGGCCGACTTCTTGGTTAGAAAAGGTGTGCCCTTTCGTGAGGCGCATCGCCGCATCGCCAGGTTGATAGCTAGATACTTGGAAGCGGAGATAAGTAGCAGGCCAGCTGGCCAGGTGTCCAAAGATGCTCCGACATTGAAAGACTTAGTCCGAGACGAGCCCGATCTAGGTGAGGAAGCCGCCAAGCTCTGCGATATCGGCACAGCTCTGGTAGCGCGTCAAAGCCCCGGCGGTGGTGGCCCCGAGGCGGTGTCTAAACAACTCCAACAATTCACCAGTCAACTTCGCTCTGATATGGCCCGCCTTCAAGCTTTGAGTGGATAAAGCGTTGCTATCGCAAGAGCTGGGGGAGCCTCTGGCGAGATCGTTCTACAGTTGCGACCCGATAGATTTGTCGTTGAAACTTCTGAACAAAGTGCTTGTCTGTGAGTCGCTTGATTTTTCGGGTAACGATGGGGGCGGGGGTGGCGTGGGAAGCGGCAGAGTTCGAGCCGGGCGCATTGTTGAGGTTGAAGCATACGGTGGCACTGACGACATCTCCAGTCACGGGCACAGAGGCAAAACCAAGCGCAACGAGGTAATGTTTGGCCCGCCGGGGCATCTGTATGTTTATTTCACCTATGGAATGCACTGGTGCTCTAATGTGGTCTGTGGGATCGACGGCGAATGCGCCGCAGTGCTGTTACGAGCTTTGGAGCCACTAGCCGGCATAGAAGAAATGTTCCAAGCCCGCTCAGCTGCCCGCAAAGAAACCGATCTCTGCAGCGGCCCAGCCAAACTAACCCAAGCCCTAGGTATCACCGGTGACCAAAACGGCATTGACCTAGTTATTGGGGCCACCAGTATTGGTGCCACCAGCGAAGCAAACCATATGCCCTTTTCTGGTATCGCCGATCTGTCAATCACAATTCATGACGACGGCATTTCCCCACCCAAATTCCCAGCTCAAACCACCCGCATCGGCGTAAAATCTGACTTATCATGGAGATGGCACATCCCTGACAACCCTCATGTCTCTCACCGCTGATAGCTACTCCCCGCTGTCTCCCTAAAACCAGGGCTCTCCAAATCCGCGCCTATATATCATCCGGTGTTTCGCATGAGGTCATGTCGTTTACTTGGGCGAAGCGATCTACTATTCTGGCTATTTGGATGCCGTCTCGGGCTGTGTAGATGAATTCGGCTCGCTCGCCTTGGCGGAGCTTAGCTACTAGTTTGTTGCGGTCGTCTAGGTAGATATTCCAGTCGTCTAGCCAGAGGCTGACTTTTCGTGCTTCGTCGGTGTTTGTAACGACGCGCGCTAAGTTGCGAAGGTCGGCTACTAGAGGTTCTAGTAGGTCGGTACCTGCAGTTACTTGTTCGGCTAGTTGCTCAGGGTTGTCTATGTTCCAGTCGCGGGGGAGGTCGTCTATGAGTTTCATTGTTATGGCGCAACGGGGTTCAGCGGCTTCAGGGAATGCTTTGTCGTCCAGAGTATCGGGGTGTCCCCGTGTGGGGAAGGGCGAAAATGCCCAAATCCAGAATCCTGCCATAGCCAGAAACCCCAACACTATGAGAAAGTGAGTCACACGCCATCGGCTACGGGGTAAGTCAGCCTCAGGGCCAGCCTCAATGTCAGTCACAGGGTCAGCCTCAATGTTAATTCCCGGTTTGTGGTATCTCGGTTTGTGGTGTCTCAGTTTGCGACCCGCTCTGTGTGGGAAAGCTATAGATAGTTTCGGGAAGAGACGGCAGAATCTGTTGGTCGGTGGTTATCAGTATGGTTACCCAACCAGTAGCGTCTACTATCTCGTCGCCTTCAGGTGCCTGCGCCCGCACTCGGCCTACTTGATTATCGGTGGCCTCAGCATCGTAAAAATACTCAACATTTGGCACAAGGCGGCTTTCCAGCACTCGCTCTCTGGCTGCGGCTTCTGTCATTCCAATCACATCTGGCACGGCCGTCTGCTGTGTCTCTGGCACAGTCGTAGTGGTAACGGGCGGGCGGGGCAAAGCCCTAGTTGTTGCGCCACCAGTTGTCTCATCGTGGGCCGCCGACATCACCCCTTGCCATATCAAGGCAGGATATGTGCCGCCATAGACCTCTATCAGAGTATTAGGCGGCTCCATTTCTATCTGCCCCTGTGCGAAGCCGACCCAGACAGA
This sequence comes from uncultured Acidimicrobiales bacterium, assembly GCA_958295755.1. Lineage (GTDB taxonomy): Bacteria > Actinomycetota > Acidimicrobiia > Acidimicrobiales > Hopanoidiivorantaceae > Hopanoidiivorans. The sequence goes on along the minus strand of OY282367.1, from coordinate 1,169,545 downwards.
GGTGGTGTATTCGCTGGTGAAGCCCGAAAATGTAGCATCGCGGAAGTCTTCGGCGGTGCCGGTTTTGCCTGCGGCTTCGTGGCCGGGTAGCTGCGCCCGCCTTCCAGTGCCACCTGCCACAGCTTGGCGGAGTACATCAGTAACTTGGTCGGCCACTCTGGCATCTAGCACTCTTTCGCTCTCAAGCGAATGCTCGTAGATGATTTCGCCGCCCGGTCCGATGATTTTTGAGACGAAAGCAGGACTTACTTTGATTCCTCGGCGAGCGATAGTGGAAAATGCTGTGGCCATGTCTAGCACAGTCACATCGTTGGTGCCCAGCACGGCTGACAGAACAGGCTGCAGTGGAGATTCCACGCCCAAGCGGGTTGCCATTTCCACACCATTTTGCGCTCCGACATCTTCCATGAGCTGGGCATAGACGGTGTTGAGCGAGCGAATCGTGGCTTCAGCCAAGCTCACGGTTCCCCCGCCGGGGCCACCCTCCACTTCCCACGGGTCAGGTAGCGGCGGATTTTCTATCACGATCTCCTCAGGGGCTGGATATTGTGCGCCCATCTGGATGCCTTGTTCCAGAGCAGCTGCTAAAACAAACGGCTTGAATGCAGACCCAGCTTGGCGGCCGCCTTGGGTAGCAAGATTGAAGCGCGCAGCAGGGTCGTCGCCGAAGAAATCTTGCCCACCCACGATTGCTCTCACATAGCCAGTGTCATTTTCAATCACAATCACAGCTGCGGTGGGGCTTGAGGTGCCACCAGATGCGACTTCTTCTGCAAGCACATTCGTCACTGCCGCTTCTGTTTGTCTTTGAAGCTGGCGATCCAAAGTGGTGTGAATGCGAAGTCCGCCTTCAAATAGCAGATCGGCTCGTTCTTGGCGAGTCTCTCCAAAGAGTGGGTCTGAAAGAATCCACTGTCTTACTTCCTCTACGAAATAAGGCGCATCGTAGGTGGCTGCCAATACCTCTACTCTTGGAGCAAGGTTGACAGGTTCGGTGCGGGCTTGGTCGTATTCTTTCTGTGAGATGTAGTTGTTGATGAGCATTCGGTCGAGCACTTGCTTTCGGCGCAACAGGGCGGCGTCCAGATTGTCGTAAGGGTTATAGGTGGCGGGGGCTTGGATTAGCCCGGCTAGGATGGCGGCTTCGCTGATGGTTAACTCAGCTAGTGTCTTGTTGAAATACTCATCTGCTGCAGCACGCACGCCATAGGCACCCTCGCCAAAATAGACGAGGTTTAGATACTCCTTGAGTATGAAGTCTTTAGTGTATTGATCCTCAAACTGGCGTGCTAGTGCCAACTCTTCAATCTTGCGGCTAGCCGACTGATCGGTGCGATCCAAAAACACTAGCCCCACATACTGCTGAGTAATGGTGGAGCCGCCCTCCGACACGCCGCCTTGGTTGAGGTTTGAAAGTGATGCCCGCAGGATGGCTCGCAAGTCAATGCCACTGTGCTGCCAGAAACGCTCGTCTTCTATGGCGACCACGGCGTTTTGAAGCAGTAAAGGCACTTCGCTGAGGTCTTCAATATTGACACGATGCTGCTCGCCACGAAAGAGCGTGATCTGCTCGCCGTCTTTATCGTAAATGAATGACGACAGGGCGATCGGGGGTGGCTCGACGGTGAGCACGCCTGTTTGCCAAGAGCAGCCGGTGGCAAGGAGAGTGATGGTTGCTACTACTGAAGCGATTGCGGTAAGAGTCCGCTGCACTTTTTTAAGGCTAGTTTAAGGTTGTGACTTCACAGCTATTAGAAGAACTGAGGCGGCGGCACCTCTGTCATGACAGCACCGATGCTGCTACTCTTGGCGCGCTGTTAGACGAGGGGTCGCAGACGCTTTACCTGGGCATCGATCCCACGGCCGACAGTTTGCATGTGGGGAGTCTTTTAGGGCTGGTGACATTACGGCGATTTTTAGACGCGGAGCACACGCCGATTGCTCTGGTGGGTGGGGCTACTGGGATGATCGGCGACCCTAGCGGACGATCGGACGAGCGTAACCTTTTGGACGAGGCCACCTTAGAAGCCAACCTTGCGGGCATAGCTTCTCAGATACGAAGTTTGCTGGGATCAAATATTGAGGTGTGCAACAACAAAGACTGGACAGAGGGTCTTGGCATCTTGGAGTTTCTGCGCGATGTCGGCAAACATGTCACAGTTAATCAGATGGCAGCTAAAGACTCGGTGCGTTCCCGCATGGAAAACGAAGCAGGGATCTCCTACACCGAGTTCAGCTACATGCTCTTACAGGCATACGACTTCTGGTGGTTGCATAAGCACAAAGGCTGCGTTCTACAGGTCGGTGGTTCTGACCAGTGGGGCAACATCACTGCTGGCATTGATCTCATTCGCAAGCGCAATGGGTCGGTGGCTCACGGGCTTACTTGGCCGTTGCTTACACGATCAGATGGACAGAAGTTCGGCAAAACAGCTGAAGGCACCATCTGGATTTCGCCAGAGCGAACGATCCCGTTTGACTTCCATCAATATTTTCTGCGCAGTGACGACCGAGATGTGGAGACGTTATTGGCACAGCTCACCTTGCTACCGATGACAGAGATAGAGGCGGTGATGGATGAGCACGCCAAAGCACCAGAGCAAAGAACAGCCCAGCGTGTGCTAGCCGACGAAGTCACCAGATTTGTCCACGGCCAAGACAATGTGCGAAAAGCCAACGACGCAGCCCAAGTAATCTACGGCAACGCCGAGCTCACGGCTGCACTGCTTGAATCCACTAGAGGCATAGTGGGTGAAGCCACAGCAAGCCAAGACGACTTAGAAGGTGAGGCAGCCTTAGAGGGACTGTTACTCAAGAGCGGTCTGTGCTCATCGCTTAGCGATGCCCGTCGCCAACTCAGCCAATCAGCAGTGCTGGTCAACAACGAGCGGGTCGGCCCAGAGATTTCGGGCGAAGCCTTGACAGACAAGCTCCTAGGTAAATACCTGCTCTTACAGCGTGGGAAAAAAGAGCGCCGCCTCGTAGTAGTTGAATAGAGAGCAAGCGATCGTTGCCGAAAAATAAATCTGCAACAGGGGTTGTGATTATCACACCCATGTGCTATAGTTAACTTTCACCTCGTCAGAGATTTCAATTTGAGACCTCTGGTGAGGGGCGCGGTTCTGAGGGCTGTTTCTTAAACAGTACCTCTCCGCCCGTTGCCAGATAGTCTTCACGACTTCAGGTGACGGCAGAACTGCTCCTTGAAAATGGAAGAGACGAAACAAAGCCAGTGCGGGCAGATGTAGAGCGTGCTTGCGGGCAGTGCCTTTTAGGTAATGTCTGTTGGCGTGCAAAGCATTTGCCTTCAATTCCTGCTTGGGCATCTTTGTCATTCATTTGACACATAGCCATTATTTGATGGCGAAACCCTAGCCCAAGCACTCTTCGCAAGAACCCTGACGGGGCAGTCGGACTATCCGTTTTTCGGTTAATCTGTCTGTCGGTCGAGTTGGATTCAGTCCAACCTGATTCTCACCATCGGGGATCGTGCAACACGATTCTTGACTTCGCCATCTAAGTTCTGCTTGCAGAAACTTTACCTCTCGGTTATTCCCCGAGAGTTAGCGAAGTCAGAGATTTCAACGGAGAGTTTGATCCTGGCTCAGGACGAACGCTGGTGGCGGGCCTAACACATGCAAGTCGAACGAGGCTTTCCGGTGCTTGCACTGGAAAATCGAGTGGCGAACGGGTGAGTAATACATGAGAAACCTGCCTTGGAGACGGGGACAACCTTGGGAAACTGAGGCTAATACCCGATATCCCTGCCGAGTCGCATGACTTGGCAAGAAAATACTCAGGTGCTTCAAGAGGGTCTCATGCCCTATCAGCTTGTTGGTGAGGTAAAAGCTCACCAAGGCTTAGACGGGTAGCTGGTCTGAGAGGACGATCAGCCACACTGGGACTGAGACACGGCCCAGACTCCTACGGGAGGCAGCAGTGGGGAATCTTGCGCAATGGGCGAAAGCCTGACGCAGCCACGCCACGTGTGGGACGACGGCCTTCGGGTTGTAAACCACTTTCAGCAGAGACGAAAATGACGGTATCTGCAGAAGAAGCCCCGGCCAACTACGTGCCAGCAGCCGCGGTAACACGTAGGGGGCAAGCGTTGTCCGGAATTACTGGGCGTAAAGGGCTCGTAGGCGGTTTGGTAAGTCAGATGTGAAAACTCCAGGCTCAACTTGGAGACGCCATCTGATACTGCCATGACTAGAGTTTGGTAGAGGAGTGCAGAATTCTCGGTGTAGCGGTGAAATGCGCAGATATCGGGAGGAATACCAGTCAGCGAAGGCGGCACTCTGGGCCACAACTGACGCTGAGGAGCGAAAGCGTGGGGAGCGAACAGGATTAGATACCCTGGTAGTCCACGCCGTAAACGGTGGGCACTAGGTGTGGGACCCTGTCAACGGGTTCCGTACACGTAGCTAACGCGTTAAGTGCCCCGCCTGGGGAGTACGGCCGCAAGGCTAAAACTCAAAGGAATTGACGGGGGCCCGCACAAGCGGCGGAGCATGTTGCTTAATTCGAGGCAACGCGAAGAACCTTACCTGGGCTTGACATGTTGGGAAAAGCCATAGAGATATGGTGTCCATTTATGGGCCCTGCACAGGTGGTGCATGGCTGTCGTCAGCTCGTGTCGTGAGATGTTGGGTTAAGTCCCGCAACGAGCGCAACCCTCGTCCTATGTTGCCAGCGGGTAATGCCGGGGACTCGTAGGAGACTGCCGGGGTCAACTCGGAGGAAGGTGGGGATGACGTCAAGTCATCATGCCCCTTACGCCCAGGGCTGCAAACATGCTACAATGGCCGGTACAACGGGCTGCGACATCGCGAGATGAAGCGAATCCCTTAAAGCCGGTCTCAGTTCGGATTGGAGTCTGCAACTCGACTCCATGAAGTCGGAGTCGCTAGTAATCCCGGATCAGCAACGCCGGGGTGAATACTGTTCCCGGGCCTTGTACACACCGCCCGTCACACCACGAAAGTTGGCAACACCCGAAGTCAGTGACCCAACCCGCAAGGGAGGGAGCTGCCGAAGGTGGGGTTAGCGATTGGGGTGAAGTCGTAACAAGGTAGCCGTACCGGAAGGTGCGGCTGGATCACCTCCTTTCTAAGGAGAGCTTTTAGCTCAAGTTGACCACTGGCTCTCGTCTCTTCTGTTTTTAGGTATATCTTCTCTTATGAGGGATTACCCAGAAGCGTCACCGTGCTACCAGTCGTCCATCTATTGTTCGGTTGTCTAGCACGCCGTTTCACTCAGACCTTTGAGAATTACATTGCGAATACGAGCATTGAAATAAATAATTTTGATAGACAAACAATATAGTTCTTCGTTTTGAATTTGCTTTCTGCTGAATTTGCTTTCTGCTGAATTTGCTTTATGAAACACTAAAGCATTTCTGGCGAGAGCATTCAGCGAAAAGTGCTTATGTCAAGCTACGAAGGGCCAACGGTGGATGCCTTGGCATCTACTACCGATGAAGGACGTGACTGGCTGCGATAAGCCACGGGTAGCTGTCGAGTGAGCTATGATCCGTGGATGTCCGAATGGGGAAACCCGGCACCCGTAACGGGGTGTCACTCCGGCCTGAATATATAGGGTCGGTAGAGGGAACCGGGTGAAGTGAAACATCTCAGTAACCCGTAGGAAAGGAAAGCAACATGCGACTCCCTGAGTAGCGGCGAGCGAAAAGGGAATAGCCTAAACCGTTTGTGTGTGATAGCCCGGTGGCGTTGCACAGGCGGGGTTGTGGGATCCGATAGTGAGGGCACCGGCCTTCACACAGAGTTACAAAACTGCTGGTTAGCAGAAGTGTGCTGGAATGGCACGCCATAGAGGGTAAGAGCCCCGTATGCGAAAACCAAGCAGTCTCTGATCGGCGATCCCGAGTAGCACCATTGCCGTGTAATTTGGTGTGAATCTGCGAGGACCACCTCGTAAGGCTAAGTATAGGTAGATGACCGATAGTGAACTAGTACCGTGAGGGAAAGGTGAAAAGTACCCCGGGAGGGGAGTGAAATAGTACCTGAAACCGTTGGTCTACAAGCAGTCAGAGCGTCGTTCGTAGGATTCGTCCTGCGAGCCGCGATGGCGTGCCTTTTGAAGAATGAGCCAACGAGTTATGGTGAGTGGCAAGGTTAACCCGTGAGGGGAAGCCGGAGCGAAAGCGAGTCTGAATAGGGCGTAAAGTCGCTTGCTGTAGACCCGAAGCCGGGTGATCTATCCATGGGCAGTGTGAAGCGGAGGTAAGACTCCGTGGAGGCGCGAACCGACCTAGGTTGAAAACTGGGCGGATGACCTGTGGATAGGGGTGAAAGGCCAATCAAACCCGGTGATAGCTGGTTCTCCGCGAAATGCATTTTGGTGCAGCGTCGTGCGTTCAATCATGGAGGTAGAGCACTGGATGGGCTAGGGGGCCTACAAGCTTACCAACCCCAGCCAAACTCCGAATGCCATGATTCCAGAGCACGGCAGTGAGACCCCGGGGGATGAGCTTCGGGGTCGAAAGGGAAACAGCCCAGACCGCCGGCTAAGGCCCCTAATTCCGAACTAAGTGGTAAACGAAGTGGGATTGCAAAGACAACCAAGAGGTTGGCTTAGAAGCAGCCACCCTTGAAAGAGTGCGTAACAGCTCACTGGTCGAGTGATCCTGCGCGGATAATGTAACGGGGCTCAAGTTCGGAGCCGAAGCCGCGGATTTCGCAGTTCCTACGGGTTCTGTGGAGTGGTAGCGGAGCGTCGATCTCGGAGTGAAGCAGCCGTGTGAACGGAGGTGGACCGTGGTCGAGTGAGAATGTTGGTGTGAGTAGCGAGAGAGGGGTTAGAAACCCCTCCGCCGTAAGCCCAAGGTTTCCTGGGGAAGGCTAATCCCCCCAGGGTAAGTCGGGACCTAAGACGAGGCCGAGAGGCGTAGTCGATGGACAACTGGTTCATATTCCAGTACCGCCGAAAGACCGCCAAGACAAGACCGTTGTTGCTAAGAGGATATGTAACTTTCTGAAGCCTACGGGCCAGGAAAGTTGCAGGGAATCGACCCACAGCGGAATTGTCAGCGAAGTGGAAACGCAGAAGGGTAGGTGAACCCGGGCGATGGTTGTCCCGGGGTAAGCGTGTAGGACGGGGCGTAGGTAAATCCGCTCCCCATAAAGTCTGAGACGCGATGCCGAGCCGTATCAGGTGAAGTCATTGATCCCATGCTGCCGAGAAAAGCCACTAGTGAGGTCTTTTGGTGCCCGTACCCCAAACCAACTCAGGTGGGCAGGTAGAGCATACCAAGGCGATTGGGAGAACTGTGGTTAAGGAACTCGGCAAATTGCATCCGTAACTTCGGGAGAAGGATGACCTCAATAGAGTGAAAGGCCTCGCGCCTCAAGCTCGAAGAGGTGGCACAAACCAGGGGAAAGCGACTGTTTACTAAAAACACAGCAGCGTGCCAAGTCGTAAGACGATGTATACGCTGTGACGCCTGCCCAGTGCTGGAAGGTTACGGGGAGGGGTTAGCGAGAGGCTTGCCTTGAGCGAAGCTCTGAACCTAAGCCCCAGTGAACGGCGGCCGTAACTATAACGGTCCTAAGGTAGCGAAATTCCTTGTCGGGTAAGTTCCGACCCGCACGAATGGCGTAACGACTTTCCCGCTGTCTCAACCACAGACCCTGCGAAATCGAAGTACGAGTAAAGATGCTCGTTAGCTGCAGAAGGACGGAAAGACCCCGTGGACCTTTACTACAACCTGCTATTGGTGTTTGGTCTATGCTGTGTAGGATAGGTGGGAGACTAGGAAGCGTAGGCGCTAGCTTACGTGGAGTCAACCTTGAAATACCACCCTTCATATGCTGGGCATCTAACCTAGGCCCGTAATCCGGGTCGGGGACAGTGTCAGGCGGGTAGTTTGGCTGGGGCGGTCGCCTCCTAAAAGGTAACGGAGGCGCCCAAAGGTTCCCTCAGACTGGTTGGCAATCAGTCGTTGAGTGTAATGGCACAAGGGAGCTTGACTGTGAGACAGACATGTCGAACAGGAGCGAAAGCTGGGCATAGTGATCCGGCGGTAGCGTGTGGAAGCGCCGTCGCTCATCGGATAAAAGGTACCCCGGGGATAACAGGCTCATCTTCCCCAAGAGTCCATATCGACGGGAAGGTTTGGCACCTCGATGTCGGCTCATCGCATCCTGGGGCCGAAGCAGGTCCCAAGGGTTGGGCTGTTCGCCCATTAAAGCGGTACGCGAGCTGGGTTTAGAACGTCGTGAGACAGTTCGGTCCCTATCCTCTGCAGCCGTAGGAGATTTGAGAAAAGCTGTCCCTAGTACGAGAGGACCGGGATGGACGCAGCTCTCGTGTGCCAGTTGTCCTGCCAAGGGCACGGCTGGTTAGCGACCTGCGGAAGGGATAACCGCTGAAAGCATCTAAGTGGGAAGCCTGTTTCAAGATAAGATCTCCCACCGGGACAACCGGGTAAGGCCCGTGGCAGACCACCACGTTGATAGGCCGGAAGTGTAAGCATGGCAACATGTTCAGCTGACCGGTACTAATCGGCCGAGGGCTTGATTTAACTTACAAACGAATCATTAGCTATGTCTATATTTGTTTCAGAGTTCGTATTCGCAATGGAATTCTTGAGGGTTGCCTTTGTCTCAGAGGCGTGCCTCTGGAGTTCACCTCAATTAATTGATGTCGCAGGTGATACTCAGCACCCTCAAAGTTTTTCGGTGACCATAGCGGTGGGGTCACACCCGTTCCCATCCCGAACACGGAAGTTAAGCCCACCAGCGCCGATGGTACTGAGGCTGAAAAGCCTTGGGAGAGTAGGACGTCGCCGGATTTTTCTTTACCCCGGCGATTGGACAACAGTCTTATGACTACAATAATTCAGACCGAAGAGCCACAGAAAAAACAAAAGCAGTCAAAGATACCTGAAGATTTTTCAAAAGCTCATAGTATCGCTATTCTGATTCGCCGTCTAGCGTGGGCGACTATTGCGGTAACGATAGCTATATTTGTTATTTGGCTAGCCATCTGGGGCAGAAACGAAATTGAGACAAGAGTTAACGAAGAAAACACCCAAGCAGACATTCTTCTATCTGAGTGAAGCAAACCTTCAGATAATGAAAGGCTAATCTCTCACAAGCATTGCTTCTTCAAGGCGGCTATCCGCCTTTGCCTGTGTCGGCTGGTCTCTACGCTGCCCGTCAAAACTATTACGCTGCTTTTGCCCCATATACCAAAGGTGGCTCAGGTCCACAAATGACCATCTGGGAAGCCCCCGAAGTCCACACCATAGCCGAATGGATAGAGATGTGCATCACCCCCCAAATGCTGTCTGCAGGTACGATGTGGCTTTGATATTTGGAGATACTGGTCGAGATAGATGGAGCCGCTGATGAGTTAGTCAAAGGCTTGGTAATAGGATGGGAGTATCAAAAAGCACCAGGGAAAATGCACCAGAGACATGGGCACATGAAGCTGTTGGTGGCAGCAGTGTTGTCGGTTGCTTTGGTAGCAACGGCTTGTGGTGGGGGAGATTCTGAGGATGGAACTTCCAACACAGAGATGCCTGCTTCAAGTTCTGTCACGCCGACTTTTTCGGTGCCTTCCACTGCAGCTAATGGGCAGCAAGCAGAGCAACAATCAGGGCAGCAAACAGAGGAAGAGGCAGATTTGCCTGAAGGTAACACCACCTCGCTACCTCCGACAAGTAACAGACCTACGCAACCGAGCAACTTGCTAACAACTACAACCCCGCCAACTGCTACGCCACCATCTACGACCATCCCTCTATCTACTCCCAGCCCAACGACTACCAATGCAGCACCGCCCCCAACGCCGCCCCCAACATCGACTAGCTCACCATCTACCACTAGCCCGCCATCCACCACCAGCCCACCGCCTAGCACTACTCAACTGCCCGAATTCACTGTCAATCTTGATACTCGACCTGCTGAAATCTATTTCCAACAGAAATGGTGTGATGATCTTGCAGCTAAGTATCCAAGTGCAGCACTAACGCCCACTGATGATTGGTGCGAGCTGTGGCAGCAGTATATAAAAAATATGGTCGGATGTTTAAGAGGAAATAAGGAGCCCGAAGGTTCCGACCCTGAATTTGAGCAACTTGTTGCGTCAGGCGATCTCCAAAGGGCAACACGCACCCTTGACGAAATCATTTTTTCACTGGAAGACGATGACGAAACAGACGACAGCATCGGCAACCTAATATCTGATGCCTGCTCTGAGGAGCATTTTTCACAAGACTATTACGATGCGATGCTTATAATTACCACTGGAACCACTCGGTCCGCTATCTTCTCATATACATATGAGATGATGCTTATTTCAGTATGTGCGATTAATTCTCAACTGGTTGACAATCCTCCTATCACTTTAGAGCTGGCAGAAGAGTGCGGCAACCCAGTCAGCCAAAATGCCGCATGTGCTGGATTTGCCGGAGTGTGGATAGCAGCAGACGGTGAGGGAGACTTATATTCAGTTTGTTTGGAGATAGACGATCTCTTCGCCAGCGATATGGAAGGCTGGCTAGAAGAAGCGGTGAGATTGGCTATTCAAAGCCTTCTCTCTCCTGAAGTGGCTGTTTGATAAATAGCAACTCTGGGTATTTATCGATCGTTAACCTTAATTGCGATAGCAATTAGCAGTACCAATACCACAAGGCCCCAAGCCATGAATATAAATGCGAAGTTGTCTAAGAACCATGTCTCCACCCTGTCTAAGGTTGAGGGTTCGGGTATGGTGTAGGTGAAGTCAAGCTCGTCTAGGGGGGCGTCATTTTGTGCAAATTCCATAGTTATTCCTTTCGCAGATTTTGCCAAAGTATAGCCAAAAAATAGAGTCATTGCCGAGATTGAAGTCATTACTGCGATAGAGGCCGTTACTGCGATAGAGGCCATTGCTGAGATAGGAGGTGCAGCAAGCATAATGAAAGTATGGCGAAGTCTCAGCGTCCAGCTACTAAACAGGCCAAAGCCGAGACTCAACTGGTGCACATCTTCGGTGAGAAGAGAGGCACCCGCCTCAGCAATCAGTTGCGTGAGGCTGGGACACTGTTCGGGTCTGAGCGGTATCTGGATGCCCAGAGGCTACTCGCCCCCATCGCGCAACAAGCACCAGAGGTAGCCGAAGCCCGTGAGCTATACGGTTTAGTGCTGTATCGACTTGGGAAGTGGCACAAGGCAGTCCGCGAACTTGAAACTTTTAGCAACCTGGCTGGAGGCAGCACCGAGCAACACCCTGTGATCTGCGATTGCTACCGGGCACTGGGGCTAGGGGAGAAAGTAGAGGAGACATGGGAAGAGTTTCGCATCTCCGCACCCACAGGTGACTTAGCTGCCGAAGGGCGTATCGTCTATTCAAGCGCACTCGCCGATCAAGGCAAGTTCGCCGAAGCCATCGCTCTGCTAGAAAATGACTGGTTGCCCATAGGAAAAGCAAATGCTGACACCACTGCTGGCACCTCTGTTGGCAAAGGCACAACAGCAGACAGCACAGGAAGTGATTCCAGCAGAAAGACAGGCAAACACCAAAAAGCACAGTGCTCCCCAGAAACCTCCCTGCGGCTTGTCTATATGCTCGGCGACCTCTATGACCGAAGCGGTGAAATCCCCAGAGCTACAGCCCTATTCCAATGGATTGCCGACCGCGACCTCGATTTCGCAGATGTCGCCGACCGCCTTCACGAACTGAGCGGCTGACCGACATACCTGACCGACATGGCGAACCGACTCTGCTGACCGTCTCTGTGAACACCATCCTTGCCGAATTAAACACCCGACCTCCTTTGCCGTGACACATCTAGCACTAAACTAGAATTTTTAGAAAGGTAGCCACGGGCATCTTTATGACAAGACCGCACAATCAGAACTGTAAAAAAGCGCGTGGTAAAGTATGACTTCGCCAAATCTCAGCTTTGACAAAATCCGCGACCTGCTCGCAACCCAAGCCGCCAGCTTGCTTGACGACTTCACCCCACGCGTCTCATCTGCTACACTTACCACTCCCAGCCCCACGACAGTGGAAGAAGTCTGGGCGCAGAGCGACCGCACTCCGCAAGTCTTGCGCAACCTGCAAGCCCTCCTCTCGCACGGCCGTCTCGCCGACACAGGCTATGTCTCTATCTTGCCTGTCGACCAAGGCATTGAACACACCGCCGCTGCCTCATTCGCCCCCAACCCCGACTATTTCGACCCTGCCAATATCGTGGAGTTAGCCATAGAAGGTGGCTGCAATGCTGTCGCTACTACATTTGGAGCGTTAGGTCTTACTTCCCGCCGCTTTGCCCACCGCATTCCCTTCATCGTGAAGATGAATCACAACGAGCTGATGAGCTACCCCAACAGCTACGACCAAATAATGTTCGGCTCGGTGCAACAAGCATTCGACCTCGGAGCAGCTGGAGTGGGTGCCACCATCTACTTCGGCTCAGAAGAATCCCGCCGCCAGCTTCAAGAGGTGGCCGATGCTTTTGAGGAAGCTCATGCTTTGGGTATGTTCACCGTGCTCTGGTGCTACGCCCGCAACTCTGCCTTCGCTACGCCAGAGAACGACTATCACCTAGCTGCAGATGTAACTGGTCAAGCCAATCACCTAGGTGTTACCATCCAAGCCGACATCATCAAGCAGAAACTGCCCGAAAACAACGGCGGCTTCCGCGACATCGGTTTCGCCAAAACTAGCCCCATCGTCTATGACGAGTTAACCAGCGATCATCCGATAGACCTCTGCCGCTGGCAGGTGGTCAATAACTACTCAGGCAAAATTGGTCTCATCAACTCTGGCGGAGCATCCTCAGGCGAAGGCGACCTAGCTGAAGCCGTCACGACCGCTGTGATTAACAAGCGTGCTGGGGGTATGGGCCTCATCTCTGGCCGCAAGGCTTTTCAACGTTCCCGTGCCGATGGCATAGAGTTGCTCCAAGCTATCCAAGATGTGTATCTCACCCCAGAAGTGACGATCGCCTGAGGGTACAGCACTCAAATTCTTTGAAATGCGTGAAACTTGAACGCAACTACTTAGACTGAATTTTTAAGACGTAACCTTTAACTGCTTGCACAGACACGACACGCACTTTCCCTCCTCTGGCACATGATTCTTTGTCGCCCTTATTCGCCTACCCAAAACCCCTATTCGCCTACCCAAAAGAAGAATTCCAGTGACCGACACCATAGCTGAAATTGCCACTGAAAAACGCAAGAACACTCAAGTCGAAAATCTAGTCATCCGCTTTGCGGGTGATTCAGGAGACGGCATGCAGCTCACCGGCGACCGCTTCACCAACGCCAGTGCCGTCTTTGGCAACGACCTTGCCACCCTCCCCGATTTCCCCGCTGAAATTCGCGCCCCAGCCGGCACGCTTTACGGAGTCTCCGCCTTCCAGATTCATGTCAGCGAGCACGACATCACCACACCCGGCGATGCCCCCAATGCTCTGGTAGCTATGAACCCCGCTGCGCTGAAAACCGAATTGTCTCGCCTAGAGATCGGCTCCACAGTCATCATCAACACCGATTCTTTCACCGAGCGCAACCTAGAAAAAGCCGACTACGAATCCAACCCCCTAGAAGACGGCTCGCTAGACAACTACACAGCCATCCTCGTCCCGATGACATCGCTCACCAAAGAAGCCTGCAAAGTCATCGGCGTGAAACCTCGCGACGCCGACCGCTCCAAAAACTTTTTCGCTCTCGGTCTCGTCTCATGGCTATACAATCGCCCCACCGAACCAACCCTCGATTGGATACAAGCCAAGTTCAAAGGCAAAGAGCTAGTCATCGCCGCCAACACAGCCGCCTTCAAAGCAGGTCACGCCTATGGCGAAACCGCAGAACTGTTCGACTACACCTATGAAGTCCGCCCTGCAAAGCTGGAATCCGGCACCTACACCAACATCAACGGCACCACAGCCATTGCTTGGGGTCTCATCGCCGCCAGCCAGCAAGCCAAACGGCCGCTCTTCTTAGGCTCGTATCCGATCACGCCCGCATCTGATATTCTTCACGAACTCTCCGAGCGCAAGAACTTCGGCATTCGTACCTTCCAAGCCGAAGACGAAATCGCCTCGGTATGCGCTGCCATCGGCGCATCCTACGGCGGACACATCGGCATCACCACCACATCTGGCCCCGGTCTAGCCCTCAAAGGTGAAGCTATCGGGCTAGCCATAAGCCTAGAGCTACCTTTGCTTGTGGTAAATGTGCAACGAGGCGGCCCCTCCACCGGGTTACCCACCAAAACCGAAGCTTCCGACCTGATGATCGCAATGTTCGGACGCCACGGCGAATCTCCGGTTCCCGTGCTGGCTGCCTACAGCCCAAGCCACTGCTTCACTCTCGCCATAGAAGCCGTGCGTATCGCCATCAAATATCAAACTCCCGTCATCTTGCTCTCAGACGGATACATCGCCAACGGCACAGAACCTTGGAAAATCCCCGATGTCTCGACCTTGCCCGACATCTCAATGGACTTTGTAACCGAGCCAAACCACATAGACGAAGACGGAAACGAACATTTCTGGCCCTACAAGCGCGACCTAGAAACTCTAGCCACGCCTTGGGTTATCCCCGGCACCCCCGAACTCATGCACCGCAAAGGTGGGTTGGAAAAACAAGACGGCACGGGCAATGTGTCTTACGATCCGCTCAATCACGAGTTGATGACCAACTTCCGAGCCGACAAAATCGCAGGCATCGCCAAAGACATCCCCAATACCTGGGTAGACACCCACGGCAAAGATCGCCACGGCCACGACATCCCCGACGACAACCCAGAAGACCATCACGACCTGCTGGTGCTCGGCTGGGGATCCACCTGGGGTGCCATCACGAGCGCGCTGAAGCGAGTGCGTTCCGAAGGCTACAAGGTGGATCACGCTCATCTCATCCACCTCAATCCGTTTCCCGAAGATTTGGGTGAGGTGCTCAGCCGCTACAAGAACATTCTTATTCCCGAGATGAACAACGGCCAGCTCAGCCAGCTCATCAGAGCCAAATATCTTGTTGACACCCAGTCCATCAACAAAGTCCGAGGCGTGCCTTTCTCAGCGGGCGCACTCACCGAGCGAATGCTGGAGATTTTAAATGGTTGATTTTGACAGTATGACAACCTTTCTGACCAACGGTGGTGAAGCCCCTGCTACCACCAAGGCCGACTGGACAAGCGACCAAGAACCCCGCTGGTGCCCGGGTTGTGGCGACTATTCGGTGCTCACAGCTGTGCAGCTACTCATGCCAGATCTCGGCGCAAGAGTAGAGAACACTGTCTTCATATCTGGTATCGGCTGTGCCGCCCGCTTCCCGTATTACATGAACACTTACGGGCTTCATACCATCCACGGCCGCGCTCCCGCTATCGCTGCCGGTCTCGCCATGTCTCGCCCCGATTTGGATGTTTGGGTCATCGGCGGTGACGGCGACATGTTATCCATCGGTGGCAACCACCTCATTCACGCCCTACGCCGCAATGTGAATATCAAGATTCTGCTGTTCAACAATCAGATTTACGGACTCACCAAAGGTCAGTATTCGCCCACTAGCGAAGTCGGCAAAGTTACAAAATCTACTCCGTTCGGTTCGCTGGAAGAGCCGTTCAATGCTGTTTCGCTGGGGTTGGCAGCAGAGGCTACTTTTGTAGCTCGCACCCACGACATGGACCGCAACCATATGCAGCATATGTTTCACCGCGCCTATGAACATCACGGAGCGGCCCTCGTGGAGATATATCAAAACTGCAATGTCTTCAACGACGGTGCCTTTGATCTCATCACTAAAAAAGACAAGCGCGGTTCTATGCTCATTAACCTAAGTCATGGCGAGCCGATCCGTTTCGGTGAAGACATGGAAAAAGGCGTGATGCTAGCTGGCGCAAGAGGTGCAAATAGTCCTTCGCCCAACGGCGGGGTGCTGGAAATTGTGGATGTGGCAGAAGTGGGTGAAGATGCTATTCTTCGCCATGACGAAAAACTTGAGAACCCGTCTGCGGCGATGGCTCTGGCTCGGTTGGCATCAGGGCCGTTCATGCCCACCCCGATGGGAGTGTTTAGAGCAGTTGAGAGACAAGAATACGCCGAAGAGATGGCACGCCAACTTGCCTACAGCCAAGATGTTACAGGTGGCCCGGGCGACTTGGAAACCCTACTCCGCTCACGCACAACTTGGGAAGTCGCATAAACCAGCAGGATTTAGGCTCTGCTGAGACAGCGTTTGAGGCAACTGTTGAGGCAACCGGGGGCTAACTCGCATAGAGATGACTCGCATAGATGTGGAGCTTCAAAGGCTAGGGATGGTTGCTAGCCGCAGCGAAGCTCACCGCTTGATTGAAAGTAAGTCTGTAACTGTAAACGGAGCGATAGCTGAGAAAGCTGCCCGCATCGTTCGCAAGGGCGACGTTGTGAATGTCATCCGTCCGCTCCAGTTCGTGAGCCGAGGAGGTCACAAGCTGTTGGCTGCCCTCAAACATTTCCCGGTAGATGTTGGCGAGAAAAGCTGCATAGATGTTGGTGTCTCTACCGGCGGTTTCACCGACTGCCTGTTACAGCACGGAGCGCGCCATGTGGTCGCCGTGGATGTCGGTCGTAATCTGCTTCACGAACGACTAGTCGCCGACCCTAGAGTCACGGCCTACGAAGGCGTCAACATCCGCTTCACATCCCCCAATGACATAGGCGGCACAGCCGACATCGTGACTGTAGATTTGTCATTCATCAGCCTGCGAACGGTTATGGCGCAGTTGGCCGAGTTAGTCAAACCCGAAGGCGACCTCATCGCTCTCGTTAAGCCTCAGTTCGAATCAACCAAACAAGAGGCATCACGAGGCAAAGGCGTCATTCGTTCATCAGATATTTGGAACAGAGTTCTTGGCGAAGTTGCTACCGCTGCTAAAGACTGCGGGTTTTCTATCTGTGATTCCATTCCCGCGCCCGCTCCTAAAATCGGTGCCAACCAAGAGTTTTTGATGCACTGCCGTGCAACCATAGTGAAGTAATCTGAAAATTATGAAGTCCGCGCTACTCATCGTGCATCCCTCCGATGTTGCTCGCTCCAGTGCTGAGAAGATCACGAGCTGGTGGCAGTCAGAAGGCGTTTCGATCACTGTCGCCGATTTGGATGACTTCCCCGAAGAACCCGAAACAGCCGACCTCGCCGGTGCCGACATAGATGCTTCATCTTTTGACATAGCCGTGAGCTTGGGTGGCGACGGTTGCATGCTGCGAGCAGTGCGACTGGTGAGCGATGCGGATGTCGCTGTGCTCGGCGTGAACTACGGCAAACTCGGCTACCTAGCTGAAGTGGAAGCCGAGAATGTCATCGCCGCCCTGCAGCGTGTTCAAGCTGGTGACTACGCCATTGAAGAGCGGATGCGGCTGTCTGTATCGCTTCACCGAGCAGGCGGCAAGCAGGATAGTGGAAGAATGCCAGAGACGATCGACCTAGGCGGGGTGCTCAACGAAGTCGTGCTTGAGAAACTTCAAAGCGGTCACACCGTTCAGCTGAGTGTGTCGGTAGATGGTAAGTTCTTCACCAACTATGTTGCCGACGGTGTCATCCTCGCCACTCCAACTGGCTCAACCGCCTACTCTATGAGTGCCCGAGGCCCGATTGTCGCACCGTCGCATGAGGCTATCATCCTCACTCCTGTCTCGCCACACATGATCTTTGACCGTCCGCTTATCCTCCCCCCTGAAGCTCAAGTCAGCATTGAAGTCTTAGATGGACGCCCTGCCGAAAGTGCCACAGATGGCAAGAAGCAACCCACTCTCAACCCAGGCGATTGCCTAGTTTGTGAAAAATCGGCTCATCCAGCACGCTTAGTGACTTTCGCCGAGCGGGATTTCTTGGCTGTGCTAAAAGAAAAGTTCGACCTCAATGATCGCTGAGATATGCTAGCCGAACTCGCCGTTAGGAACTTGGGGATCATCAAGGATATGACCCTCCAGTTTGACAATCACATGACTGCCCTAACAGGCGAAACTGGCGCAGGTAAGACTCTCATCACCGAAGCGGTTTCGCTCTTGCTCGGCGGACGAGCCGACCCTGTGCTTGTCGGACCATGGGCAGAAGAGGCAGAAGTAGAAGGGCGGTTCGTGCTGGCCAGCGATATGACGACAAGTAATATGACGGCCAGTGATATGACGGATATGACCTTGGCCAAGGTTGAAGAAGACAACTACGAACTCGCCAACGAAATCATTATCCGCCGTGTCATAGCCCGCAAGGGTCGCTCACGAGCATATATCAACGCCAAGCTTGCCGCCACAAAGTCACTTGGTGAAGTTGCCGGGCACTTGGTCGACCTTCACGGGCAACATCTTCACCAATCGCTCTTGCGTCCAGTCGCTCAACGAGCTGCCTTAGACAGCTTCGCCAAGATCGACATTACACCTCTTCGCGAAGTTCGTTCGCACATCAAAGAGCTTAAGTCCAAGCTCAACACACTAGGTGGTGATGAACAAGCTCGCCAGCGCACGCTCGACATGCTTCACCATCAGTTAGACGAAATCTCAGCCGCTCGCCTCAGCGACCCGAACGAAGACGAGCAACTACAAACAGATGAAAAACTTCTTTCCGAAGCTGCTGAAAGCCAATCCGCCGTTCAACAAGCCGCTTATATCACAGGAGGTGACGGCCCAGCAACCATAGCCTTAGCCGAAGCTCTAGGGCTTATTGATTCATATGAATCTTTAGCCGAACCATCCGCCCGTCTGCGCCGACTTGTAGAAGAACTTGGCGAAGCCGGCACCGAATTACGCTTCCTGTCTGAGCGACTAGAGGCAGATCCAGCCCGCCTAGAAGAAATCGTCGAACGGCGAAGCCTGCTAGCCGATCTGCGCCGCAAATACGGACACACTCTTGCTGAGGTCATGGAATACGCAAGTCGCATCGGCTCAGAGCTAGAAGAGCTGGAATCGACCGAAGAGCGCAGTGCTGAAATCCGAGCTGAACTGTCGAAGTTGGAAGCTCAAGAGCAGAAGATCGCAGCAGAAATAGGTGCTACCCGCCGCCAAGCCGCATTAGAACTCACCGAGGAAATTACCAGCTGCCTTTCTCAGCTAGCTATGCCTAATGCCCGTTTTGAAGTGGCAGTCGGCGAAGATCCAGGCGATGATGTGGAGTTTCTGCTCTCAGCCAATCCGCCTTTGCCTCCCGGCTCCCTACGTAAAATCGTCTCTGGCGGTGAGTTGTCTAGAGTCACGCTTGCCATTCAACTCGTCTGTCGTCAAGCTCCTCCGACAGTTGTTTTTGATGAGGTAGATGCTGGTGTCGGCGGAGCTACCGCAGTTGCGGTAGGTGAGGCACTGGCATCTCTAGCTACAGACCGTCAAGTTTTCGTGGTTACACACCTGCCACAAGTAGCCGCTCTAGCAAACCAACACCTTAGAGTTTCAAAAGAGCCAGCATCTATTGGTGTGGAAGTTCGCTCTTTGGAGGGATCAGATAGAGAAGAAGAGCTAGCCCGAATGCTCTCAGGTTCTCCTGAAAGTCAAACCGCCAAAGACCACGCCCGTGAACTGCTGAGTGCCTGAAGTGCTTTTTCAAATCCGCCGCATAGTGAGAAATCTAGAATTACAACAAGTTCCCAATTTTGCCAACAATCACGGTAAGATTAAATCCCGTGAAGACTGAGGCGGGAATGAAGGGGGAGAGCCAACAAGTTGTTTCAACCCCCTCTACCAACTTCTCAGCTAACTCTTCGCCCACTAAATACCTCTTCGTCACTGGCGGAGTCTCAAGCTCTCTTGGCAAAGGTCTCACCGCCGCTTCGCTAGGCAGGCTCATCAAAGCACGCGGCGCATCGGTAACGATGCTCAAGCTTGACCCATATATCAACATCGACCCAGGCACGATGAATCCATTTGAGCACGGCGAAGTGTTCGTCACCGATGATGGCGGCGAAACCGACCTCGACCTCGGCCACTACGAGCGTTTCATAGATACAAATCTAACCAAAGATTCCAATGCCACATCCGGTTCAATCTATTTCACGGTGCTAGAGGCTGAACGCCGTGGCGACTATCTAGGCAAGACCGTGCAAGTCATCCCACACATTACCAACGAGATCAAACAACGCATTCGCATGCTCGGCACCAGCGAAGTAGATGTCGTCATCGTAGAGGTTGGCGGCACGGTCGGCGACATAGAAATCCTGCCGTTTCTGGAAGCCATCCGCCAGCTGCGCCTAGATGTGGGCCGAGAAAATGTGTGTTTCGTGCACGTTACCTTTGTGCCCTATATCGCCCCCACAGGCGAGCAGAAAACTAAGCCCACGCAGCATTCAGTGACCGTCTTGCGCAGCTACGGAATCCAGCCAGACGCCATCGTCTGTCGAAGTGATCGCCCGCTTCCGCCCGACTTGAAATCCAAGATTTCAGATTTTTGCGATGTGCCTGTGGATGCTGTCGCCAATGCAGCAGATGTAGGCAGCATCTATGAGATACCTCTGGTATTTCACGATGAAGGGCTAGATGAAGTGGTCTGCCGATGTCTCGGTTTGGCCGAATGCGGGTTGTCAGATAATCCCGATTTGGAAGAATGGAAGCGTGCGTTGCTTCGGTTGAAGTCACCCCAAGAGACCGTTCGCATCGCCATAATCGGCAAGTATGTGCGCCTGCGCGATGCTTATCTGTCGGTGGCTGAAGCCATCCAACACGGAGCAGCTCACTGCGGTGTCGGCGTACAAATCGACTGGGTGGAAGCCGAATGGGTGCAACCAGACGGCACTTTAGAAATACCGGCAGAAGAGTCTCACTCGCAAGACAGCAATAACCTTGCTCTGCCTACCTCGCTCAGCGAGTTCGACGGCATCGTGCTTCCGGGTGGGTTCGGGCATAGGGGAGTTGAGGGCAAAATCAATGCCGCTGGTTTTGCCCGCCTAAACGAAATACCCTGTCTAGGTCTATGCCTCGGTATGCAGACCATGACAATTGAATATGCTCGCAACGAGCTAGGCAAAACCGAAGCTAACTCTACTGAATTCAACCCCCACACCAACTTCCCTGTGATAGATCTAATGCCCGATCAGAGAGATGTCGACAACCTAGGCGGCACAATGCGACTAGGTAGCTACCCAGCCGTGCTCATAGCAGACTCTCAAGTGGCGCAAGCCTACGGCGACCACAAAGCCAACGAACGCCACCGTCATCGCTACGAGTTCACAGCAGCATTTAGCAAGTATTTTGAAGATGGCAATTTCGTTTGCTCTGG
Organism: uncultured Acidimicrobiales bacterium; assembly: GCA_958295755.1. Lineage (GTDB taxonomy): Bacteria > Actinomycetota > Acidimicrobiia > Acidimicrobiales > Hopanoidiivorantaceae > Hopanoidiivorans. The sequence continues at coordinate 1,148,345 of OY282367.1, read as the reverse complement.
CGAGTCGCCCGACGGACAACTCATAGAATTCATCGAGATAAAAAACCATCCCTTCTGGGTGGGCACTCAAGCACATCCAGAGTTCAAAAGCCGTCTCAACAACCCCTCGCCTCTGTTCGCAGCATTTATGGTCGCCGCTAAAGAGCGAGCAGCCTCCCGCGCCCCAAGGCTCTTCGGCATTCCAGAAGAGAGTTCAGAAGAAACCAACTCAAAAGGTGAAGAAGCCAACTCAAAGGGTTTTGAGTAGCGACATACTCTGAGATGAGCACAAACACCACCAGCTCGCCGCCTGTCGCCACTCCGCCAGAAGTCAGCGAGTATCTCACATATCTAATAGTGGAGCAAGGCCGAGCATCTACCACCATAGATTCCTATCGCATCGACCTAACCGCCTATTGCCGCTGGCTCATTGAGCACAACGCAGATCTTGCCAGCGTCCAGTCCCAACTCATCATGAGCTATGTCCACGCCCAGCGCGACCTAGGGCGAGCTCAGGCATCTATCACTCGCTCTCTAGTTGCCATCAGAGGTCTGCACCGATTCATGGCCACAGAGCAGTTGCGGCCCGACGATCCCACACGTGATGTCGAGATGCCCCATGTGCCTCAAGGTCTACCGAAACCTCTGACAGAAGAAGAAGTTCAAGCACTCCTAACAGCCGCGTCTGGCGACAAACCAGCCGACTTTCGCGACAGAGCTATGCTTGAGCTCCTCTACGGAGCCGGCCTCAGAGTCTCTGAGCTAATAAGTCTCAGCCTCAGCGATGTAGATGGCGAGCAACGTCTCATGCGAGTCTTCGGCAAAGGCTCCAAAGAGCGCATCATCCCTTTAACTCGCATGGCTGACAACGTCTTAAAAGAATGGTTTATGCCCACAGCCAGAGGAGCGATGGAGCCCCAGCAATGGCACTCCCGCGATGATGCCGAAGCCGTTTTCCTTAACCGTTTCGGGCGACGCATGACTCGTCAAGCAGCCTGGGGCATAGTCAAAAAGCACGGCAAAGTAGCCGGAATCAGTGCCAAGCTCTCGCCTCATACCCTGCGCCACTCCTTCGCCACCCACATGATGGATAACGGAGCCGATGTCCGCACCCTGCAAGAGCTACTGGGCCACGCATCAGTCGGCACCACGCAGATATACACCAAAGTTTCCACCACTCGACTGCGCTCTGTCTATGAGTCGGCACACCCCCGTGCTATGGGGTGAGCGTACAGAGGCAAACAGTATTTAGTTATCAAGAGAACCCTGCTACCTGTCAAGAGACTGGCATGTATTTGTCATTGTCGGCGTCCCATTGGATAGTGACTGGTATGATTGTCTGGAAGTAGATGAAGAGTATGTCGGCTTCTTCTAGATCGTCGATGGTGCCGATTGCTGGGGTGCGTGTTAGGTTGGCTTCTGCTCGTGGGTGACATGGCAACTCTGCGTCGAATTGTCTTGTTTGGGAGTTGTAGCGCATAATGGCGATGACTCCTTGTAGGGAGGCGCAGACTACGAGGCTGCTGTCTATGAAGTAGGCACCGTTGTTGTTTTGGGGGCGGGCGGCAACGGCACCTGCGCTGATTATGTTCCAGCCGTTTTGGAGTTGGACGGGGGTGTCTTCATCTGCTGTGCTGAGACCTGCTGGAGTTAGCCAGGAGACAGGCACGGTTCGCTGGAATGCTAGTGAGTCGCCTGGTTGCAGGTTGAGTGTGGCGAAGTTTGGTTGGTCTTGGCTTCTCTCAAACCAGATTTGGTTGGTGGCGTCCCAGATCCAGATGCTGCGCTGGAAGGGCAGGCGTATTATGTTGGCTACGTCCTGGAATGTTTTCTGAGGGTTATCGGCTGTGAAAACGCTCCAAGCGTTTGAGAAAGTCGCTGAGCCAACATAAGTTGTCTGCTGATTTTTCAGCAACACTGAGACATCTACGGTGTATTTTGTGGGGTCAAAAATAGTGCGCGTGTCTGTTACACTACAGTCACTGCGAGTTACTGTGCGTTCAAGATTCGCCGTAGCTAACGGCCCAACATTTACTTGCCAGAAAAAGTGCCCATAGCAGTATTTGTCGTATGTTCTACCACTTCCCCTGATAACTTCTTGGTCTGTAGTCAAAAACAGTTGTACCCGGTAAGTTACTGCCCCGGTCATACCGCTGGGTTTGCTCCAGGTGACTTTGAGACCCGCAGGATCGTCGGTAGGTTGTTGCCCGGGTGTGCGTACTGGCTCAAACTGTATATTCTGTGCTCTTCTAATCAAGGTTTTAGAAGTCGAGCATTGTTGGGGTTCTAGCTCCAACCGGACCTTGGCATACTGGCGGTGGTACGGGACAGCTTTTCTATATGCTGGTATCTGAAAGCTGTCTGGTATACAAAGGTTGTTATTTGACATACGAACCAAGTTCAGATAGCCCGGCAGAAATGCATCTCCGCCAGGAGTGTTGCGGAATGGGAGATTGGAAACCCAGCTGGGCAAATCTCCTGAGATATTATTTTGAGAAATATCTAGCTGCTGTATTCCTTTTCTGTCGAAACGGTTTCTTCCGCTGTTAGCGAAACCACTCCAACTAGCCGGGATCGGCCCTGAGAATTGATTGTCGCTCAAACCAATATTTATCAGCCCGAACATTCCAGCTGTATCAAAATCTGGAAGACTGCCAGAGAAATAGTTTCCGCTTAGATCCAAATACTCAAGCTTTGGAGCTGTGAAAGCCGACACCTCACCACTTAGACGGTTGTCTTGAAGACGTATGTCTTCCAGCTTTGGGTGATTATATATCCAAGAAGGTAGCTCCCCCGAAAAAGAGTTACCAGGCAAACGAAGTTCTCGCAAGTGCGGCAGTTCCCCAGGAAGCGGGCCCGCTAAACCATAAGTGTGCGAATGGATAGCACTTATGATATACTGACTGGTCCAAAATGTCTGACTCGTATCTACATAAAACAACTGCGACACCAGACCTGTATCGGCCCATTGGTCGAATCTTGTGTAGTCGCCAGTGCCTATCAGTGCTAGAGGGTGATTGGGGCCAATAACGGAACCTGGGTGATTCACAACAGCGTTACGCCAAGCAATAATCGTGCGACAATCAGCTTCTGTAGCGTTTGAATCTCGCCTTCCGGAAGAATATACTAGAGGCATGAAGGTAGTAGCGCAGAGGTCAGGATTCAAATCAGGCAACTGAGGTGGCGAAGGCGTGCCGCCCGGTTGGGGTCGTGCGGGGGGAATCCTAGTCGCAGACCCGAAACCCGCCGTCCCACCGGGGCTAGATGCCACAACCACAGACATCAAAGCACCAAGCACCGACAAAGCAACCACCACCCCCAACCCCCTCAAGAGCCTCCCCACTAACACTGCCGGCCTCCTCACAGCCGACCCCCGTAGCACGCCCTGCGAGCGAGAACCATTGCGGGGGGGGGTCGCTGGCTCTGACTGACATTTTTGTCATGGTTTCACCTCACGGTAATGTAGATGCCTGTGGTGGTATTTTACCACATGCTTGTTCCGAGAGGCAATCATCTAAAAGTTTCTTGGGGTAAATTCATTCTCTCTGACTACTTACTATTCAGGTCAACCAGAGCATCAGAACATCGCCCGATGCTCATCACACCCCTTGCTAAACTAATAGAAGGTTAGACGGGACTCTTGCAACACCAGACTTAGCAGCACCAGATTCAGCAGTCCAGATTCAACAGCACCAGATAGTAACAGCGAATATCCTGTCATCTCACGCCATAACAAAGAAAGAGGAAACCAAGGTGTCAGCAGAAGGAACATCCAACAGCACAGAAAACGGAGCATTCCCCAGAACCCCGGGTGTCGCATTCATGGGCGACCCACCTGCTTCAAACGGCTCGTCCAACATCCCCATGATCATCAGTGTTGACGACCATCTTGTAGAGCCGCCTCATCTCTGGCAGGCATGGCTCCCCGAAAAGTTCAAAGAGCGTGGCCCTCGTGTGGAGCGGCGCAGAGTGGGCGACATCAAATATGTCGGCGGCCCTGCCATGTATCAATACGACCTTGACGCACCCGATGCGCCGTGGGGTGATGTGTGGTTCTACGAAGATCTCGTCTATCCCAACAAGCGACACGTCGCCGCCGTGGGCTTTCATCGAGACGATATGGAAGCCGTGCCCATCACTTACGAAGAGATGCGCCCCGGTTGCTACGACCCCAAAGAGCGAGTGAAAGACATGCTGGCGAACCATGTGGATATGTCGTTGTCGTTTCCCACATTCCCTCGTTTTTGTGGCCAGACCTTCGCCGAAGCCAGCGATAAAGAGCTGGCTCTGGCTTGCGTGAAGGCATACAACGATTTCATGGTAGAAGAGTGGTGCGGCGACAGCGGGGGAGTGTTGTTGCCGCTGTGTATTATCCCGCTCTGGGATGTAGAAGAGGCCGCAAAAGAGGTGCGCCGCAACGCCGAGAGGGGCAGTCGTTCGGTTTGCTTCAGTGAGATACCGTCAAACTTGGGGCTAGAGAGCATCCACACTGGCTATTGGGATCCGTTCTTTGTCGCCTGTGAAGAAACACGCACGGTTGTGTGCATGCATATAGGGTCGTCATCTAAGATGCCCGCTGCTTCACCCGATGCTCCACCCGCTGTGGCTGCTACCCTTAGCTTCAACAACGCCATGGCATCCATGAGCGACTTTTTGTTCTCAGGCATTCTCGTGCGCTATCCGCACCTCAAAATCGCCTACTCCGAAGGTCAGATGGGCTGGGTGCCCTATATTCTGGAGCGAGCCGATGATGTCTGGATGGAACATCGAGCTTGGGGCGGAGTCAGAGACATAGTGCCAGAGCCTCCGTCAACCTACTACTACCAGAGCATGTATTCGTGCTTCTTCAGAGACCGTCACGGTTTGGATTCGCTAGAAAAAGTCGGCATCAACAATGTTACTTTCGAGACCGACTATCCCCACACCGATTCCACTTGGCCCAACACCCTCCAAGTAGCAGAAGAAATGATGGGACACCTCCCCCAAGACACCCTCTGGAAAATAGTAAGAGGCAACGCCGCCAAAATGCTAGACATCCAACTACACGACGCTCCCAACGGCACGGGGTGATGGAAGAGACAGACAACGAGGAGGTAATCTAATGAAGGCGGTGGATGCTAATTTTTTGGATATTCTTGGGATATCCAGAGTACAATATACAGTGCCGATTTTTCAGCGCACATATTCTTGGGGCATTAAAGAGTGCCGTCAGTTATGGAATGATACTTTGAGTGCTGGAAGGCCCAATAGAGAGCATCTACACTTTCTTGGATCTATCGTATATATTACTGAGGGCACCAGTCCAGTTACTGATAATTCACAGATGCAAATCATTGATGGGCAACAAAGATTAACCAGTGTTTCACTACTTTTAGAAGCATTGGCAAGATATTTGAAAAAAGGTGAAGAACCAGTTGACGGTTTTTCTGTGAATAAAATACGAAATTACTATCTACTGAATTCTGAAGAAGAAGATGAACGCCGCTACAAGTTAATTCTAAGCAAGGCAGACAAAGAAACATTTAAGTCAATTATTGATCAATCAGATGTACCACGTGATTATTCGAATAGAATAGTAGATAATTTTGAATATTTTGAAAAGGAACTCAATAGTTCAGATATAGAAATTGAAACATTATGCAGAGGTCTACGCAATCTTCGCGTTGTTGATATTACACTAGAGAGGGGAAAAGATAATCCACAGCTGATATTTGAAAGTCTGAATTCAAAGGGACTAGCATTGAGTAAAGCTGACTTAATTCGCAATTATGTTCTTATGGATTTGGAACAAGTAATGCAGAAGCGTTTGTATAACAATTATTGGAGGCCAATGGAGGATGAATTTGGACAAAATAATTATAGAGAACAATTTGATAGCTTTATAAGATATTATCTCACAGTAAAAAATAGTAAGTTGCCAAAGAAAGCTGAAGTATACAATGACTTTAAAAAACATGCTGTAGACCGTGGTTATTCAAGTGAAACTGCTGAGTCAGTACTAGGTGAGGTTAAAATGTTTTCAAAATATTATTGCAATATTGCTCTTGGGCATGAAAATAATACTCTCCTATCAGTTGCCTTTTCTGATTTACGGGAATTGGTAGCTGAGGTAGCATATCCTTTAATGCTTCAAATATACTGTGACTATGATAATGGATTAATTAATACAAATGAAGTTATTTATGCAATTAGATTAATTGAAAGCTATGTATTCAGAAGAGCTGTATGCGGATACAAGCCAAATCCTATGAATAAAATCTTTGCCTCGTTTGCTGCTGCTATAGACAATGAGAACTATATAGAAAGCTTAGAAACCCAATTCCTGTCGCTTGGGGAAGGCGGTAAATTTCCAGGTGATGAAGAGTTTATTGACCAGCTAATTAATAGAGATATTTATGACTTCAAGCGCATAAAATATCTCATGAGAAGACTTGAAAACTACGAACGCAAAGAAAGTGTTGTAATCAGTGACTATAGCATTGAGCATATTATGCCACAAAACGAGAATCTTTCAGATGAGTGGAAACAATCGCTTGGCTCTGATTGGCAACACATACACAGTAAATATTTGCACACACTTGGCAACCTGACACTTACAGGTTATAATTCAGAATACAGTGACAAACCGTTTTCTGAGAAACGTGACATGGAAGGAGGGTTTTCTAAATCTCCCTTGGAATTAAACAGTGATCTAAGAAATATTGCCGACTGGAATGAGGCAAATATCATTAATCGTGCAGATCGTTTAGCAAAAATAGCTGTGAAGGTATGGCCATATCCTTCTTTACCTGTTAATAAACCTAATTCTTAATGTTATGAGTTTGATACGTCAGGCATTTCGGCATCAGATGGAGGAAGAAGAGTAGAGTACTCGTAATCTGGCTTATCTTGGTTTCTGGCAATTTACTAGATGTCTTCAAGATAGCAACACAGTCGTTAGCACTATCAACTCACATGAACGAATCAGCCCCAAATTTTAACTGGATTGCCAACTATATCTGGAGCATCGCCGACGATGTGCTCCGCGACTTGTATGTGCGAGGCAAATACCGCGATGTGATACTCCCGATGACGGTCCTGCGCCGTTTAGACGCCGTGCTTGAAGACACCAAAGAAGATGTCTTGGCGCAAAAACGAATCCTAGATGATAATGGTATAACCCATCAAGATGCCCCGCTCCGTGCAGCCTCCGACCACCCCTTCTATAACACATCGCAGTTCAGGATGAAAGACCTCAAATCTATCGCCAACCAGCAGCAGCTCCGCTCCGATTTCGAAGCATACCTCCAAGGCTTCTCCCCAAATGTCCAAGAGATCCTCAACAGCTTCGAGTTCAACCGCCAGATTTCCCGCCTCTCTGGAGCCGATGTCCTCGGCAATCTCATTGAAAAGCTCACCTCACCCGACATTAACCTCAGTCCCAACCCAGTCTTCAACCCCGACGGCTCTGTCAAATATCCGCCCCTTGACAATCACGCTATGGGCACCATCTTCGAAGAGCTAGTCCGCCGCTTCAACGAAGAAAATAACGAAGAAGCAGGCGAGCACTGGACGCCCAGAGATGCCGTGAAGCTCATGGCCAACCTAGTTTTCTTGCCTGTAGCCGACCAGCTCGAGTCCACCACCTACCTCCTCTACGACGGTGCGTGCGGCACAGGCGGCATGCTCACCCTCGCCGAAGACACACTCACCGACCTAGCCGCTGAACGCAATAAAGATGTCTCTGTTCATCTCTACGGCCAAGAGATCAATCAAGAAACCCACGCCATTTGTGTAGCCGACCTGCTACTCAAAGGCGAAGGTGAAGCGGCCGACACCATAGTCGGCGGCCCCGAGCACTCTACTCTCTCCAACGATGCCTACCCCAGCATGGAGTTTGATTTCATGCTTTCCAACCCGCCCTACGGCAAAAGCTGGAAAACCGACCTTGAACGTATGGGCGGCAAGAGGGCAATGCACGATGCCCGCTTCGTTATCAACCACGCCGACGATCCCGAATACTCGCTAGTCACCCGCTCCAGCGACGGTCAGATGCTGTTCCTAGTCAACATGCTCAGCAAGATGAAGCACAACACGCCCCTAGGCAGTCGCATCGCCGAAGTCCACAATGGCAGCTCACTCTTCACTGGCGACGCAGGCCAAGGCGAAAGCAACATCCGCCGCTGGATCATAGAAAACGACTGGCTGGAAGCCATAGTCGCTCTGCCCCTCAACATGTTCTATAACACTGGCATCGCCACCTATATCTGGGTGCTCACCAACCGCAAACCCGCCCATCGCCAAGGCAAAACCCAGTTGATAGATGCCACCCAATGGCATCAGCCTCTCCGCAAAAATCTAGGTAGTAAAAACTGCGAACTAGGCGAGGTCGAAATCCAACGCATCTGCGATACCTTCATGGCATTTGAAGAAACCGAGCAGTCTAAAATCTTCCCCAACCAAGCCTTCGGTTACTGGAAAGTAAAAGTAGAACGCCCGTTGCGGTTGGAGGGGATTGACCCAGAACGGGTTTACAAAGCGAGCGAAATCAAGAAACTGCGGGGGGGGGGTGTGGCTGCTGGTGCGATGCCATCAAAGACAGACACCTTACCGGAGACGCACCCCGTCATCAAAAAAATTCACAAAGACACCGCCCCGAATCCCATCCAAGGTCTCTTCGAGACCACGATCAACGGCAAGCCCGCCACAGTGGAATACGAACCCGACCCCACCCTTCGCGATACCGAGCAAGTCCCCCTCCTAGAAGAGGGCGGCATAGAAGCCTTCATCCAACGAGAAGTACTGCCATATGCCCCTGATGCCTGGTATGTCCCCGAAAGCACCAAGATTGGCTATGAAATCAGCTTCACCCGCCACTTCTACAAACCCCAACCCCTGCGCCCCCTAGAAGAAATCCGAGCCGACATCCTAGCCCTGGAGCAAGAGACCGAAGGGCTGATCACCAAGATCGTAGGGTCTGAGGAGTGATAGCAGCGAAATTCCCAATCAGCCATATCGCAAATACCCCATTACGATTTGACAAGACAACACTCATCGTCTATACTACTGCTCACTATGGATGCCCAACCACCACTCACCGACGAACAACTGCAGGAACTAATTAATATGCCTAAAATAGTGAGATCACGAAAGCCAGTATCTGACTACAAGATCGAAGGGGGTCACGAACGCTACAATATGGAGTTAAGCTCCGACGCCAGCGACAGAACTCAATTCGAGGTCTTCATCCGTAGGAGCACGAGGTTTATCGAAAATTTTACCATTGGCTTGCAATATTGCTCAAACATGCAAGGTATGGGTGACATCACCCTTCTGCGCTATAACGGCGCACATGGAGAAACCAGTAGGGCACAGGACGGGCACTATGACAAGCCACACATCCACTGGCTCACATCTGAAGATATTGAATCTGGTATTATCCAACCCCAAGAGAAAAATAGGAGAGTAACAGACGAGTACAGCACATTAGATGAAGCACTTGAAGTCTTTAGCAGGGATATCAACATAGTTGATTTCGGAAAATACCCTGTTCTCAGTATGCAGAGGAGACTTTTTGATGGATCTTGACGCAGTAAGGACTGTCCTCAAAGAATCACGGTCAGCTAGCTTTGACCTGTATGAGCGTCGCGAAGGCGACTACCAATTGATTATCCCGATATGTCACGAAGACGGCGACATGTTGGAGATATATCTCAACGAAAGCCCCAAAGGCAGTGAATATGTGCGTATATGTGACTTTGGACTGTCTCTGATGCGTCTCTCGTATACTTATGACATCAGCACTGATACAAGAAAAAGAATCTTTGACAGTATTCTTTTTAATAACAAGGTTAATTACGATGAAGGAAATTTGTATATTGATGCCCCTCTCAATATGCTCTATGAAAGTATTTTGCAATTTGCAGGATGCGTGCAAAAAGTTTGTAATATGCGATATTGGGGCAGAGAGATAATTAGAAGTGAATTTTATAATGATCTCAACGAATTTGTTTTCTCAGGACTAGCCAGTTATTCACCAGAAGCCAGTGTTTCTCCAGGGTTAGACAGCCTCCCCGATATAGACTGGTCTTTGTCGTACAAGAATCAAAATTTTCATATTTTTGGTGTCAATGGGAACAGCAAAGCAAAAGATGTTGCCCTTCTTCTTCTAGAAATGCTGAGAGCTGAACACAATTTCATTAGCTTAGTCGTCCATGAAGATATTGAAGATCTGGGAAGAAAAGAAAGTCTGTACCTTACCCGAAACGCGGATAAGCAATATCCGAACTTAGGTGCGTTTAGAGATGGTGCTGATCGCGACATTCCTCGTTTGGTCGGCAGTGGCATGCGATAAAAGTCGCCCATGTTAAATATGCCCATTCTTCCACTCCACCAGTAGCCAAACCAACCGGCCACTACGAGACAATCCAAATCGAAGATGGGTTCCCACTGTCCAACCGCCTAATCCGTGAAGCCCACGCCATCTTGATGTCAGGCAAGCCGGGCATCAGCAAACAACCAGGCGAGTTCCGCACCTCCCAAAACTGGATAGGAGGCACCCGCCCAGGCAACGCCCACTTCGTCCCACCTCCACCCCACGCCGTGCCCGACTGCATGGCAGCCCTAGAGCAGTTCATTCACACCGAAGGCGAAGGCATCCCCACCCTAGTCCGAGTAGCCCTCACTACCTACAGTTCGAGACCACCCACCCATTTCTTGATGGAAATGGAAGAATAGGCAGAAGTCTGATAATATTTCAGTTATCTCAAGAAGGAGTAATCAGATCACCGCTGAGCACCTATTTCAAGCAGCATCAGAGCAGCTACTACAGTCTGCTATCCCATGTGCGTCAAACAGGCGACTGGGAAGCATGGCTTCAGTTCTTTTTTGAGGGAGTGAAGGCATCAGCCGAAGTTGCTCTCATGACATGCAGCAATCCGCCAGAAGTAGCAGTCCCAACACCAGAAAGCGGTGAACAGAATGAATAGCACAAAAGCAATTCATGCTGTCGATCTCTTCTCAGGGGTAGGTGGTCTCACAAAGGGCTTGACCCAAGCTGGCATCAAGGTCAAGGCAGGCTTTGATATTGACGAGCAATGCCGCTATGCCTATGAAGCGAACAACCGCGGAGCAGATTTCATTGCTGCCGACATCAGAGACATCAGCTTTGCTGACATCGCCCCATACTACGAGGGAGCAGACGTAACTGTCATGGTAGGCTGTGCCCCCTGCCAGCCATTTTCTGCATACACACGAAAGACAAGCACATCTAACGCAAGCGACTGCTCACTGATTGAAAAATTCGCTCGGCTGATAGAAGAAGGCAAGCCCGACATTGTGTCGATGGAAAACGTTCTCGGGTTGCGTCAGCATCCCGCCTTCTCAGACTTCAAGAAGACACTGGATAGCGAAGGCTATGAGTATGACGACGATGTATTATCGTGCAGGGATTTTGGTGTGCCTCAGACAAGGAAGCGTCTGGTTTTGGTGGCTTCAAGGCTGGGAGGCATTTCACTGCCTGCCCCATCTTCCAAAAGAGTGACCGTTGCAGATTTCATAAAAGACTTGCCAAGCCTACGCGACGGCGAAACTGATCCCAAAGACCACATGCACACTACCCTCAAGTTGGCAGACAGAAATAAGAAGAGAATCCAGCAGTCCAAACCAGGGGGATCGTGGAAGGACTGGGAACGAGACATCATAAGCCATTGCCACAGCAAGGCATATTATCCAGCATCATATGGAAGAATGAGATGGGACAAGCCAGCACCCACAATAACAACCCAGTTCTGCTACTATAGCACTGGCCGCTTCGGACACCCTGAGCAAGATCGCACTATCTCGCTTAGAGAGGCAGCCCTGCTCCAGACATTTCCAAAGAGCTATAAATTTGCACAAAAGCGAGAACCTGTTCCTGTCCATTTACTGGCTCGCCACATCGGAAACGCTGTCCCAGTCAAACTAGGCAAAGCCATCGGTAGTTCAATCTTGGAGGCCTCAAATGTCTGATAGCCCATACAGGATGAGTATCAGTCTAAATGTCCTGAATCATCTGGGGATTAATCTTTATAGCAATACACCAGCTGTGCTAGCTGAAGTGATTGCTAATGCTTGGGATGCAGATGCTACTGAAGTCCTAGTTGATTTTAACAAGGAAGACAAGAGTATCACTGTAAAGGATAACGGTATAGGAATGGATCTAGATGATGTAAATAATAAATATCTGCTTGTGGGATATCAGCGAAGGAGTGGCAGCGGCGGACTAACAGAGGAAAGAAAACGTAAACCAATGGGAAGAAAAGGAATTGGCAAGCTATCACTTTTTGCTATTTCAAATAAAATTGAGGTTCATACAAGAAAGAGGGGTGGAAAGAAAGAATCGTTTTTACTAGATGCTGAGAAAATAAGAGAAAAAATTATTGATGAGGATCCTATGAATGTATTAGAACCTTATATACCTACCGAAATCTATTTTGACGAAGACTGTCCACAACCGGGAACCAAAATTAAGATTTATGATTTAAAGAATTTGAAACTTGATGGTAGAACAGTGAATGCCCTCAAAAAGAGAATAGCTAGAAGATTTAGTGTGATCGATGAAGAAAATAATTTTTGTGTTAAAATTAATGGTGAAGCAATCACATTGAGTGATCGTGATTATTTCAATAAAGCGAGATTTTTGTTTAATTACGGTGACTGTGACTATTCAAAACATTGCAATAAATTGGATCTAGATGGCTATCCACCTAAAAAAATGTGCTTTGAGCGCCCTTATTATTTTGATGATCATGGCGAAATAAGTAAGGAAGGGGCGTATAAAATTAAAGGCTGGATCGCCATAGCAAGACATTCTAATGATTTAGACTCTACTTCAGATGATGAGAATTTAAATAAAATTACAGTTGTAGTTCGTGGTAAAATAGCACAGGAAGATATTTTAAGCGAGTATAGATTGGGTGGCATGATTACAAAATATTTATATGGCGAAATTAATGCAGATTTTTTGGATGAAGACGACAAAGAGGATATTGCCACATCCAGTCGACAAAAGATAGCTGAAGATGATCAGAGATATAAAGCTTTAAAGAATTTTATTGAAAATGAACTCAAAGCAATTTGGGGAAAGACAAATAAACTAAAAGCTAAAAAGGGAGTAGAAGAGGCTGGTAGCTATAATCCATACGTCAAAGAATGGTATAATAATTTGGAAAGTCCGTTTAAGACTTTAGCTGAAAAAATATTTGGAGCAATTGCTGAATCTGGAATGGATTATCGATATAGAAATGAGTTTTATGCCAATGGTATCTTGACATTTGAAATGCTAAAAATGAATGAAGCCGTTGAATTACTTGATGCCGTTGACGACTCAAATGTGGAATCCTTTTTGCAACATCTTAATCAGATTTCTTCAATCGAAAAAATTCGATATGGTGAAATTATTGCGGAACGATTAGCTGTAATTGAAAAATTCAGAAATATTGTAGATGATAATGTGCGTGAAAGGATCTTGGAAGAGTTTTTGTTTGATAATCTATGGTTGCTAGATCCAGCTTGGGAAAGAGCTACGGAATATGAACATATGGAAGAAACACTGCAAGCTGTGGCAGATGGTTTACCGGATAGCAGCACTGTTAGACTAGATATAAGATATAGGACAGGAAGTGGATATGTTATAATCGAGTTGAAGAGGGCTTTGGTTCAATTGTCAAAATCTGATATAGAAGGACAATTAAGAAAGTATAAGGATGCTCTTGAGCATAAATTGCTTAACTATACTGATGATAATAATGAAAAAATTGAATCAATTTGTCTAGTTGGTAAATTGCCTACTGGATGGGATAATGAGAGTACTAAAAATGCTGATATTGAATCATTACAAGCGTATTCAATACGAGTTTTAACTTATGACCAACTAATTAAAAATGTTCTGTGGGTGTATTCTAAATTTACTGAAAGAACAAAGTCTGTTGACGAACTTCAAGATTTGATTGAAAAGGTTAGATTATATCAAGACGATTCAGATAGTAATAGTATGGGTATCTAACTATGCCTTTTACTTTATTTCCCACAAAAAGAACTTTACTTAAAGCCTCTGGAATTAATTGGCTTGGGGATATCCCTGAGCATTGGGAAGTGCAACGTTTGCGAAATGTAGTAGATATGCAAGTGAGCAATGTTGATAAACATTCTAACGAAGATGAGATTCCAGTGCGACTTTGTAACTATGTGGATGTGTACAAAAATGATTGTATTACTGAAAATATTGATTTTATGCATGCCACTGCTACTAATGAAGAAATCAATCGTTTTCGTCTCATGAAAAGTGATGTATTAATTACCAAAGATTCTGAAACATGGGATGATATAGGTGTGCCAGCACTTGTCACAGTAAGTGCTCCTGATCTCATATCTGGTTATCACTTGGCTTTGTTGCATCCTGACGCGACCAAACTTTTAGGAGGCTATCTCTTCCGTGCTTTGCAGAGCAAAGCAGTATCATATCAATTTCATATTGCGGCCAAAGGAGTGACAAGATACGGTCTTTCTCATGTTGGAATTTTATCTATTTCTATCCCATTGCCACCTCTAGCCGAGCAAGCAACTATAGTCGACTACCTTGACAATGTGAATCTAATGCTGCGGGGGGGGGTCTCCCAGAAGCAAGAATTGGTTGAGCTGATGGAGGAGTACAAGCGCGCTGTGATCCAGCAGACTGTTACTCGTGGGCTAGACCCTGATGTCCCTCTTAAACCTTCTGGTGTTGAGTGGCTAGGGGATATTCCTGAGCATTGGGAGTTGTCTAGGTTGAAGCAATGTTTTGGTATCAATGAATTGACACTTCCAGAAATAACTGATCCAGAATTTGTGTTTGAATATCTCGAAATTAATGCTGTAGGGACGGGAAAACTAGTTGGGAAACCGACCAAAGTTAAGTTTGGAACCGCTCCTTCCAGTGCTCGTAGAGTGATTAAAGTCGGTGACACTATTGTCTCAAAAGTAAGATTTAATTTACAAGCAATTTGGTTCGCAGATCACATTGATGGAGATCTAATTTGTTCTACTGGTTTTGCTGTGCTTACTCCGGGACAACATATATTGCCAGAATATACTAGATATATGCTCATGAGTGAGTACATAATGAGTCAGGGAGTAGCCATTTCAACTGGTGTGCATTATCCAACTATATCAGATTCGCTACTGGGGTCAATATTCGCTTGCTTACCACCTCTAGCTGAACAAACAGCCATAGTCGCCTACCTAGACAACCTCACATCTGATATAGACGCAGCCATCGCTCGCACTCGCCGTGAGATTGAACTGCTAGAGGAATACCGCACTAGTCTGATAGCCGATGTAGTCACCGGCAAACTAGATGTGCGAGAGGCGGCCGCTGATCTGCCTGATATCAGATCTGATGAAATTCAGTCGTAAATCGAGAGTGGTCTCGCAGGAGATGGATCAAAATAGCTTTGCGGCTGTGCTACCTTTGCCTGTAAAATGCTGGCATCCCGAAGGAGACACGCCCTATGTCCAGCAGACAAACTAAAGTAACACTTGCACCCGAGGTGTTGCGATGGGCACGGGAGCGTGCGAGCCTCAGTCACGAGGAACTGGCTGGCAAGGTGCAAGTCAAGCCAGAGACAGTGGGAGCATGGGAAATCTCGGGGAAGATAAGCTTCGCCCAGATTGACAGGCTGGCAGCCCGCACATACACACCCCTGGGTTTTCTCTTCCTGAGCAAACCACCTGAAGAGAAGCTACCGATGGCTGATTTTCGCACACGCACTGGATCTATGCCGAGGCGACCTAGCCCCGACCTGCTCGACACGGCATACCATATGAAAGAGCGACAGGCTTGGATGCGCGACGAGTTGATTGAATGGGGATCTGAACCGATTGAGGGCATGGGTGCGTATAACCTAGATTCTGACCGGAATGAGGTGGCTGAAGCAATAGGTGATCTTCTAAAAATTCAGTGTGGTTGGGCTGAAATTGAAATCTCAAAGGAAGGCGCGCTTGGACATCTCAGAGACCGAGTGGATGCGGCAGGTATTCTAGTGGTCTTCAATGGAGTTGTTGGCAATGATACCCATCGCAAACTGAATCCAGACGAGTTTCAAGGCTTTGCACTCTTTGACGAATACGCACCACTGGTTTTTGTTAATGCAGTCGATTTCAAAGCTGCCCAGATTTTCACGCTGGTTCACGAACTGGCTCATCTATTTATCGGGGAGTCGGGGTTGTCGGGTTTTGTTGATTTGAGGCCAGGTGAATACGAGGTAGAAAAATTCTGCAATGAAGTTGCTGCAGAATTTCTCGTGCCCCAAAAGGAGTTGGTCAAATTCTGGGAAACTGCCCACTCAAAGGACGACCCTTATCAAGCCATAGCACGACATTTTAAGGTCAGCAGTATTGTAGCTGCTCGCCGTGCTGTTGATCTTGGTTTGGCTGACAGCAGTGCTTTCGCTCAAGTGTTCAGCGCATACAAGAAGAATGAAGATGAGGTTCTCAGTCGCCAAAAGGGTGGCGGGGATTTCTGGAACCTCCCACAGTGGCGAATAGGCAAAGAATTCACCTCAGCTGTTGTGCGGGCTACCAAAGAAGGTCGTCTGCCGTACCGCGAAGCATACGACCTCACCGAGATGCGCGGAGACAGCTTCGACGATCTGGTGGATGTGTTGGACATCCAGTTGTAATTTGGAAATTCAGCTAATGGAGTGATGCCGTAGGTGTGGCTATCATTGGGAGGTGAGCGAAATTGAGTTTGTTCTGTGACCATTGACACCACCGAGGGTGGGCTGGAGCGGCTTATTTGTGAGGCTTTGACTGGGGAGGGGTGCGAGCCTAGCGGGGTGGACAATGCTGGTGGTGGGGGAGAGAGTGCTGGTGGTGGGCAAGAGGGAGATGCTGCTGCACTTGCAGATGAGGCTTCAAGCGGTCTTGGCTGGGTCTGTGGCAGTCCATCTGACTATGACAAAGAGTTTTGTCTTGATCTGGCACAACTTGCTGCCTTCCTCCACGCCACTCAACCCCAGACCGCAACAGCCTTGCCTGCTCTTGATATCGACAGCCCGGATCGGCGGAAGTTGCTTACTCGTATTAGAAGTGAGATTGACAAACGGGGGACGGTGGATGTACTGCGCAGCGGTGTCAAACACCACGATCACCTCATCGAGTTTTACTTCCCTACCCCTTCACCGGGGAATCCTAAAGCTACGGAGCTCTTTGATGGCAATCGTTTTTCGGTTACTCGCCAGCTTCGCTACAGCCCTGCCAACCCTGGGCTTGCTCTTGACCTTGGCTTATTCGTCAATGGTTTGCCTGTAGCTACTTTTGAACTCAAGAACAGTCTCACCAAGCAAACCGTTGCTGACGCCGTCCGACAATACAAGAACGACCGAGACCCTAGAGAGAAACTTTTCAGCAAGGGTCGCTGTCTTGCCCACTTTGCTTTAGACGACAGTGAGGCTATGTTTTGCACGCACTTGCAGGGCAAGAAATCTATCTTTCTGCCCTTCAACAAAGGTACCGATGACGGCGCTGGCAATCCGCCTAACCCCAACGGTATCAAAACTGACTATCTCTGGCGGGAAGTGCTGACCCGCCACAGCTTTGCCGACATCTTGGAGAACTATGTGCAGGTCGGCATCTGGCCTCGCTACCACCAGCTTGATGTAGTGCGCCGACTGCTCGCCGATGCTCAAAGTTGCGGGGTGGGGCAGAAGTATCTGATACAGCATTCGGCGGGCAGCGGGAAGTCATTTTCCATCGCATGGTTGGCGCATCGGTTGATTGCCCTCCGTAACGAAGACAGGCCAATGTTTGACTCCATCATCGTGGTGACCGACAGGGTAATTTTGGATCGCCAAATAGAGCAGACCATCAAGCAGTTCACGCAGGTGAGGGCAACCGTGGGCCATGCCAACAACGCGGGCGACCTGCACAAGTTCATCGCCGAAGGTAAGAAAATCGTTGTCACCACCATCCAGAAGTTCCCGTTCATCTTGGATGAAATCGGCGATGACCACAGGGATCGCAACTTCGCTATCATCATTGACGAAGCTCATTCAAGTCAAGGTGGCAGAACGGCAGCAGCGATGGGCAAAGCACTTGCTGGGAGAGAGGGTGACGGGGGAAGCGGAGCAGGCGGAAGCAGGATTGACGGTGAAGACTTAGACGCCAACCAGAACGCCGACACAGACACCATCACATTCGAAGACAGCATCAACGAAATGATGGACGCTCGCAAACCTCTAGCAAACGCCAGTTATTTCGCCTTCACAGCCACCCCAAAGAATAAAACTCTGGAGATTTTCGGTAAACCTGATCCTCAGTCAAATGGCAAAATCCGCCACCTGCCATTCCACTCCTACACGATGAAACAAGCCATCCAAGAGGGCTTTATCATGGATGTGCTGGCCAACTACACGCCCGTGGAAAGTTACTATCGTCTGGCGAAAGTCGTGTCTGATGACCCTGAATATGATGCCAAAAAAGCTCAGAAAAAACTACGGCGTTATGTGGAAAACCACGAACATGCTATCCGTCTCAAAGCCGAGATAATGGTGGATCATTTTGTGGAACAAGTGCTAAATGCCCGCAAAATCGGTGGGAAAGCACGTGCGATGGTAGTAACCGACGGCGTGGAGCGAGCTATCAAGTATTACCATGCCATCAGTGACTATCTCACAAGCACCAACAGCCGCTGCCAAGCGATAGTCGCTTTCTCAGGCGAGCACACCTACGGCAGCGAGCAAGTCACAGAAGTCTCCATCAACGGCTTCCCGTCATCGCAAATCGCCAGGAAAATCCAAGAAGACCCGTATCGCATTCTCGTCTGCGCCGACAAGTTCCAAACAGGCTATGACGAACCGCTTCTCCACACGATGTATGTTGACAAAACCCTCTCAGACGTGAAGGCGGTGCAGACGCTTTCCCGTCTCAACAGGGCGCACCCGCAGAAAAACGATGTGTTCGTGCTGGATTTCATGAACAACACCGACACCATCAAAGAAGCGTTTGAACCCTACTACCGAGCCACCATCCTCGCCGAAGAAACCGACCCCAACAAACTCCACGACCTCCAAGCCGACCTAGATAACAGCGAAGTGTATCTGCCAGATGAAATAGACGAACTAGTCAAACGCTACCTAGAAGCAAGCATGCAAGACCGCGCCCAGCTAGACCCGCTACTGGACATCTGCGTGGAACGATACAGCAACGACTTAGTCGAAGACGCCCAAGTGGATTTCAAAGGTAAAGCCAAAGCGTTCGTGCGCACCTACGAGTTCTTGGCATCCGTGTTGCCCTACACCAACGAAGACTGGGAGAAGCGGTCTATTTTTCTGAGATTTCTGGTACCGAAGCTACCTGCCCCTCAAGAAGACGACCTTTCCCAAGGCATCCTCCAAGCTATAGACATGGACAGCTACAGAGTGGAACGCCGCACAGCTCTGAAGCTAGTTCTCCCCGACGAAGACGGCGAAATCGGTCCCGTTCCCTTCGAAGAAGGTGGCACCAAATCCGAAGCAGAGATGGAACGCCTCTCGCAAATAATCAACGAGTTCAACAACCTCTTCGGCAACATAGTCTGGGATGACCAAGACAGAGTCCATCATATGCTGACCGACTACATCCCATCACGAGTAGCCACTGACGAAAAATATGCCAACGCCCGCAACCACTCCGACCGTCAAAATGCCAAAGTAGAACACGACAAAGCCTTAGCACGAGTAATGACAGAAATCATGAAAGACGACGCTCAGCTTTTCAAACTCTTCACAGATAGCGAAGTCTTCAAAACTTGGCTCCAAAACTCCAATTTCCGAACCACATACGAACCCCCAACCCTATTCTTCGGCAAAGGCCAAACTGAGAGCCAACGTAATGTCAATATGTGAAGTGGTGGTAGGGTAGCTCAACTTCTCCTCACAGTCTTGCAGCACTCGTGGTTTATAAAGCATAAGCACAGGTGGGATGAGCGAACGCAAGATATCTTTGCCTATGAGCCAGAAGACATCACTGCTTCAGCCTCAGACCCAGAAGCCGTTTGGAAACAGCTATGCCAAGAAGCTAGAATAATACACAACGGCAAGATGCATAAGCCGCCGACTTGGAGAAAGGATGTCGTCAAATGAACAATTTTGCAGCGAGGCAAATAGTTCTCAACGATATTGGTGAGCTTTTTGCCTGGGAAGACAGGGGCGATTATTGCGAGATTAGCACTCCGTTTCTTGACCCAAGCAATGACTACATCCATTTGTATTGTCGTATTGTGGATGGAGAACTCGTGGTGGGTGATTTCGCCGAAACCACTACATATCTTAAGATGCAAATGGCTCCGAATACTCTGACGGACAAGCACATGAAGCAAATTGAGATGGTCTGTCGTAGCTTGGATCTTGAATTTCACGATGGCGAGATTTTGGGCAGATGTAGCCCAGACGATTCTCTGGCGGAATCAGTCATAGATGTGGCTCAAGCTTCAATACGGATAGCAGCAATTTGGGAGTCAGAAAGAGCGTCGTAGCTAATTGCCAGAATCACGGGCTGTATCGTTAAGCAAGCTTGTTGGATTGCCGATGGGGAGAAATGGCAGTCGCACTTGTTGTCGGGATCTGATTTGGGAGGGGTGGAGAGGTGTCTCGCTGAAGATGGATCGAAATAGCTTTTTCAGTTTGATTGGAAAAGGAATTTATAGTCGCTGTATCACCTAAGATGGACTAGAACTGCTCCAGCTGGGTGATCTACACACCCACGACCTCATCTGTCGCGCCAGCTATAATCAACCCCTCAATTGTTTCGGCTGATACGGGGTGGTAATCCCAGGCTTCCACGCTGGTGTTGATCATGCGACCCCACTGCCGCCAGTTGTTGTGGACATGGCCGTGTAGTAGCCAACTGCCTCGGTCGATGGGGCGGAACTTGGCAAATTGTTCGTCTTCGGGGCCGTTATTGCGATAGGGAAAGTGCGACACCAGCACTTCCTCCCCAGCCAACTCCACAGTCGTATCGCCGCCGAAAATATGTTCAAAGCCGCATTCGTAATACTGGGCTAGGTGCTGCTCGCCCCTCTTGTGCCCGTGCCAGCAGTTGTCGTGATTGCCGGGCAACAGAAACTTGCGACCGTGAAGCCCTCTCACCAGTTTCAAAGTCTCCTGCCTCTGTCCCATAGCCACATCCCCCAACACCCATACCTCATCAGACGCACTAACCGTGTCATTCCAGTTGTCGACCAGAGCGCGATTCATCTCATCCACATCGGTAAACGGACGATTGCAATACCTGATGATATTCGCATGCCCAAAATGATGATCAGAAGTGAAATACAGCATGACGATCCCTGTGACAGATTTCAGAATGATGTGTCTGATTTCAGGATATAGGGGGAGGCGAGCGGCACTGCTGCAGATCAAGCGTCTATAATATATTGCTTCGCGATGGAACAAATCTGACTTGATGAAACAAATCTGAATTGAGGTGACAATATGGCAAATAAAGGTAAGCGATACCGCTCAAACCCAAATAGCTCTAACCCATATAGATGGTCTCTGATAGCAAGAAAGCCAAAGCCGGAGCAGCCGGCAACAGAACAGCAGCAGTCGGCAACAGAACAGCAGCAGTCGGCAACAGACAAACAGCTTGCCCCTGAACCATCCCATTCAGCTAGAAGCCAAGCAGATTTCCTCCGAAGCTCAGATGAAGCTTCAAGCGAGAGTGTGATTTCAAGCCCAATAGAAAACGAATCAGAACAGTCAGAAGAGCAACAAACAAGCAGATATCCGCTACGCCATCTATCTGTCAGAGTTCCTTGGCACGATGACGGCTGGCGTGGCACAGTCTGCAAATATCCCAGTCTCAACGGTGCATGTACGAAAATCACACGCATCGGCAGAGCAAAAAGTGACGCGGTAGAGGTAGCCATAGCTGGGCGAAGCTTTGACGACCTCCCTCAAGAACAGCGACCACACCATTGCATCCACGAGAATTCAGCTTTCATGGCCCCGTTCGAAATCAACAGAATCCAAACGCATACTTCTGGCGCGAGAGGTGGTTTTCGTCCCACCAATCAGATATTTCCTCCCTACACTCTGAGTGTCAAGCCATTTCGTTGGTTAAAGAAAGACAACCTTGACCGCTTCAAGAGAGAACTAAATCTGGATTTAGATATGAGGCGTGAAACAGACCTTGACACCCAATCCACATGGGTCGCAGATGCCGATAACCAGACTCAAGTGCTCGGAGGATTCGCAGAGCACATCAAACGCAATGTCTCACTTTGTTTCATGTATGCCACACATGTGCCATTTATTGAAGGTAGCAACCGTGTCTTGATAGGTGTTGGAAAAGTTTCCAAACTTTACGGATTGACTGAGTACGAGCGAAATGGAGACGGACAGAAGGGGGTAGTTTGGGACAGGCCAATCAAGCATTCAATCCGCCCCGATCCGGAAGAATCAGACGGCTTCCTCATGCCTTATGAGCAAATAATCCGGCTAGCTGAAGAAGACACAAGTATTGACATTGAGCAATACACAGCACTGGTGTCGCCCGACCACAGCAACGAGTTCTCATACGGTAGCGAATTGGTAAAGAACGATGCCGCTATCGCTTCGCTACTCTCAATGGAAAGCGCACTAGAACGCATTGAATACGACCTCAACATTGATACCTCGCAGCAGAGGCAGTGGTTGCGTAATGAGCTGGCACGTATGGGCAAACTGCGGGGACCGTACCCAGGGCTAGGTGCGATGCTAACCGCATTTGGTCTATCAGACGGCGTTCAAATTGCGTTTGAACTGCAGCGACAAGCAGGTGAGAATGCCGACCCGTGGCAGCAAGTGGATGAAGCATTTCAAAATCCGGAAATACTTCCAGAAAATTTAAGACGAGACATAAACCACATGGCCAATCCATGGAACAACATGACTGATGAACGCAGAAGATTCTTGACTTTGCTGAGCCGTTTTGAGTTGAGCGAGGACCAAGCTAGGTTGCTATACAACATAGGATCACGCCGAAACAAAGACTGGAAAGCAACAGACGCGGAGCTTCTCAGCAACCCTTATCGCTTCTACGAGATCAGCCTTGGCGACAAAGAAGGTGTTCCGTTGCTAACAGTAGATAGAGGCGTCATGTCGAGTGATGCTACACAAGAGCTGACTCCGCCCCTGGAAGGCTTTGAATCTCCACTCAACCCACATCGAGTTAAAGCATTCGTGCTTATGGCACTAGAAGATGCTGCCCAAGAGGGGCACACGCTGCAGCTTGTGGATGAAGTTGTTGAGAGTATCAACAATGCCCCAGCCCACAGAAAATGTGCCGTGACTTCTGACATAATCAATGGCTTCAAGGATTCATTTGCACCAGATGTGATAGCCCCCACAACAGAAAGTGGTTTAGCTCTGCAGCTGAGGCGTTATCACGATTTCGGTCAAGTTGTAAGCAAAACTGTGCTTGGCAGAGTCCGAGGAGATAGACATATTCTTGACATCAATTGGGAAGATTTGCTAGAGGTAAAATTCGGCCCAACACAAGATCACGAGGAAGTCAGTGCCCGCAAAGAAAAAGCTGCTGCATTAGCCGAGTTAGCTGAGGCGAGATTTTCAGTGCTGGTTGGTTCGGCTGGCACAGGTAAGACTTCCCTTTTAGGAATTCTCTGTTCGCAAGATGAAATCAAGCAAGACGGTATTTTGCTCTTGGCACCCACAGGCAAAGCGCGTGTCCGAATGCAAGAACTTGCTGAAGTTACTGGTGGAGCCCAGACAGTGGCTCAGTTTCTCATCAGAAGCAAGCGCTACAATCCTCATTCATTCAGATACCAACTGAGTGACAGCCCCAAGGTGGCCTATGGCACTGTCATAGTGGACGAAGCTTCAATGCTCACTGAAGATATGCTAGGTGCTCTGTTTGATGCTTTGAGAGATGTGGAACGCTTCATCTTCGTGGGAGATCCATCGCAGCTTCCGCCTATCGGAGCTGGTCGCCCATTTGTGGATATCATTACAGAGCTCCGCCCCGGGGATTGTGAGTCTCGTTTTCCCCGTATATCTAAAGGTTACGCTGAGCTAACTGTCGAACGCCGACAGATAGCTGGCAGTGAGGAGGCTAAACGACTGGCAAGGTGGTTCAGTTCAACATCATCGGCGGGTATATTTTCGATTGATGGTGAAGAAAGTGCCTCTTTGCGTTTTGTCCAATGGGACAAACCAGAGGATTTCAAAGCCAAGCTTCTAGAAGTTGTGGCAGAAGAATTAAAGCTTGGTGATGCTGATGATAAAAACGGTTTCCACCGTCAGGCTATGGGATCAACTCCCAGAGAAGGTGATTTTGATTTGTTCCAGCCAACAGAAGACGGCAAGCCCGGGGCAGTGCGGAAAGTCGAAGAATGGCAAATCTTAAGCCCACTGAGAGGAATGCCTTTCGGGGTAGGTGACATTAATCGCCACATCCACAATCAGTACCATGATGATTTTGTGAATCTTGCTTCAGAGAGCTATTGGGAAAGACGGATTCCCAAGCCTTATGGAGTAGAGCAGATCGTCTATGGTGACAAAGTCATAAATATCAGAAATGAAAGAGTGCCAGATGTATATCCAGTTGATGGTGCCGAGAAATACATAGCCAATGGCGAGATTGGAGTTGTTGTTGGAGTGCTGAAAGACGCTGATGCGCCACCCGATGCGATCCAAGTAGAGTTCTCTTCTCAACAAGGTTATATCTATGATTTTGCTGCCAAGGGCGAGCAGGTTCCTCTTGAACTCGCTTATGCTCTGACAGTTCACAAAGCTCAGGGGAGCCAGTTCGACTTGGTTATTCTTGTGTTGCCCAAAGGGCACAGAATCATGTCGAGAGAACTCATATATACAGCCCTGACGCGACATCGCCGCCGAGTGGTGGTGATGCATCAAGACTCTCTTGTGCATTTGAAAGAACTCACAGAACCTCACCGCAGTGAGATTGCTCGCCGTCGCACTAATTTGTTTGGTGAGTGCAAAATGTCTGAAGTCAGAAATAAAAGAGGTAGCGTCAGAGCGGGCTGAATATGGCAGAGGTTAGGAGTCTGATAGAAGAGGTGTGTGGTGGCTGACAGCTCCCCCTACCAGCCCAATATTGCCTTTGGCTCTAGCTAAAGTTGCGGTAGCTCGCTCGCGGGCTTTGTCTGCCCCGGCAGCCAAAATCCGCATAGTTTCGGCTTCGTCGGCGGCTAGTTCGCCAAAGCGAGTTTGTATTGGTTCAAGCATTGCTACCACGGCTTCGGCGCAGTCTTTCTTCAGGGTGCCATAGTTGTCGTAACCCTCGGCAGCCTTATCGGGGGTCTGCCCGGTCGCGGCAGCCAAAATCTCTAACAAGTTAGAAACTCCAGGTTTAGTATCAGAGTCATATCTCACTTCGGTGTCGCTGTCGGTTACGGCCCGCATGATCTTTTTGGTTACGGTTTTAGGGTCGTCCAGCACTCCGATTGTTCCAGCCGACTCAGCCGACTTTGACATTTTGGCATCGGGGTTTTGCAGATCCTTCACTCGTGCCCCAGCAGGTGGTATCTGATGTTCGGGCACAACGAAAGTATCGCCGTATCGTTGGTTGAAGCGGATAGCAATATCACGGGTCAGTTCTATGTGCTGTCGCTGGTCGTCGCCTACGGGCACTATGTCGGTGTCATACAACAAGATGTCGGCAGCTTGAAGCGCAGGGTAGGTAAACAGGGCCGCCGACACAAAATCGGTCTCGTCCGACTTTGCCTTAAATTGGGTCATGCGGCTCAACTCCCCGTAGCTAGCTGTGCACTGCAACAGCCACGCCGCCTCGGAGTGCTCGGGCAGGTGACTCTGCACGAACAACGTGCATACCTGAGTGTCTAGCCCTACCGCCAGCAACATCTGTGAGAGACGCACGGTCGCCGACCGCAACTGCTCAGGATTGTGATTGTGTGTGAGAGCGTGGAGATCAACCACGCAATACACTGCCTCGTGGCGATGTTGTTCGGCCACCCAGTTCTGCAGTGCCCCAAGCAGGTTGCCTAGATGAATATCTCCCGAAGGTTGTATGCCTGAAAAGACACGAGCCACATAGTGATACTACACAGAGATACTACACAGTGATACTAACCTGAAGGATACTACCCCAAAGAGTACTACCCTGATGGTGTTGGTTTGTTTTCGCCCTCAGACCTGCTGCGATTAACACGGCTCATAGCATATTGGGCCAGCACATGTGCCCAGACACCTAGCAGAATCAGCAAAGCGATGCGACTAGAAGCTAGATCGCGGGCAGCATTGTAGGTGAAGCCTGCAGCGTCGGTCTGAGAGATGTTTACGCCCCAATAGACAGCAAGCGACAAAAGTATCAGTGACGCAGCCACTGCGACTATAATCGCTATTGCCTGTGCTATCGACCAGTTGGACGGCCCTTGGTCTCTTTGTATTTTGAAAATCATTTGTTGACCTTTCTAAGAGTGTTATAGGAGAATATATCTAGCCATCTAATGTAAAATCTGCATTTTATTATAAAGCTTGTGTTTTATTATAACAGACACATAGTATTTTAAGCAATTTATTTGGCGTTTTATGCGCACACGCTCAGATTGCTTTAAATGACGGGTACTTTTAAATGCCCAGATACTTATAAAAGCCCAGAGCTTCAGCTAAAATCAGCGGTGATGCTAGAAGTCACAACGATGTCGTCTGCGGGCACTGAGTTTTCAGGCCCTGTCCGCCTGTTGCTTGACATAGTAAGAGATGGCGAATTCGACATCTTGGAGATTCGCATCGTGGAAGTCATAGACGCCTATATCGCAGAGCTAGACAACCTGCCCCTTGACGAAATCACCGACTTCCTTGTGGTTGCTGCAACCTTGATGCATCTCAAGAGCCGCTGTTTGTTGCCATCCGATGCCGATGATGACCTGCTGGACGACCTCTACCGCTGGGAAGAAAAAGACCTTCTCCTAGCCCGCCTCATAGAATGTCGCACCTTCCGCCACGCCTCCCAACACATGAAAAATCGTATGGAATCCGCCGCCCGCTCCATCCCTCGAAAGGTCGGTTTGGAAGAACGCTACTGGGGTCTCTATCCCGACCCGCTAGAAGGCACCACCCCCGCAGATTTACTAGAAGCCTACCTACGCACTTCCGACAAAGAAGTCGATTTGCGAGTAGATGTGAGCCATCTAGCTCCGATTCGCTTCAGAGTCGGCGATGCCTTGGAACATCTCTGCCAAGAGTTGCCCCGCATAGGGACGATGCTATTCAGAGATGTGTCTCGCCGTTTCCCCGGTCGCGCGGGTTTTGTCATATACTTCTTAGCCGTGCTTGAACTCTGGCGGCAAGGGCATGTGGAACTCCGCCAAATTCATACCTTCGGCGACATCACAATTGAATGGTCGGGAATTGAGTGGTCGGGAGATGAGACAGACAACGTAATGATGCAGATAGAAGACTACGGAGAAGGCCAAACCGCAGAGGAATCGAACAAGGAATCGAACAATGGCTGACTCAACAGGCACAGAGATGCTCGAACAAGAAGCAGAAGCAACTCAGGGTGCAGACATAGTTGCCGCAGCTTTGGGGCTAGAGACAAAGAAAGAAGATCTAGAGACGAAGCAACCGGATAAAGCACCTCCAATAATCTTGGAAACCGCTATCCCAGCACCCGGCTCACCACTGGATGACCACACAGCGCGCCGCGTGATAGAAGCCGTCCTCATGGTGGCCGACGAGCCGATCTCGCCTCGCGCACTCAGCGACGCCATCGGACGTTCGCCAGCCGAAACCGAACTCCTCTGTGACGAACTAGCTTCCGATTTAGCTACCGAGCAGCGAGGTTTTGTGATAGCCCGTGTTGCTGGCGGCTACCGTTTTCAGACCAATCCCGACCTCTCCTCACATGTCGAGCAGTTCCTGGTGCGTGGGCAGACGGGTAGGCTTTCTGCTGCCGCCTTAGAGACACTTGCCGTGGTCGCCTATCGCCAGCCCGTCTCACGCACTCAAATCGTAGCTATCAGAGGAGTAAATGTGGACGGCGTGATGCGCACCTTGGAACAGCGAGGTTTGGTGACTGAAGTGGCACGTGATCCCGGCCCCGGCAGGGCAGTGCTCTATGGCACCACACGGCTATTTTTGGAACGGTTGGGAATTGACTCGGTAGAAGAGCTAGCCCCGTTGGGCCAGTTCGCCCCCGATCAAGAGACCGTGGAGGCTCTGGAAGCGTCGCTGTTCGCTGCCTCTTCGTGATGGGAAACGACCCTGAACCGACAGAACCCGCCATAGACGATCCGTCAGGTGACCAGACAGACAACCCCGCCCCGTCAAACCCCGACCTATCAAACTCCGACCCGTCAAATCCCGACCTGTCAAATCCAGGCGCAGCAGCTAGCACACCAGTGCGACTGCAGCGAGTTCTCGCTAACGCAGGCTTCGGGAGCCGTCGAATTTGTGACGACATAATCGCAGCAGGCAGAGTTACAGTCAACAGCAAAGTCGCCATACTCGGCCAGCGGGTCGACCCTGCAACAGATGCCATAGCGGTAGATGATGTGGCGGTGGCGGTGCGCCCTGGTCTTGTCTACTATCTGCTTAACAAACCCGCAGGGGTCGTGACCACCGCGTCCGATACACACAGCCGCCCCACCGTATTAGACAACCTCCCATCAGAGCCGAGAGTGTTCCCTGTGGGGCGTTTAGACATGGAAACCGAAGGCGTGCTCATCATCACAAATGACGGCGACCTCGCCCACCGCCTCACACACCCTTCTTACGGCGTGTCCAAAAGCTACACAGCTAACTTAGCTTCCAGCCCTAGCCCCGGCGACTTGCGCCTGTTGCGCGAAGGCATCCAGCTGGAAGACGGCATGACAGCACCCGCCAAGGTGTCGCTGCTTTCCCCTGATGTGTTGCGTATCACCATCCACGAAGGACGCAATCGCATAGTGAGGCGTATGTGCGAGCACATTGGTTGCAAGGTGCTCCGCCTGGTGCGGCATCGTTTCGGCCCACTAACAGCGGGCAAATTAGCACCGGGGGAGTGGCGAGATTTAACTATCCAAGAAGTTCGCTCCCTAGAACGAGCGGCCGCAGAGAGTGCGCCACGAAAGCCCCAAAGCAGCGATAAATCTAACTAGCGAAATAACTCTAACTGGCGCAAGAGCTAACTAGGGCAAGACCGCAAAGCTAGCATCAACGATATGGAAAAGACTATGCTTCTGCGAGCACTGCGAGGCGCGACCACGCTAGAAGAAGACACCACCCAGCAGATGGAAGAAAGGGTCTCAACCCTGCTCGACACCCTCATGTCGCGCAACGCCATTGCCCCCGAAGACATAGTGAGTGTATTTTTCACTGCCACCGACGACATCTCATCTGGCTTCCCCGCCACCGCTGCTCGCAACTTCGGCCTAGGAGATGTGCCGCTACTCGGCGCACAAGAGCTGGCAGTAACCGACGCCACCCCGCTGTGCGTGCGGGTGTTGTTGCATTTCTATACCTCAAAATCGCCATCTGAGCTTCACCCTGTGTATCAAGAAGGTGCCACAGTCCTGCGTGCCGACTTAGTAGATCCCGACTTGGCAGACACCGACTTGGCAGACACCAACTGATCCGCCCACATACCATGAACAACCTCTCAGATACACAGCCTCGCGCCACCGTCATCGGCACAGGACTAATAGGCGGATCAATCGGCTTGGCCTTGCAAAAAGCAGGCTGGTATGTGAGTGGCACCGATGTCAATCTCGACCGCTTAGCCCAAGCTCAAGAAATCGGTGCCATCAACAGCACAGGCATAGACAAGAGCTCAAATATCACTTTCGTAGCCACAGCAGTAAGCCAGATACACGAAGCCGTAGCCGAAGCTTTAAGCGCAACATCAGGCTGGGTTACCGATGTCGGTAGCGTGAAAGCCCCTCTTCTGCAAGACATAGGAGACGCTCGCTTCGTGGGTGGCCATCCGATGGCTGGTAGCGAACAAGAAGGTATATCTGGGGCAAGTGCCGACATGTTTGCTGGGGCGATATGGGTGCTCACGCCTACCACGGCCACCTCCGATGATGCCTACATGTTTGTGCGTTCCGCAGTAGCCAGCATGGGTGCCGAAGTTATTACCTTGCCTCCTGAACGCCACGATGAGCTCGTTGCGCTCATCTCTCATGTGCCCCATCTCACAGCAGCCACCCTAATGTTGCTGGCCGACGAACAAGCCGAGCAACGACAGCAGCTTCAACGCCTAGCAGCAGGCGGCTTCCGAGACATGACCCGCATAGCAGCCGGACACCCCGGCATCTGGCCCGACATCTGTATAGAAAACAGCGATGCCATTTGCGAAGGTCTCGACAGCTTGATTGAAGCTTTGGGGGAAGTGCGCAACGCCGTGGCGCATGGAAATCGCGAGCATCTGATGGATCACCTCAGCCAGGCTCGTTCAGCTCGTCTCAACTTGCCTGGCACTGTCGGAGCGGCTGACAGGCTCGTGGAGTTGCGGGTGGTAATTGCCGACCGACCCGGCGAGATAGCCCGTCTCACTACTATCGCATCTGAGATGCAAGTAAATATCCGAGATTTGGAGATAGCTCACTCTCCTGAAGGCGAGCGAGGAGTTCTGGTGATGTTGGTAGATAGCGACGAAGCTACCAAGCTTATGGAGCAGTTGGAAGACGCTGGCGACCGTTGCGCCATCCGCCCTGTGGAGTGACGGGAGAGCGAATAGAAGTCTGAAACGCAAAGTTGAATAGACAGGGGCAGGTTGCATAGAAGTTTGAAACTCAAAGTTGAATGGAAGAAAGTCAAATAGAAGGTCAAATGGAAATCCAAGTAAGAGGCGGAGCGTCACTGCGAGGCCAGGTGCGTCCGCCGGGCGACAAATCTATTTCTCACAGGGCACTCATATTGTCGGCACTGGCGGAAGGCGAATCGCAGATATTCGGACTTTCCGATGGCGAAGATGTAGGGCGCACCGCCTCTGCTCTGTCTG
Source organism: uncultured Acidimicrobiales bacterium (assembly GCA_958295755.1). Lineage (GTDB taxonomy): Bacteria > Actinomycetota > Acidimicrobiia > Acidimicrobiales > Hopanoidiivorantaceae > Hopanoidiivorans. The sequence goes on along the minus strand of OY282367.1, from coordinate 1,117,424 downwards.
CTATGGGTGCGGCGATCAGCCTGCCAGATGAGCTCGGTTCGCCTGAGGCAGAAGTTCGCGTGGTGGGCGGGAAACTCAGCGAGCCGTCTAAGCCGTTATATTTAGGCAACTCAGGCACTTCCATGCGACTTCTGGCGGGGGTTTGCGCGGCGCATCAGATGGATGTGATCTTGGATGGCGACGAGTCGCTGCGAAGCCGCCCGATGCAGCGAATTGTCGAGCCGCTCAGCCTGATGGGGGCTAAGGTGGCTTCCGCCTCTGAGGTTGATGCTTCTGAATCTGATCTTTCTGCTTCTCAAGCCATTTCCGTTCCCAGCAAAGCCGCCCCGCCTTTAGCAATAAAGGGAGGCAACCTCTCAGGCATCGACTACACACTTCCCGTGGCAAGCGCACAAGTAAAAGGAGCAATATTGCTCGCCGGTTTGAGAGCGAACGGCGAGACTATCGTGCGTGAGTTCCTGCCTAGCCGCATCCATACAGAAGAGATGTTGGCAAAATGTGGAGCCGACATAGCAGTAACCTACGGGGGCGAGTTTCATCAGACAACCAAATTGCGTCCCAGCCAAATCCAACCGCATATCTGGCGTATCCCCGCCGACCCTTCACAGTCAGCGTTTTGGATAGTCGCAGCCCTATGTGCGCCGGCCAGCGAAATCGTGGTAGAAAATGTCTATATCGGCCCCGGCCGTGAGGGGTTTATAGATGTGTTGTTGCGGATGGGTGCCAAGATGGAATTTGAACAGAAGATTTCCGCTTCCATTTCTGAAGGTTTCTCAGACGCGCCGTCGCGAAGCATCCCGCCGCCAGGTATCCCGCCATCAGGCATCCCAAGTATCAGAGCCCAAACGAGCAGTCTCATCGCCACCGATATAGGTCCTAAAGAAGTCCCTCGCCTCATCGACGAAATACCTGTGTTAGCCGTAGCTGCCGCCTATGCCCAAGGCATCACGAGATTTCACGGTGTGGGCGAGCTACGGACGAAAGAATCCGACAGAGTGGCTTCCATTTGCACCTTGTTGCGCTCCCTCGGAGGCCAAATCGAAGCAGAAGGCGATACTTTGACTATTCAAGGTACCGGAGGTTTGCAACACGGCCAAGTAGATGCCGCAGGCGACCACCGGATAGCGATGTCGGCCGCTGTGTCAGCCATGGCTATGCCTGCAGGGAGCGAAGTGAGCATCAGTGGTTGGGAAGCCGTGGCCACCAGCTATCCAAGATTTCTAGAAGATGCTGCCGTTCTGGGAGTGCGTGCTCAAGGGACTACCGCCCAATGGACTACATAGTCGCCATTGACGGGCCTTCAGGTTCGGGCAAGAGCACAGTAGCTAGTGAGGTAGCTAGTCGGTTGGGGGGCGAAGTGCTCGACACAGGTGCTATGTATAGAGCAGCAGCTTGGTTTGTTTTAGATAGCGGAATAGAGCCGAACGATGTTAACAAAGTTGCAGAGCTGCTTGAAAACTTTGAGGTAACTGTCACACCAGCAAAAGTCACAGTCGCCGACACCGATGTCACCGAAATAATACGCACGCCTAAAGTTACAGCGGCTGCATCTATTGTTGCTGCCAATCCCGCCGTGCGCAAGCGACTTCGACAGCTTCAGCAAGACTGGGCTGAGACCCGAGGGGGTGGCGTAGTAGAAGGACGCGACATAGGCACAGATGTGTTCCCAGATGCTCGCTACAAGTTCTATCTCACAGCTTCAGCCGAAGCAAGGGCCAGCCGCCGTGCCGATGAGACTGGTACCACAAAAACTCAGGTGCTACCAACTTTGCAAAGCCGAGACGCAGCCGACAAGGGCCGTCAGCATTCCCCCCTGCGCAAAGCCGAAAATGCCATAGAGGTAAACACCACCGATTTCACAGTTGAACAAACTGTAGAGCATCTATTACGACATATCCAATCTGAAACCCGTGCCTCTGACGCTTCATCTCTCTCCACCTCTGACGCTCCAGCTTTCTCCGCTTACGATTTCCCAGCCGCCAAACACTACGGACGAAAGCGCAGCCTCGGCAATCGGATGTTCTATTCTTTTATGCGAAGGCTGTGTTTGCTCATCAGCGGTCCTTATCTTCGCCAGAGAATACGAAATCGACATCATCTGCCCGCCACTGGTCCTGTTATTGTGGCACCAGGCGGACACCGCTCCAACCTCGACACGCTCCTCGTAGGCATGGCTGTGGGTCGTATGTCTCTTTATATGGCTAAAGATTCGCTTTTCAAGAGTCGTTTCTGGAGCTCGTTTATGAGAATTTTTGGTGCCTTCCCGGTGGCTCGCGACAGACTCGATCGCCGTGCCCTAGCAACTGCTATCAAAGTATTAGAGCGCGGCGATGTGCTCATCATGTTCCCCGAAGGTGCCCGCCAAGAAGGGTCCAAGCTTCAACCCTTATTCGATGGGGTGGCTTGGCTATCCGCCAAAACGGGTGCCCCCGTAGTGCCCATAGGTATAGGTGGTTCGCAGAAAGTTATGCCCATCGGCAAAATAATGCCCCGTCCGCATCGCATCCGCATGATATTAGGTGAACCGATGCCGCCTCCAGAAACAGGCAAGTCGGCCAGAGCTTCCCGCGACGCCTTCACCGCAAATCTCTCAGTCAAAATCCAAGCTCTCTTTGACGAAGCTCAGCAGTGGGCTGGCACGCCGAACCTTCCATGACTTCCAAGCTTGCTACTCATCGCTATCTTGAAGCAGCCCATGAGCGGGTCGTTATCTTTGACGGGGCGTTCGGCACCTATATTCAGTCTCGTGGTCTCTCTGCTGATGACTTCGGCGGCCCCGAGCTAGAAGGCTGCAACGAACTCCTAGGCATCACTCGCCCCGAAATCATCGCCGAGATGCACAGCGAGTTTTTAGAGATCGGCGTAGATGTGATTGAGACAGCCACTTTCGGTGCTTTCGCCGTGCCCCTAGGCGAATACAGCATCGCCCACCGAGCTACTGAAATCAACCTCGCAGCAGCCCGCATCGCCCGTGAAGTAGCCGACAGCTACTCAACCCCCAGCAAGCCTCGCTGGGTGGCAGGCTCTATTGGGCCGGGCACTAAGTTTGCCTCTCTCGGACAGATCACCTATCAAGAACTTTTAGATGCTTTTGCCGAACAAGCCGCTGCCCTCATTCAAGGCGGAGTCGACATCTTACTCATAGAAACCGTCTATGACCTGCTCGGTGCCAAAGCTGCCATCAACGGCTGTCGTTCGGCCATGAAAGCTTGCGGCAAAACTCTGCCGATTCAGCTTCAGATAACCATAGAAACCAATGGACGGATGCTCACAGGCACAGAAACTCCTGCCGCTCTCCACGCTTTGGCCCCTCTTGGCATAGACATGATCGGTCTCAACTGCGCTACTGGCCCAGCCGAGATGAGCGAACATTTGCGGGTGCTTTCGCAAACCACTGAAATGCCTATTGCGTGTCTCCCCAACGCAGGGCTGCCAAGAGTAGAAGGCACAGAAGCCGTCTATGACCTCACCCCCGAACAGCTAGCCACATATCACGAGCAGTTCATCACCGAGCTTGGCGTCTCGGTGGTGGGCGGCTGTTGTGGCACTACACCTGCACATCTGCTCGCAGTTATTGACCGCTGCGCCCATCTCGTCCCAGCTACTCGCACACCCGAAGCAGCATCGTCCATCACATCTATCTACAGCCCGGTAACGCTGAAGCAAGACACAGCGTTTTTGATGATTTCTGAGCGCACCAACGCCAACGGATCTAAGAAGTTCAGGGACCTTATGGTCGCCGAAGAATGGGATGCTTGCATGCAGATGGCCCGCCAGCAAGTAACAGAGGGGGCACACGCCGTAGATCTCTGCGTTGATTATGTGGGGCGAGACGGCACTCGCGATATGGACGAGCTGGCTCGCCGCTTCGCCACAGGCGTGGCCGCACCATTAATTCTGGATTCCACAGAACCTGAAGTGCTGGAGGCAGGGTTGCGCTGGATAGGCGGACGTTCGGTGCTCAACTCGGCCAATCTGGAAGACGGCGACGGCGAAGGTTCTCGCGCCGACAAGGTTTTCAAACTCGCCAGCGAGTTCGGCACCGCTGTTATCTGTTTGCTGATAGACGAAGAGGGACAAGCTCGTGATTTGGAATGGAAGATGCGTGTGTCTCGCCGTCTCTATGCTTTAGCTACCGAACGCTACGGATTAGCCCCGGGCGATCTCATCTTTGACGCTCTCACTTTCCCGCTTTCTACTGGTGATGACTCTCTGCGGCGAGACGGCATTGCCACTATAGAAGCTATCCGTCAGATAAAAGCTGAGATGCCTGGCGTTTTCACCACTCTCGGCGTTTCCAATGTCTCTTTCGGTTTGAATCCTGCTGTTCGCCATGTGCTCAACTCGGTGTTTCTGCAAGAGTGTCTTGACTCTGGTTTGGATTCGGCGATAGTTCATCCGGGGCGGATTTTGCCTCTCCATCGCATTGATAGCGAAGCATTAGAAGTGTGCCGAGACCTCATCTGGGATCGCCGCAATGACTCCTACCCCAACGGTGATCCTCTGGCGAAGCTGCTGGAGCTTTTCGCCGACCACAAAACCACCGCAGCAGCCACTCAAGAAGATCGTAGCAGTATGGCGATAGACGAACGCCTTGCCAGTCGCATCGTGGACGGCGACAAAGACGGCTTGGAAGACGACCTCCAAGAAGCTCTAGACGATGGCATCGATGCTTTGGATGTGATCAACAAGATATTGCTGGAAGGTATGAGAACGGTCGGGGATTTGTTTGCCTCGGGTGAGATGCAGCTGCCGTTTGTGCTGTTGTCGGCTGAGACGATGAAAGCTTCGGTGGCGTGGCTGGAGCCCCATCTGGAGAAGACCTCCGAAACTTCAGCCAAAGGCAAGCTGGTGATAGCCACCGTCAAAGGTGATGTGCACGACATCGGCAAAAACTTGGTCGACATCATCTTGACCAACAACGGCTATGAGGTATTCAACCTTGGCATCAAAGTCTCAATAAATGAAATGATTGAAAAAGCTTTGGAAGTAGAAGCTGACGCTGTCGGTATGAGCGGCCTGTTAGTGAAAAGCACTTTGATTATGCGCGACAACTTGGTAGAACTCAACTCGCGAGGGCTCAGCGACCTGCCCGTGCTGCTAGGCGGTGCAGCTTTGACTCGCCGCTATGTGGAGCGAGATTTGCGAGAGGTATATGAAGGTCGGCTGTTCTACGGTAAGGACGCTTTTGAAGGTTTGAGAGTCATGGATCGCTTAGCAGAGATAAAGCGTGAGGGTTTAGACGACCCTGATTTCGGCACGGTTCCAGAAGGACGGGTGGTTCGGGATATCGGTGGCGAGGGTGGGGGAGTTGGCGAGGAAGATGAAAGTGCTGGATCTCAAGTCACCTTAGTTTCGCCATCCCCCGATGTCGCAGATGACAATCCGATCTTTGTGCCGCCGTTCTTGGGGGCAAGGTTGGTGAAAGGTATCGCCGTTGATGCCATCGCCGAATACATTAACGAGACTGCTCTGTTTCGCAATCAATGGCAGATGCGTCCCGAAAGCGGCGAAACCGACGGAGAGTTCCGCGAACGAGTGCGCCCTCTGTTGAGGCGCAAGCTGGCTGAAGCCAAAGAGCAAGGTTGGCTTGAACCGGGCGTGGTCTACGGATATTTCTGTGCCAACAGCGAAGGCAACGACCTCATCATCTGGCAAGACGAAACCCGTAGCTCAGAGCTGACACGCTTCAGTTTCCCCAGGCAGTCTGCTACGCCTTGGCTCTGCATCGCTGATTTTTTCAGGTCTGGCGAAGGTGAGCAAGATTATGCAGCCTTTCACATCGTCACAATGGGGGCACAGGCAACTGTGGAAGCGCAACGTCTATTTGCTGAGAATCGTTACGAAGATTATCTCTATACTCACGGGCTAGGTGTGGAGATGGCTGAAGCTCTGGCCGAATACTGGCACCTGCGAGTGCGCGAAGAGTGGGGTTTCGCCGGCGAAGATTCTGACACTACAGCAGGTCTGTTCCGCCAACGCTATAGAGGCGGACGCTACTCGTGGGGTTATCCCGCCTGCCCCGATTTGGAAGACAACGCCAAAGTCGCCGAGTTGCTAGGTGCCGATCAGTTGGGCATTGTCGTGAGCGAAGATACTAGCTGGCAGTATCAGCCCGAACAAACTACCTCAGCCTTGATTTGCCACCATCCTCAAGCCAAATACTTTGTGGCGAAGTAATCGAGCGAGCACGAGCGTCGGCAACAAATTGGCTTTTGCATCTGGCAAGTATTGGCTTATGACATCAACAGCTAAAATCGGTGACCTCCTAGCCAAGAGGCGAACACTCTCTTTTGAGTTCTTCCCACCTGCCACATCCAAGGGCGTAGAGCAGCTAAATCGCACTCTTGCCGACTTGTCGGTTTTGAACCCAGCTTTTGTGTCGGTCACTACAGGCGCAGGTGGTAGCAAAACCGACACCACCAGAGATGTGGTTATTGAGATGCAGCAGAAATCTCCCTTCCCGGTGATGGCGCACTTGACTTGCGCCCAGCACAACCGCAAGCAAATACGCGCCCTGCTAGATAGCTACTCATCTTCTGGAGTCTTCAATATCCTAGCCCTAGCAGGCGACCCCCCAGAAGAAGCAGAAGCAGTCGCAGCTTTGGAGCGCGAAGAATCGGATGAAGCAGCTAGCAGCACACTCCGCTACGCCTCAGAGCTAGTTGCCGAAATCCGCAACCACTCAGTAGTTTTCGGTATCGGCGTGGCAGCGCACCCTGAAGTCCATCCGCGTTCCACCAGCCGCCAAGCCGACCGTCGCTATCTAGCCGAAAAACTAGCAGCCGCAGATTTCGCCATAACCCAGTTCTTCTTCGATAAAGCCCACTATCTCAGACTGCGAGAAGAACTAGCCGCCCTAGGTTGCTACAAGCCCATAATCCCCGGCATCATGCCAGTAACATCGCCCGACCGCATCGCCCATTTCGCCAATATGAACGGAACCGAAATCGACCGACAACTATGGGATCGCCTAGAACCCGCCACCACTCAAGACCGCCACAAAATAGCCACCGACTATGCCATAACCCAATGCCAAGAACTACTAGCCGAATCCGCCCCCGGCATCCACCTCTACTCCATGAACCAATCCCAAATCTGCGTCTCCATATTAAAAGAAATCCACACGCTCTAATCAAACCCGATGATGATAAGATAGCTTCCAAAGGGGCAGACCAAGTGTAAGTCCCCTTACATGATAGACGCCTTATCTAGCTGTCCATCTATCTGTCTATTTTGGACAGGCAAGAAGCATTTTTGCTATTTTAAATAAAAAAATAAGATTATAGACATCTCGCGCCAAAAAGCGAAACAGATAGTATAATGAAAATATGCAATGGGCAGAGTTTGACTACGACATCAGGCAGAGAACAGGGCAGACTAGCAACCTGAAAACCATAACCAAGCAGGTTCAGTTTGCTGTTCCACCCTTTATCGCCGACAGGGATATCCCTCAGTTGTCGTCAGATACCCGTGAAATAGTCAGAACAGCACAGGCGCACATCCCTCGCAGAAACGGCACTACGGGGCTGGGTGGTGTGATGGAAGGGCTACTGTTGAGAACCGAGGCTGTGAACTCTTCACGGATAGAAGGCAAAAGTAGCAGCTTACGGAATGTGTGCTTGGCTTCGGCTGGGGCGATGTCCAAGCCGTGGGCATTGCAGACACTCCGCAACCTTGAATGCCTTATGCAGATATTGCATTCCCCAGACCATCGAATATCAATGCGATCTCTGCTGGAGGATCACTCAATAATAATGTCTGAGGAGGACCATGCTGGGCGTTTCCGCGAAGACGACGAAGAGGTGCATGTCTCTCAGGCTCACGACATAGTAGAAGCCGAATATGTGGGCCCGCTTCCCGAAAGGCTTCCAGAGTTGATGGCAGATTGGGTAGCTTTCACCGCCCGCGAAGATATTGACACTGTGCTGCGAATAGCTCTCGCCCATCTGCAGTTCGAATGCATACATCCTTTCTGTGACGGCAATGGAAGAACAGGAAGGGCGGCAATGCAGAGGATGTTGCTGTCCGCAGATCGGTGTCCTGTGCCTGTTTCCGCTGCTCTGCATGGAATAAGGCAGAGATACCTAGAGGGTTTTGAAGCTTACGCTGCTGGGGATATAGATTTTCCTGTAAGGCTTCACGCAATAGCTCTCTGGGCTGCAGCTGAAGCCGTAGGCGAACACGCATCTGAGCGCGACAGAGTTGTAGAAAGATGGGCGGACGAGACAGGCTCATCTCTTCCTCAACGCCAGAATCTCAGAAAAGCTCTGAAGTGGATATCTCATAATCCTGCGTTCACGGTGCACGGTTTGCGAAATGGTCTGGGGGATGTGTCGGAGAAAACTGTGCTACGGCTGATAACCAAACTGGAAGACCACGAAATCATATCGTCCAATAAGCAAACACATAGAAAAGAGAACGGACACAGAGCGAAAATTTGGGAAGCAAGGGATGTCTACAAGATAGGTGATGCTGTAGAGAAAACTGCACGGAAGCTAGCTCAAGATGCTGCGCCTCCGCCTTACTCGTCCGACACAGTTTCTCGCCCTTTGTCTGCTGCCATGAAGAAATCCCGCAAACAAGAGATCGCTGATGCTGTGGCTAAAACCGGGGCACATCCGCTTTTGACTTTGCCGACATCAGATCGATACGACTATGGTTTCTCGGCGTTCGAATTTTTCGTGCTCGAAGACGGGAAGATAAAACTACGGACACCAAGAGAAAATGTGTCTTTAGCCTTTACTGGCGGAGATTGCGAAAAGTTGATCGTTCATTTCAGCCCTGAACCTAGTAGCACAGGATATTTTCCGACTGAATATAACTCTCAAGTGCCTCCCAAAAGCTCAGACGTATCTGCTACCAATTTCGCTGCTCTGTCTGGGCGATTTTCAGGCCATCAGGGGCGTGAAATATCTGTGGCGCATGAACTCGAATCTCATTGGGATTGGCTACTCTCCGAATTCGCGGATGTGCTCAAGAACTGGCATATATGGAAAAGCATTGGAGTGTGGAACAAATATCTAGGCCCGTTTGCCCTCAGCTTTCCGACCGATGAATACAGAGAGCTGGTTGGCAGGAACACGGTAATTGCATTGTTCTCGGCTCTTGACTCCTTTCTGCAGCCCGAACCGAAAAGCAGGGTCAAGGAGTTCAAAGAGCTGAGAGGCGAGCAATGGTATAAGGGATATACTCCATCTTTGCCCGTCCTGCTAGATGTCATCAAGGAGGCAGCAGATGTTGATTTGCACAGCGTTTATGACGCAGACTGTCTTTTCAAGCAACACCAACTGGAAGTGTTACGTGACATTGAAAGGCGGCTAGCCGGTTTCCGCAAACCAAATAAGTTATGGAAAGATTTTCGCAACCATCCTGACTACCAGAACAGGGATGGAAGAAAAAATGATTTGAACTTGATCGCAAAACTAGCGGCACAGCAAACATCAGATATGCAGCTGGCTACATATATAACTACAGTTCGCAATGCCATGGCCCATAACAGAGAAGATATAGATGGACAAAGCTGGTATATCAAGAAAATTGGATTTAATGATGGTGGCGAAGAGGTTATGTCTCGCCGTGCTATAGACGTTATCGCTGAAATTCTGCGGCTGGTATCTACACAGGTTTTCGGAATGAAACCCGAAACGCTGCTAGCATTTTTACGTAAATCCGAAACAGAGGCTGAAATACTAGGGGCTAAAATAAAAGAAGCTTACGACAACGCTGATTTAAATAGGCAGCAAAGGATGCAGGCTGAAAAAAACTGGGGATTTCGCTTGAACACACCAAAGGATATAGAGGAACATATCTGCGATCTGCCTTACAGCATGCCTAGTAGAATTTTGTATCCTGGCCTTCACCTTTTCAAACATTTTTGCCAAAAATGCGGAGGTGACATGACTCTATTGGGTTTAGTGGGGAAGTCTCCTGTGGAGGCAGAAATCTCAGATCGCCAGAATGCAACTTTAGCCAAAGGTGAGTTAGCGGAACTCATGATTGGAGAGGGACGCTACGGCAAGATGGCTCTTAGCGTCAAATTTACAGACGAATCAGTCAAAACATTTTCTCCTCTGAACCCGAGCGAAATTCTGCGTCCTTCAAAGTTAGTTCTGAAGATTTACTGGTACGGAGAACTACTGTTTGAAGAAAAATGCCACATGGTGTCGGTAACAACAATAGAGGGTTGGGGAGAGACTGCATTTTCTGAGGCAGACGATTCTGTCGCTTGGGACAGCCATTTAGACTTCTATCCCATCCGTCCTTTCTGTTTGCCTGTCTCCCGCTACAAAGAAATACTCAATATCCAACAGGCACACGCCGAAGCCGCACATCAAGACAGAAAACCTCCACTGCCGCCAGTATTGCCAGATACAGGCAAACCGCTACTAGAAGACCCAGCCGAATATCCTTTTGCTGACTATGTTAACCATCCAGACACGAACGAAACTGTTTACAGATTTTTGACTCCACTCTCCCAGCGAAAACAGCCAGGCGACATACTGTGGCTGAACACACCGCCCGACGCTCCAGACATAGTAGCCAGGGAAACCCTGCTAGAAATCCAATCGGTCAAGACAACCAGCACAAACTTCTGCGAGCATCTATGCCGTACTTACCAACCAAAAGCTTCATAGCGGGGCTGTAGCAGTAGTGACGCAAGTATTGAACCTGTTTTTCACGATATAGTTAAAGTTATGATATTATCTGTCACCCACTATATTAGAGACAACTCGGCCGAGTGCTGATCATGATATAGAAGCCGATACAAGTCGAATACGAAATCTCTGAAATACTAGCAAGACTACCGGAAGAATTAGAAAGGACACTGCCATGAGCTTTGGAACAGCTATAATCTCAGGAGTAATCATCGCGGTTACAGGGAGTGCCATCTTTACGGCATTGAACTGGCTGCAACGTCGAGCCTTACGCCGAAAGTATGCTAACGCCCCGCGAGACTTAGCTGGGCTACTAGCCGAAATGGGCGACGAGTCATACTGGCAAGCCCGAATTGCCAGCCAGGCGTATCCGTGGGCTATAGTGGATAACACTCCTGCCATTATGTCATATATATCTAGTAGTTTCTGGAGATGTTTTGACACTAACAGACGAACTCTTTTGGAGTATATGCCAGATATTGGAGAAAATATTGACATTATAGCCACACATATCACAATTGCTGAACTTCAAATGGTATATTTGCATAATATCATGCACGCTGTAGGCAATAACACCACAAATATGTAAGAACATTGTTTATGTCACAATAATCTATATGTATCTATCATCCCAGACAAGAAGGTGTCTCTAATGATACCCAAATGCGAATTACTAGGCCTTAAGCTAGGTAGATCTTTCGATCAGCTTGTGGAAGTATCAGAAGTTTTAGATGTAGCAATTTCTGGCACTGACCACGAGATAGAGACTGGAGATTTTCATATCCATTTGAGGGATAACGATCTTGAGTATCGAATGGAATACCTTGAAGATATAACAGGTGATAGGCACAGAGATAGTAGAGGCAGACTCTTCGGCTTCCCTGGCTTTGAGCAAGATTGGGGGGAAATATATTTAGAAGCGACTTTGCGTTGCGGTGAAGACAGCCAGAAGATATCTGGCCTTCCTTCATATGCCTGGGGTAGTACACACCCAGTCAGGCGGATGTCTGCCGCCCAAAAAATGTACAGCATCAAAGTTTTATCATATGGAAATCCCTCTATACCGAAAGGTATTACGCCCACAGATAAAAAATCTAATAATTCTTTTTTGAGGCTAGCCTCATCCATAAATGACAATCAATTGTGCGAATTGGCCGAAGAGTATGTAACTTTATTGAGACTGTTTGGTGCTATGCACCACAACATGATAAGATTGCAAACTCGCGAATATTTTTCCACCATGGATATTAACAGAGATTTCAACAATTTCATATACGAAAGATACGGGCATTCAGTTATATCGCCATGGGATCTCAAACCCGGACTAGCAATAGACTGCCGCAAATTTCTGTTTGATGAAGGGAAAAGTGACTACAGCTTAAAAAATTTATTAGATCTTGGTAAGAAGTGGAGTGAACGCATATCAAATGATAGAGTCGTAACTAACACTTTATGCAAATATTTAGATTCTTCACCTGAGCAGTATATACAAGAAGTTGGCACAGTCATTAACGAGCTTCAAAAGACTTTAGAGACGATAAGAAAGGACTCTGCAATTGTCGAATTAAAAAAATATGTAAACAAAACGCAAGTACATGTTGACCGTAAAATTTACACTACCCCAATAATCCAGTGTTCTGAACCTACGGCTGATATCTTAGAAAGTACTACCAATGAAATCGGTGCATTAATACACCAATTCGGACAGTATATATTGCAATGCGATATGTCTCCCGAAATTATGGGCACCCGCCCTGTATTTAGCAGATCTCTAAGTATATGGGCTTTACACGATATTGCGCTAGCGTATTCCAATAAGCAAGCAACCAAGATAGATACTTATGCAGAACTGCAAACTTAGCTGTGTATCTCCTAGCTTAACCACTGAAGGTAGATACTCTGGCAGACCTTTGCGTCACAGGCAGACAAACCCGCGCCGTGCCCAGACAGGCATAGCGTTAGCTCCGCCATCAAACAGAACCCGAATAGCCGCTCTAGCCGTCAACCAGATAGCAGACTTGCACGTCTTAGATCCATCAACAAGACTCGTACCAAGAAAGACAAAGAAAACATGAAAGAGGCATTGCGGAGATGCGAGCACGAATATTTGTGAACTTGTCAGCGCAATAGGAAACCCCGCCGTTTTTCGCTCCCGTCTTCGCTTAAGCCGCGCATAGCAGTCGTTACGAGCGGCTATTCCCTTGATATGCAATTCCTTAGTAGCATTAAAATATGAAGTCTCTGCTAGGCCGAGAACAGGTGGCCGTGTTCGGTGGCGGGCAGTCGCCGTTCGTTAGTAGTGGCGACTGGTTCGCTTTTACAGAAGAAGCTCGACGTGTAGGCGATTACCGTCTGACGTCTTTCGCCAGAGACTTGTTTGTAAACGGATCTGAAAATTCTAGCGAAGCATCTGCTTCCGCAGGAGAGAGGATAGAGTACGTGCCAGGGCTGTGTTTAGAGCAGTACGAAATGCCCCATCGGACAGCCTACGGAGACACTCCTAGACGCATATCTTGCGAGACTGCACTGGCTAAAACTGCTTTCACTCCTGTGCTGGGCTGTCATGTCGTGAATGCTCCCGAACCGAAGAGCGACACAGCTGGGCTTGATGGGAGAGTGCTTTATCACATATACGAGACTGAAGAGACACTGCGGCTAGGCTCGATACGGGTAGGTGAGTTCACTTGGATATCTTCACCGGCTCGGTCGCTTTTGGACTGCGGATTTTATCATTGCGTCAACCGTGTGCCCGACTGGATCATATCGGCAGTGCGTATCGCCAATTTCCGAGCAGACGAGATAGTGGAACTTTCTGAGCAGATAGGCATGCAAGACGGAGCAAGAAGGATTGCCAGCATAGCAAGCTTGCTTTCAGAAGAAGACACCGACGGCAGAGACTGGCTTAGCGAACTCGCCGAGTACGCTTCCCTGTGCGCGGAGGACGGGAATATCTGGCTGGACATGCTTATGCCTCAAAACAAGGTTTTCTGGGAAGACAAACAATTTGGAGTTTTGTGGAACGTTCCCCCGAAAGCAGTGCAACGATATTGCTACCGTTAAACAGGCGGGGCATTCATTTGTCAAATTAGTATGATGTCTATCTTTGGGATATTGCTTTACGCAGTGAGTTTTCTAGACCCTTCAGAACTGCTTGCCATTCCATATATTCTGGAATTGTCGCGTAGAATGTTTTGCCTATTTCTCTTATCCATTTACGGATAAGAGGTTCATCGTTAAAGGCGGATGGTTTAATTCCGCCGATTTTGTTGTTGGATACGCTGTCTGCGATGCTGAATAGTGCGGCAAGCATCTCAGCAGAGTTTAGTGTTGTTAGATTGGCTATAGACATAGCCAATACTTGGTTGTAAAATGCGGTGTGCTTTTGGGCGATCTCGTAGGCTCGGCTTTCTGATAATGCACATTTGGGTACAACTGCCACTTTTTTAGAAATGTGTCTCTCCCACCAAATTCTTCCTGTTTGGCACTGTTGCATTGTAGCATAGTAGCCGTACCGTTGAGGCGCGGAACCTAAACGGTGTATAGCCAGATTGGATGCTTCTATTGTATTTTGTGGTTTATTTTCAAAATACTTTCTTATATCACCTTGAATGGTGTTTTCTGCTATGGCTTTATAGTGCACCGCCGCCCAATACACAGGGAGGGAGGCCAGCCAATTATCTGGGGCGAAATCTAAGCTGTCCCAGTAGTCTGCTATGACCTGTTTGTTATCTGATGTCGCCATGTTTTCCCAAGACAAACTCATTGGCAGAGAGAGAATCGGGAGCGTTGAAGTTACTACCCGTTCTAAGCCCAGTTTCTTATCTAAATACTCGGCTAGTACCGTGCCATCGGCAGAGCTATTTACTGCGTCTAGGAGTTCCTGTCTGCCATGTGTGATATCGTCATCTTTTGTGGGGAATTTGATTTCGTTTTTGAGCCATTTGGCATGAGCGGATATCGCGTGATCCATATCAGTCATCTTGCTCATCGTTTTCCCCTTTCTGCGCTGGATGGAACGGTTCCCATTGTGTAGCCACTAGAAGTGGGTCAAACTCAGGATCGTTCCAGGATGTCATCTCTTCTCTTAGTTTGCTCTTCAATGTTTGTTTGATGCCATCATATTTGGGGTCGTTCCAAGAGTTTTCTTCTTGGCTTATGATTGTCAGCACTCGCGAGAGAGCGGCAACCCACAGATTGCGATCTGTTTCTTTGGCTTTAAAAATGTCTTCAGAGACTAGGGCATAGTACAGGAGAGGATCTCGTCCGCTGTCTACGACTTTCATTAAACCTGAGTGGTGTCTTCCGTTATTTTTTGGTAATGTTCCGTCGTCTGTTTTAAAAGCCAAGAATTGTGATGTCTTGCCGCTTATGATGTGCACCGCGCTACGGGCGATGATATTGCCTGCGGGGACTGGGATGGCTGACGGAACTCTGGGCAGTTGCCAAGCGGCTGACAGGTTCTTCTTCGGCACAGTAATATCCTGTTTAGCTACTAGGGCAGAGCGGACGTATGCGGGATGATGGTTATAATTTTCATCCCAGTCGAACGACACACGGCCTTCGCTGTCGCCTTCTTTTCTATTGGATAACAGAGCTCGGGGAACCACGATTTCGGCAGTCCAAGTGATATCGCCACCTTGTGCAGTTTCCGTTAGCCAGTCCATGTTGATAAGCCTGTTGTCTACATGGATATATCCCATCGCAGAGTTATATGAGACTTTCACACGATATGCGCTTTTGGTAGCGAAATCGTTGACGGCACCGCCTTCGTGAATCTTTGGTGTAATCATTGTTTCGGCATTTCTTTATCTATGCGCTGTATCGCCTCCAACTTCAGAGCGTTCGCTTCTGCCGTGTCTATCGGATTCTGCAATGCGATTTCCAAAGTCATACTGTGTGCCGCATCTACGAACATCACACCCCCTTCAAGTTCATTTTCACGGACGCTTCGGCTGCCGGCTTGCCATTCCACAGATTGGATTTTCAAATGGGTTGTTGGTAGCCACCTGTCGCAAGATGCGTCACTGCCGGTGTTGTACCCCACACGAAAACCAAGTTTGCCGGGAATGTCCTTTTCGTGGTCTATCTCTATAGTACAAAAAAGTTTATGTGCTACCCCGCCGTCTACTATTGGCAGCATAGAAACTACCAGCCCGTCTGTGAAAGGCTTATCTACGAATGGTTGCGGAGTAGGTTCTGGTCGCGGCTCGGGCGGTGCCGGTGGTGGATCGTCTGGGTCTGGCGGTGTTGGTCTAGGTTTGTTTGGTAGTCGTTCTGCATTTTCCTCTTTGCCTCCTGTTAGCATCGCGAAATCTGGCAGAATATATTCTTCAGAATCAGCGATTTTTCCAGCCACTTCCCTGATTTTCTCCGCAAACTCTCCTAGAATTTCTCGTAGCCACTTGCTATCTTTTTTAGACATTTCTTTAAGGTAAGCTAAACCGATATGCTCAGGTCCTTCAGCGTCTTTAACCAGTTGATGTAGGTCGCTATCAGCTTTAACCGAGATGACACATTGGAAAGGCTGTGTTTCGCTGAAATCGCGTGGTAGCAAGTTGGGTGCTTCGTTTCTAGCTATCCACATCCCATTACGGCATATAGCAACATCTCGAGCCGCACTATTGCCGTATTCTTCGTGTTTCCATTTGCGAAGTCTTACCGTAGCGTTTTTATCGTCAATGATTTTCTCTCCTGATTTAAACGTGCGATGTTGAGCTGCCGCCCAAGAACCTTTCAATAGTCCTTTCTTCGGTGAGGTTTTATCGTTTTGTATTTGTTTCATGTGTTCCGAGATGGTCTTGAGCATAATTTTGTCAGACTCATCGCCGTTCTTCACATTCAAAGAAAGTTTGCCTTCTGTAAAGGCTTCATAAAAATTTTTCGTTGCCGCTTTGCAAATCCCGTCAACCATATCCGCTTCGCTAGGAAAACCGAGAATAGCGACAATAGTGCCGGTGGCACCGGCAGGTATCAGACCTTCCTTGGTGGACTCATTCAGCCACTGAGCCGATTGCCCGTCAGGGGGAGAATATGTAGCTTTCTGCCTGTCAGATCTTTTCACTAGTTCGGCTACATAAAACCCCTCTGGACTCCTAGGCTCGCCACCTGATTCGTGTTCTGCTAGAACCGCGGAACCCGCTACAAGTTCTAATAAATTTCCGCTATTGTCTCGGCTTCTGGTGGCATAGAGGACATATCTGAGATTTGACAGCTTGAAAGCACTGCAATGCCCCACCCCGAAGCTGCCGCTAGTGCCTCTATCTCTACCTTTGGTGGTATTGCCAGACCACAATACAGCTTTCATATCCTCAGCGGCAATCCCGTTCCCGTTGTCAATGCACAGCAGAACATTAGCTGTGTTCCCGTTCAGAATGGTGCCTATCTGGTCTGCTATCCGCTTTTCCACAGCTGAAGTCTCTAGATTTTTCTCCCGCACTTCGCAAGCTGACTCAAAAGCAGCCCTATAGTCTGCTATTCCAGGTATGTCATCCACTGGGATATCTACAATACGCATACTGATTCTGTCCGCCCTTGCGTCAAGCGAGTTCTGCATAAGTTCCCGCACTACGACCTCCAAATCGGACGCCGACTTATCTTGTATATGCTCGTTAGTAAACCCCTTGCTGTTAATCTGAGGCTGAAAATGCAGCTTGGAGGGCTTGTCGGATATCAAAGAATTTGGCATAGTATTTTGGCTTATTATAACGCCGATTTGTGTGGCTAGTTTTTGCAGGGTGCAGGGCGAGGGGGAGTAGGGTAGGCTTTTTTGATGGCTGGGGGGGGGGGTAATGAGCAACAGCCTAGAGACCTAGAGATAGGAACAAAGAAATGACCACACAACTTTTCGCCGACGAACAACTTGAAGACACCGACAACATCACCGACTGGTGCCTCAGTGAGTTTCAAGCACACTATGGCGACACCAACATCACCAAAGACGACATCTGGGAATATCTCTACGGTGTGATGCACGCCCCCGACTGGCGGGACAGATACGATTGCCATCTTCAGAAGAGTCTGCCCCGCATACCTTTCGCTCCAGATTTCGAGGCGTTCAGAGCGGCGGGTAGAGAACTTATGGATTTACATATCGGCTACGAAACATGTCCCGAGCATCCCGATGTGAAATGCGAAGTGGACGGGATAGAAAACGAAGGCATATCTCTCAATCCGCATGAAGACTACAAGCTAGAAAAACTCAAATGGGGCAAAAACAACGACCCAGAAATCAAGTATGATTTCACTGTCTTAGAAATCAACCCGAGATGCAAGCTTGTTAACATCCCCGAAGAAGCTCAAGACTACACAATATCCGGTCGTAGCCCGCTGGAATGGGCGATAGACAGCCTAAGACACAAACAAGACAAAACCACAAAGATAACAGACGACCCCAACAACTGGCACCTCTGGGCTGACAGTCCGTTCGAGCTTGTGCGTCATCTTCGGAGACTGGTGTGGGTATCCACCGAGACTGCGAGAATAGTAGCCGCTCTGCCAGCGTCGTTGCCAGAAGAAACCAAGCAGAAAGTGATGGTCTGATGGCTAATATCACCGAAGCTTTAGCGAAACTTGTTGCTGACGATCCAAACAGCAAGCAAAAAGGAAACAGGTTCGAAAGGCTCGTCCAGAAAATTTTCCAGGAGCACCCCGGGGCTTACGGCAAAGAGCGTTTCGAGAAAGTGTGGCTGTGGAGCGAATGGCCCGACAAAGACTTGACGGGGCTTCCAGAAGTGAACGGGATAGATATTGTTGCCAAACAAACTGATGCTTGGGGCGGCGGATACTGTGCGATACAATGTAAACACTGGAACAAGGATTCATCTGTCGGGAAAGGCGAGATAGCCAAATTTCTGGTAGATGTCCAGGGATCTAATCAGGTATTCTCTTCGGGTTTGCTGACCACTAACGCCAAAGTGACATCCACAGCAACTCAAGCTCTGCTGAAGTCTCCGCAAATGTGTCAAGTGCTATACACGGGGACGATGGAAGATTGGGTAGACGATTGGAACGACTGGGTAGACGATTTCTCTAACCTTCAGATACCCTCGCCGCCGAAATTGCAAGAACGCGACTATCAGACAAAAGCCAGAGAAGCCGCTATACAAGCCTTTACTGAAAGCGATGCCAGTCGGGGGCAGATAATTTTGCCTTGCGGCACAGGGAAAATGTTCGTGTCTTTACGCACAGCCGAAGACTACGCTGGGCAAGGCAAAACAGTTCTGTATCTTGTGCCGTCGCTCGGTTTGGTTCATCAGACGATGCAGGAGTGGTTGGAACAGCGTTCTATTCCTTTGCAATACTTCGGGGTGTGCTCGGACCCTAGCGTAGCTAAGACAGAAGACGCCGATCCTGATGTGGCTGGATATATGGCCGAGCTAGTCATGCCTGTCACAACAGATCCTCGCAAGATAGGCGAGTGGTTGGCTAAGCCTGCCCCTGATTCTGCTATGCGTGTCCTTTTCAGCACATATCAATCTTCGCCGAAAATAAAACAGGCTATAGAGACTTTCGCTGCAGGGTTCGAGTTTGACCTGATGATATTAGACGAGGCTCACAGAACTTCTGGGCGGGATAAGCCACGCACAAGCGGGTTCGTGATGCCACTACACGACAGCGATATCCCAGCAGAGAAAAGACTATTTTTCACAGCCACACCACGTGTGTTCGCCGACAAAAAAGCCAGCGAAGACCTAGATGACCAACCCGACAGCTACGACATGGCAGATGAAAAGGTTTACGGCAAGGTTCTAGACAGCATGAGCTTCTCCGATGCTATAAAGCAAGGTTATCTGTCTGACTATGAGGTGCTGGTGGTCACAGGTAGCCGCGAAGCTTTCAGAGATTCTCTGCCGATACAAGACGGGATGGTTGTGTGGAAAGAAAAACCTGTGGCGATGGACGATCTCATTAGATTGGTAGGAGCTTGGGACGCTTTGTCATCACCTGAAACAGAAGAGGCGTCAGTAGACCATCCCACAGGAAGCGTAACCGACGGGCATCTCACCTCGGCTATTTGTTATCTAAACGAAGTGGCGAACAGTAGCTGGGTTGCCGATGAGTGGCAGGATATTAACGACAAAATAGAACAGGTGCAGGGATCCACAGAAACTCGTTTGAAGCTAGATGTGACCCATGTGGAAGCCGAAACCCCCTCAGATCAGCGGATCGCAGCTATAAACGCTCTGCGAAAATCAGATGAGCATGGCAAGTGCAGTGTTGTTGCTAATGTAGGTGTGTTTTCAGAAGGCGTGAATGTGCCCTCTTTGGACGCGGTGATATTTTTGGATAGCCGTAGCAGCGCGGTAGATATAGCCCAGCAGATAGGGCGTGTCATGCGCAAGACCGAAGGCAAGGCCAAAGGCTATGTGGTACTGCCTGTATTTGTTCCCGACGAAGAAGACCCAGACAAGTGGCTGGAAAGTAGCGACTGGAAGAAGCTCTACAGGGTTGTGAAGGCTTTGCGTTCGCACGACGAGAGAATGGACGAATATCTGAAGCACCCAGCTGTGATGGAAGAAAAAGGTCCGATCACTATCAGGTCTATCAGACGCCTCACTGATCCGACACCCGATAGAACCGACACATCTACGGAGACGGGAAGGTTGTTTTACGAAGAGCTGAAGCGAGAGGTTGCTTCAAAAGTCGTCAAGTTTTGTGGCGATACAGGCACATACCCAGGCTGGGGCAAACACGCAGCCAGAGTAGCCGCGAATATCGCAACGAAACTAAAAGAATTGACAGCATCGGCAGAGCATAAACAGCACCTAGAAGACTTCACCAAAAGACTTCAGGAATCTGTTTCAAAAGACATCACCATTGACCAAGCCAGAGAAATGCTAGCCCAGCATGTCGTCACTATACCGATCTTCGACAAAATGCTAGGCAAGGCACATTTCGCCGACAAAAACCTCGTCAGCATAGCGATACGAGAAATGTTGGAGAAACTAAGGCAAAACCCGCAGAATCCGTTCCCAGAAGAAACAGTCCGTCTGAACAGAGCTTACGAAGCTATGGGCAGAGCTTTTGAAGGTGCGGTCTCATCTGTGGACAGGCTAGATGTTCTTAAATCTATCTATGACGGGTTTTTCGCTGAAGCAATGCCTGGGACTGTAGACGAGCTAGGTATTGTTTATACTCCCGTAGAGATTGTTGATTTCATAGTCCGCTCCTGTGCTGCTATTTGTCGTCAAGAGTTCGGCAGAGACATCGGCAGTGAGAATGTTCATGTGTTAGACCCGTTTAGCGGTACAGGCACTTTTTTGGCAAGACTGCTAACAGGCATAGATCTTGAAGGGAATCCTTTCGTACCTGATGAAGATCTGGAGAGGAAATACAGTGAAGAACTGCACGCCAACGAGCTAGTCCTTCTCGCATATTATGTGGCTGCTTTGACGATAGAGCAGGCGCGACACGACAGGCTCTCCTCAGATGAGTATAAAGAATTCGCAGGGCTGTGTCTTTCGGACACTTTCGAGGATTTCCCCGCACAAGGTAGTCTGTGGGGAACAAGCGGCAGGCGCAGTGTTCAGGATGAAAAGCCCATGTATGTTGTTTTCGGGAACCCGCCGTGGTCGTCTGGCAAAGACAAGGCGGGAGAAGGAGCGGACAAAAAATCTAATCCAGAAGTAGAAAAAAGGGTTAAAGAAACTTTCGTAGCTGAGCACAAGCGTGTTACAGGTTCCTCCCCTGGCGGCAATGCCTATGGGAATCTTTATATTCAGGCATTGCGGTGGGCTTCAGACAGGATTGTTAACCCATCTGCTTCTGAAGCAGAAGGGCAGAAAGATCATCCGTCTGTCGTTGCTTTTGTGCATCCGAATAGCTTGGCTGAAGGCACTTCTCTTGCTGGAGCTAGGGGAGTTTTTCGTGATGAGTTCACAGATATTTTCGTGGTGAATTTGCGTGGCAACGCCTACAAGAGCGGAAAAGAACGCCGAAAGGAAGGCGACGGAATTTTCGGTGGTGGTTCTCGCAATGGTGTCCAGATAACATTCCTTGTCCGCAACCCTGCCAAAGACCTATCACAACCAGCAAATGTCCAATATATGGAGGTGCCAGAATATTGCTCTTTAGATGAAAAATGGAAGTGGCTGGAAGAGATAGGCGATATCTATTGGGAGGGAGCGGAAAGTATACCTGTTACTCCGAAGCACGATTGGACTTGCTTGCCCGATCCTCAGTTTGAGGCGATGATGCCTGTCGTGGAGACCAGCCGCCTCAAAGACAAAGATTTCGCAGGAGTAAGCACACATGTCGCAGCCAGTAGCCACGCCTCGGGCGTTAAGACTAACTGCGACGTTTGGGCCTACTCCTGGAGCCGAGAAGCTCTAGAAGACAAAATCCGAACACTCCTATCTCGCTATCAAGATGCCTTAGATGACATCAATAATCTCAACCATATAACGAAACTAACCAACGAAATAGTAACTCCGATAATGAAAGAACATCAGTTATCTGGGGTTACTCAACTTAGATCTCCGCTTAAAAAACGCGAATCTGTAGTTTTTGAAGAATGGAGAATAAGAGAGGTTCTTTACAGACCTTTCACGAAACTCTGGCTCTACGAAGATCCACGAATCCTCCAGTCTGTGAAAACAGTGTCAGCCATGTTTCCCCGCAACGAAGAGAGCGAGTCTGTGGGTTTCACGAGTGGCTCAGGAAGAGGAACAAACGACTCTGTTTTAGCATCGGGCACGATATCTGATTTGAATAATCTGCGGGGGGGGGTCTCCGAGTCATTACCAGACGGCGATACTGTTGACGGCTCCAGCGAATATGGCAATGTTCAACACGATAGCAACCGACACGATCCCAGATCTTCACTCGACAGCGGCAGGGCAACAGACCAGAGCGATACCGCGAACGAGATAAGCGGGGGGGGGGTGCTCAGAAGCTCACAGCAACGATTCTCGTCATGCGCGACGTCCAACTCCCGTTCACAACCTTCGCGACCAGCACTCTTCCCGACCTCCATATCACCGGACGCCCAACCCGCAACCTTCCAAGATATCAATTCTGATAACGACTCCGTCAAGCGTGGCGAAAGTTACGGTACTGGCATCAGTAGTTCTAGCGGACCTTCACTGCCTGTCGGGGATAAACGCAGCAAGAGCGATGCCGCGAACCATGAAATAGACGGGGGGGGGGCAGTACTCGTATCTTGCCCATCCAGCAGCACAATCTTCGTCTGCCTCGCAACATCAATCCCAGCAGATCTCAAAGGAGCAGGCACCAGTCAAGCTTGCCGAGCAATCCCCAGAGTCGCGCCGCTGCGATCCTAATCAATCAAACCCAACAACTCCCCTTCACCACACTAGCCACCAACACACTGACAGATCTCTGCGTCACAGGCCGACAAACCCGAAACATACCACAGAAGCGATAACGATACCCTCGCCATCCAACCGCACACGAATAGCAGCACTAGCTACCGACACCCTGCCAGACTTGCATCTCATAGACCCAGCAGGCAGAGCGATTTGTAAGTCTAGCAAATAGATGTGGGATGCTGATATTAAACCAGTCTCCAGCCACCACCTTACCGAGTAGACATGGACTCCAGCACGGTGCTGGCGTCGACTTTGCGGTCGCCGCTGACGCCATCGGTCAAATCGCCGCCTAGCATGCTTGACGACCAGTTGGTAATCGCACTTATCAGATCTCGTAGCTGCCTTGGGGGAGGAAAATATTCGTCTTCGGAGATAACCGATATCTCTTCGGTTCCGTGAGTCGGGTTGAGCAAATCTACCACTTCTTGAACCAGCTCGTCAGGAGCCGATGCCCCAGCAGTTACACCAACAGTCCCATGCAAGTCAGACGGCAACTCTTCTGCGGTGTTGATGCGAAACACCCGCTGGCAGCCCACTTGCGTGGCTAGTTTCTGCAGAGCTTGTGTATTGGAAGAATTGGCTGAGCCGACAATAACAAAAGCATCGCACAGCGGGGCGATTTCTTCCAAGGCGGCTTGGCGGTTGGTGGTGGCGAAACAGAGATCGCTACGACCCGGCATCCACATATCTTCAAAACGCCGTTGAGCGTTGGCTGCAATGTCCCACCAGTCTCGCTGGCTCAAGGTAGTCTGTGCTAGCAACGCCACAGGCTCTTCAAACTGGGGCAAATTAATCACATCATCTACCGATTCCACTAGGTGCATAGTGTCGGGTGCTACAGCGATGGTGCCAGCTGCCTCCTCGTGTCCGTAATGACCTATATAGACGATCTGGTAGCCCTTCTTAGACCGCACTTTCACCTCGTGATGCACTTTCGTAACAAGCGGACAGACAGAATCCACCACATAGCCACCAACAGCGTGGGCGTGGCTCACTACTTCTGGTGCCGACCCGTGCGCGCTAAGCATCAGAGGAGAGCCTTCAGGCACTTCTTTGATGTCGTTCACGAAGATGACCCCGAAATCTTCAAAACGGCGGACTATCAACTTGTTGTGGACTATCTCGTGATAGCAATACACAGGCGGTTCAAAGGCATGCACCAACACAGCCAGAGCTTTGATAGCCATCTCTACACCTGCACAAAAACCCCGAGGGGCAGCCAGCAGGATTTTATCCACCTTCATATTCATAGGTTAGCGCAAACTCATATCTGGCAAAGGCACCTCATATCTTGATAAAGCACTTGCGGAAGCATCGCAGGCGCACGTCAAAGGCAATATCTGAGCACATCTAAGGCAATATCTGATTCCGAAAGTTAGCATCAAATCATGGCTGATGGTGCTTCTGGTAAGAATAACGATCACCGCTCCCTACCTAAAGTTGCCATTATCGGGCGACCTAATGTGGGAAAATCCACTTTGCTCAACAGGATCGCAGGTCGCAGGGTTGCCATCGTAGAAGCTCGCCCCGGAGTCACGCGCGACCGCAAAGAGGTGGTCGTAGATTGGCAAGGCTGGGAATTTCTGCTCATAGACACAGGCGGATGGCTACAGGCAGGTAGCGACATAGATCACAAAGTCTCTGCTCAGAGCGAATATGCTATCTCTACGGCCAACCTGCTGCTATTCGTGGTTGACGCCACATTGGGGGTAACTCAAGAAGACGCCGATATGGCAGCCTTCCTCCACCGCCAACATGTGCCAGTGCTGCTCGTGAGCAACAAAGCCGACAGCCCTCGGCAAGAAGCTATGGCATGGGAGTTCGTCAACTTGGGCTTTGGCAACCCTTGGCCGCTCAGCGCGCTGCACGGACGAGGCACAGCCGATGTGCTGGACGAAGTGGTGAAACAGATTTATAATCCCGAGGCAACTTCTGATACTGCCGCTTCTTCCGGCTCGGCAATCTCTAACTCAGCAATCTCCGACCCAGCTATCTCCGACACCGCGCACACAGATTCAGCCACATCCATATCTTCAACCTCAGCCATCTCCGACACCTCTCATACAGATTCAGCCATCTCCGACCCACCCATCTCCAACACCTCTCATACAGATTCAGCCATCTCCAACACCTCTTCCACTGATGTCACAGTTTCGGTCGCCATCGTAGGCATGCCTAATGTCGGCAAATCCACGCTCTTCAACAAATTTGTGGGTGAGGCGCGTTCGGTAGTGCACGACGAACCAGGCACCACCCGAGACTCAGTAGATTCCATCGTCCAAACAGAGCTAGGTCCCATCCGTTTCGTCGACACTGCAGGCCTGCGCCGCAAAGCCCGAATAGACCAAGAGACCGAACGATACGCAGCCCTGCGAGCCTTGCGCTCTATCGACCAAGCCGACATCGTGTTGCTCATTATAGACGCCACCAAAGGTATCACCCACCAAGACCTACGCCTAGCCGAGCGAGTGGACAACGCAGGCTGCCCCGTACTGCTACTACTCAACAAGTGGGAGCTACTCACCACAGAACAACGTGCCACTGTGAAAGACGACGTACAGCGGCGACTGAGTTTCGTGGGCGATGGCTCGGTGTTTCCTATCACAGCCCTGTCGGGCAGAGGCATCCAAAAGATATTTCCAGCCCTCAGCGGCGTGGTGGAAGACTATCGCAAGCGCGTTCCCACCCGTCTTGTAAATAAAACCATCCGTGAAGCCCAAGCTGCCCACAGCGCACCCGGCGGAGCCAGAGTGCTATACGCCACACAAGGTGCCACCGACCCGCCCACCTTCTTGCTGTTCGTGAATCGCAAGCTCCCGCCCACCTATGTGCGCTACTTAGAACGCAAACTGAGAGAAGAGTTCAGCTTCGGAGCTACGCCCTTGCGCATGAGGGTACGCCTCCGTTCCTCTTGAATTGAGTACCATAACTATTCAATGACTTCATTCTTCTTAACCATCGTTGCAATAGCGTGTCTCATCGCGGCAGCCGTGTGGGGACGCTCTGCCTCTTATCGCTTCGACCATATGCGCCGCGTAGAACGCGAGGTGATAACAGAAGAAGACAGCGAAGCTACAGTGCGCCGCAAACAAGACGCCATGAAGATCTCTCGCACCAACTTTCTAAAAGAGACACACGCTGCTGTGCTGTATTTCTTTTTGGCGGTATCCTCGGCTACCGTTGGTATAACCGACAATCTCAACTGGGCAACACTGTATTTGTTGGTGGTGGTTCCGGCGTTGGTATCGGCTCTGTGGTGGGGCAGAGAGTCGCTCAAGAACGCCATTTTGCTTCGTGAGCGTTTTGCCATAGAAGTCAAGGCGGAAGAGACTTTATCGCAGGCTGAATCGGCGCCCAAAGCCTGGGCTGAGAGGCTTTCGCCCGAGAAGCTGGAGAAGTTAACCGGCTTTGAGACAGGTCGTGTCTATCAACCAGGTTCGGGGCTAATGGCTGGCGACTTTTATGATATCTACCAAGTCTCACCCACTCGCACAGCAGCAGTGTTGGGTGATGTTTCAGGACACGGTGTGGAGTCGGCTATCACGGCGTTTTTGGCGAAGTTCTTGCTGCGCATTCTGCTTAGGGCATATCGCGACCCTGCTCAAGCTCTCCAAGAGCTGAATAATCAGATGTATCTGACCGATCGGCCTGAAGAGTTCATCTCTATGGTCGTGCTAATGTTTGACACCGAAGCCGAGACTTTCAGATATGCCTCAGCTGGGCACCCCACCGTTTGGCTTTGGCACGAGCAAGAGGCTTATCCGTTACGACGCACAGGCCCGCTGGTAATGCTGGAGAAAGATGTCTCTTATTACAGCAAAGAGATACCACTTCATCCCGACGATACCGTTGTGCTCTATTCCGATGGATTGACAGAAGCCAGACGTGAGACCTCCCCAGACGAAATGCGAGGCGGAGAGCTGTTTGGAGAAGACCGCGTGGCTCAGTTCATACGAAACGACCCCACGATGCACCCTCAGCAGCTGTGTGAGCTTTTGCGCGACGAAGCTCAGAAGTTCGCTCGAGGCAGCATAGACGACGACCTCTCTATCTTTGCCATCCGCTGGACTGCCGAAATGGATGCCGAAGAAAAAGACTGAAGCAAGTCAGGAGGCAGGGCGATGCCATGGTGTGAGCCGTGCGAGCAGTTTTACAATCCCAACACTCTCACTTCTGGGGGCAACTGTCCGACCTGTGGAGTGCTTGTGGGGGAGATAGACGAGACTGCGAAACCTGAGGCTGTGAAACTTGAAGCTAAGAAACCTGTAGTTGAGCCTGCCACCAAAGTGCCTTGGCATTTTTGGTTGCTCTGTATTGCCACTGCGGGCTATTTGATTTGGCGTTTTGTGCAGCTCGGCTTCAGAATTTTTTGAGAAGGGCATACCGGCAGAGAAAGCAAAGGACATACCGGCAGAGGAAGCAAAATCTAGCCCAATTCAGATAGCATCAAATCATCGGGCTGTGGCGCAGCTTGGTTAGCGCGTTGGTCTGGGGGACCAAAGGTCCCGGGTTCAAATCCCGGCAGCCCGACCAGTTCTTAGCTATGGATATTAGCTATGCCAGGATACTAGCTATGGATATTAGCTATACACGGAGAAGCCGATGATTTCGGCCTGACCTCTAAGGTAATCAAAATGTATGAGAACCGTACAGGTATTGCCTTCACTTATGCCAGTTATAGCCACATAAGGAAGTACCTGCATGGCAACGGGCGCATCAATGTCTGAGTCGTCGCCCAATGTCACATTGGTTTCGCCAGTCAAGCACACCAACTGCGAATACAAAGAAGTGATTATTGGGTTGTCAGACTCCTCAGTCCCGAAAGCAGCCAAAAATTCACTCGGACTATAGCGGTTATATATAGTACCACCTCCAACAACTGAAGCTACATAGACGCCTCTACTGGAAACATTCAAGCTATTGGTGCTAGGCAGAAAGATGGGAGACTCCGAATCGCTTTTACTAGCTTCGTTAGTAGCAACCACGCCTAGCAACTGATATCCCACTGAAACCAAGTCGCCCTTCTGGGTTTCGCTGAGAGTTGAGGGCACGATAGCCACTGTTTCCAGCTCTACCCAGCCGGTTTCACCCGTAGGCAGAACGACTTCGCTCCAATGGTTGCCGTCATAGTCGGTAGCTCGCACACTTGTGGCCAGATAAATGCCTTCATCTAAAGACACAGGTATAACGCCAAGCTGTTCGCTCTGAGTGTCGTGATCTTTATAAACGATAACTTGTCCCTTGCTGGCAATCTGCAACGGGCGTATTGCATAAGCAGTGTCAGGAGGTGGAGGAGGAGGTTCGGTGGTTGGTGGTTCCACCAGGGTTGTGGTCGGGGCAGGTGTGGTCGGGGCAGGCGGTGAAACAGTAGCGGGCGGCTCAGGCGGGTTAGTGGCTGGCTCACTTGTCCCTGTCTGAACAGTAGGTTCTACCGATACTATGCCGGGAGGGTTAGATTCTGGCGGTTCTGGATTGGTTGCGGGGGGAGGCGGCTCAGGCGACGGATCTTCAGGAATGGTGGAAGACGGAGTCGCTCCTACATTCACAGACTGTGTACTGTTATCGCCTCTGGTTAGCAGTAAAGTCGTTACCACACTGAGGGCGATGAGCAACAAGATGCTGGCCACCATAGATGGCTGCAGGCGCAACATTCTAGGTAGCTTGAATCCTTCTTCCTTGCGGGCGATTCGTTGATTGATGCTGAAGAAAGCATCAGGGGAAGGTTTGACCCTTTGAGCGTGCTGCTGCAACGCCTTTCGCAGAAGTTGTTCTGTCTCCTGATTGCGAGCTTCGCGGTCGGATGTCATCTCGTCTGTCCCATACTCTTCTATCTCATACTCACGCAGAAAGGAATGCTCGCAGGCTAGTTAGTCCGCGGCTGGTATGAGTCTTTACCGAGCCGGTGGAGATATCCAAGGTCTCGGCGATTTCGGCTTCGCTGAGGTCGTTGTAGAACCGCAGCATCAAAACTTCTGACTGTCGCTTTGGCAGGCGACGGAGTGCTCGTATCATGTTTTCTCGTTCGTGGCGGCTCAGGGCGTCTGTTTCCGCCGAGGCGATCGGCTCGGGCAATTCATGCACGAAACGCCTACGCACCATCCGTTTGCGCATACGCGAACGGGCACCGTTCAACACCATAGTCCGCAGATAAGCGGCTTCTTTGCCGACGGTAGGCTCGGCAACTGTAAAAAGCTTCACGAAAGCATCCTGCACTACTTCTTCGCAGCTCTCCGTGTCATCCAATAAGAACGAAGCAAGGCGTACGAGAGAGTCGTAATGGTCGTTGAAGAGAGAAACGAGCTGATCTTTGCTCAACTTGTCTTGCACCACGGAAAGCTGGACAACTTGCGATGCTTGCTCTTGAGATCTCTGTTCTGGAGCAGAGTTTTCTGAGTTTGCAAAATGTTTGGCGTGCTTGTTCATACTTTAAAACTCTCATGCACCATTAAGACGCATTGAGTGCTTAGATGGTTGACAGAAGGCATGCGTATCACACCCCTGCGTATTCTTTAATTCATGTTTAGAAATAGTAGAGTTTATTGCCCTAGTTTATTGGCGGTGCCATCATGACTGAAACTCTCACCAACATCATGCATGTAGATATGGACGCCTTCTTCGTGCAACTAGAGCTTAATCGGTATCCTGATCTGCGTGGAAAGCCTGTGGTGGTCGGAAGCCACGGAAGCAGAGGTGTGGTGGCAGCGGCATCTTATGAAGCTCGTGCTTACGGAGTGTTCTCGGCCACGCCCTCCACCCTTGCCCGCCGACTCTGCCCCGATTTAATTTTTCTGTCGGGCAACTTGGATTTGTATGCCGCAGTCAGCAAGAAGATAATGAAGGTGCTGTTGAGCTTCACGCCCGATGTAGAGCAAATTTCCATAGACGAGGCGTTTTTGGATGTAAGAGGTTGTCAAAAAATCTTCGGCAGTCCGCTGGAAATGGCCAAGCTCATCCGCGAAAGTATCCATGAGAAAGAAAATGTGCTTTGTTCTATAGGGGTAGCTACCAACAAAATGATCGCAAAGCTGGCATCCAAGGCAGCCAAACCTACGCCATCCATGGACGGAACCAAGCCAGGACAAGGCGTATTGCTAGTAGAGGCGGGAGAAGAGCTTGACTTCCTTCACCCGATGCCAGTCGGTGCGCTCTGGGGCGTTGGCCCTGCCACTGAAAAAGTCATTCGCAAGCTCGGAGCTGAGACAGTCGGCGATCTTGCCGCTATGCCAGTAGCTACTCTCGTGGGTGCTTTAGGGAAGTCACACGGCACACACATAGCCCAGCTGGCTCGAGGCATAGATAGCAACACGATTGCCGAAAAACAAGAGGCTAAATCTATGAGCCATGAGATGACTTTCCTAGAAGATCGCACTACACACGAAGAAATCCGCAAAGCGATCTGGGTACTCTCTGAGAAAGTTGGCACGAGGTTGCGAGCAGCCGAGAAATATACTCGCCATGTTGGTATCAGAGTGCGCCACGGCGACTTCACCTCCTACACAACAGGCATCAAGCTTCCTACTCCCACTCAAAGCACTCAGGTTATAGCTGCTGAAGCCATGGCTCTCTTAGATAAGCACGATGTTTCAATGGGTGTCCGACTAGTTGGGGTGAAAGTGTCGGATCTGAGTGATGACGGTTCGTCTCAGATGTCATTTGGTGATCTATCAGGCGACTCGCGGTTTGCGGGGGCAGGGGCGGGGGCTACTGGGAGAGGGAAGACTGGGGGCGGGAAAGCAGGGAGAGGGAAGGCAGCGGCGGGGACTGCAGGGGGCAGGAAGGCAAAGTCAGGAAGGAAAGCAGAGGCACGAGGGACAGCTGGAGGTAAGAGGGCTGCGGCGGCTACAGGGGGTGGGAAGGCAGTTGGCAAGTTGGATCGCGTTGTAGATGCCATTCGCAACCGATACGGGTCTAAGTCAATCCGCAGAGCTGTGGTGGCTACTGAGAAAACCTCTTCTGGAGTGGGTTTTGCGCCTTTGGCTTCGCTGAAGGAAAACCGAACAGGCAAGGAGACAACAAGCGACAACTTAGATGATGATTTGAGCAACTATGACTTGCTTGATGATGATTTGGGTGGCGGTGATGGTTTGGGCGATATTGACCTGGCTGATGATGGTTTGAGTAATTATCTGAATAGTGATGACCTGAGTAACTATGACTTGCTTGATGATGATTTGAGTGGCGGTGATGGTTTGGGCAAGGTTGATCTGGCTGATGATGGGGTTGATTTGAGTGGTTGGGATGATGATGATTTGAGTGGAGGTGCGGGCAAGGTTGATTTAGCTGATGATGATTTGAGTGGTTGGGATGGTTTGGGCGAGGTTGGTTTGGCTGATGATGGGGTTGATTTGAGTGGTTGGGATGATGATGAAGTTGACTTGAGTAGCGATATGGATGATGAGTGGTGATTTGAGTATTAGCGAAGCATCCGAACTAGCCAGATGACTAAACTAGGCAAAGCCATGACATTTCAAAAAACGCGTGTTCCAGCCGTAGAAGGTCTTTTCACGATGGACGAAGAAAACCCCCGTCTCATCGGCGGCAAAGGCACAGGGCGAGAAAGTTATTTTTTCCCCAAAGATCTGGCTGGTGCCGATCCAGCAGGCACCGCAGCACGGATGCGAGAAGCAGTAAGCCCAACAGCAGGAAGAAGTAGCACCTCCAACAGCGAGCAAGCAACTCAGCAAGTAGTGCGCCAAGAAGTACTTCTGAGCTCAACTGGCACAGTTTGGTCTTACACCACAGCTTCCTATCCGCCACCAGCCCCCTATGTGGTGACACGCGACCCCTGGGAGCCATTCGTGCTAGCAGCAGTTGAGCTACCAGAGAAAATCGTGGTTCTAGGGCCGATGTCCGAAGATGTCTCATTGGAAGATATGCACATCGGCATGAAGGTGCATCTCGGGCTGACAACGCTTTATGAAGACGATGAACACGAATACATCTCATGGGAATGGAGGCCGAGCAATGCCTGAGACAGTACCTACAACAACAATGCCTACAACAACAGCATCTGCTACAAGAGTGGAAGATATAGCGATCTTGGGTGTGGGGATGCACCCTTGGGGCAAGTGGGGTCGCTCTTTCGTAGAATACGGCGTGAAAGCTGCACGAGACGCTCTCGGCGATGCTGATGTAGCTTGGGATGAAATCCAGTTCGTATCGGGTGCCAACACCATTCGTTGCGGTTATCCCGGCTATGTCTCAGCCTCTACCTTTGCCAACGCTCTAGGTTTCACCGGTTGCCAACTAGCCAGCTCCTACGCCGCTTGCGCTTCAGGGGCTACAGCACTGAGCATCGCCCGCGCACAAATTCTGGCAGGTGTGTGCGATGTCGCGCTAGTGGTGGGGGCCGACACCACACCAAAGGGTTTCTTAGCCCCCAATGTCGGTGACCGCCCTGACGATACCGACTGGCTCCGCTTCAGGCTTTTAGGGGCCACAAACCCTGCCTATTTTGCCCTATACGCTCGCCGTCGTATGGAGCTCTTCGGCGATACCCCAGAAGATTTTGCTCAAGTCAAAGTAAAGAATTCCCGTCACGCCGTGACCAACCCCAACGCCCGCTACACCAAGGAATACCACCCGGAAGACATAGAAAATTCGCCAATGGTTGCCGACCCGCTACGACTGCTTGAAATCTGTGCAACTTCTGATGGCGGAGCAGCTTTAGTTGTTTCCAGTTTGGAATATGCCCGTAGCAAAGGCGTGCAATCTCCCGTGCGAGTTTCTGGTATCTCCACAGTCAGCCCCACTTATCCCAACACGGTCATAGAGCTACCCTATATGGCATCAGATTCGTGGGCTGAAGTCGGCAGTACTGATGAGAGTTTCAAAGCTACCATCGCCGGGCGAGCCTATGAAGAAGCAGCAGTCGGGCCAGACGATCTGGACTGCGCCGAGGTTTATGATTTGTCGTCAGCTTACGAGCTTGACTGGTATGAATATATCGGTCTGTGCGAACGTGGCGACGCTACAAAGCTGTTGCACTCAGGCGACACTTCTCTAGGCGGACGCATTCCGGTAAACCCCTCTGGAGGTTTAGGGGCTTTCGGCGAAGCCGTACCTGCTCAAGCTATAGCTCAAGTTTGCGAATTGACTTGGCAGTTACGCGGCGAAGCAGGCGAACGTCAAGTGCCAGATGCCAAGGTAGGTCTCTCTATCAACCACGGCATGTACGGACACGGCTCATCTGTGATCGTGACTCGGTGACCGATACGCCTGCCCTATCTGCCATACACAGCAAAGCCATACACAGCAAAGCCATACATAAGAAAAGGACGCAACTATGCCGATACACGAAGCAATAAACGATGGCATAGCTACCCTCACGATGGACAACCCACCGGTGAATGCCCTCAATATCGGCGACACCTACCGACTCGCTGAGCTTTTAGATTCTTACAAAACCCGAGAAGAAGTGCGAGTGGCGATACTTACCGCCGAAGGGCGAGGTTTCTGTGCTGGCGTAGACATCAAAGAAATGCAAGCCATGTCTGGCAACGAAGGTATCGTCAAATCTAACGAGTCGTGTTATGAGGTATTTCGTGCTGTGTATGAGTGCGCGGTGCCTGTTATTGCTGCTGTCAACGACTTCTGCCTCGGCACAGGCATCGGATTAGTAGGAAACTCCGATGTTATTCTCGCAGCCAGTGGCGTAGGTTTCGGGCTACCCGAAGTCGACAACGGTGCTCTCGGAGCAGCCACCCACTTATGTCGCCTCGTGCCTCAGCATCGCGCTCGTCAAATGCTCTACACTTGCGAGCCAGCACAAGCCGAAGAGCTAGCAAGCTACGGATCGGTTTGGAAAGTAGTGCCCAAAGACGATCTGCTCACGGAAGCTGTGGCGTTGGCTTCAGAGATAGCCGCAAAGCAGCCCGCTGTCATCAGAGCGGCAAAACGCTCGCTCAACGGCATAGACCCTGTGAATGTCACCCGTAGTTACCGCTTTGAGCAGGGTTTTACATTCCAGTTGAACCTCCAAGGAGAGGGCGATGCGGCCAGAGACGCATTTTTACGCGGAGACAGGAAAGCGAACAAAGCAGGAAAGGAAAAATAATGGGCAATCGACTTGAAGGCAAGGCGGCTGTAGTTACAGGAGCTGGGCTAGGAATCGGCAGAGGTTTGGCGCGACGATTTGCCTCAGAAGGAGCAAAAGTGGTCGTCAACGATTTCAATGCTGACGCAGGTGAAAAAGCCGCTCAAGAGATCAACGATTCAGGCGGAGAGGCTATTTTTTGCCACGCCGATGTAGCCATTCGCAGTGGGGCTGAGGCATCTGTGGAACTTTGCGTGCAAGAGTGGGGCAAGATTGATGTGCTCGTCAACAATGCTTGGGGTGGCGGACGAGTTAGCAGAGTGGAAGTAAAAGCCGACGAAGGCATGCAGCACGCTTTCGCGGTTGGTCCACTGGCGGCTTGGTGGGCGATGTGTGCGGCATTCCCTCATATGAAAGCTGCCGGAGGAGGCTCCATTGTGAACTTCGGCTCGCTGAACGGCGTGAACGCTCACATGTTCACAGTGGAATACAACATGGCCAAAGAATCTATTCGCGCCTTGAGCCGCACTGCTGCTGTGGAATGGGGACCGTACAATATCCGTTGCAATATCATCTGTCCCGCCGCAGCCACAGAATCTTATGAGGCGTTTCGCTCGGCCAACCCTGAACTGGCTGAAGAGTTAAATAAGCAAAAACCCATTCCTCGCATGGGCGATCCTGAAGCCGATATCGGCGGCGCAGCACTCTTTTTGGCAACCGAAGACTCAGCCTATATCACAGGCAACACACTCTTTGTAGATGGTGGCGGTCATATCAACGGCGTCCAATGGCGTCCCGCCTTGCCAGATTCCTAGGTGCTATTTCCTAGGTGCTATTTCTCTAAGCCGCTATTCAGCTGCTATTCTGTCTCGGGAACGGCAAAACCTTCTGGGAAGTCACCACTCATAAATGCCTGTTGTTCGTATTTGTGCACGATGCGCCAGCCGTCAGGAGTCTTCTTGCATGTGTCCATATACCAGCCGCCTACCACAAACACTGACTGCCCCTTGCCTTCGGGGTTATAGCGGCCAGTTTCATCTACTGGCAAAATCATAGGATTGTGAAAGATAGTGCGACATTGAGCAGTATCTCCGTTCAACTCCACAGCCGATTTTCCGATCATGTGCTGGGTGAGAGAGAAAACAGCCAAAGCACCCTGTAGCCATTCCTTGATTTGCGGATAAGGTCCCTTGGCATCTGGCCCACCAGATGTGGAGTAGTCCAAGATGGCATCTGGGGCAAATACGGTGTCTAGGAGGTCCCAGTTTTTGGTGTCTATGGCATCCACATAGCGAGTCATCAAGTCGTCAATAGCAATCCTGTCGGCTATCTCTTCTGGTGTCATATCAGCATCTCCTTGTGGTAGGTGCTACTTTAATCAGCCGACAGCAATCAGCCGACAGCAATCAGCCGACAGCACTCAACCCGACGCCCAACAACGCAGCAAATAGAGACAGCAGCAAAGTAGCTCCGCCAAATACTGCTCTATTGGTGCGAGCTTTGTCGGGGTCGGTGTTTTTGGCGGCTTGGGTGTGCTGCCACGCTGTGTAGCCGGTCAAGGCTACCACCACGACTTTGATGAACAGCCATATTTTCCAACTAGTTGTAGAGTCGCCCCACTCCGAACCCATGCTCCACAAACCAGTAAGCACTGCTAAAGCAAAGAACGGCCAGGCGAAACGATTGAATCTCCTTGCCACTTGGCCAGGAGCGTCATTTCCAAGCTTGCGTAGCACAGGCACCAAGAGACCGAGAGTGATCTGCCCTCCAACCCACACGAAAATCGCAATCAAGTGCAACCAAGTACGAATCGCGTCTGTGCCGAGAGAAAAGGTGGGGTCACTTTGGGCGAAGATATTCATTTGTTGCCTCCTAGGGCCTGGTCTCTTAATTATTGTCTCTTATTATGGTCTCTTGTTGCATATCGTGCGGTATCTTATTGCATCTCATAGGTGTCGGGCCACGAGTCTGGACGCACCAGAGCGTCAGTGCCACCATCTACGAAGATGACAGAACCACACAAAAAGTCGGCGTCGTCACTCATCATATGGGCAATCCAGGCTGCTACCTGATGAGGGGTGCCGAAACCTCCTGTGGGCACAGGAAACGACTTGATCATAGGGCCAAAATCATCTGAATCTAACCCCGCTTGTAGTAGAGGTGTGAGAGTGGCACCGGGGGCTATGGCGTTGAGACGGATGCCTGAACCCGCCCAAGGTTCTGTGGGGGCGTTGCGACGCACAAATCGTGCCACAGCAGTTTTGCCGCCAGCATAGGCGTAGTTCTGGGCTGCCTCACCGTAGCCGTCAAGCAAATCTAGTGCCCCTTGCTCATCGCCTGCCAAACACATTGCCACTAGCTCAGCAGGAATATCCGGAACAGTCGTGGTGGAGTTAGATGATATCGCCACGACCTTGGCGACACCTCCGCTGGTAGCTAAAGCTTCGCGCAGACCTTCCAAGAGAGTCAAGGTGCCGAAGCAATTGACTGAAAGCATCTTGTGCGGATTATTTGGCGGGCCTATGCCAGCCGCTGTTACTAATCCGTCAAGG
Source organism: uncultured Acidimicrobiales bacterium (assembly GCA_958295755.1). Classification (GTDB taxonomy): domain Bacteria; phylum Actinomycetota; class Acidimicrobiia; order Acidimicrobiales; family Hopanoidiivorantaceae; genus Hopanoidiivorans. The sequence goes on along the minus strand of OY282367.1, from coordinate 1,080,850 downwards.
TTGCCATCGGTGCGTTCCAGTGTTTCCGATATGGCTTTCTCACGCCCTTCAGGTGTAGAAAGATCTGCCACAATTTCTGCGCCCCGAAGATCGATGCCTATGACCTCGCTACCGCCTGCTTCAAGAATTTCTCTGGTGGCGGCACCAATGCCCGAAGCTGAACCTGTCATTGCTATAGTTGTCATAGCTATCTATCATAGTTTCAAATAGAATCCATTTGATGGTCTCTTCCGATACGCTCCTCAGCCAAGAGCAATACATCGCAGCTCTTCACCGAGATGGCGCGGCAACAATCGCAGCAGCCTCTCATAGCTTGGACGCCGAAGTGCCTTCGTGTCCCGGTTGGGATATGCATCGTCTGATAGGTCACATTGGGCGGGTCTACTGCTCGGTGCGTGAGCATGTGGTGCGTCGCGCGTCTGAAGTCGTACCTGCTGAGGAAATCCCGAAGCCGCCTCAAGGCGAAGCTGTGTTGGCGTGGTACGAAGAGGCATTGGAGAATGTGGCGACAGCATTAAAAGACATCGCTCCAGACGAACCAGTATGGTCATGGGCAGGCGACCCATACCAGAACGGAGCTTTCTACCATCGGCGCATGGCACATGAAACTCTTATCCACCGCTGGGATGCCGAGAACGCTGTCGGCGAGACCCAACCACTCGATGACGACTTAGCAGCCGACAACATAGATGAGCTTCTGCAAGTGGTGTTGCCCTTCACCATCGCCCGCTGGGATCGCCCCATTCCCGAAGGCACTTTACATCTGCATCGCATCGGCGGTGAAGGAGAATGGACAGCATCGCCCGAGGGCAATAGCATTTCGGTGAGCTTGGAACATTCCAAAGGTGATGCGGCAGTGCGCGGCTCAGCGTCAGATTTAGCCTTGTTCATATGGGAGCGCAGAAGTATAGACGATTTGGAACTGGAGGTCTTCGGCACCCGAGAGATAGCCGAGCAGTGGGCTGCCCTCTCTCGTTAAAATTCCACAAGACTGGCACAAGAAACTCAAAGCAAAGAAAGTTCATGACTAGAGATGAAGAAGTGACTGAAGAAACAGGAACAGAAGAAGAGGGAGAACTGCAACTCCCAGAAGCATCTGCCCAAAACCTGTTTGCTGGGCTAGATGCTCTCATGCCGGTAATTCTGTTCTTGATTTTCAACAACCGGCTAGGTCTCGGGTGGGCTATTGGCGCGGCCAGTCTCTGGTCGTTGAAGGTGGCAGTTAGTCGTCGCCGCCGCCGTCTTCCTATCGGTAAGTTCCTTCCTGTCGTCACGGCATACATTATTGCACGAGGTGTCATCGGCATAGTCACCGACAGTGCTGCCGTTTATTTTGGCATCGGTATCGCCACCAAGTTCTGCATCGCTGCGGCCATAGCATTTATGGCTTGGCGAGGGCGTAACTTGTTGGCTTTGGTTGTGCCATATGTCTTTGAGTTTGACAAGGCGACCCGCTCACATCCTGTCTTCAAAGACGCTTTAGATAAAATCGCCTACGCCGCCAGCATCTACTACGCCATAAGTGCAGGCTTTGATATCTGGCTCTACAACATCAACGATGTGAACGGCTATGTCTTTATCCGTCTTGTCGTGAATTGGCCTGCTGGGTTGTTGGTGTTCTGGCTTTGCGTGTGGTATCTCGTCCGCCGTTTGCGAGAAGTGCCAGAGTTCCCCGGCTTGATGAAACTGTTAGAACGTCGCACCGATCAGATAGAAAAGGCCTGGGACGACCGACGAGCACAGCGAAAAGCTCAAAAAAATAAAAAATCCAAATAGGGCAATAATCTAGTTGGAGGAAAATCCAAGTAGTGGTTTGCTAATCTAAAACTGAAGCGCAAAAAAGTTACTACAAAAAGCCATTACGGAGGAAAGCAATGAGTACACCAGAAGCCACAACTGAACAGCGCAACTGGCAAGCCACCAACTGGGGACGCTGGGGGGAAGATGACGAACGAGGTGCCCTCAATCTGCTGACCCCAGAAGTTGTCCAGCAGGCGGCAGCTTCCATCACCACAGGCAAGGTCTATAGCCTCGGAATTCCTATCCAGTCCCAAGGTGTACCTCTCATGGACTACAGAGGCACCCCAATGCGTCTCACCCTTCAAAACGAGCTAGACGAAGGCATGTACGCCGACTACGGTTGCGATGCTGGCACAGGTGCCCATGAAGACATCTTGGTATTTGCTTCTCATACCACCTCCCATATGGATGCCCTCTGCCATGTCTACGGCGAAAGCCGCCACTATAACGACTTTGAAGCAAGCATCATGAAAACCCATACGGGAGCACAACATCTAGGCATAGAAAAAGTTCGAGCTATCGCCAGTCGAGCAGTGTTATTTGACATGGTGAAATACTTCGGCGATGAAAAATGGGTGGAACTCGGCCGCAACATCACCGCAGACGACTTGCAGGGCTGCGCGGCGGCGCAAGGCGTAGAGTTGCGCTCGGGCGACATCGCTCTCATCCGCACCGGCTATCTGGATATGTGGTTTGAGAGTGCCCCAGATGTACCTTTCGCTCAGGCAGGTATCGGTTTTTCGGCTGCCGAATGGCTTGTGTCTCAAGACATCGTTGCTGTAGGTGCCGACAACGCCGCCGTGGAAGTTGTGCCTTTTGACAGAAACGATTTTCTAGGTATCCATAAAGTACTCCTCGTGGGTGCAGGCATCTACATGCTAGAATTCTTGAACTTCGCCGAGATGGCAGCCGAGGAATGCTACGAAGGCTTCATGTGCGTCTCGCCGCTAGTGATACCGGGAGCCACAGGGTGTCCTATAAATCCCACACTTATCGGATAATCTGCAAACAGATATATAGAAAAGCAAACCGCGCAATAAAACGCACATAAAAAGACACATAAAAAGAAAGGTAAAGCGTACTCTTATGGAATTTTCACTTTTTGTTCAAGGACATCCTCGCCGAGGCGGTGCTCGTAGCCCCTATTGGGAGCATCAAAGCCTCATGGACGACTTAGAGATCATCCGCGTGGCCGACCAGCATAACTGGAAGTATGTATGGGTCTCCGAGCACCACTTCCTAGAGGACTACTCGCACACCTCCGCAAGCGAGGTTTTTATGGGCTACGCCTTCGCTCAAACCAAGCAGATACACCTCGGCTCAGGCATTTTCAACCTCAACCCCATCGTGAATCATCCCATCAAACTCGCTGAACGGGTTGCCATGTTGGATCATGTCTCCAAAGGGCGCTTTGAATTCGGCACTGGTCGTGGCGCAGGTAGCCACGAGATAGGCGGTTTTGGCATCAATCCTGAAGAGACCAAATCTAACTGGGAAGAAGTGGTCTGGGAGTTCCGCAAGATGTGGGGACAGACTGAATACTCTCACGACGGCACAGCTTTCACAACCGCCGAAGAGGGCACCTGGGGCGGATTCAACATCTTGCCCAAGCCCTATGTGCATACACACCCCGCCATGTGGGTGGCCGCAGGCAACACACCTACCTACGAAAAGGCAGCTCGGCACGGCATGGGCGTGCTCGGCTTCAATGTGAGTGCCATATTTGAGATGGAAGAACATGTGAAGGCCTACAAAAAAGCCATCGGTAACGCAGAACCAGTAGGCGACTATGTGAACGACAACGTAATGATCACCAACGGCGTGATCTGCCTAGAAGATGGGCAGAAAGCTCGTGAGGTGGCAGCCAACCTCTACGGGATCAGCTATCTTCAGTCGCTCGTATTCAAGTATCACGACACCTTTCCCAAACCAGAGGGAGTCCCCACCTGGCCCGGTCTGCTACCTGATCCTGATATAGCTACGATCAACCAGCAGATAGATGCCGGGTTTTTCCTCTGCGGCGATCCCGATGAGGTGCTGCAGCAGACGAAAGCCTATGCCGACATCGGTTGCGACCAAGTAGCTTTCGGCATGCCCGTGCAGCTGCCCATGGAATATGCCACAGAGACTATAAGGCTGTTCGGAGATCATGTGATTCCGCACTTTGACAAAGACTCTAAGCACCGAACCACACGTTTAAGAGAAGAAGCTGGTGGGCCGTTGGAGTTGGGGGAGCCTGATGCGCTATATCAAGTGCCTTAGCCCCTCGTCATTGGTTGCACTGCTTTTGGTTGCACTGTTATTTGCAGCGGCGGCTTGTTCTAGTACAGGAGATCCAGAGAGCGAGATTTCGCAGGCATCTACCTCCGCCGAAACACAGGAAGCACCACCTGCGCCAAATACTGCCCCTGTTATTGTAACCGTACCCGCTGGCATTACCGAATTGCCCTCAGTGCTGTGGCCATCTGTGGATGACCCTAGCCCTACCGCTGAGGACGCTCTCAAAGACTATCTACTTCATAATAGAGATGCGCCAGAGTGGTCGCTCGGCTATGAGTTAGTCATCGGTTGCACCGGCATAACGATTGATACAAACGTTATTTGTGCACGAGAGCCTAGGGTGTCAGACGAAGGCGAGCGTCAGATTTATACATATCAGGTTGGGGAGCCTCCGCCTGAGATACCGCTTTATTCAGTTGGGATAGAAGGCTCCGATACGGAAGGTTGGTGGATTATCTGGGGGAACGCCATCGCCCGCTAAGCTCGGCAAAGCTCCCAGTGCCTGAATTTACATCGCCTGAATTTACATCGCCTGAATTTACATCGCCTGAATTTACATCGCCTGAATTTACATCGCCTGAATTTACATCGCCTGAATTCGCATCTTTAGCTCTCATCTTTTTTGGAGATAGGGTGGTAATCTAACTAAAGTTGATGGGAGGAGCACATGAATGCAACATTGAAAGACTACGGCGTACTAGTCACGGGAGGCGGCACAGGTATCGGCCATGCTTGCGCGGCGGCATTAGTGGCTGATGGCGCAGCGGTTACTATCTGCGGGCGCACCGAAGCTACTTTGGTCGACTCAGCTGAGCGACTAAAAGATAAGATCGCCAACGGCGGAAGCGTTCAATACGCCATCTGCGATGTAACTGATGAAGACTCGGTTGCTTCCGTGGTGGCTCTGGCTGCCGATCTCACAGGCACGCTCAACGGAGTGGTCGCCAACGCTGGAGGAGGCGGTGGTATGGGGCCATACCATCTGCAAGACACCTCAGAATATCTCCGGGTGCTGCATCTAAATGTGCTTGGCACGATGCTCTGCGTGAAGCATTCTGTTCCATATATGGTCGAAGCTGGCGGAGGATCTTTCGTGGGGATGTCGTCTATCGCCGGACATCAGACACATCTCTGGTTCGGTGCCTACACCGCAGGTAAGGCTGGCATAGAGGCTATCTGCCGCAACGCCGCCGATGAATACGGCCCATCCAACATCCGCTTCAACGCTATCCGACCCGGCTTCATTGCCACCGAGATAATGGAGAATATCCCCCGAGAAGGCCCAGTCTATGACAGCTACATAGATAACACCCCCATGGCTGATGTAGGCCAGCCTGAAGATGTAGGCAACTTAGCTAGATTTCTGATAGGCCCGGAGTCCCGCTGGATAACAGGTGAAATCATCAATGTAGACGGTGGACACAGCCTCCGCCGAGGCCCAGTCTTTACAGCTTTCGTAGAACCCGCACTCGGCAAGGAAGTCCTCCAAGGCAAACGCCCCGAAAGCTAGGGCCAAGAGACCGCAAGCTCTTAATCGGTTTCTCAAATGCTAGTAACTAGCAAACAAGAAAATGCTTATATAATGTTGCTTAATTGTTCTTGTATCGTATATACTTATTAAAAGTTTATTATAAGATTTCACAGTTAGGAGTAAATATGACAGCTGTCATAGCTATGGCAATTATCTGTGCCTCAGCAACTATCGGATTGCTACTTAGAAAGCGGTTGGCTTTCCGCTCATCTAGCGGCTTCACCTTGCAGACTTTGATCGTTACAGCTGTACTTGTGCTAGTAGCTGTTGGCGCAACTGTTATTCTCATCTCGCTGTCGCGCAATAATGAAGATAACTTAGCGGATTCTTCTAGCAATGTTGAAAGTGGCGAGTCTCGCTATGGCATTATTGATGATGATGGGAATATAAGCTACACATGGCGGTGCAGTCTGGGCGAAGAATATGTCCTTAGCATCACTGGGGACGCAGGAAGATGCCAACCTCGTTGCTGGGGAAAATTGAAGGATCCCACAAGCCTAGGATTGTCAAACGATGACTTTAGTTCACTTGTCTATTCAACGAATAGCCCTGGTTCTGACTATAAGCTGCTAGAAAGCCATGACACAGTTATAGCCCTTAAAGGGGGGACCTGCATCTTCTTTCAAGATATATGTAAACTAAACGAAGATCAGAGAGAATCAGTACTGCGAAGGAAAGAAGAGATAGATCGAAGAACGCGCTCTGCAGGCGATGATCCACCACCTAATTTGGGAAATAACGTGGGTGGTCTTGATTTAACTCGGCTAGTTCTAGCATGTTAGGGCTTCCAGCATCTTGAGGTCCTGGGGGGTCTATGAGGTCGCGAGGGAGGTCTACGTCGAAAGCTAGAGCGGAATCTCGATATATCTTGGCAGGTAGCCCTAGGCGGTCTGTCTCTTGAATGTGACGGTGAAATGAGCCAGGTCCATACTTGAATTCGAAACTGCAGTCCGTCGGTACGCTCAGCACATTTGTGCCGTTTTCCCAGCGGTCGGGTGCAATACCGACGCATCTCTCGTCGTCTATGAATTGCGTAAATCCAGAGGCGAATGGCAAGTCTCCGTGCGCGACGATAGCTTGGCGAAAGCCTAGATGCCTCAAATGTTCCACCCCTTGGGCTACAGCCGGGTTCAGCCCCGCCCCAGTGCACATGAGTACCTCTGTACCCAAGCCTTTTGCCCATCTCGCTACTTCATCGTCATCACAAACCACGAACACTTCAAAAGGTGCCGCCACCGATATCACATGAGTAGCCATGCTGCGTGCCAAGTCGGCCCGTTCAGATTGGGAAAGCTGTGGAGCCAGCCTCTGCTTTGCATGGGCAAAAGCCTTGACTGGCACAATCATGCCTACACCAATCATGTCTGCCCCAACCATGCCTAGGCCTACGCCAACATCGTGCTTGTCCGTCTTCGCACTCAAATAATCTTTTTGGTCACCCATATGAAGAGACTAGAACAAGCGATTTGCTTAGTTGACACTTACCAACTAAAATAACTGCTATGCAAATTGCAGTGATAGGGGGAGGTTCGTGGGGCACAACGATAGCTTCGCAAGTTTCATCGAAGGCAACCACGACTCTCTGGTGTCGCAGTTCTGAGATAGCCGATGCCATCAATACTCACCACGAGAACCCTCGCTACCTCCCCGGGTTACTCTTGCCTGAAGCCCTAAGAGCCTCTACCGATATTTCCGAAGCCCTAGCCAATGCTGAAATTATCGCCGTGGCGGTGCCTTCTCACGCCGTGCGCAGCGTGATGCAAGAATTCACCCCACACATTGCTTCTGAAACTCTGCTAGTGAGCCTCACTAAAGGGCTAGAACAACAGACGCACCTGAGGATGACGGAAGTGCTTGCCGAAACTTTACCCAGTTGTTCTATCGCTGCCCTGTCTGGCCCCAGCTTGGCTAAAGAAGTCATGGTGGGGCACAGCACAGCAGTGGTAGTGGCGAGCAAGAATCTCGCCTTGGCGACACACTTGCAAAACTTATTCAGTACCCAGACACTCCAAGTTGCCGTCACAGACGACACAATCGGTGTGGAACTAGGTGGCGGCTTAAAAAATGTGGTGGCACTGGCTGTAGGCATAGCAGTGGGGCAAGGTGGCGGGCGCAATACACAGGCTGCTCTGGTCACGCAGGGTCTTTCAGAAATTACCCATCTCGGCGTGGCAATGGGGGCAAGAGATGAGACCTTCGCCGGCCTAGCAGGTATCGGTGATTTGATGACCACCTGTTTTAGCCAGCAAAGCCGCAATCTGTATGTCGGCATCGAGATCGGCTCAGGTCGTGAACTTTCTGAGGTGGCTGATGAAACCTACCAGGTAGCCGAAGGTATCCGCACCGCTGAATCTGCCGTAGAGTTAGGGCGAGAACACGGAGTATCTATGCCGGTAGCCGAAGAAGTGTGGGCGGTGCTGAACAAACGCCATTCACCCAAAGAAGCATACAAGAAGCTTTGCCAGTTATGAGAAATTCAATAGAAATCCAACTAGATATTAAGCTGTCAATCTAATTTGAGATCTAAGTGTAAGAGTATAATCCCGCAATAAGGGCACGGCATAAAGGCACGGCGTTTGGAGCATGGTACTATGATATTTTCAAGGAAGCGAGCTATCAAAAGGCGCGAAAGGCGAGCTGCTGAAAAGGCAGACAACAACGATAGCGCAGACACTAGAGACGACTTAAGAGCCGACACCGAGGTCTGGCTTATTCGCCAAGGTCTGCCTCATCTCATAGATGACTATTCAGCAACGCAAGACATCTTCACACGGATGACGCCATTTTTGATAATCGTGTTTTTTGCCGAGGTTGGTTTCGGTTTTGGAAATCGCTTTAGCGGCTGGGTGCAAGCAGAGATAATCGGTCTATTCTTCTTAGCTGCAATAGGAAGCGGATTGCTGCTCAATTTGATCCAGAAAAGACGTATTTTTGCTTTGCCCAAGAGAGTGGGGGCTATGGAGATAGGAGTTTTCATTTTTGTACCCGCGCTGCTATCGATGATTTCTGCTAACAGAATTTTCTTCGTTTTTTTGGCTGTGGTAATTTTGAACATCATCTTAGTTATTGGTGGCTATGTCCTCACAAGCTATGGGGTGGTGCCGATGTTGCGTTGGACGCTTGAATTCATGTGGGTACAGGCTCGCGATATGGTTCGCCTCATCGCTAGGTCTTTGCCGATGTCGTTGCTGTTTGCGGGCTTCTTCTTTCTGAATACTGAGATGTGGCAGATAGCTTCTGACTACACTCCGCTTTTCTATGTGATCAATGTCGGCATGATCACAGTCAGCGGTGTCATTTTTATTTTCACTCGCATACCAGATGAGGTATTGTCATTGGAACGATTTCATTCTTGGGAAGAAGTGCGCGAGATAGTGTCTAGCACTGAATCACCTCTTACTGATGTGGAGCTAGATGAAGAAGTCGGAAAAGAGGAATTCGTTGGTGTCCCTCTTAGCCGAGGAGCCACTTCTAACATTGAGCTGCTGTTGTTCTTGAGCCAAGTAGTGCGTTTTCTAATGGCTGGGCTAGTCATAGGTATATTCTTCTTCCTGCTGGGTATTTTCGCTATTCGCAGGGCAACGATAGAGCAGTGGTTAGCAGACGATCACATAAGCGAAATATGGACTGGCTATATTTTGGGAGGCGAAGTGATGATCACATGGCAGCTGCTTGCTGTGGCAGGCTTTATCGCCTCATTCGCAAGCTTGCAGTTCGTAGTTTCCACCATGACCGACGAAGATTACCGTGAGCATTTCTTCAACGACATGACGGCGAAGCTACGTGAAGTACTAGCTGTGCGAAGACAGTATCTCACTCTACCTGAGCCGAAAGTCGACTATTAGCCCAATAGACAGCATCGGGGGCGATAGCCGGATGTAACCCCCACGCCAGCAATGTCTGTTCAGCAGCTTCTGGAGTGTCGCCCGCAGCCAACAGTGCCAAGGCTAAGTTACGAGCGCGCAGGAGCGGATTGCTATCACTGCCTTGATCATGAGTGAACTTCCAGTTGTCATGCAGCTCGCGTAGCCGCTGTGGGAGGCGATGCACGAGACGTCGACCGAGAATTGGCATACGGCGACGCACATATAAAAAGCTTTCTTCCCGGCAGACAGCCAGTTTGAAGTCACAGCATCGTTCTATGGCCCGCATAAAGGGAGAACGCGGTCCGCGCCAGCTACCCAAACCTATCTCTTGAGCCAAGTCACAAGTCTTCACACTGAAGCCACTTGGGGAATCTTGCAGCATCAGCGACACTCGGCGTAGTAGCCAGAGACTACTTGGCCCCAAAATCGGCAACCAAAAAAGCTCCACATACTTGGAAACAGGATCATGCCCTAGTGGATCGGTCACAGGGTCATCCCAAGGCTCAATCCACAGCATGTCGTGAGTTTGTTGGTCGGTCTGAGGCGTAGCCTGTGTTGGCGTATCCACCGCTGAGCTTGTCTGGGTTGGAGTGGACGGGGTAGCAGTTGATTCAGGGATGAGTATGGTTGTCATTTGTCTCTCTTTCTGTTAGGTGAATGTCTTAAGTTGTTTTACATCAAAGGTGCTGCACGACTGTTTAGACTTTTTGCATGCCTTCCCTAGCCGATGCCTATAATTTCTCACAGACAGGCGATCTTGCCTCGCAGATTGCTCAAGCCCGTAGCCTCATTGCGGTAGCCGAGCGTGTGGTGGTGCTGAGCGGCGCAGGCATCTCCACCGACTCTGGTATCCCCGACTTCAGAGGCCCGCAAGGCGTCTGGACGAAAGACCCAGAAGCCGAGAAGCTTTCCACCATCTCCTACTACCTCTCTGACCCTGAAGTACGCAAACGTAGCTGGAAACGCTACACAGAAGGCAGAATCTGGGCCGACAAAGAACCGAACGATGGCCACCGTGCCCTAGTAGAACTGGAACAGCAAGGCAAGCTCCACACCCTCATCACGCAAAACATAGACGGACTCCACGAACAGGCAGGCACGTCCCCAGAGCTACTGGTAGAAATACACGGCACCACTCGGCGAGTGCGCTGCCTTTCGTGTGGTGACGAAAATCCGATGGAAGTAGCACTGGAGAGAGTGCGAGCAGGTGAGGAAGACCCGCCCTGTCTCATCTGCGGTGGCATTTTGAAGTCGGCGACTATTTCTTTTGGTCAAAGCCTCGTGCCTCAAGACCTCATGCGAGCCGACGCGGCCGCCCAAGTGTGCGACTTGCTACTGGCTGTCGGCACAAGTTTGCAGGTCTATCCCGTAGCCGACTGTGTGCCCATCGCCCATCGCAACGGAGCCGATGTTATTATCATCAATGCCGAGCCGACAATGATGGACGATCTGTCCACGCTCGTCATCCATGCCAATACCAGCGAAGTGTTGCCACAGATCGTCAATTCATAGCTGTGGCAATTCTTGGTTGTGGCAATTCTTGACTAGTCTGGTAGAGTATTAAACATGCCAACGATCAGAGACATTCTCAAAGAAACCAAAACACGAATTCGCGAGGTCGACACAGCCGCTGGTAGCGACATGCGCAACAATGGTGCGATCATGTTAGATGTGCGCGAAACCGACGAGCACGAACAAGGCGAAATCCCAGGTGCTATCCACATTCCCCGAGGGATGTTGGAAGTGAGCGTGGAAGCCCGCATATCCGACAAAGACGCTCAGATAGTAGCCTTCTGCGCCGGGGGAGTACGCTCCGCGTTTGCCGCAGAGAGCTTAAAGCATCTCGGCTACACCGATGTGGTCTCTATGGACGGCGGTTTTAACAAATGGAAAGACGAAGGTCGCGACTGGGCTGTGCCAGCATCACTTAGCCCTGAACAGCGCAACCGCTATCATCGCCATCTACTGTTGCCAGAAGTAGGCGAAGAGGGTCAGCAAAAACTGCTAAATGCCAAAGTGCTGTGCCTTGGAGCAGGAGGCCTTGGCTCACCAGCAGCACTGTATCTAGCTGCGGCAGGCGTAGGCACCATAGGCATCGTGGATATGGATGTGGTGGATGCATCCAACCTGCAGCGTCAAATTCTCCACAACTTGGATCGCCTAGGCGAGCGCAAAGTGGATTCAGCTAAGAAGACTCTCACTGCTCTCAACCCAGATGTGAATGTGGTCTCACACGATCTGCACTTAGAAGCCAGCAATGTGCTAGATGTCATCAAAGAGTACGACATAGTAGTGGACGGGGCCGACAACTTCCCTGTGCGCTATCTGCTAAATGACGCCTCAGTCAAGCTGGGCATCCCTGTGGTGCACGGCTCTATCTTTCGCTTTGAAGGTATGGTGAGCGTCTTTCATCCCATGGAAGGACCCACTTACCGCGACATGGTACCCGAAGCTCCACCTGCAGAGCTAGCCCCCAGCTGCGCCGAAGCCGGTGTTCTAGGTGCCCTCCCCGGAGTGGTAGGCACCTTGCAAGCCATAGAAGCTCTAAAACTAATCCTCGGCTACGGCGACACTCTAATCGGGCGAATCCTAGCCTTTGACGCCACCGAGATGACCTTCCAAGAATACAAAATCCACCCCGACGCCAGCAACCAGATCACCTGGGCCAACCGCGACCGCATCCAAATAGCCGACCTAGAAGGCCCCTGCGCCCCCGCCCCCCTAGCCCCACCACAATAATCTCTATGGGGGAGGGGAGAATTTGAGCTATAGCTACTGCTGAATTAGCTGACTGTTATTGTGCGGCAGCCCATGAAGGTAGAGCGAGTTTCTGATGGGTTGGTGTCGGCTGCCCAAGCGCATACTTCGTGGACGCCTGGGTTAGCATCGCTTAGGGTTACCTCCCAAGCTCTCTGGCCTGCTAGTTGGTTGACATCTTCTGTGTAGGCGGCGTGTTCCCTATCGGCACGAATGACGGGCAGATATGTGGCAGTGCCATCAGGGAGGCGACGGATGAGCAAACGGATTTGCACAGGTTCGCTAATGTTATCGATGTCGTAAGCCCAGCCTCTTGCTGTGATCTGGCCTGAAGCGGGCGAACTCAGTGCCACGAAGTCGGCTTTAGGTAGCGGAGGTCGCATGCCAATGGTGCGACAGTCCACAAGTATCTCGTTCTCACCGTCGCTAGCGAATAGACACACTGAATGTGGGCCACGGGTCAGCTGCAGGGCATTGCGGAAGCCGTAGTTGCCGGTTACCGACCTGAAGCTACTGACCTGAACAGTGCGTTGCTCGTTCAGCTCGCCTGCCAGCACTCGTTCTTCATCAATCAAGAATGAGATTGAGAGATTGTTGCTGGGGATAGCAACCGCTGTGCCCCTAGCATACAAAGTGTTGCCTTCATAGGTAAGCGAAATGAAGTTGCCGGTGAGGTCTACTCTTTCGGTCGGGGTCGACGGTGCGGTAGTAGGCGTGGGCTGCACGGTGGGAGGCATGGTGGTCGGCGGTGTCGGTTGGCTCGGAGTTACGCTATCGGGCACAGATGGTGGCACATTGCCCACATTAAACAGGGTCGAGCGCAAAGTTCTGGAATAGTTGTTGCTCTGACGCAGGCTTCCTGCGTTTACCACAGCATAAAAGCGCGAACCACTCACGGTCTTCGTGCCTGAAGTGCCTCTTATCGTCACAGTGGCTGGGTTAACTCGCCCAGAAGTCTCACGCGTGCCACTAATCGCAACACTGATGAGCGTGCCCACAGCGGTGTCGTTGTAGCTGTTCAGCCACCTGCTGATATCGGCATTGGAGAATGTAACCTGCCAAGTGGCAAACGGGTTGGTATAGCTATCGTAGGGGTCGGGCGCGGCTCGCAAATACGGCTTTCGGTTAGCTAGGCTACGGAAAGTGTCTTCGCTCATATAGCCTCCGTTGGAAGAGCCGTAATGAGCTACTACATGTGCTCCGTTGTAAAGCAACACTTGGTTGGAAGTGGTGGAAATAGCTGTGAACCACGAACCCGAGTTGGGATTGTTCTCGCGAGTGTCGCCTATATAGTTCTGGTCGTTGGTACTGGCGTACAAATCAAATGGCAGTCTCCAGTTCGGATCGTTGCGGCGATTATATACAACCGCGTATGCGTATGATCTGGCCGCCACAGCCTGTACTTTTTGCGCCTCTACGCTCCAATCAGTTGGCATTTCAGCTATGCCACGCAGATAGTCTTCCATGCCGATGCTGTCTAGCACTATGCGATAGGTGGAGGCGTTATGTTTGCTGAGGGTGATTCTCCCGTGCTGATAGCTGCGACCCATCGCCTGCACATAAATAGATGAGCCGGTGGCGAAATTCAGATGAACCCTTGATCCGGTGCAGCCTGCGGCAGGGCAGTAGCTGGTATTGCCCACAGAAATGTGCCAGTTGTTGCCGCTGAGTCTCACTGAAATCGCCGATCTCGGCGACACCGTGGTTAAGACTTGATTGTCGACTTGCACGCTGGCATTGCCATAAGGGGTGTATGTGGTCAAGCTGGCTAGTCGCAAATAGATGCGCAAGTCGTTGAGTGGCACACCCTGTGTTGACAAGGTAGAGCCGGGGTAGTAGAAGTTGAGTATCTGCGAGTAGCTATGCCCCGCAGCTGCTCGCCCGTGTGCTCCGTATTGGCTCATTCCTACACCATGGCCCCAGCCTCGACCCGAGAAAGTTACGCTGTTGCCACCGGCAGTCGGAGCAGCAGTTGTGGGGGGTGGGGGAGTGGTAGTAGGCGCAGGCTGTTGAGGCACAGGGGGTGCTGTGGTGGGAGGTGCTGGATTGGGAGGTGTGAGCGGGGTCCCTCCGGCAGTGCTGGAAAGCACATTGCCAGAAGTAGCGATAACCGCATTCAACCACGCTCCAGCTCCGGTATTTCGCTCTACATCGTCACCCAGATAAGGCAAATCGGGAGATCCGGAATACAGATCAAACGGTTCTTGCCAAGTGAGGCTACCAGCGCGGGAATTATAAGTTGCCATCACCTGACTGCGAGCTTCAATGGCGCGGGCACGCAAAGCCTCTGATGGCCACGACCAAGTGGAAACGTTCAACCCTTTCAGATAGTCCTCCAGATTCAAATAGTCCAAAACGATTCTGAACGAGTTGGCTCGCGATTTGAAAAGTGTGAATCGCCCGTGGAAGTAGCTTTTGCCCGTAGCCGAAACATAAACCGAAGTGGCAGTGCCGAAAAGCACTCGCAGCACATCGCCGGTGCATCCATCAGTAGGGCAGAGTGGGTTGGGATTAAACACATGCCAGCGGTTTTGACGCAGAGCGATGCGGATATCCGAACCAGGTGTGGCGCGGAAAAGAGTCTGATCGTCAACGGTGACTCTGTTGGCACCTTCAGGGCGAAAGACGCTCTCGTTGGTTTCCGCCAAAAACACACGAGGGCGAGGATAAGGCGAAGACAGGGAAGATAAAGTGGCGTTGGGGTAGAGAGATCTGAGTATCTGTGTGGAGGTATTACCAGCGTTGGCCAGCTGCAGAATCTGGGCGTCTGTTTGGCCTCCAGCCACGCGAGTGCCTATTGGAGTGGTCGTCTGTGCATTGGAAGGTGTGGCGATGAGCGGCACGAGCAGGGTGCCGAGCAGTCCCATCACGGCAAGAACCGAAAATCGCCTGCAGAGTTTAAGAAAAGACAGCGACATAACTTTCTGCTTTAAATCGTATTTGCTTACCTACACATTGCAAGCGAATAAATTACATGAATGTAGGTAAAGTGGAACACTTGCAAACACATCCTATGTTTATGCCTTCACATCCTACGCTTAAGCCTCTCATTCAGATAGTTTGAATTTATGCAAAAAAGGGCTTTTATAACAGGCGTGAGTGGCCAAGACGGATCCTACTTGGCAGAGTTGTTGCTGTCAAAAGGCTATGAGGTGCACGGACTACTACGCCGATCCTCCTCCCCACAGCATTCCACATGGCGATTAGAGGGAATCCTCCAAGACCGCTTCAAGTTGCGCTACGGCGATGTTACCGATTCGCCATCTCTGCTGAGACACTTAGAAGAAGTCCAACCAGATGAGGTCTATCATTTGGCTGCCCAGAGCGATGTGGGTGTGTCGTTCAGGGTTGCTGAGCACACTGCTAATGTGACAGGTCTGGGAACTTTGCGGATGCTGGAAGCCTTGCGGGCGGTATGTCCTGGGGCGAAGTTTTACCAAGCCTCATCTTCTGAGATGTTTGGAGTGTCATCGCCTCCGCAGAATGAAAATACGCCATTTCACCCTCGTTCACCGTATGCTTGCGCTAAAGCCTATGCCCATCACACCACCGTGAACTACCGAGAAGCCTACGGCATGTTCACAACTAGCGGCATCTTGTTTAATCACGAAAGCCCTCGCCGTGGCGAGAACTTCGTAACTCGCAAAATCACCCGCGCTGTGGCAGCAATCCAAGCAGGGCTGCAAGAATACCTGTATCTGGGCAACTTAGATGCTCGCCGAGATTGGGGTTTTGCCGGAGACTACGCCGAAGCGATGTGGATGATGCTGCAGTCGTCTGAGCCAGAGGATTTTGTGATCGGCACTGGCGAAGCGCATTCTGTGCGCGATTTCTGCGAGCTGGCATTCACCGAGGCCGGCTTGGATTGGCAAAACTATGTGCGCCATGATCCCGCCCATGACCGTCCTTCCGATGTGGACTATCTTGTAGCTGATCCTTCTAAAGCTCAGCAAAAACTCGGCTGGAAGCCTCAGATGAGTTTCGGCGAACTAGTAGCCGAAATGGTTCGCTCTGATAGAGAACGCTTGCGCCGCTTCCTAGAAAATGAGTCACATAAAAAATAAGACTTTCAGAGAGGCTAGTTACTCAATAAGAGCAACTACTCAATAAGAGCAGCTACTCAATGATGGCAACGATGTCGCCGCTACCTACAGAGTCGCCTTCGGAGACTCTTATTTCTGTGACGGTGCCGGCTTTGTCGGCGTTGATGTTATTTTCCATTTTCATAGCTTCCAGCACCAGCAAGGGCTGACCCGCCTCTACTTCATCTCCAACCGAGACGAGCACAGAAATAACTGTTCCCTGCATGGGCACCGAAATGCTACCGCTACCACCTCCCCCCAGAGCTGCGCTTGCTGAAGCTCGCCGAGTTCTAGTAGCTTGACCTGCTGGAGCAACATCAGGCAACCAGACAGTTACTGCAAACTTCTTGGAGTCCACCTCCACATCTAATGTGCGAGGCGAGTCGCCAGCCGTATCGGGCGGAGTTAGAGGGGTCGTAGCTATGTCGCTCAGATCTAGTGTCTCTTCTACCCACTTGGTGGAATGTGTCAAGTTGGCAAAGTCGTCGTGTTGGAGGATTGCTCTGGCAGCTGGCACAGTTGTGGCAATGCCTTCTACTGACATTTCTTCCAGTGCTCGCAAAGTGCGACGCCGAGCAGTTTCTCGGTCGGCTCCCCAACATACAAGCTTGCCCACAAGGTTGTCGTAGTGAGGCGAAACCTCATCGCCCGATTCATAGCCAGCATCAAACCGAGTGCCATAGCCGTCTGGAAGGCGTAGTGAGGTGATTGTGCCAGGTGAAGGCAAAAACGCCCCATCAGCAGGGTCTTCGGCATTTACTCGCACTTCAATAGCGTGACCTCTTGGCTTCACATCGCTTTGAGTAAACGAGAGAGGCTCACCCTGGGCGATGCTGATTTGTTCGGCCACGAGATCTACATCAAAGACCATCTCTGTTACCGGGTGTTCAACTTGCAGACGGGTATTCATCTCTAAATAATAGAAATGTCCGTCTTCGTAAAGAAACTCTACTGTGCCAGCATTGCGATAGCCACAGCCCAGAGCTACCGTTACCGCAGCTTGGCCCATAGCTTCTAAGATCTCGAGGTCTATGCCCGGTGCAGGTGCCTCTTCAATGAGTTTCTGGTGGCGACGTTGTGCCGAACAATCGCGTGTGCCGAGATGCACGCAGTTGCCGTAAGCATCAGCCAAAACTTGCACTTCCACATGGCGAGGGGCTTTGAGATAACGCTCCAGATAAAGTTCGTCGCGCCCGAAATAAGAAAGTGCTTCACGGGCGGCCGAAGTTATAGCGGCGTCTATGTTGTCACCCTCGTTGATGACTTTCATACCTCTGCCACCACCTCCATACGCCGCTTTTACAGCCACTGGATATCCGTGTTCTTTGGCAAAAGCTTCTACCTGAGAAGCTTCAGTAACTGGGTCGGTAGCACCTGGCACGCTTAGCACTCCGACTTTCTCGGCAGCCTCTCTAGCAGAGATTTTGTCGCCCATTACAGCGATAGCTTCAGGTGGCGGACCGATGAAAATAGTACCTTGTTCAGCTACAGCTTTAGCAAAGTCGCCGTTTTCGCTCAAAAATCCATAGCCAGGGTGCACCCCGTCGGCACCGCTTTGCAAAATAGCATTCATGATGGCGTCGGTGCGTAAGTAGCTTTCGGCGGCGGTCTGTCCGCCCAGAGCGTAGGCTTCATCGGCCAAGCGCACATGCAAGGCACTGCGGTCTAGCTCGGAATATACCGCTACGGTAGAGATGTCAAGTTCTTTGCAGGCACGAATCACACGCACTGCGATCTCCCCCCTATTGGCTATGAGTATTTTTTTCATTGTGATGTGGTTTTACTTGCTGTGGTTTTACTATTTTGGAGAGTTATTTTTTCAGGGCTAAGTCATCCTATGGCGAACTATGGCAATCTAGCAAGAATAGCGCAAAATAGAACTACTTCGCAAATACGCTTCAGATAGACAACCTACAAAATCACCGCGTCCAACAATATGAGACAACTTTTCGACGAGACACAACTAAAGAGATTGGGCAAAACCCGCTTCAACCAAGTGGAATGGGTAGAACGCACCGCCTCCACAAATGCCGACCTGCGTGGGCGAGAAGGCGCACCAGAGGGCATCGTGCGAATAGCCGATTATCAAACTCATGGACGAGGGCGCCACGGTCGCAAGTGGGAATCTCCTCCAAGGGCATCGTTGTTGATGTCGTTGCTGTTGCGTCCGAATTGCGAACCTTCCGAGTTCGGTTGGTTAACGCATATGGCAGGGCTGGCGGTGGCAGATATTTGCCAAGAGACAACAGGTGCAAATGCCCGTCTCAAATGGCCAAACGATGTAGTAGTAAGCGACATGAAACTTGCCGGGGTGCTAGCCGAAGTAGGAACTGCAGTAGACACTGAAGCGGTGGTCA
The DNA here is from genome assembly GCA_958295755.1 of uncultured Acidimicrobiales bacterium. Lineage (GTDB taxonomy): Bacteria > Actinomycetota > Acidimicrobiia > Acidimicrobiales > Hopanoidiivorantaceae > Hopanoidiivorans. The sequence continues at coordinate 1,062,177 of OY282367.1, read as the reverse complement.
TAGGAATTGGTCTGAATGTATCGTGGCCCACCGCTTTACCGCCCGGGTTCATGCAGATGCCTGTTTCGTTGAAGGCTTTGGCTGAGCGGGCTACAGGTAGCCAAGCCTGTGATGAAAGTACAGCAACTACTTTGCCAGACCGAGCCGAACTGCTCGTTAGACTGCTCTGCAATTTTGACCAACGTTACTCTTGCCTCACCCAGCCCGATTGGTCAGCAAAGCTGCGCGACGAAGTCAAGCAACGCTCTGCTACTTTAGGCAGGCGTGTGGCGGTGACAGCAAATTCGCCAGAAGGTACAGAAGGTACAGTGCAAAATCCAGAAGGGCAAGTGTGCGGGATTGCCAAAGATATTAGTCTCAGTGGTTCGCTACTGGTAGAAACTGAAAGTGCCTCAGAACAGCTGCAGGAGTTCACCGCTGGCGACATCGTGCATCTGCGCTTTCCCACAAGCTAATCAAAACTTGAAGCCTCAAAAAATCTCAGCCGCAAAGCTGAAACAACCCATCTCAAAGATAAGCTGACTACGGTGGCAAAAAGAAAAGACACAAAAAACCAAGGCAAAGCTGCAGCTGATATTCAAAGAGATGCTTCTCGTGCTGTACGCAGAGCAGCGCGGACGGCCCAGCAAAGTGGAGCGGCTAAGCGTTTCCGCAGACCTCGCTTAGGATTCGCGTCGATAATCGCCATCATCTGCGTTTTGGGCGTTGCCTTGGTAGCTTTCGCCGCTAACAACCGTGAATCAGCCGCTCGCCCTCGCCAGAACGAAGATCACTGGCACTCGCCGTATGCCGTTTGGGATTGCGTGAATGGCGGAACAGCCGATGACCCGATTTTTGAACAGTCTTTCCAATCCAGCAGAGACGAGGAAGGCATTCATTCGCACCAAGATGGCGTCATCCATATTCACCCGTTCTTTGATAGAACATCAGGACGCAATGCTCAAGTAAAGGCGTTTCTGAACGAGATGGGGGCTGAAATATCCGAAGATGCCATCGTAATGCCTGGCGGCCGAGAGTTAGGCATTGAAGAAGAGCGGACAATCGTAGACGAAGAAGGCAATCCAGTTTTGGATGACGACGGCAACGAACAGACAGAGACAGTTCCCGTGGAATGTGACGGAGAACCAGTGATCATTCAAGTCGCCCGCTGGCACCGCTCTTCCCAGCTAGAGAGAGATCCTGTGATTTATACCGAAGACCTAGACGATGTCAGGTTCTTTGCCGACCAAGAGGCATTTGTATTCGCCCGTGCTCCAGAGGGAGCCGATATTCCGCCTCCGCCTGATGATCGTGTGGAGCTTGGGCGAGGTCTCAGCCCGCAGAGCCCCATAGACCCGGATGCACCAAACTCGCCGGACGCTACGACTACTACTATTGCAGTGCCTACGACCACTACTGGCCCTGGTGCTACGACCACTGCCAGCCCTGGATCTACGACTACTACTAGCCCTGGTGCTACTACTATTCCGGATGCTACGACCACCACTAGCACTGAGACTACGACCACTATTGCGGATGCTACGACCACCACTAGCCCTGAGACTACAACTACCGCCAGCCCGGAAACTACCACCACTACTCCAGAGACTGCAACTCCGGAGTCCACAACTTCAGTGGCACCAGACAACTGATTTGAAAGCTATTTTGCTTGTCGGGGGTTTTGGAACTCGCCTTCGTCCGCTCACGCTCACTCGCCCCAAACATATGCTCCCGATTGGAGATCGTCCGATGCTGGAACATATCATGGCCTGGCTTGCCAAACAGCAGCTTGCTAGTAAACAAGATCACGCCTCGCCTCAAGTTAACTCGCCTCTAATAAATCAAGCAATATTCTCCATGGGCTACCAGCCCGACAGCATAATCAACGCCTACCCCCGCAACATCTGCGCCGACCTGCCCTTCGTCTGCGCCGTAGAGCCAGAGCCGCTAGGCACAGCAGGGGCACTCAGATATGCTGCCTCACAATGTGAAGTCTCTCGCACGTTTCTGGCGATGAACGGCGATATCTTTACCCAAATTTCCTGTGCAGACCTTGTTGACCAGCATCGCAGAAGCGGGGCTGAAGCCACTCTCGCTCTCACTGCTGTGTTAGATCCTTCTCAGTTCGGCGTGGTGATAACCGATGACGACGGGCGAGTGAAAAACTTCCTGGAAAAGCCCCCCAAAGGCGAAAAACTAGGCAACCCTCCAAGCAGCTGGATCAATGCAGGTATCTATGTGATGGAGCCGTCTGTGCTGGCACGAATTCCCGAAGGTCGCCCAGTGTCTCTGGAGCGCGAGATTTTCCCGCAGTTGGCACTAGAAAATTCATTGTTTGCCTTCCAAAGCGAAGCAGCTTGGCTAGATGTCGGAACACCAGAGAGCTACAGGCAAGCCCAGTTCTTGTCGGTCTCAAGCAATCCTGAAGCCTCAAACCCTCCTGAAGCTAGAATCCACCCTTCAGCCACAGTTGCTACTGATTCTAAGGTCACAGGCAGCATGGTCATGGCTAATGTGCGTATAGACGAAGGGGCAGTGGTTGAAGATTCTGTTTTACTGCCGTCCAGCTGGGTTGAAGCCGAAGCAGTGGTGCGCTCTTCCATCTTGGGGGAGGGTGCGGTAGTGAAGGCAGGTGCGGTGGTAGAAGAAGTGAGTGTCATCGCCGACAATGCTACCGTTGAAGCAGTGTCTCATCTGCGAGCTGCCCGACACTAGCTACCCCAATATCAGCCACCCAGCACCAACCCAACCAAAAGGAGTCAAAATGTCGGAAAATAATCTCAAGTGGCGTCTAGGTGATATGCAGATCACTTTGGTGCGAGAAATCTTGTCAGAAACCGACCCAGCCCAGATGTTCCACAAAAGCTACAACGCAGACGATGTGGCCAAACACGAAAGCTGGCTAAAGCCGCACTTCCTGAACGACAACGGACTCTTTCATTTGTCTATCCACGCTTTCGTGCTGGAGTCCGAAGGGCAGACGATCATGGTAGACACCTGCCTCGGCAACAGAGTTATCCCCGGCTATGACAGAATCAGCAACATCGGCGACGGCTTCCTCACCGCCCTTGCCGACGCCGGCTATGAACCTGCCGACATCGACACCGTTGTCTGCACGCATCTACATTTTGACCATGTGGGTTGGAACACCGTGCTCAAAGACGGCGAATGGGTGCCCACCTTCCCTCAAGCCCGCTACCTCTTCGGCAGGCAAGAATACGAATTCTGGGCGGGTGCAGAAGAGAAAGGTTTTGCTTTCACTTTCGGCGATGCCGTTCAGCCTGTGGTAGACGCCGGGCTGGCAGATTTGGTAGATAGTGACCATCAAGTTACAGGTGAAGTCTGGCTTGAACCTACACCGGGGCACACACCAGGCCATGCCAGCGTGCGTCTCTCATCGGGTGGGGAAGAAGGTGTGATAACGGGCGATATGGCACACCATCCAATTCAATTCGCCGAGCCGCAATGGGGGATGGACGCCGACGAAGACCCGCAGATGGCAACTCAGACCCGACGGGATTTCGCCAAAAAATACGGCGACACCGATGTTACAGTCTTCGGCACCCATTTCGGTGGTCCCACCTGCGGTCACATTCGTTCGGCAGGCGAAAGCTGGGAGTTTAGAGCTGAGGCAGTCGCAGGCTAAACAATTTGGCTAAATAGCCTGGCTAAGCAGTTTGGCTTAGCAGTGCTTCCACAAGCGGGGGCAACAGCTCGTGCCAGTCACCCACCATTCCTATGTCACAAGTTTGAAAAATAGGTGCTTCTGAGTCGCAGTTAATAGCCACAACGGTGCCTGATGTGCGCACACCCACAGTGTGATTGAAGTTTCCTGCGAGACCGATGGCTATATATAGACGAGGCGAGATGGAGTGGCCTGTGATGCCCACTTGCCGCGCGCGAGGCAACCAACCTCTATCAGTCACCTTGCGAGTGGCACACAGAGTGGCACCTAACCGGTGGCAGAGGTCTTGGAGCAAGGGGTAGTCGTCTATGTCTACGCCTTGACCGATTCCGATCACCACATCTGCGTTCGCCAGCTCGTCGCTGTTATCGTCACGTTGGCGAGAGAGCAGTTGTATGCGCTTGCGAGGCATACAAGGTTGAACAGAAATGACGGCAGGTTTGGCTTTTCTAGGTGCTAAAAGAGGCAATACGCCAGCTCGCAAGGTCGCCATCTGCAGAGGCGATGAGCAGAAAATCTCAGCTACCAGCTGACCACCGAAAGCCGGCTTGTCGGCAATGAGACGATGCCTCAACAGAGGGTCGTCAAAGTTTTCGAAACTGCTACCCATTTCAAGCCCGATGGCATCGCCTACAAGTCCTGCTTTTTGCTTGGCTGCCACTCGTGAAGCCACTTGTCGCCCCCAGGCTGTTCCAGGTGCGAGCAGTGCCCAAACTGATTCTTTTTCAATCCAAGCCGAAACAGCAACAGCAATATCTTCTTCTATTAGGTCACCTGCCGTCGTCTCAAATACAATCCCTTCATCTGCTCCGAAAGATCCCAGTTCTTGGGCATCAGGCAGATGCGACCCCATGGCTACAACTTTTCCCCCGATCTGTGAAGCCAACTCAGCCGCAGCCCCCAGCAGTTCCCTAGTAACCAGCAGACGATCTGGCTCCACTATCACACCGACCGTCAGCAAAGAGCCAATCTCTGGTGATCTCTCTGGCGATATACCCAACGATCTCTGCTGATTCTCTACTACTTCTGCCACATCCGCGGCATCCAAAGCCCCGCGCTGATTACAAAGCTCACTACAAAGCTCAGCAGCCCTCTGAATCGCCGCCTCCAAGTCTCTGCTATTGCCACCATTCCACACAATCACCTGCTCCCTGTCGGTCGGCACAAGCCGCGTTTCGCCCACATAGGTAGGGCTACCTTCTTGTCCCCAAGCAACAGAATTATCTGCGTCAGACTCATCTGCAATGTCAGCCGCGCTGAGCTTCTCAATCAAACTGGCATCTTGTTGCGCCCAGATTTCAGGGTTCTTGACTTTGCAAGGATCACAAAGCCTTTCAGCACACGAAAGCAAAGCCGGCAGAGCTACCTCCACCGTGCTTTTTTCGTCATCGTGTTCCAGTTCCAAGCTCAAAGTTTCGCTTTCCAACCCCAGTCGGCGCACACCAGCAGCAAACGGCAAATCCAGCAGTTCAGCAATCTGAGGCGGCACTTGGCCAGTGTCGGCATCAAGGGAGTTCAGGCCGCACAAAATAAGATCGTAAGGTCCAGTGTGGCGAATAGCAGCTGCCAAAGCACGGGCTGTAGCCAAGGTGTCAGAGCCTGCGAAAGCCCTGTCGCACACATGAATTCCACGCACGCTGAGACCGCTATCGGCACCGAACGCCAGAGCCTCGCGGCAAACCGTGTCGGCAGAGTCCGGCCCTAAAGTCATCACCGAGATCGTGCCGCCGCTCAGCTTGGCGATTTCCAGCCCTTTGGCTACCGCACGACGACAGTAGTCGTTCATGTGTAGCACCCCTTCGCGTATCAGTCGCCTGTCGGCACCCAGGCGCATCTCTTGGAACACAGGTATCTGTTTTGCCAGAGCCAGCACCCGCAAAGGACGCTCAGGCAGGATTTGCTCTGTCAGCACGCTTCGCTCAGCGGTTCCAGCTGGTCTCTCAAGGCATGTAAATGCGTGGTTTCGTTGAGGGTAGCAAGGCGAAGCGTGCCAGTCCAGTTGTTGGTTCGCAGGCGTGTGATAGAGGTGTAGGCAGGCTCAAAGAAAAACATGGTTCCAAGCTCAATCACATGGGTAGTGATGGCATTTACTGTGCCTCCGTGTGAAACCACCACAACCGTGTCGTCTTCCCCGCAGTTTTCTTGAAGCCGCACGAAAGCAGTTTGCACTTCTTGCCAGAAAGTTTCAGGGTCCATATAGCCGAGATCGTCCCACTGGCGAGCTTTCATCTTCTGGTAGATGGGGTGGTTTTCTTTACGCAGTTCTTCTACAGGGATGTATGTGCCAGAGGAGCGGTCAATCTCGGAGAACTCTTGGATAACTTCCACATCTAGTCCTAGCACTTCAGCCAACGGCGATGCAGTCTCCAAAGCTCGGCGTTTCGGGCTAGAGACGATGCGGTTGATTGGCTCACAGCCGAGCCAATCGGCTAGACGGCGGGCCTGCTCTAAGCCGATGGGGCTAAGGCTGGGGTCGGCGATAGTGTCTGAATTTTCCACACGCAAGGGTAAAGCATGTCTTACCAAGATGAATTCCACAAATGGCTATTCTACAAAGTAAGTATTGAGAGTTATTGCTAAGTTAGGGGATGAAATGGCATTGCGACATACTCAAGTACTTTTTTTCAGGGACGATCTCGCCGAAGTGGTAGGGAAGATGAATGAAATCTCCGAAGCTACTTGCGATACCAAGGCTCATAGCTGGATGAATTTCAAGCCTTGGTTTGATGAGGACAACAACGATATGATATGGGATCCGCCATTGCGTAAGCTTTTCTCAGCTCGAGGGCCGCATGTGCCGTTCGCTACCTGGGTGCCAGCACACCGCAAGCGCAGTCGCACCCAGCCGATGGTTATCGGCTTGACACATCCTAAAGGTCGCTATGCAGTGCGACAGCTAGCCGAAGACGGCTTACAGATGCCAGAAGCCTGGCACGTTCGCCAAGATCACAGCCGCCGAGGCATAGTCATAGCCTGCGATTATGACGCCACACCAAAACAAGCACTGGAATTTCTGCTAGACGCTTCAACGCGTCTGTCTGGAATTGAGTTAGACAGCCGCTGGGTGGGCGACATCGTTGAAGGGTTTTGAGAGGTTTTAGGTAAAGACGGGGTGCTCTAGTGAAGACAAGAAACAAGAAGCTAAATACAATAATCAAATAGTTGCCAAGCAAGTCAGCTTTCAAGCCTGCTGATAATGTCTTCGCGCAGTTCACCTTTTGCCATTTTTGCTCCCGAAGAGCGAGGGATTGTGTCTATCACCACTAGGTACTCAGGGAACCACTCTTTGCTTACACCTCGGCTTTTCAGATGTTCGTTCAGATCTTCCAAATCCAAAGAAGCCCCCTCTCGCAACTCCACATATACAGCTACTCGCTCGCCGAATACCTCATCGGGGGCAGCTACGGCTGCAGCCAATCGCACAGCAGGGTGAGTCATCACTTCGGCTTCCACAGCAGGAGCTGAGATATTTTTACCGCCCCTGATGATGAAATCAGAAGCTCTGCCTACCACTTGCAGGCAGTCGTCTTTAAAGCGCACGATGTCTCCCATCAGCATCCAACCATCTTCGGTGAAAAGCTCGGCGTTAGCGGTGTCGTCATCGTAGTAACCAAGGGTCATAGCCGGACCTTTACAGGCAGGCACACCCTGCGAAATATCCTGTGAAATATCTTGCCAAGCATCTTGCTTACTGTTGCCTTCCGCAAAGTCCCATCTCTTGAGCACAGTCGCTGTCTCAGGGTGGAGTAGTCGCACATTCATCTCAGGTACAGGGCGGCCGGCAGTGGTTAGACGCACCTGCTGTGGATCATCTATGCGGGTGCCCGTGAGCACGCCTGTCTCATTGGAGCCGTAGAAGTTGAGTAGCACGGCCCCCGTCTGCTGCTCAAACTCTTGCGCTCGTTGGGGCGGGATAGCCTCGCCGCCAGTGAAAAGCACCCGCAGAGAAGTGAGATCGTGTTGCGCAAGGTTGGGCGAGTTGAGCATCATTATGAACTGAGTTGTCACAGCGCAGAGCACGGTGGCACGTTCACGCTCTATCAGGCGCAACAGCAACTCTGGCGAAAAGCGGCGCATAAGAATGGTAGGAATACCAAGGATGGTAGGAGTGAAATGCGTTGTCCAAAGACCAAAGCCGAAGGGTGCCGGAACTGCCACACAAAAGCGGTCTTCGGGTGTGAGCGCGCCGTAAGTTTCAGCTAGCTGGTGGAAATAGAACCAGCGATTCTGGGTCTGCATCACACATTTCGGAAGGCCGGTGGTGCCAGAGGTTGAGTTAAGCAGAAAAAGCTCGGATGGGCCGAGGCGGTTAGGGAATTCAAAATCGGTATCGGGGTTGGTGTCAGGGGAAAGGTAGGTTTGTAAGTTTTCACAAGGTTGGCCGTCAATAGAAACAAGCAGTTCCGTTACCAGCGGCGCGCGAATTTCAGCATTCTTATTCACCACATCTGCAATCTGAATGTGATGTCGCAAGTGCGGATGCTCAGACCGAAGGCTCTCAAACAAGTAGCCATTGCGGTGTTCTTCTTCATATAGCTCCACGAATGCCACAGCTTCGCAACGCCCAATGAGGTGAGATAGTTCAGCCTTGCCAGCCCGCCGTCCGACACCCACCACAATCAAACCTGCCCGCTCAGCAGCAAGATACACCGCGTGTAACAACCCGCTGTCGGGCAAGAAAACCAATATTCGCTCAGTGCGCTCAAAGTCGAGGTCGGCAAAGAACTCAGCCAATCGTCCAGCCAACAGGTGATAGCCTTGCCAGTCCCAATAGCGATCTTCTTCTATGAAAGCTGCGCCCGTTGCGGAAATTTTAGGGTAAGTATCTTGAAGTGCCAATAACGAAGAGTCATCCTGAAGCGAGGATGCAGGTGAGGAGGATGTAGCGTGTCTAGCTACTATGTCGCTCAAAGTTTCGGTGCCCCACCAGCCAGCTTCGGTGTATCGCCTTTCGGTCTCTCTGTCGGCGCAAAGGTTACGGCTGCTGGTAGGTTTGCCAGATGGCCAGTGCTGCTCAGTCGGTGGATACTCAGATATGTGGCTCACAGCACATAGTCTTATCGGAGTAAAATCAAAATGGCGGCACTTGGCTGCTATGGCTTACCCAAGGAGGAGACACAATGCGAATCGGCATCAACGGCTTCGGCCGCATCGGGCGCAATTTTTACAGAGCGGCAAAGCAGCAGAATGCCGAGATAGAGATAGTCGCTGTAAACGACCTCGGCTCAGTTGATCTGATGGCGCACCTCTTAGCGCACGATTCTGTGCACGGCAACTTAGATAGCGAAATATCGGTAGACGGCTCAGCAATCATCGTCGGCACCGACCGGCTAGAGGTGCTTGCCGAGCGCGACCCAGCAGCTTTGCCTTGGGGCGACATGGGCGTGGATGTGGTGGTGGAATCCACTGGTATTTTCACCAAGCGCAGCACAGCGGCGGCGCACTTAGAGGCGGGTGCCCGCAAGGTTGTAATATCAGCCCCGGCATCCGATGTAGATGCCACCTTTGTAATAGGCGTGAACGACAGCGATTACGACCCATCTAGCCATCATGTTGTCTCAAATGCTTCGTGCACCACCAACTGCTTTGTGCCTCTCGTGAAAGTGCTAGATGACGCTTTCGGCGTGCAACACGGGTTTATGACTACCGTCCATGCCTACACAGGCGACCAGTCGCTTGTGGATGGTCCACATTCCGACATGCGCCGTGCCAGGGCAGCAGCGGTCAATATTGTGCCGACCTCCACGGGCGCGGCCCGAGCTACTGGTCTGGTGCTTCAAGCTATGAGTGGATTACTTGACGGAACAGCTTTGCGAGTGCCCGTGCCAGACGGCTCTATCACCGACTTTGTTGCGGTGTTGAACGCTGAACCTAGCAAAGACGACATCAACGCGGCTTTTGCTTCAGCTGCGGCTGAGGGGCCGCTCAGTGAAGTGCTGGAATATTCGCAAGCGGCTTTAGTTTCCAGCGATATCGTAGGCTCGCCTGCTTCGTGCGTGTTTGACTCTGAATTGACAATGGCGCATGGGAGTTTAGCTAAGGTGTTTGGGTGGTATGACAACGAGTGGGGATATTCCAACCGTCTGGTAGATCTTGTTGCCTTAATGAATGAAGGGTGATATGGATGTGAGTGATTTGCTTGAGGTGTCAATTGCGACAGCTTGAAGATCTAGGAAACCTAGGGGGGAAATCAGTCCTGCTACGGGCAGATGTTAATGTGCCGCTCGCTGATGGAGAGATCGCAGACGATTTTCGGATACGGGCTTCTATGGAGACTTTGGTATGGCTTTTGGAGCAGGGGGCAAACGTGGTGCTCTGCGGGCATTTAGGGCGACCCAATAGCAAAGAGACAGCTAGCAAAAACACAGCTAGCAAAAATACAGCTAGCAAAAACGCAGCACTTTCTATGGCACCTGTGGAAGCAAGTGTGCGAGAGTTACTAGCTAGTGAAATGCCTGATTGCCCCAGTAGCCGTCTTGTTGTTTTGGAGAACCTGCGTTTCAACTCAGGTGAGACAGCTAATGATCCTGCTTTTGTCGCCGAGCTGATTGAAGGCAGAGATTGCTATGTGAACGATGCATTTGGGGCATCGCATCGAGCGCATGCTTCTATCGTCGGGCCGCCACAGTTTTTGCCGTCTGCGGCAGGAAGACTGCTAACTAAAGAGGTAGAGGTATTGCTGGGGCTACGAAATAAGCCTCGCCGCCCCTTTGTGGCATTGCTGGGAGGGGCAAAAGTGAGCGACAAGTTGGGGGTGGTGTCGTCACTGGCTGAGCGTGTAGATGCTTTACTCATCGGCGGGGCAATGGCTTTTACTTTTCTAGTAGCGAAAGGTCACAATGTGGGAAGTTCGCTATTTGAGCCAGATTTCGTGGACGAGTGCGCCAAGTTGCTTGAGAGCGACATCAGATTGTTGCTACCGAGCGACCTAGTAGCACGAGATCCGCAAGGTCAAATCAAACAAACGGGTGTGAACTTGCAAGAAGGTTGGGCAGGGCTAGACATCGGCCCGGGCACAGCAGCAGAGTTCGCCGATGAGATAAGCGAGGCGGGCTGTGTGTTCTGGAACGGCCCGATGGGAATGTTTGAAGACGACCGCTTCGCCGCCGGCACAAAAACAGTAGCCGAAGCTGTGGCCAACACATCTGCCTACACCGTTATCGGAGGAGGCGACACAGCTGCCGCCGCAGCAACCTTCGGCTATACCACAACCGATCTCAAAGCAACAAATTCAGACTTCGACCACATCTCCACCGGCGGCGGAGCCTCCCTAGAACTCCTACAACACGGCGACCTCCCCGGCCTTTCCGCCTTGCGCTCTAAATAAAACCGAGCTAAACAAATATACTGGTATCACCTGGAGTAGCAGGATGATGCATTCCCTAGTCGGGACAGTAAGTGTTCGTGTTTATCTGACAGCAGAGAAGGCTGCGGACAGCTATGTCTGCTAGTATAATGTTTGTATGGTTAATAGTTCGTTATGTGATGCTCTGGTAGCAGAGTTGAAGCCTTTGCTGGATACGGCAGGGGTGGAGTGTGCGTTGCTGGCTGGCGAGCATGTGGCACTTACTGCTGATGCTAGCCCTGATGAGATCAGTGGCACCTTCCGTGATGCGGGGTTGCTGATAGTTGCTGGTAGTAGCCGTCTGGAAGCTAACGCTGTTGCGGAGGAATATCAATATCCTATCGTAGAAATAGTGCGGGGGCATAACCTCTATGGCGGTGTGCGAATAGTGCCGACAAAGGATTTCTATAAATGGGGTGGAGAAAGTGGGTATTTTGGAAGTGGTGTGCCAGTGAAAGAAATCTACTCTAGAAAAGCTGAATATGCTGTCTGATCGGACAGAATCTGAAGCGTGGTTAGAGGTCGCAGAAAGTAATTTTTCAGCTCTTTCGGTTTTCGCTGAGTTGGAACGGTGGGACGATGGTTGCTATTATGCTTGCATGTCGGTAGAAAAGTTCGGAAAATATTTGCTCTGTTCTAAAAAAGAAAAAGTTGACTCGATGAAACAAATAGGACATGATCTTCAGGAGATATGGAAGCAAGTGGGAGAATTGTATGATGTTCCTGGTAAGCTCATAGATTTGCAAAAAGGAATGTCTTACATGGAGTCATATAGTAATGAAAAAGGACCATTCAGCTATCGGTATCCTAAAGGAGCACAAATACCATCTGATTTTTTAGATGAATATCAATTCCAAATACATCACAGAGTAGCAACACAGGCACGCGATTTAGCTTCAACGTTGTCTGAGAGAACTATCTGATATTCGCTTGTCTTAGCCGATTCTGATAATCAGTAAAAACTCGGCAAATGTGCTGGTTTGTAGATAAATTTGGTGGTTGTGTGTACGGTTAAACATTTTTTTGGCTATAGCGAGTGTAGTCGGATAGATTCTTTTCTGGAATATGGTAACTACAACGCTCAGAGTTTCAATATTCCGTTCCATAACTATAGCGGCTATAGTACTGTGGTTGCTTGTCAGTCTGCTGTAGCTGACGGGTTTCTTCCAGACTTTCAGCGATTCGGTGAACGATTTCTCGTATCTGACTAAGGGCAGCGGCAACAGCGGGTGGAGAGCCGCCGAGCTGCCAGGGAGCAATCATACGCCGCGTCTTCTCCTTCTCGCGTCGATACTGCTCATCCGCCGTCAGTTTCAGGCAGCAGTAGTTTGCGTAGCAAATATATTGGACGCGAACGAGGACAATCCGCCATCTACAAGCAGACGAATGGCATACCTGCCGCGCCATCGGTAGTAGTGTGTAAAAGTTCTGTTTTGTGGGTATACGATAACGATATTTTTGTGGTATCATTTGGATATGACGACTTTAGACCTCGCTCAACAAGAAGACACAGGCCTATTTGGTTCGGAGACACCTGTTCGGAAGAAAGATGGATTTGACCTCAGAGAAGACGCCCGCCGTGTCGGAGACTATCGTCTGCTGCCCCTTGATGAATACGATTTCGCTCGCAAGACCGGCGACCCTAACAGCCCGATAGAGCGCGTACCGGGTCTATGTTTAGATGGATATGAGAAAGCCCACGCGATAGCCTATGGGGATACTCCTAGGCGTATATCTTGTGAAACCGCGCTAGCCGAGACAGCTTTTACTTTAGTGTTGTGGTGCCATGTCGCGAACGCCCCCGCGCCTGCACAAAACACAGCGCATCTTGACGGCCGCGGTCTCTATCACATATACGAAAAAGACGAAACGTTGCGGCTCGGTGCGATACAGGTGGCTGAGAACACTTGGATTTCTGGGCCAGCTAGAGCGCTCCTAGATTGCGGATATTATAAGTGCGGCAACCGTGTGTTAGACTGGCTCATAACAGCGGTCCGTATCGCTAACTTCCGTGTAGATGACATAGTTGAACTTTCTGAGCAGATAGGAATGCAAGACGGCGCGAGAAGGATAGCTAGCATAGCCAGCCTGCTGTCAGAAGAAGACGCAGCAGGAAGAGACTGGCTGAAAGAACTAGAAGAATATGCCTCACAATGCGGAACAGAAGACATATGGCTGGAAGACGATAGGGGAACCTATAGACTTTACTGGAGAGATGAAAAATTTGGTGTTTTGTGGAATGTGGACCCCGAAGAGGTGAGAAGCTACTGCTACTACGAATAGAGTCGATCTGATGACAACACATGACAAGATAGAAATAGCTGATATAGTTCAACATAAAATCGTGTCTATGGTGGCTGGTAACGATGTTTTACGGGAGAAAACCATTTTTAAGGGCGGCACCATGCTGCGGGTTTGCATGTTCAAAAATTACAGATTTTCCGAAGACCTAGATTTCGCATTATTAGATATAGACAAAATAGAATTTTTCGACATTTTTAGGCAAATAGTTGCTGACGGATCTGACGATACCATAACCATGCGTATGCCCAAGCATCACCATTATGGAACGCAATATGTGGAATGGGAAAAAGAAAACCACCGAGGCATGATTGTTGTTGAAACGGCAACAGCACTTTCATTTGAGATTTCTGATAAGGTCTCGTTGACGGTTTTAGACAACCACCCTGAAGTGACACCGACTGCCGATGTGGTAACTTGCGCTTCTATGCTAGCGGTAGCAACGTCCAAATATAGCTGTATCGGCAGCAGATTCAAAGGCAGAGACCTCTACGACCTTCACTATTGCATTTCAGAAAATATCTTACCAAAAGCATGGGAAAATTATCTGAAATACTGGCAGGACTTCAAACGTCCAGTTCCACCCGAAATCGTCATATACAGATTCCGCTCCCTAGGGTCTGATTATAGGATAAGCTGGGAAAACGATCAGCAAGCAGAATATATTCCATATACCCAAAATTTTGACGAAATTTATCCCTATTTATTAGAGTATCTAGATTCGATATGGCTACATCATAGGTAAGGCTGGAACTATATGTCCGGAAAGTAATGTTCTTTAGCTATAATGTTTAAAATATGCCTCTGGAGAAAACAAGATGAAGATTTTTAGAAATAGACGAGCGGTTGTTAGAGTGGCGGCTGTTGTGGTCGCTGGGACAGGTTATGCGCTTGATGAGAGGGGTAACCTTGTGGTTTTCGCACCTACTGGGACAGCTTTTACTGAAGGGCGAACAGCTAACTATGATAGTATGGTCGCAAGGTCGACACATCCGTTGTCCACTTGACATTCAACATAGGGTTCCTAGGCTGCCGGCCAGATAGGATGTGAAACACGTCTGCTATGAAACTTCCCAGAAAAAAGCAAGCCCCGAAAGCTGCACAAGCATCTTCGCGCCAGACAGGTGAAAACCAGGCAAATAAAAACCAGGCAGACGAAAACCAGCGAGGTCGCAAGCCACTTATCAGCGGCAACTGGAAGATGAATCTCAATCACAGAGACGCCATTCAGCTTGTCCAACAGCTCTCTTACGCTTTAGAACCCGACGATTACGCCCGCGTGGAAGTTTCTGTCCATCCTCCTTTCACTGCCCTTCGTGCCTTGCAAACCGTGCTAGATGCCGACCGCATCCCTATCACACTAGGTGCCCAGAATTGTCATGCTGAAGACTCTGGAGCATTCACGGGTGAAGTCTCAGCTGAGATGCTAGCTGCATTAGATGTGCGCTATGTGATAGTCGGCCACTCTGAGCGGCGTGAAATTTTCGGCGAAAGCGATGAAGATGTAGCTGGCAAGCTGGCGGCAGTGTTTCGCCACGATATGATACCCATCCTTGCTGTGGGTGAGACTATGCAAGAACGGCTGGAAGGTTCTACGCAAAGCAAAGTAGCTGGTCAGATCACCACAGCACTTGCCAACCTCAAAAAAGAGCAATGTGCCAGTCTGGTGGTTGCCTACGAACCAATCTGGGCTATCGGCACTGGCCGCTCAGCTACAGCAGAAGACGCCGAAGAAGTCTGCAGTTTCATCCGCTCGCAAATAGCTGAGTTGTGCGGCAAGGCGACTGCCGAGAAAGTCCGCATTCAATATGGCGGTTCAGTCAAGCCGATCACCATCGCCGAGCTAATGGCACAGCCCAACATAGACGGCGCACTAGTTGGCGGTGCCAGCATCAACGCAGAAGACTTCGCAAGAATTGTGCGATTCAGGCACGAAGGTTAACAAGAAACCGCTAAACTAAATTCTCTATGTTTGTCTTAACGCTTTGCCTGCAGGTGATCACCGGCCTTGTCTCTGTCGTCCTCGTGTTGCTTCACAGCGGGCGCGGTGGCGGGCTGTCTGACATGTTCGGTGGCGGGCTAGGTGTTACCGCTGCAGGATCCACGGTAGTTGAACGCAACTTAGACCGTCTCACGATTGTGTCCGCTCTCATCTTCGGTTTCACCACCTTGGCGTTAGCGTTGATGATTGACTCTTATTAAGCAATGCTCCAAACAGCAACTGCCCGGATATCTCACAGCAGAGAAATATCTCACACATATCTCGCAGCAGAGACAGAAATACCTCAAGCAATACCTCAAGTCGGAGTGGCGGAATTTGGTAGACGCGCATGGTTGAGGGCCATGTGTCCGATAAGGACGTGGGGGTTCAAGTCCCCCCTCCGACACACTTTTTTTGTCTGCTAACTTTGTGGAAGGCAGAATAACCCCAAAAAATAACCCAGGAGGCACAAAGACATCATGGAGACAGGCAAAGTAGCAGTTGTTACCGGTGGGGCGAGCGGGATGGGACGAGCTTTTGCTGAGCGGTTCGGCTCAGCAGGGTGCAAGGTCGTCATTGCTGATGTAGAACAAGGCGCACTCGACACAGCCGTAGCAGAGCTGACAGCATCTGGCATAACAGCCACAGGCATCAAGACAGATGTCTCCAAAGCCAAGGAGATGGATTCGCTAGCCGAGCAAGTCCTTTCCGAGCACGGACAAGTCAACTATTTGTTCAACAACGCTGGAGTCGGCGGGGGAGGGGCGATGGAAGATTTGACTACCGAAGATTGGGAATGGATACTCGGCGTGAACCTCTGGGGCGTCATCCACGGGCTGCGCGTGTTCTACCCCCACATGCTCTCCCACGGCGACGGGCACATCGTCAACACCGCATCTGTGGCCGGGATGACTTCGTATCCCAATATGGCCCCCTATAACGCTTCCAAGCACGCCGTGGTAACCATCTCTGAGACACTCTACGGTGAGTTAGTTGAGAAAAAGTCAACGCTAGGCATCTCGGTGCTATGTCCTGGCATCGTGCGCACAAACATCATAGATTCAGAGCGCAATCGCCCTGAGCATCTGCGCCGTCCGTTTATTCCTCCAGAGATAACAGAGGATATGGTCGACCGCATGAAGCTCGTGACTGAGATCTATTCAAACGCTTCAGAGCCGCCCTATGTGGCCGACTTGGTGTTTGAAGCCGTGAAAGCCAAGCAGTTCTACATCTGGACAGACACTGTGTTCGCCGAGGCAATAAAAGAACGCCACGCGAGTATTGACAGCACGCAAAACCCCGTTTATCGAGGGAGTTTGATAGAGGAAGATAGAGGTTAAGCGCAATCAGACCCGCTCTGCACAATCAGACCCGCTCTGCCAACAGGATTGCCAGCCAGAAGAAACCCGTGCCTATTGCCGTTGCAGCCAGACAGCCAATGGCGATGTCTAGCTGTCGCCAACGTTTGAAAGATTTTGAAGCATCAAAAGAGGTGATTTTGCGTCCAGCACTCTCACTAACTGGTGTTTCCCAACTACTGGGCTGTTGGGATCTTTGGCGGTAATAGCTGTCTTGCGTCCATTTGTTGATACCAGAATATGCCAAAACAATGAGCGCACCCCCTGCCAGTCCGCCCAGGTGTCCGCCTAGGGATATGCCAGGAAAAGCAAACGAGATGAGTATGTTCAACACCAGCAGACCAAGTAGCCCAGACTCTCTTGCCAGGTTCCCGAATAGTCGCTTGCCCACCAGTGCACCACCCATCAATCCGAACACCGCACCCGATGCGCCGACTGTCACAGCTTCAGGTTCCATCAAGAGAGCACCGCAAGCTCCGCCTACCAGCGCGCCGAAATACAAGAAGAAAAATCGAAAAGCCCCCAAGTCTTTTTCCATCCTGTTGCCCAGTAGCAACAGAAAGAGCATGTTGAAGGCGATATGAGCTATGCCGCTATGCAAAAAGCCTCCTGTGAAAATCCGCCACCATTGATCACCGATGAGTCCTATTGGATTTCCAAGTGAGTTGATGAGCACGGTGTCTTCCGTCAGGCCGACTTCTGGCCCCCACAGCCCGTAGTCGATTTCAAACTGGGTAATTCGTGTCGGCCACAGGCTACCAGAGTCAACCAGCCCCCGAACGAACACTCCTAGATTCACCACAGCCAGCACAGCCGTGACGCTCAGTGCTGGTCCGCGGAATTGCCTCATCACAAATACGCTAACCTAACCGAATGAACCTTCAAACATCAGAAGCAGAACCGAAGCTGAAAACAAGCACATCAGAAGAGCATAATAAATGAGTAATATCAAGTGAGTATTACCAGATAAACACTAGTAGATGAGCACTATCAAATGAGCACACTCAAATGAGCACTGTCAAATGAATACTGTCAAATGAACACTGCCGTGTTCGCTCATCAAGGCGGTTGGGACGAGTTCCTGATGGTGGCAGGGCCGTTGCTGTTTCTAAGCTTTGTGGTGTGGCTCGCCGCCCGACGCTTCAAGTCTGTCGAGTCTGCCAAGCTTTCAGCAGGCGGTGATTCGCCAGATAATGATTCGCCAGGCAGTGCTTTGCCAGGCAGTGTTTCTCAAGACAGTGACAAGACCTTCAAAATCTCAAGAGATTCAATAGAGGAGGTAATGCTATGAAGGAGGTAACGCTGTGAAGACATATCCATCCGAGAAAATACGCAATGTTATGCTTGTCGGCTCGCCCAGTAGCGGCAAGACCACACTCGCCGAAGCTATGTTGTTCCGAGCTGGCGTGCTCAACCGCATCGGCAATGTGGAGGCTGGCAACACTGTTAGTGATTTCTCACCTGAAGAGCAAGAAACCCGCAGCTCACAAGTCACATCCCTCATCTCCTTTGAATGGCAAGACCACAAGATCAACCTGCTTGACACCCCCGGTTCACTGGATTTTGCTGGCGAGCTAGACGCTACTTTGAGTGTGGCCGACTTAGCCATACTCGTGGTTGACGCTACTAGCGGCGTGGATCACAGCCTCCAGCTAGCTTGGCGCAAAGTCGCTCAAGCCGGCATTCCCAGAATGTTCTTCGTGAACAAGTTAGACAGAGAATTCGTATCTTTCGACAATGTTCTTTCACAGCTGCGCGAGAGCTTTGGCTCTGGTGTCGCGCCTTTAGAGTTACCCATCGGTGAAGGTCCAGAATTTCATGGCATCGCCGACTTGCTCACCGACCAAGCGTGGATTTATGACAGCGGACATGGCGAAAAAGCTGAAATTCCCGAGAGTATGGAAGCTCAAGAGCAAGAAGTGCACGAAGCACTGGTAGAAGGCATCGTGGTCGCCGATGATGACTTGCTTGAGCAATATCTGGAAGGCGAAGTTCCCGATTTAGCCACATTGGAGTCGGTTCTAGGGCAAGGTGTGGCTGCTGCTTCAGTATTTCCCGTGGTGTGTGGCTCTGCGACTGGCCCTGTGGCGGTGGATCGTCTATGCAACTTCATCTGTGAGATCGGCCCCGAACCCCGAGGCATGCCCGTTGGTGTGGGAGATGAGAAAGTCTTGCTCAACCCCGACGCCAATGCCGACCCGCTGCTTTTCGTCTTCAAGACTGTCATAGATCCGTATCTTGGCACTGTGTCGCTCTTCAAGGCAATCACGGGCACCATAACACCCGATACGGAAGTAGTCAATACACGCACCAAAACCTCAGAACGACTCAAGACGCTAGTTACTTTCCAAGGTGCCACCAGCATTGATCTCTCCGAGATAGTCCCAGGCGACATAGCTGCCACAGCCAAACTCAGCGACACCAGCACAGGCGACACGCTTTCGGCATCTGGTTCGGCAGTTGTAGCAAAGATGGCACCACTTTCGCAGCCGATGCTCTCAGTTGCTGTGGTGCCTCGCACTCGTGCCGACGAAGAGAAGCTCTCAATGTCGCTACGCCGAGCTTGCGAAGAAGACCCGACCTTACGCCTAGATCGCAACGAAGAAACCCGCCAGACTTTGCTTTCAGGCTTGGGCGAAACACATCTGCGTATGACTCTTAAGCGCATAGAACGGAAATTCAATGTGGGTGTAGACACGGTGGATGTGAAGGTGCCCTACAGAGAGACCGTCACACGCCAAGCCACCGCCGAAGGCAAACACAAGAAGCAGAGCGGCGGGCACGGTCAGTTCGGTATCGCTTCTGTCCGCATAGAGCCGCTACCCCGAGGCGAAGGCTTTGAGTTTCAAGACGAAATCTCTGGCGGTGTCATCCCGCGCCAATATATCCCAGCTGTGGAATCCGGCATAGCCGAGGCGATGCAAGACGGAGGCAAGGTTGGTTACCCGGTAGTCGATATGCGAGCCGCCGTGTATGACGGCAAGCATCACTCGGTCGACTCCTCAGAGTTCAGCTTCAAAATGGCTGGCAAACTGGCATTTCAAGCGGCTTTGCAAGATGCCGCGCCAGTTGTCCTAGAGCCTCTTTCGCAAGTTGAGGTGACTATCCCCGAAGAATGCATGGGTGATGTGATGGGCGACATTTCAGGGCGCAGAGGGGTAGTTCAAGGCACTAACGCAGGCGATTTCAGCCAAATCATCATTGAAGCAATAGTGCCGACAGCCGAGCTAGTGCGTTATGCCATCGACTTGCGCTCAATCACAGGCGGCAGAGGCTTTTTCACAGCCACCCACGACCGCTACGAAGTGCTCCCAGCAGGGGTAACCCCTGTAACACCAGCCGAAGACCGTCGCGGTGAAGGTTAGCTACAGATTTTCTTCCCACAGATTTTCCTCCCACGAATTATCATCCCACAGATTTTCCTCCCACAGATTATCCTCGTCTGCAGTGTCTTCATTGGCGTCTATCTCGCGCAGTCCTTTCAAAGCGAAAATCGCGAACAGCAAGAACATCGCCATCAAAAATCCTGACATCAGATAGACCCATCGCATGCCGAAGATGTCACCCAGTCTGCCCCACAAGAAAGCCCCCAAGGGGATGCCACCGAAGATTCCCATCAGATAAATCGACATCACTCGCCCCCGCACAGCTTCTGACACTTGTATCTGCACTGCTGTGTTCACAGAGATAGCGATAGTCACATGTGCTATCCCCATGATAAAAAATCCAAGCAAGCCAACCCTGTAGTTAGTGGTGGCAGCAGCTAGCACGATTCCGACCGAATACACCGCATAACCAACCAATGCCACACGAGATCTAGGCAGATTATCACCGACCGCAATAAGCACCACCGAGGCCAAAACCGAGCCGAAGCCCACCGCGGTGTAGAACCCAGCTAGCCCAACTTGGCCTACTGAATAGTCTTGTCTTGCCAGCCCTGCGGCAATCTGCACCAAGGCTTGGCCGAAAAATGAAATTGAAAACCCGACCCAGATGGCTTGCAGCAGTGGTCGGCGTGCTGCCACATAGCTCAGACCTTCCTTGAACACTTTCACCGGTGGCTCTGTTGAGGGTGGCGCAGTTTCACGAGGTTTTATGATTGCCACAACACTCACGAGTATCAAAAAGGTAGCCCCGTTCACTATGAAAACAGTCCCAATCCCGACCAAAGCCAAGATGCCAGCACCTGCAAGTGGCCCTAGGGCACGAGCGGCGATGAATTGAGCAGAGTTGAGGCGCACGGCAGTAAGCAGATGCTCAGGCGGCACAAGCAGCGGCACGAGCGACTGCCATGCCGCGATTTGGATACCCGAAGCAATCCCCTGGCACAGCCCCAGAGCAAGTATCGCCCAAGGCGTGAGAGATCCATTCTCCCAGAGAATGGCAAAACCGACAGTCACTAAGGTTTGTGCCGAGAGGGTGAACATCATCACCACTCGGCGAGATGCTTTATCCGCGATGACTCCCGCTACCGGATTGAGAAGGAAGCCGGGTATCAATATTGAGAACGCGGCTGCTCCCACCCAGGTGTTGGAATCGGTAAGTTCAAACATCAGCACAGGCACAGCTAACTGCTGCATCCATTGCGCCGAGTTAGAGACGAGAGCAGCCAACCAGAAGAGAGTAAAGTCTCTGTGGTGGAAAACGCTCCACTGCGATGTGGTTGCTGGGGGAGGCATTTAGTTGCTGGTTCGTGGCATATGGGGAATAGAGCGTCTTTCTTGTCAGCGGCTTCAGTTCTTGCGTAGATTTAAACTTATTACCAACAGAGTTGAAAGGCGTGAAGTGTTAGACATCGCAATAACCGGCGGTATCGGTTCGGGCAAGTCCACCGTTGCCGAAATGCTGGCAGCCAAAGGTGCTGTTCATCTCAACGCCGATGCCATCGTTCATGATCTACAACAACCTGGCGGTGCTGTTTTTGAGGCAATGGTAGAGCACTTCGGCAATCATATCGTGAGCGAAGACGGCACCCTAAATCGCCAAGCGGTAGCCGACATCGTATTCAACGACACCGAGCAACTAGAAGCTCTCAACAAGATAGTGCACCCTGGCGTTCGCCAAGAGATGCAACGAAGAAGAGACGAGTTGCGCCAACAGCGCACAGATGTGCCTTTGGTGGTGATCTCAGAGATACCTTTGCTCGTGGAAGGGCGGCTGAAAGAAGCACCGCCCACCACCCATCAGCCACAGTTTGACGGCATTGTGGTGGTAGTGGCATATCTCGAGGTTGTGCTTGCCAGACTTGCCGAAAGAGGTGTTAGCGAAGCAGACGCCCGTGCCCGCATCGCCAAGCAAGCCAGCAATGAAGAACGTCTGGCAGTTGCCGACTTCGTCATAGACAACAGCGGCCCCCGCAGTTCCCTAGCCGGTGAGGTAGATCGCTGCTGGTCGTGGATCATGGGGTTGGCCGTCTGAGCTAACTAGCTATGTCTTCCTCAGCTATGCACAGCTATGTCTAACACAACTATCTCTAACACAGCTATGTCTAATTCCGGCCAAAATTTTATAAATGTCGATTTGTTGCGCCGCGAGCAACCTTTCGTCATGGTGTCTGATTTCAAACCTGCAGGCGATCAGCCCAAAGCCATCCAACAGCTAGCAGATGGCATCGGTTCTGGCTTCGCCTTCCAAACTCTGCAGGGCATCACAGGTAGCGGCAAGAGCGCGACCATTGCCTGGACGATAGAGAAAATCCAACGCCCTACCCTCGTGATTGCCCCCAACAAGTCGCTCGCCGCTCAATTCGCCAACGAGATGCGAGAGTTTTTCCCCGACAATCGAGTGGAGTATTTCGTGAGTTACTACGACTATTACCAGCCCGAAGCTTACCTTCCCACTTCCGACACCTACATTGAAAAAGACTCCAGCGTGAATGACGAGATAGATCGTCTGCGCCACTCCGCCACTTCAGCCCTGCTCACCCGGCGAGATGTGATCGTGGTGGCATCGGTGTCATGCATCTACGGATTAGGGTCGCCCGAAGAATACAAACAGCAGATGTTGTTGCTGAGACAAGGCGACATCATCGACCAGCGAGTAGCACTTCGCCGTCTGGTCGACATGCACTACGAGCGCAACGATACCAGCCTTCAGCGAGGTCGTTTCAAAGTGCGTGGCGACACTATCGACATTCACCCCGCCTACGAGGAAGCTTTCTTGCGAGTTGAGCTATTCGGCGACGAAGTGGAGCGGCTGGCAGTGATAGACCCTGTAACCGGTGAAAAGCTACAGACCCTGCAGGAAGTTGTCATTTACCCAGCCAGCCATTATGTGGCATCCCAAGAACGTTTAGAAGCTGCTATCAACCGCATAGAAGTGGAGCTTCAACAACGTTTGGCTCTCTTTGAAGCTGAAGGCAAGCTCTTGGAAGCTCAAAGGTTGCGAATGCGCACCAGTTACGACTTAGAAATGCTGCAAGAGACAGGCTTTTGCAACGGCGTTGAAAACTACTCAGCACCTCTTGACGGCCGAGACCCAGGCGAGCCGCCCTTCACCTTACTTAATTATTTCCCAGACGATTTCGTGACCATCATAGACGAGTCGCATGTGGCTGTGCCCCAGTTTCACGGGCAATTCGCAGGCGACAGAAGCCGCAAGCAAACTCTCATTGAACATGGTTTTCGTTTGCCTTCAGCTGCCGACAATCGTCCCTTGAAGTTTGACGAGATAATGGACAAACTGGGTCAAGTCATCTTTCTTTCTGCCACTCCTAGTGACTACGAAAAAAATAAATCTTCTCAGATAGTAGAGCAGATAATCCGCCCCACTGGTTTGGTAGATCCTGAAGTTATCTGCAAGCCCACCAAAGGTCAGATTGACGACTTAGTAGAGATGATTAAAGGGAGAGTTGACCGTGATGCCCGTGTGTTGGTTACAACCCTTACTAAGAAGATGGCAGAAGATCTGTCGGATTATTTGTTGGAGCTAGGCATACGAGTCCGCTATCTCCACAGCGAGGTAGACACCCTAGAGCGAATAGAAATCTTGCGAGATCTGCGTTTAGGTGTGTTTGATGTGCTGGTGGGCATCAATCTTTTGCGTGAGGGTTTGGATTTGCCAGAGGTTTCTTTAGTGGCGATTTTAGATGCTGATAAAGAGGGCTTTCTTCGTAGTGAGACTTCTCTGATTCAAACCATCGGCAGAGTAGCTCGCAATGTGGAAGGTCAAGTGGTTATGTATGCTGATGAGATGACGAATTCCATGCGTCGTGCCATTTCCGAAACTCACCGCCGCCGCAAGCTCCAGCAAGAATTCAACCGAGAGCACAATATTGAACCTCAAACTGTTCGTAAAGCTGTGACTGATATTCTCTCTATGCTCCGCCCCGAAGAGGAAGCCCCCCTCCCCGGCGGCCGCAAACGTTCCAAGGTTAGAGACGCCGCCAAAATAGCAGACGAAATCGCAGAGCTTCCCAGCGATGACTTAGAACGCCTCATCCACACCCTAGAAGAAGAGATGCAAGAAGCCTCCGCCGCCCTCCGCTTCGAATACGCCGCCCGTGTAAGAGACGAAATCCAAGAGCTAAAACGCGAGCTCCGCCACATGCGCGAAGCGGTGTGAAGCCAGGGCAAGCAGTGTGGTCACTATGAATGGATTGACTTTAACGTATACGCGGAAGACTTTGGAATTCTCATATGCAAAATCCCAGTGCGAAAATATTTGCTTAAGCATTGGTTTGATTTTATCTAGTTTGATTGAACTCTGGCTATCAGAGAACGACGCCCCAGACGCCTTGCTCCCCACTGGAGCGTGAAACTCCTTGCCTTTATTGAAAGGAGGGTCAAGATATATCAGATCTACACTGGCAGAGTTCAGCCCGCGCAGCACCTCAAGGTTGTCGCGGCAGAACATCGCAGGCAGCGGAAACGATATCTGCGATGCTGTGGATGTCATTATTGCTCCTCTCGGATTGCTCCAGTCTGCCTATATGCCAACTTAGCACGGGGGTGTGATAAGCAAGAGCATTACGACTTGACCTACATCGGGATGGTGGTAACAATGACGACTTCCGACTGTCCATGGTTGATATCAACTTCTACTAATGAGAATTTCGGCAGAAACACTAACTTCATTTTCTGAATATGTTATTCCTGTTGCTGTAATGATGTGAGTGCGGTCACTAAGGTTAGCAGAGGATAGCAACAGAGAGGAACTTCTTCCTAAAAAGCCATCAATATTGCTCTCCCAGTCAAACAACATAGACTCTTCTATCATTTCTGAATCTCCAGTTACACTAAGAACAACACTTTCATCATGAAATATAATTCCCAAATGCTGCTTCTCTGTAGCATCAACATCGAGTGTTCTAAACAAAGGAACTAAGCGGGGCACACAAAAAGTATCGGACTCTACAAATATAGACTGTGCACCATCAGACACAGATACAGCAAATCTCGCCCCAGAACTCTCAAATCTTCCAAATCTAGTATAATTACCTGACAATCTATAGTTGCGTAACCTTCTGAACTCATAGGAAGTTGAATCTGTCATATGCCTTTTAAATTCGTAAGAAATTGAATCTGTATTATACTCAAGTACTGTATAATTTCTTCCGTGGTTAGTAGAGTACCAAGTCCTATAAGTAAGTTCATCACCATCCAAATCACTAGCCTTCCAAGACAATACTAAAGGTTCATCAAGAATAGTTTGATGCTGGGTTGGATTAAGAATACTAGCAACAGGAGCGTTATCTGATCTGCTTATCGAACCAATCGACCTAGGGGAGTCTGGATTTGAATTATCAAAGAGCGTTATCGTATGATACTTTTGAGAAATATCATTCTCCCAAGGCTTATTAATAAACTCTACCCAAAAACTAAATGGACTACCACTATGAAATTCTAAGAAATTTTCTAACGGTAGCGTCTGAACTGGTACTGTTTTCAATACTTTACCATCAACATCACTTAATTCTAAATAAAGTTCAGAGTCAATTCGACGTTCTACGAGTTCTACTCTCTCGGCAATAAAAACTGATTCAAAGTCAACCATAAATGCCTTATCCCACTCTCCCCACTGTGCCCCTTCAGATAAATGAAGTTTTCCTTTAATAGAATACACTTGTGGATAATTACCATATGAATAGGCTTTGCCGTCAAAATTGCTTGAATAAGCACATTTATAATTGTCCCACATATCAGATGACACTGCAGCATCATTAGGCTTATCAACACTTTCTGGAACATTTGGAGTAGCAAATATCGCCTGTGTTTCAATTTCAGCTGAAGTACCAACAGAACCACCACAACCAACACTCAAACAGCACATTGCCGTAAAGACAGCAATCATGCTGCTCCTGCGCCTGCTCTTGAGGGTTTGACTTTGGTTCATTTCTATATACCTCGTATATCTTGCACCGATACTACTACTATTTCACTCTGTTGTCAAGTCGGCTGTGACCGCACTGCTTGCCCAAGCCTCAAACCGCTTCGCGCATACGGCGAAGCTCGCGTTTTAGCTCTTGGATTTCGGGCGGCGTATTCGAAGCGGAGGGCGACGGAGGCTTCTTGCATCTCTTCTTCTAGGGTGTGGATAAGGCGTTCTAAGTCATCGCTGGGAAGCTCTGCGATTTCGTCTGCTATTTGCGAGATCAAATGTGCTGCTAGTTTTTGCTGGATGTCTCTACTCGTGTGGGTTTCGGGTTAGTCTGAATTGGATGGCTGAGAGACTGGTGGTTAGGGGGGCGCGGGAGCATAATCTTGATGACATCTCTGTGGATTTGCCCAGGGATCAGATGATTGTGCTGACGGGGATTTCAGGGTCTGGGAAGTCATCGCTGGCGTTTGACACGATTTACGCGGAGGGGCAGAGGCGATATGTGGAGTCGCTGTCGTCTTATGCTCGGCAGTTCTTAGGGCAGATGGACAAGCCTGATGTGGATTTCATTGAGGGTCTATCGCCCGCTATTTCTATCGACCAGAAGAGTGCCTCTCGGAATCCCCGCTCTACTGTCGGCACGATTACCGAGGTTTACGACTATCTTCGGCTGTTATTTGCCCGCATCGGTGTGCCATACGACCCAGAGACAGGCGAAGAGCTGATACGCCAGACACCACAGCAGATCGTGGATCGAGTGCTAGCTCTGCCCGAAGACACACGCTTTCAAGTGCTAGCACCAGTGGTGCGAGGGCGCAAGGGAACGTATCACACCTTGCTACAGAAACTAGCAGATGACGGGTTTTCACGAGTGCTCATAGACGGCGAGATTTACGATCTTGACGAAGTAGCAGGTGTTGACGAAGAAGGGCTCGCCAAGCTAGGTCTAGCCCGATACGAAATGCACGATATAGCCGTAGTGGTGGATCGTCTGGTGCTACGAGAAGGCTTACAGCGAAGGCTCACCGACTCGATAGAAACTGCCTTAGAACTGGCAGAAGGAGTCGCACAGATACAGATTCTAAGAGGAGACGATTCCGAGATTCTTACCTTCTCTCAGCATCTTGCCCGCCCCAGCGACGGCAAATCATTTGAAGAGCTAGCCCCGCGCAACTTCTCATTCAACTCGCCCTACGGAGCATGCGCCCATTGCGACGGACTAGGCACCGTCTATGAAGTAGATCCCAACCTCGTGGTACCAAACGAAGACCTGACACTCGCCGAGGGTGCTCTCTCACCTTGGGCATCAGGGCACGCCATGTATTATCACAGGCTCATCTCAGCCGTTGCCGAAGAGTTGCAAGTTTCAACTGATGAGCCTTGGGTGAATCTGCCAGACGATGCCAAAGCAGTCTTCATGCACGGCGGACTGGGAGGGCGCGTAACCGTGCGCTTCCGCAATCGATATGGGCGGTCTCGCATATATGAAGCCAACTATGAGGGCGTGGTGCCGTATCTACGCCGCCGTCATCAAGACTCAACCTCCGACCGCCAACGCGAACAGATCGAAAGCTACATGCGCGAAGTCGACTGCACTGTCTGCGATGGTGCTCGTCTGCGCCCTTTGCCGTTGGCTGTAACGGTTGACGGACATAACATCCACGAGATATGCTCACTTCCAATCGAAGAAGCAGCCAAACGTCTGGCGAAGCTGTACCTCACCGAGAGAGACCTCCTCATCGCCGAGCGAGTGCTCAAAGAAACCAACCTGCGCCTGGAGTTCTTGGTGGATGTAGGGCTGGGCTATCTGTCGCTTTCACGCTCGGCAGGCACGCTATCGGGCGGCGAAGCACAACGCATCCGCTTGGCTTCACAGATAGGAAGCGGTCTCGTGGGTGTGCTTTATGTGTTGGACGAGCCCTCCATCGGACTCCACCAAAGAGACAACGCTCGCCTGCTAGAAACCCTCACCCGCCTGCGCGACCTCGGCAACACAGTCATGGTCGTAGAACACGACGAAGAAACTATCCGCTCGGCCGACCATGTGGTAGACATCGGCCCGGGTGCTGGCGAACACGGCGGCAAGATAGTGCACTCAGGCACAGTAGACGCCCTGCTCAAAAACAAAAACTCGCTCACAGGCGATTATCTTGCGGGCAGGCGTGAAATCCCCACGCCCACATTGCGTCGCCCAGCATCTGGCGGATGGCTCGTGGTGAACGGAGCGCGCGAGCACAACCTCAAGAACATAGATGTGGAGTTCCCGCTCGGCTGCTTCGTGGCGGTTACAGGAGTATCGGGGTCGGGCAAGAGCACCTTAGTCAACAGCATCCTCTACCGAGTGTTGATGCAGAAGATATATAAATCTCGCATGTCTCCCGGCCTCCATCGCAGCATAGACGGCATAGCCAACATCGACAAAGTCATCAACATAGACCAACAACCCATCGGTCGCACCCCTCGCTCTAATGCGGCCACCTACATTGGCGTTTTCACCCACATCCGCAAACTTTTTGCCGCCACCAACGAAGCTCGTGTGCGAGGCTACCAGATGGGTAGGTTTTCGTTCAATGTGGATGGCGGACGTTGCGAAGCCTGTTCGGGTGATGGCACGCTCAAGATTGAGATGCACTTCCTGCCCGATGTGTATGTGCCCTGCGAAGTCTGCAACGGTGCCCGCTACAACCGTGACACTTTAGATGTGACTTTCAGAGGCAAAAACATCGCCGAAGTGCTTGATTTGTCGGTCTCACAAGCCTTGGAGCACTTTGAGCACCAACCAGCCATCACTCGCCACCTACAAACTTTGGCTGATGTGGGGCTGAACTATATCAGGCTCGGACAGCCCGCCCCGACACTCTCAGGCGGTGAAGCGCAGCGGGTGAAGCTGGCTAGCGAGCTATCCAAACGTCCCACAGGTCACACGGTGTATCTGCTTGACGAACCCACCACAGGTCTGCACTTTGAAGATATCCGCAAACTTCTAGGCGTGCTTTCAAGGCTGGTAGACGCAGGCAATACCGTGCTGGTAATAGAGCACAACCTAGATGTGATAAAGACAGCCGACTGGATCATCGATTTAGGCCCAAACGGAGGAGAGGGTGGCGGACAGATAGTTGTAGAAGGTCCACCCGAGATAGTAGCAAAATGTGAAGACAGCGCGACAGGGCAGTTCTTGCAGAAGATTTTGGTGTAGTGGCTAGCGAAGTGACGATAGTTTGGGGGCTTGGTAGCTTCAGGGCCGCCTAGGAAACTGCGAAAAATCTGGCTTCACTTTATTCACGTAGCTGTCGCGCCCGTGTTGAGCTTCTTCAGAGAGATAGTAGAGCAAGGTAGCATCCCCGGCTAGCTGCTGAATGCCTGCGATGCCTTCGTCGGCGGCGTTCATAGACGCTTTGATCATGCGCAGGGCGAGAGGGGAGTGCTCCAGCATTCGGCGACACCACGCCACAGTCGTGACTTCCAGATCTTCCAGCGGCACTACTTCATTCACCAGCCCCATCGCCTGGGCTTCTTCGGCACGATATTGCTTGCAGAGAAACCAGAACTCTCTAGCTTTTTTTTGCCCCACTTGTCGCGCCAGCAAACCCGATCCGTAGCCGCCGTCAAACGAACCGACACGGGGGCCAGTCTGTCCGAACACGGCGTTGTCGGCGGCAATAGTGAGGTCGCAGACAATGTGAAGCACATGGCCACCGCCGATGGCAAAACCTGCCACCATTGCGACTATCGGCTTGGGAGTGCGGCGCATTTGAATCTGCAAATCGAGCACATTTAGGCGGCCGATACCTTTCTGCGCCACTTCATCATCGCCGAGATAGCCGTCGTCGCCACGGATGCGCTGGTCGCCGCCAGAGCAGAATGCCAGATCGCCCGCGCCAGCAAGGATGATCGCGCCGATGCGGTCGTCATCGCGAGCGCGCCCCAGAGCATCGCTTAGCTCAAATAAGGTCTGTGGGCGAAACGCATTGCGCACTTCAGGCCGCCAGATGGTGAGCTTGGCGATACCGTCAGCAGTGCCATAGCGGATGTCTTTGTAGTCGCCCTGTGGCTGCCAATCAGCACCCGGCTGAATGAGGCTATCTTCGGGCAAAAGATTGCCACGAGGAGTGTAGTTAGGAAACAGCTTAGAAACCATAGTTTGCCTTTATTTTACTTGTCTTCTCTATGAGACGCTTCAGGGCTTCAGGTTCGGCTGTGAGACCTATCCCAGAAGCATCGGGGAGGATTATATGGCCATTTGCGATCTCAAGGGCAGAAGCTAGATCTTCTGACAGCCAGTCGGCTGTGGCTAACCCGCAAGGCGTGTCGCCAAGACCTAAGGCAGCAGCAAAGTGGGCAGCACAAGCTATGCCTATAGAGCTATCCAAAGCAGAAGAGACTACGACTTTGACGCCTTCAGCCAACAACTTTTGAGAGACCGCAAGTAATTCACATAGATTGCCCAGCACTGCTGGTTTGATGACAGCGACAGGTATTGCCAACTCTGGAAGACTTGACAGATCGGCAAGTGATTTTATGCTCTCATCAGCGGCTACAGGAATCGGAGAAAGAGTAGCTAGCTCGCCTATGGCTACTCGCCCAGCAGTCGGCTCTTCTACATATTCCACATCAAAGGGAGCTAAAGATTTGAGAGCACCAAGAGCTTCATCTGAAGACCAAGCCCCGTTAGCGTCAAGGCGGATAGCAACTTTGGGACCTACTGCTTCCCGCAGAGCTCGCACACGAGCGATGTCGCTTTGGATATCGCCACCACCAACTTTGAACTTGACAGCAGAAAAGCCAGAGTTAGCTGCTAGGTTGCCAGCTTCTGCTACTTCTTCAGGGTTGGCACCAGAGATCAGAGCATTGACGGGGATTGCTTTTTGCGAGGCGGTTCTCGGCGGAGCTACTTCAACTTGCTTCAGCCAATCACACAATGACATACCTGTTTGTTGCGATGCCAAATCTGCGCGGGCGGCATCCAAGGCGACTTCTGCAACTACAGCTTCGTTAGCATCGGTTATAACCCCGTTGTGTGCCATACCTTGGCCCCAGCCCTCAAAACCATCGGGGGAGCACAGATGAATTAGTATGCCCTCACGGATTGCCTGAGAAGGCGTGTTGTTGCTACCCTTCGGTGGCTTGCGAAGTGGCTGCTGACTAAGTGAGAGAGCGAAGCGATATTTAACGCAGTCAATCATGACGGCAACACTCGGCTTTCAGTCGCCTTGTTGTGCCCAGCCAGCTGGTTATGTTGTGTGAGAAAGCTGTCAATAGCATCCAAAGTGGTAGCAGGGTTTTCAAGATGAGTGCTGTGACCAGAATGAGGTATCAGAATGTGGCTACCGTTAGGCATTGTCTTTGACATCTCTTTGGCGATAGCTGCGAATTTTTCATCTTCTTCTCCGGCGATCCAAAGACATGGAAAATCTATATTAGAGAGTTCATCTCTTAGAGGGTTCATCGCCCCAGTGCCAATGCCGCGAAGCGAAAAAGCCAGACCTTCTGGCGTATTGGCGAGGCGTTGCTTGCGCGATGTTTGGAAGTCAGCAGGGGAGAGGCGGCTGGCGAGCGTGGTAAAAAGAGGTTGCGCGAGCCACAAATCTATAAATTGTTCTACCCCTTCTTTGAGAATGCTTTCAGCCAAAATTTCGTCTGCCTCTCTCCTCTTAGCACGCTCAGTTGGGTCTGTTATCCCCGCTGACGCCCCAATGCAAACCACTGATTTCACCCGCTGTCTATGAGCCACGGCCGCACTCAAAGCAACCCGACCTCCCATGGAATAGCCAACTAGATTGACCCGGAACAAGCCAAGTTCATCCAAAACACCCCACAGATAAGAGACGGTAGCTTCCATCGAAAAATGCCGGAGAATACTCTGATCTGTTTTGCCTATTTCTGTCTGGCCGTGTCCGGGGAGGTCAATTGCCAGCACGCGATGAGTTTTACTCAGACCTGCAGCTAGCCCTTCCACAGCTTC
Source organism: uncultured Acidimicrobiales bacterium (assembly GCA_958295755.1). Lineage (GTDB taxonomy): Bacteria > Actinomycetota > Acidimicrobiia > Acidimicrobiales > Hopanoidiivorantaceae > Hopanoidiivorans. The sequence continues at coordinate 1,030,248 of OY282367.1, read as the reverse complement.
GACTGAACCTGTGAACCCGTGGAGTAGCACCAAAGGGGCAAGGTTGTTAGTAGCGTCTTTACCGGGGTCTTGTTCGCTACTCCACTCAGCAATATGAATCCGAGACTTACCAACGCTTAAATAGTGGTGGCTAGCTGGTGAAGTCATCAAAGCGACAGTAGGGAAGCTTCAACAGCTTCATAGCAACGTTTCATTTCGGCAAGATGCTCAGACGGATCAGTCTTTACTTCTATCACTGTGATATTGGCTTCTGCGATACCGCTCTCCTGAGCATCGGAGTTCTCCCGATTATTGGGCGCGCTCATATTGAGTGTGCTTTGATTGAGCGCGTTGCGAAGTTCATCAGGTGTGGAAGCGCGGATGTGGTGAACGCCAGGGAGATGCCCCACAAACGACAGATCAAAGTTATGTGGCGTGCGAAAAAACTTTGTGAAAGTGCTGTTATCCACCGCTTCTGCAATCGGTAACTGCGAAAAGATGGCACCGCCGTTGTTATTCAGCACCACCAATCGCAAAGAAACACCGAGATGTGCGGCAGTCAATAGTCCGCCGATGTCATGTAAGAGAGCTAAGTCGCCCAACAGAACTGTAGTAGGGGTAGCATTTTGCGAAGCCGCGCCACAAGCACTAGAGATGACTCCATCGATGCCGTTTGCGCCTCGATTCGACAGAACCCGCAAAGGTCTGTTATTGGGCTTGGCAAAAAATTCCAGATGGCGCACCGGCAAACTGCTACTCGTGTAGAGGATTTCTTGAGATTTGCTACCAAGAGACTCACAAAGAATGAGAACCGCTTTGGCTTCAGTGAGTTTTACTGGGTTACTAGCCGAAGCCGTGCCCACGACTTCATCCAGAGCCTTAGCAGCGGCAGTATCGGCTTCTTGCCAACGAGCCATCCACGAAGGGTCTGGAGCACCCTCAGGAATTGATTCTGCAGCTTGATTGAAGATCGCTGCAATGTCGCCATGAATGAACTGAGTGGCTAAAAAACCAGGGTCATCCCAACAGCCCGGAGGTGCTACAACTATTCGTTCTTGAGGAAGGTCGCTACTCAAAAAGCGTGGCAAAGCTCTGTCTATATGGTGCCCGCCCACACGAATAGCAACATCTGGTTTGAGCAAAGCCGAGGGGTTGGAAAACAGAAAATGCGAGCACGCCAACACATTTGTGTTCCAGCTCCCAAACCTTATCCCCGAAGAAGCCTCAGCTGCAATGGGCCAACCAGTTGCCTCGGCAAATCTCGCTACAGCGGTAGCTTCGGAGTCGCTCATATTGCCATGTCCCACCACTATCAGCCCTTTAGGGCAAGCTGGTGGCAAAAACTTTTGGCTGATGACATCTCGTGAATTTTGAAGCTGTTGGTCGCTTCCCAAAGAGGCAAACCTTCCTGAAGCTGCCCCCTCTTCAGAGGGTTGTAGTTCATTTGGCGGCTCCAGCGGTTTTTCCAACGGCCAATTGATGTGCACAGGGCCTCCGGGCGGTCCGCAAGCATTGTCAGTCGCCCGCAAAGCTGTGAGGCGTCCTGCTCCTTTCGGATTATGGCTAGGCACGGCAATCTCAGTCGCCCAGCGCACATGGCGAGCATATATTCCGTTTTGAAAAATGGTTTGTGGCGATCCCCAGTCGTGATATGAGGCAGGGCGATCTGCGGTAATGACTACAAGCGGCAAGCGAGAATGAAACGCTTCCACAACGGCAGGCAGATAGTTGGCAGTAGCTGTGCCAGAAGTGCAGATGAGTGCCACAGGCTGGCGAGAAACTTTAGCAAGCCCCAGTGCCACGAAACCTGCGCTTCGCTCATCAAGCACGACTATCGGCTTCATGCGCGGCGAAGCAGATGGATAACCGACCGCGCTCAAAACCAGAGGTGTAGAACGAGAACCGGGCGAGATAACCACAGAGCTAGCATGCCTAGCCAGCTCTGCAAAAAACGCATCGGCGAACTCATATTGCAAAACTGACTGTTCCATAGATATAAGAGATGAGATTACCTGAGAGATTATTTGGATGAGACTGCTAGTGAAGATGTAGTAGCTGGGCTAGTAGTCGAGTTAGCACTAGAAGACGGCAAAAGAGTTGCCATGGCAGTCTGGAGTTTCAGCCAAGTTTCTTGCTCTTCTTTTTCAGGGCACGACCCGTCAACTATGCCTGAGCCTGCGAACAAAATACATTCATCTGGGTTCATGAGGATGCTTCTGAGTGCCACGAAAAACCTGCCTTCGCCGTCTGGAGTTAGCCATCCTACTGGTCCTGCATACCAACCTCGGTCAAAGGATTCGTGCCGGTCTAGGAACTCCAAGGCAGCATTCGTAGGGACTCCGGCAACAGCTGGAGATGGATGCAAAACTTCCACAAGTTCGAGGATAGAGTCGGGAGTTTTGCCAGAAACGCGACTAGCTAAGTGAGCGATATTGGCAAGGCGGAGAACTTCAGGTTGGTCTGTCGGGGTTAGTTCTGCGCCGGTTTCTTCTAACCGCAGGTGCAGGTGATCGACAACATACTGGTGTTCAGCTATTTCCTTGGGATCGCTGAGCAGCAAGTCGGCTTCGTGCAGAGGCTTTGACCCTGCCAGTGCCAAGCTGGAAAAGCAATCGCCCGATTTTTCGGCCAGTAACTCTGGTGAAGCACCCGCAAAGACGCTGCTGGCAGTTGTATTTTTGTCGTTAGTCGAGGTGAATGCGAAGACTGTGCTGCTGTCGCCTCTTTCACATAAGCGACGAATCACATCTTCAGGAGCAGGGCAGTAATCATTTCTCACCTGTCTTGCTACTACCACTTTCTTAAGTTCGCCTGAGCTCACAGCTTCCACTGCTTCATGTAGCAGCTGGCGATAATCAGAGATGGCACTGTCGCCTGCTTCTTCATCACCCTCTTCTTCATCACCTGCTTCAGTGTCATCTAGCTCATGTTCTTGACTGGCGATTGCTGTCGCAAGATCAGCTGAGCCGATCTTTGAAAGCTGTGCCCTTGCGAGCAGAGTTGCCAACAGCTTTTCAGACTTTTCACCTGCCAAAATAGCCTCAGCAGGTTCATCAGCCGAAGGCAATAACAGCAAAACCTTAGGCAATATCAACCTTCCTAAAGGAAATCCCGCCCAGCAGCTGGCTGCTACTCGTAAGTTGTCTGCTGACTGGGTAGTAGCAGACGCGCGAAAAGCAAAACCGCCCAGCAATATGGGGGTGTCTCCTACATAATCCAACTCTTCCACAAAAGTTGCTGCCTCTTGCCTAGAGCTACTTTCGCCAAACGATGCCTTGCCGACGCTGATCGCATCCCCGTCTGCTACCTCTCGAGGCGTGCTACTTTCACCAACCCATTCTGCCGCAACTCCGACACCCACTAGTGTGCGATCTTCGGTTGGCGACCTCCAAAAACAACGAAAATCATTATCAGCCGCAGCCGCAAAGATATCAAGAGGAGAAATATTATTGGCTTCAGAGTCAAGCCAAACGCGAGAAATCAGCAATGCACTCACTCAGTTAAATCAACAGGAAAGCAAGCATATACTGCACAAATACAAGTATAAAGGAGTATTTGCTATCAAGGTTGCCGCCACATTTAGCGGCAGAAGCGGTTAGGCTTATGAAGAGAGTTCAATATTTACAAAGTACCTAGGAGGTAAAAAAGATGGAATTCGGACTTTTCATTCAGGGATATCTGCCGGGCCAGAAGGCGCACGACCCAGAGGCGGAACACAAAGCCTTTATGAAGGAAATTGAGATGGTCAGGTGTGCCGACAAGAACAACTGGAAGTATGTCTGGCTCACTGAGCACCATGCCCTGCCTGAATACAGCCATCTTTCTTGCAACGAAGCTTTTGCTGGCTATCTTGGCGGCGTGACCGAGCGGATTCATGTGGGGTCGGGTATTTTCAACCTCAGCCCACGAGTGAATCACCCCGTGAAATCGGCTGAGAAGGTCGCCATGTTAGATCACCTCTTAGAGGGTCGCTTTGAGTTCGGCACAGGGCGGGGCGCAGGTAGCCACGAAATCGCAACCTTCAACATCCACGACACTTCCTCCACCCGCTCGGAATGGGACGAAGTGATCTGGGAAATCCCCCGCATGTGGGAGCAGAAAGACTACACCTTCCAAGGCAAACACTTCCAGCTTGACACCCCCCATAATATTCTTCCGAAGCCCTACACCGGCAGCGGACACCCACCCATTTGGGTTGCTTGCGGCAGTCCCGCCACTTATCAGAAAGCTGGCGAGCACGGCATCGGAGCTCTCGGCTTCACATTTTCTTCGGTCTATGACATGGCCCCGCAGATCAACGCCTACAAAGAAGGCATCTCCAACTGCAGTAGCGAGAACGCTGTAGGTCAATTCGTCAATGACAACCTTATGATCACAAGCGCAGTGCGCTGCACCGAAGACGGCCAGCGAGCCCGCGATCAGATCGTACGCAAAGGCAGTGGCTATCTCGTGACCCTTGTGACCCTCTATCACGACACTTTCCCACACGGCCCTGAAGCTATCAGGTGGCCCAACCCTCCTTACCAGTTAGATTTAGACACCGTAGAGATGCTCATTGAAGGCGGTCTGCTGCTGGCAGGCACGCCCGATGAGGTTTGCGAGCAGATGAAGCCGTTTGTAGAGTCGGGCATCGATCAGCTCGTCTTCGGAGTGCCGAACGATGTTGAATACGAAGAGTGCTTAGAGATGATTGAGCTGTTCGGGCAAAAGGTGATCCCAGAGTTTGATACATCTCCTACAGAGTTCCGCTCTGACGGTTTCCGCCAGCAAGCCAAGCCCAAGTTCGATACTTGGCAGAAGGAGCCACCTCCTTTGGCTACTGTCTGGGGCAATTAAGCGTCTGGGGCGATTAAAGCAAATCGTTGCTCTTCACAGCCGCACTTCATGGCTTTACTGCCTAACCGCGCCCTGTCTAAGATAAAAGCATGCACAGTGTCGGCGCAAAGTCGACGCAAAATTTAACTCAAGGTGAAGGAGGCAGCATGGGCCGCAAATATCAAGTCATCTCAGGCGATGGACACATTGAGATTCCACCTGAAGGATTTGTCAAGTATGTGCCAGATGAATGGCGAGATAGAGCACCGCGTTTGATCCACCTGCCAGAAGGTGGCGAAGCTTGGCTCATTGAAGGCAAACCGATGCTACGAAACGGGCAGAACATCGCAGGGCGCGACAAGGTAAAGTTCTCAGGCGGCACCTACTTCAACCCAGATGGTAGCCCAGCCGAAGGTGCTGGCCCAGCCGAACAACGCCTGCGAGAGCAAGATTTAGACGGCATAGACGCCGAAGTGCTCTTCCCGCCTGTGTTCGTGACTCGCTTCTTGGAAGGCATCCTCGATTCCGAGATATACCGTTCCATGATTCGTGCTTACAACACCTTCCTAGCCGACGACTATTGCTCTGTAGCCCCTGACCGTCTCATCGGTAATGCTGTGATTCCTGTGAGCGGCATAGACCACGCTATAGATGAGCTTGAGTTTGTAGCCGAACGTGGGCTGCGAAGCGTCTCGTTCTATCAGTTCCCCAACGGCTCCGGCTATTCCGCCCCCGAAGACGACCGCTTCTGGGAGCTAGCGCAAGAGCTCAATATTCGCCTCTCACCCCATTTCGGTTTCGGTGAAGTGCGACCACCTGCTATCAATCCGGGCACCGGCACATCAGGTGAGCCGTTTGCCAACGCCTTGACGCAAAGAGCAGGTTCGCACGCGCCTGTTTATTGCATGGCACAGCTCATTGCAGCAGGCGTTTTTACTCGCTTTGAGAACATCCAGTTCTACTTTGCCGAAACGAACGCCAGCTGGCTTCCCAGCAGTCTCTACTTCATGGACGACAACTACGACCTTTTCCACGACTGGTTCAAAGTGGACTTACCTGCCAAGCCGAGCGAGTTGATACTCAAACACTGCCACTTCGGGATCATACGCGACCCTGTAATTTTCGATATGCCCGACCTCATCGCCTGGGATAACATCATGTGGGGGTCTGATTTCCCGCACTCTGTGGGGTCGTTCCCAGATTCTCAAGAGTTCATAGAAGACGCTTTCAATAAGGTAGACAGCTCTATCCGCTCACAAGTCCTACTTGAGAACCCTGCCAACTTTTTCGGTTTAGATTTGGAAGCCGACATCACCGAAACGCCTGTGGAGTGAAATATGTGAGACACCTGCGGCTAGTTAAATGAACGAACGGGGTAACAAGGGCGAACAGGGCTAATGAGCGAGCAGGGCAACAAGGGCGAGCAGGGCTAATGAGCGAGCAGGGCAACAAGAGCGAAGAGGGCAACAAGCCCGAAACTCTCATGGTCATAGACGGGCACTCTATGGCATACCGCGCCTACCACGCCCTCAAAGAGCAGATGTCTCGAAGCGACGGCAAGCCTACCGGGGCTGTGTATGGCTTTATGTCAATGCTGGCAAATCTTGTTCGCGACCACCAACCTGATTATCTGGTAGTGGCTTTTGACCCGCCTGGGCAGACTTTCCGTGACGAGATAGTTTCAACCTACAAAGCCACTCGCCCCAAAACTCCACCAGATTTTATAGTGCAGCTAGAGTGGCTCAGAAATCTACTGGCAGCCTGTGAGATTGCCGACTTGCAGGTAACAGGCGTGGAAGCCGACGATGTTCTGGCAACCTGTGCGGCACAAGCCACCGAGAACGGAATCAGAACTCTGTTGGTGAGTGGCGACCGAGATACCTTCCAACTGGTGAATGACCCACATGTCCGAGTGCTTTACCCTTCGGGCAGGGGTGTGACCGAGTCTTTGGTTATGGACGAGGCAGAAGTCTTGGCTAAAGCTGGAGTTCCCCCCAGCAAATATGTGGACTACGCTGCCATGCGTGGGGATCCTTCCGACAATTTGCCGGGCGTGTATGGGGTTGGTGAGAAAACAGCTGCCAAGCTCATCCAGAATTATGGCGACATAGAGGGCATCTTGGCAAATACCGAAGAGCAGGCACCGAAGCTACGCGCAGCCCTTGAGGTCAGCGCAGAGAGAATGCATCTCAACCGCAAGATGATGACTTTGCTCAAAGATGTGAACTTGCCTCAAGACATAAAGGAGTTCAGTCTAAAGGTACCCGATGCGCCTGAAGTCAGAAAGCAGTTCTTGGCTTTAGAGTTCCGTCACACTCTTGCTCAACGTCTAGCTGCAGCCCTCGGTATGCCCGAAGAAGAGTTTTCAAAAGAACTTATGCAAACTGGCGACCCGCTGGAACTTGATATAACAGCTTGTGCCACTTCTAGCGAAGCAGCAGAGTTGCTCGGATCGCTCACAAACGGTGAGGGGCACCTCTGTGTAAGCATGCATTTCAAAGAAAAGAACGGTAAGAACTCAAATGGCAAGAATTCAAATGGCAAGAACGGCAGTGTCGATAAGAACTTTCTTGGCATAGCCATTGTGCTAGATAAAAACTCAGGCAAAGTCGCCTGGATTCCGTCTGACCTTATCTATGGTGCCGAGCTCTCTGATTCTGGGGTCTCTAATACTGGGCCCTCTGATTCTGGGATCTCTAATTCCGAAGTTGAAACATTGTTCGGTGAAGTGCTTGCCAAACGCAGTATCGCAACCCACAGCGCAAAACCTTTGATGAGAGAAGCATTACGAAGAGACACAAAAGTTGAGCAGCTCGCCATAGACACAGAGATAGCCGCATATCTGCTAGGCGCAGACGAACCTTCCTTAAAGTTAGAGCGACTTCTTCGCAAGTACACGAGCAAATACATGCTCTCATCTGAGCAGACCGAAGGGCAACTTTCGTTGGATGAAGCCGAAACTGTCTTGAGCGAAGCAGACATAGCCAAAGAAGAAGCAACGCAAGAAGCTCTAGCAGTCGCTTGGCTCTGTCAGCCGTTGACTGATGCTTTGGTCGAGCAGGGAATGCTGAAACTTTTTGAAGATGTAGAAATGCCGCTGGTTCCCGTGTTGGCGAACATGGAACACAGGGGAGTGGGGGTGGATAGTGGAGAGCTTGAGCGGCTACACAACAACTTGAAGTCCGAAGTCGAGCGGCTACGAGGTGAAATTCACAAAGCCGCAGGTGAAGAAAATGCCGATTTCAACCCGAACTCGCCTAAGCAACTTCAAAAAGTCCTGTTCAAAGACCTCGGCTTAACCCCTCAGAAGCAAACTAAACGAGGTGCTTCTACAGATGCCAGCACACTGCTGAAACTGCGTGGGGAACACGAGATCATTGAGCTTCTTCTGGAATACCGCGAGGTGGAAAAACTTCGTTCAACCTACGGAGAAGGTCTGCTAAAAGAAGTAAAAGACGATGAGCGCATCCACGCTGTTTTCAACCAGATAGGCGCGCGCACGGGCAGGCTGAGCTCCGAGTCGCCCAATCTTCATAACATCCCAGTGCGAACAGAGCAAGGTCGGCAGTTTCGGCGGGCTTTCGTTGCCCCTGAAGGCTCCGTGCTGGTGGTGGCTGATTACGATCAGATAGAGCTTCGCTGTATAGCTCACCTAGCAAGCGACCCCGGTTTGATAGCAGCCTTCACTGCTGGAGACGATGTGCATGTGGCGGTGGCTTCCAGAGTTTTTGATACTCCTGCCGAAGAAGTCACATATGAACAACGTTCTAGAGCCAAAGCTGTCTCATACGGATTGGTTTATGGTATGGAGGCTTTCGGTTTGGCTCAGCGCATGGACATTCCCAACGAAGAAGCCCAAGAGATAATGGACAACTATTTTGGTGCATTCCACGAAGTGAAGGGATACATGGATCGTGTGGTGGCAGAAACCGAAGAGCGTGGCTACACGGAAACTCTCTATGGTCGTCGTCGTTGGATTCCCGAGCTATCTTCTGATCTTCCCTCAGCCCGCTACAACGCAGCTGCCCGTCAAGCTATGAACGCAGGCATTCAAGGTTTAGCTGCCGACATTTTCAAAGATGCTCTTGTGAAGGTCGACAGAAAGATAGCAGAACAAAGGCTAAAAGGGTTCATCGTGTTGCAAGTGCATGACGAAATCATTTTGGAAGTCCCCCTTGCTGAACGAGAAGCTGCAGTGGAGCTGGTTCGTGAAACCATGGCTTCGGCATGTGAGTTGGTCGTGCCATTGGTGGTGAGCGTGGCAACAGGCCAGACTTGGGCTGATGCCAAAGGGTAGGCAGCAGTCTGAAAGAGCAGTATGGGATTTTGAGGTAGTTCCTATAGAATGAAGCGTCCCTTATCCCCGACCCAAGAGCAATTCGTGACCGACACAATCACCCAAGATCCGACAACAGCTTCGGAATCTGCCAACCCCGACCCCGACAACCTCGACCCCGCCGACAATCTCGACACCCCTGACCCCGCCGACACTTCAGCCTCTCTTGATTCTGCATTGGCTTCATCTGAAACTCTGCTTGGTAACCCGATAGTTGCCTATGATCCCGAAGAAGATCTCACAGTCGCCTACGAAAATACGATGGTGCCCGTCTCTGAGGGGCAGCTCGTTACCGGCACAGTCGTCCAAGTGGACGAAGACGAAGTGTTGCTTGACATCGGTTTCAAATCAGAAGGCGTCATATTGTCCCGCGAGCTTTCTATCCGTCGAGATATAGAGGCAAACGAGATCGTAAAAGTTGGAGATGTAATCGAAGCCTCAGTGCTGCATCGTGAAGATCGCGAAGGTCGCCTCATCCTTTCCAAAAAGCGTGCCCAGTATGAGCGCGCTTGGGACGATATCTTGGCTATCAAGGAAGCAGACGGGACAGTCCAAGGCACCGTCATAGAGGCGGTAAAGGGTGGTCTTATTTTGGATGTCGGTTTGCGTGGTTTTTTGCCAGCATCGCTGGTGGATTTGCGCAGGGTGCGCGATCTGCAGCCGTATCTAGGTCAGACACTTGAAGCCAAAATCTTAGAAATCGACAGGACACGAAATAATGTGGTGCTGTCAAGGCGTGAATGGCTGCAGGAGAGCCAGCGTGAACAGCGCGAGCAACTTATGGGCGACCTCAAGGTTGGGGAGATACGCACTGGCGTGGTTGCTTCTATCGTGCATTTCGGAGCTTTCATAGATATGGGCGGTATGGATGGTCTAGTGCATGTCTCAGAGCTGTCGTGGAAGCATGTGAATCATCCCACTGATGTGGTGAATGTGGGAGACGAAGTGACCGTCAAGGTGCTAGAGATAGACACCGACCGCGAGCGTGTGAGCCTCTCTATGAAAGCTACCCAGCGTGATCCTTGGGAAGAGTTTACCGAGACGCACCAGGAAGGCGAACTGGTCTACGGTCGCATTACCAAAACAGTTCCCTTTGGCGCATTTGTACAGGTGGGGGAGGTTGTGGAAGGTTTAGTCCATATCTCTGAGCTGGCATCCAGCCATGTTGAAAAAGCTGAGCAGGTAGTAACCCCGGGCGAAGAGCTCTGGGTGAAGATAGTGGCCATAGATTTGCCCCGTCGCCGCATCAGCCTTTCGATCAAACAAGCTGCCGAAGGTGGAGTTGTAGCAGCCGAATACCAAGAACACTTCGGCGAACACGCTTATGACGACGATGGCAACTATGTGGGCTTCACCGAAGACAGCATCGCCTCCGACGCCGAAGAAGCTTGGGCCGAATACTACGCCGAACAGCCCACCCTGTCAGAAAGCCCCCCCACTCCTCCGCCCGACACCGAGTTCGCCTACGAAGTACGCGACGCCCAACCTACCACAGATGAGACTACAGAGGTTGCTGCTGATGAGACTGCAGAGGTTGCTGCAGAAAAGACTACTGAAGTTGTTGCTGAAGAAACTACAGAGGTTGCCGCAGAAGAGAATACTGAGGTTGCCGCAGAAGAAACTACTGCCACACTTGAAGCACCAGAACCAGCCACCGATGAACCAGAAGACGCACTAGTAGATGAGACAGAGGCAATGACCGACGCCCCCGACTCTAGCAACAACGAAACAGCTGAATGAACACCACTCACGAAGGCGATGGCAAAGAGTTCATCCCTTTACGACCCGAGAAACTCAGGTCACTTGGGAAAGACGAGCGTTGGCTAGAATCAGCCATCATCGATGACCCAAGCATTCTTGGGCTAGGAGATTTGATCGTATTTGATAATCAGAGGACGCAACCCAGTGGTGGTCGCCTTGACCTCCTGTTAGGTAGGGATGATGAACGATATGAGTTAGAGTTGCAGTTGGGAGTAACCGACGAAACTCACATAGTTAGGACAATTGAATATTGGGATATCGAGAAGAGACGCTTTCCCAACTACGAACACACCGCTATTATTACTGCTGAAGAAATAAGCGGTAGATTCTTCAATGTCATTAATCTATTCGGCTACCACATTCCTATCATTGCCCTAAAGGTTACTGCCTACAGAATTGAGGACAAAATCGCCTTAAGTTTCACTAAGGTTTTAGACACTCGAGACCTTATTGCAACAGTAGAAGACAATGAAATTGCCCCACCTGTTGACAGGGAATATTGGCTCCAATATTTTTCTGTTGAGCTACTTCAACTTGCAGAAAATGCTATTGCTAAGATAACTAACGGTGTACCGAATTATAATAAATACTACATAGGTTCAGTTATTGATGGAACTAGAAACGCCAGACTCAAAGTATGGAATAAAAATAATAAAGTTGAGTTATGGTTTGGAATGCGAGAAGTACCTGAAGTTACTGAAAGAATTGAGGGAATTGAAATTTATAGTAGATATGTGCGCGGGGACCTAAGGTATGGCTTTGCAATAGAAAATGAAGAACAGTTGAACCAGCATTTACCTATTTTGAGAAAAATGTTCAACTTAGTTATGGGCGATGATGACGGTATCTGGCCACAAGACTCCGAAGCCAGCACAGAAGCAGATATTGTGGAAGGCTTTGACGCAGACATTGACTCTGCAGACAAAAGTCCTGTAGATTCTATGTAGCTCACTAGATGGTGACAGGTCTGTCTGTCCCTTTATCCATCTCAGATGCCTCAAAATAAACATTATGCTCTGTGCACACCATCGGGGCTTCCGCCTTGACCAGACTTCCGAAATCGTTCTCGGATATCTCTATGCCGTCTAGTGTGATCTCTGTCGGATTTTTGACATCTCTAGCCCACACGGGTAGGGGCATATTGTCCCTGTCGCATAAGGCGTGCAGAACAGTAGCTATTGCCGCCTGTTGAAAGATGGTATTGCTGGCAGACGGCAATCCCTTTAGCATTTCCTCACGGTTTTCTGGACGGCTATTCCAGTCGGCGATGAATTGGTATAGCTGTCTAGCGGTGTAAGCGATCTTTCGGTTCTCGCACGCTTCTGCTATATCGCCCACAGACATGTAAGTCTTGTGAAACAGAGGAGCGACTAGATCTGGCATAGTATCCAGTTTAGCACCTAAGAATTGTCTAATTTGCCTGAAATATAAGCATTCGCATGACTTTCGTATGGTGTATCGTCAAGTCTCATGCACCAGTGAGCGTATTTTGTTTATTCCTTCAGGAGTGTCAATTGGAGGCAAATTTCCACAAGAAGCTTTCTGATTACTTAGATCAGAATTATGCCACTGAGCTTCCTTTCTTATCAGATCTACGGTCACACAAAAAATATTATTTCTGCCGCGCCATTCCATTTCTATAGCTTCGTCCTCTTCCGACAGATACATTAGTGTCACCACTTCACCAGAGATTTTCTCTTGAAGTAAGTTACAAACCGGTGATTTCCTAAGCCAGTTTAGTTCATTTCTTATCATTGGACTCTTAGGGTTATCCCATTCTGAGAGTTGAGCCTCGATTTTTATGAAAGCAGATTTAAGACCCTCACTGAGTATTGGCTGGTCTGAGATTGCACTTAAGGCATTATTGCCCTCTGCAATAGCAACTTTGTCTTGGACACCGACTGATGCCACATTCCGCATAATCTCAGGTTGGCCTGTGTCTTCAGCAATGAGATACTCATTGCTACCGTTTTGAAGCGTCATGTGAGTATAGCCTTTCTGTGCTCTGAGCGGTTTTGATTATAGTATAGTAGCCGCTCTTGCAACAAGGTCGCTGAAACTGCTGGATCAGGCGGCTCCCTTGACCACTCCGCGACCTCTGCCCCAATGTCGGGGTCGGTGTCAGGCCGAACCGACCCCGCATCAGGATTATTGAGCCGGGAATCCTGATGCTGGTAATGACTTAAATCATCGGGGGGGGGGTGGGCGATGTTAGTCATAAGGTATCTAACTTAGCAATTTCTAAGAGCCGCGTTTTAAAAATCGGCTCCCTTGCCTATGCAGCCGCATCTATGTCTCAGGCACTAGATCTACTTACCTACACCGAAAGGTCTTCTTGCCTGTGCAGCCGTGTCGAGTAAAGTCGAGCTTGGATGATTTTGCTTATTCCCGATACGAAGACTGGAAGGTAATTGCTTTATGACAGCCCTTCCATCAGGTTTGCCAATGGCGTGGCTTGAGACAGCCGAATACACTCTGGACGCTTCTAGGGCAGTATTAGAAACGGAGAATTATTCTATTGCTTGTGAACTGGCGTGGGGTGCGGCTGAGAATGCACTAAAGGCGTCAATTTTTCAGAAGGCAGAGGGCAGAAGCTTACCTGATAGAGAATACAAGTTACATCGCATCCCCGAGCTCTATAGCAAAGTTACTGAGCATGACTCATTGCGGATACTCGACTCAGTTCAAGAATTCAATGACTATAACGAATATGTCAGATATCCGAAATGGAAAGGATCAGGCGAAATAGAGATGCCATCAGAAAAATACACAGAAACCAGAGCCGAAAGAGCAGTAGTCTCAGCAGCTCTTATCCTAGATGCCGTTCGCAACCATATTTCGCAGTCGGTATCTAGCTTTATCTGAGTACCGCTAACTCAGGCAGATTTACTTATTTGTGCAGCTGTATCTGGTAGAGTTGTGATATGAGTTCTCAGGTTGCCATTCCTCCTCGCACCGCTGAGGGTGTGAAGACGTGTGCGCCTGTTGATGAGTGTGTGCCCAGTTTGGAGGAGGTTGAAGGGTGGGTGGCACCCAAGCTACGAGAGCTTGGGGTGACTCAGGCGATGTTTGAGGGTGTGTTTGTTCGTGCTTCCAAGTGGGGTGATGCTCGTCTTTCAGACGAATTGGGGCTTGTGATTTTCTCTGACAAGGAGTTTGACACTTTCTACTATAGCATCTCTGATGAAATATTGAAAGCACACAAGTTGTATATCCAAATCGATCTGTGGGCGACAGATTCCATTTTGCCTAGCTCGAGCTTGGATGATTTTGCTTATTCTCGATATGGAGACTGGAAGGTGATTGCTTTATGACAGCCCTTCCATCAGGTTTGCCACTGGCGTGGCTTGAGACAGCCGAATACACTTTGGATGCTTTCAACTAAACTTTATTAGTATGAATGGTGAGAACGCTGTAGCTGAAAAAGTTGTGGTAGTGGGGGCTGGGGTTATGGGGGCTGGAATTGCTCAGGTCATGGCTTTGGCGGGGTGTGAAGTGGTGGCCTGTGACATTGATGCCGAGGTGCTGGAAAAGTCGCAAGCAGATGTGGAGCATGGGCGGTTTGGAATTCGTGGGGCAGTGGAACGAGGAAAAGTCACAGCCGAAGAGGCTGATGCCGCTCTAGCGAGGTTGAGTTTCTCGCAAGACAGAGCCGAAGCCGCAGCAACTGCCGATGTGGTGATAGAAGCTGTGCCAGAGCGGTTGGATTTGAAAGTGCGTATTTTTAGAGAACTAGACCAAGAGTGCCCGCCTCACACCATTTTGGCTTCAAACTCAAGTGGATACCCTGTTCAGGCACTAGCAGCTGCCACAGATCGCCCCGACAAAGTGGTGGGATGGCATTGGGCATCGCCTGCGCCCGTGATGAAGCTAGCTGAGATAGTGCGCTGTGACGCAACCACCGATGAAACTGTTGAGACAGTTACACGCTTAGCTCAGCAAGCGGGCAAGAATCCTGTGGTTATCAAAGATGTTGCTAACGCTTGGGGGTACGTTTCAAATCGGGTTTATTTCGCCATGATTCAAGAGGCTCAGCGGGTGATCTCAGAGGGTGTCGCAACCCACGAACAAGTTGACCAAATAATGACAGACTGCTTCCGTTGGCCATCTGGTCCGTTCGGGATGGTAGCAGGTGCTGGCTCTGGTTGGAGCTAGCAGTTTTTCATGCCCATCGCACCCCCCATTTAAGATAGTTATGTATGAGGACAAAACCACAGCAGACTAAAAAACTGCTAACCAAGAGGTTGCTAACCAAGAGGCTACCAACCAAGAGCCTGCCAAGCAAAAAGTTGCCAAGCAAAAAGTTGCTAGTCGCTATGGCTCTAGCGTCGCTAGGGTTAGCCAGTCTGTTGGCGAGTTTCAGTCCGCTCAGTGCTCAATCTGAAAATACCCAAGCTGGCAGTGCCCCAGGCAGGGCGGCGATTATTGAGTTGAACACCAGCATAGATTCCGTTGTCGCCAACTTTTTAGAGCGGGGGATAGGTGACGCCACTAACGACGGAGCGCAGTTTCTAATCATCCTCTTGGACACGCCCGGCGGTAGCCTAGACGCCACACGCGATATCGTGCGAGAGATTTTTGAATCTGAGATCCCTGTGGTTGTGTTTGTATCGCCGGCTGGTGCCCGGGCTGCTTCTGCTGGTACTTTCGTGGCTGCTGCGGCTCATGTGGCTGCTATGTCGCCAGCAACCTCAATTGGGGCAGCTTCGCCTGTGCGCTTTGACGGGCGAGATTTAGACACCACTCTCAAAGCTAAAGTCACCGAAGACGCAGTGGCATTCATCCAAAGCATCGCAGAAGAGCGCAACAGCTTGGCGGGTAGGCAAGTGCGTAACTCTGATGCTTTGGCAGAGACCGTCAGAGATGCTTCCGCCTTCAGCCATCAAGGTGCTTTGGATGTCGGCATCATTGATCTCATAGCCGACAACACTACAGACCTACTCAGCAAACTTGACGGCATGAGAATAACGCTCAACTCAGGGCAAGAAGTCGTGTTAGCAACAGACGGC
This sequence comes from uncultured Acidimicrobiales bacterium, assembly GCA_958295755.1. GTDB lineage: Bacteria > Actinomycetota > Acidimicrobiia > Acidimicrobiales > Hopanoidiivorantaceae > Hopanoidiivorans. Next base: position 1,014,348 of record OY282367.1, on the reverse strand, counting down.
ATCACAACCTATGAAATCAGTCCCAACTTCTTTGAGCGATTCGTGGATTTCATAGCTAGCCCCACATTGGCATTCCTACTGCTGGCAGTGGGAGGAACGGGCATCATCGTAGAACTTTGGAATCCAGGGCTATTCATCCCAGCCATCATCGGTTTTATTGCTCTTGGCATAGCTGTGCTGGCACTTGTGAATCTGCCAGCTAACTGGCTTGGGCTTGGGTTGATTATTTTGGCGATGGCACTCTTTTACTTTGAAACGCAAGCCCCCGGCTTTGGAGTGTTCGGACTGGGAGGGGCAATCAGTTTTGTATTTGGAGGGCTACTGCTGTTTGGAGATCTGACTTCAGGCGAAAGGTCGCTACCGGGCGGTGGCACCACAGAGATAAATCTCGTAGCGTTCATCGGAGTCTCGGCGGGGCTTTTTGCCTGCATGGCAGCTACATTTTGGTTTTTGCGCGAGGCTAAAAAAGCCCCACAATATGTCACACCTACGGCGTTGTCAGAAGTGGTGGGCAAGATCGGGCGTGCCACGACCGACCTGAATCCCGGAGAATCAGGTTCGGTGCATGTGGTGGATGAAGACTGGAGCGCGGAAGCCGACCAGCCCATCAGCAAGGGTGAGAGTGTTATTGTGGAAGAAGTGGATGGTTTTACAGTGAAGGTAGCTAAAGCTCCCCTGCACAAACAAACAGCACGAACAAGTAGTACAAACAAAGGAGACCAAAATGATTCCGTATTTTAGAGTTGTCCAGCAATATGAACTTCTAGGAGTTTTCTGGCTAGGTAAATTCGTAGGACTGAAAGATGCTGGTTTGCGGTTTTTCATCTGGCCGTTCCACCGCACCCACACGATTGACTTGCGCGAAGAAGTCATCAACATTCCTCGCCAAACCAACATCACCAGCGACAACGCTCCGATAGACATCGACTTCCTCGTGTATATGCGGGTCATGGCTGATGAAGCGCACAAGTCGGTGCTGGAAGTCGTCAACTACCGCCGAGCCGTCATCGGCATCGCAACCACCACGCTGCGTGCAGTCATTGGCGAAATGCCACTAGACGACGTTCTTTCACAGCGCGAACGAGTCAACGAAGAGTTGCGCATCAAGCTAGACGAAGTAACAGTGCGCTGGGGCATCAAAGTAACTCAAGTGGAAATCCGCGAAGTGGAACCACCGAGAGAAATCCAAGAGGCGATGAACCGTCAGATGTCGGCTGAACGCGTGCGCAGGGCCGCAGTGACAGAAGCTGAGGGCACCAAGCAAGCGGCTATCACAGTAGCAGAAGGTGATAAACAGTCCGCCATCCTGCAAGCCGAAGGTCAACGACAGGCGGAAATTTTGTCAGCAGAAGGCGACCAGCAAGCCGCCATCTTGCGAGCCGAAGGTTATAGCACAGCCCTCAACACCATCTACGGCGTAGCACAAAATGTGGATTCCAACACGATGAGCCTGCAGTATTTTGACACTCTGCAAAAACTCGGCGAAGGTGCAGCCACCAAATACATCTTCCCTATGGAGTTCACCAAGATGCTAGATCCCTTCATCAAGGGAGTAGCAGCTACCCAGTCGGAAGACAGTAGCTAGGCAACTGCCATTAGGTGAGATTGAGTTCTGGTGATTTGGGTGGTTGCTACCTAATCGGAAGACAATAGCTAGGCACTAAAACTCTACGCTACGAAACTCTACACAAAGGCTGAGGCGAAGATCAGTGAGACTATCGTCATCACTTTGATGAGGATATTCATAGAGGGGCCTGCGGTATCTTTGAAAGGATCACCCACAGTGTCGCCCACTACGGCTGCTTTGTGGGCTTCTGAGCCTTTGCCGCCGTGGTGTCCAGCTTCGATGTATTTTTTGGCGTTGTCCCAAGCACCGCCCGCGTTCGACATGTAGATAGCCAAGGCAAACCCTGTTACTAGCGCACCTGCCAAAAATCCACCCAGTGCATCTTCGTCTATAAAGCCGATGATGAGGGGAACGAACACAGCCAAACCGCCAGGAATCAGCATCTCTCTAAGTGATGCCTTAGTTGAAATATCAACGCAGCGGGCAGAGTCTGGCTGCACTCCGGGCTGGCCTTCTCGCAGACCTGGAATTTCTCGGAATTGTCGTCTCACTTCTTCTATCATGCGGTTCGCCGCTCGCCCTACAGCATCTATGGTTAGCGAAGCAAATAAAAACGGTAGCATCGCCCCCAGAAACAAACCGATGAATACATCAAGTTGAGTGAGATCCAAGTTCAAGAATCCATCTTCCCTGTAGATAGCTTGTTCAAAAGCACTGAACAGAGCCAAAGCTGTCACAGCTGCCGACCCAACTGCGAAACCTTTAGCTATCGCCGCTGTGGTATTGCCAAGAGAATCTAAAGAATCGGTAACTTCTCGCACTTCCGAAGGCAACTCCGCCATCTCAGCGATACCGCCTGCGTTATCGGCGATAGGGCCATAGGCATCTACTGCCACGATCACGCCGGTTGTGGCGAGCATTCCGATGGCTGAGATAGCCACTCCGTAGATTCCGCCACTGAATTCGCCTCCGGGAAGCCCGGGGATCATACCGCCTAATGCTGTGTCGCCAGCCCACCACGCCAGACCGACAGCAGTAGCGATGAGCACAACCGAAGCAGCCACAGAGACCATACCTGCTGAGATGCCCGAAAGCACCGTCGTGGCCGGGCCTGTTTCGGCTTGTTTGGCGATAGACCGCACAGGTTTGTAATGGTCACTCGTCCAGAACTCTGCTACTTTCCCGATTTGGTAACCAGCTAGAATTCCACACACCACAGCTAGCGGCAGTGCCCACGAAGCGTTGCCGTCAAAGACTATCGCGCTAGTCAAAAACACTCCACCGATGGTCAAAAACATTGCCAAGTTGGTACCTCGGTGCAGAGCGCGCGAAAGGCTATGAACATCCGATTTGGGCCCGCTTCGAACGATAAGCGCGCCGATGACCGAGGCAATCATTCCGCAGAAGGCAACTAAGAAGGGGAAGAGCAGCACATTGCGAAATTCGGTGCTAGCTGTTATGTCAAAGTCGGAATCAGCAGAGACAGCAGCAAACACCAGATAAGCCATCGGCGCAATGAGCGAGCCCGAGTAGCTCTCAAACAAGTCGGCACCCATACCTGCCACATCGCCCACATTGTCGCCCACATTGTCGGCGATGGTAGCTGGATTGCGAGGGTCATCTTCGGGGATGCCGGCTTCAACTTTGCCAACGAGGTCAGCACCCACATCGGCAGCTTTGGTGTAGATACCGCCACCCACCCTGCTGAACAGAGCGATGGAGCTAGCACCTAACCCGAATGCCGTAACCACCTGAATGGCATCGTCAACCTGCAGCCATTCCACAAACAGCAGATATGCAAACGAAAGCCCCAGCAAGCTCAACCCTGCCACAGAGAATCCCATCACGGCACCACCTCGAAAAGCCAGAGGCAGTGCTTTTTGGGGGCCGCTGCGAGCGGCTTGGGCTGTGCGAGCGTTGGCCATAGTCGCAACTGTCATACCAGCCCAGCCAGCCGTAGCCGAAAGCACAGCCCCGCCCAGATATGCCAAGGCACCCCACGGGCGTCCCCAATCCAAGAAGATGAGAATCAGCACCACCATGATCACCACGAATCCGGCCACCCAGGTGTATTCTCGGCGCAAAAAAGTTCGACTACCCTGCTGGATGGCAAACATGATCTGCGACATCTGCGGTGTGCCGACATCTGCTGCTCGCACTACTCGGTAAAAATATACAGCCAATAGCAATGCAAGAATTGCGCTGGCTCCTGCTAAATAAGGGACGATACTCACGGTTTTCCTCCGGTATGTCTTGTTTGTGGTTGTTCTAGTTCAAAGAGATTAGACAGATTGTGTTTTCTTAAATATCTTTCTTGATTTATAGCTCAGTTAAGCTAGGCTACTGAATTAGTGGCATCTGTTGCGACATGTCCGCTGGAAGACAGCTTAGGTTTGCAACTTCCACAGCATCTTGAATTCCGCAAACAGATGCGCTCGTTGCGCCAGGCAGTGCCACCAGAGCTTGCCGCAGAGGCGACACGAGCAGTGAAGCAGCTGCTGCTAGATGAGCCAGTGATTCAAGAAGCGTCAAGCATTGCCGTCTATGCCGCAACCGATGGCGAAGTTGATGTGAGCGATATAGCAACTTGGGCACAAGAGAATGCCAAGCGAGTGTTTTTCCCAGCGATGCGCCATGATATTCCTCTAGCAATCCAGCAGGAAGTTCCGAAACGCACCAAGCCAACCCGCATAGCCTTTGTAGAATGGTTGCCGGGTGCCAACTGGATAAAAGGCGCATTCAACATTCCCGAACCCGCTGGGGGCGAAGAAATCTCCATCGAAGATTGCGATACCGCATTAGTGCCCGGCGTAGCATTCGACAGAAACGCCAACCGCATAGGGCGAGGCAAAGGCTACTACGACAAAGCTCTAGCATTTCTGGCTCAAAGCACACGACCGCGCCCACCAGTGCTGTTTGGCGTCTGTCACGATTTCCAGATAGTAGATGAAATGGCAACCCCCATCACATCCAAAGATATTCACATGGACGCAATAGTTTCTCCTTCGGGAATCATCTGGAAGAGTGAAACACAGGAGCAAACCTCATGCGCATAATCATCGTAGGTGCGGGCGAAGTCGGTACCCACATTGCTAACCTCCTCAGCGAAGACCATGATGTAGCCGTGGTAGAAGTAGATTCAGCCAGGTGCAAACGCCTAGATCAGCATAATTTGCTCGTGGTGCAAGGCAACGGCTCACACCCTGAAGTTTTAGAGCAAGCTGGGCTACATAAAGCCTCCATGCTTATTGCTGTTACCAAATCCGACTCGGTTAACATTCTGGCTTGCCTTGCTGCCCGCCTAGCTGGAGTTGAGAAACTGGTCGCCAGAATAGAAGCAAAAAATCTCAACCCCACCAATAATAAGGCAGCTATGAAGCTTATAGATGAAGTGGGCATAGATCTCGTTGTCGATCCCGACCAAGCAGTAGCCAAAGCCATAGAAGACCTACTCGAGTTCGGATACCCCGGCGTGGCTGAACACGCCATCATGGGCAACGGCAAAGTTTTGATGGTCGGAGCACATGTGAACGAAAATTCTCGTCTCGCGGATTTAAAGCTTTCCAAGTTGGCTGAAAAGTACGAACCTCAATGGCCATATCTTGTAGGTGCCATCTCACGCGACGAAGAAACTCACATACCTCGTGGTGAAGCAATCATCATGGCGGGCGACACCGTTAGAGCAGTTTGCCTAACAAATCGGGTTCCAGAGTTCATGGCCGATCTCGGCTTAGAAGACACCCGCCACCGTCGTGTGCTCATCATCGGCGGGGGGCGCACAGGTGAATCGCTAGCCACCCGACTAGCTGAAAAAGGCTTGCTCGTTCGCCTCGTTGAAAAAAAGGAAGAGCGCATAGCCAAACTGCTGAAGTCGCTACCAAAAGAGGTGATGTTGCTGAAGGGCGATGTTACCGAGATTGACTTCCTAGACACGATTTCCATGGATCGCTTTGACGCCGTGTTAGCACTCACTGGTCAAGATGAAACAAATATCATGGCCTGCCTCTATGCCAAATCCAAAAATGTGAGAGAAGCAATCACATTGCTACATAGCATGGCTTTACGAAATCTGGCCGAACAGCTCGACATAGATGTAGCTTTTTCACCACGAACCGAAGCAGCCAACGAGGTGCTTAAGTTCGTGCTTTCCCGCTCTGATGATTTTGAGCCGCTAACATTTGGCACCAGACAAACAAGTGCGGCGAATTCCGCAGACATCAACAAAGTAGCTACTTTCTTAACTATGGATGTGGAGGTTTTGGAATACACAGTGAAGTCAGGAAGCAAAGCCGACGGCCAACAAATAAAAGACATCGGTTTCGGGAAAAAGTTTTTAGTGGCAGCTGTGGTGAGAAACGGTCAAGAGGCCTTCATAGCTAGAGGTGACACTCTGCTAGGGGAATCAGACCAGCTCGTGGTATTCGCAAAATACGATGACATCGAAAAGGTGTCAAAATACTTCTGCTCGCCGACTGCCTCCTAAAGGAGGACACTTGTCACTAATTAGACTTCCTGCATCGCAGCGGGCGAAAGAGGAGTTTTATCGGGCACTCATAAGCCGTTGTTTGATTTTCGCCGGTGCGATGTTATTGTTAGCCGGTTTAGCAGGCATCGCGGACGACGGGGGAGACGTTCTGGTTGGAATCCTAATGGGGCTCATCACTTGTGTTGTCGGGTTACTCGGAAGCTGGTGGTATGTACTGCCTAGCTCTGTTCCAAAGAGAGATGTATTTGTGGCAGCAGGGCTGCTCTGGCTAGTGATGATTGCTGTATCGGCTGTGTTCTATGTGCTGTCGGGAGCTATAGGTCAGGTAGATAGAGCGATTGTAGAATCAGTGGCAGGGTTCTGCACAACTGGCTTCAGCGTTCTCGCTCGCCCAGAGGATTTGAGCAAGACATTGCTCTTCTGGCGCGCTGGCACCCAGTGGCTTGGTGGTTTAGGGGCGATCAGCTTTGCCCTACTGCTCATCCCCATGTTCAGAAGTAGTGACGACTCAGGGCGAGTGCCTTTAAACGCATCGCGCTTTAGAAAACCCAATGGAGAGGCTGATTTTTTGGCTTTTCTGAAGATTTATTGTGCCCTGAGCGTTGTTTTAGCAGTGGCTTATGCCATAGCAGGCATGGGAATCTTCGACGCTGTCACACACTCAGGCACAACTATCTCCACAGGTGGTTTCACCAACTATTCGACGGGTTTCTTCGAAAGTTCTGCGATTCAATGGGTGGCTGTCTTTGGGATGTTCTTGGCTGGCATCAACGGGGCTTTGCTATTTAAATCTTTGCGAGGTTCACCTGGATCGCTTTGGCGGTCGCTGGAATTCAAGGTTTATGTTGGGCTGGTTGTGGGGGCTTCAGGGATCTGTTTGATCTGGGCCGATGTAGCAGGAGAGCGTCTGCGACAGGTACTTTTCAGCGTCACTTCAGCTATTAGCACCACAGGTTTCCGTCTAGTGGATTGGGGGGAGTGGAGCGTAGGTTTGCAGATGCTGATCTTGTTGCTGATAGCCACAGGAGCGATGGTCGGTTCAGCTAGCGGAGGCTTTCAGATTTTACGCGCCACTGAAGCCGCGCACTATTTGGCAAGAGAAGTACGCGGACACACCGTCTCTACAACACACACCCAGTCGCGCCACGACTTCTTAGGAGAAGAGCCGCTGGCCAAGATGCAGGCCTTCCAGTTTCTGTATCTAGCCGCTGTCGGGTTAGGGGCTTTCGCTCTGGCATGTTTCGGCACAGATATAGTCACTTCCATCTCGGCTTCGGTCAGCTCGCTTGCCACAATGGGGCCGGCTTTGGGCGATCTTTCACCTGCTACTGATATCTGGCAGCTGTCGCGGCCCGAGCAGGCAGTTTTTGCTGTGCTGATGTTTGTCGGGCGACTTTTCGTCTATCCCGTCTTCATCATCTTCGGAACTCTCGTTGCGAAAATAAGATGGCTCAGCCGCTGAAGGATAACTGCCAAAAATATAATAACTGCTGAAAGTAACAAAAGAATGATAGAAGAAGAAGCCGATCACAGATCAGTGGAGAGTGCCTCAACTAACAGGGCGATAATGCCATTGCGAGAGTTAATGAAGTCGCTGCGATTTGAAAGGAGGCAGCTTCTAGGCTCTTCCAAACTGCGAATTAATAGCCTGCAGATGAAGATGCTCGGTATCGCGTTACTTTTTTTGTGCCCAGGTATGTTGCTTGCCGCGCTGGTGGAATGGTGGGCGAGCAATTCTCATGGCGAGGTCGCTTTGCTAGCGTCAGCTGCTATTTGCGGAGGGTTGGGGCTACTTCTCTGGTTTTACTCAGAAACCCCCAGTGAATATTCCGACACAGATTTCTCATCTCGCAGCACAGTTTTTGCGACAGTGGCATGGACCTGGCTGATATGTTCGGTAGTGGGTGCTCTGCCGTATGTGCTGGACGCTTCGGTTTTCGGCTGGTCGGGCTGGGACAATGCGCTATTTGAATCGATCTCTGGTTTCTCATGCACTGGCTCTACCGTGCTGGCCGACATAGAACAGCACGGGCGTGGGATGCTCATGTGGCGACAGATTACACAATGGTACGGGGGGATGGGTATGGTGGTTCTAGCAGTTAGTGTGCTGCCTCGCCTCAGAGTGGGAGGTTTGGAGTTGATAGGGGCTGAGGTTCCCGGAGATTCTGACCGTCTTGAGCCAAGGGTGAAGCAGACTGCCCGCTGGCTTTGGTATCTATATTGTGGGTTCACCGCTGCCATAGCTCTTGTGTTGTTTGTTGTGCCGGGTCCCAGTCTTTACGATTCTGTGGCTCATGCTTTCTCCACCGCAGCTATCGGCGGATTTTCTCCATATAACTCATCTATCGGGCATTTCGGCTCGGTTTGGGTTGAGATTGTTATAGCTCTGGGGTTAATGGTGTGTGCAATCAACTTTTCCCTTCACCATCGAGCTGTCAGAAGAGATTTCAGCGGCTATGCAAAGTCGCCAGATTTGCTCTTCTATTTCAAAGCTCTGGGAGGAGTTTTTGTGGTGACTTGGTGTCTGAATATTTGGTGGGGTGATGCAGGCTGGACTATTTCGCTGCGCGACACATTCTTCAGTGTGGTGAGCTTGGGCACCAGCGGAGGTTTCGCCAACGCCCGTGAAGGCGGCATCGGCGATTTTGCCTTGTGGGTGCCAGCCACACAGATGCTCTTATTAGGTCTGATGGTGATGGGAGGCAATGTCGGCTCCACTTCTGGCGGTCTCAAAGCGTATCGCGCCCGAATAGTCACTAGTCATATCTGGCGCAATATTCGCCAGACTTTGCAACCTCACGCGGTCATTCCTATCCGTTCAGGTTCTGACATAGTGCCCGAAGAGACAGTCCGAAGAGTGCTTGGCTACACAACCCTCTTCGTGGTATTCATAGCTGCTGGCACCACAATCATTGCCGCTCTAGGCACAGACTTTCTCACAAGTTTGAGCGGAGTTATAAGTGCCATGTCAAATATTGGCCCTGCCTTAGGCGAAGCTGGCCCCACCGCCAACTTCTTAGAGTTCGACCGTCCTGCGCGTCTTTTCCTAGCTGCTCTGATGCTGACAGGCCGATTAGAGATAGTAGCCATCCTCCTGATGTTCGCGCCCATCACAGCCAAGTTACGCAGGAGTTGATTTATCACAAGCTAGGCAGAAGCGCGGTATCCTAAAAACGATGTCTAATTCAACTCTGATGTCGCAGACTTTGGGACTTTATAGCCCTGCTTATGAGCACGACGCCTGCGGAGTTGGTTTTGTTGTGGATATGTATGGGCGCGCCAGCCGAGAGCTTGTGGATACTGCTCTGGGGGCTTTGTGCAATCTCGAACATCGTGGCGCGCTCGGAGCCGAAGTCAACACTGGTGATGGAGCCGGGGTGTTGATACAGGTGCCAGATGCCTTTTTCAAAGCGATAGTAGATTTTCCCCTACCAGAAGCTAAAGCATATGCCACTGGTATTGCCTTTTTACCATCCGACCCTGAGGTGGCGGCTAAGGCGCAAGCAGCAGTGGAAGAGATCGTACGCTCTGAAGGTTTGAAAGTGTTGGGATGGCGAGAAGTGCCTGTTGATCCCTCAATGCTGGGTGCAGGCGCGCTGCGGACTATGCCAATATTTTCGCAGCTGTTCATCTCGGGCAGCAGCCCTTCTGGCGAAGCTCTGCGAGGCATAGAACTTGACAGAGCGGCATACATAGTCCGCAAACGTTGTGAAAACGAAATCAGCAATCAAACCTTGGGGTTTGAGCCCCCGCTCTCAAACTCAATCAACGCAGCCACAACCGATGCCGAAAGGGCTATGGGGTCTTGCGCCTCTATGCACGACGGAGTTTATTTCCCCAGCTTTTCGTCTCGGACATTCGTATACAAGGGGATGTTCGTCACCCCCCAGCTCAGCGATTTCTATCCCGACCTATTAGACGAACGCCTCGAAAGCGCGCTAGTGCTTGTGCATAGCCGCTTCTCAACTAATACTTTCCCTAGCTGGCCGCTGGCACATCCCTATAGATTTATAGCCCACAACGGCGAAATAAACACAGTCCAAGGCAACCAAAACTGGATGCGCGCTCGTGAAGCCCTGATGTCCACGCCACATTTCTCAGGCGATATAGAACGCATCTTTCCGATTTGCACGCCTGAATTCTCCGACACCGCTCGCTTTGACGAATGCTTGGAACTGCTTTACCTAGGCGGTTACTCTCTGCAAGAAGCTGTGCTGACAATGATTCCCGAACCCTGGGAAAATCACGAATCTATGCCAGCCGACCTCAAGGCTTTCTACCGCTATCACGCCTCTCTTATGGAACCTTGGGATGGCCCTGCTTCCATTGCCTTTACCGACGGCGAAGTGATCGGAGCAGTGCTAGACCGCAACGGCTTGCGCCCCAGCCGCTACTGGGTAACTCGCGACGGGCTGGTGATCATGGCTTCTGAAGTGGGGGTGGTGGATGTGCCACAAGCCGAAGTGATAGAGAAAGGTCGCTTGCAGCCAGGGCGTATGTTCTTTGTAGACACCACAGAAGGGCGCATCGTTCGCGACGAAGAAATTAAAGCCAAGCTCGCCTCAGCGCGTCCATACCAAAGGTGGCTGGAAGAGAACCAGATAGACCTAGACGACTTACCCGCCCATGAGCTGGAAGGCAGCGCAAGCACTACCAGAAATAGCAGCGAACTTCTTTCGCAAAGTCAGCTTTGTTTCGGTTACACCCACGAAGAGCTGCGTATGCTCGTGGCACCTATGGCCCTGAACGGCAAAGAACCTGTGGGTTCTATGGGCACCGACACTCCTGTAGCGGTGCTGTCCAACCGCTCAAGACTGCTGTTTGACTACTTCCAGCAACTCTTTGCCCAAGTCACCAACCCACCTCTGGACGCCATCCGCGAAGAGATAGTGACAGCCACCTACGGATGGCTAGGGCCAGAAAACAACCTTTTAGATCCTCAAGCTGATTCTTGTCGCCAGATCATTTTGCCACATACAGTCATCACCAACGAAGAGCTGGTGCGTCTCGTGCATGTCAATGAGTTTGACAGCCGCTTCACAGCGAAAGTGTTGCCGTGCCTGTTCCCTGTGGCACAGGGTGGTGAAGGTCTGCGACAAGCCATAAAAGACCTCTGCGGGCTAGTAGACGCTGAGATAGCAGCAGGAGCAAATGTGATCGTGCTCTCCGACCGAGGAGCCACAAACACACTTGCTCCCATCCCATCGTTGCTGGCGGTGAGCGCGGTGCATCATCATCTAGTTGCCAACAAGACCCGCACCAAAGTAGGGCTGGTAGCAGAAGCCGGCGATGCCAGGGAAGTCCATCACATATGCCTACTGCTGGGCAACGGAGCCACTGTCATCAATCCTTACATAGCTTTTGACTCCATCGCGCAGATGCACAAAGATGCTAGCTACGGTTTCGGGCGAAGCGATTTTGATGCGCCAGTAGACCCAATGGACGACATGTCGCTAGCTATCGCCCAACAAAACTATGTAAAAGCTTGCGATAAGGGCGTTCTAAAAGTTATGTCAAAGATGGGTATTTCAACCGTTCGCTCCTATGTAGGATCACAGATTTTTGAAGCTATCGGGCTAGGGCAACAGCTCATAGAAGAGTGCTTTGTAGGCACCCACAGCCGCCTGGGAGGAATCGGCTATGAAGAGCTTGCCGAAGAAGTGCAACGCCGCCACGAGACAGCCTTCGCCGAAAATAGCACCGAGCGGGCGCACAGAGATCTGACAGAAGGTGGAGAATACCAATGGCGCCGGGAAGGGGAGTATCACCTCTTCAACCCCGAAACAGTATTTCGTCTTCAACACTCCACCCGCACTGGCCGCTACGACATCTTCAAGAAATACACCGAAGCTGTAAACGACCAGTCTCGCGAACTCGTCACCTTGCGCGGTCTGTTCCGTTTCCGCACACAAACTTGTGAGCCTGTGCCGCTGGACGAGGTAGAACCGGTGGCAGAAATTGTGAAACGCTTCTCAACTGGGGCTATGTCGTACGGTTCTATTTCGGCAGAAGCCCATGAAACCCTTGCCATCGCCATGAACCGCATTGGCGGCAAGTCCAACACTGGTGAAGGCGGTGAAGACCCTCGCAGATATGTGCGAGACCCAAACGGCGACTATCGCCGCAGTGCCATCAAGCAAGTCGCATCAGGGCGTTTCGGTGTGACAAGTCAGTATCTCACCGAAGCCGACGATCTTCAGATCAAGATGGCACAAGGGGCAAAACCGGGCGAAGGCGGTCAGTTACCGGGACATAAAGTCTGGCCTTGGATAGCAGAGACCCGCCATTCCACACCCGGCGTAGGTCTTATCTCTCCGCCACCGCATCACGACATCTACTCAATCGAAGATCTCGCTCAGCTCATCCACGATCTGAAAAATTCCAATCCTGATGCCCGTATCCATGTGAAGTTGGTCTCAGAAATAGGCGTAGGCACCGTGGCTGCAGGCGTGTCTAAAGCCCACGGCGATGTGGTGCTCATCTCAGGGCACGACGGCGGCACAGGCGCGTCTCCTCTCACTTCCATCAAGCATGCGGGCACCCCTTGGGAACTCGGTTTGGCTGAAACCCAGCAAACCCTTCTGCTCAATAACCTGCGCGACCGGATCGTCGTGCAGACCGACGGGCAGCTCAAGACCGGCCGAGATGTGATGATAGCAGCCCTGCTAGGTGCCGAAGAGTTCGGTTTCGCAACAGCCCCGCTGGTGGTGTCGGGCTGTGTGATGATGAGGGTCTGCCATTTGGATACTTGCCCTGTGGGAATAGCCACGCAAAATCCCGAATTGCGTAAAAAATTCTCTGGGCAACCTGAATTCGTAGTGAATTTCATGGAGTTCATAGCCGAGGAAGTGCGTGAGCTCTTGGCTCAACTTGGTTGTCGCACTTTGGAAGAAGCTATCGGCAAGGTAGAGCTATTAGATGTGGAAGCTGCTGTAGAACATTGGAAAGCAGACGGCTTGGACCTCACCCCGATACTCTACGGGCCACCTGTGCCTGAGGGCAGCACGCGTTACTGCTCTAAATCTCAAGACCACGGCTTGAGCAGAGCCCTTGATATGCAGCTCATAGAGCTAGCTTCAGAAGCTATAAAAGACTGCAAACCCGTGAAATTCAAAGTACCCATCCGCAATATAAATCGCACCGTCGGCACTATGTTAGGTAATCGGGTTACCCGTGCGTGGGGGCCAGAAGGACTACCCAATAACACTATTGATATCACATTGGAAGGCTCAGCTGGCCAGAGCTTCGGTGCGTTCTTGCCTCAAGGCGTAACTTTGCGTCTTATCGGTGATGCCAATGATTACACAGGCAAAGGTCTCTCAGGCGGGCGGATCATTGTACGCCCTAGCGATGACGCTGGATTCGTGGCCGAAGAGAACATAATCGCGGGCAATGTCATCCTCTATGGTGCCACCGGCGGAGAGATGTATCTTCGTGGTGTAGTGGGGGAGCGATTCTGCGTGCGCAACTCCGGAGTTACCGCTGTGGTGGAAGGCATAGGCGACCACGGCTGTGAATATATGACTGGAGGGCGCGCTGTGATTTTAGGTTTGACAGGTCGCAACTTCGGAGCGGGAATGTCAGGCGGCATTGCCTATGTGCGCGATCTGGACGGCCAGTTCCAGACCCGAGTCAACGGCGAAATGGTCGACTTGGAAGCTCTTGACGCAGACGACATTGACTGGCTGTATGACAGAATAGACAGACATCTGCTAGAGACCGACTCAGATGTGGCCGCCCGTGTGCTGGCTAACTGGGGCAGAGAACAGTCGCGGTTTTTGAAGGTCATGCCTCGCGACTACAAGCGAGTGCTGGAAGCCACACAAGAGGCCCAAGAGCGCGGCACCGATGTAAACATAGCTGTCATGTCAGCTGCTGTAGAGTAAGGCAGGGCTAATAAATCATGGGCGACATCAAAGGCTTTATGAAACACCGACGGGAACTTCCCCGTCGCCGTTCTGTGCCAGTGCGCCTGCGTGACTGGAGCGAGGTTTATGAGCCGTTTCCTGAAGATAAACTCCGCACCCAAGCCTCTCGCTGCATGGACTGCGGTATTCCCTTTTGCAACAATGGCTGTCCGCTCGGCAACCTCATACCGGAATGGAACGACTTGGTCTATAGCGAACATTTCAAAGAAGCCATAGATCGCCTACACGCCACAAATAATTTCCCAGAGTTCACAGGCCGCCTCTGCCCAGCCCCTTGCGAAGCAGCTTGCGTGCTCGGCATCAACGAAGACCCTGTGACGATCAAGCAAGTGGAAGTCGAAATAATCAACAGAGCTTGGGAAGAAGGCTGGGTTACACCCCAGTTGCCACAGGAACTAACAGGCAAAAGTGTGGCAGTGGTTGGGTCGGGGCCTGCAGGGTTAGCAGCCGCTCAACAGCTCACCAGAGCTGGGCACAATGTGGTCTGTTATGAACGGGCCGACCGACCGGGTGGGCTTTTACGCTACGGCATTCCTGAGTTCAAGATGGAAAAGAAAGTGTTGGATCGCCGTCTTGAGCAAATGGAGGCAGAAGGCACCAAGTTTGAAGTCAATATAGATGTTGGAACAGACATCACAGCAGCAGATCTGCGCGAAAACTTCGATGCTGTGGTGCTCGCAAGTGGAGCCACCGCATGGCGAGATTTGCCTATCGCCGGACGGGAATTCAAAGGCATCTATCAAGCTATGGAGTTCCTGCCCTGGGCTAACAAGGTGCAGCAGGGCGACATCTCTGAACACCCCTTCTCAGCAGAAGGCAAGCATGTGATCATCATCGGTGGCGGCGATACTGGTGCCGACTGCTTAGGCACCGTTCATCGCCACGGCTGCGCTTCGGTGCATCAGTTTGAAATCATGCCATGTCCACCCGATGTTCGCCCCGGCGTCAATCCGTGGCCAACCTGGCCGTTCATCTACCGCACTTCCTCGGCCCACGAAGAAGGTGGCGAACGCGTCTATGCCATCAACACCACCGAGTTCCTGGGCGACAGCGACGGGAACTTGCGGGCATTGCAGACTGTCCAAGTAGAGCAAGTATTTGAAGACGGCCGCATGTCGTTCCCAGCAATTGAGGGCACAGAAGAAACTTACGAGGCCGACATCGTATTGCTGGCGATGGGTTTCGTGGGGCCCGAACGTGGCAAGCTACTGGAAGACCTAGGAGTGGAGTTTACCGATAGAGGCAATGTAGCTCGAGATGAACATTGGATGGCCACAGAGGGTGTTTTTGTCTGTGGTGACATGGGGCGAGGGCAAAGTCTCATAGTCTGGGCTATCGCCGAAGGGCGTGCTTGTGCCGCGTCAGTCGATGAATGGCTGATGGACGAGACGCTACTTCCCAGTGTCGTAACGCCCACAAGCATGTCGCTGGCTTAGAATTCACCGCTGGCTTAGAATTCTTGCCTTAAGTCTCACAGAGCCAGTTCACAGCAGCTTCAATGCAGCCAAAGTTCTTGGGGGTGGCGAAATGATCTACGCCCGGGAGGATTTTCAAGGTCGCATTAGGCAGAGCTTCTAATAGTGGCTCTACTGGGCCAGCGAAATCTTGGTCGCCGAAGATTACTAGTACGGGGCAAGTGAGGGTGGCTAGTGTTTGAGGGGTCATAGCTGTGCCCTCTCGTTGCAGAAATGCCGAAAGTGCCTGGCGGTCGGCTTCGGGAGAGCTTGCTAGAAACGAGAAGTGCTGGGCTATGGGGTTGTCAGGGGGAGCATCGCCAGCGATGGCTTGTCGCACCATTTGGCGGTGTTCAATATCGTGCTGGAAGACATTATTTCCCACTCCAGCAACCACTAGTCGTCTGAACCGCTCTGGAAATTTTGAAGCCAGACCTAGCAAAAGATGTCCGCCCATTGAAAAGCCAACTGCGTCTAGTTGCCCTTCAGGAAGTTGCCCTTTTGGAAGACGCTCCCACACCCAGTCCTCCAGATTGGCGTAGGCTTGCGGATCTGCGGGTTTCGGGGCATCTCCGTGCCCGAGAATGTCGATTAGATGCGTTTCGCGGCCTTCATCAGTGAAGATGTCTACCCAGCCTGTGTCTCGCCAAGTTCGCTCAGAAGAGGTGGCAAAGCCGTGCAGAAAAACGACTGGAGGAAGGTTCATGTTTGCCTGAGTTTATTCATGTTTGCTTGAGTTTAGTAGAAGCTGAAAATTCAGCCAGCCTTCTGCGACCTATCATGCCACTGGTTGCGTTCTATCAAGACTGATCGCAAAATGGTGACTTGATCTGTCATTATTCCGTCTACACCCATATTGAGCAAGTCGTGCATTTCAGTAGCTGTATTGACTGTCCAAACATGGACTTGTAGACCACGGCGATGGGCAGCTCTAATGAAATTTGCATCTACTAGTCGGCGGCCGTGGATCGTAGCGGGCACTTGAGCGCACGCCCCAATGCTTCTTGTTCTCCAAATACCTCTCGTCTCTCTGTTTGATTTTAGATTGCTGGGTTTTCTCTCTGACCGCCGGCTGCTTGCAAGCGATTCGGCGCGGATTCGGGCGATGTTCGCGATAGTGGTGGCAGTGCAGTAGCGCGATCCCAAGAGTTTTCTAACCAACAAGGTGCGCCTGTCTGAGAAAGTACTTACACATACTCTGTCGGCGCAGTCTCTAGCTTGTAAGATTTTCACAAGCGGAGCGACTGCTTTCGGGTGCTTCGGGTCAATATTCACTCTAAGATTCGGCCATGTGTCAAGCACTTCTTCTAGGCGCGGGATTGGCTCTTCGCCTTCCACCCTTGCCTTGCTCACCTCTGCCCACGAAAGTTCCGCCACAGCACCCGATCTGTCGGTAAGAGTATCTAACGCAGAGTCGTGATAGACAATCAAAATACCATCGACAGTAGCTCGCACATCTAGCTCAACATAGGGAAACCCGAGGCGTTGAGCGTGCTCAAAGGCAATCATAGTGTTCTCTGGCATTTCAGCCGCCCCGCCCCGATGCGCTATTGGTAGCGGCCCAGAGTGCTGCAGATACGCCCAAGGAGAATGATTAGACATTTGTTTGTGAGCCAGTGGAGAGCTTTTGCATCTGTATAGTTGCCAAAATAACCTAAATGCCTTGTAAGTGCGATACTTGCGAGTTAATCTGAAGTATATGAGGCGCACCAAAATTATCGCCACTATCGGCCCCGCTTCCGACAGCCCTGAAGTGCTGGAGAAGATGATCGGAGCTGGGATGGATCTAGCTCGCATCAGCTTGGCTCACGACAAAGTCGAGCGAGTGTTAGAGCGTTGTCATGTGATCCGCATGGTGGCTAAGCAGTCGGGGCGTTCAGTTGGTATTTTGCTCGACCTGCCCGGCCCTAAGCTCAGAGCAGCTCCGTTTCCGGGTGAAGGAGTGCGCTTCGCTACCGACTCTTCTGTAGTTGTGAGAACCGGCTCGTCCTCAAGCGATACGAATGTAATTGAAGTCGGCTACGAAGGTTTAGTGGAGGACATCCACCTAGGCGACACCTTATCGCTAGGTGACGGAACTATCCAGCTGATAGTGGAAGATATAAAAGGAGACGCGCTCCGCACCAGAGTAACACACGGCGGCAGAGTGATTGGGCGACCAGGCGTGCACATACCTAGCGAACGGCTCAGAACATCATCGCCAACAGATGACGATATTGAAATGCTTCAGCCCTTCTTGGAGGAAGGCATAGAAATGGTGGCGATTTCTTTTGTGCGCTCAGGCGATGATGTGCGCCGTCTAGGGACGAAACCTACTCCCGACGGGCCTTTGATCATCTCCAAAATAGAAACCAGAGGGGCTGTGGAGAATCTCGACAGCATCATGGAAGCATCAGGTGCCATTATGGTCGCTAGAGGCGATCTAGGGGTAGAGTTCCCGATTCAGAAAGTCCCCGTGCTGCAAAAGAGCATCATTCGCCAGTGCATCGCTAAAGGTCTTCCTGTGATCACAGCCACGCAGATGCTGGAGTCAATGCTGGTGTCGCCCAGCCCGACACGAGCAGAAGCATCAGATATCGCGAACGCTGTATTTGATGGCACCAGCGCGGTTATGTTGTCGGGCGAAACAGCTATCGGTGCTGACCCGCCTTTAGTTGTAGACACGATGTCTCGCATAACAGAAGAAGCAGATGACGGCTTTGATCATAAATCTTGGGGACAACTATTAGAAGAAGTGCACCTTCCAGCCTCCAAAAAGGATCGTTCCATCACCGATGCCATCACAATGGCAGCTTGGCGTGTGGCTTCAGAAAAATCTCTGGCTGCTCTGCTTTGCATCTCAGGTTCAGGGCGGACAGTGCGCTCAATGGCACGCTTTCGCCCGGAATGTCCGATTTTAGGGTTCTCAACTGACCCTCGCGTGCTACAGCAACTAACTTTGAGTTGGGGAGTTAAAGTCATCCGCAGCTCATCTACCGACAGCTACGAAAAGCGCGTGCGCGAAGCCATTGCGATGTCAAAAGAACACGGCTATATTCGCCCGGGCGATATTGTCGGGGTGCTCGCAGGGCTGTCGCGAGACTCGCGTGAAACTGATGTATTCCGACTGGTGACCGTTAGAGAGTAGTTGCTTTGAGCCACCCAGATCATTCTCCTGTTAATCTGTCGGCCTCGGGGCCGCCTGAAACTATCCTTGAGCTAGAGCTAGCAGCAGCGAGGCAGGCTCTTGATGAAGCTTTGAATTTGACAGGCATGCAAAGGCATATGGCTATCTCTGGGTTGGTAGCTAGATGGCCCGATTTCATAGAAGGTTGGGCACAGCTGGGCGAGTCAGCGCGAGATGTGGTGGAAGCCTATGCTTGTTTCAGAGTTGGCTATCACAGAGGTTTAGACCGCCTGCGCCAAAGCGGATGGCGAGGCTCAGGGTTAGTTCGCTGGGAGCATCTTGGCAACCAAGGATTTCTACACTGCTTGGAAGGGTTGAGGCGAACTGCTGAGATGATCGGCGAGAAAGACGAAGCTGAACGTTGTGCTGTTTTCTTGCGACAGCTAGACCCAAATTGGAATGAAGGTAAGTTGTCGCACAAGCTGTCACAAAAGCGCAGGTGATGCCAAAAGACAACTCAGAATTTGTGGGTGCTGTGCTTTGCGGCGGAGCGAGTAGCAGATTCGGTCAAGACAAAGCCACCTATCTACACAACGGCCAACCGCTGGCAAAGATAGCTTTGCTCGCTCTGCTTGAAGCCGGGGCATCTAAGGTTTGGAGCATCGGAGGCGATGTGGATGCTTTAGCCAATATGGGTTTTCGATCTGTGCCAGACGACTATCCCGGCGAAGGGCCTCTAGGAGGTTTGATTTCTGCCCTACGCCTAGCTAGCAACGAACTTCCAAGCATATGCCTAGTGCTTTCATGCGATTTACCTTCCGCTTCGGCTAGCTCTGTGAGAGAAGTAGTAGCAGCTCTGGCTTGTGAGCCCAAAGCCGATGGTGCTGTGCCACTGGATGAAGACGATATTCCGCAGTATCTCCACGGGGCGTGGCGGGTCAGGTGCCTGTCTGCTTTTAAGGCGGCTTTTACATCTGGCGGAAGATCTATCAAAGACGGAATTGAGATGCTAGATGCGGTAAAATTCTGCCAAGTTTCAGATGTGACATCTCTGCGCGACCTAGACGAGATGCCGAAAACTACATAAAATACTGCTATCTTAGAAACCGCAAATCAAAAACAGCAAAGTTAGACACTGCAAACTCTGTATGCTGCGCTAAACTACAAAAAAATAAATACAAGAGGTTATTTCGTGAAGAAGGGACGACACCGCCGCTACGAGGAAGCACGGGCACTGAAACAACTAGGCGACAATTTCGATCTTCTCTTTGAAGATTCTGAATCGCCTTGCCCAGAGTGTCAAGCCCTGCCCGGAGACGACCACAAAGACTGGTGTGCAGCACCGCGCTCCTAAATAGAGGTTTCAAATGAACAATCAACTATACGCTGTCGTCCAAACGGGTGGCAAGCAATACAAAGTCACCTCTGGGCAGGTCTTGGATGTGGAGCTCATAGGAGGCAAAACCTCAGAAGCTGGCTCCAAGGTAGCGTTGCAACCTGTGATGCTAGTTGACGGAGGCGATGTGTTGGCTACCCCAGAGGAGTTATCAGGTGTGAAGGTTGCAGCAGTGGTGAAAGACCAGGTGAAAGCCAACAAAATAACAGGTTTTACCTACAAGTCAAAATCCAATCAGCGGCGACGCTGGGGGCATCGGCAAAAGCTTTCACGCATAGAGATCACTGAAATCACACGCAAGTAAAGAGTTACACAAAACAGTCACCTACGCCCATAAACACCTAATCACTCCAAAGTCTGACACAGGCAAATATCAGGCATTTCAGAGACCCTCATCAAGCACTTCAAAGAAAGGCAGAAGATTATGTCAAAGACCAAAGGTGGAGGCTCCACCAAGAACGGACGCGACTCTAAATCCAAGCGACTAGGCGTGAAGATTCACAGCGGACAGATTGCTACAGCCGGTGCTATTCTTGTGCGCCAACGTGGCACCAAGATTCATCCTGGCGAAAATGTCGGCAAAGGCGGAGACGACACCCTCTTTGCCAAAGCCACAGGCAAAGTGCAATACGGCTCCCGCCGCGGTCGCAGGCTAGTAGATATTCTGCCTGAAGGCTAAAGCCTGAAATCTACAGCCAGGCATTTTCAGAGCCGGGCATTTCTACAGCCAGGCATCGGCCCAATCAGAGGCTTGCTCTAGCATTTCATCCACTCGGCGAGCAATATCGTGAACATCGCCAGTTGGTGTCATGCCGCCTACTGCTCCCGCCAGCCGCCGGGCATAAGCACCCTCCACTATTGACGCTTGTTTCCACCACGAGAAAATCTGGTAGTAGGGGAGGTCAGAGAGGTCAAAGCCACTGCGTTGGGCGTACAAGTTGCAGTATTCTTGGCGGCGCATGAATACAGGGTTCAAGGTTGGCGGATCAAGCAGAAAACTCATCTTGTCTTCAGGATCGCCCCAATACTGCAACGACCACACAAAATCGGCAACGGGATTGCCAGTGGTGCAGAGTTCCCAGTCCAAAACAGCTATCACCTTGAAGTTGTCACCTAAGACGCAGTTGTCAAATCTATAGTCGCCGTGTGCTAGGGCAGGGGGTTCTCGTTCGGGTGGCATTGCGGTCACAAGACGTTCGTGCAGCTCGCCGTGAAGTGGCACTTCCCTAGAACCTCCCTCTAGTACTTGCCTTCGCCACCGTTTTAATTGTCGCCCTACATAGTTGTCGTGTCGCCCGAGATCAGCCAAGCCAACTGCTTCCAAATCCAGAGTGTGAAGGGCTATCTGTACTTCTATGAGCGAGTCGGTAGCAACTCTGGCTTCAGCCTCGGTCATAGCCAAGGTAGATTGTTGGTCGCGCAGAATCAGTCCATCCATGAAGCTCATCATGTAAAACGGCGCGCCAATCACACTAGCGTCTTCACAGTAAGCCACGCATTCTGGCACAGGTACCGAGCTATTTTCGCCCAGAGCCGACATGATGCGCCATTCCCTTCCCATATCGTGTGCAGTTGCGAGAGCGTGAGTCATCGGCGGACGGCGTAAGGCCCACCGCTGTCCGTTGGCATCAGTTACAGAATAAGTGAGATTGGAGCCACCAGCAGCGATCAGTTCATAATGGAAAGGAGGTTCGCCAGTATCAATCGTCTCAGATAGCCAGGTTGAAAGGCGAGAAGGGTCGCTTTGCCCATCAGGTGTATCAGTTGCTAAAATTTCTGCCATGATCAACTCAAATATCCTGTTTAAATATCCTGCTTAAATATCACTGTGAGAAGTCAGAGTGTCTATAATTCGCTTATGCCCACCTCTATCTCATCTCACTAGTATACAAAAGCTAAAATGGGCAAAACCTGAAATAGGCAGCCACGATAGAAGCACAACTCATAGAAGCACAACTCTTGCGAAAGGCCACAAAATGACATATATAGCATTCGGAAATTGCGACACTCCGGTCGGGCAACTGCTTATCGGCTGTTCGGAAGTCGGTCTTTTGGCAGTCTCCTATGCAGGTAGCTCTAATACAAGCAGTCAACAATTGGCTGAGAGCCGCCTTAGGAAGCGAATTGAAACCCATATTCCCGATGCTCGTTTTCGAGATGATTCCACTTCTGGATTTGCCGCTGTAGCTGATGAGTTGTCTGAATATTTCGCAGGAGATCGCACAACTTGGAACATCCCCCTGGATTGGCGATTGACAAGTGGGTTTCGTCGCGCCGCACAAGAAGCAGCCTATGAAATCGGCTACGGAGAGACGCTTTCCTACGGTGAGTTGGCAACAGAAGCTGGCAATCCTAGGGCGGCTCGAGCAGCAGGAACAGCAATGGCTACAAACCCGATTTCTATAGTCGTGCCGTGCCATCGTGTGGTGCGCAGCGGCGGTGATATAGGCAACTATGGCGGGGGAGTGGACGCTAAGAAATATTTATTGGCATTTGAGCGTGGCGTTTTAGACAAACTCCAAACTCCGCTAGCCGCATAGTCGGCGTAGCTGGGATGGGACTATAGTTGCCTGAGATAGTTGTCTGAGATAATTGTCTGAGATAATTGTCTGAGATAGGCAACCGCTGAAGGCAACCGCAGAAAGATCATTGGGATAACAGATAGTGGCGAAAAAGCCTACAGAAGGTGCTGACTACACCAGATTTTCTCTGCCACAGCCGCACCATCCCAGCACTCAACCTAAATCTGAGCAGAAAGCTAGCAATGAAGCTAGCAGTGAAGCCAGGAGTGAAGCGAACCAGGAACATAGCAGCCAAACTGGCAGCGAAACTAGCAACGCAGCAGGTAGCAACCAGGAAGCAACCACCGAGGCAAGCCCCTCGTCCACGCTCCTAAGAAGCCCCAAAGAAAACGGCGTAGTAGTGCTCACCATGAATCGCCCAGAAAGTCTCAACGCTATAAATCCAGATTTCATCGCCGATTTCGCAGCAGCCCTAGACGAAATCGCAGTCGACCGTTCCGTGCGAGCCGTCGTCTTGACCGGAGCCGGACGAGCCTTTTGCTCAGGCGCAGATTTGAAGCAGACAGCAGAGATGCCAGAAGAGCGCAGCCGCGTCGGCTGGGTCTATGACGCTCAACTTGACTTGGCGAATCTCATGTTGCGTATCTACGAATTACCCCAACCTGTTATAGCCGCAGTAAACGGCCCAGCAGTAGGAGGAGGGTTAGCAATCGCACTGCACTGCGATGTGCGCCTAGCTTCTCCGCAAGCTCGTTTCGGGTCGGTTTTTATCAAGGTTGGGCTGTCGTCTTTAGATGTAGGGACGAGCTACCTGTTGCCAAAGATCGTAGGTGTCGGCCATGCCCGCGAGCTTATGCTCACAGGCAGAATGATTGATGCCGAAGAAGCCGCCAGGATCAATCTGGTCAACCGCATAGTCTCCGCCGAAGATTTACTAGGTGAAGCAAAGTCCTTGGCGGCTGAAATCGCCCTCAATAATCAATACGGCGTCTGGATGACAAAAACCGGCTTAAACGCTGTGTTAGACGCCCCTAGCCACCGTCACGCTCTGGAAATAGAAAACCGCACACAAGTGCTCGGCACCTTCACAGGCAACATGACAGAAGCCAGCCGAGCTTTTCGCGAAGGCCGCCAACCAGATTGGAAGCCTTACTAGCAGCTATGCTATCAAGCCACTAGCTGAGATTGCCAGCTAGCTAACGGGCGACTGTGTGATATTCTGCAGGGAAGTCAGCAACCCTTGGTAGCGGCGCACAACTCCGATGAGCATCTTTTTGGCTACTACAGGTTTGTCGTCTAGCAGGGCTAGCAATTCACGCCGAGTAAGGACTTCAACTAGCATGTCGGTTTCAGCCGTCACTGTTGCTGAGCGAGGTTCGCCTGTCAAGACAGAACGCTCTCCGAAGAAATCTCCCGGACGCAAGGTAGCGACAGTTCTAAAGTTTTGCACCACGCTAGCCTCGCCTTTCAAAATGATTATGAACTCCCTCCCCACCTGACCTTGCTTGGTGAGCGACCTGCCTTCTTTTACATTTGTGCTGGTCATCAGGCGCGTGATTGAGCGCAATTCAGACTGTGACAGTTCTGAGAAAATTGGCACATGTGAGAGTAGTTGAAGAGTGTTAGGTTGCGTCATAGCTATAGCTTATAGCAATGCTCATCGTAGGGTGTGGCTAGTCTATATTTGGAATAAGGAGGCGAAAATGCCAGATACAGAAACCACTTCAGAAATATCTTCAGAAACCCCTTCAGAAACACCGGGCATCACCGACACGCTCGGATTTTGGAAGATAGCAGAACTAGCACCAAACCGCCTCGCTGTAGTCGACCCTGACTATAACGAGACGACCACAGGCGAGCTATACGATCTCACCAATCAGATCGTGCACGGCTTGCGGTCGCTCGGGCTCCAAAAAGGCGATCAAGTTACAACTCTGCTACCCAACTGCATGGAGCAAATCGCCGTCTGTTTAGCCGCTTACCAGGCCGGGTTTTATGTGACCACAGTCAACTGGCATCTAGCTGGGCCAGAGATCGCCTATATCCTCACCGACAGCGAAACAAAAGCCCTCGTGGTGAGTGACCGCTTCACAGATGAAGCTGAGCGAGCAATCAGCGAAACCGATGTCCCCAATCGCTTCTCTATAGGCACTGTGCAAGGCTGTCAGCCGTTTTCTGATCTCATATCCGGTCAGCCCACTAGCCGCCCCGAAAATCTCTCTACAGGTTCCTTCATGTTCTACACATCAGGCACCACAGGTCGCCCCAAAGGCGTCAGACGAGATCTGGTCGACATGCACCCCGACGAGTCGGCAGCATCTTCTGGCGGACTGTTTATGCTGCTGGGCATTATGCCACACGATGACAATGTCCATATCACTCAAGCACCTTTATATCACACTGCGGTGAATGTCTGGACGACCACCTCTCTGCACATGGGGCACTCCGTGGTGCTTATGGACAGATGGACGCCTGAAGGAGCTTTGGAGCGAATAGATCGCTGCAAAGTCACCCAGAGCCATATGGTTCCCACGATGTTCCACCGTCTTTTGCAGCTGCCCGACGAAGTAAAAGAGAAATACGATGTCTCTTCGCTACGCCGAATGATCCACGCTGCCGCGCCTTGTCCGCCCGAAACAAAACTCAAGATGCTCGACTGGTGGGGCGACACTATCTGGGAGTATTACGCAGCCACTGAAGGCGGCGGCACCTATGTAACACCGCAAGAATGGCGGAAGTTCCCCGGCACGGTCGGTAAGCCCTGGCCTGGGTCGGAGGTCATCGTAGTGGACGAAAGCGGAGAAGAACTGCCTACGGGCCAAAGCGGCACCATCTACATGAAGATGCCCGGTATGTCGTTTTCTTACTACAAAGATAAAGACAAGACTTCCAAAGCGCGCCTGGGCGATTTCTTCACAGTAGGCGACATCGGCTATTTCAACGATGAGGGCTATTTGTTCTTGAACGATCGCAGCAACGACATGATCATCGTCGGCGGTGTCAACATCTATCCTGCCGAAATTGAAGGCGCATTGCTGCAGTCTCCTTTGGTGGGCGATGCGGCGGTGTTCGGCATACCCAACGAAGATTTTGGCGAAGAGATTAAAGCAGTGGTCGAGCTATCGCCCAATGCTGATCTCTCAGAAGATGAAGCCCGTGAGCAGATCATGGCCCATCTGCACGATCAAATTGCCAAACAGAAATGGCCTCGTTCGCTGGATTTCACAGACGAGATGCCCAGAGACCCCAACGGCAAACTCTATAAGCGTAGGTTGCGTGACCCATATTGGGAGGGTCGAGAGCGTAATATCTAACTAGAGCGTTAAGGAGAGCACATGAAAATCACCACATGGAATGTGAACTCTCTGAAGGCACGCATGCCTTATGTCACAGCTTGGATAGAAATAGCCAAGCCTGACGTGCTTTGCTTGCAGGAGACGAAACTCAAAACCGAGGCCTTCCCTTTTGCTGAGTTTGCCAATCTCGGCTACGAGTCGGTGCATTGCGGGCAGGGGCAGTGGAATGGAGTGGCAATTCTCTCGCGAGTGGGTTTAGAAAACGATTTTCACAACTTTGATGAACAATCAGGTATTCCGATGATGGAAACACCTGTTGATTCAGCCGGCTCAGCAGATTCCGCAGATACCACTTCCAATAGCACTTCCCAAAGTGCTGCCCAGGGCACTCTGCAAAACGCTGCTGAGCCAGAAGCCAGACTCATCTGGGCAACCTGTGGGGGAGTACGCGTCGCGAGTGCGTATGTACCCAACGGCAGAGAACTCAATCACCCTCACTATCACTACAAACTCCGCTGGCTCAGCTGCCTGCGGGCACATCTCGATCTGAGAGAGTCTCCCGAAGCACCCGTTGTGGTAACAGGAGATTTCAATATTGCTCCAGCAGACAACGATGTTTGGGATATAGAAGCTTTTGCCGACAACACTCATGTAAGCGTTCCCGAAAGAGAAAAGCTGCGTGAAGTCTGCGAGTGGGGGCTAAACGATGTATTTCGCGATCGCTACGGGCACACCGACGGGCTTTATACATACTGGGACTATCGCGCCGGCCGCTTCAACAGGCGCGAAGGCATGAGAATCGATTACATTCTGGCATCCGCGCCCCTATCTAAGAATTTGAACTGGATCGTGCTAGACCGAAATGCACGCAAAACATGGGGAGAAGACAAACCCTCCGATCACGCCCCCCTCACAGCATCTTTTGAGATATAGCTATGTTAATCCCGCTTGACGAACACCATCTTCTTGTATTTTGGGTGCAGGTTGCCTCTTTAGTGCTTCTAGCTCGTCTGCTCGGATGGGGGATGAGGCGCATCGGTATGCCCGGCATCATTGGCGAGTTAGCTGCTGGGGTTGTCTTAGGGCCTTCTATTTTTGGCAAAGTCTGGCCAGAGGGCTTTGAATGGTATCTACCCGGCGAAGAGCTGCAATCAGGTGCCATTCTGGCTGTGGGTTGGGTAGGTTTGGCGTTTCTGTTGGTTGTGACTGGATTTGAAACTGATTTAGGTCTTATTACCAAGCTTGGCAAGTCTGCAGCTTATGTAACATCAGGCAGTCTTGTGTTTCCTATGTTCGGTGGTATTTTGCTTGGGGCTACCATACCTGATTCTTTTTACGATCCCGAACAGCATTCAAGAATAGTATTTCTTCTTTTCATAATGCTCGCGGTGAGCGTATCGTCTTTGGCGGTAGTAGCCAAGATACTTGGCGATTTAGGTCTCATGCGGCGAGATTTCGGTCAAATCACCGTAGCCGCAGGGATGGCAAATGATATCATCGGCTGGGTCATGCTAGGAATTTTCAGTGGTTTGGCGGCTTCAGGGCGGTTCGATCCGCTCGACCTTCTAACCACCGTCGGCGGTCTTACGATTTTCATTATCTTCGCATTCACTGTTGGGCAGAAGATTATAGATGTTTGGCTACGTGGCATGAGGCGCACAACGAACCCTGCTAAAGGGTCACTCACAGTTTTGTTCACAACCGCACTTCTATTTGCGATTGCCACCCAGTACATAGGCATTGAAGCAGTTTTAGGTACCTTTGTTGCAGGAGTAATACTCAACCGCTCGCGGTTCTTCGATCATCGCGCCTTAGAGTTTATTGAGCATATCACTGTAGGTTTCTTTGCTCCGCTATTTTTTGCCTTAGCCGGCTTGCGAGTGGATCTATCTGAGCTTGGAGATACAAACACACTTATTTGGGCAATCGTAATCCTTGGGGTTGCAATGGGAATGAAGTTCTTCGGAACTTACTGGGGGGCGTTATTAGCAGATCGCACAAACCGCGGCGCGCTGGCTCTGGGAGCTGGATTGAACGCTCGCGGCGCACTGGAAATCGTCATAGCCACAGTCGCCCTAGATTTGGGAGTCTTTAACCAAACTTCCTACACCGTTATCGTGCTAGTTCCCATCGTTACGTCGCTGTTTGCTTCTGTAGCTTTGCGGCTGATAGTGCGAGGCTGGCGCGGCGATCCAGGAGAGATAGAGCGGTTGGAGCGCGAGGAAGCCTTGAGTGAAAATCTACTGGTTAATACCTCTCGCATACTCTTGCCCAGTCGTGGCGGAAGGGCATCAATCGGAGCTGCCCAGGTGATGCAATTTGCTTGGCCGCTGGAAACAGGTGCCACGATTTTCACAGTCAATCAATCTCAGGGGCGATTACTGACTCGCTTTTTGCGCGGTGCTGAGCGAGGAGACACACGGGACAGACGTCAGCAACCCTCCCAAGATCTCTCAGAGATAGATATAACTCCTTTGCAAAATGTGCTTTATGAGAGAGAAGTAGAACATAGAACAGTGCGATCTCCAGATGTAGCAGATGCCATTATTTCTGAGAGTCAGCTTGGATACGGGGTGATTGGTTTGGGTGTAGCTAGAAACGAAGAAGGGGTTCTGTCTATATCGCCTATGGCAGAAGAATTGTTAACTCTTTCAACTCTGCCTATTCTCATTGTGCGACCGCCTAGCGACCGCCACCCTGCAGCATTTAGCAGAGTACTGGTGCCGGTCGCTGCCAGATCTACCACGCGCATGGCTTGCGAAGTTGCATTCAGTATCAGCTCCCAGCTGGGCACACAGGTAACCCTTGCTCACATTGTTGAAGAAAAGTCTGCCAGAGAAACCAAAAAGCGGTCAGCGTCAGAAAAAGCCCCCGCAGGCTTCTTGTTTCCCGATCTCAGACATGGTGGCAGACGGCGTTCTACAGCGTCTAAAAGTGCAACCACCAGTCATAGAGATGTCCACCAGGGCGAGGAAATACTTGGAAAAACTCTCATGCTTGCCCAAGAGATGGGTGCACAAGCGCGCAGCGTTGTACATCATTCCATCAATGCGGCGGAAGGCATTCTAGAAGTAAGCGAAACAGAAGAGGCCGACCTCATTATTCTCGGAGCCCAGCTACGGCGTGTCAACAATCGCATTTTCTTGGGTCACACAGCAGAACAAGTGCTTCAAAAGTCATCCGACACGGTAGTTGTAGTGCTCACACCCTTTGATCTGTAGCAGTGCTGTATTTGAATAATGACCGTATACCTAGACGAAATACTTGCCACCCACAGAGAGATGGCAGCAGAAGATAATCGCTCTTTTGAACAGCTTAGAGAAGAAGCTATGGTATGTCCGCCGACTAGAGGTTTTGAAGCAGCTCTGAAGAATGTGAGCCGGAAGGCAGGCGCAGTCATCGCTGAAATAAAACGCCGTTCTCCATCCAAAGGTAACCTCCGCCCCACGCTCGACCCGCTAGCTTTGTCTCGTTCCTATGCCACCGGTGGAGCTTCCTGTATTTCTGTGCTAACCGACCAGCAGTATTTCGGAGGTTCAGCTTTTGACCTCAAAGCAGCCCGAATGGGGTGCGACCTGCCCGTATTGCGCAAAGATTTCACAGTAGATGCCCGCGACATATGCGATGCACGCATTATGGGTGCCGACGCAGTGCTTCTGATTGTTTCAGCCCTTGAAGTATCCGAACTTCACGACTTTATATCGCTTGCCAGAGAGTTAAGCCTTGATGCCTTAGTTGAAATCCACACTGCTGCTGAGCTAGAGCTTGCCATAGCAGCAGGTGTCACCCTCATCGGAGTGAACCAACGAGATCTTCGCACCTTTGAAGTCGACCGCGAACTTGCCCTGAACCTACTGCCTCAATTCCCCACTGACGCTGTGAAGGTTGCAGAATCTGCCATCTCCGAACCAGCAGATGCCCGAAGACTTTTCGAGGGAGGCTTTGACGCGATTCTGGTGGGGGAGGGTTTTGTCAAGTCTGCCCATCCAGCAGAAGCTGTAGCCAGTTTTCTTGCTTGAAGTTTATAGACTGAAAAAACGACCATGTTCGTCAAAATCTGTGGAATCACTAACGAGGACGATGCTCTCATTGCCGTAGCAATGGGCGCAGATGCTGTGGGCTTCGTTTTTGCCCCTTCGCCCCGCCAGATCAGCCCCTCAAAAGCCAGCGACATCGCCAAACGACTACCCAAAGAAACCCGCACTGTGGGCGTTTTCCGAAACGAATCAAAAGAGCGTGTCGTGCGAACTATCGCAGAATCTGGCCTAAGTTGCGCCCAACTGCACGGCCATGAAACCTCAGAGGAATGTCTATGGATAGCCGAGCGGGTGCCCATGATGATCAAAGGCTTCGCTATGGGCGATACCTCAACTCCCAATCTCAGAGGCTACGGCACAAAATATATTCTGCTAGACGCTCCAGCACCAGGCGCAGGGCAAGTTTTCGACTGGTCGCTCGCCGAGAACGCCCCCCGTGATTTTCGAGTCATCATGGCTGGTGGGCTTACCCCCGAAAATGTATCTGTTGCCATCCGCAAAGTTCAGCCGTGGGGGGTAGATGTCTCTACAGGTGTGGAATCGGCCCCCGGGAAAAAGGATCCCACCTTGATCAAACGCTTCGTAGATGCCGCCCGAAACTCAGCTCAGGTGATGGAAGAAGAAGCAGTAGCAGCTAGAGGGGGCGAAGACGAAGAGATGCCCTACGACTGGGAGGTGGAATAGTCATGGGCACAGAAGAGGCGGAAACTGATTTACTTACTTCTGATCCGGGCACCTCGGGGCGTTTTGGCAACTTCGGCGGATGCTTTATCCCCGAAACTCTCGTTCCAGCCTGCCAAGAACTTGAAATAGCTTTCCGCGAGGCTTGGGCTGACGAGCAGTTTCACAGCGAACTAGATCGCCTCCTAGCTGATTATGCTGGCCGGCCTTCACCACTTACGATCTGCGGGCGTCTTTCTGAAGAACTCGGCACTTCCGTGCTGCTCAAACGCGAAGATCTCAATCACACGGGCTCACACAAAATCAACAATGTTCTTGGCCAAGCCCTGCTGGCTAAGAGAATGGGCAAGAGCCGCTTAGTAGCAGAAACCGGAGCCGGACAGCACGGAGTTGCCACAGCCACAGCAGCCGCCCTTTTCGGTCTGGAATGTGAGGTTTACATGGGCGAGGTGGATATGGAACGCCAAGCCTTAAATGTATTTCGCATGCGTCTGCTAGGTGCCGAAGTTCGCCCTGCTACAACAGGCAGCCGCACACTCAAAGACGCTGTGAATGAAGCTTTGCGCGACTGGGTAGCAACCGTTGAAACCACCCATTACTGCCTAGGCTCTGTCATGGGTCCGCATCCGTATCCTTGGATGGTGCGAGAGTTTCATAGGGTCATCGGAAGCGAAGCTCGTGAGCAATGTCTGAAGCAAGTCGGCAAACTTCCCAACACAGTTGTTGCGTGCGTAGGCGGAGGCTCCAACGCGGCAGGCATTTTCAGTGGCTTCGCCAACGATTCTCAAGTGAGGCTTGTTGGGGTTGAACCAGCCGGTGCTGCCACCGTCGGTCGCAAAGTGCCAGGAGTGTTGCACGGTTCGCTTTCTTATCTGTTGCAAGACGAGTTCGGTCAAGTGAGCGAAGCCGAAAGTATCTCGGCCGGTCTCGACTATCCCGGGGTTGGCCCCGAACATTCCTACCTTGCCGACACCGGCAGGGCCGAATACCACTGCGTTACCGACGAAGAAGTAGTGGAAGCTTTCGGTTTGTTGTCGCGCACGGAAGGAATAATGCCAGCCTTAGAACCTGCCCATGCTCTGGCGTGGATTTCAAGAGAGAGGGCTGATCTGGCAGGCGAAGTAGTACTGCTGAACCTTTCGGGCAGAGGCGACAAAGACGCCGCACAGATGGTGGAATATTTCAAATGACCGAATATACAGGCAAGTCATATATAGGCAAGTCTCGATAGTTTTGCCAAATCTCGATAGCTTTTCAAAACATGCAAGTATCTTTAGACAATCATTTCAGTGATCTCTGTGCCAGCGGCAGAAAATGTTTAGTGCCTTACCTGACGGCCGGGCTTGAAGGTTGGATTGAATGTCTCCATGCAGCAGCAGAAGCTGGGGCAGACGCTGTGGAGGTCGGGATACCTTTTTCAGATCCAGTCATGGACGGCCCTACAATCCAGCAAGCCAGTGATAAATCTTTAGCTGCAGGCACCACGCCAGATTCGATCATAGCCAACCTCGCCAAGTCGCCACCGCCGGTGCCAACCATCGTGATGACATATACAAACATTGCCCATCACATGGGTTACGACCGTTTCGCTCGGTCGCTAGCAGACGCAGGCGTATCTGGAGCGATTCTCGCCGACTTGCCACTGAACGAAGCCGGCCCCTGGTGTGAAGCTGCCGATGCTTCGGGAGTTGCCACCATACTCTTAGCTGCTCCGACTTCCTCAGACGACCGCTGCCGAGCTATAGCTGAACGTTCCAGAGGTTTCATCTATGCTGTGGGGCTTCTAGGCGTTACCGGTGAGCGCGAACGACTAGCCGATAGCGCAACAATGGTAGCGTCTCGTCTGAAAGCTCTAACCAACAAACCTGTGCTAGTAGGTGTGGGCGTTTCAACTCCAGATCAAGCGGTGGAAGCTTCAAGGGTCGCAGATGGAGTAGTGGTAGGGTCAGCCTTCGTGCGGCGTATGTTAGAAGGTGCCTCTCCTGAAGACATCGGTGAAACTGTCGGCGAGTTCCGCACAGCTTTAGACACACTGCTTTAGATACACTGCTCTAGCAATGACAAGCAGATTCATTATCGCTACTGGGTTGCTTCTGGCAGTATTCGGCGCAGCTTGTTCTTCTTCGGATTCTGAAACTCAGTCTCAACCCACAACCCAGTCTCAACCGGCGACTCAGCAAACCAACTCGCCTTCCGCCACAGACTCCAAGAGTCCAGTAGCGATTACCCCCACAAGTTCTACCCCCACAAGTCCAGCTACCACAAGCACGATATTTGTCGCCCCCGAGATTGTCTGTTCCGAAGAAGTATCTGCTTCACAGATTTGGGGGCGCGATCCGCTCAGTGATTCAACTTGCCGTGAAGATGTTCCGTCCGCTCTGTCTGACCCAAACAATCCCAGATTCCAAAAACTTGTTGAGCCTGCCAGCATTCGCTCTGGCGGGCCAACCCCCGACGGTATCCCCAGCATCGACAACCCTAGGTTTGCGGATGTCTCTGAAGTTGAAGAGCTAGACGAAGCCGAGCCCGTAGTAGCTGTGTCAATCAACGGTGAAGCTCGCGCCTATCCGATACGCATCCTTACCCGTCATGAGTTAGTGAATGATACTTTGGGCGGGGTGCCAGTCACTATTTCTTATTGCCCACTCTGCAACTCAGCGGTTACTTATGACCGCCGCGCAGCCAACCGAGTGCTGGACTTCGGCACATCTGGCAGTCTTTATCAGTCATCTCTGGTGATGTACGACCGCCAAACCCAGTCGCTCTGGACGCACTACGACGGCAAGGCAGTTATTGGTCATCTAGCTGGAGCGCAGCTTGATTTCTTCCCTACGCAGATAATTGCTTGGGGCGAGTGGCAACAAGACAACCCCGAAAGCCAAGTGCTGACCGGCGAAATTGACGGCCGCTCCCTAGAGGTCTATGGTAGCAATCCCTATGTGGGTTATGAAACTTCAAGCAATCTTCTGAGCCCAGGTTTTCAGTCTGAACCTATTGACGAGCGGTTGGCACCAAAAGAGCGTGTTATCGGCCTTCGCACTCCAGAGGGAGAAGCAGTTGCCATCCGCCACGCCTACCTACGAGAAGCACAAGTAATAGAGTTGTCTTTCGCTGGTTTGCCGTTAGTTGTGTGGAACCTTCCTGGTGCTACATCCGCGATTGATGGCAGATTTGTCTACGAAGGCCAAGATGTTGGCACCACAGGTGTATTCTCAGCTCTGATTGGCGACATAGCTCTAACTTTTGAACCCGCAGAAGGCGGCTTTCGCGACAGAGAAACAGGCTCCCTTTGGTCAGCCTCTGGCAAAGCTACCGATGGCACCTACGAAGGCGCACAGCTAACCCCACAAGAGTACCTAGATACCTTCTGGTTCGCCTGGGCTACCTTCAACAAATCCACCACCATCATCCCCTCCAACACAGACATTTAGAGGAAAATTAAAGCTTTGGAAACCCCTTGAAACTTTATTGAAATACCTGTTTTGGGTGGGGGCGTCGTCTAGTATCAGAGTAAATAGCCAGTGTTACCTAGGACACCGGCGTGAAATCTCCAAGAAAATAAGGAGCTAACAATGAATAAATCAGAAGCCGTTGATGTCATCGCGCATCGCACTGGCGTTTCCAAGGCCGACACCGACAGAGTGCTCTCGGCTTTCTTCGAAGAGGCAGCCAAGCAGGTCGCCTCCGGCGAGAAGTTGGTTGTTCCCGGTTGGATTTCCTTCGAGCGGGTGCACCGCCCAGCTCGTCAAGGGCGCAATCCTC
This sequence comes from uncultured Acidimicrobiales bacterium, assembly GCA_958295755.1. Classification (GTDB taxonomy): domain Bacteria; phylum Actinomycetota; class Acidimicrobiia; order Acidimicrobiales; family Hopanoidiivorantaceae; genus Hopanoidiivorans. The sequence continues at coordinate 980,113 of OY282367.1, read as the reverse complement.
AGACAGGCGAGTCAATCACGATATCAGCTCGCAATGCTGTGAAAGTCTCAGCTGGTTCCAAGCTCAAGAACGCTGTCAACTAGACAACGCAGTCGACTAGACAGAAAACCCAAATCCCCGCCCAAGCTAAGAGTTTGGTGCGGGGTTTTGGCATTTAAAAAATCAGCTCAGCAAAAAATAAGCCCAGCAAAAAATAAGTCCGCAAGCATCTGCCCGGTAATAATCAGCCGAGCGATAATAAGCTCAGCAAAAATAAGCCCAGCAAAAATCAGCGCGGCCGAAGAGATCGCAGTTCGTTCAGCACTTCTGGCACAGCCGACACCAAAGCATCCACATCGGCTTGCGTTGTCGGCCAACCTACGCTGATACGCAAACTTCGCTGGCCGTCATATCCCATAGCAGCCAGCACAGGCGAGGGCTCTAGCGACTCAGACGAGCACGCGCTACCTGAATGTACAGCTAAACCTCTGCGATCTAGCTCCAACACCAAGGCTTGCGGTTCTACATCAGCAATATGAAAACAGGCGATGTGAGGGGCGCGCTGAGTTGGACTGCCGATACCTTCCACTCCTTCCACAGATGTCAACTCTTCGCAAATACGATTTGTCATCGCATACTGCTCGGTTGCCTCTTTATTCATTGTTTCTGGGTATTGCAAAGATTCACACACTGCACCGAAACCCGCAATAGCTACCACATTTTCCAAACCTGCACGCCGCGCTCGTTCTTGGTCGCCCCCTGCCAGCAATGGATCCAGTCGCACGCCGCGTCTCACCAGCAATGCCCCCACTCCGGCAGGGCCCCCGAACTTGTGCGCGCTCACCGACATGAAATCAGCACCTAGTTCGTCAAAACTAACACCCATGTGCCCAACAGCTTGGGCTGCATCCACATGCAGCCAAACACCCCGCTCGCGGCACAAGCTGGTAGCCGCTTTCACATCTTGAAGAGTGCCGACTTCGTGATTCACCATCTGCAGATGCACTACAGCAGTTTCTTCGGTCACAGCCGACATCAAATCATCGGGATCCACATAGCCGTAAGCATCAACGAGAGTAGACCGCACATCATCAGCCCCGATGTTCTTCAGCACAGCAGAATGCTCTATAGGGCTGGCAACGTGGTGGCGGCCTCGCCTCGCCGAGCCACGCACGACCGTCGCTATAGCTTCAGTGGCACCACTGGTGAAAACAACACTGCGAGCTTGTGTTCCCAAAAACTGCGCCACTTGCTCACGAGCCTGTTCCACCAACCCTCGCGCCTCTAATGCCTCGGCATAGATACGACCAGGATCCCCACATACCTCCAAGGCAGCAAGCATTGCCTCCTTTGCCACAGGTCGGAGAGGAGATGTGGAAGCGTGATCGAAGTAGTGGCGCATAGCAACGAAAATTCTAGTGTCTAGCAAATAGCTAGGCAAAGCTAGCATTAAAAGCTGAGCGATACAAGCAGCAACACCATACAAGCCACAGCAGCAGCACAAGCCATAACACCAGCACAAGCCCAGTAGCCAAAACACAAACCCAATAGCCGAAACCGAAAGCCACAAGACCCTGAGCGACACACTCCCATTCAATGACACCAAAACTCGTTGCCTGCTGATTGCCTCAGGCAAGGGAGGAGTAGGCAAGTCGTCCCTCTCTGCCAACCTCGCTGTAGCCCTAGCCGATAGAGACCGCTCAGTTGCAATCTTGGATGCTGATGTATGGGGATTTTCCATTCCGCGTATGTTGGGCATCACCGAACCCCCCAAAGCCCTAGCCGACAAGATAATCCCGCCCGAAGCCCACGGCGTCCAGTGCATCTCAATGGGCTTTTTTGCCGAAGAAGACCAGCCTGTTATCTGGCGAGGACCGATGCTCCACAAAGCTCTTCAACAGTTCCTCAGCGATGTGCTCTGGAACGATCTTGACTTTCTGGTTTTAGATCTTCCCCCAGGCACTGGCGACATTTCCATTTCGCTGTCGCAGTTTCTGCCACGAGGAGAGGTATATATTGTCACCACGCCCCAACCCATTGCCCAAAAAGTTGCTCAACGTGCTGCGTATATGGCAAAGAAAGTCAATCTGGAAGTCAAGGGCGTCATTGAGAATATGTCGTATTTCATCGGTGATGATTCTAAGCGATATGAACTTTTTGGTTCAGGTGGAGGCAATGAACTAGCCGAGAAGCTAGCTGTCCCACTACTAGCTCAAGTTCCTCTGGTGCCAGAGCTACGCGAAGGAGCAGACACAGGCCAACCAGTGCTAGTTTCACATCCAGAGAGCGAACTTGCCGAAGTGCTACGGAATTTGGCTCGAGAGATAGACGATGAATTAGCCCCCACTCGCCGCTACAATCCCGCCCTCAAGATAGTTAGCAACTAGACCCACCCCTAGAAAGGATTCAAACATGAAAGCCCGTTTCGGATTTATAGAGACTCCTCGTGAAGTCATCGTGGAACTTCCCGACGACACCGACTTGGAAAAGTTGAAGACCAACGTAGAATCTGCCATCGGCACGCAAAAAGTACGGATGCTGTGGGTTGCCGACCGCAACGGGCGCACTTACGGAATCTCGCCTGATAATCTCGCGTATGTGGAAATAGACCCCCAAGCCGATGATTCTCGCATCGGTTTCGGCTCTGCTTGAGGCAATATCTCATGAAGATTGCTTCCAGGCTCACTGAAGATATCCAAGTCATCGCTCACAGGGGCGCATCTGGGCATGTTGATGAAAATTCGTTGGGTGCCTTCAAACTGGCAATTGAAATGGGTGCCGATTGGGTGGAGATGGATGTGCGTAAATCCGGCGACGGCATGCTTGTCGTGCACCACGATGCCAATCTAGCTGACCGACGCACAATAGCTCACACCCCCAGCAAAGAACTCCCTTCAGAAATCCCTAGTTTTGCTGAAGCCTTAGAAGTTTGCGAAGGGGCAGGCGTAGTCGTGGAAATCAAAAACTTCCCGAACGAGCCAGGTTATGACACTGAACATATGATCTCAGTTGCTGTAGCTGGAACCTTGAGAGCTTACCGCGAACCTGAAGACATCCTCGTCATCTCTTTCAACCTTGACAGCGTTAATAGAATTCGTGCTTTTGATGCTGAAATCACCACTGGCTTTTTGGTGTTTGATCCTGTTATGGCCTCACAGAGTATCCAGATGGCTTGTGATAACGAGCACAGTGTAGTTTCTTTTCACAGTTCCAATATTTCGGAGGCACTAGTGGGCCGAGCCCATGCTGCTGGTCTGCTCGTCCATACATGGACAGTCAACGAAGCCGACCAAATGAGTCAACAGATAGATATGGGAGTAGACGGTATCGTAAGCGATCATCCCGACATCGCCCGAAAGATTGTAGACAAGGCACTAAAGAGAAAAAGAAAGAAAAGCTAGAAAGTGACTAGAGAGTCGCCAGTCACTAGAGAGTGAAAAGTGACTAGAGAGTGAGAGGTGGGGGAGGGTTAGGGTCGCAGAAGCCAAAGAGCTTCAGCATCATAACGGAAATCCAAATGTGTGGCGCATTCCACGAAGTCGCCATCTACTTGATAGGGCACCGGTATGTGGCTAGTAATAGAGAACGACTTCAAGTCGCAGCGATAATCCACTCTCCAATCTTTCTTGAGGCGATTGCCACCGCGTAAAGCTTTCATAGCTAAGCGAATCAGCCCGAACGCACTCAGGGAATGTACAAAAGCAAGCACTAGATCGCTGTCTAAGTTGGCATCTGGGGCGATGTCAAGAGGACGGTTGCCCAGATAGGTATATGGGCTGGTATTAAGACACACAGCCAACTGCCCTCCGGCAAACTCTTCTCCCCCCGTCTGCTTCCGCAAAGAAAATTTTCGCCTTCTCATCTTAGATTTGTGGAGATTTTCAGCCTTCTGGTTAAACGAAGCTTCAAAGCGCGTGTTTTTTTTGTCGAAATGCCATAGCCAAGACGCTCCAGCTTCCCAAATGAACAGAGGGTGTCGCAGCCACCGCTTCAGGTCGGCACGCCTTTCCACCAGCTCTACAACTTTGGCATCAAATCCCACACCAGCATGAAACAAAAACCTTCGTTCATTCACCGATCCGAGCCCGATCTGCGAATACTCGCACCTTTGCAAGGCATTCAAAGTTAGCTCAGTAGCATCTACGGGATTCATGGGAATTCCTAACGAACGAGCCAGCACATTCGTGGAACCACCCGGTAGCGGCGCGAGGACCGTCTTGGTGCCTCGCAATCCGTTAGCCACTTCGTTCAAGGTGCCGTCTCCGCCCAGCACAAACACAGCTTCAGCACCTTCTTTAGAGGCATTCTTGGCTATCTCGGTGGCGTGCCCTCGTTCGCTAGTAAGTTCTTCAGCCAGAAAGTGATCCTTACCTAGCAAACGCCTGATACGAGCATGCACCCTAGGTGAAACCGCCGAAGCATAAGGGTTAACTAAAAGCAGCAAGTTCAGGTTTTCTAGGCTATCTGAAGTTGCGATTTCAGATATACACTTGAGAAATGAAAATTGTTGTTTGCGCTAAACAAATTCCAGACCCAGCCGATCCCTCAGAACTCAACCCCGAAACTAAAACACTCAAAAGAGATGTGAAGCTCATCTTGGACGAGTCTGACAGCTACGGCGTTGAGATCGGTCTGCAGCTAGCAGACGCAGCAGAGCAGGGGTCGGTAACTCTCGTGTCTATGGCACCGCACGAAGAGACCAACGGTTTGCGAACCGCTCTTGCGATGGGTGCCGAAGACGCTATTTTGGTGAGCGACTCTAGGCTTCTCGGAAGCGATTCGCTGGCGACCGCCAAGGTTCTCGCTGCTGCCATTGCACAAGCCTCACCTGATCTCGTAATTGCAGCTACAGAATCCAGCGATGGCTATACAGGCACCGTGCCCGAACAAATCGCTGAGCTATTGGGATGGCCTTCGGTGACATTTGCCAAAGCGGTGGAAGTGCAAAACGGTAACGTCCATGTGCAACGCCAAACCGAAGAGGGATATGACGAAGTCGTCTGCCCCCTGCCTTGCGTGGTATCAGTAACAGCTGGCGTGGTGGAGCCTCGTTTTCCATCATTCAAAGGCATCATGGCTGCCAAGTCAAAGCCGCTAGCTCAGCCAAGTCTGGAAGACTTAGCCATACCAGCAGAATCAGTCGGCTGGGCGGGGGCAGGTCAAGAAATCACTGCCATAGCAGACGCTCCAGCTCGTCAAGGCGGAGAAGTAATAGAAGACGAAGGCGACGCCCACGAGCGGCTGATCACTTTCCTGGAAGAGTTAAAGGTGCTCTAAATGATTTGGATATATGCAGAAACATCTGGCGGCTCATCAAACAGCCAAGCAAACGGCCAAGCAAATAGCAAAGTCGCCCCCATCACTTTAGAGCTTGCTGCCAAAGCTCGCGAGCTTGGCCCCGTAGAGGCTGTGTTTGCGGGTGACGGTCAAACAGTCGCAGCCGAGCTAGGCGCGCACGGCGTAATAAAAGTTCACGCCACGGGCGATTTGGGCACCAAACTAGCTGGCCCCAAAGTGGCATCTGCCATGGTTGAGGCATGGGCAATGGGCACGCCAAAGCCCGATGCTGTGCTTTTCGGCACCACCTATGACGGGCGAGATGTAGCAGGGCGACTCTCTGTGAAGCTAGACGCTCCGGTGCTCACCAATGTGGTGGAACTTCACGGCACTGACGCGGCTTCTCTGGAAGCCACCGAGCCTGCGTTCGGTGGAGTAGTCAATGTTCAAACACGCTTCACCGGAGATGCCTTGCCAATTTTTTTGGTGCGACCCAAATCGTTTGTGGCTGAAGAGACAGGCGGCGAACCAGCAGAAACAAACGACCTAGCTGCTGGCGAGACTGGACGCACGGCCGAGGCAGAAATTCTAAACCGGTTCGCTGAAGAAACCCAAGGCCCCAAACTAGACGAAGCTGACATCGTGGTCTCAGGCGGACGAGGGCTTGGTTCTGCTGAGAATTACCAGCTGATCGATACTCTGGCTTCTCTATTAGGTGGAGCTCCAGGTGCTTCACGAGCCATCGTGGATGCTGGCTGGGTGCCGTATTCCTACCAGGTTGGCCAGACAGGCAAGGTTGTGAAACCGAGTGTGTATGTGGCTTGTGGTATTTCAGGTGCTACTCAGCATCTAGTTGGAATGAAGGGGGCTAAGAATATCATTGCCATCAATAAAGACCCAGAGGCACCTATTTTTGCCGTAGCTGATTTGGGCATCGTAGGAGATCTGCACAAGGTGCTGCCAAAGTTGATAGAGGCACTGCAGGCACGAAACAGCTAGGGTTCGCTGAAACATACGGCTATCGGGGGGGGGTGCTTTACTTTGTAAGTTGCCGTAAGTAGCCAGGCTGAGATTTGCTAGACTGAAACGGGGAGAAAGGAAATCAGCTATGTCAAATTCAGTCGCCACTTCTGAGCACACCGAAACTTCTGAAAGAGAAGTCCATATACGCACATGTCCGCTTTGTGAGGCCATGTGTGGGCTACAAATTCATGTTGAAAACGAAGAGGTCAAACTCATTCGCCCCGACAGAGACGATGTTTGGAGCAAAGGATATATCTGCCCCAAGGGCACCACGCTAGGTCACATCTATCACGACCCCGACAGGCTCCGCGAGCCCATGATCCGTGAGAGAGACGTTTGGCGTGAAGCCACCTGGGAAGAGGCTTTCGCCCGCTGCAAAGAGCTGATTGACGGCGTTCTCGAGCGACACGGCAAGTCTGCCTTTACTTACTATGTGGGCAATCCCACAGTTCACAACTTCTCGCTCGGTCGCTATATCGGACTTTTTCAAGCTCTCGCCGGACTAGATGTCTGCTATTCGGCCGGCACTATAGATCAGTGGCCCAAGAATGTGTCTTGCAGGCTCATGTACGGCAACTCTTGGGTAATCCCCGCGCCTGACCTTCCCCGCACCAGCTATTTCCTCGTAATGGGTGCCAATCCGCACGCTTCGCAAGGCAGTCTGCTGGCCTGCCCCGATGTGCTCGGCGAAATGGACAAAGTGCGCGAGCGAGGCGGCAAGTGTGTTGTGGTCGATCCCGTGCGTACCGGCACCTGCAACCACGCCGACGAATGGGTGCCCATCGTGCCAGGCACAGACGCGGCGTTTCTGCTGGCGATGGCTCACACCATCTTTGAAGAAGACTTAGTCGACCTTGGCGATGTGAGCGAAATCGTAAGCGGCCTCGAGGATTTACGCAAAGTTGCCGAAGATTTTTCACCTGAATGGGTGTCGGAAACTTGCGACATCCCTGCCGAGACGATACGCAGAATTGCCCGAGAAGTAGTTGCGGCTCCTTGTGCGATTGTTTATGGTCGCATCGGGCTTTGCAATCAAGAGTTCGGCACTCTAGCTTCTTGGCTCATTGATGTGCTCAACATCATCACAGGCAACTTCGACCGCCCAGGCGGGCTGATGTTCGGCACTCCAATAGCACCAGCAATGGCAACTCTCAACTTCGAGCCACCTTCAGAGCAAGAGTTCGGTCGCTGGCACAGCCGAGTGCGAGGTGCCCCAGAGGTTTTAGGTCAAGTGCCAGTTTCGTGTCTCAGCGAAGAGATAGGCACACCTGGCGATGGCCAGATCAAAGGCTTAATAACAATAGCGGGCAATCCAGTCATCAGCTCGCCCGAACCTGAAGCTCTAGACGAAGCCCTTCCGCAACTAGAGTGCATGATTTCTATAGACAACTGGCTGAACGAAACCACTCGCCACGCACATGTGATTTTGCCGGGTCTCTCACCGCTTGAACAACCTCACTACGACGAGATGATTTGGTCGTGGGCGGTGCGAAGCGCAGGCAACTATTCGCCAGCCATTTTCCCGCCTTCAGACGATCATCCTCAAGAGTGGGAGATACTAACTCGCTTGGGAGCATACCTAGCTGGCATGGACGAAGAAACCTTCGATCTGGCAACTATTGACGATGGCTTCCTATCGGGTCTGTGTGCGTACTTCCAGATGGATCCCGAACATGTCCTGTCTCACTATGAAAGCGGCGGACCCGAGCGCATGGCCGACTTCATGATTCGTGTGGGTCCTTGGGGCGACCGTTACGGTGAGAATCCAGAAGGTCTCACTCTGCAACATTTCAAAGACAACCCTCACGGCATAGATATGGGGCCGATGCTGCCTAGAGTCCGCGATATTTTGCACACGCCATCAGGCATGATTGAGATTGCCCCCGAATACATCCTCGGTGACCTGCCTCGCCTTAAAGCCCGCGTGGAGCGTTCGCGAAGCACTAGCAGCACCGCCAGCACAAATGGCAGCGCTAGCGGCACAGCCGAAGGCCTCGTGTTGGTAAGTCGCCGGCATGTGCGCTCTAATAATTCTTGGATGCACAATGTGAAGGTGTTAGTGAAGGGTAAAGATCGATGCACTCTGCTGATACACCCCGACGATGCCAAACGCACAGGTGTAACAGACGGCTCTTTAGCGCAGGTTTCATCTGAAGCTGGCACAGTTGAGGTGCCAGTGGAAGTAACCGAAGGCATCAAAGCTGGCGTAGTCAGTTTGCCACACGGCTGGGGGCACAACAAATCAGGTGCCCGGCTTTCCATAGCTTCAGAACATGCCGGTATCAACAACAACATATTGGCACCCGGCACTTTCGTAGATGCAATCTCCGGCAACGCTGCTGTGAATGGTATCCCTGTGGAGGTCGCGCCTGTTGGCTGAACTTCAGTCTGAACTTCCCTTTTGCCTGAGCTTCCCTTTTGCAAGCTAGGGTTCGCTGAAACATAGGGCTATCGGGAGTTAGCTTTACTTTGTAAATTGCCGTAAGTTGCAGGCTGGGATCTGTTAGACTGAAGCGGGGAGGAAGGAAAGTCAGCTATGTCAAACTCAGTCGCCACTTCTGAGCGCACCGCCACTATAGATAACTGGCTGAACGAAGACACTCCCCACGCACCTGTGATTTTGCCGAGTCCTTCACCGCTTGAGCAACCCCACTACGACGACAGGCGTAGTAGCAGCCCCGAAAATGCGGCGATGACACAAAACATATTAGCGACGCGATACGCGAGCGATGCTATGGTCTCTCTCTGGTCGCCAGAAGCCAAAGTGTTGCGCGAGCGCAAACTCTGGCTCTGCGTGCTGGAAACTCAAAGAAACTTAGGGGTGGCTATTCCAGCAGAAGCAGTAGAAGCTTTTCGTGCCAACTTAGACCAGATTGATTTAGCGTCCATCGCCGCCCGCGAGCGCATCACCCGCCACGATGTGAAAGCTCGCATAGAGGAATATTGCGCTCTAGCCGGATACGAGCACATTCATCGCGGCCTCACCTCTCGTGATGTTACCGATAATGTTGAGCAGACTCTAGTGCGTGAAGCACTGTTGCAGGTGCAGTCTAAAGCTGAGGCTGCCCTGTGCCGCCTGACATCACTAGCTGAGGAATTTTGCGAAGTGCCGGTGGCGGCGCGCACCCATAATGTTGTTGCTCAAACCTCAACTTTAGGCAAACGATTTGCCGCAGCGGGGGAGGAGCTTCTCGAAAGTTTGAAAGCCTTAGACAGCCTCCTAGAGCGGCAGAAACTGCGAGGTATAAAGGGCGCAGTCGGCACTCAGCAAGACCTGCTTGAGATGTTTGACGGTGACCACACCAAAGTTGAAGAGTTGGAAAGGCGTGTGGCAGCCGAACTCGGGTTCGAAACCTGCCTAGGAGCAGTCGGGCAAATCTATCCTCGCTCTATAGATGCCGAAGTCGTATCTTGCTTGCTTCATTTAGTGTCGGGGCCGGTAAGTTTGGCTACTACTTTGCGGCTGATGGCTGGTCAAGGGCATTTGCGTGAAGGTTTTGCAGATGAACAAGTCGGATCTTCAGCTATGCCCCACAAAATGAACGCCCGACTTTGCGAGCGGATTGGCGGGCTGAAGATCATTCTGGGCGGACACATGGCTATGGCTGTTGAGCTGTCGGGGTCGCAGTGGAACGAAGGCGATGTGAGCTGTTCAGTAGTGCGCAGAGTGATGCTACCTGACGCTTTTTACACTTGCGATGCCATCTTTGAAACTTTTATCTCAGTCTTAGATTCGCTAGAAGTTTTTGAAGATTCACTAAGGGATGAGATTGACGCAAACTTGGTGCCTCTTGCGTCTAGCCGGCTATTAGCAGTCGTAGTAGATAAGGGGTTAGGGCGTGAAGAGGCTCACAGCATTTTGAGGAAGCATCTTGCTACCGATTTGAAAGCAAGCGAGGATTTGAAAGCTAGCGAGGGAAAAATAAGCAGGGTGGCAAATAGCTTAGGTGCCGACACTGATTTTCCGATGACAGCAGCCGAAGTTAAAACTTTGCTTGCCGCCCCAGATACCAGTGCTGCCCAAAAGCAAGTTCAGGCTTTCGCGGCTGAAGCGCGGCAGTATCTCAATCGCTTTCCCCAAGCTTCGCAATATTTGCCAGCTGAGATAGTTTGACAGAGCTAGCCAAAGAAAGCTAGCCAAAGAAATTGCTACTAGTGCAGGAATCGCCTTTGGTGGGTGAAAATCATTGCCAGATTGTGTTCATCAGCTGCTGCGATTACTTCTTCGTCTCGGATTGAGCCACCCGGCTGTATCACAGCCGTGCATCCTGCCTCACCTACTTGATCCAAGCCATCTCTGAAAGGAAAGAAAGCATCGCTAGCACACGCAGATCCTGCGGCTCGCACATCGGCTTTGAAAGCTGCCAGCATTGCTGCGTCTTTGCGGTTTTGCTGGCCTGCCCCTATTCCTACAGCTTGTAAGTTTTTGGCTAACACTATTGCGTTGGATTGAGTGGCCGACACTACCACCCACGCGAACGCCAAGTCACGAATTTCTTCTTCTGTGGGAGGGCGACGGGTGACTATTTCTGCCATACCAGCCTCACCGTAACTCTCGGCACCTAGCTGTTTGTGAAATGCCAAAAAATCTGGAAGCGCAGTAGCTTTTTGTACCAACAATCCGCCGTCTATACTGCGAAAATGAAGCGTTGCGGTTGGAGGTTGCGAAGCTTCAATCACTCTTAAGTTCTTCTTTTTCGCTAGCACTTCTAAAGCAGCTTCTTCAAAGCCAGGAGCAATCAAGACTTCCAGGAAGTTCTCCGTGATTTTCTTAGCCAACTTAGCATCCACAGGGCGACTTAGAGCCACAACTCCACCGAAAGCAGAGTTCGGGTCGCAAGCATACGCTCTCTCCCAAGCGACACCTATATCTTCAGCTATAGCTACTCCGCAGGGGTTGGCATGTTTCACAATCACCGCCGCTGACTGGCCCTGCTGCCCGCCTCCCTGTTGCCCGTCTTCCAGCCCTGCACCATTGTCCAGCTCCGCACCATCTTGAGCTTCCACACCATCTAGTGCACAAGCCAGGCTCCACGCCGCTTCGCTATCGTTCAAATTCAGATACGAAAGCTGTTTGCCCCCGTGCTGTTGGGCCGTGTCCAACCAACTGCCAGCCCCCACGAAGCGATACCGCGCTCCTTGTTGATGCGGGTTTTCGCCGTAGCGCAAGTCTTCGGCTTTTTCAAGTTGAAGGTTGATGCTCTCAGGCAACACTTCAGAGAATTCTTCCCCGCTGTCTCCCATGTTCAGCTGAGCCACTCAGCTATGGCAGCATCGTATGCTGAGGCCATCTCAAAAGCTTTGCGCGCCAAACTTCTGCGCATCTCCACAGGCGAGAAATCTTCGGTGGCACTTTCCCACGGCAAAACTACCTCCAGAACAGGGGCGTAATCGCTGGGAGAAACAAGCACCAAAACATTCTCATAGTTCTTAGCAGCAGCGCGTACCATCGCTGGTCCGCCGATATCAATCATCTCAAGCGAAGGCATCTGTTCAAACGGATAAAAGTTACAAACCACCATCTCTATGGGATCAATTTCTTGTTGCACCAGATCGTACAAATGGTTTAGGTTATTTCTGTCGGCCAAAATTCCGCCGAAGATTTTAGGATGTGTGGTTTTTACTCGTCCGTCTAAAATCTCAGGGAAATCTGTGATTTCGGTCACCGAAGTCACCTCAACACCGGCTTCTAACAGATGATCTGCGGTGCCTCCAGAGGCTATGATTTCCCAGCCATACGACTCTAGCGATTTCGCTAACTCCACGATGCCAGTCTTGTCTGCCACAGAGATAAGAGCTCTAGGGCGACTCACTTCATCGCCACTTACATAGCCAAACTCTGAAGAATCAAGCACTGAAGAAGGGGACATCGCCTTCAATCGTGCACCGCCTCATGCGGCGATATTGGGGATAGTGGTTAGAAAGTGCCCGGTGGTTAGTGCATCGCTCGTCCCAGATAGCCAGATCGCCTTCTTGCCACCGCCAGCGCACATGAAAGTTCGGGTTGTTTATATATTCACTAAGCCAGTTAATCAGCATCTCCGACTCTTTGTCGTTCATCCCTTCCACACTTTGCATGAAATGTCCAGCCACGAATAGTGCCTTGCGGCCGGTGTCGGGGTGTGTGCGGATAAGAGGATGCGAAACTGGCGGGAACTTCTCTTTGATGTAAGACACAGCTTCAGGTTTGCCGAGGCGCACTACTGCGTTAAGAATCACATCAGATATGACATGTTTCAAGGTGAGTTTCTCAAAGAACTCCTGCATCACAGGCGAAAGATTATCATAAGCGGCATACAAATCAGCCCACAAGGTGTCTCCACCTGATTCTGGAATATCTAAAGCCGCCAAAATGCCAATCTTGGGCGGGTTCGGGATCCAAGTGATGTCGGTGTGCCAACCGTCGGCGTCTGGCGGGCTATCAGGAGTGTCTGTGATTTCACTCAAGAACGGCACTTCGCGTTCAGGGTGGGTGATGCGCGATATAGGAAATACAGCAGGTTCGCCGAAGGAGCGCGCCAAGATTTCTTGCTGTTCTGCTGTGATATTTGCGCCTCTGAAAAACAGCACGCCATATTCCAACAGCAGATCATATATGTGGTCAGTGACTTCATCTGTAAGGTTCGCAAAATCCACCCCGTCCACCTCAGCCGCGAAGGTTACTCCGATCTGCTTGACGGTAGTTTGTTCTGTTCTGGTATTTGACTCAGCTATGACCGCCATCGTTCTCCTTCCTTGATCTTTCAGCGTTTTTAACTGCCTCATTGACCAATTTGCCATCTCTAGTGTTTATGCCCTTTTGAAGTTCAGGATAGCGTCTTGTCGCCGCATCTATTCCATATGCAGCCAATTCAACAAGATAGGGCATTGTGGCGTTGGTGAGTGCCCAAGTAGATGTGTGCGGCACAGCCCCTGGCATATTGGCCACTCCGTAATGGATGATTCCGTGAGTTTCATAGATGGGTTCAGTGTGGGTGGTTTCTTTGGTCGTTGCCACGCATCCGCCTTGATCCACCGCCACATCCACGATCACCGCTTGATGCGGCATCAGCTGCACCATCTCATCGGGCACAACTACAGGTGCTCTGTCTCCTGCCACAAGCACAGCCCCGATTAGCAAATCAGCCGTTGAGAGTGCCCGCTCCAGCGCGCCTCTGTTGGACGCCAAGGTGGTGATGCGCCCTCGGTGTATCTGGTCTGTCCATCTGAGACGATCTAAGTCACGGTCAAACAACAGCACTTCAGCTTCCATACCTGCGGCTATCCAAGCAGCATTCCAGCCGACATTGCCAGCTCCGATCACACACACCCGGCCCGGTCGCACCCCCGGCACACCCCCAAGTAACACACCTCGCCCGCCTCTGTGAGCCTCTAGGTATCGCGCTCCGATTTGCACTGCCATACGCCCCGCCACTTCGCTCATCGGGGCAAGTAGCGGGAGCGCGCCGCTGTCTCGCTCTACAGTCTCATAGGCGATAGCGCAGGTTCCCGATTTGACTAAAACTTCCGCCAGCTGCGGGTAGGCGGCCAAATGCAGATAGGTAAACAACATAAGGTCGTCACGCAAGTAGCAGTACTCTTCTTCGATTGGTTCTTTGACTTTAGCTATTAGAGTTGCCTGTTCCCAGATTTCTTCTGGACTGTTCAGAAGGGTTGCACCTGCCGCCTTGTAGTCTTCATCGGGAATGCCTGAATCAACTCCTGCTCCAGCTTCCACGATTGCCTTGACGCCGTGTGCCACAAGTTCTTGCACCCCGTCAGGAGTGATTGCCACACGATGTTCTTCGTGTTTGACTTCTCGGGGAACCCCTACCACAGAATGCGGCATCATCTTTTAGGTTAGCAGGGCAATGTTAGCAGGGCAATGTTAGAGCAATATTCAAATGCCCGAAAACTGCTTGCTTCCCCGCACAGTGCAACGGCGCATCTTGCGATACTGCGGGTAGTGGTTAGCCAAGCCTCTGTGGTTGGTGCAACGTTCGTCCCAGATGCCTAAGTCGCCTTTCTTCCATCGCCAGCCGAAGTGGAAGTTTGGGTCGTTGATATGGTTCCTGAGATATTTCAAAACGAGATCTGACTCTTCTGGGTGCATCCCTTCAACGCACTTCATAAACCCGCCAGCTAAAAGCAACACCTTGCGGCCGGTCTCGGGGTGAGTTCGCACTAGCGGATGTTTTATCTCGGGGTAGTTATCTCGCAAAAAAGCTGCCGCTGCAAAGCCCGCATTTCGTTCCACAGGGTCAAGCACATTTCTACCTATCTGATGCATGACATTTAGATTTTCACAGATTTCCTGCATCACTGGTGAAAGGCTGTCATAGGCAGCGTACAGATCTGCCCACATGGTGTCGCCACCAGTTTCTGGCACTTCTTCTGCCGAAAGTATGCCGAATTTAGGTTGGTCTGGAACCCAAGTGAGGTCGGTGTGCCAAACATCTGCTTCGGGCGGGCTGTCGGGAGTGTCAATGAACTCTGTCCAGATGTCGCCGTCGGGGTTGGCGTAGCGAGTGAGTGGATAGATATATGGCTCGCCGAAACAGCGAGCAAATCTCTCTTGTTGGTCTTCGCTGGCGTGCACTCCTTCAAAGATGAGAACTGCGTGTTCCAAGACCAACTCGTTCAGATGCTCAGCAACTTCGGGCGTTAAGTTATCAAAATCTACCCCCTCCACTACTGCTCCGATGGTGGTGCCTATACGAGTGGCGGTGGGTGTCGCTGTGGTGGCTGTCATTGTGGCTGTCATAGTGCTGTGGTGGTGGGAGTCGTTGTGGCTGTAGTGGTGGGGGTCGCTGTGTCTGTTAATGTCTATAGCTATTCCTTTCTCCATTCTAGCCCCGCTTCTTTTGCCATAGCCAGTATCAAAGCCTGCGTGCCCAGCCGTCCATGACCTTCTCTAGCAAGCATTTGATAGCGTTCTATGGCAAGTGATAGACCGGGGGTGGGCGAACTCATTGCCTTGGCTTCACTTTGAGCTATCGACATATCTTTTATGAAGTGTTCAATGTAAAAACCCGGATCAAAGTTGCCTGCCAGCATTCTCGGTGCCAAGTTGCTGAGCGACCAGCTACCTGCCGCGCCTGAAGATACCGACTCCAGCACTGTCTCAGCATCTAGACCAGCCTCTTGTGCGTATAGCAACGCCTCGCAGATGCCCAGCATCCCTGAGGCGATGAGAATTTGATTGACCATCTTGGTGTGCTGTCCTGCTCCGGGGCCGCCTTGTAGCACCCATTTGCTACCTAAAGCATCCCAGATCGGTTCTAGTCGCTCTGCAGTGGCAACATCGCCGCCGATCATTATTGAAAGCGTGCCGTTGCGTGCGCCGACATCGCCGCCAGAGACAGGAGCGTCCATAGAAATCACGCCTCGCCTACTTGCTTTTTCAGCGATCTCTATGGCTAGAGCTGGCTCGCTGGTAGTCATATCTATCAACACTTCACCTCCAGAACAATGCGCCAACACGCTTGCTTTGCCCGAACCTGCTTCGGATTTAGCATCCCCCAGTACGATCTCGCGCACATCTGATGGGTATCCGAGCATCGTTACTATCACATCTGACTGCTCTGCGATTTCCGCTGGCGTGTCGCACCACCTCGCGCCTTGCTCAATGAGCAACTCGGCTTTGCTCTTCGTGCGGGAGTGCACAGCTAGGCTGAAGCCTGCCGTCAGCAAGTTGGAACACATTGATTGCCCCATTACCCCAGTGCCTATCCAGCCGATAGAACCTTCCATGGTTGTCTCCTTCAGTTACCTTTTGTTGCTCTTGCTAGTCGCCGCCACCTGCTTCTAACTACTCTAGAAGATAGACAGGGCCCACCAAGCTCAGCAAGCCCAACACTATTCACCATAGGGAGACAGAACCATGGATCAAGTCCTTTTTGAAATTGACGGCCACATAGCTACCATCACCAACAACAACCCCGAGAAGCACAACGCTTTCACCGACGAGATGGATGCCCGCTTATTTGAGATTCTGAGCGAGCTTCGCACTCGCCGAGATGTCAGGGCGGTTATCTGGCAAGGCGAAGGTAAGTCGTGGTCTTCAGGGCGAGATGTCGGATCCATCGGCACCAATATTTCAGGGATGCCTCATCACCATCTCATGTTGCGAGGCCACGAAGGCATCATGCAGATATTTCAGCTACCGATGCCGATCATCGTGGCAATACATGGCTGGGCTATCGGCGGCTCTTTCCAGCGGGCTTTGCTCTGCGACATTCGCATCGCTTCATCTGATGCTCGCTTTATGCTTCCAGAGGTAACTCACGGCGTGATTCCCGACACTGGGGGAGTGGCTGCCCTCTATGAAATAGCCGGGCACGGTCTCGTGAGCGATATGGTTTTGACAGGTCGCCGCCTGAGTGCTCAAGAAGCTTTGAGTTATGGCATTGTCTCGCGAGTGGTAGAGCCAGATGAGCTGCACGACACAGCCCGAGAGATGGCAGAGCGAATAGTAGCTTCACCCGCTGCAACAGTTGAAACTGCCCGCTGGGTGATTCGCAATATGTCTGACCCAGTTTTGCGCCGTTCGCTGGCAGATGAGATGATCGCTCAGACTTATATCAATCGCTCAGATGATTTCGCCGAATTCCGAGCCGCCCGCTCCGAAGATCGCCAGCCAGACTACAAAGGAGCCTAATGAAAATGGCTGAGTTTCCTGAACGCTATGAAGTACCTGATGATGAGGCCACTTTAGAGCATGTGCGGCTAAAGCATTTGGCATCTGCTCGAGACCCTAAGACTTTCAGTATTTTGAAAGAGGTTGGAGTGGAGTCGGGGTGGCGATGCTTGGTGGCTGGAGCCGGAGCAGGAACGGTGTCGGCTTGGCTGGCAGAACAAGTCGGCGAAGAGGGTGAAGTTTGGTCGTGCGACATTGACTTACAGTTTCACGATCAGATGCCAGCAAATGTGAAGGTGATGCAACACGATCACGCCCAAGACGACCTTCCAGAAAACTATTTTTCTCTCATCCATGCTCGTGCTGTGCTGCAGCACATCCCTGAGCGTGATGAAGTGTTAGACAAATTCATCGCTTCGTTGGTACCTGGCGCAGTGTTGGTAGTTGAGGAGGGGCATTTTGAGGCTTTTGCTTCCCAACCTCTGCCCGAACCTTATGCGACTATGCACAAGGTGGTATGTTCTGGTGCCACAACCCCTTGGCGCGATCCCGACTTAGGCAACAAAATGTTGGCGAAGATGGCCGAGCGCGGCCTCATAGATTTAGATTTGACGGGCGATGTGTGGGCGATGCGGCCCGGCGAGTCGGCAGGGGAGTGGTGGTTCTTGGCTTTGGAGCGTGCTGGACCTATGCTCATTTCAGCGGGTATTATTACTGAAGAGCAGTTCAAGGAGGCTATGGAGCAAGCACGAAACCCGAATATGGTGATGCTCAGCACTTTGTCTGTTGCCACTTGGGGTCGCAAACCCTAAACCCTATATTGTAAAATTTAATAGCAAAACACCAGTAGCAAACCCTAATCGCAAAACTCTAGCCGTATCAGTATCCAAATCACCCACAGCCATAATCACCAACAGCAATATTCTCCCCGACCACCATAGCAACATTCTCCCCACTACCACCATCACCACAGCAACATTCAAGGAGCACACAATGGAAAGAGCCACACCCCTCCACCATCCGAAGTCGTTTGAGAACGGAGTGGATTACGAACATTTTTCCCACCTGCGCAAGAACAACCCCATCTTCAAGCAGTCGCACGATGTGTATCCAGAAGGCTATTGGAATTTGACTCGCCACGAGGATGTGGTCTATGTTTCACGCCATTCGCAAATCTTCAGCAGCCGTCCGCACCCGTTCTTAGACCCAGAAGAAGGCCGCAGCATGGACGAGGGCGATTTGGAGTTCCTCATCAGTTTAGACCCGCCGGATCACACCAAGATGCGCAAAATCATCAACCGAGGCTTCACCCCCAGGCGAGTTGCCGACTTAGAAGAGAAAATCCAAGCCACGGTCGACAGGCTGCTAGACGATGTGGCAGGACGAAAGGGTTGCGACCTCGTAAACGACATAGCCGTGGAGTTGCCCCTGCAGGTCATCGCCGACCTTGTAGGTGTGCCTCCCGAAGATCGCCACTACATTTTCGAGCTAACAGAAGCCACTTTTGGTTTCGACCAGACGATTCCCGCAGAAGAGCGTCAAGCTGCAGCAACCAAGATGTACGCCTATGCCGACCAGATGTGTGAAATCCGCAAAGAACAGCCGATGGACGATCTCATCAGCATCATCCTTCACGCTGAGATAGATGGTGAAAAGCTCACTCAGCTGCAGATAGACCTCTTTTTTATGTTGCTGCAGAACGCCGGCTCAGAAACCACACGCAATCTCATTACCTCTGGCACTTTAGCTTTGCTGAATCACCCTGAGCAACTAGAGATGCTGCTTAACGATCATTCGCTTATCCCTTCAGCTGTGGAAGAGCTGTTGCGCTACACCACCCCTGTGATGCAGTTCAAGCGCACGCCATTGGAAGACACTGAAGTCGGCGGACAGAAAATCGCAGCAGGCGAGCCGATTGTGATGTGGTATTGCTCGGCAAACCGAGATGAAGATGCTTTTGAGAACCCCAACGGATTAGATATCACTCGCGATCCGAATCTGCATGTCTCATTCGGAGCGGGCGGCCCGCATTTCTGCCTCGGTGCCAGTCTCGCCCGTATGGAAGCCAAGATTATGTTTCGCGAGCTACTGACCCGTGTGAAAGATTTAGAGCTAGATGCCGAGCAAGAAAGCTTGCCCAGAGTTTGGTCTAACTTGATTGACGGCTATGCGAAGATGCCCATCCGCTGGTCACAAATTGCCGAAAAACCAAAATCGGTAACTTGATTGCTGCTTTCGCAACAGACAGGGATGCCAACCAATGATTTAGGCATAGTTCTCTATTGTTTCGCAAACATTAGCTTATCAGATAGGCAAAGACAACCTATCTGATAGGTTTCTTTGAAAAGGCGTTTAGGCAGCAAGATTATCTGATAAAGAAGCGATGTCAGTTAGTAGCTAAGTTTTCTAGAGGTATCAGCTAAGTTATACCTAATGGGACGACTTACAGGCAAAACAGCCATTATCACAGGAGCAGCTAGAGGGCAGGGGGCAACAGAAGCTCGGCTGTTCTTGGCAGAAGGGGCGCAAGTGGTGATGGGCGACGTGTTAGACGATCAAGGTGAAGCTCTAGCCGCCGAGTTGGGCGAGGCCGCGTGCTATCTGCACCTAGATGTTACTAACCCTGATGATTGGACGCACGCCGTGAAGCTAGCCGAAGAGATAGGGCCGCTAAATGTGCTCATCAACAACGCTGGCATTCACTGGGTGTGCCCCATAGAAGAAGAACAACCCGACAAAGCACTCCAGATGTTCTCAGTAAATGCTTTGGGAAGCTTTATGGGTATTCAAGCAGTGCGCGAACCGATGAGCCGTGCCGGAGGCGGGTCTATAGTCAATATCTCATCAGTGGCGGGGATGACAGGCATACACGGCCACTCAGCCTACGGGATGAGCAAGTGGGCAGTGCGCGGACTTACAAAAGTGGCAGCACTAGAACTAGGCCCCCTAGGTATCAGAGTGAACTCTATTCACCCCGGCCCGATCAACACAGCTATGCTCCCCGACCGAGTGCGAGACAACCCCGATACCTTCTCACATCTACCATTAGGAAGAGCAGGCCAGCCAGAAGAAGTAGCGCAACTCGCCCTCTACCTAGCATCAGATGACGCCAGCTTCCAAAGCGGCGGCGAATACATAATAGACGGCGGTGGCTGGGCCGGCCACCCCCCACGCAACAGCTAAGAGAACACCATCTCAAGATAGCTGCTACAGCAGAAAGTTCAAACTTGCGGTGTGGAAATATGATAGCTAGGTATATAAGCTAGGATAGCCTATATATTATAGTAATATGATGTGTGATTCATAGAGAGGAGTTCTGTTTTGGTGTTTCGTAAGTTTGGGAGGTTGATGGTGTCTGTGTCGAGGTTGCCGTCTTTGCGGGTTACTGCGGAGGGGGGGGGTGCTAGATTAAAGCAAACCGAGAGAGGCTTCACGCTTCAGACGCTGATTGTTACAGCTGTATTGGTACTAGTGGCTGTTGGGGCGGCTTTGGTGTTGGTTGCTATCAACCGAAGCTCTAGTGATGATTTTGAAGAAGCCGGCAATATTGACATTGACGCTAAGTGCCAGACTTGGGAAATTCATTTGGCGACGCTTGAAGCAGCAGGACGCGGCGGGCCAGAAGGCAACGGCGGTGTTTTCTCAAGCAACATAGGTTGCCTAGCACCATGCTACTGGGAAATAACCAATTGGGGAGGCGGTACTGGGCCTGGTGTCGATGCGCGTCCGGGCGCGTTTTCTGTGAGGAACAGACCACCAGGCTCTGTGCATGATCATGTCTCTAAGTTGTATTATTACGATGACAACAGAGCACCAGCTATCGACCAAATACGATTAGGAGTTATCAACGCGAGAGTATCACCATCAACACCAGAAGCGAATATACGTGGTAGAAATCCTCTTGATCATCGAAGCCCTGGTGCCGGCTCGTTTGCTAAGGCTGCAGGTTTATATTCAGATGAAGAATGGCATTTCTTCATACGTGGCCGTGCGGCTTCAGTTGATATATTTCCTGGGAGACCTGTGACGCAGGCACAGATAGCAGCTGGTATCCCCGGTATTATGGAACCTAATTGGTTTTCTTTTGGTGAGAATCCCGGTAGCGGTGTCCTCGCTACTGGCTACCCTGAAACCATAGCTGACGTCGATTTGGCAAGATACTCTTGGGAAGACGAATCATGGGAAGTGCGAGCCGACCCTGGCCGAGAGGTCTGTGAGATAGTCAATGTCGCCCACGACGACCTACTAGTCTGCTCCTCAGCCGCAAAAGACAACCTATGCGAAGAGGACACATCCTAACCAGCTCTTAGAGCTAGATGCCGTGCAAGAAAGCTTGCGAGGATTATCTGATTTTTATCTGTAAATCTTTATCAGATAATCTTGCTGCATAAGCAGCTTTTCAAAGAAATCTATCAGATAGGTTGTCTTTTCCTATCAGATAAGCTATAATGGTTTTGATGAGCACATCATTAACTCTCCCTCCGTTTGGCGCAATTGTGCGCAGAGTCAATGAGCTAACAGACATCGGGCAAAGTAGATACGGCAATGTGGAATTCGCTGTCCCGCCACTCATAGCCGACATAGCGTCTGTGCCTCTGTCGGCAGAAATCAAGGAAGCGGCACTGAGTGCCAGAGAAAAACTAGAACAGCATCGCCGTGGCACGGGCGGATTCATGGAAGGACTGCTCTTAAGAACCGAAGCCATCAACTCTTCTCGGATAGAAGGAAACCGCACTAAATTTCAGAACTTATGCCGTGCCGCCGCCGGAGTGGACGCTAAACCCGGGGCACTTGAAACAGCAAAAAATTTGGAATGTCTGTTGCGGGTTATGGAACATCCCTCGCAGCCTTTAACACGGCAGACGATTTTGGCAGATCACGAGATAATCATGCGAGATGAGGACTATGCTGGGCGTTTCCGCTCCAAATCTGATGATCGAGTCTGGATAGGCAGCCGAGGCGGGATTTTTGATGCACACTATGTAGCACCCTTGCCGGAAGCGGTAAGCGGGCTGATAAACGACTGGGTGGAATTTTCTTCTCGTTCTGATATTGGGATAGTGGAGCGGTTGGCTTTGTCGCACGCTCAGTTTGAGAGCATCCACCCGTTTTTAGACGGCAACGGCCGTGTGGGAAGGGTAGCTATTCAAAGAATGCTACTGCTGTCCGGTGCTAAGCCGCTACCTGTGTCTTCGGCTTTGCTGGCTCTCAAATCTCAGTATTTCGCATCGTTTGACTCTTATCGCGCCGGAGACATCAACCCGGCTGTTCAGATTCAGGCTGTGGCTGTCGAAGCGGCTCTGGCGGGCATGGCAGAATTTTACGCAGAGCGTGACGCATTGATGTCAGAGTGGTTTGGGAGGTTGGGTGCGTCTCATGGCAAACGCAGGAATCTGTACGAAGCTGTTGTTCACCTCTCTGAGTTTCCTGTGTTTACCCGATATGAAATGCAAAACAGGTTGGACGTGTCTGAGATTACTGCGAGGCGGATCATTGACAGGCTTGAAGCTGATGATATTGTTCAGATTGGCAGAAAGCGTTGGAATCCTTCCAAGAAGCGTAGCGAACAGACTTGGGAGCCGCCAGATATATATCGGCTTGCTGAAAAACTTGAGCGGAATATAGAAGACTATGCCAAAACTATGTTTGGGTCTGCCGTACAACCTGAACAAACTGGCGGTTCTGCCTTTTATATAGATTCCAGCGGAGATATCACAGAGGTGCGCCCCGGGGCGAACCACTCTTCGCGTATCCCGCAACAGGCTGACACGAGTTAGAAATGGCAACTTAGAAGGGGAAATTTAGAAGGGGAAACAATGTCAAGCACAACATACATACAGGTGGTAATAGCTACCCTCAAAGACTTTCAAGTTCGCGGATACTGGCTTGCGTTGCGCCCTGCTAGAGACAAGCTAGAAGTTTGGGTGCGACTGGCTCCTCCGCACCGTGAATATTCCACATACGATAGAGCCCCCATATACGGTCAAGACTTAGTGCCTTATCTTGAAATAGCGTCTTTGCCGCCGCTGGAAATTTCCAACCCTTGGATAGATGACAAAACCTTGGAAGAGCACCTAGCTGAGTATGTAACAGTTCCTAGCAAGCAAGTCATCTGCGAAGAACACTTGCCATTAGATGCGCTGTCAGACCCGGACGGCAACTACAGGTTGTCTTGGATACCTAGTAAGTCTCTCCCCATCAGGTATGTTTATGGAAAACGAACAGCCTTAGATGAGCATTTCCAAGAAGGACATGTGGAAATCAATTTTTACGGAGTCGCAGGTGTCGGAAACATACCATTAGAAGCACCGTTGCCGTCAACCCCGCGGGCTATGCATACCCAAGCGGTGACTATTATGTCTGAACATTGGAACAAATACGGAGAACTTCTGAAACGCTATTTAGCTGAAAGTAAAGTAGATAGCGGCATGAATGATTTATTCGCCGAACACTTGAAGCGATTACAAACGCCAGATGTTCAGTAGCCAGCTTCGCGGTCTACCACACCCTCTAACGGCTCGCCGCTTACCCAGCGGCTCAAGTTATGACTGAAATCTTCTAGCAGACGTTCCAAGGCACCCGGTTCGCTCCATGAGATATGCGGAGTGAGGCGAACTTTAGGATGGCTAAACATCCAGTGGTCTTCAGGCAAAGGTTCGCTTTTTGCTGTATCTAATGATGCGCGCTCTACGATGCCAGAATCCAGAGCTTGTCGCAAAGCGTCTTCGTTGATGATTTCCCCTCGAGCCACATTCAGTAGATGTAAGCCGGGCTTACACGCTGCCAACATCTTGCTGTCTACGAAATCTCGTGTTGAATCAGTCAAGGCGCAAGCCACGAGCAAGCAATCTGCTTCGGCTACCAACTCTTCTGGTGATGTCGTCACTTGAATGCCGGGCAAGGGAGCAGGCTTGTCGGTGCGCCGCAAAGCCATTACTTCGATTCCAAAAGCCATTGCTCGCTTGGCTGTTTCTGTGGCAATAGCACCTAGCCCGATAATCCCGAGCCGTTGCCCTACTAGTGTCGCCGCTGGTGTTTGAGGGAAGAACCATCGTTCTGGTTTTTCTGTGACCCATGCCTCAGGCAGGTGTTTCGCCTCTGCCAAAATGTGCGCCATCGCCCATTCTGAAATTGGCACAGCACTGGCACCTCGCGAGCAAGTTAGTAGTTGTTCGCCTAGCAACTCCATCGGGAAGCGATCTACTCCCGTCCCCACCACATGCACCCATCGCACCCCTGCCTCTAATATCTCAGCTAATCCGTCAACTCCCTGTGGTGAAGTAAGCAAAACTTCGCCTTCTGGGGTAGTTGCCTTCATGCTCTCTAGGTGGGTTGCTGTGTTGCTGGTTTCGCCCCCCACTCCGTCCCTCTTGACTCCGTCTCCTCCCATACTCCGTTCCAGCTGCCCAGACGCTTTCACCTCTAAAAATTCCACATCAGAGTGCCGCTCAGCCAGCTCCCGCACTCTCTCCCAAGCAAAAGTTACCAACACAGTTGTCATCAGTATTCCATCTTATGCTCATCACACCCACAGATAGACTGATAATACTATGGAAGCCAAGCAACTTCGTGAGCAGTTTTTGCGATTTTTCGCCGAGCGAGGGCACACCAAAGTGCCTTCTGGCAATCTCGTGCCCCACGATCCGAGTTTGCTTTTCACAGTGGCAGGGATGGTTCCTTTCAAGTCGTATTTCGTGGGGGAAGAGCCAGCACCTTGGCCCCGGGCAGTGAGTGTGCAAAAGTGTGTGCGCGCTGGTGGCAAACATAACGACTTAGACGGAGTTGGCCGCACCAACCGCCATCTCACATTTTTTGAGATGCTAGGCAACTTCAGCTTCGGCGACTATTTCAAACATGACGCCATCGTCTGGAGTTGGGAATTCAGCACAGAAATCCTCGGTTTTGACCCTGACAATATCTGGATTACTGTCCACATCAACGATGACGAAGCCGCTGAAATCTGGCGAGACGCAGCAGGCGTAGCCCCCGACCGCATCCAACGACTAGACGATGACAACTATTGGCGTATGGGCGAGCTTGGCCCGTGTGGCCCCTGTTCAGAACTCTTTTTTGACACTCTTCCTGCTGATAAGCGAACCGATAATCCCGGCCCTGCTGAGGCCTCAAGTCTGCACACTTTCGGTGAAGACCGCTATGTGGAGTTTTGGAATCTCGTGTTTATGCAGTCTGAGCAACGCCTTGACGGGCTACATCCTCTGCCGAAACCGAGCATAGATACTGGAGCCGGTTTAGAGCGGCTACTTGTCATCCTTCAAAAAGTCACTTCAGTGTTTGAAATAGACGAGATGGCGCGTCTAGTAGATAAGGCTTCTGAGATAGCAGCCATTCCCTACGGCAAAGACCCACAAAAAGATATTTCTCTGCGAATCATGGCAGAGCACGCACGAGCCATGACTTTTTTGATTACAGACGGAGTGTTCCCTTCCAACGAAGACAGAGGCTATGTGTTGCGCCGCATTATGCGCCGTGCTATTCGTCATGCACATTTGCTCGGGGTTGAGCGGGTGGCTTGCCCCGAGATGGTGGACGAAGTAGTGGCGATGATGGACAGCGAATATCCCGACTTGGATAATAATCACCATTTTGTGCGTGAAGTAGTAGAGCGCGAGGAAGAGCGATTTCGTGCGACACTCTCACGAGGGATGGCGATTTTAACAGACGAGTTAGGGCAAATGCGCGCTGGCGATACCCTTTCTGGCGCGACGGCTTTCCAACTGCACGACACCTACGGCTTTCCGCTGGAGTTAATTGAAGAAGCTGTTATGGAACAAGAAATGGCAGTGGATGTTGAGGGTTTCAACGACGAGATGTCTAAGCAACGCGAGCGTGCCCGCAAAGACCGCCAAGACAAACTGCCCCAAAGTGAAGATTTGTCGGCTGAGATTGCGATATTGGAAGAGCACGGCGAGACGCTTTTCATGGGGCGTGAAGACTCTGCTGTCAGCAAACCTACTGAAGCAAAAGTGCTGCTAGTAACGCCCCAAGGTGTGATCTTAGATCGCACTCCGTTCTATGCTGAGGCTGGCGGGCAAGTGGGAGATACTGGGGTTTTGTGGCTGCTTTCTAGTGATGAGGCTTCTGGAGATTCGGTTGATAATAAAGCCTCAAAAGATACAGCAATTCGCATAACCGACACAACTTATGTTGTTCCATGTATCCGTTTGCATCACACAGCCGAGGCCGCTCAACTTTCGCCGGGCGATTCAGTTCTCGCACAGATAGACACCGACCGTCGCTCCTCTATTCGCCGTCATCATACTGGCACACACTTGCTTCATTGGGCATTGCGGGAAGTTCTAGGCGATCATGTTACGCAACAAGGCTCGTGGGTGGGCCACGATAGGCTCCGTTTTGACTTCACTCATTTCCAAGCTGTAACAGATGAAGAGATCCAAACCATAGAAGACCTCGTGAACACAGATGTGTTAGCTAATGAGCAAGTCCGCCATTTTGAGACCACATTCAACGAAGCAAAATCCCTAGGTGCGCTCTCATTCTTCGGCGACAAATACGGAGATGAAGTTTTGGTGTTGGAAGCAGGTAGCCATTCACTTGAGCTATGCGGTGGCACTCATGTGAAAGCCACAGGCGACATCGGTCTGTTGAAGGTTATCTCAGAGAGTTCTATCGGCGCGAACATCCGCAGGATAGAAGCTATCTGCGGCACGGGCGTGATGGATCGCCTGCGCCAAGCCGAAAATAAACTTGCACAGGCAGCAGGTATTCTAGGTGTGCCACAAGAAGATTTAGAAGACAGTGCCCGCAAGCACCGCGAAGAAATCAAAAGCTTGCGAGACGAGTTGAGCGACACCCGCCGCCAAGCTGCTGTTGGCCAAGCGGGCGATTTGGCAAAACAAGCCGAAGGAGGAGTGCTGGCTGCTGAGGTCGCCGACATAGACAAAAACGACCTTCGTGCGCTGGCGGTAGAAGTTTGCCAGAAGGAAGACTTGAGCGCAGTTATCCTGGGCACCGCTGCTGCCAAAGGCGGAGTTACATTGGTTGCTTCAGTCGCCCCAGACAAAGGCTTGCACGCTTCAGAGATGCTCAAAGATGCTCTCAAACTGGTGCAAGGTGGGGGTGCAGAAAACCCCGATCTAGCTATGGGAGGTGGTAAAAATGCCGACAAGTTAGCTGAAGCTTTAGAGCTAGCCCGCCAAACTGCGAAGGAGCAGCTATTAAAGTGAGGGTTTTGGGGATCGATCTGGGGGAACGGCGAGTGGGCGTAGCCGTGAGCGACCCCGATGGTGTCGTGGCAACTCCCTATACGGTTATTGAGTTGCCCGCAAAATCTAGTAGCAAAACTAGTAGCGAAGTTTTGTGTCGAAAATTGCTTGAGATGGCTTCAGAAATCAAAGCAGAGGCAGTGGTAGTGGGAATGCCGCTGAGTTTAGATGGCACCTCTGGGCCGGCTACTCAAGCAGCTGATGCTCAAATAGAGGTTTTGCGCGAGCTTATAGATATTCCTGTTTTCACCCACGACGAACGCTTCACCACATCCATAGCCGAGCAAGCCATGCTAGAAGCCGATCTCAGTCGCAAACGCCGAAAAGAAGTAATAGACAAATCCGCAGCTACTGTAATGCTTCAATCCTGGCTAGACGCCCGCACCCCCTAAAGTTCGTCTATGCCTGCGTATTGGCGGAAACTACTGGGGTTTGAAGACTTCGACGGCGAGCAAGTATCGCCTGCGTCACCTCAGCCCGTCGCACCCCCTCATCCCGTGCCGCCTCAACCATCATCTCACCAGCCAGCCTCATCGCCTCTACCCGCACACCCTCAGGTAGCCCCACCCCCTCAGTCTGCGCCACCCACCGAGACATCACATGACGAAACATGGGTGCGCTTCCGCAGACCTTGGCCACTATTTGCCCGTCTAGTCCTTCTAGCTACTATCCTTTTCGGTTTGATCGGCGGTGCTGTTTTCGTTGCTTACAGCTGGTTGAGAGATCAAATAGATCCGCCCGGCCCGCCCGGTACCGAAGTGCTTGTAGCCATCCCTCAAGGAGCTTCCACCAACGACATCGCTCGCATTCTTGCTGATGAAAATGTAGTATCCAATGCCTTAGTCACCCGCTTCGCATGGCGTGGCGATGGGCCATATCAGGCAGGCGACTACCAATTCAACCGTAACATGTCGCTCTCGGAAGCAGAATCTGTGCTCGTTTCAGGCCCTCTAGTGCTCCCGGGCAAATCAGTTACTCTGCCTGAAGGTCTCTGGCTCACCGATATCTCAGGTCGCCTCCTTGACGCTCTGCCCGAATTCAACGAAACTGAGCTCAACACAGCAATATACACAGGTATCATCCGCTCAGACTTTCAACCAGAAGGCAATACCAACCTAGAAGGTTTGCTTTTCCCCGACACCTACCAAGTGGGCGAAAACGATTTTGAAGACGAAGCCGGTCTAGTCACTCGAATGGTTAACCAGTTCGATGAAGTGGTAGCAGAACTCGGCTATAGCGATGCCCTAAGTCGCACCGGCCTCACTGCCTATGAAGTCATAATCGTGGCTTCAATGGTAGAAGAAGAGGCCCGTGTGCCAGAAGACCGAGCCAAAATAGCTAGAGTCATCTACAACCGTTTAGCCCAAGACATGCGCCTAGAGATAGACGCCACTGTGCTTTACGCCATCGGCCGCCACACAGCCGAACTCACCGTAGATGACTTAGCTGTAGATTCCCCCTACAACACCCGGCTCTATAAAGGTCTTCCACCAACTCCCATAGCCACCCCCGGCCGTGCCGCCTTAGAAGCCGCCCTCAACCCAGCCGAAGGCGACTGGCTATTCTATGTGCTAGCCGCCCCAGATGGCTCCCACTTCTTCACCAACAACTATGAAGATTTCCTCAACCAAGTAAACCGCTCCCAAGCCGAAGGCCTATTTTAAATTCAATATACTCACGATAAGCACTGTGGAGTCAAGTGAATCAATAGACATGCAAACCAAAGAATCTTCAGCCATGCAAACTAAACCAGCTTTGGCAGCGGTTATCGGGGCACCGGTGGGGCATTCGCTGTCGCCAGCTATTCACAATGCCGCATTTCGAGAAGTTGGACTGCCCTGGGTGTTTGTGGCGTGGGAAGTGCCAGACGGGTACGCTCCCGAAGCTCTTGCGAGCATGGAACGTTTTGGAATAGCAGGGCTGTCGGTGACGATGCCTCACAAATCGGCAGTTGCCGAAGCGGTAGACAGCCTCACAGAAGAAGCCAAAACACTAAATGCAGTGAATTGTGTGGTGTGCAAGACTGACAGCGAAACAGAACTAGTAGGTCACAACACTGACGGTTATGGTCTCATCACTAGCCTGCGCGAAGATCTAGCCTTCAACCCAGACGGCTCCACCTGCCTCATCCTAGGTGCGGGCGGGGCAGCCCGAGCAGCCGCGCTTGCTTTAGCCCAAGCTGGTGCTGTTCGCATAGCCGTAGCCAACCGCACCTCCGAGCGAGCCGAACAAGCAGCAGCTCTGGCAGGCGACAAAGGGGAGGTCGTCGCACCAGACACCGCCGGCGAGTTTGACTTGATAATAAATGCCACCCCTCTAGGCATGGGCAAGCTAGCTGGCGAAACTCCGATATCGCCGATGTTGCTCCACCCCGACCAGACAGTCTTAGACCTCATCTACGACCCTCCTGAAACCCCTTTCTTAACACAAGCTCGCTCCAAAGGCATCAAAGCTCACAACGGACTTGGCATGCTCATCCACCAAGCCGCCCGTGCCTTTGAACTCTGGACTTCTCACCCAGCCCCGATACAAGCTATGACAGCAGCGGCATCGCAAGGCCCAGCATCATCGCAAAGCCCAGCGTCGTAAAGATTGCCATAGCTTGAAACACAGCATTTAGAATGAGATTGTGCGCCATGTTGCCTTAGTGGGAATGATGGGGGCAGGCAAAACAAGTGTTGCCCGCAAAGCATCGCGCGCCTGCGAGACGCCTTTTAGAGACAGCGACGCTTTAGTTTCACGAATAGCAGGCAAACCTGTAGCCGAAATTTTCAGCGAAGACGGCGAAGAAGCGTTTAGAGAGTTGGAGCACAAGGTGCTCAACGATCTCTTGAGCGACACGCGACAAGCTATCATCTCCACAGGTGGAGGAGTGGTGCTGCGAGCAGATAACCGACATCTGTTGAACGAACACGCCGTAGTCTTGTGGCTGCAAGCCGACATAAGCTCTATTGCTCACCATCTATCCAATAGTCCTAATCCTCGCCCACTTGTGCCCAAAGGCGATGTTGCCGAAATGGAAGCCACGCTGACCCGACTTCAAGATGAACGCCACCATCTATACAAAGCAGTGGCCGACATAACCCTGAATGTCTCACAAATTGGTCAATCCGCAGCCGTAGAAGCTGTGATTGAAAATGTGAAAAGTAGCAAAGATATGAAAGACAGGTGAATTCAAGGTGAGTGAATCTCAAAAGGTCATAGAAGTACCTGTGGAGTTGGGAGATGCTTCTTATGTTGTGCGGGTTGGGGCGGGAGTTCGCCTAGAGCTTGGTGAATGTCTGCGCGAATGTCTGCCTGAGGGGGTGCGGCGAGTGGCTGTGGTGATGCAGGCGAATATCGGCTGGGGGGAAGATCTGGGATGGGGAAGTTCGGGCGAGGCAGAAGGTGAAAGCAGGGCACAAAAAGAGCCAGCGGGTGGTTTCATCGAGAAAAAAATGTTCGTTATTCCCGACGGCGAAGAAGCGAAGACGATGTCGGTAATAGAGAGGCTGTGTCGAGATTTTGCTGAATGGGGGCTAACGCGTGGCGATGTAGTGGTGGGCGTGGGCGGGGGAGTGGTAACGGATGTAGCTGGATTTGCTGCTGCGGTTTATCATCGCGGACTGCCTGTGATTCATGTGCCCACAACTTTGTTAGGTCAGGTAGATGCCGCTATAGGGGGCAAGACAGGAGTAAACCTGCCAGAGGGGAAAAACTTAGTCGGAGCTTTTTGGCAACCATCTGCCGTGCTTTGCGACACTGAAACTTTAAGCACCCTGCCAGAGCGTGAATTTCGTAGCGGCTGTGGCGAGATAGCAAAATACGAACTACTCGGGGCTGAGCGACTGAACGATATGGCCTTAGAAGAGCGTATAGCCCGTTGCGTTGCCTTGAAAGCTGAGATAGTGGCTAGTGACGAACGCGAATCAGGTCGGCGTGCACTGCTCAACTACGGACATACTCTGGCACATGCTTTAGAAATAGCAGGCGGTTTTGAACTCACTCATGGCGAAGCTGTCGGCATCGGACTGATATACGCAGCAGAGGTAGCGCATCTGATGGGCCGCATTGACGATGAGCGCGTAGCTGAAGATCGGCAAGTGGTAAGTAGCTACGGTTTAGCAACATCGCTAAGTGAAGCTTTCGCTAGCACTTCAGCAATCCCGCCCCCTGAAACCCTGATAGCTCTCTTCGCTCGCGACAAAAAGGCAATCGGCGACCTCACTTTCGTGCTAGACGGCCCAAACGGCCCCGAAGTCGTCAAAGGTGTCCCCAATTCAGTGCTACAAAACGCCCTAGAACGAGTGCTATAGCTCGCGACTACCTCAGAATGTACAGAGGTCGTTGATGAAGAAGACAGGCGATGCTGATTTGTAAAGTCAGTCATAGAATTGAAGACAATGATGCGTGTGTTGGTCTTATCGGGGCCTAACTTAAACTTGTTGGGCGAGCGTGAGCCTGAAATCTACGGCACAGATACTTTGGACGACCACATCGCCAGAGCAACGCGCCAAGCCGAATCGCACGCCATGAGCTTAGATCACCTGCAGTCAAACAGCGAGGGCGACTTGGTCACAGCCATTCAAAATGCTCGCAACACTCACGACGCCATAGTCATAAATGCCGCCGCCTTGACACACTACGCTTGGAGCATCCATGACGCTCTGGCAACTTTTGACGGCCCTGTCGTGGAGCTACATATATCAGACCTGAAGCAGCGCGAAGAATGGCGACAATTCTCGGTGATAGAACCAGTAGCCGATGTCTGCATTGCCGGTTATGGCGGCAAGGGCTATGAGATGGCTATTGACGCCGTAGCAGAGTTGCTAGAAGCTGGGCATAACTAACTCCCAACAATAAACTAAGCAAAACTACAAAAACCTCAGCAGAGCTAGAAAGTAACTAGAGATGTCCAACAACAATCTTGCCGAACGCCTCGCCAACTTGCCCCCTATGGATGTGCCAAGTCGGCTACCGAAGCTACGTGAAGCCTTATTCGGCGGTGACGCCCCAACTGCAAACCAATGCGACACCTTCATCGTCACCAACCTCACAAACATCCGCTGGCTGAGCGGCTTTTCAGGCTCAGCTGGAATACTCGTGGTGTCAGAGAACACCTGCGTGCTAATCACCGATGGTCGCTACGCCGTCCAAGCCCCTGAAGAAACCGCTACCACTGCCGCAGAAGTACGAATTTCCCAAAGAGGCGGCCAGCAAAATGAACTGCTCAAAGAGGCAGTACTCGGAAACAGGTCTAAGGCATCGGTGAAACAAAACCCCAAAGTCGGGCTAGAAGCCGAACATATCTCTTGGGAACGCCAACAAACCCTTAGCCAAGAATTCAACGATTTGGTGCCCATAAAAGGAGTGATAGAAAAGCTACGCCGCAGCAAAGACCACGGTGAGATAGCTCGCATTGAAGCTGCCGCCGCAATCGCCGACGCAGCCCTTGCCGCAATGCTACCCAAATTGGCCGACACGAGCACCAGCATGACCGAGCAAGATTTTGCCGCCGACCTAGACAGAGAATTTCGCCGTCTCGGGGCTTCAGACTCGGCTTTTCCAACTATCGTTGCCGCAGGCAGTAACGGTGCTCGCCCGCACGCTCAGCCTGGCCCTCGCACAATCCAGCCCGGCGAGCTAACAGTGATTGACTCAGGTGCAGTGGTAGACGGCTACCGCTCTGATATGACGCGTACGGTCTCTGTCGGCAAACCATCGGAGGTAGCTCAGCAGATGTGGCAGGTGGTGCAGGAATCACAACAAGCCGGAGTAGATGCCGTAAAAGCAGGAGCCACCACAGGAGAGATAGACAAAATCTGTCGCGATATCATCAACAGCGCAGGCTGGGGCGAAGCCTTCATGCACAGCACAGGGCATGGTGTGGGCTTAGACATCCACGAAATACCAGCTGTGAGCGCAAATACCGAGGAAATCCTACAAGTTGGTGAAGTCATTACCGTGGAGCCGGGCATCTATCTCGGCGAACACGGCGGGGTGCGAATTGAAGATACCGTCTCAGTTACCAGTACAGGCTGCCGACCGCTCACAAAAACCCCTAAAGTGCTTGTTATCTGACCTCTAAAATGATTGTTATCTAGCTCCTACTTGCTACTTCCCACAAGTGTTTGCCTTTTACCCACAAGACAGGAAAGTCAATGCCAGCAATAACCACAAACGACCTCAAAAACGGAATGACCTTAGAGATAGACGGCGACTTGTTGCAGGTCGTGGAATTCCAGCATGTGAAACCGGGTAAAGGTCACGCTTTTGTGCGCACTACCCTGAAGAACGCCCGCTCAGGAGCGGTTTTAGATCGCACCTTCCGAGCAGGTGAGAAGGTAGAGCGAGCCATGATAGATAAACGAGGGATGCAGTTTCTTTATCGTGATGGTAGCGATTTTGTGTTCATGGATACTGAAAGCTACGAGCAGCAACATGTGAGCGAAGTAGCTGTCGGAGATGCCGCTAACTATCTGCGAGAAGGCGATGGTGTTTTACTGATGATGCACAAACAAGAGACGGTGGAGATGCAGCTTCCAACCTCAGTTGAGATGGAAGTAACCCACACAGAGCCGGGAATTCAAGGCGATAGAGTCTCGGGCGCAACCAAGCCTGCCACTTTGGAAACAGGTCTTGTGGTGCAGGTGCCGCTCTTCATTGAAACTGGAGAACGCATCAAAGTTGATACTCGTAACGGCTCGTATTTGAGCCGAGCTTGAGCGCGCATCTAGCTGCAGATCGCAAAATGTCTATTTGCAGCAAAAGCGAGCGTAAGCGTGAGAAGATTTGGGGCGCAAGCGTGGAAAGATTTGGGGCACAGAAGTGAGCGACGGCTTACTCCCCAGCAAAACTCGCCATCGTGGCAGAGAACGCACCATCGCTCTTTTATATGAAGCCGACATAAAGCAAGTGTCTCCCCTTGAAGTGTTGGAGGGGCAAGATGTTCCACCCACGGATTTCGTGGTGGCACAGCTTGAAGGTGTAGTTAAGCATCACAGTGAGATAGACGCCCTCATCGGTGCTCATAGTGACCAATGGCGAACTGAAAGGCTGGCGCAAGTTGATTTGGCTGTTTTGCGGCTGGCGGTATATGAGATGTGTTTTTGCGAGGATATACCTGTGGCGGTGGCTATTGACGAAGCTGTGGAACTCGCCAAAGAGTATTCAACAGAAGATTCTTCTCGCTTTGTAAATGGTGTGCTCTCTGGCATATTGACTGCTTCAAGTGTTGCCAGTGATGCGCCGCAAGTAGCAGAAAACCAGGTAGCAGAAAACCAAGTGGCAGAAGACCAGGTCGCAGAAAACACTGCGTCACAGGCAGTAAAAGTGAGTGGGCAAAGAGGAGCGATACGCCCCGGAATGCTGGTTTTGCGCGACGGTGAAGTCTTTCACGGCGAGCTGCGCGGAGCGGAACTTCCAGCGGAACTCTCAAGATCAGCCGAACTCTCAAGAGATGATGAGACAAGTGCTAGAAGTGTCGCTGCTGCGGCTAGGGGCAGAAGCTTCGTTGCCGGCGAAGTCGTGTTCAATACTGCACTTACCGGCTATCAAGAGATCATTACTGACCCTTCCTATGCTGGCCAAATCATCGCCTTTACATATCCGCACATCGGCAACTACGGCACATCTGCTCAAGACAGCGAAAGTTGGTCGCCAGCCTGCCGTGGTGTGATAGTGCGCGACCTAGCACGAATCCCTAGCAGCTGGCGTTCAGAACATAGCTTGGAAGCCAGCTTGCAAGCAGCTGGTATTGCTGTTCTGAGTAGAGTAGACACCCGCCGCCTGACGCGCCACATCCGCGAAGAAGGTGCGATGGTAGGTGCTTTCGGCCCGTCTGACAGCACAGACGCAATGGATATGTTGCTAAAAGTAGCCCAGCAAGAACCTGGCACATCAGGGGTAGATCTAGTGGCAGAAGTAACGAGCCAAGAGCCTTGGTTCGCAGATGAAAAGCTAGGCTTAGCCGATAAAAAACCCAGCTTCACCAATAAAAGCACCAACCTTACATCAGCATCTGCTGACCCAAGATGGAAAGTAGTCGCCTTAGATCTCGGCATCAAGCACACGATTTTACGCCAGCTCACCGCTATAGCCGAAGTTGAAGTAGTGCCAGCTTCCACAACAGCTGCCGACATTTTAGCTAGAGAACCTCAAGGGGTTTTTCTCTCCAACGGCCCCGGTGACCCAGCAACAGCACTTTACGCTTCAGCCACAGTAGAAGAACTGCTAGGTGCAGTCCCAATATTTGGCATCTGCTTGGGGCATCAAATCTTGGCGCAAGCTCTAGGGGCAGAAATCATAAAACTGCCTTTCGGACATCACGGCGGCAACCACCCCGTTCAAAACTGCGCCACAGGTGAGATTGAAATCACTGCCCAAAATCACAACTTCTCGGTCGCCTCTCCGAGCCTCACCTCGCCATCTTTCAAAATCACTCACCTCAACCTCAACGACGGCACCGTAGAAGGTCTGCGAGCAACCGACGCCCCAGCTTTTGGTGTGCAATACCACCCCGAAGCCGGCCCCGGCCCCCACGATAGCCGCTATCTTTTCGGTGAGTTCGCCGAATTACTAGAGAGCTTTCACTAGATAGCAATGCCAGCGCGCACCGACATTTCTTCAATTCTCATAATCGGTTCTGGCCCTATTGTGATAGGCCAAGCCTGTGAGTTCGACTATTCGGGGGTTCAAGCCTGCCGCGTGTTGCGAGAAGAAGGCTACCGAGTAATCCTCGCTAACTCCAACCCGGCCACCATAATGACAGACCCTGATTTTGCCGACGCTACCTATGTTGAACCGCTTGTGCCAGAAGTCATTGAAGCCATCATCGCCAAAGAACGCCCCGATGTGCTACTTCCTACCATCGGCGGGCAAACAGCACTCAACTTGGCTAAAGCCTTGTCGGATTCTGGCACTCTTGAGACTTACAGCGTAGAGCTGATCGGTGCCAGCATGGAAGCCATCGCCACAGCCGAAGACAGAGAGCAGTTCAAAGAAGCCATGATCGGCATCGGGCTTTCTGTGCCGACTTCTGGGATAGCTCGCAGTATGGAAGAGGGGCTTGCTGTGGTGGCTGAGCTCGGGTTGCCTGTGATTATCCGCCCTGCCTTCATTCTGGGTGGCAAAGGTGCGACCATCGCTGAAAGCCAGCATGAGTTTGATGCCGCCCTAGCCGAAGGTCTCGCCGCCAGCCCAATAAACGAAGTGCTCATAGAAGAGTCCATAGCCGGCTGGAAAGAGTTTGAGCTTGAAGTGATGCGCGACAAAGCCGACAACTGTGTTGTGGTGTGTTCCATTGAAAACTTTGACCCGATGGGCGTCCACACCGGCGACAGCATCACCGTTGCTCCAGTTCAGACGCTTTCAGATATTGAATATCAAGCTATGCGAGACGCTGCATTCGCATGCATGCGAAGAGTTGGCGTAGAAACGGGCGGGTCAAATGTGCAGTTCGCTGTGAACCCGCAAGACGGGCGGCAGGTGGTGATTGAGATGAATCCCAGAGTGAGCCGATCGTCTGCTTTGGCATCTAAAGCTACTGGCTTTCCGATAGCTAAGATCGCCGCTCGCTTAGCTGTGGGATACACATTAGACGAAATACCAAACGACATCACCCAAGCAACTCCAGCTTGTTTTGAACCCACTATTGATTATGTGGTGACCAAAATCCCTCGCTGGTCATTTGAG
This sequence comes from uncultured Acidimicrobiales bacterium, assembly GCA_958295755.1. Taxonomy (GTDB): domain Bacteria; phylum Actinomycetota; class Acidimicrobiia; order Acidimicrobiales; family Hopanoidiivorantaceae; genus Hopanoidiivorans. The sequence goes on along the minus strand of OY282367.1, from coordinate 943,300 downwards.
AAGTTTCCATCTACACCGCCAGTGCTAGGGGCTGCCATGCAATCGGTGGGGGAGGTGATGGCACTCGGCAGGACATTCCCAGAATCTCTGCAAAAGGCAGTTCGCTCGCTTGAACAAGGCAGGTTCGGTCTCAACTGCGATGTGGGGGAAACTGCTTGGGAGGCAATGTCAATAGCTGAGCTACTTGAGGCAATGTCTGAGCCCACTCCAGATCGTATCTTTCAGATGGAAACTGCTTTACGCCAAGGAGCAAGCGTGGGAGAAGTCCATGAGGCAACCCAAATTGACCCGTGGTTTATCGACCAAATGCTAGCCATCGTGGAAGAGAGACAGAGGCTTGCTTCGGTCACAGACATCTCTCAACTCACCCCAGCTGACTGGCGACGTGCCAAACAACTCGGCTTTTCCGATACCCAGCTCGGCTGGCTCTTGGGTGTCTCAGCCGAAGATGTGTCTACCACTCGCAAAGGCAGCGGCGTAGAGGTTGTCTATAAAACGGTAGATACTTGCGGGGCTGAGTTTGAAGCTATCACTCCTTATCACTATTCCGCCTGTGAAGATACCGATGAAGTTCTACCTTCTGAGCTTCCCAAGGTGATTATTTTGGGGGCTGGGCCGAACCGCATCGGGCAAGGCATTGAGTTTGACTATTGCTGCGTCCATGCCAGCATGGCTCTGCGAGAAGCTGGCTATGCCACCGTTATGTTCAATTGCAATCCGGAAACTGTCTCTACCGATTACGACACCAGCGACAGGCTCTTTTTCGAGCCCCTCACAGCTGAAGATGTGCTCGCTGTTATAGCAGCCGAAGAGCGGGTAGCACAAGCCACTGGCACACCCGGAGTAGAAGCTGTGATTATCGGTCTCGGCGGGCAGACTCCGCTGAAGCTGGCCCACGATTTGCCTCAAGAACTCATCGCGGGCACCAGCCCCGACGCTATAGACATCGCAGAAGACAGACAGCGGTGGGCTGAATTGTGCCAACGCGAAGACATCTTGTTGCCGCCCGGCGGAACAGCCAGCACTAAAACCGAAGCTTTTGAAGTGGCAGAAGAAATCGGCTTTCCATTATTGGTGCGCCCGTCGTATGTGTTGGGCGGTAGGGCTATGGTGCTGGCATACGATCAAGAAACCTTAGATGAGGCTATGGATGAGATAGAGCGATCTCTGGGCAAGGAAGGGGGGTTGTCGGCTGAGCGGCCTGTGCTGTTGGATCGCTTTATGGAAAATGCCGTTGAGGTTGATGTGGATGCTGTTCGTGATAAAGACGGCGAGGTGCTTATCGGGGGGATCATGGAACATGTTGAAGCAGCTGGCGTGCATTCTGGCGACAGTGCCTGTGTGCTTCCGCCGATGTCTCTTAGCGAGGAGAGCTTGAAAACTATGTCGGACTACACAGCTAGAATCGCAGCCGCTTTGGATGTGCGCGGCCCTCTGAATGTGCAATATGTGGTTAGTGAGAATCAAGTATATGTGATAGAGGCAAACCCTAGAGCTTCCAGAACAGTGCCATTTGTGGCTAAAGCTACTGGTGTGCCGCTGGCAAAAATAGCAGCCAGAGTGATGCTCGGTGCTAGCCTTACGGAGCTTCGAGACGAGGCAATGTTGGTGTCAAAAACTTTTTGGCCTGAGGGTGTTGCGGATCATATTCCAAATCATATTCCAGGCCATGTTGCCGTAAAGGAAGCTGTGTTGCCTTTCAATCGCTTCCCCGAAACTGATACTTTGCTCGGCCCCGAGATGCGCTCTACAGGTGAAGTGATGGGGATAGACGTGAGCTTTGGCAGAGCTTTTATGAAAAGCCAGATGGCTGCAGGCTCGCACTTGCCCCTAGAAGGCAGTGTGATTTTGTGCTTGCCCGGTCAAACGCCTGAAGTAGCCGAAGAGATAGCTACGGGCTTTGAGAATTTGGGCTTTGAAATCAAGGCAGTTGATATGGCATCTGGCACGCAAGCTGACAAGGCAGTTGCTCCAGCAGATCTCCTGCAGAACAGCGCAGTTTCACTAGCTGTCATAGCAGCCTCTTCAGACAGCCGAGATGAAAGTACTGCCGATCTTCGCCGACTGACTTCCCGCAGGGGCATCCCCACTCTCACCACCCTCGCAGCAACTAGAGCTGCCATAGAAGCTATTCGTGAATGGCAAGAACACCCCCTAACTGTCCGCCCCCTACAAGACTACAATAGGTAAGAGAACTATATTCCGCCTCTATCACAGGCGAAACCGCAGTTTTTCTGCCGGCTATTGCTCTCAATACTGCATTCTGTAACGGGCGCTTTCTGCTACGTACAGAAAGCAAAGCCGAAACAGCAGAGGTGTCTACAAGTACCACTTCCACTTCTAGGACATCGCTATTGCCCGTTCCACATCTTCGGGCGTGGCGCAGGCTAGCGGCGCGACGAAATCAACAGTATCGTTAGGCAGTGGTTGAAGATCGAAGGGGGATAGATAGTTCCCGCCTTCGTCAATGAGTGTTGTTCCATCGGCGTGTATCGTGTAGTCTTTACCGTCCCAAGCTGTCCAAATTTCGCCAGGATCTTTTGTCGGCATTCTTTCAATCAGTGACGGCTTCCCCATTGTACTCCTCCTTTGTGGTTACCTTCATTATACGCTAGCAGAAGCTTTCATAGATATGCCATCAGTAAATATCAAGTCCTACTAGATAGTCAAATCGTGATTTGCAGGTCTGTTCTTCTGACGCGGAAGATCATCTATACGAACCCACCGTTGAGTAGCAGTCGAAGCTGTGATATCTGATGGCTTACTTCTAAGTATCAGCTGGTTCGCATTCTTCTTTAGCAGAAGAGCAGACTAGAAGGTCGTCGTGGGCGACATTTACTATTTCACAGACTTCTCGGCCCGGGTCGGCTCGTACTTCCCATGATTCATCTTCCCAAAGATATCTTTCCCAATCGGTTCCCCCGCTGGTTTGGGGGTAGTTTGTAGCGAGCACACCACTGCCGGGGTTATTCCCACGGGACATCCAGTTAGGTTCCGCAATAGTGTCTATCCCAGCTTCTATCATGTTCTGTGTTAAAGGTCTCCCAGAATAGCTCCTAGCTCCACCCTGCGTAGGAGAACCAGATCTGAAGCGGAAATAATGCGACTTTCCATCTTTATCAGGACCTGCCCTTCCAGGACCTGAAGTTCCAGGGAGATGATCAGTATCACCATAATTAAACGGTTCTGTGTCTGTTATTGATACTCGTAGGCTGACTACTCCTAATCGTATTTGATTGATAGCTGGTGCTCTGTTGTCATCGTGGTAATGCAACTTAGAGACATGCTTGCCCGCTCTATTCCTCACAGAATACGCACCCGGATAAAAACTCCATTTAGCACTTGTGGAACTCCAGCTGCCTAGTTCCCAGTAGCAGGGTGCTAGGCAGCCTATGTTGCTTGAGAAAACCCCGCCGTAGCCTTCTGGCCCGCCGTGCCCTGCTGCTTCAAGCGTCGCCAAGTGGATTTCCCAAGTCTGGCACTTACCTTCAATGCCAATATTGCCGGCTTCTTCAAAATCGTCGCTAGAGCTGCGGTTGATAGCAACCAGCACCAATGCTGCCCCAACAGCCACCAGCACCAACACGGCTGTTACGATAAGCGTCTGAAGTGTAATACCTCTCTCGCTGTTGCTTGACTCGCGGCTTGATCTATGGCTTGATCCAGTCGGGGGGGGGGTGTCCTGTCCGCCACTTAGAGATAGAGGCGCAGAACTCATACTTCTTGACTTGCGAGCAGTATCAACTGGGCTATCAGCAGTGCCGGCTAACACCTGATGTCCGCCCTGAGCCAGCTTAGAGCCGGCTCCCTTGAGACTGGCAACTGACAATTCTCTAGATTTACGAAGTATCACTTTTCCTCCCTGTTATTTTGCGGTATCAAGCGTTGATGGTAACCTTCATATGAAGTCACACCACCATAAATTATATCACTACCACATTATATTTAGTGCCATTCAGTGGAATCACTTCATCTATTCCAACAGTTAATTCTAACAACTTTAGAAAAATCGCCATAAATTGCTAAAAATCGCCAAAGATTGTATAATCTTTAGAATTATGATGCGATTCACAGAAGAGGAATTTTGGGAGCACTTCGGCCGCATTGAGCATGAAGAGCTGGAGTTCAAGCGCGAGCTACCCACAAGGAGGCAAGTCAATACCTGCCACCAGACGAATTCTCAATAAGCTCCTGGATTCTGGCCAAATTCTTGCAGAGGGGAATACTAAAGCCAGAAGATTTTTGCCTTTGAACCCTGAGACAAAGCAGCGAGATTCTGGGACTCTCTAGGTTTCAGAAGACACCGCCATGGACTTCTGGCCCGCCGTGACCTGCTGCTTCAAGCGTCGATAAATGTATTTCCCAGATAGTCGCTGTCGGCAGATTTCGTTAGACAGAATTGCAGCCTTCATTTGCTACACTAGCTGATATGAGCAAATAGGTAAAAGAAACCGCCCCCACTGAAAGGAGTAGCGATGGAAGTAGTAATCATCACATTCGGCAGTATCGTACTGGCGGCATTCCTGGGAGTATTGGGTTGGCTAACCCGCCAGCTACTAGACAACTATGAAGTCAAGCTAAACGGCTTCAGCCAAGCTTTAGAAGCCACCAACACAAAGCTTGATAGTGCTTTGGAAGCCACCAACATCAGATTCGACAAGGCTTTGGAAGCCACCAACATCAGATTCGACAAGGCTTTAGAGGCCACCAATATCAGATTTGACAAGGCTTTGGAAGCCACCAACACAAAGCTTGATAGTGCTTTAGAGGCCACCAACATCAGATTTGACAAGGCTTTAGAGGCCACCAGCAGCAGATTTGACAAGGCTTTGGAAGCCACCAACATAAAACTCGACAAATTAGCCGAAGATCACAAGCAGTTGTCAGGCGATCTGAAGCAGCTAGAAGGAGAAGTTAGAGGCATTAAAAGAGAAGTTAGAGGCATTCATAGCACATTGCAAATCGGCTTCGGACTTCGCGCCACTAGCGACACCGACTAGAACCGAAGGATTTCACCACTTCGGTAGTTGCTCAGGGGTTAGCGTCTTCGCTTCTAAGTATCAGCTGGTTCGCATTCTTCTTTGGCTGATGAGCAGACGAGAAGATCGTCATTGGCAACATTTACTATCTCACAAACTTCTCGGCCCGGATCTGCTCGTACTTCCCAGTATTCGTCTTCCCAGGTGTATTTTGCTAATTCATCATGATCGGAGGTAGCAGTTAAACCTGTATTTGTAGCTAGCACGTTGCCAGGATCTGGACCATAAGATATCCAATTGGGTTTTGTAACAGTAGGGAGCCTCTTGTTAAGGTGTCGATGGAATAACCATGCCGAACTCAAAGGAGTCCCCGGGTGCGTTCCAACACCAGGAAGTGTCCGACGAAAAAACGGCTCACTCCCTTCATAATTTGGATTCATCCAACTTTTGTTCCTATTCGCCATGTGATCCCTATCACCGCCTCTAGAGTAGACAACCCCTAATCTATATTGGTCCATAGTTGGTGGTCTGTTGTCATCGTGGTAATACAACCTTGAGGTGTGCGAATACCAAGAAGGGGGATTATTATAAGTTCGCACATGAATTGCCGTCGGCCATAAAGTTTTAATTGCGCCAGCATCCGTATAACCTGTTATATCCCAGTAGCAGGGTGCTAGGCAGCCTATGTTGCTTGAGAAAACCCCGCCGTGGCCTTCTGGCCCGCCGTGCCCTGCTGCTTCAAGCGTCGCCAAGTGGATTTCCCAAGTCTGGCACTTACCTTCAATGCCAATATTGCCGGCTTCTTCAAAATCATCACTAGAGCTGCGGTTGATAGCAACCAGCACCAATGCTGCCCCAACAGCCACCAGCACCAGCACGGCTGTTACGATAAGCGTCTGAAGTGTAATACCTCTCTCGGTGTTGCTTGACTCGCGGCTTGATCTATGGCTTGATCCAGTCGGGGGGGGGTGCCCTGTCCGCCACCTAGAGATAGAGGCGCAGAACTCATACTTCTTGGCTTGCGAGCAGTATCAACTGGGCTATCAGCAGTGCCGGCTGACGCCTGATGCCTTCCCTGAGGTAGCCGCTTCATACTACTAGAGCTGGCACTCCCTAGCATCGCACCTGACGATTCTCTGGATTTACGAAGTATCACTTTTCCTCCCTGTTATTTTGCGGTATCAAGCGTTGATAGCAACCTTCATATGAAGTCACACCACCATAAATTATAGCACTACCACATTATATTTAGTGCTTTTCAGTTGGAATCACTTCAGCTATTCCAGCAGTACATTTACATCGGCAGATTTCGCTAAACAGAATTGCAGCCTTCATTTGCTACACTAGCTGATATGAGCAAATAGGTAAAAGAAACCACGAAATTCCCCCACCGAAAGGAGTAGCGATGGAAGTAGTAATCATCACACTCGGCAGTATCGCACTGGCGGCATTCCTGGGAGTATTGGGTTGCCTAACCCGCAAACTACTAGACAACTATGAAGTCAAGCTAAACGGCTTCAGCCAAGCTTTAGAAGCCACCAACACCAGTTTCAGCCAAGCTTTAGAAGCCACTAACACCAGTTTCAGCCAAGCTTTAGAAGCCACTAACACCAGATTCGACAAGGCTTTAGAAGCCACCACCACAAAACTCGATAAATTAGCCGAAGATCACAAGCAGTTGTCAGTCGATCTGAAAAAGTTAGAGGGAGAGTTCTCTGTCAAACTGGAAAAGCTAGAGGGAAGATTATCAGGCGATATCAAGCACCTAGAAGGAGAAGTTAGAGGCATTAAAGGAGAAGTTAGAGGCATCCATAACACATTGCAAATCGGCTTCGGACTTCGCGCCGCTAGCGACACCGACTAGAATAGGGAGGGGATGTGAATGCTAAGTAGTTGATTCGCATTCCTCTTTGGCTGAGGAGCAGACTAGTAGATCGTCGTGGGCGACATTTACTATTTCGCAGACTTCTCGACCCGGGTCGGCTCGTACTTCCCATGATTCGTCTTCCCAAAGATATCTTTCCCAATCGGAATCGGTTGCCCCGCTGGTTTTGGGGTAGTTTGTAGCGAGCACACCACTGCCAGGGTTATTCCCACGGGACATCCAGTTTGGTTCAGCAATAGTGGCTATACCTTTCTTTATCATTGCCGGTGTTAGAGGTCTCCCAGGATTTCCCATAGCTCCCTTTGCACCAGGTCTGAAGCGGAAATAATGCGATTTTCCATCTTTATCAGGACCTGCGTTTCCAGGACTTGTATGTCCAGGCAGATGATCAGTAGTACCAGCACCAAAACCACGAGACGGTTCTTGTGTTCCTGCGCCTACTCTCAGGCTGACTACTCCTAATCGTATTTGATCGATAGCTGGTGCTCTGTTGTCATCGTGGTAATACAACTTAGAGACATGCGGATGCGGATTGGTGGTTCCTTGGGGTACTTTTCTGTTCCTCACAGAATACGCACCCGGATGAAGTTCCCATTTAGCATTTGGGATACTCAGTGCCCAGTTGGTTAGTTCCCAGTAGCAGGTGGCTAGGCAGCCTATGTTGCTTGAGAAAACCCCGCCGTGGCCTTCTGGCCCGCCGTGGCCTGCGGCTTCAAGCGTCGCCAAGTGAATTTCCCAAGTCTGGCACTTACCTTCAATGTCAATATTGCCGGCTTCTTCAAAATCATCACTAGAGCTGCGGTTGATAGCAACCAGCACCAATGCTGCCCCAACAGCCACCAGCACCAGCACGGCTGTTACGATAAGCGTTTGAAGGGTAATACCTCTCTCGGTGTGGCTTGATTCAGGGCGTAGTCGGGGGGGGGTGCCCTGTCCGCCACCTATAGATAGAGGCGCAGAACTCATACTTCTTGGCTTGCGAGCAGTATCAACTGGGCTATCAGCAGTGCCGGCTGACGCCTGATGCCTTCCCTGAGGTAGCCGCTTCATACTACTAGAGCTGGCACTCCCTAGCATCGCACCTGACGATTCTCTGGATTTACGAAGTATCACTTTTCCTCCCTGTTATTTTGCGGTATCAAGCGTTGATAGCAACCTTCATATGAAGTCACACCACCATAAATTATAGCACTACCACATTATATTTAGTGCTTTTCAGTTGGAATCACTTCAGCTATTCCAGCAGTACATTTACATCGGCAGATTTCGCTAAACAGAATTGCAGCCTTCATTTGCTACACTAGCTGATATGAGCAAATAGGTAAAAGAAACCACGAAATTCCCCCACCGAAAGGAGTAGCGATGGAAGTAGTAATCATCACACTCGGCAGTATCGCACTGGCGGCATTCCTGGGAGTATTGGGTTGCCTAACCCGCAAACTACTAGACAACTATGAAGTCAAGCTAAACGGCTTCAGCCAAGCTTTAGAAGCCACCAACACCAGTTTCAGCCAAGCTTTAGAAGCCACTAACACCAGTTTCAGCCAAGCTTTAGAAGCCACTAACACCAGATTCGACAAGGCTTTAGAAGCCACCACCACAAAACTCGATAAATTAGCCGAAGATCACAAGCAGTTGTCAGTCGATCTGAAAAAGTTAGAGGGAGAGTTCTCTGTCAAACTGGAAAAGCTAGAGGGAAGATTATCAGGCGATATCAAGCACCTAGAAGGAGAAGTTAGAGGCATTAAAGGAGAAGTTAGAGGCATCCATAACACATTGCAAATCGGCTTCGGACTTCGCGCCGCTAGCGACACCGACTAGAATAGGGAGGGGATGTGAATGCTAAGTAGTTGATTCGCATTCCTCTTTGGCTGAGGAGCAGACTAGTAGATCGTCGTGGGCGACATTTACTATTTCGCAGACTTCTCGACCCGGGTCGGCTCGTACTTCCCATGATTCGTCTTCCCAAAGATATCTTTCCCAATCGGAATCGGTTGCCCCGCTGGTTTTGGGGTAGTTTGTAGCGAGCACACCACTGCCAGGGTTATTCCCACGGGACATCCAGTTTGGTTCAGCAATAGTGGCTATACCTTTCTTTATCATTGCCGGTGTTAGAGGTCTCCCAGGATTTCCCATAGCTCCCTTTGCACCAGGTCTGAAGCGGAAATAATGCGATTTTCCATCTTTATCAGGACCTGCGTTTCCAGGACTTGTATGTCCAGGCAGATGATCAGTAGTACCAGCACCAAAACCACGAGACGGTTCTTGTGTTCCTGCGCCTACTCTCAGGCTGACTACTCCTAATCGTATTTGATCGATAGCTGGTGCTCTGTTGTCATCGTGGTAATACAACTTAGAGACATGCGGATGCGGATTGGTGGTTCCTTGGGGTACTTTTCTGTTCCTCACAGAATACGCACCCGGATGAAGTTCCCATTTAGCATTTGGGATACTCAGTGCCCAGTTGGTTAGTTCCCAGTAGCAGGTGGCTAGGCAGCCTATGTTGCTTGAGAAAACCCCGCCGTGGCCTTCTGGCCCGCCGTGGCCTGCGGCTTCAAGCGTCGCCAAGTGAATTTCCCAAGTCTGGCACTTACCTTCAATGTCAATATTGCCGGCTTCTTCAAAATCATCACTAGAGCTGCGGTTGATAGCAACCAGCACCAATGCTGCCCCAACAGCCACCAGCACCAGCACGGCTGTTACGATAAGCGTTTGAAGGGTAATACCTCTCTCGGTGTGGCTTGATTCAGGGCGTAGTCGGGGGGGGGTGCCCTGTCCGCCACCTATAGATAGAGGCGCAGAACTCAGACTTCTTGACTTATCAGTAGCACCAACTGACACCTGATGTCCGCCCTGAGCTAGCCGCTTCATAGTACTAGAGCTGGCACTGTACTAGAGGTGACACTCCTTAGCATCGCACCTGACGATTCTCTAGATTTACGAAGTATCACTTTTCCTCCCTGGTATTTTGCGGTATCAAGCGTTGCTGGCAACCTTCATATGAAGTCACACTGCCAAATATTATAGCACTCACCGTTGTTGTCAAGCATCTTCTTCAAATAACTGCTTTGGCTTGGCTTTCTACAGAGGTATTAGAGAAGAAATCAGAGTTAGCGCCTGCCCAGAGGCGAACAGCGTTAGTGAAGGTGAAGTCTTTGAATTGAGCTTCGGTTAGGTGACCGTCTTCTAGCAGTTCATAGGCTTCGGGGAGCACTCCAGTCATATCAGGGACATCCCAGTGGCCGATGTCACTAGCAAAGATCGCCCCCAAAGGTTTGCCACCAGGCACGAGGCTAGAAGCAAAACCCACGGCGTTCATAGGGTCGTCAGCTTCGCACCCGAAGAAATACTGCTTGGTGAAGATATCTAAGATGTCTTGAACCGAAGCGACTCCGCTTTCGCCAAACTCATCTCGTCCTTCGGTTGGCTCTTCAGGGTCGCTGAGCATAATGAGGGCGTCGTCAAGTTGGTTTAGGTGTTTTACAACTTCGGCTGTGCCGAATTCTCCGATGAGTTCGGTCATCTGTGGGCGGTTAAGATTGGCGGGATTGTAATGCTCAAGGTCGGCTTTGTTGCGCTTTTCGTAGTGTCCGATGATGTCGGCTAGCAGATTTGCGCCCCAAGCCACGCCGCCTTCCAGAAAAGCAAAACGCAGCGATTTATGGCGAAAGGGAACCCCACCAAAAAATAGCGACCTCGCTGCAGCCTCCCCAGCCGCAGCGAAATTGCCCACATGGTTATAGACATAGTTGCTGCGTGAGACCCTCATTCCCAGACCTTGCGAACCAGCATGAAAGGTAGGTGATACTTTCAGCTCTTCGCATTTCTCCCAGACGGGTGAATAATCGTAGAGGCTGTCGTGTCCGACGGTGTCAATATAGCGGGCGGCTCTGGAATTATCAGTTCCCGGCACTGGGCGGGGCACGATTCCAGCCATCATCACCGACTTAAGTCCTAGCTCTGTAACTGCGTGATCTAGTTCGGCTAAGGCTTCTTCTGGTGTATTCATAGGTATTGCTGCTACCGGTTCCAGACGATCACGAAGCCCTGCAAAAACTTCGGCTGAGTAACGGTTGAAAGCTCTGGCCATTGCCGTGCGAAGTTCGTCATCCGGGTGAGCTGTGACGGTTAAACCGTAAGTGGGATATAGCAGGGCGTAGTCAATGCCAAGTTCTTCCAACCTGTCGTACAGAAGAGCAGGTAGCAGGGCTGTGGCGCGATCCAAAGTATTGCGGGTAGGCAAACCCCACCAGGCTGTACGAGTCACACCTGCTGCTCGGCGAGCCTCCAGCGGAACTTGACGGAACAGAGCTGAGCCACGCATAAGTTGGTCGAACTTCTCGGTGAGATTTTTGCCAGCGTCTTCGGCTAGAAGGTCGCGCACATATGGCATATATTCAATGTGATGTCCGTCTCCGTCAATTATGGGATGGTTAAGATGGCTACGAATTTCGACTATAGCTTTTGTTGGCTGAAAATTGTGATTAGTAGTCATGGATTAAACATCATAGTTTATGGAAGAGATGATGCGCCGATTGCGGGTGGTTCTGAAAGACCTTGAGGTTTGGCAGGTTCAGATTTTTGGGTTTCCATAGATTTCACCATATCACAGGGCAGATATTGGCGTAAAAGCATTGCTAAAGATAAACTTGCAATATAATAAACTAGTTGCTATAGTTTGTTACTATAAATGTTGTATCAATAGTCTATAAGGAGATCATCATGCTATTGCAAAAATTTGAAAAATCGCCTATCGCGAAGCTTGTCAACTCTAGTGCTAAGAAGTGGATAGCCCGGGGCGAGCATAGCTCTAAGGGCACCCCCCCCCGACTACGCTCTGAATCGAGCCACACCGAGAGAGGTATTACCCTTCAGACGCTTATCGTAACAGCTGTGTTAGTGCTGGTGGCTGTTGGGGCAGCAGTGGTGCTGGTTGCTATCAACCGTAGCTCAAGTGACGATTTTGAAGAAGCTGGTAACATCGGCATTGAAGGTAAGTGCGAGACTTGGGAAATCCATTTAGCGACGCTTGAAGCCGCAGGCCACGGAGGACCAGAAGGCCACGGCGGTGTTTTCTCAAGCAACATAGGTTGCCTAGCCACCTGTTACTGGGAGTTATCTCGTGTTGACACAAGAGTATCACACTCTTTTTATACTGAGCAGTGGTGGCCGGGGCCGTATTTTGTGCGAAATGTGAACACGCCGTCTAGCGCACCTAATAATGAACGTTGGCCATTTATATCTAAGTTGCTTTATTACGATGACAACAGAGCCCCAATCGCTTACCAAGTACGGTTGGGAGTTGTTTACAATAGAGGAGGAAGTGAACAGGATCATAAGCGAGCGAGAAATGGACTTGCAACTCCCCCGAAAGAAGGAGAGTGGGTTATTAGATGGCGTACCCCTGACATGAATACACCTGGGAGACCTTTGACTCAGGCTCAGATAGCGAGACCGATACCCACCGTTGTGAAACCTAACTGGTTCTCTTATGGTCCAGATCCCGGCAACGTAGTCGCCACAGGTTACACAGCGCGACCAGATCCCGCCGGTGCGCAGAAAAGATACTCATGGGAAGACGAATCCTGGGAAGTGCGGGCTGATCCGGGTCGAGAAGTCTGCGAGATAGTAAATGTTGCCAATGACGATTTGCTCGTCTGCTCATCAGCAAAAGAAAAATGCGAATACACTACTTAGCATTCACATCCCCGCCCTATTTTAGCCGGTGTCGCTAGCGACGCGAGGTCCGAAGCTGTTTAGCTTGAGGTCATAGCTGTCTAGTAGCTTGCGGGTTAGCTAACCCAATACTCCCAGGAATGCCACCAGTGCTATATTGTATGATAATGTTGTAATATGCTTTGTTAGAGGGCTACAGCTAGAAGGCTGCAGCCACAAGACAAAGAGGAGTTCTGTTATGGTATTTCGTAAGTTTGGAAGATTGGTGGTATCTGGGTCAAGATTGTCATCTGTGTTGATAGGCGCAAGTAGTAGTGAGGCAGGCGAGGTAAGTTCACGCGTTACTGCGGGGGGGGGTGCTAGATTAAAGCAAACCGAGAGAGGTATTACCCTTCAGACGCTTATCGTAACAGCTGTGCTGGTGCTGGTGGCCGTTGGAGCAGCAGTGGTGCTGGTTGCTATCAACCGTAGCTCAAGTGATGATTTTGAAGAGGCTGGCAATATTGGCATAGAAGGTAAGTGCCAGACTTGGGAAATTCACTTGGCGACGCTTGAAGCCGCAGGTCACGGCGGGCCAGAAGGCTACGGCGGTGTTTTCTCAAGCAACATAGGCTGCCTAGCACCCTGCTACTGGGAGTTACCTCGTGATCGTGTCCAAACCCCATCAGGGCATTTTTATACTGAGCAGTTTTTTCCGGGGCCGTATTTTGTGCGAAATGTGAAGACGCCGTCTGACGCAATGGGAAATGATCGTTGGCCATTTACATCTAAGTTGCTTTATTACGATGACAACAGAGCCCCAATCGCTGACCAAGTGCGGTTAGGAGTTGTTTACAAGAGAGGAACTGATAAGGATCATGCGCCAGGGCGTAATGGACTTTCAGATCCCCCGAAAGAAGGAGAGTGGGTTATTAGACGGAAAACCTTTGAAATTTTGAAACCTGGGACACCTTTGACTCAGTCGGACATAACGAATTCGATACCCACCGTTGTGAAACCTAACTGGTTCTCTTATGGTCCAGATCCCGGCAATGTAGTCGCCACAGGTTACACAACCCGACCAGATGCCGACGAGCAGAAAAGATACTCATGGGAAGACGAATCATGGGAAGTGCGCGCTGATCCAGGTCGAGAAGTCTGCGAAATAGTAAATGTTGCCAATGACGATTTGCTCGTCTGCTCCTCAGCCAAAGACGAATGCGAATACACTACTTAGCATTCACATCCCCACCCTATTCTAGCCGGTGTCGCTAGCGGCGCGAAGTCCGAAGAGGAAAAGTGATACTTCGTAAATCCAGAAAATCGTGGCCTGCCTTTTGGCGATACCTAGATCTTTTATTCGGCTAGAAACGGCCCGCGGCCCATCTGTTCGCGCACTGTAACAACTGCGGGCATCGTGAGGTTGCGGCGTTGCCAGTTAGCTCCGTCTACCACCAAGGTATGTCCAGAAATAAAGCGGGCATAAGGCGAGGCTAAAAAGGTAGCTGCCCAGCCTAGTTCGCGTAGCCGCCCGACTCTCAGAGCGGGCTGGCAAGGGTCTTTCTCGTTGGTGCGATCCAAACTAGAGCGGATGTCAGCAGTCATATCTTCGTGCGGGAACAGCCCCGGGACTAGCCCGTTAACTGAGATTCCATAAGGGCTCCATTCCACCGCCAGAGTTTCTGTCATATTCTTCACTCCCGCTTTGGCTGCGGCAGAATGGGCGAAACCGGGGCCGCCCGTCCAAGCATAAGAGGCACCGATGTTGACGATGGCACCTGGTGTGCCTGCGGCAATGTGGCGGCGAGCGAACTCACGGGCGCAGAGAAAAGTGCCGTTGAGGGTGATGTCTACTACAGTGCGCCAAGCATTCGGCGACATCTCTTCGGCTGGAACGGGGAAGTTAGCCGCAGCGTTGTTGATGAGCACATCAACTTCGCCCAGATGTTCTGCTATCTCATTGAAGGCGGCTGTGATTTGGTCGGCATCGCGGATGTCACAAGCCACCACATGGGAAGCTTCACAGCCTGCTTCTTCCAAAGCAGCAAGCCCTGCATCCAGATGTTCTTGCTTGCGGCTAGCTACGGCTACTTTCGCCCCCAGGCGGGCAAATTCAGTAGCGATGGCTTTACCAAGGCCACTGCCGCCACCAGTAACTAGAACAACTTGGCCGTTGTAGGTGCCAGCAGGCAGAGCTGATGCGCCGATTTCGGGAGGCTCTGAAAGACCTTGAGGTTTGGCAGGTTCAGGTTTTTTGGTTTCCATAGATTTCACCATATCACAGGGCAGATATTGGCGTAAAAGCACTTCTCAAATAAAACTTGCTATATTATAATAATTGTCATAACATATTTGTATATCGTCAAGTCACTAGGAGGTTAACATGTCACTGACCAAATTTGAAAAATCGTCTGCCGCAAAGCTTGGTATCGCTAGCAGCAAGAAATGGCTAGCCCGGGGCGAGCATAGCTCTAAGGGCACCCCCCCCCGACTACGCCCTGAATCGAGCCACACCGAGAGAGGCTTTACGCTTCAGACGCTTATCGTAACAGCTGTGTTGGTGCTGGTGGCTGTTGGGGCAGCATTGGTGCTGGTTGCTATCAACCGCAGCTCTAGCGACGACTTTGAAGAAGCTGGCAATATTGGCATAGAGAGTAAGTGCGAGACTTGGGAAATTCATGTGGCTACCCTTGAAGCCGCAGGCCACGGCGGGCCAGAAGCCTACGGCGGTGTCGCCTCAAGCAACATAGGTTGCCTAGCACCCTGCTACTGGGATGTAACAGGTTATAAGAATGCCAACGGCAATCATTTTTACCCGACGCCACTTAATGTGCGTAACACTGGGAAGGAGCATTGGCCGGCCCCATCTAAGTTGGATTACTACGATGACAACAGACCACCAGCTAAGAACCAATACAGATTAGGGGTTGCCTATGTTAGAGGAAGTAGTAGAGATCATAGTACAGGTAGAGGTAATTGGGGGAGGTGGGAAAGAGAAAATTATGAAGGGCCCGGGACAATAAGTTTTCGTTGGCATGGTAATGGAGTTGGAGCTCACCCGGGGACTGCTGATTCAGATCTGGGATACCCCCGCGCTGTGAAACCTAATTGGCAATCTGCTGGTCCGGATCCTGGCAACGTGCTAGCTATAGGTATCACTAGTATCACAGATAAAGATGAATTAGCAAAATACACATGGGAAGACGAATACTGGGAAGTACGAGCCGATCCGGGCCGAGAGGTCTGTGAGATAGTCAATGTTGCCCACGACGATTTACTCGTCTGCTCATCAGCCAAAGACGAATGCGAACCAGCCGACCCATAAAGAGGGCTGCGGATAGAAGGTGCTGGCATAGCAGCTAGAACAGCCCTACGATCTCTCCGTTTTCGTCAAAGTCAATATCAAAGGCGGCAGGCGCGCTACCCAAACCCGGCATAGTGCGCATATCGCCACATATCGGATACAAAAACCCCGCCCCAACTGAAGCTCGCACTTCTCGCACGGGTAGCGTCCAGCCAGTAGGCGCACCCCGTAGCGCAGGGTCAGAAGACAGCGAAAGATGCGTCTTGGCGATACATACTGGCAAGTTCCCGAACCCTGCAGCCTCATAGGTGCCGAGCTGCCGCTTTGCCTGTGCTGTGTACGACACATCTTGCGCTCCGTAAACCTTGGTGGCGACCGCAGCTATCTTGTCTTCCAAAGAAGCATCGTCGCGATACAGCAAAGCAAAATTGCTCGGTTCGTTTGCTGCTTCTTCAACCACTTCAGCCAAACCTGCTGCCCCGGCACCTCCGTCCATGAAGTGGGTGCTCACAGCGCAGCGCACACCTTCTTCTTCGCAAATCTCAGCTATGGCCTGGTGTTCGCTGGGATGATCGGTGGGGAAGGCGTTGATTGCCACAACCGGGCTTACGCCGTGAACGGCGATGTTAGCAATCTGCTTGCGTAAGTTGGCTGAGCCCTCGTGTACCTCATCGGGGTTCTCAATCAGCATCTCTTCGGGCAGTGGACGCCCTGCAACGATGCGATGCTTACCCGACTGGCTCTTGGTGGCTCGCACAGTGGTTACCAACACAGCTGCGTCTGGCTGCAACCCCGAAACGCGACATTTGATGTTGAAAAACCGCTCGGCACCCATATCGGCTCCGAAACCTGCTTCAGTAATGAGATAGTCGCCGCTGTGAATTCCGATGAGATCGCCGACTACAGATGAGTTACCTGTGGCTATGTTGCCGAAAGGTCCTGTGTGCACCAATGCTGGTGTGCCTTCTAAAGTTTGCATCAAGTTGGGCTTGATGGCATCTCGCAATATAACTGCAGCAGAGCCTGCCGCTCGTAGCTGTTCAGCTGTTACAGGTTCGCCCTCTCGGGTATAGCCCACCACGACACGCCCCAGACGGGCGCGCATATCATCAGTCGAGACGCTTAGTGCTAAAAGTGCCATTAGTTCAGAGGCAGCGGTGATATCAAAGCCAGTCTGTCGGGGCACTCCGTCTAAGCGGGTTCCGAGACCTACCACGATATTGCGTAAAGCTCGGTCGTTGATGTCTAGCACTCGCCGCCAGGTGATGTTGTGAAGGTCTATATCTAGCTTGTTGCCGTGAAAAATATGAGCATCCAAAATAGCTGCACACATATTGTGGGCGGCGGTTACGGCGTGCATGTCGCCTGTTAGATGCAGATTTAGTAGCTCCATCGGCACTACTTGGCTGAAACCGCCACCTGCGGCACCTCCCTTGATGCCGAAAGTCGGCCCCATTGAGGGTTGGCGCAGCGAAATCATAGCCATGCGGTTGCGATGAGCAAAACCTTGCCCTAAGCCTACGGTGGTTGTGGTTTTGCCTTCTCCGAAGGGAGTCGGTGTAACGGCTGAGACGAGTATGTATTTGGCTTTGGGGCGGTCTGCCATTTTTTCTATAGCGTCTAGCGATACCTTGGCGATCCCGGTGCCGTATGTTTCAAGACACTCTTGAGGGATGTTGGCTTTGGTGGCTATATCGGTGAGGGGTAGCATCTCGGCTGCCCGTGCGATTTCGATGTCGGGTTTCATAAAGTCTCCTTTTTTCAAATCTTAGGAGATTTTGGCCAAGCACTCTATACTTTTTGCATGCAGGATGTAGCTGACCTCTCATCTGATGATTACTTGGCTTCTGATGATTACTTGCCGGGCAATGGCCTGTCTGGATATAGCTCGCCAGGATATGAAGCTCTTTTTGAGGGTGTCGCTCAGCTGCGAGGCAGGCGTGAAGAGTTGAAACTAAAAATCAGTGAAGGGGCGGTAATGCTGGGGGAGGTTTGGGAGATGTCTAAATCTGATGAGGCGGTAGCCGACACTAAGTTGTTGTCGCTAATGGATTGCGTGCCAAATCTAGGGAAAGTGAGGGGGCGGAGGCTACTGGAAGATCTTGGCTTGGCGGATTCGGTGAAACTAGGTGAAGTGACGGTCGAACAACAAAGTGAGCTACTTATGAGATTGGTGTCTTATGGCTGTGTCGTCTGAACAATCGAGTGACATAATCGTGCTGTTCGGCCCTAGTGGGGTAGGCAAGAGCACTATCGCCACTGAACTCATAAAGCATTGCCCGAACCTTTGGCTGAGTCGCTCTTGGACAACCCGTCCACGCCGCCCACAAGAATCGCCAGATAGCTATAAGTTCGTTGATCGTGACGAATTCATAGCCCATCGCGAAGCGGGCAGATTTTTAGAGTGTGATGAATTTCTCGGCAACTTCTACGGCACTCCAATACCAGAAGCCCCTCAAGGCGAAGATATTCTCTTGGAAATCACTTTGGACGGAGCAGAGCAAGTGAAAAAACTTCACCCTGAAGCTTTACTCATCTTTGTAGATACACCATCTCAGCACGATCAAAAGAGACGCCTGCGCCGCAGGGGAGACTCTGCCAGCAACATTCGCCGCCGCTTAAAAAAGAGCAAGCAAGAACGCCTCCGAAGCACAGCCCTGCGCAAACAAGTTGTGGTCAATGACGATTTAGTCAAAACGGTTAAAGACATCACCAAGATTATAGAAGAGCATCGCAAAACCTAATCTGTCGCAAAACCTAATCTGTCTAGTAGCCTTAAATAGCTCTTGAAATGCGACTGCCCAAATCAGAGATCCAGAAATCAGAGATTCCGAATCCAGAAAGAATATCTAAACATGGCTGAACAAAGCAATATCTCTACACATCAGTTAGAAGAACTGCTAGATAAGACTGGCTCAAAATTTACGCTCGTTAGCTTGGCGGCTAAGAGGGCGCGCCAGCTCAACGACTACGCCAATGGACTTGGACACGGCACAGGCCGCGTCGTACCTCCGCAAGTGTCTGATATTGCCCACAAGCCGCTGTCTATCGCTTTTGCTGAAATCGCCAAAGAAAAGATAATCGCTGGTGAGGTAGAAGATGAAGTGGAAGTGAAGGCACCTGAAGAAGAAATTCCACAGATGACCATACTTGATTTGCAAGCCGACATTGAAGGGCTAGACATTTTCTCCTGAGATGCCCTCGCCTAATATGACATCGCTCAGTGGACGCTTTGTGGTGCTAGGGGTAAGCGGTGGGATTGCTGCCTATAAGGCTGTAGAAGTCTGCCGACGGCTCATAGATGGGGGAGCCCATGTGGCAGTCGCCACTACCGAAGCCTCGTTGCGTTTTGTGGGCGAAGCCACCTGGAATGCCCTAGCTTCAGAGCACTGCCACCACAGCCTCTGGAACGACGACTATTCCATACCCCACACCCGCTTGGGGAAAAAGGCAGATTTGATTGTGGTATGTCCGGCGACAGCCAAGGTGATTGGCTCTTATGCTGCTGGCATCAGCGATGACTTGCTCACTGCTACCTTGTTGGCTACTGCTGCGCCTGTTGTTATCTGCCCTGCGATGCACACAGAGATGTGGGAGCACCCAGCCGTACAAGACAACATCGCCACGCTCATTCGTCGGGGTGTAAATATCGTCCCTCCTGCTGAAGGCAGACTTGCTGGCGAAGATACTGGCATAGGAAGGCTAGCTGAGCCAGAAGATATCGTTAGTAAGGTTTGCGCCGTGCTTGAAGCAGCTTGACAGGGTGCTGGAAGTAGCTTGATAGTGAGGCATTCTTTGTGACACTCGCCGGTAAAAAAGCTCTAGTCACAGCAGGGGGCACACGCGAAGCTATTGACGCTGTTCGTTTCATCGGCAACAAATCTTCGGGCAAACAGGGCTACGCAATAGCAGAAGAAGCCTTTGAGCGAGGGGCAGATGTAACACTTGTGGCAACTGTTGTGCGTGAAATGTCAGCTGGCATAGACCGACTTCTTGTGGAATCTGCAGCTGAGATGCGAGAAGCCGTTGTGGGCTGTGCTGGCGAGGCTGACATCGTGATTATGGCAGCAGCGGTGGCTGACTTCCGCCCGTCTTCTGTGAGACCCGTCAAGTATAAAAAGAGCGAAGGTGTTCCTACCCTCACGCTTGAGCCCACGGCCGACATTCTGGCTGAGCTAGGTCAAGCTAAATCAGCTTCACAAGTGCTCGTAGGTTTTGCTGCTGAAAGCGACAACCTAGAGGCAAACGCATGTCGCAAGCTAGCTGAAAAAAATGCAGACATCATCGTGGCAAATAACATCATCGCTGCTGGTGCGGGTTTTGACTCAGATACGAACGAGGTGATGATCTTCAGTTGGTCTGAGCTTGCCTCTGACTTAGCCGGAAGAACAGTCGATCAAACAGCCGCTGAAACCATAAACCAGCTTCATGTGCCGTCAGTTTCTAAACGAGAAGTTGCGTCGGTGCTCTTAGATGTGGTTGAATCTCACATGGCTAGACTACGATAAAGAAAAGCCCGTCAAACCAGAGGCCCGCATTGCTGAAATACACATTTACTTCCGAATCTGTCACTGAAGGTCATCCCGACAAGATAGCCGATCAGATATCTGATGCTGTCTTGGACGCTTTATTAGAAAAAGACCCGCTGAGCCGAGTAGCGTGTGAGACGATGGTCGCCACAGGGCTATGCATCATCACCGGTGAAATATCCACCAGCAAATGGGTAGACATTCAGAAGTTGGCTCGCGACACCATCTGCAACATCGGCTACAACCGCAGCGACCTCGGCTATGACGGCAACGCTTGCGGTGTGATGGTTTGCATCTCTGAGCAGTCACCTGAAGTGGCACGCGGCGTAGATGATTCTCTAGAGAAACGCAAGGGTTCGGCTGAAAGCGACATAGATAAACAAGGTGCGGGCGACCAAGGCATGATGTTCGGCTTTGCTTGCCGAGACACCGAAAGTCTGATGCCGCTTCCAATCAGTCTCTCACATCGCCTAGCCGAGCGGCTGGCAGAGGTGCGCAAGTCTGGAGTCATTCCCTATTTGCGCCCCGATGGGAAAGTGCAGGTGAGCGTAAACTACGAAGGAACTCGCCCAGTAGACATAGACACTTTGCTCATTTCTACCCAGCACAACCCAGGCATAGACCGCAACGGCACAATCAAGCCTGATCTCATTGAATATGTCATCAAACCCGTCTTAGGTGAGGAATTTTCTGTGAGCGAAGACAATGTGCTGGTAAACCCATCGGGGCAGTTCGTGATGGGCGGACCAGTTGCCGATGCGGGTCTCACAGGGCGCAAGATAATTGTTGACACTTACGGCGGGATGTCACGACATGGCGGCGGGGCTTTCAGCGGTAAAGACCCTTCCAAAGTGGATCGCTCCGCCAGCTATGCTGCCCGCTGGGTAGCCAAAAATATTGTGGCTTCGGGGGCTGCTGAGCGGTGCGAGCTGCAAGTGGCATACGCCATCGGTAAAGCGCAGCCCGTATCTTTGATGATTGACACCTTTGGCACCGAAAAAGTTGACCCGATTCACCTTAAAAAAGCTGTGGAGCAGATATTTGATTTACGACCGAAGGCCATCATCAAAGATTTAGGCCTGCTTAGCCCGATCTATCTCCGCACCGCTACTTACGGTCATTTCGGGCGCGACATCTTCCCGTGGGAGCAGACCGACAGGGCAGACGCTTTGCGCTCTGAGCTGGGGCTGTAGTCAGTATCCGCGCTCTATCAGCAGCTTTGAGAATTTTTGACTGATTCGCTTTTTTCGCAAGCACCAACAAAGCACAGCGGCCAGGTACACAGCGGCAGGGTGCTACGAGTGCTTCCATATATTTTGGGGTTTGACAAAGCTTTGGATTATGTCTTGCCTGAAGCTCTAGCCAGATCGCCTGCAGGTAGGGCACTAGAGCTAGGGTCTGTCGTGCAGGTGCCTGTACGGGGGAGGCCTGTTCATGGTTGGGTGGTTGAGATAGATCCCGAACCTGAACCAGATATTGTGCTGCAGCCTGTGACAAAACTCATGGGGATAGGCCCTTCAGCTGAGGTATTGGATATTGCCGACTGGGCATGTTGGAGGTGGCGAGGGCGAAGAGCCAGGTTCTACAATCTGGCATCACCTCCGCGACAAGTGCCGCGAGAAGGGCCGCGAGAAGGGCCGCGACAAGTGCAGGATCTTGCCCGTTCGCAATCACACACATCAAGCTTCGCCTCTGAACTCTTTCGTCTCGCTCCAAGTAGCCGTATCTGGCCTGTTGTAGCAAGTGTCTTAAAAGAAGGTTCGGCTTTAATACTGTTCCCAGAGGAGGTTCGTGCCAGCAAGCTCGCTAGATATGCTCGCCGTCAAGGGTTTCAATGTGTGCTTTGGCCAGAGCAATGGGAGCGAGCGGCACAGGGTGGATGCTCGGTTGTGGGCACTCGTTCGGCGGTATTTGCCACGATGCCTGAAGTGAGTTCCATCTTGATAGTTGACGAGCATTCTGAGGCATATCACGAAACCTGGCAGTCGGTTACTTGGCACGCACGAGAAGTTGCTCGTGAGCGTGCCAGGCGACTTGATGTGCCCTTGCGGATGACTTCTCCCGTGCCCACTTTGGAAGCCCTGAAAGATACCGAAGTAGTTACCCAGCCTCGCAAGTCTGAAAGAGAAGGCTGGGCAGAGCTGGTTATAGCCGACTTGCGTGAGCGAGACCACCCAGGGCTATTTTCACATCAGCTAACCGAGCAGTTACAAGGGGCGAGCCGTGCGGTCTGCATAGTAAAGCGAACAGGTGTCTCAGAAGCCCGCCAGCAACTTGCCCGACTGTTGCGCGAACCTGTCGGCATGATTACAGCCAGAGAAACCGAAGCTGAAACAGCCCGCGTGCTCATCGGCACAACTGTGGCATTGCGCCGTGTAGATCGTTGCGATCTTGTGGCGTTTTTAGAGTTTGATATGTTGTTGGCATCGCCGCATTACCGAGCCGAAGAGGTTGCTTTGGCATTGTTAGCTGAGGCGTCTCGGTTGGTGGGGGCAAAGTCGGGCAGTGGCCGCTTGTTGGTGCAGACTCGTCAACCTGACCATCCTGTTTTGCGTTCAGTTGCCGAGGCTAATCCAGAGATTTTCTCTAAGCACGACAGCCAGCTACGCCAAGACTTACTTCTTCCGCCTTTTGCAGCAGTGGCAAAAATAACAGGTGAAGAAGCTGAAGAGTTTGTCAAGGTATTACGAAGTGAACTACGTAATGCAGATGCAGCCGATATAGATGTGATGGGTCCCGACCAAGAAGGCACTTGGGTCTTGCGGTCTGGCAACCATGAAACTCTTTGCAATTTTCTTCTTACAATCTCAGAAATTCCAGAGTCGGTGCGTATATCTATAGATCCGCCAAGTTTGTAGCAAAAGATAGCACTACGAAAAATAGCACTGCGAAAAGATAGCCTTATCAGCATGGAGGCATATGCCATACGCACCTACGGCGACCCTGTGTTGCGAAGCACTGCAAAAGACATCGTCAACATTGATTCCAAGCTTGAGGCAGTGTGCAATCAAATGTTTGAGGCAATGATCTCAGCTCAAGGCATCGGCTTAGCTGCCCCTCAAGTTGGTATTCAGCAACGATTTTTTGTCTACGACACCGAAGGAGTGAACGATTTGGAGAATTCCGTAGGTACGGTTCGCCGGAGCGTCTCGCGCAAAGCATCTAAGGCAACTTCGGAACCTCGAATTGGCGTGCTTATCAACCCTGTCATCTCAGAAACTGATGGCGAGTGGGCATATGAAGAAGCTTGTCTGTCGGTGCCTGGTCTCTCGTGGGACATCATTCGCCCTAAGACCATCCATGTGAGTGGCTACGACATTGACGGAAACGAAGTAAGCCTTGAAGCAGATGAGCTTTTTTCACGCCTTGTACAGCACGAGATAGACCATCTTGACGGCGTGTTGCTTGTAGATCGCCTAGACGCTGAAACTCGCAAAGCTGCTCGCAAAGCCCTAAATGAGAGGCTAGTTCGCTGAGCGTCCCGCTGAGGGTTGTGTTTTTGGGCACTCCTGAAATCGCAGTACCAGCTTTGTTAGCTCTAGCTAAAGAAGGCTTTGAAATACCTTTGGTACTCACCAACCCTGACCGACCTAAAGGTAGAGGCAGGCATCCACAGCCTTGCCCGGTGAAGGCAACTTCTGAGCGGCTAGGGTTGCCAGTGAGCCACGATTTGGCCGACTTAGAAGAGGTGGAGGCAGACTTAGCCGTTGTAGTGGCATACGGGCAGATCATTCCTGAGTATCTATTAGAGAAACTGCTGTTTGTGAACTTGCATTTTTCGTTGCTTCCGAAATGGCGAGGAGCTGCCCCACTAGAGAGGGCTATCTTGAATGGTGGCGAGCGCACTGGAATCTGCCTAATGGCCTTGGCTCCCACACTTGATACAGGGCCCATCTATCGCCAAGTGGAATGTGAAATCGGAGCCGACGAAACCCTTGAAGAGCTGCGCGGTCGGCTAGCAGTGCGAGCTGCTGATCTGCTTGTGACAGCTTTGAAGGAAGGTCTGGGGGAGCCCACACCACAAAAGGGCGAGCCTACTTGGGCTAAGAAAATCACAACCCGAGACCGACATCTTGATTGGTCGCTCTCATCTGTTTATCTAAATCGTGTGGTGCGTTTGGGCGGGGCTTGGACGACATTTAGGGGAAAGCGGCTTCTGATTTGGAAGGCGTCTCCTTTTGTGCATTCGCTTGAGCACTCACTTGAGCCGGGCGAAATAGTTTGGGATTTCAGCTCTGAAAAGCTGCTAGTTGGAGCAGGCGAAGGGACAGCACTTGAGGTTTTGACGCTGCAAGCTGAAGGAAAGTCAAAGATGGATGCTCTAGCCTGGCACAACGGTGCGAATCTTGATTCAGCTGAGTTTTTGGGGTCGGGCGATTTGGCACATAAAATTAACCAATGATCGACACTTCTGCTCTCAAAGCCAAGATATTAACTGTCTCCGATGGTGTCGTTGCGGGCACCCGTCAAGACAAATCCGGTGACGTGCTTCAAGAAGTCTTGACGGCGGCTGACTATGAGATTGCCGAACGCAGAGTTGTAATAGACGGTACAGAATCTGTAGCTGATGCTCTAAGGGAAATGTCGGCAGGTTTTGCAGGGTTGATAGTCACCACGGGGGGAACAGGTTTCACCGCTAGAGATTTGACTCCCGAAGGTACTCTGGCTGTGCTTGACCGACAGGCCCCGGGGATGAGCGAAGCTATGCGGTTGGTTAATCCGCTAGGGCGGTTATCTCGTGGAGTGGCGGGAACTTGCGGCACTGCTTTGATACTCAACACACCGGGTTCTACTGGCGGTGCGCGAGAATGTTTGGAAGCTGTGCTTGATGTGTTGCCACATGCTCTGCGCCTTCTAGCAAGACAACCGACAGAGCACTAGTTTCTTTGCGCTATTTAGTGCGACATTGACCATAGCAACACCTCTGCTAGCTACATGTCTTTTGAAACCGTGCCTTTTGAAACTGTGTCTCTTAAAACCAGCGACATATCACATATGCAGCGTGCCTTGGAGCTAGCTGAGGGGGTGTGCTATTTCACATCTCCCAGGCCTTGGGTTGGATGCGTATTACTTGCTAGCAACGGTGGCGTATTCGAAGGTGCGACCGAAGGAAAGGAAGGTCCCCACGCCGAACAGTCTGCATTGGCTAAAGCGGGTGAGCAAGCTCGCGGTGCTACTCTCTACACAACCCTTGAACCTTGTGTCCATCACGGCAAAACACCGCCATGCACAGAGGCTATTATTTCAGCCGATGTCGCTCGAGTTGTCATAGCTATTGTTGACCCAGATGAGAAAGTTAAAGGCAGGGGAGTGGCTGCTTTGCAAGAAGCTGGCATTGAAGTGGCAACTGGAATTTGCCAAAACGAAGCCGCCGATTTGCTTGCTCCGTATTTGACACATCGCTCTTTAGGTCGCCCGCATGTAACGCTGAAGTTGGCAACCACATTAGACGGGCGAACAGCTATGTCAGACGGCTCCAGTCAGTGGATTACAGGCGAAGCAGCTCGTGGCGATGCTCATCTCTTGCGCGCTCAAAGCGATGCTGTGATAGTGGGGGCAGGCACAGCGCGAAGAGACAACCCTAGTCTGACTGTGAGAGACGCCAGTCTGCCTTCGCATGTGAACCTGTCTGATGTTCAACCTAGGCGTTTCGTGCTGGGCAACATTCCTGCGGGATCAAGTCTTCTGAAATCTGACCCAGCTGCTGGCATTGCAGCTGCCGAAGAACTACACGGCGAAATCCCAGACATTCTCGCCGAGCTTGCCAGACGGGACATTCTGTCTGTGTTGCTGGAGGGTGGCTCTTCTGTGGCGGCTACCTTCCATGAAGCAAATCTCATCGACCGCTATGTTTTTTATGTCGCTCCGTCTCTGGCAGGTGGAAGTGAAGGCACACCTGTGCTTGCCACAGAAACTACCTCTGACATCAAAGACCTCTGGCGGGGGCAACTCAAGTCGGTGAAAAAAATTGGCGATGATCTCCGAATAGACATAAAGCCTCTGTAAAATCATAAACCTTCTGTAAAGTAAAAGGCGTGTTGCGCCTCGTTCTGCCGAAAGGTTCGCTTGAAGATGCAACTATGGCTCTCTTCAGCGACGCCGATTTGTCTGTCAGTCGCTCTTCAGCGGTGAACTATACCGCCAAGATCAATGATCCTCGTATAGAAAGCGTCCGCATCTTGCGTCCGCAAGAGATTCCTCGCTATGTGGATGAGGGCACTTTTGACTTTGGCATTACTGGGCGTGACTGGGTGGAGGAGACCAACAGCAATGTGGTATCTCTCGGGGAGTTGCAGTATTCTAAGCAGACCAGCAATCCGATCAAAGTGGTGCTGGCGGTGTCGCAGCAAAGCCGGTATAACTCGGTGAGGGATCTGCCGCAAGGTGTCCGCATTTCTACCGAATATCCCGTTCTCACACGAGATTTCCTAGAGCGCAATGGTATTGAAGCCGATGTGCAGCTCTCATATGGGGCTACTGAGGCAAAAGTGCCTGACATCGTAGATGGAATTGTCGAAATCAGCGAGACGGGTAACGCTCTGCGGGCGGCAGGGCTGAAAATCATAGAGACGATACTCGTTTCTTATACCGAGCTAATAGCTTGTCCGCAAACTTGCGAAGATCCAGAGAAGCTTCACGCCATGCGGCAAATATATTCGTTGCTTTCTGGAGTGCTGGAAGCCAGAGGCAATGCTCTTCTGAAAATGAATGTGTCTAGCGAATGCCTAGACGGGGTCATTGCAATCTTGCCTGCCATGCAAGCTCCGACCGTCAACAAGCTGTTCAAGGGAGGTGGGTTTGCAGTAGAGAGTGTTGTTCCAAAAACTGAAATCAACCTGCTTATCCCTGCCTTGAAAGATGCCGGTGCTGGTGACATCGTAGAACTTGCCATCTCAAAGATCGTGGCTTGAATGAGATGCAGGTCTGATACTACCAACTTGCTACATATTGAACTTGCCGAATCTTTACTATATCTTGACTATGGATATTACTCTGCTAAGCTAAACTTCAAGACAGCGGTAATCACACAGCCAATCGCAAACAGATCAAACACAAGAAGCACAACAAACAGAGGTTAGCAGTGCCCCTTTCAGACGACGAACAAAAGATCCTTGAAGACATCGAGTCTCAGTTCTACGAAACCGACCCGCGTCTGGCCAAGGAAGTGCAATCCACCACGGTCTACACCAAGCACATCAAACTGCTCCGCTGGTCGATTTTCGCCTTTGTGGTGGGGTTGCTAATCATGATCTTCACGCTGTCGGTGCATTTCGTGCTGGCTGCCACAGGATTTCTAGTGATGCTGGTGGCCGCCCTCATGTTTGAGCACAGCCTCCGACAACTAGGCAAGACCACACTTCAACAACAAGCCCAGCGCAAACGCTCAGGCGACCTCTGGGATGTCTTCGGCAACACCGGCCAACGCATGAGAGACCGCTTCCGCAAAGACACCTAACCCTTAGCAAAAGCAAGAATCAAAGAGCAAGGCTTGCTAGAACCTTTGATGCTCTTTGAAGGCAAAATCCTAGACGGCAGGCACCGCTATAAAGCCTGCCAGCAGCTAGGAATCTCCCCTGAGCACTCAGACTTCAAAGGCAGCCAAGAAGAAGCCCTAGCCTTTGCTCTAGCCAAGAATGCAGCCAGAAGAAGCCTCTCGGTCTCCCAGAAAGCCCTAATAGCAGCAAGGTTAGTTCAGCCGAGGGGCAGACCTAAAAAAGACGCCAATTGGCATCTTTTTAGCTTGGAAGAAGCTGAGGGGGAAGTCTAACGGCTGCCAGCAAGCCCCGAATATGGGTGTTTTCGGTGGGGGAGGGGGACTGTGGGGAGGTAGCGACGCCATAGGGGTTTTCTTTGGCGGATTCGGTAGTGAGTTTCTATAGCTATTCTTTCTGCTTCGGTGGCATGGGTGGGAGTTAGATTATGAGGTGAGTAGCTGGCTTCAGCTACTATGTCGGCTAGTTTTGGAAGATTTGTTGGTGTGACCGCTGTTGTCATACTGCTTTGGACTACTTGAGTTGCGAACTCGTGGGCTGTGGTGCTGGGGGAGCGTCTTATGCCTACTGAAGCACACTCGGTTTGAACTTTGCGCCATGCCAAAGTGATGCGACCGATAGTGGTAGTTGCTAGTTTGCGGTTTCGAGATGCCTGCCAGATAATTCCAGCAACGACCCCCGCCAGGGCAATCCCTGCAGCGGCTACCAGCACCAACAATGCGATATTGAGAATGGAAACTGAGAAGCCAGAGCTTCCTTCAGTTTCAGATACAATCGGTTCGGGCTGCAGTTCTGGGGGTAGTTCGCCCAAATCTGTTGTTGGATAAATATCAGGATCTACTGGCAGTGGAGTCTCTTCATCTTGCTGGGGAGCAACGCCGGTGTAGTTCTCTGCTGTGGGGGAACCTCTGGAAGGTGTGGGCTCCATGGCGACCCAGCCTGCACCAGGTATTAGCACTTCTGGCCAGGTGTGATAGTTGCGACCTCGCACTATGTAGGTTTGAGCACCTGTCAGCTCATCAGGGGTCTCACTGGCTTCACTTGATATCTCGTCGCTACTTTCATCGTCTTGCTGCAATTCTCCTGGCGTAAAGCCCACAGCGACACGGCTTGGAATGCCCAATCCTCTTGCCATCATCGCGTAAGTGCTAGCAAACTGCTCGCAGTACCCTCGCCTGACTTCCAAGAAATCTTCAGTGCGTTCAATGGAGTGCCCACGCGCTACATCTAGGTCATAGACAAACTCAGTACGGAACCAGTCTTGCAGAGCAAGTGCTTTGTCAAAGGGAGTAACGCCATCTTGGGTAACCTGTTCAGCTACAGCCAGCACAGCAGATGAAGTGTCGTCTGGCAACTCTAGGTGCAGCTGCAAAAGTTCGTCTGAAAAATCACTGTAATCTCCGAAACTTGCTTGACTAAGTTGCTCAGGTGAATATCTAGGAATAACAGAATTCACACTGTATGTGAGACCTTCGGCCGTATCTTCGTTTGTCTTCAACAGCAGTGAAGCTGTTTTGGAGTCAAAGCTGATCTCGTAGGCATCGTCGTCTGGTTGCGATACACCTGAAACCTCAAAAGCTGCTGGTAGCCAATCTATTGAAACATTGCCAAGTACATAGTCTTGTCGTACCAAAGCACTTTCACTGCTAAATCGATTGCTTCCCGATAACACAGCAGGTCGTACACTGTCACCAGCTGGCCTGTAATCGTATCTTGCCCACCATTCTGTTCCATTGAA
Source organism: uncultured Acidimicrobiales bacterium (assembly GCA_958295755.1). GTDB lineage: Bacteria > Actinomycetota > Acidimicrobiia > Acidimicrobiales > Hopanoidiivorantaceae > Hopanoidiivorans. The sequence goes on along the minus strand of OY282367.1, from coordinate 913,717 downwards.
AGTGTCTAAGACAGAAGTGCGCCAATAGGCAGGAGTCTCACTGGTAACCCTAAAAACCTCCCTCTCTGATTGAGTCCGCAGTGAACTTTGAACGCTCACAAGAGGATTTTCAATTCTTATGCTGCCGTTTTCGTTTCCTCGCTGGAATGTGGAAAAATCAATAGTGGTGGCTTCTCCTTCAGCGCGTAAAGCCAAACCCCCTGTCACTCCGACAGACAGCGCGATAACCAAAATCACAGCCCCGACAGTAGCCAAGCTCGCCACCCCCACACGTTGTCGTTTCGGATTGGCAAACAAACGATGAGCCAGCACAAAGGCCAGAGCAGTGAGAGCAAACCAGAATGCAGCTACAGCACGATCTCTGCCAGTTCCTAAAAGCATGACCGCAATGAAAATAGCTCCGTAGCCCACAGTGGCATCAGATGAAGAGGAGCGCAAGCGAAAAGCCGCCCAGTCGGCCATGCCACTGACAGCGAAAATGGCAATGACAGCAAAAAGCAACAACCCCGTGTTAAGAGGCAAAGGAACGTTATCTTCTTGCAGAGTTGTGACTGCCGCTTGAAGATCCATCCAAATATCTGAAGTGAAGGTGCCGGTGAGTGCTTCATCTCCAGCTGCTCTCGGGGCATCGTCTGAATACCGCAGAAAAATAAAAACAAAAACAACGACAGCGAAGTTAACTATTACAGCAGGCATTATTGGAAACCGCAGTCTTCGAGTGATGCTCCAAAGTAGATGACACAGCAGAGCAATCGCGACGACATGCATCTGCCACAGAGATTCAGAAAAAAGCCTGCCTAGATTGACAATGGCAGCCAAAGTGAGTGTTATCAGCAAGATTTCAACAAACAGCTCTTGCCACCATTTGAAAAGAGGAGCAGGAGGAGTTTGATCACCACCCGGTGTAACTATATGAGCATCAGCCATGTTTTCATGTCCTAGCAACATCTATTAAACTTGGACGAACATTCCAAAAGTAGCTATTCCATACATTAGAAAATCTTTCCGCTGGCGGCACCCAAATAGCTGATGTGGCTGTCGGCTGGTCGCCGAAGCAGACTTGCAGTCCACCCAGTTCCTGGATGTATTGCTCTTGGGTGAACTCTGGATTTTTGCCTCGCCCGGTGGAGGTAGCAGAGTTCCCAGTCAGCACAACCATCGGTTGTTGAAAATTCTCCAAAGATAGCACCTCTTTAGATAGCTCCTCTTGAGATACCAGAGCCAACATCCGCAAAGCCACTTGGAGGGAGCTCTCATCTTTCACCAGCAGAGGTTCGCTATGAAACGTGGCTATCTGAAACGATTGCTTGCGACAGGCTACGCACAGACTTGCAGCAGCACCTACCATTTTCTCAAAATCCTGTTCGCTGGCTACCCCTGAGCGTGTGTCTAAGAGCAGAAAGACACCAGATTCTCTGCGATGCTCATTTTGTCGGACCATGAGATTACCAGTGCGTGCAGTCGATTTCCAATGGACTTGTCGTAGATCGTCGCCGTGTGTATACTCTCGCAAAGTTAGAAAATCACTGCTGGTAGAGCCTTGCCAAATTGAGCACTTCTCTTCTTCCTGAGATTTGGAAAACAACGACATCTCCGGAGGTATCACATCTTCAATGGGGGGAAGTGCGAGAATTTCTGTGATTGTGGTTTCCTTCCATTTGCGGCGGGCAATACCAAATGGGTCGCTGGCACGCACCCACAATGGTCCAAAACGTACGATGCCGCGTCTAGTTGGATTGAAAGCATAAACAATAGATCTGGACCTTCCCAACATATTGAATGAAACTGTGAACTTCTCATATTGTTTAACGTGTTTTCTTGAGTTGCTGGGTTTTCTTGCATTGCTAGCCTTTCTTGAAGCTTTGCCGTCCTTCTCAGGTGTTTCTGCTCCATTTATTGCCGCTTCTGGCACATCTATTTCTTTTTCCAGCATGCTTGCCACTGCCCCCGGCCTGTAGTGCATCAAGGTGTCTTGCACATGTATGGGAAGTTTCAACGGAGGCCAAAGTCTTCTTTCAAATTCAAGCTCTATCTCACTTCCTTCTTCTACACTCACAACCGAAGACGAATGCTGACGGTGCACTCTAGTTTTAGGAGAAAACACCCATACTGCGAGCCCGCAGGTAACCACAAGCAGCACTCCGACAGTAGCCAAAATTACTACCTCTGCAAGCACCAGAACTTGCCCGATTACAAGGGCGACCGCAGCTACGATGAGTGCTAGCCATCCGCTGGGTGTCAGCATCTGACCAATAGGGCTTGGCTTAGGTGCCTATTTGCTCAAGTGCCCAGCAAGGGCACCGGCACGCTTTGCAGCACAGAATCCACCACAGCCTCTCGGGTTACACCACGCCTTTGAGCGTCACGATTGAGGACGAGACGATGGCACAATGCCACATGAGCCAGAGACTTAGCATCGTCGGGTATGACAAAGCCTCTGTTCTGAGAAGCTGCCCTGGCTTGCGCCAGTCGCTGCAAACTCAAGGTGGCTCTGGGTGACATACCTAGCATCAGAGAGGGATTTTGACGAGTAGCTGCGGCGATATTGATGAGATATCGCTGCACTTCCACATCTATGCTTATCTGCTCGCGCACTTTTATCATCGCCATCAAGTCGCCCTCAGTGGCGACAGCTTCAAGGTTGTCGATAGCATCACCAGAGGGAGATTTGCCATGGGTATTGAGAATCATCATCTCACTTGCTGGGTCTGGATAACCGAAATGCAGTCGCATGAGGAAACGATCTAACTGGCTTTCGGGAAGAGGGTATGTGCCTTCTTGTTCCAAAGGATTTTGTGTGGCTACCACCATGAAAGGGGAAGCTAAAGCGTGCCGGGTGCCCTCAATTGTGGCTTGTTGCTCAGCCATGGCTTCCAGCAGTGCCGATTGCGTTTTAGGAGAAGTGCGGTTGATTTCATCTACAAGCACCAAGTTGGAAAACACAGGACCCGGATGAAAGACGAATTCCTGATTAGCTTGATGCCAGATATTTACTCCTAGCACATCAGACGGAAGCAGATCGGGAGTTGACTGGATGCGTCTGAACTCCAAGTTCAAAGAGCGAGCTAAAGCTTTGGCAAGGCTAGTCTTGCCCACGCCTGGAGCATCCGTCAGCAACAGATGCCCGCCAGCCACTAGACAAAGCAAAGTGTGATAGACAGCTTCGCGCTGGCCGTGGATCACCTTTTCTATATTCTGGGTGATTCTGTAGAAGGTCTCCACGAAGCGAGACACATCCAGACTCTCGCCATAAAAGTTGTCCTGAGACGTGGGCACTGAAGACGTTGGCGCGGCAGTAGTTGTTGAAGCAGATGACACAGATAAATCCTTGAAGCTAACTAAGTCTATATTCGAAGTCTTCAATATATTAACACACGACCTGGCAAAAGTACGCGGCGCATAGGCAACAGGCAGGTAGGATAACTAGCCATGAGCCGGGCACTGGTGCTGAATGTCACAGATGAGCCTCTGAGCGTAGTCTCGGGGCACCGCGCTGCCATCTTGGTTTATGACGGCAAGGCAGATGTGGTAGAGAGCAACGGCGAAGTGATCCGCTCAGAGCGGCTGACCTTGGATGTGCCGACGGTGGTTCGCCTGCGCTATTTCGTCCGCATTCGCTATGAGCACACTTGTGCTATTAGCCGTCGTGGAGTCTTTGCCCGCGATAAGTATACGTGCCAGTATTGCGGTGACAAGGCCGACAGTATCGATCACATCAGACCGCGTAGCAGAGGTGGCAAGCACACCTGGGAAAATGTGGTAGCGGCTTGCAGTCTCTGCAATTCTCGCAAGAAAGACAGGCTACCTGCTGAGATAGGCTTCAAGCTGCATTGCAGACCGCAGGCACCTTCTCGCATGTCGTGGGTGTTGTCGCTGGCCGCTAATGTTGCACATACTGATGTGCCACATACTTGGCGGCCATATCTGAGAGAACGAATAAAACAAGCTTCCTAGTGAGCGTGGCTGCTTGGTGGGCCTGACTTCTTGCTGGGCCCGGCTTTTTGGTGGGTGTGACTTCTTAGTTAGCGGGTAGCTTTGTGCTGGATCCCTTACTGCCTATACTGCTGAATCACAGCACAGAAGGTAGCAAATATCTCAGGAGGCGTGAAGAATAAGGGATGAGCGGCTGAGGCTACTTCTATTTCTATATGGGTGCGGTCTTCGGGAGTGAGGTTCAAGAGTGAGGAGAGGTCGGTAATTTTCCAGCGTCTCACAAGTGCTGTTTGAAAGCGTGCGCCTTGCTTGCTGCGACGCTGTGAGATGCCTACAGATTTTTTGCCTTCAACAAATACTTCACCAGTTGCCCGCCCAGCAAAGCAGATCAAATTGCCCCATCTGCCTGGTTCGTAACGGCCCCGGTGCACTTCGCCAAACACACCGAATTCAGCAAGTGTGTCTTGCCAGACCTTTCCCACCCAAAGGGCTGATTTGCCAACATCTGCTTCCCACAAGAGATCGTCTCGGGGGATAAAAACATCAATCCAAACCAGAGAGTCAGACTCCACCAACACAGCTCCTCCGCCGCTCTGACGCTTCACTAGCATAAGCCCCCGCTCATCCAACGCTTCTGCGCGAGCCACATCCAACGGCTGTGAGCTACCTAATACTAAAGCACCTTTATCTTGCCCTTCTGCACCTTCCCAGCAATGCAACCAAACTTCTCGCCTTCCCGGATGCTCCTTCTGATGAAATTCTTCAACACCACTCAACACCTCTCGGAAACTCCACATGCATCAAGAATGCCACACCTGAACATCACATTTGAGTAGCAAAAGAGAACTCGTAAGAATTTCTTAACAATTGCGCGCCGGAAGGAAGAGAGGGCGGGCCGTAAGTAGGGGCAAAAGAGAACTCCTAAGAATTTCTTAACAATTGCCCTCAGCCGTAGCCCCCTCACAGCATCTACCAGCAGGCAAAAGAGAACTCCTAAGAATTTCTTAACAATTGCTCTTGACAAGTGGGTGAAAGTGGTATAAAGTGGGGATTTGTGGTGAAAACATGAATAGGCACCCAGTCAAATAACAGAAAAGACAAATACAAGACAAAACGCACCAATGCCAAAGCAACACAACATCAGGAACAAAATCTCATGCACTTAGGCAAGCACCATCGCTCAGTAGACGATAAAGGCCGCATCGCCATGCCGGCAGCCTTCCGTGAAGCCTTTACCGACACGGGCTACATCGCCAAAGCCCCCGGGCATCAATGCCTCACCGCGTATCTTCCAGACGACTTCGCCGCAACCATTCAACGCCTAGAAAGCCTTTTGCGCGAGGGGCAAGCTACCCAGAACGAATACAGGCAGTTCACTTCCAGCGCAGAAGAGATTTCATTTGACGCACAAGGGCGTTTCAGAGTGCCAAAAGAGTTGAGGGACGCTACTCAAATAGGAGAAAGCGTAGTAATCGCAGGGGTGGGAACCCGAATTGAAATATGGAACCCCGATTTGTGGGCCGGTGTTGAAACCGATACCGATTCGCTACGGGGAGAAAGGTGGCTATAGCCATGACAACAAGACTTGTACTACTGCAAGGCGGTCTTTCGCCTTCGGTCGCACCTTTGAGATCTGAGACACAGCTATCTACTGCGGAGACTTCTCAGAGAACAGAGATAGCTACAAAAAAGAACAGCGGATGGGTCGTCCCTCGACCACAGAGATGGACAACCCCCTACTCCACACCATCAGAGCTTATAAGTGCCACTGGCACAATAGGCGCATACCGGTTACGTGGCGACCTATCCGCTGCTCCAGCACCTATGAATGCTCCATCATGTGCAGCATGTGAGGCAAGACATCCGTCTTCATGTGCTTCCTTAGGAATTGCCCCCTGCAATGCCCACCCCAGTCCAGCTGGAGATACTCCTGCTTGCGCATGAGGCATCAGCCCGTTATGGTCGCAGAGGTTGTGGAAACCATGCGGGACATTCCCGCAGGTGTGGTAGTAGATGCCACAGTCGGCAGTGGTGGCCACGCCGAAGCCTTACTTGAGGCGCACAGAGAGATATCTATTCTCGGACTTGACCGTGACGGCGATGCCATCGACAGAGCATCGCAAAATCTCACAAAACAAAATCTCAAGAACAGCCGTGTTGACTTTTGTCATCTGAGAAGCGACTATCTAAAAGCTGAACTCCAAAGTCGCAATATCGCTTCTATCTCTGGGTTTCTGATGGATCTGGGAGTCAGTTCAGAACAGATAGACATAGAGGCACGAGGTTTCAGTTTTCGAACAGATGGCCCTCTGGATATGAGGATGGATAGAACTTCGTCTCTCACAGCAGCAGATGTGGTAAATGGCTATGAGCAAGAACAGCTTGCTGAGGTGTTAGCGCATTATGGAGATGAAAGATTCGCTCGAAAAATAGCTAAAGCCATAGTATCCGCTCGCCCGGTACAGAGCACTGCCCAACTCGCCGAAGTAATCGCCAGAGCAGTGCCGCAGAGCTCTCGCAGAGGTCCCAAATCTTTCAGAAACCCCAGATCTTCCAAAGGGCATCCGGCTCGCCGCAGCTTCCAAGCTATTCGCATTGAAGTCAATGAAGAGCTTCGCATTCTCAAAGATACTTTGCCACAAGCCGTAGACGCGCTAGAGCCAGAAGGCAGAGGAGTGCTGATTGCTTATCATTCAGGCGAAGACAGGATCGTCAAAGACTTTCTGCGTTGGGCTGAAACAGGGGGATGCGAATGCCCTCCAAAGCTACCGTGCCAATGCGGGGCTGTGCCGACTATCAAACTGCTACATAGGGGAGCGCGCAAACCTTCAGCAACAGAGATTGCAGCTAATTCGCGTTCTTCAAGCGCGCGGATGCGTAGTTTTGTCAAACTAGCAGCCGGCTGTGAGAGCGAAACCAATAGTGAGACGGACGACTAATGGCACCCGCAAGTAGTGCTCCTAGGCATCGCAGTGCTGGCATGCCAAGACCATCTCGCCCGTCTGCCCAAAAGCGACCAAACAGAGCATCGCGACCTTCTGAACCCAAAAAGTCCGGTTCTGTATCTAAAGAACAAAAGCAGCAGTCAGAACAAAAAGCCCAGCAAAACCCGCAACAGAAACCACAACAGAAACCGCAGCCAGCACCGAAAGCACAACAAAATCCGCATCTGAAGATAGCTCCTCAACCTGCCCGCAGGTTCCGCAAGTTATTTGTCTCAGCTATGGTTCTGGGGCTACTAGGGCTGGTTTCTATTCCATTTGGCATAGTTTTTCTGCACGCCTCTCTACTGGCCGGCCAGCGTGATCTGGATCTGTTGCGCCAAGATCTCAACGCCCAGCTTGAGCTACGCCAGCAGCTACTCTTTGAGCGTTCTTTGGCTGTCTCACCGCAGCGCATCATCACTATCGCTCGCGATGAGTTGGGAATGGTAACAGCTGAAAATATCGTCTACCTGCAATCAGTCACTCCTCCGAATGCTACTGTTCCCCCAACTGTTCCCCCGACAGCAGTTCCGCCAGCTTCTGGTTTGGCACAGACTTCTCCTAGCCCTACTCCCTAACCCCTTTCCCTAGCGATCATGGAAACACAGCAGTTCCCTTCTCATTCCAGCCGGAGGAGATTTTTTGTTGTCGGTGTTGTGATGCTGCTAGTGGTGCCGTCGGTTGTCTTTTTCAGGCTTCAAGATATTCAGTTCTCTCAAGCTGATGCTCTTGTGGAACGCGGCGAGAACCAAAGATTTCAGACTCAAGAACTGCCAGCTAGACGCGGTGATATTTACGATTCGCAAGGTAGCCTTCTGGCAACTTCATTAATCAGATACACGATCTGGGCTGACCCTCGCCGTGTTAAAAAGGCTGGCGAAACAGCTGAGAAACTTAGCAAGCCTCTTGAGATGGATGCTTCTGAAATTCTAAGTCAGCTCACAACCGCGGGGGCTTTCTCATACCTCAAACGGCGGGTCCCTGAAACTGTGGAACGCCAAGTGGCAAGTCTGGAACTAGATGGTATCCACAGCTACAAAGAATACGCTCGTCACTATCCCACACGCCGCACCGTGAGAGGATCATTTGTGGGTTTCGTGGGCAATGAAGAACAAGGGTTGGGCGGAATTGAGTTTGCTTTTAACGAGCAGTTAGTTGGCACGCCTGGTCGCATCTATCTGGAGGGCGACCCTCTCGGCAATCCCATTGCTACAGGAGTACGCAGAGAACAACCTGCTGTGCCGGGTGCTTCTGTATATCTTTCAGTCGACGCCCCGTTTCAGTATCAGACCGAGCAGATCCTCCTCAAGCACACGTCTGAGACAGGTTCTATGTCTGGAACAGCTATCGTCATGGAACCGAGCACGGGGAAAATTCTTTCCATGGCAACAGTTGACCGAGACGAAGAGCATATCTATCAAATTTCAGAGGAAAATCGGGCAGTCACATGGACTTTCGAGCCGGGCTCAGCCATGAAAGCTCTAACTTTTTCTGCCGTCTTGGACTCTGGCGTGGGCACTCCTGAAAGCGTTAAAGAAGTTTCAGCATCACTGCGAATTTATGATGCCACCTTCAGCGATCATGACTGGCATCCCACCGAATATATGGACATTACAGAAATCGTCAGAGTTTCATCAAATATCGGAACCATACTGTGGGCAAGAGAAACAGGCAGTGATGTCTTTTATCAGTATCTTCAAAGATTTGGGTTAGGTAGTGAGCTTTTAGCTGGTGCCTTGCCTGGGGAATCTCCAGGACAGCTACTAAATGTGAATGACTGGTCGGGCACATCGGCAGCAACCATAGCTCTTGGTCAGGGCGTAGCCCTCACGCCTCTGCAGATGTTGAATGTCTACAATGTCATAGCCAATAAAGGCATCTATGTGCCCCCCAGGGTAACAACAGAGGTAATCAGTGCTACCGGGCTAAACATAACGCCCGAAATGGAACCTTCGCGAGTTATCACATCGCAAAAAACAGCAGAAGAAATGACGGCAATCCTCACGGGAGTCGTAGACAGAGGAACAGGCAAAAGCGCAGCTGTGCCACATTACCGAGTAGCAGGTAAAACAGGCACCGCACGCAAACCGCTACCTACCGGTGGATATAAAGACGAAGACGGCAACTATCGATACATCACTACCTTTGCTGGCTTCTTACCTGCTGATAATCCAGCGATTTCAGTCATCGTTGTGCTGGAAGAACCGCAGAACAGCATTTACGCCAGCCAAACTTCGGCACCGGCTTTTGCAGAACTGGCACAAGAAGCGGTGAGACACTTCCATATCCCACCTTCTGAAACACTTATAGGGCAATAGAGGGCAGTAGCAGTGGATATGCGATCTGAGGCTGTGCTGCCGACTAAGGCTCTGCCACTACAAGAGCTTTGCGAAGAAGTTGGTATGACTGCCCCTGCTGAGGGCGCGACTGTGATCTCAGGGATCTCTCAACACAGCCAAAAAGTTACCAAAGGCGACATTTTTTGCTGCGTGAAAGGCCAACGATATGACGCTCATGAATACGCCCAGCAAGCTGTGGAACAAGGTGCGGCCGCATTGTTATGTGAGCGTTCTCTGGGATTAGGCGTGCCAGAGGTGGTTGTTGACGATGTGAGACAGATAATGGCTCATATGGCGGCTGCTCTTTACGGACATCCTTCAAAAAAGACCGAAGTTATCGCAGTCACGGGCACAAATGGCAAAACCACAGTGGTAGCTATGCTGGCTACGATCCTCAAACAAGCCGGCCACCCTGTGCGAACTCTTGGCACCTTGTCTGCCCCTGATACATTGTCTGTCCCTGATACCTCATCTGCCCCTAGCCTCACAACTCCCGATGCGATATCTCTTCAAGCTGAACTAGCAGCAGCAGTTGCCGCTGGTGAAAAAGTGGTTATGGAAGTGTCTTCGCACGGGCTACTTCAACAAAGAGTTGCGGCAGTTTCGTTCAAAGTTTGTGTGTTTACCAATCTCTCACAAGACCACCTGGATTATCACGCCACCATGGAAGATTATTTCCGCGCTAAACAACTACTTTTCAACCCAGCCAGCACCGGTTGTGCTGTGATTAATACAGACACCGGCTACGGGCAACGACTGATCGAAGAAATGCCCGCCGACATAGGTTTTCGCACATGCACTCGCGCAGATGCTGAGGCTATAGAAATGTCAATGTCTCAAACTCGGTTCGTGTGGGAAGGCCGAGAGATAACTTTGGGACTGCTTGGCAATCTAGCTATAGAAAATGCCGTAACAGCAGCAACCACAGCCCAGGAGCTAGGACTCTCCATAGACGATATCGAAGCTGGCTTGGGTGCTGTTCAGCAGGTGCCTGGCCGCTTTGAAGTGCTGCGAAAAGAGCCGGTAGCTATCATCGTGGATTTTGCTCACACACCTGAAGCCTTGGCTCTGACTTTAGAGTGCTGTGGCGAACTTGCTCCTGATGCCAACATCATCGCAGTGTTCGGATGTGGCGGCGATAGAGACAAACACAAGCGCCCCCTAATGGGTGAGGCTGCCAACAAACTGGCATCTCACATAATCTTGACTAACGACAATCCAAGAAGCGAACCTGGCGAAGCAATCGCCCAACAGATTGCAGACGGTATAAGTGATACGCAGTTTTCGATAGAACTTGACCGTCGCTCAGCCATCATAGAAGCTCTAAGTGTCGCTAAACCCGGCGACATAGTGCTGATAGCAGGCAAAGGGCACGAACAAACTCAGCAAATCGGTAGGCAAGTCTTGCAATTTGATGACCGGTCTGTGGCTTGTGAAGAAAGCCAGAAACTCTGGGGGTCAAGCACATGATTCGCCTCCTTATTGCCCTAGCTGTGGGCACGATAACTTCTCTCATACTCACTCGCGTGCTCATCCATCTGCTGAGGAAGCTTAAAATCGGCCAGCCCATCCTAGAAGACGGCCCCGAGCGTCATATTCTCAAAAGCGGCACACCTACGATGGGTGGCATCGCCATTGTGGCTGGAGGAGTGCTGGGTTATGTTTTCAGCCACAACTTCAACGGCATTTACACCACCAGCGGTTTGTTGATTATGGGTGCCATAATTTTGGCTGCCGCCGTCGGCTTCTTAGACGACCATCTGAAGGTTTCCCGTGAACGCAACGCAGGTCTCAATCGCCGCGCCAAACTAATCGGGCTGCTGGTAGTTGCAGGGGCTTTTGTAGGGGGAGTAGTGCTGTGGGGCGACCCTTACACCACTATCTCTTTCATTCGCCATGACTCTATCGGCTGGGATATCGGCACTTTAGGTTGGGTCGGTTGGGGGGTGCTGCTCATCGTGGCTAGTGGCAACGCAGTAAATCTCACCGACGGGCTTGACGGGCTCACCGCAGGCATATCCAGTTTCAGCTTTGGGGCTTATGTATTAATTTGCTTCTGGATGTTCCGCAATCAAGGGATATACGATGTGCCTCACGCATTGGATATGGCCGTAGTTGCAGCAGCATTTGCTGGTGGCTGCATTGGATTTTTGTGGTGGAACGCCCATCCTGCACAAATCTTCATGGGAGACACAGGATCACTTGCTTTAGGCACTGGTTTGGCATGTATCGCACTGCTTAGTAACACCCATCTGCTGTTGCCGATTATCGGAGGATTGTATGTGATGGAAACCCTGTCGGTGATGCTACAAATCAGCGTGTTCAAAGTGAGCAAAATGTTTACTGGCACAGGCTATCGCCTATTCAAGATGGCACCCATTCATCACCACTTTGAACTGCGAGGCTGGGAAGAGACCTGGGTAATAGTGCGTTTCTGGATTATGGGCATACTCGTAACAGCAGTAGCACTGGGGCTTTTCTACGCCGACTACATAGAAGTTGAAGGTCTGTAAGACAAGGAGCAAAGCAAGCAGATGACACGAGCAATTTTGAGCGCAGAAAGCGTGCTGTTGGCAGGATTCGGGCAAGCCAATCAAGCTGTAGCTCGGGCTTTGCGGCGGGCAGCACCTGAAATTTCTGGAATCCAAATTCTGGCATTTGACGATAATCCAACCGCAACATCTAATGCTGAAGAACTTGCTGTGGAATTGGTGAAATCTCCCGATGTTGCACAGCTGCGAAGACTATTAGCAGCTTCTGATGTCGTATTGCCCACCCCGGGAATGTCGGACTATCACCAGCTCTTTGAACTGCTCGACTCAGAAAAAGTACTCAGTGAATACGACATCTTCGCTGCTTTAGATGACCGCCCATTCGTGGCTGTAACTGGCACCAACGGAAAAACGACCGTAACCGAACTAACCGCAGAAATGTTGTGTCGCAGCGGCATCAAAGCTGTGGCTGCGGGCAACACATATCGGGCACTCACAGATGCCGCAGCCGACATGGAGGTTGAGATGTTCGTGGTGGAAGCGTCTTCTTTCCAGCTGCGCCACACGAAGCAGTTTCAGCCCTTAGCGGCTACCTGGCTCAACTTCGCTCCCGACCATTTGGATGTGCATAGATCGCTTAAGAGCTATGAAGACGCCAAATCACTTGTTTGGGGATGTTCACAGCACTCAACAGAGCGCAGTGCGACTTTGCCTATTGCCAATGCTGACGATCTGGTTGTGTCAAAGCGGGCACCAGATAGAGCTAGGTATTTTAGTTGTGCCAAAGAAGCTGATTTTTGTGTGAGTGATGGATGGCTAATAGCAGAAGGTGAGAAGTTTGCTGAAGTCGCAGAGCTACCGAGAAACAGACCTCACGACTTAGCTAATGCTCTTGCTGCCACAGCTTTGACTCTGGCAGCTAAGGGAAACTTAAGTGCGGTAGCTGAGGTTTTGGGTAATTTTTCGGGGCTTGCACACAGGCTCCAACTGGTGGCCGAAGGTGGGGGAGTGAAATGGTATAACGATTCCAAAGCCACCACTCCTCACGCCACCGCAGCTGCAGTTAGTGGATTCAAATCGGTTGTTTTGATAGCAGGCGGGCGCAACAAGGGGCTTGATTTAACTCCTATAGCTGCGGCTACCCCAACATCTAGCGACACTAGATCTTCTGCGGATCCCATTGAAGCAGTCGTAGCTATTGGTGAGACTGCCTCTGAGATAGGGCTACTCTTTGCGGGGCGTTGTCCGGTGACAGTAGCTGAGAGTATGGCAGAAGCCGTAAGAGCAGCATCTGAGTTGGCAAAACCAGGAGATGCCGTACTACTCTCGCCCGGATGTTCATCTCACGACTGGTATCTCGACTACCAAGAGCGCGGCAATGATTTTACCCAAAAAGCACAAGCAGCAGCACAAGCACAAGTAGCAAAAAGAGCAGCACAATGACTCAAACACGGCCTCGCCCTAGATCGCAAACACGCACGCAAGCACGTCCTCGCACGCAAGCAAGCCCCCGCCCCAATACTCGCGAGCTTCTTGCCAAACATGCGCCTGCCACTTCCCCCGACCGTCCTTCCCACACTGCTCAACCTGCAAGTAAACCTGCACGTAGTAGACCTCTCAGAGTTGTGCCACCCCAAAAATCACCCCGCAAATCACCAGAGCGCAAAGAAGTCCCGCGCAAAACTGCCAGCAAGCATAAGACACGGGTTATAGAAGAAGTCAAGGCACGACATCCATCAGCTCCTAGTCCAAAGACTGCTGGGCCGCCTCCTCCCTTCAAGGGAATTGTGCCGTTGCTGCTGTTGCTAACGGCGGCATTTAGCCTCATCGGGTTGATTATGGTGCTCTCTTCTTCTATGGTGATCGACTACGACAATAGAGGATCACCGCTGTTTCACTTCCGCCGCCAGCTGATTTGGATGGGATTGGGATGGGGACTTCTTATCTTCACTTCGCTTGTGGATTACAAGCGGTGGGCAAAACTCGCCACGCCTATGCTTGTTGTATCGCTGGGGTTGCTGGGGTTGGTTTTAGTGCCGGGGCTAGGTGTCACAATCAACGGTGCTACTCGCTGGCTGCAGTTGGGGCCTATTATCTTTCAGCCTGCTGAGATCGCTAAGTTCGCTCTCATCGTCTGGATAGCTCGATTTTTAGCTAGTCGCAACGACCATATTCGCAATTCGAGACTCAGCGTCCGGCCTGTTTTGCTGGTTTTGGCACTCATGGGGCTGTTGATTTTAGGGCAACCCAGCCTCGGTAGCACTGTGGTGGTGGCGACGATAGTTTTCACTATGTTGTTGGTGGCAGGCTGCCGCATGGGATCGCTACTCAGATGGGGAAGTTTGGGACTGTCCGGACTGCTACTGCTGTCATTCACTGCCGACTATCGCCGCCAACGTCTCATAGCCTTTTTAGATCCTTGGGACGATCCGTTCGGCTCAGATTATCAAAGCATTCAGTCGATGGTGAGTATCGCGTCGGGCGGTTTAAACGGATTAGGTCTTGGCGCAGGTCGGGCAAAATGGGGCTATCTGCCATTTTCTAATACCGATTTCATATTTGCAGTCATCGCTGAAGAGCTCGGATTTATCGGTGCTGCCATAACTATTTTGCTTTTCATGCTCTTGGTCGGCATCGGATTACATATTGCAACCAGAGCACCCACGAACTTTGCTTTTCTGCTGATAGCCGGTTTCGTTACCTGGATGGTCGTGCAGTTCTTCATTAATATCGGAGCCACTTTAGGGTTGCTACCTATCACAGGGGTTCCCATTCCGTTTCTGTCATTCGGGGGCTCTGCTTTGATGTTCAACATGGCAGCTATGGGGGTGATAATCAACATTGCTCGTCAAGGTCGCAAAGTTGCTATGCGCGAATCAGGCAACTCTAAAGCTACTAATCAGAAAGTTGCCAAGTGATGCAGACAGAGACGCGAGTAGTGCTGGCTGGAGGCGGAACGGCAGGTCATATCTTCCCCGGGCTTGCCGTAGCAGAAGAACTTCTTTCGCGAGGCGTGCCGCAAAGCGATATTCATTTTGCCACATCCAAAGTCGGTGTTGGTGCTGATGCTGTGCAACGCGCCGGATTTTCATATTCAACTCTTTCGGGGCGTGGTATCCAGCGGAGCTTGCATCCCCGTGCGATTTTAACTAACTTTGCTGCCTCTGCAAAGCTGACTTGGGGAACAATTCAAGCTCTGAAGTTACTCAGACGAGTGCGTCCTAACATCGTCTTGTGTTTGGGGGGGTATGTATCTGTCTCAGCGGGTGCTGCAGCACGCGTACTGCGTATTCCCGTTGTAGTTGCCGAGCAAAATGTTGTGCCCGGCTGGGCCAATAAAGTCGTGTCGCGATATGCCAAAGCAGCTGCTGTTTCATTTGAAGGCACCAACCTGCCCCGATCAAGACACACTGGCAATCCCGTGAGAAAAGAGATTTTGGAAGCTGTTGCCAGCAAAGCTGAAAATCACAGCACCGTAAATCACAGCACCGTAAATCACACGGCTGAAAATGGCGAAACAACTGCGAACGCCAGCTTCAAAGTCCTCATACTCGGAGGCTCTTTAGGAGCGAAGCACATCAACAAAGCGGTGAGAGAGGCTTTCCCTTATTGGCGCGAGCGAGATGATATTTCGATATTGCACATAACAGGGCAAAGAGAGTGGGAAGAATTTGAGCCACTATCAGCGCAAGCCGAACGAGAGCATGTGCCATACGCAGCTTTGCCGTTTGCCGATAATATTGCTGAACATTTGATAAAGGCCGATCTAGTTATCGGGCGTTCAGGTGCAGGCATCGTGGCTGAGCTAGCAGTGATGGGAAAGCCGTCATTGTTGATTCCGCTGCCCGGAGCACCGGGCGATCACCAAACAGCCAACGCACGGGCTTTAACAGATGGAGCCGTGGTGATTCCGCAAGCAGAGTTTGACCCTGAACGGTTAACTAAAGAGATTGACCGCTTCGCAAGTAACCCTGAGCTAGTTAAAACTATGGCAGATGCTGCCTTTGCTCATGGTCGACCACTGGCCGCTAAGGCAGTAGCTGACCTATTGCAAGAATTCGCACGAGGCTAGATATGGTTCCGGATTATTCTGCCCCGCCTTCTCCTGGTGTGCCACTTCCTTCGGGCATACCACGAATAGTTCACATAGTTGGAATCGGCGGTGCAGGTATGGCAGCTTTGGCTGAGATTCTCCACGAGCAAGGACACACCGTTCAAGGATCAGACTTGAAAGAAAGTAGCCGCACAGAACATCTTCAAGATCTAGGCATGCAGGTATTCATCGGACATGACGACTCACATGTTGCTGGGGTTGAATTGCTCGTTCATTCCACAGCCATCGACAAAAGCAATGTTGAGATACTGGCAGCTACGGAAGCAGGAGTAGCCATATGGTCGCGCTCACAACTACTTGAAGCTTTGAGCAAGTTGCGCCGCGTGTTGGCTGTGGCAGGTTCACACGGCAAAACCACCACAACCTCAATGCTGTCTTTGATGCTCGTGCATGCCGGGCTACATCCAAGTTTCTTAGTGGGTGGAGATCTGAATGAAATCGGAAGCGGTGCCTGTTGGGGGAAAGGTGACTGGTTCATAGTGGAAGCAGACGAGAGTGACGGCTCGTTCTTATCGCTTTCACCCGATTTGGCAATAGTTACAAGCTTGGACTCCGATCATCACACTCGCTATGGCACCTACGATGACATCTGTCAAGGTTTTGTGGATTTTCTTGAGACAGTTTCTGGCTTGAAAGTGCTTCACCAGAGTGTGGTAAAGAAACTAACGGCTTATGGAAACAAAGTCGGCGAACATAAAACTCAATCAGCACTTGCCGGGGCTATTACTTATGGTGGGGCTACTTATGGCGAGGTTTCTTATGGCGATGAGGTCGATTACAGAATTCAATGGCCCAGCGATACTGAAGGCCACAGCAATACTAATGAGCACAGCAATTCATGTCAAATATATACCGACGACAAAATCTGGGCTGAAATAGAACTCGCTGTGCCTGGTCGTCATAATGCCGAAAATGCTGTGGCTGCCCTTATCGCAGCTCACGAGCTGGAAGTTCCTCCCGAAGTTGGAGCCAAGTCGCTTCAGCGATTTGCCGGCGTGTCTCGCAGATTTGAATTCAGGGGCACTCATCTAGGAGCAACATTCATAGACGACTACGCTCATCTCCCCGCTGAAGTTGAAGCAGCCATAGCAACAGCCAAGGGACTTGGACCAGAGCGGATAATTTGTGTGTTTCAGCCACACCGCTACAGCCGCACGAAGCACCTTTGGCAAGACTTTGGCCCTGCCTTCGCTGGCGTTGACTGCCTCATAGTTTGTGACATCTACGGTTCTAACGAGATGCCTTTACCTGGAGTTACCGGTGATTTAGTGGCAAAAGCTGCATCTGCTACCAACCCCGACATAGCTGTGATGTGGCTACCGCAACTTCAAGATGTGGCACTTGCCTTAGAAGATGAGTTACGCCCTGGCGATCTCTGCCTAGTGCTAGGTGCGGGCGATGTGCACCTTGTCATAGACGAAGTCATGCAGCGCAAGAATGTCGATTCTCAAGTAACCACTAAGCAGGACTGGTCTCAACAAGCAGTGTCTGGAGAAATAAGGTCTGGACAAGTCAGGTCTGGACAAGCAAGCTCGCAAGACACAGACGAACTCTTAGTAGATCTAGAGTTTGTGATTGAGAAAAACTGGCCGCTCGGTCTCCATACCACCTATCGGGTGGGAGGTCCTGCTCGTTTCTCAGTTGAAGTCAGTAGTCGTCTGGAACTAGCACATCTAGGCAAATCTATGCTTGGTGTAGATATTCCCATTTTGGTGTTGGGCAAGGGATCCAATATGTTAGTTTCCGATAATGGTTTTGATGGTTTAGTCATTCGCCTAGCCGGCGAATTCAACGATTTTGAAATTGCAGAAAACCGCTTGCGGGCAGGGGGTATGTGCGCTCTGCCTACTGCTGCTAGGAGGTCAGCGGCGGCAGGCCTGAGTGGGTTTGAGTGGGCCGTTGGAGTGCCCGGTACTGTCGGAGGTGGTGTGCGTATGAACGCTGGCGGGCACGGCTCTGATATTTCACAGAGCATCACCACTGCAACCTGCTTTGATCTCCGGGCGGCAATATTGCGAACCGTTACCACTAGCGACCTTGCCCTTGGGTATCGCACATCAGCTGTGCAAGCACATGAGGTGATCTGCGATGCTAGCTTCTTGCTGTCTCCTGGTGATCCTGGTAATTCCCGCCAAGAGATAGCAGACATTTTGAGATGGAGGCGAGAAAACCAGCCGGGCGGTCAGAACTGCGGATCGGTTTTTAGAAATCCAACAGAGGGTGCTGCAGGGCTTTTACTTGACGAGGCTGGATTGAAGGGGTATCGCCACGGCAGTGCACAAATATCGCAAAAGCACGCCAACTTCATTATTTCTGACAGGGGAGGATCGGCTGAAGATGTATTGCGACTCATGTGCGAAATAGCAGATGATATTGAGAAAAAAACAGGCATTCGCCTGGAGGCTGAAACAGTGCTCGTAGGTTTTGGTGATGCTACAGAAGAGTTAAGGGGAGACAGCTAATGTCCAGTGAAACTAAGCAAAGCACTCAAGTCGATAGGGAGCAGAGGGAGCAGAGGGAGCAAGCCCACCCTCGCATAGCCAAGCGAGCCAGAAAAATAAGCGCAGCTAAGCGAAAGCGTCGCATTCGGCGGCGAGTATTGTCGGTGTTGAGTGTTATACTGCTAGCAGTCGGGGGGTTGTGGATTGTCTATTTTAGCCCCTTCTTTGATGTCGACAAGATACAATTTTCCGGCATTGCCAACGCCAGCATGGACAGAATATCTGGCATCACAGATGATTTAATCGGTGACCCAATAGCACGAGTAGACCTTGAGAGAGCAAGCGATCAAATCAGGGAGCTTCCGTGGGTGAAGGAAGTCAATATCAAAAAGTCGTGGTGGGGCGGCGATATTAGTGTCTCAGTAATAGAAAGAACTCCAGTGGCAGTCAAAGCTATAGCCGATGGTTATGCACTC
This sequence comes from uncultured Acidimicrobiales bacterium, assembly GCA_958295755.1. Lineage (GTDB taxonomy): Bacteria > Actinomycetota > Acidimicrobiia > Acidimicrobiales > Hopanoidiivorantaceae > Hopanoidiivorans. The sequence continues at coordinate 894,938 of OY282367.1, read as the reverse complement.
GTGGGCAGGGAAGGCAAGATACTCCAGAATATCTCACAAGCTGAAGGGTTTCCTATTATTGAAGGTGCCTCAACAGTAAATGGATGGTTGAAAGAGGCTGAACCTGCACTTGAGACTGCTGAAGAGCTTGGAAATACTCAAGACTTGACTGCCAAAGTGAGGGCAATAGTTGTAGCTGAAGATGGAGAGCTGTATTTTGATCTAATTGACGGAGGCTGGATTCGTCTAGGAGATTCAAGGGAGTTACCTGAAAAGTTAAGCTCAATAAGAACAGTTCTGCGAGATGTGGGAGTGCGTTGCGACCAGATGTTAGATGTTCGAACTCCACTGGCAACCGCCATGACTTCGAAGCATCAATGTTAAGTTTAAGGTTATTATTACTAAACTTACAAATCAGACTTGCATTACCTTTGAATAAGGTATATACTTTGTATTACGACAGAAGCCAATCTGGCACAGGTCGGAAGGAGTTGAAAATGACAGAGCACAACTATCTAGCAGTCATCAAGGTTGCCGGCGTTGGAGGAGGTGGAGGCAACGCAGTTAACCGCATGATTTTGAATGGACTGCGAGGTGTCGAGTTCATCACGATCAATACAGATGCACAAGCACTCTTGACAAGTGATGCCGATGTAAAGATTCAAGTCGGAGGTGATAAAACTCGCGGGCTAGGAGCTGGCGGAGACCCTGAAATCGGTGCTGAAGCAGCTGATAACAGCCGTAGAGAAATTGAAGAGGCATTTGAAGATGCCGATATGATCTTCATCACCGCAGGCGAAGGTGGAGGAACTGGTACGGGTGCTGCTCCGATTGTGGCTGAAATAGCCAAAAGCACGGGTGCCCTCACGGTAGCAGTTGTGACTAGACCTTTCAGTTTTGAAGGAAGGTCACGCTCAGTGAAAGCTGACGATGGAATCAGCAAGCTAAGAGAAAAAGTCGATACTTTGATTGTGATACCCAATGACAGACTTTTAGATCGCAGCGGCGAAGACACACCTATATCACAAGCCTTTGCTTTGGCTGATGAAGTGCTGCTGCAAGGTGTAAGAGGCATCTCAGACCTCATTACTCGACCGGGACTCATCAACACTGACTTTGCCGATGTGAAGCAGATTATGACTGACGCCGGCTCAGCCATGATGGGCGTCGGGCACGCTTCGGGTGAAGAACGCGCAGTTACAGCAGCGCGGAAAGCTTTAGAAAGCCCATTGCTGGAAGATGCTGTTGAGCAAGCTCGAGGCATTTTGCTGTCAATCAGCGGCGGCGAAGACATGACCATTACAGAAATGGAACGTTCAGCCTCAATCATCAAAGAGGTTGCCCACGATGATGCCAACATCATCTTCGGTATGTATGTTGATCCTGAGCTTGAAAACCAGATCAAGGTAACCGTCATAGCAGCTGGCTTTGACCGCACTCATATGCCAGAAGCCAATGACACTACTGTTGTGCAGCTACCATCTGCCCCAGAAGAGGAAACTGACGACTTTGATCTCTCTGATTTAGGAGGCGATTCTGAAGATGAATGGGAGGTGCCTTCCTTTTTGAGGTAGGCAGTAGGAGCTCGGATGATAAGTTACGAGCAACAGCTTCCGAGAGGAGACAAAATAGTCATCGTCTGCACCGAAAAGTCAGACGGCGACTTTCGTGTTCCGCCAGAGGGCAAAATAGCAGATCAAGGGCTTGAGCAAAGACGCAAGCAGATTACATCTCACAGATGGTTTTGGATCCGCCAGCAGCACCGCGCTGAGATTGCAACTGTTGGCACCAGTGAGACAGAAACAACAGACAACATTGGTGGTGCCTGGGATGCCTGCATTACATCTGAAGCCTTCATAGCCTTGAGCGTCACCACAGCAGATTGTTTATCTATAGCTCTGTGGGGAACAGATAGAGGGATCGGAGTTATTCATGCAGGTTGGCGAGGTTTGCGACTTGGCATTATTGAAAAAACCATCACAGCCATGAAACATTCATTTGGTGAGGTCGCATCTGCTTTTATCGGCCCCCACATCTGTGCCGGCTGTTATGAATTCTCCCCCAAAGATGCTCAGGACTTCGTGAAGAGATGGGGTAGCGATGTGTATCTGCCCAGTGGTGCTTCAGGCAGACTTGATTTGGCTCTCATCGCTAAGTCGTCTCTCAGAGAGGCAGGAGTAAACGATGTCGCGAATGTGGATAGCTGCACTGCTTGCGAGTCTGAGCGATGGTTTTCTTACCGTGCCCGCCAGGAAGAAGAGCGGATGGCTATGGTCGCTTGGCGAGAGCAAGCCTGATTAGCAATGGAAAACCAGCACGAAGAGCGCGTTCGCCAGATTGCTAGTCGCTTACTGAATATTCGCAGTCTCGTTTCTGACGATGTAAGAATCGTAGCAGTCACAAAGGGACGCTCCCCTGAGTGGGTAGTGGCAGCTTTGGAATGCGGCATTGTGGATTTCGGTGAAAACTACTCAGATGAACTGCTGATGAAAAACCAAGAAGTCACAAAGATGCTTGATGTCTTTGATCTACCTGCCCCTCGTTGGCACTATCTGGGAAAACTGCAGTCAAATAAGATTCCACGTTTGGCAGGGATCATCTCATGGTGGCAGACTTTGGACCGTTCCAAAACGGCATCTTCGTTGGCCAGACATACTCCAGATGCCAAGGTGCTACTTCAAGTCAGAACAAACGACGACCCTGACCGACCAGGTGTCGCCCCTGAAGCTCTTGGGCCTTTGTTGGATCACGCTAGTAGCATAGGTGTGGATGTGCAAGGTCTGATGTGCGTAGCTCAACCGAAGGCGACTGGCCCCGAAGAGGACTTTGCGATGCTTGCTCGTTTGGCTGATATTCACGGACTGCCTGAGCGAAGCATGGGAATGTCGCAAGATTACGAAGTGGCGGTCAGATACGGTGCTACGATGCTTCGCCTGGGCAGAATTATCTTTGACCCAGAAATCTTAACAACAAAACATTAAACCTTGCTAACTATGTGCTAAGATTTCATCTACAAATGTAAACACCCTAGAAAGTGACGATCAAATGGCTAAATTCAAGAAAGTCATGTATTACCTTGGGTTGAGTGCTGACGAAGAGTACGAGCAGCCAGCCGGAGAAGGTTTTTACTATGACGAATACGACGATGAGCCTGCTGAACCGCTGGAACCCATCACTCCTACCTCACCTGCCTATGTTGCCCCGGCAAGTGAAGGATCAGCATCTTTCATGCCACTTTCTTCAACTTCAGCAACTGTGAGACTTATGCCCCCACCATCTAAAACCAAGGTTCAGATAATCACCCCTCACTCCTTTCAGGAGGTGAAGGAAATCGGCGACTATCTCAAAAACGCTCAGCCCATTGTGGTCAACCTTCAAGAAACGCATCAGGAGGTCTCACGCAGAATCGTAGATTTCTCTAGCGGCGTGTGCTTTGCTCTAGGCGGGCAGATGGAACGCGTGGCCGACCTGGTATATCTTTTAGCCCCGCCTGATGTAGAGATTGACCCTGAAGACAGGAAGCGTTTTCAGTAACAGATAGCAGGGCTTGCCTGCTCTAATTCCCTTGAACTGTAAGCCTCGTGATATTTATCTGTTGGGCCGCGACCCTGTATCTGCTGATCATCTTCATTCGGGTGATCATGAGCTGGTTTCCGATTGACCCTTATGGAGTACTCGCCAAAGGCTACCGTGGGGTGCTGCTCCTAACTGAGCCTGTAATGAGTCCACTCAGAAGAGTGGTGCCACCAGTAAGAGTCGGGCCAGTGGCATTTGATTTGAGCGCGATGATTATCGTCATAGTGCTGATTGTGATAAGACAGGTTGTTTGCTGATCGAGTTAGCCTCGGCGATATCAAACCCGTTCTATGCTGTAGCTCAGGTTGGCGTCTTCAGATTTTTCAACTCGCTTACAACCTCTGATGCTGTAGGTAATCTCAACCGCCAGAACTTGTTCGGCCACAAACGCTTCGTGCTCTCGTGCTGCCAATTCCATGTCTGAAGGCAGTTCAAGAAAGAGTTTTATCTTGTCTGAAACATCCAAGCCTTGGTTACGTCTTCCTTGCTGAACTATACGAACCATATGGCGCGCTAGGCCTTCGCGTTCTTGCTCTGGGGTGACTTCAGTGTCTAGCAAGATGACTGTCACTCCGTCTCGTAGCACACCGCTGTTCGGAGTGGTTTCACTGTCTTTGCTGGAAGCTTGCTCTATCGCCACGGTGTATTCATCTTCATTCAGAATCTCTCCACACACTTTTGCTGTGCCGTCGGGTAGCACTTCCCAGTCACCAGCTTTTGCGGTAGCGATCACAGCCTGCATTCGGTCTTTCAGACGAGGCCCTAAAAGTTTTCCGTTGGGGCGCAACACTCGAGAGAAGCCATCGGGCATCTCATCTTCCAATACCAGTTTTTTGATATTGACTTCATCGGCAATTAGATTCGCGACTTCTGAGGCAACTGATTCTGCGCTGTCAGCTGTTCTCTCATCTGCCTTGTCAGCTGTGCTGCCTGCTGTGCTGCCTGCTGTGCTGCCATCTGCCCGCTTCAGCTTCGCAGCCCCTGCCCCTGCGAGGGTTAGTTTATTCAAAGGTATGCGAACGGGAATTTTAGTCTGCTCGCGAACTCGCAGCACAGCCGAGCAAACCTCTCTGGCTAAGTCCATCTGTGCCACCAGATCTGCTGTGCTGTCAAGCTCGCCATTATTTTCAAGCTCTTTAGGGTCGGGCCAGTCTGTGAGGTGCACGCTTTCTTCGCTAGTTAACCCTCGGTATATCTCTTCTGTGATTAGAGGCAAAAGTGGGGCCAAAGTTTTTGCCAGTGTGACGAGCACAGTATAGAGAGTGTTATATGCCTGCTGCTTTTCGTTAGCAGCGGTTTCGTGTTCAGGGCTGGCATCGCCGTCTTCGCCACTTACTTTTGGTGCCCAGAAACGATCTCTACTTCGTCTGATATACCAGTTGTTGAGAGCGTCAATGAACTCCGCCACCTGTGCACAAGCTTCGCTGAGATCGTAAGCATCAAGAGAGTTTGTAACCGATTGCACCAATTGGCGGGTCTTAGCCAAGATGTAGCGGTCTAGAACATGTGAGGAAGATGTATCATCTTGAGCTTTTACGCCGTCTGCGTTGGCATAGAGACAGAAAAAGCTGTAGGCGTTCCACACTGGATACAGCAGAAGGCGAGTTACCGCCTTCATATCGTCTTCGCTGAGACACAGATTGCCACCTCGCATCACAGGAGAAGCCATTAGATACCAACGCAAGGCATCAGATCCTTGTGTTTGGAAGACATATTCAGGGTCGGGATAGTTTTTGAGCCGTTTAGAGAGCTTTGTGCCATCGGCCGCAAGTAACACACCGTGCCCGATGGCGGTGCGGAAAGGTGGAGAGTCGAAAAGGGCAGTGGCTAACACATGCAAGGTGTAGAACCAGCCGCGTGTCTGATTCACATATTCCACAATGAAATCTGCTGGAAAGTGTGTTTCAAACCACTCTTTGTTCTCAAATGGATAGTGCACCTGTGCAAAAGGCATAGAGCCCGACTCAAACCAGCAGTCCAACACTTCGGGCACCCGCCGCATTTGAGACTCACCGCTGGGGTCATCAGGGTTAGGACGGACAAGCTCGTCTATGGCTGGGCGATGCAGATCAGCGGGAAGTACACCAAAATCTGCTTCAATCTCTTCCAAACTGCCGTAGACATCTATGCGTGGGAAATCTGGATTGTCACTACGCCAGATAGGAATCGGCGCGCCCCAAAACCTGTTGCGACTGATTGACCAGTCTCTGGCACCTTCCAACCATTTGCCAAATCTGCCGTCACGTATGTGCTCGGGGATCCAGTTGATATGCTGATTGATTTCTACCATGCGGTCGCGGATGGCAACCACATTTACATACCATGAGTTCATGGCTCGATAGATGATGGGAGTGTCGGTGCGCCAACAATACGGGTAGCTGTGCTCGATGGAGTCGTGGCGAAACAACACCCCTCGGTGGCGCAGTGCCGAAATGATAGAACTGTTAGCTTCAAAGACATTTTGCCCTTGCCAGTCAGATACTTCAGATGTGAAGTTGCCTTCGTCATCCACCGGCACAACCACCCTGATTCCAGCAGCCTCACAGATTTGCTGATCGTCTTCGCCAAAACCTGGTGCCATATGGACTATCCCGGTACCTTCTTCAGAACTCACAAAATCACCCGCTAAAACTTGGAAAGCATTAGGGGTATCGGCAAAGTATCCGAACATCGGCTCATAGCGACGACCGATGAGGTCGCTACCCCGCAAAGTGCCCAGCTTTGTCAGGCTATTATTGCCGCTATTATTGCTGTTACTTTTGCCGCCGCTGGCATCTTTTTTGGAAAGGATGCGTTCGGTGGCTTCTGCGGCTAGAACAACGCAACCTTCATCGGGTACTTCCCAGATGTTATAAGTCATTTCGGGATGCACCGCCAAAGCCAAGTTGCTTGGCAAGGTCCAGGGTGTGGTGGTCCATGCCAAAAGCCGCAGGGGAGCCGGGTCGCCTGCTTCGGGCATGAGGTTGAAAGCAACTGTGATAGCTGGGTCTTGGCGACTACGGGTGGCGTCGTCAAGACGGATCTCAAAGTTAGAAAGAGGGGTTTGAGCTCCCCACGAGTAAGGCATCACTCTGTACGCCTCATATATCAGTCCCTTTTCCCAGAGGCGTTTGAATGCCCAGATGACGCTTTCCATATATGAAATATCCATCGTTTTGTAGTCGTTGCGGAAATCTACCCAGCGAGCTTGGCGGCCTACATAGCGTTCCCACTCGGCTGTGTAGCGCATTACCGATGAGCGGCAGTGATCGTTGAATTTCTTTACGCCGTAATCTTGGATGCTCTTTCGGCCTGAAAGACCGAGTTCTTTTTCTGCTTCCATTTCGGGGGGCAACCCGTGGCAGTCCCAACCGAAACGTCTTTCCACGCGTCTGCCCTGCATGGTCTGATAGCGGGGGATGACATCTTTTATATATCCAGTGAGAAGGTGCCCGTAGTGGGGTAGTCCGTTGGCAAAAGGGGGGCCGTCGTAGAAAACATACTCGCTGCCGGATCGCTCAGATACTGAGCGTGCGAAGGTGCCTTCCTCCGCCCAATGCGCCAAAACCTGTTCTTCTATGGCGACAAAGTTGGGTTTTCCTTCAACTTTGGGATATAGTTGCATGCTTCAGATTATCAAGATACACCCGATAGCATTCTGATGAAGGTATTATTGCAGTTGGCCGGGTGACAGTAGCCTAACTAGCGACAATATAATTGGCAGTAGTCAAATTGGGGGAAGTAGGAGCAATGGCAAAAACCACAACTTCAAGACAGAAGAAGACAACCGCGGCTTCTAAGAAAACCACAAAGGCGAGCAAAGCTGCCCCTACTTCCAAGGCTGCCACGAAAGCCACCCCCAAGGCTAACACTGCTACGAAAACCGCTGTGAAAGCCAAGTCTGCACCTAAGGCTGCTACGAAAACTGCGAAAGCTGCATCCAAAGCCAAGTCGGCACCTAAGACTCCTGAGAAAACTGCGAAAGCCACCCCCAAGACTAACACTGCTCCCAAAGCCGCTGCGAAAGCCACGTCTGCCCCCAAAACCACTGCGAAAACTGCAGCCAAGGCTGCTCCTAAGAAAACCACCGCCAAGACTGCTGTTGCTTCCAAATCAGCTCCAAAAGTAGCCCCCAAAACCACAGCAAAAACCGCTCCTGCAAAGACAGCAACCAAGAAAGCAAAGAAACCAGCAGCTAAGACCTCCACTAAAACAACCCCCAAGGCAGCTGCAACCCCTAAAAAAAGCACCCCTACCACCAAAGCCGCTACTAAGGCGACTCCTACCGCTTCTGCCAAGGCCGCTACCAAGAAAACTACTACCAAGAAAGCTACTGCAAGCGCTACTCCTAAAGCTACCCCCAAAAAAGCCGTAGCCACTAAAGCACCCAGCAAGCCTTCTGCGCCAAAATCTCCCGCACCCAAGAAAAAGCCAGCTTTCGATACAAAGTTCCTCGAAAAGCAAACAAAGCGGCTCATGTCTGAGCGCGAGAAGTACTTCCAGTCGTCTATCAATCTGGAAAGCGAAGCTCAGCAGCTACTTGAGACCCGCGAGCAGGGCGATGTGCAGTTTGACGAAGAGTCAGCCCAGGGAGATAGTTGGGCCATTGAACGCGAGCAAGACCTCATCTTGAGTGCTGGCGCACGAGCCACAGTTGAGAAAATAGATGCCGCTCTAGTTCGCATAAAAAACGGCACCTACGGGATCTGCCAGAAATCAGGCAAACCCATTCCTAGGGCTCGCCTTCAAGCCATTCCCTGGGCAACTGAGCGAGTGGAACCGCGAGCCACTGGATTGCTGATGCGCTAGTGAACGACATTGCCGCAGGCACGAGGGGGATTAGGGTTGCTAATCTTGTCATTCTCGCGGCCACCACCTGTGTGTGGCTGGGACTAGATCAGCTAACTAAACAATGGGCTATATCAGCTCTGTCTGATGGGCCAAACCATATCGTGGGGCCTTTTTCATTTCGTCTGGTTTACAACAGCGGCTCAGCCTTCGGAATCAACGCATTATCGGGAATCTGGCTCGGTCTGCTGGCTTTCGCTGTGGTAGTGATCTTGTTTTTCTACAGTCGTAACTTGCCTAGCCGCACTATGACCATTTTGCTCGGTCTTGTAACCGGCGGGGCTTTAGGAAATCTTGCAGACAGACTTTTCAGGGCAGGCGATGGGTTCTTGTCTGGGAGAGTGGTGGATTTCATAGACTTATCTCGCTGGCCTGTTTTCAACCTCGCCGATACTGGAATAGTGGTGGGTACTATCGGTGCGGCAATCATCGGCAGTCGCGTATTTGCTAATGACACAGATGAGATAGCTGATGCTGATAAAGACACGACTGACAAAGACGCGACAGATAAAGACACTACAGGCACCGCAGACATGGTTGGTACAGCCAAAGCAGAGGCCGGCGATGTCAAAACTTCTCAGCCTTGAGGTGCCTTCCTCACTTGAAGGTGAGAGGCTTGATCGTTCTTTGGCACTGCTGTTGGGTATCAGCAGATCTCAAGCCTCCAAGCTCATAGCTGAAGGTAGCGTGCATCTCAAAGGCAAACCTCTGACTGCCCCAGCAACTCGCCTAACCGCTGGCACAACCTTACGGGCAGATGCCGAAGCCATTGAAAATCTGCAGCCCAAACTTGTGGGCGATCCCGATGTATCCGTTGAAATAGTCCATGAAGACACAGACTTGTTAGTGCTTGAGAAAGCTCCTAATGTTGTAGTCCATCCCGGTTCTGGCAATCTTTCTGGTACTTTGGTGGCAGGACTGCTGGCAAGATTTCCAGAGATCTCTGAAGTGGGTGAGGTGGGCCGTCCCGGTATAGTTCATCGCTTAGATAAAGGCACCAGCGGTCTCATGGTAGTAGCTAGAAGTAATGAGGCTTATGGGGTGATGGTCGAGATGTTCTCGCGCCATGTTGTTGTGCGAGAATACTTGGCGTTCTGCCAAGGTGTGCCACAAAATGACAAAGGCACTATTGATGCCCCTATAGGTCGCTCACCTCGCCGCCCCACTGAAATGACAGTTGTAGCTAGTGGTCGCGAGGCTATCACTCACTATGAAGTTATCCAACGCTTTGCCAATGCCGCACTCTTGAAATGCCAGTTAGAAACTGGGCGAACCCACCAAATCCGAGTCCATCTTGCTGCCATAGGCCATTCCGTCTTAGGCGATGATGTCTATAGCACTGCCACTACCACTGCCACTACCCCTAATTCGCCACCCCTAACCCGTCCAGCCCTTCACAGCTCTCATCTGTCCTTGGCGCACCCTATCACCGCGCAACCCCTCTCATTTACTTCACCTCTCCCACCCGACCTAACCCAACTTTTGCTCGCGTAAGCTAGAACTTACATCAATAATTTAGCAAAGCGCAGTATCCCACGCTGCGGTGCTATTCCAGCCAGGGGATTTCGCCTTTTGACATGCTAGTTATGTCGGCTAGGGTGAGCGAGCCGAGCAAGTCTCGCATTTGATCGCCGACATAGGCCCAGACAGACAGTAGCACGCAACGGCCTTCATGGTCGCAGGCACCGTCTGTGTGAGGCTCAACAAAATCGCCAGCCACGATGGGGCCATCTACTGCGCCCACAATTTCGCTGAGTGCGATTAGCTCTGGCTGGCGAGACAGCAGATAGCCTCCGCCTACGCCTCGCTTGGAAGTCACCAGCCCTGCCCCTTTCAGAGCCAGCAATATCTGTTCTAAATAGGGCTGTGGTAAACCTGTGCGCTCGGCTATGTCACTGGTGGTAGTGGGCGAGCCCTCTGCGTGAAGAGACAGAGACAGCAATGCCCGACAGGCATAATCGCCGCGTGTAGAGACTTTCATTCTGCAGTCTATGCTAGACGCTCTGACATCTCCTAATAAGGCTTGCCAGCCAAAAATGCTGATACCAGAGAGAAAGAAAGTAATCTAATAATTTATGAAGGACCAACAACCAGTATCAGATGAAAGTGTGTTGTCGACACAAGTTTCCTCAGAGAACGCCATCATTGTCCCAGAGCCTGTTCCAGAGTCACAAGATGACACCATTGAGCAGCCAGCCAAGGTTATGCGTCTAGGCGGGATGCTACGCCAGCTACTTGCCGAAATTCGAGCTGATCCCCTAGATGAGTTGAGCCGCAACCGTCTTCGTGAAATCTATGAGGCTTCTGTAACCGAGCTCAGTGCATCTGTCTCTGAAGATCTACAAGACGAGCTAGAACGCCTCACTAGTCCATTCATGGAAAAAACCGCTCCTACCCGCGACGAGCTCCGCGTAGCAAAAGCCCAGCTAGTGGGTTGGTTAGAAGGTCTCATTCAAGGCATCCAAGCTACCCTGTTTGCTCAACAGGTAGCTGCTCAGAATCAGCTTGCAAATATGCGTGCATCTTTGCCGCCGGGCGGTCGCCCTCGGGAACTTCCTGAGCCACCCGGCACATACCTATAGCAGATATCTACAGCCACCTATCTACAGCCACCAGGAATAATGTCCGACTCCTTCTGCCACCTGCATGTCCACACTGAATACTCTCTGCTAGACGGGGCATCTAGATTAGGAGACTTGGTTGACGCAGCAGCACGCGACGGCCAGCCAGCTCTGGGAATCACAGACCACGGAAATATGTATGGCGTGGTTGAGTTCTACCGAGCTTGCCACGAAAGTGGGATCAAACCTATCATCGGCACTGAAGCATACATGGCGCACGAAAATAGAGCCGAACGACCGGTGCGCCGAGGCAAACTAGACGACACTGGCGGCGAAACTGCCCAAGGGGGCAAGCTCTACTACCATCTCACTTTGCTAGCTGAAAACGGTATCGGATATAAGAACCTCATTCAAGTTGCATCCAGAGCATTTCTGGAGGGTTACTATTACAAACCGAGGGTGGATTGGGAAGTACTTAGCCAGCACTCAGAAGGTCTCATAGCTACCACTGGGTGCCTCGGTAGCCATGTGAATCAAGCTCTGATGCAAGGAATGCCCAAACAAGCTCTGAAATATGCTGGCAGGCTGCGCGATATTTTTGGCAAAGACAACTTTTTTATAGAACTGCAAGATCACGGCATTCCAGCCCAGCAAGAGAACTTGAAAGGTTTGCTAGATATCGGTCGCAACCTTGATGTCTCTCTGCTTGCCACCAACGACACCCATTACACCCACCGCTCCGACGCAGTTTCTCACGATGTCTTGTTGTGCGTGCAGACTGGTGCTCAGGTGGCCGACCAGAATCGCCTCAAATTTCACGGCGACCAACACTATCTCAAAACATCTGCTGAGATGCGCCAACTCTTTGCTGAGTTACCTGATGCCTGCGACAATACCCTACAAATTGCCGAGCGATGTGATGTTGAAATCAAATTCGGCGAACCTCAGCTACCTTCTTACCCCCTTCCCGAAGGCTACGATTCAGAAGACAACTATCTTCGCGATCTAACTTTAGCAGGTGCTAAAAGACGTTGGGGCAAAAATCTCACAGACGAGATAGCCGACCGTCTTAGCTACGAGCTACGCATCATCTCAGAAATGGGATTTTCAGCATACTTTTTGATCGTCTGGGACCTTGTGAAATACGCTAAAGGGCGCGACATCAGGGTCGGCCCAGGGCGGGGAAGCGCGGCCGGCAGTGCCGTATCGTATTGCCTGGAGATAACCGACTTGGACCCAATCCGCTATGACTTGCTGTTTGAGCGTTTTTTGAATCCCGGGCGCAGGCAGATGCCAGATATTGATATAGATTTCGACTCCCGCTACAGAGACGAGCTGATCAGATACCTTTCCGACTTTTACGGACGTGAGCATGTGGCTCAGATCATCACCTTTGCTCGCATCAAGGCTCGCCAAGCTGTTAGAGATTCTGCCAGAGTGTTGGGCTTCCCTTATGGGCTGGGCGACAGATTAGCCAAAGTCATTCCGCCGCTGATTTTAGGGCGCGATACCCCCTTGCATGCCTGCTTTGAAAAGAAAGAGGGCTACGAAGTCGGCTATGAGAACGCCGCCGACTTGCGCACCCTCTACAGCGAAAACCCCGAAGCGCGCGAAGTCATAGACGCTGCCAAAGGGTTGGAAGGGCTTTGCCGACAAGACAGCGTGCACGCAGCCGCCGTGGTGGTTACTAAAGAACCTATTACGAACTATATGCCGATCCAACGCAAGCCAGCCAGTGGCGAAGACCCCGACAGTGCTCCCATAGTCACTCAATTTGAAATGGGTGCTGTGGAAGACATGGGCCTGTTAAAGATGGATTTGCTGGGTCTGCGCAACTTAGATATCATCACTGAAACTTTGAAAATCATCGCCAAGACTCGTGGCATCGAAGTAGTAATTGAAGATATTCCATTAGATGATGAACCCACTTACGAGCTACTTCGTCTAGGCGATACAACCGGAGTATTCCAGCTTGAAAGCGGCCCGATGCGCACTCTTATGCGCTCGCTAGCTCCAACTGAATTTGAAGACATCGCCGCTCTGGTAGCACTGTATCGTCCAGGCCCGATGGAAGCCAAAATGCACGATGCTTATGCCGATCGCAAGAACAACCGCGAAAAAGTAGAGTACCTCCATCCGGAAGCAGAAGAAATCTTGTCGGAGACCTACGGTTTGATGATCTATCAAGAATCCATGATGAGGATCGCTCAGAAGTTCGCAGGCTACAGCTTGGAAGACGCCGACAGCTTGCGCAAAGCTTGCGGCAAGAAGATACGCGCAGTAATGGGGAAGGAAAAAATAAAGTTTGTAGAAGGCTGCGTGAATGAAGGCTACGGCGAAAAACTAGGCAATCAGTGGTGGGCGATTATCGAACCTTTTGCCGACTATGCCTTCAACAAGAGCCACTCTTATTCTTACGGACTACTTGCCTATCAGACTGCCTTTCTAAAAGCCAACTATCCTGTGGAGTTTCTGGCAGCTCTGCTCACCAGCAGCAAATCCGACCAAGACCGCACTCGCAGTTATCTAGGTGAATGCCGTCAGAAGAATATTCCGGTTTTGCTTCCCGACATCAATAACTCAGAAGTGGACTTCTCTGTGGTTACTCAGCCCGATGGCATAGAAGCCATATCTTTCGGTCTCTCTGCCGTGCGCAACATAGGCACAATCCACTCAGAGATGCTAGTTAGAGAACGCTTAGAGGCAGGCCCATTTGAGAGTTTCAACAACTTTGTCGACAGGGTGCCCAGAATGTGTCTCAACAAGCGGCTGGTGGAATCGCTCATCAAGGCTGGTAGCTTCGACTTTCTTCCGCACAACAGAGAAAGCCTTTTGAATGTCTTTGAAGACATTATTGATGCTTCGCTGCAAACCCGCGACGCCACGGAAAGAGGCTTCGTATCGCTTTTTGGAGAAGCTAGCGAGGTCGCGCGACCGTCTATCCCTTCTCGCCCAGCGATGCCTGCCCAGCGGTTGCAGGATGAAAAAGAGATGCTCGGTCTCTATATCAGCAGTCACCCTCTGGATGGCTATGAGAGCATCATGAAAGCTAAGAGCACACTTGCCATTGGACAACTTTTAGAAATTCCAGATGGTGGCCACCACATTGTAACGGGCATGCTCACATCAATTCGCATTCGCACCACCCGCAATGGGGGCACAATGCTCACGGGCAGATTGGAAGACTTCGAACACACGGTTGAGATTGTGGTTTTCAATAATAACTATGAAAAGTTTCAAGATCTTCTTGTGGAAGACGCGGTCGTGGCTGTATCTGGGCGCTTAGACCGTGGCCGAGATTCATCGCAGATAATCGTCTCAAATGTCGAGAAGCTACCAGCAGTGCCCAAGCAAATGCCTGTAGCTTGCGTTCACTGCCACGAAGTAAACCTTTCGCCAGAGAACCTAAGAACCCTCAAAGATTTTCTTTGGGAGAACCCTGGCGATATAGATCTGGTAATGAATCTTGAGGGCGTATCTTTGTTATCTATTTCCAAGCAGGTGAGCGAAGAAGCCTTGACAGAGCTTCCAAGATTGCTAGGGGAGTGCAGAGTCAGCCGGATTTGAGCCGGCTCTACTATGGCTATGGCCTATCAGACTGCCACAGCTGCGGCATGTCAGACGGCGGCAGCCTCCAAAATATGGACCCCACAAGAAGACCCTAAACCGATCACATGAGTAAGACCAACTTTGGCATCGGGAATTTGACGGTCACCGGCTTCACCCCTCAAATGTGTAGCTACCTCATAGACATTCGCTATGCCAGTAGCCCCGATGGGATGACCTTTGGAGATAAGTCCTCCTGAGACATTCACTGGCATTGAACCGTTGCGGTAGGGCGCGCCCGAATCTATGAAATCTCCCGCGCCTCCAGACTCGCAAAGCTGCAGGTTGTCGTAGTGTATTAGCTCAGCTGTTGCGAAGCAGTCATGTAGCTCTACCAAATCTAAGTCTTCGGGGCCGATTCCGGCTGCTTCATAGGCAGCTGTAGATGCGTTGCGTGTGAGGGTATTGACATCAGGCTGCACTTGACCGTCTTCGACATAGGGATCGCTAGTCAGCACCGAAGCAGAAATCTTCACAGCCCGCTTTTGCTGCTCAGTTGACAGCGAACGAAGCCGCTCACCGCTCACCACAACAGCTGCGGCGGCCCCATCACCTGTTGGGCAACACATAAGCAGAGTGTTCGGATATGAAGTCATCGGCGACTGCATTACCTCTTCTAGGGAAAACTCTTTTTGATATTGAGCTAGTGGGTTCATCGTGGAATGAGCGTGATTCTTTTGAGCTACCTTGGCAAACTGCTCAAAATCTACGCCGTCGTTTTCATAGGCATATTTCATGCCAGCTTGTGCGAAAACGCCGGGCATTGTGTTGGTGCCTAAAATGCCATCCACTGACATAACAGAGCCGTAGCGTCCAGATGGTTCATAGACATTTTCGTCAGAGCGGCGAGATGCACCTGCCAACAAGCCCATCTTGCCCATCTGCTCCACACCTACAGCCAAGCCCATCTCAGACTCACCAGCTTTGATAGACATGATGACCGTACGCAAAGCAGTGGCACCAGTAGCGCAAGCGTTGGAGACATTGTAGACAGGTATACCTGTCTGCCCTATCTGGTCTTGTAGCTGCTGTCCTAATCCTGCGCTGGCTTGGAAGAGCGAGCCGCATGCCAAGATATCCATGTCGGCAATGCCAACTTCGCCATCTTTCATAGCACCCAAAGCTGCCTGTGATGCGAGATCTACCACATCTAAATCTGGCTGTCGCCTGAAAGGCGTCATATGTGTTCCGAGTATCCAAAGGTCGCTATTCATTGCAGAACTTCCTTTCTAGCCATTTGCTTTCTGGTTATTTGTATCTCATCTAGCTTGAGGGTTCATAGCCGAAAGCTATGCACTTGGTACCTCTGTCGTCTTCAGCTACTTCATAGGTAGCTAGAGCGACTCTCATACCCAATGTCACATGCTCTACATCGGCTGGGGTATTGATAATATTAGAGCGCACTGAAGTGCCGTCATCTGTTTTTACGATGGCTGAAACATAGGGCACAGGAATGCTTGGAGCTGCTCTGTGCACGATGGTAAAAGCTTGCAATACGCCATCAGAAGACACAGCTACCTCCGCAAAAGAACCTCCGCCACAGCTGGCACAAGCGTTGCGCCTATCAAAGAAGCGAGCACCGCAACTTTTGCACTCTTGTGCTTTCAGATGCGGAGGGTCTGCGAGGTTGAGGTATGTGACGATGGGTATCTGCTCTGGGGCAGTGTTTTCTTCAGTCATCGCATTGCAGTGTAGCTTGTGTACTGGGCAGTTTGTGTTTTAATCTCTGTGCTTTAATCTGGGCATTTCGCAGATGGAAAATCTGAAGACTTAGCTCAGAGTCAGCTCGTGAACTTGATCAGATCTTCTTTGCGTACCCAACCATGAACGATGAGGCTGTCTCCTCTATCGGGTTTGACTTTTGAAAACAAGTCACTTGTGCCGTTTTCCTTGGGACCGTTTTCTTTGGGGCCGCTCTTCTGAGAGCCGTTCTTCTTGGCGGTTGCGTCTGTATATCGCCACACCGGGGCAGTTTCGCTGCAGCCTTTGATACGGAAATCTCTGCGACTGTAAGCGGAGTCTTCAATCCCAAATCGTTTTGCTAGTCTTGTGCCCCAAGCTCGATCCTCACCGTTTGGGTCATATCCCGGACGAGGCACAATGTCTTCAAGCTTCCAGAATACCTCATAGCAATCGGCTTCTTGGAAGCACGCTCCCACAAGCACATCTTCTTCGGGGAAGGAGATCAAAGCGCGTTTAAATTGCTCTGCCGTTAATCCCCGCATCACAGTGCGACGCTTGCTGTAGCAAGCTACGCATCCAAAGCCTGTGACTATACTCGGTGTTCCCCCGATGCGATCCAAGGTAAAGAAAGTAAAGCCTTTGAGACGGTCGTTCTCATAGCTCAGCGACACCAGCACCCAACGTTCTTTTTCGGATGTCAGAAATTCTTGTGCCACAGGCTCAGAAGCTGCCTCGCACAAATCTATCATCGCTTGGAGTTCGTCTTCTGTCAACTCCAAACAGTCTTTTGTCTCAAACTTCATTGCCATCTATATCTATTCTATACTCATTGTCGCTAAGCTCGCACAGGCCCCAGTGCGTCAAGGCTACTAGCAAAGGCTTCTGGGGTATCTAGTGGTAGTTCGCAAACAGAATTTCGGCAGATAAATGCTGCTTCGGTATCGGCTCGACCTTCCCATAGGGGAGATTCAAGAGGGTCTCCCCATGAGAGGACGGAAGTAGGCAGATATCTGGCTTGTACTTTTCCAACCAAATCTAATCTGCTTCCGGTAATGACAATTTCAATAGATGGTGCCGCTATGAGATCTGCCCCTATTAAGAGATGTCCGAACGCCGATGGGATTTGACCTAACAACTGCTCTGAGCTTTGGATAATCGCCATAGCCTGCTGTGAGTATCTGCGCTCGTGGGTGAACCGGTGTAAGCGGATTAGTGCCACACATGCTGAGCTGTTAGCTGATGGCAGGGCGTTGTCCATAGTGTCTTTAGGGCGCACAACCAGTTTCTCAGCGTCTGTGCCAGTCGTGAATAGTGTGCCGTAGCTGCCCGATGTATCGGCGAAGAGTTCCAGCATGTCATCTGCGGTTCGGCAGGCTTCTTCCAGCCAATATTTCTTGCCTGTGGCTTCATAGAGGCGGGTGAAAGCATCACAAAGCGCGGCGTAGTCGGCCGCGTAAGCGACATAACGTGCTGCCCCCGTCTCCTGCCAAACGCGCAACCAGCGGCCGTCTGAACGGCGCAAGTTTTCACACAGAAACTCAGCGTTGGTAACCGCTGACTTCAACCATTCCTGATTGGCTGTGGCAGCTGCGGCTTCTGCCAAGGTTGCCAGCATAAGGGCGTTCCATTCGGTGAGGACTTTATCGTCCAACCCCGGTGAGATGCGTGTTTGGCGGCGACTGAAGAGGGCTTGGCGGGCTTGCTCCATAACTGGCTGACGCAAGATATCACCTCGTTGTGGTCGCCACAAGATGTTTGTTCCTTCAAAGTTGCCTTGCTCTGTGGCCCCATACCATGCTGAGATAACTTCCGACTCTGAGGCGATGCCAACATCTTCTAGAACCTCTTTGATCTCTTGTAGCGACCAAACATAGAACTTGCCTTCTTCGCCCTCAGAGTCAGCGTCTTGCGCTGAATAGAATCCGCCTTTGGGGTGACGCAAATCCCGTAAAACATAGCTAATCGTTTCTTCTACAACTTGTAGGTATCTAGGCTTGCCTGTGATCTGCCAGAGGTGCAGACCGAGCCGGGCGAGCAGGGCGTTGTCGTAGAGCATCTTTTCAAAATGGGGCACCAGCCAATGGCGATCTACGCTGTATCGAGCAAATCCGCCACCTAGGTGGTCATAGATACCTCCTGAAGACATGCAGTCAAAGCTGTTTTCAACAATCTGCAGCAAATCTGTGTCGCCGGTGCGCCAATAGACACGTAACAACAGCTCTAGGTTCATCGTTTGAGGGAACTTTGGTGCCGTGCCAAACCCGCCCCAAGCAGGGTCATGGCGAGCCCGCAAAGACAAGACGGCCCTGTCTATAAGGCCGGACATATCTGTTGTGTCAGGCATATCTGCTGCATCAGCCAGGTCTGTTGTGGCAGTGTCTTCTTTTCCCCTGCCTAAAGTCTGCGTCTCCAAAGACTGCCTGATGGCTTCTGTGATTTGCTTGGCTTGCTCCACAAACTCAGATCGCTGTTGTTGCCAAGCCTCTGCCACTCTCGCCATGATCTGTCTAAATGACGGCATAGACTGGCGAGGTTCTGGCGGAAAATATGTGCCCGCATAAAACGGATGCCCGTCAGGTGTGAGAAACACCGTCATCGGCCAGCCACCATGGCCTGTCATAGCAGTAGTCGCCTCCATGTAAATAGCATCCACATCAGGCCGCTCTTCCCGATCCACCTTGACATTCACAAAAAGAGCGTTCATCTGTTCAGCAGTAGCAGTGTCTTCAAAGGATTCATGTGCCATCACATGGCACCAATGACATGCCGAATAACCAACCGACAACAATATAGGTCTGTCAGTTTCTCGGGCAACTTCAAAAGCTTCATCTCCCCACGGATACCAGTCCACAGGATTATCAGCGTGCTGTCGTAGGTAAGGACTAGCCTCACCTGCCAACCGATTCACAGGGCTAACCGATTCACTGGGCTAACCAATTCACTGGCCAACCAATTCATAAGGCGGTTCATAAAGTACAGCAAATCCTTTCTAGCCACTACTCCATGCTAATCTCTCTGACAGATGGCAAATGCTAAAGACTGGTTGGCAGGTGCACGACCCCGAACTCTCACAGCAGCTTTGGCTCCAGTGCTGATTGGAACTTCTGTTGCTATAGACCCAACAGCAGACGAATCAATAGGCGATGCTATAAATTTATGGCGGTTGCTGTTTACTCTTCTAGTTGCAGTTGCACTTCAAATCGGAGTTAACTACGCCAACGACTACAGCGACGGAGTGCGAGGAACCGACAAGACAAGAATTGGCCCCAAACGCCTAGTGGCTTCAGGGGCAGCAGCACCTAGACAGGTCTTGTGGGCTGCGATAATTTGTTTCACCGCAGCAGCGATTGCTGGTTTCTTTCTTGCACTTTGGACAACTTGGTGGTTGATTCTGGTAGGTGCAGTAGCCATTGCCGCTGCGTATCTGTACACAGGTGGAAAGCACCCTTACGGCTACAGGGGTTTCGGAGAAGTCTCAGTGATGCTGTTTTTTGGTCTGGTAGCCACAGTCGGCACAACTTTTGTTCAGATTGAAGAGATCAGTGGGCTAGCTATGGTGTGCGGAGTAGGAGTAGGTGCGGTAGCTTGTGCTCTTCTAACCGCTAATAATCTCCGCGACTTAACCGCCGACAGAGAAGTTGGCAAACGCACTTTATCGGTAATCATTGAAAGGCGTTTTGCAATGAAATGGGCCAGAAGCCTCTATCTGTTGTTTTGGATGGTTGCTACTGGGGCAGTGATCGTTGCTGATCTTTCGCGACCTTGGGCATTTCTAGCTCTAATAGCCTCCCTGCTAGCTATAGCTCCAATTCGCCGTGTCCTCAAAGGCGAAGAAGCAAGTCCAATGGTCTTAAAAGCCACCGGCGGGCTTCTGGCAATTTACGGATTTACTCTGGCTGTCGGCCTGGCATTGGGGTAACACAGCACTGGGGTAGCCAGGTAGGGATAGCACTAGTTAGCACTGCCTCGACTGCCAGACTCCAGACTGCTAGCCACTATCTGGGCAATTCCCAAACTCAAAGATTGATATGTGATGTCTATGAAGCCTGTCTCTCTCAAATCAACCTCTAGTTGTTTAGGATCAGGCAAGAACGCCAGAGAATATGGCAAGTACTTATAAGCCTGTTTTTCCGAGAGAACCTTGCCTGCAAGTGGTATCAAAGTGCGACTATAAAGACAATGGCATTGTCGTAACAACCATGGGCGCGGCTCATCTAGCTCTAAGAGCACTAAGCGGCCATTTGGCACGAGCACACGGGCAATTTCAGCTAGCAAAGGTCGCATAGAGACAAAATGGCGCAAAGCAAAACCGCAGATCACGCCTTGTGCCGAGGCATCTCTAACTGGCAACCTCAAACAGTCGCCGATGCTGACAGGCAGAGCCTCGTCTGCTTGTTTCAACATTTGCTCGGCTATGTCTATTCCAACAGGTTGCATACCGGCTTTGTTTAGTTCTTCAGACAGCGCGCCAGTGCCACAAGCAAGATCTAAAACTGTGCTGCCCTGGGAAAGCTGCAAACTGGCCACAGCTGCTCGCCTCCAGCTAGCGTCCATACCTAAGCTCACGACACGGTTCATGAGGTCGTAACGCACTGCTATTCGGTCGAACATATCTCGCACAGAGGCTGTGCGGTCTCGCTGCGCTTTGTCGGCTGTTTTCAGCATTTATCTGAACCAGACCCGTCCATAGTGTCTGCTCTGCGGATGCAACAGCAGTGCCAAAAGCACAATAGCAATTAGCAAAGCAAAGATAAAACCAAATCCGCTACTCAAAAACAACCAAACCAGAACTACGACATTCACCAAAGCAGTTCCTATAGCCATATTATAGCCCAGCTTCTTCTCATTGGAAATACCTAGTGCGCCTACGATAAAACAGATGGTGATCACAAGCAAACCCCAAGAGCGAACTCTTCCGAACAAAATGGCGAAAACAGCCTCCAGATACATCAAGTAGGTGGCTATCAGCAGAGTCTGTGGCAAACTAGCATTGAACCACTTGAATCTTCGCATTTCCCTAGTCTGCCAATTCTACCGTAGCTTCGTAAGCGCGATTTACTTGGTGTAAGCCAAAGCCCAACTTTCGGTAGATCTTGACGGCCGGGGCATTATCTGATTCCACATAAAGTATTGCTGTATTTTGACCCACACCCATAAGGTGTGTCAGCCCGGCATAAGTCAAAGGCAAACCAAGTCTGCGACCTGCGAAGTCGGGATCAACTGCGATGGCGTATATTTCGCCTGTTGGCGGTTCCTCATGCACTTTCGTCCAACAAAATCCAGCTATGCGCCCGTCTATCTCTAGCACTAGAAACCCTTTGGGGTCATACCAAGGCTCAGCGAACCTTTTGTGCAGCTCCTCTGAAGTTAGTCGCCCTTGCTCAGGATGCCAAGCGAAAGCACGGCTATTCACATACAAAAATTCTTCTTCGTCTCCAGCATCATATGGGCGAACCTCCACAGGGCTGTAGCCCTCAGACAACACTGCGGGCAGTGGCACCTGCATCTTCCACAAGTCGCGATAAGGGCGAAAACCTGCCGCCATAAGTCGTTCGTCATCACCAACATTTACATCAAGCATCCAAAGTTGAGCTCTGCCTCCGCCATTGCTGGCTACCTCGTCTTTGACGCGAGTAGCGAAGCGTAGCAAGTCGCCGGTTCTTTCAGTAGCACTGTTATATTCAGCAGCACTGGCAAACTCAGCAGTCCAGTCAAATGACGGGTCTGCGCTATTTGTAACCAATCCCATACTTTAAAGCTACGGCAGAAAAGCTTTAGTAGAAGTCAAATTAGATAGCGTGAAAGTTATGGGAAAGCCGCGAAGCCCCAAAGGTCGTGCGCGAGAAGCCAACCTGAGGCTGTCAGAAGAATATCCTGATGTGGCTTGTGCTTTGGATCACCGCGACCCCTTTGAGCTGCTAGTAGCCACCATTCTTTCTGCCCAGTGCACCGACAAGCGGGTAAATATGGTCACACCTGTGCTGTTTGAGCGGTTCCCAACGGCGGAAGAGCTAGCAGAGGCACCACCGCAAGAAGTGGAAGAGATCATCCATTCAACAGGTTTTTACCAGAACAAAGCTCGCAACATCGTGGCTATGGCCCAACGGCTCGTGGAAGTACACGACGGGGAAGTGCCGACTGCTATGGACGATCTCACTCGCCTGCCGGGAGTAGGGCGTAAAACCGCCAATGTGGTACGAAGTGTAGCTTTTGAATTGCCGGGGTTGCCCGTAGACACCCATGTAAGTCGCCTCTCACAGCGTATGGGCATGACGAAAGAGACCGACCCGGTAAAGATAGAGTTAGATCTGAACCCGATGGTGCCCGCACAAGAGCGAGGCGATTTTAGCCTTCGGCTCATCTTGCACGGACGCGAGATTTGTCATGCGCGCAAGCCCATTTGCTCAAAGTGCGTGTGTCAAGATTTTTGCCTTTCAGCATTTGAGTTTGAGCCCGTAGCGAAAGTTTGAATCATGTCGAAACGACTTAATCGGCTTGACTTGCAGCAAATTGACTTGCCTCAAATTGACTTGCGGGGCGGAAAAGCTGCCGAGCTTGTTGCTTCGCGCTTTGAAGATCCCGAGTTGGAGACATCTCGCCAATCTGTGCGCGAAATAATCGCCGATGTACGCGCCCGAAGAGATACTGCTTTATATGAGCTAGCCGAGCGGTTTGACGGCGCAAGCATTGCCAGCATTGCTGTGCCACCTTCTGAGATTTCCGCGGCCACAGATTCTACATCTAGTCAAGTTTTAGAGGCTCTGCGAAAAGCCGCAGAAAGCATCACTGAATATCAGCAGTCCTTGCTTCAGTCATCTCAGCGTCACACATCAAACGGCATCGACATTGTTGCTCGATCTATTGCTGTGGAATCTGCAGGTTTGTATGTGCCAGGCGGCAAGGCTAGCTATCCCTCTTCTGTGCTGATGACGGCTCTTCCCGCCAAAGTCGCTGGAGTCGAAAGCATCTCAATTTGTACGCCACCTGATCCTTCTGGTGCTGTTTCTTCTATGACTTTGGCAGCGGCTCAGATAGCTGGAGTAGATACCATCTATCGCATTGGCGGAGCTGGTGCCATAGCGGCATTAGCTTTTGGCACAGAAAGTGTTACTCCTGTAGATGTTATAGCTGGGCCGGGAAACATCTATGTAGCTCTAGCTCAACAAGAAGTGAGTGGAGTAGTTGGAGTTGTATCTGGATTTGCCGGGCCTTCTGAGGTTGCCGTCATTGCCGACAGTGACACATCACTTGAGTTGGCAGCGGCAGACCTGCTTGCACAAGCCGAGCACGGCCCTGCTGGTCGCGTTTGGTTGATTTCGCCATCAGAAGAATTTTTGCAGCGAGTTGAAGAAGCCCTAGCACAACAACTTAAAGCAAGCCCTAGGCGCCAAGATGCTGAGGCGACACTCAAAGTAGGGGGCTATAGCGTCTTGGTGGACGATCTTGAGACGGCCGTTGAGGTAGCTAACCGACTAGCCCCAGAACATCTACAACTTATGTGCGCCGACGCTGAGAGACTAGCTGAAGGTGTCCGCAATGCCGGAGCGGTCTTTTGCGGTGAGTTCTCACCTGCTGTCATCGGCGATTACATAGCAGGCCCATCCCATGTGCTTCCCACAGGCGGGACAGCTAGATTTGCCAGCGGATTACAAGCAGTTGATTTTCAAAAGCGACTTCACACGATTTCAGTCAGCCCTGAAGGTTTTGTCGCAGTAGCTGAAACCACAGCCACCTTGGCAGAAGCCGAAGGATTGATAGGACACCGAGATGCGATAGTTGCGCGTCTTGAGAACTCGCGCATGCAAGAACTCATCGCCGACAGCCCAGACCTAGACAACCCAGACCTAGACAGTGCAGCCTTGAGCAATACTGACGGCTCAGATAGTTCATTCACCTCACTGCGTCCTAATGTCGTAGAACTCAAGAGATATCACTCGCCTCAGCTAGAAGTAGAAGTGCGCTTAAATACCAACGAATCGCCCTATCCACCACCCGCTGGCTTTGATGAGGCAGTGGCAGAAGCACTGGCAATGTCCTCATGGAACAGATATCCGCAGCGCAGTGCCCAGAGCCTTTGCGCTGCCTTGGGAGAGTTCCACGATTTGGCACCTTCGCAGATCTTCGCCGCCAATGGTTCTAACGAAGTCATCCAGACTTTGCTGATGTGCTATGGCGGGGCTGGTCGTAAGGTTGCTATGTTTCAGCCAACCTATGCTCTACATTCCCACATCGCCAGAAGCCTTGCCAGCGAATTGGTTGTGGGGGAGAGAACACCAGATTTTGTTCTTGATTTAGACATAACCGCCGACCTTATCAAGCGTGAGCGGCCGAGCGTGGTGTTTCTGTGCTCACCCAACAACCCCACAGGTTTGGCAGACTCCACAGAGGCAGTGGTTGCAGTCTTAGAACAAACCGCCGCAGTCGGTGCGTTACTAGTAGTTGATGAAGCCTATGTAGAGTTCGCTCCAGCAACGGCTTTGAGTTTGCTAAGCAACGATACTCCTTTGGTAGTAACACGCACCTATTCTAAAACCTGGGCAATGGCAGCAGCGCGCCTAGGGTATCTGCTCGGCCCTTCGCAAGTCGTAGCTGATATGGAAAAAGCCGCGCTGCCTTATCGTCTCAACAGCATTACTCAGGCAGTAGGTGAAATCGCCCTTCGCTTTCAAGACGAAAAAACAAGGCGTGTTACTGAGATAATTGCCGAACGCGATCGTATCAGCTCAGGGTTAGATGAAGCGGGCGTGCACTACTGGCCCTCAAGTGCCAACTTCATCCTCTTTCGCCCTGAGATGTCTAGCAGTAGCAACGCTGCTAGCATTCCCGCGAGTATCCCTGCGGGTAATCCAGTTTGGCGCGGGTTGGTTTCACATTCGGTTTTAGTCCGCGACTGCACTTCTTGGCCTGCCCTGCAAGGTTGCCTCAGAGTAACGGTGGGCACCCCTGAAGAAAACTCCCGCTTCATAGCTGCCCTCAATAAAGTTCTGTAGGTTAACACTCACATATAACCTTGCCCAAAAAATGAGTAGGCCCCTAAAAATGAGTAGCAAAATAGCTACCACTCAAGCAAAATATATCTCACTCTAAGAGCAAAGAAATAGCAAACTCAAGCAATACTTAAAAGGAACCGCACTTAGAAGGGGCACTTAAAGAATGGCAAACAGGACTGCTACTATCACACGAGAGACTAAAGAGACCAAAGTTGAGGTAGTTCTCAACTTGGACTCTCCCGGGCAAGTCTCAGCCCAAACAGGTCTGCCGTTCTTCGACCACATGCTCAACCAACTAGGCAAACACGGCGGCTGGAGCCTCTCTATAAAGGCCGACGGCGATAGAGAAGTTGACGCCCATCATACTGTGGAAGATGTAGGGATCGTCCTCGGACAATGCCTAGCCAAAGCTCTGGGCGATAAATCTGGAGTGCGCCGCTTCGCCACAGCAGCAGCCCCCCTAGACGAAGCTCTGGTAGAAGTGGCTTTGGATCTCTCAGGCCGGCCGTATCTTTACTATGAAGTAGATCCTCCCGGTGAAAAAATCTTAGGCGACCCGCCTTTTGACCCACAGCTGATGGAAGAGTTTTGGCGAGCATTGGCAACCTCAGCCGCCCTAACGCTTCACATAGTGCTTGTGCGAGGGCGCAACACTCACCACATCATCGAATCGTCTTGCAAGGGAGTAGCCATCGCCCTTCGCGAGGCAGCCCGACAGGAAGGAACTGAGCTACCCTCCACCAAGGGTGTGCTGTGAGCCCATCTGTCGCAGTCGTAGATTACGGCATAGGCAACCTCTTTTCTGCTGTCCAAGGCATAGCCAGAGCAGGCGCAAACAGCGAGCTGACTTCTGACCCTAACCGCATCCTCAAAGCAGACGCAGTGGTGCTTCCCGGCGTAGGGCACTTCGGTAGCTGCATGAAAGCCATCCGAGCAGCCCGGCTAGAAGCCGTGGTGAAGGAGGTAGCAGACAAAGGCGTTCCTTTTCTAGCAATCTGTGTGGGCATGCAGATGCTCTACGATTCTTCAGAAGAAGCCCCCGATGTGTCTGGTTTAGGCATACTCAGCGGAGAAGTCTGTCGCCTGCGCGGCGATGTGAAACTGCCGCACATGCAATGGAACCAAATAGAACTAACCCACAGAGACTGGGCTTCAAAACACGCCCCCTTCACAAAAATGTACGCTTCAAAACCTAATGTCCAAATACTTGAAGGTCTTGACAGAAGCTGGATGTATTTCGTGCACTCCTACGCACCCGATGATAAAAGCCGCACAGCTGCTGTCTGCTACTATCCCGGGCCCATCACAGCCGCAGTTGCCGAAGGCAATATATTGGCGACCCAGTTTCACCCAGAAAAATCCGGCCCAGATGGTCAGCAGCTACTTAAGAATTTTGTGCTCTCGTTGTAGCTAAATTTGTGAGTGAATTTTGTGCTATTTCTATAAGTAGGGCAAATCCCCTACTCGATAGAGACGCGAACAAAGGCAGAGTAATGGAAATCTTTCCAGCGATAGACATCATTGACGGACGTTGCGTTCGTCTCATGCAGGGAGATTTCGCTCGCGAAACCGAGTACAACCCTTCTCCAGCCGACCAAGCCGCTGTGTTCGCCGAGCAAGGTACTGCCTGGCTGCATGTGGTAGATTTAGACGCTGCGCGCTCAGGAGATCTCACCAACCTTGATGCCATAGCCAGCGTCTGCGCCA
The DNA here is from genome assembly GCA_958295755.1 of uncultured Acidimicrobiales bacterium. GTDB lineage: Bacteria > Actinomycetota > Acidimicrobiia > Acidimicrobiales > Hopanoidiivorantaceae > Hopanoidiivorans. The sequence continues at coordinate 868,009 of OY282367.1, read as the reverse complement.
CAGAGGGCGTAAAGGTGCAAACAGGAGGTGGAGTGCGTTCAGTAGAGGCAGCAAACCGGCTGCTCGATGTTGGTGCTAGTCGCGTGGTGGTCGGCACCGCCGCAGTGGAAGACCCTGACCTGCTCTTTGAGCTTGCCAGGCTAATGCCCACAGCACTCAGCTTGGATGTTCGCGACAGTGTTGTCGCCACAAGGGGCTGGCTAAAAGACAGCGGCTTGGAAGTGCCTGAGTTGCTCGACTATTTCGCGGAAGCCCCCATAGAAGCTGTAATAGTTACTGACATCCATAGAGATGGCACACAAGAAGGCCCCGACCTGGCGGGCTATGCGGACCTGCTCCGCAGCACAGATATTCCAGTAATAGTTTCAGGAGGCATCGGTAGCTTAGAAGATGTGAAAAATCTAGCAGGGCTTCACGAGAGCGGACGCTCAATCGTGGGGGTTATTGTGGGGCGAGCCCTGTATGAAGGTAGTGTCTCACTGCCTGACTTGCTGGAGATTCCGGAATGACCAGCAGCCCAGCAAACTCGGAGCAACTATCAAACACAGCAATTCGCATCATCCCATGCTTAGATGTAGATGGTGGCAGGGTGGTGAAAGGTATTAACTTCATCGCCTTGCGCGATGCGGGCGATCCAATTGAACTTGCTGAGTTCTACAGTTCAGAAAGCGCAGACGAGCTTGTTTTTTTGGATATCACAGCATCTTCGGATAAGCGCGACACCACAGTTCGTCTAGCTCGCCAAACTGCCGCTCAGGTGCACATACCTTTCACTGTGGGAGGTGGCATTCGTTCTGTGGGCGATGCCCGCAGTTTGTTGCGAGCAGGGGCCGACAAAGTCTCGTTGAATACGGCAGCCGTTCAAAATCCCGACTTGATCAACGAAGTGTCGGCAGAATTTGGAGCGCAGTGCACGGTTGTGGCAATAGATGCCCGTCTGGTGAAACATTCCCAAAAGCAGCAAGAAAAAGCACAGCAGGAAGCAGGGCACAGAGAAACCCAAGAAACCGCAACTACCTTAGAAAACCAATCACTTCACCACAAATACGAAGTCACTACTCACGGAGGGCGCACTCCAACTGACAAAGACGCCATAGCTTGGGCTATTGAAGCTACCGAGCGCGGAGCAGGTGAAATTCTGCTCACTTCTATGGACAGAGACGGCACCAAAGATGGTTATGACATCCCTCTCACCAGTGCTATCAGCTCAGCCGTGCCGGTGCCTGTAATCGCCAGCGGAGGTGTTGGCAAACTGGAACATTTTACCCAAGGCGTGCTTCAAGGCAAAGCTGACGCTCTTTTGGCAGCTTCAATTTTCCATTACGGCGAACATTCCATCGCAGAAGCTAAACGCCATCTCATGTCGGCTGGTATTCGCGTGCGCCCGCCCAACACCGCCTCAAATTTATGACAGAAACCTCATTCACTGCTGTTCCTCTGTCAGCCAGCGAAGAAGCCCTAGCCGCTGTCAGCTACAACCGTGACGGCCTCGTGCCCGCTATTGTCCAAGAGGCGAGCACAGGCGATGTTTTGATGATGGCTTGGATGAACGAAGCTACCTTGCTAAAGACTCTAAAGAGCGGACGCATGTGGTTTTGGAGCCGTTCGCGCCAAGAATTCTGGTGCAAAGGCGAGACATCTGGTGATCGCCAGTATCTGCGCGAAGCTTTCTACGACTGCGACGGCGACACTCTGCTTTTCAAAGTCGACCAAGAAGGCAAAGGCGCATGCCACTTAGGTGAATGGTCGTGCTTCTTCCGATCCTTGGCTTCAGATGATGTGACATGATCAAAATCCAACCCAGCCGTGAAGAATTTCATAGCTTCGCAGCTAAACATAACATCGTCCCCGTCTGGCAAGAGCTACTAGCTGATCTCACCACGCCTCTCGCTGCCTATCAACGTCTTGTGGGCGATCAGCACGGCTTCTTGCTTGAATCGGTAGAGCACGGAGAACGATGGGGGAGTCAATCGTTCATCGGACGTAGCCACTTAGCCACACTCCGCTCGCACGGCTCCAAGGTTGAAGCAAGTGCTCTGGGAGACTTTCCCAAAGGCAACTTACCTAAAGATAAGGGCATATTCGGCGCGCTGGAGGTTTTGCTAGCTGATTTGAGTTCACCTCACATTCCTGAACTGCCTACTTTATGTTCAGGCTTTGTTGGCTATCTCGGCTATGATGTGGTGCGCGAGATAGAGCATCTTCCTAACAGCCCTGTAGATCATCTGGGTCTGCCCGACTCTGTGTTGTCGCTAGTAGGCCAGGTGGCAGCTTTTGACCACTGGCGTCAACGTGTTACTTTGGTAGACAATGTGCTGGTACCCGAAGGGGCTAGCACCGAAGAGATCGACTTCTGCTACGACGCCGCTGCTCTTCGCTTAGCTGAATTTGCCGCTGACGGCGCAAAACCTCTGGACGAGCCTCTTTTCAGCCCTCCCAGCCCAGATGAAATGCTACCTCAAACAGAAACATCTCTGTCAGCACAAGACTATCATCGGGCCGTTGAGGTGGCAAAAGAGCACATACTGGAAGGCGATATCTTTCAGGTCGTCCTCTCTGAGCGGTTTGATTTTGATTTGGACGCGGAACCTCTGGATGTCTATCGTGTGTTGCGCCAGATTAATCCAAGCCCTTACATGTATTACCTGTCTATGCCTGAAGCTATTCTTATCGGCTCTTCGCCTGAACCACTAGTGCAGGTTCGCGACGGCACTGTCATCTCTCGCCCCATCGCAGGCACACGACGCAGAGGCAAAACCCTAGCTGACGATGCGAGATTGGCCGCCGAGCTTTCAGAGCATCCCAAAGAGCGGGCAGAACATGTCATGCTGGTAGATCTCGCACGCAATGACATCAGCCGTGTGATTGATTTCTCCACTCTTAGCTTGGATGAGCTAATGACATTGGAACGCTACAGCCATGTTATGCATATGACCTCACAAGTGTCTGGTCAGCTTGCTGATGGTTGCGGGGCTGTGGATGTGCTGAGAGCGGTGCTACCTGCTGGCACAGTGTCGGGCGCGCCGAAAGTGCGGGCGATGGAGATCATTGATTCTCTTGAGCCTGCTGCCAGGGGGCCTTATGCCGGTGCCGTCGGCTATATAGATCTGTCAGGCAACGTAGACACTGCTATCACCATTCGCACGATGATCGTTCAAGGCAACAAAGCAAGCGTTCAAGCAGGAGCGGGAATAGTAGCCGACAGCGTTCCCGAACACGAAGAACTGGAATGTCGCAACAAAGCACAAGCATTGCTAGCAGCGGTTCCAGCCGCTAGGCGCATGGCTCAGCAACGCCGCGAACGGCAATAAGGCAAGGTAATGACAACTACTACCTCAAGCTACGAAACCATTATCTCAGACTATGAAACTTTGCGGGAAGACGCTGGAGCAGTTTTCGGGGAGCGCGATGTGGTGAAGATTAGTGGCCCCGATGCTCTGAGCTACCTTGATGGGCAACTTTCACAAGACATAGCAGCTTTAGAACTCGGCGAGTCGGCGTGGTCGTTCATCCTTCAGCCCACAGGCAAGGTAGATGTTTATTGCCGAGTGTTCCGCGTCTCTGGTAGCAACTCTGAGGCCGGCAGCAACTCTGAATCGACTTTTTTTATTGAGGTTCCTGTAGGTTGTGGCGAAGCTACCCTCACCCGCCTGCAACGTTTCAAGCTGCGCGTGGATTGCGAACTTGAGTTACTGAGATGGCAGATATGTTCTGTTAGAGGGCCCAAGAGTGCCGAAATAGACATGCAAGCTTTACCTTCCCTAACTGAGCATACTCTTGTCGCGCCAGTTGAGTGGGGCGATGTGACTGGATTTGACTTGCTCAATCCATCGCCCCTGCCAATCCGAGAGTGCTCAACTGCGGCTTTGGAAGTTTTGCGAATAGAAGCAGGTATTCCCCAGATGAGCCAAGACATCATGGAAGGTGCCATTCCAGCAGAGGTTGGAAATCGTATTTTGGATAAGGCTGTGAGCTTCACAAAGGGCTGTTATGTAGGGCAAGAGCTCGTAGCTCGCATAGACAGCAGAGGCGGCAATGTGCCCAGGCGTCTTCTGGGAGTGATTTCTTCTGAAGTCTCTTCTGACACTGCTTCACCTGACAGCACTGCTTCACCTGACGACACTGCTTCACCTGATAACACTGCCGTTCCAAATGCTGGTGAGCCACTCTTTGAAGCAGCGGAGCCTGCCCGTCAAATTGGCACTTTAACAAGTTTTGTAAAGTCTCCCCGTCTAGGCTCAATAGGGTTGGCACTCATTCACAGATCTGTTGGGCCATCAGGGCCGTCATCGATAATATGTGGCAATCTCAGTTTGCAAATCGTAGATTTGCCGTTTCCGCCCAGCCTCTAAACTAGGAAATCTCAAGTAGGAAAGGAGGTGAATATGAAACAAGAACGTCTCACAACCCCACTCGTTCGTGACGGCGAGAGCTTGCGCCCAGCCACTTGGGACGAAGCCCTTTCACGAGCCGCCCAAGGCTTCCAGAAGACATTGAGCGAGCACGGCCCAACCAGTTTCGGGCTGTTCTCGTGTTCAAAAGCCACAAACGAGCTGAACTATCTAGCTCAGAAGTTCGCTCGTTGCGTTGTCGGCTCTAACAACATAGACAGCTGCAACCGCACTTGACATGCTCCCAGCGTCGTCGGTCTGGCGACAATTTTCGGAGCAGGCGGGGGGACGAGTTCATATGAAGAAATGGAAAATACCGACCTCATAGTGCTTTGGGGTTCCAACGCCCGCGAGGCGCACCCCATTATGTTTCACCGTATGCTCACAGGTAAACGCAACGGTGCTGAAATGATCGTGGTAGATCCTCGCCACACCTCCTCGGCTGCCTTTGCCGATCTTTGGCTGGGTTTAGATGTGGGTTCCGACATTGCCCTGGCTAACGCTGTAGGGCGAGAGATCATCGCTCAAGATCTTCACAACAAAGAATTCATCGCCAACGCTACAGAAGGCTTTGACGAGTACGCAGCATCGGTAGATCGCTACACCTTAGACTACGCCGAAGAGATTACCGGCGTACCTGCTGAGGGCATAGCGGAACTCGCCCGCACCTATGCCAAAGCCCCGAGCGCAATTCTCTGCTGGACTTTGGGCATCACTGAGCATCACACTGCTGTTGAAAATGTATTTTCGCTTATAAATCTCGCTCTGCTCTGCGGACATGTGGGGCGGTACGGGTCGGGGTTGTGCCCGCTGCGCGGTCAGAATAATGTTCAAGGCGGCGGCGATATGGGGGCACTGCCTAATCGTCTGCCTGGATTCCAATCGGTTGAAGACCCTGCCATCAGATCTCGCTTCGAGTCAGTGTGGGGCGCGCCAGTGCCTCCTAAGTCGGGCTGGCATCTCGCGCAGATGTTTGAAGCTATGGAAAGTGGCGACTTGCGCTGCCTGTATGTGATTGGAGAGAACCCAGCCGATTCAGAGGCAAATGCAGCTCACGCTCGCCACCTGCTCACCGGTCTGGATCATCTTGTGGTTCAAGACATTCGCCTCACCAGCACGGCAAAGCTAGCCGATGTGGTCTTGCCAGCAGCTGCAAGCTTTGCTGAGACCACTGGCACAGTTACCAATAGCGAAAGGCGTGTGCAGCTTGTGCGTGCCGCTTTGGAGCCGCCCGGCCAGGCAAAAGACGATCTTGCTATCGTGAGCGGCGTTGCATCTGAGATGGGAACCGATTGGGGTGAAGTGACTGCTGAGGAACTTTGGGATGAGTTGCGCACTCTCTCGCCGATGCATACAGGGATGAGCTACGAACGTTTGGAGGCAAATAGTGGCCTGCGTTGGCCTTGCGGTGGAGAAGACGACAATGGCAGTTTATTTTTACACGGGCGGCTTTGGGATCGCCCTGTGAGTGGCGCAAGAGCTGCTTTTACTTTTGCTGAGTGGCGACCACCTGTAGATGAACTGACTGAAGAATATCCTATTCGTCTCACTACTGGTCGCCGTTTAGATTCTTTCAACACTGGAGTACAGTCGGGGGCTTATGAATCTCCGATTCGCAATCGGGAAGCTTTGGATATCAACGAGGCTGACGCTCAAAAGCTCGGTATTGCTGATGGTGAGATCGTGCGCGTGTCATCTAGGCGCGGCAGCTTGGAAACTCCAGTGCGGATTGCGCCTAGCGTACATGAAGGGCTAGCGTTTTTGACCTTTCACTTTGCGGATCAAGTAGATACCAACTTGCTGGTTCCAGATGACTGGGATCCGATGTCGGGAACTTCAGAATTCAAAGCTGCAGCTATTCGGATTGAGAAGATTTGATGTATTTGCTAGACCTTGGGATTCGCAGGCAGTTTAGGATTGCCTGAGATGGAACTTCTCTCACGAACTGCTCAAGCTACCGCTGAGGAACTTTCTGCTATCGCAGGTGTGCTGGGGGAGAGAACAGAGCAGTCTTCACCGCGATTGAAACGGCGGGGGGCTTCGCGGCGGACATTGCTACTGCCAGTACTACATGCTTTGCGAGATGAAGTGGGATATATCAGCGAGGGAGCTGTACAAGAGATTTCTGAACAGCTTGAAGTGGCTAGGGCCGACATCTACGGTGTCGCCAGTTTCTATGCGCTACTGCCAACTGAACCACAGCCTTCCACGACGGTGCATGTCTGTGTTGATATGGCTTGTCGCTTCACTGGAGGGCAGCGGCTCGTAGATGATTTACGCGAGACTACGGGCGATGGAGGCGAAGGAGATATTGCCATACACGAGAGCCCCTGTTTAGGGCAGTGCGAAAATGCTCCTGCGGCATATATTGAGCGAACGGGAGACTCTCGTTTCAGTCTCACAGGCACTACCACGAAAAAAATTCTTGAATCCTTGAAATCAACTGATGCCAGCAGCCCTGATGCCAGCGATGCCACCAACCAGCCACTTCGCGCCTATAGTATCGGCGAAGCACAACTGCTGAGGCGCATCGGAATTCCCCCGAAACTAGCCAGTTATGGCGACTTCTATGCTTTGCGCGCCGCATTAGAAAACGGACCTGAGTGGGTTCTAGAAAATCTTGAGGCATCACAGCTTCGCGGTCGAGGGGGAGCAGCTTTCCCAACGGCTATCAAGTGGCGCGGTGTTGCCGAAGCTAGAGAATCTGTTCGCTATGTGGTCGCTAATGCAGACGAGTCAGAACCGGGCACTTTCAAAGATCGCCTGCTCTTAGAAAATGACCCTTTCTCGCTCATTGAGGCAATGGTCATAGCAGGTTTCGTTACTGGCGCACAAAAAGGCTATATCTATGTTCGCGACGAATATCCTCTCGCCTGTGCTCGCATAGAACAAGCCTGCAGCGAAGCAGTAACGGCAGGTCTGCTTGGCAACCAACCTGCAGGGGGAGATTTCAGCTTTCACATTGAACTTCGCCGTGGTGCCGGAGCCTACATCTGCGGCGAAGAAACTGCTCTTTTTAACTCCATTGAGGGCTACAGAGGCGAACCTCGTAGCAAGCCGCCGTTTCCCACAGAATCTGGACTTTTCGGCAAACCAACCTTAGTAAACAATGTAGAGACCTTCGCCAATGTGCCATTAATCCTGAATCCCAAAAAAACGGGGGCCGAAGAAACAGTGGCCCAAGAAACAGGGGCCGAAGAATTCATTCAAGTCGGCACTGAACAGTCAAAAGGCACGCGCCTTTTTTGCGTTTCAGGAGCATGTGAGTATCCCGGCACCTATGAAGCACCTCTCGGCACACCTCTGTCAGATTTGCTTGAAGAAGCTGGAGCAACAGAGAGTGCTAGAGTGCTACTCGGTGGAGCAGCAGGAGCATTCGTCTCTCAAGATCAACACGATGTGCCGCTCAGCTTTGAAGACACCTCCGCCGCTAGCCTTACTCTCGGCTCTGGTGCTGTCATCGTGATTGACCCCAAGGCTGATATGAGCGACCTCTTGGGCCGTATCACCGATTTCTTCGCAGATGAATCCTGCGGACAATGTGTGCCTTGTCGTGTCGGAACCGTCCGTCAAAAAGAATCAGTAGCCCGCATACGCACCAACGGCAGCGACCCAACGGAGCTAGCCCTCCTTGACGACTTAGACGCAGTAATGACAGACGCCTCCATCTGCGGCCTAGGCCAAACAGCCGCCTCCGCCATCCGCTCCGCCCGCCACACCAAAATATTCAAATGACAATATGGCAGTGACAATATGCAAATGACAATATGACAGCAACAATCAAAATCAACGGCGAGGAGTGCTCTGTTTCAGAGGGCACTACGCTACTTTCGGCATGCAGAGAGCAAGGGATTGATATACCTACTATTTGCAATGCTGAGAATCTCTCGCCTGTGAATACTTGCAGGGTATGCGTGGTTGAGATGGAGGGGTCGCGCACACTCGTGCCGTCTTGTTCTCGCCAAGCTGCTGAGGGTATGGTGATAGCCACTCACAGCGACAGGGTGCGACGCAGCCGCCGTATGGTATTGGAGCTACTGGCTTCATCGGTAGATCTTTCTCGTTCTGAGGCAGATCTCTTAGGTTGGATTGACGAATACGAAGCCGACTCTTCTCGCCATTCTTCAGGTGACAACTTAGACCCTCCTGCCACGGTTGCTCAACCTGTCAAGCTTCAAGACAGTCTCTATGTGCGCGACTATTCACGTTGTGTGCTTTGCTATAAATGTGTTCAGGCTTGCGGTGAGGAGGCACAGAACACTTTTGCCATCTCGGTAGCCGACAGAGGCTTCGCCGCTACCATTTCAACTGAATTTGACACTGCTTTGCCCGACTCTGCCTGTGTTTATTGCGGCAACTGCATCGGAGTCTGTCCAACAGGTGCGCTAATATTCACCACCGAGTTTGAGCTCAGAGAGGCAGGTGAGTGGAACGAGGAGCAGCAAAAAGTCACACGGACTGTCTGTCCCTACTGCGGCGTTGGCTGCAACCTTGAGCTTCGCACCCAGGATGAAACCATTGTGAGAGTAACTTCCCCATCAGATCACGAGGTATCGCACGGACACCTCTGTATCAAAGGCCGTTTTGGCACAGGCTTTGTGAAGACTGAACCTGATACCGAGAGTTGAACTGCTGACTCTGACGATATGTCTGAAGATCGAGGCGACTTGCTCTGGGGCACTATCCCCAGATTGGCAAGATCCTCCGCTGAGAGGTTCGGCGATGCAGTTGCCATTGCCGATACCGACAGGGGAGTGTCGCTCACTTTCGTGGAGCTGCTAGAAGCTGCCAACACAGCAGCTAAAGCTTTCATAGCCTCGGGGGTAGAACCAAATGATCGAGTAGCGATCTGGGCACCCAATATGGCAGAGTGGATAGTCATAGCCATAGGTCTACAAACCGCTGGTGGCGTGCTTGTTCCTCTCAATACGCGCTTTAAAGGCCGTGAAGCGGGCTATGTGCTAGAGCGCAGCGGAGCCAAAATGCTGTTCTGCACTAGAAAGTTTCTAGACACAGATTATGTGGCCCTCCTACAAGAAGCATACGGCCAAGAAGCATACGGACAAGAAGCACACCGCCAGAAGCTAGAAGCACTTGCAGAAATAGTAACCTTCAACGAACCCCCCTCACAAGAACCTACTTCAATATCTGATTTGACCGATTGGCACAGCTTCATGGCACGCTCTGCGACAATACCCAACGATGAGGTAGAGTCTCGCGTCGCCTCTCGCACTTCTGACGACCTCTCAGATATTCTCTTCACCTCCGGCACCACAGGAATGCCCAAGGGAGTGATGACCACACACGGCCAGTCGTTGCGCGGCTATAAAGTCTGGAGCGATCTGGTCGGCCTCACCGAAGGCGACCGGTATCTCATCGTCAATCCATTCTTTCACGGCTTCGGCTACAAAGCTGGCTGGCTGGCTTCACTCATGTCTGGCTGCACCGTATATCCGCACGCAGTATTTGATGTGGATCACATCATGGCAAAAGTCTCTGAGCATCACATATCGGTTATGCCCGGCCCGCCCACTTTGTATCAAAGCATCCTCAACCATCCACGCCTGTCTGAATGCGATTTAAGTTCGCTACGGCTAGCCGTTACGGGGGCGGCTGCCATCCCCGTAGAGCTCATACACAGAATGCGTGACGAGCTCACCTTCCAAACCATAGTTACCGGCTACGGGCTTACTGAAAGTTCTGCCATAGCCACGATGTGCCGCCACGATGATGACCCCGAAACAATAGCCACCACATCAGGGCGAGCAATCCCCGGAGTTGAAGTGCGCATCGTGGATGATACTGGCCAAGAAGTGCCACCTATGACATCAGGTGAGATCTGGGTGCGAGGCTACAATGTTATGGCTGGATACTTCAACGATCCCGAAGCCACAGCCGAAACCATCACCGAAGACGGCTGGCTAAAAACGGGCGACATCGGCGTTATGAATGAAGACGGCTATGTCGCCATCACCGACCGCAAAAAAGATATGTTCATCGTCGGCGGATTCAACGCCTACCCTGCCGAGATAGAAAATCTCATACTCGCCCACGAATCTGTGGCACAAGTGGCAGTGGTAGGGGTGCCCGACGAGCGAATGGGCGAAGTCGGAGTAGCATTCATCGTTCCAAGAGTGAAATCAGACGGCTCTGTGCACCACATCGTGGCTGAAGAGTTCTTAGACTGGTGTAAGAAGCAAATGGCAAACTATAAAGTTCCACGCAGTGTGCATATTTTGGCTGAGTTGCCTGCCAACGCATCAGGCAAAGTGCTCAAATACCAGTTACGCGAACAAATCGCCTAGGCAAATCCTTGACTGACGCCGTTAGCAAACTTCACCCCGATTTAGCAGCAGCACTGATCGGCCTCTGCGTGGGCTTCATGTCTGGACTTTTCGGCATCGGCGGGGGAGTGTTGCTGGTGCCTGCCTTCTTGCTGATTCTAAAGCTTCAGCAAAAACTCGCCCACGGCAGCGCGCTCGTAGCTGGAGTGCTCTTGGCTTTTTCTGGAGCAACTTTGTATGTCATAGGTGGCAACACAAACTTCGTGGCTGCCGCTTCTGTGTTCATCGGCTCTTTCTCTGGTGTCTTATTGGGCACTTGGCTACTCAAAAAGATTGAAATTCGCATTCTGATGTATGTTTTTATGGCTATGCTGGTTGCCACGGCCGTGCGACTATTCATAGGAAGCGGCTCTTCTTCCGGGCCTGCCTATGAAAGTCTCACAGTTTGGCTGGTGCTGGGTTTCATAGCCACAGGTCTAGTAGCAGGAACTTTCTCGGGGCTGCTGGGCATTGGTGGAGGTATCATCATGGTGCCCACATTCATCTTGCTTTTTGGTTTTTCAGCTGTAGTAGCTAAAGGAACTTCTTTGTGCGTAATTGTTCCCACTGGCACCACTGGCACTCTTCGTAATAGAAAATACGGCAACATAAACTTGCGAGTCGGCTTGTTTGCCGGACTCGGCGGCGTGCCTATGGCTCTATTTGGAGCTTGGGTCGCCAGCAGAATGAGCGAAGTGCTCTCACAGATTCTTTTCGGAGTTCTTATAGTTATAGTCGCTGCCAATATGTTTCGCAAAACCTTACAGCTCAGACGCGAAGCTCAAGAACTCCCCGTATCTATGCCTCTCACCGATTGACCTGATCCTCAAGTGACCTCACGAACCATCACCGTTTCCGACAACTCTTTGCTGGCAAGTCTGCTCGGCCAGCGAGACCAGCACCTTCGCCAGATACAGGCTGCTTTCCCAGAAACCGATATTGGTGTGCGCGGCACCCAACTTGAAGTACAAGGCCAAGAAGTCGAGCAGGTCTCTTTGGTGTTTGAGGAACTCATTGCCTTGCTGCAGCACGGCCACACTCCTGACCCGCAAAGCATATCTCAGACCATAGATATGGTAATCATGGAAGAACGCCCTAGCAAAGTGCTAACAGAAGAAATCATCCGAACTCGCCGAGGGCGCGCTGTCCATCCTTTATCTCGTGGTCAGAAGTACTATGTGGATGCCGTGCGGAATAATGTGCTTACTTTCGCAATCGGGCCAGCGGGCACCGGCAAAAGTTGGCTGGCGGTGGCTTTGGCGGTGGCTTCCCTCAATGCTAAAGAAACAAAACGCATCATCCTCACCCGCCCGGCTGTGGAAGCAGGCGAGCGACTGGGGTTCCTGCCTGGTGACTTGATGTCAAAGGTAGACCCGTATCTTCGCCCGCTCTACGACGCTCTTTACGATATGGTCGATGCTGAAACAGCACAACGATGGCTAGAAAGAGGCACAGTGGAGGTAGCACCTTTGGCATTTATGCGAGGACGAACGCTCAACGACAGCTTCATCATCTTGGACGAAGCTCAAAATACCACTCCCCAGCAGATGAAAATGTTTCTCACTCGCATCGGCTTCGACTCCAAGGCTGTAATCACAGGAGATGTAACACAAGTTGATGTCCCCGGAGGCGAGAGCGGATTGAAAGGTTTAGAAAAGATACTGTGCGACATACCAGACCTGGCTTTCGTTCATCTAGGCAGAGGCGATGTGGTTCGCCACCCTATCGTGGAACAGATCGTAGGAGCCTACGAAGGCGCAGAGTTACGCAGAGCTGCCAAAAAAGCAGAATCAAAAACTACCAACTAAGACCCGAAGATACCCCACAAAGACAAGGCAAGGCAAACATCAGACAATGGCAAATGTTACAGTCATCGAGAACTTGAGCAGTAACAACTTGAGCAGTGCCAACTTGAGCAGCGGCACAACCAGCTGGGAACAACTAGCAACAGCTGTGCTCAGAGCTGAAGGCGCACCAGGGAACGCAGAGATAACCCTGATTTTCGTAGACGAAGCTCACATATCTGAGCTCAACAAGCAGCATATGGGCAAGTTTGCGCCTACAGATGTTTTGGCTTTCCCGATTGATGAGGATTGGCGCGATGAGTCATCCTCTAATAAACCATTCCCGCCGATACTAGTTGCTCCGATACTAGTTGGCGACATAGTCATCTGTCCATCTCAATGTCAAGATACAGACGGCATCGCCATGCGTGTAGTTCACGGCATTTTACATCTCTGCGGCTACGATCACGGCGAAGAGCAAGAACGCTCTCAAATGTTCAGCCTTCAGCAAAAATATCTCAAACAGTTTGCTACTTTATAAATAGCCCACTCGCATAACTAACCCCGCCCAAAAAAGGAGACACGAACCTGACACCCGAAGCCATTGGGATCACAATCGGCGCAATAGTCTTTTTCAGCTTTGCAACTCTAGCTGCTGCTTTAGAGACAGGTCTTACCACTCTTACCCGCGCCCGCGTAGAGGCACTAGTAGAAGAGGGCCAACCTCGTGCCCAAAAACTGCTCTTGGTCATGGAAAACCGCAGCCATGCCCTAGCTGCTGTGCTTCTTGCGGCAATAGCTAGTCGCGTGGCTGGCATAGCCCTCGTAGGCTATTTCGCGTTTGATCGTTGGGGGGCAACTGGTTTTTGGATCACTATGGGTGCTGCTGTGGTGCTGGCCTATCTAATCTCTTCGCTGCTACCAAAACTGACCGCACTTCGTAGCCCTTCCACCCTTCCTTTGCTATTTGCTGGACCACTTCATTTCGCCACAAGAGTTGGCCTGTTTCGTTGGATAGCAAAACTCAGTCTCTTCAGGAGGAAAAACGGCAATCCTGCCCCTGTCAGCGTCATCTCTGAAGAAGAACTATTGGCCGTAGCCGAACAAGCCGAAGCCGATGAGTCCATAGAATCTGAGGAGCGCGCGCTCATTCAAGCTATCTTGCGTTTCGGAGATGTGAAAGCCCGCGATGTTATGATCCCACGAACCGACATGGTAACACTTCACCGAGATCAGCTAGTAAACGATGCCCTAGAACAGGCACTAAAAACCACCTACAGCAGATTTCCCGTTGTTGGCGAAGGAACTGACAATGTCATCGGTGTCGTACACGCTCGTGACCTCATGCTGGCTGTCCGACAAGAAGACTCCCTACATAGCTCCATTGACGATGTATTGCGAGAGGTAATCTTCGCTCCCGATACCAAGCCTGCAGCCGATCTTCTGCGAGAAATGCAAGAGAAGCGGCGACATATGGCTGTGGTAGTAGACGAATATGGGGGCACAGCTGGGCTGGTAACACTAGAAGACCTTATAGAAGAGTTAGTGGGCGAGATCACAGATGAGTTTGATGTGGAAGAGCCGCTGATTGAACGACTGGCTGGTGGCGACATAAGGGTTAACGGCCGTGTGCCCCAATTCCAGCTAGAGCAGCTACTTGATATAGAACTGCCCAAAGGAGATTGGAACACTATCGGAGGTCTTATCTTCACTCAAGTAGGACATCTCCCAGAAGAGGGCGAGCATATGGAAATAGGCAACTGCCGATTTTTTGTTGAGAGAATTTCAGGACAGCGCATAGCCAGAGTTCGCGTGAGCCAAGGGTGAGCGAGCATCGTAGCGGTTTCGTGGCGATGTTAGGTCGCCCCAATGTCGGAAAATCCACTCTCGTTAATGCTCTCTGCGGTGAAAAAGTTACCATAGTCAGCAAACGCCCCCAGACCACCAGAAGGTCTTACAGAGGAGTATGGCATCAAGAAGATGCCCAGATAGTGTTCTTAGACACCCCAGGCATCCACAAACCTGTTACCGCTCTGGGAGAACGTCTGAACTCACATGCTCAAGTAGCAGCTGATGATGCCGATGTTGTTTGCTTCCTGTTAGATGCCACTCAACCTGCCGGCAGAGGCGATGAGTTCGTCTTAGACAAGCTTGCGGCCAAAGCTACTGCCATAGGTCCTAATGCGATAGCTCCTAATATCATGGGCATAGTCACCAAATGCGACTTGGTAAAACCAGCAATCGTAGTAAAGCAACTAGCGGCACTCAGTGAATACAACTTGAGCGACTATATTGCTGTTTCAGCATTGACAGGCGACGGGCTTGATACCTTGCGCGACTTGTTGATACAACTTCTACCAGTCGGACCCAAATATTTCCCGCCCGACATCGTGCGAGATCTCAAATGGGAAGACTGGGTTGCCGAGCTTGTGCGGGAACAGCTTCTGCCAACTCTGCGCGAAGAGCTACCGCACTCTGTAGCCACTCGTGCCGAGCTAGACGACGAACGCCGTATGCGTTGTGATATTTTGGTGGAACGTCCTTCACAACGTCCTATTGTCATCGGACACGGTGGCAAGAATCTAAAGGCAGTGCGTGAGGCCGTGCTACCGCATCTACCTGAAGACACCGAGCTAACCTTGCGAGTAAAGGTAGATAAACACTGGCAGAGCCGCCCTGAACGTTTCGGTTGTTGAAACCCGTAGTTTTATAAAAGCCTTTGCCACTGCGAAGCCTTGCCTCTGCTAGGTAGAGTAAAAATAAATGGAATTGTCTTCGCATGACTAAAGGCAGACCTGCTAAAGGCAGAACTGAAACCCGAGCAGTAGTGCCAACACATGTCGCATGCGTCATGGACGGCAACGGCCGCTGGGCAGCGCAGCGCGGTCTGCCTCGCACAAAAGGACACGAAGCAGCCGAAGCAGCTCTTTTTGACACCATTGAAGGGGCTTTAGATTTAGGCATTTCATGGTTTACCGTCTATGCCTTTTCCACCGAAAACTGGAAACGCCCCCGCAACGAAGTGGAGTACTTATTAACCTTCACTCGCGCCTTGCTGAACCAACGCCTGCAGGAGTTGAACGAACGCGATGTGAGAGTGCGCTTTATCGGCAGGCGCGACAAGCCCGTTCGCAAGACTTTACTGCGTGAAATGGCCGACGCTGAAGCCCTCACACAAAACAACACTCGCATGACTCTCTCTGTGGCTTTCAACTACGGCGGTAGAGCCGAAATAGTAGACGCGGTACAAGATCTGATGAGCAACGGGTTGAGCAGCAAGGCTGGTACTTCCATAACCGAAGAAGATATTGCCCGTCATCTCTATGCGCCTGATATGCCCGATCCTGATCTGGTTATCAGAACTTCTGGTGAGAGTCGCATTTCTAATTTTCTCCTCTGGCAGCTGGCATACAGCGAGCTTGTTTTTTTTGATGTGCTCTGGCCCGACTTCCGCCGCGACCATCTGCTTCAAGCTGTGGAGGAGTATCAGCGACGAGAACGTCGCTACGGAAATATATGACACCCGGGCAAAGCTTCTGGGATGCAGCCGTGGTGCTGCGCACCTATAAATTCGGTGAGGCAGACAGAGTTGTAGTGCTGCTCTCAGAAGAAAACGGCAAGCTGCGTGCAGTTGCCAAAGGAGTACGCAAAAGTGGCAGCCGCTTCGGTGCCCGCCTGGAGCCGCTGAGCTGCATCCGAGTGCGTTTGCACTGCGGCAAAGGCGATCTCTATACCATAAGCGGAGTAGAACCTCAGATGCAGTTTCCCGCCATCCGACAAGACTTGAACCGTCTCTTAAAGAGTTCGCGCATGTTGGAGATTGTCGACAGCGTAACCGCAGATGAGCTTCCGCATCCCGGTCTTTACCTGCTGCTCCAGCAAGCTCTGAAAACTTTGGAAGCAGGTGATTCACCTTTGTTTCTAGTTGGGTTCTGCTGGAAAGTCTTAGCTGAAGAAGGTCTAGCACCCGATGCTGATTCTTGCAGCATCTGCGGCTCGTCCGGCCCTCTCACCAGCTATGCCGTAGCCGAAGGAGGTCTTCGCTGCAACGAACATCGCGGTAGCACGTCTTTGACGGCAGAGTCGGTTGAGATATTGAGTGAGATACTGAACGGTAAGTTACGCAAGGCTTTGGCTCGGCCTGAAACGCCTTCTGTAGGCGAATTAGAGCATCTGGCTTCCCGAGTGCTAGAGATGCATTCCGAACGACCGCTGCGAGCATTGGCAGCCATGCGCGGCACCCTGAATTAAGCAACTATGATACCCTCCCCCCGAATTTAGGATGTAACTATGAACTCTATAGAAGAACAAATGGCCACAGTAGTGAACCTGTGTAAGCGACGGGGATTTGTATTTCAGTCAGCTGATATCTACGGTGGCTTCCGTTCGGCTTACGATTTCGGCCCAGTCGGAGTGCTGATGTTGCGCAATGTGAAACAAGCTTGGTGGCACTCCATGGTGCAGCTGCGAGAAGATGTGGTGGGGTTGGATGCTGCTATCTTGTCGCCTCCGGCAGTCTGGGAGGCTTCTGGTCACCTCCGAAGCTTCTCTGACCCGCTAGTGGATTGCCGTAAATGTAAAACCCGTCATCGTGAAGATCATCTGAAAGACCCTAACCGGTGCCCGTCTTGTGGCACGGCTGGCGAGCTGACTGAAGCTCGTGAGTTCAATCTAATGTTTAAAACTTACGCTGGCCCTGTGGCAGAAGACGGAGCAGAGGTGTATCTTCGCCCTGAGACAGCTCAGGGCATGTTTATGAACTACAACCTTGTGATGGGTGCAGCCCGTAAACGCCCACCTTTTGGAATCGCCCAGATAGGCAAGTCTTTCCGCAACGAAATCACACCCGGCAACTTCATTTTCCGCACCCGAGAGTTTGAACAGATGGAGATGGAATATTTTGTGCCACCCGATGAAGCTACGAAGTGGTATGAGTATTGGCTTCAAGAGCGGCTGGACTGGTACAAAGATTTAGGCATCCCATCTGAGATGTTGCGTTTGCGCGCTCACGAAGCAGACGAGCTCAGCCACTATTCCAGCCAGACCGCCGATGTGGAGTTTCTTTACCCATGGGGTTGGGGAGAGCTGGAAGGCATAGCCAACCGGGGCGACTACGACCTAACAGCTCACGCTGCTCATTCAGGGGCACGCCTTGAATATCAAGGTGAAGATGTAAGTTATGTGCCACATGTCATAGAACCTGCAGCCGGTGCCACCAGAGCGATGCTGGCATTCTTGTTAGCAGCCTATGACGAAGAAGAAGTACGCGGCGAAAAACGAACCGTGTTGCGTTTAGATCCTCGTCTCGCTCCGTATCAAGTGGCAGTGCTACCGCTCTCGCGCAAAGAACCCCTCACAAGTACTGCCCGTGAAGTGGCAACTTCTCTGCGTCCGTATTTCATGGTTGATTACGACGAAACCCAATCAATCGGCCGCCGCTACCGCCGCCAAGACGAACTGGGCACTCCGTTTTGTGTAACCGTCGACTTTGAAACAGCAGATGATAACTCTGTAACAGTGCGCGAACGCGACGAGATGTCGCAAAAACGCATCCCTATTCCCGAAGTCTGCGACTTTCTGCGCTCTTGTATGTGACATGCTCATCTCTCGCGAGGACATAGATCGGGTCAGGACTGCCACCGATATGGTGCACTTAGTTAGTGCCCATACACAACTTAAGCGTAGCGGCAGTCGCTTTATGGGGCTGTGTCCTTTCCATTCCGAAAGAACGCCGTCTTTTTCAGTAAACGCCGAAGATTGCCTGTATCACTGTTTTGGCTGCCAAGAAAGCGGCGACTGTTTCAACTTCGTCCAGAAAACAGAAAATTTAGAATTCGCTGAGTCGGTAGAGTTTTTAGCGCAGCGCGCTGGTATCTCCATAACTCGCACTTCTTCACCGCAGGCCATGTCGCGCCAGCCGATGCTAGAAGCTCTGTTGGGTGCTCAAAGCTGGTATCACGAGTTGCTTCTCAACAGTCCAGAAGCTGGGGCTGCCAGAAGCTACTTGCGAGATCGAGGTTACGGCTCAGATGAAGTGCGTAAGTGGAAACTCGGTTGGGCACCAGATCGCTGGGACGGTTTGCAGAAACACTTGCGAGGTGATAGGCAAGTCCTGTTGAAAGCTGGTCTCATCAAGAGGTCTTCTTCTGGCCAGATGATAGATGTCCAGCGTGGTCGCATCATTTTTTCTATCTGTAACCATAGGGGAGATGTCATAGCTTTCGGCGGACGTGCTCTTCCCGGGGCCGAAGGCGTACCAAAATATATCAACTCGCCCGAAACATCTCTCTACAAAAAGAGCCAAGAACTCTTTGGCTTAGACAGAGCCAAAGCTACCATAGTTGAGCGCAACGAAGTCATCATCGCTGAGGGCTACACCGATGTGATCGGCCTACATGAAATGGGTTTCACAAACGCCGTTGCCACCTGCGGCACTGCTCTCACCAAAGCACATCTTGAACGTCTGCGCCGCTTTGAGAACAAAAATAAGAATTTCGACCAGATATTTCTGCTTGCCTTTGATCCAGATTCTTCCGGTCAAACAGCAGCTGCTCGTATCCATGAATGGCAGAGCGAAATGGGGTTGCGGGTAGAAGTAGTAGATCTCTCAGAGCGCGGCGATCCTGGCGATATAGCCGAAACTTATTATAAGCTTCGCCAAGCTCCAGAAGAAAATGCCGAACAGCTAGCTAGCATCCACCAGATCTTTGCACAGCCTCCAGAGTTACTTCCAAATGGCACGCCCGCAGGAGACGGCTCATCTGCGACAACTCCGAAGTTTCGCTACGAATATTTGCAGTTCCGCGTAGACCGAGCTGTTGGTGGCAGTGAAGTGGGTTGGGGCAACATCGACTCTCCTGAACAAGCGCAAAGCCGCGCTCTGAGAGCCGCCAGAGTTATAGCAGAGCACCCTGATATTTCAGTCCGTAACAAATATCTGAAAGACCTCAGCGTTCGCATGGCAGTGATGGAAGATGAATTGCGCAAAGAAGCACAAAAAGTCATTTCGCGAAAGAAAGGCGCAAGCTCAACTACCTCAGCTCCGGGTAGCTCAGTCCTGAATACCTCAGAAGATCCAGATTTTGAATCACCGTCTGGCGGCTGGAGGCGCATGGAAGACTTGGCACTTCAATATGTCTGCCATAGCCCCGAACAAGTTCCCGAATACCTAGATGAAAAACTTTTCGCCAACCCCATCAACAAAGACATAATCCAAGCCCTCTGCAACTTCGAAAGCTTGGACGAAATTCTAGCTCTTGGTAATCTAGATGCCGATGTGCGAGAAGAAATCATCCGCCTCAGAGTGACAACACCAGCCATATCGGTGTCTCCTGAATCTGTTTGGGCACAACTTCTCTTCCACGCCGCCGCCCGCCGCTACGACGAAATCGCACTGACTTTGAAGTCCTCCGACACCGCTGTCCCCGTAGAACTCAACCAGCAACTAGCCAACATCCAACAAGCTTTAGGTATGGTTCGCCAAGAAAACTTAACATTGCAGGCAGCCGAGCAACATTTGCTGCCGTTGCTTTAGAACACTGCTTATAACTCAACTAGGCACTAATACAGTTCTGGCGACCCGCCCCGCTTTTACTCCTTCAAAAGCATCAAAAATACCTTCAAAGTTGGTTACACCAGAAACCATCTCATCTAGCTTCAGCTTTCCCTGTAGATAAAGGTCAGCAAGCATAGGAAAATCAGCTCTAGGGCGGGCAGCCCCGTAGCGACAACCTAAAATACTTTTATTCTGATTGAGGGAATACATCTTGTAAGAGGCGTCTGCGTCTAAGTCCGCCATCCCCAGCTGAATAATGTTGCCACCGTTTGCAGCCATGTCTATGCAGGATCTCAGCAGAGCGGGGCTTCCAACTGCTTCCACAGCGTGATCTACGCCATCTGGCAGTATCTCACGAACCGCAGCAGCAGGGTCGGAAGCTCCGAGGCAGAAGTCAGTAGCTCCGAAATCTCTAGCCAGAACTTCTTTCTCGGGCACTACATCTAAAGCTATTATTCTGCTGGCCCCCGAGAGCTTAGCTGCCTGAATTACACTCAGTCCAACACCACCCGCACCCACCACAGCAACAGTGTCGCCAATAGCAACCTTTGCTCTGTTGAAGATGGCACCAGCACCTGTGATAACACCACAGCCGATGAGCGCAGCAGCCTGAAACGGCACCTCCTTGGGAATAGGCACTGCCTGATACTCTCGCACGATAGTCTCTTGAGCAAAACACGAAGTCTGGGCAAACTGCGAAATTGATTCACCTCGCAATGTAAAAGGCGACCGCCACTCTGCGCGAGGGTTTCCACATAGCGTAGGATTGCCCCGCTCACAAACAGTGCAATGTCCGCAGTTATTGAGCGTAGAGAGAATCACATGGTCGCCCACTTCACAGGCAGTCACCGCCTCTCCAATCTCCACCACCACTCCGGCTCCTTCATGTCCCATAACAAGTGGTGTAGGAATGAAATACTTCCCTGCAGCCAACGAAAGGTCGCTTCCGCAGACCCCTGCAGCCTCAATCCGCACCCGAACATCGCGCGCCCCCAACTCAGCCGTCAATTCCAAGTCGTCAGTGACTTCTACCTCTCCATATTCCCCACCCGCTGCCTTAGCATCGGCATGTAAAACAATTCCTTGCATATCAAATCTCCTTTCGTGTCTCAAAAAAGACTACATTAAAATTCTCGCTGTAGCCTTAATATAGCAATCCGGGGTAGCTCAATTGGCAGAGCACGCGGCTGTTAACCGTGGGGTTGTGGGTTCGAGTCCCACCCCCGGAGCAAAGGGCCTGTAGCTCAGTGGTCAGAGCAGACGACTCATAATCGTTTGGTCGTGGGTTCGAACCCCACCGGGCCCACATGGATCCAGACTCATTACACCGCCTCTTTCACAAAACGGCGGAGGCGATAAGAGACGCTCTGAGTAAATCTGACGACTGGAGCAAAGCCGATGGACACCCTGGGCAACATGTCGGCGATGTAGTCGCCAACGAAGCAGCTTTGAATCTTCTGCAAGCTGAAGGTCTAGCTGTTCTAAGCGAAGAATCTGGTTTCACTGAGGGTAAAACTGAAACCAGCTGCGTAATCGTGATAGATCCTGTAGACGGCTCGACCAATGCCTCACTAGGCATCCCGTGGTATTCACTGAGCATCTGTGCAGTAGATACCGCCGGGCCGCTGGTCGCAAGAGTGGAAAATTTAGTAACTGCTCAAAGCTTCACAGCACAGCGGGGGAGTGGCGCACACTTTGAGGGCCGCCCTATATCGCCCTCTGGAATCAAACATCTCAGCAAAGCAGTCTTAGGGCTGTCAGGGCATCCCGAACAGCATTGGGGCTGGAAGCAGTATCGTAGTCTCGGTTCTTCAGCTTTGGATATGTGTTTGGTAGCCAAAGGTTCTTTAGACGGCTTTGTCGACTGTTCAGCGCAAGATTCTGTGGCATCCAAAGGGCACGGCCCCTGGGATTACATGGCAGCTATGCTCATCTGCCAAGAAGCAGGGGCATCCGTAGCAGATGCTAACGGCAGAAATCTAGTGGTGCTTGAGCACGACGCTAGAAGATATCCCATTGCCGCCGCCACTCCTGAGTTGCTTGCAGAACTACTTCAAAAGATAAACTAAACACTAAACCCCCTAACACTAAAACACCTAACACTAAACCACCCAATACAAAACCCCGGGGCGCTTAGCTCAGTCTGGTTAGAGCGCTTCCCTTACAAGGAAGAAGTCGGCGGTTCAAATCCGTCAGTGCCCACTCCCTCAATCAGTGCCCCCGGCTATATCAGCTCCCCCGCGTCAATCGCTTTTGTCTACTGCTTTTGTATCGCGACAGCCAATTCCTCTATACGCTGTCCCAGTTCGCCATGGGCTTTATCATTCTCATCAAGGCGTTGAAGGATAACTTCTATCTTCCCTTTAGTTTCACCTAGATCAATCGTGATAGTATTCATGCGAGCATTCAAAGAATTCGACATCGTAATCATGTCAGCATTCAAAGAACGCGAC
This sequence comes from uncultured Acidimicrobiales bacterium, assembly GCA_958295755.1. Lineage (GTDB taxonomy): Bacteria > Actinomycetota > Acidimicrobiia > Acidimicrobiales > Hopanoidiivorantaceae > Hopanoidiivorans. Next base: position 845,503 of record OY282367.1, on the reverse strand, counting down.
ATCGCCTCCATACGAGCATTCAAAGAATCCGACATCGTACCCATACGAGCGTCCAAAGCGTCTATGCGCTCACTCAAATAGTCCATGCGCTCACTAACGCGTTGGATTTGCCACGCCACGTAGCCAAGAAAAGCTGCTATGGCAACTGAGCCGACTATTTGGAAGAACATGATTTCAGTATATACGACAGATGTTGCAAACAAAGAACATTAACTAATCAAGGCTTCCGCAACGGCACGCAATTCCCGAGCCACATCTGGTCCCGCCGGCGTATACAGCAACTCGGTAGTGCCTCCGGCAGCAGCCTCCGTTGCCTTCTCGCGCATCTCCTCAGCACTCCCCACCCAGCTAAGTGCCCCAATCATATCTCCCGCCGCATCAATCAGCGGCATATCTCGATCTGTCACCTCGGTCACATGCCCCTCATGCACCACAAGATGCCGTTCGCCTTCAGGTCGCTCAGCTTCCAACTTCGCCCGCCATTGGGCACCCCCAGGCAATCCGTCTGCTGCTGGATCAGTCTGATACGCACCGTGATACATCATCAAATACCAAGGCCCCAAAGCTAACTTCACTCGCTCATCGCTCAACTCTTCGCCCTCATCTAGCACAGTCCCGTTCGCCATCTGCACCTGCCAGTCCATAGAGAAATCTCCGCCTCCGATTCCGAAGATGCCGTCAGCGTGTTCTTGCGTGAGTTTTTGTCCTTTGGGTCCCATCGCACTAATCAAGATAGGCACTTCAATCGGGCGTTCTACTGTTGTGCGGAAGTGCATCATCTGGCAAGGTTGGCCGTCCACCGTCACCACTTCTCCGCGCAATAATCCTCGCAGTTGTTCAATGTATGTAATCAGATAGTTCCAAGATAGGGCAGGTTGTCCTAGGCACCATCTAGCTGAAGCACCAGTGCCGAACCCCAAAGCAAGGCGGCCTGGTGCCAAACTCTCCATAGTTGCCACAGCCGACGCTGTTGCCATTACATGGCGCAGATGGGGGACTAGGACGGCTGTGCCTAAGCCGACGCGTTCTGTCGCTTTGGCACAAAGGGCTAGATGCATCCAGACATCTTCGTAAACAGCTGCTGAGTCAAAAAGCCAAACTCGGTCGTAGCCTAGGTTTTCGGCTAGCTTGGCAAGTTCGGTTGTTTGGGGTGATGGGGCGATCCCACAAGATATTTCCATAAAAGCTATTTTACGGCATAACTCAGTCTCTCTTGCTGGCGATATGATGAAATTTACTTAATGGCAAGGCGACATCACCAGAGTGAGGAGATATAAATGGCAAAACGTCGAGATCTTATACGGATGACCTCAGATGAGATGCGCCAATTCATCTCCGAGCAGAAAAGCCTTCAAGTCGCCACCCTCAACAAAGACGGCACACCGCACCTCAGCACTCTCTGGTTCGGCATCATAGACGACGAGATTGTGTTTGAGACATACACCAAATCGCAGAAAATCCTTAATCTGCACCGCGACCCTCGCATCACCGTGTTGCTAGAGGACGGCACTGAGTACGAGAAACTCAGGGGAATAACGATAAACGGCACAGCCGAACTCTACAGCGAGCCAGAAGATGTGCAGAAATACGCCGCTGCGGTGATTTCCCGCAACCACGGCATAGACCTCAAAGACGCCACCAACGCCGCCGCCAACCTTGCCAACAAACGCACAGCTGTGGTGATCAAAGCTGAGAAAACCATCAGCTGGGATCACACCAAGCTTGGCGGCTCATACTGAGCCTCTGAATTCACAGAAACGCCATCACCACAGAAATAGCATCATGGAGACACAAGAGATACAGCCAGACTCGGCGCAAGAGACACAGGTAGCGCAGGCAGACGCGGCACTCCAACAGCTTCTGCTAGTTCAAGAGTCTGACAATGCAATAGCCCTTCAGATCCACAAACGAGAACTGCTTCCAGAGCGGTCAGCTTTTGAAGCTTTAGACGAAAAACTAAAGCAGGCAGTCGCCCTGCAAGAGCGCATCAAAGTACACATTGAAGAGTTAGAACAAGATCAAACCAAAACTGAAGCAGAAATTGCCGAAACAGAAGAGTCCCTACAAGAGTCCAACACCCGTCTCTACTCAGGTGAGATCACAGGTGTCCGTGCCATAGAAGCCCTCCAAGAGCAAATCGCAGTGTTGAAACGCCGCAAGCAAAACTCAGAAGAAATAGTGCTGGAAATCTTGGAAAGACGCGAATCCATAGAATCCAAGAGCGCAACGGTAAACGAAAAGCACGACGAAATCCAAGCTCGCCATACCGAGAAAGCCAATCTATTGAAGTCTGAGGAAGACAAAATAGGCGAAATTCTCCAAGGGCTCCAACAGCAACGCGAAGAGCTGACCGCCAAAATCCCGCCTAATCTGCTAAGCGACTACGAAGAACGCCGTGACCGCCTAGGGGGCATAGGGGTAGCCGCTTTAGAAGGTCGCCACTGCATTGGTTGCGACTTAAACCTAATGCACCCCATAGCCGAAGTTGAACGCATGCGCCAATCTCCTTCAGGCATCCCCGTGGACTGTTCCGAATGTGGTCGCTTGATTATAGTTGCCAACCGAGAAGACTAACCACAACTCTTCTTGTAAGCTAAAACCTGTGAGTCGGCCGAGTGACCGCGGCGCGGAATTCGGTTCCAAGCTGAGGAAGGTCGGGGCTCCACAGGGCAACGGTGCTCGTTAACGGCGAGTCGGGGCGACCCGAAGGAAAGTGCAGCAGAAAGCAAACCGCCGATGGTTGAAACTAGCTACTAGCCAGCTTCAACACAGGTAAGGGTGAAACGGTGCGGTAAGAGCGCACCAGCAGTTTGGGCGACCAAGCTGGCTAGGTAAACCCCACCGGGAGCAAGGCCAAGTAGAAGACGACTGCCCGTCAAATGTCTTCAGGTAGGCCGCTTAGATAGATGGTCACTGATGGCGCAAGCCAAGACAGAACCCCGCCTATAGGCCGACTCACTTTCGCAACCGATAGATACACCGCCCCACCTAACTGTTGCTATTCCTCGGCATCATCTTGAGGTTCGTATCTGAGTAAGTCAGAATCCCAGACGATAGTGGTTGCTATAGGAGACTGATAGAAGAAGTAGGTGAAATCGCCCGGTTGGATGCTGGTAAGCAGATCAAATTCGGCGTCTTCGCCTGTGGTTAGACGGGCTTCAGTCTGTGGTTGACACGGAAGGCGAATTTGCCACCTGTCGGTTCCTGGACGCAAGTTGGCAATAGCGATCACTCCTGTACGCTGTCTGCAGTCGGTGAGGGAAGTATCCAACAGTGAGTTCTCACCGTCCAGTCCAGTCACACCCGCAGGTAGGCTCACAATGTTCCATCCCTGAGTAAGACTGGCTTGCTGAGTACCACTGCCAAGGTTGCTGACTTCAGTCCTATCTTGTGAAACTTCCGCGTCTATCTGGAAGGAGATCATCGTGCCAGAAGGCAGTCTTTGGCTGAGGCTGGTAACACGCACCCACGACAGCGTTCTCGTGCTCCAGTAGTAGATGCTCTGGTTGTCTGGAAGACCCATTGCCCTGAGAACTCGCAAAGCCGTAGTGCCGCCTTGTTGCACCGTGAAGGTTACCCAACGCAATCCCAACTCGTCAGGTTCAGCTGCTTCAATGAACACAGGCGGAGGATCATCTGCGCTTGCATCTCTAACAATACCGGTCCGCCTTGACGGTGCTGGAGGAGCAGAAATCCTAACAGTGACGGCACTGTCCATAGTGTCACCGCCAGTTGACCTATAAGGTACGGTGAAGGTGGCTTCGCCTAGCACTGCCGCTGCTGTGACCGTATAACTACAACCGTTGTTGACAATGCTTGCAATTCTGTTTTCATCCACATCTGTAGCCGGAGCGCAAATGATGGTGTACAAACCATCTTCCACATAAGAGCCGACATCGATTGTCATAGTGGTGCCGGCAGGAACGACAGGAATCTGTGACGGGGCCGTAAAGATAATCTCAGAAGGCGGGCCTATATCTATAGTGATCGTGGCGTCGTGGGTATCTGTGCCAGTGGAGGTATAAGTAAGAGTGAAGGTGGTGTCGCCCTGTGTGGCATCTGCGGCTGCTGTTATGGTGTAGTCGCACCCGTTGCGCTCTATTAAGGTGAGCCTGGCTGTGTCTGAAGCTGTGGCGTTGCCGCAGGTGATGGTGTAGATAGTGTCAGTGGCATAGCCTGCTAAGAGGTTCACAGTGCGGGTATTGCCTGCGCCTATCTCCAAATCTGTCGGAGCGGTGAAGATGATATTGGAAGTCGGGTTGATAATGATATTTATGCGACCGTTGTAGCTGTCGCCACCGCTAGAAGTGTAAGGCACGGAGAAGCCAGCACTAAGAGGTACAACAGTCGTGCTTGCAGCAGCGGTCGCTGTGTATGTACAAGTATTGGTAGTGTGGGTTACCGAAACAAGAGAGCTCGCAACGGCATCGCCGCAGGTGATCGTATAGCTGCCGTCTGTGGCGTAGTCGGCTGCATTGATTGTGATGGCACTGCCTGCTTGCACCACCAAGTCTGTAGGCACGGTGAAGATGATATTAGAAAGCTCTGTAATGGTGATAGTGATTTGGAAATTGCCAGTGGATTGTATGGTGCCTCCACTGTCTCTGGAGATTAACTCAAAGCTGAAAGAAGCGGTGCCTGCCTCACTGCCTGCCCTTATCTCATACTCACATCCTGTGCGAGTAATGCTGTTGATTCTCTCATGTGAACTAGTGACATTGCCACATGAGACGGTATAGGTGGGGTTGGCATCTGATGCGCTGGAAGCATCTACTGTGATGGAGTTACCTGCCGATACCGACAGACCTGTCGGAGCAGTGAAGCTGATACTAGATGCCGGATAGATGCTGATAGATATCTGAGACGTGCGGGCGGGTGGGCCAGAGTCGGGGAGAGCGTCGCCGCCGCTGGAGGTGTAAGGCACCGTAAATGTGCCAGTTCCAGTGCTGCTGGGTGTCACCACATAGGTACAACCTGTAGTATCTGACACCGACTGTACTACTGATGCCAGCGAAACACCAGTAGCTGTGCCACAGGTGATGTCGTAGGGGCCGTCTGTGACGTAGTTTGAAGCATCTATGGTGATGGTGCTCCCGATATTTACTTGCAACCCAGTCGGAGCACTGAATTGTATGGCAGAGGTTGGGCCGATGGTAAGGCGAACTAGAGCGGTCATCTCGTGTCCGCCTGTGGATTTATAAGGCACATTGAAGCTTGCTGAACCCTCTATAGCACCTGCTGTTACTTCATAGCTGCAGCTGGTGCCTGTGTGAGTAACAGATTCGAGTCTGGAGTGGAGATTGATAGCATCACCGCAGGTTATGGTGTAGGCACCGTCGGTGGCATAGCTGGAGACATCAATCGTTTTAGATGTGCTTATGGGAACGATTAAACTGCCTGCGCCACTAATGGGCGGTCCGGTGTAGCTGATAGTTGAGTCGGCACCAATATTCACAATGATCGTGCCGCTCAGAGTATGTCCACCGTCTGAGGTATAAGGCACAGTGAAACTAGCCCCACCCTGAGCTGCTGTGGGTTTGGGAGTAATGTCATAAGAGCAGCTACCTGAATCACGCACAATACTGTCTATTTCGTTGCTGATGTTTGTAGCGTTGCCGCAGGTGATGATATAACCGCTGTGGGCTTCTGTGACATAGTCCGAAGCGTCTATTCTCAGAGTGCGGTTGGTGCCTACCAGTAAGCTGCCAGCACCAGAGGTGGGTGGCGCAGTGAAGGTGATGGTTGAGTCAGGGCCGATGTTGACGGTGAATGTGGCATCTAAGGTATGGCCGCCAGTGGAGGTGAGGGGGATAGTGAAGGTAGTGTCGCCTTGTGAGCCGCTAGCGAGAGTGTTGATGGGGTCTACGGTGAAGGTGCAACTGGAACCGCTATGAGTTACCCCAGTGAGTTTGGTGTTATCTACGCCGGTAGCATCGCCGCAAGACACTGTGTAGGCACTGTTCTCAGATATATAGTCCGAAACATCAATCTCAAGGGTGCGGTTACGCCCTATCTTCAGTCCATCCGGTGCGGTATAGGAAATAGTGCTATCGGGGCCGATCTCTACCGTTATCATCTCAATGCGGGAGTCACCGCCATCTGATGTGAAAGTAATCGAGAAACTAGCATTGCCTGGTGTGGCAGTGGTTGAAGGTGTGATGGTATAAGAACAGCTATTAGCAGTGCGAGTAACTGAGGTAAGCCTGAAATGCAAACTCGTAGCATCTGAACAAGTAATGGCATAACCGCTACCAGCAACCTCCTCCACATAACCAGAAGCATCAATCTCAAGGGTGCGATTACGACCTATCATCAAGCCAGACGGAGGAGTATAAGAAATAGTGCTATCAGTGCCGATGTTTACGGTGAAGGTGGCACTAGCTGTCGCACCGCCGGTGGAGGTAAGAGACACAGTGAAGGTAGTATCACCCTGCAAGCTGGTAGCCAGATTATCTATCGGATCTACCGTAAAGGTACAACTAGAACCAGTATGGGAGACCGAAGTTAGCTTGGTGCTATCCACACCAGTTGCATCACCACAAGAAACCGAATAGCTAGACGGGTTCGCCTCAGAAGCGTGCGACAACACATCAATCTCAAGGGTGCGATTACGACCGATCTTCAAACCAGTCGGTGCGGTATAAGCAATAGTGCTATCAGGACCAATATTTACGGTGAATGTGCCATCAATAGTAGAAGCAGTGTCTGTGCCTCCGCTAGAAGTAAAGGTAACCGTGAAACTCACATCACCCTGATTATCAGTCGACAACGTATCTACCGGATCAACAGTGAAGGTACAACCATCACCAGAAGTAGTACGGGTAACAGTCAACTTAGAAGCATCCACACCATCAGCGTCGCTACAAGATACCACATAGGTAGCATCTTCAGTTATACGGGTCAGCGCATCAATCACAAGGGTGCGGTTACGCCCCACCTTCAGCCCAGTCGGCGCACTATAAGCAAAAGTTGAAGCCGGACCAACCTCTATAGCAAACACCGCATCTAAAGTATCGCCACCATCAGAAGTCAAAGGCACAGTGAAAGTAGCGGCACCCTGAACACTCTTAGGCGTAATAGTAAACGAACAACCATCACCAGAAGTGATACGCGTAACTGACTGCAGCTCTGTGGCATCTATAGCAGTCGCATCACTACAAGTAACGGTGTAACCGCCATCTGAAGCGTGATCTAAGACATTGATAACTCTCGTGCGGTTAGTAGCAACTTTTAGACCTGTAGGCGCGGTAAAGGCGATGTTAGAAGCAGCACCCACATCAACGGTAAATGAACCCGTAGCCGTAGCACCACCGGTAGAAGTAAACACCACAGAAACAGTAGCTGCGCCCTGAGTAGCACCAGCAGTAACCGCAACACTGCAACCAGTTGGAGTGCCAATAGAAATCAAAGACGAAGCAGTAGTAGGTGTCCCACAAGAAATGTCGTAGCTACCATCCGAAGCATAATCAGAGAAATCAACCGTGCGGGAACGGCTAGCAGCAATAGCAATAGAACTAGGCGGGCTAACGGTGATACTTGAGTCGGGGCCGATGTTTAAGGTGAAGGCGGCATCTAAGCTGTGGCCGCCTGTAGAGGTCAGCGGCACAGTAAAGGAAGTGGTGCCCTGCAAGCTACTAGCTAGAGTATCTATCGGATCAATAGTGAAAGTACAACTAGAACCCGTGTGAGTAACCCCAGTTAGCTTGGTGTTATCCACACCAGAAGCATCACCACAAGAAATGTCATAGCTAGACGGATTCGCCTCAGTAGCATGCTCTGACAAATCTATCTCAAGGGTAAAGTTACGCCCCACGAGCAGCCCAGATGGTGGGGTATAGGTAATAGTGCTATCAGGACCGATGTCTACCGTGAAAGTGGCATCTAAGGTGTGTCCGCCAGTAGATGTCAATGGAATAGTGAAAGTCACATCACCCTGTGAGCCACTCGCCAGAGTATTTATCGGATCTACCGTGAAAGTACAACCAGTGTGGGTTACCCCGGTCAACTTGGTGTTATCTACCCCAGAAGCATCACCACAAGAAATGTCGTAGCTCGACGCGCTCGCTTCAGTGGCGTGATCTGTCACATCGATCACTAGTGTACGGTTACGACCCACCTTCAAACCAGACGGCGCACTATAAGAAATAGTGCTATCCGGGCCGATATTTACAGTGAAAGTGGCATCTAAGGTATGGCCACCAGTGGAGGTGAGGGGGACAGTAAAGGTAGTATCACCCTGCAAGCTACTAGCCAGAGTGTCAATCGGATCAACCGTGAAAGTACAGCTAGAACCCGTATGAGAAACCGAAGACAACCTGGTGCTATCTACGCCGGTAGCATCACCACAAGAAATATCGTAGCTAGATGGATTCGCTTCAGTAGCATACTCTGTCACATCAATCTCAAGGGTGCGGTTACGACCGACCTTCAAACCAGTGGGTCCGGTATAAGAAATAGTGCTGTCGGGGCCGATCTCAACTGTTATCGTCCCAGAGCGGGAATCGCCACCGTCGGAGGTGAAAGTAATAGAGAATGTAGCATTACCCGCTGTTGCGGCGGTTGAAGGGGTGATGGTGTAAGTACAGCTATTAGCCGTGCGGCTAACTGAGGTAAGCCTGGAATGCAAAGCCGAAGCATCCGAGCACGCAATCACATAGCCACTACCAGAAGTCTCAGAAACATAGGTAGAAGCATCAATCACTAAGGTGCGGTTACGGCCTATCGTCAAGCCAGACGGTAGGGTATAGGTAATAGTGCTATCGGGGCCAATATTTACAGTGAATGTGGCATCTAAGGTATGTCCGCCGGTGGAAGTGAGGGGCACAGTGAAAGTAGTATCACCCTGATTACTTGACGCCAGAGTATCTACCGGATCTACCGTGAAAGTACAGCTAGAACCAGTATGGGTTACCCCAGTCAACTTGTCGGCATCCACACCAGTTGCATCACCGCAAGACATCGAATAACTAGACGGGCTAGCTTCAGAAGCGTGCGACAGCACATCAATCTCAAGCGTGCGATTACGACCAACCTTCAAACCAGTGGGCGCGGTGTAAGAAATAGTTGAATCAGGACCAATATTTAAGGTGAAAGTGCCATCAATACTAGAAGCTGAATCAGTACCTGCGCTAGAAGTGAAAGTAACTGTGAAAGTCACATCACCCTGATTGCTTGGGGTCAGTGTATCTACGGGATCTACAGTGAATGTACAACCATCACCAGAAGTAGTCCGAGTAGCAGTCAACTTGGAAGCATCCACACCATCGGCATCGCTACAAGACACGGTGTATGCAGCATCTTCAGTTATACGCGCCAGCGCATCAATAACCAAAGTGCGGTTACGCCCCACTTTCAGCCCAGTCGGCGCACTATAAGCAAAAGTTGAAGCCGGGCCAACCTCTATAGAAAACACCGCATTTTCGGTATCGCCACCATCAGAAGTCAAAGGCACAGTGAAAGTAGCGGCACCCTGAACACTCTTAGGCGTGACAGTAAACGAACAACCATCACCAGAAGTGATACGCGTAACTGACTGCAGCTCTGTGGCATCTATAGCAGTCGCATCACTACAACTAACGGTGTAACCGCCATCTGAAGCGTGATCTAAGACATTGATAACCCTCGTGCGATTAGTAGCAACTTTCAGACCTGTAGGCGCGCTAAACACAATGTTAGAAGCAGCACCCACATCAAAAGTAAACGAACCCGTAGCGGTAGCACCACCGGTAGAGGCATAAACCACAGAAACAGTAGCTGTGCCCTGAGTAGCACCAGCAGTAATCGCAACACTACAACCACTAGGAGCACCAATAGAAATCAGAGACGAAGCAGTAGTAGGAGTACCACAAGAAATGGTATAACTGCCATCTGTGGCATAATCAGAGAAATCAATAGTGCGGGAACGGCTAGCAGCAACAGCAATAGAAGAAGGCGCAGAAACCGTAACACTAGAATCCGGGCCAATATTGACCGTGAAAGTGGCATTTAAGGTATGGCCTCCAGTAGATGAAACCGGCACAGTAAATGAAGTCGGGCCCTGTGAGCCGCTAACTAAAGTATCAATCGGATCTACAGTGAAGGTACAACTAGAACCCGTGTGAGTAACCCCAGTCAGTTTGGTATTATCCACACCAGTGGCATCACCACAAGAAATGTCGTAGCTCGACGCGCTGACTTCAGTGGCATGCTCTGACACATCTATCTCAAGGGTAAAGTTACGCCCCACGAGCAGCCCAGATGGTGGGGTATAGGTAATAGTGCTATCGGGGCCGATATTTACAGTGAAGGTGGCATCTAGGCTGTGACCGCCAGTGGAGGTCAGTGGAATAGTGAAAGTCACATCACCCTGTGAGCCACTAACCAGAGTATTTATCGGATCTACCGTGAAGGTACAACTACTACCAGTGTGGGTTACCCCGGTCAACTTGGTGCTATCTACCCCAGAAGCATCCCCACAAGAAATGTCGTAGCTAGCAGGATTGGCTTCAGTGGCGTGATCTGTCACATCGATCACTAGTGTGCGGTTACGGCCCACCTTCAACCCGGTAGGCGCGGTATAAGAAATAGTACTATCCGGGCCGATATTTACAGTGAAAGTGGCATCTAAGGTATGTCCACCAGTAGAGGTGAGCGGCACAGTGAAGGTAGTATCACCCTGCAAACTGCTAGCCAAAGTATCAATCGGATCAACCGTGAAAGTACAGCTAGAACCCGTATGAGAAACCGAAGTCAACTTGGTGCTATCCACACTGCTAGCATCACCACACGAGATGTTGTAGCTAGATGGATTCGCTTCAGTAGCATACTCTGTCACATCAATCACAAGCGTGCGATTACGACCGACCTTTAGCCCTGTGGGCGCGGTATATGTAATAGTGCTATCGGGGCCGATCTCAACTGTTATCGTCCCAGAGCGGGAATCGCCACCGTCGGAGGTGAAAGTAATAGAGAATGTAGCATTACCCGCTGTTGCGGCGGTTGAAGGGGTGATGGTGTAAGTACAGCTATTAGCCGTGCGGCTAACTGAGGTAAGCCTGGAATGCAAAGCCGAAGCATCCGAGCACGCAATCACATAGCCACTACCAGAAGTCTCAGAAACATAGGTAGAAGCATCAATCACTAAGGTGCGGTTACGGCCAGTCTTCAATCCAGTCTGTGGGGTATAGGTAATAGTGCTATCCGAGCCAATATTCATAGTAAAGGTGGCGTCTAAGGTATGGCCGCCAGTGGAGGTCAACGGCACTGTGAAGGTAGTGTCGCCCTGCAAGCTGGTAGCCAGATTATCTATCGGATCTACCGTGAAGGTACAGCTAGAACCCGTATGAGAAACCGAAGTTAGCCTGGTGCTATCCACACCAGTAGCATCACCACAAGAAACCGAATAACTAGACGGGCTGGCTTCAGAAGCGTGCGACAACACATCAATCTCAAGGGTATGGTTACGACCCACTTTCAACCCGGTGGGTGCGGTGTAAGAAATAGTGCTATCTGGGCCGATGTTTACGGTGAAGGTGCCTTCAATAGTAGAAGCTGAATCAGTGCCTCCGCTAGAAGTGAAGGTAACTGTGAAACTCACATCACCCTGACTGCTTGGAGTGAGAGTATTGACTGGATCTACAGTGAAGTTACAACCATCACCAGAAGTAGTCCGAGTAACCGTCAACTTAGAAGCGTCCACTCCTGAAGCGTCGCTACAAGACACTACATAGGCAGAATCTTCAGTTATACGCGCCAGCGCATCAATAACCAAAGTGCGGTTACGCCCCACTTTCAGCCCAGTCGGCACGCTATAAGTAAAGGTTGATGCCGGGCCGACTTCAATAGCAAACACCGCATTTTCGGTATCGCCACCATCAGAAGTCAAAGGCACAGTAAAGCTAGCAGTGCCAGTGACTGCCATGGGTGTGACAGTAAACGAGCAGCCATCGCCAGAAGTGATTCGCGTAACTGACTGCAACTCTGTGGTATCTACAGCAGTTGCACCAGCACAAGTGATGGTGTAGCCGCCGTCTGTGGCGTGATCTAAGACATTGATAACCCTCGTGCGGTTAGTAGCAACTTTCAGACCTGTAGGCGCGCTGAACACAATGTTAGAAGCAGCACCCACATCAAAAGTAAACGAACCCGTAGCCGTGGCACCACCCTCAGAAGTAAAGACCACAGAAACACTAGCTTGACCAGTGCTAGCTCCAGCAGTGATAGCAACACTACAACCAGTTGGAGTGCCAATAGTAATCAAAGACGAAGCAGTAGTAGGAGTACCACAAGAAATGGTATAACTGCCATCAGTGGCATAATCTGAGAAATCAATAGTGCGGGAACGGCTAGCAGCAATAGCAATAGAGGAAGGCGCAGAAACCGAAACACTAGAATCCGGGCCAATATTGACTGTGAATGTGGCATCCAAGCTATGGCCACCAGTTGAGGTGAGCGGCACAGTAAAGGTAGCATCGCCCTGAGAACCCACCACCAAAGTGTCAATGGGATCCACGGTGAAAGTACAAGTATCAGCAGCACGAGAAACCGAAGTCAACCTGGTGCTATCCACGCTCAAAGCTTCACCACAAGAAACCGTGTAAGAGCTGTCCTCAGTAAAATAATCCGAAGCATCAATCTCAAGGGTGAAGTTCCGACCGACTTTGAGACCGGTGGGAGCTGTGAAAACGATGTTGGAAACCGCGTTCTGACAAGCTATGGGGGTATAACCATCCGCAGTTGGGTAACCCAGCAAAGTAAGGCCTGTGCGCAGGGCTGTAGGCAGATCACCTGTGAGCTGGTTGTTGCAGATACTGAGTGTGTTAAGGGTGGTGATAGCACCTATCTGTGTGGGAACAGAACCGGTGAGGCGGTTACCGCCTAGATAAAGCTGAACAAGAGAAGTAAGCAAGCCAAGCTGGGTGGGGATGGCACCAGAGAGATCGTTACTACCCAAGGAGAGTTCAGTAAGAGAAGTAAGCAAACCAATCTGGGTGGGAATAGCACCGCTGAGCTGATTGCCAGAAAGGTCTAGGGTTGTGAGCGCGGTGAGAGAACCAATCTGAGTCGGGATAGCTCCAGTTAGCTGGTTGCCAGAAAGATCCAAAGAAGTAAGCGCGGTAAGGGTGCCGATTTGTGTGGGGATTGTGCCGGTGAGCTGATTATATGAGATGTCTAGGCTGGTGAGTGAGGTGAGGGAGCCCAACTCGGTAGGAATAGAACCTGAGATGCCGTCTTCTTCGCCAATATTGTCTATCTCTAGTGCTGTTACACGCCCTGAAGTAACTGTCACACCTTCCCAACTAGCAACCTTTTGCTGTTCGGGTGTACCCGTGCCCCAGCTTCTTATGAAATAAGGAGAACGTAGCTCACCATTGGCAGCAACCCCAGCCCACGAATTCTGAGCGGCTACCAATGCTTGGCAATCTTCTACTAGATCGTTATTGGCACCTGTAACTCTGGGGTTATCTGTGGTATCTACAAAGGTGCCATCGGTACATCCTGTAGCCGCCAATGTTGGGACAGCACCAATGACCAAAGAGATCACACCATTGTGGGTATCGCCACCAGTAGAGCTATATGGCACTGTGAAGGTAGCCGTGCCCTCAGTAGCTCCAACGGTTACCTCATAAGAGCAACCACCATTTTCAGCAATGCTCGAGATAAGCGAGTGAGACTGCGTGACAGTGCCACAAGAAATACTAAACGGCCCATCAGACACATAGCTTGAAGCATCTATCGTGATAACACCACTAGCAGCAACCGTCAAACCTGTTGGCGCGGTGAAGTCTATATCTGAGCTAGCACCCAAAATATTAATATCAATACGACCATTAAGCGTTCTACCACTAGCAGAGGCATAAGGCACAACAAAACTAGCCACTCCAGTAGTGTTCCCTGCTGTAACCCGATAAGAACAACCCACCGGAGAAGCAACAGTAATCCCACCTTGTATCCCAGTTGCTACATCACAAGCAACCGCGTTAGCACCATCAGAAGCATAAAGGCGAGCATTGATGCCTATTGTCTGACCTATACGCACATTCAAAGCACTAGGTGCTGTAAATGTCAGCGCAGAAGTAGACGCCACCGTGATAGGGATCACCCCAGTTAGCTCATCGCCACCTGATGAGTTATAGATAACACTAAGCGTCGCCGCGCCAGCGACACTGCCAGCACGCACAGTGAAATCACAACCAGTATTGGCAACTGAGGCAATCAAAGCATGTCGGCTGGAATCAGCAAAGCGACAAGAAACTGTGTAATCCCCATCAGTGGCATAGCTAGCAACACTGAAATTCTTGAACTGTCCCACAGGAATACTCAACCCGCCTACAGGTGCTGTAAATGTAATATCTGAAACCGCTCCGACATCAACACTGAAAGTCGCATCTAAGGTATGGCCGCCAGTAGAAGAGAACGGCACAACAAAGGAAGTAGCCCCCGCAGTAGCTGAGCTAGTTGCGGTAACAGTAAAGATACAACCATTGCGAGCTACAGCTTCCGCATCAGAAAGATCCACACGAGAAGCATCACCACCACGAACAATAGTGACCCCCGCAGGAAGCGACCCAGTAGCCTCACCACAAGTAATCACATAGCCACTACCAGCCGTCTCTGAAACATAACCCGAAGCATCAAACACAAAACTCCGCCCAGCAGCAACCGACAGGTCATCTGGCGCACTATATGTAATAGTTGAATCGGGGCCGATTTCTACAGTTATCGTCTCGCTACGGGAATGGCCACCATCAGAAGTGAAAGTAATCCCAAAAGTAGCATTACCCGATGTGGCAGAACTTGTAGGCGTGATGGTATAAGAACAGCTATTAGCAGCTCTAGTTACTGAGGTAAGCCTGGAATGAACAGAAGCAGCATCTGAACAAGTAACGGTGTAACTGCTACCAGCCGTCTCCTCCACATACCCAGAAGCATCAATCACCAAAGTGCGGTTCCGCCCAACCTTCAAGCCAGTAGGTGCGATATAGGTAATAGTTGAAGCGGGGCCAACTTCTATAGAAAATACCGCATTTTCAGTATCGCCACCATCTGAGGTGAGAGGCACAGTAAAGCTAGCAGTGCCTTGAACATTCTTAGGTGTGATAGTAAACGAACAGCCATCGCCGGAGCTATCACGCGTAACTGACTGCAGCTCTGTGGTATCTATAGCAGTCGCATCACCACAAGTAATGGTATAACCACCATCAGTGGCGTAATCCAGCGCATTTATAACTCTCGTGCGGTTAGTGCCGAGCTTTAGACCTGTAGGAGCGGTGAACACGATATTAGAAGCAGCACCCACAGCAAAGGTAAACGAACCCGTAGCCGTAGCACCACCCTCAGAAGTAAAGACCACAGAAACAGTAGCTGTACCCATAGAAGCACCAGAAGTAATAGCAACACTACAACCAGTTGGAGTGCCAATAGTAATCAGAGACGACGAAGTAGTAGGAGTCCCGCAAGAAATGTCATAGCTACCATCTGTGGCATAATCTGAGAAATCAATAGTGCGGGAACGGCTAGCAGCAACAGCAATAGAGCTAGGCGGAGTAACCGCAATAGTTGAGTCGGGGCCGATGTTTACGGTGAATGTGGCACTAGCTGTAGCACCGCCAGTGGAGGTAAGCGGCACGGCAAAAGAAGTGTTGCCCTGCGAGCCACTAGCCAGAGTATCAATGGGATCTACAGTGAAAGTACAACTAGAACCCGTGTGGGTTACACCTGTGAGTTTGGTGTTATCCACCCCGGTAGCATCACCACAAGAAATGGAATAACTAGACGGGCTGGCTTCAGAAGCATGAGACAACACATCAATCTCAAGGGTATGGTTACGACCAACCTTCAAACCAGTGGGTGCGGTGTAAGAAATAGTTGAATCAGGGCCGATGTTTACGGTAAAGGTGCCTTCAATAGTAGAAGCTGAATCAGTGCCTGCGCTAGAAGTGAAGGTAACTGTGAAAGTCACATCACCCTGATTGCTTGGAGTGAGAGTATTGACGGGATCCACAGTGAAAGTACAACCATCACCAGAAGTAGTGCGGGTAACTGTCAACTTGCTGGCATCTACACCTGAAGCATCACTACAAGACACCACATAAGCAGCATCTTCAGTTATCTGATCCAAAGCATCAATACTAAGAGTGCGGTTACGAGCGACACTCAAACCAGAGGGCACTCTATAGGCAAAAGTAGAAGCCGGGCCAACTTCAATAGCAAACACCGCATTTTCGGTATCGCCGCCATCTGAGGTGAGAGGCACAGTAAAGCTAGCAGTGCCAGTGACTGCCTTAGGCGTGATAGTAAACGAGCAACCATCGCCGGAAGAATCACGCGTTACCGACTGCAACTCAGTGGTATCTATAGCAGTCGCATCACCACAAGTAACGGTGTAACCGCCATCTGAAGCATGATCTAAGACATTGATCACCCTCGTGCGATTAGTAGCAACTTTCAGACCTGTAGGCGCGCTGAACACAATGTTAGAAGCAGCACCCACATCAAAAGTAACCGAACCCGTAGCCGTAGCACCACCATCTGAGGTATAAACCACAGAAACAATAGCTTGACCAGTGCTGGCTCCAGCAGTGATAGCAACACTACAACCAGTTGGAGAGCCAATAGTAATCAAAGTAGATGAGGTAGTGGGGGTGCCACAAGAAATGGTATAGCTGCCATCAGTGGCATAATCAGAAAAATCAACCGTGAGGGAACGGCTAGCCGCTACAGCAATAGAGGAAGGCGGGCTAACGGTGATACTTGAATCGGGGCCGATCTCTACAGTGAAGGTGGCACTAGCTGTAGCACCACCAGTAGAAGTGAGCGGCACAGTAAAGGAAGTGGATCCCTGCAAGCTGCTAGCCAGAGTATCTAAGGGATCCACGGTGAAAGTACAAGTATCAGCAGCACGAGAAACCGAAGTCAACCTAGTGCTATCCACGCTCAAAGCTTCACCACAAGAAACCGTGTAACTGACATCTTCAGTAATGTAATCCAAAGCATCAATCTCAAGAGTTAAGTTCCGACCAACCTTGAGGTTCTGGGGAGCTTCGAAAACGATATTAGAAACCGCGTTCTGACAAGCAATCGGGGTATAGCCATCAGCAGTTGAGTAACCCAGCAAAGTAACGCCTGTGCGCAGGACTGTAGGCAGATCACCTGTGAGCTGGTTGTTGCAGATACTGAGCATGTTAAGGGTGGTGATAGCACCTATCTGTGTGGGAACAGAACCGGTGAGGCGGTTACCGCCTAGATAAAGCTGAACAAGAGAACTAAGCGAGCCAAGCTGAGTGGGGATAGCACCAGAGAGATCGTTACTACCCAAAGACAGCTCAGTTAGAGAAGTAAGCGAACCAATCTGGGTGGGAATAGCACCGCTTAGCTGGTTAGCAGAAAGATCCAAAGAAGTAAGAGCTGTCAAAGAGCCGATCTGGGTGGGAATAGTACCAGTTAGCTGGTTGCCAGAAAGATCCAAAGAAGTAAGCGCGATAAGGGTGCCGATTTGTGTGGGGATTGTGCCGCTGAGCTGGTTATAAGAGAGGTCAAGGCTGGTGAGTGCCACGAGGTTACCCAACTCGGTAGGAATAGTACCTGAGATGCCGTCTTCTTCACCGATATTGTCTATCTCCAACCCTGTTACACGCCCTGAAGTAACTGTGACACCTTCCCAACTAGATACCTTTTGTTGTTCGGGAGTGCCCGTGCCCCAGCTTCGTATGAAATAAGGAGAACGTAGCTCACCATTAGCTGCAACCCCAGCCCATAGGTTCTGGGCTGCTACTAATGCCTGGCAATCTTCAACTAGATCGTTATTAGCACCTGTAACTCTGGGGTTATCTGTGGTATCCACAAAAGTGCCATCAGTACAACCCGTAGCCGCCAATGTTGGGACAGCACCAATAACCAAAGAAATCACACCATTATGGGTATCGCCACCAGTAGAGCTATATGGCACTGTGAAGGTAGCCGTGCCCTCAGTAGCTCCAACGGTTACCTCATAAGAACAACCACCATTTTCAGCAATACTCGAAATAAGCGAGTGAGACTGCGTGACAGTGCCACAAGAAATACTAAACGGCCCATCAGACGCATACCCCAAAGCATCTATGGTGATAACACCACTAGCAGCAACCGTCAAACCTGTTGGTGCGGTGAAGTCAATATCAGAACTGGCACCCAAAATATTGATATCAATACGACCACTAAGCGTGCGGCCACTACTTGAGGTGTAGGGCACAACAAAGCTAGCCGTCCCAGTCACATTGCCTGCTGTAACCCGATAAGAACAACCCACCGGAGAAGCAACAGTAATCCCACCTTGTACCCCAGTTGCTACATCACAAGCAACCGCGTTAGCACCATCAGAAGCATAAAGGCGAGCATTGATGCCAATCGTCTGGCCTATGCGCACATTCAAGGCAGTAGGTGCGGTGAAAGTCAAACTAGAAGTAGAAGCCACCGTGATAGCAATCACCCCAGTAACCTCATCACCACCTGATGAGTTATAGATAACACTAAGCGTCGCCGCGCCAGCGACATTGCCAGCTCGCACCGTGAAATCACAGCCAGTATTGGCCACAGATGCAATCAAAGCATGGCGGCTGGAATCAGCAAAACGACAAGAAATGGTGTAATCCCCATCTGCGGCATAACTAGCAACACTGAAATTACTGAAATTCCCCACAGGGATACTCAACCCACCCGCAGGAGCCGTAAATACAATATCTGAAACCGCGCCAACAGCAATACTGAAAGTCCCCTCAAGGCTATGGCCACCATCAGAAGAAAACGGCACAACAAAAGTAGTCGCACCACTAGTTGCTGAACTATCTGCGGTAACAGTAAAGAGACAATTCGTGCCAGTAGTTGGAAGACCAGTGTTAGTAGACACAGCAGTTCTTTGAGCAACCGTGATCTTAGAAGTATCTACACCAGTAGCCTCACCACAAGAAACGGTGTAACTGCTCCCAGCCGTCTCTGAAACATAACCCGAAGCATCAAACACGAAACTCCGTCCAGCAGCAACCGACAGGTCATCTGGCGCACTATAGGTAATAGTTGAGTCGGGGCCGATGTTTACAGTGAAGGTGGCATCTAGGCTATGACCGCCAGTAGAGGTCAGCGGCACAGAAAAGGTAGTGGTGCCCTGCAAGCTACTAGCGAGATTATCTATCGGATCAACCGTAAAGGTGCAACTAGCACCCGTACGGGTTACCCCAGTCAGCTTGTCTGTATCCACCCCCGTAGCATCACCACAAGAAATGGAATAACTAGACGGGTTGGCTTCAGAAGCATGAGACAACACATCAATCTCAAGGCTGCGATTACGACCAACCTTCAAGCCGGTGGGTGCGGTATAAGAAATAGTGCTATCGGGGCCGATCTCTACAGTAAATGTGCCGTCAATGCTAGAACCTGAATCAGTGCCCCCGCTAGAAGTAAAAGTAACTGTGAAAGTCACATCACCCTGATCGCCACTTGACAGTGTATCTACCGGATCCACAGTGAAAGTACAACCATCACCAGAAGTAGTCCGCGTAACCGTCAACTTAGAAGCATCCACTCCTGAAGCGTCGCTACAAGACACCACATAGGCACTATTTTCAGTTATACGGCTCAGCGCATCAATAACCAAAGTGCGATTTCGACCCACCTTCAGCCCAGACGGCGCACTATAGGCAAAAGTTGAAGCCGGGCCAACTTCTATAGAAAACTCCACATTTTCGGTATCGCCACCAGCGGAGGTGAGTGGCACAGTAAAGCTAGCCGCGCCCTGAACATTCTTAGGCGTAACAGTAAACGAACAGCCATCACCAGAAGTATCACGCACAACTGACTGCAGCTCAGTGGTATCTACGTTGGTCGCATCCCCACAAGTAACGGTGTAACCGCCATCAGAAGCAAAATCTAAGACATTGATAACCCTCGTGCGGTTAGTAGCGACTTTGAGACCGGTGGGGGCGGTGAAATCAATATTAGATGCAGCACCCACATCAACAGTAAACGAACCCGTAGTTGTAGCACCACCATCAGAAGTAAAGGCGACAGAAACAGTAGCTTGACCAGTGCTAGCACCGGCAGTAATCTCAACGCTACAACCAGTTGGAGTGCCAATAGAAATCAAAGAAGACGAAGTAGTAGGAGTACCACAAGAAATGGTGTAGCTACCATCAGAAGCATAATCTGAGAAATCAACCGTACGGGAACGGCTTGCAACAATAGCAATGGAACTGGGCGGAGTAACCGCAATAGCTGAATCAGTGCCAATATTAACAGTGAAAGTGGCATCTAGGCTATGACCGCCAGTGGAGGTGAGAGGCACACTAAAGGTAGTATCGCCCTGCAAGCTACTAGCCAGAGTATCAATCGGATCTACCGTAAAGGTACAACTAGAGCCGGTATGAGTTGCCCCAGTCAACCTAGTGCCATTCACACCAGTAGCATCCCCACAAGAAACGGTATAGACATTGTCCTCGGTTATGTGATCCAACACATCGATCACAAGAGTGCGATTACGACCAACCAGCAGCCCTGAAGGTGGGGTATAGGTAATAGTTGAGTCAGGGCCGACCTCAACAGTTATCGTCTCGCTGCGAGAATGTCCGCCATCAGAGGTAAAAGTAACAGTAAATGTAGCATTACCTGATGTGGCAGTGTCGGCTGGGTCGATGGTGTAGGAGCAGGTATTGGCTGTGCGGGTTACAGATGTGAGCCTGACATGAACAGATGAAGCATCTGAGCAAGTAATGGTGTAACCACTCCCAGCCGTTTCCTCCACATAACCAGAAGCATCAATCACAAGGGTGCGATTACGGCCGACGAGCAGCCCAGTGGGTGCGGTATATGAAATATCTGAATCAGGGCCAACATTAACAGTGAAAGTGGCATCTAGGCTATGGCCGCCAGTGGAGGTAAGAGGCACACTAAAGGTAGTATCACCCTGCAAGCTACTAGCCAGAGTATCAATCGGATCCACAGTGAAAGTACAAGTATCAGCAGTGCGAGAAACCGAAGTCAACCTAGTGCTATCCACACCAGTAGCATCACCACAAGAAACCGTGTAAGCACTGTTCTCAGTAATGTAATCCGAAGCATCAATCTCAAGGGTGAAGTTCCGACCGACCTTGAGATTCTGTGGCGCGCTGAACACGATGTTAGAAACCGCGTTCTGACAAGCAATCGGTGTATAACCATCTGCGATTGGGTAGCCGATAAGAGTAACACCTGTTCGCAGAGCTACCGGCAGGTCTCCGGTGAGCTGGTTGTTACAGATACTAAAGGTGCCAAGAGTCGTGATGGTGCCAAGCTCAGTAGGAACAGACCCAGTAAGGCGGTTACCACCTAGATAAAGATCAGTCAAAGAGCTAAGCGAACCTAACTGCGTAGGAATAGCACCAGAAAGCTGGTTACTACCTAGATAAAGCTGAGTAAGAGCCGCAAGAGAACCAAGCTGGCTCGGGATAGCACCGCTGATCTGATTAGCGGAAAGATCCAAAGAAGTAAGAGCCGTCAAAGAGCCGATCTGGGTGGGAATAGTACCAGTTAGCTGGTTGCCAGAAAGATCCAGGGCTGTGAGTGCCGTGAGAGAGCCGATCTGTGTAGGAATAGCACCGCTGAGCTGATGATATGAAACATCTAGGCCGGTGAGTGCTGTTAGAGAGCCTAGTTGTGTGGGGATAGAACCTGAAATGCCGTCTTCTTCGCCGACATTGTCTATCTCTAACCCTGTTACGCGCCCAGAAGTAACTGTTACACCTTCCCAACTAGCTATCTTTTGCTGTTCGGGAGTGCCTGTGCCCCAAGTTCGAATGAAATAAGAAGAACGCAAATCAGTATTGACTGCTATCCCAGCCCACAGATTCTGAGCCGCAACTAGAGCTTGACAATCTTCTACAAGATCGTTATTAGCACCAGTAACTCTGGGATTGGCAGTGACATCAACAAAAGTACCATCGGTACAACCGGTAGCGTCCAGAGTGGGAACAGCACCTATAACCAAAGAAATCACACCATTGTGGGTATCGCCACCAGTTGAGGTATAGGGCACTGTAAAGGTAGCTGTGCCCGTGCTAGTTCCCACAGTTACCTCATAAGAACAGCCATCTTCAAAAATGCTAGAAATAAGCGAGTGAGCTTGTGTAATAGTGCCACAAGAAACACTAAACGGGCCATCAGAAACATAACTTGAAGCTTCTATGGTGATAACACCCCCTGTTGTTACTGATAGACCTGTCGGCGCGGTGAAGTCAATATCAGAACTAGCACCCAAAATATTGATATCAATACGACCATTAAGCGTGCTGCCACTAGCAGAGGCATAAGGCACAACAAATGAAGCCGTCCCAGTCACATTGCCTGCTGTTACCCGATACGAACAACCCACCGGAGAAGCAACAGTAATCCCACCGACTACCCCAGTTGCTACATCACAAGAAACCGCGTTAGCACCATCAGAAGCATAAAGGCGAGCATTGATGCCAATTATCTGGCCTATGCGCACATTCAAAGCACTAGGCGCAGTGAAAGTCAAACTAGAAGTAGACGCCACCGTTATTGGAATCACACCAGTTACCTCATCACCACCAGATGAGTTATAGATAACAGACAACGTCGCCGCGCCAGCGACACTGCCAGCTCGCACAGTGAAATCACAACCAGTGTTGGCAACTGAGGCAATCAAAGCATGGCGGCTGGAGTCAGCAAAACGACAAGAAATGGTGTAATCCCCATCAGTGGCATAGCTAGAAACACTGAAATTCCTGAAATTCCCCACAGGAATACTCACCCCACCCGCAGGGGCAGTAAAGGTAATATCAGATGTCGCGCCAATATCAATTCTGAAAGGCCCATCAAGGCTATGGCCACCAGTAGAAAAGAACGGCACAACAAAGATAGTCGCATCCGCAGCTGCTGAACTATCTGCAGTAACAGTAAAGATACAGCCATTGCGAGTAACAGTGATCTTGGAAGTCTCCACCGCAGTAGCTTCACCACAAGAGATCACATAACCACTACTAGCTGTCTCCTCAACATAGCCCGAAGCATCAAACACGAAACTCCGCCCAGCAGCAACCGACAGGTCATCTGGCGCACTATATGTAATAGTTGAATCGGGGCCGACCTCAACCGTTATCGTCTCGCTGCGAGAATGACCACCATCGGATGTGAAAGCAATAATAAATGTAGCATCACCCGATGCGGCAGTACTAGCTGGCGTGATGGTATAAGAACAGCTATTAGCAGTGCGAGTAACTGAGGTAAGCCTGGCATGCAAACTAGAAGCGTCTGAACAAGAGATCACATAGCCACTCCCAGCCGTCTCCTCCACATAACCAGAAGCATCAATAATGAGACTGCGATTGCGACCCACTTTCAGCCCAGTTGGCCCACTGTAGGAAATAGTGCTATCAGGGCCGATGTTTACGGTAAAGGCAGCATCTAAGGTATGACCTCCAGTGGAAGTGAGAGGCACGGTAAAGGTAGTATCACCCTGCAAACTACTAGCCAAAGCATCTATCGGATCTACCGTAAAGGTACAACTAGAGCCGGTATGAGTTACTCCAGTCAACTTGGTGTTATCCACACCAGTGGCATCACCACAAGAAATGGAATAACTAGACGGGCTGGCTTCAGAAGCGTGAGAGAGCACATTGAGAGTCAAGGTGCGATTACGCCCCACCTTCAACCCAGTAGGTGCGGTATATGAAATAGTGCTATCCGGGCCAACATTGACAGTGAAGGTGGCATTCAAGCTATGGCCGCCAGTGGAAGTGAGAGGCACGGTAAAGGTAGTATCACCCTGCAAGCTACTTCCTAGTGTGTCTATCGGATCTACCGTAAAGGTACAACTAGAGCCGGTATGAGTTACCCCAGTCAACTTGGTGTTATCCACACCAGTAGCATCGCCACAAGAAACGGTATAGACACTGTCCTCGGTTATATGATCCAACACATCAATCTCAAGAGTGCGATTACGACCAACCAGCAGCCCTGAAGGTGGGGTATAGGTAATAGTTGAGTCAGGGCCTATCTCGACCGTTATTGTCTCACCACGAGAATGACCGCCATCGGATGTGAAAGCAATAGTAAATGTAGCATCACCCGATGTGGCAGTACTAGAAGGCGTGATGGTATAAGAACAACTATTAGCAGTGCGGGCAACTGAGTTAAGCCTGGAATGCAAACTAGAAGCGTCTGAACAAGAGATCACATAGCCACTCCCAACCGTCTCCTCCACATAACCAGAAGCATCAATAATGAGACTGCGATTACGGCCCACTTTCAGCCCAGTTGGCCCACTATAGGTAATAGTGCTTTCAGGGCCAACAGTGATAGAAAATACCGCATTTTCGGTGTCACCACCTTCTGATGTGAGTGGCACAGTAAAGCTAGCAGTGCCCTGAACACTCTTAGGCGTAACAGTAAACGAACAACCAGCACCAGAAGAATCACGCACTACTGTGTCTAGCTCTGTGCTATCTATGCTGGTCGCATCACCGCAAGTAATCGTGTAGCCACCGTCTGTGGCATGTGACAACGCATTGATAACTATCGTGCGGTTAGTACCAACTTTTAGACCAGCAGGCGCGTTGAACACGATATTAGAAGCAGCACCCACAGCAAAGGTAAACGACCCCGTAGCCGTAGCACCGCCATCAGAAGTAAAGGCGACAGAAACAGTAGCTGAGCCAGTAGTAGATCCAGCAGTAATTTCAACACTACAACCAGTAGGAGTCCCGATAGTAATCAAAGACGACGCGGTTGTAGGAGTGCCACAAGAAACGGTGTAATCCCCATCAGAAGCATAATCAGAGAAATCAATCGTGCGGGAACGGCTAGCAGCAACAGCAATAGAACTAGACGAATCAACGGTAACTGATGAATCCGGGCCAATATTTACAGTGAAAGCGGCATCTAAGGTATGGCCGCCAGTGGAGGTGAGGGGGATAGTGAAGGTAGTGTCACCTTGCAAGTTGCTAGCGAGAGTATCAATCGGATCTACCGTGAACGTACAACTAGAACCTGTATGGGTTACACCGGTGAGTTTGGTGTTATCCACACCAGTAGCATCACCGCAAGAAACCGAATAACTAGACGAGCTAACTTCACTAGCGTGAGATAATACATTGATATCAAGGGTGTAGTTCCGACCTATCTTCAGTCCAGTCGGTGCGCTATAAGAAATAGTGCTATCAGGGCCGATATTGACGGTGTAAGTGCCGTTGGCTGTGGCTCCGCCGTCTGAGGTGAAAGTGACTGTGAAAGTCGTATCGCCTTGTGAGCCGACAACAAGAGTGTCAATCGGGTCTACGGTGAAAGTACAACCATCGCCAGAAGTGGTGCGCGTGACAGAGGTGAGCTTCAAGGTGTCAACACCAGTAGCCTCACCGCAAGTAACTGTGTAAGCGGAATTCTCAGTAATATGCTCCAGCGCATCAATAACTAAAGTGCGATTACGACCGATCTTCAGCCCAGTCGGTGCGCTATAAGAAATAGTGCTATCAGGGCCGATATTGACGGTGAATGTGCCTTCAATAGAAGAAGCTGAATCAGTGCCTCCGCTAGAAGTAAAGGTAACCGTGAAAGTCACATCCCCCTGATCACCAACTGCCAGAGTATCTACAGGATCCACAGTGAAAGTACAACCATCACCAGAAGTAGTCCGCGTAACCGTCGACTTAGAGGCATCCACCCCAGCCGCATCACCACAAGTAACCACATAGGCAGCATCTTCAGTAATATGCTCCAGCGCATCAATAACCAAAGTGCGATTACGACCGACTTTCAATCCAGACGGCGCACTAAAGGCAAAAGTTGAAGCCGGGCCGACCTCTATAGAAAACACCCCATCGCGTGTGTCTCCACCAGCGGAGGTAAGTGGCACAGTAAAGCTAGCTACGCCCTGAACACTCTTAGGCGTAATAGTAAACGAACAACCATCACCAGAAGTAGCACGCACTACTGTGTCTAGCTCTGTGCTATCTATAGCAGTCGCATCACCACAAGTAACGGTGTAGTCACCATCAGAAGCATAATCTAAGGCATTGATAACTCTCGTGCGGTTAGTAGCAACTTTCAACCCAGGCGGCGCGCTGAACACGATATTAGAAGCAGCACCCACATCAACAGTAAACGAACCCGTAGCCGTAGCACCACCATCAGAGGTAAAGGCGACAGAAACAGTAGCTGAGCCAGTAGTAGATCCAGCAGTAATCTCAACACTGCAACCAGTAGGAGTCCCGATAGTAATCAAACTAGATGAAGTTGTAGGAGTGCCACAAGAAACGGTGTAATCCCCATCAGAAGCATAATCAGAGAAATCAACAGCAATAGAACGGCTAGCAGCAACAGCAATAGAACTAGACGAATCAACAGCAACTGATGAATCCGGACCAATATTCACAGTGAAGGTGCCACTAGCTGTAGCACCGCCAGTTGAGGTAAACGACACAACAAAGGTAGCATCACCCTGAGAACCCACGACCAAAGTGTCAATGGGATCCACAGTGAAAGTACAAGTATCAGCAGTACGAGAAACCGAAGTCAACCTGGTGCTATCCACGCTCGTAGCATCACCACAAGAAACCGTGTAGCTAGCATCCTCAGTAATGTAATCAGAGGCATCAATCTCAAGGGTGAAGTTCCGACCAACTTTGAGGTTCAGGGGAGCAGTGAAAACGATGTTGGATACCGCGTTCTGACAGGCTACGGGGGTATAGCCATCAGCAGTGGGGTAGCCGAGCAAGGTAACACCTGTTCGCAGGGCTGTGGGCAGATCCCCAGTGAGCTGGTTGTTGCAGATACTGAGCGTAGTGAGAGTTGTGATAGTGCCTAGCTGTGTGGGAACAGACCCGGTGAGGCGGTTACCGCCTAGATAAAGATCAGTAAGAGAAGTAAGGGAGCCAAGCTGGGTGGGGATAGCACCGGAGAGATCGTTACTACCCAAGGAGAGCTGTGTAAGAGAAACAAGCGAACCGATCTGCGTCGGGATAGCACCGCTTATCTGGTTAGCAGAAAGATCCAAAGAAGTAAGAGCCGTCAAAGAGCCGATCTGGGTGGGAATAGCACCAGTTAGCTGGTTGCCAGAAAGATCCAGAGAAGTAAGCGCGGTAAGCGAACCTATCTGAGTGGGGACAACACCGCTGAGCTGGTTATATGAAATATCCAGACTGCTAAGCGCAGTAAGATTGCCTAGCTCGGTAGGAATACTACCTGAGATACCGTCTTCTTC
The DNA here is from genome assembly GCA_958295755.1 of uncultured Acidimicrobiales bacterium. GTDB lineage: Bacteria > Actinomycetota > Acidimicrobiia > Acidimicrobiales > Hopanoidiivorantaceae > Hopanoidiivorans. The sequence continues at coordinate 818,301 of OY282367.1, read as the reverse complement.
GCCAATATTGTCTATCTCCAACCCTGTTACACGCCCTGAGGTAACTGTTACACCTTCCCAGCTAGTTATATTTTGCTGTTCGGGAGTGCCCGTGCCCCAAGTTCGAATGAAATAAGAAGAACGCAGTTCACCATTGGCAGCAACCCCAGCCCACAAATTCTGAGCCGCTACCAATGCTTGGCAATCTTCTACTAGATCGTTATTAGCACCCGTAACTCTGGGATTGGCAGTGACATCCACAAAGGTGCCATCGGTACATCCGGTAGCGTCCAGAGTGGGAACAGCACCTATAACCAAAGAAATCACACCATCATGGGTATCGCCCCCAGTTGAGATATATGGCACAGTGAAAGTAGCTGTTCCCGCAGTAGCTCCAACGGTTACCTCATAAGAGCAGCCATCTTCAAAAATGCTAGAAATGAGCGAGTGAGCTTGTGTAATAGTGCCACAAGAAACACTAAATGGAACATCAGAAACATAACTTGAAGCGTCTATCGTGATAACACCATTAGCTGCAACCGACAACCCAGCCGGCGCAGTGAAGTCAATATCTGATCTGTCGCCCAAGATATTGATATCAATGCGACCACTTAGCGTGCTACCACTACTAGAGGCATAAGGCACTACAAATGAAGCCGTCCCAGTCACATTGCCTGCTGTTACCCGATACGAACAACCCACCGGAGAAGCAACAGTAATCCCACCTTGTACCCCAGTTGCTACCCCACAACTAACCGCGTTAGCACCATCAGAAGCATATAGCCGAGCGTTGATGCCTATTGTCTGGCCTATGCGCATATTCAAAGCACTAGGCGAGGTGAAAGTCAAACTAGAACTAGACGCCACCGTGATAGGAATCACACCAGTAACCTCATCACCACCAGATGAGTTATAGATAACACTAAGCGTTGCCGCACCAGCAACCCTGCCGGCACGCACAGTGAAATCACAGCCAGTATTGGCCACAGAAGCAATCAGGGCATGGCGAGAAGCATCAGCAAAACGACAAGAAATGGTGTAGTCGCCGTCTGTGGCGTAGCTAGAAACACTGAAATTCCTGAACTGTCCCACAGGAATACTCAACCCGCCCAAGGGAGCCGTAAATGTAATGTCAGATGTCGCACCAATATCAACACTGAAAGTTCCATTAAGGTTATGACCACCTTCAGAAGAGAACGGCACAACAAAGGTAGTCACACCGCTAGCGGCTGTAGCAGATGCCTCAACCGTGAAGAAACAACCCGAACGAGTAACCCCAGCCAACTTAGTGCTATCCACTCCAACAGCATCACCACAGGTAATTACATAACCACTCCCAGCCGTCTCCTCCACATAACCAGAAGCATCAACCACAAAGCTCCGACCAGCAGCAATCGACAGGTCATCGGGCGCACTATAGGTAATAATTGAGTCGGGGCCGATGTTCACACTGAAAGCGGCATCTAGGGTATGGCCGCCAGTGGAAGTCAGCGGCACACTAAAGGTAGTATCACCCTGCAAAGAGCTACCCAGAGCGTCTATCGGATCAACCGTGAAAGTACAGCTAGAACCGGTATGGGTAACTCCAGTCAGTTTGGTGTTATCCACACCGGTAGCATCGCCACAAGAAATGGTATAACCATTAGGGTTGTCCGCAGTAAAGGGGCTAGCTTCAGAAGCGTGAGACAACACATTGAGAGTCAAGGTGCGGTTACGCCCCACCTTCAGGCCATCGGGTGCGGCATAAGAAATAGTTGAGTCAGGGCCGACCTCAACCGTTATCGTCTCGCTATGGGAATGACCACCATCAGAGGTAAAAGTGATAGAGAAAGTAGCATCACCCGATGTGGCAGTATTAGCTGGCGTGATGGTGTAAGAACAACTATTAGCAGTACGAGTAACTGAGGTAAGTCTGGAATGTAAAGCCGAAGCGTCTGAGCACGCAATCACATAGCCGCTCCCAGCCGTCTCTTCCACATACTCAGAAGCATCAATCTCAAGCGCGCGGTTACGCCCCACCTTCAGCCCAGTCGGTGCGGTATAGGTGATAGTGCTATCCGGGCCAACATTGACAGTGAATGTGGCATTCAAGCTATGACCGCCAGTGGAAGTCAGCGGCACAGTGAAGGTAGTATCACCCTGCAAAGAGCTACCCAGAGCGTCTATCGGATCTACCGTAAAGCTGCAGCTAGAACCGGTATGGGTAACCCCAGTCAGTTTGGTGTTATCCACACCGGTAGCATCACCGCAAGAAATGTCGTAGCTAGACGGGCTGGCTTCAGAAGCATGATCCAGCACATTGATCTCAAGTGTGCGGTTACGCCCCACCTTCAGCCCATCAGGTGCGGCATAAGAAATAGTTGAATCGGGACCGATATTTACGGTGAAGGTGCCGTCAATGCTAGAAGCTGAATCAGTGCCCCCGCTAGAAGTAAAGGTAACCGTGAAAGTCACATCACCCTGATTGCTTGGGGTCAGTGTATCTACAGGATCCACAGTGAAAGTACAGCCATCACCAGAAGTAGTCCGCGTAACCGTCAACTTAGAAGCATCCACCCCAGCAGCGTCCCCACAAGTAACCACATATGCCGCATCTTCAGTAACACTCTCCAGCGCATCAATAGTAAGGGTACGATTCCTACCGATTTTCAGCCCAGTCGGCGCACTATAGGCAAAAGTTGAAGCCGGGCCAACCTCTATTGAAAACACCGCATTTTCGGTGTCGCCGCCATCTGAAGTCAAAGGCACAGTAAAGGTAGCTACGCCCTGAACACTCTTAGGCGTAATAGTAAACGAACAACCATCACCAGAAGTGATACGCGTAACTGACTGCAGCTCTGTGGTATCTATGTTGGTCGCATCTGCACAAGTAATGGTATAACCACCGTCTGTGGCATGTGACAGCGCATTGATCACTCTCGTGCGATTAGTAGCAACTTTCAATCCAGACGGCGCGTCAAACACGATATTAGAAGCAGCACCCACAGCAATAGTAAATGAGTCGGTAGCGGTAGCACCACCATCAGAAGAAAATGCCACAGAAACAGTAGCTGAGCCAGTGGTAGATCCAGCAGTAATCTCAACACTACAACCAGTAGGGGTGCCAATAGAAATCAAACTAGACGCAGTAGTAGGAGTGCCACAAGAAACCGTGTAGCTACCATCAGTGGCATAATCTGAGAAATCAATCGTGCGGGAACGGCTAACAGCAACAGCAATAGAACTAGAAGTATCCACAGTAATACTTGAATCCGGGCCAATATTGACAGTGAAAGTAGCGTCCAAGCTATGCCCGCCAGTAGAGCTAACTGGCACAGTAAACATCGTGTTGCCTTGGTCGCCACTAGCCAAAGTATCTATGGGATCCACGGTGAAGGTACAACTAGAACGGGTAACCCCAGTGAGTTTGGTGTTATCCACCCCAGTAGCATCACCGCAAGAAATGTCATAGCTAGACGGATTCGCCTCAGTAGCATGCTCTGACACATCAATCTCAAGAGTAAAGTTACGCCCCACCTTCAGTCCAGTTGGCGCGGTATAGGTAATAGTTGAGTCGGGGCCGATATTGACGGTGAATGTGCCGTTGGCTGTGGCTCCGCCGTCTGAAGTGAAAGCGACTATGAAAGTCGTATCGCCTTGTGAGCCAGCTACAAGAGTATCAATCGGGTCTACGGTGAAAGAGCAACCATCGCCAGAAGTGGTGCGCGTGACAGAAGTGAGCTTCAAGGTGTCAACACCAGTAGCCTCACCGCAAGTAACTGTGTAAGCGGCATTCTCGGTTATGTGACTCAACGCATCAATCACCAAAGTGCGATTACGACCAACCTTCAGCCCATCGGGTGCATTGTAGGAAATAGTGCTGTCAGGGCCAATATTGACGGTGAATGTGCCGTTGGCTGTGGCTCCGCCGTCTGAAGTGAAAGCGACTATGAAAGTCGTATCGCCTTGTGAGCCGACAACAAGATTGTCAATCGGGTCTACGGTGAAAGAGCAACCATCGCCAGAAGTGGTGCGCGTGACAGAGGTGAGCTTCAAGGTGTCAACACCAGTAGCCTCACCGCAAGTAACTGTGTAGGCGGAATTCTCGGTTATGTGACTCAACGCATCAATCACCAAAGTGCGATTACGACCAACCTTCAGCCCAGATGGGGGAGTGAATGTGACGCTGGAATCAGGGCCGATCTCAACGGTTATCGTCTCGCTAAGAGAATGGCCCCCATCGGAAGTGAAAGTAACACTGAAAGTAGCATCACCCGATGTAGCAGTAGTATCTGGCGTGATGGTATAAGAACAACTATTAGCAGTACGGGTAACTGAAGTAAGCCTGGAATGCAAACTCGCAGCATCTGAGCAAGCGATCACATAGCCGCTACCAGCAGTCTCTTCCACATAACCAGAAGCATCAATCTCAAGCGTGCGGTTACGCCCTATCTTCAGCCCAGTCGGTGCGGTATAGGTGATAGTGCTATCCGGGCCAACATTGACAGTGAAGGTGGCGTCTAAGCTGTGCCCGCCAGTAGAGCTAACTGGCACAGTAAAGGTAGTATCGCCCTGCAAACCACTAGCCAAAGTATCTATCGGATCTACCGTAAAGGTGCAGCTACTACCGGTATGGGTAACCCCAACCAGCTTGGTATTATCCACCCCAGTAGCATCACCGCAAGAAATGTCGTAGCTAGACGAGCTAACTTCGCGAGCATGAGCTGACACATCAATCTCAAGAGTGCGGTTACGCCCTATCTTCAGCCCATCGGGTGCGGTGTAGGAAATAGTGCTATCGGGGCCGATGTTTACAGTGAATGTGCCGTCAATGCTAGAAGCTGAATCAGTGCCCCCGCTAGAGGTGAAGGTAACCGTGAAAGTCACATCTCCTTGATTGCTTGGGGTCAATGTATCTACAGGATCCACAGTGAAAGTACAACCATCACCAGAAGTAGTCCGCGTAACCGCGAACTTAGAAGCATCCACCCCAGCCGCATCACCACAAGACACCACATAAGCCGCATCTTCAGTAATACTCTCCAGCGCATCAATAGTAAGAGTACGATTCCTACCCACTTTCAATCCAGATGGCGCACTAAAGGCAAAAGTTGAAGCCGGGCCAACCTCTATTGAAAACACCGCATTTTCGGTGTCACCGCCAGCGGAGGTCAGTGGCACAGTAAAGCTAGCTGCCCCCTGAACATTCTTAGGCGTAATAGTAAACGAACAACCATTACCAGAAGAATCACGCACTACCGATTGCAGCTCTGTGGTATCTATAGCGGTCGCATCCTCACAGGTAATCGTATAGCCACCATCAGAAGCATGATCTAAGACATTGATAACCCTCGTGCGGTTGGTAGCAACTTTCAGCCCATCCGGTGCGGTGAACGAGATGTCAGAGTCAGGGATCACATCAATGGTGAACGAACCCGTAGCCGTAGCACCACCATCAGAGGTATAAGCCACAGAAACACTAGCTGCTCCCGTGGTTGATCCAGCAGTAATCTCAACACTACAACCATTGGGAGTGCCAATAGAAATCAAACTAGACGCAGTAGTAGGAGTACCACAAGAAATCACATAACCACTGCCAAGAGTCTCATCAGCATAATCTGAGAAATCAACAGTAACAGCGAGGCTCACTACAACAGTAATATTTGAGCTGGGCGGAGTAACAGTTATAACTGAATCGGGGCCGACAGTTATAGGTACTACACCGTCTATGCTGTGACCACCGGTCGAAATATATGGAACAGTGAAAGTAGCTGCACCAGCAACATTTTTGGGAGTGATAGTGAACTCACAGCTACTACCAGTGTGAGTTACTGAACTCAGCTCAGTTGTGTCAAAGCTAGTTACATCGCCACAGGAAATCACATAGCCGCTACCAGCAATCTCAGAAGCGTAGCCAGAAACATCTACCGTGAGAGCGCGGTTCTTAGCAACATTCAAACTACCTGTGCCAGTGGGAGCAGTATAAGTAATAGTTGAATCCGGGCCAATATTGACAGTGATGGAAGCATCTAAAGTATGGCCTCCTGTAGAGGTGAGCGGGATAGTGAAGCTAGTGTCGCCCTGTGAGCCACTAGCAAGAGTGTCAATCGGATCAACGGTAAAAGTACAACTAGAGCCGCTATGGGCTACCCCAGTCAATACGCTACTATCCACCCCAGTCGCATCACCACAAGAAATCACATAGCTAGATGGATTTGCCTCAGAGGCATGTGACAACACGTCTATCTCAAGCGTGCGATTGCGACCGACCTTCAGCCCGGTAGGTGCGCTATAGGAAATAGTTGAATCAGGGCCAACATTGACCGTGAAGGAAGCATCTAAGGTATGGCCGCCGGTGGAGGTGAGGGGGATCGTGAAACTAGTATCGCCCTGTGAGCCACTAGCAAGAGTATCAATCGGATCAACCGTAAAGGTGCAACTAGAACCGCTATGGGCTACCCCAGTCAATACGATACTATCCACCCCAGTCGCATCACCACAAGAAATGGAATAGTCAGAAGGATTAGCCTCAGAAGCATGATCCAGCACATTGAGAGTCAAGGTGCGATTACGCCCAACCTTCAGCCCAGAAGGCTCCATATAAGAAATAGTTGAATCCGGGCCTATCTCAACCGTTATTGTCCTAGTGAGGAAATGGCCACCAGTAGAGGTGAAAGCAATGGAGAAAGTAGCTCTGCCCGCCATCGCAGTACTAGATGGCGTGATGGTATAAGAACAACTATTAGCAGTGCGAGTAACCGAGGTCAGCCTCACATGCAAATTTGTAGCGTCTGAACAGGAAATCACATAGCCGCTACCAGTTTCCTCAGACACATAGCCAGAAGCATCAATCACCAAGGTGCGGTTGCGCCCCACCTTCAGCCCAGAAGGCGCGCTATAAGAAATAGTGCTGTCAGGGCCGACAGTGATAGAGAACACCGCATTTTCAGTAGCACCGCCATCAGATGTCAAAGGCACAGTAAAGGTAGCTGCACCTTGAACATTCTTAGGCGTGATAGTAAACGAACAACCATCACCAGAAGAGTCACGCACAACTGACTGCAGCTCAGTGGTATCTATGCTGGTCGCATCACCGCAAGAAATGCTATAGCCACCATCAGAGGCATACTCCAGCGCATTGATGACGCGAGTCCGATTAGTGCCAACCATCAACCCAGACGGCGCAGTGAACATAATGCTAGAAGCCGCACCCACATCTAATGTAAACATCCCCATTGCCGTAGCACCGCCATCTGAGGTATAAGGCACAGAAATAGTTGCTGTGCCAGAGGTGGCTCCACCTGTAATCTCAACACTGCAACCAGTAGGAGTCCCGATAGTAATCAAAGACGACGCGGTTGTAGGAGTGCCACAAGAGATGGTATAGCCATCAGGGTTGCCCGCAGTAAGGGGGTTAGCTTCAGTGGCATAACCAGCAAAGTCAACCGTGCGAGAACGGCTCGTCGGAATAGGAATATCAGAGCTAGGCGGAGTGACATCAATATCAGAATCCGGACCAACATATACCGTGAAAGTCGCAGAAGTAGTATCTCCGCCAGTAGAAGTAAGCGGCACCGAGAAGGCTGTGCCACCCTGTAAAGAGCTAGTCAGAGTGTCAATGGGATCTACCGTGAAGGTACAACTAGAACCGCTATGGGTTACCCCACTGAGCTTGACATTCTCCACGCCAGTAGCATCACCACAAGAAATGGAATAGTCAGAGGGATTAGCTTCAGAAGCATGATCTAACACATTGAGAGTTAAGGTGCGATTGCGACCAACCTTCAGCCCAGAAGGCGCGATGTAAGTAATAGTTGAATCGGGACCAACATTCACAGTGAAACTAGCATCTAGTGTGTGACCACCAGTAGAAGTAAGCGGCACCGAGAAAGTCGTATCACCTTGTGAACCGCTTACCAGAGTGTCAATCGGATCAACAGTGAAAGTACAGCTAGAACCGCTATGAGAAACCCCAACCAGCTTGCTATTATCCACCCCAGTCGCATCACCACAAGAAACGGAATAGTTTGCGGGATTGGCTTCAGAAGCATGATCTAACACATTGATCTCAAGTGTTTGGTTCCGCCCAACCTTCAGCCCTGTTGGCGCGATATAAGTAATAGTTGAATCAGGGCCAACATTCACCGTGAAACTAGCATCCAGTGTGTGACCACCAGTAGAAGTAAGCGGCACCGAGAAAGTCGTATCACCCTGTAAAGAACTACCCAGACCATCTACCGGATCAACAGTAAAAGTACAACTAGAACCGCTATGAGAAACCCCAACCAGCTTGCTATTATCCACCCCAGTCGCATCACCACAAGAAACGCTATAGTTGCCGTCAGAGGCGTAATCTAAAACATTGATCACCTGAGTGCGGTTGATGCCGACCTTCAGCCCTGTTGGTGCTCTATAAGTAATAGTTGAGTCGGGGCCAACATTCACAGTGAAAGTGGCATTCAGTGTGTGACCACCAGTAGAAGTAAGCGGCACCGAGAAAGTCGTACCACCCTGTAAAGAGCTACCCAGAGCATCAATCGGATCAACAGTGAAAATACAACTAGAACCAGTATGAGAAACACCAGTTAGCTTGCTACTATCCACCCCAGTAGCATCACCACAAGAAATCACATAATCAGAGGGATTAGCTTCAGTGGCATGATCTAACACATTGATAGTCAAGGTGCGATTGCGACCAACCTTCAGCCCAGAAGGCGCAGTATAAGAAATAGTTGAATCAGGGCCAACCCTTATCGGTACTACACCGCTTTCAGTGTCTCCGCCATCTGAAATATAGGGAACAGTGAAAGTAGCAGCACCAGCAACATTATTAGGAGTAATAGTGAACTCACAGCTATTACCAGTGTGAGTTACTGAGCTCAGTTCAGTAGTGTCAAAGCTAGTTACATCGCCACAAGAAATGCTGTACCCAGCAGTCTCGGTAGCATAGCCAGAAACATCTACCGTGAGAGTGCGGTTCTTAGCAACTGTCAAACTACCTGCGCCACTAGAAGCAGGAGCAGTAAAAGTAATAGTTGAATCGGGGCCAATATTCACCGTGAATAAGGCAGAAGTGCTATCACCGCCGGTGGAGGTGAGGGGGATAGTGAAGGTAGTGTCGCCCTGTGAGCCACTAACAAGAGTGTCAATCGGATCAACCGTAAAGGTACAACTAGAGCCGGTATGGGCTACCCCAGTCAATATGCTATTATCCACCCCAGTCGCATCACCACAAGAAATGGAATAGTCAGAGGGATTAGCTTCAGAAGCATACTCCAGCACATTGATCTCAAGTGTGTGGTTCCGACCAACCTTCAGACCTGTTGGCAAATTGTAGGAAATAGTTGAATCAGGGCCAACATTCACAGTGAAACTAGCATCCAGTGTGTGACCGCCAGTAGAAGTAAGCGGCACCGAGAAAGTCGTATCACCCTGTAAAGAGCTACCCAGAGCATCAATCGGATCAACCGTAAAGGTACAACTAGAGCCGCTATGAGAAACTCCAGTCAGTTTGTTACTATCCACCCCAGTAGCATCACCACAAGAAATGGCATAGTCAGAGGGATTAGCTTCAGTGGCATACTCCAGCACATTGAGAGTCAAGGCGCGATTGCGACCAACCTTCAGCCCAGAAGGCTCGTTATAGGTAATAGTTGAATCCGGGCCTATCTCAATCGTTATTGTCTCAGTGAGAGAATGACCACCATCGGAGGTAAAAGTAATAGAGAAAGTCGCGCTGCCTGCCATCGCAGTACTAGATGGCGTAATGGTGTAAGAACAGCTATTAGCAGTGCGAGTAACTGAGGTAAGCCTGGCATGCAAATTAGAAGCGTCTGAACAAGAGATCACATAGCCGCTACCAGCTTCCTCAGACACATAACCAGAAGCATCAATCACCAAAGTGCGGTTGCGCCCCACCTTCAACCCACTGGGCCCACTATAGGTAATAGTGCTTTCAGGGCCGACAGTTATAGAAAACACTCCATCATGAGTATCGCCGCCACCTGAAGTATAAGGCACAGTAAAGCTAGCTACGCCCTGAACACTCTTAGGCGTAATAGTAAACGAACAACCATCATCAGAAGTGCTACGCACTACTGTGTCTAGCTCAGTGCTATCGATGGCGGTCGCATCACCGCAAGTAATGGTATAGCCACCGTCTGTGGCATATGACAGCGCATTGATAACCTTTGTGCGATTAGTGCCGACCTTCAGCCCAGAAGGAGCGTTGAAAACAATACTAGAAGCAGCACCCACAGCAAAAGTAAACGACCCCCTAGCAGTAGCACCACCATCTGAGGTATAAGCCACAGAAACAGTAGCTGAGCCAGTTGCGGCACCAGCAGTAATCTGAACACTGCAACCAGTAGGACTCCCGATAGTAATCAAAGACGATGCAGTTGTAGGAGTGCCACAAGAGATCACATAACCACTGCCAGCAGTCTCAGAAGCATACCGAGCAAAATCAACAGTCAGAGAACGGCTAGTAGCAACAGCAATAGAGCTAGGCGGAGTAACAGTAATATCAGAATCTGTACCTACATTGACCGTGAAAGATGCATTAAGGACATGGCCGCCAGTAGAAGTGAGTGGCACAATAAAAGTCGTATCACCTTGTAAAGAGCTAGCCAGAGTATCTATCGGATCTACTGTGAAAGTACAGCTAGAGCCGCTATGTGTTACCCCAGTGAGCTTGGTATTATCCACCCCAGTCGCATCGCCGCAAGAAATCACATAGTTTGAAGGGTTGGCTTCAGACACATGAGATAGCACAGCTATTTCAAGGGTACGATTCCGACCCACGAGTAGCCCAGACGGCGCGGTATAAGTAATAGTTGAATCAGGGCCAATATTCACAGTGAAAGTGGCAGAGGTGCTGTCACCGCCAGTGGAGGTGAGGGGGATAGTGAAAGTAGTATCGCCCTGATCGCCACTAGTAAGACCATCTACCGGGTCAACCGTGAAAGTACAGCTAGAGCCGCTATGTGTTACCCCAGTGAGCTTGGTATTATCCACCCCAGTAGCATCACCACAAGAAACGGTATAGCTCCCGTCAGAAGCGTAATCCAAAACATTGATCACTTGAGTGCGATTAATGCCGACGAGCAGTCCAGAAGGAGCTCTATATGTAATAGCGGAATCTGGGCCTATAAAAACAGCAACTGGGGCAGATCTGCTGTGACCGCCAGTAGAAGTAAGTGGCACATTGAAAGTAACATCGCCTTGATCGCCACTAGCGAGATTATCTACCGGGTCTACCGTGAAAGAACAGCCATCGCCAGAAGTGCTGCGAGTAACTGTAAATTTGCTGGTATCTACCCCAGTCGCATCACCACAAGTAACTATGTAGCTTCCGTCAGAGGCCACAACATCAACCACAAGCGTGTGGCTACGACCAACCTCCAACCCAGCAGGCTCACTATATGAAATATCAGAATCCGGGCCAACTGTTATTGACACTGTGCCGACTAAGGTGTGGCCACCTGTTGAGATATAAGGCACATTGAAGGTTGCAGATCCTTCCACATTTTTAGGATTGACAGTGAACTCACAGCTATCGCCAGTGTGTGTTACTGAGCTCAGCTCTGTTGTGTCAAAAGTGACAACATCGCCACAAGAAACGGTGTACCCAGCAGTCTCAGAAGCATAGCCAGAGACATCTAGCGTGAGAGTGCGGTTCTTAGCAACTTGCAAACTACCTGTGCCAGTAGGGGCAGTAAAAGTAATAGTTGAGTCGGGGCCGATATTCACCGTGAATGTAACAGCTAAGGTGTGGCCGCCTGCGGAGGTGAGTGGCACAGTAAAGGTAGTATCACCCTGTAAAGAGCTACCAAGAGTATCTATCGGATTAACGGTAAAGGTACAGCTAGAGCGGGTTACCCCAGTGAGCTTGGTATTATCCACCCCAGTAGCATCACCACAAGAAATGCCATAGTTTGAGGGATTGGCCTCATAAACATGTGACAGCACAGCTATCTCAAGGGTGCGGTTGCGACCTACGAGCAGCCCCGACGGAGCATTGTAAGTAATAGTTGAATCAGGGCCAATAGTCACAGTGAAAGTGGCATCTAGGGTATGGCCGCCTGTGGAGGTGAGTGGCACAGTAAAAGTAGTATCACCCTGCAAGCTGCCACCCAAAGTATCAATCGGATCAACAGTAAAGATACAACTAGAGCGACTAACACCTGTGAGCTTGGTATTATCCACCCCAGTCGCATCACCACAAGAAACGCCATAGCTACCGTCAGAAGCGTGTGACAGCACATCGATAGCCAAGCTGCGATTGCGACCCACCTTCAGCCCAGACGGCGCAGAATAACTAATAGTTGAATCCGGGCCAACATTCACAGTGAACGAAGCAGAAATGCTGTCACCGCCAGTAGAGGTAAGCGGGATAGTGAAAGTCGTATCACCCTGTGAACCACTAGCCAAAGTATCAATCGGATCAACCGTGAAAGTACAACCAGAACGGGTTACCTCAGTGAGCTTGGTATTATCCACCCCAGTCGCATCACCACAAGAAACGGTATAGCTCCCGTCAGAAGCGTAATCCAGCACATTGATAGCCAAAGTACGATTCCGACCCACGAGCAGCCCAGAAGGAGCACTAAAGTCGATAACTGAAGCTGCACCCACATCAAAGGTAAATCGGCCCGTAACCCTAGCCACGCCACTAGATGTATAAACCACAGAAACAGTAGCTGTGCCCATGCTTGATCCAGAGGTAATAGTAGCACTGCACCCACTGGTAGCGTCAATGGTAATCAAGTTAGATGTGGTAGTAGGAGTATCACAAGCGATGCTATAGCCATCAGGAGTGCCCGCAGTAAGAGGGTTAGCTTCAGAAGCATAATCAGCAAAATCAACCAGGATAGAACGGCCAGCAGCTATAGCAAAATTTGAGCTAGGCGGAGTAATAGTGATACTTGAATCCGGGCCAACATTCACACTGAACGAAGCTGTGGTGCTGTCACCGCCAGTAGAGGTAAGCGGGATAGTGAAAGTCGTATCACCCTGTGAACCACTAGCCAGAGCATCTACCGGATCTACCGTGAAAGTACAGCTTGAGCCGGTATGAGTTACGCCAGTGAGCTTGGTATTATCCACCCCAGTCGCATCACCACAAGAAACGCCATAGCTACCGTCAGAGGCATAATCCAAAACATTGATAGCCAAAGTGCGATTCCGACCCACGAGCAGCCCCGACGGCGCAGAATAACTAATAGCACTATCCGGGCCGATATTCACTGTGAAAGTAGCAGTGGTGCTGTGCCCGCCTGTAGAGGTGAGCGGGATAGAGAAAGTCGTATTGCCCTGTGAACCGCTAGCAAGAGTGTCTATCGGGTCAACAGTGAAGGTACAGCTTGAGTCGGTATGGGTTACGCCTGTGAGCTTGGTGTTATCCACCCCAGTCGCATCACCACAAGAAACGGTAAAGGCAGAGTTCTCAGTTAAGTGTGACAGCACATTGATCTCAAGCGTGTGATTGCGACCCACGAGCAGCCCCGACGGCGCAGAATAACTAATAGCACTATCCGGGCCAACATTCACAGTAAAGGTGCCTGTCTCAGAGTCGCCACCTGTGGAAGTGAAATCAACAGTGAAAGTGGTATCTCCCTGCAGGTTCGTAGCCAGAGTGTCTATCGGATCCACTGTGAAGACACAGCCGGTGCCTGAAGTAGCGCGTGTTACCGAGGTTAGCTTCGTGGTGTCTACGCCGAAAGGTTCAGAGCAACTAACAGTGTAGCTATCGTCTTCATTTACATGATCTAGCGCATCGATCACCAAAATGCGATTCCGACCCACAACCAAGCCTGTCGGAGAGGTGAATCCAATATCAGACACAGGAAGAATATCCACACTCACAGTCCCCGTTTGAGCAACGCCATCTCCATTCAAGTAGTTGACGGTAAGTGTGGCTGTGCCAGAGGTAGAACCGGCGGTTATTACATACCTGCAGGTATTTGCTGTTCTAGCTACGGATGCGATTGTGGAGTCAAAATTTGAAGTGTCTTGACATGTAAAAGTTGCGATATCATCTTTGTTTGTCACATAGTCACTAGCGTCAATAGTGATGCTTCCACTCGCAACCACCTGCGGGTTTGGGCTAGGTGGAGTGAAGAAAATATGATTGGCTGAAAATATCTGTACGGGTATCGTGAGGGTCGCTGTTAAGTCTTGACCTTGCCGCGCTCCTCCCACAACGGAGCCATACTTTACATCAAAGCTGTTCTGGCCGATCGTTTGTCCTGCTGTGATTGTATAGATACAATCCCCAGTGCGTTCCACAGTAATTCCGCTCGTTGGATTCTCTGGCAACAAGCAGAAGAAAGCCTGGCCTGACGAGGCATAAGGTCTTGCGTTAAATGAGACTTCTTGGCCTTGATTAATTTCTAAGGTTGGTGGAGATGAAGTAGTTAGGAATGGGCTCAAGGTATTATCTCGTCCAAAAATGGCAGTTGTAGTACCTGTTGCGCCACCAGAGGATGTGAGCATGACTGTCAGCTTTAGAACATCGCGAATGCCCTCGGAGTCAAAGAATAGCGCAACATCTATCTTATAGAGGCAGTTGGCGAGACGCTCAAAGGATCTCACTTGGGACCTGCTAGTAGGAGGCTCGTCAAATGCGTTTAGGAATACGGGACTGGGACTAGAACAAGTTACAGCATAATCGCCGTCTGAGACAAAACGCAGAAAATCAAAATAGACAGCTCTGCGGTGTTTAATAAATCTTGTCCTTTCTGTCAGACTGGCTATGCTCAATCTGGAATCCACGCCAACTTCAACGGTAACCACAGCATTTAAAGTGGCTCCGCCTGTGCTGGAATAGGGGATAGTGAATGTGGCTTCTCCCACCGTCGCTGCTCTTTCGGGCGTTATAACAAATTCGCAAGTGTTCGCTGTCCTCACTACAGATCTCAGCCTGCTATGAAGATTAGTCGCGTCGCCGCAAGAAACCACATAACTACCGTCTCTGGCATACCCAGAGGCATCAATCGTCAATGACAAATTGCGAGCGACAAACAAATCAGTCGGAGCAGTATAGGAGATTTCAGAACTCGGGCCAATATTTACCGTGAAAGTAAGTGTGACACTCGGGTTGCCAGCAGAGTTTGAGGTGAAGGGCACAGAAAAAGTCGTATCGCCCTGCAAACTCGTCACTAGGTTGTCTATCGGATCTACTGTGAAAGTGCAGCCATTGCGGGTAACAGCCATCTTCGTGGCATCTACTCCGGCGGCGTCACCGCAAGTAACAACATAGAAGCTACGCTCTAGCACATAATCCCGCGCGTTGATTTCTAAAGTAAAGTTGCTACTCACTCTCAAATTCTTTTGTGCTTCGGTCAAATCATCGACTGGTTTTGCACGAAGTCTGGCGGCTTTTGTAATATTGATTGTGATAATACCGTTTAATTGATCGCCACCAGATGCAGTGTATGGAACAGTAAATGAAGTCGGCCCAACTGAAGTATTTTGAGCCGCAACATTAAAATCGCAAGTGCCTGGGACAGTGCTGGAGTCTGGGCGAGTTATAGTCAGTTTGCTGGCATCTATCCCAGTGGCATCTGCACAGGTAATCGTTTGCGACGCACCCACAATAGATACATAGTCGTCGGCATTTACTGTTATGTTACTGCGTGCACGCACCTCAAGACCGCTAGGCGGTGTGAACTGAATACTTGAGTCTCCGCCGATATTGACGGTGAATGTGCCAGTCTCAGTATCTCCGCCAGTAGAAGTAAGCAGTACAGAAAAAGTAGTATTCCCCTGCAGGCTCACAGCTAAAGTGTCTATCGGATCTACCGTGAACGTGCAACCATCTCCAGAAGTGCTACGAGAAACCGCAAACCTCGTTGCATCCACGCCTGTGGCATCTGCACAGGTTACTGTGTAGGCAGAGGTTTCTGTCAGATGTCGCAGAGCATACACATTCAGTGTGCGGTTTCTCGGCACTTCTAATGCCGCAGGGGCGGTAAATTCGATTTCAGAATCAGGACCAACCTCCACACTAACCGTGCCGACTCCTGTTGCCCTGCCTGATGAAGCATACGCAATGTCAAAAGTAGCGTCGCCTGAAATGGCATCATCTTTGGGAGTAACGATGTAACTGCAACCAGTACGAGTAACAGAAACAAGCTTCGTGGTATCTACATTTGTGACATCGCCACAAGATATGGTGTAGCTACCGTCTCTGACATACCCAGAGGCATCAATCGTCAATGACAAATTGCGAGCGACAAACAAATCAGTCGGAGCAGTATAGGAGATTTCAGAATCCGGGCCAATATTAACCGTTAATCTGGCCGTGACACTAGAGCCACCGTTTGTTGTTAGAGCAACTGTGAAACTGGTATCATCAAGAGCATTACCGGTGAGGGTATCTATGGGATCTACGGTGAAGGTACAACCATCCCCACCGGTATTGCGTGTAACTGAAGTCAGCTTTGTATTATCAACTCCTGTGGCATCCGCGCAAGTAGTGCTGAAGTAGCCGTCTTCGGTTATGTAGTCCAGCAGATTGATATCCAGTGTGCGATTTCGTCCTAATGGCAACACGCCCGGATTGGTAAATATCAAGTTAGAGTCTGGGCCGATTTTCAAGGCGACCCTACCGTTAAGCGCGTGACCACCTGATGAAACATATGGAATTGTGAATGAGGCATCTAAATCTCTGTTGCTGCCAAATGTCAAAGTATCAACCGGATCTACTGTAAAGCTGCAGTCAGTGCGGGTAACAGCCATTTGCGCTGTATCTACGCCAATGGCATCACCACAAGATATGGTGTGGCTAGCATCGCTGACATAACCTGAGGCATCTATCTGCAAGACACGATTTCTACCGATAATCAGACCAGTCGGGGCAGTATAGGAGATCTCAGAATCAGAGCCGATGTTTACAGAAATCGTGCCTGTGATTGCAGATCCACCGGTGGAAGAGTAGGGAATAGAAAATCTAGCCACTCCCGGAGATGCCGTAGTGTCGGGAGTGATGGTGAAACTGCAACTGCTACCAGTATGAGTAACAGTAGAGATCTTAGCAGAATCTAAAATAGTGGCATCGCCACAAGTGATGCCATAAGTGCCGTCGCTAGCATAACCTGAGGCATCTATCAGCAAAACACGATTGCGCCCCACGCCTAAACCTGGAGGCGCACTGAATTGGATATCGGTAGAGTGTCCTAACCTCACTGTGAAAACTCCTACGGCTCTGTCTCCGCCTGTGGAAACAAAACCCACCTGGAAAGTAGCATCGCCTAAAAGTCTTGCCGTAAGAGTGTCTACAGGATCTACAGTGAAGGTGCAACCATCGCCGTCGGTGTTACGTGTAACTGAAGTCAATCTGGTTCTGTCATAATTTGTAACATCAGAACAAGTAACAGTAAATGAAGAATCCTCATCCACATACTCCAAAGCTCTGATATCTAGTGTCCTGTTCACGGCAAGCACAGGCAGTGTCGGGCTTGTAAAGTCAATGAATGAATCTTTGCCAACTTCAAGAGAGACTTTGGCGTTGATTGTGTGACCTCCAGTAGAAGAGTATGGAATCGTAAACGAAGCTGATCCCGATCCAACGTCGGCGCGCGGAGTTATTGTGAAGCGACAACTATTGGCTACGCGTGAGACAGAAGCGAGCCGGCTATGAATACGAATAGCATCTCCACAGATGATCCTCCAAGTGGGATCAGCTTCGGTTACATAGTTGGTAGCATCTATTGTCAAGGCTTTGTTGCGACCAGTCGCCAAATCGGTGGGGGCAGTGTATGTGATTGTGCTATCGCCTCCGATGTAAAAAGTGAAAGTGCCTGTTACAACATCGCCGCCAGTGCTGCTGATGACTACAGAGAAAGAAGTTTCACCCTGCAGCGTTGTAGCTAAAGTACTGACCGGGATTACTGTAAAGCCACAACCATCCCCAGACGAAGATCGTAAAACCCTCACCTTCGTGGAAACCACTCCGCTAGCGTCAGAGCAAGTAACGGTGTGATCCGGGCTTTCGCTTACATAATCCAAGACATTGAATCTAAGAAAACGGTTGCGCCCAGTCATGAAAGTTGCTGGAGGGGTGAAATAAAAGTTGGCGTCGGGGCCTATAGAGATAGTAAAGCTTCCATTGGCAATCCTTCCACCTGTCGACCTAAATGTCACATAAAAAGTAGTAGTCACTGGGGGAGTTACCACCAAAGTATTTATCGGATCTACAGTAAAGTTACAGCCGGTGCCTGAAGTATCGCGTGAGACCGAGGTCAGCTTTGTATTATCAACTCCTGTGGCATCCGCACAACTCACCGTGTGGAAGCTATGTTCTTCCACATAATCTAGCGCGTTGAATGTCAAAGTATTATTGCGCCCCAAATCGAAAGAAACCGGATTAGGGAAAAGCAACTCAGACGAAGGCTCTATTGAGACAGAGATAGTAGCGTTTTGGGTATGTCCGCCGGCTGAAATATAAGGCACAGTGAAACTGGTTACCTCAGAAGCTGCTGAGGCTCCAGCGGTGACCGTATAGTCGCAAGATTTATTCGTTGCGTCCATTCGCGATACAGTAAGCTTTGAAGTATCTACGCCAGTAGCTGCTCCGCAAGTGATAGCAAAGCTCCCGTCAGACGCATAATTTCCCGCATAAACTGTAACACTCTGACCGCGATTCACTGCCACTCTCTGAGGCGCGGTAAATGTGATTTTAGAAATAACAATAAATATGATGCCTTCTAAAGTAGCTCCGCTAGTGCTTGCGTAGGGCACAGTGAAAGAAGCTGAGCCAGTCGTTGCGGCAGATTTTGCTGCAACCGTAAAGCTGCAGGTGTCAGGAGAGCGCGTTACAGACGAAAACTGCCGTGATATTGCCGTAGCATCACTGCAGGAAATCCTTTGCCCAGCTTCTGAAGCGTAACTACCCGCATCCACATTCAAAGTTTGTCCAGCCGCAACTTTCAAATCTGTTGGCGCGGTAAATACAATAGCAGAATCAGCACCTACATTGACGGTAAAAGTTCCGTTGGTTGTGGCCCCACCACTAGAAGAAAACGGTACAGTAAATGTGGCAGCACCTTGCAAGCTCGTAGACAAGGCGTTTATCGGATCTACCGTGAAAACACAGCCAGAGCCAGAAGTGCTACGAGTGACCGAAGTCAGCCGAGTATTGTCAATACTTGTAGCTTCACCGCAGCTAATCGTGTAACCAGCATCTGACACATAAGCCAAAGCGTTGATAGCCAAAGTGCGATTCCTCGGCACGCTCAACCCCGACGGAGCAGTAAATGAGATATTGGAATCGTTACCAATTTCAACCGTGAAGGTACCCCTAGTTGTTGCTCCACCAATAGATGTGAAAGGCACAGAGAAAAAGGCAGTCTTGGTCTGTGAGCCAATAGTGAGGGTATCTATAGGGTCTATTGTGAATCTGCATGAACGAGCTGGATCAGGGCGGGCTACCGAAGCCAGGCTAGATATATCAATATCGGTAGCACTGCTACATTCGATGATATAGCCCACTTCGCTTTCTGTTGCATAGTCCAGCGCGTTTATCGTTAGGGTGCGGTTGCGCCCAACTTTCAAATTCGTGGGCGCAGTGAAAGTAATAATAGAGTCGCTACCGATGGTAATCCTGAATTGTCCTTGAAGAGTGCTACCACCTGTGGAACTAAATACCACACTAAAAGTAGCTTCACCATGATTTACTTCACTGAGATTGTCTATCGGATCAACTATAAAAGTACAGCCATTACCACCTGCGTTGCGAGTAACAGAAGTCAGTCGAAGAGTATCTATGGCTGTAGGATCAGCACAAGATACGGTATATGAAGAGTCCTCGGTTATATGTTCCAGAGCGTTGATTGTCAAAGTGCGGTTGCGACCAAGGAAGAACTCAGGTTGAACAAATCTGATGTTGGAGTCGGGGCCGATGTTCACCGTGAAGGTTCCTGTGACAGTACCACCACCTGCGGAACTAAATTCCACCGAGAAAGTAGTATCGCCTTGCAGACTCTGCGCTAAGGCATCTATCGGATCTAACGTAAAGACACAACCAGTGCCAGAGGGGTCGCGTGTGACCGAAGTCAGTTTTGTATTGTCAACTCCTGTGGCATCCGCGCAAGTCACCGTGTGGAAGTTCTCAGTCACATAACCATCCAACGCGTCTATCACCAAAGTCTGGTTGCGACCTACAGTCAATGTGCCAGGGTCATTAAAGGCTATGGCAGTAGGAGGCTCTATTGATACAGAGATAGTACCGTTTTGGGTGTGTCCGCCAGCTGAGGTATATGGCGCAGTGAAGGTGGTCACACCATAAGCTGCCGAGGCTCCAGCCGTTACCGTATAGTCGCAGGATTTATTTGTTGTGTCCATTTGCGACACAACAAGCTTTAATGCATCTACGCCAGTAGCCGCTCCACAAGTGATACCAAAGCTCCCGTCAGACGCATAGTTTGCCGCATGAATAGTAATGCTCTGCCCGCGATTTATCACCACACTCTGAGGCGTGGTAAAAGTGATTTTAGAGACGCTCACAAATATAACACCGTTATAAGCCGTTGCTTTGGAAGTGTTATAAGGAACGGTGAAAGAAGCTGGGCCGACTGTTGCTGTAGATGAAGCTGTGACAGTAAACATGCAGGTATTCGGAGTATGCTCCACCGAAGAGAACTTAGAAGAGATCCCAGTTGCGGGAAAACACCCTATAGTAGACCCTTCTTCGGATGCATAAGCACCTGCGTCCACAACCAAAGATTGCCCAACCACAACTTTCAAGTCTGTCGGCGCGGTGAATTCAAAGGTAGAATCAGTACCTACGGTGACACTAAAAGTCCCATTGCCTGTGGCTCCACCAGCAGAAGAAAACGGCACAGTAAATGTGGCAGTACCTTGCAAGCCCGCAGACAAGGCGTCTATCGGATCTACCGTGAAAACACAGCCAGTGCCAGAGGGGTCGCGTGTGACTGAAGTCAGCCTAGTGCTGTCAATATTTGTGGCGTCACCACAGCTAATCGTGTAAGCACCATCTGACGCATAAGACAAAGCGTTGATAGCCAAAGTGCGATTCCTCGGCACGACCAACCCCGACGGTGCAACGAAAGAAATGCTTGTATCAGGACTAATATTGACCTCGAATACCTCAGTGGCAGTTGCGCCACCAGTAGAAGTAAATGGCACAGAGAAAACAGCGTTGCCCAGCAGTTCTGAAGAGAGAGAATCTTTGGGATCCACCGTGAAATTGCAAGTGTTGACTTCGCGAGTAACCGAAGTCAGCCGAGTATTGTCAACTCTTATGGCGTCTCCACAAGAGATACTATAGTTGCCGTCTGAAACATAGAGCGAAGCGTCAACTGAGACCGTCCGGTTGCGAGCGACGGATAAATCAGTCGGAGCAGTATAGGAGACATCAGAATCTACGCCAATATATACAGGCACAAGGCTGCTGACAGTCACACTATTTGAACTGAACTCAATAGAAAAAGTAGTGTTACCTTGCAATGAAGCAGAGAGATCATCTATCGGATCTATTGTGAATGTGCAACCTGGTGCAGTAATATCGCGAGTTACGACAAGTCTAGTGATATCAACTCCGGTGGCATCGGCACAAGAGATTTGATTGTTACTGGTTTCTCTTGCGTAAGTCAGAGCATCGATTGTTAAAGTTTGGTTACGGCCCACTGTCAGATCTGTTGGAACGTTGATGATAAGAGTGGAGTCTCCAGTGATATTTACAGTAAAGATTCCCGTTTCTAAGTCGCCACCGCTGGAGGAGAAAGGCACAGAGAAAGTAGTATTGCCCCGCTGGTTTAAAGTATCTATTGGATCCACTCTGAAGACACAGCCAGTGCCAGAAGTGCTACGTGTGACCGAAGTCAGCTTTGTATTGTCAACTCCTGTAGCATCCGCGCAAGATACAGTCCAGTAGTCATCTTCTGTTATATAATCCAAAGCGTTTAATACCAAAGTTTGGTTACGCCCAACACTCAATCCCGTAGGTGCCGTGAAGACGATATCTGAATAAGGACGCAAACTAAGAACGATTACACCTGATTGGGTGGAGCCTGCGCTACCTCTGTAGTTAACTGTGAAAGTTGCTGTGTTGAGAGCTCCTCTGAAGGTGGAATAGGCACTGGGGCGAACTGTGACTGTGTAGTTGCAAGTATTAGCTTCACGAGTAACCGATAGAAGCTTAGGATCTATGAGAGTTGCCCCTTCGCAAACGAAGCTGTAACCGTCACTAATAGAAGCAAACTCCGATGCATCTATTGTGAGGCTTTTACCGATGATAGGGTTGGTTGCTGGGGGAGTGAATGTAATCGGATCAAAAATTTGGATTGCTACCGATATTGTGCCTTCTTTAATATACTCTTCGCCAGCAGTGGCACCGCCAGCAGTTGATGCATAACGCACCTTGAAGGTGGCAGCACCTGTGGTTGTGCCTGCAGAGATCTTATAACTGCAATCTTTGGTGCGAACTACCGTAATTTTGCTGTCTATCGCAGTGGGGTCAAGGCAGAAGACTGAGTAAGCAGAATTGGCTTCTTGGGCATATTGAGCGGCATCTAATGTCATGCTGCCGTTTACGCCGACGCGCAAGTTAGTGGGTCCGGTGTAGCTAATACTGCCTGTAGCAGTGTCGTTGCGGTTCAATCTGATAGGCACAGAACTTGAGCTACTGCCAGAAGATGAAACATTGACAGTCAGCAGATGGTAATGCCCAACTACCCCAGTAAAACGGAAACGATAAAGACAGTTAGAAGGATTCGTTATCTCTGTTGGGTAGGTACCTGAACCTCGCGTATTATATCTGGGGTTTGCGTTGCAGGTGATGGCATAGTCACCATCGGAGACGAAACGCGTGACATCAATATAGGTAAATCTGTCGCCGCGAATGTTAACAGATGGAGTGCTAGGGCTGATAGCAATACTGGAATCTGGAGCGATATTCACGGTGAATGCCTCTCTAGCTGTATCGCCACCTGTGGAAGTGAATTGCACAAAGAAAGTAGTAGTACTTTGTAGATTAGCCGCCAGATTATCTATCGGATCTACTGTGAAGATGCAAGTGTTCAGAGTGCGGGTTACCGAGGTTAGCTTAGTATTATCAACACCTGCGGCGTCAGCACAAGTTACCGTGTGGTAGCTGTGTTCTGTCACATAATCTAGTGCATTTATGATTAAAGTCTTGTTGCGACTCACGCTCAAACCCACTGGTGTGGTAAAGGTGATTTTTGAAGCAGGCCGTATGGTAAAGAGAATCTCTCCGCTGCGGGTATCGCCGCCTGTCGATGTATATGGCACACTGAAGCTCGTCGAGCCATAGGCAGCTGTGGCAGTAGCAGTAACCGTATAGCTACACGAATTAGCAGGAGTAGCTGCACGGGTAACCGACAACTTGCCCGTATCTACGCCGGTAGCATTACCGCATGTAAAAATAAAATCTCCATCGCCCACATACTCAGAAGCATCAAAAGTAACACTCTGCCTGTGGTCTATAACAAAAGCACTGGGAGGTCTGAAAGTGATATTAGAGACTTTCACACTTATTGTGCCGTTGCGAGTTGCTCCGCTACTGCTACTATATGGCACTGTGAAAGTAGCAGAACCTGCTGTTGCCCCAGACGCTGCAATAATAGTGAAAGTACAAGAGTTAGAAGTGCGGGTTACCGAAGTAAACCTAGAACCCACACCAGTAGCGTCAGCACAGGTAACCGTCTGTCCTGTTTCTGATGCATAGCTACTAGCATCCACAACCAAAGTATCCCCAGCAACTACTTTCAGATCAGCCGGCGGGATAAACACAAGGCCGGAAATGAATACCTCTATTTCTGCGTCAAGGGTGTCGCCACTAGTAGAAGAGTAAGGGATAGTGAATGTGGCTGTGCCCGCAAGAGCATTAGCTTTAGCAAGTATAGTGTATTGGCAAGCATTAGCACCGGTGCCGCGCGTAACAGAAGTAAGCCTTGAAGTATCTACACTGGCAGGGTCTCCACAAGAGATCGTATAACTACTATCAGCAGTTTCACTCACATAACTAGAAGCATCAACTACAAGCGTGCCACCGCGATTCACTCGCAGACTACTCGACGCAGTATAAGTTAAATTAGTATCAGGGCCGATAGTAAAACCTACAAATCCACAAGATTGATGTATACGCTGCGTAGTAGAGGCGGTCTCTAGGGCGTTTCCAGACGTCAGCAAATTTTGCCAATCGGAATATGAGGTGTACGAATTAAGGGATGTTATTGAAGTTAACCTAACGCAGTAAGAAAAGTTTGCTGTGCCCAAAACGGCATGAGGTTTGGGAGTTACGGTAAAAATACAGCCTTGGGTATAGGTTGTATTTTGAAGTGCCACTGGGATCTCTATGGGGCGAGTTACAGTGAGTTTATTTTCGTCCTGGCTAAGGGAAAAGCAAGTTGCATAATAGCGACAGGTACTTACATTTTCTGCAAAATTATATGTGATGCTTCGGTTACGAGGTGTGGTTTTGGCACCAGGGTTAGTACCATTGATGCACGCAGAAGAATGCTCCACTCGTACGGGGATGGTTTCTGTGGTATTTGATCCACCAGAAGATGTGAAGGT
Source organism: uncultured Acidimicrobiales bacterium (assembly GCA_958295755.1). GTDB lineage: Bacteria > Actinomycetota > Acidimicrobiia > Acidimicrobiales > Hopanoidiivorantaceae > Hopanoidiivorans. The sequence goes on along the minus strand of OY282367.1, from coordinate 793,782 downwards.
GATATCATATGAGGCTGGGCCAGCATATCCCCGGTTGCCTATAAGAACATATCTACAGGAATCACCTATTCGACGGATGCCAAGAATATGTGCTGTGTTGAAATTTGTGGCTTCTGAACAAGTTATGGTATAATCGCCATCATCTACGGTAGGCAGTGCGTCAAAAATAGCTAAGCCCGCTTTATGTAAGCCAAACCTAGTTGGTGTTGTATAGACTATATTTGAGTCGGGGCCTATGTCTACCACAAAGGTGCCTGTGGCTATGGTGTTGCTGTTTGTGCTAAATGCCACAGAAAAAGAGGTTTTGCCCTGCAGATTTGCTGCCAGAGTGTCTATAGGATCCACCGTGAATGAACAACCATTGCCAGAAGAGCTACGAGTAACTGAAGTTAACTTGGTCGTATCTACCCCAGAAGCGTCAGCACAAGTTATGGTATAGCCGGGAGTATCAACCCAATAGTCCAAAGCATCAAATACCAGAGTATAGTTACGGCCTATCTCTAAATCATCCACAGTAAAATCAGAAAGTATCTCAACTGTAACTGCTTCGCTTCTAAAACTGCCTCGAGAATTTCTATAGTTGGCATTGAATGTAGCAGTATTATCAGCTCCAGTAGTAAAAGAATAAGCATCGGGCTTGGCAGTAACTGTATAGCTGCAAGTACCAGAAGCCAGCGTAACAGATACAAATCTAGAATCAACAAATGTAGCCTCTTCACAAGTAATATTAACCCCCCTAGCACTAGACACAAAAGCCGAAGCATCTATCATAGTAGAAGCACCCACTCCAACCACTGGATTCTCAACAGGCGGCGTAAACGAAATATAACCAGAGCCCAAAATACTTACCGTAATCACACCATCTTTCACAAATTCCGAACCAATACTGGCACCACCACCAGTAGAAGCATAACGCGCCGCAAAAGAAGCAGTACCCTGCATAGAGCCAGCAGTAACCTCATACCTACAATAACCAATAAGACGAACAGAAATCTTACTATCTACAGCAGTGGGATCAAGACAAACAATACCATAACCTGAATGATCTTCCTGTGCATACAAACCGGCATTCACCACAATAGAGTCCCCCACACCCACAGCCAAACCACTAGGCGGAACAAAGTTAACACTTCCAGTAGCAGTATCATCGCGATTCAATCTAATAGCCACAAAACCTGTAGAACCCCCAGACGATGAAATCCCAACAGACAACAAATGATAATGCCCCACCGCCCCACTAAAACGAAAACGATAAATACAGTTAGAAGGACTGGTTATCACCGTAGGTGGCCTACCCACACCCCTAGTACCATAAACCGGACTCGCATCACAAGTAATCACATAACCACTATCAGAAACAAACTGCCTAGCATCAACATAAACAACCCTATCGCTATGAAAACCAACAGAAGGAACTCTAGGAGAAACCACAATCCCAGAATCATGCCCTATATTGACTGTGAATGTGGCAGTGGCGGTGTCACCACCTGTGGAAGAAAGTGGCACAGAAAAGGTAGTATCGCCCTGTAGACTAGCCGCTAGGTTATCTATCGGATCTACAGTGAATGAGCAACCATCCCCAGAAGAGTCGCGAGCAACTGAAGTCAACTTAGTGGCATCCACACCAGTGGCATCACCACAAGAAATTATATAGCTAGACGGATTGGCTTCAGTGGCATAAGATAGCACATTAATTTCAAGAGTTCGATTACGACCCACCCTCAACTCAGTCGGAGCAGTGAAAGAAATTGTGCTATCGGGGCCGATATTTACGCTGAGTGTGATTGTGGCGGTGTCACCACCTGCGGATGAAAGTGGCACAGAAAAGGTAGTATCGCCCTGCAGTCTCGCGGCTAGGTTATCTATCGGATCTACTGTGAATGAGCAACCATTCCCCGCAGAGTCGCGAGCAACTGAAGCCAACTTAGTGGCATCCACACCAGTAGCATCCCCACAAGAGATAACATTATTACCGTCAGAGGCATACCTGGCGGCATTAACTGTGAGTGTCTTATTGCGACTCACCTTCAAGTTTCCTGGTTGACTAACAACAATATTTGAATCAGGCAGGACTCTCACAGTGAATGTGCCTGAGGCGTCGGTACCACCTGATGAAGTGAATTCTACTGTAAAGGTAGTATCACCCTGCAAGCTAGTAGCTAGGTTGTCTATCGGATCTACTGTGAATGAGCAACCATCCCCAGCAGAGTCGCGAGCAACTGAAGTCAACTTGGTGTTATCTACTCCAGCGGCATCGCCACAAGACACAACATATGGATTATTTTCATTTATATAGTCCAAAGCGTTGATCAAGAGAGTTCGGTTGCGACCAACACTCAAACCACTGGGCGCAGAGAAGCGGACATTGGATTCAGCAAGTAAATCTATTGTGACATCCCCTGTTTGACTGAAGCCTCCACTACTTCTGTAGTTGACTCTGAAAGTAAGAGTATTGGCGGCTGCTTCTGCATCAGAATAAGAGTTGGCTTTGGCTACGACTGTGTAGTTGCAGGTGTTGGCTTGGAGGGTGACAGAAGCTATAGTGTTGGTGTCTATATTTGTAGCCGAATCACAAACATAGGTGTAGGGGCTACGAATGGATGCGTAATCTGATGCGTTTATGACAATGGTGTCACCTTCTGTAACAGAAGGATTGGTGGCAGGTGCAGAAAAACTGATGAAATCTTCAGGCACGATTGCTATGGATATGTTGCCACTTATCACATGCTCCTGGCCTGGATCTCTGCCACCACCTGTGGAAGTATAACGGGCAGTGAATGTAGCTGTGCCTAGTATCGCACCTGCTACGATGTTGAAGCTACAGTCGCTGGTGCGAATGACAGCTATCTTGGTGTCTATATTTGTGGGATTTAAACAAAATATTGAGAAATCGGGTGTGGCTTCGCGCACATATTCAGAAAAATCAATCGTGGCACTATCGCGCTCTCTCACAATCAAACCTGTCGGAGGTGTGAATGTAATGTTTCCTGTATTGAATGGGGCTCTATTCAACCTGATATTCACAAAGCCCGAATCGCCACCTGATGAGGTTAAATTGACACGCAAATTATATTGCTGTGACTGGCTAGCATTGAAGCGGAACCGATAGAGGCAGTTGGAAGGATTCGTGAAATCGGCTAAAGTGCCACTGATGGCAGAAGTACAAGTGATGGCATAAGGCCCGTCTGAGGCGTAGCGCGAGGCGTCAACATAGACAAATCTGTCGGAGCGTACTGAAACCTGTGGGTTGGTCGGTGAGATCGTGATATTTGAGGCAGGTCCAATTGTCACAACAAATGTGCCACTAGATGCGTCGCCACCAGCTGAAGAAAACGGAATAATGATTGAATCCGTACCCTGTGCGGTTGTACCTGATGCGGTGATCGTATAGCTGCAGGGTTTAGTAGCGGCATCTTCTCTAGTTACAGAAGAGAGTTTGGTAGTATCGAATCCTGTGGCATCACCGGTGCAGGTAATGGCATAAGGCCCGTCTGAAGCATAGAGCGAGGCGTCAAAAGTAAGAGACCTTCCAGGGGCAACTGCCAGCCCGAACGCCGAAAAATAGACAATCTGGGAAACAGGAAGTATATCAACGGTAACTACGCCTGATCGAGAGAAGCCTTCGTTAGATACGTAGTTCGCAGTGAAAGTGGCTGTGTTGTCAGCTTCTTCTGCAGTAGTATAGGCGTCGGCTTTGACACTGACTGTGTAGTTGCAGTCTTGGCGAGTTACAGAAACAAACTTTGCGGTATCTATATTGGTGGCGTCTAGGCACGAAAGACGGTAGGGAAAGGCTAGCGAGGCAAAACGGGAAGCATCAATCGTGACAGCAGTATTTACAACAGCAGAAGGATTGGTGCTAGGCGGAGTATAAGCAATGTAGTCGGCGGCAAGAACTGTTACAGATATTCTGCCTTTTCTAACTAGCTCAGTGTTGCTATTCTCACCGCCACCTGTGGAAGCATACCGGGCATTGAAGGTGGCTGCGCCTGTCGTGGAGGTAGCTGTGACTTTGTATGTGCAGTCATCTACAAGCGTTACACTTATCTTGCTGTCAATATCGGCGGGGCCAAGGCAGAAAATGCTGTATGCTGACTGAGCTTCACTTGCGTATTCTGAAGCATCCAGGGTGATGCTTTGTTCTGCCACTATTTCAATGCCTGGGGGCTCAACAAAACTGATATTCCCAGTAGCGATAATTTCTCTGTTCAGCCTTATTGCCACAGATCCTGTGGCACCCCCCGAAGACGAAAGATTTACGGTCAACAATTGATAGTCATTCGCCGACCCGCTAAAGCGGAAACGATAGATGCAATTAGAAGGAGAAGTGATCGGCCCAGCTCCCAGACCTCCCCTTCGGTCGTAAGTTCGCCCTGTGCAGGTGATATCGTAGGGTCCGTCAGACACGAAACGTCTGGCATCAATATAGACGACCCTGCCTGCCCGAATGTTCACAGACGGGGTGCTAGGGCTAGTAACAATGCTAGAGTCTGGTCCAACGGTAACAGTGAATGTAAATGTGGCGGTGTCGCCACCTGTGGAGGTGAAGGGAACTGAAAAAGTAGCTGCGCCTCGCAGATTCAGAGCAAGGGTATCTATCGGATCAACTGTGAATGAGCAACCATCGCCAGAAGTTTCGCGGGTTACCGAGGTGAGTCTGGTGGTATCATAGCTAGTGACATTTCCACAAGATACTGTCCAGAAGTTGGCATCAGATACATAACTTGACGCGTTTACCACCAATGTTCCTGCTGGCCTTACAACTAAACCAACTGGCGCGTTGAAGGTGATTTTTGAAACAGGTTGGATGGCAAAGCGGATCAGTCCGCTGTGGGTATCGCCGCCTGTCGAAGTATAGGGAACCATGATGCTAGCTGACCCATAGGTAGCTGTGGCAGTAGCGGTAACCGTATAGCTACACGAATTAGCAGGAGTAGCCGCACGGGTAACCGACAACTTGCCGGTATCTACGCCGGTAGCATTACCGCATGTAACAGTAAAACTTCCGTCAGCCACATAATCGGAAGCATCAAAAGTAACACTCTGCCTGCGGTCCAAAGCAAAAGCACTGGGAGCTGTGAAAGCTATGTTGGAGACTACCACGCTTATCACGCCGTTGAGTGTTGCTCCGCCACTGCTCCTATATGGCACCGTGAAGGTAGCAGCACCTGCCGTAGCCCCAGATGCCGCCATAAGAGTGTAAGTACAAGAGTTAGCAGCGCGGGTTACCGAAGTGAACTTAGAAGAAACACTAGTGGCGTCACCACAAGTGATCGTATGTGAAGTCTCGGTTGCATAATCGGCAGCATTTACAACCAGACTGCTCCCGGCCGCTACCTTCAGATCAGTCGGAGGAGTGAAGACTACGCCAAAGATGCGCACCGACACTCTGGCATTTAAGGTAACCCCACTGCTAGATGAATAGGGAATAGTGAATGTGGCTGAACCATCAGGTGCATGAGTTTTGGCAACTATAGTATATCTGCAACCATTAGTACCGGAATCACGAATAACAGAAGTAAGCCTTGAGGTATCTATGCCGGTAGCGTCTCTACAAGAAATCGTATAACTACTACCTTCTGCTTCGCTCGCATAAGTTGAAGCATCAATTACAAGCATACTACCACGTTTCACTTGCAGATTACTCGGCGCAGTATAAGTTAAATTACTAACATGGTCAATATAAAATTCTAAAGTATACCTGTGCCAGGCAAAAGCCCCTGCGCGACCGTCAAAAGTGACGTTGGCTTGACCTACGACCCCAGTGGGAGCAAAATGGTAGAGACATCCGCCATAAGGGCGGACTGTGATCTTGGTAGCGTCCCACGTAAGACGCCGACAAGATAAAGCATGTCCACAGGTATCAGCATTTTCGCCAAGGTTAACAAATATGGCTCGGTTGGTCGTAGTTCTTCTGGGAGTTGGGTTAACAGGATTGTGACATACTTCACCAACTATATATATGGGAATATTGTGTGATGCGGTTGCTCCTCCAGCTGATATGAAATTAGCTGTAAATTGGGTAGCACCCCCAGTAAAGGTGTCGACTGGATTCAACCTGTAGGTGCAACTACTACTGCTACTTTGAGTAATACTCGTGAAGTGTGCTGAGTTGACATTAGTGGCTGCCGAACAAGTTATTTCATAGTCGCCATCATCTACTGTAGGAAGTAAGTTATGGTTGCGTTCTTGCGTTCTATTTACTGATAATCTAGATGGTGCTGTAAAGACTATATTTGAAGCGGGTCCTATCTCTACCTCAAAGGTGCCTATGTCTATAGTATTGCTGTTGATGGTGAATGGCACAGAAAAGGAGGTTTTGCCCTGCAGATTTGCTGCCAGATTGTCTATAGGATCTACTGTAAAAGAACAGCCATTACCAGAAGTGCTACGAGTAACTGAAGTTAGCCTGGTAGTATCTACCCCAGTAGCGTCAGCACAAGTTATGGTATAGCCGTGATTATCCTCCCAATGATCCAAAGCATCAAAATCAAAAGTAAAGTTACTGACTATCTTCGTATCTAAATCTACTTCGAAGCCAGAAAGTATTTCAACTGTAACTGTTCCGCTTCTAAAAGTGCCTAGAGAATTTCTATAGTTGGCAGTGAATGTGGCAGTGTTGTCAGCTCCTGCAGCAAAAGAATAAGCATCAGGCTTGATAGTAACTGTATAGTTGCAAGTACCAGAAGCGAGAGTAACAGACACAAACTTAGAATCAACAAATGTAGCTCCTTCACAAGTAATACTAGCCCTCCTAGTAGTAGACACAAAAGCCGAAGCATCTATCGTAGCAGTAGAAGGATTAATACTAACCGTTGGATTCCTGGTAGGAGGTGTAAACGAAATAAAACTACGCTCACGAATACTTACCGTAATCACACCCTCTCCCACAAACTCCGATCCCACACCAGCACCGCCACCTGTGGAAGCATACCGGGCAGTAAATGAAGCACTGCCCAGTGTATTACCTGCCGTAACCCTATACCTACAATAACCAACAAGACGAACAGAAATCTTACTATCTATACCAGTGGGATCAAGACAAACAATACCATAACCAGAATGACCTTCCTGTGCATACAAAGCAGCATTCACCTCAATAGAACCCCCAGCACTTACAGCCAAATCACTGGGGGCAACAAAATTAACACTCCCTATAGCAGTATCATCACGATTCAATCTAATAGTCACAGAACCCGTAGAAACAACACCTGTAGGACCACCAGAAGAAGTAACCCCAACAGCAGTAGACGAAACCCCAACAGTCAACAAATGATAATTTCCCGCCGCCCCACTAAAGCGAAAACGATAAATACAGTTAGCAGGATTGGTTATCTCTACAGGTGGCCTACCCACACCCCTAGTATTATAATCCGGACTCGCATCACAAGTAATCGCATAACCATCATCAGAAACAAACTGCCTAGCATCAACATAAACAACCCTGCCACCGCGAATACCAACAGATGGAACCCTAGGAGAAATTACAATCTCAGAATCAGCACCAATGATAATCGTAAAGGCGACATGAATTCCACCACCAGCTGACGAATCGATCCTGGTAACAAACTCGGCATAGTACCCGATAGGAGCAGTATCCACCGGATCTACAAAATAAGTGCAAGTACCAGCAATGGGCGTAACAGATATTACTGCAGCAGTCCAACTGTGGAGACCACCACAAATGAGAGGAACCACACCATCATCTGCATAAACCGTAGCATCCAGGATAAATGTTTGGTTTCTAGGTACAAGGATACCGCCAGCACCTGGTGCGCCAGTTAACCTGAAGTGTGAGATAATAATGGTTATCTCAGCGTTGAAGGTATCGCCCCCGGAGGATCTCAATGGCACTTCAAATGTAGCAGAGCCTGACCTACTTCCACCACGAACCGCTATGTTCAAAAGGCAAGGTGTAGTAGGATTACGGGTTACTGAAGAGATCTGACTAGAGATGTTGACTGCATCTGAACAAGTTATATCAAAGTTTCCGTCTTGTGCATAGTCCAAGATATTTAAAGTTCTGCTTCTTCCATGTCTTATAATAAACATTGTGGGAGCAGTGAAGACGATATTAGAGACCTCGACAGATATGACACCTTGACGACTTGCTCCACTAGAAGATATGTAAGGGACGACGAATGTATAGGTACCACCCGTGGCAGAGTCTGAGACTGCAACTGTGAAAGTGCAGGAATCGGCTATATGTGTCACCGAAGAAAAGACGGATGACACTCCAGTAGCATCTCCGCAAGTAATCGTATGGCCAGTTTCTGTTGCGTAATCACCGGCATTAACAGTGATGCTTTGTCCGCCAGTAGCCGAGAGTGGGTTAGGAGCAAGGAACTCTATGGCAGAATTAGCACTGATGTTGATTGTGTAGGTTCCGTTGAGTGTCGCTCCGCCTGATGATGTGAAAGGCACGGAGAAAGTGGTGTTACCTAGCAGGCTGGCTGCCAGATCGTCTATCGCATCAACGGTGAAGGAGCAACCATCGCGGGTGACTGCTGTCAATCTGGTGGTGTCTACGCCTGTGGCGTCTCCGCAGGTGATGGTATAGGAGCCGTCTGAAACATGTGCTAATGCATCTATGACAAAAGTTTCATTTCTAATCATGCTCATCCCGGTCTGTGGGTGAGTGAATACGATATTGGAAGCGGGACCGATGGTTATTGTGACTGCACCGTTGTGGGTGGCACCGCCTGAGGAGGTGTATGGAATGGTGAATGCAGCTGTGCCTTCGTAGGTGTCGACTGGGTCTAGGGTGTAGTCGCAACCAGTGCTACGGGTAACAGAAGTGAGCTTGGCATTGTCAAATCCAGTTGCGGCACCGCAGGTGATAGTGTAGAGACCATCTGTGGCATAGCTACTGAAACTGATTACTTTGGTAAGATTCTTGCCCACGATTAGGCTATCTGTGGTCGGTGGGGGAGTGAATGCGATATTGGAGGCAGTGCCTATGTTTACGGTAAAGGTGCCGAGTAAAGCACTGCCGCTTGTGGATGTGAACGCCACATTGAAAGTGGTATTGCCCAGCAGGTTGGCTGCCAGATCGTCTATCGCATCAACGGTGAAGGTGCAGCCATTGCGGGTGACTGAGATCAGCTTTGTGAAGTTGATATTCGCGGCTTCACCGCAGGTAACAGTGTGAGGCGAGAGATCAGTCGCATACAACAAAGCGTTGATCTCTAAGGTGCGATTGCTAGCAACTCTTAAGCCAGTGGGTGGTGTGAAAGTTAGGCTGGTGGCACGTCCGACAACTACACTAACTTGTCCAATGTGAGTGGCACCGCCTGAAGATGTGTATGGAATGTTGAATGTGGCAGTGCCTAACGCACTATCAGCCAAGGTATCTATGGGGTCTATGGTAAATTTGCAGCCCTCGCCACTGGTGTCTCGCGTTACCGATGTGAGTTTGATGGTATCAACACTGGTGGCATCGCCACACGAGATCGTCCAAGCTGAATCGTCGGTAGCGTAATCTAAGGCATTGATGGTGATCGTTCTGTTTTTTGGCACTTCCAAGCCTGTTGGAGTAGTGTAGATGAGGTTGGAGTTGGGGCCGATAGTAATCGTAGGTGTGACATTGAAGGTAGGTGCCCCGCTTGATGATGAAAACTTGAAGGTCGCATAACTGCCAGAGCCTTCGACACCCGTGTGAGTGATGGTGTAGATGCAGCCGCTTCGTGTGATTTGTGAGATATAGATTCTGTTATCGATCGTGGCATCTTCACATGAGATTTCATAGTCGCCGTCGGTAACCCAGCCAGTTGCGTCAATGGTGAATGTTGTTAGGTTCTTGCCTCTGGAAATAGTTGTGGGAATAGTGGAGGAGCGAGTAACTACTGAATCAGAACCAACGTTGATTGTGAATGTGCCTGTCTCAGTATCGCCGCCGGTGGAGGTGAAGGGTATATCAAATGTAGTTTCGCCCAGAAGGTTGGTAGCCAAGGTGTCTACTGGGTCTACTGTAAAAGTACAACTACTGCCAGTATGGGAAACAGAGACTCGGCTAGAGTCTGCGATGACAGCATCATTACATGACACGGTATGGGCGGCGTTTTCTGTTATATAGTCCAAAGCGTTGATTGTGAGCGTAAGGTTGCGAGCTACATTGAGGGTTGGGGGCGCAGTGTAGGTGATGTTGGAGGGTGGTCTTATGCTGACGGTGATTACACCCGTTTGAGTGGAGCCGAGGTTGCCTTCATAGTTAGCAGTGAAAGTGGCTGTGTTATCTGCCCCAGGTGCAGATGAATAAGCATCGGCTTTAGCTGTTACCACATAGTTGCAGGTGTTGGCGGTGAGAGTAACGGAGGTGAGTTTGGTAGCGTCTATGCTGGTGGGTGCTTGGCAAGTGATTGTGTAGCTGCTAGCGATGGACGCATAATCTGAGGCATCAATCGTGATACTTCGCCCCGCAGAGACAGGTGGGTTACTTGCTGGAGAAGTGAAGGTTATGTGGTCGGGGCCCCTGATGGCTACCGATATGACGCGGTCTATCACATATTCGGTACCGTCGGTTGCGCCACCACCGGTGGATGAGAAGCGCGCTGTGAATTGGGCTGCGCCTGCTGTGTTGCTATTGGCGGTGATCTCGTAGTTACAGTCTTTACGATTAACGGTGATCTTGGAGCTAACATTGGTGGGCTCAAGGCAAAAGATGCTGTAAGCGGAAGTGGCCTCTTGTAAATAGGTGGTGGCGTTGAAAGTGATCTTCTGGCCAGCTGCTACATTTTGAGTTGGCGGGGCAGTGAAAGTTATATTCCCTCTGCTTGTATTGTCGGTTACAAGATTTACTCGATACCCAAAGGGAGATCCTTCTGCAACAACAGATATTGCTCCAGGTGCGTTATATGTGAATTTTAAGAGGCAATCCGTGTCGGCAATCTTTGAATCGCTGCTAGCGGTAGTCGGAGGGACGAACGAATATGAAGAGCAAGGTTGATTCAGGTGTTGTGGGTTTATAGCAAACCGTAAAGTATCAATATAGACAATCGCCCCTGCTCGAATATTGACCGCTCCTGTAGAAAATTGCCTTTGAGCTTCAGGCCCTTCGCGCTCCTCTAGGGTAGGTTCAGGTGTTTCTGGGGGGTCATCGTCGCCCTGGCCACCTGCACCCTCTGCACCTTCGCTGCCACCTGCACCCTCTGACCTATCACCGCCCTGCTGTCCGCCATCATCCTCACCACTACCATCACCGCCTTCGCTGCCACCTTCACCCTCAGACTCATCACCGCCTCCAGAACCCGCACCCCCCCCCCGCACCTTCTCCATTACCCTCTGACTCCTCACCCTGTTCGCCATCACCGCCTTCGCCCTCAGAACCGTCACCACCCTCTTGCTCACCATCACCACCTTGCTGTTCGTCATCATCGCCCTCTTGCTCACCATCACCGCCCTCACCTTCTGAGCCATCACCGCCTTCACTTCCACCTGCACCTTCTGAACCATCGCCACCCTCTTGCTCGCCATCATCGCCCTCATCATCACCGCCCTGCTGTTCGCCATCCTGCTGTTGATCAATCTGCATGGCGTCAACATCAACCGCTGTCGCAGCAAATAACACCGAGGCGAACAACGCCACCACCATAAACAGCACAAACAGACTGCGCCAGCCTATCCACTGTGCCCGCTGAGAGACCCCCTGCGAGATGCTTCTGTAAACATCCATAGCTATAACTCGCCGTTTGTGAAAAGCCCTACTCTCTTCCACCGCATCGCGGCGAGCACCCCCCCCCCGTCTTGTCGGTATAGTGATTTTGAATCTTCTGCTGTGAAGTCAGACATGATCAAACATGATGTGATAGATGGGCTTTCAGATATCTAGGTTATTGAAACATTATATAATAATAACTTTGATTCAGGCGGTTACTTTTGACAACAAATATTTTACCACTTCAGGCTACTTACTTAGCAGTTTTCGCATAGATAAATCTTACTAGCAACTTGTTAATATTTTGGCAACTGCAACCTCTTAAATTCTTCTAGCAGCACCTCACAAACTTCACATTACAAAGCTCCCTCTTTGACCCCATAAAATCTCACCAGCACTCACCGAGACAGACAAGCCAATAAACTCGAGCTACCCGACCACGAGTTAGATAAATACAGCCAAAAAACCTTACAAAAGTAGCAAAATTGTCTAACCTTCATGTTTAGGGTTAATGTCAATAATGCGGTTAGAACGATATTTCCGAGAGACCTTCTTCCCAGCGGAGGCTTTGAGAAACAGCTTCTTGCCAGCGATCCCACCTAGACGGAGCAGTAGGTTCTAGTATGTCGGCTGGTTGCCAGAGGTGGGAAACTTCTTCGAGGCTCGACCAAATGCCAGTGGCATATCCTGCCAAGTAGCCAGCACCAAGTGAAGTGCCTTCGGTATCACTTGAGATTTCTATGGGTCGTTCGGTAGCATTGGCTAAGGCCTGGGCGAAGACTTTGTTGCGGCTCATTCCGCCATCTATTCTGAGACTGCTGAGGTGAATGTTGCCATCGGCTTCTGCTGCCTTTAGCAGTTCTGCGCCGCGATATGCCACGCCTTCTAACACTGCCCTTGTAATGTGGCTAGCTTCGGTGCCTCTAGTTAAACCTAAGAAAGTACCCCTCGCCCCGAAGTCCCACTGAGGTGCGCCTAAGCCTTCTAAGGCTGGCACAAAGACAACACCCTCTGTATCTTGGCATGCGGCTGCTAGAGGTTCTGAGTCGCCAGGAGATGAAAACAAACCCCACTCATCGCCTAACCAAGCTATATTGGTGCCGGCTGAAAGGTCTAAGGCTTCCACACCCCAAGTAACAGCAATAGTGTGGCTGGTTTTTTCTGTTGGAGTGTTGCTAGTTGGAGAATTGCTCACCTGCGCTTCGTTGCGGGTACGACAGACGATAGGGAATGTGCCGTGTTCGCCTCTTCGCTCAAACTCAACTCGGCGATCTCCTAAGCAGATGTTTACATTAGCCCCAGTTCCGAATGTGGCTTTACCTGTGCCAGCTGTGAGGCATCCCAAACCTGCTAATGAAGATTGCTGGTCACCCAGCAGGGCTGCAATGGGTGGATTCCACGGCAGTGCTGTAGCTTCACCCACCACACCCACTGAGGCAACGATTTGAGGTAGCACTTCAGCTGGAATCTCAAGATGGTCTGCTGTGGCTAAGTCCCAACCTGAGGCGTCGGTCAGCATCAAACCTGTGACTCCGGCATTGGAGTGGTCAGTAACATGGCATGCGCCTTGGGTTAGCTTCCAGATGAGCCAAGTGTCTAAGGTGCCGAAGCACAGATTGCGACTATCTCTGCCTTGGCCTCTGATTTCTCGCAGTAGCCAAGCCAGCTTTGTGGCCGACTCGTTGGGGGCTAGACGGAAGCCATCTGATTGCAGTGCTAGGCAGTCTCCCAAAGTCCGAAGGTCTTGCCAGCTCAAGGCTGGGGCTACGGGTTGTCCAGAGTTTTTATCCCATAAAATTGTGGTAGCCCGCTGGTTGGTTATGCCGATTGCTTGTGCCTTGCGGCCCGCCCGGTGAATCTCTGCCAAAACATCAGCTGCCATCTCTAAAGCTGTGTCTGCCAGTAGTTGAGCATCTAGCTCGGCTAATCCTTCCACAGGCTTATCAAGAGGCGACGGGGCTGTGCGGCGGTTGAGAATTTTGCCCTCTTCAGATACCTCAGCTACTCGCAAACTGCTCGTGCCCGCATCTATGACTAAAACGCTCACCACCATCACCGCCAGTCGCACATTTCAGTTTCAACGCTTCTGCGATATCGCTCGATCTCATCTTTGGTGCGCTCTTGGCTCCAACCCAAATCGCCAGCTAATAACTCTGCTACAGCTGGTGCAGCATCTGCTGAGGCGCGGGCGTTTTGTAAACGCGCTCTCGTGCGACGGCTCAGAACATCATCCAGAGTAACTGCCATCTCAAAGCGCGCAGCGTAGGTTGCTTCAGCCATAATGTATGGCAAGTCTTCGTGCATTGGCTGGCTCAGAGCAGGGTCGGTCTCAGCAAGAGCGTGGACTTGGGCTTCTTCTGTGCCGTATCTGCCCACTGAAGTTTTTTCTGAAACTTTTTCTGAAACTTTTTCTGAAACTTTTTCTGGCACTTCTTCTGGCGCGCCGCGCAGTTTCAAATTTAAAGTTCTGCTTAGTCCGGCATCGTCTCTGTCTAGATGTTGGAGCACCTCATCTACAGCATCGCTTGCCATCTTGCGATATGTGGTTAGTTTGCCGCCTACCACGCTCACCACCCCAGAAGGTGAAGTTGTGATGCTATGTCGGCGCGACATATCGGCTGTGCTTTGCGATTTGGAGTCTTTGACGAGTGGGCGCAATCCCGACCAGACCGACACTATGTCGTCTAAACCTACATTCGCAGAGGTGTTATCGTTGGCTGCTTTGAGTAGATACTCAACATCGTCTAGCGTGCTGGAAGGGTTATCTATGTCGCCTTCGTAGTCGGTATCGGTGGTTCCGAGATAGGTGATTTTCTCCCACGGGATGATGAAGATGCTACGTTTGTCGCCGCTCACAGGCACCACGGCTGCTGCTTCGTTGGCAAACATCTCTCTGGGCACTCCCACATGGATACCTTTAGCTGGACGCAAGCGCGCAGCAGCCTCTTGTTCGTCCAAGCTACGTACTTCGTCTGACCATACTCCTGCCGCACTGATGACGGTGTCGCAGCTTATGTCAAAGCTGTCGCCTTCGGTAGTTTCAACCACCACACCTCGGCACTTCCCTGAGGCACTTTTTAAGATACCCGCAGCGGTAGCTCTGTTGGCGGCGACAGCCCCGAAATCTAATACGGCGGTTCTGACCACAGCTAAAGTGAGGCGAGCGTCATCGGTTTCGCAGTCGTAATAGATGTAGCCGTGATCTAACCTGTCGGGCGAAAGTGTGGGGAATAGATCCAAAGCCGCGCCAGCGCTCAATCGCTGATGTTTTTTGCCTATGCGTAAACCACCTGTCAAGTCGTAGGCCCACATGGCAGTGCCAAGAGCGCGAGCTGCCTTGGGATTGATTAGACCGTCGGTGCTAAATACAGGAATCAAAAAAGGCAAAATACGCACCAGATGCGGGGCGTTGTGGAGCAGACGTTGACGCTCAGCCAGTGCCTCATATACCAGCACTACACGCCGTTGCTGAAGATAGCGCAGTCCGCCGTGCACCAGCTTTGACGACTTAGAAGAAGTCCCTGAGGCGAAATCATCTTTTTCAATAAGTGCTGCCGACAGCCCTCTACTGGCAGCGTCTAGCAGACAACCGGCTCCGGTTATGCCGCCACCGATGATCACTACATCAAAGTGCTCTTCGCTGAGACGGCGCAGGGCTTCGTCTCGCGAGAAAGTTCCACCACTTTGGCGAGGAACAGGACGACGAGAATAGCGAGGAGATCTAAGCACGGCTATTTCATCAGGCTAGTAGTTTTGATTTGACAGATGATGATTTGGCAGCTGATGATTTGACCGCTGATGTCAGTGCTGTGCTGCGTACAGATAAACTGAAACAAAGGTTACATAGCAAGTAGATATATCACATGCAAAACTCTGGGTTTGAGACAAATTCTTGGCCTGAAATACTCGAGCATTTGCTCGCAGGCAACGACCTCCCCGAAGGGCTTGCCCACGATGTCATGAGCGCGATATTGAGAGGTGAAGTTGCGCCAGAGCAGGTGGCAGGCTTGCTGGTAGCGATGCGCGCTAAGGGGCCGTCTACTGAGGAGTTGATCGGCTTTTTGTCGGCTATGCAAGATGCTGGCGAGCAGGTACCGGTGGATGCCGAGCAGCTAGGTCTGATTGATACCTGCGGCACGGGGGGAGACGGACACAAGACGATAAACATCTCTACCACTGCGGCACTCGTTGTGGTTGGCGCAGGGGGGAAGGTCTGTAAGCACGGCAACCGAGCTGTCTCTTCAGCCAGCGGTTCAGCCGATGTGTTAGAAGCCTTGGGCATCAACATTGAGATGGGGGCAGACGAGGTGGCGCGTAGCATCGCCGAGGTCGGCATTGGGTTCTGCTTCGCCCCTAGATTTCACCCCGCTATGCGCCATGTGGGCCCCACTCGCAAACAATTGGGCATCGCCACATTTTTCAATTTTTTGGGGCCGCTGGCGAACCCGGCAAGAGTGCGACGCCAGCTGATAGGAGCTAACGACCTTGCGATAGCTGAGGCAATCGCAGATGTGTTGAAACATCTTGAGCATCGCCACGCAATGGTAGTTGTGGGGCACGACGGCCTTGACGAGCTTTCGGCAAAAGGCTCTGCTAATGTCATTCACCTAAAGGACGGAGAAATCACAAGATATGAAATCGACCCCAAAAAATTTGACATCAGCTGCGACTCAGAAGACGCCATTCGCGGTGGCGATGCCCAAGCAAATGCCGAGAGCGCACTGGCCGTGCTAGGTGGCGAAGATGGACCGAAGCGCGATGTCGTAGCTTTGAACGCTGCAGCGGGGCTAGTAGTAGCCGACTTGGCAGCTGACATGGAGGAGGGCTTTGAGATGGCAACTTCTTCCATAGACAGCGGAGAGGCGATGTCGGCACTCACAGCTTGGCAAGAGTTCTCGCAAAAACTCTCACAGCAATAATTAACACAAGAATAGGAGGTATCAGTAGATGTCTGATCTGAATAACGAAGAAGGCAGAGAAGAAGACAACGAAGAAGGCAAGGAAGAAAGCAGGGCGAAAAAAGACGGGGAGACAAAAGACAGCAAGGGAGAAAACAGCACAGGAGAAGACAGCGAAGATAAGACAGAAAAAGAACAAGAATACACCCCCAGCAAATATCAAGCCGAAGAACTAGCAATACTGACTGATCTTTGGAATTTTTCTCTTGGTGTCAAATTGCCTCATGATGTGGCTCGCCTTATGACCCCTTTTACGAGCTTCCGCAAAATGCCACCAGAGGCGCAGAAAATACTCTGCGAAGCTCTTGACCAAGACGCCGAACTGCGAGAAGCTGTATTAGAAAAATGGCACGAAAACTCACCCAAGTTAGAATTGGAGCATCTGCCGGCGATAATAGAGCTGTGGCTTACGCGACCACCTCGCTGGAGAGATGAAGTTGACCGCTTCTTAATAATGCAAAGCAACCTTCAAACTCTCAAGTCCGACAGCAAAGACCTCCAAGCCAAACTTCGTCAAGCCGAGGCAGAACAGCAACGCGCCAAAAAACAGCAAGATAAGCGACAGAAAAAGACTGCGAAAGTAAAATCTCAATCTGAAAAAGACCACCTGAAGAGGGTGCAAGCTGAAGCCCAAGCAGAAAAACTAGCAGAAGAGCACGAAGCCGCCAAAGACTCTATCCGCCAACTCAAGGCTGATCTGGCTAGCGAATCAGATGGGCTTGAAAGCCTTCAACGCCATCACAACAAACTCAGAAAAACTCTTTCAAAGCGAGAGCAGCGCATCCAACAACTTGAACGAGAGTTACGGCAGCTTCAAAACCCTGAGACCGATGAAGAAACCGACGAGCGCAGGCGCGGCTTTACCAGAGAAGAAATCTGGGGCGATGCTAATACAGCACTTGAACCTCGCTTTCCTGTTATGCCTCCACCTGGTGTTGGTCAGTTCTCATATACTGCGGCTGAACACTATGTGACTAAAGTGTCTATTTTATTTGTGGACGCCTATAACTTTATTTACGTGGGATGGGCAGACGAAACAGCACATCTTGTCAATAGCGAGCAGAAGCATTCGCATAAGCCCGGTTTGGAAATTTTTCGCAATCGCCTTATTGATAAAGCCGAGTCTCTGGAAGCTCGCTATCGCCCCTATAACTTGGAGCAAATCTGCTTAGTTTTTGACGGCAAATATCCCGGACCACAAGCAGACTATCCCCCTCAAAGTGGCATCCAAGTAGTCTTTTCACCGCAGGACAAGACCGCTGATGACGAGATCGTTGAGCGGCTTTCTCAATACCCTAGCACGAAGAAGATAGCAGTCGTAAGCGACGACAAGGAACTGCGATACAGATGCTATGACAAAGGCGCAACAATCATGAGTGTGAGCCAGCTACTACATCTATGAGCGACTATTAGATATGAGCGAATATCTAAACTCACTGCTGGCTTTAGCTGAGCAGTCGGGCTTGGATGCTGTGGGGGTGACTTCAGCTGAGCCTTTCGCTGAAGCACAGACCACATTGGTGAAGCGGCGTAGCAAGGGTCTAGCTTCTAGCATGCAGTTCACTTATCGCAACCCTAAACGATCTTGTGATCCTTCGGCCACCCTGCCGGGGGCACAGTCGCTCATCGTGGGGGCACTCAGATATGAAGCCACTGCCAGATATGAAGCCAGTGAAGAGATGCGCGTGGCAGCTTATGCTCAGCGCGACTACTACGGCGAGCTGCGAGGTGCACTTGAAGTTGTGGCGCAGCAGCTGAGAGACGACGGCTACCGAGCCCGGGTTGTAGCCGATGATAACGCTCTTATGGACAGAGAAGCTGCGAGGCGGGCAGGTTTGGGCTGGTATGGGAAAAACACCTGCTTGCTGATCCCGAAGAGAGGTAGCCGCTTCGTGCTCGGCTCTATTATCACCACTGCGGCTTTAGCATCAAATACCCCAATAGAGCGAACTTGTGGCACTTGCAATGCTTGCCAAAATGCGTGCCCGACAGGTGCACTAGATATAGCAGGTGAGTTAGATGCTAGAAAGTGCCTAGCGTGGTTGCTGCAAGCTGAAGGAATATTTCCGCGCGAATATCGCGTAGCCCTGGGCAATAGATTTTACGGCTGCGACGACTGCCAAGATGTGTGCCCTATAAACAGCAAGCAGGTGAGTAGCAAGCAAAAGGGCACCAAACAGGTGAGTCAACTTTCGGTTTTAGATATTTTGAAATCTTCAGATGAAGAACTAATGGATCGCTTCGGCCGCTTTTATATTCCCCGTCGCCAGCCAAGATATTTGCGCCGTAACGCTCTGCTAGTGCTGGCTAACACAGCCGAGACAGCCATTCAAGAAGCAGCCCCTCTGGAAACTGGCCCTCTGGAAACTGAGACAACCGAAGCTCTGAAAGAGATGGTAAATCATGAAGATCCGATGCTGCGGGCACACGGAATTTGGGCGGCACAGAGGCTGGGGCGATTTGATCTGGCAGATCAAGCAAGCTGTGACCCAGATGCTCGTGTGCGTGAGGAAGCTCGCCGCCCTGTGCAGCTTTTGAATAGGCAGCTGTTGAATAGGCAGCTTTCGGAGGGGCAGCATTTGGAGGGGCAAGAGAGGCGGCAGTTGGACTAGTGAGCTGTCTGCTCGTCACCAATGACTACCCCCCGAAGCTCGGAGGCATACAGATCTACCTGTGGGAGCTTTGGCGCAGGCTCCCGCCCGACAAGGTGAGTGTCTATACGAGGGATTATCCGGGGTCGCACAACTTTGACCAGGGCGAAGACTATCGCATCTTCCGTGAGACTCGCTTTCCTCTACTGCCGACACCGGCAGTGCGTCGCAAAGCAGAAGAGATCATCGCTGAGATGAAGCCCGACCTAGTACTGATTGACCCAGCATTGCCTCTTGGTCTAATCGGTCGCAAACTTTCACTACCTTTCGGAGTGGTGCTTCACGGAGCAGAGGCGACTATCCCGACCCAACTTCCCTTGCTGGGTTCAACTATGAAGCGCGTGATAGATACCAGCGAGTTGGTGATAAGTGCTAGCCAGTGGGCAACCGATACAGTTTCGCCCGCAAATTCAAAAATTCACTACATACCGCCTGGGGTAGACACTGATCGCTTTCGCCCGCACGCCGAAGATGAAAAACTCGCCGCCCGTCAACGCTTCGGTATCAGCGAGGATGCTCTGGTCTTGTTGAGCGTCAGCCGTTTAGTGCCTCGCAAGGGGATGGACAATCTCATCAGAGCTGCTGCCGATTTGCAGAGCGACCATCCCGACTTGAAACTGGTTATAGCTGGAGATGGCAGAGACCGCTCGCGCCTGCAAAAAATAGCCAAACAGACCGGAGCAAATGTGAAGTTCCTGGGCAGAGTTCCCGACAAAGACCTGCCATCGCTTTACGGCACAGCCGATATCTTTGCTATGCTCTGCCGGCAACGCTGGGGCGGGCTGGAGCAGGAGGGTTTCGGAGTGGTCTTTTTAGAAGCGGCCGCTTCGGGCATACCACAAATAGCAGGCGATAGCGGCGGGGCGGCCGAAGCTGTAGCTAATGGAGAGACGGGGCTGATTGTTTCCGCGCACCGCAAATATATTGCTGAGGTTATTCGCCGCCTCATTGTAGATCCCCATCTTCGCCAACAGATGGGTGAAAATGCCCGCCTTAGAGCAGAACAAGATTTCTCATATGATCTTCTAGCAACCCGCCTAAGCTCTGCCCTGGGCTTTTAGCTTTTGCTTTACTTTTGCTTATAGCTTTTGCTTATAGTTTTTGTTGGTTTTACAAGTAGCTGGTAAAATATCAGCTATGTCGCAGAAGGCTAATCGTTCTATTACCGTTGAGGCACCTCCTGAGGTTTGCGTTGATGTGATTTGTGAGGTTGAACGATATCCGGAGTGGATTGAAGAGGTGAAGGAGGTGGATGTGCTCAGCCGCGATGACGATGGACGGCCGGGGAAGGTGTATTTCAATGTGGGGGCTATGGGCAGGAGTGCCAGCTACACCTTGGAATATTACTATGGGAGCAACCCTCTGCGTGTCGCCTGGCGTCTTACTGATGGCAATCTCACTCGTCATCTGGACGGCGAATACAAATTTCTGCCGATGCTGAACAACCCTGAAGTTACCGATTTGCATTTCCGTTTAGAGGTGGATTTGCTCATCCGACTGCCCGGCTTTGTTACTCGGAGAGCCGAACAAAAAATTATAACATCAGCTATAAACGACTTGCGAAACCGAGCCGAACACCTGGCTTCACTGGGTATTTCATAACCTTTCTCAGCTTTAGGCATTTCTCAACTTTGACAAATTTTCTCGGGTTTGATATAGGGGGCACTTCTATACGAAGTGTCGCTCTTTCTTGTAAAGGCAGCGAAAATAAAGGCACTGAAAATCAAGAAGCTGAGAATTCGTTCTTTGACCATCGCCAGATACTTCGCCCAGAAAGCAACGAAGGGTTACTGGAGGCTTTAGCAGAAATAGTATCGGAGCATCAACCTGAGGCTGTGGGGGTGGGATGCGCTGGTTTTGTGACCCACGAGGGTGTAGTGGTGCAGTCGCCGAATATTGCTTCGTTGGTGAATTTCCCTCTTCGCAGCGCGCTGGAAGAAAAACTGCGATGCCCGGTGGTGGTTGAAAACGATGCAGCCGCAGCAGCTTGGGCAGAAGCAAAAGCCGGAGCCGGGCGCGGCGTTAGCAACATAGCGTTCGTAGGTTTTGGAACAGGCATCGGCGGCGCGCTCGTCATAGACGGAAAACTAGTGCGAGGAGTACACGGCTTTGGATCTGAACCTGGACACTTGACAGTCGTCCCCGACGGGTTGGAATGCCCTTGTGGAAGACGCGGCTGTTGGGAACTTTATGCTTCAGGGTCGGCTCTGGGGCGATACGCTCGAGACGCAGCAGAAAGGGGAGACGCCCCTGAACTGATTGCCCTAGCAGGTGCTGAACTGATTGCCCTAGCAGATGCTGAACTGATTGACAGGCAAACTGCCTCTGCTGCAGCTGCTAGTAGCCAAATCACCGGCGAACATGTGGCACTATTGCTAGCAAGTACTTCACTGGCTGACACTTCGCTGGCTGGCACTTCGCCCAGTACCTCAAATAACATCGCACACGCTCTGTTGAGCGAACTTTGCGACTGGATCGCTGTGGGATTGAACACACTAGTCGTGCTTACAGACCCTGAGATGGTAGTGCTAGGTGGAGGTCTCTCAGAAATGGGCAAGGTGTTTTTACGCTCGGTGGAAGAAGCCTATAGCCGCCGTTACGCACCGCGAGATACCCGCCCTTCGTTGTCGTTTGCTTTAGCTGAACACACCGAAACCGCTGGGGCTGTTGGAGCCGCTTTGCTCGGCGCACAAGCACTGGCATAGCTTTGCTGTCACCTAGACAGGCGGCACCTAGACAAGCGGCACCTAGACAGCCCTTAAATTTAACCAGCACCTAGCAGCACAGCATCGCCATTACGCCATAACATCAAAGTTATGGAATTTCGTAGGATCACACAGCTACCTCCCTATGTTTTTGCCAAGATAGATGCCCTCAAGGTAGCTGGTCGTAGAGAAAATCAAGACATCGTAGACCTAGGCTTCGGCAACCCCGACCTGCCCTCACCTGTCGGAACAGTTGAAAAACTTGCCGAAGCTGCTCGCAACCCTAGAAATCATCGCTATTCCTCAAGCAGAGGCATCCCAAAACTGCGCCAAGCTATAGCCGACTTTTACCAGACCAGATTCAATGTGATGCTTGATCCTGAGACTGAAGTCATCAATACCATCGGTGCCAAAGAGGGTTTTTCGCATTTAATGTGGACATTGCTACAACCCGGAGACGCCGCTCTGGTGCCGTCTCCTTCATATCCCATCCACATCTACGCTCCGCTACTGGCGGGGGCTGAGATTCGCCGTGTGCCGCTCAGCACCCACGCCGATATGTTCGCCAACTTTCAAGAACGATACGAGTATTCGTGGCCTAAGCCGAGAGTAATCATCTTGTCGTTTCCTCATAACCCAACCACTGCGTGTGTAGAAAGAGACTTCATGCAGCGCGTGGTGGATTTC
The DNA here is from genome assembly GCA_958295755.1 of uncultured Acidimicrobiales bacterium. Classification (GTDB taxonomy): domain Bacteria; phylum Actinomycetota; class Acidimicrobiia; order Acidimicrobiales; family Hopanoidiivorantaceae; genus Hopanoidiivorans. Next base: position 771,128 of record OY282367.1, on the reverse strand, counting down.
GCTAAAGAGCATGAAACTCTGCTAGTGCACGATTTCGCCTATGCCGATATCGGCTTTGACGGCTACTGCCCGCCCTCTATCTTGGAAGCCGAAGGTGCCAAAGATGTGGCTGTTGAGCTTTATACGATGACCAAGTCGTTTTCTATGGCAGGCTGGCGAGTGGCATTCATGGTGGGTAATGCTGAAGTGGTGGGGGCTTTGGCGAAGCTCAAGTCGTATCTGGATTACGGAACTTTTCAACCCATACAAATAGCTGCCACTGTAACCCTGAATGAGTATTCGGATTTCCCCAGTGAAGTTAGAGAGCTATATCAGAGCCGCAGAGATGTATTGTGTGAAGGTCTAAATCGCATCGGCTGGGAGATAGAACCACCTAGGGGAACTATGTTTGCTTGGGCGAAAATCCCAGAACCCTATAGCGAACTAGGTTCAGTGGAGTTTGCCTCGCAGCTGGTGCAACAAGCTAGCGTTGCGGTTTCTCCTGGGGTTGGTTTTGGTCCGGGTGGGGAAGGATATGTGCGCTTCGCCCTCATAGAAAACGAACAACGCATCCGCCAAGCTGTGCGCAATCTGGATCGCTATCTAGGCAATGCCTAGCAGTTTCTAGGCAGTTGCTAGCAGTTTCTAAGTAAAAGCTCGAGTACGCTCCACTGCTCTGTGCCAAAGCTCTTCTTCGCGAGGATCGCCTTGCGAAGTAGGGGAGACTTCAACATCTAACTGCCACTGTGCTTTGAGATCATCTAAGGACGACCAAACGCCTGCTCCTAACCCAGCTAGCCAGGCGGCTCCTCTGGCGGTGGTTTCTGTCATTGACGGGCGTAGCACTTTAGCCGCGAGCGCGTCTGCTTGATGTTGCAGCAGAAGGTTCATTGCCGATGCTCCGCCGTCTACTCGCAGGCTGGAGAGCTTGTGCCCAGAGGCAGTTTCCATGGCACGCACAACATCTTTGGTCTGATACGACATTGAAGCTATAGTGGCTCGTGCTAGCTGTGGCGGGGCTACCGCTGTTGTGAGACCAAAAATAGAACCTCTGGCTGCTGAATCCCACCAAGGGCTGGCAAGCCCTGCGAAAGCAGGCACAAAAACGCAGCCTCCGCTGTTATCGCATTGCAGTGCCAGACTTTCAAGCTCTGAGGCGTCTGAGATGATGCCTAATCCGTCGCGTAGCCATTGGACGGCTGCTCCTGTTATAAAAATAGCTCCTTCTAGCACATAGGTGATGTTTGGTGCTCCGGTTGCTCTTGGTGCTCCGGTTGCTCCTGCCGCCCCGGCTAGATCCCAGCCCACTGAGGTGAGCAGGCCATCATGTATTGGAGGCGGTGATGCGTCTCCGATGTTCATCAAAACGAAAGAACCTGTGCCGTAGGTGTTTTTTACATCGCCAGGGTCAAAACAGGCTTGCCCGAAAAGGGCAGCTTGTTGGTCGCCTGCTATGCCCGAAATAGGAATGCCACCACCTAGCGGGCTACTCTGTGCGGTTTGGGCAATAATCCCGCAGGATGGTAGCACTTCAGGCAATGCAGTTATAGGCACTCCGAAAAGCTCACACAAGTCTTGTGACCACTGCCGCTTGTTGATGTCAAATAGCATCGTGCGCGAAGCGTTAGAAGGCTCTGTTGCAAACACTTCACCTTCAGTCAGCTGCCAGACTAACCAAGCATCAAGTGTGCCCAAGGCCAGATCTTCTAGTGGAGTGTCGCACTCATTGAGTAGCCACGCGAATTTGGTAGCTGAAAAGTATGGATCTAACACCAAACCTGTCAACTCTCGGATCAAGGGAAGGTGTCCGTCTGCTTCTAACTCTTGGCAATGTCTCGCTGTGCGGCGATCTTGCCAGACTATGCCTCTCGCCAACGCCTTACCGGTTTGCTTGTTCCAGATAATCGCAGTCTCTCGCTGGTTGGTGATGCCGATAGCTGCCACAGGTTCGGATATTTTGGCTACTAGCTCGCTCAAGACACCAGCTGCGGTGTGCCAGATTTCTTCGGCGTCGTGCTCTACCCAGCCGGGGCGAGGGAAATACTGCGTGAACTCTTTGTAAGCCCAGGCTGTTACATTGCCTGCCTCATTGCCTGCGTCCTTTAAAGCCAGTGCTCGAATACCTGTGGTGCCAGCATCTAGTGCAACTACTACTGCCATCTTCCTAGAGTATCTTTATATGAGCTATGACCCGAGCACTGGAAAATCTAACACTGCAAAATCTAACACTGGCAGATCTCTTGGCGATAAGTCTCTTCGGGTAGGGATTCTGACTGGAGGCGGAGACTGCCCCGGCTTAAATGCGGTTATCAGAGCCGTGGTGCGCAAAGCCGAACGGGAATATGGTGACTCTGTAATCGGCTTCAAGGATGGATGGAAAGGTCTGCTCGAAAACGAGTCGCGTCTCTTAGACATAGAATCGTTGCGAGGCACTCTGCCCAGAGGGGGCACGATCATCGGCACATCCAGAGTGCAACCTTATATGTTTGAAGACGGTGTAGCGCGAGTGAGCGACACGGTGAGGCGACACAGCTTGGATGCTCTGATTGTCATTGGTGGCGAAGGCACGCTCTCGGTTGCCTATGAAATTCACAAAGAAGGAATTTTGCCGGTTATTGGCGTGCCCAAAACCATTGACAATGACATTGCTTGCACAGAGATGACTTTTGGTTTCCAGACGGCGGTGCAGATAGCAGTGGACGCCATTGACAGGCTTCACACCACAGCTGAGTCACACCATCGAGTGATGATAGTGGAGGTTATGGGCCGCCATGTTGGACACATTGCCACTTGGACAGGTATCGCGGGCGGTGCCACGATGATTCTGGTGCCTGAGCAACCTTTTGACATCAACGAAGTGGCGAGCATTCTGCAGCATCGTCACGAAACCAACCGCTACGCATCTGTTGTGGTGGTAGCAGAAGGAGCGCAGCCGATTCCCGGTACCTTTGAACTGCCCGACAAAGAGGTGGACGAATACGGACATGTGAAGCTAGGCGGCATTGGCAGCATAATCGCTTCAGAGTTGGAGAAGCGAACTGGCATGGATACTAGGGTTACAGTTCTAGGCCACATCCAACGCGGCGGCACTCCGAATGCCTTCGACAGAGTGTTATGCAGCAGATTTGGCGTGGCTGCTATAGATGCAGTTCACGAGGGGGTAATGGGGGAGATGGTAGCTCTTCAGTCGGGCAATATCACCAAGGTGCCTCTTGGCGATGCAGTGGCTGGATTGAAAGGCATCACTGACGAGCTGTGGCAGACAGCTAAGGTGTTCTTTCCGCCGCTGCCTTCAGATTAACTGCTCTCAGAGTAACCGCCCTAAGTTATTTGAACCTTCTATGCCTTCTTCCACATCATCAACAGGCGGGAATGGCGGTACCAGTATTTCTTCAAAGTCCAATGGGGAGCCTCCAACTAAATCTTCATAATCCTCTCTGCGGGCAGGCCTTTCCAAATCACCGTCTTGGCTGGGTAAGGCGATCGGAGAACCTTCTATCTCCAATCGGATGCCTTCAAGAGAAGCCTTGCCTACGAGCGATAACACCAGTTGCCCAGCAGCTAAATAGAGCTGAAGCCCTGACAACTCTTCCAGCCGGCTTCCACTTTTGAAATTCAGCACTAAGACATCGTTTTCTATTTGCCTACTCAGCAAATCTTCGGCAGTCGGCAAATAGGTCACTATGCCTTGTTCGGCTTCCTCCGTTGATGGGCCTTCTAGGAGAAAATTCAAAATGACATCAGTGGTCACAGGTGGGGGAGCGAACCTTAGCGATTCTAAAATCCTCAGGTCTCCTTGATTTCTGTCGAAATAGATGGTGATGAAGTCTTCGTCTCTTTCAACTGCGACCAAACCTTCTTCTGTTGGAAAAATATTTTGAGTCCGTGACACATCGCTCAGATTAAACTGGCGAGGAGAAGAATCTTCAGACACGCCACATGACGACAAAGCTCCGCCTGCTAAGGCTGACAGAACAAAAAGAGTGCTGAGTAGTATTTTTTTCATTTTTGCTCAAAATCAGGTGCTACTGGTAATCTCAGCATAAATCTTGCGCCAGTTTCGCCGGGGGCGTCCTCTACCCAGATATCGCCGTTGTGGAGATGCATCCGTTCGCGCGCCAGTGCAAGCCCTAAGCCTGTGCCTAAGCCATGTCGTCTGTGTGCTCCAACCTCTCCGCGAGTAAAACGCTCAAAGATTTTTTCTCTCTCTTCTTGCTTAACTCCCGGCCCTGCGTCATCTATGGCTATCAGCACATCTCTATTGTTGCGCCACACAGAGATTCTGGTTACCCCGCCAGCATAGCGAGAGGCGTTTTCTAGGAGGTTCTTGAAGACTTGCGAAAGTAACTTGGCATCAACCACGAATCTGATAGGGGCAGTGTTTGATTTGGCAGCATTTGCTTTGGCAGTGCTTAATTTGGCAGCGTTTCCTGACCCTCTGATAATAGGCACATCGTCTGTGCTGCGAGAAACGATCTTTTCGAGGAATTCTTGGGCATCTAACACTTCTAACTCAAGCTTGATACTCTCGGGCGGTCGGGAAATGTCGAGCAGGTCAAGCAAGAGCTGACGAAAACGTGCTACCTCTACTACAAGCAAATCCAGTGCTGTTTGGGCATCGGGGGAAAGCTCGTTGCGACGCTGCTTGATGATTTCTACCGATGTCACGAGAGTGGTGAGAGGTGAGCGCAGTTCATGGCTTACTTCCAGTGCAAAACGTTGCTCTCGTTCAATGCGCCTCAAGATAGATTGCTGCATCTCGTTGAACGAGTCTCGTAGTTGCCAGAAATCACGATCTACGGGTTCGGTGATGGGAACAAAACTGCCGCGCCCAATATTTTCAGCAGCTTTGCGGAAGGTCCGAATGGACGAGAAAGCTCGGCGCACAATAAGAATGCTAATCGTTGCAGAAACGATAACAGTTATAACACCTCCCACGAAGATGACACTTCGAAGAATGTTTAAGATATCAACTGTGTCTTGCAGGGACACGCCTTCAAAGAAGATCATGTCGGCGGTCGCAGAAGAGATGCCGACAAGCAGATACATATCTTCGCCTATTTGAGTTCGCATCTGAACAGAGCCGTCTTCTTTGGTGGCCGTTACAAACTCTGCTGGAATGTTCTGCCGGCCGAATTTGAGGGGATTGCCCGACACCCAGCGGTCTTCTCCCAACAAAATCGCTATTTGCGGACCGGGAGAAGAAGACACTGAATCCATAAACCGGTAAAGGGGAATGGTTGAGGAGATTCCTTCGCTTATAACAAGAGCTTCAGCTTGAAGGGCGTGATCGATAGCTTGTTCAACTATCGCATCTGTCTGTCGGCTCAGCAACACATTGCGAGTAACGAGATATGCTACGCTGGCAAAACCTACAACGCAAAAGAGTGCGATTAAGACCGACAGCAGAGAAATCCGCCGATGTAAACCTAAACCACGGCGACGAGCTAAACCACGGCGATGGCCGCTGTGATCGCCTAAACCGCTGTGATCACTTGGCGAGCTTGTTGAATCCTCTTTGGTTGTTTTGGCAAAAATATTCTTAGAGGGCAAGCTTGTAGCCGACCTTCCGCACTGTGCGGATGTAGCGAGGGCTTGATACATCATCTTCTAGCTTGAGGCGCAGTCTGCTCACTTGAATATCAACCAAGCGGTCGGTGGAGATTTCTTTGTCTCCCCATATTTTCTCGCTGAGGTGTTCGCGAGAAACTGGCTGGCCGATGTTTTCAAGAAATACCGCCATCAATGCTCCTTCTGTGTGAGTGAGCACTATCTCTTCGCCTTTACGGAAGATCTTGCGATTTTTGTGGTCTATGTCAATATCGCCGTAGCTTACAAGACCTAGAAGTTTGCCTGCTTTGACGACGGGCCAGCTGGATTCGGCGCGCCGTAATAAGGCTTGGATTCGAGCCATTAACTCTTGCGGAACGAAAGGTTTCATCACATAGTCGTCTGCCCCGTCGGTGAGACCTTGCACTAAGTCGGCTATGTCTTCGCGGGCGGTGAGGATGATTATCGGCACCGTGCTGCGAGTACGAATGTACTTGCAAAACTCAAACCCGTCCATCTGAGGCAACATCAAGTCTAAGAGGATGAGGTCGGTGTCGTCTGTGAACTGAGCAACGCCCTCTTCGGCGGAAGCGGCTTCCTCAACTTCCCAATTTTCCTGCTCAAGCAGGAGGCGGACGGCTGTGCAAATGTTAGCGTCGTCTTCGACTAAGAGAATCTTTGTCACGCTTCGTTATTTTAGCAGATATTTTGCAAATAAATGTATTTAACTAGTTCTGCTGATTCCACTCATCCATAGCACGCAAAATGAGCGTTGAGACTATTGCGACACCTACGGCTGCCACCACACCGCCTGCTAAAGCCCAAAAGGCTGACATCGTAGAAGAGTCGCCTTGAATATCGCCGAAAGCGTATCCCGCCAACGCGCCGCAGACGCCCGCCACGACAATCCCGCTGAAAGCTAGCAAGCGCGCTCGCTTCGATGGGAGAGCAGGTCGGCGGGGAGTATTCATCGCTGCAGTAAACTCACTGCCTGTTGGCGAAGTAGGTGGTCGGCTAGCACGAGGCACGTCATCGCCTCTACCAATGGCACGGCTCTAGGCACTACGCAAGGATCGTGACGGCCTTTGGCTTCTAAGGTCACAGCTTCGCCTTCTCGGGTAACGGTCTGCTGTTCAGAAGCGATAGTGGCGGTGGGTTTGAAGGCCACGCGCACAATCAAGTCTTCGCCGTTGGAAATCCCGCCTTGAACTCCGCCTGAGCGATTGGTGGCAGCTCGTGGGGTGCCTTCTGCTCCAGCGGTGAAAGGGTCGTTGTGTTGACGGCCTGTCATAGCTACGCCACCGAAGCCGCTACCCACCTCAAAGCCTTTGGCGGCAGGCAGCGAGATCATAGCTTTAGCTAAGTCGGCATCTAGCTTGTCAAAAACTGGGGCACCTAAGCCTGCGGGCACTCCGCGAGCTACACATGTTACGATTCCGCCTAGAGAGTCGCCGTCTTCTCGAGCCGCTGCTATGGCTGTTTCCATGCGCGCAGCAGACTGCGGATCGGGGCAACGAGTGGGGGAGGCTTCTACATCTTCTAGGCAGATGGCTGGCATCTCTGGCGTCTCTATGTTGTGAACTGGCATCTCTATGTTGTGAATGCGGCTTACCCAGCCGAGCACGATAATTTCAGCGGCTTCGCCGAGTAGCTTTCGAGCTACTGCTCCGGCGGCTACGCGCCCTATGGTTTCGCGTGCGCTAGCTCTGCCACCGCCTTGCCAGTTGCGGATGCCGTATTTGGCTTCTGTGGTGAAATCGGCGTGGGAAGGACGATAGACATCTCGGAGGTGCTCGTAGTCTTGCGAGCGAGCATCGGAGTTTTTCACCAACATGGCAATGGGGGAGCCTATAGTTAGCCCCTCAAATAATCCTGAGAGGATTTCCACCTCGTCGGCTTCTTGACGTTGCGTGGTAAGCGAACTCTGACCAGGGCGGCGGCGATCTAAATCTCGCTGTATTTCATCTTTCGTTAGCGGCAGTCTGGATGGACAGCCGTCAACTACCACCCCGATGCCGCCCCCGTGGGATTCGCCGTAGGTGGTGGCTCGAAATAGGTGTCCTGTGGTGCTTGTCATCTGTTGCTTTGGGTTTGGGCTAGTTTGATTTGAAGCTACTTTGATTTGAAGTTACTCTGATTTGAAGTTTAGGTTTGTGCTATTTTAAGGCAGGTGAGTAGTTTCTCAGGAAATCCCGCACTGGAAGAGTTTTGGCATCCTGTGGCTCGCGCCTGCGATGTTAATCCTGGCCCTGTTTCCGTGCAGTTACTTGGTAAGAACTATGCTATCTGGCAAAGCGGAAACGGCGAATTCACTGCCGTTGCCGACCGATGCCCTCACCGTGAAGCCCCGCTTTCGGCAGGTTGCGTAACAGAGGGCAACTTAGCCTGTGCATATCACGGCTGGGTGTTCGCCTCTGGGGGAGTGTGCGTGAGGGTACCGTCTGCTGAGCCTGAACTCGCTATTTCACCTCGTGCCCATTTGCAGACATACGCATTGGTGGAACGCTACGGTCTGCTGTGGCTGTGTCCCAAAACATCTGGCGAAGCTATTCCTCTCATCAGCCAAGAAGACGACTCTGAGTATCGTCGCATCAACACTCCTGTGGACATCTGGCAGACTTCTTCACCTCGCTTAACTGACAATTTTATGGATTTTTCACACTTTCCGTTCGTGCACACAGCCACCTTTGGCAACCCGGAAGAGACCGTCATCCCCAAGCTCGAACTCGGCCCTCTGGAAGACGGCTTCTATGGCTACCGCTACGGCGTGAACGCCAGCAACCCGTCTGCCGCTTCGGCCACATCAGGCCAAGCTTCCGACATAGTTGAGCGCGAGATGACTACGGGCTTTCAGCTACCATTCGCAGTTCGTAGCACAATCCGCTACAGAAGCGGACTCCATCATATTCTCCTGTTGCTCACAACCCCAAGAGACGATATTTCATCGTATTTCACATTTGTGGTGTGGCGCAACGATGATTTCTCTACTCCTGCGGATGAGATCATCAGCTTTGACTTAGCCATCGGCGCAGAAGACAAAGCCATGCTGGAAAAAATCGGTGGCACTTTGCCGTTGGACCTAAAAGAGACAGTGAATGTTCAATCTGACAAGCCTTCTGTGGAGTGGCGGAGGCAGTTTGCGAACCTGCTGGAAAGCGGTCTAGGCGACAGCTAGAAGAGTAGCTAGCAGAGTAGCTGTTTTAGAAAGTCTAAGTTTTCGCCCTCTAAACTTCATTTTCTCCTCTTAAACTTTCAATTGTGTCTGAGATAACCGTCTCGTTGCCTGACGGCTCCACCCGAAAGTTGCCGTCTGGCTCTACTGCGGGCGACTTGAGCCTAGCTATTGGTGAGCGGTTGGCCAAAGATGCCGTGCACGCCGAGGTGAACGGTCGCCAAGTTGACCTTTCGTACGATCTCTCAGACAGCGACGAAGTTAGAATTTTCACAAAGCAGACAGATGAAGGTCTGCACACTATCCGCCACTCTACTGCTCATGTGTTGGCTCAGGCGGTGCTGTCGTTGTTTCCCGGCTCTACTTTTGCCATCGGCCCACCCATTGAGCACGGCTTCTATTACGACTTCTCCTTACCCGATGGTGGGGCTTTCAGCGACAGCGATTTGGAACAGATAGAGGCAAAGATGCGCGAGATAATCGCTGCCGACCAGCCTTTTGAAAGAGAGGAAACCACAGGCGACGAAGCCCTCGAGCTCTTTGCTAATCACGAATACAAACAAGAGATCATCCGCACTGCTGCCGGTGCTGATGCTGGTGCTGCTGCTTCTGGTGATGCTGCTTCTGGTATTGGGCGCACTGAGCTGAGTAGCGAAGTGTCTTCTGATGGTGTCATCAGCACATATCGCAACTCGGCGGATTTTGTGGATGTTTGTCTCGGGCCTCATGTGCCCTCCACAGGCAAACTCGGCTGTTTTGCTCTGCAGTCGGTGGCTGGGGCATATTGGCGAGGCGATCATAGCCGACCGATGCTGCAGCGCATCTACGGCACTGCTTGGGCCAGCGAGAAAGACCTCAAAACCCACCTTCATCGCCTCAAAGAAGCCGAGAAGCGAGACCACCGCAAACTGGCACGCGACCTGGATTTGCTCTCGTGGCCCGAAGAGCTAGGCCCGGGCTTGGCTGTGTGGCATCCGAGGGGGGCGGTGGTGCGCTCGATCATGGAGGAATACAGCCGCCAGCGGCACAGAGAAGCCGACTACGAGCTGGTATATAGCCCTCATCTGGCTAAGTCTGACCTTTGGGAAACTAGCGGACATCTGGACTTTTTTGCAGAGAGCATGTATCCCGAGATGCAGCTAGAAGGGGTGAGCTACTACCCGAAGCCGATGAATTGTCCGTTCCATGTGATGGTGTATAAGAGCAGTCTGCGTTCGTATAGAGAGCTGCCGTTGCGCCTGTTTGAGCTTGGCACTGTGTATCGTTATGAGCTTTCTGGCGCGCTTCACGGTCTCCTTCGCACGAGAGGCTTCACCCAAGACGACAGCCATATTTTCTGCACGCCCGAACAGATTGCTGACGAGTTGGCACAACTTCTGGAATTCGTGCTGTCGGTGTTGCGAGCTTTCGGTTTTGACGATTTCAGTGCCAGCTTGGCTACCAAGCCGCCGGGCAAAGCCGTGGGTGACGACAGCCTTTGGGAAGTAGCCACAGATGGCTTGCGCTCGGCCATGGAAGCATCAGGCTTGGAATATGAAGTTGAGGAAGGCGGAGGTGCTTTTTACGGCCCGAAGATAGATGTGCATGTAACTGATGCCATCGGCAGGGGCTGGCAGCTTTCTACTCTGCAGCTGGATTTCAACCTCCCGGAGCGTTTTAATTTGGAGTTCGTGGGTAAAGACGGGTTGCGATCTAGACCTGTGATGATTCACCGTGCCCTTTTTGGCTCGGTAGAGCGGTTTTTTGGGGTGCTTTTGGAACATTACGGTGGCGCACTTCCTGTGTGGCTGTCGCCACTGCAGGCTAGAGTTTTGCCCGTTGCTAAAGATCACTCCGACTATGCTCAAGAAACCCTCCTAGCTTTGCGACAAAGCGGCATCAGAGCCGACATATCTGAGGCTGACGATCCTTTAGGTAAGCGCATCAGAGCCGCGAAGATAGAGCAGATACCCTATGTGCTAGTTGTGGGAGCTGACGATGTGAAAGCCAAGAGTGTGGGCGTGAACTCGCGAGGCAACAAAGAAGAGCGCGATGTGCCGCTGAGTGATTTCATCGCAAGATTCCAAGACGGCCTAGAAGCTGAGCAAGATTAGAGGCATGAGCGGACTAGAACATCTTTGGGCTACCTGGCGGGCGCGCTATGTGAAAGAAGAAGCTGGGCGTGCTCCTGACTCTTTGTTTGAAGATATAGAGCGCGCCGAAATGCCCGACGATGAAAGCTACATCGTGTGGCGAGGCGAAACCTGCTTTTCTCTGCTCAACATCTACCCTTATTGTTCTGGTCATCTTCTGGTGCTCCCCAAGAGGGCCGTGACAGAACTCGATGACCTAAGCGAAGAAGAGCACTCAGAACTTTGGACGACAGTGCGAGCGGCTGTGGCAGCTATCAAAGCTGCTTATGCTCCGGAGGGTGTGAATGTGGGTATGAATTTAGGACGCTCGGCAGGTGCTGGAATCACTGGGCATCTGCATGTGCACTGCCTGCCTCGCTGGTCGGGCGACACCAACTTTATGACAGCTATAGCTAATACACGCGTGCTACCTGAAGAACTTGCAGAAAGTTGGCGCAAACTCCGTGACGCGTGGCCAGAAATCTGAGAACTGCTGACTATTAAACTCCTGGAATGCCCGCATGTCAAAACGCCGAAACAAAGAAGCAGCAGAAAATACCTTGGAAGGCAGTGAGACCTTCCCGGAGTCTGGCATTTCAGCGGCTGGCATTTCAGAGCCTGGCTCAGAAGCAACGGAGCTTACCGATACACTCCCCGAAGATATAGATGTAGCCACCGCTCGGCTTGATTACACCATCCCCAACAACAGTCGCAGACGGCTCAGCGGAGCTGTGTATATTTTTTGTGGAATCGTCTTCGGAGTAGTCTGGCTGATACTGCGAGGCGACGGCTCACCCCTGGTGAACGCAGGCTTCTTGGCTTGTAGCATCGCTTTGCTACTTCTGGGAGCACATCACATCTGGACAGGCGTAGATCTTCTAGTGGACGACAAAGAAGCCCTAGTGCGCGCCAGCGATGCGGTTGGGTTTTCTGTGGGGCACGCGTCGGCGCAGCTCGGCTGGCGAGGCTGGCTCAGCCAGCCGACTTGGAAAGTGCTGCTTTACTCCAATGAGCCTCAGCCCGCCAAACGCGCTCTGGTGCGACTTGACGGAGTGAGCGGAGCAGTCGTAGACATGCTTGAAGAAGACAACCCCGAAGACTGGGCTGAATTCTTAGAAAAGCCAGAGCATTCTGAAAACACTGGGCAGTCCGAAAATACAGGGCATTCTGAAAATACTGGGCAGTCCGAGTAACCCTATGTTTGACGGCTATTTTAGAACTCGGGTCGACAAGATCGCAGAGCCTATCGGGGCCGGGTTGCACAAGATCGGAATCTCTGCCAACGCTCTTACCTTCTTCGGTATAGCCGCTGCTGCAGTTACTATGTGGGCGGTCGCCACAGGCCGATTGATTCTGGGATTCATCCTTATTATCGTGACAGGGCTGTGCGACCTGCTAGATGGACCTGTCGCCAAAGCTGCTCAAAGCAGCTCACTCAAAGGGGCTTTCTTTGATTCAGTGGCCGACAGAGTAACCGATGTAATGCTGCTATGTGGCATCGCTTGGTATCTCAACACCAACTCTGGGGGCAACATTTATATGCTTGCTATAGCTGTGATGGCGGTCTCGCAGATCGTCTCTTATCAGCGAGCGAAAGCCGAATCTCTGGGGCTTACAGGCAAGGGCGGCATCATGGAGAGGGCTGAAAGGTTCGTGGTATTGGCGGCTGGCTTGCTATTTGAGGTCATCCTTATTCCTATCTTGTGGGCTTTGCTCGTGCTCGTGTCGTTTACTGCACTGCAGCGTTTCGTCTATATTTGGCGACAAGCTGGCAAGTAGTTTCTGGCTTTTTCTGACTTTCGTTGTGGCAAACCCCACATTGCTCGTCTATCGCACAGGGGCATTCCTCGTGCAAATTGCGCCTCAATCTCTGGTGAGGTGGGCAGTGCTGATTATCGCAAACTTGGCATTTCGCTTCGCCAAGCAAAAGCGCACTCTGATGGAGCGACATCTGCTGCGTGTATTCAGATATCAGGCCGCTGAGCCAGTCTCTTCAGGCCAGCTGCGAAGTGCCGTGAAAGACGCGTTTCATTCTTACGCTCGCTACTGGGTAGATACAGCTCGTCTGCCTAAGCTCTCTCCCGCCGAACTTGATTCGGATTTTACCTTTGTGGGTTGGGAGAATCTAGAAGATGCGCGTTGTTTAGGCCCTGGACCTATTGTGGCACTACCGCATCTAGGTGGCTGGGAGTGGGCGGGGATGTGGCTCACACAGGTGCCTAAGTTGCCGGTTTCTGTGGTGGTGGAGCGTGCTGCTAACGATGAGCTTTTTCGCTGGATGATGCAGTTTAGAAAACGCCTGAATATGCATATCATTCCGCTTGACGCAGATGCCGGCGCGGCTGCGTCTAAAGCATTGGCCGACGGACATATTCTCTGCCTAGTTTGTGACCGAGATATACAAGGCACGGGTGTTAAAGTGAACTTTTTTGGAGAAGAGACGACACTACCTGCAGGGGCTGCCACACTCGCCCTGCGAAGCGGAGCAGCTGTGCTTCCTGTTGCGGTGTATTACCAAGGCAGGAGACAGCTAGGGGTGGTGCGCCCTGCGCTAGACGCTACGCGCCAAGGACGCTTCCGAGCCGATGTGCAGCGCATGACCCAAGATTTGGCAACGAATTTGGAAAATCTCATAGCTTACGCCCCGGAGCAGTGGCATCTTATGTCTCCCAACTGGCCGAGTGATCGTGAGTTTCTAGCACAGCAGGCCACAGCAGCCCGGTGAAAAGTAGCCCAGTGAAAAGTAGCACAGTGAACAGCAACCCAGTGAACAGCAAGGCAGCCCGATGAGAAGCAAGTCGATGCGGGTCGGTATGGTCTGCCCCTACAGCTTGAGTGTTCCGGGCGGCGTGCAAAGTCAAGTGCTAGCAATAGCTAGAGCCATGCGTAAGCGAGATGTGGAGGTGCGTGTGCTCGGCCCTTGCGATGGACCTCCACCAGATACGGGTGTAACTCCTCTGGGCAACAGCCTGCCCACTGCTGCTAACGGCTCCATAGCACCTATCGCTCCTGAACCTGCCGCTCAGCTACGCACGATAAGAGCACTCCGCGAAGAACGTTTTGACATTCTCCATCTGCACGAGCCAATGGTGCCCGGCCCTACTATGACAGCCCTTTTTGTAAAAGGTAGCCCTATCGTCGGCACTTTTCACGCGGCTGGCTCTAGCGCGGCCTATCGCTGGTTGGGGACTGCTCTCAAAAAACTGTCGTCGCGCCTAGATGTGCGTTGCGCTGTGTCGCCCGATGCCGAACAGATGGCAAAACAATCGCTTGGCGGTAGCTACACCGTCTTGTTCAACGGCATAGATACCGACAGTCATCAAAATGTGCTGCCTTGGCCGAAAGAGGCCCCTACGATTTTCTTCATCGGGCGCCATGAAAACCGCAAAGGGTTAGAAGTGCTACTTGAAGCCTCCCAGCAGCTGCCCCAAGATTGGTGCATTTGGATCGGCGGCGAAGGCTCAGAAACGGCCAAACTTTCAGAACGCTACAAGCACAACTCTAGGCTTCGCTGGTTGGGGCGCATCCCTGCGCGCGAAAAAGCTGCTCGGCTCAAAGCTGCTGATGTGTTCTGCGCACCTTCGTTGGGCGGTGAATCTTTTGGCGTAGTGCTACTTGAGGCGATGCTCGCAGGCACTGCGATAGTAGCAAGTGACTTGAAATCGTATTCACGGGTAGCTCAGCACGGCCATGAGGCTATTCTTGTGCCGCGTGGCGACTCTGATGCCCTTGCCAAAGCCCTTTTGCGGGCTGTCTCTGATACTGATCTCACCCAGAGTCTCATAGCAAACGGTTCGCTGAGAGTAGATGAGTATTCCATGGATCGTCTGGCAGAAGAATATGAGCTGATCTACCGCCGAATGATAAATGCTGAATGCTAGACTTCTGTAAAGGAGGCACCTGGAGGAGGCATCTTTTGGAAGATACAGAATTTCCGCGGCTAAAGCGTTGGCCGATAGTGCTGTTGTGGCCGGCTTTGTTCATCTGGGCTGTAGTCTTTGCCATTTTCTTGGCTTTCGGAACAGCTTTGCCGATTGCTGTGGCAGCTGGAGTAGTGGCTGCTGTTGTGGTATTGGCGTTGGTGCTGTTGTTGGCTAGGAAGCTTTGCGACGGAATGGCAGGGGCTACACCAGCAGATCTCCATAAACACGCTTCTTTGTTTAGTATTATTGAAGCTCTTTGCCTAACTCATGGCCTTGATCTTCCGAAACTGATGGTTATGGACGACTCTTCCCCCACTGTGCTGGCATACGGAGACAGAATTTGCGTTTCAGCAGGATTCTTCTCACATCTCAGTGTTGTGGAACAAGAAGCGGTTGTGGCGCATGCTCTGTGTCGCATTCAACGAGGGCACGCTCGAACTGATGCTCTGGCTGCGGTGGTGTTTGGCTTTGTATTGGCACCTTTAGGGATGCGAAGTTTGGCTGGACGTTGCGCTACTACTTTACGAGGACGACATGGCCTGTTGGCTTCTGATCTGGCAGCCGTGCGCTTGACACGATATCCGCCGGGGCTTATGTCGGCTTTACAGCAGATGCAGAGCTCACCAGTTCCTAATCTTGCTCCCCCCATAGACCATCTTCAAGCTCTGCCGCGCAAGCAGTATGAACTTCTTGACAGCCGCGTAGGGTTGCTAGCCGAAATCTAAACTGGATACAAAAATGTCAAATGAGATTGTAACAACTGGCACCTTCAGAGTCAAGCGAGGCTTGGCTGAGATGCTTGAAGGTGGAGTGATTATGGATGTGGTTACATCTGAACATGCCAAGATAGCTGAAGATGCCGGGGCAGCAGCTGTTATGGCTTTGGAGCGCGTCCCAGCTGATATTCGCCGCGACGGGGGAGTGGCTCGCATGTCGGCCCCTGAGATGATTGAAAGCATTCAACAGGCTGTCAGCATTCCTGTAATGGCGAAAGTGCGCATTGGGCATTTCGCAGAGGCGCAGATTTTAGAAGCTATGGAAGTCGACTTCATCGATGAAAGCGAAGTGCTGACCCCCGCAGATGAAGAAAAACACATCAACAAGCATCCCTTCGGTGTGCCGTTCGTGTGCGGGGCGACCAACTTGGGGGAGGCATTGAGGCGGATTTCCGAAGGTGCTGCACTTATTAGGTCAAAGGGCGAAGCGGGCACCGGCAACATTGTGGAAGCTACCCGCCACCTCAGAGCTATTCTCACTGAGCTGGCCGAGTTGGCAAAACTAGGAGAGTTGGCAGAACAGGAAATTCCCGTGATATCCGCCTTGAAAGCTAAAGCTAAAGAACACCGAGTGCCTTTGGAGTTAGTGCGAGAAGTGGCTGAAAACGCCAAACTGCCAGTGCCGCTTTTTTGCGCTGGAGGAATAGCCACACCTGCCGATGCCGCTTTTGTGATGCAGTTAGGGGCTGAAGCTGTGTTTGTGGGATCTGGTATTTTCAAAAGTGACAATCCGCAAAAGCGTGCCGAAGCTATCGTGGAAGCCACCACAAACTATATGGACCCGCACATTCTCCTCAAAGTCAGTCGCAATCTGGGGGAGCCGATGACCGGAGACGAAATAGACAAGCTGGAAACCCGTCTTGCCGACAGAGGATGGTAGCTGACAGCTGCTTGGCGGGCAGCCATCTGACAGGAAATACTGCTGCTGGGGTTTCGGCTGCTGAGGTGCCGGCTACTGGGGTTCTGACCGTTGGCGTTTTAGGGCTACAGGGCGATGCTCGCAGACATCAAGATATCTTGTCTGCCTCTGGGGTTACCTCTAAGCGTGTGCGCCAATCAGAAGATTTAGAACAGATTGGTTGCTTGATAATGCCAGGCGGAGAGTCGACAACTATCTCTATGATGCTTGAGGCCAATGATCTGCTCCAACCTCTTGCTGCAAAAATTCGTGCAGGTATGCCAGTTTGGGGGACTTGCGCCGGGATGATACTGCTGGCTAGGGAAGTGCGCGGCGGGCGAGACGACCAAGTGCATCTGGCCGCAATAGATATCGTGGTGGAACGCAACGCCTACGGTCGCCAGATTTCTTCATTTGAAGCCAGCTTGGATATTCCAACTATTGGCATGCCAGATTTTCCTGCTGTCTTCATCCGTTCACCTGTTGTGATTGAAGCTGGCGAGGAAGTAGAGGTGCTGGCTGAATTTAGAGGGCAACCTGTGCTGTGCCGTCAAGACAATGTGCTTGTGAGCTCTTTTCATCCTGAACTCACATCTGACAATCGCTTACATGATATGTTTCTGAAGGAGGCAGCAAAATGTCTGGACATTCAAAATGGGCAACTATCAAACGCCGCAAAGGAGCTAACGACGCCAAACGAGGCAAGCTTTTTGCCAAGCTCATCCGTCAGATAGAAGTCGCCACCCGTGCTGGCGGAAAAGATATGGACGCCAACCCGAACCTTCGGGCGGTGTATCAAAAAGCTCGCGACAGCTCGGTGCCTGCCGACACGATAGAGCGCGCTATCAAACGTGGGGCGGGTGAGATGGAAGGCGTTGTTTATGAGCAAGCCCACTACGAAGGCTATGCACCTGGCGGGGTGGCTGTGTATGTGGAGGTTCTCACTGATAATCGCAACCGCACAGGTTCTGAGCTACGCACGATTTTTAACCGCAACGGCGGATCGCTGGCTGAACCGGGGGCTGTGGCTTGGCAGTTTGAGCGCAAAGGAGTCATCATGGCTTCTCAAGGCGTTGACGAAGACGAAATTATGGCAGTTGCTTTAGAAGCCGGGGCCGAAGACTTAAGCGCGGACGGGGATTTTTGGCGAATCACCTGCGACCCTACAGATCTGCCTTCGGTGCGCGCTGGCTTGGAAGATGCTGACATTGCTTTTGAGACAGCCGATCTCACTATGCTGGCACAACAGACCGTGTCTGTAGAGGCATCTGATAATGCCAAGTCGGTGTTGCGTTTGATTGATCTGCTGGAAGATCATGATGATGTGAATGGCGTTTTCGCCAACTTTGATATCTCAGATGAGATACTGGCTGATTTGTTGGAGGCACTGGCAGAGTAGCCATAACTTTGGCTTGGCCCAAAATACTAGCGATATCCGCGTTCATGCGGTAACCGACTGGTAAAATTGATACATATGTTCGTATTGGGGATAGACCCCGGCTTGTCGCGTTGCGGCTACGGGGGAGTGCGCCAGCTCGGTAGCGCAACTGAGTTTGTTACCGCTGGTGTTATCAAAACTCCTCCATCTGAGCCAACTCCGCAACGTCTGCTTACACTTCGGCGAGATATCCGCGAGCTAATCGAAGAATTTTCTCCAGATGCTGTAGCTGTGGAGCGAGTGCTTTTCCAAGTTAATGTCAGCACAGCTATGGGCGTGGGGCAAGCCAGTGGGGTGGCACTCATCGAAGCGGCAGATTACGGCTGTGAGATTGCCGAATATTCGCCCAATCAGATCAAGCTGGCTGTAGCAGGGCATGGTAGTGCCAACAAGGAAGAAATCGCCACGATGGTCAAGATGCTGTTAGGGCTTTCTCAGCCGCTCAAATATACCGATACCGCCGATGCCTTAGCAACTGCCTTGTGCCATCTGGCATTTTCTACCAGCCGTACCTCAAGCCATACCGCCAATCGTACCGCCAACCGTACCGCAAGCAAGGTCTGAAGCAATGATCGGTTCTATTCGCGGGCAGATAATCGCACACGACTCCGACAAGGTGCTGGTGGAAGTTGGAGGTGCTGCTACCGGAGGTGCTGTTGCTGGAGGTGCTAGTGCTGCACTGGGCGGCGGCATCGGCTACTGGGTGCATGTTACGCCTCAAACTTTGGCAACGCTGATGTCAGCTGAAAACATGTCTCACTCCAAAAACGGCAGTGCTCCCAGCAGTACTACCAGCAGCGGTGCCAGTAGCGGCACCAGCAAGAGTTTCCCAGTCTTCTTCCACACTGAACATATCGTGCGTGAAGATGCTCAACTGCTCTATGGCTTTCTCACCCAAGAAGAGCGGATGTGTTTCTCAACCCTCATCGCCATCTCTGGCATAGGCCCACAACTAGCTTTGGCTGTGCTGGCCACCCATAGCCCCCACGACCTGCAGACACTCTTGCTAGATGGCGACATAGACTCGCTGTGTCTAGTGTCTGGCATCGGCCCCAAGAAGGCTCGCCAGCTATTGCCTATTTTGAAAGACCGCTTCGCAGTAGCCGACTTTCAATCTGCTGAAATGTCTGCTACTTCTTCGTCTCGTGCCGAAGCTCGCCAGGCACTCAGCGAGCTAGGTTATTCGGCTGAGGAGGTACAGGCCGCCTTAGCTGATGTTTCCTCTGCCACAGATGCCGACACTGAGACACTTGTCAAAGATGCTTTGCTTCTGCTTTCAAAATAACTTTAAGGCCTAACAAAATGCCCAGAGAAGAAGTGCTAGATCCTGTGCCTACCGAAGAGGAGGTATCGCTTCAAGACGAGCTACGCCCGAGACGTCTGACAGATTTCGTAGGACAAGAGGAGATGAAAGAACGTCTGCGGATAATGATCACCGCCGCTCAACAGCGTGGCCAGCCTCTGGATCATCTGCTATTTGCTGGGCCGCCCGGTCTGGGCAAGACGACTCTGTCGCATATCATTTCTCGCGAGATGGAAGCCACTTGCCATGTAACCGCCGGCCCTGCTTTGGAGCGCATTGGCGACCTCGCAGCTATCCTCACTCGTCTGGAGACTGGCGATGTGCTGTTTATTGATGAGTTACACAGGTTGCCTCGGGCTTTGGAAGAAGTGTTGTATCCAGCGATGGAAGATTTCAAAGTAGATATTGTGCTTGGCAAAGGGCCTGGTGCTCGCATTCTCGCAATAAAAGTCGCCCCTTTCACCCTCGTGGCTGCCACTACTAGAACTTCCCTCATCACCAGCCCGCTGCGCGACCGCTTCGGTCTGGCTGAGCGGTTGGATTACTACAACGAGGAAGAACTCTGTCAAATAGTTATCCGTGCTGCAGGAATCTTAGGTGTGTCTATAGAAGACGATGCCTCTATGGAAGTGGCAAAACGCTCAAGAGGCACCCCTCGCATAGCTAACCGTCTGCTGCGCCGAGTCCGCGACTATGCCCAAACCGAAGGCTCTAATCTAATCACACCTGATCTGGCTCACGCCGGTTTAGCAGCCTTCGGAGTAGATACCAGAGGTTTAGACAAACTAGATAGGTCTATCCTCACTGCCCTCTGCGTAAATTTCGCAGGGCAACCAGTAGGTCTAACCACCCTAGCCATAAGCGTAAGTGAACCCCCTGAAACTGTGGAAGAAGTCTATGAGCCTTTTCTGATCCAGCAGGGCTTCTTAAAGCGAACCCCCAAAGGCCGAGTAGCCACCCTAGAAGCCTGGGCACATCTAGGCATCCAACCACCTAACCTCTCTTCCCACCCCACCAACGGCCAAACCTCCTTCAACAACATCTAAATACCCTGCTTCTAGGTAAAATTATGAGCATGGCAATCACGACTGTAGGACGACCGCCAAGAGATTACCCATTCAATAGCGCGGCTGAAATGATAGATGTAATGGAAATAGCTGAGTCGCGTATGAGGACCCGCCCGCTGTTCCAGTTCATAGCTGACTGGAACTGGATGCCGCATCGTCGTTCTGAGATGATCGCTGACCCACCCCCCACCAATAGTGATCCTTTTCTTCTTGCCTCTCTAGTATCGGTGGTGCATGCTCTTTGCGATAGAGATGGAATTTCAGTGCCAGATTGGGTGACGGGAGTCTGCATAGAAGAAGAACGTACCCTGTCTGGCTTGTCAGTTGATAGTAGATTCGGACAGGTAGTGAAGCGGAAAGCCCCTGCTGTATGTTCAGAGCACGGGGTGTATTTTGAAGCTGATGAAATCAGTAGAGACTGACTGAAGATGCAACTGGGGCAAAAAGAACTACTTGAAGTCTTTACTCATTTGGATGAAGAACTAGATGGTTGTCCATACTCAGAGATTTTGGTTGCTGGAGGCGCAGCTATAGCGTTTTGGTGGAACGACAAGCGGACATGGGATGTAGATGTCGTGGTAGATGGGTTCCCCAACTATCTCAGTGATGCTATTGAGATTGTTGCTGAACGCCAAGCTCTGCATCTGCGTTGGATGAATAATGCCGCGATAGGGATTAGATTGCCAACACTGAGTACCAACAGAACAAGAATATTCAATGGCAGGAATTTAGCTATTTTTTTGCCAGACAAACAATATGTTTTAGCTATGAAGCTATATGCTCATCGCGATAAAGACCTAGAAGATGCCATATTCTTGGCAAGAGAAACAAAGACGATGATAGCAGAAGAATTAGAAAGACTATTCAATAAAGCTTATTCGTCTCAGTTGCTCAGCGATGACATCAAAGATTTCATCGTAGCAATCGAAGAAAACGTTGAAACTTCGGGAATTTAGTTACGAGTTGCCTGAGAGGGCTATCGCTCAGCAACCTCTGGCCGAGAGAGACCAAGCTAGGTTGCTGGTAGATAGGGGAGGAGTGGAGGCAAGAGTGGAGCATCGGCGAGTAGCTGATTTGCCCGACTTACTGAAAGCAGGCGATGTGGTTGTGGTGAATGACGCTCGTGTGTTGCCAGCGCGTATGAAACTGCTAAAGGCTACTGGGGGAGAGGTGGAAGTTTTAGCTTTACGACCTTTGGATGAAAACGCCTGGGAAGCACTAGTGCGGCCGAGCAGGAAGGTGGCACCTATGTCTGTGCTGTATCTGGAAGACCGCAGCCCCGTGTTGAGAGTGGGTGAGAAGCTACCAGATGGCAAACGCGAGATTTTCCCAGTTGGGGATGAAACCTTGGAAGACATCATGAGCCGGGCTGGGCAAGTACCTTTGCCGCCCTATATTCATACTCATTTGGAAGATTCAGAACGCTACCAGTCGGTTTATGCAAAAGATGCTACGGCGGCAGCAGCACCTACAGCAGGCTTGCATCTAAGCCAGAATGTGCTAGATAGGCTCGCCGAAAAGAATATTGCTGTTTATGCGCTTAACCTCGCTGTAGGGTTGGGGACTTTTCGCCCAATCACCGAAGATGATATAGCCGACCACCTCATTCACTCAGAGCAATATCACATCCCCGATGAAACTTGGCAGGCATGTCTGGTGGCTAAACAGCAAGGTGGCAGAGTTGTGGCTATCGGCACCACGGTTGTGCGAGCTTTGGAGACGGCACATTGTAGGGCTACCAGTATCTCTCAGCACTCCGCTGATTTCAACCCTCTGCACGGAGACTCCGACCTTTATATCACCCCCGGCTTTCGCTTCGCAGTGGTAGATGTGTTGATGACTAACTTCCACCTGCCACACTCCACCCTGCTGGTGTTGCTGTCTGCATTCATGGGGCCTGGCTGGCGCGAGCTATATGAAATCGCCCTAGCAGAGAACTACAGATTTCTATCTTTCGGCGATGCGATGCTAGTAGAACGACAATAATTCAAATCCAAAAACCAATCCAAAAACTAGGATTCCATAACCCAAATGACTCAGATCACTATTGACGCAACTTTTGGAGAAGCCCGCGCAGGGCGGCTTTTGTTGCCTAGGGGAGAAGTAGCAACGCCTTGCTTTATGCCGGTGGGAACTAGAGGGGCTGTCCGCACACTTACTAGTGACGATCTCGCCTCATTGGGGGCGGGCATCATACTGGGGAATACATATCATCTGATGTTGCGACCGGGGCACGAACTGATTGCTCGGCGAGGCGGGCTGCATCGCTACATTGGCTGGGACGGCTCTATTCTGACCGACTCGGGTGGGTTTCAGATTATGAGCCTGAATGCCAAAGTGTCAGAAGAGGGAGTGGAATTTGTTTCGGTGTATGACGGCAGTCGCCTTTGGATGACACCTGAGACGGCCGTTGCTGCACAAAACGCCATCGGCAGCGATATTCAGATGGCTTTAGATGTGTGCCCAAAGTTGCCTGCTTCTCCAGAAATTACCAGAGAAGCCTTAGAACGCACCACGGAGTGGGCCAAGCGAGCACGAGAAGCTTTTCTGTGCTCACCAGAGAGCGAAACCAGCAGTCAGTTCGGCATCCTTCAAGGAGGCACCAGCGAAGCTTTGCGTCGAGAGTCGGCTCTGCGCACA
Source organism: uncultured Acidimicrobiales bacterium (assembly GCA_958295755.1). GTDB lineage: Bacteria > Actinomycetota > Acidimicrobiia > Acidimicrobiales > Hopanoidiivorantaceae > Hopanoidiivorans. The sequence continues at coordinate 748,271 of OY282367.1, read as the reverse complement.
ACTGAGATCGGCTTTGACGGCTATGCTTTGGGCGGTCTGTCGGTGGGTGAAGACCGCAGCGAGCGGCTCCCCGCTATAGCTACAGCTTGTGCCAACCTGCCTCAGAACCAACCCAGATACCTCATGGGTGTAGGGGATCCGCTAAGCATTATTGAGGCAATCTCAGCGGGGGTAGATATGTTTGACTGCGTGCTACCCACTCGGCTAGCTCGACACGGCACAGCCCTCACTTCTCAGGGTCGTCTCAATCTAAAAAACTCAAGCTATGCAGAAGATGACACCGCGATAGATCCAGAATTCCCCGAGAGTCCCGCCTCCAAATGGTCTCGCGCTTACCTGCGTCATCTGCTGATGGTCAAAGAACCCACGGCTGCCCGCATCCTCACTCTTCATAACTTGGCGTGGCTACTGCATCTTATGGAGCAATCTCGCCAAGCTATAGCAAATGGCTCACTGAATGAGCTTCAACAAAAAATAGCGCAGGTATGGCAATAAATTTGGCAAAGTTCGTATAACCTAAAACAAATGGCAAACCTGACCCAACTGAACGCGAGGCATTAATGGGAACACTTCTTCTTCCAATCGGATTCATCCTGCTTATCTGGCTTTTCTTGTTTCGACCGCAACAGAAGCGAATGAAGACACAGCGGGAGCTGATGGCAAACTTGGAGGTCGGGGACGAAGTACTCACATCTGCGGGTATCTATGGGTACATAGAGGAATTTGATGAGGGCACGGTGTTCCTGCGAGTATCAGATACTACAACCTTGAAAATCTCGCGCGCGTCCATATCGCAGCGCATCACCTACAAGGAAGACTGGGACACCGAGACCCATGAGCTTGAAGAAGGAATCGACGATCCCGATACCGAAAAGTAATACCTCTGGCGGTAGCTCCGAGCCGCCCCAGACTGCCAATATCGATAGTGCTAATACCGATAGTGCTAATACCAATACTGCCTGCCTTGCTAAAAAAGCAATATAGCTGAAACAACTGCCATGCTGAAACGAAAGTGGATAACCCTTAGTATCACTATCGCCCTCACTGGTATACTTTTGGGGCTTTCAATTTGGGCAGGTAACAGTCCGCTTCTGGGGCTTGACCTGCAGGGAGGCACTGAAGTTGTCCTTCGTCCGACTGAAGAACAAGATTACTCAAGCGAAGATTTGGATCAAGCAAGGGAAATCATCAGTCGTCGCGTTAACGGGCTGGGGGTAGCAGAACCCGACATCACCCGACAAGGAAGCAACATAGTTGTGCAGCTTCCGGGGATAGAAGACCAGGATCGAGCCATAGACCTCATCGGTCAAACAGCTGAACTGACGTTCCGCCCTGTGCTAGATGGGCCGTCTTATGTGGATATCAGTTTGTGCGCTGCTGGGGCGGCACCTGCACCGCCAGAAGCAGACGAAGAAGATGACCAGACTGCTGATGAAGGTGCTTCTACTACCACAACTACTGTCGCGACTGCTACCACCGATGGTGCTACCAGTACTACCACCACCGACGCCAGCAGCACTACCAGCACCACCACTAGTACAACTGCTGCGACTTCTACTACTACCTCTGATGCAACCACTACTACCAGCAGCACTACTACAAGCAGCACCACCACTACCACAACTGCTGCGACTTCCACTACTACTACCCCTGATGCAACCACTACCAGCAGCACCACCACCAGCAGCACCACTGAAACACCGATTGGCCCTGTAGCCCCAGAGCCCGATGATGAAACAACATCTGAAGATCAGGTATCTGCGGAAAATCCGGAAACTGTGCTGTCTCCTGAAGATCTTGAGACCTCCCCCGATGATATTGAGACGCCAGCGGCCGTGACTGACCTGCCTTTGAATCTGGCAACAGGAGCAGCTAGCGACCCGCAAACTGCACTTCCAGAAGACACTGTAATCTTTTGTCAAATCGGCGATCAGAGCAATAGTGCTCCATCAGACCCTGATACGCCAGTGCTTGCCAACCTCGTGCCACGCTTTCTGCTCGGCCCAGCTGGAGTTACCCCAACCACACCTCTCACTGGTGCTGCAATCCAAACCGCCAGTGCCCAGTTCACGGGAGTAGCCAATTGGCTTGTGTCGCTCTCTATGAAAGCAGGCGAAGAAGGCATTGACAGATTCAACGCCCTCGCTTCACGATGCTTCAGCAGAGACATCACTTGCCCGACACAGCAGATGGCCATCGTGCTAGACGGCAATGTGGAGTCTGCTCCCTCTGTCAACGCCCCGGGGTTTGAGCGAGATCAGATCACCATTCAAGGTGGCTTTTCTGAACGCGAGGCTCGCGACTTGGCACTCGTCCTACGCTATGGCGCGCTTCCGCTGGAGTTTGACGACCCAGCCGAGAGCGGACTGGTTCGCACTGTCTCTGCCACATTGGGCAACGATTCGCTACGGGCGGGCATAATCGCAGCTATCGTCGGCGTTGGGCTGGTTACCATCTATATGATCGCTTACTACCGCCTGCTGGGGCTTTTAGCTATTTTGAGCTTGGCTCTTTCAGGAACGATGCTTTGGGTAGTGGTGGCGTTTCTTTCTGAATGGCGCGGACTGGCACTGACTTTGGCAGGCATTACTGGGCTAATAGTTTCACTGGGAGTTTCCCTGGATTCCAATGTGGTATATTTTGAGAACTTAAAAGAAGGCGTGGTTAGTGGGCGCACTCTGCAGAGCTCTGTGAGACAAGCTTTTCCTGTGGCATTTAAGACGATTTTTTGGGCCAACTTAGCCACCCTTATCGGAGCTCTGATTCTCTACTGGTTGACAGTCGGCTCGGTTAGAGGTTTCGCAATCATGCTGGCTATCGCCTCTGTGCTTGATTTGCTAGCTACTTACTTCTTCTTGCGCCCAGCCGTAAGAATTCTTGCTAATTCTAGGTTCCAAAAGCCTAGATTTATGGGCATGCCGCATGTCGATAACCAGCCAGACACCTTGCTAAAACCATGAATTCTGATACTTTTACACCTGAGAATGGGCCACCTGATGCTGTGTCTTTTGACACTGGCGAGTTCACCCAGTCATCCGGACGACGCAGCAAGAACAGCTGGCGGCGAAACGCCTATCGCAATCAGCTAAATATTGATTTTGCGCGTCTGTGGCGTCGTTCGCTTTGGATATCGCTAGCACTCGTGCTTATCTCTGTGGGTAGCTTTTTACTGAGAGGGTTCAACCTAGGCATTGAGTTTGAAGGCGGAGTCTCTTGGGAGATGGCTTCTTCTGAGATATCTACAGAAGAGATTCGAGATGTTTTGCGACCAGTCGGCTTGGCTGATGCCCGCATACAAAGCTTGGGCGGCAACCTCTATAGGATACGAGCTGAAATTTCAGAGACAAATCTTGCAGAGATAAGGGAAGTATCAGCAGCCCTCGGTGAGCTTGATGGTGTGTCTGAAAATGATATCTCCTACAACGCCGTAGGACCTTCTTGGGGTTCGGAAATCACCAATTCAATGCGCAATGCTCTTATCGCATTTTTCATACTGATACCTATCTATATCTGGATTCGCCTGGAATGGAGAATGACAGTGGCAGCATTTGTAGCTGTGCTGCACGACATTGCCATAACGGTGGGCTTTTATTCGCTGTTTCAACGAGAAGTCACACCTGCTACGGTCATTGCCTTTCTCACGATTTTGGGCTACTCCCTCTATGACACGCTCGTAGTGTTCGACAAAATCCGCGAGAACGAATCTCGTCTGTCGGCCTCACGCCGCCATACCTACACCCAGCTTGTGGTCTCTTCCACCAACCAAGTGATGATGCGATCTGTCAATACCACCATCACTTCGGTCTTGCCTGTGCTGGCTTTGCTACTGGTTGGGAGCTTCGTGCTCGGGGCTGTGACATTGCAAGAGTTTGCGGTAGCCCTTTTGGTTGGACTCTTGGCGGGCACTTATTCTTCGCTTTTCGTGGCAGCGCCCATTACTGCCTACCTGAAAGAGCGAGAACCGCACTGGCAGGAAGTGCGCTACAGGCTGTCGCAGCACGGCTCAAGCAAGCCTGAAATAGGGATGGCAAGCCCTGCCGATGTAATAGCTGCGCTACCTCCAAGTATCAGAAAGCCATCAGACAAGGGGCGTAGCATTACCTCTCAGTCGCGTGTGCGCACAGCCCGCACTCACCCGCCCCGCCCACGCAAGAAAAAGAAGTGACAAAATGGCAGCTCTGCCCGAAACTCAGAACCTGCCCAACGCTGCGACTTCAAAAAACACTGAGCCTTCGCAAAACGCTGAGACTTTTGCTTCCTTGAGCGAGCTTGCACCTTTGAGCGAGCGTCTGGCAGCTACCATTCGCACAGTTGAAGACTTCCCACGCCCCGGCATATCTTTCAAAGACATCACCCCAGTATGTACCGACATTGGGCTTCTAGGCGATTGCGCTCGGGCATTGGCGAGAAAGTGGGAGAGTGCGGAAGTCAAAGCTGTGGCTGGCATTGAAGCACGAGGTTTTTTTCTAGGACCACTTGTGGCTATGCAACTGAGTGTGGGGTTCTTGCCTATCCGCAAGCCGGGCAAGCTCCCTCGTGAAACCCTGTCGGTGAGCTACGAATTAGAATACGGCACCGACAGCCTTGAAATCCATCGTGACGCTGCTTGCGGAGGGCAAAATATTTTGCTGATAGACGACCTGCTGGCCACAGGCGGCACGGCAGAAGCAGCCGTCTCGCTACTGGAGCAAACCGGGGCTAAGGTCATCGGCTGCGGCTTTATCGTAGAGCTGGGCTTTCTGGAAGGCGCAGCTCGCTTGCCAGGGCGAGAAGTTTTTTCTCTGTTGCGCTATGACTGAACTGGGTTTTGGGGTTTACCGATGATCTCCCCGCATGAGTATCCCACGGCTGAAGCTCATCTTGGGTTGGTGCTAGATGCCTACCACGAAACTCATCGCTACCACTCCGAAGACCTCATCCGCCGAGCTTACGACCGCGCGGCTGCCGCCCACGCAAATCAACGCCGGTTATCGGGCGAACCTTATATACATCATCCTCTGTCTGTGGCACATATACTCGCACGCTCCGGCTTTGATGACAAAATCTTGGCAGCTGCTCTGCTGCACGATGTGCTGGAAGACACCGACGAATCTCGCGAAGAGATAGAGACCGCCTTCGGCAACGAAGTGACCTTGCTGGTAGACGGTCTCACAAAACTAGGCCGCCTCAAGCTGGCAGATCGTACAACTCAACAAGTTACCGCCCTGCGCAAAATACTGGTTACGATGGCACGCGATTTGAGAGTTCTATTTATCAAATTCGCCGACCGTCTCCACAACATGCAGACCCTCGCAGCTTTGCCTCCGCAACGCCAAGAATCTATAGCTGCCGAAACTCTGCAGGTATATGCCCCATTGGCCGACCGTCTCGGCATGGAACAGCTCAAGACCCAGCTGGAAGATCTCTCGTTTTCTGTGCTTCATCCCAAGTGGTATGCCGAAATAGACCATCTAGTGGAAGAACGATCCCCAGAGCGAGAGCTTTATCTAACTCAAATCGTCTCCCAGATACAGGGCCGCCTCAGCGAGGTGCTAATCAACGCCGAGGTTACAGGTCGTCCTAAGCACCTGTGGAGCATTTTTGACAAGATGCAGAAAAAAGAGCTTCAGTTTGACCAGATTCACGACCTCATCGGCATTCGTGTGGTTACCGAAAGTGTTCAAGATTGCTACGCCGCTTTGGGCACTGTGCATGCCATCTGGAAGCCAGCTCAAGGGCGTTTCAAAGATTATATTGCTATACCTAAGTTCAACCTCTACCAGTCGATTCACACCACGGTAGTGGGGCCTGCCGGGAAGCTCTTAGAGGTACAGATTCGCACCGAAGAGATGCACAAACGTGCCGAATACGGCGTAGCTGCCCACTGGGATTACAAGGGAGATAGGGAAGATAACGATGAGTTGCTTTGGTTGAGTCGTCTCATGGATTGGACGCAAGATGCCGATGATCCAGACACCACGGATGATCCAGACACCACGATGTCGAACCTCACCGAAGCTCTAGCTTTGGAAGAGGTTTATGCATTCACACCCAAGGGCGAAATCATCACGCTTCCGACGGGGGCCACGCCTGTGGATTTCGCCTATGCCATTCATACAGAGGTGGGCCATAGCTGCGTTGGTGCCAAGATCAACGGGCGGCTGTCTGCTCTCAACTCAAAGTTGACCACAGGCGACACGGTGGAGATTTTCACTTCTAAGTCGCCCGATGCTGGACCTTCCCTAGATTGGCTTTCGTTTATCATCACGCATCGGGCTCGCAACCGCATTCGTCAATGGCATGCTCGTGAGCGGCGTGTCGAATCTGCTGCAACAGGGCGCGATGAAGTGCTAGGTGTCCTCCGCAAAGAACCTATGTTAGAAGATACAGCCGCCAAGTTGCTACCTGATGTTGCAAGCGATTTGGGCTTTCAAAATGTGGACGATTTGTTTGTGGCTGTGTATCGTGGGCAGTTCTCGGCTGAATCTATTGTGGGCCGGCTGCTGCGCCACCTAAAGGGTGAAGACCACCAAGAGGGAGATACTCAAGAAGAAACATCCGAAACACATCTGTATGCGCCAGCCGAAGGTGACGCCCCTGCTGCTAGCCGAGGTATACATGTAGAAGGACAGAGCGACATGTTCGTGCGCATCTCTAAATGCTGCACGCCCGTTCCTCATGACGACATCATCGGCTTCGTGACGCGGGGGAGGGGAGTATCTATCCATCGCTCAGACTGCTCCAACGCCGTGTCGCTGGCTGAAAACCAGAAAGAACGCTTCATAGCCGTTGAATGGAGTAGCGACCACTACGAGAAATTCATAGCCACGATGGAAGTGCGGGCTTTTGATCGTCAAAACCTTCTCTCAGATGTAAGTAGCGTCTTATCGGAGCACAATGTGAATATCGTAAAAGCCGAAACCAACACAGCTAGAGATGGCATTTCCACTATGCGCTTCAATGTAGAGTTGGCCGACAATGCCCAAATCCGCGCTCTTTTGCAGCAGCTTCGCCGCATAGAATATGTCTATTCCGCCACCAGAGTTATGCCCCAGACTGGACAAGAAGCTGATAACGGAAACATAAGCGATAACTCCAGGGAAGTGAAATGAGCAGTTTCAAATCACCCCGTGGGGTGCGTGATATTTTGCCACCTGAGACAGCCCGATGGCGAGCTTTGGAGAGCCAGTTTGCAGGTGTGTGTGAGCGGGCGGGTTACGGCGAGCTTGTCTCTCCGATGTTTGAAGATGCTGGCGTGTTCGCACGGCTGGGTGAGGATACTGCTGTGGTCTCAAAAGAGATGTACGATTTCTTTGATAAGAAGGGTCGCCGCATGGCCTTGCGTCCAGAACTTACCGCATCGGCAGCTAGAGCATTCATTGAACATCACCCTGAGGTGCCGTGGAAAGTCTGGTATTCAGGCCCGCAGTTTCGCTACGAACAGCCACAGGCAGGCCGCTATCGCCAGTTCATGCAGGTTGGCATTGAGCTATTTGGAGTGGATGACCCTCACAGCGATGTGGAAGTCATAGCTTTGGGGTGGGAGTTCTTGCGCTCTTTAGGGCTGCAGGATATGACCTTGCTTGTGAACACTCTGGGCGATAGCGAATCTCGCTCTGCCTATGCTGGCGTGCTGGGAGACTACTTGGCTGAGAGTGAACTCAGCGAAGCCTCTGTAGAGACAGCCCTGAAAAACCCTCTGCGAGTGCTAGACAGCAAACGCGAGCAAGATCAACAAGTTATAGCTGGGGCTCCTAGCTGTTTGGATCACCTCACCTCAGAGGCGGCAGATCGCTTCGCTGCGGTTCGTAGTGGGCTGGACGCTCTGGGCATCTCTTATGAAGTGTCGCCTCGTCTCGTGAGAGGTTTGGACTATTACACTCACACAGCCTTTGAGTATGTCTCTAATTCACTAACTTCTGCTCAGAACGCTCTGGGTGGAGGGGGTCGCTATGACGGCCTCATTGAAGCCCTAGGTGGCACTTCTACTGCTGGCATAGGCTTCGCTCTTGGGGCAGATCGCATTTTGCTAGCTTGCGACACCGAAGAGACCTTTCTGCTATCTGAGACTCTCCTAGATGTATTCATCGTTGATATCACAGACGGCCAAGCTGCTTTGACTTTGTCTCAAGAGTTACGTTCTGCTGGCATCTCCGCGGACCGTGCCTGGGGTAGCCGCTCGCTGAAAGCTCAAATGAAAGCCGCTAACCGCTCAAACGCCCGATTTGCCTTGATCGTCGGCACTGACGAACAAGCCAGCGGCACTGTCTCGGTCAAAGACCTTGAAACTTCCCAGCAAACTCAAATCTCACAAGATGCAATCGTGGAGCACCTTCAATCTAGGCTGAAACAACTATGACCGAACCAGAATCTCAGAGCCTAGCCACGGAAGCTCAGAACCTAGCCACGGGCATGCGGACTCATTATTGCGGTGAGGTCGGGGCTGGCTTGGTGGGCGAGAGGGTGAGCGTTTGCGGTTGGGCCGACAGGCGCAGGGAACATGGGGAGCACTTGGCTTTCGTGGATTTGCGTGATCACACTGGGGTTATTCAGTGTGTTGTGGATGAGCGGATTGATGTGCGTTCTGAATATGTGCTGCAGATTACAGGGGTGGTGCGGGAGCGACCGGAGGGCACGGTTAATGAGAACTTGCTGACGGGGGCTGTGGAGATAGGAGATTGCGAGGTCGAGGTGCTGAGCAGGGCCGAGCCGCCACCGTTTTCGCTTCACGGCGACACAGAGGAGGCTACTCGTCTGCGGTATCGTTATATTGATTTGCGCAGTGAGCGGATGCAGGGGAATTTGCGCACTCGGGCGAAGGTGAATGCTTCGTTTCGGGCATCTATGGAGGCGCAGGGGTTTTTGGAGGTTGAGACGCCGATGCTTATCGCGTCTACGCCAGAAGGGGCTAGGGATTTTGTGGTTCCGTCTCGTCTGCATCAAGGGCGGTTTTATGCGCTACCGCAAAGCCCGCAACTCTTCAAGCAGCTTTGCATGGTCGGCGGGGTCGACCGCTACTACCAGATAGCTCGCTGTTTACGAGATGAAGATTTGCGCGCCGACCGCCAGTTTGAGTTTATGCAGCTCGATATAGAGGCCAGTTTCGTTACCCAAGATGACATCATCGCTTTTGTTTCTGCCGCTGTTGCAGATGCGACCGAGGCTGTAGTGGGGGAGAGTCTGGGTGAAATACCGACAATCACTTGGCGCGAAGCTATGGAACGCTTCGGCACCGACAAGCCCGATATGAGTTTCGGGATGGAGCTTGTGGAACTCACAGAGTTGTTTAGTCAGACAGAAGCAAAGGTGTTTCAAGCGTCTTGCATCAAGGGATTTTGTGTGTCTGAAGGGGCGCAACTGGGGCGCAACCGCATTGATGACCTCACCAAGAAAACACAGGAGTGGGGGGCAAAAGGGTTGGCGTGGTTCAGAGTGGGAGATGGGGGAGAGCTGGATGGGGCACTGAGTCGTTTTATGTCGGAAGACGAGCAAGCAGGTGTGCTGGCGACTTTGGGAGGCAAAGCGGGGGATTTGCTGTTGCTTGTTGCAGATGAGCGTCCGCTGGTGAACCGAGTGCTAGGGCAGCTGAGGTTGGAGGTCGGTCGGCCTGGCAACAGCTCTGGGAACGATCTGGTCTCTGGCGGGGTTAGGGATCTGTATTATGTCTGGGTGGTGGATTTCCCACTTTTTGAGGGCATCAGCGATGAGGGTATTCCTATTCCAGCTCATCATCCCTTTACTATGGTTCATCCAGATGATCTTGAGATGCTGACTGAGTTAAAGAAGACTGAGTTAGAGAAGACTGCTGCTGGAGGCGACGCCGTCAGCACCTCAAGCTATAGCCACATGGACATAACCGCAATCCGCTCCAAAGCTTATGACCTTGTGCTAAACGGCTGGGAACTAGGCTCAGGTAGCGTCAGGATTAATGATCCCACTCTGCAGCAACAAGTCTTCACCCTGCTAGGCATACCTGAAGATGAAGCCAAAGAACGCTTTGGCTTTCTCTTAGATGCTTTCCGCTACGGAGTCCCCCCGCACGCAGGTTTTGCCATAGGTATAGATCGCTTAGTTGCCATCTTGCTGGGCGAAGATACCATCCGAGAAGTAATCGCCTACCCCAAAACCCAATCTGGAGCCGATTTGCTCACAGGTGCCCCCAGCCATATCACCCCCCGCCACCTCCAAGAACTATCCCTCCGCCCAAATCTGGGCTGACCGGGCCACTGCTCGCAGGGTCGGTGGCTGATGTTATCGCTTTTGTATGGCGACAGCCAATTCCTCTATGCGCTGTGCCAAAGCGTCATGGGCCTTATCATTCTCAGCATGGGCTTTATCATTCTCATCAAGACGCTGAAGGACAACTTTTACCTGCCCTTTAACCTCACCGAGATCAATCGTGATAGTGTCCATGCGAGCATTCAAAGAATCCGACAGTGTTTCTATGCGCTCACTGACGCGCTGGATTTGCCACGCCAAGTAGCCAAGAAAAGCTGCTAGAGCAACTGAGCCGACTATTTGGAAGAACATAAACTCAGCATATACGACAGATGCTGCAAACAAAGAGCATCAAATAGTCAAGGCATCCTCACTGGAGCCGATTTGTTCACAGGTATCCCCAGCCATATCACCCCCCGTTCCTACAACAGCGAGTGCTACAATAGCTGTATGTTCATCTGACACCTCCTTAAAGACCACATCAACCGACACCCAAGAGGAGATATTACTATGAGCCATTCTGGATGGCAGGTAGCCAACCTCATTACCAACCCGAACGAAGTTACCAACCCAAACGAAGTTCCAGCGAAAGATCGCAACGTAGTTGCAGTGAAAGATCGCAGCGTAGCTTCGCTGTCACTTGGGATACTCAGTTGGGTTTTACCGATAATTCTGTCCAGTTTTGCACCAATCGCCGCTGTTTTGTCTGATTGGCTGTTTTTATTCATGCTGCTCGCTGCTTTTTATGGCTGCTTCGGTTTAGGTGTCGCTGGGTGGAGGTGTGCTAACGACCACATAGATAGTGTCAAGAGAGGCTACCTGAACTCAGGGCTAGGGATGGTAAGAGCAGGGAAAGTTCTGTCTGTCGTCGCTGTTATAGCTTCTACTCCAGCAGTTCTCGTGTGGACTGCACTTTTAGTAGCACTCCTAGCAGGTCTTCGATAACCACCAAATCGTAAACCACCAAATCGTATTTTCCAATACCTCTTACCCAAACCCACCCCAAGGCATCTATCTTTTTGACCAAACTACAATCAAACCATTCATCTTTACATAATGAACATTTCAGGCGATAGGATAGCCTGCCAAGCCATGCCCGTTGGAGATTGTACCCAAACAGGCGGTTTCCAGCAAAGCCCTCTCAGGCGTGGATACCCACCCGTCTCCGACAAAGGCAAAGCCGAAACAAACATGTTCTCAGCAGGCTCGCGTGCCCAGACAACATTGGCACCTGAGGCAGGTTCAGACGCAGACGCCACATAAAGACCAGCGGTGATCGCAGCGCACGGCCATAGCATCAACACTGTCGCACCAGCAACCCTGGACGGCGAATTCCCGAAGACGGCATCTATGTCTCTGTCCAGCCCAGCGAAGTTCTCCGCAATAGGCAGGGTGCACAGACCGCCCGCGACGGTGTCGCCTAATGGCCTAGACGAAACCGATGTTCTATTTCTCAACACATCACCATCATAGCACACAGGCGGCGATAGGTAGCAAAGCTGTGTCTCCGCCTAGCTTATTGCTATAAGATATAGGTATGACGCGCTCAGCCCTGCCACCAATGACACGATTTAGTTTGTCGCTCATTGCTATTGTGTTGCTTGCTGTATCCTGCAGCACTACTAGGGAGTCAAACATTTCCGAAAATGCACCACATAATGAGCTTCTGGAAACAACCACCTCGGTTACTGACACTTCCCAACAGCCCTCTCTAATACAGAGAGAAGTAGAAAAGACCTCTAACTCGGTAACTATAGTGAGATTTTTTACTCCGACAACTAATGAACATCAAAGTGGTGAAGTTGTTGTGCCGAATTTTTCAAGAGAGCTTTGGAATACCCTAGGACTCGCTGTTGAAGCTTGCAGAAATACTTTAACAACAAAAAACTTTTTTGATTGTTCTCCTGCAGTTGGAAAATTGTGTTTTCTTGCTTATATCGAAGAATCAAACTACAAGAATAGCGACAACTACCAACGCGATCTTTATTCGGCTATGTATTCTGCTTTGCGAAAATTTTGTTTAGCAGCTAATTTTGCAAAAAATATAGAGTTAGTTACCGTGATAGCTTACACTTATGAAAAAAATCAACTAGAATATGAAAAATACAAGCCATTTGTTGAGCAGATTAAATACGCCATGGAAGTATCATCTAGAATTTTTCAGTTCTATGATATTGGCACTGGACACAGAGATATTGAAATGATACTTAGTCTTCCTGAAGCATTAGGTAACTATGCTGGAAATTTTACACTGAGAAATCATCCTGCTACATATTATGACAAATATTTTGATTCTTTTACGCTGTCTAATTCCAAAGTTACTACTAACGAAAATACTGGATTAACTCTTTCTATTACAGACCCGGCTGCTATTACAGAATTTTGCTTTGAGGCAAAATATCATGCAATGGCTAGATTAGAAAATTGGGAAAGTCTTGTGGACCAATGCCTAGATTTTAGTGACAATAACTGTCAAGGGAGTGACACCGAGAGCATTATTTGCAAAGACGTTTCTTCTATCGCACAAATTGAACGACTTTGGCAAGATCTGCCGATCAAATGTTTGCCAGATGACAATGACACTCTAACTTTTCCTTCAGAAACCTGCCGTCAAGCAACAATGAATATTCTTGAATATTTCTATAGGCCAGGACTGCTGATAGATTATAATGTAGACTACAGATTTGCTAGCCACGAATCCAGTTTTTATAGCACAATTTATGAAATACTAACTATGATCATTGAATCATAAAATGTTTTGATTCTCTGTATGCTTCTTCAGTCCATCTTCGCCAAACATAGTCGCTGTTTGAAAGAGGTTCAGCATCGACGAAAGGCATAAAGCTTTTACAGGTCGAAGGCTGTGCTGGGGTTGGCTTCCATTAGGTATTCCATTGCTAGCACTACTGCGGTTATCACTGCCATCAAAATAACTGAGAGGGCTAGGGCTTGGCCGTAGGCTAGATCACCGGGGCGGCTCAAAAGTTGAAAAATCACTACGGGCACTGTCGGGCGTTCTGGGCGAACTAGAAACTCGCTGGCACCGAACTCACCCAAAGACACAGCGAAGGCAAAACCTGCTGCACTCAAGATTGACTTTTTAGCCAGAGGAATATCTATGCCTCTCCACAAGCGAAACTGCGATGCGCCCAGCAACCTGGCAGAATCTCTCACTTGTTTGGGAATAGCCGCCAGCACAGGTGCTACACCTCTCAACACAAACGGCACACCTACCAGCGCGTGTGCCACTGGTATCACCCACGGAGAATCCCTGATGTCCAAAGGTGGCGAATCCAATGCCAAAAGCAACCCTAAACCCACAGCCACAGCCGATGTGCCCAGCGGCAACAACATAACAGTATCTATTGCCCCTGCCACAGCACCTCGTGAATACGCCACCACCAGAGCCACTGCCACACCTACGATTACAGCTATGCCAGTTGCCACCCCAGCAAAAGCTAGCGAGTTAAATAATGCTTCCACGGGCTTTACAAACAACAATCTTCCCGTGCCGCCACTGGAACCCAAAGCCCGATACGAAGCCAAAGAATATCCACCACCCCCAGCACTGAACGACCTCTCAACCAGTACCACCAGCGGCAACCCCAAAAGCACAACAGCCCAAAGTAGGCTCCCCCGCACTGCCCATCGCTGACGACTGCTCTCAGGCGTCCGAGTAGTGTCGGTGCGAAGCTGCTCGGGTAGCACTCTCCTAAGCCACGAATTGAGAGCAACTATAGCTATCACGGCAAGCAGCTGCAGCACCACCAAGGCAGCCGCAGTGGAAAATTCCAACCGCCCAATGGCATAACGCCATATCTCGGTGTCCAAAGTGGCACGGCGAGGCCCGCCCAGTATCAATATCACGCCGAAAGAAGTAAAACAGAACAGATATACCACACTGGCTACTCCCAACAAAGCAGGCGTGAGACGCGGCAATGTAATGCTGAAGAATGTACGCAAAGCCCCTGCCCCAAGCATGCGAGATGCCTCTTCTTGAGCACGCCCTAAGTGGCTCCAGTAGCTACCCAAAGTGCGAGCGACTATGGCGAAGTTGAAAAAGACATGCGCCAACAGCACCGCCCAGAGAGTGTGACGCAACCTGTCTTCCACGCCGAAGCGGTCAAACACCGACAACATAGCAGCCGACACCACCACAGTCGGCAACACAAACGGCACCACCAACAAGGCCCGCACCAACTTGCGCCCTCTGAAGCGATAACGCCCCAGCACATACGCCATCGGAAATGCCGCCACTATCGTCAGGATGCACGACACCGCAGCTTGCCAAGCCGTGAACCACAAAATATCCAGATTTCTATTCCAAACCCCGAAGAGATCAGACGCAGAAAAAGTCCGCTCTAATATCGCCCAGAGAGGAAAGAAGAAAAATACCCCCAGAAATGCCGCTGGCACTCCCCCAACTACCCCCCACAGCACCCAGTTGGGTTTGAAACTACCGAAGAACAATTTCAACCCAGCGGTCTGTCCATTCGTTACGCATCTGGGCTATTCGTTCGGGGGGCAGGCTCAGTGGATTTTCGGGCACCACGGCGTGCTCCACAAACTCCTCCGGCAAGGTTGCCGTTGAACTCGCAGGGAATACAAACATGTTGAGAGGGATGTCCTCTTGAAAAGCATCTGACAACATGAAATCTATGAGCATCTGACTGCCTGCTAGGTTGTTGGTGCCTTCTAAAATGCCTGCGTATTCCACTTGACGGAAACACGAATCTTCAATGATGCCTGTGGGAGGCTCATCTGGCTTCGGGTCGCCAAAAATCACTTCAGCTACAGGGCTGGAGGCATAAGAAGTGACTATCGGCCGCTCCCCTCCCCCAGCGGTGAACTCTGTGTAATAGGCTTCAGTCCAACCTGAAGTGATAGACACATCGTTGTCTCTCAGACGTTGCCAATAATCTTCCCAGCCGGCTTCGCCGTAACGAGCGATGGTGGCGAACATGAAAGCTAGCCCCGGCGAAGACGTCTCTGGGTTTTGAGTTACGAATTTCCCACGGTACTGCTCATCGGTGAGGTCGTCCATAGATTTCGGCGGGTTGTCGCCCAGCTCGTCTTTCCAGTAGTTGAGACACACATCGCCGTAGTCGATTGGCGTGACTTGTCCGCCTAAGCCCGTTGTCAAACTAGACGGCACATTTGAAAGAGCAGGCGATTCATATGCCACGAAGATGTTCTCATCCAAAGTTCTCTGTAGGAAGGTGTTGTCAACGCCGAAGACCACATCAGCTACGGGGTTGTCTTTAGTGAGGATGATCTGGCTCACGACGGTGCCAGTGTCTTCGCCACTGACCACTTCTACATCAATGCCTGTTTCAGCTTCAAAAGCCTCTAGTACTCCGTCGCTGAGAACAAATGAGGCGTGAGTGAGTAGCCGCACAGTGCTGCCTGCTACTGGTCTTGGCTCCTCTTGACTATTGTCGCCAGATGAACATCCTGCTGCCAGCAACAGCCCTGCCAAAAAGCAACCTCCGATAACCGTCCAAAGTCTTTGCCTTCTAAGAGAAAACAGATGTGAAAGCTTGCTTGGTGTCATAATTTCTCCCTCCGCTGGTATTACCCAGATCAGGTTCTATGGGTCGGTAGCAGAACAGCTACCCTCTCAGATCGCTCTTGCGATCTCCCCAGTGCTTGATGTCAGCTTAGCATAGGTATCCCGCGATAACACAGCTTCTTTATTAGTCTGAAATAAGTGTCGCGCAGACTTTCAATAGAGCTAACCAGCAATAAAGGAGATGGCACCTGGACATGGCGAGCCGCCGGTGCCCGTGAACCTCGTGGCTTGATAAGTGCCGATCTGCTTCCCAAAGGGGCAGGCATCAGCTCGGTTATTACCGCTGAGGTGCAATCCGACATGGACGGCATCGCCGTGCTGGCTGTTATTGAAAGCGAAGACACTCGTGCGGAACCAGAAACTATTGAACTGCTAGGCACTGGCAAACCGACAGGTGTGAATTACAAAGGAAGCGGACGAGACGAAAAGCACAAACGAGGGGGCGGCCGAGGAGACGGCCAAGATAGCAGACAAGGATTTGGCAGACGAAGAGCCGGTCAAGACAATAGACGAGGATCTGGTCAAGGCAGAGGAGGGGGGCAAGACAGACAATCTCGACCTCGCCCCAACAGAGATCATCGCAATAAATGGCTGGCTTCGGTGCCACCTGAACACGCCAAACTCGCCGAACAGATTTCGAAGTTTGGACCAAAACAAAGAAGCGAAGATGGTGAAAAGCCTAAAAAAGATATTGCCACACAGCTGCAAGACGAATACCGCCTGGCTGAATGGCAAGACCGAGCCGACTTTGTGCTAGCAAACTTTGAGAAAACCGACCTAGCCGAAGTTCGTATGCTTATAGCCGATTCAGACTCTTACGCTCGCACCGACGAAACTCGTGAACAAGCAGACGAAGCACGAAAAAAACTGCTTGAGCGAGAAGAGCAAGACCACGGCGAATGGCTGGCTGACCTAGCCACTCACTTGAGCGAAGGTAGAGTGTTGCGAGCTTTACGCCAAAGCGGTCAGTCCCCTAAAGCTGGCGTGCCGCTTCCACTCGATCTTGTGGAATGGCTAACCACTGCTACAAACAACATTTTGACCCACGAAGCCCAACCCGACCGCTGGAACAAAACTCTGCAAGCCTTAGCCGTCTCACCCGTCCGCCGCTTAGTGCGCCCTACCCAACCTCCAGCTACAGTTTCGTCCGAATTGACCGACACCGTAACAGAGCTAAAACCTCGCTTCCCTCATATCGCCGCGCTGTTCCTGGCAGAGAACAGCAAGGCAGAGACCAGTAAGGCAGAAACCAGCAAGGCAGAAGAAAACCCGGCTGATGAAGCTAGAGATAATGACGAAACTAAAGACTCTGAAGCCGAGAACGAAGAACAAACCGAAGAGACAGAACAGCCTGAAGAGACAGAACAGCCTGAAGAGACAGAACAGCCTGAAGAGACAGAACAGCCTGAAGAGACAGCGACATGATTAAAGTAGCCACCCGTTTGGCTGGCGAGAGCGACATCTCGAACACAATATTGAGCGCAATATTGAGCGAGGCTAAAGGCGAGATAGAACGATGGCGAGGGGGGAAAGTGCTGTGGGAAGACAGACCCTCAGGTGAAATCGCCGACCTGCTGGCGAAGTGCGTAGGGCGAGACGATATGTTGTGCGTGTTAGGGACTTTAGACGAAGTAGTAGTGGGAATCGGACTGGTTACCCAAGCAAAATTGGCGAGCGGCGACCTAATCGCCAAGATCCAAATCCTCTATGTGCTGACGGGTGCTCGTGGTGTAGGCACAGGCGAAGCGATAATGACAGCCCTGTCAGAATGGGCTAAAACCAAAGGCTGCCAAGGTATAGACGCTGTTGCCCTGCCGGGCGACCGCAAGACTAAAAACTTCTTTGAGAGTCACGGTATGTCAGCTAGATCTCTGACGCTCTACAAATCGATAGCAACTGAGCCGATAGCAACTGACTAAATCCGCACCCTCTCTAGCAACGGACATTCCAACTCGTCAGAAGGACACCGAGGATTCTTCGGCGAACCGAACTGGCTTGCTGTTACCAGCAAGAAGCACATATCGCACGACATTTCAGCATCGCTTCCTTGCCCGTTGAAAGTCTCTTGCGATTTGCTGTCTTCTTCTGCCAATCTTTCGTCTAGCAGGGCAGCTAAATCCTCTTCTAGCTCATCTTCCAGACTGTCTTCTTCGGTCTCTTTGTCGGCGTCGTCGGCGTCATCGGCGTCGTCATCAAGGGCGTCGTCATCATCGTCTTCATCGTCGCCTTCGCCAAAGCCTGAGATATCTAAGGGGGTTGGAGTTGCTTCGCTCTCGTCATCTTCGTCGTCATCATCGCCATCGTCTTCTTTTAGATCCGAGAACTCTTCTTCGTCTTCATCGTCTTCCTCGTCAATCTCTTCGAGGTCTTCGTCATCTAGGTCTTCAAGACCTTCTAAGTCTTCAACACTTGGCCCCGCGCTGGGGTCGAGAATGTCGAGGGCTGTGGTGTCAGGATCTAACTCATCCTGCTCTTCAGGTTTTGTGTCGGTCATTTTTACCTCAAAGTAATCTATGGGCGGAAACGGTCTTGTAATGCCAAGATACCATTTACATAAGGAATAGAGACTTTATATATACCATATTTTCTCACTGCGAACAGACCTTGATAATACGAAGCTAAAGTTAGTCTGAGATCATTACCTGTTTCGTCAAGAAGATAGCGCACAAAACGCGCTGTCATGCGGATATTGTCATCAATGATGTGAGGGTTGAGGTCTGCGCCGATCAGCACATCAGCCACGAAATCTACGGTGGTAGGTAGAAGCTGGCCGATTCCAATGGCACCCACTGAGGAGATGACTTTGTTGTTCCAGCCCGACTCCCACCAGGTGAGGGCTTTGAGCAGTTCGGGCGGCACCCTGTAGTGATTAGCCCAATAGTCAAGGCGTTGCTCAACGGTCATACCGCTGGGTCTGTCACCTGTGGGGCTCTCAACTACAGGACTGGCCGACTCTCTTTCGGTACCGGAAGTAGGCACTAATATGACTTGTCCCACATAGATGAGATTGGTGTTAGACAAGACATTAACTCTGGCAAGTTCTGCCACAGTTGTGTCGTAACGTTTAGCAAGAGAGCTCAGCCAATCGCCGGAGCGGATGGTGTAAGGCACCCATTCCACTACAGAGGTAACACCTTCTGGGAGGGTGTCGGGGCTATCAAGTGTGTTTTCTTCATCTGCCGGCGGGGTCGATGGGTCAGTGGCAGGCGGGTCAGTCGGCGCGACGGTAGTGGATGGGACAGTTGGCGGCAGGGAGGGCGGGACAGTAGTAGAAGACGGCACATTCGGCGGTATTGGCGATGTAGTCGTTGGTATTGGCGGCGGAGGCGGGGCAGTTACAGGCGGGGCTGCTGGAATAGTTGTCGTAGCACCTGAAGGAACTGGCGCAACGGTAGGCGGGACAGTCGGTGGCGGGGCGATTGTAGTCGGAACAGTAGTAGAAGACGGAACAGTAGTAGGAGGCACAGCGGCAGGCGGCACAGTAGTAGACGGCACGGCGTCGGGTATCTGCAAAGTATCCCCCACAAAAATGAGATCCTTGTTGGTTATGCGATTAATCTCAACTAGCTCCTCAACCGTCACCCCATAGCGCAAAGCCAAAGCACCTAAGGTATCGCCCGGTTGCACAACATGCTCCAAAGCCGCCACACTAGCTGAAGCGTTCACAAAAAGAGACACAGCCACCAAAACCCCTAGCCCTGCCAACAGTGGCGTGCGACGATGGCCTCCTCTCCCCCGCCGACGCTCAGCCCGCGGCAGAAATCGTATCTTTTGGCAATGTAGTTTTTCCGTCATAGCGCGTATCCACGCACACCGGTTACCCAGCGACGGCCACCCCCACTACTCCACTAGCCAGACTACAATCTCTGACGAAAATAGGCAAATAGTTTTTTTGCCTTATTATTTTGCTAGCTTTACTGCTGATTACGCCTTCGTTCGGCTTGATTTTCGCTGGCTAGGCGTTCTAAGAATCTGTCGTGTTCTTTGCCCACGAACTGCATCATTTCGGCAATCACAACATGACCTGCCTTCTCAGCTATTTGGCGGTGCATTTCTTGAGCTGCGTAGCGATACGAAGCGTGCCCTGATGCCATACTGCGCAACTCAGTAAGGTGCATAGCTTCTCTAGCGTTCATTTGCATATTGAAACGCACACGGTAGGCGAAAGCTACGGCATAGCTAGCAGCATCAGGATATAGATGGGCGATGGATTCGCTCACTTCGGCACTGCGCTCCATAGCACGATGGAAAGCTTCTGCTTGGCCTGCGGCTTCCAGATACTCGGGCATGACATAGCCGTGAGAGCAATTCAGACGTTGCCATTCCATAGTCAACATGCGGTGGCGTTGGAGATCACGAAAGGCTCCGTAGTCGCACAGCACTTCAAAGCGATATGAGGGCAGCTCTAGTGCCCTGCCGGGGCGATGTCTGCGGTTGCGGCGTAGCCCTGCGTAGGTGCGCGCCACAGCTAGGCGATCTTCTGCGCCCATAGCGTCTACTTCTTGGCCTATCTCTTCTTCAGATGCGTGAGTGTAAGAGAACAGTGCCGCCACTAAGAACTTACGCTCTGCTTCGGGGTCGAAATCTATGAGCTGCACCTCTATAGGTTCAGGTTCAATCAGCGACGGCGGTGGGGCTTCGCCGAAGAAGTGCTCAGCTAGTGTCTCCATACCTTCACGGGTGTCGGCTAGATATTCTGTCCATGCCACTCCCCTATCTTCTACATCTACTCGCTTCAAAAACGATGGGATGACTTTGCGAAGCTCAGCCAGCATTACCTCGCCATACGATCTGGCTTCGGCTAGAGGGTGCGCTCGCATGCGCAACATCAAGTATTCAAAGGTCTGGCCGTTGCCGTAGATACCCACATTCGTCTGAGTAGCCGCAGGTAGCATGCCTCGCAAAGTGTCGTAGGCTTTGGCTGTCACAGCTTGGCGGTAGGCGAAATCGGAGTCGCCCTCAGCTTTGGGGAACTCAGTGCGGAAGAAATCTATCATCTGTGGTAACAAGGCGGCGTAAGACCCGAAGAGTTTGTCCATTTCACTCACATAAAGAGTGGCTAGCGGCGATTCCATCACCTCTGGCGGGCGGTAGTAGCGGTAGCGACCAGCGTTGCGCTCGGCGTAGTCCAAATATCTGGTCGACTGCTCCAGATACGCCATGAGCCTGCCCCACTCTATGACTTTTGACAACAAGTTAGACACCTGCTCACAAGCCAAGTGCACTCCACCTAGCTGGGCGACCGAATCGTCGCCGTATTCCACGAATACTTTTTTGTAGAGCTGCTCAGCTCGTTCCAAACCAACTGTGGCATCGATGGTTATATCACCTGAGATGTCTAAATCGCCTACGAATTCATCTAAGAAAAGCCTGCGCAGGCTTTTGTGCGAACGGGAATAGCGAGCGAAGAGCGCGCCTTTCACCACTTCGGGCAGATTCACCAAGGCGAATACCGGCCCTGAGATATTGGTGAAGTAGCGTCTTAGGATGTCTTCTTCTTCGGGCGTGAATTCCTCGCTCACGAAGGTGGGGTTGAAAGGGAGAGGATCGCTCACTGCGTGCTGAAAGCAGCCTTCACTGCTTCAAGGTTTTCTTCGTCCAACCAGAGGTCTAAAGCTGTGGCTGCTAGCATTTTGGCACCATCTAACACGGCGGCGTCTCCAGATGAGCTACTGGTATGCTGGGCGAATTCGGGGGTGTGAATTGGCACATCTTCTGGAGACACCTTGATCATCGGGTGGATGCTTGGCACTACTTGGCTCACATTACCCATATCGGTGCTACCCGACACTCTGGCTTGCTGTTGCGGATCAATTGGGTGACGGCCGACGCGAGAAGCGTTGCTCATGTATAGCGCGCTCAGGGCAGAATTGCCTCGGATGGCGTCATAAGGAGGCATGTCGGCAGATGAGAAATCTACTTCGCAACCTGCGCTATCAGCCCCCGCTTGCAGGCAACATGTAACTCGCTCTTCCAGAGCATTCAGACCTGTGGAATCAGGCGAGCGAACGAACCAAAGAGTTTCGGCTCTGGCTGGCACCACATTTGGCTTGGCACCGCCGTCTGTGAAAATGCCGTGCACTCGCTCGTTGTCTCTAATGTGCTGGCGCAAGGCGGCTATGCCTGTATATCCCTGCACGGCAGCATCCAAAGCGTTGCGCCCTGCCTCTGGTGCTGCTGAGGCGTGGGAAGCTTTGCCAGTGTATGTGGCTCGGACGGTTGAGACAGCCAAAGAGCTCATATAGAGCAGCTCGCGGTTAGCAGGGTGCACCATCATGGCTGCGTCAAGATCGTCAAATGCGCCGTTGTTGATCATGAAGACTTTACCCCCGCCGCCTTCTTCGGCTGGTGTGCCTAGAATGCGAACTCTGCCACCAAGCTTTTCAGCTAAGCCAGCCAGGGCTAGACCTGCCCCTAGACCTGCTGCGGCGATGATGTTATGGCCGCAGGCGTGACCGATACCAGGCAGAGCGTCGTATTCGCAAACTATGGCGATGGTCGGGCCACTGCTGCCTGCTTCGGCTATGAACGCGGTGGGGAGATCGCAAGCCCCTCGCTCTACTGAGATGCCTTCTTCGGCTAGAGTGTCGCAGAGCAGATCGTGGGCGAAGTGCTCTTCAAAACAAAGCTCAGGGTGCTGCCAGATGTTGTGGGAAATATCTAAGAGGGTGCTGGCTTTGGCATCTATGACTTTGAAAATTTCGACTTTGGCGTCTTCTATGGTTGCGGCGGCCTGAGACATATTTTTAGATATTAGCTTTGCGAAATGTTGTCTTATGGCTTATGGTGATTTTTTTGGTTTATTTATGGCAATTTTTTTTGACTTTTTTTGGTTAGTCGTTTGCCGCGCTGCCAGCCATAAATAATAGACAGCTCATAGAAGATATACAGCGGAATAGACAGCACTAGCAAGGTGATAGGGTCGCCACTGGGGGTAAGGATGGCAGTTATGACTACTATTGCGGCTATGGCGTAGCGGCGATTGCGGCGGAGGGTGGAAGTTTGGACTATGCCGATCATCTGAGAGAAGATAAGCAGCACAGGGAACTCAAAGCCGATTCCGAAAGCCAACATCATCTTCACGATGAAGCTGATGTAGGAGCGAGGCGAGAAGATGTTCACGAAATCGTTGCCGCCGACAGCTATGAGGAAGTCCAAAGCTCGGGGGATGCTCCAATAGGCTAAGGCTGCTCCGGCTATGAACAGCACAACGCCTGAGAGCACAAAAAACAAAGCATAGCGACGCTCGGTTCTCTTCAAGGCTGGCACCACGAAACGCCATATCTGCCAAAGAATGAACGGCATCGCTAAAGCCGCGCCTCCGTAAGCTGCCACAGAGAACCGCACAGAGAGAGGCTCTAAGGGGTCGGTGCTGAGCAGGCGACAGTTGCCGGGGCCGAGCACAAGCTCGGTTTCGGTGAGTGCCCTGGTGGGTTCCGGCTCGCCGGAGTCGAGCAGTGTCTCGGTTTCTGAGAGACCTTCGGCGTTTGGTGAAACTACTTCGCAGTATGGGTCTATGAGGGTATCTACTATCCAGCCATAGAAAATCCAGCAGACTACTGCCCCGCAGAAGATAGCGACAAGTGAGAAGATTATGCGCCTTCGCAGCTCTACCAAATGCTGCATGAACGGCATTCGCCCGGAGGTTTCAGTGGCAGACATTTTGTGAGAAGTCTGAGATTTGAATGTGAGTTCTAAAGATATCTAGGCTTTGGCTTTCTCAGCCGGCTCTCTGTTATCTTGCGCTGTGCCATCTTGGGCTGTGCTATCTTGCGCTGTGCCATCTTGGGCTGTGCTAGCTTCAGATCTATCCTCACTGGTTGCCTCTTTGGTAGCTTCATCTTTATCGAGGCCAACTTCTTCGGCTGGCACGGCTATGGCGTCTCGCACTTCATCGCGGAAGGCGTTGACAGTCTTACGCATTAGCTGGAAGCTTTTGCCTACCTTGCGTGCCACTTCTGGCAGTTTTTTCGGGCCGAAGACCAGCAACCCCACCAGCAGAATGACCATAAGCTCGCCCGTGCCAATGTTGAAGGTATGTGCCAGTATTCCCGTAGAGCTCATTCTTTCAGTGTAGAGTAGGCGCGCATCTGATTGCTATTTATGGCAATCTGGGAATATGGAATTGCAGAGCCGTCACGTACCATTTCTTTTTGCACATAGAGGTGGTATGGCACATGCTCAAGAAAACTCCGAGGCAGCTTTTAGCTTTGCTCTTGAATCCGGCATCGGCGGGTTGGAGAGCGATGTCCGACTAACTGCAGATGGCATACCTGTACTGGCTCACGACGGCTACTACCGAAAAGGAATCCTGCGTCAAAACATCTCTAAAAAAACTCGTCACAGTCTTCCCTCTTCCATTATGTCGCTGGGCGACCTCTACGACCGTTTCGGCTGCGACTTTGAGCTTTCGTTAGATATCAAGATCTCAGAAGCTGCTACTGCTGCGGTGAAGGTAGCTAGTGAAGTCGAACAGCAGGCAGGTCGCCCAGCTTTGAGCCGCCTCTGGCTATGCCACCCCGACTGGAAATTGCTAGCTAGCTGGCGCGAGCAGTGGGAAAGTGTGAAACTAGTGAATTCTGTTCCTTTCTCCCGCCTAACCGATGGCCCTGAACGCCGTTGCGCTCAGTTAGCAGAGGCAAACATAGACGCCCTTAACTTCGCCTACCCCGATTGGAACGTAGGTCTTGTGACTTTAGCTCACCGCTTTGATGTGCTGGCTTTCGCTTGGGATGCCCACCACGAGCGCATCATCAAAGAACTGTTGCAGATGGGGGTGGATGGCATCTACGGCAACCATGTAGATCGCCTGTTGAGAGTGGCCGATAATTTTCGCCACTCTCAAAGCACTAGAGAATAGCCGCCTGCCTTACTTCTTAGCGGGCGACTTCTTAGCAGGCGAAAGGTTAGGGCGAAAGAGCTTGCTTAAGAAGCTTGATTAGAGAGCACCGAAATCGCCTAGTGGCCAGACCCTCCAGAAGGCTCTGCCGATTATAGAGCTTTTAGGAACAGGTCCGAAGAAACGGCTGTCGAATGAGAAATCTCGACTGTCGCCCAACACATACACATGGCCCGGAGCTACCGTGCAAGAAGCGGGTGAAGTCTGGTTTACACAGGCATCAAAAAGTCTGTTGCCTGTTGCTACTTCTGTTGTTATTCCTTCAGGCAGATATGGCTCTAACAGCACCTGATCGCCGATGAAAATACGGCCTTGCGAAAAGGTAATCGTCTCGCTTTCCAAAGCCACTACCCGCTTCACTAGGTCGTCATTGGATTCGGTGGGATCTGTGGCAGGGCGATTGAAGACCACCAAGTCTCCTCTGCCTGCTCTACCTGACGAAAGCTTGCTGACTATGATACGGTCGCCCGAATTCAGTGTTGGCGTCATGGAATCGGAAGTGATATAGAAGGTCTCAAACGCGAACACTCTCAGTAGCACCAACGCTAAGACAACTATGCCAACCATTACTATCGTCTGAATCCAAAATCGAGCTGACAACCTTCTGGTGCTTGGTTGTCTGGGAGGACGACGTGATACGGGATGTGGTTGCTGATAGTAGTCTTCCTCGCTGGGTGCCTCGCGATATTGGAGTAACGGATCTATAGTCAGATCTTGGCTGGGCGAAGAAGCGACAGGCTGGGCTGGCGGTGCTTGGGGGGGAGTTGGCGAGGGAGCAGGCTGGGAAACTGGTGGCGAATAAGCAGATGGTGGCTGAGATACTGGTGCTGGAGGAGGCGGGAAGAAGGTTTTCTCGTCCGAATAGGCAGGCGCACGGAAAGTGGTGGGTGGGGAAGCCTGATGAGGAGGCGCAACAGGAGGAGGTGGAGCAGGAGCAGCAGGAGAAGGTGGGGGCTGAAAGCTAGTGGGTTCTGCTACGGGGTCTACTGATGCCGAAGGGGTGAAACTTTCAGGTTTTTCAGGCTCAGCAGTTTCTTCGGCAGATTTAGCGTCAATCTTCTCGTCAGCTTGGCGATCCACAGAATCCAAGATTTCGGAAGGAACTGGTGGAAGCTTAAACTCCAACTCGTCGTCACTCATAGTCAAACTTCAGACTAGCCATCTCGGAATGCCAAATTAGGTATTCCAGCTAATGCTTTCAGGCAGCACTCATGCGCCTTTATAGCGTGCCAAAACTCTGCTGGCAGCTTGCTGGGCGATATCTTTAGGCAGATTTCCCTCAACTGATACGACTTTTACATCTGAACCTGCTTGCAACAAGAGCCTTTCCAAAAATATCCGCCTGCCTATAGGGAGGCGCATGCGGATGTTGCCTTCTTCGGTCTGCTCTACCGAATCGGCATCGTACTCTTCGGCTAGGCGAGCTGCCCAGGGTGAGACTTCTATCACAACACGAGGGTCGTCTGGGTCGGCGTGATATGTGAGTGTGTCTTCACTCATATCGCTTATGTCAAATCGCTCGTCCAAAAGCTGGAACGACTCAATCTGGTCGCAGCGGAACGTTCTGAAATCTTGTGCCAGGTGGCACCAACCTCTGAAGTGCCAGCTTCCGGCACGGGCGAACACGCCGTAGGCATCTACTTTGCGTGAGTTAGTCTCGCCGCGTCCTGCAGTGAAATAGTCGATTTGAATACGCCGTTGTTCTTCAACTGCGATGTTTAGAGCTTCCCAAAGACCAACAGCGAGTTCTTCTCCCACATCTACTCTCAGAATCTGCGTGAGGTCGCCCCTGGAATCGGGGGCTAGCTTGGCAACAGCGGTCGCCAGCGGGTTTTGATGCGAAGCTTGAGTTTGCAGCACCGCGCTGGCTGCAACAAAAAGCTCAAATGCTTGAGCGAAAGTAAACATAGGCGGGCGTGAAAACACCTCGGCGTTCTCTATTAGCACTTGATCGGCATCGTCGATGAAAACAGAGAACCCTACATCAGGGGTGAACGGATAGGGAGCCAGGTAATGCACCACATTTCGCAAGTCATCTACCAACAGATCGGCAGGGTAGGCAAAACGTTCCTCCAACTCAGCTATCGTTTGGTTGCCGTTCTCTAGCACCCAAGGGATGAGCGATAGCAACCGCTCTGCTCTTTCAGCCGGGGTTAATCGCTGCATGCGCCTGCCTAAGCTTTGTGTGCCGCAGAAGAATCAGCTAGCTGTGCCCCGAAACCCAGCTGTTCTGCGAAACCTAGCTGTTCCACAAAACCCAGCCGCTCCACATAACGCTGTCGCAGGTTTGCTGGTTCTAAAATCTCAGCATCTTCCAAGAAGAATCCCACGAACCTGAAAAACTCCTCTGGGTCG
Organism: uncultured Acidimicrobiales bacterium; assembly: GCA_958295755.1. Classification (GTDB taxonomy): domain Bacteria; phylum Actinomycetota; class Acidimicrobiia; order Acidimicrobiales; family Hopanoidiivorantaceae; genus Hopanoidiivorans. Next base: position 721,248 of record OY282367.1, on the reverse strand, counting down.
CCCACTCTCACATCAAATATCGCTGCCCCACTGGGTTGTTTTATGGCTTCTTTACCCAGCTGCCGTGTTGCCCACCCGACCATAGGAGCTTCCACTAACAGTTTCGCCGTTACAGGCTCTTCTCTAGGAACTTCCCAAGGCTGGATGTAAAGAGCGGTAGCCGCAGAGGGTTTAGCCTCAGCTCCGGAAACCCCAACTTCGGAAACCCCAGCAACCCTGCCACCGGTAGCACTAGTAGCTCTGGTTGCTTCCACCTCGCCTTGGATAAAACGCAAGTTGAATGTGCGCTCAGCATCTCGCAGATGGTCAAACCCTGTCAAATACCATTCGCCTCGCACATAATCCAGTCGCTCAGCTACCACTCTGCGCGATGTAGCACACCCGCCTGCGTCGTATTCAAACCTCACTAGTTGCCGATCCGCGACCGCTTGAAAAAGCGTAAGCAAAGTGGGGGGCGACTGCAAACTGGCCGACCAGCTACCCGCACCCCCTTCCCCACCGAACCTTCGCAAAACAGCACCCTTGCCTTCCGAACCTTCCAGCGAAACCATGCCCCGCGCCACACACAAAGCCGCATATTCTTGCTGTGTGAGATCGCAGAGGTAATAATCTTGCTTACGGATTATGTAGCCCTGTTCGGGTGGGTCGGTGGCTGGGACCGTCTTTACTTTGACAGGTACTCCCATTTTGCGTAGATCCTCTTTGTCGCGTTCAAAAATGCGGCGAAAGTTGACATGTTCAGGTGGATAGCAGTCGCGTATCTGTCGGCGCATCTGTGTGTAAATCTGGGCGGCAGTCATCGGCACTGCGGTGCTTCGCAAGAGCACCACAAGCTCCATCAGCCGCTCCAACCTGCGATCACTGCTAGTTACTGAGCTGGCTTTTTTATTCATTTTCCTCTCAGAGCATTGCTATCAACCGATCTACCCGATCGTCTTGCCAAGCAAATGGGTCTTTTAGCAAGATCGTCTGTTGAGCTTGATCGTTGAGCTTGAGGTGCACCCAGTCGACGTTGTAATCTCGGTTGCGCGCTTTGGCTGCCATGATGAAACGGCTACGTGGGTACGCCCTCGTCTTGGGCGGTCGATTCATAGATGAGGCTATCTCATTGTCATTGCAAAGCCGTTTCATAACACCTCTGCTCTGCAGTCGGTTGAAGATGCCGTCTTTGCCAAGAGCGTGATATTTCATGTCTATCTCAGTGATGACAGCTGAGTCAAGGCTCACCTGATGTCGCTGCTGGTAACCCTCTATGACCTTATACTTAGCTACCCAGTCGCATTCTGCTGCCAAGCTGAGCGGGTCATTGCTGAGTCCGTTGAGGCAATGCTCCCACATTGAAAGTGCTAGTTTTTCTTCATCGGTGGGGCTACCGCGAGTGATGTATTCGGTAACCATCTCAAAGAAATCCCACTGCATTTGCAGGGCAGACACCTCTTTGCCCGAGGCGAGCGGTACTTTTATCTGGCAAGTCGGATCGCTGCTGATATCGCGGATGGCTCGTATGGGATTGTCTAAAGTCATGTCACGCAGGTAGCGGCTTTCTTCCAGCATCTGCAACACCATAGAGCAGGTGGCAACTTTGAGAAAGGTAGCGTATTCACTCATATTGGAGTCACCGACTATGACATGTAAGCGACGGTAGTGCTCTGAATCGGCGTGAGGTTCATCGCGGGTGTTGATGATAGGGCGCGAGCGAGTGGTGGCACTTGAGATACTCTCCCAGATATGCTCAGCTCGCTGACTGAGACAATAGCGGGAACCTCGAGGCGTTTTCAGCACCTTGCCAGCCCCTGAGAAAATCTGGCGAGTAATGAGAAAGGGAATCAAAATGCGGGTGTAACCCTCAAAGTTATCGCGCCGCTCTGCGAGATAGTTCTCGTGACAGCCGTAGCTGTTACCTGCCGAGTCGGTGTTGTTTTTATAGAGGATGACTTTGCCACCTGCGCCTTCTTCTAGAAGCAACTGCTCTGTGCCTTGGCGTAAATTTTCAAGGCGTAGCTCGCCGGCTTTGTCGTGTGCTACCAGATCGCGCACCGAAAGGCATTCTGGTGTGGCGTATTCGGGATGTGACCCCACATCCAGATACAGGCGCGCTCCATTCTCTAAGAAGATATTGCTGCTACGCCCCCAGTCGACTATTTTGCGGAAGAGATAGCGTGCGACCTCATCGGGGCTGAGACGGCGAGGACCTTCTTGTGACCCCCAAACCCCGTATTCGGTTTCCAGCCCGAAAATCCGTCGCTTCACAAATCACAACTAGAGAATCACGAGTTGAGAATCTCGTCTATTTCCTCTTTGGAAAAATGTTGGAAAGTGCGCCCGCCGATGAGAGATCGGTCTAAGAAGCCAACCTCTAGTTCTTGCGAAGTAAGCGTGCGCTCTTCCCCAGCCAAAGCCGCCACTGTTCTACGCAGAGCGTCTTCCATGGGGGCATCTTCTTGCCAGGTATCTGACATGCGGGCATGCACTGCCTCGGTTTCGCCGCCGATGACTGTGAAGTTCTGGCGATCGCTGATGGTGCCGTCGTAGAGAATATGGAACATCTTGTCTTCTGTTAGAGTTTCACCTACTTCGGTCACCAACACTTCCACTTCCATGGGCTTGGTCTCGTGAGTGAAAGAAACTCCTAGTAGCTGGGCGTAGAGGTTGGCGAGGCTCTGAGCGTCTACATCTCGGCGGCTGTAGTAGTAGCCTTTGAAATCGGCGTGGCGCACACCGCCCATGCGAAGCTGTTCGAACTCTATGTATTTTCCTGCGCCAGTAAAGGCGATGCGGTCATAAACTTCGCAGATTTTGCGTAGCGTCTTGGATATGCTTTCCGCGCACATCAAAACACCGTCTCTGGTGCTAAGTGCCACAAGACTGCGACCTCGGGCGATGCCTTTGCGAGCGTAGTCGGCACGGTCGGCCATCATTTGCTCTGGCGACACATACCCGAAAGCCATCGGCATGCTCATGGTGTCGCCTCCTTGCCAGAGGTGTGTTGCTGCGTGAGGGCTGAGCGTCCCTGCTGTTCCATGAACACATTGAAATGTTCCATTACTTTGCTCTCGGGGACCTGCTCGTAACCGTCTGCTCCGATGGTCGCTACGGTCGGATAGATTCCACGCACTAGGTCGGGGCCGCCTGTGGCTACATCTTCATCTGCTGCCCAAAACAGCGATGAGATAGCCAGCTGAATAGCCTCTTCGGTGCTTTGGTCTACGCTGTATGCCAGTTTCACGGCTGTGCGGGCATGGGTGGAGCCAGAGCCGGCCATGGCGAAGTCGTTTTCTTCGTAGCGTCCGCCCGTGAGATCGTATTCAAAGATGCGCCCTACTCCTGTCTCTTCGTCATAGCCTGCGAAAACAGGTGTGACGAATAAACCGTTACTCATGGCTTGGGCGAAGTTGCTTCGCACCAGCTGCCCTAACATGTTGGCTTTGCCGTCCAAACTCAAAGCGGTGCCTTCTAGCTTCTCATAGTGGGCGATGCTGAGCTGAAAAAACCTCACTAGCTCCACAGCTTGGCCTGCTGCGCCGGCGATGGCAACACCAGCGTGACTATCGGCTGGAAAGACTTTTTCTATGCTGCGCGAGCCGATCTGATAGCCCATCGTAGCTTGGCGGTCGCCTGCCATAACCACACCACCTCTGCATTTGAGAGCTAGCACTGTGGTGGCGTGAGGGATGTTGGCGGCTAGAGAAGAATTCACAGCCAGAGAACTTTCACCAAAAGATGGCGGCCATTCACCCATGGACTTCAGCAGGGCTTTGAATGATGGGCCTGGGTCTTCGCCTGGCGCATAAATCGGCAGATGCACTCTTTCAGCTTATCTGAGGTAAAGGTTTTGCTAATGCTCGGCTAGCACAGCTAGCTATTCGCCACCTTTTTGCACATAAGATTTGACGAACTCTTCGGCGTTTTCTTCCAACACCTCATCTATCTCATCCAAGATGTGCTCTAACTCGTCGTGCATCGTTGAAGAAGCTGCTACGGCATCTTCTTGTTGCTCGGGCTGTGTTGTTTGTGGATTGATTTGCTTTCTGGAAGTATCAGACATGTTTGCCTCCCATGTGCTCCAGCAGTTCCGCCGGGGTTTCGCACATATCAAATAATCTAGCAAGCTCTTCTGTCTCCCCCTGCATCGGATCCATTAAAGTGATACGCGAGTCGCCGTCTGTGTCAAACAGCACAGAATCCCAGTTGGCAGCCAGGATGTGCGTGCCGAATTTCTCAAGACAGCGACCTCTGAAATATGCTCTTGTATCTCTGGGCGGAGTGGCTGTGGCTACCAGCACAGCTTCGGGGTCTACTATTTGCTCTAGCCCTACACGGCTAGCGATGCATTTCTCGGGGCGGAGGTCGTGGTATTGCAGGTCGAATGCCTTGAGACGAGGATCGTCCCATGAGAGGCTATGGCGGTCGCGATAGCCGGCGATAAGACGATGCTTAGCAACCCAGTCGATCTGGTCGGCGAGACTCATCGGGTCGGCTTCTAAGCCTGTAAGTACTTGCTCCCAGCGGTCTAATACCATCTGGCCAGATTTCTCGCCAACTTGTTCCAGACCACCTAGCTCGCTGAACTTGCGAGATAGTTCATACATCTCCCATTGGATATCCAAAGCGGTAGCTTGGGTGCCGTCGGCCATCTGCTGAGGTTCGGCTAGGGAGAGGTCGCTAGAGATATTTCGCAGGGCTGCCACAGGGTGGGCAAAGACTATCTCGCGAGGCAGAAAGTCATCTTCAATCATGGCTAGCACAAAAGCCGTGGTGCCAACTTTGAGTAGAGTTGCTACTTGCGACATATTGGCATCGCCTACGATCACATGCAGTCGGCGGAAGCGGCGGTAGTCGGCGTGGGGCTCATCTCGAGTGTTGATGATGGGGCGTTTGATGGTGGTCTCAAGGCCTATCTGTTCTTCTATGAAGTCGGCCCGCGAGGTGAGCTGAAAACCCTCTCTTGTGGGCTCTTCACCTACTGTCTCCATGCCTACTTTGCCTGCCCCACAATAGATTTGGCGTGTGATGAAGTGAGCCATGATGCCCTGAGCCACCAACGAGAACGGCACCGTGCGGTCCATGAGATAGTTTTCGTGGCAGCCGTAGCTGTTGCCCTTGCCGTCTGAGTTGTTTTTGTAGACGACTATCTCTTCACCAGCGGGGAGAACTGCCTTGGCATTTTCCATAGATCTCTGCATGATCACATCGGCTGCACAGTCATATAGAACGGCACTTAGCGCATCGCCGCACTCAGGCGAAGATATCTCTGGGTGGGCGTGATCCACATAGTAACGAGCACCGTTGAGCAAGATGGCATTGGCAAGTTGGGGGTGCATATCGGGAGAGAGCACATCGGTGCGGGAGAAACCTCTGGCATCGTTGCCGGGCATTTCGTCGTTGAAATCCCAGCGGGGATGTTCGGACTCCTGTGCTGCAAGATAAGCAGATATGAGCACCGAAGATGAGTAGGCAGGGTTGAACTCTTCTACGCCTTGGTGGATGATCCCGTATTCGGTCTCAATCCCGCAGATTTTCTTGAGTGCCATCTAGAAATATTGGGCTTTGCTAGCAACGCCTTCTATGGAACGGCCGCCAGATGCGCTCTCTTGCTGTTTCATCAAGGTGCGCACATAGACGATGGGTTCGCCCTTCTTGCCAGAGATCTTGGCCCAGTCATCGGGGTTGGTGGTATTGGGCAAGTCTTCGTGCTCGGTGAATTCCCGTGCCACAGCCTCAATGAGGTCGGCTTTACAGATACCTTTTGTCTCGCCTGCTAAGTATCGCTTGATAGCCAACTGCTTGGCTCTTCGCACGATGCTTTCAATCATGGCACCGGAGGCGAAGTCTTTGAAATACATCGTCTCTTTGTCGCCGTTGCGATAAGTAACTTCCAAAAACTCTGTAGCAGGCTCTTCCGAATACATAGCGTTTAGGGCTTCAGATATCATCACTTCGGCAGTTCGATGCACATCTCCGCCACCGAGGGCTGCTATCTCTGTCTCAGCTATTGGCAAGTCGGGCGTGAGGTAGCGCGAGAAAATGGCAGCTGCGGCTTCGCGGTCGGGTCGATCTATCTTGATCTTGATATCAAAACGGCCCGGGCGCAAGATAGCCGGGTCGACCAGGTCTTCACGGTTGGACGCTCCAATGACGATGACATTTCGCAGGGTCTCTACTCCGTCTATCTCAGCTAGCAGCTGAGGCACGATGGTGGCTTCTACATCTGAGCTAATGCCTGTGCCTCTGGTGCGAAACAGCGACTCCATCTCGTCAAAGAACACGATCACAGGCCAACCCTCTTCGGATTTTTCTCGGGCTCGTTGGAAGATGAGGCGTATCTGGCGTTCTGTCTCGCCGACATATTTGTTGAGTAGCTCGGGGCCTTTGATGTTGAAGAAGTAGCTGCTGGCTTTGGTGTTATCGGTGGATTCTGCGAGCTTTTTAGCCAGAGAGTTAGCTACTGCCTTGGCGATGAGAGTTTTGCCACAACCTGGCGGCCCGTAGAGTAGCACGCCTTTAGAAGCAGGCAACTTGTGCTCCATAAACAAGTCAGGATGCAAGAAAGGAAGCTCAACGGCATCCACGATCATCTCTATCTGCTTCTCCAAGCCGCCCACATCTTCATAGCTCACATCGGGCACTTCCAAAAGCAACAAATCTTCCACTTCGGGGCGCGGTAGCCGCTCTATAACCAAGCTTGAGTAGACATCCATCAGCAGTGTGTCGCCAGCGTGGAATGCGCTGTCGCTCAGATGCTCGGAAATTTCTACAACTCGCACATCATCTGCGCGCCCTTCCACAACGGCTCGCCCGTCGGGCAGCATTTCTTGGAGGGTGACTATCGTGCCTGTGGTTTCCACATCGCGGGTAGCCACGATATTGAGCGACTCGTTCAACAGCACTTCCATCCCCCGCCCGAGAGAGTCGACTTCTTTGAGACTGGCTGTAACTCGCATCTTGCGACCCCGGCTGTAGACATCTACTGTCTCGTCTTCGTTTACAGCCAGCACGGTGGCATATTCGGCTGGAGGCTGGCGTAGTTTCTCTAAATCGTCTCGCAACGACACCACTTGCTCTCGCACTTCGCGCAGAGTGTAATCAAGCTTCTTGTTGCGAGTGCTGAGGTCTTCCATCTGAGCGGCGAGAGAGTTATTGCGCTCGCGAAGGTGAGTGATCTCTTTGCGTGCGGCCCGCAGCTGCTCATGACGCTCTTGGATGGGCGCGCCCTCCTCAACGCTATGAACTTTTGGAGCAGACTTCGGAGCAGCTTTAGGAGTAGCTTTTGAAGCAACTTTGGGGGTGGCAGTCGGTGCCTGCGATTTGGCTGGCTTGCTGGCAGTGCCTTCTTTTGGGCTTTCTTTTGGGCCGTCTGCTTGACCTTCTTTTGGTGGAGCTTCACGCTCCTTTGGTTGTTTCTCAGCCATCGCCTTCCCTGCTTATATCTTTCATACCTATTTTGGGCTTGCACCTATTTTGGTATTTTATCGGCTTTGGCTGTCGCCACGCAGATTGTCAAGAGATTGCTAAGAGATTTGTACCAGTCATGCTTCTGATGTGAGTTTCTGATGTAAGCTTGCTGAAGATGCCAAAATTATTTTCAAGAAAATATCCCGCATTACCAGCCATTGTATATATACTGAATATCTAAGACCATAATCTTAATATCTAAGACCATAATCTTACACCCCAGACCTATAGCAAAATCACCGCCAAGACACCACCACCCATCAAGGAGCACTAATGGCTAAGGTAACCGTTTGGATAGACCAAGACCTCTGCACGGGCGACGGTCTCTGTGAAGAGATCGCCCCCGATGTGTTCACCCTCCTAGATGACGGGCTGGCCTATGTCAAGGAGGGCGACAAGGTCTTCAGCGACCCAGGCGGTGTTGAAGGTCTTGCGGCAGTGCCCGCCGACCAGATAGAAGCCGTCGTGGAGTCCGCCGAGGAATGCCCCGGCGAATGCATCTTCGTAGAGGTCGCCGAGTAGCTGAACTCGCCCCCTTCCCAAACATCAACTTTTCCCTTGATCGTAGCACTGAGCTAGATCAGGCGCGGCGGGCTTTGGTTAGGAAGCCGGTGTGGGCTACCATGCGGTGGTCGGGGCGGACAGCTTGGCCTTCTATATGCCAGCTGCGATGAAGCACTTCTATAGTTTCAGCGGCTAGGAAATTATGCTGCTGGCAGGCTTCGCGGAACTTACTGGCTTGGGTGATGCTAGGAGTGTATGCCAAGATTATGCCGCCCGGTGCTAGAGCATGGCGTGCGTAAGGCACTACTTGCCAAGGTTCGGGGAGGTCTAGGATGGCACGGTCGAAGTCGGTGCCGTCTATGCCTTCATATGAATCCCTGATTTCAATGTGATAACGGCCCAGGGCATCAGCACCTAGAAAGTCTGCGACATTTTGCTGCGCTCGGTCAGCGAACTCCTGGCTTATTTCGTAGCCGGTTATGTTTGCCCCCAGACGAAGCAGAGCAAGTGAGAGAGCACCTGAGCCTATGCCTGTCTCCAAGATTTTCATCCCCGGGGCGATGTCGGCATACATAACTATCGCGCCGATGTCTTTGGGGTAGATGACTTGCGCCCCCCGGCGCATCTTCAAGATGTAGTCAGAGAGAGTAGGCCGCCAGATTTGGAAAACGCTACCTGCGGCTGTGCGAAGCTCTGTGCCTTCTTGCTGCCCGATTATCTCATCATGGGGAACGATACCGCTGTGGGTGTGAAACTCAGAACCTTCAGAGAGCCGTATGAGATACCTACGCTGCTTGCGATCTATGAGCAACACCAGCTCGCCAGCTTCTAATGCGCTCACTGTTCGCTGCTCTTGGGGGCAGTAAAACCTTGCCTTGGCTACTTTAGATGCGCCGCACCTCCACGACTGTCTTATTGCGTCTGCCGCGCCGCCATCCGAAAAAATAGACCGCAGCTAGCCCGATAGCCGCTGCTGCTACCTTCATAGATGACTCAGACACTGGCGAGTTCTCATCGCCCAGATACGGCATAGATTCGCGCAGTTCTGTGAGCTTAGACACAAGATCTTCGCGAGTGATCTCTGTCTCGTTATTCTTCATCGCTGCAACCTTTCTGTGATTCTGATGTGATTTCGCTGTGATACTGCTGTGATTTCACTGTGATTTCTCTGTTAGTCGGTTTTATCGCCATTGGTAGTATCGGAAGCATCTTTGTCTTCATGATCAGGTGCTCCAGAGGGTAGTTTTCGCATAGCCATAACCGACAAACCCAGCAAAATCCCGATACCGCCGATGGAAATAAAATAAGGCAACCAACTCAGACTGCCAGTAAAGGTAGATCCCGTCTGAGCCTGCAATGCCCGCAACCCAGCAAGCATAAGCATCGCTACCCCAGCAAGCAACAGCAGAGCACCAAGTAGCCCAAAGAGCACCCAACGAAGCAGTTGCTTTGCCGGCTTGACCGTCTGCTGCAGCAAATATTCTTTCAGCAAAACTGCCATCTCTTCGCCCAGCTTGGCAGTGGCAATAGCAGCAAAGGGTGAAGTCCCCTCCTTAACCTTCTCTTGCTGTGAAGTAGTCATCAGATTTATCTTACTTGTAGCCTTGCCCCAAAGTTAGCCATCCAGATAATCAGCTAACTCCAGCATTGCTTCTTGCTGAGTACGCAAGGCTCGCTCATCGTCGGCGGCGGTGAAACCATGGTTTATGAAGAAAGAAAAAGTCAGCGAGCGATTTTCATCAGCATCAATAAAGCCTGAAAGAGTGGTTACCCCGGGTAGCGAACCAGTCTTGCCTCTCAAGCGACCTACGAGAGAAGTATTAGCAAATCTGTCTTGCAGGGTGCCTGTTTCTGCTGCTTTGGCTAGGGCATTGGAAAAATCCGACCGCGGACCGAAGAAATCCAAAATGTCGGCTGCTGCGGCGCAGCTCATCAAGTTGCGGTTGTCTAAACCTGAGCCGTCTAGTGGAACTCCCGACCAGCTGTTGATGCCGTTATCGGTCAAAATCTGAGCTACTGCCTCTACACCTGCTTGGGTGTTGCCCGGCTCTGCGGTGAGAGGAGTTACCTCCGGATCTTCGGTGGATGGAATAACGCGCTCTTCGCCTTCTTCCTGGCCTTCTTCCTCGCCTTCCCCAGAGCCAGTGCCTTCTCCCCCAGTGCCCTCTCCCTCATCAGGCTGCTGGATAGGATTTCCTTCTTCGTCTACCTCTGTTTCTCTGGTGAGGTCTATTATTAGTGGCTGCTGCTGGGTTTCCTCTCCGTCTGTTTGTATCCGTCTGATGCTTCCTAAAGAGGTAGCCGCATTATCTGTACTGCTTTGCTGAACGCTAACTGGCTTATCTACACCGGTATTTTCAGGAGCAGCATTCGCACCGCCTTCAGCATCAGTGGCCTCAGCATTATCGCCTGCTCCGCCAGCTTCACCCCCAGCATTGCCCTCAACATCATCGCCTGAATCTCCCCCAGCATTATCACCTGTCTCTTCTTCCTCTGGTAACTCCAGCACTCGCTCTTCGGGCTGCTGCGCTAGAAGCTCTGCTACCGCCCGGTTACTGGCAATCTCTTTGATCAACAACTCTGCAGTCGTGTTATCGCTGTCGGTCAAGAGGGATAACAGCAACTCCGAAAGCGGTGCCGACTCAATGCGAGCAATCTCTATAAAGCCGCGGATGTTCTCATCGCGACCTGCCACGCGTGGCCGCTGGGTGATCACCATGTCAAGGGCTTCTAGAAGATCGTCGAATTCGGCTGCGGTGAATAGTGTCGGGTTGGATGCTGGAGTTGGCAAAGTCCCTAGATCTCGCCGCTCCGCGTAGTTGGTATAGCCGTCGTTGATGAGGAGTGCGCTTAGCGGTCCCACATACTGATACGACTCTTCAGATATCAGCTGCGAAGCGATGCGCCTGTCGTCATAGCGTGTGGCAACGCCCACGATGCTGCCGTTGATCCTTCGTAAACCTCTGTCGTAAACTTGTTTAGCTAAGTCTTCAATTTGGGTGTATACCGATGGTAATCTCACAAAGGTTGCGAGATATTCAGAGGTGTAGAGCAGCGGGTCGCCACCTCCGACGAGATACAGATCGCCGTATAGCTCTTCTCCTACAGGGAGGCGTGAAGCCAACACTCGTGTGGTCAAGCGATAATCGGGACCTAGCTGCAGGAGAGCGGCTGCTGCTGTGGCCAGTTTCATATTGGATGCAGGCACCAGCGAAAGTTCAGCGTTATGTAAGAAGATATTGCCTAGTTGCTGGCGGCCAGAATTATCAGAATTGTTCGTCCGCTCTCGCACCACAAAACAAGTGCGATAACTAGCCGGCAACCGTCCCATGATCTCGTTGAGGCGGTCGGCAAGTTCGTCTACGCTTGACCCGCCTAGTTCAGGTATCTCATCAGGCAGTCCGACAAATGTGGGATCTTGTCCTTCTGAGCCGTCTTCTCCCCCACTGCCACTTCCATCTTGCGGACGTGTTGCTCCACCCGGCTGAGCCGCCCCCTCATTATCTGTGAATCTGAGGCGAGCGGTATCCAACAAAGGCCGCAGATTTAATATCTCTTCTCCTGCTCCCGAGGCGGTCTCATCTGGCCGGGTTCGGCTTTGTGCAACAAAAGCCCCCACAGCCACAGCCAGCAATACCACAGGCACAACAATTCGATACATCTCATTCAATGCTAGAAGCCTCCTTGGAAGTTGCTTGGGGGGGGTTGGTATAACGGCGGGGATTTGGTATAACACAGCAAGCAAGGCGCATCACTTTCGGCCACATTAACCTTTTGGCAAATAAGCAAAAGAATGGCAAAAATCTGGGCGACTTAAAATATCCGATAAAATCGCGAAGACAAGGTGAAAGATTATGACAGCAAAATATGCAGCAGCTCTTTCTGAGCATCCTTCCGGCCCAGAGGCAGTAGCAGAGGTCGTTAGCCAAGTACAGGACACTTTGGAAGACACGCCCACATTAGTGATGCTGTTTGCATCTGCTTCTTATAGAGACGCTATGAAGCAAATAACCAAGTTGGCGATGGATGTCCTCAAACCGCAGTGCCTGCTTGCTACTCTTAGCGACACTGTTATTGGCGGAAATAGAGAAGTGGAGTCCCAGCCAGCGATGGCCCTCTGGGGGACATCAGAAGGCCATATTCAGGGGGTTCGTCTCACAGGCGGCAATCCTCAAGAGATCAGCAATACCAGAGAGAGCAGCAATACTAGAGAGAGTGGGGGCGGTGACCCGAGTGTCGGGGATTTGCCTCTCGCAACTACCCTTTTGTTGCTGGCCGACCCTTTCTCGTTCCCAACCGAGGATTTACTTTTTAACTTGGCCGAAGATCAGCCTGATATCCGCGTTGTCGGCGGGCTAACGACTGCTGTTACACGCCCCGGCTCAGCCCAGCTTTGGCTGAACGGTGATCTTTATAGCGATGGTGCTGTGGGCGCGCTCGTCTCTGAGATTCCTAGCGTTCGCAGCATCGTCTCGCAGGGTTGCCACCCTACTGGAAGTCCATATACCGTTACCAGGGCAGAAGGCAACCACCTGCTTGAGCTCGGCGGCAGGCCTGCTCTCATGCGCTTGCGCGACCTCGTAGCGACCGCCAGCGACGAAGAACGCCGCCTTATGCGCAAGGGTCTGCATGTGGGCATAGCGGTGGATGAATCTCATCTTGAATATACGGGTGGCGATTTTCTCATCAGGGGAATAATAGATCTGGATCGCGAGAGTGGCGCAGTTGCTGTGGGTGGGATGGTAGAAGTGGGCGACACTATCCAGTTCCATGTGCGCGATGCCGAAACTGCTACGTCTGATTTGCGCTCTTCTTTTGCTGATGAAACCGCTCAGGGTGCTTTGCTATTCACATGCAACGGGCGGGGCACTCATATGTTCGGCACACCCAACCATGATGCCGGGCTGATTTCTGACATGCTAAATGACTTGCCTCTAGCTGGAATGTCGTGCGCTGGCGAAATCGGTCCTGTGGGACAAAAGAACTACCTCCACGGCTTCACAACGTCTGTGGCATTATTCGGCCGAGAGACTTGATTTGACCAATGACCAACACTGCCCTCTCACCTGACCAGCTGGCACCTGACCAGCTAGCACCTGATCAGCTAGCCATAGCGACTATACGAGGTCTCGCTATGGACGCTCCCCATGCTGCCCGCTCAGGGCACCAAGGCACTGCAATGGCACTTGCTCCTCTAGCTCATGTGCTATGGCATCGGATAATGACTTATGACCCCACCGACCCCGACTGGCCAGACCGCGACCGCTTTATATTGAGCGCAGGGCACGCGTCTGTCTTGTTGTATTCCATGCTTTTCCTCTCGGGCTACGGCGTGAGCTTAGACGACATCAAAAACTTCCGCCAGTGGAACAGTGCTACCCCCGGCCACCCTGAAGCAGGCCACTTACCAGGCGTGGAAGTCACAACGGGGCCTCTGGGGCAGGGTTTTGCCAACGGCGTGGGGATGGGTATCGCGGAGCGTTGGCTACGACATCGCTTCGGGAGCGACCTCTGCAACCACCATATTTTTGTGATCTGCAGCGACGGCGATCTAGCCGAAGGCGTGAGCCATGAAGCTGCCTCACTAGCAGGACATCTTGGTTTGGGCCGTCTTGTCTATATATATGACGACAATCGAGTTTCTATTGACGGCACCACCGACAAGTGGCTCTCAGATGACCCCGTCAAACGTTTTTCTTCATACGGTTGGCACACCCAGCAACTAGGCGAAGCAGGCGAAGACCTGGATATTTTGGAGTCGGCCCTGCGAGAAGCTATGACAGCCGAAGATGCCCCTTCGTTGCTGGTGCTACGCTCTCACATCGCCTACCCTTCACCTGAGCTCACAGACCATCCTTCAACGCACGGCTACGCTCTTTTTGACGAAGAGATAGCATCGGCTAAAGCTGCCATTGGAATTCCCACAGACGAGACTTTCTGGGTGCCCCCTGCTGCTCAAGAGATATACAAGCCTGCATCTGAACGAGGCCGCGCTGCCCGTGTTGCTTGGGAACAACGGCTAGGAGGGTTAGACAAGGCTGTTCTGGCTGGTAAAGTTTTGGACAAAACTAACAGCGAACCTAGTTTCACTCCCGGCGAGAAGGTCGCCACACGCGTGGCCAGCAACGAATGTCTCAAAGCTTTGGCTGCCAGCAATCCCCAAATCGTGGCTGGCGGTGCCGACCTCACTGGCAACACAGGCACAAAACTCGCCGATGCCAAACTCATCTCACACGACTGCGCCGATGGCCAGCAGATCTATTTCGGCGTCCGCGAACATGCCATGGCTGCCACGATGGTCGGCATGGCTTGTCACGGCGGCCTGTTGCCTGTGGGGGGAACTTTCCTGGTATTTAGCGACTATATGCGCCCATCGGTACGCTTGGCTGCCATGTGCGGTGCGAAGGTAGTATTTTCTTGGAGTCACGACTCGGTGGCTGTTGGAGAAGACGGCCCTACCCACCAGCCCATAGAACATCTAACTGCGTTGCGAGCTATTCCCCGCCTTTCGGTGATTCGCCCTGCTGATGCCACAGAAACAGTTGGGGCTTGGCAAGCAGCGTTAGCCAATGACGGGCCGACCGCTCTGATTTTGACCCGTCAAGGAGTGCCCGTGCTGGAGCAAACCTCTGCTGAAAGCGTGGCGCGAGGAGCTTACCTGCTGGATACCGCTGCGACCTCTCTGGAAACCTCTGAAACTTCTGCGGCTGACACCAGCCCCGTTATTACACTCATCGCCACCGGTAGTGAAGTCTCTCTGTGCTTGGAAGCTGCCCAAAAGCTAGCTAAAGACGGCATAGCGGCACGGGTAGTCTCTATGCCCTCTTGGGATCTCTTTGCCGCGCAGCCTGACAGCTATCGAGATTCTGTATTGCCAAAAGGAGTGCCCACTTTGTCGGTAGAAGCAGGTAGCACGCACGGATGGCACCGCTGGGCAGACGATGCTATGGGGATAGATGATTTCGGAGCGTCCGCTCCGGGCGATGAAGTTATGAGAAACTTAGGAGTAACAGCGTCAGCTGTGCGCTCTAGGGCTCTTGCCCTTCTGAAAGCCAACAAAACCAAATCTGCACCTCGAACGGAAAACTGTTGCTGATGAACCGCCTACAAACTCTGCATACCGACTTTGGACAGAGCATCTGGATAGACCATCTCTCTCGTAGCTGGCTAGCAGAAGGTAGCTTGAAAGCCTGGATAGATCGAGGCTGTAGAGGAATCACCTCCAACCCTACGATATTTGAGAAGTGTCTCTCTTCAGAAGATGCCTACGACGCCGACCTAGCCAAACTGCGGTCAGAAGGCATCTCCATAGAAAACATCTACTGGCAGCTGGTGACAGACGATGTGACAGAAGCCGCCGAGCAGCTCTCCAGCGTGTATGCCCAAAGCAACGGTGAAGACGGCTTCGTGTCGGTGGAAGTGTCGCCGCATCTGGCACGTGATGCTGAGGCAACAGTTGCTGCGGCTAAAGAACTGCGCTCGCGCTTTGCTGCTGAGAACATCTACATCAAAGTGCCAGGCACAATAGAAGGCGTAAAAGCTATGGGGCCGCTCATCTCAGATGGCATCAACCTCAACATCACTCTCATATTTTCATTAGAACGCTACCGGCAAGTAGCCGTTGCGTACATAGACGCACTAGAAGACCTAGCTAGCAAGTCGCCCAGCACAATCGCCCGTATTACTGGCGTGGCATCATTTTTTGTGAGCAGAGTAGACACCGAAGTTGACAGCCGACTAGATGCCCTAGACAGCACTGCTGAGAGCCAAGACACCGAAAGACAAGACGGCTATGCCAACATAGCTCAAGGCCAAGCGGCTATTGCCCAAGCCAAGCTTGCTTACCAAACTTTCTTAGAACTTTTTAGTGGCCCTCGCTGGGAACGACTAGCAGCCCTAGGTGCCCGCCCTCAACGCCCACTCTGGGCTTCCACATCCACCAAAAACCCCGCCTATCCCGACACCCTTTACCCAGACAATCTCATAGGCCCACACACAGTAAACACCCTCCCAGAATCCACAGCCAACGCTTTTGACAGTCACGGCACATTTGCCCGCACCATAGATACCGACTTGGAATCAACTAAAAATTTCTGGCACTCCCTCCCCAAAGCCAACATAGACATGCTAAATGTGGCAAATTTATTGGAAGAACAAGGGTTGCAAGCCTTTTCCGACTCTTTCACCAACGCCTTAGTTGCCCTTGAAGCCAAAGCATCCAAAATAGAAGCCAAATGACACTAAACCTTCCAGCTTCGGAGCTGCTAGACAAAGCATCTCAAACCCGCGACGCGGCCTTCGGCAACCGTCTAACTTACTCGCCTAAAGTCTTTGTCCCGTTAACAATGCTTTGTCGCGATCGTTGCGGCTACTGCACCTTCGCCCAACCTCCTGCTCGCCTAAACTCCCCCTTCCTCTCCTTGGAAGAAGTCTTGAATATCGCCACAAAAGGTGCCGAAGCGGGTTGCCGTGAAGCTCTGTTCACTTTGGGCGAACGCCCCGAACTCCGCTACCCTGATGCTGCCGACTGGCTCAAAGCACATGGCTATAAATCAACCGTTGATTACCTCTGCGTTGCCGCCACCGCCGTTAGAGAAGAAACAGGTTTGCTCCCACACGCCAACGCTGGTGCGCTCTTCCCCGACGAGTTGGCAGCCCTGCGTGAGACTTGCCCGTCGCAAGGGATGATGCTGGAAACCCTGAACCCTAACCTCCGTTGCCACATCGGATCTCCCGATAAAACCCCAGAACGCCGCCTAGCTACTCTTCACGAAGCCGGTAAGTTGCGTATCGCATTTACCACTGGCATCCTCGTGGGTATAGGCGAGTCTAGGCAAGATCGCATAGAAGCCCTAGAGGCCATCGCTCACGCACATCGGCTTTACGGTCATATCCAAGAGGTGATCGTGCAGAACTTCCTCCCTAAAGCTGGCACGGCTATGCATGCCAGCGATGCCTGCCCCCACGAAGACTACTTAGAGTCCATCGCCTTGGCCCGCCTAATACTGCCGCCAGATATCCACCTCCAAGCCCCGCCCAATCTCACCGAAGACTTCGGCCAGCTCATTGGGGCAGGCATAGACGACTGGGGCGGTGTGTCGCCGATCACAAAAGACCATGTAAACCCCGAACGTCCTTGGCCAGATTTAGAGCTACTGCTGAAAGTAACCGAGGCAGCAGGTCGCACTTTGGCCCCTCGAATGACGGTCTACCCAGAGTTTGCGAACAGCAACTGGCTAGACCCTGAAGTGCGCTTCAATGTTTTAGACAATAGCGATGCCGAACATCTAGCTCGAGAAAACGACCGTGGCTGGTATTCAGGCGCACCCACGCCACCCCCAGATCTGCTACCGACAGCTATCTCTACACTGGCTGTTTCACCTGAAGCTTTTGCCCCTGAAATCAGCTCTCCAGACTTTTTGCTGAAACTTGGCGCGCGCGGCCCAGTCACTGAAGTACGCGGCCCAGTTTCTGAAGTACTAGAAGGCGTGCGCTCAGGCCAAGAACTAGGCGAAGCAGAAATAATCACGCTGTTTTCTGCTCGAGGCCACGAAGTGCGAGCAGTGGCAGAGGTAGCCGATGATCTACGCCGCGAGATCGCAGGTGAAGAAGTTACTTGGGTCTTTAACCGCAATATCAACTACACCAATGTCTGCACCTTTAAGTGTCGTTTCTGTGGCTTCTCCAAGGGCCCACTTTCGCTCAATCTCAGAGGCGATCCGTATCTGCTCACCCTTGACGACATCGCAGAACGAACCGCAGAAGCCGCAACATTGGGAGCCACCGAAGTCTGCTTGCAAGGCGGCATTCACCCCGACTTTGACGGCGACTACTACATAGATGTCACCAGGGCGGTTTCAGATGCCGCACCAGATATCCACATTCACGGCTTCACCGCCCTAGAAGTGACCGAAGGTGCTAAACGCTTGGGTGAACCACTCGCCGACTATCTTGGACGCCTCATGGATGCAGGTCTGCGTTCGCTACCGGGCACAGCAGCAGAGATTCTGGACGACGACATTCGCTCGATTATCTGCCCCGACAAGATCACTACCGAAGAATGGCTGGAAGCTCACAGAATTGCCCACTCCATAGGATTGCGCTCTAATATCACTATTATGTTCGGCTCGGTAGAGCAACCTCTCCACTGGGCACGCCACATGCTGTGCACACGAGAACTTCAAAAAGAAACAGGCGGCTTCACCGAGTTTGTGCCGCTTCCCTTTGTGCATATGGCCTCGCCTATATATATCCGCAAGCAGTCGCGACGAGGGCCGACATTTCGTGAAACCTTGCTGATGCATTCGGTAGCCAGAATCGCCTATCGCGATCTCGTGCCCAACATTCAGGCGTCTTGGGTGAAGCTGGGTATGTCGGGGGCGGCTCAAGCTCTCCAAGCTGGCGTCAACGACCTAGGCGGCACTCTCATCAACGAAAATATCTCACGCGCAGCTGGGGCAGAACACGGCCAAAGTGCCACCTATGAGGACTTTCTAGCAGTCACCAAGCCGTTAGGTCGTCCGCTTCGCCAACGCAGCACTCTCTACCAAAATCCGATGCCTCAGTCTTCAGTGGCGGCAATTTAGTAAAAATATGTCTCCAAAGTTCAAGAAATTCCTTCTCAGCTTCTCGCCCGGCAGGCGAATACCGCGTCTTGTGTTGGGTGCACTGATTCTGGGAATCATTGTAGGTGCCATTGTGGCTGTCTTTGAGCAAATCACCGAGAGGATACTCTTAACCAGCCTTCTCGATTCCTCCATCTGGATACAGGCAGTCGCGCCGGTTGTCGGCTTGGTTTGTTCTGCTCTTCTTTTACGCCATATAGGAGGCAAAGGCACTACTACAAGCACCTCAGATAACTACACAGAGTCCTATCACGAACGATCTCCCCGCATGCCTCTGCGCCAGCTGCCAGCCAAACTTATGGCAGGAATTGTCACTATGGGCTCAGGCGGCGCGATGGGATTGGAAGGCCCTTCTATCTACGTAGGCTCTTCAGTCGGGCTCAATGGACCACCACTATTGGCACGTCGCTGGATCACTCGAGATGAAGCAAAAATTCTGATGACGGCAGGGGCGGCAGCGGGTGTTTCTGCCATTTTTAAAGCTCCAGCCACAGGTGTCATGTTTGCTTTGGAATCTCCGTATCTCAATGACATCGGACGGCGCGCTCTGCTTCCCTCACTTTTCGCTTCTGCGACAAGTTTTATTGTTTTTGCTAGTATCCACGGCACCAATCCTGTGTTTCCAGAATTGGGCGCAGAATCTCACACTCTTCGCGTCGCCGACTTGATAGGTGGCGCAGTCATTGGCATAGCTGCCGGCGTAGGAGGAAGGACTTTCTCATGGTTCACGCGCAGGGCAAAGAAACTTTACCGTACTACAAAACCTCTATGGCGAATAGCAGGTTGTGGAGCTTTGCTTTTCGGTCTGGTTTTCGCCACCAACCAAGCTTTTGACAGCCCCCTCAGTCTGGGTCCAGGTCACGAAGCAGTCAATTGGGCACTGGGTTCAGAAGAGGAAGAAGAAAATACAGTTACTGAAGCATCCGAAACCACAGACGGCAGTGAGTCAGGGAGCCACGAATCAGATGGTGGCACGGCAGGTGCAGCACCGGAGTCAAATCTCGTCGCAGAGAGCGAACCCGAAACATCTGAATCAGTCCCATTGATAACCCTTGAACGCAGCCTTTGGCTTCTAGCCCTGCTTTTCGCCCTTCGCGCTTTGGCAACCCTTGCCACATTGGCAGGGGGAGGCACAGGAGGCTTATTCATTCCGCTCGCTGTGCTAGGCATAATAATGGGTGTTTTCGTGGGAGAGCTACTCAACTCCACCTCATCTAGTTTGTATCCCACTCTCGGTCTAGCTGCTTTCCTTGGTGCCGGTTACCGCACCCCCATAGCTGTGGTCATCTTCGTAGCTGAGTCAAGCAGGGGGTCGCCGTTCGTAGTGCCCGCCCTAGTAGCCGCAGCCGTATCCCAGCTAGCTGCCGGACGAAGCTCAGTCTCGGAATATCAAGTAGGCGAACGTCTAGGCCACCTAGAGCGTCGTCTGACCCTACCCATCTCCTCGGCACTCAACACCGATGTGATGACTGTTCCCCCCGATGCAGCAGTCTCAGAATTCGTCTTTTTTCATGTGATCAGTCGCCGTGTCCGCGACGTGCCGATAGTAGATGGTGGCACATACATAGGAATGTGCACCCTAGATCAGGCTGAAAAGTTAGACCGCGACGTCTGGGAATCCACCTTGGTAACAGATGCCATGCCCTCCGAATATCCAACTGCCGAACTAACCGCCACTCTCAGAGATGCAGTCTTGGCTATGGAAGAAGCCGGCGTAGAAATGATCCCGATAGTGGACCCTCAAGGCAACTTTGTAGGCACGGTGAGCAATGAAGAGATCGTGCGCCTCGATGAAATTCTAGAGGAGACGGGTACTTAAACCCCTTCTAGTAGGGGTAGGAGGGTGTGTCCTTCACCTTCACAAATTTGGCATCTCTCGGTGAAAGACTCCACCAGTCCTTCGCCTATACGTTTACGAGTCATTTGGACTAGTCCCAGATCTGAGATGTCTACAACAAAGACACGGGTTTTGTCGCGGCTTAGAGCGTCGCGAAAAGCTTTCATAAGTTTTTTACGCTGATCTTGGTCGTCCATATCTACGAAATCTATGACGATTATGCCTCCTATGTCTCGCAGACGCAGCTGGCGGGCTATTTCTTCGGCTGCTTCCATGTTGTTCTGGAAGATGGTGTCTTTGAGTGTGGTTTGCCCCAAGTTACGGCCGGTATTTACATCAATGACGGTCAGAGCTTCAGTGCTCTCAATGATAAGCGAACCACCTGAAGGCAACCATACTTTTTTATCCAGAGCTTTACTCAGTTGCGATTTTACATGGTAGCGGTCGAACATCGGCAGGTCGTCGGCTTCTTCATCGTAGAACTGCACCCGATCCGCCAGCTTTGGGGTAACACTCTTCACATAGTTTCGTACTTTCTTGAACATCTCTCTGTTGTTCACGATCACTGAGCGGAAATCGGAGCCAAACTGTTCACGGATGACACGCAGAGCTAAATCGGGCTCTTCGTAGATCAAGCTCGGAACCTTGGCTTTTTTTTGCTGCTTTTCTATGTCTTCCCACTCTGCCAACAGCCTCTGAATATCAGCTTCAACATCTTTGACGGTCGCATTGCGTGCCGCTGTGCGGACGATTACGCCATGCTCTTCAGGCTTGACACGACCAATCATCTCAATATAGCGTTTGCGTTCTTTGTCGTTGAGCTGCTTGGAAACGCTGATACCACCTTGGTTAGGGATGAGTACTACATATCGCCCAGCCAGGGAAACTTCTTGTGTGAGCCGTGCGCCTTTGTGCCCGATAGGGTTCTTGGTGACTTGACATGTAATAGTCTGCTTGGGTTGAAGCATTTGGCTGATAGGCAAGCTGTCTGAGCTTCGCTCTAACTCCTCTGGGATGTAAACCACATCACCTTGATAGAGCACGGCGTTTTTAGGTAAACCGATATCTACGAAAGCCGACTCCATGCTCGGTAGCACATTTTCTACCTTGCCTAGATAGATATTGCCGTGGATTTGCGTGGAAGTGTCTTCTGTGTGCGACACATAGTATTCAATAAGCGAACGCCCCTCCAGCATGGCTACATGGGTAGAGTGGCTGTCGGCGTGCACCAGCATAAGGTATCTGCCGAGAGGCAGGCTGTGGTCGCCTTGTTCTTGGATGGATTTCTCCTGAGGTGCAGGTGATTTGCCTCTCCCACGCCGGTTTTTCTGCTTGCGCTGACCTTGGCGAGATTCCTGAGATCTAGATTCTTTAGAGCTGGATTCTTTAGAGCTAGATACCTTAGAGCCAGACTTCTGAGAGCCAGACTTCTGAGAACTAGATCCCTTAGAGCCAGACTTCTGAGAGCCTGATCCAACAGATTGCTGAGATGCAGACTTTTGGGATACAGATCCCCTGGCAGGGCGAGAATCACCTATTCGGGGTTTGCCTGGCGAAACTCTAGTGTCGCCATTGCTTTGTGCAGTGTCTAGGGCTGCTGCAGTGTCTTCTGCGCCGTTTGCTGGGCTGGAATTTGTGGTATTTTGATTTTCAGTTCCTTGGTATGAATCATGCGTGCTGTCTACTGCTCGTCTGGGTGTATCTGCCATGGGTATGTTCCCTTCTTGTACCTGACACCTGACTGCCTCCAAAAGGCGTACCGGAAACATAGGTGTCAAACTTGGATCGCGCAAGGTATTTGCGCCGAATAGCTGGGCTGAAAGCCAAGCCTGCGATAAAACTATCTAGGAGGTGTGCTGTGGGTGCAATAACCCTGTGAATCTCAAAAATTTGCTGTGGGCTTTGCATTTGATATCTCCGGTGCGCTTCTTCAGCTTATCGTCATAAATCTCAAATTCGGTTATTTTATAAAATCAGCGGATGAAGGCAGGGTTATAGTTCTCTTCTTTACCTTGTCCCAGTCCCAGCACAAGCCCTAGGGCGAGGCAGGTCGCCAGCATAGAAGAGCCACCATAGGACAGCAGCGGGAATGGCACGCCCGTAACAGGCATAATACCCGAAGCCATACCTGCCGCTTGAAATCCTTGGAAGGCCAGCATAGTCATCACTCCCGTTGCCAGTAGCTTTCCGTAGTTGGTGGGGCTGGCACGACCGAGACGAGATATCCGCCAAAGCAACAGCGCATAGATGAACACTGTGCCAGCAGCACCAACAAAACCTAACTCTTCGCCGATGGCTGTGAAGATGAAGTCGGTGTGCTGTTCTGGCACACGCCCTGACTGCGTCTGCGAGCCTTGTCCGTAACCTTGTCCGAACAGCCCGCCGTTGCCGATGGCTATCTGAGCTTGCTCCACATTGTAGGTATCTACTGTCTCTGTGTCAGGATTGATGAATACAACCAGACGTTCGCGCTGATACTCCTCCAAAATTGACGAGCTCAGCAAAAGCCCTACTGCCACCGCCGAACACACCAGCAGCACCAGTGCATGGCGCAGACGCATCCCTCGCACCACGGTCATCGCCATGGAAATCACCACGAATACCACAGATGTGCCCGCATCGGGTTCTAGCATCACTAGTCCAATCGGTACTAGCACCATAACCAAAGCAAGCAGGAGCCTTGGTACCTGAAGTTTGCTGTTGCTCCCACCCAGAAAATTCGCTAAGGCCACGATGAAAACCACCTTCATAAACTCTGAAGGTTGAATCTGAAATGAAGAAATTTCAAACCAGGCCCGAGCTCCTCGCCGCGAAGCTCCCAGAGGCGAGAGGACCAGCAGCAACATCAGAATTCCCACGCCGTAAAACGCCCATGAGGCTTGACGGAATCTGTCGCTGCGAATCCACGCCACTGCCAGCATCAATACCATACCCACAGAAAGGAAAATAGCTTGACGGTCGGAGTTGAGCCTGCTGTATTGCGCGGGATCAGACCCTCGGCTGGAACTATAGATCATCGCAATCCCGAAACAGCCCAGCAAAAAGACAGTCAGCACTAATACATAGTCCATGTTCCGCCAGAACGACTCCCCTTGCTGTGTGTCGGGTTGGCGCAGTCGGGGCTGGCGGAAGCTTTCAAGTACAGTCATCGTGCTACTGCTGCCTCTCTGACAGTCTCTCTGACAGTCTCTCTGTCTATTGCAGCCACCAAAAAACCGTCATCTGCTAGTGGCTCCACCACCGGCACCGACCCCTCGGCAATTCTCTCCAACACATTGCGGACCACCGGTGCCGCAGCCCGCCCACCAAATCCCGATTCTTCCATGATTACGGCCATGGAGTAACGGGGGTCTTCGGTTGGTCCAAAAGCCATGAACACAGAGTTATCGTTCTTGTCTAGCACCTCCACTGTGCCTGTCTTACCTGCCACTGTCCAGTCGCTGGGAAAACCTGCAAACGCGTCTGTGGCTGTTCCTGAATAGTTGAATGAACGGAATTCTGTTGCACCCACCATGCCATCCAATATCGGCTCCTCTATTTGTGGTGGTATATAGATCTTGCGCACAACTCTTGCGGTGTAATCGTTTTCTGTTGTTCCGGTTACCGGGTTTGTGACGGATTTAGCGATATTGGAAGCGTGCAGAGTGCCACCGTTGGCTAGCACGCTTAGTGCGTTAGCCAGCTGCAGCGGAGAGGCTGCCATGTCACCCTGGCCAATGGCGATATTCAAAGTGTCGCCCACACGCCAGTCGGCGTCAGGGAAGGCCACAGGGTTAGCTTCGTTGCGCTGGCGCTTGATTTCTGAGTCGGGTATGAGACCTGATGATTCAAACGGCAGAGCTATACCTGTGGGCGCGCCGAAGCCAAATTCTCGGGCAGTTTTTTGCACTTGCTCTTCATCAAAACCGGGACGGATGGCAAACTGTTCTGCCAGCTGATAATAGTAGACATCGCTTGAAACTATGATGGAGAGCCGTAAATCTATCTCACCGTAGGATTCGCCTCGGGCGTTAGTGAACTCACACTGGCCTTCGCAGTCTTGGAGAATATGCGAACCAGTGTCGTTTATCGTCTCATCTACATCCACAAAGCCTCTGTCCCCGATGAGACCAGTAGATAGACCTGCGTAAGCAGTGAAGGGCTTCATAGCAGAGCCGATGGAGTATGCGCCAGCTATTGCTCTATTGTTGAACGGTGCGAAGCTTTCAGGGTCTATAAGGGCGGCGAATTCTTCTTCGTCTATGCCCAAGATGAAGTCTCTCGGATCATATGAAGGATATGATGCCATCGCCAGCACAGACCCATCTCTCGGGTCTAAAAGCACGGCCGCACCAGCAGGGGCTGGGTATGTGGCAACTTCTAGTAGCGGATTCTCAGCTTCTGGACTTTCTTCAGGGTCGACATCTATCGGAGTTTCGCGCGCCCTTTCTAGCCCCTGTCTGAGCTGATCTTCTACAAGGGCTTGCACATCTCTTTCAATGGTGAGATGAACATCAAAGCCTGCTATCGGGGCCACTATCTGCCGCTCTCCCAATATCTGGTTATCGGGAGAAATTGTTATCTCGCGCCAGCCCGGAGTGCCCCGCAATATATCTTCAAAAGCTAGTTCCACCCCCGCTTTGCCAATCTCGTCGTTGGGCTGGTATCGCTTGGGGTGATTTTCACGTTCTGCTATTTCAGATGCAGTAATAGATCCCACATAGCCCAGCACATGGGCTGCTAAAGTGCCGTAGGGATAATGTCGCACTGCAGTTTCCGTGAGGCGCACACCTGGCAATTCCTCAGCACGCTCGCCCACTATTATTGCGAACTCTTCGCGCACATCATAAGCGATGGGTATTCTGTCGTTGGGGCCGTAGCGCAGGTCGGCAA
Organism: uncultured Acidimicrobiales bacterium; assembly: GCA_958295755.1. Classification (GTDB taxonomy): domain Bacteria; phylum Actinomycetota; class Acidimicrobiia; order Acidimicrobiales; family Hopanoidiivorantaceae; genus Hopanoidiivorans. The sequence continues at coordinate 695,958 of OY282367.1, read as the reverse complement.
CTGCGACTTCCAAATCGGCAACTTTGACTGGACGGCCATGGCGCGATATCTCGCGAGCCAATTGCAGGAGATAGTTACTGTCTGCCGCCACTTGCTCTCGGGCTGCTGTGGCGTCTACCGTGACCACATTAACTCTGCGATTGTCCACAAGCACGCGCTCTTGAGCATCAAAAATTCTGCCTCTGGGGGCTGGAATGGGAGCGTATCTGATCGTGTTGGCCGGCACATAAGTCTGGGCTTGACTCTGGAAATCTTCGGTATTGAGGACTTGCAAATACCACAGACGCGTCAGCAGACCCACTAGCAGGAGTGCTATCACTCCAGCAATCGTGCCGATGCGCACGGTCATGTCAATCTTCCGGGATTCAGGGGTTGTAATCGTCTTCGTAGGCGACTGTCTTCACTTCGGAAACTTCCAGAAGCTACCCAGCTCATCATCCACCAAAATCCAGGGCTAAGCACCACAGCAAAGACAGCTTGCACCCACATAATTCTAGGAAAATGCTCGTTGATTAGATAATCCTGCCCTAAGAGTTCGCCAACTGATGCGAATAGCGACACACCGCCTAGTAATCCGATCAGTCCGTAGAGGCTACTCTGCCACCAGCGGGTCATTCCAAAGGTACTCACGAGACGGGCTATGCCATAGCCTGAAATGCTAAATACTAAGCATCCCAAACCTAGAGGTGTCGGCGATAAGAGGTCGTACACACCTCCCAGAACAAAACCTGCCCCAGCTCCCCACACAGGTCCCAGTAAGGCTCCGCTGAGTACGCTGGCCAGTAGCAGAGTTTCAGCGGTCACCCCAAAGAGCGGCAGATGCAACCACAGCCCTAGATGAAAGAACACCACCACAAAGGCCATAATTCCTAGCCGAGTGATCACTCCCCTGCCGTAGCGGTGGAGCTGGCTAGGGTGTATCCCTAGGGAAATTTGACTCATTGTCCTGTGTCGTAATCCAGCACCGAGACGAAAGAAAGATTCTCGATGTTTGCTACAGGTCTAATGAAGATGACATTCGTGAGGGTAGATTCATCAGTTATCACATTTTCAACCACACCCACAGACAAATCCGGCGGATAGACACTACGCTCCAACCCGCTCGTCACGGCTAAAGTCCCCAATGCTGGCGGGTCGAAGCTCACATTCAGCTCGGCTCTTAGCAGATTTTCGTCGGACTGGGCTATGGCTGGGGTGATGTAATCGCCGTCTAAGAAGCGCACTCCCACCAAAAAGCCCGGCGAAGTCAGGGGGCGCACAAAGGAACGTTCTTGTCGCACCTCTACCACGCGCCCCACTAACCCCGATCTCACCACCACAGGCATTCCTTCCCGCAGGCCGGACGTTTCCCCTTTGGAGAGTTGGATAGTGTCACCGGTGAAATTGCCGAGTGGCACCACCACCTTGGCTGCCACTCTTGGAATCTCACCCACTGGCGTGAGGTCTAAGTCGGCAGAAAGGCGTGCTAGTTCGGCTGTTGCGGCTTGCTCGGTGAACTCTGCTGCCCGCAGCTCGTCAATTTGCTGGCGCAGCTGGTTGTTTTCGTCTTGTAGGTCGTCATAGTCCCAAGCTGAATTCCAAGCGTCTGTGAGAGGCGAAAACACGCTACCTGCGAAATCGCCGATAGATGAAAGCGCGCTTCGGGCTCCGTCTTCAGTGCGCTGGAAAAGATTGTCGCCTCTGAAGCTGAGAGTGATGAGTGCTACTGAGATGACGGCCAAGATAGCTAAAACGATGGTAGCACGGCCAATATTGCGACCACCACTGCGACGAGGTGTCCGCCGCCGAAAAGCAGGCCGCCTGCTCCGGGAAAGGCTCGTTGCTACTCGCCGTTGGCGGAGAACAGCACGCTCCGCAGCTTCTTATAGTGGACGAGAGATTCCCCACACCCCCGCACAACCGAATACAACGGATCTTCAGCACGCCTCACTGAAAGACCAGTCTCATGTTGGAGGCGCTCTGGTAGCCCGTGCAAGAGACAGCCACCACCTGCGAGCATAATACCTTCTTCCATAATGTCGGCTACTAGTTCGGGTGGTGTGGCGTCCAAGGTATCTTTGACTGCATCCACGATACGCTGGAGTGGTTCTTCAATAGCCTCTCGCAGCTGCACTGTGTTGATAGTTAGCTTGGCTGGGTAACCCGTACGGAGATTTAGACCTTTGATGGTCACCTGGGGCTCGTTCTTGAGCGGCCACGCTGAAGCTCTGATTTTCTTGAGGCGTTCCACATAGCCCAGGGCACATGAGAAGTCATGTTCTTTTTTTATGTATTGGACAATAGCTTCATCTATAGCATTGCCCGCCACTTGTGCCGAAGTGGATACCACTATGCCGCCTGTGGAAAGCACGGCGACTTCGGTTGTGCCGCCACCAATGTCGACAATCATAGATCCCATCGGCTTGTGAATCTGCAACCCTGCACCGATCGCCGCCGCTACTGGCTCTTCAATCACATAGACATGCTTGCGTGCTCCGGCATTCTCGGCAACTTTGACTACTGCTCTCTTCTCCACAGGAGTTACCCCGGTGGGCACGCAAATAGCCATGCGAGGCCGAGCCATACGCCCGATGTCCATCATAAGAATGAACTCCCGCAACATTCTGGCACAAATTTCAAAGTCGGCAATGACACCGTCGCGCAACGGGCGGACTGTCAGATGCCCTGGAACTCTGCCTGATTGCTGTCTAGCCTCTTTGCCGACCGATATGACATCGCCAGTATCTTCGGCGACTGTCACAATACTGGGTTCATCCAGAACTATGCCCTTGCCCGGTTCAAATATGACCGTATTGGCAGTACCTAAGTCGACAGCTATGTCACGGTGAAGCCGCACAATACCTATCTTACACAAAATGGCGCGGCTATGTGTAGTTTCTTGTTTAAATTTTCTCTAAAATTTTGTTGGATCTGGAAATGTTTAGCGTTCGGGGAAGAAGAGCGCAATTTCTCTGCTTGCTGATTCGGGGCTGTCTGAGGCGTGGACTAGATTTTCTGTTACTACTGTGCCGTAGTCGCCACGGATTGTGCCGGGAGGGGCTGTGGCGGGGTCGGTGGGGCCGATAAGAGTGCGCATGATTGAGACGGCATCGGTGCTTGCGGCACCCACAATGGCTACGACTGAGGGTGAACGACAGATGAAATCGACTAGTTCACCGAAAAAGGGTTTATCTGCGTGCTCGCTGTAGTGCTGCTGGGCTAAATCGCGGCTGATCGTGAGCATCTTCATTTCTACGATCTTTAGACCTTTGCGTTCTATGCGGCCAAGGATTTCGCCTATGAGCCTTCGCTCTTGGGCATCAGGCTTGCAGATTATGAGCGTTTCTGAGAGTGTTGTTTCAGATGGTGTTGCTGTCAGTGTTTCTGGCATGAGATATCTCCTTTGGTTTAGTTTTTATCGTGTGGCAGTTCGGGGAGGGCAGATATTTACCGGGCAACCATCTTCTTATATTCTTGGCGAGCTGCACCTGCCACATACAAAGAGCCTGTTACGAAAACCAGACCTTCACTACCTGCCAAATTCACGCCATGGCGCAGGGCTTCGCCGGCGTCTGATATTACCACTGGCTCATAGCCCACTTGCTTAGCAAATGCTGCCAGCTCCTCAGCCGCGATGCCTCTGGGAGAAGGCGCAGTGCAGCAGATCAGCTGAGTTGAGGTTTCTGAATGTTCTTCCTGTTCTTCTATTACTTCTTCTATTACTTCCAAGAGCTTGCCCAAGCTTCGTTCATGATTGTGCCCTTCGGTCATGCCGACTACCAGTACCACTTCACCAGCCACGCTGAAGTCATCACGCACCGAGCGAGCAACCGCGGCTACTCCATGGGGGTTATGAGCTCCGTCAAATATCACCAGTGGTTCTCGTCCCGCTGCTTCCAAGCGGGCAGGCAAGGTAGCTCCGCTGAAGGCATCCTCCACAATTTCCTCCGCCACAGGAGCGTCAAAGAAAATCTCGGCCACCAGCAGAGCCAAGGCTGCGTTTTCACCTTGGTGCTCGCCATTGAGCGACAAGAATACATCGCTATATCTGGCTTTCGGCGTGGAGATGTCGAGCAATCTTCCCCCTACGGCAAGCTCGTTAGACTCGACTTGAGCGTGCTCGCCTAGCCTCCATGTAGCTTTCGGGTTTTCTGCGGCAAAAATCTCGCTCAGGGAAGGATCACCAGCTCCTTGTCCAAGCACAAGAGTGCTCTGAAGATTGATTATGCCAGCCTTTTCCCAGGCAATAGCTTCTCGCCAGCCTTCGCTACCGTCGGTGTGGTCTTCAGCCACATTTGTTACCACGGCTAGTTCAGCTTCCAAGATGTTGGTGGCATCGTAGCGTCCGAGTTTGCCGACCTCCACCACAGCCACATCTACTGCTTCGTCTGCGAAGCATATAAAAGCAGCTGCTGTGACCAGCTCAAACCAAGAAAACCGCTCGCCACCTTCTTCCATCCAGTGATCTTCGGTGAGGCGCAAAGTCTTCAGCAACCCAAGCAGCTCTGCGTTACCGATGGGCTCTGTGTTAATACTGATACGCTCGTGGATGCTACTCACATGTGGGCTGGCATAGGTGCCCACCTTGAGACCGTGTTCAGCGAGCAGTCGGGTGAGTAAGTAGGCGGTGGAGCCTTTACCGTTGGTGCCGGTTATATGAATGGCGGGATAGTTGCGTTGAGGGTCGCCCAGTAGCTTGGCGAGGTCGCGCATGTGATCCAAAGAGAGGCCAGTGATCTTGCCCGCTGTGGCCTCCAGATTGATGTGGCTGTCGAGCCACTCCAACATAACGATGCTCTTGCCAGATTTATGTCGGGATGCCACTAAGCCGGAATACTTATAAGTCGGGATGCCTTTATGTCGGAATGCCAGGCCGACTTAGGATGCCAACTCAGGAGGCCGCCCGTGTCTGGCGCACAGGCTTTGATTTTCTGGGCACCAGCGTGGGATTCACATTTTCGCGCACAACCTTTTCGTCAACAACGCAACGGGCTACATCTTCTCGGTCGGGTAGTTCATACATGACACCCAGCAGAACCTCATCCAAGATGGCACGCAGACCTCTTGCGCCAGTGCGTCGCTGCATGGCAAGTTCAGCCACAGCGTCTAAAGCGTCATCGGTGAATTCCAAATCCACTTCCTCCATAGAAAAATATGTGGAGTATTGCTTGGTGAGAGCGTTGCGCGGTTCGGTGAGAATGCGTAACAGGGACTCTTTGTCTAAGTCGGCTACTGCGCCCACCAGAGGAAGTCGGCCGATGAACTCGGGTATGAGACCATAAGCGATGAGATCTTCGGGTTGTACTTGGCTGTAGAGGGCGGCTAAGTCTTTCTGAGAGGAGGCGTTGACTTCAGCCCCGAATCCGACCCCTTTGCGCCCGATGCGCTGCTCAATGATCTTGTCTAGTCCGCCGAAAGCTCCGCCGCAGATAAACAAAATATTGGTTGTGTCTATCTGGATGAACTCTTGGTGCGGGTGCTTGCGCCCACCGTGGGGAGGCACCGAGGCTTGGGTGCCTTCGAATATCTTCAGCAAGGCTTGCTGCACTCCTTCTCCTGAAACATCGCGAGTGATGGAGGGGTTTTCGCTCTTGCGCGCAATTTTGTCGATTTCGTCAATATAAATAATGCCTGTCTCAGCTCGCTTGACATCGTAATCGGCACTTTGAAGAAGCCTGAGGAGGATATTTTCTACATCTTCGCCCACATAGCCCGCCTCTGTGAGCGCCGTAGCATCCACGATGGTGAATGGCATATTTAACATTCGGGCCAGAGTTTGAGCCATGAGGGTTTTTCCGCAGCCGGTCGGCCCTATGAGCAAAATATTGGAAGTGTCTAGCTCCACAGATTCTTGCTCGTCTGCGATGCTGGTTTTTTTGGCCTGTTCGTGAGAGATACGTTTGTAGTGGTTATAGACAGCTACAGACAGGATCCGCTTAGCATGTTCCTGACTGATGATGTAGTCGTTGAGGAACTCAAATATTTCACGAGGCTTGGGGAGGTTGACAGGGCTTTCGACTTCTGGTCGGTCTAGGTCTTCGTGGAGAATCTCGTTGCAGAGTTCTATGCACTCGTCACAGATGTAGACGCCTGGGCCGGCGATTAGCTTGCGAACTTGCTTTTGGGTTTTAGCGCAGAAGGAGCACTTGAGGAGGTCTACACTCTCGCCGAACTTTGCCATGTTGCGTCTTTCTTCTTGCTACTTTTGGCTGGCTACTTGTCTCTTGTGGTTCTTTTCTCGGTTCAGCTGGCCACTGCTATCTTGGGTGGCTCTTGCTGATCCGAACGAGTTGAGATGACCTCGTCGATGATTCCGTATTTCATGGCTTCTTCAGCTGTCATAACGAAGTCTCTGTCGGTATCATCTTTGATGCGCTCTTGTGATTGACCCGTGTGGTGAGCTAATACTTCTTCCAGCTGTGTTTTGAGACGTTGAATCTCTTTGCTGGCGATTTCAATGTCAGAGACTTGCCCCTGCGCTCCCGCATAAGGCTGGTGGATAAGAATTCTTGTGTGTGGCAAGGCCAGACGTTTGCCGGGTGCGCCTGCGCTCAGTAGCACAGCAGCTGCTGAAGCAGCTTGGCCGAAGCAAATAGTCATAATATCGGGCTTGATGTACTGCATCGTGTCGTAGACGGCGAATAGCGAATTGATGTCTCCGCCCGGCGAGTTGATGTAGAGGCTGATGTCACGATCTGGGTTTTCAGACTCTAAGTGCAGCAGCTGGGCGCACACGAGATTAGCTACCACATCGTCTATCGGCGTTCCGAGGAAGATGATGTTCTCCTTCAGGAGGCGTGAGTAGAGATCGAACGCCCGCTCTCCCCTGCTGGTCTGCTCTACCACAGTGGGCACCAAATAGCCCTGCCCTTTGACTTCCCACCCCTTGTCTCCCCACCCGGAGTGGCTGCTCAAATTATTTGAGTTATATGAATGTTCTAACACTGATGATTTCCTTTGAGTTTCTTACAGGGTAGATGAGTTATCTGTTTTTCGCTATTGATTTTCAAAATCGTCGTCATCTGTTTTGGGAAACAACTCAGCATACTCAATAGACGTGCCATCGGCGTCAACTATCTCAGCCTGTCGACAAACCCACATAAACGCCTCCCGCTTCAACATCTCCGTCCTCAAGCCTTTCAAATTCTCAACCGGTGGCCGCTCTCGGGGTGTTGCTTCGCCAGCCTCACCCGCACCTCCTTGAGACTCCATTGCCGCCGCCCTGTCAAATACTTCGTATACTTCTTCGTCCGACACAGAGATTTCTTCGGCTGCTGCCACAGCCCTCAAAGCCACATCTAGTTTCGCCTGCTTCTCGCCTTCAGCTCTCATCATTTCGGTAAAAGCTTCTGGCGTCTGACCTGTGACTTCCAGATACCTTTCTAAATCCAAACCAGCGGACTGTAAACGGAGTATCAAGTTTTGAAGCACCTCTTGAGTGGCTTGCCTGATAAGGGCCTCAGAGAGCGTCTCTTCCACCAGTAGCACCAAGGCATCTTCCATTTTCTGACCGAAAAGCCGCGCCACTTGCTCCCGCTTGTTGGCGGTGAGCTTCTCGGTGAAATCAGCGCGCAACTCTTCTACCGTGTCAAACTCTGTGGACTCAGTAGCGAATTCGTCTGTGAAGGCTGGCAGTTTGTTTTCTTGAACATCTTTCACCAGAGTCTTGATGCGGATGAGATCGCCATCTACTTCCGGGTGGGGAACATTTAAGTCAAATATCTGCCCTGCTTGGCTTCCGATGAGGTTCTTGTCGAAATCTTCAAAACCTGTCGAACCCGAGCCGACTTCATACACATAGTCGGAAGCCTCAAATGGCTCAAATGTCTCGCCGTTGTAGGTGGCTCTCAGATCTACTGTGACTCGGTCTTTTTCTATGGCAGGTCTCCCCACTTGCTCAAGGGTTCCAAAATGTCCCCGGAATCTGTTTATCTCTTCAGCTATCTCATCTTCGGTGGGGGTTGGAGGTGGAATCTCAACTCTCAGCGAAGCATAACCAGCCACGCGCACCTCTGGGCGCACCTCCACAACCATGTCAAATACCACTGCGTCATCTTCGATCTCAGATTTGATGTCGACTTCAGGCGCAGCGATGGCTTCTACCTGATGGTCGGCAATAGCCTGCGAACAGTATTTTGGCAGAGACTCTTCCAAAGTGCGACGCCGTGTGTATTCCTTACCAAGGCGAGCTTCGATGACACTGCGGGGAGCTTTGCCCTTACGGAAGCCAGGCAACTTCAGCTCTTTGGCAAGTTGCCTAAACATAGTCTCTAAATCGTCAGCGAATTCGGTAGCGTCTACCTCCACCGAAAGTTTGACTTTGTTCCCCTCTAAGTTCTCTACCGTGCTTTTCACAAACTTCTAGTGTATGCCAAGCGTGATAAAGTACCCCCCCTGGGACTCGAACCCAGAACCTGCGGATTAAGAGTCCGTTGCTCTGCCAATTGAGCTAGAGGGGCTTGGTAGTTAAATTTATGCTGAATTTTTTGGGTGACCGAGGGGCTTCGAACCCCCGACCTCCGGGACCACAACCCGGCGCTCTAACCAGACTGAGCTACGGCCACCGCGTCTGTTTTAGTCTATCGGCTGTTAGCCTTTAATCCACAGGCCCCCGTAGCTCAGATGGACAGAGCAGGGGATTTCTAATCCCAAGGTCGCGGGTTCGAATCCTGCCGGGGGTGCTGCTTCTACATATCGGGCATTACATATCGGGGTGGTAACCCAGTTTGCTGAAATGGCGTGTACTGTTGTTGGCTCCGTCCAAGATGCCATCTAGTTTGGTGGGAGCATGGCTACCGAGTGCCATCTGCTCCAGCACACCGATACCTACGCGATCGCCGTAGCGTGCTCTGCACAGAGTCTGAATGTGCATTGAACTGAGGTCTGCGAAGTCGAAATCGTCCACGCCGATTGATTCTCCTCCCACCTCTAAGTCACCATGGTTAGAACCGTGCGACCAGTGAGGGTTCGTGTAGCCGATGCCTCGCATTCTAAATGTGTAAAACCGCTCCAGTTCTATGCGATGGGGCGAGCCGTCCTGTCCGAGAAAGTTGAGCGCAGCCCACTGCATCTCTCTGCGACCCGGCATCCATTCAATCTCATAGCCGATTTCTGTTAGCTCTTCGGTGGGATCGGTGCCGTAGGTAGGGGCATCATCGGAAGCCAGTAGCGGCACTCTCAAAGCTGACTCCAGCCAGCGGCTTCCATCGGGATTCTCGTGCAAGGCTAGATGTGTGCAAAGGTCGTCAAAGTGCAGAGGTGCCCAAAGCCAAAATACTTGCGGCATACGTTGCGGGCGGTTAGTAGGAGCAGGTTCGCCGACTGGACGAGTGCCCCAAGAGCGGTCTCGCACAGCAAAAACCCTGCTGGGATCTACCTCAATGGTGGTATCGCCGATGTGGATAATGCCTTCCCATGTGCCCCATTGCGTAAGGCGAGTGTGATCCATAATTTCTACGCCATCGGCACCAATGCGCTTCTGTCGAGGCTCTTCCACGGCAATAGTGCGAGCTCTGAATGTAACATCTGCTTCCAGTCCTTGATCATTAGGCGACACCACATAGCGTAAGGTGCGCATCGGCTCCAGCACTTCCACCCGCAGAGGTCCCACTTCTGTGGAGCGATCCAGTGGCATACGCCCCGAAGCAAAAACCGAGTGCTCAACTCCCTCATGCACCACGCTGAAAGCAGCGTCAACCACGCCACGCACCGGATAGTGCCCCATAGCACCACCGATGAAAAACTCACCATCACGCTCGGTGCCGTTGAAGAAATATCTATCATAATGGTTCGGGTTGCCCGAAGCTGGATGAGCTATCGGATCGGCCGAGGGGTGAATTGGATAGTCGTCAAAAGGCGTGAGCATTGGGTTCCTCCTGTTTCTGTAACAGTTGTATAACACAACTGTATAACTCAATCAAGTTTAGTGTCTTTAGGTATTGCTAATTCCACGGCGGGCAACATATTCCGATAAGCTATTTGTAACAGTTGACACTAGGAGGAGAACAATGGAAGAACTTGACTATCTTCCCTTTGACTGCGACAACCACTACTACGAGGCACTAGATGCTTTCACTCGCCATGTGGATCCACAGTGGCATCGACGCTGTGTGGAGTGGTGCGAAATCAACGGTCGTAGCTACCATGTGATCGGCGGGGTGGTGAGCCACGCTGTTGTGAATCCCACATTTGACCCCGTCGCCAAGGCGGGCGCACTCTCCAAGTATTTCCGAGGCAACCCGGAAGGCAGGTCACCAATGGAGTATCTCCGCGACCGCGAACCGATACCTGCTGAATACCGCGACCGAGATGCGCGAATCGCCCGCTTAGACCAGCAAGGCGTTTCATCTGTTTGGCTGTTCCCCACTCTGGGTGTGCTCTATGAGGAACTTCTCAAGCACGATACCGAAGCTCTTGGTGTAATGTTCAGAGGCTTCAACCGCTGGCTGGAAGAAGACTGGGGCTTCTCCTACCAGAATCGCATCTACGCCTCGCCGTATATCACTCTGGCCGATGTGAATTGGGCGTGCGAAGAGTTGGAATGGGCATTGGACAATGGTGCTCGCACTGTTGTGCTACGCCCTGCACCTGTAATCACTCGCTTTGGGCCGCGCTCTCCGGGTGACGAAATGTTTGACCCATTTTGGTCTCGGGTGAATGAAGCTGGCATCACAGTTGTGGTTCACGCTGGCGACAGCGGCTACACCTCACAGGGATACGACGAAGATGGCTTCGGTGCCGAATTCGGTGGTCCCGGTGTGCGTAAAAAAGGCGCGCCCACTATCAAGGCTTTCAACATCGAACGAGCCGCTCAAGACTGGCTTCTTACTATGTCGTTTGAGCGTATGTATGAACGTTTTCCCAATCTGCGGGTGGCTTCTGTGGAGAACGGCTCAGACTATCTCGCTAATCTGTTGCGCAAACTCGACCAAATAGCCAACAAAAACCCGTGGTGGTTCAAAGAAGACCCTGTGGAGCTATACAAGAGACACGTCTGGATGAACCCCTTCTGGGAAGACGATGTGCATGAGGTGACCGAGCTAATGGGCTCAGACCATATCATCTTCGGCTCCGACTGGCCACACATAGAAGGCTTACCTCAACCGTTGGACTATGTGGTGGAGCTCAAAGAGTTCAACGAAGCTGACCAACGAAAAATCCTGCTGGAAAACACCACCTACCTCAACGAACTAAGACCTGCCTAGCTAGATATCAGCTTGCTACCAGCTTTTCGAGCTTTAGGTAGCTTCAGCAAAGCCGTTTTGACAACTTGGCAGATCAAACCGATCAATCTACAGATCACAATCCTCCCGAGCTAGATGTGCTCATTGTGGGGGCCGGGCCTGCTGGCAGTGCTACTGCTATCAGATATCTGAAAAACGCGTCTCACCTCAAAGTTGGTTTGGCTGACAAGTCGAATTTCCCACGCGACAAAGCCTGCGGAGACGGGCTGGGGCCAGGCGTGGTATCGGTGCTGAATAGTTTAGAGATAGATTTTGCCGAGATTCCCAGTGTTCACCCTGTGCACTATGCAGAGGTACACGGAATAGGAGGAATTTCTTTCAGCACAGGTCTGGAAGAAGCTAACTTAGATGCTTCACACGGATTGACCGTTCGCCGACAGGAATTTGACGATTTTCTCCGTCAAAAAGCAATAGATATAGGCGCATTATGGCTATCAGAACATCGCTTTGTCGGCTATGAACCCAAAGGAAACATGCTGCAAGTACATCTGCACAATCAGCAAACAGACCAAAACTTCATCACCACCTGCCAACTGCTAGTTGGGGCTGATGGGGCCAGTTCAAGGGTGCGCCGTCAAGCTGGCATCTCCCCAAGCTCTTCTAAACGCACAGGCATAGGTATCCGTGCCTATACCAAAATTCCCACCGAATGGACAGATCGCATCATCATCAGCTATGAAGAACAACTACTACCGGGCTATGGCTGGTGCTTCCCATTCTCCAACGGCACGGCCAATGTGGGCTGTGGAATGGTTGTGAAAGACTACCAGCAGCTACGCCCCGATTTGAGAGAACTTTTAGCACAATACCTAGAAATACTGGCAGATAGAGGCTTGCAATGTTCTGAACCCACCGACCACAGCATCCATATTCTGCCAAGTGGCGTCCTGCCTAAACTTATCGCAGAGCGCACAGCCCTAGTGGGAGACGCCGCCTCTATGATCAACCCTTTGAGTGGCGAAGGTATCGTCTATGGCATGACCGCAGGAATGCTACTTGCCGACAGCACTACAAAAGCTTTGTTGAAAAAAGAATCATCAGACACAGAAACCTCACCAGACACAGAAACCTCACCAGACACAGAAACACTGCATCTAGCACTGCGCCGATACGAAAAACAGTTTCGCTCCAGATACTCAGCTCACTTCAGAAGCACCTACCTGGCCCAAAGAATGCTGCGCTCAAAAACATGGACTCACATATTCCTAAAAGGTGCCTCAAATGACCACAAAACCAGAGGCGCAGGCATAGACCTGATGTTCGGAGACGGTCGCATCACTCCATACTCATCAGCAAGAGCTCTATGGAAGGCAATAAAGCAGAAACCTTAGGCGAAGCCGAGGGCGACTGAAATCACACAGACTCGGCGACAGAACGGATTGATTTTACGGAGTCAGCTAACTTGTCTATATCTTGCCAGCTGCCGCCATCGCGATATAGCGAGCTTCCAGCTACCAACACATTTGCGCCAGCCTTAACTGCGCCGGCAGCAGTTTCTGGGGCGATGCCGCCGTCTACTTCTATGTCAATGTTTCTAATGCCTGTGCTTGAAGCTGCCACCATATCTCTTACTTGCGATATCTTCGGCTCCATACTTGCCAGATATTTCTGCCCGCCGAAGCCGGGATTCACCGTCATCACCAATACCATATCGCAGAGGTCGAGCACATTTGCTACAGTTTCTGCGGGTGTAGCTGGATTCAATGCCACGCCAGCAGCTATCCCCAAACCTCCGATGGCATCCAAGGTGCGATGCAGATGCCGACACGCTTCAGCATGCACTATCAACAGCTCACAACCTGCCTCTGCGTAGCGATGTGCTAGCTCATCTGGGTGCTCTACCATCAGGTGCGCTTCAAATCCCAAGCTCACCTTGTCTCTCACACTGGCTATCACATCTGGGCCGAAGGTGAGATTTGGTACGAATCTGCCGTCCATCACATCCCACTGAATGCGATCCACCCCGGCCTGCTCCAAAGCTACACACTCTTCTCCAAGGCGACTGAAATCAGCTGTCAGCACCGAGGCTGCGATGAGGATGGGGCGGGCAACTGTCATTTGTAGGCTTCTTCACTGGGATTCTTAGGCTTCTTCAGTTGGCTTCTTCACTCCAGCACTAGCCACTCTCACCTGCTACCTCAAGCCATCTCACGCTTTGGGATCTCCAAGATGCCCGCCTCAATAAGTTCTTCCACTTCTTCTTCGCTCATGCCCATGCGAGCGCACTGCTCTCTGGTGTTTTGCCCGAGAAGTGGCGCCTGAAAGATATTGGGGCCGATCATGTTGCTGCCGACAAAAGCCGGGCCTTCCAGATAGATATTGATGGCGGCACCGTCTGGCCCCAAGTCTTGCTGGGGCGTTTCAACCATAAAGCCTCTGGCTTGGAAGTGCGGGTCTTCCATCTGCATCAGCACATTCAACATGGCACCTGCTGGCACTCCGTGGTTTTGACATGTCTCCATGACTTCTCTTGGTGTGTGGTTAGCCGTCCACTTAGAGACCCTCGCAAAAAGCTCCGCTTCATGGTCAAGACGCCAAGCTACTGTTTCGTATTTCGGGTCGTGTGCCCAGTCGGGATTTCCCATGGCGTCTCGCAGGCCGACCCAGTCGTCATCGGAGCGCACGCAGATAGCGCACCATTCTTCTTCGCCAGCGCACTGGAACACGCCCCAAGGCGCGCATCTAGGTGAAGAGTTGCCGCGCGGTCGCACCGACCCTGGCCACAGGCTCTCTTCCATGAAGAAATCTGCCAGCAGGCTCATCATGTTGTCTGCCTGGGCTTGTTCCAGATGGCAACCCTCGCCGGTGTCGTATCGCTGCCAGATGCCCACAAGCGCGGCTACGGCTGCAAGACGCCCAGCTATATGGTCGGGGTGGATGGCGATAGATCCGGGCGGAGGATCGCCGTCGTCGAAATTCCAGAGCCAAGTCAAACCGCTCACGGTCTGGATGGTCGGGCCGTAGCCGATCCAGTTGGCGAATGCGCCGTGAGACCCCATCATCTGGCTAGATGACATGACGATGCGAGGATTCGTCTGGCTCAGGCTGCTATAGCCGATCCTCATTTTGTCCATCGTGCCTGTGGAGTTGTTTTCAATCACGATGTCGGCATCAGCTGCTAGGCGATGGACAATTTCGCAGCCCTGCGGGGTTCTGAGATTCACGCCGAAGGAGTGCTTGGAGCAGTTGGACGAAGCAAACGAGCCATTCATCTCAGTGCTGAGCATCGTGCGTATGAAGTCAAAATAGGAGCGAGTTTCAATCTTTGTGGTCTCAGCTCCGTATTGGGCCAGCAACTTGCCGGCTTCAACGCCCACACCGCCGTGTCCGAAATCAATCACCCGTAAACCAGCGAGCGGGGCTGTGGGTTCGCCAGCAGATTCGGAGGCCGGTATCGGCTGCCAATCTTCCGCTGCTACTTCGCTGTTGTGCTGGCCAACCTCGGGGGCACCGAAACGATAGCCCAGACGTTCGCGTGCCAGCTCCATAGAGCCTTCCACGAACGCGGCCTCTTGGCCGGGAGTTACTTCGCCTTGGGTGAATGCTTTGCGAGATTCGTAGTGCTCGTTTTTCAGCACATCGCTGGGCTTGAGCATCGGCACCACCACGACTCCACGCTTCTGACCTTCCGCAGCACATTCTTCCATGTTGAAGTCGGCGAAAAATCGCTCCAAGTAGGGATTGAGCACATCCAGGTTCATCATCCTAAATAGCGTCTCTGCCCATTCTTCAGCTGCGAATTCTTCGGGCTTGCCCATCCAATCCCAGAGTGCTCTCCACTGATATGGGCTCAAAATGACTGGACGCACATAGCCGTCTTTGGTTTTGAACAGGGGATAGACGGGGCTGGTGCCGCTCCGCAAGGTCGGTGGCTGCATGCCAGATGCTATCGTGACTTTGGCGTTGGCCATCTGCCAAGTGTTGCATTGGGCTACGGATTCCATGGCAGAGACATCCAGATGCTGCCCTCGCCCTGTGGTGCGTCTTTGGATGAGGGCACAGAGAGTAGCGAAGCAGCCCATGATGCCGGCAAAATCGTAGGTCTGAGGGCCGGGCATCAAGAGCGGCGGTTTGCCGGGTAGCCCCGAGCTTGAGAGCCAGCCCGAAAGTGCGAAGACTACATCTGGCGTGTGCTCGTAATCTGCATAAGGCCCGGTCTGTCCGAAAGCTGTGAGAGAGACGACAATGAGATGCGCGAAGCGTTCTGAAAGTGCGTCTGGGGCGAAGTCTGTGCCTTTAGTGTCGAATGGGCGGTTGGAGTGCAGATATATGTCCGCACCTGCCAGCAGTCGGAACAGCTCAGTCTTGCCTTGGTCGCTTGTGAGATCCAAGGAGATACCCCGCTTGTTGAAGTTGCGATAGGCGAAGTAGAGACTGGAAGTGCCGTCAGGTGTGAGGGGAGCTACCTTTCTGGAAACTGCGCCTTCGGGAGGCTCCAAGCGAATCACATCGGCTCCGAAGTCGGCCAGCATTCGTCCGCACAACTCCCCCACTCCGTCGGCTGCGTCTATGATCCGTAAACCCTCCAAGGGGAGCTTGGTAGCTGCTTTTGTCTCGTCGTTCATCTTTCTACAGTAGCCTTCTCCTGGCTTTCTCGCAGTGAGTGCTACGACTTCCTCGCAGTGGGTGCTGTCACTGCTAAAGCATCTCTCCGCGTCGGACTATTACTTTGTCTAACATGCCATATTCTCTGGCTTCGGTGGCCGAGAACCAGCGATCTCTGTCGGAATCTTCCAAGATCTTCTCAGGCTTCTGCCCAGTGTGTTGAGCAAGTAGCTCAGTGAGTTTTTCTTTGTTCTTCACGAACTCTTCGGCTTGAATTTCAATATCTGTTGCTTGGCCTTCCACACCACCACTTGGCTGGTGCATTAAGATGCGGGCGTGCGGCAGAGAATACCGCTTACCGGGCGCACCAGCGCAGAGCAAAAACTGCCCCATAGATGCGCCTAGCCCCATGCATATCGTGCCGACAGCTGGCGAGACGAACTGCATGGTGTCGTAGATCGCCATACCTGCGGTGACTGAGCCACCAGGTGAGTTGATATAGAGCCAGATGTCTTTTTCTTTGTCTTGGCCTTCTAGGTAGAGGAGCTGCTTGATGATGTTGCTGGCAACCTTAGCGTTCACATCGGAATCCAGCATTACAATGCGTTCATTGAGCAGTTGCTCGTCTAAAAACTGCTGGAAAAGCTCGCTTTTGGCTGTAGCACCCAGAAGGTTTTCGACTTTTGTTAGAGTTTCATGTTGGTTATTCATTCATTCGCAGGCTAGCGTAAGCTTTACTAACTTTCGCGATTTAGTGCGCGCCGGTGGCGAAATTAGGCAGACGCGCAGGGTTTAGGTCCCTGTGGACTCATAGTCCGTGTGGGTTCAAATCCCACCCGGCGCACTTAGATATCAACTCACGAAAAGCCTTACCTCTGGCACTGATGGTGTTTTTTTCTGAGTTGCTTATTTGAGCTAAGGTGCGGCCGTTGCTGTCTGTGGGTATGAAGATCGGGTCATAGCCGAAGCCGTTATTTCCACTGGGGGTTTCTGCGATGCTACCCTCTAGCACTCCTTCAGCTATAACCTCCTCCCCGTCAGGCCAGCGGGCCAGGGCAACTGTTCTGAAGCGAGCTGACCTTGCTTCTTGGGCAACTCCTTCTAACCGCTCCGAAAGCAACTCAATGTTGTCTGCATAGCTAGCATTCTCACCAGCAAATCGTGCCGACCTCACACCCGGCTCTCCGCCTAGTGCGTCAACCTCCAAGCCAGTGTCATCGGCAATAGCAGGTAGCCCCGTAGCATTGACCACATATAGAGCCTTGATGCGTGCATTGCCTTCCAATGTTGTTGCGTCCTCCTCGGGTTCAGCTAATCCATCTGGTCGAGGTAACAGCTCAATCTCATCGCCCAAAATCGCAACGATCTCTCGCAGCTTGTCGGGATTCCCCGTTGCCGAAACAAACATCCTCACCCCCAACTAGACCCCCAACCGGGCGATAATTTTTCCGACAGATACGTCTGCTGCGCTTTTATTATCTCAGCGATCCCCGCCTCGCCCAAAGTCAACATCTCCTGCATCTGCTGCGAGCTGAAAGTCGCTCCCTCTGCTGTGCCCTGCACCTCTATGAACTTTCCAGATTCCGACATCACCAAGTTCATATCCACATCGGCAGCAGAGTCTTCTTCGTAGGGCAAGTCTAAAACGGATTCACCCTTTACTACTCCAACCGATACAGCCGCACAAAGCTCTCTCAGGGGGTGCGCTGTCATCATGCCTCTGCTGACAAGTCTTGTGCCCGCGTCATGCAAAGCTAGACAAGCCCCTGAAATAGAAGCTGTGCGAGTGCCTCCGTCTGCCTGAAGCACATCGCAATCCACATACAACGAGCATTCGCCCATACCCGAAAGATTGCTTACCGCCCGCAAGCTACGGCCGATTAGTCGTTGTATCTCTTGAGTGCGTCCCTTGAGCCTGCCCTGGGCGGCTTCCCTTGAAACTCGCCCTGGCGTGGAGCCGGGCAGCATCGAGTATTCCGAGGTAATCCAGCCGCTACCACTGCCTCTCAACCAGGGGGGCACCCTGTCTTCAAACGACACGGTGCACAGAACTCTGGTGCTTCCAAAACATGCCAGCACTGATCCCGGCGTCATCTTGGTGTAATCGCGCAAGAATAAAACCTTGCGCATCTCTCCATTTGTTCTGCCGTCAGATCTGGTAGTCATTTTTCTATCCTAAACAAAACATGTTGCAGGGTGGATCTATCATTGGCTCTTGAGTGGCTCTTGCTAACTTCACGGCGGGCAACAGCGTATTTTTTTATGCTGCGCCTTTCATATGAATGTTGGGGGCTAGAGATTTAACTGACTCAACATGACTCATAGGTAAGCCGAGAAATTTCTGACCTACTTCTTTGAAATCTCTTGCTTCGCCCGAAACCAACCAGAGATGTTCACCTCTGTCTCTTTCTTTGTCACATAGCCCCAACCTCTCTAGTTCATCGCGCACCGTTGTGGCAGTCGCTTCTGCTGAGGACACCAACTCAACTTGCTCTCCCAGTACATCTTTTATTACTTCAGCCAAAAATGGAAAGTGCGAGCAGCCCAGCAGCAACTTCTCTACTTGCTTCTCTTTGAGCGGTGCCAGCTGCTCTTCAGCCAAAGTTCTCACTTCTGCACTATTCACCTCGCCCCGTTCTGCAAACTCCACAAATCCCGGACATGCCACAAAACTGAGATCCAAAGCCTCCCCTGTCAATCGCCCTAAAGCTTTGCTTAAAACATGCTGATATGCACCTGATGCAATAGTCGTCTCAGTGGCAATCACACCGGCACGCCTCACAACTCGCTCGCCAGCTTGCTCAACCTTGATTGTCTTCTCAACCTTGATTGTCTTGTTGCACGCCTCCAACAAGGCTTGAACCCCTGGTGTTAAAATCTCAATGACCGCAAGCTCATCAGTAAAGTCGCTCGCAAAACCTTCCCCATCTGCCACGCTCCCCTCTTCTGCCACGCTCCCCTCTTCTGCCACGCTCCGCAATACAGCCGCAGTCGTGTTGCAGGCGATAACAAGCATTTTCACATCAAACTCTTCCACAAGATACCTCGCCACTCGGCTGGCATCTTCTAAGACTTTCTCAGGCGGGTTGCTACCGTAAGGGGCACGGGCTGTGTCGCCAAAATATACGATGTGCTCTGCGGGCATAAGGTCGATGACAGCCCGAGCGACCGTGAGTCCACCCACACCGCTATCAAAAATCCCTATGGGTTGCATCTCTTTACACTTTAATCGCAGATGACTACCTCTTAATGGCAGGCGGCAACATCGTAGGAATTCATCCAAAATTCCCTCAGATGCTTGTCACAGTTATGTGCTATTATCGCTTTCATGGACAAAACAACATTCCGCTCTGTCTTCAAGGGCAAGAGCTTCATATCTCTTTTTGCTGCCGTCGCGCTGCTCTCAGCTACTGCTGTTGTGGCTCAGTCGGCGAGTGCACAGCAGTCAGGCTCTGATCCAGCTTTTACGCTCACGATTCTCCATAACAATGATGGTGAATCCAAGCTAGTCCCCGATGAAGAATCTGGCTTCCCAGGTATTGCTCGTTTCGTGACAGCTCTGAAAAACCTGCAAACGGCCTCAGCCGGTGCCACGATAACCAGCCTTTGCAGTGCTGGAGAAGCTTCTTGGGAGTGCATGGAAACTGACACCACAACCGACGGGGTGATCACTCTTACCTCTGGAGATAACTTCTTAGCCTCCAAAGAATTCGATATAAGCGTTAACAGAAACGAAGCTGACGGCTCTCGCTATTACGACGCGATTGCTCTCAGCGGACTCTACGATGCTTTAGCACTGGGCAATCACGACTTTGACTTCGGCCCTGATGTAACAGCTACCTTCATCAACGGTTTTGACCCAGCAGTGCCGTTCTTGTCTGCCAACATTGATTATTCCGAAGAGCCCAGTCTTGTGGCGGCTGCTGAGGCAGGGCGGCTAGCAAAGAGCACTGTCGTAGAATACGGCGATGTCTCTGTGGGAGTAATTGGAGCAGTTACACCTCAGCTACGAAATATTTCCAGCCCGCGAAATGTGGTTGTTTCAGATGTAGCTGAAGCCGTGAATGCCGAAGCAGCAAGGCTTTCTAGCGATGGCGTGAACATCATAATTTTGGTGAGCCACTTGCAATCGGTGAATGAAGACCTTGAACTCGTAGAGCAACTCAGCGGGATAGATATTGCCATCGCTGGCGGCGGTGACGAATTGCTGAGCAACGATGACAGCACCTGCCTACCAGACGAGCAGCCTTTCGGCAACTATCCAATGTCACGCAATAACGCTGACGGGAAGGCTGCTTATGTGATAACCGCTCCGGGAGGCTACCGATGCATTGGGCAGCTAACAGTCGGGTTTGACTCCGATGGCGATGTCATCGGTGTGGCGGGACGAAGCGTAGCTGTTGCCTTAGATGAGACGCCTGATGCAGCTGTGCAATCGGCTGTGGTTGAGCCTCTGCAGGCAGAACTCAGCGAACTTGAAAGCAATGTCATCGGCCAGAGCGAAGTTGGCCTCAACGGGGTTCGTGCCTCGGTGCGCACCACTGAGACCAATGTCGGTAACCTCATGGCCGATGCCACTCTTTGGAATGCCAAACGTTTGGCCGAGTCCTATGGAGCACCAGTAGCACAAGTAGCTGTGCAGAACGGTGGCGGCATCCGCAACGACTCAGTCATCCCGGCAGGCGACATCACCATGAGCGACACTTTCGACATGGCACCCTTCTCAAACTTTATTGTTGTGCTAGAAGTACCTCGCGAGACTCTCCATGCGATGCTAGAGCAAGCAATTGACGGACTGCCATCTGCTAATGGTCAGTTCGCCCAAATTTCCGGCATGAACATAGTTATAAATCCATCAGCTGAAGCCCGCGAAATCAACCGCGATGGAGACTGCTCACTCACAGGCAATGAAGGTAGTCGCCTGATCAGCGCAACTTTGGCCGATGGCACTGAGATCGTGAAGGACGGCGCAGTAGTGCCGGGCGATCCAGTTGTGCTTGCCACTATCAACTTCCTAGCCAACGGTGGCGACTGCTACCCGCTGAGCGACATAGAGGCCATCAGCTTGGGCATAACCTATCAAGCTTCTCTGGCTCAGTACATCTCTGAAGGCCTGGGCGGTCAAATCACCGCTGAGGACTACCCCACCGATGGTGACGGTCGCATAGTACAAATAGCCTCCGAAACAACACCCCCAACATCCCCCCAAGGAGAATCCCGCACCGGCTAATTCCTCCCCGAATTAAATCAGAAATAGATAATCTTCTCTGCGTCTGCGACTGCTTCGGCGAGGGGAGCAGTCCAAGCGTTAGTAGAAAG
Organism: uncultured Acidimicrobiales bacterium; assembly: GCA_958295755.1. Classification (GTDB taxonomy): domain Bacteria; phylum Actinomycetota; class Acidimicrobiia; order Acidimicrobiales; family Hopanoidiivorantaceae; genus Hopanoidiivorans. The sequence goes on along the minus strand of OY282367.1, from coordinate 674,872 downwards.
ATACTTCCAGCCACCGTCGCAAACGATGAAGACAATACAGCCTTCGTCTAGCTTCTCTGCCACCTTCAAAGCCCCAGCCAGTGCTGCCCCAGACGAAATACCTACAAACAACCCCACCTCAGATGCTAAGCGTCGCACTCCGATGAGCGAATCACGAGGCCGCACGATACTCTTGCCGTCTAGCAGATCTATACCGTTCCAGTTTTCAAAAATAGGGGGAATATAACCTTCATCCATACTGCGAAGTCCTTGCACCAGTTCGCCAGTGGGAGGTTCCACAGCGTATATTCGCACTTCTGGCCGCTGTTGCTTTAGATAGGTACCGACACCCATAAGTGTGCCACTTGTGCCCAAACCCGCCACAAAATGCGTTATCTCAGGGCAGTCTCGCAAAATCTCAGGACCTGTAGTCTCAAAGTGGACACGCGGGTTGGCGTCATTTTCGTACTGATATAGAAACACCCAATCAGGATTCTCTTCAGCTATTTTCTGCGCCAGCCGAACAGCCCCATTAGAGCCTTCCTCACCTGGAGACGAGATGATTTCAGCCCCAAAAACTTCCAACAACTGACGCCGCTCTACCGACACATTTTCAGGTAGCACGATCTTGAGTTTGTATCCCCGTATTTGCGCGATCATCGCCAAAGCAATCCCTGTGTTCCCCGATGAAGGTTCCAGAATCGTTGCACCCGGCGCAAGCCTGCCTGTGGCTTCGGCATCCAGAACCATCGCCTTGGCAATCCTGTCTTTCACAGAACCAGCAGGATTGTCACTTTCCAGCTTGGCAAAAATTTTCACCCCTGGTTTCGGGCAAAGCTGACTCACATCAACCAGCGGTGTGTTCCCGATGAGGTCGAGCACCGAACTATATGCCGTCATCTAAACACCACCTGTGATCTCAACTTCCTCTTCGGTGATTTCACCATCTTTGATTTTGAAACTACGCAAATAAGGTTCTTCATGCTCTAAAGAGACGATGATGAAGTGCATCATGGCGAAGGGATCAAATCTTGAAGCGTCAGCCACATCGGTGGGTGAAGGATACGCAGGAGTGTGAGTGTGAGAATGCATAACGCCGATGATTTCTAGGCCGGCTTCCTCGGCTCGTATCTCTACCTCTAGGTTTTCTTTGCCGTCAAGCTGGTAAATCATCTGGGAAGCTGCGGCGTTCTCCATCGGATAGAACTGGCGTATCTCATCTGCCCCCGATTCAGTAGCGAACAGGCCGCAGGCTTCGTAGGGAAGCCCCGCTACCGCATGAGCCGTCATCTCCTCATAGATTGGCAACGGGATTTTCAGCACCACTCCAAGTCTAACGACCTAAGACATTTCCCATAGCCTGAAAAGATGGCTGCAAAACCTGTCGCCACTAATCGTCGTGCCAGACGAGATTTTGAAATTCTCGACACCGTGGAGGCTGGCATTGTTCTGGTTGGTAGCGAAGTCAAGTCGCTACGAGGCGGCAAAGCCCAGATCGCCGAAGCTTACGCACGCATCACCAAAGGCGAAGCTTGGCTACTAGGTATGTACATACCGCCCTATCCCCAAGCCGGCACTGCTTTCAGCCACGAGCCCGAACGCCCACGCAAGCTCCTTTTGCATCGCAAAGAAATCCAAAAACTTCAGCGAAGCTTGGATACTCAGCCACTCACGCTCATTCCCCTGTCGATGTATTTCTCTGGTAAGAATGCCAAAGTATCGCTTGCCCTGGCCCGCCGTAAGCAAAAACAAGACAAACGTCGCCAAATAGATGAGCGAGACGCTGCCAGAGAAGCAAAATCAGCCGGCTAAAGAACTTGTGTCAACCAAGATTTTGCCTCATCCGTCTATAGTGAATATAGAACCTTGACATGGGGCTGAACGGTTTCGACGCCGAGACTGACAGCTGTGATGCGCGACCAGAGTTGCTCAGACTCTAAAAACAGGGCACCACAATACACGGCAACCGTAATGCCGATCTTGCTATGGCAGCCTGACCCTTAGGGGCCAGTTGTTTTAGCACACTGCGTTCCGCTACGGCGGGAAGGCGGGGCCAAGACCTCATCGCCTAGCAACAGAAATGAGGACAGACAGCAGGGAAAGACCGCTGACAGCAGGCAAAGACCGCTGACACCAGAGAAAGAACTGGAGGTGGCTTCAAGCCATCTGACCCAGCAGACTCCTAACCTCAATGGAGAAACTGGGAACGGTCGTATCGCACACATCCATCACTTGACGGACGGGGGTTCGATTCCCCCCAGCTCCACAAATCGCCCACCGACCCAGGTGTCTCTCACAGGGTTTTCGGGCATTGAGCGAGCCACCTCTTCCCAAGGCTCGTGCAGCAAGCAGAGATCGGCTACCATGCCTTCGTGCACATAACGAGGCTTGCCGCCAGGATCATCAGGCGGACTGAGAAATAAATCTCTAGCTTGGTCGGCAGTAACTCTTTCCTGCCGAGCGATCACTTCACCACCCGGCTGGGTTTCTCGCTTGACAGCGGCCCATATCGCAAGCCACGGATTAGGTCGCCCGAAAGGTGCATCAGTGCCTCCAGCAACTCGCAACCCCGCATCCAGAAATCCTTGGCAGCGATATAGCCAAGGCAGATCTTCGCTCTCCACTTCGTTCAGGTAGCGGTCGCCTCGTTCTGCAATGAAATTTGGCTGCACGACTACTCGCAGTTTGTGTCGCCGAAGCTCTGCTACAAGCTTGGGTGGAGCAACGCTGGCATGTTCTACCCTGTCGCCATCTAAGCTGCCTACTTCGTTTAGCACAGCAACCAACAGAGCCAGAGAAGCTCGAGTAACCGAATGTACCGCTACTGAGCGACCTGCTTTGTGTGCAGCTCTGACTTCATCAGCCAGTTTAGAAAAATCAGGTAGTAAATGATCGGAAAGAATGATTTTGTGAGGCCCAAAGGAGACACGATGTTTGGGCTTCCCGCCTGATACTGATCTCGCGATTGATGTTTCAAGTGTTATTTCAAATGATGTTTCGACTGATGGCATCAGTGTTAATCTCTGAGGGATCGCTCCCGCATTAGACATATTTCTGAAGAAACCAACCTCGACATCTCCATAGCCGGGCGTAGCATCTGTCACTCCTGTTACGCCAAAACTGGCAAGCATGTTGCCAACTTCGTCTAACTCTTTCGTTCTCTGTAAATCGGTTGAGGAACCCGACGCTTCTGACAAGTTGTCGAGTGACCCCCTTCGCAGTATCGCATCGTTACGAAAGAGACGACCAGTTGCCTTCCCCGAAGCATCAACCTCAGCACCTGGCGTGACCTCAGATACCCTTAGCAACTTCATTCCCAAGGTGTTGAGCATCCACATAGCCCCGCTTGTGTGCTGGATGCGCAAAGGGCGATTACGAACGATTTCATCTAATTCGTCTTTCGTAAGATTACCGGCAACCGACTCGTGATAACCCACAGCACGAATCCAACCTTTACCCCCAGCAGATCTGAGTTTCAGATGCAGCTCCCCGACATCTGCAACCTCTTGTGGACCAACCGGCACAGACCTCAGTGACTCAGCAAGAGAAAGCAAATGAATATGATGGTCATGAAGCCCAGGCAGTAGAGCACCGCCTTTGGCATCAATGACTGTCGCATCAGATGAAATTCTTTGGTCAGACGCTGCATCCAGGAGAAACGACAAATCGGAAGACAAGGCATCCCTAGGAGAAGACATCCAAGCCACCCGCCCACCTTCTAACAGCACATCTCGTAGCTGATTTGTGGCTAGTTCGGCATTGACGATGAGAATGCTCACGAACCACCCTCACAAAAGTAGGTAGCCGAACCTGCCATGGAAAGATCCAGAAATGCTGAACTTGTGCTCAACCACTGTTTCATCACAGCAACAGTAGCCACAACGCCTGTGAGAGGGTCGGCCAAGGCATCGCCTACGAAGCACGGCAGAAGATCTGTTGCTTCACCTTTTGGCACACTTGCACTCTCTGAGCCGTGCACACTCTCTGAGCCGTGCGAAGCCACATCTGCATCACCAAAGGCAACTAATCCACCAGCTGCGGCGGCATCATCGCCGAAGGCAACTCTGTGGCCTTGCTCCCAACCGTAGCCTGTGATTGCCGCGCAGATGACACCATTTTCGCTTACCAAACGATGCAGATCAATGCCCATCTGCTCTAAAGCCCTAGGGCGACATGAAGTGATCACGATGTGGGCTTCCTGCAACAGCTCTTGCAATTTCCCCAACCCCTCTGAAGTTTCAAGTCTGATGCTGAGATGTTGTTTTTGAATGTTCAGCCTTTCGTAGAATTCTGGCATCCCCCTCTTAGCTCCATCAGGGCGGCTAAGGCTTTCCACTTTCACAACTTGTGCTCCTGCTCGTGCCAATAGATCGCCACAGAGCGGCCCCGCCCACATTGCCGACAGGTCAACAACTTTTGCTTCAGATAGCGGGCGGTGGGAATGAGAGCAAGGAGCCAAATGGTCTTGGGATAGAGAAGCAATGGAGTTGGTAGCAGAGTTGGCACCTTGGTAGCTTCCCACTTCAGCTATAGCCATTCCGAGCTCTCCAGCAGCTGAGACTACCTGTACGGTTGGTAGCTGAGATATTGCTTCTTCAACCTTCTCCCATGTCGGTTCAGTATCCGCTATAAATTGTCCTATTATGCGACCCGACATTCCAAAGAAAGCAGGCAGTAGTTGCCAGTCATCCTCGCGGGGCAGATTCACAGCCACCACTCCGTCTGCTGTAAACATCATCCGACAAGCCCCACCCAAAGAGATAGGCGAACGCCTGTGCCATAGCTCATCTGCCGACACTCCTGCCAGTGCTGCTCTCTCAACCAACAAACCCGATCTCTCCAGCTCTGTTACTATCCCAGCGTCTGGGTGCCCCACCTCTTCGCAACCAATCCGCCTTTTGAATGTGCCAAATGTCTCCTCTCCGCACATCTCACCAAGATGACAAAGCAGCTCAATCGTGGCCGTCCATCGTGCCCAAGAGAAGTAACCTATCGCTTTTTCGTTCATAGTCGCTACTCTTATTTTGCGGCCTATCATCCAAAACCGCCCACATCTCATCGGCATAATGGCAAACTAAAATTGACATAACGGAGGTTCAGATGCAATTATCACCAGGTACCAGATTAAAGAGCGGCACTTGCTCAACCGAAATTATCATCGTAAAGGCACCCGCTGACGCAACCGTTATCACTTGTGGTGGCGCACCGATGGGAATCCCGGGCGAAGAAGTAGAGACCGCCCTTGCTCCCGAAGCCAGTGAAGGCACTCAGCTAGGCAAGCGTTATATAAATGAAGACGAGACACTGGAAGTCCTCTGCACTAAGTCAGGCGACGGTAGCCTAGGCATCGGAGATACTCCTCTTTCTGTTAAAGAAGCCAAACCCCTACCAGCTTCGGACTGAGCAACATCTCATGAACATCGTCACCTTATTAGACATGGCGAAGAACTGCTTCCCCGATCGGGTAGCCCTAACCAATAGCGACAAGCACTTTACATACCAAGACCTTTACGATCTCTCCGCTTCCGCCGCAGTTCAAATGCGCCAAGCCGAAGTCGAGAATATAAGCCTGTTAGATGTAGCATCGCCTGCTCTACCTATTGCCCTTTTTGGCTCGGCATGGGCTGGCAAGCCTTTCGCCCCTCTCAACTACCGTCTCTCATCTTCCGATCTCGCCAATCTCGTAGCAAAAATTTCGCCGGCTATAGTATTTTGCGGAGCTGATTATCACGAGAACATAGATCCCAAATATCGCACCAACTGCGACCATCTGCTTGCGGTCAAACCTTTGAGTGCCACCGAAGATGATTGGCCTTCCGACCCTGAAGACATAGCCATTCTGCTTTTCACCTCTGGCACCACAGGCGGCCCCAAAGTAGCTGTGCTACGCCACCGCAATCTCGTTTCTTATGTGCTCGGCAGTGTGGAGTTCATGAGTGCTGGCCCTGAAGAGTCAGTCCTCACTTCTGTGCCTCCCTATCACATCGCAGCTATGGCTAATCTTCTCAGTTCTGTCTATGCCGGGCGGCGTATCGTGCAGCTCCCCAACTTTGATGCCGATGCTTGGATAGATCTGGTGGCTCAAGAAAATGTCACCCACGCTATGGTCGTGCCAACCATGCTCGCCCGCATCGCCGATCGATTGGAAACACGACGAGACGAGCTACCGAGCCTCACTTCGGTCGCATACGGCGGCGGCAAGACTTCTCGCTCTGTGGTGGAGAAAATCTTAGAGTTGTTACCTAACACCAACTTCGTCAATGCCTACGGCCTCACCGAGACAAGCTCCACAGTCGCCGTGCTCGGCCCTGATGAGCATCGCGAAGCGATAGCCAGCGACAATCCACGCATCCGTGCCCGCCTCGGCTCCGCCGGCATTCCTCTGCCGACTATGGAAGTCTCCATCCGAGACGACCACGGCAAAGAAGTAACTGCTGGCACAAGTGGCGAAATCTGGCTACGAGGCGATCAAGTCTCTGGCGAATACAAAGGTCGCAAGAGCCAGCTGACATCCGACGGCTGGTTTCGCACCAACGATGGAGGCCACTTTGATCTAGACGGCTACCTCTACATTGAAGGGCGCCTAGACGATGTGATCATCCGTGGCGGCGAAAATATCTCACCCGGCGAAATAGAAGATGCCCTGCTTGAACATAGTGCCGTGTCTGATGCTGGTGTAGTTGGCGTGCCTGATACGGAGTGGGGCGAGAAAATTGCAGCCGTAGTGGTGCTGCGAGAAGGAGCAACAGCTACTGAGAGCGAACTTGTTGAATATATACGCTCACAGCTTCGATCGCAAAAAACGCCCGACTTCGTATTTTTTAGAAATGAACTTCCCTACAACCCCACAGGCAAACTCTTGCGCAAAGAGTTACGATCCGAACTTCAATAATCTATATCAAACTAGTACGATCCAGAAACCCTAAAGAACGAAGATCATGGGCTAACAGTGGGTATCTTGGCTAACTCGCCGTAATGACTTCTCCCACATTGCTCACTTCTTTTGAAGAACTGCAAGATTTTCTAGCAAACCCCCATGCTCACGAAGAGTTGGACGAACCCCTTTTGGTGGTTGAACTACCCGAGAAACTCGGATCGAGAAACCACAAAACTGACCTAGCAGGCGGCAACCGTAGCAAGCGACAAGACTTAGCTACCTCACTGCGAGCTTTGCCTGCTGTGACTGTCTTGTTGACAGAAGACGCTGACAAGATAGCAGCTGATCTTGTAGATGATCCCGATGGTTTTGGCGACATCTTCTGCTTCGATATCATCACCGACAATGCCACTGGAGACCTAGAAGACATAACAGAAACAGTGCTTGCTTCACCTCAGGCCTCCGTGTCGCTCGCGCAGCTCTTGCGGGCAGGTGAGACTATGAGCGTGCGTGATGCACTAATGGCTGAATCTTGGGTTTATTCCATGCTGCAAGGTGGAAATGTTTTCCAGAGTTGGCTACAAACCCAAAGAGCGCAAAAGCAAGAAGCAGCATCGCCTGCCGCCGACACACCCGCCGTGCTAGTAGAAGATACTGGCGACACTTTATACCTCACATTAAACCGCCCTGAGAGGCGCAACGCCTTTAACGCAGAGATGCGCGACACCATAGTGGAGATCTTGCGCGCCATCTACCCAGGTGACATCGTTCCAGGTGGCATCGTTCCAGGTGACATCGTTCTCAAGGGCGCGGGCGAAGCTTTCTGCTCAGGCGGCGACCTCACGGAGTTCGGCACAACTCCCGACTCTGCCACAGCCCACATAGTGCGGTCGCTACGAAGTGCCGCTTGGGAGATGCACCTGCTGCGCGATCACATTCGCGTAGATGTACACGGAGCCTGCGTAGGAGCTGGCATAGAACTTCCAGCCTTCACAAACAATATAACCTCAACTCCAGATGCCTTTTTCTGGCTTCCAGAAGTGCGCTTTGGCCTAGTCCCCGGCGCAGGCGGCACAGTCAGCCTCCCCCACCGCATAGGCCGCCACCGCACAGCTTGGCTATCTCTAACTAACCGCCGCCTGTCTCCCCCAACAGCCCTAGAGTGGGGGCTAGTTGACGCCATAACCTCCTAAGACCCCCCCTGCCTTTCTAGCCAGCCAACACAAAGCAATTCCCAACAAAAATATCATCTCTTCCCACGCCGCACCCGCTTAGTCGTAACAACCCGATGCCGCCCCCGACTTTGCCGCCGCTCGCGTTCTTCTCGATCATCGCTCTGCTGTGCCAACTCTTCCCAAAGACGCTGATAACGCAACAAACGATCAGCAGAAAGCTCACCTTGCTCTACCGCTTTTGCCACAACACATCCAGGTTCTATCCGATGTGAGCAATCCCTGAAACGACACCCCTCAGCTAACCCTGCAATATCGCTGAACACTTCATCTAAAGCCGCGTCAGCAGCCCAAAGTCCAACCGCTCTTAACCCGGGGGTGTCAATTATCACGCCCCCTTCAGGTAGCTGATAAAGATCTCGCACAACAGTAACATGGCGACCTCCGCGCTTGCCAACGGATCCAATCCTGATGTCAGCCCCACCGTCAGACCCACCATCAGACCTCCCAATTTCTGATAAAACCTCTCCAGCCCCCAACAAGGCAGCCGTGATGCTCGACTTACCTGCGCCTGACACTCCGATGAGCACACCCGTCTCTTGCTTTCCGATTTGCTGGCGCAATTCTGTCAGTCCCCTGTGCGCCTCCCCCGCCACGCTGGTCACTATCACAGGCAAACCCGGTGCCAACTGCTCTGCCACACCACTAGCTTCAACAAGGCCCTGCTCATCACATAGATCGGCTTTATGCAACACAACCACAGCCCTGGCTCCGCTGTCGGCTGCCAACACCAAAAAGCGTTCAATCTGAGCAGGACCTAAATCGCGATCCATTCCGTGCACCACCACCACCACATCCACATTCGCGACTATGGTCTGTTCCACCACATCCACCGAAGGATCGCGCCTCACTATCGCGGTTCGCCGTTCCAATACCAAATCCACAACCCAACCCAACTCTTCATCTTCATTCACCAGCACCCAGTCGCCGGTTGCGGGTGCCACAACCCTCTGAGAGCGTAGCGAATCCGATGCTGCTGTGATTTGCCCATCCGCCACATGCACCACACATGCTCCCCTATCCACCCTTCCGACCCGTCCCGGCTGGCTATGGCGCAACTGAGAGTTGTGACGGCAGGCGAGTGTTACCTGCTCAGACCAATCTTCGTCCCAACCGTATTTCTCTAAAGATGCCATTTCCTGCTTATATTTTGGCAGGAGGCTAGCATAATGAATAGTTATATGCCAAACGCAACCTCCCACCGCAAAACCGTTTGGTGGTCAAATGCTATCTATGGACTCCTTGCAGCAGGCACCGCCCTTACCGTAAGTGAGATTTTCGCAGCAGCCGCACTGAGCGTGCCCTCGCTGGTAGTAGCTGTAGGCGACCAAGTTGTCGACAGCTCTTTGATGCCGATGTGGTTTGACGAGTGGACGAAAGAGCTTTTTGAAGTAGAAGATGACAGCGTAACATCCGCAAGACGCAAGAATGCCCTGATCGTCGGGATTGTCCTCACCACTCTTATAGCGGGAGTTGTGGTCGGCCTGCTTTCTCGCCGCTCACAAACTTCACCAGACGACAGTCTCGCTAAAAAAGAAGTCAGCGGCTTCAAACAGCAGATGCTACTAATCGGGCAAAAAATCAAGCAGGTTTGGCGACAGCGACACATCTGGTTGGCACCTTTAGCCTTTGCAGTTTTTGGCATTATCGGAGGGCTCGCAGCAGCGGCCCGCCCCGGATCTTCAGCTGTTCTATCTGGCGTCTCAGCTGGTTTGACTGCTTTGGCTGGCTTCGCAACACTTTACGTTCTCACTGAATATTTCCCTGTCTATGCCAAATCTCTCAGCGGTGATTCTGGTGATGAGAAAGCCATGCCAGCCGCCGATGCTGGCTTTGCTACAGACGCCTTAGCTGGCGATACAGGCAACACTCGCCGCAGATTTTTGGTGACTGCAGGGGTGTCGGCACTTGCTCTAGGTGTTGCCAATATCTTGGGAGGTGCTTTATCTCGCAGAGTAAATGTGGAAGCCTCTCGTGAAGGCGAACTTGTAGGCGGAGCATTAGAACAAGCTCGTTCCCGTAGCACTTCTACAACTCTTGGCACGACTGCCCCTCCCAGTACTACTACCAATACCAGCACCACCACCGCAACTTCTGGAACTTCACAACCCGGTACAACCGCCACCACTACCTCTCCTCCAACCACCACTACTCTGCCGGTGAACCTCAACAATGTGGCAGAAAACATGAGCCCCCTACTTACTCCGAACGAAGATTTTTATCTCATTGATACTGCCTTGCAAAAACCTGCAATCGAAGCCGAAAACTGGACGCTCTCTGTGCAAGGCATGGTGGATAACCCCCAGACTTACACCTTCAATGAGTTACTGGACGGACGCTTCACATTCATTCAAGAACCCGTGACCCTTTCGTGCGTGTCTAACAGAGTTGGTGGCAGACTCGTAGGAAATGCTGTGTGGGAAGGCGTGCCTCTCAGTGAAGTACTTGACGCCTCTGGCGTTCAGCCTGGCGCAAACCAGATATCAGGTCGCTCCGTTGACAACTGGGCTGGTGGCTTCCCCACCGAGATGGTCTATGACGGCAGAGTGGCGATGATAGCCGTGACCATGAACGGCGAACCTCTGCCTGTGAAGCACGGTTTTCCCGCTCGTCTAGTGATTGCAGGGCTGTATGGCTATGTTTCGGCCACCAAGTGGCTGAGTGAGATCAATCTCACCACATGGGAAGGGTTCGACAGCTACTGGGTGCCTAGGGGTTGGGCGAAAGAAGGCCCCATCAAAACGCAGTCTCGGATAGATGTACCTAGCGACGGAGAAGTGCCGGCAGGCATCGTGCCTATAGCTGGTGTCGCCTGGGCACCCACCAAGTCAATCCAAAAAGTGGAAGTGCAGATAGATGACAACCAGTGGGTTGAAGCCGAGCTCAGTGCTGAGCTTTCAACCAACTCGTGGCGTCAATGGGTGTACTACTGGGAAGCTTCTCCCGGCGAATATCAAATTCAAGTACGCGCCACTGATGGCACTGGCTATACGCAAACCAGCGATCGTCAGACACCCGCTCCCGATGGTGCTACGGGCTGGCACATGAAAAACGTTACGGTTGTTTGATCGCTAAGTAACTATCGTCCTAGGCTGCTTAGTAGGGATCCTTCTCCTTTGCCTTGGCCACCAACTGAGGGGGCGGAAGCAATTATTCTGTCGGCAAGTCGTGAGAACGGCAGCGACTGTAGCCATACTTTGCCGTGTCCTTGCAAAGTTGCCAAGAAGAGTCCCTCTCCGCCTAGCACCATGGATTTCAAATTCCCTGCCCGCTGAATATCGTAGGTAATCTGCTCTTCAAATGCCACGATGCAGCCTGTATCCACTCGCAAGGTATCGCCCTTCAACTCTTTTTCTACGATGGTGCCGCCCGCCGACAAGAAAACCATACCATCGCCTTCCAACGATTGCAGGATAAAACCTTCGCCTCCAAAGAACCCCGCACCCAGCTTCTTATTGAAAGTGATGTTGAGCTTTGTGCCAAAAGCTGCACACAAAAACGCATCTTTTTGACAGATGATGCGGTTGTTATGGTCGGAGAGATTCATCGGGATGATCTTGCCGGGAAATTCAGCAGCGAATGCTGCTATGCGCTTACCGCCACCGTGGTTGGTGAAGTGAGTCAGAAATATCGACTCTTGCGCCAACATTCGCTTGCCGGCCGACTTGAGTTTGCCCCAAGTGCTTTGCTCTGGCTCAGAACCGTCACCCATCTTGGTTTCAAAGATCAAATCATCTTCCAAGAACATCATCGCCCCAGCCTCGCCGATGACCGTCTCGCCCGGATCAAGCTGAACCTCAACGAATTGAAGATCATCACCACTAACGCGATAATCAATAACATGGCTGGATATCTGCTGGCTCATAGCTGTTCTCCTTCGGTAGATTTCTGTCCGATACTTCTAAGTTAGCTATTGCTTCGCTTCATTTCTTGCACAATGTGCAATAACTTTGAGAAACTTTGAGCTTTTTTAATAATTTTGAGAATTGATGCTGAGAACTTTGGATAACGCGAGCCATAAATTAATCGTGAGGAATGCGCTGTAATCAATCGTCAGCTATGCGTTGCCTGTTAACCTTCGCGGCAGTCCAGCGCACCATTGGCGTGGGTGCCACATCTAGCAACGCAGACAGAGTTTTGTTCATTCCGCCTGGCACACGCAATGGATCTCGCTTATCAATGGCACGCAAGACAATCTCAGCAACCGCATCTGCCGACATCCAAGCGCGGTCGGGCATGCCCTGCACATGTTCTTGCCCCCCGGTGCGTGCGTGCAGCTCTGTGCGCACCAGGCCGGGAGCAATTGCGGATACCAACACACCTGTGTCTTTCAGCTCTTCGTAGAGACCTTGGCTAAAGCTAGTAACAAACGCTTTTGTGCCTCCATATACAGCTTCGTAGGGAAGCGGCAGAAAACCCGCAATAGACGAAATATTGACGATGCCACCATGCCCTCGTTTCACCATGCCTGGCACAGCGGCACGAGAAAGCTCTACGACTGCGGTCATATTCACATCCATCATCTGGCGCATATCTTTATGAGTCATCTCACCGAAAGAAGCGAACTGCCAGATACCAGCATTGTTAATAAGCAGATCCAACGGGTTATCCTTGGCTTTGCACCTAGTAGCCACTGCCTTGCGATCTGAGGCTTTAGAGAGATCGGCGATTAGGACTTCCGTATTGGAAGGTGAGTGGAACGCGAAGTCTTCAAGTCGATCTTCATTGCGTGCCACCGCAACTATGTTCATACCTCTCTCTGCCAACCGCTGCGCTAGGCATAATCCGATGCCACTTGATGCGCCTGTGACGAGTGCCCATCTGTCTCTAGAGATTATGGGCTGTGGAGCTTCAGACTCTCGTTGGTCTCGTTTCAGTCCAGCCACTCGATCTTTTGCACCAGATGCCAAATCTGCAACTTTTTCTTTAAATGATTCATCTGCCATAAGATAATCCTAAGTGATTTGAGCCTTATATCACACCAAGCTCTCTACGAACCGCTCCAACTGGCGAAGGTTACGCACCTCATGCACGCTGTCGCAGTGGGTGGTGTATTCGGAGATGATAGAGTCGCCGGTGTCCCAATACGACCTTGGCTCAGGATTCAGCCAGTAGAGCTTGCGGGCTTTTTTGCGTATCTCCTTGAGTGTCCAAGCACCTGATGCGTGATAGTTGTTGCGAGCATCGCCCAGAATAAGCACAGTCGTCTTAGGCCCGCAGGCTCTGGCGTATTTCTCCCAGAACGCTTCAAAGGCATGGCCGTAGTCGGAGTGACCGTCCACCCAAATCACATCCGACTCGGTGTTGACCCGCTGGATCGCCTCGCCTATCTCGTCGGCTTGTTCAAAGAACTCCGTTACTTCGTCTACCCCATCTATGAACACGAACGAGCGCACCTTCGTGAAATGTCCAGCGATGGCATACACGAGATGCAAAGTAAACCGTGCGAAAGACGCTACCGAGCCACTAATGTCGGCGATAACAACTATTTCTGGTTTGGAAGGGCGCGGGTAGCGGAACTTCGGCTCGGCAGGCACGCCTCCGTAGCTGAGGGAATGACGGATGGTGTTGCGGAAATCCAGCGGGCCTTTGCGCCCGTGGCGGCGTTTGCGTGACAGACGAGCAGCTAACTTCCTGGTCAAAGGCACGATGGCTTTACGCACAGCTTCCATCTCTTCTCGGGTGGCGTGCATGAAATCCACATCTTCTGGCAACGGTTTGCGGAGAGTTTTCGCCATCGCTTCCACGCCTCGGTCAGCTACCAGCCGGCGGCGGATTTCTGCCTCTATCTCTTTTTTTAGCTCGTCTAGCCGTATCTCAAATTCGTCACGCTCCAGGCGTTCTTCTAACGGAGTGAGAGGCGAAAGAGCTTCTTCGCGGGCTTGTTCCATGAGTTGTTCTAGCAAGTCATCAAGCTCTAACTTACGTAAAGTGCGGAAAAGATAGTAGGTGCCCCCCACTGGACGGCCGGGCTCCATGTTGGCATAGCGCATCACTGCTTGGCGCGCTATTGCGGCGAGCATAGCTTGGTCACCGTGTAGGAGGGCTTCATACAGCAGATTTCGCATCTCTTCTTCGGCTGCAGTTCCGCCGTCTGCCATGATCTGCTGGCCGTCCTGGGTGGTAGCACCTGCCTCGCCCCATTCTTCAGTGCCGTATTCTGCCCCACGTAGCGAAAAATACACTTCAAAGACGGTTGAAAAAGCACGCCAATGGGCATGATTCTTCACGAGCGTGGCACCAAGTGCGTATTTGAATGCTTCTCTGTCTTCTAGCGGTATGTGCGTAACGGCTTCCATCGCATCTAAGTTTTCAGTAAGGCTCACGGGTAGCCCGGCGGTGCGCAGCTCTGCGATGAAGCCCCCTAGCAATCCGAGTAGCGGGGATTGCGCTGCGTCCTTTTGCGCTGCGTCCTTTTGTGCTGGGGACACTGTTATCTTCTTCATCTGACTCTGCTAGCTTCGAAAGTCTCTCCGTTGGCTGAGAATTCTTTGAGGGCTTTTTCTATGTCGCTGCGATGCTTCAACAAGATGTTGGCAGTCTCAGAGGCGACTTCGGCATCAATACTGGAGACGCCGAGTAGCACTAGCGTGCGCGCCCAGTCTAAAGTCTCCGACACAGACGGCGATTTTTTGAGATCCAGTTGGCGCACCGACCTCACGATGCGAGCTACTTGGTCAGCCAGAGACTCTGTTATCTCAGGCACTTTCTTGAGCACGATTTCTCGCTCGCGTTCAATGTCGGGATAGTCAATATAGAGGTAGAGGCAGCGACGCTTCAGGGCTTCTGAGAGGTCGCGAGTGTTGTTGGAGGTCAGAAACACCAGCGGTATCTGGTTGGCTTCCACCGTTCCCAGCTCTGGAACCGACACTTGATAGTCGCTCAGCACTTCCAGCAGCAAGGCTTCGGTTTCTACTTCCACTCTGTCTATCTCATCCACCAATAGCACTACAGGGTCACTGGCTCTGATGGCTTCCAGCAGCGGGCGCGTGAGCAGAAATGACTCTGAAAAAATGCCTTCTTCAGTTTCTTCCCACGAGCGACTTTCGTGGCGTTCGGCTTGGATGCGCAGTAGCTGTTTTTTATAGTTCCATTCGTAGAGTGCTTTGGCTTCATCCAGCCCCTCATAGCACTGCAGACGAATGAGACGGGCACCAGTAAGCTCAGCCACGCTCTTAGCTAGTTGTGTCTTGCCTGTACCGGCAGGGCCTTCCACAAGCACTGGCTTGCCCAGCCTGTCGGCCAGATATACCACACCGGCGATGCCTTCGTCCGCCAGATAGCGCACCTCGCCGAGGCCCGCGCGCACCTCATCTACTGTTTCGAATTCGAACTTGTTTGTTTCGAACTTGTTGCCTGATTCCATGGTTTTGGCCTTGCGTCCTTTCTTGGCTTATTTATTTGCTACTTGTGTATTAGCTGTTCAATTTGTTGCTTGTGCAATTGCTAGCCCCGCACTTGCCCGTCGCCTCTGACTATCGTGCGGATGCAGGTGAGATGCGACAGACCCATCGGCCCTCTGGCATGAAGCTTCTGCGTGCTAATGCCGATCTCTGCCCCGTAGCCCAGCTCTTCGCCGTCAGAAAAACGGGTAGAGGCGTTTACGAATACGACTGCTGCGTCTACTTCTTGGGTAAATCGCTCGGCTGCAGCATAGTCAGATGTGATGATGGCTTCTGAGTGTCCTGTGCCGTGCTTGTTGATGTGAGCGATGGCATCAGAAAGGCAGTCTGGCACGCAAACCGACATCTTGAGGTCTAGGAACTCTTTAGAGAAATCTTCTGGGGTGGCTGCACCGATGCTGGGTGCTATCTCTTGAGAAGCTCTGTCGCCAACCAGTTCCACACCGTCCAAGGCGGCAACAACTCGAGGCAAGAATTCATCGGCGATGTCAGCATGAACAACCAGAGATTCTGCTGCGTTGCATACCGATGGCCGCTGGGTTTTAGCATTCACCACGATGGCTTCTGCCATTTCCAAATCGGCGGTGCTGTCGACATAGATGTGGCAGTTGCCATCACCGTCAATTATGTAAGGCACAGTGGCGTGCTCTAGCACCGACTGAATGAGACCTTTTCCGCCTCTAGGGATGAGGCAATCGATATAGCCCTCCAGCTGCATGAATTCTGCTGCTGCTTCGTGAGAGATGTCTTCCACAAGCACAAGCGCGTCTTCTGGTAGCCCGGCTTTAGCAAATGCCTCTCTGAGTGCGGCAGCGATAGCCATGTTTGACTCCAACGCCATTGACGATCCTCGTAAAAACGCCACATTGCCCGATTTCACGCAAAGTCCAGCAGCATCGCTGGTGACATTCGGGCGGCTCTCATAGATTATGGCGACAACCCCTATAGGTGCGCGCACCTGCTGAACTCGTAGCCCGTTCGGGCGCACATCGCCAGCCACCACTTCGCCCACAGGATCGGGCAAAGCAGCTACCGTTCGCAGCCCCGTAGCCATAGCCACAAGCCGCTTTTCGTCAAGACTAAGTCGATCAATGAGCGTCTCAGAGATGCCTTGGCCTCTGGCAGCATCCACATCACAAGCATTGGCAGCAAGTATCGCATCTGCCTTGGCTTCCAGAGCCTCCGCACCTAGTCTCAAAGCCTCGTTCTTGACAGCCGTTGAAGCTGTCGCCATCAGGTGAGCCGCAGCCTTAGCCCGCTGGCCCAGTTCCGTCATCTTCGTCTTTGTGATATTACTCCCCATAGTTTTCTTATGCTACCCAGTTATAGAACTCAATCTTCGTAAACTGCTAGGTGTGCCTCACAGTAAGACTGCAAAATAACAGGTTGCGCTTGGGCTAGCCTTTTTATGCTCCCATGGCCTCCGAAGTAGGAGAAAACCCGACTGTAGCTAGGCGGCAGCTACGCCAGCAAGCTGGCAGAACCCGTAGCGGAAGGAATGCTTTTTTCGTTGGGGCGGGCATTGTGCTTTCTAGGATTTCGGGGGTAGTTCGCGAGGGGTTTCTAGCTGCTTGGCTTGGCACCCGTTCTTCGGCTGATGCCTTTAGCGCGGCCCTGCGTATTCCGAAGCTGCTCCAGAATCTACTCGGGGAAGGTGCACTTTCGGCATCGTTCATACCTGTTTATTCGCAGGTGCTTCATCGAGGTGATGAACGACGAGCCGGACAAGTCGCCGGAGCGGTAGCAGGGCTGCTCACCTTGCTCACAGGCGCACTGGTATTGTTTTCAGTGTTGCTTGCTCGCCCCTTAGCTGCGGTCGTAGCACCTGGGTTTTCAGGGCAGAAACATGAGCTGACTGTATATCTCATTCACATCGTTGCGCCAGGCGTGGGCTTTTTGGTGTTGTCAGCTTGGTGCCTTGGTGTGCTCAATTCTCACAGACGATTTTTTCTCTCATATGTGGCACCAGTGTTGTGGAACACTGCCATAATCATCGGCCTAGCCACAGCCGGCATTCGGGCTTGGGCTGAAGCAAATATTGCTGAAGCTGCAGCCTGGGGAGTGCTCATCGGCGGGGGTTTGCAGTTTTTTATACAACTGCCTGCCGTTCGGGCTGTGGTGCCACACCTGCGGATCACTTTCTCCACCCGCTTGCAAGCGGTACGTGCTGTAGCTCGCAGATTTCTGCCCGCGGTGGCTGGGCGAGGTGTAGTTACCCTCGGCAACTACACAGACTTGATCCTTGCTTCGTTGCTGGCTACGGGGGCTGTAGCTGTGCTAGATCGCGCACAGGTACTGTATCTGTTGCCCATTAGTGTGTTTGCCGTAAGTGTCGCTGCCGCCGACTTGCCTGAACTTTCACGGGCAAGTGCCTCAGCCGCATCGCCGTCTGACTCTGGGCAAATCCCCAACAATGCCGATCATGTTTCAATAGCTCGCCGTTTAGCACAGGGAAGCGAACGAGTTCTGCTGTTTTTAATGTTTTCGACTGTGGCATTCATCATGCTCGGAGGCGAGATCGTGGCAGCCCTCTACGAGCGGGTCAACTTCACCTCTGATGACACTCTTATAGTGTGGTGGGTGCTGGCAGTCTATAGCGCAGGCATGGTCGCCTCCGGACTGTCGCGATTGCTGCAAAATGCCTGCTACGCGGCTGGCGATGTGGCAGGACCTGCCCGCATCTCTGGCATCAGGCTTGCTATTTCGTTGGTGGTGGGTATCGTCTTGATGTTTCAACTAGATCGCATCGCTATAGACAGCGGCACTCTTTACAGTGTCGGCTCGTTGCCAGCCTTCACGCCGCTGGATGCTGCCGAGCGCGCCGGCACCGAACTGCGACATCTTGGCCCTATCGGTTTAGCAGCAGGTAGCATGCTAGGGGCTTCGGTTGAGCTTGCTCTGCTGAAACGCCGAGTGCGCCGAGCGATTCATCACCGTGTGGAGTTCCATCGCTCCATCATGCGGCTGATTCCTGCTACCTTGCTCGCTGCGGCATCTGGTGGCCTCATCGTCTGGTGGTTAGGATCACAGAACGCCATTTTGGTGGCGATGCTAGCCTTAGCCGTGTCAGGCTTCGTCTATCTGATAGTTGCCAACATTGCAGGCCACCCTGTCTCGCGCACCCTATTTCGCCCCCTCCGCCGCATCATCTGGGGTCCGCCCCGTCAATGAGAGCTAACATGTTTTTTCCGCCGTTCCCCAACGACCGCTTCGCCATCCTCTACGTCGACCCGCCATGGGATTATAAGGGACAGCGCCAGCACGCTGGTTCTGGCAAAGGTGACACAGGCGGAGCCGTCTGTCACTACCCCACTGTCACTCTTGACATCCTTAAGACTTTGCCAGTATCTGACATAGCCGAAGATGACAGCTTGTTATTTCTCTGGGCTACTAGCCCACATTTAGATCAAGCCATTGAGCTAGGCAAAGCTTGGGGATTTGACTGGGCGACAGTGGCGTTTATCTGGGATAAGCAGCGAGTAAATCCTGGGTTCTATACGCTCAGCCAGTGCGAGCTATGCCTAGTGTTCAAGCGAGGCAAAATTCCTCAACCTCGAGGCGCACGCAATATCCGCCAACTCGTGAGCACAAAGCGGGGTTCACACTCCAGCAAACCCGAAGAAATCCGCCAGAGTATAGATCTGATGTTCCCCCACCAGCGCAAAATAGAACTCTTCGCCCGAGCTTCCACTCCTTCTGCTTCTACAAAACCTAGCCCAACATGGTCACTCTGGGGATTTGAAGCACCTAACTCCATAGATTTGACAGATGAGCTTGATAGGGTAGATCGCTAGACAGTAAGCACTATCTGGTCGCGGTGGATTAAGGGGATGGAGTCGGGGATTTCTGAGGAGTGCTTGCCTATGGATTCTCTAGCTTGGGTTGACGACATTGATGTCAGACCTTTGGCGAATACTTCGCCATCGGGGGTAACTACATCTACCGCATCGCCTGCGGCGAAATCTCCTGTTACCTCGGTGGCACCTACTGCCAGCAAGGAGGCTCCGCCTTTCAACAAAGCTTTGCTGGCACCGGCGTCCACTTTTATGCAGCCTTTGGATGGCACGGCAAAACCGATCCAGAGTTTGCGGGCAGAAAGCTTAGACTGGCGTGCTCGAAATACTGTGCCAACATCTTCACCTGTGATAGCCCCCATCACCACCCCCTGCCTCGCGCTGGAGGCTATTACTGCTTCCACCCCTGAGTGTGCCGCCATCTTGGCTGCTGAGAGTTTGGAAGCCATCCCGCCTCGCGACTGAATCGACCCGGCTGCCCCTGCTGCTGCTTCCAACTCGGCATTGACTTCCACTATCTCAGCTATCAGCGAGGCTTCCTCATCCAGGCGAGGGTCAGCTGTGAACAAGCCTTCCATATCTGTTAGCAGCAACAGCTTATCGGCTTTCACAAGATGTGCCACCAGAGCAGCGATGCGGTCGTTGTCGCCGAAACCGATTGCATCATCAGCTACGGCATCGTTTTCGTTCACTATTGGCACTACTCCGATTTCCAAGAGTCGCTCCAGCACTCTCCTTGCCAAAAGATAGCGAGACCTGTCAAAGAAATCGCTGGGTGCCACCAGCACCTGGCCCACATGTATGTCGTGACGAGAAAAAGTATCCTCATAGGTTGCCATCAGGCGATGCTGTCCCACTGTAGAGAGAGCCTGCAAAGTTGCCGCGTCGGCACTAGTGCGGTCAATTCCCAGCACAGCTTCGCCAGCCGTGATAGCCCCAGAAGTCACCAAGAGCAAACGATGCCCAGCTTCGTGAGCCATAGCAATCTGATCTACCACCCGGCCTATGGCAGCAGTATCTACAACCCCAGCATCATCGGTTACCGAGGAAGTCCCTATCTTGACCACGACAATCATCTCAAGTGCCCAATCATCTCAAATGTGCAATCATCTCAAGCGTCCATTAGGGAATCATCTGAGTAGGTAAACTCAACATCGCCTACCTTAACCGTGTCGCCATCGCGAGCACCACCCCGGCGCAGAATCCTGTCGACACCAAGCCTGTTGAGTTTGTCCAGAGCGTAAGCCATCGCTTCAGGCAATGACAAATCGGTCAAGGCTACAGCCCTCTCAGCGTCTCGCCCGATGATGCGCCACCCGTCGCTCTCTCTGCTCAAAGATACTCCCTGCGGCACAATCCTGTGCACAACCCTGACTTCTCCATCTGCCTCAGCTTTCCCCCTTATCCCAGCTTTTGCCGCAGATTCAGCAGGAGTATCCGCCATAGATTTTGCTCGGCTCACCTGCTCGCCCATCATCGCCACCAAATCTTCTATACCCTCGCCTGTCGCTGCCGATATGATGGCATCTGCTTGCCCACTCAGCTCAGCCTTCAACTCACCCTTCAACTGCTCGACTTCGCTCTGCACTTGTTCCCCCAATCCCGCCAGCAAATCAGACTTGGATATCACCACTAGGCGGGGCCGCTCCAGCATGTTCGGATCGTAAGACTTCAACTCTCCGAGTAACACTTCCAGCTGACGCGACAAGCTCTGCTCTCCTGCTGGGTCAAGCAGCACCACAAGCACGCGCGCTCGCTCAATATGGCGCAAAAACCTTGTGCCCAACCCAACACCCGCGCTGGCCCCTTCAATCAACCCCGGCACATCTGCCACCACCCAGTCGTCACCCCCGTTGCCCCTCACCACTCCCAAATTCGGCTCAAGCGTGGTGAATGGATACGCCGCAATTTTGGGCTTTGCTGCTGAGATACGCGAGATGAGAGTGCTTTTACCCGCATTCGGAAAACCCACCAGAGCCACATCTGCCAAGAGCTTTAGTTCTATCCGCAACCACCTCTCTTCGCCTTTTTCTGAACGCTCGGCAAACGCTGGAGCACGCCGCTTGTTGCTCAAAAATCTAGCGTTGCCCTTCCCTCCTTCGCCTCCCTGCGCCCCGCACCAGCGGTCTCCCGACTGCACCAGATCGGCCAGCAGCTCACCCTCTTGCGAGCGCACAACCGTGCCTTCAGGCACAGGTACTAGGCAGTCTTGCCCCCGTGCGCCATGTCGTTTCTTTCCCGATCCGTGAACACCATGTCCGGCACGCCTGTGGGGGTGGTCTCTGAAAGCCAAAAGCGAACTCACATTATGGTCTGCGACCAACCAGACATCTCCGCCATCGCCACCATCACCGCCATCTGGCCCGCCCTTGGCAACTTGCGCCTCCCGCCTGAACGACACGCAACCCGCCCCGCCGTCACCACCCTGCAGGCATATGCTGCACTCATCCACAAAGTTGGAGGCAGCCTCGCGCCCAGAAGCACCGCGTCCAGAAGCGTCGCGCCCAGAAGAAGTGTTGCGGCTCACACCGCGATCTTTCTGAGCCATCTTTGTAGCCATAATTCTCATTTTAGAGACCCATACGATGAGCATTCGGAACAGAACGCCATTGCAGCCCGTAGAATTTTGCCATGCGCTTGCAGTTCAACGATGACGAACAAGCTATACACGATGCTTTCGCAACTTTTTTTGCCAAAGAATGCCCCACTGAAGTTGTGCGAGAAGCGGCACCTTTGGGATTCTCTCGCGACCTTTGGCAAAAACTGGGCGAAACAGGAGTACCCATCATGGCACTACCTGAAAACTACGGCGGCGGAGGTGCCAACCTGCGAGAGCTTGGAATTGTTGTCGGATTAGCAGGTAGCAGCATCGCCCCTGTGCCGCTTGTGGAGCACGCTGTGGCAACCCGACTGTTGGCGCGCTTGTCGGAAACAGAGACCGACTTAGCCCAATATCTCATTTCCGATGAGTCTGCTATTGCCACCCTTGCCTTGCGCCCTATTTCTTCAAAAGACTCAACTGCCAACCTCCTGCCAGCTGGCGCAATAGCAAATACATTTGTTGCTCTCCATGGCAACGACCTCATCGCCGTGACAAGCCCTCCACCGCTTATTAGTCTCGCGAATACGGCCGACCTTCCTATTGCGAACCGTGAGATTGCCAACTCTGAGATTGCCAACTCTGAGATTGCTTTGCCAGACATCCTCGCCACTGCCACTGAAGCTACCTTCCATTTCAGCCGTGCCGTCAGCGAATGGCAGGCACTCACTGCCACAGCGATTTGCGGTCTCGGCCAGCGCGCCCTGCAGATCGGCGTCGACTACGCATTGGAACGCCAACAGTTCGACCGACCCATTGGTAGCTTCCAAGCTGTCCAGCACGGACTCGCCGACGCAGCCACCGAGCTTGAAGCCGCCTACTACCTCTGCCAACGAGCTCTTTGGATGCTGGACAATGAAGCAGAAAATGCCCCAGACACAACTGCCCCAAGCACAACTGCTCAAACTTTTGCGGCGATGGCTTTCTTATTCACATCAGAAGCCGCCCAGCGAGCTACCGCTGCTTCGCTTCACTATCACGGCGGCTACGGCTACGCCGAAGAATACGACATCGGACTCTACTATCGGCGAGCTAAGGGCTGGAGCCTTATCTACGGCAGCCCTGCCCAAGAATACCAACGCCTAGCCGACACCTTGCTCGGCCCGATTGCCGTCGCCTGAATTCGTCATGGACTTTTCACTCACCTCAACCGAGCAGCAGTTCCGCGACGAGCTCCGCGAGTTCTGCTCCGAATATGTTACATCTGAGGTCAAAGAGCTAACCCGCAACGGCACTCTCCACAACTGGGAACTCCATCGCAAAATGGCCGACAGAGGCTGGCTCTGGGGTGCCATCCCAGCAGAGCTGGGTGGAGGCGGACGCAGTCCGATGGAAATGGCTGTCTTCACCGAAGAACTCCAGCTCGCGGGGGCACCCATAGACGCCATCGGCAATATCGTGCTCGTGGCGTCAGTCATCTTAGAACTAGGTAACGATTTCTTGAAGTCTGAAGTCGTCCCCAAACTGCTCAACGGCGAATCTCTCGCCTCCCTCGGCTATAGCGAACCTGAAGCTGGCTCTGATGTGGCGGCGTGTCGCACCAAAGCTGAAAGAGACGGCGATGAGTGGATCATCAATGGCCAAAAGATGTGGACGACTATGGCGCACGAGGCCGACTTTGTGATCCTGCTCACCCGCACCGAAGCCCCGAAACATCGCGGCCTCACCATGTTCATCGTGCCCTTCACCACCCCAGGCATAGAGATTCAACCCGTCTGGACAATCGGAACCGAGCGCACTAACGCCACATTTTATGACAATGTCCGCATCAACGACCGCTGGCGCATCGGCGAGGTGAACAAAGGTTGGCAAGTGATGCTCGCATGCCTCAAATACGAAAGAGGCTTCGCTGGCGGGCAATATCCCTCGGTGCCGCTCATTGAAGCTGCCCACCACCACGCCGAAACCCATACTCGACCTGACGGCACCCTTCTAATTCACGATTCTGTGCTACGAGAGCAGCTTGTGCGGGCGATGATAGATGTGGAAGCTTGCCGCGTGCTTGCCTACCGCACAGCAGCACTAGCTGCAGCTGGCGGACAGTTCGGCGTGGAAGGCTCAATGACGAAACTATTCTCCTCCGAAAGATACCAGCAGCATTGCGACTGGTTCCTAGACATGCAAGGCCCTGAAGGTCTATTGCGCTGGGGCACACCAGAAGCCCCCAATGACGGTGAGATAGAAGAAAACTGGAGACACGCCCCCGTTACCACCATCTACGGTGGCACCAGCGAAATCCAGCGTAACAACATCGCCGAACACCGCCTAGGTCTTCCCCGAGCGCGGTAGTACTGCTAAGTTATCCCAGCCCTCAAGCCAACAAACCTCAAGCCATAGCTAGGGAAAAGCCGTTACTCCCGTAGCTTCCGCCAAAGCCACCAGTCCCGAGCCTGCTACCAAGAACGGTCCGAAAGGTGACTGCGTAGCCATTCCTTTCTTAACGCCATGGCGCAACAAGAACCATACCGAGAGTGGAAACGCCAGCAGAAAGCCAGCCGCTATCCCCACCCAAGCCGCCGAGATCCCGAACCACCCTACAGCTAATCCGTTCACCGTCACCAAGCGCACATCGCCGAATCCCATACCTTCTGGGTAGATGTAGTAAATGATGGCAAAGATCGCTCCGCACGACCCTCCTGCCAACACGACCTGAAGCATTCTCATAGGTTCGCTTTCTACGACCGAAGCCGCCAGATAAAGCACTACCACTATCCCAGCAGTCGGCCAAAGAATCCGTTTCGGCAAAATCCTCTCACGGATGTCAATCACCGACACCCACACCCCGCACACCCCCCAAACAGCAAAGGCAACAGCTACCAGCAGAATCCCTGCTGTCGTCATGCTCTGACCTCAGTCATATCTGTCACCATTCTTGCAGATTAGGACAATTATCAAATACTTAACACGCAGTAGATTTAATATCATGGCAATTTCCATAGAAGAGCTAGCAGCCGATACCAATTTCACTACAGCTGCAAAAGGCAAGTTTACCTTGCTACCCGACCCGCCCCGGGCTGAGCGGCACTTTCCTATCATCTCGGTGGATGACCACATCGTGGAGCCACCCTGGACATTCACCAACCACATAGCTAGTCGCTGGGCTGACAGAGCACCAAAGGTGATAGAAATGGAAGACGGCACAGAAACCTGGTTTTTTGAAGGTCAACATCTGCCGAATGTAGGTTTCAACGCCGTGGCAGGCAGACCTGTGGAAGAATACAGCTTCGAACCGACCCGTTTCGACCAGATGCGCCGAGGCTCTTGGGACATAGCAGCGCGTCTAGCAGATATGGACTTAGACGGCGTATATGCCTCTTTATGCTTCCCTTCGTTTTTGCCTGGTTTCTGCGGTCACCGCATTCAGCAGCTCACCGATGACGCCGATTTTGCTCTTGCGCTAGTACGAGCCTGGAACGATTGGCATATACAAGAGTGGGCAGGACGCGATCCAAATCGCATTATCCCCATGCAGATCCCTTATCTACTCAACCCTGAGATAGCAGCTTCTGAAATCCGCCGCAACGCCGAGCGAGGCTTCAAGGCAGTCACATTCTCAGAAGCTCCCCACATGCTAGGGCTTCCTACCCTGCACAGCGGCCATTGGGATCCCATTATGGCAGCATGTGAAGAGACAGGCACTGTGGTCTGTCTTCATATTGGAAGTTCGGGCACATCACCTTCCACTGCCCCCGATGCTCCCGCCGACACTGTGGGAGTGCTGTTCTTTGGTTATGCCATGTTCGCCGCCTGCGACTGGCTGTATTCCAAAATTCCTATCCGCTTCCCTGAGATTAAAATCTGTCTCTCCGAGGGAGGTATCGGCTGGGTCGCTGGACTACTAGACCGCCTAGAGCATGTCCGCAGATACGACTCTATGTATGGCACATGGAATGACATAGATATCACTCCTGCTGATACTTTCAGGCGTAACTTTTGGGTATGTGCTGTAGACGATCCCTCGTCTTTCTCTCAGCGAGAAGTAGTCGGCGTTGAGAATATCCTCGTGGAATCCGACTATCCTCACGCCGACAGCACTTGGCCTAATACTCAAGAAACTCTGCAAACCCAACTGGCCGATATGCCTTCCGACGAAGCTGAAGCTATCTGCTGGCGCAATGCCGCAAAACTCTTCCGCCATCCAATTCCAGCTGAGGTCGCGGCCGATCCAAATCTATTCTGATCTATCCTGAAAATTTTTCATGCACAGCAACTGCGACTTGCCTAGGGAGCACCTGCTCTAAGTCTTCCAGTGAGGCAGCTTGCACAGCCCTTACGCCTCCTAGCTCTTTTATGAGGCGTTGTTTGCGAACTGGGCCGAGACCAGCGATGTCGTCCAAGGCTGATTTAGTCATCCGCTTGCCTCGAAGTTTGCGATGGTAAGAGACAGCAAAGCGATGGCTCTCGTCTCTAATACGCTGCAGCAAATACAGAGCTTCTGAGCCTCTGGGGATAGACACTGGGGCCCGCCGTCCCAAGATGAATACTTCTTCGAACTCTTTAGCCAAGGCTGCCACGGGGATATCCAAACCCAAATTGGCAACAACTTTAGCGGCCACACCCAGCTGCCCTTTGCCGCCATCCACTAGTAGCAACCCAGGAGGATAGGCAAAAGATTCTCGCTCAGAAGTTGATTTTTCTGAATTCATCTCGGCTAAATAGTTCTCTAGCCGTCTAGTTAGCACCTCTTCCATGGCAGCAAAATCGTTATTACCTTCTACATTTCGCAGACGGAAATGGCGATAGTGCTTTTTGCGGGGCAGACCGTCTTCCATCACAACCATTGAACCCACATAGTCTTGCCCTGAAATATGGCTCATGTCATAGCACTCAATGCGTAGCGGGGCTTCAGAGAGGTTTAGATACTCAGCTAGGTCATTAAGGGCGCGGGCGCGGCTGTTGTGATCACTAGCACGTTTGAGGCGATGACGAGTAAAGGAATCCTCTGCGTTGCGTTGCACAGTGGCAGCAAGAGTGCGCTTGTGTCCGCGCTGAGCTACCAAGATGGCAACTTGCGAACCCCGCTGGTCTGAAAGCCAACTGGTGTAGAGATCCAGATTTTCAGGCAGCTCAGGCACATATACCCGCTTCGGGCTACCTAGAGGATTTTCTTCGTGATACATCATCTCTAGCACGCGGCTCATCAACTGCGAATCGTTCAAGTCTTCGGCCTTGTCAATGATGAACCCTCTGCGCCCCAACACTTTGCCTTTGCGCACGAAAAACACTTGCACCGCTACTTCCAGCTCGTCGCCGCAGGTGCCGATAATATCGAAATCTTCTCGCCTCTCATCTACCATCTGCTGCTTCTCTACCGCCTTTTCCACACTGCTGAGACGATCTCGCCAGCGGGCGGCGAGTTCAAAGTTGAGGTCTGCTGCCGCAGTTTCCATCTCACGTTGCAAGCGAGTTACCATCTCGTCAGTATCGCCTTCAAGAAAACGAATCAAATCTGCTGTCATTTTGGAATAGTCTTCGGCGACAACCTCCCCCACGCACGGCCCAGCACACTTCTCAATGTGAAACAGCAAGCAGGGACGCCCTAGACGTGCATGGCGGTTGAACTTATTATCGCTGCAAGTGCGGATAGGAAAAGTGCGTAACAACAAATCCAATGTCTCGCGAATAGCGTAAGCGTGTCCGAATGGGCCGAAATAACGATTACCCTGTTTTTTCTTACCTCTCACCACCATCGCCCGAGGCCACTCGTCTATAAGCGTGAGTGCCAGAAAGGGATAGCTCTTGTCGTCTCTATAGCGAATGTTGAAGCGAGGTTGATGTCGTTGAATGAGCGAATATTCCAGCAGCAGTGCTTCAACCTCGGTATCCACCGATATCCAATCCACTGCCCTAGCCGCCGACATCATCTGCGCCGTGCGAGGAGCCAGCAGTGCTAAGTGACCGAAATAGCTAGAAAGCCGAGACTTCAACGACTTGGCCTTGCCCACATAAATGATCCGCCCGTGAGCATCTTTAAAGTGATACACCCCAGGCCCATCAGGCACAGTGCCAGCTGTTGGCCGAACCAACCTAGCACCCACTAGATCTTCGCCGGCCGCCTGCCTCACCTTAGTCATTGCTCTCCTTCGCTGCGCTTGTTCTCTATTTTGCCCGCAATATTTCTCTCTTGGCACATAATTTCTCTCTTGGTTTCTCTCTTGACACACGGCGGGCAGTTGAGACTAGAATAGATTACACGCTGGCCGGGAGATACCAGCAACATATCAAACCTCGAGGCCGACATACCCGTGGGTGAGGCGACCCGGCTGTCCCCACCGGCTACATCGAGGCTTAACGGAGACAAAAAATGTTGCGCATTCAGACCCGACTGCCAGACTCGTATTCAGGCGCACCGATAGACGAGCTTCATGACCGCATCGCCGTAGCCAAGGCTACTTTGGGCGATTCGCTCTTCATCCTCGGACACCACTACCAGCGAGACGAGGTAATGCGCTGGGCCGACGCCCGTGGTGATTCGTTCAAGCTGTCACAGCTAGCAGGTGCCCGCCCGCAAGCTCGCTATGTGGTGTTCTGTGGTGTCCATTTCATGGCTGAGTCAGCCGATATCTTGACAGGCGAAGACCAGATCGTTATTCTTCCCGACCTCAACGCGGGCTGTTCTATGGCTGACATGGCCGAGTTGGCTGAAGTAGAAGACTGCTGGGATGCTCTGTCCGAAGTGGTAGATATCAGCCGTGTGGTGCCTATCACCTATATGAATTCCTCAGCTGGTGTCAAAGCTTTCGTGGGACGCAATGGTGGAGCGGTCTGCACTTCTTCCAATGCACGAGCTATCATCTCGTGGGCACTAGAGCGGGGCGATAAGATCGTTTTCCTTCCTGATGAGCATCTAGGGCGCAACACAGCCTTCCAGCTCGGCTACGGCGTAGGCGACATGAAGGTGTGGAATCCACGAATGGATCTAGGAGGCTTGCAGGAGAGAGACTGTAAAGAAGCTACTTTCTTGCTCTGGAAAGGTTTTTGCTCGATCCATCAACGCTTCACTACAGATCATGTTGCGAAGTTCCGCAGGGAGCATCCCGAGGGGGCTGTGGTGGTTCACCCTGAGTGCACCCTTGAGGTGGTACAGGCGGCCGACAGCGTGGGTTCTACCGAGCACATAATCTCTTTTGTTGAGCAGGCTGATCCGGGTGCGGTCATCGGGGTGGGCACGGAAATTCACCTCGTCAATCGCCTCAACGAAGAAACGCCAGACAAGACAGTGCTCACACTCGACCCTCTCGTGTGCCCGTGCTCCACAATGTTTCGCATAGACGCAGCTCACTTGGCTTGGATTCTGGAGGGACTGTTAAAAGGCAATGTACGAAATCAGATAACAGTTGATGCAACAACTGCAGCCGAAGCTCGCTTGGCATTAGACAAAATGCTGCAGATTGCCTGACTTTTATCCAGCTTACTCCAAGCCATGTCCCCTCTCAGGCGGGTCAGAAGGTCGCTCGTTGTAACCAACTAAAACTCTGCCGAAATGCGTCTGAGCGATCATCGAAATAGATGCTGGATGCGAATGAATTTTTAGAATCATCCGTGCATCGCCGCCTAGTGCCCACACAATAGCTGCTTTGATAGTAGTAGCGTGCGAACAGACCAAAATGGTTCGCTCTCGGCTGTCGTCAGCCATTATTTCTTCGCAAGCTTCGCTCACTCTGTCAAACAGCGAAGCCAACGACTCGCCGTTCGGCGGGGCAAAGCTTGTATCGGTATTCCATTTTGAGATCATCTCAGAAGCACGCACGGCCACAGGTTCGCCCTCCCAATCGCCGTAATCTATCTCAGCGAAGCGATCGTCTTCTTTCAAAGGTAAATCGTCAAAACCCGCGTGGTGAAGCGTCTCTAAAGCACGAGTCAGAGGCGAAGATATGAGTTCATCTACTTCATAAAAGATGCGAATGTAATCGCCTACCAATTGAGATTGCTCTTGGCCCCGCTCATCCAACATCGCATCGGTGGAACCTTGTAGCCGGTTTTGGTCATTCAACACCGTGCGACCGTGGCGCAGCAACACAAGAGTGGGCGAGCCTACAACTGGCAGTAGCGGCGGGTTTCTAGGTTCGCCCGAGATCATTGCCCAGTTTCTCCGTCCGCTCTTTCTTCTTCATCAGTCCCTCTTTCCCACCCCAGAAGGATCGTGCGACAACGGGAAATGTCCTTTGCCAGTTGCTCCTTCAGCTCCTCAATACCGCCGAAGCGTCTCTCACTTCGCAAGAATTCGACAAACTCCACCTCCACTTTCTGTCCGTAGAGGTCTCCATCAAAATCCAGCACATGAGCTTCCAAGATGGAATGCTCGGCATGTTGATAGAAGGTGGGACGGCGTCCGATATTGATGGCACAGGGGCGACGCACACCGCGTTCGTCTGTAAACCAGCCCGCATACACCCCGTCGGCTGGCCACGCCCGAAGCTGCGACACTGGAAGGTTAGCAGTTGGAAATCCAATAGTACGCCCCCGCTTGTCGCCCAAGATAACCTCACCCTCAATGGAGTAAAGGCGACCGAGCATCCGTGTGACTTCTTTGACCCGCCCGCCTGCCAGTGCCCTTCGAATGGCCGTGGAGGATAGCGGCTCAGGGGCTGAAGAAAGCGAGAAAAGACCAACGGCGTCAACTTCGAAACCGTGCTCGGCACCTCCTTCTTCTAGCGTTTCAACTGTGCCGCCCCTACTGCTGCCGAAATGGAAGTCTTCACCTACCACCACCGATTTAACATTGAGAGCGTCACATAAGAACTCTTTGATGAAGTCGCGTGGGGTGATGCTGGCTACTTCATCGTTGAACTCCAGCACAGCTGTGCGTTCTATACCGAGCTTTTCAAAAAGTGTAAGTTTATGTTCTAGGTCGGTGAGTAGCAGCGGCGCACTTTCACTGCGTAGCAAAATAGCCGGGTGCGGCTCAAAGGTGAGGACAGTGGAGAGTAGATAGTTATCACGGGCGTGCTTCAAAAGGCACTCAAGCACTTCTCGGTGTCCGAGATGCACTCCGTCAAACACACCGATGGCTACAGCAGACGGCGGTGACCTTTGCGGTAGCCCTCTCAGAATTTCCATTCTTCCATCTTACGATACTGACTAGGCAGTACCGATCTGTATCTGTGTCTCTCCCCTTCAGAGTCATGGAGAGAGACAGCAAGTTGTTCAGCTTTGCTGTGATGTGCCCTGCGAACTGTCTTTCTTGCGAGTGATCGCCCTCCAGATGCCGCGCAGCCCCCGCCCGATGAGCTTGACTAGCTTCCAGAGGAGCTTCAGCAGTCCTCTGAGCAGACGGCCTATCCCCTTGATTGCATTCCAGAACCAGTTGCCTTGTTGATTGTCTTGCGCCATAGTTTTACCTTTCGTTGGTTAAAGCTTCTTTTGCTAAAGTTTCTTTGCTAAGATTTGTTGTTTAGCTTATCTAGCTTATGTTGTGATAAGGCTAGCATTTTTTAATGGCTCAAAACCTTTCTTTTGATTTCAAAAACTCATGCGTGATCGTGACTGGGGGAACCAAAGGGCTGGGACGGGGCATAGCTGAAGCGTTTCTGAGTACGGGGGCATCGGTTTTGGTATGTGCGAGGAATGCCCCTGATGAGCCTGTGACTGTTGCCGGCAAAGATGCCCTGTTTGTGCCAGCCGATGTGCGAAACCCAGACGATGTGCAACGTGTTACAGATACTGCAGTGGAAACTTACGGGCGGATAGATGTGCTGGTGAACAACGCTGGGGGCGCACCACCTGTTTCATCGTCTGAGGCTTCGCCTAGGTTCAACGAGCGGGTGGTAGCTCTGAATTTACTGGCACCTATAATGTTTTCACAAGCTGTATACCCCACGATGATGTCACAAGATACTGGCGGTGTCATTTTGAATATTGCCAGCGTGGCAGCTCTGCGTCCCAACCCCTTTGGCGTAGCCTACGGGGCTGCCAAGGCAGGACTTATAAATGTGAGCGAAACGCTTTCAGTAGAGTGGGCACCGAAGATACGAGTGCTGACCGTCACGGCAGGGCTACTAGTGACCGAAAACGCTCACCTTTTCTACGGAGACGAAGAAGGCATTAGACAGGTAGGAGAGACCATCGCCTTGGGGCGCATGGGCAACCCTGAAGACATTGCTGATGTGTGCCTGTTTTTGGCTTCACCAATGGCGAAATGGATGACCGGTGCCAATATTAAGGTGCACGGTGGCGGAGAAAAGCCTGCCTACCTAGATGCCAGCACAGGCGATGTGAAAAGTGCGTGAGTACTGCTTTGCGACTGCCCCTCGCCCGACTGAACCCTATGCCTTGACTGAACCTTATGACTGACTCAGCTCCTCCACTGGAAACCCTGCTCAACACCGATCATGAGGTGCTCTACGGCGAGACGCAACAAGTCACCCCGATGGTGCGTAGGATCACTGCCAACAACCCTGGGAAGTTCACCTTCAGAGGCACAGGCACTTACATAGTTGGACACGGCAAAGTCGCAATCATTGACCCTGGCCCAGCCGATGATGCTCATATCCAAGCCCTCCTAAATGCCGTGCGAGGCGAAGAGGTGACTCACATCCTCATAACCCACACCCACCGCGACCACTCCCCCGCCACCCGAGCCGTCAAAGAAGCAACTGGAGCGACAGTATACGGATTCGGCCCACACCCTAGCGAAGACACGACTGCTTCTGAAACTATTCCCGATGAGGATCAAACCCCCGAAGACGATTCCGAGAAGTCTGGTGACATGGAGTTCCACCCCGACGAAACCATCCGCCACGGCGATGTCATATCTAGCGATGCCAAATCGGGTGGCACCCAAGGAAGCAATAACAACTGGACATTTGAAAGCCTCCACACCCCCGGGCACATCTCCAACCACATCTGCTTCGCCCTAAGAGAAGAACAAGCACTCTTCACTGGCGATCACGTAATGGGCTGGTCTAGCACCGTCATCCCCCCACCCCACGGCAACCTGACGGTATATCTAGCCAGCTTAGAACTCCTGCTCCACCGCAACGACCAAACTTACTGGCCTACTCACGGCCCACCCATCAGTCTTGATCCCTCCTCGCTCTCCCACAACACCTCTTCAACTGAAACCAGAGTGCAGCCATCAATCTCCCCCCAAGCTTTCACTGCCGCTCTCCTCCAGCATCGACATAGCCGCACTAACCAAATCCTCACCTGCCTTGCCGAAGGTCCCAAAACCATAGACCAACTAGTAGCTGAGATGTATGCCGACAAACCCAAAGAACTCCACAAACCCGCCGCCCAATCTGTCAAAGCCCACTTAATCCACCTAACAGAAACCGCCAAAGTCCAAGAAAACCTCTCCACCCCCCAAGCCACCCCCCACTACTCCCTCACCTCAAAATAAGCACCGCCCGATACAGCGATGCTTGTCACATCCCTGTGGATAATGGATGCATGGGCGATGCAAGTGCAAAATCACAAAACCACAGCGCAGATACCCGATATTCAACCCTAGTCAAGCTAACCTTTTTGGAACCAGCAAGACTACCCAAGAATTTGCCGGCACACCACAGGAGAGGCAACACATGAGCGCAAAACTCCCAGCAGACCGTCTCATTGTCGGTAACTGCGTCGAGGTGATGCATGGCTTCCCTGACAAGTCGATAGACCTGACGGTCACTTCACCGCCCTATGATCAGCTGCGCGACTACAAGGGCTATGAGTTTGATCCTGAAGGTATAGCTTCTGAGTTACTTCGGGTGACCAAGACTGGCGGTGTGGTCGTGTGGATCGTAGGAGACAAAATCAATGGCGGTCGCACAATGACTAGCTTCCGCCAGGCTCTCATGTTTCAAGAGCTAGGTTGGTGCGTTCATGACACGATGATCTACCAGAAGAAGAATACTCCCTTCATGCGCTCTAATGCCTATACCAACTGCTGGGAGTTCATGTTCGTGTTCTCCAAAGGAGGTCCGCCCAAAACTTTCAACCCTCTGAAAACACCCACCGTCCGCAGTGGTGAAGAGATGCTCACCTACAACAAACGCCCAGATGGTATAAATCGCAAACGCAAGGCCGTTTTGAAGAAAGAGAAAACTCGCACCAATATCTGGGCATACGCAGTAGGTAGCGGTGGCAGTACTAAAGACAAAGTAGCTTTCCAGCATCCCGCCATTTTCCCCGAAAAGCTGGCAGAGGAACACATATTGTCATGGAGTAATGAGGGAGACATCGTGCTCGACCCAATGTGCGGCTCAGGCACCACCTGCAAAATGGCAATGCTCCACAACCGCCACTTCATCGGAATCGACATATCCTCCGATTACATCGATATAGCTAAGCAGAGAATAGTAGCCTCCGCCAAAGAAACTGGATCCCAACTCAGCCTTGTCGCATAACACTTGCTAGTAGCTTGCTAATGTTTCCTACTACGCCATGAAGAGATACTCAGTCGAAGACTGTGTCATCTCCCTGTCAGGTAAGGGATGGCCTGACGATAACGGAAGACCTCGTGGCAACCCAGAAAGCTTCGGCAAGAATGCTGTTGCCTATATCGACAGAAGAGGAGCCGATACCCGTAGCCGCATTTTTGTGATTGGAAAACGCCGCCTCTACTGGGTAGACAATCAAGACATACAGAGCTTTGACCCTTTGAAAACAGGCGATGAGCTTGAGCAGAAAATCTGTCTCACTTGCGGAATTCTCAAGCCAACCGAGGATTTTCCAAAGAACCAAACAGGTAAAGGTGACAGAATAGTCCGCCGACCTCGCTGTAAATCTTGCTTCACCAGAGACAGCGGACCAAGCCTCTCAAAAGAAACTAGAGACAACTACTATGCCGAACACGCTCCAACCCAAGGAGAGCCGTGGCAATGCCCGATCTGTGAGAAAATCAGCATAGCTGGTGTGAATGTGAAGATAGTCGTAGACCACGACCAAGAAACAGGCCAACCTCGAGGTCCCCTCTGCGATAGCTGCAACACAGGCTTAGGCCGTTTCAAAAACGGCGAAAACCACCTCCAAGCCGCCTTAGACTACCTCAAGGGAGCTAACTGATTTCACATGTTGGCGGTGGTGGTTTCTAGGAGGTGGGCGAACTTGGATTGAGCGGTTTGGCGGCGGGTGGGGATGTGTTCGGTGGGCCAGCCTTCTACTGGCTCGTAGCCTTTCAGGGTTTTGCGAGCGATGGTGACTTTATGGACTTCATCGGCACCGTCTACTAGGCGGGAGGCTCTAGCCATTCGGTACATCTCTTCTAACGGGAGATCGGTAGTATAACCAAGAGCTCCGTGCACTTGGATGGAGCGGTCTATGGCATTGAAGAGCATCTTGGTGCCGTAGACCTTGATCATGGCGATTTCTACACGGGAAGCTGAAGCACCGTATTGATCCATATGCCAGGCGGCATACATACAGAGCATCTTCGTGGCTTCTATTTCCATCTTTGTGGTGGCTATGAAATCTTGAATCATCTGTTTGTCAGACAGCAACGAGCCGTGCGAAAACCGCGATAAGGACCGCTCGCACATCATGTCAAAAGCTCTGCGGGCTTGACCGATCCAGCGCATAGCGTGATGAATACGACCGGGGCCCAGCCGCTTTTGTGCCAGCACGAAACCGTCGCCAGGATTGCCGATTATGTTCTCCTTTGGCACCCGCACATCGTTGTAGCGGATTTCGGCATGACCACCTGGCTGGCGAGCGAAAGGAGTTTTGTATGGATGGTGCATGTTGGGAACATCCCTTACGATCTCCACGCCCTCTATATCGGTTGGCACCACCAGCATGGAACACCCTTGATACGGGTGCACATCGGGGTTTGTCACCGCCATCACAATCAAAAAATCTGCTACGGAACCGTTGGAGGTGTACCATTTGTGCCCGTTGATGACATATTCATCGCCGTCTAACACTGCTTGAGTGCGAATAAGCGTAGGGTCGGAACCTGCCACCTCGGGTTCGGTCATGGAAAAAGCACTACGCAGCTCCCCTGCCAAAAGCGGATCCAGCCATTTGCGTTTTTGCTCGGCATCTCCCCCAATCGCCAGCAACTCGGCATTGCCGCTGTCGGGAGCAGAGTTGCCAAAGATTGGCGGAGCAATAGGAGAACGCCCTAAAATTTCATGCATCAAAGCGAGCTTCACTTGCCCGTAACCTTGACCACCTAGTTCAGAGTCAAGATGGCACGCCCAGAGATCCCGCTTCTTCACCTCCTCCTTCAATGGGTCGGTGGCTTGTTGCCACTGCTCTATTGTTAGTTCTTCGGCAATAGCTTCCAGCGGCAATATCTCTTCTTTCAGGAAGACTTCCATCCAGTCGAGCTTCTCCTGAAATTCAGGCTCTGTTGAAAAATCCCACGCCATCGTTGTCTCACTTTCTAGTTGTTTTTGTTGCTTTCCTAGTTTTGCTCCCTAGCTAATTTTCAGAGCTAATTTTCAGATCAGCCAACACAGCTTCAGTGTCTCGTCCAATCTCAGGAGAACTGCTAGCAGGTTTGGCGACTGTCTTGCTCCAACGAGGCGCAGGGCTGGGTTGGGGATGTCCGAAGGCTTCAAAGAACGAATTGCGTTGCTGTGCCTGAGGATGGCTAGGTGCCTCACCCATCGTAAGCACAGGCGTAACACAAGCATCGGTCTCACCAAACACTTCCACCCAGTGCTCTTGCGTTTGGGAACAAAAAATCCTAGCTACCTTTTCTTTCATGGTGGGCCAAGCTGATCTGTCCATCTGGTGAGGCAACTCCTTGCCTGCCAAGCCCAAACCCTCCAAAAATGCCGCATAAAACGGTGGCTCAATAGCTCCGACAGCCATCCAACGGTCATCTGCTGTGGCATAGACCTCGTAGAAATGTGCGCCTGAATCCAAAAAGTTCTCGCCTCTATTATCAGTCCAAAATCCTGATGCGTGCGCGCTGTAGAGAGGTGACAGCAGATACGCCGCCCCGTCCACCATCGCGGCATCCACTACCTGCCCTTCGCCTCCTCTTGCCACATGTAGCAAAGCGGCGCATACGCCGAGCACCAAGAAAGCCGACCCTCCGCCAAAGTCGCCGATAAGGTTCAAAGGCACGCTAGGTGGTTGACCTGCCCGGCCAATGTGAGCTAGAGGCCCCGCCAAAGAGATGTAGTTGATATCGTGACCAGCCCGATTCGCTAATGGCCCGTCTTGACCCCAGCCGGTCATCCGACCGTAAACCAGCTTCGGGTTGCGCGCTAGACATTCATCTGGCCCCACACCTAGCCTCTCAGCCACTCCAGCTCGAAAGCCTTCAAATACCACATCGGCACTTGCTGCCAAACTCAGCACTACTTCAACCCCTTCGGGCTGC
The DNA here is from genome assembly GCA_958295755.1 of uncultured Acidimicrobiales bacterium. GTDB lineage: Bacteria > Actinomycetota > Acidimicrobiia > Acidimicrobiales > Hopanoidiivorantaceae > Hopanoidiivorans. The sequence goes on along the minus strand of OY282367.1, from coordinate 637,723 downwards.
TTGAGATCAGCTACTACAGACTTCTTTCCACGCTCCATCGGCCCATCCACCGAAGCCACAGGATTGCCGGAACCTCCTGGCCGATCCACACGGATCACCTCCGCCCCCATATCTGAAAACATCATGCCCGCAAACGGCGTCGGACCGATCCCAGCTAACTCAATGATGCGAATTCCGTCAAGTGGTCCCATTCAAGTGGTCCCATGCTGCTTATAGGTGCTTATCTGCTAGCACAGAGATGTTTGTCGGACTTGTTCTATCCAGCAATCCAAAAGACAGCACCTTGGGTATCTATCAGCACGGCAAAACGTTGTTCGTCTGGTATGTCTGTAGGAGGCACAACTGAAGTTGCGCCCATCTCCAAAGCCTTTGCATATGTGGCTTCGCAGTTTTCCACCATGAAATATGCAGCCCAGTGAGGTGGTGCTTCATCGGTGGGAATCACCAACCCACCGCCTGCCATGGCTTCTCCCGCCATGAACATCGTGTAGTTGGTGTATATTCCATCTGCATCTTCAATCTGTTCTAGGCCGTCTTTAGCTTCCCAGCCAAATACCGCCGAATAAAACGGCACCACATCTGCCACCTGGCTACCTCCATGGGGCAAGTTCAGCTCAAACCAACAAAGCGAACCGGGTTCAAACATGAGAGAAGCACCGATGTGCTCACGAGGCTCCCAAGCATTAATATAAGCCCCAGCAGGATCCATGAATGATGCCATCCTGCCGACCGTCGGCTCGTCGACAGGCGTGACATCCATCGGGCCCATCAACACTTGTCCGCCTGCTTCGCCAGCAGCCTCAACAGCAACCTCTATGTCATCTACAGACACATAGGTCGACCAGGTTGGAGGCATCCCCTGTTGAGCCATATCGGGCGAAAGCTGCATCATCGCAGCCACAGGGTGGTTTTCATCCCCAGCAGGGTGAAACATCGTGTAGTAAAGCGGATTACCTTCGGCATCGTGCCCTGCGAGACTGTCAAAGCTTTCCCAGCCGAAGAGTTCTCCGTAGAAGGCTTTGGCTGCATCAGTGTCGGGGGTTGCCAAATCGGCCCAACAGGGCACACCGTGTGCGTAGCTTGTCATCTCTGGCATTTCTCTCTCCTTATTGCATGTGATTTATTGCTTGTGATTTAAGGCTATTTGTGATTTTAAGGTTTCTAGTGACTAACCCTTCCACCTCTAAGCCCGCTGACTAGAGACCGACACAACTTCACCTGTCATATATGACGACAGATCACTAGCCAAGAACACCATCACATTAGCAACCTCCCAAACCTCCGCAGCCCGCCCGAAGGCCTCTTTGTCGGTCAACTCTTTAAGTAGCTCATCGCTGGTGGTCTTCGCCAAAAACGGATGCATTGCCAAGCTAGGTGCCACGCAGTTAACTCTTACGCCCGAAGGTGCGCCCTCCATCGCAGCACAACGAGTGAGTGCCATCACACCGGCTTTCGCCGCCGCATAATGACTCTGCCCGGCTTGTGCTCGCCACCCCAGCACCGAAGCATTGTTGACGACGACCCCGCCCTGCCTCGGAATCATATGGCGCAACGCGGCACGGGTGCATCGCATCGTGCCGTTGAGCGTCACATCTATCACCTTGAACCACTGTTCATCGGTCATATCCACGAGGTCGGCCGTGCCGCCTAGCCCGGCGTTGTTGATCATCACATCTATACGCCCCATCTCAGTCTCGGCCACATCTATTAGCTTCTGCACATCTGCTTCGCTGGTGACATTGCAGAGCACAGCTGTGACTTTAGCGTCGCTCATCGCAGCCAACTCTTCTCCTGCTTCTCCCAGCCGTTGGCGATGGATGTCGCTGATGACAACTTGCGCTCCCTCTTCCACGCACCGCTTAGCTGCGGCAAACCCGATGCCCGCCCCAGCAGCAGCCGTGATGATGACCCTCTTCCCCTCCAGCAGGTCGCGCCCAGGCGGATATTCAGACATTCGGTTTGTTGCCCGAAATGGCATCTTGACGGCGACGCTCTACTTCAACCATAAAAGGATGCTCCTCTATGCCGATCTCATCAAAGCGAGACACGATGTCGCCTACTTCCCACATGTCGGTGTCGCAGTGCATCTCGCGCAGCTCCACCGTCTGATTCCACACGGCGATCTTATTGCCGGTGACTGTAAACATCTGCGCTGTTACATGCTTACTCGCATCCGAAAGCAGATATATCACCATCGGGGCCACATCTTCGGGTTCGCCCATACCTTCCAAAGCGGTCGGAACGCCTGCCGACATACGAGTGCGAGCAATCGGTGCCACAGAGTTGGCTCGCACACCATAGCGCGATAGACCTAGAGCCGCGCTGCGTGTCAGCCCCACAATGCCCGACTTAGCTGCGGCGTAGTTGGCTTGCGACACGCTACCAGTATGGGCACCAGAGGTAAATGCCACTAGCGAGCCGCCTGTTTCTTGCTTGCGCATAATCGCCGAGGCTTGACGGAAGACAGTGAAGTGCCCCTTCAAGTGCACCCGCACCACATCGTCAAACTCTTCCTCGGTCATGTTGAAAAGCATCCGCTCACGCAAGATTCCAGCCACACAAACAGCTCCGTCAATGGAACCCCATCTCTCCACCGCGGTATTGACAGCATTTTCCGCTACCGCCATTTGCGAAATGTCACCAGCTACGCTCACAGCCTCGCCGCCTGCAGCTTCAATCTCGGCTACCACAGCATCGGCGATTTCGCTAGTGGGGTCGCTGCCATCTTGTTCCACTCCGTAATCACAGACAACAACTCGTGCGCCTTCACCAGCGCATCGCAGAGCCACCGCCTTACCAATACCACGACCCGCGCCTGTGACGATGACATTCTTGCCTTCTAAATGTTTCCCATGGTTTTTGGCTGAATCAGACAATGTGTGCCTCCTTTATATTTTTATGATTTGCTTGGGAATTTGAACTTAAGCCAATCTAGCCGTAGTAACGAGTATCACTTTGAATATAGGCGGTGGCTCTAACACAGACAGTGGCTCTAACGCAGTAAGGGCCGTATCATTTGACCTGCCTAAAATCTCCAGCATCCAATCTCCTAAACCAGCATCTCTTCTAACATCTCGCTACCGAAAACTCTAGACAGCTGCTTGCGGTGTAGCACTTCCGTTGCCGGCCCCTGCGCCACCACCCCCTTATTCAGCAACACCACATAGTCGCTCTTGGCTGCTTCTTCCAGCTTGTGAGTGGCAAATACCACAGCCGCACCACGTTGCTTCTCCTTCTCCATCTCGGCGAAAATCCGCTGATTGCTGGCTATGTCTAAGCCTCCCTCTGGCTCGTCAAGTAGCAGCATTTGGGCTTCTTGTGCTAAGCACATTGCCAAGCGAACCCGCCTACGCTGCCCAACCGAAAGCTGCCCCAACTGCCGATTTAACAAACGGCTTATATCCATGCGTTCGGCCGCTTCTGCCACGATTTCTTTGTCGCGCCTGTCAAAACGCTTTACCAGCCCAGAGTGCCCGTAGCGACCCATCACCAGCACATCTCGCACACGCAGAGGCATCCAAGCTGCCCGCTCGTCCGCCTGTTCAGCTAGAGCAATACGCTTCACATCGTGCCAGCAGATTGTGCCCACAGAAGGAGCGCAAAAGCCAGCAAGCATTCGCAAGAGCGATGTCTTGCCCGACCCGTTAGGACCTACCACCGCAGTCAAAGCCCCGTGGCGAAAAGTAATATTTATTTGATGCAGCACCTCTAAAGTGCCGAAAGCGAGACAGGCTTCTTCAAGCACGGCCGCCGCGTGACGTTGTTCGTGCTCGGAATCGTGGCAAGCTTCCAGCACATGCGGCTCGTCTCTTCCAGCTTGAAGATGATCGGGTATCGCTTCAGTTGTAGTTTCTGTTGAAGTTTCTGTCATCGTCTCAATATTTCTGTGATCGTCTCAGCGGAAGTTTCGGCTATCGCTACCCTAAAGTTGCTATATACCTGAAACCTACTATATTTAGAAATATGAAAGATAACCCAAGACTGAAATCACAACACGTTTGCGAGATCCATAAGCACCAGCAATCTCAAAATATCCGCAAGTGGCTCCCCAACCACAGAGGTGGATGTACCTGCCTCTTTTGCATGCTTTTAGTCGGGTTGCTAGCTACGAGCTGCGGCACCTCTGAAACTAGCTCTTCTCCCACCACCAGTATTGCCACCTCCGAGTTGCCCTTAGTCGTCACCACCACCGACATCTGGGCTGATGTGGTAGAGAAAGCCACCTGTGGGCAAGTGGAGGTTGAAAACATCATTCCCTCTGGCTCTGATCCTCACAACTATTCCCCGTCTGTTCGAGACATCATCGCCCTGGAAAATGCTGAATTGGTAGTAGAAAACGGACTGGGGCTTGAAGAGCTTTTGTCTGACACACTTGCTTCAGCTTCCAACAAGCTTGTGGTTGCTGATTTGATCAACTCCGAAGACGACCACGAAGACGACATCCACGACGAAGACGACCACGAAGATGACGACCACCACCCAGAGGGCACAGCCCTACCAGCAGAGGGGCACGACCACGAAGACGACCACGAAGACGGCAGCGAAGATGACCACAAAGACGGCCTGCACGACCACCACGGAGACGACCCGCACATCTGGTTCGACTTCAACATCGTTCGCTCTCTGGTCAGCAGTCTTGAAACCCAACTGGCTGAGGTCGCAACTAATACTGACGAACTAGAAGATTGCGCTGACGACTACATCGCCCAGCTCTACGAAACCGAAGACATAGTAGCTGCTACTCTCGCCTCTGTGCCCGAAGACCGCCGACTGCTAGTCACTCAGCACGACACTTTACAGCGGCTAGCCGAAAGCCATGGATATGAGATCATAGGCAGCGTCATCCCTTCAACTTCCACACTCGCCGAAGCTGATCTGCGTCATCTCATCGAACTGGAAGAACAAGTTAACAGCACAGGAGCAACCGCTATTTTTGTAGACGCGTCGGGAGTCAATTCCGATATTGAAACTTTCGCCAACCGCATCGGTCTGCCTCTAGTTGTTCTCTACACCGAATCTCTAGGCGCACCAGATACTGGAGCCGATACCTATACCGGCCTGATGCTAACAAATGCTGACCGAATAGCCGACGCTCTAGCCTCTTCGTAAATTCTACTTAGCACGCCCGCCCGACTTCTGCTAGCACTAGCTTTCTCCCTCCTTCCAACCGCTCTCCTTCCCTTCCTCTCTCTACAGCCTCTAGGCTGAATTCCTAAAGCACATGGGGTTCTTCACACGACAATGGGACTGGTGGATTCAGCCATTCCTCGACTACGGCATACTCAGAGACGCTCTCTTCGCGAGCCTCTTGACCGTGATATGCACCTCACTGGTCGGCTCGTGGATCACAATCAGAGGTCTTGGCTTTTTCGCAGAATCTCTCGGCCACGGCATCTTGCCTGGCGTAGCTGTAGCAGCCCTGCTGGGTGGCAGCACAATTCTCGGGGCAGCTATCTCAGCAGGTGCTTTCGTGGTTGGCATGCAGACAATCCGCCGCTTCTCGCCACTCCCCAGCGATATCGTGATCGGGCTACTTTTCGTAAGCAGTGTGGCACTGGCCGTGATACTACTAAGCCGCAACCGCGACACATACCTAGGCGACATCAACAGATTTCTCTTCGGCAATGTGCTCGGCATCTCAGGCTGGGACATCACTCAGCAAGCCATCGTGGCTGGCGTAATTCTGATAGTAATTGTCCTGTTCTATCGTGCCTTAATGGTCGCTTCATATAACGCAGACGCAGCGGAGCTTTTGGGGTTCCGGCCACGACTGGTAGAAATCGGACTGCTAGTGTTACTTGCTCTGGCAGTAGTCGCTTCATTTAGGGTGGTGGGTAGCTTGCTCGTATTTGCCTTTCTCATCGCACCGCCCGCCACAGCTTCAGTCTTCGCACGCAGAATTCCCACAATGATGCTACTCTCAGTGCTTTTCGGCGTGCTTGCTGTGTTCATAGGGTTGACTTTCAGCTACCAATGGGGTGTGGCAGCCAGCGCATCTATGGCCTTGTGCTCAACGGCTATCTTTTTTCTGTGCCTCATCGGCTCGTCACTTTGGCACAGATTCGCCCACGCCAGCACAGCAAAGCGAATGTCCCAGTAAAGCAAACTTCTCAGTAAAATCGCAAAAGGAGATTAAAAATGACAGATAAAACCCACATCACGAACCTGCTAGAAGCGCAGTGGCAAGCCATCAGCCAACTCTGCGCTGACTTAGCCGACTGGGATGCTCCAACGCAGTGCCCCGGCTGGTCGGTCAAAGACAATGTGAGCCATATCATAGGCACCGAGCGAATGCTCTTGGGGGACTCCTTGCCTGAGATAGACATAGACACTGAATCCGAAAAATACGCCCATGTAAAAAATGACATTGCCAAAGCCAATGAGAAGTGGATAGAAGAGCGGCGCGGTCGGTCGGGGCCAGAAGTGCTGGCCGAATTCAACGAAGTCACAGCCCGCAGAATCAAAGTGCTCAGAGAAATGTCGCAAGAAGATTTTGACGCCCCCTCATGGACACCCGCAGGTCAAGACACCTATGGTCGTTTCATGCAAATACGCCTGTACGACTCTTGGGCGCACGAACAAGACATCCGCCAAGCCATAGGACAAACCGGCCACCTGTCAGGGGCAGTAGTGGATGAAGCTCTCTCAGAAGTGTGCAAAGCTATGGGTTTCGTGGTGGGCAAGTTAGGTGGCGCACCGCCCGATTCTCGGGTGGAAATACGCCTGACCGGGCAGACTCCTGCAACCATTCGCGTGGAACGCATAGGCGACGGCGCACGCTCATCAGTGGTAGACGAATTCTCCGAAGGCGAAGCTACCGTCACGATAACTTTGGACTTTGAACTATTTATGCGCCTCACCGCTGGGCGAGTAGACAACGCCGAAGCGATGAATTCTGCTGTCGCCGCCGGCAACGCAAGCATAGAAGGCGATGTAGAAGCTGGCGAACGCATTGCTCACCATCTGGCATATTTATTTTGAAAAATCTCTTGACCTGCTGTAAACAAACAATTTCTCCAGCTACAATAAATGCAAAGGTCACTCTGAACAAATGATAAAAGCAATACCATCAAGGTAGATATGGCACATGCAACTTTTTGCAATCGCCGAGCATATGGAGTTTTAGCAATGACAACAAAACGAGCCCATAAAACCACAAAGAAACACATAACGCTACTGTTGGCAGCTATCGTTTCTTTGGCGGTTTTCGCGGTTGCCTGCGGCGGAGACTCAGGCGAGACTAGCTCTGCCACTTCCCCTACTACCACCTCTCCCGCAAGTGCTTCCGATGCTTCCTCCACCTCCGGTTCTTCTAGCTCCAGTTCTCCTACCTCGGGCAGTACTTCTTCGGGCGAAGGCGACACCAGGGCTTCTTCTGTCTCCACCCAAGATCCGACACCAGATCCCACTGGAGCCCCTGAGTCTCCCACAACGACTGCACCGCCTCCAATAGATTCAGATCTTCCAGATGTATCGGTGCTGCGAGTTTCCACTGGCGAAGAACTGACAATCAGCTCACTCGCCCCAGCTAGCCGGCCACTGCTCTTATGGTTCTGGGCACCTCATTGACCGACTTGTCGCAGGGAAGGCCCTGATGTCGAGCGGTTCGCTCGCGAAAATCAAGACAAACTCCAAGTAATCGGACTCGGAACACAAGATAGCTTCAGCTACGCCCAAGACTTCGTCTCTGCCACAGGCACCCAAACTGTAGACATGCTTTGGGAAGACGGATCATCCAACTCGTGGCTCATGCTAGGCGTGGTCGGACAACCAGCTTGGATGCTCATGGATGCCAACGGACAAACTCTCATAGACGCCCGCTTCGGCGCAATAGATGAAAGCGCAGTGCTAGAGAGACTCAGTAGCTAGCTCAGCAGAGCCAAGCTCTGCCAGCAGAGTTATTGAACTGCTAGCTATTAGATACAAAAGGCGGCTTAACCACCTGTGCCTTCAACGCACGGTCGCCTACTTCTACCTCAGCACCAATCGGCACATCTGTGGAGAGCATAGCTAGGGCAATGCCACATTCCAGCGAGGGCGAAAACCCGCCACTGGTGAGCTCACCCGCGTGTCTACCTTCCCATTTCACCTCTTGGCCTGAGCGCATCGGCCTACGGCTCGCTCCTACCAGTCCCAAAATATGATAGGCAACCCCAGCAGTGCGCTGAGTAACTAAGGTATCTTTGCCTCTAAACGAGAGCTTATCCCAGCCAACAACCCAATTCAGGCGAGCGTTCACTGGTGTGATGTTTAGCCCCAGTTCGTGGCCGTGCAACGGGAAGCCTGCCTCCAAGCGTAAGGTATCTCGCGCTCCTAACCCAGCCGGAAGTACTCCCGCTGCTTGAACAGCATCCCAAAACGATGGAGCCACGGTAGCAGGCACCTCACATTCCACGCCATCTTCGCCTGTGTAGCCGGTGCCAGCCACATAGCATATTTCGCCCTCATAGCTAAACGAATCGACAGCAAACTTACCCACCTCAGCCGCAGCTGTCGAAACAGAAGCCAAACGTTCACGAGCACGCGGCCCCTGCACAGCGATGAGGGCACGCGTAGAGGTAATGTCAGTAACTTCAATATCGCCTCCCCTTTTCTCACTTAATGTCGCGTCATCAAGAGCCTCAGTCGTAGTACCTCGCAGAACCTCTGCCACCGTCTCGGTGTTGGCAGCATTCGGAAGCACGCGAAATAATTCAGGTTCTTGCCACCAGACGATGATATCATCTATCACCCAAGCCTCATCTGCGTGCAAGAGATGCGTGTATTGCGCCTTTCCCAGCGATATGCGGCCGAGGTCGTTAGTGAAGCACCACTGCAGCACAGCCTCAGCAGACCTCCCAGACACCAAAAGCGTTCCGAGATGACTCACATCAAAAGCGACAGCATCTTTTCTGCAGGCTTTGTGCTCAGCTAAGGTTCCAGCACTGTAGTTGAGTGGTAACTCCCAGCCTGAGAACTCCGACAACTTTGCACCAACCGCAAGATGGCTCTCATGTAACGGAGAGTGACGCAGAGATGTTTCAGGCAGAGATGTTTCAGGCATGGCCACAACCTCAAGACATCTTGCTGGCCGACGAAACACTGGCAGAGGAAACACTAGTCGAAGAAGCACTGCCTGTGTCGACATCGCCAAAATCACTACCGTTTGCTTTATTTTCGGCATTGAATAGAGCAATGACTTCAGCCTCCAACTGGCTATTGATAGCAGGGATGCCCACTAAATTCAGCACGCCCTGTCCTCTTTGGATGAGATCAAAGATATTCTGCGGGTCGCGCTCATAATAAACTTGATCTCCGTCAATGACGAGGTTGGCTGTCACGATATTGTCACCCAACTCTTTTTCCATATACTCAAACACCTTTATTACCATATGGAAGTTCACGCCATTGTCTAGCAATCGCTTAGCCACTTTGAAGCGCAACAGGTCTTGATATGAATATTGCCGGCGACTACCACAACCCTTGGCTTTCTTGGCAGAAGGCTTGATGAAGCCGATTCTGTCCCAATGGTCGAGCTGGCGATATGTGATACCAACTATCTTCACGACCTGCTTACTGCTATAGCCATTAATAGCCAGGCCGGGAGGCACCTCAAAGTTGGGAAGCGTCTCCTGGTATGAAGTCTTGTCAAATTTGCTCATGGCGCATCCCGATAGAAACTACACAGATGTTAGCAAAGCCACCACCCCCGTGCAAATGTGTTTTTGACAGCTCTTGTGTTATTTTCGCCTGTTGCTATTTTGGCCCCCTGTTATTTTTACACAGCTTATTTTTACGCAGCTTATTTCTACACAGCACGCCTTCTGCCGCCGCTCACCCTTTCGAAGCTTCAAAATCCTCCGCTGAGACATTGTCTATGAATTCCTTGAACTGCTCAATTACCTCTTCGGGCTGCTCTTCGTCTGTCTCGTCTTCCATCTCTTCATCTTCGCTCGGCACAAACCCAGCTTCGTCCAATACCTTGTCGACAGCGAACACAGGAGCATCCATTCGAATAGCCAAAGCTATGGCGTCTGAAGGACGGCTGGAAATACGAAAAGCATTATCTTCATCGCCTTTCCTGCAAAATTCCAGCTCGGCGAAGAAAGTCCTGTCTTCCAGATCTACTATCTCTACTCTCACGAGTTCCATGTCAGAGGTGCTTATGAGGCTGGCCATGAGATCGTGAGTCATCGGGCGAGGCGAGACTACGCCTTCCAGTGCGAGAGCGATGGCCAAAGCTTCCGACTTGCCTATAAAAATCGGCAGAATTCGCTCTTGTCCGTCGGGCTCTTTCAGCAGCATGATGGGAACGCCAATATTCTCATGTTGGCGCAAACCCACAAGCTCCATCTCTTTCATCGCATCTCCCTTCGCATAGCTGCCAGTATAGCACTGGCACCATCAACCGCCCCTTTCTGTCTCTTCCAGCAAGCGGGCGAGTATCACTCTCTGCATCTCACATCCGAGAGTAGCAATCGCATGTAGCTGCTCTATGCCGTCTTTTCGTTTTTGTGTGTCATTTCCTACTAGTAAGGTTCTGGTAACACGCTCAGCCAAATCGGCTTGGCGTTCGGCTGCCAATGCGTAGGTGCGCAGATGGCGAGGCTCCAAGCCCAGCGGTAGCAGATCTCTAGCCAAGCGGGCCACTTCAAGGTCGTGACGGTTGAAGGTCTTCTTGTTGGAAAATAGCTTGTGCTGCTGAAGTTCTCGCAACTCAGCCTCGCGCAACCCGCTCTTCTTGATAAATTCAGCGTTGGTCAACTCCATTGGACGATGCCCACTTGCTAGCCGTGTCGGAAAACTAGAGTTCGTAGCTGCGTGAGATGCAATATGGGTTTCAGTGTTCTTTGAAACCGTCTTCAAATCTTGCTTCCACTCCCCCGAGGCCAGCCGATTTCTAATGACTTTGAGTGGCAGAAAATTCTTGCTCTGCTGTTTGAGCATCCAGCGGAGTTGATCTATGTCTTCTTGTCGAAAACGCCGATAACCCGATTTGCTGCGCTGGAGGTTGAGTAGACCCTTGTTGTCAAAATAACGGATTTTAGATACCGAGATGTCAGGGAACTCTCTTCGCAGATCTTCTACAACCTGACTGATGAGATAGTATTTGTCCTCCGACATCACTCAGTTCCGCGATACTCAAGCTTAAACCTGCCTACTTGCACGATGTCGCCATCTTGCAGGGGCGACTTTTCTACCCGACTGCGATTCACATAGGTGCCGTTCAGCGAGCCAGAGTCTTCCACTTCGTGGCTACCGCTCTCTGAGATCACCACAGCATGACGGCGCGAGACTGTGATGTCGTCCAAGAATATGTCGCTGCGAGGGTGGCGACCGAGAGTGGTTTTGCTTCGCATCAGGTGGAAGACTGAGCCAGCTTTGGCACCTTCCAAAACCACAAAAGATGCACCTTCATCATCAGGGCTTTCTGACGATCCGGGCACATGAATCTGAGTTTCTTCCAGAGAAAAATCGCCCTGCCCTGAAACACTCATCCCGCAGGAGGAGCAGAATGAATCACCTTCCGAGCAGATATTCCCGCAACGTTCGCAGGTGATATCGCTCATTGTGCTGCCTCCGTGAGTTGGGCATATGCTTCTGGCGACAAAAGCGAGCTCAGTTGGGTTTCGTCTTCGATCTGCACGAGGCAGATCCAGCCTTCGCCGTAAGGGTCTTGATTGATGACTTCAGGGGTATCTTCTAAAGCCTCATTCACCTGTGTTACTATGCCAGACACAGGAGAAAAAATATCGGAAACCGACTTTGTAGATTCCACCTCGCCAAAGGTCTCATCGGATGTCAGCTGTGCCCCCACTGCAGGCAACTCCACGAAAACGATGTCGCCTAGAGCGTCTTGGGCATAGTCGGTGATACCGATGTGCACATTACCCTTGCCGTCGTGTCTGACCCATTCGTGCTCTTCTGAATAAAGCAGGTCTTCTGGTACAAGCATGGATGTATCCTAACACAACTCAACCTGTAGTTCAAGGTCAGAGTGTCTCAAGGTGTTTGTTACCATCTCAGCTCTCAGATGATTCCAGATCACTCTTTATTCCAGTACATTGCGAGAGCGTAAAGCTTGCCTAGCTAATGGGATGTAGCCAAGGGCAGACACATAGGCGATGACGGTGCCAGATATACCGCAGATCCAAGCCGCAAGTTCCCACCACTGAGTGCCCGGCACATCTGCGTTGCTCATCAAAAAAAGCGGAAAGGCAAACATCAACACGAAAGCTCCCGTCTTGCCTATCCATGTCACCGAAACCCTCTGCGCCCCCATAGCTGCCAGCACTAAAGTGGCTACCGACACGGCAGCTTCGCGAGCCAATACCAACACGCAAAGCACAAGCGGAGCAGAACCATCTACAGCGATGGCAATGATACCCACGAAAAAAAGCAACCTGTCTGCCACAGGATCCATGATCTCACCCAGGGCAGAAGTCTGGTTGAAGCGGCGTGCCACCCATCCATCCACCCAGTCGGTAGCCCCGAGCGCACCGAGCAAAATCGCAGCCCCAGCACGATCATTTAGACCGAAGAGCACCCAGCAGAAAACAGGCAGGCAAGCGATCCGTAGCAAAGTTATAGCGTTGGGAACCGTGACTATGCGATTAGTCGAATCCATGCTTGTTGCAGACCTCGTCTTCTCTTTGCTCATAAAGGCAGACTAGCCTTCAAATAGCAAGGCTTACAAACACTTCTAGGAGTATTCCATGTCGTCAGTTTTTACCAAAATCATACAAGGCGAACTTCCCGGCCACTTCGTCTGTGAAGACGATCTATCGGTTGCCTTTATGTCTATCAATCCAATCACCGAAGGACACACCTTAGTCGTCCCCCGTCAAGAGACCGACCACTGGATAGACCTCCCCCCTGAGATTAACGCACACCTCATGGATGTAGCCCAGCGAATAGGTACCGCCCAGCAAAAGATCTTCAACCCGGAACGCATCGGCATCATCGTGGCCGGCTTTGAAGTACCTCACATGCACATACATGTGCTCCCCGTAAATTCCATGGACGACTTCTCCTTCGCCAACGCCGCCACCCACGCCGACCCCGAAGCCCTAGCCGCCACAGCCCAAAAAATCCACTCCCACCTCTAATCGTCTGTCGTGGATTTAGCAGCTTCGGCAGTCTCGGCTATTGCGTCTAGTTTCTCTACTACCTCTTCATCTACGCTGTCCAGATACTTGACCAATCGGTATAAATTTTTCTTTGTCATCAAATTTCGACTGCCAAGTGAAGCATAGAAATTTTTAAATAGCGGCACAAGAAAGACATCGCTCATCTTGGTGTCCGAATCCTGCAGGGGTGACGCTAGGCTTTCTAATGCCCGTTTTACTTCTTCGATGCTCTGACTCATAGCGTTGCGATACATTTGACCAAATAAACTGTCTTGAACTGTTGATGCCTCACTTTCACCCTTACCCTCCAAATCTCCATTCATTGTTCTTCCTTCTAGCTGAAGACCATCATTTTCAGCGAACTTCAAAAGGGCTTCTTCAGAGTAGAGGTAGTTCTCAATTTCACACCTTTCCCAACAAAGTTCGCGAAGATGCTTATCACCTCGGGGCAAATCAAGTCGATCGTAAATTGCAATGCCTGCTAGTCCGGGGCAAGCATCACTTACCCCATAGAAGTGATTTCTCACCTGCTTAGGCTGATTACCAACATATTGCACAAAAGGGGTTGACAGATATTCCTTGGCATTGTGACCAAGAAGTTCAGCAAATGCCTGAAGAATTGCCAGATCATTTGGCCCCTCCAGATATAGTACCCACCCCCTTTGTTCTGCTTGCTGATAATGCTCAAACCCAATCTCACTCAGAGATTTCATCACTTGTGAAGTTGTATCCACTAAATGAGGGCGTCGCCCAGTAAATGCAATAAGCTTGTCGTTGCCTCTCACAGCTTCATTCAGCAAAACTTCGGAATGGCTAGCAATTATAAGTTGGTTATTTGTTTCCGCAACTGCCTGACACAGCATTTGGTAGGTCTGCCGTTGCCTTAGAATTTCAAGGTGAGCATCAGGTTCATCCAATAGCAACACACTTCCAGGGTTAGTTGCCATATACGAAAGAAGCAGCATTATCTGTTGCTGGCCGCGACCACTTGCAGAAATATCTAACGTAATCCCTTCACTCGTCTTATAGTTCATCGTTATCTCATCTCTTTCGGCACTGAGCACAGGCTCATTGATCTGACAGCCAAAAAGTTCTTGAATGCGATAGCAGAACTGCTGCCACAGAAATTCGCCATTGGAAGATTCCCATAATTGGTAGCACAGGTTGCGCAAAACTTCAGCTGTGCGACCTTCACCAATTCGGACATTGATTGCACCTGAGCCCAACCTAGTCTCATTAGCAGCCAGGCCCGACATAGGTGGAAGATAAGCAAATCTCACACTCTTTACTGCATCAGGCACAGGATCACCCCCTCCCTGTAGCCGACAGTAGAACGACTCATCATTGGCATAGTAGAACTCCAAACCACAAGACCAATCCTCATAGTCTCCATCCAAGGTACTACTCCGCGAAAAACTGTCTATTTCTTCAGGCTTGCTTGCTACCAAATCATTGCCAGTTAGCTCATCGCTAGTTAGCATTTGGTCTTCTGCTATTATGCCTCCCTGATTTTCTCGAGAAACAGAGCTATTGCCCTCAACCACAATTTCAATCAACACATTGTCAGTGTGCGGCTTCCCGTTTTCCCTTCGCACATTCCTTGTGCGCAGATTTCTCCATAGCAGATTAGCTGACGGCACTGGGAGAGCCAAAGAATCACGACGACCGATGGCTACACCCGGCCGCTTTTGTGGAACATTTTCCCCTTCTCGTTTCTCAAGCCATCTGTTCTTGCCAACTTCCCAAAGAGTGAGAGCCTGCAAAGCTGTCGTCTTCCCAGAATTGTTGGGTCCCACGAAGACCACATGTTGGTCAAGCTCTATGTCAATCTCTTCAAAGAGCTTGAAGTTTCGAACCGTAAGTCTCGTCAGCATCGTTGCTCCTAATTCATGTATTCAGCTTCATGTATTCAGGCTATCTTTCCAAGCAACATGAGGTCAGACATTCCCCGTGTAGTGGAAGACTATGGCACCTGACAGGGAGTATTCTTGCTCCCAACCAGCTTGTCGTAGCACGGTTGCGAACCGCTGCACTTCTAATGACTGGTTGCCCCATACGGGAGCATCGTCTAAGTCGAGCAATATCCAATCCACCCCCTGCATAGACCTGCTAGCGTCATTACGAGCTTGGTCGGTAGTATCTAGCTCATATACTCCTACCCTCTCAGCAAGCCCCGGCAAGAACGATGGCGATGCCCGCACCACGGCATCTTCTGGAACGATATCCACAGCATCCAAACGGATAGTCTCATCAGTGCTCTGATTGTACCAACCCCAGGAGTTTTGATAAGGTGATGTGCCAGAATCCTGGATGAAAAATACCCCTGCAGCCAAAGCCAAAGCAATAACCACTTGCCTATTAATTCTTACTCTCTCTACCAACACCTGTCCACTGCGCTTAAGAGCGAATACAGCAGCTACGAATACGAACACTAGAAGGGGAATAGTCTGAGTTGACTCTGCGATAGACCCTTCAGGAACATCAGCCACAAGGTACAAGGCATATAGCGGAATTGCGGGCAATAAATAGCGAAAAGCCACCAACGGCAAAAATACAAGCGGAGCGATGAGCCTTACAATCGTAATGAAGTTGCTCTGAGTGAAAATGTCTCTCAATACATCGCCAGGCTGTGAAAACATCCCACCAATCACATTCAACGGGTTTTCCGTACCATAGTCACTGAAATACTGGATATACAGATAATCTCCACCCGACAGCGCAGGCTGTATCACCCACACAACAATCGGAAACCATATTGCGCCAACCCAGAAAAGTGTCCCACCCAACTTCCTACGCCCCTCAATGAGAACTAAAATCCCGTAAGCCGCAATTACCAATGCGAGGTCGGCTCTGCTAAATATCACCACCGCCACAAAAAACCAAAGCAAGATGAGATCCCGCCGAGATAGATTAGTTTTTTCGAGCGGAGTGACATTCCACCAGTGGCGATGTCCTGTGAGCATTCGATTCGGAGCTCTCCGAGTTGCAGTCCGCAGAGCATTAGCCGACTGCCCCATCTGCGAGGCAGGGTGTCTACGACCTAGTCGTGTGTAAAGAACGATACCGAGCAGAGCAGGTATGGCAAGAATCTCGGGATGGAATCCGGCAAGGATCA
Source organism: uncultured Acidimicrobiales bacterium (assembly GCA_958295755.1). Taxonomy (GTDB): domain Bacteria; phylum Actinomycetota; class Acidimicrobiia; order Acidimicrobiales; family Hopanoidiivorantaceae; genus Hopanoidiivorans. Next base: position 621,499 of record OY282367.1, on the reverse strand, counting down.
TATTATGGATAGCTGCTGAGACCCCATAGGCAAAGATGATCACCACAGAAGTGCCAACACCCAGATTGGCTTCCTGTCGGGAGAGCTTCCATAAAGGCACAACTCCGAGCGCAAGTGCCAGGGCTTGGATTGTCAGCAAAGTCTGAGCCGCGGGGAAAATCTTAGTCAACTGCGCCAGCGGGTAGATTATGAAGCTTGCTTGCTGAGCAATATAGCTTTCTCCCAACAGGGTGGAATCCGGCCAGTAGCCCTCGCCGATGAGCCAGACACCTTGAACCGCCGAAGCCAGCTCGCTACCATAGCCTAGACCCCAATAGCGAACGAGAGTGAACCACTCTAACACCACGAATAGCGCGAGTGCTACAAGCCACGAAATGGCTATATCAGCACTCCTGGTATCTAATCGGGCGTGCGCCCTGAGCATCCCCTTGTTTATTCGGGAACGCAAAGTAATTTTTGCCATGGCATTCGCCAATTTGTGGTCGGCTACCCTAGCAGCAACCAACCAAGACTGCGGTGGGTATCAGCCGATCATCTTTGAAAGTTGCTCAGCGGAAGGTGCGAAGTAGTACGAGCCTGAAGCAGGGTTGGAGAAGTCTGTGAGCTTATCGCGAGGTTGACCGTCTTGGCCATACATAGCACTCAGGCGCTCTCTGAAAGGGGCCTGCTCACGGCAAAAAGCCATGAAGTAAAGTCCGACAGTGCCATCATGGAAGGCATACGGGGTGGAACGGCGGGCAATCTCGTTGCGCTTTGGTTTTGTGGCATCTGCTGTTTCGCCGTCCCTGAGCTCCACATGAGCCAGATGCGAAAAGTCTTCTTGCTGATCCAAACGGGTGCTATCTGCTTTAGTGCGCCCGAATACTTTTTCTTGATCTTCCACCGACATTTCATTCCAGCCGGTGAGATCGTGCACCCAACGTTGTGCCAAAATGAAACTGCCGCCTGCGCCAGCAGAACCATCTGGCACCAAAGCCACTTCCGGCTCATCAGATGGCTCAGGATTGCCCGTGCCGTCGATGAAACCAGTCATGTCCAAAGATTCGCCATAGATGAAAGTAGGCGTCTCACGGGCGACCGACATGTGTCCAGCCAGAGCAGTACGGGCATCATACTGCGCCTTCCAAACATCATCTTTTTGGGGGCTATTGAGCCAGAGAAGTAACTCTTCCTGCGTGCCCTTGGCTTCGCGTCCGCTACCGTCTGTAGACTGCACAGTCTCGAACTTCTGGAAGTCGTCAGGTACGTCTCCACCCAAGTCGGCGAGTAAATCGGGCCCAAAGCCTAAGACGAGATTGATGCTCTTGGCTTCGCAGTCGGAGCGCAGTTGAGTGAGCGCAGAACGAATAGCACCTAAGTCGGCACCATCGTTGCGGCTGAGATGGACATACCATTGGTGTTGTCCCATTTCGGCGAATATCGCGGCTTGCGGATGTGACATGGTTTCTCCTGTTTGATTTGGGGATTTCTTTTTAGCTTATCGTATCTAACTAGAAATTCAAAAGTTACAGATTGAGGAAATCAGCAAAGTCGCTCTACAAGAGCAGGCGGAATGGGCTCCTGCGCGCTGGATCTAGATGACACCTGCGTACCTATTAGGCTCCCAGGGTTCGTGAAATACCACTGGATAGTGAGAAGCAGATAGGCTTCTCCATTGCCTGTGGACACACATCGCGGATAAGCATTTGCTAAGTATTCCTCCTGGGGGTCTCCTAAGTTTTCGCAATCCTCTGGGCTACGCCCATCAATATCTCCGAGAGGTCTAATCGTGGGATCTGCGATATTCATGACCACCCCGTGAATGCGGTAGTCCTCAATGACCGACTTCGCAGCTTCACGGGCATAACACTTGTTGGCAATATCACTCCTGTCGGCGGCGGCATCATCTGCAACACTAGCTATGCCTGCTCGCAAGGCTTGGGTTGCCACATGCTGAGTTGTAAAACGAGTAGAAGCGGACTTTGGCCAGGTATAAGCGACTGTGGCAACGGTGATGAGCACAACAGAAAATATCATCAACGCAATAGTAAAATCGCCACGCTCTTCACGGAAATTCCTACGGCAACCTCTGCCACCGCCCGTCAACTTGCCAAAGAAATGCCTGACGGCTAACATATTTCAGATTTTACTGGCAAAAGGCACTAAGGCAACAGCTATTTCACTGTGCCAACTTCACTGGGTCAACTTCACTATGCCAACTTCACTATGCCAGCAGTCATTGGAGCAATCCATATACTGCGACTGCCTCACACTAGCCTAATTGTGTGCACAAAATCGCGGTGTGGCTGGCCAACATAACAGGGCGAATTGCTCGCCTTTCAGGAAGATGGGGCGGCACCACACTTCCCGGCAAAGTCGCCTTGAAGCTATGGCCTTCAGCCATCTCAGATTTAGCCAAACGCCTACAAAAAGGTAGCGTCGTGCTTTCAGCCACTAACGGCAAAACCACTACCGCTCGCTTGCTTTCTAGCTGTGCAAAAGCCGACGGCTTGTCAGTGTGTGCCAACTCTGCTGGTGCCAACCTGGTATCAGGCGTAACCGTCGCACTGCTACCTTTAGCTTCTACCAAACGCCGCTACGATTACGGAATTTTTGAAGTAGACGAAGCTGCCCTGCCCGATGTAAGCGAGCGTATCTCACCTCAGCTTGTGCTGCTGATGAACTTGTTCCGAGACCAACTAGACCGTCACGGTGAGCTAGAGCTGATAGCCCAACGTTGGCAAGACATGATCTCCAAGCTCAACCCCAGCACCAAACTACTAGTAAACGCCGACGACCCTGCTCTGGTCGCTTTGGCAGAAGGCAGAGAAGACACCCTGTTTTTCGGTATCAGCGATCCTTGCGTTGACCGAGGCTACCTTCCTCATGCTGCCGATGCAACCCGCTGCCGACACTGCCGGGCTGCTTTGTCTTATGACATCCACACCGTAGGACACCTTGGCAAATGGCGTTGCGAAAACTGCGGCTGGCAAAGACCCGACCTCCACTACGAAGCCAATCAAATCAGGCGGGAAGAACCGATCAAGCTCAGCACACCTGACGGAACTCTAGAATTCACTACATCTTTGCCGGGTCTGCACAACTCCTATAACACCATCGCCGCAGCCACAGCCGCTCACGCCCTCGGCTTTAGTGGCAAAGCCATAGCCAAATCCGTGAGCGAAACCGACCCAGTTTTCGGACGTTGGGAGACGCTCAATATTGGGGACAAAAAAATCGTGATTCTCTTGGCGAAGAACCCCACCGGTGCCAACGAAAACATCCGCACCATAAATGATGCGGTTATCAGCTCACCGAAACAAAACCCATCAATATCCTCAGAGTCTCTACCCTCAGAGTCTCTATCCTCAGAAACAGGCTCTCATCTGCCGACTTTGCTCATCATCTTGAACGACAGAATTGCCGACGGCCAGGATGTCTCATGGATCTGGGATGTGGACTACGAGGATTTACTCTCATGCGCCAGCCACATAATATGCAGTGGCGACCGAGCTTACGAACTAGGTCTTCGCTTCCGCTACAGCGATATCCAAGGTAGCGATATTGACACTAGAGAGACTGACACTGCAACAACATTTCCCACCATAGAAGTAATCCCTTCCCTCACCGCCTCGCTCGACCGAGCAATAGAAACCCCGAGCGACACCATTTTTGCCCTCCCCACCTACACAGCCACACTAGAACTCCGCTCTGAACTCACTTCTCGCGGCATAGCTTCGCCATTTTGGGAAACAAACTAATGACTAACCGCCCGACAGTCCGCCTCTGCCACCTCTATCCCCGCGAGATGAATGTCTACGCCGACCGAGGCAATATAGCTGTGCTGGCGAAAAGGCTGGCTTGGCGAGGAATGCACCTAGATATCACAGAATGCGGACTCGGCGAGACATTGCCGTCTCCCCGGCTTTCCTCAGAACCTAGTAGTTCTAACAGTCATACCAACTCTTGCTTCGATATGTTTTACCTTGGAGGAGGTCAAGACAACGATCAAGTCACAGTCGCCCAAGATCTCATAGCCACCAAAGCCGATGCCTTAAGAGAATTCTTAGCAGATGGCGCAGTGGGGCTTTTCGTGTGTGGTGGCTACCAGCTGGCAGGGCACAGCTACGCAACTGCCGACGGTGTGGCACTGCCAGGATTTGCTGCCCTAGATATAGAGACCACCGCAGGCGATACTCGACTCATCGGCGACATTCTCATAGAAGCTCGCCCCGACTCTAACTTTGCCGTCTTGGTAGCTGGCTATGAAAATCACGCTGGTCGCACCCACCTAGGCTCAGACGCCAAACCTCTGGGCAAAGTCATACACGGACATGGCAATAACGGCTCAGACAATACAGAAGGCGCGGTCCAAAACCACACAATCGGCACATACCTTCACGGCCCTCTACTGCCTCGCAACCCCCGTCTAGCTGATCTGTTACTCACCTGGGCACTAACTCATCGCTACAGCACACCTCCCCTCCTTCTCCCCCTGCACGACCACTGGGAGTACTCAGCCCATGCCACAGCCTTCCAACGCTCTACCACCCCCAGTCCCCGCCGTGGTCGAGCAATCCGCCATATTAGGCCTTAGCCAAGAACTCCGCCACCCGTTGGGCTTGGGTTTGGGCGTTGCCGTCTTCGGGGCGCAATGTTAGCTCTGGGGATTCGGGGGGCTCATAAGGGTCGTCTATGCCTGTGAAGCCTTTAATCTTGCCGGCTCTGGCTAACTGATACAGCCCTTTTGGATCTCGCTCTTCGCATACTTCCAAGGGTGTGTCGACATAGACCTCCACAAATTGCAGTGCTGCCGCAGTGTGCATTTCCCGGGCGTGCTGGCGAGCTTTGCGGTACGGGCTTATCACAGGCACAAGTGTCACCAAACCAGCGTCTGCTATCAGGCGTGCTACTTCAGCTACTCTGCGCACATTTTCGTCTCGGTCGGCCGCGCTGAAGCCTAAGTCGGCATTCAGCCCGTGGCGGAGATTGTCTCCATCAAGCAGATACGCACCCCGCCCTTGCTCCACTAACAGCCGCTCGACCTCTACAGCTACCGAAGATTTCCCCGAACCCGACAAGCCAGTGAACCAGATGGTTGCCCCTCTACCCCCGACTGCCACCCAACGTTGCTCTCTCGGCAACGAAGACGGGTGCCAAATAACTGCTTCAGACATCACAGCTTCAGATGTCAGATCGCCTCCAGAAACTCGGCAAGCAAACCATTAGGCTGCTTCCCTCAAAATCATGCCACCAGCCACTGTCGCATTCGTGGTCTCATCCACGAGGATAAAGCTACCAGTCGCCCTATTCCTCTGGTAAGGGTCAAAAAACAATGGCGCAGTAGTGCGCAACTTCACTCGCCCTATTTCGTTCAAACCAAGAGATTCGGATTCTTCGTCTCGGCTGAGCGTATTGATATCTAAGCGATACTTGATGTCGTCCACGAGTGCTCGCACCCAGCGGGAAGTGTGCTTCACGGCATATTTGTTCTTCGGTCGCAACTCACCCTGCTCCGACATCCAGCAGATCATGGCATCCACATCTTGACTGACTGTCGGACGATTCCCAGACCTGCAGATCATGTCACCTCTGGAGACATCCAAATCGTCTTCTAATCGCAGCGACACAGCCTCGCCCGCCACAGCCTCTGTTACAGGCCCATCAGCGGTGTCTATTGAAGAAATACGCGTCTCAAATCCAGATGGCAGAACCATTACTTCTTCGCCGGTCCGAAAACCTCCGCTCTCCACCGTGCCCGCATACCCTCTATAGTCGTGGAATTCGTCCGAATGCGGCCGCAGCACATACTGCACCGCAAAGCGTGCATCTATGAGGTTGCTGTCAGATGAAATATGCACCTCGTTGAGCTGATGCAACAAAGACGGCCCCTCATACCATGCCATGTTCTTCGACCGCCCCACCACATTGTCGCCGTGCAGAGCAGAGACGGGAATGATGCAAAGATCTGGCACATCCAGCTTCTGGGCGAACTCTTTGAAGTCTTGTCGTACTTCCTCAAAAGCAACTTCGCTGTAATCTACTAAGTCCATCTTGTTTACGCACAAAACGATGTGCGGAATACCCAACAAAGAGGCGATGAAGGCATGGCGGCGCGACTGCTCTACAACTCCGTGTCGCACATCCACGAGCACCATGGCAAGATTGGCGGTGGATGCCCCGGTGACCATATTGCGGGTGTATTGAATGTGCCCAGGTGTGTCGGCAATGATGATCTTGCGGCGGTGCGTGGCAAAATAGCGATGCGCCACATCTATGGTGATGCCTTGCTCGCGCTCGGCTCGAAGACCGTCGGTGAGTAAGGCGAGATTCACATAATCGATACCCATGCGCTCCGATGCAGCTTCTACAGCATCTAGCTGGTCGGCAAGGATCGATTTGGTGTCGTACAGCAGACGACCGATGAGGGTGGATTTGCCGTCATCTACGGAGCCGGCAGTTGCGATGCGAAGAAGTTCTGAAGTCATATCTCTTAACTCTCTTAGCGACCTAGAAATAGCCTTGCTTTTTGCGATCTTCCATAGCAGCTTCTGAGAAGCGGTCGTCGGCTCTGGTGGCACCTCGCTCGGTGATACGACTAACGGCTACTTCCATCACAACTTTCTCAACTGTGTCGGCTTCTGATTCCACAGCCCCGGTGCAGGTGGCATCGCCCACAGTGCGATAGCGCACCGAAGCTTCAAACGGTTCTTCTCCTTCCAGCAGCGTCACAAAGGGCGTCACAGCCAACAACATACCGTCGCGTTCAAAAACTTGACGGCGATGTGCATAGTAGATAGAGGGCAAGGCTATCCCTTCTTGCGCCACATATTGCCAAATGTCGAGCTCTGTCCAGTTAGATATGGGAAACACCCGAATGTGCTCGCCCTGCCGATGGCGTCCGTTGTAGAGATTCCAAAGCTCTGGGCGTTGATTCTTCGGATCCCACTGGCCGAACTCATCTCTGAACGAGAACACCCGCTCTTTGGCACGGGCTTTTTCTTCGTCTCTGCGACCGCCGCCGAACACCGAGTCAAACCCGTGCTCTTCTATGGCGTCAAGCAAGGTTGTAGTCTGCAGACGATTGCGGGAGGCTTTCGGGCCAGTGTCGTCTACTACTCGGCCTTGCTTGATCGACTCTTCCACCGATGCCACCACCAAACGAGCTCCCAATGACTCAATCAAGCTGTCGCGAAACTCTATGACTTCAGAAAAGTTATGACCAGTATCTACATGCATGATAGGGAACGGCAACTTGCAGGGCCAAAAAGCTTTGGCTGCGAGATGCACCATCACCACCGAATCTTTGCCTCCTGAGCAAAGCAACACAGGATTTTCAAACTCTGCTGCCACCTCGCGGAAGATGTGGATGGACTCAGCTTCCAGATCGCGCAGGTGCGCTAAGTCTTTAGCTGCTAAGTCATCGGCCGCCATAGCAGCGATGTCAAAAGATGAGTTGGTTGCATTTGGTGCATTTTCCAAGCCATATTCCATGCCTTAAGTATGCTGTAAATTACATGAACCCTGACATCGCGAGCCAAGATTCTGGTCTTACTGCTGAAATCCCTGCTGAAACCCCTGCTAAACCACCCACTGAAACCACAGCGGCAGAAGCAAACAAAAGCCCTCAAAATAGGCTTGATAACATCTCTGGTCAAAGCCCCGACAAGTCATCTGACGACCATCACCTAGCAGCCGATTTGGCTAAGCGGGCAGGTGAGCTGCTCATGGATTTGCGATCCAAAACAACTGAGATGACTGAATATCTTGCTTCTAAAAGCCGTGCTTCAAAAAATGTGGAGTCTACAAATTCTGAAAATGTGGCATTTTGGAACACGCACTTCGCAATCTTGGCTGATCTCAAAGACAAAGGTGACCGCCTTTCGCATGAATTCCTTGTTGCTGAGCTTCAAGCCGCTCGCCCTCACGACATCGTGCTCTCAGAAGAAGGCAGAAACGATCCCAGACGTCTCACAGCAGAAAGAGTTTGGATACTAGATCCGCTAGACGGCACACGAGAATTCGGGGATCCGCCCAGAGACGATTGGGCCGTACATGTTGCCCTGCTGGAAGACGGCGAACTAGCCGCAGGAGCAGTAGCCTTACCAGCACGCGGCATTACTCTTTCCACCGCAGGCACCTCTGCGCTACCGCCAGTAGCCAAACCCAACATCCCCCGCGTCATCGCCAGTCGAAGTCGCCCTGGGCCCGTGCCTCATGCCATAGCCGAACTACTGAATGGTGAGTTGATGTGCTTAGGCTCAGCCGGAGCCAAAGCTATGTCGGTTGTCTTAGGCGAAGCCGACATCTACGCTCACACCGGCGGACAATACGAGTGGGACTCTGCCGCCCCTGTAGCAGTCGCCCGTGCCGCAGGGTGTCATACCTCTCGCATAGACGGCAGCCCTTTGCGCTACAACCAGCCCAATGTCTACCTCCCTGACCTGCTCATCTGCCGCCCCGAATGGGCCACTCAAGCACTTGCTGTAGCAGCACTATGCGTCTTGTAATCGCCCGCTGTGTTGTGGATTATGTCGGGCGTCTTTCAGCCCACCTGCCCGATGCTGTTCGTTTGATTATGGTCAAATCCGATGGCTGCGTGGCGGTACATGCAGATGGCGGGGCATACAAACCGCTCAACTGGATGAACGCCCCCAACTGTTTCAAAGACGAAGGCGACACTTGGGCAATAACCAATACCAAAGGCGAGCAGCTACAAATCTCATTCACAGAAGTAATCTCCGACAAAACCTACGAGTTAGGCTCCGACCCCGGCCTTCAAAAAGACGGAGTGGAAGCTCATCTCCAAGAGCTGTTGGCGGGTGCTCCAGAAGCCCTAGGTGAAGGCTTCAAGCTGATCCGTCGCGAACATCAAACCGAAATCGGCCCTGTAGACCTCCTCTGCACCGACGCCGAAGGGCAGACCGTAGCCGTGGAAGTAAAACGGCGTGGTGAGATGGACAGCGTGGAACAACTCAGCCGCTATCTAGAGTTTCTTCAACATGATCAGCTGATAGCCCCTGTAAGAGGCATGCTCGTAGCTCAAGAGTTCAAACAGCAGGCAAAAACCCTAGCCCAGAGGCGCAATATAGAGTGGCGGGTCGTGGATTATGACGATCTTCGTGGCATGGAGCAAGCGCAGTCGCGCTTATTTTAAAATGTCCGACACCACTGCGCCTCCCCTTGAAGACTCCCCCCGCCGTGGCCGCGGATGGAAGATAGCTGGGCTAAGCCTGCTCGGCGTAGTTGTGCTCGTAGTTGGCGGCTGGCTAATCGGCTATGTGATAGACAATAACTCTCATAGCGGCAAAGTCATGCGCAATGTCACACTCACCTTTCCTGACGGGCGGTATGAAGACACAGCAATCGGCGGTCTTTCAGAGTCGGCCCTGCAAAATCTTCTTTCAGATACAGCCGAAGAGCACGCCTCACGGCCAGTTCACCTACAGATGGAAAGCGGCGACCAAACTTTCACCATGGGCGATCTCGGTTTCGGGATAGATGTCGACCGCACCGTCAATGAAGCCCTACGCCCAGGCAGGATAGGCAATTTCTTTGAGCGTGCCAGCAAGTGGGTTGGCTCAATGTTTGAGACGCACAAAACGCAGGTTTATTACTTAACCGACCTGAATACCGACAGCGAGTTTTTTGCTGACATAGCAGACATCACCATTTCCGAACCGAAAGATGCTCAGCTTGCGCCTCGCGGAACTCAGCGGTCGTTCCAGTTCACACCTGGTGAAGAGGGGGCGATCATCTGCGGCAACGACATCGCCCAAGGCGTGCGCCAAGCTGCCGATCCGTTTGCCGATGAGATAGTCGTGAACGTGCCTTCTACCGAACTCAGCACCCGCACCGACAACAACGCCCTCAGCGAGCAAATAGACCTGCTCAATGAAGCCACATCACTTGGCTTGACAGTGCACTCAGCCAATACATCGCATCGTTTCTCACCCACCATCGTCAGAAGTTGGCTACAAGTTGAGTTGGAAGTAACAGGTAGACAAATCCGAACATGTGCCGACCTTGCTGCTGATAACTCTGAAACCTCCGACACAGATACCTCCGACACAGATACCTCCGACACAGATACCTCCGACTCTGAAACTAACACTGATGCAGCTGATACCGAGGCTACCTCCGACTCCCCTGCCCCCTCCCCTGCTTCCAGCATTCTCAGCGTCTCACTCATCGAAGACGAAACCATTCACGAAGCCCTAGAAGAACGCTTCATAGATGACATAATCCCCGGCGACTTCGGCACCATCACCATCATTGATGGCGAACCAGTCGCTATGGATACTTCCCCCGGCTCACGCTGCTGTGCCCCCTTTGACACCGATAGCATCCTTCACGCTCTCTTCGCTAACCGCGATACTTCCGACCCGGATGCAGCAGACCCTGATACTTCCGACCCTGCCGCGCCAGACACTCCTGAACCAACCGCTTCAGACCCTGACACCTCCGACCCAGGCACCCCCAGTATCTCCGTTCCCGTGCGAGTAGACACCGATCTCATGCCCGACTTCGCCGCAGATGGCGATATCCGTGAAATAGTCGGCGAATTCACCACTATGCATCGCCCCGATACGGAAGCAGACCCTCAGCCCCGTGTTACCAACATTCAACGTTTTGCCGACCTCGCGCGAGGAGCAATAATAGAACCAGGTGAAACTTTCTCACTCAATGATCATGTAGGCAACCGTACCGAAGCCAAAGGTTTCGTAGAAGCAGGCGTGATATACAGAGGCGTTTTTACCGAAGATGTAGGGGGGGGCGTGTCGCAATTCGCCACTACTTTCTTCAACGCTGCTTTCTTTGCTGGGCTGGATTTCTTGGAATATCAAAGCCACAGCCTCTACATCTCCCGCTACCCTTACGGAAGAGAAGCCACGATATCTTGGCCCTATGTGGATCTCCTGGTGCAAAACAACACTCCTTACCCCATGCTCATCTGGCCCACCTACACAGCAGATTCCATATCGGTCTCTATCTACAGTACGAAGTGGGTCGAGGTAGAACAGACAGATCAAGTCAGCATCGCTGAAGGAGAATGCACCCGTGTGCACACCGAGCGAACCCTCACCTATACCGATGGCACCCAAAAAGTCGACAAGGTCATAGCCCTCTACCGACCAGCCGAAGGCATCAACTGTCTAGGTCGGTACTATGTGGATCCTCCCGATTGCCAACCCAACGAAATCGGCATAGACACTGACGACGATGAATGGCCAGATGCCTGCCAGCCATGCCCGCCAGGTCAAATCGCTGATCGCACGGAAGTCCGCCGCAATGTGTGTCTGCCAAGATCAGAGGGCGAAGGATGAGTTACCCCCCTCAAGCCGGCTCCGACTGGCGACCCCTGGACGACTTAGACCGGCTGGTAGACGAAGCTTGGGAACACCTGCGAGGCAATCCCTTCTTCGACAGAATCTTCTACACAGCCTCCAGCCTCGGCGACTGGAGCCTGCTCTGGCATCTGTTGGCAGCCCTCCTTAGCGTCCGAGGCGGCCGACACAAGCGCAACTTCTTCCGCACAGCCACGGCACTTGCTTTGGAATCGGTATTTGTGAACTTGATCATCAAGTCGTTCTTCCGCCGCATACGACCGCTCGAACCAACCCACGACCGCCCACATAATCTGCGAATACCACTAACTTCTAGCTTCCCTAGCGGCCACGCCTGCAGCGCGTTTTTAGCTGCCATTCTCCTAGGCGAAGCAACAAAACGACGTTGGCCTTTCTGGTTGCTAGGCGCAGTGGTTGCTTGCAGTAGAATTCATGTGCGTATCCACCACGCCACTGATGTAGCAGGCGGCATGATATTAGGCGTCATCCTCGGTAAGCTCGTCAAGTCTGTCGTCCCCCTCGGTAAATAAACTTCACCCCTAAGCAACCTCTAGACAATGCCCACCAAATGCCCACCGTAAGAAATAGTGCCAACCATAAGAAATCCCAACTCTGCGACTCCTCTGCAACCTCCCACACAGGAAGGAAACCCAATGCCTGATCGTTCGCCCGACCGCCCTTCAGATAACCGCCCTCCAGATATACATCTTCACGACTTAGCCAATCCCGAATTCACCGAAGAGCAACTTCAAATGATAGAAGGTACCTCGGCGATGGCTACCGATATCAACATCTCACTAGACGCCCTCATGGCAGCAGCCAGAGAGCAGACCGGCTTAGACAACTTCGGCGAAGACGAATACGCCGAACCGCTCACAGCCCTCTGCAAGTCAATCGAAGAGTCCGGCTGGCTCAGCCCGATGGGACGGCTCGGCTCATGGTCGCAGCTCACCTCGTTTTTAGTAAACCGTCTGCGCCTTGAAAATCTCTACAAGCAAAATCCAGAAATCAACGATGTAGAAGTCAAAGCCCCCATCATTATTGCAGGCATGCCCCGTTCTGGCACCACCCACCTCCACAACCTCATCGCTTCAGATGAAAACCTCCGATCGCTGCCGTGGTGGGAAGCCTTAGAACCAGTCGCCCCCGAAGGTGAAGAGACCATAGACGGCCGCGTGGAAAGGGCGCAACAAGGCATAGACCAACGCAACTATTTTCTCCCTCACTTCGACCGTATGCATGAGATGACTTGGGACCATGTGCACGAAGAGATCCATCTGCTAGGCATGTCAGGATCCACAATGCTCTTCGACACGATGGGCGTCTTCCCCAGCTGGCGGGAATACTACAAGCGAACCGATCAAACCCCCCACTATCAATACCTCAAGCGCATCCTTCAAGCCCTGCAATATCTGCGCGGTGGCGAGCGTTGGATTCTAAAGTCGCCTCAGCATCTGGAGCAGTTCAGGCCACTCACTACGGTCTTCCCCGATGCCACCTTCGCGGTGACACATCGCGATCCCGTCTCTATCACGGCTTCGTTCTGCACAATGGTGAGCTATAGCTCTCGAATGAGCGCGAAGCTACCTATAGATCTGCATCGCCTAGGCAACTGGTGGGCGCAGCTAATAGAAGATATGCTTACCGCCTGCACCAGAGACCGCCATCTGCTACCGGAAGATCGCTCAATAGATATCGTGTTCCACGAGTTCATGGCTGACGATGTAACCACAGTGGCCAAGATCTATGAGATAGCAGGCCAGCCCTTCACCGACGAAGTAAAGCAAGGGATGCACACCTACATGGAAGAGCACCCTCGCGGCCGACATGGACGAGTGGCCTACGATCTCTCAGACTTCCATATAGACCCAGCCGAACGCCGAGAAGCCCTGTTGGAGTATGTAGAAAACTTCGGAATAAGACTAGAGAGCTAGACGGGCGATTGATATCTCAGTTGGCAGAGACGACCTTAGTGTCAGTATCACGCGCCTCTGAGAGCAGCAGACGAATATCTAGTAGCAAATCAGAGACTTCATTGGCCGAAACGATGTTGCGCGCCGGCAGTTGCGATAGCTTGTCATCTATCAGGACGACAGCCTGAGCCATCAGGTCTTTGCTGGTTACAGCTTTGGTTGCTGAGGGCAATGTTACTTCGGTGATTACTGTCTCTGTCATTTCTGATCTGCTCTCCTGTCTACCTAATGGTATGTCTCTATAATGCTCAATTTTCTGAAATCTTACACCCAAAGTATAGGTTCTTTGAGCAATTCCAGAAAATATCTTTTCTCAATTTCTATCTTAGCCCTTTAACTGAAAGTAATCCATATCTGGATATTTCTGCGCCAATCCCTTTACTGCTTCATCATCCCTTTATTGCTTCATCATCTCTGGGCAAGCTCTGCTACAGCTTCTAACTCACTCACACCCGGCGGGCAAGTGAGTGCCAGCATCGGTGTCGTCACTCCATTGTCCACATAGCGAGCAACCTTCTCGCGACAAGTGTCAGGGCTACCCCAGATTATGATATCATCTACCACCTCATCGGGGATGGCTTCCAGTGCGCCAGCTCGGTCACCCGCATCCCAAAGTTCCCAATGCTTGCCCAGCACATCGCTACGCCCCAACCACTGATGAAATGCCTTATAGACAGGCACATTCACATATGCCGCCATCGACCTGCGTCCTACCGCTCTTGCAGTATCGGCGTCGGCAGTGGGGCATACGAACAACCTGGCCACTATTTCGGCATCAGGATTCACCTCTCTCACTATTTCCGAAACTCGTCCAGCATCTGTAGCTGAGAGCCAGTTGAGAATCGCCCCGTCGCCTTCGCTGGCAGCTAGCTTCAACATGCCTGGGCGCAAGGCTGCCACGAGAATCGGCACTGGTTCTGGCGGTAGCGCAGCTAAGCGAAAGCCCTTCACCGAAAAAGTCTCATAGTCGCCCGTGACTTTCTCACCCGCCAATGCCGACCGCAGAAATCTGATGGTATCGCGCACCCGATGCCAAGGGCGGTCAAAAGCTGTCGCATTCCAACGTTCCACGATCACATCTGAAGATGTCCCGATTCCTAGCACGAATCTCCCCGGAGCTGCCTGAGCCAAAGAGGCCGCAGTCTGAGCTAAAAGTGCCGGACCTCTGGTGAATACAGGGGCGATAGCAACGCCGAGACGCAGCTGCGGAGCCCATACAGAAGTAAGAGCCAGCGGTGTGAATCCGTCAGTAGCGAAAGACTCCGATGACCAAGCGTCTGTGTAGCCCAAATCGGGCAACGATGAGATGATCTCTTGTTGCTGTGCCAGCGGCCCTGCTGTGGCCAGTGGAACTGTGATGCCGTATCTTTCCATGTGATTCTCCTGTGATTCTCCCGCTGATTCTCTCCTACCTGAACTTTACACAGGAATGCTTGTCACACCCATGTGGATAATGGAATTAAGCAACAAAGGAAGCTACCAACCCACAAGCAAGCAACAAACCCCCAGTCAGCAATGAAAACCCTACCTCCCGCCATTGTGCTGTTTGCCACAGCACTCTTCGCAGCCTCTTTCGGAGCCTGCGGCAGCTCTGAACTTAACAGCCAATCGGAAGGCCTATCTGAACCACCCGAAGCTCCATCAACCTCAGGTTCAAAGAATTGGCAAACTGATCCCGCATTTGTTCCACAACACTCATACGCCACAACCGTCTCTAGCGTCATAGACGGCGACACTATCCGAGCAATTATCGATGGAAAACAGACAAGCATAAGACTCATCGGCATAGACACCCCCGAATCATCCACCAGCACACGTCCAGAAGAATGCGGCGGCGCAGAAGCCACCAATTTCCTGCACAACATCCTGCCACCAGGCACACCAATCCTGCTGACACGCGACCAAGAACTGCTAGACCTTTACGACCGCCTTCTCGCCTATGTCCATAGAGCAGACGACGGCCTCTTCGTAAATTTAGCCCTAGCAAAATACGGCATGGCAAGTGAGCTCTCATTTCCCCCCAACACCCGCCACACATCGCACATCCAAAAAGCAGTCACAGCCGCCCGTAACTCAGCCATAGGAGTGTGGGGACTATGCGGCACCACCGACAGAGAGCTTTGAAGGTAGCCCACTCACTGAAGCCTGTGCAGTTAGTAGTATCCTAAGCAATCATGGTTGTGAACTCAATATCATTGGCCGAACGGCTCGGTTATACTCCCGATGCCAAGCTACTATTGATCTCTTGCGGCAACCTCGGTTGTTCACACGCTTCAAATGTGGCTGTGTATGAAGCTCTGCGCTCTGGGGTGGCCACAAGTGCTTCACTCATGGTGCCTTGCCCTTGGGCGCGTGAAGCTGCCTCCAACTATCGGGGCGAGACAGTAGGTGTGGAATTGACTGTTAACGCACCGTTCGATAACTACCGCTGGGGTCCGCTCACACAAACTCCTTCACTACTAGACGGCGATGGAGGCTTTCCCCGCACCCCTCAAGATCTATGGGATCATGCCGATGTCGATGAAGTGGCTCGCGAATGCCGAATGCAGATAGAACGCGCCTCTCTTTGGGGCTTTGATGTGACGCATCTAGGCATCTCTCTGAATGCTCTCGTTCCGCGCCCTGAATTTTTTGATGTCTACCTTCATCTAGCCAAAGAATTCTCTCTGCCATTTCGTTTAACTGGCGATGAATACAGCTTCGGATTCCCGTTTCGCAAGATCGCAGCTGAACACGGCGTGCTCTTCCCCGACGAAGTTTTTACCCTGCGCCACCCCAGTCCAGCAGAGTCATTTGAAGCAATCCTTGCCGATCTGCCTACTGGAGTTTCTGAGATCCTGATACACCCATCTTTGGATACCCCCGAACAAAGAGCCTTAGACCCTGCATGGCAAAATAACTTTGCCGAACACGAACTAGCTTCTCACAATGCCGCTACAAAAGAACTTTTGAATTCCAGTGGAGTCAAACTTATCGACTACGGCACGATCCGCAAAGCCCAGAGAATATAAATAGCCCAGAGAAGCTGAGACTAAATCGAACTAATGCCCGATCTGTCTATCCCCAATCTCCGTCAGTGGCTCATCAGCCACCTTGAAGATGTCTCAGATGTGACTATAGGTGAACTTGAAACCCCTAAGAGCGGTTATTCAGCCGAGACGATAATCTTCTCAGCCCAGATCACCCGTAAATCCGCTTCGTCCCAACCAACGGCAACTCAACTTGAAATAACTAAGTTCGTGTTGCGCCGTGAAACGCCAGATGATCCTGTCTATCCAGCACAATCACCCAGCATAGATGTGGAGATATCCATCCAGTACCGAGCCATGGAAGCAGTGGCCGCAGCTTCGGATGTTCCTATAGCTCCACTTTACGGCTACGAGTCCGACCCGGAGGTGCTCGGTGCGCCGTTCTTTGTGATGGGCTTCATCCCTGGCGAAGTGCCAGTGGAAGACCCGAACTATACCACCTCAGGTTTCTTCTATGATGCCCAGCCCGCCCAGCGCAACCAAATGCTTCGCTCCGGCATAGAAATAATGGCCAGCATTCACCGTATAGATTGGCAAAAAGCAGGCTTTGACTGGCTAGTTCCAGAAGGCATAATCCCCGGCACCGCCTACCAACTTAACCTCTGGGAAAACGCCGCAGCCGAAGCTTTAGACGGGCGCGAACTCCCAGCCATGGAACGTAGCTTCGACTGGCTCAGAGAAAACCTGCCAAAAGATTCCCCCCTAGGCATAGGCTGGGGCGACGCCCGTCCCGGCAATATCATCTGGCAGAATTTCACGCCCGCCTGCGTAACCGACTTTGAAGCTACAGCAATCGTGCCTCCTGAATTCGACCTCGGCTGGTGGCTCATGTTCGACAGATGGTCGCACGACCATATAGGTGGCCCCCGACTAGCAGGGGAACCCAGTTTGGAAGAGCAGCGTGACCACTATCTCAGCTATGCTCAAAGCTCAGGCGGCTTCTGCGAAATCCCCGAAGCCAACATCTTCTATCAAGAAGTCTTTGCCGCGGCTCGCTATGTGGCAATTGTTGTGCGGGTGATGAACCGCTCAGTTGCTCGAGGTGAACTCCCCTCCGACAACACTTATTGGCGTGAGAACCCTGTAGTGGATTGCCTAGAAGCACTTTTGCCAGACTAAAAATTTGTCATGTTTTTTTCGCTGAAATGCAAAAAGCTAAATGGCTTCATCACAACTCTGATTTGTGCTATACTCTTCTTGTGTGGTTTATTTATGAGAACCGTTTCCGGAACCCAAGTCGTCTTAAAAGGAGTTGTAATAAGGAGCCATAAGATTCTTGCACAATTCAGCTATAAGCCCCCCCCCCCGCGAGATTTTCGACCAGATATAGCAAAATTATAGCAACTAGTCTTGTCTTAGTATTTGCATCTGGATCTCTTGTAACTACACGTACTGTCTCTGCCCAGACATCCACAAACCCTGTGGTTGGTTTGTCTTCTGTGGGGTGTTCTGATGGTACCTTTGTGGATCTAACTACTAACCCTCGTGTGGATGGGGAGAATAATGATTTGGTTGAAGACTGTCTAGCTCTTGTAGCCGCACAGAACCACTGGGCAGCTTCTTCTTCCAACAATGACATCGCACTGAATCACGCTTTACGCACTTGGGGCACCGGCACAGCTACAGAAAAAAGAATAGCCAGCTGGAGCGGAGTAACCGTAACCGACAACAGAGTAAAATCCCTCAACCTACAAGGAAGCTCTGAGACTGCTCTGAAGATAGAAGGCACTATTCCTTCACAACTAGGCAACCTCACAGCCCTCACAAGCCTTGTGCTCAAACGAAATAACCTAACAGGGAACATCCCAACCCAACTAGGCAACCTCACCAACCTCACCAACCTCAATCTACTCGCCAATCAACTCACAGGCAACATACCCACAGAACTAGGCAACCTTTCTGAAGTAACCACACTAGATCTGTCCGCCAATCAACTCACAGGCAACATACCCACAGAACTAGGCAACCTTTCTGAAGTAACCACACTAGATCTGTCCGCCAATCAACTCACAGGCAACATACCCACAGAACTAGGCAACCTCACCACAATTGGAATTCTCAATCTTTCATACAATCAACTATCGGGCAACATCCCAGCAGAACTAGGCAATCTCACCCAGATTATAACCCTAAACCTCCACAACAACCAACTCACAGGCAACATACCCACACAACTAGGCAACCTCATCATAATTCGAATTCTCAATCTTTCAAATAACCAACTCACAGGCAACATACCCACAGAACTAGGCAGTCTCACTCAGATCGTATTCCTAAACCTCCACGACAACCAACTATCGGGCAACATCCCAACACAACTAGGCAACCTCGCCCCACCAACCGGCAAACTCACAAACCTATCAATTTGCAACAACTACCTCATAGGAGCAATCCCCACGCAACTACGCACAGGAATCACGCTACAAAACTACCCCACCGCAGAAGGCTACGACCCCATCGCCTGCCAAACTGCTTCCGGGATTTCTTTCACAGCCCCTACAGATCTAACTACCGCAGCCAATGTCAGTCTCACTTTTGATGCCGCAAGCTATGCTTCAGACGGTGGCTACGCAATTTCATGCAACGACATCACCAACAGCGACACCAGAATTCGTAGCACCACGCGCACCAACTGCACATATCAATTAACACCGGCTGGCATACAAGGAACTGCATTCGTTGTCATTCCCTACACATCATCAGGTGGTGGCACCCATAATGGAGTCATTTCCATCACAATCGGCCCCGCCTCCAATATCCGCTTTTCTGCTCCTTCAGGACTGTCTGTAAGCCTTGGCCAATCCCTGGTTGTAGAAGCTGCTTCTTATGCTTCAGACGGTAGCTACACAATTTCCTGTAGCGAGGCCACTAGTGTTGACGCCAAGATCACTGTCCAACGCTCAGGGTGCTCTTTCACTATCACTGCAGGTCAGACAGCAGGCAGAGCTACTTTTACGGTTCCTTACTCTTCCACGGGCGGTAGCACTCTCAGTGGCACAATAGCAATTGCCGTTAACTCCCCTGTGGTTGCTTTGTCTTCTGCGGGTTGTTCTGATGGTACTTTTGTGGATCTCACCGCTAACCCTCGGGTGGCTGGGGAGAATAATGACTTAGTTGAAGACTGTCAAGCCCTTGTAGCCGCACAAAACCACTGGGCAGCTTCTTCCTCCAACAATGACATCGCTCTGAATCACGCTTTACGCACTTGGGGCACCGGCACAGCCACAGAAAAAAGAATAGCCAACTGGAGCGGAATAACCATAACCAACAACAGAGTAAAATCGCTAAACCTACAAGGAAGCTCTCAGACTGCTCTGAAGATAGAAGGCACTATTCCTTCACAACTAGGCAACCTCACAGCCCTCACAAACCTTGTGCTCACACGAAATAACCTAACAGGAAACATACCAACACAACTAGGCAACCTCACCAACCTCACAACCCTTGAACTCTTACTAAACAAACTCACCGGCAGCATCCCCACCGAGCTAGGCAACCTCACTAACCTGACCAGACTCGATCTGAGTAACAACCAGCTCACCGGCAATATACCCACACAACTAGGCAATCTCACTAAAGCCACCAAAATTTTCATCAGTAGCAACCAGCTCACAGGCAACATCCCCACACAACTAGGCAACCTGTCTGAAGCAACCACACTAGATCTGTCCGCCAATCAACTCACCGGCAACATACCCACCGAGCTAGGCAACCTACCAAAAATAGCAAACCTATATCTATCCAGCAACCAACTCACCGGCAACATACCCACACAACTAGGCAACATGACCACAACTGAAATTCTAGATCTTTCAAATAACCAACTTACAGGCAACATACCCACACAACTAGGCAGTCTCACCCAAATCAGAACCCTAAACCTCCACTACAACCAACTATCAGGCAGCATCCCATCTGAACTAGGCAGTCTCACCCAAATCAGATTCCTAAAACTCCACAACAACCAGCTCACAGGCAACATACCCACACAACTAAACAACCTCGCCCCACCAACAGGCAAACTCACAAACCTATCAATCTGCAACAACTACCTCACAGGAGCAATCCCCACACAACTACGCACAGGAATCACACTACAAAACTACCCCACCGCAAAAGGCTACGACCCCATCGCCTGCCAAACTGTTAACTCCCCTGTTGTTGCTTTGTCTTCTGTGGGTTGTTCTGATGGTACTTTTGTGGATCTCACCGCTAATCCTCGGGTGGTTGGGGCTAATAATGATTTGGTTGAAGACTGCCAAGCCCTTGTGGCCGCACAAAACCACTGGGCAGCTTCTTCTTCCAACAATGACATCGCACTAAATCACGCTTTACGCACCTGGGGCACCGGCACAGCTACAGAAAAAAGAATAGCCAACTGGAACGGAATAACCGTAACCAACAACAGAGTAAAATCGCTAAACCTACAAGGAAGCTCTGAGACTGCTCTGAAGATAGAAGGCACTATTCCTACTCGACTAGGAGACATCACAGCCCTCACAAACCTTATCCTGAAACGAAATAACCTGACTGGAACCATACCAACACAACTAGGCAACCTCACCAACCTCACAACTCTTGAACTCTTACTCAACAAACTCACCGGAAACATACCCACACAACTAGGCAACCTCACTAACCTCACCACCTTAGATCTCAGCAACAACCTACTCACAGGCAACATCCCATCTGAGCTAGGCAATCTCACAAAAGCCACCAAAATCTACATCAGCAGCAATCAGCTCACAGGTAACATCCCCACACAACTAGGCAACCTGTCTGAAGCAACCACACTAGATCTGTCCGCCAATCAACTCACCGGCAATATACCCACCGAGCTAGGCAATCTGCCAAAAATAGCAAACCTATATCTATCCAGCAACCAACTCACAGGCAACATACCCACACAACTCGGCAACATGACCACAACTGAAACTCTCGATCTAAGTAACAACCAACTATCAGGCAACATACCCACACAACTCGGCAGTCTCACCCAGATCAGAACCCTAAACCTACAGCGCAACCAACTCACCGGTAGCATCCCAGCAGAACTCGGCAGTCTCACCCAGATCAGAACCCTAAACCTACAGCGCAACCAACTCACCGGTAGCATCCCAACACAACTAAACAACCTCGCCCCACCAACAGGCAAACTCACAAACCTCTCAATCTGCAACAACTACCTCACAGGAGCAATCCCCACACAACTACGCACAGGAATCACACTACAAAACTACCCCATACACTTAGGATACGACCCCATCGCCTGCCAAGCTGTCTCAGACATCAAATTTACAGCCCCTACAGATCTGAAAGTTGTTAAGGGTAGTTCTATAACAATTGATGCTTCTGAGTATACATCAGACGGAACTTATACTATCACCTGTTCAGAAGCCACAAGGATATCTGCAGGGTTTTCTTCGGTTACTCGAACTCCCAACTCATGCTCCTATGCAGCCGACACCAAAACCTCAGCAACAGGCACAGTTTCATTCACTATCCTTTACTCTTCCTCCGGAGGCGACACTCATTATGGCACAATCTCCATCAATATTTCAGACATAACGTTTACTGAACCGACAGGTTTAAAAGTCGTAGCTGGCAATTCCATCACCGTAGATGCCTCCAGCTATGCTTCAGATGGCAGTTTTACTATCTCCTGCTCCGACGCCACATCTGTCTCCGACAAAATCACCATCACTGCTCGCACTGACTGCTCCTATGCCATCACCGCCAAAGCCTCTGCTACTGCCGGCACGGCTACTTTCACCGTCCCTTATACCTCCAGCGGCGGCGATACCCACAACGGTACGATTTCACTTGAGATTTCCAACATTTCATTTACAGCACCTTCTGGCTTGTCTATGGCAGCAGGAGAGACACTGGCAGTGTCGGCTGGAGGCTATGCAACTGACGGTAGCTTCACTATTTCTTGTGCTGACGCCACTGGTATTTCAACTGAATTCACCTCAGTCACTCGCACAGCCAATACCTGCAACTATTCTGTCGTGGCTAAAGCCACTGCTTCTTCTGGCTCAGCTAGCTTCACTGTGCCCTATACATCCACCGGCGGCGACACCCACAACGGGATTGTATCCATCACCATCTCAACTATCAGCTATACCGCCCCGACCGGTTTGAAGGTAGTCGCTGGCAGCACTTTGAGCATCAACGCTGGTAGCTACGCCACACATTCTGGCTACACCATCTCATGCGGCACAGCCAAAGACCTCCACACCAAACTCACCTCAGTCACCCGTACAGCCAACACATGCAACTACTCCATCACCCCCAAAGCATCTGCTACTGCCGGTGATGCCACCTTCACTATCCCCTACACCTCATCATCAGGCGCGACCTTAGACGCCGAGATAACAGTCACAATCTCTAACATCGCCTACACCGCCCCCATCTTGTCTATGACAGCAGGAGAAACCCTAGCTGTGCTAGCTGGGAACTACGCGTCTGATGGGAGCTTCACTATTTCTTGTGCGGACGCCACTGATATCTCTTCTGAATTCACTTCAGTCTCACGCACACACAATAGCTGCTGGTACTCTGTTATCACCAAAGCTGATGCTTCGTCTGGCGCAGCTAGTTTTACCGTGCCCTACACCTCTTCAGGAGGCGACACCCACAACGGTATTATCTCTATCACCATCTCAGTTATCAGTTACACCGCACCATCTGGTCTGAAGGTAGTTGCGGGTAGCACCCTAGATATAGATGCCGTAACCTATGCCACACACCCTGGCCACACAATCACCTGCGGCACAGCTAAGGACATCCACACCAAACTCTCCTCAGTTACCCAAGTGGCGTCTGGCACGAAAACGGGCGAGGGTAACCCCCCGGGGATACCAACCGCCAACTCCTGCGAATACATCATCACCGCCAAAGCGTCTGCGACTGCTGGTTCTGCCACCTTTACTGTCCCCTACACCTCATCTTCAGGAGCAATCCTAGATGCACAAATCACAGTCACTATCTCAAACATTGCCTACACCGCGCCCACCTTGTCTATGGCGGCAGGCGAAACACTGGCTGTATCTGCTGGGGGGTATGCCACTGATGGGAGTTACACGATTTCTTGTGCGGACGCCACAGGTATCTCATCTGAGTTCACTTCTGTAACCCGTACAGCTAACTCGTGCAACTATTCTGTTGTAGCCAAAGCCACAGCTTCTTCTGGCTCAGCTAGTTTCACCGTGCCATATACCTCAACGGGAGGCGACACTCACAACGGGGTTGTATCTGTCACCATCACAACCATTTCCTACACCGCCCCGACTGGGTTAAAGGTAGTAGCGGGCAACACTCTAAACATAAACGCATCAGACTACGCCACTCACACTGGTTATACGGTCTCTTGCGGGGCTGCTAAGAGTATCCACACCAAACTGTCTTCGGTATCTCGTGCTGACGCAGCAAATAGTCCTTGCGAATACACCATCATCGCTAAAGCTTCTGCTACTGCTGGTGATGCCACTTTCATTATCCCCTATACCTCTTCCTCTGGCGCGACACTTGACGCTGTGGTCACAGTCACCATCTCGAACATCGCCTACACCGCCCCCACAGATCTGTATATAACACCAGGAGGAACTCTAGCTGTATCTGCAGGCGGCTATGCAACTGACGACAACTTCACTATCACCTGTGCCGATGCCACTAGTGTCTCATCTGAATTCACTTCTGTTACCCGCACAGCTAACTCGTGTAACTACTCTGTTGTTGCCGAAGCTACAGCATCTTCTGGTTCAGCTAGTTTCACTGTGCCTTATACCTCTAGCGGGGGCGACACACATAACGGTGTTGTCTCTATCACCATCTCAGTCATCTCCTACATCCCACCGACCGATCTGAAAGTCGTAGCGGGCAGCACCCTAGACATAAACGCATCGGACTTCGCCTCCCATTCTGCCTACACCATCACCTGTGGCACAGCCAAAAGCCTTCATACCAAGCTGTCTTCGGTGTCTCGCGCTGACGCAGCAAATAGTCCTTGTGAATACACCATCACCGCCAAAGCCTCTGTTACTGCCGGTGATGCCACTTTCATTATCCCCTACACATCTTCTTCGGGCGCGACCCTAGATGCTGTGTTCACAGTCACCATCTCTAACATTGCCTATACCGCCCCAACACTTTCTATGGCAGCAGGCGAAACCTTGGCTGTCTCTGCTGGGGGCTATGCCACAGACGGCAGCTTCAGCATCACCTGCGCCGACGCCACAAACATCTCCACAGAATTCACCTCAGTCACCCGCACAGCCAATACCTGTAACTACTCTGTTGTTGCCAAAGCTAGTGCTTCTGCTGGTGCAGCGACCTTCACTGTGCCCTACACCTCATCTGGCGGAGACACCCACAACGGCATTATCTCCATCACCATCTCAACTATCAGCTACACCGCCCCCACAGGCTTGAAAGTAACAGCAGGTAGCACCCTAGATATCAACGCCTCAGGCTACACCACACATTCTGGTTATACGATCTCATGCGGCACAGCCAAAGACCTCCACACCAAACTCACCTCAGTCACTCGTGCTGATTCGACCAACAACCCTTGTGAGTACACAATCACCCCTAAGGCATCTGCCACCGCCGGTGATGCCACATTCACGATCCCCTACACCAGCTCTTCTGGCGCGACTCTAGACGCCGAGGTTACAGTCACTATCTCTAACATTGCCTACACCGCGCCCACACTTTCTATGGCAGCAGGAGAAACCCTAGCCATATCAGCAGGAGGCTACGCCACAGACGGCAGCTACACAATTTCTTGTGCTGACGCCACATCAGTCTCATCTGAATTCACCTCTGTCACCAGAACAGCTAACACCTGCAACTACTCAGTTATAGCCAAAGCCAAAGCCACAGCAGGCGCAGCCACCTTCACCATCCCCTACACCTCCACCGGAGGCGACACCCACAACGGCATCATCTCAATCACCATCACCGCCATCTCATACACCGCCCCCACAGGCTTGAAAGTCGCATCTGGAAGCACACTAGATATAAACGCATCAGGATATGCCACCCACACCGGCTACACAATCACCTGCGGCACAGCCAAAGACCTCCACACCAAGCTGTCATCTGTATCTCGCGCCGACGCCACCAACAGCCCCTGCGAATACACAATCACCCCCAAAACCACCGCCACCGCCGGTGATGCCACATTCACCATCCCCTACACCTCATCCTCAGGCGCAACACTAGACGCCCAGATAACAGTCACAATCTCCAACATCGCCTACACCGCCCCAACACTTTCTATGGCAGCAGGCGAAACCCTAGCCATATCAGCAAGTAGCTACGCCACAGACGGAACCTTCACCATCACCTGCGCCGACGCCACTAGTGTCTCATCTGAATTCACATCTGTAACCCGCACAGCTAACACCTGCAACTACTCAGTTGTCGCCAAAGCTACTGCTTCTGCAGACGCAGCAACCTTCACCATCCCCTACACCTCCACCGGAGGCGACACCCACAACGGCATCATCTCAATCACCATCACCGCCATCTCATACACCGCCCCCACAGGTCTGAAGGTAGCAGCGGGTAGCACCCTAGACATAAACGCCTCAGACTACACCACACATACCGGCTACACCATCACCTGCGGGGCTGCCAAGGACCTTCACACCAAGCTGTCTTCGGTGTCTCGCGCTGACGCCACGAACAGCCCTTGTGAGTACACCATCACCCCCAAAGCCACAGCTACCGCCGGTGATGCCACATTCACCATCCCCTACACCTCATCCTCAGGCGCAACACTAGACGCCCAGATAACAGTCACAATCTCCAACATTGCCTACACCGCGCCCACTTTGTCTATGGCGGCAGGCGAAACCCAAGCCATATCAGCAGGCACCTACGCCACAGACGGCAGCTACACCATCACCTGCGCCGACGCCACAAATATCTCATCTGAATTCACCTCAGTCACAAGAACAGCCAATACCTGCAACTACTCCGCCATAGCCAAAGCCACAGCCGCCACAGGCGCAGCCAGCTTCACTGTGCCCTACACATCTTCGGGCGGAGACACCCACAACGGCATCATCTCAATCACCATCACCGCCATCTCATACACCGCCCCGACCGATTTGAAAGTCGCTGCGGGTAGCACCCTAGACATAAACGCATCGGGCTACGCCACACATTCTGGTTATACGATCTCCTGCGGGGCTGCCAAAGACCTCCACACCAAGCTATCATCTGTGTCTCGCGCCGACGCCACGAATAGCCCCTGCGAATACACAATCACCCCCAAAACCACAGCCACCGCCGGCACCACCACCTTCACCATCCCCTACACCTCATCATCAGGCGCAACCCTAGACGCCGAGATCATAGTCACAATCTCTAACATTGCCTACACCGCCTCAACACTTTCTATGGCAGCAGGCGAAACCCTAACGGTGTCGGCTGGCGGCTACGCCACAGATGGTACCTTCACAATTTCTTGCGCTGATGCCACATCTGTCTCCACAGAATTCACCTCTGTAACAAGAACAGCCAACACCTGCAACTACTCAGTTGTCGCCAAAGCCACAGCTTCTGCCGGCGCAGCAACCTTCACCGTGCCCTACACCTCCACCGGCGGCGACACCCACAATGGAGTTATCTCCATAACCATCTCAGTTATCAGCTACACCGCACCATCTGGCTTGAAAGTCGCAGCAGGCAGCACTTTGGACATCAACGCTTCAGGCTATGTCACACATTCCGGTTATACGATCTCTTGTGGGACTGCTAAGAGCCTCCATACCAAACTCAACAGCGTGTCTCGCGCCGACGCTACGAACAGCCCTTGTGAGTACACCATCACACCCAAAACCACCGCCACCGCCGGTGATGCGACTTTCACCATCCCATATACCTCATCTTCAGGCGCAACCCTAGACGCCGAGATAACAGTCACAATCTCCAACATTGCCTACACCGCACCCACCCTGTCTATGGCAGCGGGTGAAACACTAGCCGTCTCAGCAGGAAGCTACGCCACAGATGGAACTTTCACCATCACCTGCGCCGACGCCACATCAGTCTCCACAGAATTCACCTCAGTAACCCGCACAGCCAACACCTGCAACTACTCTGTCGTGGCTAAAGCCACAGCCTCAGCCGGCACTGCTACCTTCACCGTGCCCTACACCTCATCTGGCGGAGACACCCACAACGGCATCATCTCCATCACCATCACAGCCATCAACTACACCGCCCCGACCGGCTTAAAGGTAGCAGCAGGCAGCACCCTAGACATAAACGCATCAGGCTACGCCACCCACACCGGCTACACGATCTCCTGCGATGCCGCCAAGAACCTCCACACCAAGCTATCATCTGTGTCTCGCGCCGACGCCACGAACAGCCCCTGCGAATACACAATCACCCCCAAAACCACAGCCACCGCCGGCACCACCACCTTCACCATCCCCTACACCTCATCATCAGGCGCAACCCTAGACGCCGAGATCATAGTCACAATCTCTAACATTGCCTACACCGCCTCAACACTTTCTATGGCAGCAGGCGAAACCCTAGCAGTCTCAGCAGGCGGCTACGCCGCAGATGGAACCTTCACCATCACCTGCGCCGACGCCACATCAGTCTCATCTGAATTCACCTCTGTTACCCGCACAGCCAACACCTGCAACTACTCAGTTGTCGCCAAAGCCACAGCCACTGCAGGCGCAGCAACCTTCACCATCCCCTACACCTCATCTGGCGGAGACACCCACAACGGCATCATCTCCATCACCATCACAGCCATCAACTACACCGCCCCGACCGGCTTAAAGGTAGCAGCAGGCAGCACCCTAGACATAAACGCATCAGGCTACGCCACCCACACCGGCTACACGATCTCCTGCGGGGCCGCTAAGAGCCTCCATACCAAGCTGTCATCTGTATCTCGCGCCGACGCCACGAACAGCCCCTGCGAATACACAATCACACCTAAGACATCTGCCACAGCCGGAGACGCCACCTTCACCATCCCATACACCTCATCATCAGGCGCGACACTAGACGCCCAAGTAACAGTCACAATCTCAAACATCGCCTACACCGCACCAACACTTTCTATGGCAGCAGGCGAAAACCTAGCCGTGACAGCAGGAGGCTACGCCACAGACGGAACCTTCACCATCACCTGCGCTGATGCCACATCAGTCTCCACAGAATTCACCTCTGTTACCCGCACAGCCAACACCTGCAACTACTCCGTTGTCGCCAAAGCCACAGCCACAGCAGGCACAGCAACCTTCACCATCCCCTACACCTCATCTGGCGGCGACACCCACAACGGGATTGTATCCATCACTATCTCAGCTATCTCCTACACCGCACCGTCTGGTTTGAAGGTGGTCGCAGGTAGCACTTTGGATATCAACGCATCGAGATACGCCACACACAGCGGCTACACAATCACTTGCGGAGCTGCCAAGAGCCTCCACACCAAGTTGTTATCGGTATCTCGCGCTGACGCCACAGACAGCCCCTGCGAGTACACCATCACACCCAAAACCACCGCCACCGCCGGTGCTGCAACCTTCACCATCCCATACACCTCATCATCAGGCGCGACACTAGACGCCGAAGTCACAGTCACAATCTCAAACATCGCCTACACCGCACCCACCTTGTCTATGGCAGCAGGCGAAACACTGGCTGTATCTGCTGGGGGGTATGCCACTGACGGAACCTTCACCATCACCTGCGCTGACGCCACATCAGTCTCCACGGAGTTCACCTCTGTCACAAGAACAGCTAACACCTGCAACTACTCAGTTGTCGCCAAAGCCACAGCTTCAGCAGGTGCAGCAACCTTCACCATCCCCTACACCTCATCTGGCGGAGACACCCACAACGGTGTTATCTCAATCACCATCACAGCCATCTCCTACACCGCCCCAACAGGCTTGAAAGTCGTAGCAGGTAGCACACTAGATATCAACGCCTCAGACTACGCCACCCATAGCGGCTACACGATCTCTTGCGGGGCTGCTAAGAACCTTCACACCAAACTCACCTCAGTCACCCGCGCCGACGCCACGAACAGCCCCTGCGAATACACAATCACCCCCAAAACATCTGCCACCGCAGGCACAGCCACCTTCACCATCACCTACACCTCATCATCAGGCGCGACCCTAGACGCTGAGGTCACTGTCACTATCTCAAACATCGCCTATACCGCGCCCACTTTGTCTATGGCGGCAGGCGAAACCCTAGCGGTGTCGGCTGGCGGTTATGCCACAGACGGAATCTTCACCATCTCCTGCGCCGACGCCACCAATATCTCCACAGAATTCACCTCAGTTACCCGCACAGCCAACACCTGCAACTACTCAGTTGTCGCCAAAGCCACAGCCACCGCAGGCGCAGCAACCTTCACCATCCCCTACACCTCATCTGGCGGAGACACCCACAACGGCATCATCTCCATCACCATCACAGCCATCAACTACACCGCGCCCACAGGTCTCAAGGTAGTGGCGGGCAGCACCCTAGACATCAACGCCTCAGACTACGCCACCCATTCTGGCTACACAATCACCTGTGAGGCCGCCAAGAACCTCCACACCAAACTCACCTCAGTCACCCGCGCCGACGCCACAAATAGTCCCTGTGAGTACACAATCACACCCAAAACGACAGCCATAGCAGGTGACGCAACCTTCACGATCCCCTATACATCTTCTTCTGGCGCAACACTAGACGCCGAGGTCACAATCACAATCTCCAACATTGCCTACACCGCACCCACCTTGTCTATGGCAGCAGGGGAAACCCTAGCGGTGTCGGCTGGGGGCCATGCCACTGACGGAACCTTCACGATTTCTTGCTCAGACGCCACAAACATCTCCACAGAATTCACCTCAGTCACAAGAACAGCTAACACCTGCAACTACTCCGCCATAGCCAAAGCTACAGCCTCAGCCGGCGCAGCCACCTTCACCGTGCCATACACCTCCACCGGCGGTGACACCCACAACGGCATCATCTCAATCACCATCACAGCCATCTCATACACCGCCCCGACCGGCTTAAAGGTAGTAGCAGGCAGCACCCTAGACATCAACGCATCAGACTACGCCACACACACCAGCTACACCATCTCATGCGGGGCTGCTAAGAGCATTCACACCAAGTTGTCTTCGGTGTCTCGCGCCGACGCCACGAACAGCCCCTGCGAATACACAATCACACCCAAAACATCTGCCACCGCCGGTGCTGCAACCTTCACCATCCCCTACACCTCATCATCAGGCGCAACACTAGACGCCCATGTCACAATCACAATCTCAAACATTGCCTACACCGCCCCGTCAAGTTTGTCTATGGCAGCGGGTGAAACCCTAGCCATATCAGCAAGCGGCTATGCCACTGACGGTAGCTTCACCATAACCTGTGCCGATGCCACCAACATCTCCACAGAATTCAATTCTGTTACCCGCACAGCCAACACCTGCAATTATTCCGTTGTAGCCAAAGCCACAGCTTCAGCCGGCGCAGCCACCTTCACCATCCCCTACACCTCATCTGGAGGAGACACCCACAACGGCGTTATCTCCATCACCATCACAGCCATCTCATACACCGCACCATCTGGTCTGAAGGTAGTAGCGGGTGGCACTTTAGATATCAACGCTTCGGGCTACGCCACCCATTCTGGTTATACGATCTCCTGCGGGGCTGTCAAAGACCTCCACACCAAACTCAACT
The DNA here is from genome assembly GCA_958295755.1 of uncultured Acidimicrobiales bacterium. Taxonomy (GTDB): domain Bacteria; phylum Actinomycetota; class Acidimicrobiia; order Acidimicrobiales; family Hopanoidiivorantaceae; genus Hopanoidiivorans. Next base: position 590,422 of record OY282367.1, on the reverse strand, counting down.
CAGTCACACGTGCTGATTCGACCAACAACCCTTGTGAGTACACCATCACACCCAAAACTTCTGCTACCGCCGGAGACGCCACCTTCACTATCCCCTATACCTCATCATCAGGCGCAACACTAGACGCCCAGATAACAGTCACAATCTCCAACATCGCCTACACCGCACCCACACTTTCTATGGCAGCAGGAGAAACCCTAGCTATATCAGCCGGTAGCTACGCCACAGACGGCAGCTACACAATCACCTGCGCCGACGCCACTAGTGTCTCATCTGAATTCACTTCTGTTACCCGCACAGCCAACACCTGCAACTACTCCGCCATAGCCAAAGCCACAGCCACAGCAGGCACAGCCACCTTCACCATCCCCTACACCTCCACCGGCGGAGACACCCACAACGGGATTGTATCCATCACCATCTCAGTTATCTCATACACCGCGCCCAGCGGTTTGAAAGTAGCGGCGGGCAGCACTTTAGACATCAACGCATCGGGCTACGCCACCCATTCTGGTTATACGATCTCCTGCGGGGCTGCTAAGAGCCTCCACACCAAATTGTCCTCGGTGTCTCGCGCCGACGCCACGAACAGCCCCTGCGAATACACAATCACCCCCAAAACATCTGCCACCGCCGGAGACGCCACCTTCACAATCCCCTACACCTCATCATCAGGCGCAACCCTAGACGCCCAGATCACTGTCACAATCTCAAACGTTGCCTACACCGCACCCACACTTTCCATGGCAGCTGGCGAAACCCTAGCCGTGACTGCGGGCGGCTATGCCACAGACGGAACCTTCACAATTTCTTGCTCAGACGCCACAGCTGTCTCCACAGAGTTCACGTCAGTCACAAGAACAGCTAACACTTGCAACTATTCAGTTGTCGCCAAAGCCACAGCCACCGCAGGCGTAGCGACCTTCACCGTGCCATACACATCATCGGGCGGCGACACCCACAACGGCATCATCTCCATCACCATCACCGCCATCAACTACACCACACCCACAGGTCTGAAGGTAGTGGCGGGCAGCACCCTAGACACCAACGCCTCGGGATACGCCACCCACACCGGCTACACAATCACCTGCGGGGCCGCTAAGGACCTCCACACCAAACTCACCTCAGTCACCCGTGCTGATTCGACCAACAACCCCTGCGAATACACAATCACCCCCAAAGCATCTGCCACCGCCGGTGACGCGACCTTTACTATTCCATATACTTCTTCTTCTGGCGCAACCCTAGACGCCGAGATAACAGTCACCATCTCCAATATCGCCTACACCGCACCCACACTTTCTATGGCAGCAGGCGAAACCCTAGCCATATCAGCAGGAGGCTACGCCACCGATGGAACTTTCACCATCACCTGCGCCGACGCCACAAATGTCTCATCTGAATTCACCTCTGTAACCCGAACAGCCAACACCTGCAACTACTCCGCCATAGCCAAGGCCACAGCCTCAGCCGGCACAGCCACCTTCACCGTGCCCTACACATCATCGGGCGGCGACACCCACAACGGGATTGTATCCATCACTATCTCAGTTATCTCCTACACCGCACCGACCGGCTTAAAGGTAGCAGCGGGCAGCACCTTAGACATCAACGCATCAGGCTACGCCACCCACACCGGCTACACAATCACCTGCGGGACAGCCAAAGACCTCCACACCAAGTTGTCTTCGGTGTCTCGCGCCGACTCCACCAACAGTCCCTGCGAATACACCATCACCCCCAAAACAACAGCCACCGCCGGAGACGCCACCTTCACCATCCCCTACACCTCATCCTCAGGCGCAACACTAGACGCCCAAATAACAGTCATAATCTCCAACATCGCCTACACCGCCCCAACACTTTCCATGGCAGCAGGCGAAACCCTAGCCATATCAGCAGGCACCTACGCCACAGACGGAACCTACACCATCTCTTGTGCCGACGCCACTAGTGTCTCATCTGAATTCACCTCAGTCACCCGCACAACCAACACCTGCAACTACTCAGTTGTCGCCAAAGCCACAGCCACCGCAGGCGCAGCAACCTTCACCGTGCCATACACCTCATCTGGCGGAGACACCCACAACGGCAGTGTATCAATCACCATCACAGCCATCAGCTACACCGCCCCGTCTGATCTCAAGGTAGTCGCAGGCAGCAACCTAGACATCAACGCATCAGATTACGCCACACACACCGGCTACACGATCTCCTGCGAGGCCGCCAAGAGCCTGCATACCAAACTGTCCTCGGTGTCTCGCGCCGACGCCACCAACAGCCCTTGTGAGTACACCATCACACCCAAAACTTCTGCCACCGCCGGAGACGCAACCTTCACCATCCCCTACACCAGCTCTTCTGGCGCGACCCTAGACGCCCAGGTCACAGTCACTATCTCTAACATCGCCTACACCGCACCAACACTGTCTATGGCAGCAGGCGAAACCCTAGCCATATCAGCAGGAAGCTACGCCACAGACGGAACCTTCACCATCTCTTGTGCTGACGTCACAAATGTCTCATCTGAATTCACATCTGTAACCCGCATAGCCAATACCTGCAACTACTCAGTTGTCGCCAATGCCACAGCCACCGCAGGCGCAGCAACCTTCACCGTGCCTTACACCTCATCTGGAGGCGACACACACAACGGCATCATCTCAATCACCATCACCGCCATCTCCTACACCGCCCCATCTGGCTTGAAAGTCGCAGCAGGCAGCACTTTGGATATCAATGCTTCTGGCTACGCCACACATTCTGGTTATACGATCTCCTGCGATGCCGCCAAGAACCTTCACACCAAGTTGTCATCGGTATCTCGCGCCGACGCCACAAATAGTCCCTGCGAATACACAATCACCCCTAAAACCACCGCGACTGCTGGTGATGCGACCTTTACTATTCCCTATACCTCTTCTTCTGGAGCGACCCTAGACGCCGAGGTCACAGTCACAATCTCCAACATCGCCTACACCGCACCCACACTGTCTATGGCAGCAGGCGAAACCCTAGCAGTCTCAGCAGGCGGCTATGCCACAGATGGAACCTTCACGATTTCTTGCTCTGACGCCACAAACATCTCCACAGAGTTCACCTCAGTCACAAGAACAGCCAACACCTGCAACTACTCAGTTGTCGCCAAAGCCACAGCATCTGCCGGCACCGCGACCTTCACCGTGCCCTACACCTCATCTGGCGGCGACACCCACAACGGGATTGTATCCATCACTATCTCAGTTATCTCCTACACCGCACCGACCGGCTTAAAGGTGGCATCTGGAAGCACCCTAGACATCAACGCATCAGACTACGCCACCCACAGCGGCTATACGATCTCTTGCGGGGTTGCTAAGAGCCTCCACACCAAGCTGTCATCTGTATCTCGCGCCGACGCTACAAATAACCCTTGTGAGTACACAATCACACCTAAAACATCTGCTACTGCCGGCACAGCCACCTTCACCATCCCCTACACCTCATCATCAGGCGCGACCCTAGACGCTCAGATCACAGTCACTATCTCTAACATTGCCTACACCGCACCAACAAACCTATCTATGGCAGCAGGCGAAACCCTAGCAGTCTCAGCAGGAGGCTACGCCACAGACGGCAGCTACACAATTTCTTGTGCTGATGCCACATCTGTCTCCACAGAGTTCACCTCAGTCACAAGAACAGCCAACACCTGCAACTACTCAGTTGTATCCAAAGCCACAACTTCTGCCGGCACCGCGACCTTCACCGTGCCCTACACCTCATCGGGCGGAGACACCCACAACGGCATCATCTCAATAGACATAACCGATACCCCGTCCAACCAGCCACCAATCAAGGAGACACCTTCAGCATTTTCGCCACCTCCATCCGCATTTTCACCAACAACTTCAACTAGTGACACTTCTCTCGTATGGAACTTCTATACAGTCCAACAGGGCGGTGCCGACTCTGCTGAAGTTAGCGCGCAACTAACCCCATCAACACATCCCTATATCTGGTCATGGAACCAATTAGAACAGCTATGGAAGCGTGTCTCGCTAACGGGTTCTACTATTCCTCAAGGCACACTGATTGCCTTTAGAGTTCAAGAAACGCCAACCACAGAAACTCTCCTTGCCTTGAACCTCGGCACCACCAAACGCACCACACTCAGACAAGGCTGGAACATCATCAGCACTCCCGATGACATCACCCGCCCCGAGGCAGAAACCTTCCTTCTTGATAACACTCTTCTCTATTGCAACACCAATATACAAGCCTTGATCATCGCCAACTACCATACCTCAAAAGTCCTCTGGTATCTCTGGATGCCTTGCCACCCGCAAACAGAAACCATATACACCACAGATCCTGACAACGATTACAAAGAACTCAAAAAGATCATCCGAACTCACCCCATCTATCTCTGTTTAATATCGCCCACCCCTGTAGAAATCATCTGGAATCCCGACACACTCAGATACGAAATACAAAACAGCCCCACAGTCCAACCCGCCTCGGCCGGATCTCCAAACTCTGCCATCATCAACAATATCTGCTCGAAATAGTCACTAGACGCGATCCCTGCTGGGATTATTTACAAAGCTGCCACACGGTGCGCTCCGCTGGGGAACGGCGGGACACTAGACACTATCCATGCTGAAGATTAACATAAATACAATAGATTAACATAAATATAATAGATTAACATAAACGCGATAGATTAACATAAACGCGATAGATTAACATAAACGCGATAGATTAACATAAACGCGATAGATTAACATAAACGCGATAGATTAACATAAACGCGATAGATTAACATAAATACGATAGATTAACATAAACGCGATAGATTAACATAAATGGATCCAAATACAAACCCGTTCAACCCTGGTGCTGGTTTCCCGCCACCCGAATTAGTCGGGCGAGATTACCTGTCAAGCGAGTTCAGAATTGCCCTTGGCAGGCGAGCAATGAGACGCCACGGCAAACACATGCTACTCATAGGTTTGCGTGGAGTCGGCAAGACTGTGCTTCTAAATCACGCCTGCGATCTGGCCAAAGATATGGACTTTGAGGTGGTAGTTGGCGAGACCGACGCATCTAAGCATCAGGCTGGGGCATTCACCAGCGAACTAGCGCAACAAATTGGCGAATTGCTACCTCGGCTCACTAAAGGTCTGGCTGCCAAAGTCTTGGACAAAATACGCCAAACTCTCAGTTCTTTCTCAATGACTTTTTCACCAGACGGGCCTTCGCTCAAATTCGATGCTGATACTATCTCTACCAACATAAACTATTCAAGCGGAAGCTTAACTAATTTGTTTGTGGCAGTTGGCGAGGCAGCAGCAGAGCGAAGAAAAGGCATCTTGGTTGCGATTGACGAAGTGCAAGATCTCCCTATCGAAGATCTATCAGCCCTGATTGCCGCAGCTCACAGAGCCGATCAGATGCAGCTCCCCATTTTGCTCATCGGCGCAGGACTGCCCAATCTGCCTGGCAAGGCTTGTGAAGCCAAATCATACTCTGAGCGGCTCTTTCAGTTTCCCCCACTGAGACCACTGACTGAGGATGACGCAAAAGCAGCTCTCTTGCGCCCCACACAGCGAGAAGGCGTAAATATCCAAAATGAGGCTCTAGAACATATGGTTGAAGCAGCTGAAGGCTATCCATACTTCATTCAGGAGTGGGGCAACCGCGCTTGGGATGTGGCATCAGGTAACACCATCACTGTAGACGACGCTAAGGCAGCCGAACTGCTAGTGGAAGCATCCCTAGACGAGAACTTCTACAGTGGACGCACTAGCCGCTTGACACCCAAAGAAATCGAATACTTGCATGCCATGGCACAACTAGGACCGGGCCCTCATAGCAGCGGAGAAATAGCCAAAAAGTTGGGAGCTACCACTAGTAACGTCTCGGTCCGTCGAAAAGATCTTATAGAAAAAGGAATGATCCACAGCCCTGCCCATGGAGAGCTCGCCTTCTCAGTGCCAATGTTCGACAAATACCTGAAACGCGTCCTCAAATAACTTGACCCCACCTCATAGCTGTCGTACACCCCATAGCCCCTCTGTCGCCATCCCTAAAGCTTTATTCCTCTGAGGCTAAGCGTGCTGGGAAACCGCCTGTCGCTATAGGTCCCCAGCGATCGATGCTTATGCGAATGAGAGACTTGTCTTGCTGGTGCATGGCTTCGCGATATTCGTCCCAATCGGGATGCTCTCCACTGATACAGCGGTAGTAATCCACTAAGCCCTCCAGAGCATCTGGCATGTCCAAGACTTCGGCCGTGCCGTCTATCTGCACCCACGCACCACCGAAATTGTCAGACAGAACACACATCGAGACTTGAGAGTTTCGCCTTGCATTATTAGCCTTGGCACGGTCAGGATAGGTGGAAACGACTATCTGACTTTCGCATAGTCCCATCGTCACTGGCGAAAGCTGAGGCATCCCATTGCCTCGAAAAGTCACCAAAATCCCGCTATGACGAGGGGCGATGAACTCTTCTAGCTCTTGGCGGTTCACCTTTTCGTTCTTGGCTATATGCATTAGATACTCCTTTGAGACGATGTATTTAAGTCAGAACTTTTACTTGTGCCACGAATTCTTGCCATTGCGGCTGGGCGTAGAGATCGCGCATATCAAAAAGCAGAATCCCGTACTCACCCTCCAGCTTCAGTCTGCCTTGCATATAGGCGACCTCGGCATCGTCTTCTCCTGAAACGATGGCAGAAGCCTCACTCAATTTGCACGACACTGAGCAGTTTGCCTCAGCAGACTTTCCAACTGACAGCTCCACCAATCGCCCATCTCGCAACACAGCATGGCAATGCTGCTGACCCGGCCGTTGCTTAGAAACAGGCTCTTCAGCTGAAGGCTTGCTACCTTTAAGTTCAAAATTCACAATAGCTGACATACCTTCTATCTCTGGTAGCACCTGAGCCGCATCCAGAACCGCTGCGAACCAGTCGTCGGAAAGGAAATCAATCTTTGCCATAGCGCTCAACAGAAGACTGGCTTGCGCTTTCAAGCTCAATCCCGGCGAAAAAATCGTCCTCCGGCAATGTCGTCTCTACATGAGACTTTGCCAAGATGAAATCTTCCCACGGATAGACATCTCGTGCCACATCACGAGGCAACCCGAACCAGAAAGGCGAGTTTGGATCCACCTGTGTGGCATGAGCTAAAAGAGCGTCCCAGCGACGGTCGTGCCATTTAGCCACATCAACCTTTGTGGTGATGCGATGGTCTTGTGACGGACGCTTGAACCACCACTCCTCATAAGGCGACTTTAGCGAGAGCTCTTGGAATTTATTGTGCAGAGCCAGTATCCGCTCCCGTGACCAAGCACTGTAATAAAGCTTGAGTGGCTGCCACGGCTCCCCTGCTTCGGGATATGCTTCAGGGTCGCCCGCAGCTTCAAATGCCACAACCGAAATATCATGCACTCTCACATGGTCAGGATGGTCATAACCTTCTTGATCGGGATAAGTGGTCACCACATGAGGACGCTCAGATCTCAATATCTTCACGAGCTTGCCGACAGCCTCCCCTAGTGGCGCAGCCGCAAAGCAGTCGGGATGGCTATTGGCTTCGCTGTCTTTCATACCTGAATCTCTGTAGCCAAGCATGCAGACCTTCTGATAGCCGATGATCTCAGCCGCACGGGACAACTCTTCGAGGCGCACCTCAGCTAGGCGACTTCGAATCTCAGGGCGATCCATTGACGGGTTCAAAATATCACCTTCTTCACCACCAGTGCAACACACGAGTGTGGCTGTGGCACCGGCATCAACATAGCGGGCAACCGTGCCTGCCCCCTTTGACGATTCATCGTCCGGATGTGCATGAACGCACAGAACTCTCACACCTTTACGCTACCCAGTTTGGCGTATCGGCATGCCTCTTGCCTATCTCTTGTCGCCTATCGCCCTAATAAATTTCTTGCCACCTGGCTTGCCTGCGGTTGAGTAATCTGAGAGACCTCATCGCCCCAATAAATTTCTTGCCACCCTAACTTGACAAATCAAACTAATCCTGATATAATCTTTGACATAAGTATAGTGCTATACTTAAATCTAGTAGATATAGTTCTATAACCTTAAATCTAGTAGTCTTCAACTTAAGTCCTTCCTTATCCAAATTTAGGTACTTCGATTTAACTCTGAAAAAAGGGAAAATCATGAAAAATTTCAGGCGCACCGCTAGCAAAATCATGGCAGCTATTTTGGTGTTGTCTGTAGCAGTGACCACACTCACCGCTATCTTCTCTTCAGGAGCTTCAACTCAAACCCCTGTAAATCAAAGACAGCGGCAATGCGAGAATCTTTATGTAGACACCGCAACCCACCCCAAAGTCGACGGTGCCAATAACGACCTAGTCGACGACTGCATCAACCTTGAGCCGTTCTGGTGGATATGGGTCTTAAACCCCTCTGATGGACAGAATTGGGACGATTGGTACAAGGGAGGCAACGGTCCGACTTGGACGACGATAAACAACTGGCCTGGGATAACCGTTACCAACGGGAGAATCACTGGCATAGATGTGGGAAACAAAAATCTTCTTGTGTCGGATCCTTTGCCTGCTTCGCTTGGCAACCTTACCGCCCTCACTACCTTAAACATCAACGGCAACAATTTCACAGGCTCTATCCCAGCTTCATTAGGCAACCTCCCCAACCTCACGACCTTCGCTTTCTGCGGCAACAGATTCACTGGATCCGTGCCCGCAGCCCTGCGTTCTGGAGTCACCCTCACGGGCTACCCCACAGCCACAAACCCAGTGGTGTGGGATCCCGTCCAATGCCAACAATCAGACGTCTACCCTACCACTCCCCCTTCCACCACACCTCCCACTACCCCTCCCACCACACCTCCCACTACTACCACTACCACTACAACTCCTCCTCGGCCGACTGCCACAGTTCGCGGGGCACAAGGGTGCTTTGATGGGACATATGTGCCTATATCTGTTGATATTCAAACTGGCGCAAATAACGATCTCGCAGATGATTGCCAAAATCTGATAGCACTACAGAACTACTACGGAGGCGTCACCAACGGCTGGGGTTCTTCAAACAGACAAAATATAACCAGATGGAGAGGCGTTATCATCAATAACGAACGAGTTACCGCGCTGCATCTTTCTAGCACAGGACTCAGCGGAGTACTTCGCGCTGATTTCGGCAACCTCACAGCCCTCACCGATTTACGACTCAGTAGCAACAGCCTGACAGGGCGGATACCCTCACAATGGCGTAGCCTCAGCAATCTCAGAAGGCTCGATGTCGACCTCAATCAACTCTCAGGTAACCTGCCTTCATGGCTAGGTAGCTTGTCTAATCTGAGAGTGCTGGAACTAGACGGCAACATTTTCTCTGGTAGCATCCCCAGAGAGATTGGCAACCTCAGCAATCTTACCTGGTTGGATGTCTCAGAAAACCGACTCAGCGGCACCATCCCCACCCAGCTGAACAACCTCGCCCCCTCCCAGGGCGGAAGCCTTACAAGACTTGATATCTGCAACAACGACCTCACAGGGTCACTACCACAGCACCTGCGATCAAGTTCCATAAACCTCGCAACCTACCCCCGCAGTGGTGGCTACACAACTCTGCAATGTCAACGAACAACATCCACTCCTAGTACCACAACCACGACTACTAGCACCACTAGCAGTACAACCACGACCACAACTACCACTACTCCTGGCAGTACCGCAGCTACGACCACAACCCCGCCTTCGCCTACACAGAATGAATCTTCTTATAATCTGACTTCTGAAGAAATTGCAAGATGCACAACAGGGCCACTTGTCCGTGGATATCTCGGTGTTCTAGCACCAGACCCCAGAATCCCTGGGCCGAACAACGATCTCGTTGATGACTGCTTAGCCCTTATGGAATTTAGACAAAATTCTTGGCGCGCCTGGCGCGACATCCAAGGCTGGGGCACTTATCCTGATCGCCCCAACAGGATTCACATATCCGTATGGACCGGAGTCACCATCCGCAACGGAAGGGTAACCGCTCTAAACCTAAGAGGACACATCTTAAATACCAGAGATAGAGGTGGTCTCGCTGCTCTTGGCAAGCTTACAGCTCTCACTACTTTAGACCTAAGCAACAACTACTTCTCAGGCTCCATCCCTGCTTCAATAGGCAACCTACCAAACCTCCGAATTTTCGCTTTCTGTGATAACGAATTTACCGGTGCTGTGCCCCTTTCCCTGCGCTCTGGAGTATCTCTCGTAAACTACCCCACGAACCTTGGATACGACCCTGTCCAATGCCAACGAGCATCAGCCGGGAGAACCAACACTATTACCTCCAGCTCCAGCACAACTACTACCACTACTCCTCGGCCGACTGCCACAGTTCGCGGGGCACAAGGGTGCTTTGATGGGACATATGTGCCTATATCTGTTGATATTCAAACTGGCGCAAATAACGATCTCGCAGATGATTGCCAAAATCTGATAGCACTACAGAACTACTACGGAGGCGTCACCAATGGCTGGGGTTCTTCAAACAGACAAAATATAACCAGATGGAGAGGCGTTATCATCAATAACGAACGAGTTACTGCGCTGCATCTTTCTAGCACAGGACTCAGCGGAGTGCTCCGTGCTGATTTCGGCAACCTCACAGCCCTCACCGATTTGCGACTCGATAGTAACAGTCTGACAGGGCAGATTCCTTCGCAATGGCGTAGCCTCAGCAATCTCAGAAGGCTCGATGTCGACCTCAATCAACTCTCAGGTAGCCTGCCTTCATGGCTAGGTAGCTTGTCTAATCTGAGAGTGCTGGAACTCGACGGCAACAATTTCTCTGGTAGTATCCCCAGAGAAATTGGCAACCTCAGCAATCTTACCTGGTTGGATGTCTCAGAAAACCAACTCAGCGGCAACATCCCCACCCAGTTGAACAACCTTGCTCCCTCCCAGGGTGGAAGCCTTACAAGACTTGACATATGCAACAACGACCTCACGGGCGCACTACCACAACACCTGCGAGCAAGTTCCATAAACCTCGTGCGCTACTCCCGTAGTGGAGGCTATGAGAACGTTCAATGTCAACGAACAACACCAACCACTAGCAGTACAACGACAACAACCACTCCCGGTAGCACAACCACCACAACTCCTGGTAGCACAACAACTACCACCACAACTGCAGCTCCTAGCACAACGACAACCACCACCGTTGCGCCGACAAGTGTGTGCAGCTCTTCTCAGCGAGAATGGCCAGCCTTGTTAGTCGATTCGGGAGGTGCGTCTATCGCCGCAATAAGAACCGCTCTCTTTGATAGCACCAACACTCGAGCCATCTTTAGATGGAATCAAAGCACAGGAGCATGGGTTCGCGTCTCAGCTACAACAGGTACCCTGCCTCAAGGGGCTGTGATATCACTGCGATGTGTGACAACTAACGCCAACACCTTAGCCAACCTCAACCTTCTAACCGGCACCCAACAAATCGCTTTGCGACAAAACACTAACCTCGTCATTGCACCTGAAGATCTAACCAGACCAGAAGGTGCCAGATCTGCTTACTTCATCGCAGATGAACTAACTTCTTGTGGCGGTGTTTCTCCTGGGAATCTGTTTGGCGGTCAACCAGGCACCATAGGGCCTTCCTCTGGAATTACTACTATCACGATACGTAGCGCAACCACAGGCAGATGGTCAATTAGCATGCCCTGCAACCCAGAGCTAGAAGACACCTTCATCGCCAGACCAGAAAACAACTACGACGAAGTGTCTTCAATCAACCAAGGTGACATCATCTACCTGCGCTTCATCACCAGCACCTCATTCACCAGCGATTACGACATCTACTGGAACGCAGAGACCAACCAATACGAAGCAGGCACTGGCCCCACAACCACTACCAGCTAGCCGCCAGCTAGACAAAGTAGCCGGCTCACGGCCTTCTTCTGGGCCGTGAGCTACCGTGCCTGTGGCGAAGGTCGGCTGCTCTAAGTCATCATCAGGCACAGTGGCCGTTGACCGATGATACTCTTCGGCCAATTTCTGCCAATCGCTTCAGACAATCTTGCCAAGCATCGCGTAGGATGACCGACACTGGGGCCACTTCGTCTATTCGCCCGGCTACCTGCCCAGAAAAAGCAAAAGCCGATTCCATCTCGCCTCCGAAATAGAGTTTCATCAGATTATCCAAACCGGGCATGGCTGTCACATCTTCGTGTTCCATGGCTTCAGTGGTAGCTGTTCTGAGCACCCTATAACTAGGACGCCCACCTCGGTTCAGCAGCACCGTGTCGGTCTCAGATGCTGAGACGACAGCCGCTTTCCAGTTGTCATGCACTGGCGATTCGGTTGCGCTAAGCATGCGAGTTCCCATCTGCACGCCTTCGGCCCCGAGTACCAACGCTGCGGCCATGCCCGTGCCGTCGCAGATGCCGCCTGCCGCCACCACAGGGATGTCTACTGCCGCACATATCATCGGCACTAATACCATCGTGGATGCCCCGCGCTGATTTTTGAAACCTCCACCTTCAATACCTTCCACCACAATCCCGTCTACACCTGCCGCAGCTGCCCTCAGCGCGCCCGAAAGTGTAGGCACTACATGCAGCACGCAGATACCAGCTGACTTCAAGGCTTCTGTCAACACTCTCGGATCACCGGCAGAGGTTGTGACAACCTTGATGCCTTGGCTCACCACAAAATCTACGATCTCTTCCATGTCGCTCACAAGCATTTGAGCAATGTTTACTCCCCAAGGCTTGTCGGTGAGATCGCGCATCTTGGCAAACTCTTTTTTTACATCATCTAGCTGCCCTGAACTGGTCTCTACGATGCCTAAACCTCCAGCATTGGAGACGGCAGAAGCAAGTTGCGCCCTAGCGATATAGCCCATAGGGGCTTGTATCACTGGTATCTCTACACCAAGTAGTTCAGTAATGCGGGTTTTCATACTGAGGCGTCTTCAGATGGTTTTTTCTGTCTGCTCTCAGCTCCATCGTCTTTGTCGTCCTTATCGTCTGTTTCACCTTCATCGCCTTTGTCACCTTTACGGCTAATCCTGTACCACCACTGACTGGCAAATAGTTTCTTCACATTGAACGGCATCTGCCGCCTTCCGTGCACTTCTTCCACATAGTCAGAAGACCACTGTGCATAAGGAGCGAGCACTAACTGGCAGATCATACGAAGAGGCACATCGTAATTCACCCGCCAGCCTGAAAACTCACGCCACGCTTTTTCTCTGTCTTCCATCATCGGCACTCCCTTGGTAGCTAACTCGTCCCATACCTCATCAAACTCATGGCGCGGAATGCTGATCGGATCATCAGTCGATGGATTTTTATCAAAGCTGATATCGTAGTTTTCGGCAATGTTGCCCAAGGCGACATATCCAGCCTGCAAACAGAGATGTGAGTTTGGAGAATGAGGTACATCCACAGATGTCTCTATGAATGCTGCTGTGTCCAGCACATTGCCGGCTGTAGTGATCCAAGACTGCTCCGGAGTCGGCGAACGGAAAAAAGCCAGAGCCGGATAGCTGAGATGCACTTCTTCGTTGCTTACGAACCACTTCTCCCACTCGTGCCAGGTATCTTCCATGTCAGACAAAATCCCAACCTGATGGAAACGATTCACCACCACCGCAACTGTCGGCGGCGACCCGGCCCTGATATTCCAACCGGTGCACATGGTTTCTCTCTCTCGGAAGAGATTGTAGATGCTGGGTAGATAGCTGATAAGCAAAGCCACTAGACCCATGCCGATGAGACCTTCAGGCAAAGCTAAAGCTAGCTCCCAGTGAGTGTCAGCCGCATGGAATCCCAGCGTGGTGAGAGACGAACCGCTCAACTCAAAAGTGTGGGGGATGGGTCTTGCTCCAATACTCCAGAACATAGATGCAAATCCGAGTAGCACGCCTGTTGCCCAGAGCACAGGCAAAAGTATGAGAGTGGTAGGGGCATACCGGGCTAGAACGATATCACGGGCTTTATAATCCTTCGTATAGCTGGCAGCCACCAAAAAGCACCAGCGCACAAAGCTAAAAAATACCCGAGTTAGCACCACCCGCTCTCCCCTCGGCACAACAACCGTGCGGATCGCCGAAAATATGGTAATCAGCACGAGAGAGACACCCATGAAAAAGAACAGCAGATAAACGATAAACATTACTTCTCATTTTGCCATATTTGTGACCTCTTTTGTCTAAAATCTCTCATATGACTGCAATTCAAATCCATGACGAAATAACCGATGATGCCCCAGTCGGCAAGGCGATAGGCAAAATACACGCCAGTCGGGTGCCCACAGAGGTTCCTTCCTATCGCTACGTCTCCCCTGAATTCGCAGCCTTGGAGATGCAAAGACTGTGGCCCAAAGTATGGCAGCTGGCTTGCAGCGTTACCCATGTGGCAAATCCGGGTGACTACTTCGTCTATAACATCGGCAAACTCTCAGTGCTGATACTGCGTGGAGACGATGGGGTTATCAGAGCGTTTCAGAATGTGTGCCGACACCGAGGCAATGTGCTCTGCACCGGCGCGGGCGAAGGTTTGGAGAATATCCGTTGCCTCTACCACCGCTGGTCTTGGACACTTGACGGCAAGCTTAGAGAAGTGCCTAGTCGTAAAGGTTTCGGTGCTCTCCGCAATGACGACTTCCCGCTGTTCCCTGTGGCTGTGGACACCTGGGGTCCGCTGGTGTTCATCAATTTGGATACCGCCTGCGAGCCGCTAGCAGACTGGCTGGAAGTCATTCCTGAGATTTGCGACTGGGCCGATTTCAGCGACTACACCTGCGCCTACGACCTCACAGTGCCACTCCCCTGCAACTGGAAAACCCTCATTGAAGCTTTCAGCGAGACTTACCATGTGCAAGGTGTTCATCGAGAGATGCTCCCCAGCTGCGATGATGTGAACTCGGTAAACCGCCTCTACGGACGACACGGCTCGCTCTATCAGCCCTACGGCATCCCCAGCCCCCGCCTCCGTAACGGTGCCAACAATCAAGAAATATGGGATTCCATCATCGTCACCCAAGGTGCCCGCTTCGGTAGAGACAGCACAGCCCCCGGCGAATGCCCCGACTTGCCAGAAGGCACAAGCATGCGCGAACTACTAGCCGAACTAGTGAGAGACCGAGCTGCTGAAGAAGGCTGGGATGCTACAGCTATGACCGAGTCGCAACTGCTGGATTTGTACCAATTCAACTTCTTCCCCAACATCACAGTGATCATCATGTCTGACTCCTGTACAGTGCTGAGAGCGCGACCCGGCGACACCCCTGATGATGCCCACTTGGATTTGTTGCACTTTGATCGCAATAAATCCAACCAGCCTGCCCCTGAGAAACCGATTATGGCCACTTTGGATCCCGACCAGACCGATTTGAACCTTGTGTTTAACCAAGATGTGGAGAATCTAAAACGTGCCCAGCGGGGGCTGCATCAGCCGGGCTTGGAACATATCGTGCTCTCACGAGAAGAGATGCGAATTATCAACTTGCATCATCAACTAGAGGAATATCTAGGCATCAGCCCCAGTGAGATTTCTGAGGGTAGCTACGACGAGATACAAGAACTGCGCGCTGCCGGGCGAGCTGAAATGGAACCGACTGGGTTTAATGCGCCTTGGTAGCGAGCCGAGAGTTTTTGTGCTCGGCAGTTTGAATATGGATGTTGTTGCTACAGCTCCTTGGCATCCGATGGTTGGGGAAACGGTGCTGGGGAATTCGCTGAATTACTATCCCGGAGGGAAGGGGTTGAATCAAGCTGTGGCTGCAGTTCGAGACAGGGCTGAAGTTGTGATGCTAGGGGCAGTTGGAAACGATGGATTTGGCAAAGAACTGCTGGGTTTTGTAGAAGACGAAGGCATTGTTGCTGATTTTGTGCACATCAACCCGAAAGTGCCATCTGGGGTAGCCCTGATTGTGGTTGCAGATGAAGGTGAGTCTGAAGGCGATAACACTATCGTTGTAGCACCCGGCGCAAACGGCACGCTTACCTCTAAAATGTTTGCTGATGTCAAATTCCAATCCCACGATGTGCTACTAGCTCAGTTTGAAACTCCGATATCTGCTACCACCTCGCTATTTGCTCGCGCTAAAGAGACAGGCACCACAACCATCCTCAATCCAGCCCCCGCCGGCCCGCTCAGCCTTGAGCTGGCCAGTTTGGTGGATTACCTAGTGGTCAACGATATTGAACTAACCCAAATATCGCAAAGTTTGGAAAAAGATAAAACAGAGCTTTTAGATTTAGGCATCCAGGCCCTAATCCATACCAAAGGCTCAGACGGAGTTGCTGTGATAAGTAGCCAGGAAAGCTTAGACATTCCCGCTCACGAAGTCGCAGTGGTAGACACCACCGCTGCTGGCGATTGCTTCTGTGGGGTGCTTGCAGCTTCCCTACTGCACGAAGCAACCATATCCGAAGCAACTAAACGCAGCAACGCTGCGGCAGCCCTTTCTGTTCAAACCCCCGGGGCCACACCATCGCTTCCCTCTGCAGAAGAAACTGAGGTTTTTCTTCAGACAGTCTCGGCTTCCTGAGCTAAATCCACCCCCAGCAACATTGCGGCTTCACTAACCCCTAACCCTTTGCTAACCGCTAAATCTATTGCCTCTGTCGCAGCTACAGTATCCAAATCGTCATCCAACGCCGCCCGCACTTCATCCACCTTTCCGTCGCCATCTCCGGCCCCTTGCCACCGCTCCAACCGCTCAGAAGCCACATCCATCAACTCATCTTCCCATTCCCATGAATGGCGATAGTGATGCCCTAAAGTAGCCAAGCGAATGGCTCTTGGGTCCCAGTCTTTTAACAATTCGCTCACGAACACTAGATTGCCAAGCGACTTTGACATCTTTTCTCCCTCATAGCACACCATTGCCTGATGCATCCAGTGGCGCACAAATACCTGGCCTGTGGCTGCTTCAGACTGCGCCCTCTCGCATTCGTGATGAGGGAATATCAAATCTGAGCCACCACCATGCAGGTCGATGGTGGAGGTATTGAGGTCGCGCATCGCCAAGGTGGAACACTCTATGTGCCAACCAGGGCGGCCCGGCCCCCAGAACGAACCCCAAGCTGGCTCGTCGGGAAGCGAAGGCTGCCATAACACGAAATCTAAAGGGTCTCGCTTGTTTGGGTCGTCGGGATTGCCGCCTCTCTCACTAGCCGTCGCAAGCATCTCTGTTCGCGACATGCCGCTCAGATCGCCAAAGCCGTCATAGCTGTTAATGTCGAAATACACAGCACCGCCTGATTCGTAGGCATGTCCTCTATCTAGCACCTTGCCGATGAACTTACGAATATCAGCGATGGCAGAAGTAGCACGTGGCTCGCTCCAGCATTCCAACAGCCCAAGCGATTTCATGTCGGAGTCAAATCGTGCTGTCTCACCTGCTGCCAAATCCAGATAATGCACACCTATCTCACGGGCTTTGGTCAAAATGTCGTCATCTACATCGGTAACATTGCGGACACAACGAGTTTCGTGGCCTAGGTCGCGCAACCTGCGCTGGAGCACATCGTAGGTAAGGTAGGTGGCGGCGTGACCGATATGAGTGGCGTCGTAAGGCGTGATACCACAGGTATACATAGTCACCACATGCCCCGGAGCAAAAGGAACTGTCTCTTTGCGAGCAGTGTCGTAAAGCCGCATTTGCGTTGCCATCTTGCTGAAGTTTTGCTGGTATTTATTGTATCCGATGTCTTGGCGAAACGGAAAGGTCTGGCCTTCGTGCTTCCTCTAACTTCTATTTTGGCTTCTATTCGGGCTTTAATTCGTGCTTCTATTCGGGCAGTCCTGTGAAACGCAACCCCACACGAGTTTTGTTTAACACATTCAGCTGCAAAAGCACGGGCGTGAAAGCCTCTACAGGAGCGGCACAAGACAGCCCGCCGACATAGAGAGGACGCAGACCGGGGACAGCCCCCACCAGCTCAGCAGCCACAGAAGCAGCAGTTGCATCGTCAGCGCAGATGAGCACATCGCAATCCACTGGCTCATCTAACATACCTAACTCTTTAGCGGGTACATGGTGCATCGTGGCGGCTACTTTTGCCCCAGGTAGTGCTGCTTGGATACTCTCTGCTATCGACCCTCTCGGAAGTATGAGTGGTTGAAATTCACCATCTATCCTCACCAGCGCATTGCACATAGAGAGCACGATTTTGGGCTCGCTTGCTGTGCCACTCCCCTCAATCACCTCCCGCAACGCAGCCACCGTAGCTTTGGCACCTTCCCAAGGTGTCGCCACCACCACGATGTCGCAAGACGCCGCTTTCTCGTTATCGCCACCTGTGAGCGGAAGCTCTCTGTCTGGCCACGAAGCCAACACTTCGGCTACTATCTCTTCGCCTCTCTCAACCGAACGAGAGCCGATGACCGTGAAGTAGCCCGCCTCCGCTAGACGCACGGCGAACCCTCTGCCAGCCGGGCCGGTACCTCCGAGAATTCCTACTGTCTTTGACTTGTCTGACATTTTCGCTCCCAATCTTGTCCCCCCGCCTCTGTATAGACTACCATGCCTTTACATGGGCATACTTGACGGCAAACGGCTTTTGATAACTGGCGTACTCACTAAAGCGTCTCTAGCGTTCGGAGTAGCAAAGCTGGCTCAGCAAGAGGGAGCGGAGGTGATTCTCACAGGAGCAGGGCGGGCTCTCAGTATCACAGAGCGCACCTCACGCAAACTAGATGTTGCCCCACAAGTGCTTGAATTAGATGTGACAGAGCCTTCCCACGCAGAAGCTGTAAGCGCAACTCTGAAAGCAGGTGGCGGGGTCGACGGCGCGCTTCATGCCATAGGTTTTGCTCCTGAATCCTGCTTGGGCGGCAACTTTATGTCTTCGCCTTGGGAAGATGTCGCCACTGCCATGCATATCTCGGCTTATTCTCTCAAAGTCGTCGCTGATGTGGTCGTCCCCAATATGGCTAACGGTGGCAGCATCGTGGGGCTGGATTTTGATGCCACAGTAGCTTGGCCCGTGTATGACTGGATGGGCGTGTCTAAAGCTGCCTTTGAATCCACCGCCCGCTACTTGGCCAAATATCTCGGTCCGAAGAAAATCCGTGTGAATTTAGTTGCCGCTGGCCCCATTCGGACGATGGCAGCTAAGTCAATCCCCGGCTTTTCCAACTTTGAAGACGCCTGGACAGACAGAGCTCCTCTCGGCTGGGAGATCACCGACAGTGAACCTGTTGCGAAAGCTTGTGTTGCCTTGCTTTCTGATTGGTTCCCCGCAACAACTGGTGAGATCGTGCATGTGGACGGCGGCTATCACGCAATCGGAGCCTAGAATCTATTGCTCCCGCACTTATAACCACCCTATACCTCCGAAACTCTCCCCTGCTTGCCTCCGCATTTACTCTCCGAAGCAGTTTCTCCGAATGTAGGGATAGGGGTTGACATAGTTACCTTTGCCACCTTGGTGAAATTCAAAGTGCAAATGAACAGGGGTGGTTATGGCATTGCCTGAGTTGCCCATATAACCCACCACGGTGCCAGCTGCTAGCCAGTGCCCCTCGGTCGGGCCTTGGTTCTCATAGCTTTCCAAATGTGTGTAGTAATAATAGTTGCCGCTGTCGGCAGTGATATGTACCGATAGTCCGCCCACTCTGTTCCATTTGTGAACCACTATGCCACTTTCTGTTGAAACAAGTGGTGTGTTTCTGGCTGCGAAAAGGTCATTACCTTTGTGCCAGCCGCCGTAGGCACGGGGAGCGCGCCAGTCTTTGTAATGGGTGAAATAGCCAGCCACCGGGCAAACCCAATCCCTCCCTGAACGCACAACCCCGAAATTATCTTGTCGCTGACTGGCAAGCTCAGCTTCTCGTTGGGCACGTTGGCGTTCTAGCAAAGCTTGTGCGGCTGCGGCAGCTTCGGCAGCCTGGCGCCGGCGTTCTTCGTCTATGAGGGCTTGGAGCTGCGAATTTAGCGCACTGACTTCTGCTTCCAAAGTTGCCAAAGTGCCAGCTTGGGCATCTCGCCTCACAGCTAGAGCGTTGCGTTCGTCTGTCAAGTCATCTAAGAAGCTTTGCAATTCTTCGGCTGCTTTTTGCGCTTCTTCGGTTCTGTCAGTTTGTCTTACCAAGAGATCATCTAGCTGAGCTTGACGCAAGGCGTGGTCGTCTAAGGCGGAGCGGTAGTCATCTACTATATCTAAGTTGCCTTCGCTCACGAATTGTGCCAGAGCGTCTAAGAAAATCTGCTCGGCTGCGTCTTCGCTATTGAACAAACTCGGAGCTCGACCTGAGTTGATATAACGCTCAACGGTAACTTCCTGCACTTCTTGGCGTAGCGATTCTATGAAATCAGACGCTTCGCTAATCTGGGTCTGCACCCTTTCTATCTCATGTTCTATCACGTGAAGATCGGCGTGGGCATCTCCGTAGGTTTGGGTGGCAGCATCTGCCTGTGCCTGAGCTTCTGTTACTCGCTGTTGTGCTTCGTCAACCTCCTGCTGAGCCTCTTCCACTTGCCTAGAGGCTCCTGCGACGCGACTCTCAGCTTCATCTACCTGCTGTCGTATCCTGTCTTGGTCACTCTGGGCCGAAACTACGCTTGCTGTGGCAGCCATCAAGACTGCCACCAGCACGGCAACAGGCAAAACTTTGCAAATTCGCGTACGCATCATCAATAATTCTAGTTTTCAACCCTAATTATCGCTTTCATCTTCAAAATCTCCGATGAGAGCTTCCAAAATGTCCTCCAAAGTAATCAGCCCCTCTACCCTGCCACCTTCTGCCAATACCAGAGCCATATGTTGGTTGCCCTGTTGCATTTTCAAAAACACTTCGTCTAATAATTCGTCTGAATCGACTGAAGGTAGTGGGCGAGTGGAGTTAGCTGACAGCTGGTTGTCTCTCTCATCGGTAGGCAGGCGGAGCAGGTCTTTGGCGTGGACGAATCTCACAGCGTCATCTATGTCTTTGACGAACAAAGGCAGCCTGGAGTGTCCACTAGATGCCACTAAATCTTCTAGCTCTGTTGCACTCACATGGGCGTAAGCTGAGACGATCTCAGAACGTGGCACCATGTGGGCATCCACTCGCTGGTCGCCAAACATTAGAGCTCCTGAAAGAAGCTCTAGCTGTGCATCGTCTATCACACCTTGGCGCCGGGAGCGTTCCAGCATGCTGGCAAGCTCGGCCGGTGTGCGAGAATCTGCCACTTCTGCTGAAGGTTGCACTCCAAGTGCTCTCACGCCTTTGTTGCCGAGCCAAGCGATGAAATCAATGATCGGTCTAAAGACAGTCACGAACAGTCTGTGCGTAGGAGCGAGCCAAAGTGTCATACGAACGGGGGCGGCAACAGCTGCGTTTTTGGGGATCATCTCGCCAAATACCATCTGCAGCACCACCACCAAGATGAGAGCGATGGTGCCGGCGATGCCATGGCTGATCGCCCCGCCAAGACCTTCCACGGCGTTTTGCAAGATGTTGGCGATGACCGACTCGGCCACGAAACCCAACACCACAGAGGTGAGGCTGATGCCGAGCTGTGCCCCTGCTAGCTGACGGCCAAGGTCGCCTGTGGCTGCCAGAGCTAGTCGGGCGCGGCGATTGCCTGCTTCGGCCATGCGTTCCAGAGGAGGACGAGGTGCCGCAACCAGTGCAAACTCCACAGCCACGAAGAATCCGTTGGCCACGATGAGTGCTGCTGCTAGCAGAAGCTGAAGAGTCGTCATCGCTTGCTCTGATAGGTATCGGGCCGCCTGAATCGCAGCCACGCTATGCGCCGAGCGTCCATTTCTACGACTTCCCAAGCCCAGCCGTCTATAAAGACAGTCTCGCCTTCTCTGGGGATGCGCTTGATCTCTGAGATGAGGAACCCGGCTATTGTCTCGTACTCACCTTCGGGCATCACAAATCCTGTGACTTCTAGCACTTCTTCATCTCTGGCCATCCCTGAGATCAAATTTTCAGAGATTTTTTGTGTTTCGTCGTGTTCGTCATCTATATCTCCCACCAGCATCTCCACGATATTTTCCAGCGTGGCAACGCCTGCCATGCCTCCGTGCTCATCTAGCACCACTGCCATCTGCATACGCCTCTGGCGCATCTCAGCTAGTAGCGAACGAAGCGGCAAGCCCAGAGGCACAGCAAATAACTCAGATGTCAAGTCGCCGACGGTTACTTTTGCCCGTTGTTCCCTCGGCACATCAAATACCGACTTCACATGCACCAGACCCACTAGAGCGTCCAGATTTGGTGACTCTGATGAGCCTTCCATTGTGCCTTCCACTACTGGAAAGCGCGAGAAACCTGTGCGCACCGACAGGTCAGCAAGATCGGCAGCTGTTGCTGTTGCTGGCACTGCTACCACCTCTGTGCGAGGCATAAACACATCAGCGGTAGTCTTGGCTGCGAAACGCAGTGAAGCCGTGAGGAGGTCAGCGTCTTCGGGGTCTAAAGTGCCCTCCTCGCTAGAGACCTTCACATAGTATTCCAAGTCTTCCACCGACTCCACCGACTCCAGCCCTTCGGAAGAAGACATCCCAAAAAACCCAACAAATCGCTCAGAAAATCGGTTTAGCAAAGAAGTAATCGGACCTACCAAGGTGGAATAAACCTTGAGTGCAGGTGATAGACGCGAAGCCGTAGACAGCGGACGAGCAATGGAGTATATCTTCGGTATCTGTTCGCCCAGCACAAGATGCACAGCCGTGGCTATCGCCAGCGAAACTCCGATGGCCACCCCGTGCACAGCCCCTTCGCCCACTACCGGTTCCAGTAGTGGCTCAAACAGGCGCGCTAAGAGCGGCTCTATCACATAGCCCAACAGCACCGCAGCCAAGGTGATGCCGAACTGAGCACTAGAGAGATGGAAAGTGAGCTTGTCTAACAGGTTGGTGATAAGGCGGGCGCGGCGAGGACTCTTGAGAGTTTCCAACTGCGAGCGGTCAAGCGAGAGTAACGAAAACTCTGACGCCACGAAAAAGGCGTTCGCCAACACGAGCCCTAGAGCTATGAGAACGCTGACTATCGGATTCATGAAGGTGGTAAAGCCGTAAGGTCAGTATAAAAGTGTCAGTCTGAAGATAAGTTGCAAATGTTGCGCTCAAAGAACAAATTAGCTTATATGCCTCAAGCTCGTATCCATCCCGATAGATCTCTTGGTTGGCTACGCAGGCTCTGGCCGCTCGTAGCTGCTCACCGGCTACTCCTGGTTATTGGCATCACCGGCGGGCTGATCGCTCTGGGCACTCAGGTAGCGGTGCCTGCTGTTATCGGGCGAGCTATTGATATAGCTGGGGACAACTTCTTAGCTGGCGACGACTCGCCAGGAGAACTCATAAGGTTGGTGTGGGTGCTCGTGGCTCTGGGTGTTGCTCGGTTTATCTTCAGCGCTGCTTTTCGCTATTCGTTGTTCAAACTGGCATTTCGGATAGATAGCGAGTTACGGACACTCATCTACGAGCATCTCGGCAAGCTGTCGTTCTCGTATTACGACCGCACCCAGTCAGGCGATGTGATTTCGCGAGCCAACAGCGACATCCGCTCAATTCAAATCTTCTTCTCGTTTGCCCCTATTGCCGTCATCTCGGTTTTGACTTTCATCTTTGCTTTTACACTTATGCTGACAATCCATGTGCCTCTAGCACTGGTAACGATGTGCACGATGCCCGCCGTGCACTATTTTGGAATGCGTTTTCGCCGCACGGTATTTCCGCTGTCGTGGATTACACAGGCTCGCATGGCTGAAGTTGCAGGAATCGTAGATGAGAATGTGAACGGCACGCGGGTGGTGAAATCGTTTGCGGCCGAAAAGCAACAGATACGGGTGCTCTCTAAAGCTGCACAGCGACTGCGGTGGGCAGCCACAGCCACGGTGGAAGCTCGCGCCCGTTTCAACCCGCTGATTGAAGCACTACCGCGCATCAGCTTGGTATTGGTGCTGCTCTACGGCGGCTGGCTGGCGATAGAAGGACAAGTCAGCATCGGAACGCTTGTGGCTTTCAACGCTTATGTGATCATGTTGCAGTTGCCATTTCGTCTCATCGGCTTTTTACTCACTCAAGGACAACGTGCGGCAGCGTCTGCCAAGCGCATCTATGAGGTCTTAGACGAAGAGCCTGCCATTGTCGATGCCGAAGACGCCCTGCCGTTAGACGATTGCCATGGCGAAGTGCGTTTTGAGAATGTGTGGTTTACTTATCCTCGCGAGTGGACATCTGAAGATACAAAAAATACTGTAAACAGCAATTCCTTGAATGGAGATAGCGATACTTTGGGTAACAATTCTTTGAGTAACGGCGAAGTTGATGTCAACAGCGCCGTAAATATCCGCGAAACTACTCCCGTGCTGCGTGGAGTCGATTTGACAATACAACCGGGCGAGACAGTCGCTCTAGTGGGTGTAACAGGATGTGGAAAATCCACAATCGCCCGTCTTGTCGCTCGCTTTTATGATGTGGACTCAGGAGTGGTTCGCCTCGATGGACACGACGTGCGAAACCTGCAGCTTGAAAGTTTGCGCTCGCGTGTGGGCATTGTGTTTGACGAGCCATTTCTGTTTTCCGAATCGCTAGCCGACAATATCGCCTATGGGTGCCCCGAAGCGACACGCGATGAAGTCATTGCTGCGGCCACCGCAGCGCAAATACATGAGTTCATCAACGAGCTTCCCGACGGCTACGACACTGTTGTGGGCGAAAGAGGCTACACACTCTCTGGCGGACAGCGTCAACGGGTGGCGTTAGCCAGAGTGTTGCTGGAGCGTCCGTCTGTGCTCATCTTGGACGATGCCACAAGTGCTGTGGATGTGCATGTGGAGGCTGCTATCCATGCTGCTCTGCATGAGCATCTACAAGGGCGCACCACTATTTTGATTTCACATCGCCTTTCCACCATTGAGCTAGCCGACCGTGTTGTGCTAATGCGAGACGGAAAAATCGCCACGCAAGGCACCCACGCCGAGCTGATGGCAACCGATCCTAGTTACGCACAGATTTTGACCGACACAGGCATCACAGATGAACCTGGTGTTGCTACCAGAACCGATCTGGCTAGGGAGAATCACTAATGGGTTTCGGCGGAGGACACTACTGGAGCGGCGGTCCCAGCTCTTCTCAAGCCAACACCGCTGCAGGTCTGCCTTTCTCTGGCATCCCCACCGAGATGGCCGACCGCGCCCGCGAACTGCTTGAAGAAGAACCAGAACATCCAGAACCAGTTGTCGAATTTTCACACAAGCAACCGAAGGTGCGCTCGCTCACACTAAGAGGCTTCCTCGCTCCCTACAAGCCGCAACTAACCTTGGCTTGCCTGCTTGTAATCTTGGAAACACTCGCTTTGCAGTCGGGCCCGATGCTCACCCAGATCGGTATAGACCATGGAGTGTTGCCGAGGCGATTCGGAGTGCTTTTTGTTCTGGGTATGATATTCCTCGCTGCGGTGCTGCTTCAAATACTGACTGGTTACGCTCGCACCGTTTTCACAGGCAGGCTCGGCGAGCGGCTTTTGTACGATCTGCGAGTGCGAGTCTTCTCGCATCTGCAACGGCTCTCTCTGAATTTCTATACCGAGGAAAAAGCTGGTGTGTTGATGACTCGCATGACCAGCGACATTGAAACCCTCACCTTGTTGTTCCAAGAAGGTCTGGTGAATATCGCAGTGCAGTCGCTCACTTTGCTTGTGATCACAATCGTGCTGTTCGTTTACAACCCTGTGCTGGCTTCGGTGACCGTGATCGTGGTAATACCCACCACCTTCGTGCTGTCGATATGGTTCCGCCGCCGCTCCGATGTCGGCTACACAAAAGTGCGCGACAAGATCGCAGCCGTGCTCTCTGACTTACAAGAAAGCCTTTCAGGTATCCGCATCATCACAGCCCACAATCGCCACAAGCGCAACACTGTCATCCACCGAGATATTGTGGGCGAACACGAAGATGCCAATATGGACACAGCCAGAGTCAATACCGCTTACGGCTCGCTCACCGAAGGTGTCGGCATCATCGGGCAGGCATTCATGCTGCTAGTTGGCGGCTGGATGGTGATTAACGCGGATCTCACCGTTGGTGAGCTCACCGCATTTTCGTTGTATCTAGTGATGTTTTTTGCACCGATTCAGTCGATCGTGCAGCTTTACAATGCCTATCAGCAAGGGCAAGCATCCATCAAAAAACTACGCAGTTTCTTAGAAGAGCCTCCGAGCGTGCCCGAAGCTGAAGACGCCCCAGATTTGGCAACTATAGAAGGAAGTATAATTTTGGAAGATGTGTCGTTCGGTTATTCAGACGATGCTCCTGTGCTGCACAATATTAATCTTGAGATATCTCCTGGCGAGAGCTTGGCTGTAGTCGGCCCGACTGGTGCGGGTAAGTCCACCATCGCGAAGCTCATCGTCCGTTTCTATGATCCACAATCGGGACGGGTTAGCATAGACGGCCAAGATGTGCGCGATGTGACTTTAGAATCTCTGAGGCGACAGCTTGGCGTGGTGCCCCAAGAACCTTTCTTATTTAACGGTTCCATCGGTGAAAATGTCGCTTTCGCCCAGCCCGATGCCTCCGAAGAAGAGATCTGGGAAGCTTGTCGCACTGTCGGGCTTGACACCATGGTGAGCCGTCTCCCTGACGGCTTGGATACTCCTTGCCATGAGCGCGGCGTTTCGCTTTCTTCTGGTGAACGCCAGCTGCTGGCTCTAGCACGAGCATTCTTAGCTCAACCACGTGTGCTAGTGCTGGACGAAGCCACATCTAACTTAGATTCCCACTCTGAAAAGAAGATAGAAGAAGCCTTAGACGCCGTCCTCAAAGGCCGCACAGCAATCATAATCGCACACCGCCTGACCACAGCCATGAGAGCCGACCGCATAGCCGTAATACATGGCGGCCAAATAGCCGAAATAGGCTCTCACGCCGATCTAATGGCTGAGGGTGGCCACTACGCCGCAATGCACCAAATACAAGGCGATATTCTTAGAAAAGAACATGGATAACTCTGACAGCTACGCGCTAAGTGCGGAAGGCGTGTGGATTCGGCGGGGTGAACGGGTTTTGCTTAGAGATCTCTCATGGAGAGTGGAGCGTGGCGAACGATGGGTTGTGCTGGGGCCGAACGGGGCGGGGAAATCTACATTGCTGAAGACTGTGACTGGCGAAATGTTTCCGACATTGGGGGTTGTAGAGGTGCTGGGTAATCGTCTGGGACGAGTGGATGTGCGCGAGCTGCGTAAGCGCATTGGTTTTACTGGAGCTTTCGTGAATGAGGCTTTTCGCGCTGAGATCCCTGCTACGGAGGTGGTCATGTCTGGAAAGCATGCAGCCCGAGAAACTTGGTGGCACAGATACAGCCGAACAGATCGTGAAAGAGCCGAAAGTTTGCTGGCGCAGTTCGGTTGCGCTAGTCTTGCTGAGTCTCCTTTCGGCAACTGCTCATCAGGTGAACGCCAACGCATCCTGCTGGCCCGCACTCTGATGGCAGATCCTGAGTTGCTTATCTTGGACGAACCCACTGCCGGTCTAGACCTGCAAGGCCGAGAAGATCTGCTGCTCTCGCTTTCGCAGCTAGACCCGAACCTCACAATGCTCCTAGTTACTCACCATGTAGAAGAAATCCCTCCCACCGCCACCCACATCCTGCTTCTAAGCAACGGCCAAATTACATCTCAAGGCCCTATAGCTCAAACTCTTACTCAGACAAATCTCCAAACCTGCTACAACACCCCCCTACACCTAGAACGCCGCCACAACCGCTACTGGAGCTGGCGCCGCGAAAACTAGTGGTTCAGACTAGTGGTTCAGCTGTTAGATGGTTCAGCTGTTAGATACAACTAGCAGAGTGCCTCGCTTTAGGGAGACCTCAGCTTGGGTATCTGTCATTTCATTGCTGATGCCTCGGCTGGTGCCAAGTGGAAGAGTTTCACCTGCTAACTGCCAGCGTAGGGCTGTGGTGCTCACACCTTCAGCATCTGCCCCCCAAGGTATGAGCGACACTAGCTGTCCTCGTTTGCCTCTGATAGCTAATTCGCTTACAGACTCACCAGCCTGCTCTTGTTCACTACCCCGCTCTTGACTGCCATGTAGCACAGCGATCTCTGTCTCTCCCATCAGCGCGCATACCTTTACCTCTTTGGGAAGCGATGCCAGCAACGCAATGTTGCCTAAAAAATGATCCAACCGTCCGCCGTGGCCGCCAACCAGAGTGATGCTGCTGGCACCTCGCTCACAAGCTAGTTGCAAAGCTAGTTCCAAGTCGGTGGCGGCTTTGTCGGGGTCGTATCGCACTATTTCTGCTCCACGAGCTTCTGCTTCTGCTAGAGCTTCACCAGTCACCGAGTCCATATCGCCTACCACCACATCCACCCCAAGTTTCTGCGCCCACATCAATCCACTATCTGCGGCAACCACCAAATCTGGCCTTCCAGCTCCACTCAAAGCTACCGGCAAAACCTGAGGCTCATCCCCACCAGCAAACACCCACACTTCCATTACTTTAGACTGTTACTGCAGCCAAACGTTCATCCGATCTGTCGGTTTCAGCAATGGGGAAAACTTCTACGAAATCAGCGAACGCTTGAGCATAGTTGCGAAAGATGAGAGAGTTGTAGAGTCTTTTGTGTCCGGTGTCGGCGGGGCAAAAGACATCTTCAGCTGCCCAAAACGATGGGAGCGACGGATCGCCCTCGGTAGCTATACGGTCTCGCACTTCACCTAGCCATGCCTCTACTGCTTCAGCGATATTGGCTTCAGCTTCCTCAGCGGTTTCTCCTTGCGAATAGCAACCGCTCAAACCGGGCACTTCTGCGGAGTATCGGCCCTCTTCGTCTTGGCGAATTACAGCAATGAGTTCCATATTGTCTCTTCCTGTGTGATGTGAAACAGACTAACACGCTTTGACTGCAACCGTCAATCGGCTTTTGGTAAGGCTTTGGCAAAAAGCTTTGGCGGAAGGCTTTGTTATCAGGAGGTAAGCGACGATATTTGGACTGGGGGTGCACAGGTGATAATCTGGTAGTCGCGTGGCGACGGAGAGGTTGAAACTTGTTGTGCTGTTTGGAGGGGAGTCGCCTGAGCACGAAGTTTCTTGCGTGTCGGCACAAGCTGTGGTAGCCAACGCAGATCGGTATGAAGTAGATTTGCTAGCCATCACCAAGGGTGGCGAGTGGGTTCGTCCCAACATTGTTGCGGCCCTATCGGGCGAACCGCTGGTGGCTGAAGGCGAACCTGTAGACGCTTACAAAGCAATAAGTGAGGTAAAGATGACAGGCGGGGTGATTTTCCCCGCGTTGCACGGGCCCAAGGGCGAAGACGGCACAGTTCAAGGGCTTTTTGATTTAACAGGTGTTGCCTATGTGGGTTGCGGAGTATTGGCTTCGGCAGTTTGTATGGACAAGGTCGCTACGAAACAGACGCTTGCCTCAGCTGGTTTGCCTGTGGTGCGACATAGGGTTTTGACTGCCGACCAGCTCATCAAAGAAAACCAGCTCATCAAAAAGGACATCTCAGAAGCCCTCGCCGAACTGGGGCTACCTGTGTTTGTGAAGCCAGTCAATATGGGGTCATCTATTGGCGTATCCAAGGCGACCAACCTAGAAGAAACCATCGCAGCCGTAGCAGAAGCAGCTCGCTATGACCGCACTGTCCTCATTGAAGAAGCCATTGACGGCCGTGAGATAGAGTGTTCGCTACTCGGCAACTTTCAAGGCACACCTTTGCGAGCATCTGTGCCAGGCGAAATAGTCCCAGGGGACGACTTCTACACCTACGCCGACAAATACAAAAACAACCAAGCCTTGCTAATAGTGCCTGCCCCGCTAGATGCAACCGAAACAGCCGAATTCCAAGAGATGTCTATACAGGTTGGCGAAGTGCTGGGAATAGACGGGCTGGCGAGGGTGGACTTCCTCTACAACACAGCTAGCGGCCCCTTCATCAACGAAGTCAATACGATGCCCGGCTTCACACCGATTTCGCTGTATCCGATGACCTGGAAAGAGTCGGGTCTCAGCTACAGCGAGCTTGTAGATGAACTTGTGCAACTAGCCCTTGAACGCCACGAAGCCCGCCAGCAACTCCTGACACACCCAGACGAAAGCCATCGGCTGAGCTAGCCCAGCCCTCTAAAGAACCGCCTCGCAGTGGAAGCACCCCAGTTGTCGTGATCTTCGCCCCAGCCTCGGCACACAAGCTCGTCTTCTGACTCCCCCCACTGCCAGTCGGTGAGGCAGTTCCAAGTGAATATGTTGGGGTTGAGGTGAATTCCGAATTTGTTCACGCATTCCCCTACAGCCACAAGCGATCGTCCCATCTCATCTACAACGTCCAGACGCACCCGTGCGGGCGCATCGGAAGGTCGCTCCAGCACTACTCGCCCACCGTTGCCTGCGACAAGTTTGGAATACACTCCGTCTCGTAGCAGATAGCCGTGGACGGGGATGCAGTTATCTTCTTCAAACACCATGGTGATGGCATGGAAGGCGTCTTCGCTTGAGGCTGTGCCGTAGCTGTAGCCACCCCTTGGCGATCCGCCCGGCAGACCTTCGCCGAACTGCGAGCGCGGCCCCCACGAGCGATCCCTGAAGCCATAAGCATCCACCTCTATCTCTTCGCCTTCCAGCACGATGGTGCCCGTGTAGCGGCCCGGCTGATCCAAATGCGACCCACCCAAGTAGTTGGGCTCACACACTGCCTCAAAAGTAAGAGACACATGCAAGTCATCGCCATCGGGGTCGTCATAGCCGATTTCGTATTTCTTTAGCGACTCTACGCAGCGATAGCGGATGCCGTTGGGCAGTGAAATGTCAGACAGGTCGGCATCGGCTGAGAGTGGAAGATGCCAGAAGTTCTTGCCGTAGCGAATGTTCCACGGAGCACTACCGCTGGTGTCCCAGAAATAAGCCCCACCTGAAGTGACCCCTTGATTTGGGCGGAAAAACGGATACAACTGACCCGACAGCTTCTTCTCTGGAACGGCGAAAGTGAACCAGCAGGTCTCTGTCCAATACGGATCGTTATCAGCGGGCGGGTGGAACTTGTCATCAGGGTGGATTGAAGAATTCATTTGTGTCCTTTCAGTGCTTACTTGCTTTGCTTACTTATTTTATTAGCAGATATAGCTACGACTTCGTAAGATGGAAGCAAGTGATAGAAGGAGAAGTCCAACACAGAGGCCACCGCCGGTGAGCATCGCAGCGACCCTCGCTGGCAAGCGCATAGCCATAACGGGATCCACAGGCTTCCTTGGCACAGCTCTAGTCGAACGCCTTCTGCGCTGCGCGCCCGATTGCGAGCTGATACTGCTGGTGCGCCCCGGGCGAGCAGGAGCAAAACGGCGGGTAGAGCGTGAAGTCTGGCGCAATAGCGCATTCAACCGACTCCGAGAAGATCTCGGCAAAGAAGGCTTCGCCGACTGCACAGCAAACAGAGTAACCATCTTAGAGTGCGACATAGCCGCAGACGGCCTAGCTGCTACCACTGAAACGCTCGCCACACTAGCTAGCTGCGACATTCTCATCCACTCTGCTGCATCGGTAACTTTCGATAATCCCCTAGACCGAGCCGTAGAGACAAATCTTGCAGGCCCGCTACGCCTGCTAGATGCCCTGCATGCTCACAACGCAACTCCGCACTTCGTTGCCATCTCTACCGCATATGTTGCAGGCGCACGCAAAGGCTATGCCGAGGAGCAACTGCTTTCCACCACACCTTTTTCCGTCTCGCTGGACTGGGAAGCTGAAATAGACTCGGCACGCCGAGTTCGCCAGCGCACAGAAGACGAAAGCCGCACTCCCGACCGCCTAGCACATTTCACACACGAAGCAGCCAAACGTCTCGGCGCGGCAGGTACCACGGCTCTAGCTACTCAACGCGAGCAACTGCGCGAACGCTGGGTGGAAAATACGCTTATAGAAGCCGGCCGTGCCCGCGCTGCCTCGCTGGGGTTCGCCGATGCCTATACCTTCACCAAAGCCCTAGCTGAACAAGCCCTAGCAGATCGCCGCCACAGCAATAACACCAGCAATAACATCAGCGACAATAACACCGGCAGTAGCGTACCGCTCTCTATCGTGCGGCCATCAATAATAGAGTCGTCCCTAGCCGAGCCATATCCAGGCTGGATCAGAGGTTTCCGCATGGCCGAGCCGATCATCATCAACTACGCCCAAGGCATCCTCAAAGATTTCCCAGCTCTGCCCGAAAGCATCATTGATGTCATCCCTGTGGATCTCGTGGTTGCCGCTGTCTGCGCTGTGGCCGCTTCGCCACCGCCCGAAGATCCCAAGGTATTCCATGTGGCATCTGGCTCAGTCAATCCATTCCGCTTTCAAGAGCTGCACGACTGGTGCCATGACTGGTTTATAGAGCACCCCATCTATGACGAATACGACCAGCCTATTTCGCCACCGATATGGTCATTCCCCAGCCGAACGAGAGTGGCAGAGCAGCTGTCGCGGGTCAAACGCACCCTTCATATCACCGAAAACACTCTCAGGATGCTACCAGTGCGCGGGGCGGCAGCCGAAGCTTACGCAGAAGTTCAAGAGCAACGCGAGCGACTGGATCGAGTGGCAGAGTACGTGGACCTCTACGGCATGTATGTGGAGTGCGACGCGACCTTTCTAACCGACCGACTCGTAGAGCTTTGGAACGATTTAGACGAAGACGACCAAGCTACATTCTGCTTTGACCCGTCGGTGATTGACTGGCACAGATATTTACAAGAAATCCATCTGCCCTCGGTCATGGCAACAGCCCGAGTCAAAGTTGCACCGTCGGCAAAAACCGACCTCACAAACAAGCCCCGACAAGAGACAGACGAACGTGCCGATCCCATAAACTCAGGGCTACTCGCCCGTTGGCTCCCCAGCACACGCAGAGGGGAACACGCCATAATGGAACGCCGCCGCAAGCAGATTCTCTCACCCGACCGCCACCTTGCTGCCTTTGACTTGGAAAATACGCTCCTGGCTTCCAATGTGGTGGCCTCTTGGGGCTGGCTGTCGACCTGCCGACTCCCCCGCTCAGAACAAGCTCGTATCGTGTTGCGTACCCTCGCCGAAACCCCACGCCTGCTGAAACTAGACAGGGCAGACAGGAGCGACTTCCTCCGCTATTTCTATCGCCGTTTCAAGGGTGCCTCGGTGGAACAACTTAACGAAGATACTTGGGAGATATTTAGCGACATGCTACTGGCACAAGCCTTCCCCGATGCCATTCGCAGAGTGCGCCAGCACAGAAATTTAGGACATCGCACCGTGCTCATCACTGGTGCGCTAGATTTCGTGGTGAAGCCGTTTCACCCTCTCTTTGACCACATCGTGTGTTCCAGTTTGGGCATTGCGTCAGACCGCTATACCGGTCGTCTCACCGCCACGCCCCCCATAGGCGAAAACCGCGCTCAAGCTCTCAGAGACTACGCCCACGCCGAAGGTCTGGAACTAGCCGAATGCATCGCCTATGCCGATTCCACCAGCGACCTGCCTATGTTGGAAGTCGTTGGATTCCCTGTAGCGGTCAACCCAGAACCGAAGCTGGCGAGCTTGGCAAGACGGCGAGGTTGGCTGGTAGAGCACTTCTCTAAAGCCCCCGGCGGGCCCCGAAAACTCATTCCCATAGCTCCCTCAGGTACCTCAAGATGAGCCGCCGCGACGCTCCTGCCCCACGCCCCGGCTTCGTGCTGGAAACAGATCGCTCCACCCCGCCGATTTTGTTTCATCACGGTGAAGGCTTCCGTCTGGAAAAACTTCCCCCTGGCCGCACCCGCATTATCTACCCGGCGGAATCCCATAAAGGTCTTGCCGATCCCGACGAAGCAATCCGCGACGCTCTCGCAAGTCCCCTCAACTCAGAACCTCTCGCTGCCCTTCTAAGTCCTGATATGAAGCTCACCATCGCTTTTGACGACATCTCCCTCCCCCTCCCGCCGATGCGCCGACCAGACATACGCCAGCGGGTTATAGAAGCCGTCCTAGACACAGCAGCCGCAGTAGGCGTGGAAGATATCCACATCATCGCCGCTCTAGCCCTTCACAGGCGCATGACCGAAGCCGAACTCCGACACGCGGTAGGCGACAGAGTGTATGACGCGTTCGCCCCTTCTGGCTGTCTTTACAATCACGACGCCGAAGACCCAGAAGGTATGGTCATTGTCGGCACCACCGACCATGGCGAAGCGGTGCAGATCAGCCGAAGGGCGGCAGAAAGCGATCTCATCATCTATGTGAACATCAATCTCGTAGCCATGGACGGTGGTTGGAAGAGCACAGCTACAGGTCTCTCCGGCTATACAGGGCTGCGTCATCACCACAATGTGGCCACAATGTGCAACTCCCGCTCGTTCATGGATCGCCATCGCTCCGAGCTGCACAACTCCAACTGGCGACAAGGCGAGGTGCTAGCTAATGCTGGCATCAAGATTTTCCAGATTGAAACTACTGTCAACAACAATCTTTTTGGCGAAACCGGGCCGCTATCGATGCTGCAAAAGCGTGAATGGGAGTGGACTGCGAAAGATCGCGCCACTTTCATAGCCATGCAGACAGGCCTTGGTGCGATGCCCCGCCGGGCTCGCAGACGAGCATTTCAATCGTGGCTGGCCCCCTATGAGATGACATCAGTCCAAGCAGGCGAAGTTGAGGCAGTCCACGATCGCACTTTGGAGCATGTCCTAGCCCAACAACTTGTGTCTGTTCAAGGCCAGACCGACATCCTCACAATGGGGTTGCCTTATATCTGCCCTTACAATGTCAACTCGGTGATGAATCCTATCCTCGTGATGTGCTTAGGTTTAGGTTATTTCTTCAACCTCTATCGTGGACGACCGCTCGTACGGGAGGGCGGCGTGGTGATCATGGGGCATCCCACTGAATGGGAGTTCCACCCTGTGCATCATCCCAGCTACATCGATTTCTTCGAGCAGGTACTACCCGAAAGCACTGACCCGCTCGTAATAGAAGAGCGATTTGAAAAGCAGTTCGCCGAAGACGAGTGGTATCGCCACCTCTACAGAAACTCCTATGCCTATCACGGTGTGCATCCCTTCTATATGTGGTATTGGGGAGCGCACGCGCTGGAGTATCTAGGGCGAGTCATCGTGCTGGGTGGCGATCCCGCAGCCGTGCGACGCATGGGCTTCCAACCCGCATCCACTATGGCCGACGCTCTAGAGATGGCATCAGATGTGGTTGGACGCCAACCCACGATTACACACTTCCACCATCCTCCCATGTTGATGGCTGATGTGAGTTGATGGCTGATGTGAAATGACATGAAATTCAGCAAAAACCAGACAAGCCAATGAGAACCAGTACATTCTCTAGAATCAGAAATCTGCAACGGCAGACAAAACGCCTTTCCCGCGCTGCTGATATTCTCCCCGACGAGTTCCCCTGGCGGCGAGCCCACATTCCCCGAAATGTGGAAAAACCTGAGCATCTCTCTCAAACTGGTACCAACTTCAACACAGAATGGGCACGTCGCTATCCAGCCCGCCTCAGCCGCGCTCTTATAGTTGAAGCATGCTGGCGGCCAATAGTAGGGTATTACGCCAAGCCCGAGCGTCTCGGCACAGACAGACTGGCGAAACTTCCCGACTCTCCTCTCATCTTTATCGCCAATCACCGTAGCCACGCTGATACGCCCCTGCTTCTGACTTCTATCCCAGAGCCGTGGCGACACAAGCTGGTGGTGGGCGCAGCCGCCGACTATTTCTTCCGCAACCGAACAGCAGGTGTGCTCTCATCTATCGGTATCGGTGCCATCCCCATAGAACGCCACCGTCCTGACCGTCGCTCTGCCGACTACGCTACCGAACTCGTAAGTGAAGGCTGGAGTTTACTGCTATATCCCGAAGGCGGTCGTAGCGAAGACGGCTGGGGTGTGCCCTTCAGAGCTGGCGCAGCGCATCTAGCGAAAAAATGTGATGTGCCTGTTGTTCCGATATATATCTCAGGCACTCGCTCATTATTGGTGCGAGGCGAAAAATGGCCGCGCCAAGCCCCTACCACAGTCATTTTCGGCGAACCTCTGGTTGTCGGTTCCGACGAACGCTCACGGGCTTTCAATGAACGCATTCAGCAAGCTGTGAATACTCTGGCAGACGAGCTAGACACAGACTGGTGGCAGGCCCGGCGACGTTTTTATGCCTCCCAAACTCCATCCTTGGAAGGACCTGATTCGTCATCTTGGCTACGAGCCTGGAAACAAGGAAAACGCACTCTCTACCGCAAGAACAGTGCTCGCAAGCCCTGGAGCAACACTCCTAAATAGCTCCCACGCAACCCAATCCCGAAAGGTCGAAATGGACGAAACACCAATATCGCTCATCCGCACAGCGCACCAAAAGCTTATAGCTGGCA
Source organism: uncultured Acidimicrobiales bacterium (assembly GCA_958295755.1). Lineage (GTDB taxonomy): Bacteria > Actinomycetota > Acidimicrobiia > Acidimicrobiales > Hopanoidiivorantaceae > Hopanoidiivorans. The sequence continues at coordinate 554,125 of OY282367.1, read as the reverse complement.
TCACAGCCGGGCGAGAACGCCTTCAGCGACCACTCACCCTGGCCGAAAAAATCCTCTTCGGGCACCTAGATAATCCAGGGGGGGCCGATAATCCAGGCGGCGGCGATTTGGAGCGCGGCGTTTCATGGCAAGATTTCCGCCCCGACAGAGTAGCCATGCAAGACGCCACGGCACAGATGGCGTGGCTGCAGTTCATGACTGCAGGTCTTTCAGAAGTAGCGGTGCCCACCACCACCCACTGCGATCACCTCATCTTGGCCAAGGTAGATGCCGAAAACGACCTGCGGGTGGCTTCTTCTGACAACGAAGAGGTGTATTCGTTCTTGGAGTCGGCGTGCGCCCACTACGGAGCAGGCTTCTGGAAGCCGGGGTCAGGTATCATCCATCAAGTCGTGTTAGAAAACTACGCCTTCCCTGGTGCCATGATGATAGGCACCGATAGCCACACACCCAACGCAGGCGGACTGGCCATGATCGCTGTAGGTGTAGGCGGAGCCGATGCTGTAGATGTAATGGTCGGATTTCCATGGAATGCCCGCTGGCCGAAACACATCGGCGTGCGGCTAGAAGGCAAGCTCAGCGGTTGGTCTTCGCCCAAAGATGTGATTTTGAAAGTAGCAGAAATCTTGACTGTCAAGGGCGGCACAGGAGCCATCGTGGAGTATTTCGGCCCCGGTGCCAAAAGCCTCTCGTGCACAGGTAAGGCCACCATCTGCAATATGGGTGCTGAGATCGGAGCCACTACTTCCATCTTCGGATATGACGAATCCATGGATCGCTACCTGCGAGCCACCGACAGATCTGAAATAGCCGAAGCATCCGCCGATGTTGCCCAACACCTGTGCTCCGACTACGAAGTGGCTAACGATCCGGGTAGCTATTACGACCAAGTTATAGAAATCGACCTCTCTCGCCTTGAGCCCCACATCAACGGTCCGCACACTCCCGACAGATCGCGCCTCGTCTCTGAGCTTGCCGCCGAAGCCGCCGAAAACGGATGGCCAACCCAGCCCAGCGCAGCCCTAGTTGGATCATGCACAAACTCTTCCTACGAAGACATAACTCGAGCCGCCAGCGTATTGCGAGAAGCTGCTTCTAAAGGCTTGAAAGTACGCACTCCTCTGCTCGTGACACCCGGCTCAGAACAGGTAAGGGCCACCATCGCTCGTGACGGCCTGCTAGGAGTGTTTGAAGACGCCGGGGCTACCGTACTGGCAAATGCTTGTGGCCCTTGCATCGGTCAGTGGTCGCGTAGCGATGTGGGCCCAGACGAAGAGAACGTCATCGTTACTAGCTACAACCGCAACTTCCCCAAGCGCAATGACGGCTCAGCTGCGACCTTGGCTTTCGTTACCTCTCCTGAGACAGTCGTAGCTCTAGCTCTAGCAGGCACATTGAGTTTCGACCCCAGCACAGGCACAGTCACAGACGAAAACGGCACTCAAGCTCAACTCTCAGAACCCGTTGGCGAAGAGCTCCCATCAGCAGGTTTCACCTCAGGCGAAAGCGGCTTCATCGCCCCACCCCCTGTGGAAGCCAGAGCCGACATAGAAGTTCACATCGCACCAGACAGCAATCGTCTGCAAGCACTTGTTCCCTTCCCCTCTTGGAACGGACAAGATTTCACCGACCTAGCGGTGCTCGTGAAAGCCAAAGGCAAGTGCACAACCGACCACATCTCTATGGCCGGGCCGTGGCTACGCTACAGAGGCCACCTAGAAAACATCAGCGACAACCTTTTCCTAGGAGCCACCAATGCTTTCAGTGGCAATACCGGACAAGGTAAAGATCAGCTAGACGGCGAAACCAAACCTTTCCCAGAGATCGCCCGTCATTACCACGAAGCTGGCATCAGCTGGGTAGCCGTTGGGGATGAAAACTATGGTGAAGGTTCGTCTCGCGAACATGCCGCCATGGAGCCTCGCTTCAGAGGTTGCGCTGCGGTGATCGTCAGATCTTTCGCCCGCATACACGAGACCAACCTCAAGAAACAAGGTGTGCTTCCGCTCACCTTCGCAAACCCTGCCGACTATGACCTCATAGAAGAAAACGACAGAATCGCCATCGTGGGTTTGGCAGATCTAACTCCAGTGGTACCTATTCGCTGTGAAGTTCATAAGCCTGATGGCAACATGGCAGAATTTGAAGCTGTCCATTCTTTGTCAGAAGATCAGATTGAGTGGTTCAGAGCCGGTAGCGCGCTTAACCATATGCGTCAACAGAGAACAACTTAGGTGCTGTTACTACTTGGTGCTACTGGGTGCTACTTGGCACTAGCACAGCACCGGAACGCAGAAAGGCAACTTCTGAAATGAGGAGAAAAAGAAAGTGGGGGTGCCTGAGGGGGGGAATAGGCACCCCCACATATATTGAAGCCAATGGGGGGGGAACCATTGACTTCAGAATATTTATACTAGCAGGTTCTGTAACAACTTGCAAGGGTAGTTTATGACTACCCTAGGAATTCGTTCCCAAGCCCCCGGCTCGGTCACTGTAGAAATTACTGACAGCCCTGTCAGTTGCGTGGCATTTCATATTGAAGATCCAGCCACCAGTGGCGCGCTTTTGCCTGAAGACGGTGAGAAGCTCACTGCCGCAGCCCAGACAGCCTTAGAAAAACGCATACCTCTGGTCGGCACGATTGCGTCTTCTGGCGCGGACATACGCTCTGGTATCAGTGCTGTCTCAGGCTGGGGACATGCGGCAAAAGCCTTCGTGGAGTGCTCTGGCGTGGTGCCTATGATCTTCAGCGCGCGAGGTGCTGTAGTATCTGGCCCCGCTCTGCTGTGCGGTATCGCCGACTTCACAATCATGTTGCCCAACAGCTACGCCTTTGTGAGTGGCCCAGCCATGGTGGAGCAATTCACTGGTGTTCCTGTAGATGTCCACACCTTGGGCGGTGCCGATATTCACCGTTCAGAAACCGGCGCAGCGTCTTTCATGGCAGCCGATGCAGAAGAATCTGATGCTACTCTCGCCGAGCTGCTGTCGTTGCTGCCTTCGCATAACTTCGAGCTTCCACCCCGCATACCCACATCCGACAGCGCGCATCGCCGAGTTCCCGAAGCGGGGGCCATCCTCCCAGAAGCGACCTCTGGCGGCTACGACATGAAAGCCATCCTCTCAGCCGTTGCCGATGATGGCTACCTGTTGGAAGTGCGGGAGTTCTGGGCGCAAAACATCATCACAGCTTTCGGCTCTGTCGGCGGATGGACTGTGGGTTTCGTAGCCAACCAGCCCCAAGTGCTGGCTGGCACCCTCAACATAGCTGCTTCTCAAAAAGCGGCTCGCTTCGTGCGGTTCTGTGACGCTTTCAATATTCCGCTCGTGACCTTCGTAGACACGCCGGGATTCCAACCTGGCAAAGATTTGGAATGGCGTGGCATGATTCGCCACGGCGCGCAGCTGGTATTCGCCTATGCGGAAGCCACAGTGCCTAGGGTGAACATCACGGTGCGTAAATCCTATGGCGGTGCCTATATCGTGATGGATTCAAAGAAGATGGGAAACGATGTTGCCCTAGCTTGGCCCACAGCTGAGATAGCTGTGATGGGTGCAAAAGGCGCAGTTGGTATTCTCCATCGCAACGAAGACGAAGAAGCCCGTCTTGCTCACGAAGAGGCATATGCCGAGAGGCTGCTCAATCCCTATATCGCCGCCGAGCGGGGTTCCGTAGACCGTGTCATCGACCCTGCTGATACCAGGTCTGAAGTGATCCGAGCCCTAGACGCCTTATCTACAAAGCGTGAAAATCTGCCCCGCCGTCGCCACTCCAACACACCTCTTTAGCGATTTTAGCCTTCTACCTGTAGGCTGAAATTCAGGAGGCTGTCGCAGCAAAGATAACCAGCAAAGCTAATCAGCATCAAAGGGAACGGAGACGCCGTGTCTGAGACTATCACCATTACCGACAATCGCACCAACGAAAGCGTCGAGATTCCTATACTCAACAAGAGTGTCACATCCAGAGACTGGACGAAGTTGCTTCCCGGCATTTGGTTTTATGATCCTGGTCTAGCCACCACCGCCGTCACCCAAAGCTCTATCGCCGAAATTAATGGCAACGAGGGGATGCTCCGCTATCGGGGCTATCCGATAGAACAGCTTGGCGACAAGTGCAGCTACCCAGAAGTCGCCTACCTGCTACTTTTCGGTGAACTTCCCGATGCCGACCAGCTGAGCGTCTGGCGTGCTGAACTGGCCGACCGTAGCGTGATTGACGAGACCTATCTCTCTAACTTGATGAACGCCTTCCCCCAAAATGCTCATCCGATGGCGATGTTGGCATCTAGCGTAGCGGCCCTTTCCATGCTCTATCCCGAAAGCAGAGATGTAGAAAACCCTGAAAACAGGATGATTCAAACTGCCCGTCTCATCGCCAAGATGCCCACTCTGGCAGCTGCCATCCATCGCAGGCGCACCGGGCAAGCTTATATACCCCCTAATGTAGATATTCCCTTCGTGCCTAATTTCCTGCACATGATGTTCCAAGAAGAAGGCAAAGACTACGAATGTCATCCAGTCATCGCCAAAGCCATGGATGTGCTGTTTACTCTTCACGCAGATCACGGGCAAAACTGCTCCACCACAGCCGCCCGAGTGGTCGGCAGCTCCCATGCCGATCCGTATTCTGCTGTCACGGCAGCCTGTAGCGCGCTGTACGGCCCTCGCCACGGCGGAGCTAACGAAGCGGTGCTCAAGATGCTGGCTGAGATCGAATCCCTTGAAAATGTAGATGCTTTCATGCAGTCGGTCAAGAGTGGCGATCGGAGACTCATGGGGTTCGGTCACCGCATCTACAAGAACTACGACCCGAGAGCTCGCATCATTAAGCAGATGTTTGAGGAAGTCTTTACTGTTACGAAAGCTAATCCGCTTCTTGACATTGCTCGCAAACTGGAAGAGACTGCCTTGGGTGACGACTATTTCGTCTCTCGCAAGCTGTATCCAAATGTGGACTTTTATTCGGGCCTCATCTATGAAGCCATTGGGTTTCCCGTGGCGATGTTTACGGTGCTGTTTGCCATCCCTCGCACTTCAGGTTGGCTAGCTCACTGGAACGAGATGCACTCCAACAACGAGCGCATAGCTCGCCCTTGCCAGGTCTATATAGGTAGCCCTCAGCGAGACTTGCCATAGGAGACTTGCCGTAGCTGAGTTCTCGTGATGTGAGAAACCAGCAGCTTATTTTGAAATATCTTGTGGGGGTGGGATTTAAGTTGTAGTTGTTGCAGCAGGTCGGATTTATAGTCGGATGCATGAATGTGCGTTTGACTATGCGAGATTCCTTCTTGGTTCTGTTGAAGGAAGCTCGAAATGACGGTGACCTAGCCCGCTTGCGACGAGAGCGCGATATTTTGACTCGCCTGCGAATGGCTGGTGTCACAACGATATTGAGCGACGAGCTAGACCCAGGCGACAGCAGCACCAAGAAACAAGCACCTGCCTTGGCATTCCGCTTCGTGGGGCGGCACAACTTAGCCACATTTCGAACACCTAGAGAGTGGGAAATTCTACAGCTGTTCCAGGAGTGTGCTCACTTGCTCACTTGTCTGCACGCTCGCGGCATAGCTCACGGTGCGATATCGCCCGATCATATTCTTTTGGATAGATTCTCCCACCCTGTGCTATGCAGCTTCGGCAGGGCATCAGAGCTAGATGCGTCAAGGTCTCTAGCCAAAGCCGATGTTGCGAGCCTGCTGGCTGTCATGCTGTCGACCGTCTCAGCAATGCCAAGTAACGATCCAGCTTGGGCAAAACGACTGCGAGGTGGCAAAAAACGCCTCTCCCATCAGCTCCTACAACTATTACAGACAGCCGCAGAGTCGCGCATATCTTCACCTGCCGACCTAACCGCTCAACTGAGTGAACTGTCCGTCAGCTACGGCGTCTTCCCTAGCCTCACCAATGAACAACCTATCCCAGCCGATCCAACTAAATAATTCTAGAAATACTAATTCTGGAAATGCCTACCAATTTGTGCTATCATCTAATTACAAAGCGGCAAAACCAGAGGAAATCTGAAAATGCCACACCCCCCCCCAGATTCTATGTTTCGCTAAAGCTACTACCTTCGCTTGCCTTGCGCTAGCTCTAGTTACTGGAGCTGTTACCACAATTCATCCTGTCGCGGCCCAGCAGGCTGGCGCAACCCTACCAGCACTATCAGACTCAGGCTGCACTGACGGCACTTTTGTGGATCTCACTGCCAATCCGAGAGTATCAGGCAACAACAATGACCTCGCAGAGGACTGCCAAACTCTAGTCGCGATCCAAAACAGCTGGGCCTCTCAGGCTGACAATAGCGATCTCATGGCCACACATCCCCTACGCACTTGGGGTGTCGGCACTGCCACTCAGAAGAAAATCTCCAACTGGAACGGCGTCACTGTTAGCAACAAGAGAGTAACGATGCTTGACTTCTCAATGTTCCAAGCTGCGAATCCCACTGCTCTTCCAACCGTTCTGTACATAGACGGGAGCATCCCTACCGAAATTGCTAACCTTACCAGCCTTACCAATCTCAATCTCAACACAAATAAACTGTCCGGCAACATACCCACACAACTAAGTAGCCTCACTAACCTCACCAGCCTCAATCTCAGCGCAAACGAACTGTCCGGCAACATACCCACACAACTAGGTAGCCTCACTAACCTCACCAGCCTCCATCTCGACTACAACCAGCTCACGGGCGACATACCCACAGAGCTGGGTAACCTCACCAGCCTCAGTCAGCTTTCTCTCAATAACAATCAACTCACGGGCGACATACCCGCAGAAATTGGTAGCCTCACTAGTCTCACCAACCTCGATCTAAGTTCCAATCAACTCACGGGTGACATACCCACAGAGATTGGTAGCCTCACTAGACTTACCTATCTTCTCCTCAACAACAATCAGCTCACAGGTGACATTCCCACAGAGATTGCCATCAGCACCCTAAATCAGCTTTCTCTCAATAGCAATCAACTCACGGGCAATCTGCCCACTCAACTGGGTGACTTAGTCGCTATCAGAAACCTTTATCTTGACAACAACAAGTTCACAGGTAGTCTTCCTACTGGATTAGGAAGTCTAGTTTGGCTAGCTAATCTATCGTTCTGCAATAACTATCTCACAGGTGCTGTGCCAACGGGTTTGCGCTCGGGAGTAACGCTTATTGATTATCCCACCGCTCAAGGGTACAACCCTGTCAAATGCCAAGTGGCGTCAAACATCACATTCAAAGCTCCTTCTGGCTTGATTGTTGCACTAAACCGCAATATCACAATAGATGCCTCCAGCTACGTATCTGACGGTTTATATACCATCTCTTGCGCGGACGCAAAAGATAAGAGTGGCAACCTTGAAATAATTCGCACTGGTTGCTCATTTAGGGTCTTCGCTCTCTCATTTACTGGGGAGTCTTCTTTCACAATTCCCTATACATCCACAGGAGGTGACACCCATGACGGGGAGATATCTATCACAGTCGGGCCAATCTCAAGAATCGTATTTACTAGACCCACCAACTTGTTTGCTGAATTAGAGAGCACCAAAACCTTTGATGTGAGTTCCTATGCTACAGACGGTAACTACACCATCACCTGCGGTGCTACTTTAGCAACTTCCAGAGTCACTATCATCTCTCGCAACGGTTGCTCTTATACAATCTCTACAGGCTCCACTAGAGGCATAGCCGGTTTCACTGTGCCCTATTATTCAAGTGGCGGCGATACCCACCTCGGATTGATTGACTTAAATGTCGGCAAAATCGTATACACAGCACCGTCTAGTTTGTCTGTTGTAGCAGGCGGAACACTAGCTGTCTCAGCAGGGGGCTACGCCACTGACGGAAGTTATACCATTTCTTGTGCTGACGCCACAAGCATCTCTACAAAGTTCACCTCTGTAACCCGCACAGCCGATACCTGCAACTACTCTGTCGTGGCTAAGGCTTCTGCTGCTACTGGCTCAGCGAGTTTCACTATCCCCTACACTTCTTCATCTGGGGAGACGTTAAACGCTGTGGTCACAGTGACGGTTTCTAACATCGCCTACACCGCGCCCACCTTGTCTATGGCAGCAGGGGAAACACTGACTGTGTCGGCTGGGGGATATGCGTCTGACGGGAGTTTTACCATTTCTTGTGCCGATGCCACCGGTGTTTCATCTGAATTTACTTCTGTAACCCGCACAGCTAACACCTGTAACTACTCAGTCGTAGCCAAGGCTACTGCTTCTTCTGGCTCAGCCAGTTTCACTGTGCCTTACACCTCATCTGGTGGCGACACCCACAACGGTGTTGTCTCCATAACCATCGGCACCATCTCATATACCGCGCCGACAGGTTTGAAAGTGGTCGCGGGTAGCACCTTGGATATCAACGCATCGGACTATGCCACACATTCTGGTTACACGATCTCTTGCGGGGCCGCCAAAAACCTCCACACCAAACTGTCTTCGGTATCTCGCGCCGACGCTACGAACAGTCCTTGTGAATACACAATCACACCCAAAGCTTCCGCTACCGCCGGCTCGGCTGCTTTTACCATCCCCTACACCTCTTCTTCTGGGGCAACGCTAGACGCTTTGGTTACAGTCACAATCTCCAACATCTCCTACACCGCGCCCACCTTGTCTATGGCAGCAGGCGAAACTCTAGCTGTGTCGGCTGGGGGCTACGCCACTGACGGAAGCTACACCATCACCTGTGCTGACGCCACAGGGGTCTCATCTGAATTCACCTCTGTAACCCGCACAGCCAACTCGTGCAACTACTCAGTCGTAGCCAAGGCTTCTGCTTCTTCTGGTTCAGCGAGTTTCACTGTGCCTTACACCTCATCTGGCGGCGACACCCACAACGGTGTTGTCTCCATAACCATCACCCCCATCTCATATACCGCGCCGACAGGTTTGAAGGTAGTCGCAGGCAGCACCTTGGATATCAACGCTTCTGGCTATGCCACACATAGCGGCTACACGATTTCATGCGGGACCGCCAAAAATCTCCACACCAAACTGTCTTCAGTGTCACGAGCTGACGCGGCGACTAAACCCTGCGAATACACCATCACACCCAAAACCACAGCCACTGCCGGCTCTGCTACTTTTATCATCCCCTATACCTCCTCCTCTGGGGCGACCCTAGATGCTCTGGTTACAGTCACAATCTCCAATATCGCCTACACCGCCCCCATATACCTTTCTATGACAGCAGGGGAAACCCTAGCAGTGTCAGCTGGCGGCTATGCGTCTGACGGGAGCTTCACCATTTCTTGCTCAGACGCCACTGATATCTCGTCTGAATTCACCTCAGTCACCCGTACACCTAACACATGCAACTACTCAGTCATAGCCAAACCCACAGCTTCTATTGGCGCCGCCACCTTCACTGTGCCTTACACCTCATCTGGCGGCGACACCCACAACGGTGTTGTCTCCATCACAATCTCAGTTATCAGCTACACCGCGCCATCTGATCTAAAAGTAGTCGCTGGTAGCACACTAGAAATCGACGCATCAGACTATGCCACACACCTTGGCCACACAATCTCCTGCGGCGCAGCTAAGGACATCCACACCAAACTCTCCTCAGTTACCCAAGTAGCGTTGGGGACGAAAGTAGGCGATGATAATCCCCCGGGGATACCAACCGCCAACTCCTGCGAATACACCATCACCGCCGAAGCTTCCGCTACTGCTGGCCCTGCCACCTTCACTGTCCCCTACAGTTCTTCTTCTGGGGCGGCCCTAGACGCACAAGCCACAGTAACAGTCTCCAACATTGCCTACACCGCCCCCACAAACCTCTCTATGACAGCAGGTGAAACCCTAGCAGTGTCGGCTGGGAGCTACGCGTCTGACGGGAGCTTCACTATTTCTTGTGCCGATGCCACCGGTATCTCATCTGAGTTCACTTCTGTAACTCGCACAGCTAACACCTGTAACTACTCTGTTGTGGCTAAAGCTACTGCTTCTGTTGGCTCAGCCAGTTTCACTGTGCCTTACACCTCAGCGGGCGGCGACACCCACAACGGCATTATTTCTATCACTATCTCAACTATCAGCTACACCGCACCGACCGGTCTTAAAATAGTAGCGGGCAGCACCTTAGACATAAACGCTTCTGGCTATGCCACACACAACGGCTACACCATATCTTGCGGGGTTGCTAAGAGCATCCACACCAAACTCAGTAGCGTGTCACGAGCTGACGCGGCGACTAAACCCTGCGAATACACCATCACCGCCAAAGCTTCCGCTACTGCTGGTGATACTACCTTTACTATCCCCTACAGCTCCACCAGTGGGGCGACCCTAGACGTTGTGATCACGGTCACGGTCTCCAATATTGCATACACCGCCCCCACGGATCTGTATATAACACCAGGCGAAACCATGGAAGTATCTGCTGGGGATTATGCCACTGATGGGAGCTTTACTATTTCTTGTGCCGATGCCACCGGTGTCTCATCTGAATTCACTTCTGTAACTCGCACAGCTAACACCTGTAACTACTCTGTTGTGGCAAAAGCTACTGCTTCTTCTGGTTCAGCTAGCTTCACTGTGCCTTACACCTCAGCGGGCGGCGACACTCATGATGGCATTATCTCTATCACTATCTCTGTTATATCTTACACCGCGCCGACTGGTTTGAAGGTAGCAGCAGGTAGCACTTTGGATATCAACGCCTCGGGATATGCCACACATTCCAGCTACACGATCACCTGCGGGGCTGCCAAGAACCTCCACACCAAACTATCTTCGGTGTCTCGCGCTGACGCTGCGAATAGTCCTTGTGAGTACACAATCACACCCAAAACCACAGCCACCGCAGGTACAGCCACTTTCACCATCCCATACACCAGCTCTTCAGGCGCAACCCTAGACGCCGAGGTCACAGTCACAATCTCAAACATTGCCTACACCGCACCAACACTCTCTATGGCAGCAGGCGAAACACTAGCAGTATCAGCAGGAGGCTACGCCACAGACGGCACCTTCACCATTACCTGCGCCGACGCCACTAGTGTCTCATCTGAATTCACCTCTGTAACCCGCACAGCCAACACCTGCAACTACTCAGTTGTCGCCAAAACCACAGCTTCGGCTGGCGCAGCCACCTTCACCGTCCCCTACACCTCCAGCGGCGGCGACACCCACAACGGCATTATCTCAATCACCATCACAGCCATCTCATACACCGCCCCCACAGGACTCAAAGTAGTAGCTGGAAGCACCCTAGACATCAACGCATCAGGATATGCCACACATAGCGGCTATACGATCTCCTGCGGGGCTGCCAAGAACCTGCATACCAAACTATCTTCGGTATCTCGCGCCGACGCTACAAACAGCCCTTGCGAATACACCATCACACCCAAAACTTCTGCCACCGCAGGAACCGCCACCTTCACGATCCCCTACACCAGCTCTTCAGGAGCAACCCTAGACGCCGAAGTAACAGTCACAATCTCAAACATTGCCTACACCGCACCAACACTCTCTATGGCAGCAGGCGAAACACTAGCAGTATCAGCAGGTAGCTACGCCACCGATGGAACTTTCACCATTACCTGTGCCGACGCCACCAGCATCTCCACAGAATTCACCTCAGTCACCCGCACAGCCAACACCTGCAACTACTCAGTTGTCGCCAAAACCACAGCTTCGGCTGGCGCAGCCACCTTCACCGTGCCCTACACCTCCAGCGGCGGCGACACCCACAACGGCATTATCTCAATCACCATCACAGCCATCTCATACACCGCCCCGACCGGTTTGAAAGTAGTCGCAGGCAGTACTTTGGACATCAATGCTTCGGGATACGCCACCCACAGCAGCTACACAATCTCCTGCGGGGCTGCCAAAGACCTCCACGCCAAACTGTCATCTGTATCTCGCGCAGACGCTACGAACAGTCCTTGCGAGTACACCATCACACCCAAAGCATCTGCCACCGCCGGTGCTGCAACCTTCACCATCCCCTACACCAGCTCTTCAGGAGCAACCCTAGACGCCGAGGTCACAGTCACAATCTCAAACATTGCCTACACCGCACCAACACTCTCTATGGCAGCAGGCGAAACACTAGCAGTATCAGCAGGTAGCTACGCCACCGATGGAACTTTCACCATTACCTGTGCCGACGCCACCAGCATCTCCACAGAATTCACCTCAGTCACCCGCACAGCCAACACCTGCAACTACTCAGTTGTCGCCAAAACCACAGCTTCGGCTGGCGCAGCCACCTTCACCGTGCCCTACACCTCCAGCGGCGGCGACACCCACAACGGCATTATCTCAATCACCATCACAGCCATCTCATACACCGCCCCGACCGGTTTGAAAGTAGTCGCAGGCAGTACTTTGGACATCAATGCTTCGGGATACGCCACCCACAGCAGCTACACAATCTCCTGCGGGGCTGCCAAAGACCTCCACGCCAAACTGTCATCTGTATCTCGCGCAGACGCTACGAACAGTCCTTGCGAGTACACCATCACACCCAAAGCATCTGCCACCGCCGGTGCTGCAACCTTCACCATCCCCTACACCAGCTCTTCAGGAGCAACCCTAGACGCCGAAGTAACAGTCACAATCTCAAACATCGCCTATACCGCACCAACACTTTCTATGGCAGCAGGCGAAACCCTAGCAGTCTCAGCAGGAGGCTACGCCACAGACGGCAGCTTCACAATTTCTTGCTCAGACGCCACTGGTGTCTCCACTGAATTCGCCTCAGTCACCCGCACAGCCAACACCTGCAACTATTCTGTCGTGGCTAAAGCCACTGCTTCTTCTGGTTCAGCGACCTTCACAGTGCCCTACACCTCATCTGGAGGCGACACCCACAACGGCACCATCTCAATCACCATCACAGCCATCAACTACAACGCCCCCACAGGACTAAAAGTAGCAGCGGGTAGCACTTTGGATATTAACGCATCGGGATACGCCACCCATACCAGCTACACAATCACTTGCGGGGCCGCCAAGAGCCTCCACACCAAACTATCTTCGGTATCTCGCGCTGACGCTACGAATAGTCCTTGTGAATACACCATCACACCCAAAACTTCTGCCACCGCAGGAAACGCAACCTTCACCATCACCTACACCTCCTCCAGTGGGGCGACACTAGACGCTGAGGTAACAGTCACGATCTCTAACATCGCCTACAGCCCACCATCTGGCTTATCTGTAGCAGCAGGAGAAACCCTAGCAGTCTCAGCAGGAGGCTATGCCACCGATGGAAGCTTCACCATCACCTGTGCCGACGCCACAAGTGTCTCCACAGAGTTCACTTCAGTCACAAGAACAGCTAACACCTGCAATTATTCCGTTGTATCCAAAGCCACAGCCACCGCAGGCGCAGCGACCTTCACCATCACCTACACATCATCTGGAGGCGACACCCACAACGGCATTATCTCAATCACCATCACCGCCATCAGCTACACCGCACCGACCGGACTAAAAGTGGTAGCGAGTAGCACCTTAGATATCAACGCATTGGGATATGCCACCCACACCGGCTACACCATCACCTGCGGCACAGCCAAGAGCCTCCACACCAAGCTGTCTTCGGTGTCTCGTGCTGACGCTACAGACAGTCCTTGTGAATACACCATCACACCCAAAACCACCGCCACAGCAGGAGACACAACCTTCACCATCCCCTACACCAGCTCTTCTGGAGCAACCCTAGACGCCGAGATAACAGTCACAATCTCAAATATCGCCTACGAAGCCCCCACAAACCTCTCAATGGCAGCAGGCGAAACCCTAGCCGTATCAGCTAGCGGCTATGCCACTGACGGTAGCTTCACCATCACCTGTGCCGACGCCACTGGTGTCTCATCAGAATTCACCTCAGTCACCCGCACAGCCAACACCTGCAATTATTCCGTTGTATCCAAAGCCACAGCCTCAGCCGGCGCAGCGACCTTCACCGTGCCCTACACCTCTTCTGGAGGCGACACCCACAACGGCATTATCTCCATAACCATCACAGCCATCAGCTTCACCGCTCCGACCGGACTAAAAGTGGTAGCTGGCAGCACTTTGGACATCAACGCATCAGGCTACGCCACACATACCAGCTACACAATCACTTGCGGGACTGCCAAGAGCCTCCACACCAAACTATCTTCGGTATCTCGCGCTGACGCAACCAACAGTCCCTGTGAGTACAACATCACACCCAAAACTTCTGCCACCGCAGGAGACGCAACCTTCACCATCCCATATACCTCTTCTTCTGGCGCGACTCTAGACGCCGAGATCACTGTCACCATCTCTAACATCGCCTACACCGCACCCACACTGTCTATGGCAGCGGGCGAAACCCTAGCCGTATCAGCTAGCGGCTATGCCACTGATGGCAGTTTCACGATTTCTTGTGCTGACGCCACAGCTGTCTCATCTGAATTCACCTCTGTAATCCGCACAGCCAACACCTGCAACTACTCTGTTGTTGCCAAAACTAATGCTTCTTCTGGCGCAGCCACATTCACAGTGCCTTACACCTCCAGCGGTGGCGACACACACAACGGCATCATCTCCATCACCATCACAGCCATCACATACACCGCACCGACCGGTTTGAAAGTAGTAGCGGGTAGCACTTTAGATATCAACGCCACAGGCTACGCCACACATCCCAGCTATACCATCACATGCGGCACAGCCAAGAGCCTCCACACCAAGCTGTCATCAGTGTCTCGCGCCGACGCTACGAACAGTCCCTGTGAGTACACCATCACACCCAAAACCACAGCAACTGCTGGTAATGCAACCTTCACCATCCCCTACACCAGCTCTTCTGGAGCAACCCTAGACGCCGAAGTAACAGTCACGATCTCAAACATTGCCTACACCGCACCCACTTTGTCTATGGCAGCAGGCGAAACCCTAGCCGTGACTGCAGGCGGCTATGCGACTGACGGTAGCTTCACCATAACCTGTGCCGACGCCACATCAGTCTCCACAGAATTCACCTCAGTCACAAGAACAGCTAACACCTGCAATTATTCCGTTGTGGCCAAAGCCACAGCATCGGCTGGCGCAGCAACCTTCACCGTGCCCTACACCTCCAGCGGTGGCGACACCCACAACGGCATTATCTCAATCACCATCACAGCCATCTCATACACCGCCCCCACAGGACTAAAAGTCGTAGCTGGCAGCACCCTAGACATCAACGCATCAGGCTACGCCACACATCCCAGCTACACAATCACCTGCGGCACAGCCAAGAGCCTCCACACCAAGCTGTCATCGGTATCTCGCGCCGACGCCACGAACAGCCCTTGCGAATACACAATCACCCCCAAAACCACCGCCACAGCAGGTGACGCAACCTTCACCATCCCCTACACCAGCTCTTCAGGCGCAACTCTAGACGCCCAGATAACAGTCACAATCTCAAACATTGCCTATACCGCGCCCACTTTGTCTATGGCAGCAGGAGAAACACTAGCCGTGACTGCTGGCGGCTACGCCACAGACGGAAGCTTCACCATCACCTGCGCCGACGCCACAAATGTCTCCACAGAATTCACCTCTGTAACCCGCACAGCCAACACCTGCAACTACTCAGTAGTCGCCAAAACCACAGCCGCAGCAGGCACAGCGACCTTCACCGTGCCATACACCTCTTCTGGAGGCGACACCCACAACGGCATTATCACCATCACTATCTCAACCATCTCATACACCGCCCCCACAGGACTCAAAGTAGTAGCGGGTAGCACTCTAGACATCAACGCTTCGGGCTACGCCACACACACCGGCTACACGATCTCTTGCGGTACAGCCAAAGACCTCCATACCAAACTCACCTCAGTCACCCGCGCCGACGCTACAAACAGCCCTTGCGAATACACCATCACACCCAAAACATCTGCCACCGCCGGAGACGCCACCTTCACCATCCCCTACACCAGCTCTTCTGGCGCGACACTAGATGCCGAAGTTACAGTCACTATCTCAAACATCGCCTATACCGCACCCACACTTTCTATGGCAGCAGGCGAAACCCTAGCAGTATCAGCAGGAGGCTACGCCACTGACGGAACCTTCACGATTTCTTGCTCAGACGCCACAAGTGTCTCCACAGAATTCACCTCAGTCACTCGCACAGCCAACACCTGCAACTACTCCGTTGTCGCCAAAGCCACAGCTTCGGCAGGCGCAGCCACCTTCACCATCCCCTACACATCTTCGGGCGGCGACACCCACAACGGCATTATCTCAATCACCATCACAACTATCTCTTACACCGCCCCGACCGGTTTGAAGGTAGTCGCAGGCAGTACTTTGGACATCAACGCATCGGGATATGCCACCCACACCGGCTACACCATCACATGCGGCACTGCCAAGAGCCTTCACACCAAGCTGTCTTCGGTATCTCGCGCCGATGCTACGAACAGTCCCTGTGAGTACACCATCACACCCAAAACCACCGCCACAGCAGGTGACGCAACCTTCACCATCCCCTACACCTCATCTTCTGGAGCAACCCTAGACGCCGAGATAACTGTCACAGTCTCCAATATCGCCTACACCGCACCCACACTCTCTATGGCAGCAGGCGAAACCCTAGCTGTGACTGCTGGCGGCTACGCCACCGATGGAACTTTCACCATTTCTTGTGCTGACGCCACATCAGTCTCATCAGAGTTCACCTCAGTCACCCGCACAGCTAACACCTGCAACTACTCAGTTGTCGCCAAAGCCACAGCCACCGCAGGTTCTGAGAGTTTCACTGTGCCTTACACCTCATCTGGCGGCGACACCCACAACGGCGTTATCTCCATCACCATCACAGCCATCTCATACACCGCACCGACAGGTCTTAAAGTAGTAGCAGGTAGCACCCTAGACATCAACGCCTCGGGATATGCCACACATTCCAGCTACACGATCACCTGCGGGGCTGCCAAGAGCCTTCACACCAAACTATCTTCGGTATCTCGCGCCGACGCTACGAACAGCCCCTGCGAGTACACCATCACCCCCAAAACCACAGCCACCGCCGGTGATACCACCTTCACGATCCCCTACACCAGCTCTTCAGGCGCGACACTAGACGCCGAGGTCACTGTCACGATCTCAAATATCGCCTATGCCGCACCAACACTTTCTATGGCAGCAGGCGAAACACTGGCAATATCAGCAGGAGGCTATGCCACTGACGGGAGCTTTACCATTACCTGTGCCGACGCCACAAGTGTCTCCACAGAATTCACCTCAGTCACAAGAACAGCCAACACCTGCAACTACTCAGTAGTCGCCAAAACCACAGCCACAGCAGGCACAGCCACCTTCACCGTGCCCTACACCTCCACCGGCGGCGACACCCACAACGGCATCATCTCCATCACCACCACAGCCATCAGCTACACCGCCCCCACAGGCTTAAAGGTCACAGCGGGCAGCACTTTAGACATCAACGCATCAGGCTACGCCACACACACCGGCTACACAATCACATGCGGCACAGCCAAGAACCTCCACACCAAACTCACCTCAGTCACTCGCGCAGACGCTACGAACAGTCCCTGTGAGTACACCATCACACCCAAAACCACAGCGACTGCTGGTGATGCGACATTTACTATTCCATATACATCTTCTTCAGGCGCAACACTAGACGCCCAAGTAACAGTCACAATCTCAAATATTGCCTATGCCGCACCAACACTTTCTATGGCAGCAGGCGCAACTTTGGCTGTGACTGCTGGCGGCTATGCGACTGACGGTAGCTTTACCATCACCTGCGCCGACGCCACTAGCGTCTCCACAGAGTTCACCTCTGTCACAAGAACAGCCAACACCTGCAACTACTCAGCCGTAGCCAAAGCTACTGCTTCTTCTGGCGCAGCCACATTCACAGTTCCTTACACCTCCAGCGGTGGCGACACCCACAACGGTGTTATCTCCATAACCATCACCGCCATCAGCTACACCGCCCCGACCGGTCTTAAAGTAGTAGCTGGCAGCACTTTAGACATCAACGCATCGGGATATGCCACCCATTCTGGTTATACGATCTCTTGCGGGGTTGCCAAGAGCCTTCACACCAAGCTTTCATCGGTATCTCGCGCCGATGCTACGAACAGTCCCTGTGAGTACACAATCACACCCAAAACCACAGCCACAGCAGGAGACGCCACCTTCACGATCCCCTATACATCTTCTTCTGGCGCAACACTAGACGCCGAGATAACTGTCACAGTCTCCAATATCGCCTACACCGCACCCACACTCTCTATGGCAGCAGGAGAAACACTGGCAGTATCAGCCGGAGGCTACGCCACTGACGGCAGTTTCACGATTTCTTGTGCTGACGCCACAGCTGTCTCATCTAAGTTCACTTCAGTCACAAGAACAGCCAACACCTGCAACTACTCAGTAGTCGCCAAAACCACAGCCACAGCAGGCACAGCCACCTTCACCATCCCCTACACCTCCAGCGGAGGCGATACCCACAACGGCATCATCTCCATCACCACCACAGCCATCAGCTACACCGCCCCCACAGGCTTGAAGGTAGTCGCGGGTAGCACTTTGGATATCAACGCTTCGGGCTATGCCACACATACCGGCTACACAATCTCCTGCGGGGCTGCCAAGAACCTGCACACCAAGCTGTCTTCGGTATCTCGCGCAGACGCTACGAACAGCCCCTGTGAATACACCATCACACCCAAAGCATCTGCCACCGCAGGAGACGCAACCTTCACCATCCCCTACACCAGCTCTTCAGGCGCAACACTAGACGCCGAGGTCACAGTCACCATCTCCAACATTGCCTACACCGCACCCACTTTGTCTATGGCAGCAGGCGAAACCCTAGCCATATCAGCAGGAGGCTATGCCACAGATGGAACTTTCACCATTACCTGTGCCGACGCCACAAATGTCTCCACAGAATTCACTTCAGTTACAAGAACAGCCAACACCTGCAATTATTCCGTTGTATCAAAAGCCACAGCATCGGCTGGCGCAGCAACCTTCACCGTGCCCTACACCTCCAGCGGTGGCGACACCCACAACGGCATTATCTCAATCACCATCACAGCCATCTCATACACCGCCCCCACAGGACTCAAAGTAGTAGCGGGTAGCACTCTAGACATCAACGCTTCGGGCTACGCCACCCACACCGGCTACACAATCACCTGCGGCACAGCCAAGAGCCTGCACACCAAGTTGTCATCAGTATCTCGTGCTGACGCTACGAACAGTCCCTGTGAATACACCATCACCCCCAAAGCATCTGCCACCGCCGGTGATGCGACCTTCACCATCCCCTACACCTCATCATCAGGCGCGACCCTAGACGCCGAGGTCACAGTCACAATCTCAAACATTGCCTACACCGCACCCACAAACCTCTCTATGGCAGCAGGTGAAACACTAGCCGTATCAGCTAGCGGCTACGCCACAGACGGAACCTTCACAATCTCTTGCTCAGACGCCACATCAGTCTCCACAGAATTCACCTCAGTCACCCGCACAACCAACACCTGCAACTACTCCGTTGTATCCAAAGCCACAGCCACAGCAGGCACAGCCACCTTTACGGTGCCTTACACATCATCGGGCGGCGACACCCACAACGGCACCATCTCCATCACCATCACCGCCATCTCATACACCGCCCCGACCGGTCTTAAAGTAGTAGCAGGTAGCACCCTAGACATCAACGCTTCGGGCTATGCCACACACACCGGCTACACAATCACATGCGACACAACCAAGAACCTTCACACCAAGCTGTCATCAGTGTCTCGCGCAGACGCCACGAACAGTCCCTGTGAATACACCATCACACCCAAAACCACAGCAACTGCTGGTAATGCAACCTTCACCATCCCATACACCAGCTCTTCTGGCGCGACCCTAGACGCCCAGATAACAGTCACAATCTCAAATATCGCCTACACCGCACCCACACTTTCTATGGCAGCAGGCGAAACCCTAGCAGTATCAGCAGGCACCTACGCCACAGACGGCAGCTTCACCATCACCTGCTCAGACGCCACCAGCATCTCCACAGAATTCACCTCAGTCACCCGCACAGCCAACACCTGCAACTACTCCGCCATAGCCAAAGCTACAGCCACCGCAGGCACAGCCACCTTCACCATCCCATACACCTCATCTGGAGGCGACACACACAACGGCATTATCTCAATCACCATCACAGCCATCAGCTACACCGCACCAACAGGACTAAAAGTGGTAGCTGGCAGCACATTGGACATCAACGCATCGGGATATGCCACACATACCGGCTACACAATCACTTGCGGCACAGCCAAGAACCTTCACACCAAGCTGTCATCAGTGTCTCGCGCAGACGCCACGAACAGCCCTTGCGAATACACAATCACCCCCAAAACCACCGCCACAACAGGTGATGCAACCTTCACGATCCCCTATACATCTTCTTCTGGCGCAACCCTAGACGCCGAGATAACTGTCACTATCTCTAACATCGCCTACACCGCACCGTCTAGTTTGTCTATGGCAGCAGGTGAAACCCTAGCCGTATCAGCTGGCGGCTATGCCACTGACGGCAGCTTCACCATAACCTGTGCCGACGCCACATCTGTCTCCACAGAGTTCACCTCTGTCACAAGAACAGCCAACACCTGCAACTATTCTGTCGTGGCCAAAGCCACAGCCTCAGCAGGCACAGCAACCTTCACCGTGCCCTACACCTCCAGCGGCGGAGACACCCACAACGGCATCATATCCATCACCATCACAACCATCACATACACCGCCCCGACCGGTCTTAAAGTAGTAGCGGGTAGCACTTTGGACATCAACGCTTCGGGCTATGCCACACATTCTGGTTATACGATATCCTGCGGGGTTGCCAAGAGCCTGCATACCAAGCTGTCATCTGTATCTCGCGCCGACGCCACCAACAGCCCCTGCGAATACACAATCACTCCCAAAACCACAACCACCGCAGGCACAGCCACCTTCACCATCCCCTACACCTCATCATCAGGCGCGACACTAGACGCTGAAATCACAGTCACAATTTCCAACATTGCCTACACCGCCCCAACACTTTCTATGGCGGCAGGCGAAACACTGGCAATATCAGCAGGTAGCTACGCCACTGACGGCAGTTTCACGATTTCTTGTGCCGACGCCACAAGTGTCTCCACAGAGTTCACCTCTGTCACAAGAACAGCCAACACCTGCAACTATTCTGTCGTGGCCAAAGCTACTGCTTCTTCTAGTTCAGCTAGCTTTACTGTGCCATACACCTCTTCTGGAGGCGACACCCACAACGGCATTATCTCCATAACCATCACAGCTATCAGCTACACCGCACCGACAGGTCTCAAGGTAGTAGCGGGTAGCAGTTTGGATATCAACGCTTCGGGCTATGTAACACATACCGGCTACACCATCTCCTGCGGGACTGCCAAGAGCCTCCACACCAAACTCAGTAGCGTGTCTCGTGCTGATGCTACGAACAGTCCCTGTGAGTACACCATCACACCCAAAACCACAGCGACTGCTGGTGATGCGACATTTACTATTCCATATACATCTTCTTCAGGCGCAACACTAGACGCCCAAGTAACAGTCACAATCTCAAACATTGCCTACACCGCACCAACACTTTCTATGGCAGCAGGCGCAACCCTAGCAGTATCAGCAGGCAGCTACGCCACAGACGGAACCTTCACGATTTCTTGCTCAGACGCCACAAGTGTCTCCACAGAATTCACCTCAGTCACTCGCACAGCCAACACTTGCAACTACTCCGTTGTCGCCAAAGCCACAGCATCGACTGGCGCAGCCACCTTCACCATCCCCTACACATCCACCGGCGGCGACACCCACAACGGCATCATCTCCATCACCATCACCGCCATCTCATACACCGCCCCCACAGGACTCAAAGTAGTAGCGGGCAGCACCCTAGACATCAATGCTTCGGGCTATGCCACACATTCTGGTTATACGATCTCCTGCGGGGCTGCCAAGAACCTGCATACCAAACTATCTTCGGTATCTCGCGCTGACGCTACAAATAGTCCCTGCGAATACACCATCACCCCCAAAACATCTGCCACTGCCGGTGATGCGACCTTCACCATCCCCTACACCAGTTCTTCTGGAGCAACCCTAGACGCCGAGATAACAGTCACAATCTCAAATATTGCCTATGCCGCACCCACAGGTTTGTCTATGGTAGCAGGCGAAACACTAGCCGTATCAGCTGGCGGCTATGCCACTGACGGAAGCTTCATCATCACCTGCGCCGACGCCACCAGCATCTCCACAGAATTCATCTCAGTCACAAGAACAGCCAACACCTGCAACTATTCTGTTGTTGCCAAGGCTGATGCTTCGGCTGGTACTGAAACCTTCACCGTGCCCTATACCTCCACTGGCGGCGACACCCACAACGGCATCATCATAATAACTGTATCTGAGACTATAAATGAATCTCCTCCGCTCATACCGCCACCAGAGCCTGATCCGAATCCAGAGCCAAATCCCGATCAGGATTATTCGCCACCTACTTCGCCACCCATTTCGCCACCATCGGAGACGCAACCACCCACCGACACTTTTCAGCCTTGGAACTTCTTTTCTGTCCTGCCAGGTGGAGCCAATCAGGGCGAAATCAGAAAAGCCTTCAATCTCATACCAAGTCAGTACATCTATTCTTGGAGCCAGAATAGACAAATTTGGATACGCCACCCAAGAACAAACTCCAGCCTCACTCTGCCCGAAGACATGACCATAGCCTTCCGATCTGCAACAGAGCTAGACAGTGACACTCTGGAAGCCATAAATCTAGGCCATACCGCATCAACATTCTTGTTGCCACTCTGGAGCATCCTCAGCAGCCCTGAGAATATCCGCCGCCCAGATACCACCAGTAATCCACCCGATACCAGCAGACCAGTCAGCATGGATTCCACAGACTTCGTTTTCTCATACGGATTAGTAGATTGCAAAGCCGACGAAATAGTTTTCGTCATCGCGAGATACGACAGACAAAGAGAGGTTTGGGCTATTTGGCTTCCCTGCCATCCTGAAAAGGAAGCCCACTACACCGAAGGTTCCGATGCCATCTACGAGAGACTCACTTTTATCTCAAAATACGACCCCATTTATGTCTGTTTAATATCTCTCAAGTCCAAACACATATCTTGGAACTCAGAATCACATATATACCAAACACTCTATGACAACTACAGCGTAGCCTATGACAATCACAACCAAGATATGGAATTCTCAATGAATCCCAACTGCCTCTACCGAAACTAACTACGATCGACTCCGTAGCCTTCTAAAGATAGACGCATCTGGCGAGTCCAGATCCTCGCCACGCATTTCGGCTAAACGCTCCAGCAAGTGTGCCTGCTCGCGGGTTAAATTCCTCGGCACATCTACCTTTATCGTTACCAGCAGATCCCCACGACCGCGCCGTTTCGGCACGCCTTTGTTACGGATGCGGATCACATGACCACTCTGAGTGCCCGGTTTGATATCCAATCTTTCTTCGCCGTCTAAGGTTTCGTATTGGATCTGTTTACCCAATGCGGCTATCGTCATCGGCACCGACAGCTCATCCAGCAAATCGTCTCCGTCACGGCGCAGACGCTCGTGCGGACGCACAACTATGTGAATGTAGAGATTACCTGGAGTGCCACCCCGCTCGCCTACCGCTCCTTTGCCAGCCAGATGAAGTATCTGCCCAGATGCAATGCCCGGCTGGATCTTCACAGTGAAAGACAAAGTATCGCCGACACGCCCCCGCCCACGGCACCCTTGACAAGGGTTTTCTATGCGCTCCCCTAATCCGCTGCAATCCCCACACGGCATGGTTGTGACCATCTGCCCCATGAACGACTGCCTTACTTGCCGCGTCTGCCCTGTACCTCGACAGTTTGTACAGACCTCCGGCATCGTGCCTTTAGTAGCTCCGGTCGTTTTGCATTCATCGCATGAGACCATCGTTTGGACTTCTATCTCTCGCTGCGTGCCGAAAATGGCCTCCTCAAAATCCAGGGTGAGTTGCACTTCAAGGTTTTCACCTGGGGGCGGACCTGATGAGTGACGAGCACCAAAAATATCACCGATATTGCCTCCCCCGAACATGGAACCCAGCAGATCGCTCAGTCCGCCTAAATCGCCCATATCAAAGCCCGCTTGCCCTGCCTCACCGAAACGGTCGTAATGTGCTTTGCGCTGAGGATCGCTCAGCGTTTCATAGGCGGCAGCAACCTGTTTGAACTTGGCTTCGGCTTCCGGATTATCAGGGTTTTTATCGGGGTGCAGGTCGCGAGCGAGACGGCGATAAGCCTTTTTTATTTCTTCTGGTGAAGCAGTGCGGTCGACCTCCAACAGATCGTAATAGTCCATGCGGATAGCAACTCAAGATTCGCACAATAACCCGCTGAGCTGCGAGCTGACTGTCCCCACCGCTGCCATAGCCTGTGGGTAGTCCATATGAGTGGGGCCTATAACCGCCAGCGACCCCCTGTCGGATTCGGAAGTGACATAAGGCGCCACCACGAGCGAACATTCCCGCAGTGGCGACAACATATTCTCGGCACCGATAGACACTTGCACTCCTGTCTCACCCGCCCTGTCGGTTTCAGTCTCTGCCGGGCGTTCCACCAAATCCCGTAGTAAAGTCACCACCACATACTTCTGCTCCAAGGCGGAGAGAATCTCGCGCAATGTGTCTATCGTCTCAAATACCCCAGCCAACTCTGAGGTACCCCCTACGAACATGTAACCTGGAGCCTCTGCTACCGCGCCGCACAAAGCTTCCCACGAGGGTGCCACGATGTGTGCCACCGACTGCGGGCAAGGTGGCACATCAGCCGTATTGAACGGAGGCGTCTCGCCTACCGCCGCCTCAGAAATGAGTCGTGTGGATTCACCCAGCTCGTCTTCGCTCACAACCTCTTCAAGATCCAACGCCCGCTTCTCGACCACCCCGTTGGAAAGCACAACTATCAGCAACACGACCTGCGAATCCATCTGCACCAGCTGAAGCGACCGCAACGTGGCTGACTCCGAAGACGGGGGCAACACCACCGAAGCACAATGCGTAACTTCTGAGAGGAGCTGACTGGTGTCCATGAGGTTGCGATCCAGCTCCCTAGAAGCGTTGCTAAAAAAGTCACAGATTGTGTGCTCGGCCTGTCGCTCTAACACACATGGTCCCATGAGCGTGTCGATGAAGTAGCGGTAGCCCATCTCAGTGGGAATGCGACCTGCGCTGATATGGGGCTGCGCCAGATAGCCAGCTTCTTCCAACAAGCGCATCTCTTTGCGCACGGTCGCAGACGAAGCCCGAAAACCGAAATCGTCGAATCTGGATGTGACGCTGGCCGAACCGACAGGATGGGCAGTGCTCATATAGTCTTCCACCACCACGCGAAGCACAGCTTTTCTGCGCTCAGACAAATTTTCTTTCCAGCGATTAGACATTCTGACATCTGAAATTGCCATATTCATAGGTTAGCTTTTCGTTGTAAAAGATTTGATATTGCCACAGGTTTGAGATTGCCATAAATTCCAAGAATATATTTCAAAAACAACTAAAACTCCGTCAATCTAATCGCAAAGCCGAAACGAACGCTTCCTGAGGCACCTCCACCCTGCCTATAGACTTCATCCGCTTCTTCCCAGATTTTTGCTTTTCAAGTAGCTTTCGTTTGCGGGTCACATCGCCACCGTAGAGCTTGGCGGTGACATCTTTGCGATAAGCCTTAACAGTCTCACGGGCGATAATCCTGCCTCCAATGGTGGCTTGGATGGGCACATCAAACTGCTGGCGTGGAATCAGCTCCGATAGCTTTTTGCACATGCGCCGTCCGTAATCATACGCGGCGTCGCGATGAACTATAGCACTGAAGGCATCCACCGGCTCGTGCTGAAGTAACACATCTACTTTTTGCAGGTCAGCCGCCGCATAGCCTGCAGGCTCGTAATCCAAACTGGCATAGCCTTGCGTCTTGCCCTTCACCTGGTCGAAAAAGTCGGTAATCACCTCGCCGAGTGGCAGTCGGTAGGCGAGCTCTACTCTGTCGGGGCTCAGATACTCAAGCTTTATAAACTCCCCTCTGCGATCTTGGCAAAGCTTCATCAATGTGCCGGCGTGATCCGCGGGTGCGATGGCGGTGACCGCCAGATACGGCTCGGCGATAGAAGCTATCTCACCCGCCGGGGGCATTTGACTGGGGTTGTCGACATGAAGCTCCTCACCTGCAGAAGTAGTGACGAGATATTTTACCGACGGCGTAGTCGCAACTAGATCCACCGCAAACTCCCGATGCAGTCGCTCGTGGACTATCTCCATATGCAGCAGTCCTAAAAATCCACAGCGAAAGCCGAATCCCAAAGCGGTAGACGACTCAGGCTCAAAGCTGAAACTGGCATCGTTGAGACGCAGTTTTTCCATGGCGTCTCGCAACATGGGATAGTCATCTCCGTCTATGGGATACAACCCGCAGAAGACCATTGGCTTGGGATCTTGGTAGCCGTCAAGAGGGCTGGAGGCTGGACGAACGGCGGTGGTGACTGTCTCGCCCGAGCGGGCTTGCGACACATTTTTCACTCCTGCCACGAGATAGCCAACCTCTCCTGCCACAAGCTTCTCAACCGGTGTGGCCGCTGGTAGTCGCACGCCTACTTCCAGGGCGTCTTGAGTGGTGCCCGACTGCATCAGTAACACTTTTGAACCTTTGACCAACTCACCGTTCATCACCCTCACCGAGCTGATGACGCCTCTGTATTGATCAAAGTGCGAGTCAAAAACCAAGGCTTGCAGGGGAGCGGCAGGGTCGCCTACGGGTGGTGGAATGCGCCGAATTACCTCATCTAACAGAGCTTCGACACCTTCGCCCGTTTTACCACTCACATGCAATATCTCCTCAGTTGGGATGCCCAAAACTTGTTCTATCTCTTGAGACGATCTTTCTATATCGGCGGCGGGGAGGTCTATCTTGTTGAGAGCTGCGACTATTTCAAGATCACGATCCAAAGCGTGATAGCAGTTGGCCAACGTTTGCGCTTCTATGCCTTGGGCGGCGTCCACCAGCAAAATCGCCCCTTCGCAGGCCGCCAGAGACCGAGATACTTCATAGCCGAAATCCACATGCCCTGGAGTATCAATCAGGTTGATGACACAGCCATTGTGCGAAAGACGAACGCTTTGGAGCTTGATGGTGATGCCTCTCTCACGCTCCAGATCCATAGAGTCGAGATACTGCTCACGCATCTCGCGGGGCGAGACAGCCCCACAGATTTCTAGCATCCTGTCGGCCAAAGTGGATTTGCCGTGGTCAATATGCGCGATGATGCAGATGTTGCGAATGCTGCGGTTTTCCATGTCAGGGGCATTTCCAAGTCAGGGCCGTGGGTAATTGGGGCTTAGCCGTTAGGCTATCTATTTATGGCAAACATCAAAAGCCAAATAAAGCGCAATCGGCAAAACGAGCGGCGACGCATGCGTAATATGGCAACACGCTCAGAAGTTAAGACACACACAAAAACGGCATTGCACGCCGCCGAAGATGGGGACGACTCGGTGGAAGAAGCTACCCGACGCGCTATTCAGCGGATCGACAAGGCTACTGCCAAAGGTGTGCTTCACAAAAACACAGCCGCCCGCAAAAAGTCGCGGCTGATGAAGAGGATCGCGGCTAGCAAATAGTTGCTTAGACCCTGAAACTAACTCTTACCAGCGGCTTTGAGAAGCTAGCCGGGCTACAAGTACTTCCATCACTATCTCGGGATCTATCCCAGTGCGGCCGCGTATATCCAAGTCGGCTTCAGACAAAAACTTGAAGCAACGAGCGATTTTTTCTGAGCCAAGAAGTTGGCATTGAGACAGTCGTTTCTTTGCTAGAAAAGCTCGTCTTTTAGGCAAGGCTAAAACATCGGCTACCTCTTGCTGACTGCGTGCACCTGAGCCGTCTAGTCGCAACAACTCTTCGAAGTGGCGATGAAGCGAAAACAGCAGGCGTAGCGGTTCGCCCCCCTCAGATGCCATAATTCTTCGCAGATGCGAGAGTGCCAAAGCTCTGTCGCCTGTGTCTATAGCATCGGTAAGATCCCAAATGGGGACAGTTCCAGCTTGGGAAAGGAACGGAGAGATTTGATCTTCAGTGAGAATATCTTCTGTGCCGAAGGTGCTCTTGAGCACTTCTAAAACGCCTGCCAGTCGCCCGGGTTCTTCCCCCATCCAGTCCGATAGGCTGCTGCGAGCCCGTCCATCTAAGCGCACACCCGACCGTAGGATCTGCTTATCGAACCAGTCGCTGATTTCTTGACCTCGGCGCATTCCTCCAACTCTGCGATACTCGCCGCCGATATCTTTTACGGCACGTGTGAGCGAAGTCGGAACAGCAGGGAGCGTGGGAGTGTTCGGGCCTTTTTCCCACACCAAAATCATCGCTGTGGTGGGCAACGGATTATCTAGGTATGCCAGCAACGGACCGAACGCTACTTTGGCACTGCCGAAAAATGCCAAATCACGCCCCACTACTACTCGCTTAGATGCCAACATCGGCGGAGTCTGGGCAGCATCTACCAGCGGGCCTATGTCTTTCTGCCCACTCTCGTTCAGATAGTCTCTCTCTGAGAAAGTGCTGAGGGACGAGTTGCGGTCTTCGTCTCCTACGAAATCATTTACAGATTCAATGACTTCGTGCGATAGCAGTGAAGGGTCGGTGCTTGACAGCAACAGAATTTGCATCTCAGTTTCCGAATTCTAAACTATTTTGCCTAAACTATTTTGCCCTGTTGCCCTACTCAGCCGTTGGAGTGTCTCTATCACCACCTTCGTGGCCCTCACATCATGCACTCGCAGAATCCTGCAGCCCTGCAATGTGCCCAAAGCGTGTGCGGCGGCAGAAGCTATTGCTCTCTCGCCGATTTCGCCATCACAGAGCACTCCGAGAAACCCCTTGTTAGAGGCTGATAGCAACACGGGACAGCCCAACTCTTCGCCCAAGTCACCACTTCGGCGTAGCAATGCGGCTGACATTTCAGGAGTTTTACCGAGGTCTAATCCAGCATCCACATACACACGGCTCTTAGGTATGCCAACTGCTTGTGCCCAGGCTACTCTTTCGGCTAGATAGCTTTTGACATCTCCGAAGAGGTCGGTATAGATGGGGTTCGGGTCGGCTAATCGGGGGGCGAGTCGCACATGGCACGCCACCACCGATGCCCCGTGCGTGGCTGCTACCTGCAAATACTCTGTGTCGGCGAAACCGCTGATGTCGTTGCCTAGAACAGCACCAGATTTGTAGGCTTCATCAGCCACCGATGCCCGCCAAGTGTCAATAGACAGCGGCAAGTCAAAGCGGTCAGCCAAAGCTTTCACAGCAGGCACGACCCGCTCCATCTCTTCGTCTTCAGTTACTTCGCTACCGGGACCTGCCTTCACGCCACCAACATCTAACATGTCGGCCCCGTCTGCCGCGAGCTGTTCGGCTTTGCGTAGAAAATCGTCAAATCCCCAATACTCCCCCGCATCGTAGAACGAATCGGGCGTGCGATTCAAAATGCCCATCACTATGGGAGGTTCTGTCATATGCATCACTTCTGAAGGTAGCAAAATCTCACCTCCGAAATATATCGCCCTCGCTATCCAACCCGCTATCCAACTCAAGAAGACCCATCCAACTCAAGAAAACAGGGCTTCACCCGCCAACTCATGGAATCCAACTATCACTTTCAGCTTGGGCGATGTCTCTGTTATTTGCACCGCCAAATTACCGATGTATCTTGTTTGCGGCATAGGAAGACCTCTCCAAGCTTCACTGACTTGCGAAGGTAGCCACGCTTCAAAATTTCCATAGCGGTTTCTTAATGCT
This sequence comes from uncultured Acidimicrobiales bacterium, assembly GCA_958295755.1. GTDB lineage: Bacteria > Actinomycetota > Acidimicrobiia > Acidimicrobiales > Hopanoidiivorantaceae > Hopanoidiivorans. Next base: position 524,234 of record OY282367.1, on the reverse strand, counting down.
TCTTGTTGCTGTCTCGCCTTTGATTCGCTACCAGTTGCGATCATCAAAGTGAGCCGTTTCACGCCTGCTCGCCTCAGACCTTCCAACAGTTGCCGTTGCGATGTTTCTTCACCTACCACCAGCACAGATTTGCCTTCGTTTTGCCAAAGGGTGGAGTCTTTACCGATACTCACAACGCTCGGAGCTGTGAAACTCAGGCTCGGCAGTGCCAGCACTAGCACGGCAATCCCCACTGGCAACAGCACAACTTTGCTTTTGCGCCGGGCCAGCAACACTGCTGTTACACATCCGCCCAACACCAACATATGCCACATTCGTAGCTCACCTAGCCAGAACCGAGATGACATCTGTGCCACGAACTGCAACCAGTCAATGCCTAGCTGGGTAGGAATATGGATGATGGTGGCAACTGCTCCGCCAAATACGCCAGCCACAATCCCTGCCGTCATCCCCCACATCATCAACGGCCCTGAAATCGGCACCGCCAGCACATTCGCCCAGAGCGATCCCACAGGTACGCCGTCAAAAGTGGCGATGATGAGCGGTGAGACACAGAGCTGCGCCGCTATGGTGGCAGCCAACACGCCTGCTACCAGTCTTGGCCCTCGTATTCGCTCTTCTAGCGGACGGGCGAGAAACAGCAACCCTGCGCTCGCCAACACCGATAACTGAAATCCCAGCGACCGTACGATGCGAGGATCCACCACCACTAGACAGCAGATAGTGAGAGCAAGATACCGCTTTGACGAAGCATCTCTGCCAATCATCGTGGCGGTCGCAGCCACGCCCGCCATCGTCGTAGCACGAACGACTGACGATTCAAAACGAGTAATCGTAGCAAATAACCCAAGCACCAAAATGGTCGCCGCCCATCTACCTCTGAAGCCGAACCGCAGCATAAGCGGACGAGCCAATAGCAAAACGAACACCACATTCTGCCCCGATACCGCCAGCAGGTGGGTGAGCCCGCCCGCGAGGAAGTTATCAGCCAGAATGGGCGACTGTTCCCTGTCGTCTCCAAATATCAGCCCGCTGAAGAGAGCGCGCTGGTCTTCGCTGAACGAGTCGGTGCCCGCCATTAGAGTGCGCCTGAAAGAATTGGCGATTCGGTAATGGATGGCACCAGGTTTCCAGTCGCTCACAGATTCGATTGTGAGCCTCCCGACTATACCTCGGCGAACTTGCCAGGCGCTAGGATTGGGGGCACTAAGACTGGAGTCACTAGAACTGGAGTCAGCGAGTGGACGCAATTTAGCTTTGAGTGTCATCTTCTCGCCAGCTAGCCGATCTCGTAGCTGTGCTGCGCTATGGCCGTATGCCCAACCTTCAAATCTGCCTCTGGGGATAGACATCTCCACTCGCAAGCCACCGCTGAACTGCTCGGGATCGCTAGCTAAGGTTGCTGATCCCTCATAAGCAGAAACCTCAGTGATCGGACGATAGTTTGCCTCTGCTCTAGCCGACAGCAGTGAAGCCACCAACAGCATGGCTACGCAAAGTAGCCAAGGCTTTCGCGAGGCTAGAGCTATCGCGCCTGCCCCAAAACCTAATATCCAAATCAACCATCCGAAACTCAAAAACTCTGCCCCTAAAGCTGGCACAAATGCCCCTATCCAAGCACACCCCCCTAGCGCATACACCCATCGGTCACTCACGGCAGCGACAGCTGCGAGCGAAATCTCTCCAAAGTGGATGGGCCAATGCCGGGAATCGCCAGTAAGTCATCAACCGTGCGAAACTCCCCGTTCTGCTTGCGCCATTCCACTATGCGAGCACTGATAGCAGGGCCGATACCATCTAGTCGCTGCAGTTCAATAACAGAAGCTCTGTTTGGATCAACAAGTGCGGGCGAAGTCCCATCTCCTTGAATCTGAACTGTCGGTACGCTACACATACTTGATGTTTCATCTTTTTCTGGCACACAAACATGGGTGCCATCAACTAACGGCTGCGCCAGATTAAGCGATCCAGTATCTGCTTGGTCTAAGAGCCCGCCCGCAGCATCAATAAGGTTGAACATGCGGTCTTGCGTGGTTAGTTCATACACGCCAGCCGCAGCGACCGCCCCACTGATATACACCACCACGGGCTTCGGAGGAGCTGCTGTCACAACAGGCTCAGCAAAAGGAATGAGAGACCCGATTGACTCTTGGGCAGAGTTCGCCTCGCTATTGAGCCTTTGCCACCCTACAAATACCAAAATCCCCATAGCCAGCCCCAGCACCACAAGTATCACGCTGCGATGCTGCTCCCACATATCCGCCAGCCAGTGTTTAGCTCGGCTGAGAGCTTCTGCCTCCTTTTCTTCCATAACTTCAACACATAGCAGCTAGGTGTTGCAGGCAATCCAGTTAAATTTCACATCCTGTCTAAAATCTTCTTGTGGCAAATCCCGTCCCGCCGGGCATCAACCTAGAGGGTGTGACCAGCTGGTTCCGCCAGCATGTAGCCGATGCCGTCGCGCCCCTCAGCTTTGAACTAATCCCCAGTGGCCATTCCAACTTGACCTACATCGTTACCGACGCAGCCAGCCAGCGTTTCGTGTTGCGCCGCCCGCCGCTTCAACAGGTGCTCGCCACCGCTCACGACATGTCCCGCGAGCATCGCATCATCTCGGCTCTTTATCCCACTGCTGTTCCCGTGCCTTTGCCGCTAGGTTTCTGCAATGATGAATCGGTCAATGAGCGACCTTTTTATGTGATGAGTTTTGTAGATGGTATAGTGCTACGCAACCCCGACCAAACGAGCGACATTGCTCCTCACATACGTCTGGAAATCAGCAAGTCAATCGCTCACACCCTTGCCGAGCTTCACAAAGTCGACATTGCTGAGGTGGGCTTAGACACCCTCGCCAAACAGGAAGATTACATCGCGCGACAGCTCCGCCGATGGATGGGACAATTCGAGCAGTCACAAACCACCGATCGCCCTGCTATGGCTGAAATCCACGCTCATCTATCTAGTCGCATCCCTCCGCAAACCTATACGGGCATTGTCCATGGCGACTATCGGCTGGATAACTGCATGGTGTGGCCCGATGGCTTAGTGGCTGCAGTGCTGGATTGGGAACTCTGCACCCTAGGCGATGTGCTGGCAGATATAGCCACGCTGCTCATGTATTGGGCTGAACCAGATGACGAATTCACGATGCTTGAAACCAGTGCTACGCAAGTGCCGGGTTTTGCTTCACGGGCCGAGATACTTGCAGAATACGAGACTGCCTGCGGGCGAGAAGTGCCCCAGATTGATTTTTATATGGCATTTGCTACCTGGCGACTAGCGTGCATTTTGGAAGGCGTCTATGCCCGCTATCTAGGAGGAGCGATGGGAACAAAAGATCTACCCGGCGACTCTGTGCAGTTTAACAACAGGATTGAAGCCTTGATCGCCAAAGCTACTGAGTATGCCAACGCTGTTTGACTTCTGTTTGATTAGTCGCTTCTTTGTCTAATATCTAACCTCATATCTAGTCCCACTCAATATCTAGCCCCACTCACTATCCAGTCCCAACCACTTTAAAGGAAACCCAATGAAACTAGACGGCGGAATCCCCCTAGATATTACCCAGTCAGGCACAGCAGCCAAGCGACTAGAAGAGGCAGGTTACACAGGCGGCTGGTCGGCCGAGCTAAACCACGACCCCTTCCTCCCCTTAGTTCCGGCCATACAAGAAACATCCACTCTGCAGCTAGGCACAGGCATCGCTGTGGCGTTCGCTCGTAATCCTATGATTGTCGCTAATGTCGCCTGGGATCTCCAAAACCTCTCAGGTGGACGTTTCATCTTGGGGCTAGGTAGCCAAATCCGCCCGCACATCACCAAGCGTTTCAGCATGCCTTGGTCGCAACCTGCCAAGCGCATGGGCGAGTTCATCGCCGCACTTCACGCCATCTGGGATTCTTGGGAGCACGACACCCCGCTAAAGTTCCGAGGCGAGTTCTACCAGCACACCCTAATGACGCCGATGTTCAATCCGGGCCCCTGCTCTGGCGGTCGCCCTAAAGTGTTTCTGGCGGCAGTCGGCCCGAAGATGACAGAGTTGGCAGGGGAGATGGCAGATGGCTATTTCTCACATGGCTTCACTACAGAGTCGTATCTGAAAGAAGTCAATCTGCCTGCCTTTGAGCAAGGCATCCGCAAAGCAGGCCGCCACCGTAGCGATGTGGAAATTTCTATCCCAGCCATGTCGGTTATGGGTACCACTGAAGAAGAACTAACTGCCAGTGCTGTCGCCACCCGCCAACAAATAGCTTTCTACGGCTCAACTCCCGCCTATCGTCCAGTTCTGGAACACCACGGCTGGGGTAGCCTCCAAGACGACCTAAACAAACTCTCTAAACAAGGTCAATGGGTAGAAATGGGCAACCTGATCACAGATGAAATTCTTCACACCTTCGCCGCCGTAGGCACCCCCAATGAAGTTGCCGAAGACCTCCACCGTCGCTACCAAGGAGCCGTAGACCGCCTCTCTTTCTACTCCACCGCCAACCATGCCCAGGCACTACAAAGGCTAAGAGAACTAGAAGCTAGCTAACAGAACTTCTAAGACATACCCAATATAGGAACTTGCTACTAGAGCACCAGATTTATCAGGTTAGGGGGTTTGGCGATTACTCTCTTAGGTTCTACGCCGTCTAGGAGGGTGGCTACTCTGGAGGAGGCTAAAGCTACTTGAGTAGCTTCTTCTTCAGAGATGTTGGTGTCTACTTCTATGCGGTCGCGGAGTTTGCCGTTTACCTGGACGATCATGGTGCAACGTTCCACTAGCAGGCGTTTAGGGTCGGGGGTGGGCCAAGCTTGGTGATGGATGTCGCTTGCTCCATCATCTACCGCTTCGCCCCGAACCTCTTTACGAATTTCAGCCTCTTTACGGATTTCCCAGAGTTCGGCTGTGATATGGGGCACCATAGGAGCCATTAGCAGCAACAGGGTATCTACTGCGAAATCCAATGTCTCACGATGCGGTGGCAGTTTCACATAGCGATAGAGCAAGTTGGTGAATTCCATACAAGCGGCTACGGCAGTGTTGTATGCCCATTTCTCGAAATCTCTGGTTACTCGATCTATCAGACGGTGGGTGGCGTTGAGGATTTCCTCGTCCGCCCCGGTGAGTTGGCGAACCTCGCCTGCGCCAGCTGGGAACGCTTCTGGGTGGTTTGTTGCCAGACGCCAGACTCTAGCCAGATACTTAGCGCAACCTTCTAAACCGAAGTCTTCCCAATCCACGCTGTCTTGAGGGGGCTTTACCTGCAGATGCGCCAAGCGAAGCGCATCGGCACCTTGGACATCCAAAATCTCCTCAGGTGCCACCAGGTTGCCTTTGGATTTAGACATCTTGTAGCCATCTTTGTGTATCATCCCCTGCGTAAAGAGGCGAGCAAACGGCTCGCGTAAATCCTTCGGAGCCAGCCCCATATCCGACAGAGCTTTAACAAAAAACCGCGCATATATAAGGTGCATCGTGGCGTGTTCTATGCCGCCGATGTATTGGTCTACGGGCAACCACCGCTCTAGCGACTCCTGTGAAAACGGCGCGGCCTCATTGCTGGGATCGGCAAATCGCAAGAAATACCATGACGAATCTACAAAAGTGTCCATCGTGTCGGTTTCACGCCTAGCTTCTCCCCCACAAGCAGAACAGTCAGCAGTCAGAAATGCCTCATCCTTCCCAAGAGGCGACTCGCCTGTAGGCAGAAAATCTACCACCTCAGGTAGCAACACTGGCAGATCACTTTCGGGCACAGGCTGGATGCCGCACTCATCGCAATAGACGACAGGAATCGGACAACCCCAGAAGCGCTGACGAGAAATACCCCAATCCCGCAGGCGATAGTGAGTGATGCGCTCGCCGATGCCTTCGGTTTCAAGCCAGTCAGACGCCTTCTCTTTAGCTTCAGCCACCGAAAGCCCATCCAACCATTCGCTGTTGATTGATTCGCCTTCGCCCATCCACGCTTGACCTTCCCAGTCGTCGGGTGGGCGCACGGTGCGGATGATGTCGCAACCATGAGCTTCGGCGAACTCCCAATCGCGTTGGTCTTCGCCAGGCACAGCCATCACCACGCCCGTGCCATAACTCATCAGCACATAGTCGGCCAGATAAAGCGGCACGGGTCGCCCGTTGAAGGGGTTACGCAACCAAGCCCCTGTTGCCACGCCTCGCCGCTCAGCAGACCCCTCTGCTGACATCCGCTCGATTTCACTACGCAGGGCAACCTCAGCCACAAAAGCTTTCACTTCTGCTTGCTGAGCATCACTCGTGAATTCCATCACACGGGGATGTTCGGGCGACATCACAACGAAAGTCATCCCAAAAGAGGTGTCAGGACGAGTGGTGAATACTCTCACTCCCTCACTTGCTGGTGCATCAGCTACTTCCAGTGTGAACTCCACACCTTCGGAAGGCCCGATCCAGTTACGCTGCATTGCCTTCACTCGCTCTGGCCATACCAGCGGCTCAAGGTCGTCTAACAACTCTTGCACATAGTCGGTGATTTTCAGAAACCATTGCGTCAAGGTGCGCTTCTCAACCAAATCTCCCGAACGCTCACAGGTGCCGTCGGCTAGCACTTGTTCGTTCGCCAGCACCGTCTGGCACCCCGGGCAAAAATTCACAGGTGCCTCACCCCGATACGCCAACCCCGCCTCGTAAAACTTCAGAAACAGCCACTGCGTCCAACGCATATAAGACGGGTCGTGGCTTTTGAGACGGCGGCGATTATCATACACCGCCCCAATCCGCTCTAACGATTTCGACAGCTCCTCAATGCGAGCATCAGTAAACGGACGAGGATGTTCACCCGTGACTATCGCAGCGTTCTCAGCAGGCAGACCAAAACTGTCAAACCCGATTGGCGAAAGCACTCCGTCGCCGCGCATCGTGCGGTAACGCACCAGCAAGTCGCCGATGGTGTAGTTGCGCACATGCCCCATATGCGCTCGTCCGCTTGGATAGGGATACATAGAGAGCACATAGTAAGACGGGCGGGCATCGTCATTGTCTATCTCGTAGTAGCCCTGCTCACGCCATCGTTTTTGCCACTTCCGTTCAATAGCTTGCGTGTCGGGCGAGTGGGTATCAGATTGTTCCATAGATTTCTGTGCCATAAGTTTCTGTGCCATAGATTTCTGTGTCATAAATTGCTGTCTCATAGATTTTAGTATCGTCTAAATCCTGTTCAATTGAAGACCCTGAGACCCTGCTATAATTAAAAACCCCGTATAATTAATACATAAAAGAGCACAATAGGGGGCTATAGCTCAGTTGGCTAGAGCGCTGCCATGGCATGGCAGAGGTCACGGGTTCGAGTCCCGTTAGCTCCACTTTTCCACTCTCTTCTGGCTTATTCACGCCACTCTACCTGTGGCTCATCTTTCCAGAGACGTTCTAGCTCGTAATATTCGCGAGCTTCAGGGTCGAACACATGCACCACGAAATCTATGTAGTCCATTAGCACCCACGCTCGCTCATCTTTACCTTCTATGCGATAGGGCTTAGGGCCACCAACTTTAGAAATCGCTTCTTCGATAGCATCCACGATGGCATCTACTTGACGATAGTTGCCGCCGTTAGTGATGACAAAATAGTCGGTGATGCCCACTGCTCTGCTCACATCAATCATCAGTGTCGCTCGTCCGAGCTTCTCATCGGCAGTGCGAGCAGCTAGTATCGCCCAGTGGCGAGCATCAGAAGGCACAGCGTCAGAAAGCCGATCGTCAAAAGGCACTATAAAGACCCCGCACAGTAATCACCTCAGCCACCCCTGGAGGCAAAATATCTTCAGTTGGACGGCCCAACCTGATCCACTTGCGCAGCTGAGTGCTAGAGATATCAACTAGCTTGCCTTCCACACGCTTGCCAACCCAGCCATCTGGCAGATCCAAGCCAACACTGCCAGGACGCTCAACCACCACCATCTCTGCCAGGCGTTTTATGACATCGGGTCGCTTCCAGGTATTGAGATGTGTAACGATATCGCTACCTATCACCACGAACAAATCCCAGTCAAGCATCTCTTCTGCTAGCTGCTCCAAAGTGTCGGCAGTGTAAGAGTCGCCACCTCGATCGATTTCCAGAGACGAAGCCTCACACCATGAAAGCCCAGCCACAGCTGCCTGCACCATCGCGAGGCGATCTTCAGCTGATGACATCTCTCTGCGCTCTTTCTGCCACGGCTGGTTAGCCACCATAAAAAGCATGCGATCTATGTCGCAAGCATGACGCACAGCACGGGCAGCAATTAGATGTCCCACATGCGGAGGGTCAAAGGTTCCCCCGAAAACGGCGAGCCGCTTCTGACGAAGCTGAGATTTTTTGATACGGCTTGACAAGCTTCCAAAAATAGTGTAAAATATTTTTTACCTCAAGGTAAGAGTTTTCATCTTACCCCAAAAGGAGGCAAGCGGGAATAAATGCCACGCATCTTGTGTTGTAATACACATACCAAGCAAGACTCTTGCCAACACATCCATACACACAGACACTTACCCCAAAAGAGACTGCCCTAAAATACACTTACCCACCTAGAGAAAGCGAAACAAGAAACAAAATGAGCGATTTAGTTAGCCAGTATCTCAACGAAATCGGCCTCGTCCCTCTGTTGGACGCTCAGAAGGAGCGCGAGCTCTCACAAGCCATCGAAAGCGGCCGCGTCGCTAGCGAGCAGAAGGAAAAGGCCCTAGCTGCCCTCCCAAAGACCGCCGGGGCCGACCAGATGCCTCCGAAGGCGCAGATGCGCTCGTGGGATCGGGCCATCAAAGAAGCTACTCGAGCCAAGGAACACTTCATCCGTGCCAACCTCCGTTTGGTGGTGAGCGTCGCCCGCCGCTACCCTCTGCCGCCCGGCATGGAGCTGCTTGACCTCATTCAAGAAGGCAACCTCGGTTTAGAGCACGCAGTCGACAAGTTTGATTGGCGCAAAGGATTCAAATTTTCCACCTACGCTACTTTCTGGATTCGCCAAGCCATTGGCCGTGCACTGGATCAGCGCGCCAACTTGGTGCGCCTGCCGGGCGACCGGGCTGCAGCTTTACGCTCTGCCCTGCGAGAGTCTTCAGGCGACAGTAGCGACTTGGATGTGGAAAATGCCATGCTGCATCGTCTCACTACACCTGCCGCGCTGGATCGCACAGTCGGCGATGACGGCACCACCGAACTGCTCGACCTGCTAGCCGACGCAGCCGTAGGACCTGAAGAGCGTGTAATTGAATATGACCACTCCGAGCAACTTTTTTCCATCGTGTCAGATGAGCTTGACGAGCGTTCCTGCAAGGCTGTTGAGTTGCGTTTAGGTCTGTTTGATGGCAAGAAGCGCAGTTACCGAGAAGTGGGCGACATGCTAGGTGTCACCGCCGAAGCAGCACGGCGCCTGGTAAAGCGTTCGCTGAGTGCTTTGAAGAAGCGCATTCCTACTGACTTGCTTGAGAACTTCCCCGATCTGATATCGGAAGTTGAAGACAATTTAGAAGACGAAGACCTGGAAGGATCCCAAAAGGTCCGAGAAGTGGCCTAACAAGCCTAGCTATGGCAACATCCTCATGGCATCCTGACAGCTGGCGTAGCTTCCCAGCCGCCCAACAACCCGACTGGCCCGACCTAGACTCGCTCAGAGAAGTCGGCAAAACTCTCTCAGAGTTGCCACCACTCGTGTTCGCAGGCGAGAGCCGCAACCTGCAAAGCCAGCTTGGCGAAGTATGCAGAGGCGAAGCTTTTCTGCTTCAGGCGGGCGACTGCGCCGAGTCGTTTTCCGACCTCACAGCCGATCTCATCCGCGACAAACTCCGCGTTATCCTGCAGATGTCTGTGGTGCTGACCTACTCAGCTGGCATGCCTGTGGTGAAAGTCGGCCGCATTGCTGGTCAATTCGCCAAGCCTCGTTCAAGCCCCACAGAGACAGTAGATGAGGTGGAGTTGCCTTCATTTCGAGGCCACATCATCAACGACCCGGTTTTTACCGCCGATGCTCGTGTGCCACAAGCCGAGCGGCTCATCGCCGCCTACCATCAAGCATCTGCCACCCTCAATCTGCTACGTGCCTTCACCAAGGGCGGTTTCGCCGACTTGCAGCAAGTGCATTCGTGGAACCAAGAGTTCGTAGCGTCTTCCCCGCTGGGGCAACGCTATGAGCAGGTGGCATCGGGCATTGACGCGGCCCTGCGCTTTATGAAAGCGTGCGGTTTCGCTAGCGAGCACGAGCCGAAGCTCCATACCGTTAACCTCTACACCAGCCATGAAGCCCTGCTGTTGGATTACGAGGAGGCACTCACTCGGATAGATTCACTCACGGGCGATTGGTACAACTGCTCGGCGCACATGCTTTGGGTTGGTGAGCGCACACGCCAGCACGACGGGGCGCATCTGGAATTTCTGCGGGGTGTAAACAATCCCTTGGCATGCAAGCTGGGGCCGACTGCCACACCAGAAGAAGCTTTAGGCATCTGCGACATCCTCAACCCCGATCGCATACCGGGCCGCCTCACTCTCATCTCTCGCATGGGGGCGTCTAAGATCGCCGAAGCCCTGCCACCGTTGGTAGAGGCTGTGCGTGATGCCGAACATCCCGTGGTGTGGGCTTGCGACCCTATGCACGGCAACACCTTTACTTCATCAATAGGCCGCAAGACACGACATTTTGATGACATCTGTGCCGAGATAAACGCCTTCTTTGCGGTGCATCGTGCTCTGGGGACACATCCCGGTGGCATCCATCTGGAGCTCACAGGCGAGAATGTCACCGAGTGCTTAGGAGGCTCATCCGAACTAGATCATCTCGACTTAGAAGAGCGTTACGAGACGGTCTGCGACCCTCGCCTCAACGCCAGCCAGTCGCTAGATTTGGCTTTTCGGGTGGCAGAGTTGCTCACAGAAAAGCGGAACTCCCCCCTCACTTTGGAATGAGATTGCGAGGCACCAGCTGGTCAAGTTCTTCCAATGTCCATGGGTCTACAGACTTATGATCGCCCCGGTAGATAGAGCGTTCTTCAATATAAGACGACCATACCGATACCTGCCCGCCCGCAGCATGAAGCACTTGTCCGCTTATATAGTCAGCCGCATCCGAGCAAAGCCAGCCCACGATAGGTGCCACATATTCAGGCGGAGGAGTGTTGAGGTAGCTTTGCCACATCTCTTCGTCGATAATGCCAGCCTCACGCCACGCCAAGAAGTCGTCATGAGATTTGGCGTGGAGACGGGTGGCCGCGCCCGGAGCAAGGCAATTGACCGTGACGCCCGTGCCTGCGGTTTCGGTAGCCAAGGCTTTAGTCATAGAAATCACCCCACCCATGGCTGCGGCAAAAGCAGGCTGTCCGAGATCGCCCATGGCCCCATGGGAAGTTGTGTTGATCACTCGCCCCCAGCCTTGCTCCGCCATGTGAGGCACCACCTGGCGGGCGATGAACCACTTCTGCGACATCTGTAAGGCGATGGTCTTGTGATACAGCTCTTCGCTCATTTCAAAGATGCTGCCTTCAATGGCTGCCCCAGCACAGTTCACGGCGATGTCGACCCGGCCAAACGCCTTTTCGGTATCGCTCACCACCTTCCCCGCTCCATCAAAAGTAGCCACATCAGCCAAACAGCTAGCCGCCGTGCCGCCCGCTGCTCGGATTTCAGTTGCTGTCTGCTCAGCAGGCGTGGCGTCGCTACCCTCACCCAGTTCATTGGTGCCTAGATCGTTGACCATAACATTGGCCCCGTGCTGCCCCAATAACAAGGCAATCGCTTTGCCTATCCCGTTGCCCCCGCCCGTGACTAAGGCGTTTTTGCCTTTGAGTCTCATGTTATTTTCCATAAGCACAGATTAGTAAGCACAGATTAGCAAGAGGATGTTTGCTGCAACCCTAAGTTCTATTTCCCCAAAGATACAATGTGAAATATAGACATGACCTCCGCAATCTCTAATCTGGAACCTGCCACGCCCACATCCCCCAAAGATGCGAAATCAGGCGATGCGAAATCAAGAACCGATGAGTCTGGCGTAGCAGGTGGAATCACAGTACTCATTTTGGCTGTGCCTCTATTGCTAATCAGCGCACTCGCTTTCTACAGTGGTCGTCTAGCCCAAGCCGACAACCACCTCTCGTGGGCTGCCACCAGCGCAGCCCGAGCAGGTGCCAACTGCAGAAGTTCCGTTACCGACGTTAACACCCCTGGCAGCGATAGCAATACTCCTGATACGGGCAGATCCTGCACTTTCAGAGAAGCAGCCCTTTCAATAGAACAAACCGCCCGAGTTATCCTTTTGGAAAATCGCCGCCTCTTTTGTCAAAACTCAAACTCCACAGGTATGAGGGTGGAATACCAAGACCAAGATGGCACCTTAATCTACGCTTATGTAATCGGATCGCTTTTGCTGAATAGTCGCTACTGGCCCGATCGTGGCGGTGACATTTCTACTGTAGGTTCCACTGGCAACCCACAAAGCGATCCCAACTTCAGCCCATTACAAGCTCGTAATCTGCGTAGAGACTTCAACGGAAACGCATTATTTCTGAGGGATTCAGAGGGAGTAATCGAAGCGGAGATAGAAGATGATCCTGATACTGCAGACAACGAAGCTACCCCCGCAAAAAGAGGCTCCAATCCCCCAGCATTTGATGCCTATATGGATGCTCCTCTTGAATCAAGCTCACCTGTGAGTCGCGTCACCGTTCATCTGATATGTGATTTCGCTGGTGGGGCAACAGGACTGCTGGCTCGCGCCTCCACCCGTGAAGCCTCAGCTATAGCAGTTGTCCCAGCAGTAGTTTCTGCAGAGGTCACCTGATGTTACTAAAATCAAACCGAAAGCCACTACCCAGCATGCGAAAAGCAAGCCGAAATAATCACGGCTACACGCTGCAGACTGTCATCGTCATAGCTATCTTGGTATCAGCTGCAGTTGGTGCCAGCGTGGTGCTCTATCGGGCTATCAATTCAAATACAGATGTCCGCTCTATCACCGACTTGGCTGGCTCCAATGCCCCTTCACGACCGCATAGTTTTGTGGTGGAAAAGACTTCGGCATCAGTCGGAGCTACTCCCAGAGATGTGCCTTCAGCCAATATTCGCTGGTCGCCACCGCTCTATACAGGACACCCCCAACTAGAAGGAACCCCAGCTTCGCTCCTCTACAAGATTGAATACGGTTGCGACACCACTGAGATCAGTGAACCAGAGGATGCGGCGGATAACGATGCTACTGATCCAATGGATGACCCACTCACCGGCGAAATTGACGAGTCCAGACTTGATGATGACGGACCTCAAACTATGTATAGCGATAGCACAGTATTGTCTTTGCCAACCAGAATACTAGCAGAGCTGTTCCCGAGTTCCATGCCACCTAGCAACGTCTATTGCGTTCTTGAAGCCCAAGCGTACACTTGCTCAAACGCTCAAACCGCAGATTGTGCTAACCCTGGCGATAATGCCTCCCTAACAGGTGACGATGACGCCCTTACCGGTCAAGAAATTTACAGCCTAGAGGGTGGACCTATCCGCTTTGAACTCACTCGAGGTCCTTCAGAGGTCCAAAATATTGCTACTACCCTGCCCTATCGCACCGCCACTCAGAACCGTGTAGATATCTCTTGGGAGACTCCAGAATATACAGGAGTCGGTGAAGCATACCTATACGAAATCCAATGGGCACAACGAAAATCCACTGATGCCGAAACCAATTTTGAAGAGGCAAGTTTCATGCCCGCAGGCACTATTTGCACTGTAGGCAACATATACAGCCATGAATTTACGCTCAATTCCGACACCACAGACCTAGAAAATGAACTAGCTGTGGATTTCCGTATCACCCCCTATGCGGTAACTCAAGCTGCCGCCAACGCAGCCGTGCCCGCCAACTCTTACATATGTCCCTCCTCTGATAACATAGCCGGCACTCACACAGATTTAATAGGTGTCGAATTGCTCGAATCATCACCCACCACAGTTACACCACCGACTTTAACACTCAGCATTCCAGCATCTGAGAACATTTCTTCCACGACTACTGATGAACAAAAAAGAGCAGTTTTAGATAATCGCTTTATACGTGTAGAAATGAGTTGGGGGGCCGTCACAAACGCAAGCTCTTATGAGCTGCAATGGTCTCGCGCTGATGGCTCTGGTACAACAAACTCGCGAGTGAGCCCCACCACAGACCCAGTCACAGACCCGGTCACGGCCACACTCAACCTAGAGAACGACAGAGCCTACAACTTTAATCTGACAGTCAACCTTCTAGACAACGAACCAGTATCAACCAACCTTTGTGCCATTATCTTACATTCTCAGCGCACACCGATTCCTGACCTTGAAGTTTTTCCTATCGGTGAAGGTCTGAGAATACGAATTGCTCCGCATAACCAAGCGCGATTTTGCGATTCTCAAATAGTCGCGCTCACTGCTATGGCAGCTCCGGCAACACAGCACTACAAAGTGCAGGTATATGACCCAACTAGTTGTACAGGAACATATCCCGACAAACAGTGCTCCGATGTTTACTTTAGATGCCTGAATTTTGATAGCAATAGAGCCGCCGAAGAGGTCGTAGTTACTGGCCTTACAGCTGGCAATACCTATGAGGTTGAAGTCATAGCTGGGCACACCTGCGATGAAACTGCTAAAACCATTGGCTTCACTATTCCAGGCTCAAACCCAAATCGCTACGGCTACCCTTCTGCCTCTGTGACCCAACAAGCAACACCTCTAGTTGCCAGCACTGCTCCTCTTGCTCCGCCAAGTTTGACTGTGACATATGATCCAAGCACCCAGTGGACCGCGAGCTGGGGTGTAGTCAGTGGTGCCACTGGCTACATATTTACCTTGGATCACGACTCTACCGTCAGCACAGATATGACTCGCTATGCTTATACTCCCACTAGCAGAGACGCATCTTTTTCTACTCCAAGTGGTTCTACTCCAAGTGGTTCATTCACGTGCTCCAAGAGCAGTAACACGGTGGTGACCTGCAGCAAAATACCTGATGACAGTGACACGAGCACCGACTTTAAAGTAACTGTGCAAGCTGTTAGCCCAACAGGCATTTCCACCACTACCAGTGATAGAGGCACACACCCTTAGCCATGTCTCGCACCTCCAGATCTCACACAGCTATGGCTGCTAAATCTAGTGACGCCTCTGAGAGCGGCTACACCTTGCAGACGCTCATCATCATCGCCATCCTTGTACTAGCTGCCACAACTGCTACTGCTTTGCTTTACGCCGTCCTGAGAGACAGCACCAGTCGCATAGCTGGCGGCTCTGAGACTTTTGATGGCCTCCCCAGCGGCCCACAAAACTTGCAAGTGGAGTCTGAGCCAGCAGGGGCAGGTGTGGATGTTACCATTTCGTGGGAAGCCCCCAGCTATCTTGGGGAGTTTCCGCTCACAGGATATGAAGTCTTTATCAGAAACACTGACACCGATGCCAGGGTGCTGTCTCTGGATGAGCGTAGTTGTGGAGGTCGTGCTCTGAATACTTTAGGCGAAGACTTCACCTATGGCAATAGCTGCTCAGACATTATTCCGTCAGCTGACATTGACGATGACGACGACTACGAACTCGTCTTCACCATTCAACTAGGCTCAGCCTCTGACGGCAGTTCCCCCGGTGGGCTCACCTTCTACAGAGACTTGGATCTTTCTACAATGCGCCCTCCTCCAAGTCAAGTCCAAACAGTGAGGCAAACCGATGCCATAGCTGTGTCGTGGGAAGCAGAACCGAATACTGCCTACAGGTTATATGTGGATCTGAATGGGAATGATGTGGCCGACCCCAGTGCTGATTACTATCAGTGCTTCACTGCAGATGGTAACAGCGTCACCAGAGAAATCCCAAATATAAGAAACAGACTTGGATATCAAAGCGATAACAGTCCTGTGAAAGGAACGGAATTTACAGTTAAACTTTCGGCCTCAAACTCCGCGCCCACTAACCTAATAACCGAAACCTACTGTAATACTGATACCAACTTCGGCAGAGAGACCTCATTCACCGCCAACTTCGGAACGCCTGCTACGCCAGAGTTCACTCTTGAAACCGATCTAACACGCACAGCTGGCACAGAGACACTACCTTCGCTCAAAGCAACTTTGGTTTCGTGCGATGATGAATCCAGCACAACATTTTATTGGGAGATCGCAGACCAGCCCGATACCCGTCAAAGCTACACGATAGAAGGGTGCGGTACTTCCTCTTGTGTTTCCAACTGCGTTATAACCATCTATGAAGACTTCACCTTGAACACTGAATACGAAGTCTGGGCAATCGTAGAAGATGCAGTCGGAACAAGTAGTCCATCTGCACGTCAAAGGTGGATGCCAACTCGGGCTACAACTACCTCAGCTCCCAGTTCGCCTCAAAATATAAGTACTGTTTCCGGAGAAAACGAAATCATAATCTCATGGACGGCACCCGATTTTATTCCTGAAGATGGAATCAGCGGCTACATCTTGAGACACGCTGACCAATCGTCGGGCTCGTGCCCAGCAACTCTCAGCACAGAGGTGGTAATTTTAGCTTCTGCTCAGCAGCACAGATTCCCAAGAGTCCCCCAAAATAACTTCGGACTAACATGTTTCCAACTATCGGCATTTTCCATCGATAGCAATCTAAACGAAAATGAAAGTAGCCGAGTGAATTTTGAAGCTGTCTATATCGCCCCAATAACAATAACCTCGGGACTAAATGAATTTATTCTTAACTGGTATCCAACTCCCAGAGCGGCGTATTACACCATAAGTTGGGCACCTTTGAAAAAAGATACAACATGCTTAGTAGGCAACGCTTTCGGCTTCGACCTCGAGGCACTTAATCTACAACCTGAGAGATACCTTTCAGAAACAATACCTTATAACGGAGAAACAACCCTGGCCTATACCATTCCTGTCACCGGAGATCGCTTTTATATAGTGACATCTACAGCAACTTTGAGAGACGGAACGACCACTTCTTGGGAGAGATATCTATGCAGCACCAAGCACCTCAATGCTCCAGTAATGAACACTCCCCAATGGACTGGCACAACAACAGCTGGTACCCCAATTGGCATTCAATGGACAAAGCCCGACTTAAATGCTTCGAACTATGACAACCGCTACGCCCCTTACAGCTATGTGTTGAGAGTTACTCAGCCCGGTACAACGCCAATAACTGTTGATCGATGCATACCCTTCGGAGACAGCTCACTTACCGATGTGGGAAACGATACTTCGTTCAGTATCGCTGATATGTCTGTCGCCGGCGACTACAGCATCTCCATAACAGTGGCTCCCTCTGGGGATTGCGGTGATGCCACTGATGCCGCATCCATCATCGATTCACCTCCTGCGGCTACTCCGACTATACAAACTTTACCCCCCCGAACAGTCACCACCTAGCCAGCATCTATCTCGAGCCTCTTATCTCCAGCCTCGCCTCAAACTATAGCAAGCACAGCCGCCGTGGATACCCAAGCTCCAATCGGCACTCCCCAAATTTCAGAAGACCAGATTTCTGAATCTAATCTTGAGTAAACAAGTCAGAAATAATTGTTGACAAACTTGACCGATTTTGTCAAGTATCTGCTATAGTGGTAGTAGAGCATTCAGATACCACCAATACCAGGCGAGATACTTATGACAACCATCACACATAATGACACTGTAATCGGCACCATCGGAAGTGGCGATACGGGCGTAGCTAACGGTGCAAACGGCTCAGGCTCAGCCGCAGCAGGCACAGCCGCAGCATCCAGCAACTCAGCTGTCTCCCTCGCCGACATTCCAACCGTCCCTATCCCCGAAGCTCAACAAGCCGACATCCAGAAGTTCGAAACACAGCTAGCTCGCTATCGCTCAGACGATCTAGACCCTGAAGTTTTTCGTGTCTATCGTCTCACCAACGGCATCTACGGACAACGCCAAGGCGGCGAAAACCAGATGGTGCGTATTAAAATCCCTGCTGGCGTGCTCTCACCAGCTCAGCTCGACATGCTCGCCTATATATCCGATACTTACTCTCGCGGCTGGGGTCATATCACCACCCGTCAAAATGTTCAGTTCCACTTCGTGCAGCTAGACGACATCCCGCAACTACTGCGCGATCTAGCCTCGGTCGGCTTTACCACCCGCGAGGCCTGCGGCGATACCGTCCGCAATGTGCAAGGTTGCCATCTAGCTGGTGCCTGCCCCCACGAAGTGCTTGACATCACCCACTGGGCGAACGCTACCTATCGACATTTCCTCCACAATCCCATCGCCCAACGCCTTCCTCGCAAGTTCAAGATCAACTTCTCAGGTTGCGCCACCGACTGCGGCCAAGCCATGTTCAACGACATCGGCATCATCGCCGCCACTCGCCCTAGCAACGGTGGCGTAGAGCGAGGCTTCCGTGTGTATGTGGCGGGCGGGCTCGGTGCCAACCCACATCCAGCCATTGCCTTAGAAGACTTCACCTCCCGCGAAGAGTTGCTCCCTACTTTGGAAGCCTGCGTGCGAGTATTCGACCACTACGGCAACCGCGATAACAAGCTCCGCGCCCGCATGAAGTGGCTCACCGACATTCTCGGGATAGACGAGCTGCGCCGACGCATTTTCCATGAACGCCGCTTCTTGCTAGCTAGTGCTTCTTGGCCGGGGGGAATCCCCGAAGAAGTCGCCGAGCATGGAGACGAACCCGCTGGAGTAAGTAGCGAAGTTGCACCTACTCCGATGGGGCAAGGCACGCCCGTTACACTGCGCCGTCCCGGCAACTACGAACGTTGGTCGGACGCCAATGTGGTGCGAGGTGTCGCCAACGGCTCGGTTTCGGCTTACGCATGGGCACGACTCGGCGACATCACCACTGCCCAGTTCCAGGCACTTGCCTCTATCGCCCGTGATTTCCACGCCGAAGTACGCATCACCAACCGACAAAACCTCGTGTTCCGCAATCTCACCGAAGGCCAGCTACCCCAACTTTTCGCAAGGCTGGAAGAGATAGACATGGCCCTACCCGGCGCAGAGCTAGCACGAGATGTAGTGGCTTGCCCCGGTGCCGACACCTGCAATCTTGCTGTCACGCAGTCTCGCGGACTTGCTGACGCCATCGGCAACCGCTTGGAAGAAGAAGGTTTAGCTGATCTCGGCGGTGTGCGAACTAATATCTCAGGTTGCCCCAACTCCTGCGGGCAACATCACGCCTTTGATATCGGATTTTTCGGTGCCGAGCGGCGTGCACACGACCAGTCGGCTCCCGGCTATCAGATGTTGCTCGGCGGCTATGTGGGCCAAGAGAAAATCCATTTCGGTAAGCGTGCTTTGCGCCTGCCAGCTAAGAACGCTCCCGAAGCTGTGGTTCGAGTGGTGCGCCGCTTCGCCGACGAGCGTCAAGTGGGCGAACTTTTCCACGAGTGGCTGGGACGATCAGGTGGGGCAAAAGATGTAGGACTGTCGCTCAAAGATCTAGATACCTTCCCCACTCCCGAAGAATCGCCTGAGTTCTATATGGACTACGACGAGACCGGCCCCTACGAAGTCCAACTGGGAGATTCAGAATGCGCAACCTAAATGGCAACGTCGGCACTGCCGAAATCACAACCGCCAACCCACAAAACTCCAAGTTGGGCAGTGATATGAGCAAAGAACACAATGGCAATGGCTCAAGCAATGGCTCGGACTACCTAAGTACTATCGTTGGCAACAGCTCGAGTAACGGCTCGGGCGGTGCGATAGGTGGCATACGCAACAGTCGAGTAGGCATCGCTGAGCGCAATGCTTGGAGCACGACCTATACAATCGCCGAGCTTGAAGAACTCAGCAATGAGTTCGAGCATTGGGACGCAACCGAAATCATCAAGTGGTCGCTGGGTAACTTCGCCCCGAACATCTGCATCACATCTTCTATGACTGACGGCGTGCTCATCCATCTCACCACCCAGATCTACAAAAACATAGAAGTCGTATTCATAGATACTGGCTATCACTTCCCTGAAACTTTAGAGACTGTAGATTTGATGCGCCGTCACTTCGGCTTGAATCTGCGAATAATGAGCGTCCCGCCAAGATCCCCTGGTGAAGAGCATTGGGTGCTAGACCCGAAGAAATGCTGCTCGTCAGTGAAAGTTGGGCAGTTAGACCGCGCTTTGCTAGGCAAATCAGCCTGGATGAGCGGACTGCGACGGGCCGACTCCCCCAACCGAGCCGAGATGCCTGTGGTAGCCCACGATGTGCGAGGTCTCGTGAAGATCAACCCCATCATCAACTGGTCGAACGAAGATGTAGATAACTACATCGCTGAGTACGAAATCCCCTTCAACCCGCTGTTAGATCGCGGCTACCCCTCTATCGGTTGCGCTCCATGCACCATTCCTGTATCTCCTGGCGACGATGTCCGCTCAGGCAGATGGGCGGGCCAAGACCGCTCCGAATGCGGCATGCATATCTGACTAAACTGCCATATCTGCCTAAAGCACCCAGATACCGTGACTAAACTGCTCATATGCGGCTGACTTTGGCCGAAATAGCTGAAGCGGTCAAGGGAGAAATATCTCTCACAAGTAATCCCGAAGCCCTGAACGGCGTCTCAACAGACTCCCGCACCCTTGAACCCGGACAACTATTTGTGCCCCTAGTAGCACAACACGATGGGCACGATTTCATCAGTGCTGCTGTAGAAGCTGGTGCTGTGGCGTGCCTTTCGGCTCGCAATCTCGAAGATGCTTCACCTGTCCCTATTATTGTTGTTCCAGATACCGCTACTGCTCTCACCGATCTCGCTAGGGTCGCCCGCTCCCGTCTGGAAGCGCGCGTTGTTGGCATCACTGGCTCGGTCGGCAAAACCACAACCAAAGACTTTTGCTCCGCCACCATCGGTGCCGCTTTGCGATGTTGGGTGAGTGAAAAATCTTTCAACAACGAAATCGGCCTGCCACTCACCATCCTGAATGCTCCTGATAACTGCGAAGTGCTAGTCACCGAGATGGGTGCCTCAGCCCCCGGCGATATCGCCAACCTCTGCGAAACTGCCCGCCCCCACTACGGCATCCTCACTTCCATAGCTATAGCGCACACCGAGAGCTTCGGCACCATAGATCAAATCGCCCGAACCAAAGCAGAACTGCTAGAGGCTTTACCTGCCGACGGAGTTGCCGTAGTAAACCGAGACGACGAGCTAGTGATGGCACAGGCCGAGAGAGTCTTGTCGTCTCATCAAACTAGTAATTCTTTGCTGACATTCGGGCTGCACACTGAAGCAGATGTGCGGGCAGAAGATGTATCAGTTGACGGGCAACTTCACGCTCAATATCTGCTGCGATCACCTTGGGGTAGCGAACGGGTGAGCCTAGGCGTAGCAGGTCAGCACAATGTCGGTAACTCTTTGGCGGCCGCAACGGTTGCACTTCATTTGGGCGTGTCTGTGGAAGCTGTGGTTGAAGGGCTGTCGGAGGCAAAAATTTCACCTTGGAGGATGTCGCTAGATACCTCCCCCAGCGGCGTGTTAGTGCTCAATGACTCTTACAACGCCAACCCCACATCCATGGAAGCCGCCTTACAAGCTCTAACGCAACTCTCCGCCCGCCAACACTACGCTGTCCTCGGTACTATGGCAGAGTTAGGTGACTATCACGACCCCGAACACCTCCGCATTGCAAACTTTGCTAAGGAACTTGGTGTGAAAGTCATATCCGTTGCAGAACCCGCCTATGGATTAGAAGCGTTACCAGATATCACATCTGCCCTGCAATCCCTAAGCGATTTAGGCGAGGGAAGCGCAGTGCTAATAAAAGGTAGTCGTGTGGCGGGCTTGGAACATTTGGCAGATCGCCTGCTAGAACTCTAGTAGCCCGTCTGCTAGAACTCTAAGGGCACAATTTCTGATAGCGTTTATTTCACAGTGCTTATTTCACAGTGCTTATTTGGACCGTTAGCTCAGCCGGCCAGAGCGCTCGCCTCACACGCGAGAGGTCACTGGTTCAAGTCCAGTACGGTCCACTGGTCTTTCTGATACAAGCTAACTCCTGATACAAGCTAACCCAACAGCTGGGCTACAACCTCGGCGTGCTGTTCGGGCGGGGTTAAAGTCATATCTAGCACCCAAGCTCGCTTTAGGTAGAGGTGGGCGTCCATCTCCCAGGTGTATCCCATGCCGCCGTGTATCTGCACGCAGTTGCGACCGCACAGGTTTGCCGCTTCCGATGCCATAAGCCTCGCCGTCGATACGGCCCGTTGCTCATCTCCGAAAGACGGATCGTCCAAAATCGCACCAGCAAAATATACCGCCGCTCGAGCTACTTCCACCGAGGTCAACATGTCGGAACAGAGATGCTTTACCGCTTGGAACTGACCGATGGGCTTATCAAACTGCTTGCGCTCTTGGGCATATGCCACAGCCGAAGCTGTCGCCCCAGCGGCAATCCCTAACTGCTGCGCCGCCAATAATGCTGCCCCTCGCAACTGCCATAAGTAAGCGTCGGTGTCTAATACTGATGAGGCTTCCAGTAAGGAAGAAAAATGCTCTTCTTCTATGCGTATAACTGGTGTTAGTGGATCCAGAGATGTCGCTTCATCATTGTCTGTGGCAGACCAATCTATACCTATACTCAGAACCGCCTCGCCGTCAATCACAGCCAAGTGGTTGGCAAAATCTGGATGCTCCAACATTACAGGACGAGCCGCTGAGTCGAGCATCGTTACTATCGCATCTCCGCTCACTGCCTCTGGCAAATTCTGGGCGGCCAGAAATGTTGCCACTAGCGGGCCGGGCACAAGGCTTCGGCCCAGCTCTTCAAATACCACCATCGCTTCTACCCACCCCAAACTGGCTCCGCCTTGCTCCTCTGGCACGCACAATCCGAATACTCCCATCTCGGCTAACTCTTGCCAAAGCTGGTGTGTCGGGCCGCCGGCATCTGCTAATTCGTGAAGTGCCTCGCTATCACAACGGCTCTCACAAAATGCCCGCATCGCTTCTTGTAAAGCGATTTGATCATCTGAAAGTTCAAAATCCATTACTATCTCTCTTTTGGCAAACCTAAAATACGCTCGCCGATGATATTGCGCTGAATTTGACTAGTGCCAGCCGCTATGGAGAGCGACAAGGTATAGAGACGCTGAGCTGTGAAATCACCGCCTGTAGGGTCGTCATCGCCTCGCATCTCAAGACCAGCCCTGCCTTCAAGCTGAGCTGCCAGCTCGCAGAGTTTCGTCTTCACCGATGAGAACGCCAGTTTGAACACCGAACCGCCCGGCCCCGGCACTCCTGTTCGCTGAGCTTGGCTCACATTGCGTAGAGTAAGTGCCCAGAGTGCGTCAAGGTGAGCGGCAAGACTGCCAATTTCTTTGCGAAGAGAGGCGTCTTCCCAGGGGGTAGTCGAGCCGCGAGTGATTTTTTTTGCCAACTCAGCTAGTTCTGCGGTCTGAGCCATAGCGGTTAGCTGTTCGCTGATGAAAGCGGTGCCACGCTCAAAACTGAAGGTAACCATTGCCACTCGCCAGCCGTCATTTTCGGGGCCGACCCGATTAGCTACAGGCACTCGCACCTCGTCAAAAAATACCTCGCAGAACTCTTCTGAGCCTACGATGGTGCGAATCGGGCGTGGCGTGATACCTGGTAAGTCCATCGGGCAGATAAGCCAAGTAATACCTCGGTGTTTGGGAGCTTCGGTGTCGGTGCGGACAAGTAGCTCGCAGAAGTCAGCGGCGTGACCGAAAGATGTCCAGATTTTCTGCCCGCTCACAACATAGTCTTCGCCGTCACGGATCGCACGAGTTTGAAGAGATGCGAGGTCGGAACCTGCGTTAGGTTCGGAGAAACCTTGACACCAAATTTCTTCCCCTCGCAAAATCGCAGGCAGATGCTGTTGTTTCTGCTCGTCGGTAGCTTCTACTATCAAGGTTGGGCCAGCGTGGAGAAGTCCAACAAAGTTCATACCCACATAGGGGGCACCTCGCTTGGTGGTTTCTTCTAGGAAGATGAGATGTTCGGTTGGTGTGGCTCCTCGCCCGCCGTATTCCTTCGGCCAGTTGATGCCTGCGTAACCTGCGTCATACAGCATCTTCTGCCATGCGCTGTCGTAGCTTCGGCGAGATTTCCAATCGTGACGGTCGGGCGGCGAGCCCACAGATGGCAGAACGCTCTCCAACCATTCCACGAGCTCATCGCGAAAGGCAGTCTCTTCTGGGGTGTAGCGCAACTCCACAAGTTCAGGCTACTTCTGGTTTCCGATCGCTCTCAGCATCGCTCTAATCGATAAGTGGCGAAGAGAGCCAAGAACCTATCTACGAGAGCGTCTATCTCTTCTAAGCTCGACATGAAAATAGGTTGATCACCCGCCCCAGGATCGCCAATTTCTTCCCATGATTCAAGCTGCACCTCAGCTAGGGACATTTCAGCGATTCTTGATTTCAACGCCTCGCGCAAACTCGCATTCTCTTTTGCCTTCACTTCACCCAAATCTTGTATTAGCCGCTTGAATGTGACGGTCTTGTAGGCAACCTCTGCCATATTGCGCCGCACATATTGCACATGATCATTTGCCATAGCAATGATCAAATCAACTTCATCAGCACTGTAAGGGTTTAGCTGTCTGCTGCGATGCGTGCGGTCTTCCAAACCTATAGACGCAAGAGCCTTGCGGGTGTAGTTGCCCATTGGACAATTCTCAATGGCGTGCGTGCCCGCCCCCGACAGCTCAAATAAATCGCTACGACTGCGTGTAATGACTGTTGCCATCACCGACCGAGCTGCGTTCCCCGTGCAGAGGAACATTAGCTTTGGTTTTTCAGCTGTGGGCGGCTTCGTCAATGGATACCACCTCGGCCGTGACTTGCTCAGGTGTGTGTTCGGGTAAGAACCAGCGGAACCATATCCTCCCGTGCGGGCGGCCTTGTGTGGAAATCCAGTTGGGCACGCCCGGGTCTTTGTGTGAGATGATGATCCGCCAGTTGCCGTCATCGTCTGCTTGGATCCTTGAGCCGTTGGCTGTTACTAACGGGTCGTAGTCGTAGTTGTAGGTATGTAGGAACTGATTCCAGAGACACACATTCCAGAAGGCACATTCAGGTGTGACTCCTTTTAGCACCAGTGCTTCGTCATCGCTTAGGTGGTAGGAACCCATGGCATAGGCGGCATCGCCAGCTGCCCACCCGAAAGTGACTTTCTGTACTGGATATGGGTCATCAATGTGGTTTGGCTCCCCTAGCGCGATAGGTACCATTCGTGCTTGATCTTGCACCCATGTGGTAGCAGCCTTAAAGCGACGGGCCATCTCTTCGTCTGTCATCTCATAGGGCGGGGCCGGGTCGAGGCACTCTATCTCCCAGTAGGCTTTTTGGCCGTTCACTGGGTCGTTCATGTAGTCGCGGGTTATGGCTACAACTGCGTCTTCTTCCAGCTTCATGTAGTTACCCTCGTGATGATCTGGGCTCAGCATTACGGTATATCTGCCGTCTGGGTCTTGAGTCATCTCGGTGGTGTTGAGCAAGCCTACGATGCGCTTGGAATAATGGCCGTCGTCAGGGCCGCCATACACGGTGAGTGATAGATACACCGCGTCTCCGGGATCAACCGTGACCTTATATGTGCGACCTGGATCTATCGGTGCCATGAAATAGAAAGCGTCACTGTTGTCGCCTCCCCACTTTTTGTATGGACCGACTATCTCGATGAAACGTGGCTTGTATTTGTCGCCCCATACATACACGTCCATCGCCACCTGCGTGATGGAGAAAATCCATCTGTAGCCGTCCAGCACATCGGCGGGATGCGAGAGTGCCTTTTCGCCTTCTAGGAATAGCTTGTCTAAACCAGTCATGGTTTCGAGCAGTTCATGGGCTGCTTCGGTGGTTTTGTATTCTGACATTGTTGCGCCTTTCATTGCACCTTTCGGATTCTGTTGATTATCTTAAATTTAGTCTCTCTATCTCAACCGACTGGAGTGAACTCCACCTCTATAGAGTCATACGCTCTTGTAAAAACTGCAGGGAGTATCTGTGGTTCTGGTGCGCCTTCTGCCAAACGCATATCGGGGATTCGTCTCAGCAGCTCTTCAAACATAACCCTCAGCTCTATGCGAGCGAGGCTGGCCCCTAGGCAAAAGTGTGTGCCAAAGCCGAATGCCACATGGTTGTTATGCTCACGGCGCACATCAAATATGTCGGGATCTGGAAACACACGCTCGTCGCGGTTGGCTGAGCCATACATCAGCAGGATTTCATCGCCTTCGCGGATTTGCTTTGAGTGCATTTCGTGGTCGCTGGTGACCGTGCGGCGCATGTTCAAAATAGGTGACACCCAACGGATGAACTCTTCCACGCCAGTTTCACCCAAGATGTTGAGGTCGTCTTGCAGAATGCGCCTCTGGTCGGGATGGCGAATCAACTCATAGCAGATCGCTCCGATGACGGTTCGGGTTGTTTCTGCACCGCCGTCTAGCACCAATAGTGCTTCGTGGACTATTTCGTCATCGCTCAGCGGCTCGCCGTCTATCTCTGCGTGCACCCAGGTCGAGATGAGGTCGTCTTGGGGGTCGTCGCGGCGCAATTCCATGATCTCTATGCAAGCCTCGGCAAACCAGAGTATCTGCTCGGTTGACTCGCCGTCAAGCGGGCGGTCGCTTCCGTCCAGTGGATATTGCCCCGCTTCGTGCATAGTAACTTCTGACACCTTTTTGCATCCCTCCCAATGCTCTTCGGGGAAGCCGAGCTTGGCCGAGATGATGTTGGCGGGTAGCGGGGCAGCCAGATCGTTTACAACCTCGCAGTGTCCCTGTGGCGCAACTTTGTCTATGAGCTTGGTCACATGAAGGCGGATTTCGTCTTCTAGTTGTTTTACCGCTCTAGGTGTGAACTGGCGAGCAACAAGGCGGCGTTGCGACTGGTGGCGGGGGTCGTCTTTGTTGATCATAGAATCGCCGGATTGGATGCGCGGGCGCGAACCTGATGCCGAGGAATACAGCTCGGCATTCTTTTCTATGGCGACGATGTCTTCGTATCGAGAGACTCCCCAGATTTTCTGTGTGGCATCCCAATAGCACGGTGCTTCGTTGCGCAGGTGGGCATAAATCGACCAAGGAGCGTCCACATAAATGCGGCCGTCAAGCAGATTCAGCTCGCCGTTGGCTACGGAGGTAGCGATGTCGGCTGCCATCAGGCGTACCCGTATGCGGTGGTGAATTCGCAGCCGGGCAAACCGGGAGTGATGAGACCTGCCCGCCAGCCGCCGTCTACCGATATCTCCGCGCCTGTAACATACGAAGCTTCGTCGCTTGCGAGGAACAGCGCGGCATGGGCAATTTCTTCGGGCTCGCCGATGCGATTGATGGCGTGGAACTGATATGGCTCTTTTTCGGCAGCAGGGTCGCCCATTGGGTTACCCATGATGGTGTTGACGCCGCCGGGATGGATGGAGTTAGCCCTTATGCCGAAACGCCCCCATTCAATGGCGGCCGTCTTTGTCATACCTCGTATGGCAAACTTAGAAGCCGAATATGAGATGAGGCCGTTCTTTGACTGCAGACCGTCCACCGAAGAGATGTTGACGATGGAGCCACCACCCGACATCTTCATCTGCTCAAACACTGCTTTCATTCCTAAGAAGGTGCCTATCTGATTTACGGAGATGACTTTCATATAGTCGTCTAGCGTGGTGTCTTCTATGGCGGAGGGAATGAGGATAGCTGCGTTGTTGACGAGCACCGTTGCCCCGCCGAGGTCGGCTGCGACTTTAGCGGCGTTCGCCCAGCTGCTCTCTGAACTGACATCAAGATGCACGAAAGTGGCAGCATCGCCGATGTCGTCTGCGACTGCTTGGCCGGGTTCGTCTAATACATCAGCCACCACGACCTTGGCACCTTCCCGTGCGAAGATGCGAGCTTCCGCTTCACCTTGACCTCGTGCCGATCCTGTGATGATGGCGACTTTGCCTTCTAGTCTTCCTGACATGATGCTCCCTTTCATAGGTTTGTTTTGCGAATTTCGGTTCATTCAAGATAGTAGCGGTTATGGAGGTGCGCGCGTCGGCAGAATTATCTAAAGCGTCAGTGCAGCACCTATGCGCGAAACTTCTATACAAACACTTCAACAAAAATACCCTAACAAAAGGAGGCAATCATGTCACTTGTCGGAGGCAACATCGCAGAGATGGAAAATGTAGCGGGACGCTTTGCTCTCACAGGCGAAGACACTTTCGCTCGTGGTAGCGAGGTGTCGGCATTCGCCCGCAGTCAGCAAGCCGAATACGACAACTTGGCGCATTCGCTCGTCAATCATCTCAATGCCAAAGCAGCGGAGTGCCGGAGCCAAGCACAAGCCATGCGTTCGGTCTTCGCTTCTACTAACTGGCAGGGCAACTCCCGCGTGGTCGTGGAAAATGCTGAAGCCAACTTGAATGTCAATCTCAACCGCATCTTGGATAATGCTCAAGCCACCGCTCAAGATTTCAAAGTCAAACTCGCCGAGTTTGTGGCTGGCTACGAAGAGCAGGTGATTTCTGGACAATTCATGTCGGCGATGTCGCAGTTGAAATCAACCTATGAGCAGTTAGCACACGCTACGCGCCAAGTGGCTGCCGGTTTTGAGGCGGCGGATAGATCTATTTCGCTGGGGTAGTTGGGGTAATACACTGGGGTAGCTGAAGTAATACAAAAGGCTTACTCAAAGGGACAAGCAAATCAAAGTAGCCTGAAAGAAGTATGGCTGAAGTCGTCCGTCAAGTCGCCACAGCACGCATACCTACCCGTTTCGGCGAGTTTATAGCTCACGCTTTCGTGGCAACAGATTTGGCAAGTGCTCAGCTTGATTCCCAACAAGCCTCTTCTTCGAATTCTCGCGAGCCTCTGTCTGGCTTGGGGAACCAACATCGTAGAGAACATCTAGCTTGCGTTCTAGGCGACATCGGAGGTGAAAATAGTGCTGCCCAAAGCGATATGGCTCAAGAGCCTGTGCTGGTGCGTGTCCATTCCGAATGCATCACGGGTGATGTTTTGGGGTCGCAGCGGTGCGACTGCGGGGCGCAGTTGGAAATGGCGATGGAAATTATCGGCACTGCTGGCAAAGGAGTGCTGTTGTATTTGCGCGATCACGAGGGGCGTGGCATCGGCTTGGAGCACAAGTTGCGGGCATATGAGCTTCAAGATGCAGGCCACGATACCGTAGATGCCAACTTGCATCAGGGCTTGCCGATTGACGCCCGCGACTATGCCATCGCCGCTCAGATTCTGGCGCATCTAGGCGTAACCAAGGTGCGACTGCTCACGAATAATCCAGTGAAGCTGCAAAGTCTTACCGATATGGGCATCACAGTGAGTGAGCGAGTGCCGTTGCAAACACTGCCTTCAATAGAAAACGCCGATTACCTTCGTACCAAGCGCGACAAGCTCGGACACTTGCTCGATGACGCCATGACATCGTTTGAGAATGCTGCTGTCAATGCTCCTATCTCACCGCTGGATGACTCCGATCCAGAATCAACCCGCGGAAATACCGCTCTGTTGGCTGTCTCATCACTGGACATATCCGACACAGAGTCACACCCTTTCCCGGCGACCACCCATGTCGCGCCAGTCTCCTGACAATGAGGGTTATAAACCCGCAGATCTAACTCCCACAGAACCAGCCCCTCCAGATCCTGCCGACCTCCAACTAGCTCCCGACAAACCTCTCGGTTACGCTTGGTCGTTACTCTTCATTGTGCTGTTGGGGTTGTTGGCGCACGGCTCCACTCTCACTATCATCGGGGCTTCTCTGCGGGAAATCGCCGACGATATGGACGCTTCGGTATCGCTGCTGGGCTGGGCATTGACGGGGGCTTTCTTGTCGCAAGCTATCGGCTCTACTATTGCTGGGAAGCTTGGCGATCTTTACGGGCATAGGCGCATCTATCTAGTTGGCAGTGCGATTTTCATAGCTGGAATTTTTGCCAGCGGACTTGCTTGGGGTCCGCTGAGCCTCATCGGTTTTCGTGTGCTGGCTGGGCTGGGCGGCTCAATGATGATACCGACTGGTATGGCAATGATCATGATTGCTTTTCCTCCGTATGCTCGCCCGCGTGCGCTCGGATGGTTTCATGCGGTGGCTACTGGTGGGCCTGCCATCGGCTTGGCAGTGGGTGGATCTATCGTGGATTTACTGGGATGGCGTGCGGTGTTTTTCCTTTACGGGCCTTTCGCGCTGGTAGGTGGTGTGTTGGCGTATATAGTTTTCCGTCCGACTCCCAGACAGCACGGTGTGTCGGTTGATTACTTCGGAGCAGTTTTGCTTGCTGTTATCGCATCTAGCCTCCTGCTGGCGATAGACCGGGGAGACGCTTTGGGCTTCAGGCATCCGTTTGCTATCGCTATGCTCGTTTTGTTTCCACTGGGACTGATCGTTTTTTTGCGTGTGCAAAGTCAGAAATCTATGCCGCTGGTTCCGCTTGAATATTTTCGTCTTCGCAACTATTCTGGGCCAGCGGTCACGATGATTGTGGCGAATTTCGTCTATATGGGAGGGTTCGCAATCACTCCGCTGTTGCTGCAAGACCATTTCGGCTTTGATCTCGCTGTGGTGACTTTACTCTTATTGGCACGGCCGATGACTTTCAGTCTTGCTTCGCCGTTTGGCGGAATGATGGCTCAGCGGGCTGGCGAAAGCCCTGCGGCAGTGCTAGGCGGGTTTTTTATGTTGCTCTCTATGGTGATATTTGCCCTAAGTCCCCATATTGATATGTTTTTTGTTGTGATTATCGCTTTAGTGCTGTCGGGGGCGTGTTTCGGTATGGTCATGCCGTCAATGCAAATCGTGGTGGCTAATACCATTCCCGAGCGAGATTTCGGGGTGGCGATGGGTGTGATTCAAACTTTGTCTAGCCTCAGCGTGGCAGCTGGCATCCAGACAATGTTGGTGGTGTTAGGCGAAGCTCGCAACCCAGGAGCTTTCACTGGGGCATTCTTAGTCGGAGGAGCAATCAGCTTGGCAGGCATAGTTTCAGCAAGTATGATCCGATCCACCATGCGGCACCGACAAGTGGTAATTCCACCCCCTGATTAGCCGCAGTTCTTAGTTCTGCTACATCTCTGCCGCTACTTCTGCGCCAGGTGCCCTCCCCCATCTGCAGCATTTGCCGCCCTATCTGCTCTTAACTACCCAGTTCAGGGTGGTAGTGCTCCACCATTTGGCGCATTCCGTCTTTCC
The DNA here is from genome assembly GCA_958295755.1 of uncultured Acidimicrobiales bacterium. Lineage (GTDB taxonomy): Bacteria > Actinomycetota > Acidimicrobiia > Acidimicrobiales > Hopanoidiivorantaceae > Hopanoidiivorans. The sequence continues at coordinate 493,127 of OY282367.1, read as the reverse complement.
AGTGGATCTGGGTTTCGCCTATCAGAGAGTGCATGAGGTCATTATTGGTGGTAACACTTTCTAGCAAATCAGGCGAGCGTTCAAATTTGACTTCCTTGCCGACTAGCTCGCCGAGGTATTCGCTCCATTCTTCTATGCTGGCTGGGTCCTTGCCAGCCCAGTTCAGAGTGACTGCTGGCACATCTGCTATTGACAGCAGTGTTGGAATTTGGCGCAAGATGTCGTCGTCATGGATGGGATTGTAGACACACGGGCCGTCGGAGTGAACATATACGGGTTGGTCTGCGAGGATCATCTCTAGGTGCATAAGGGGCCAGCCTCCGCTGTGTCCATATGGCACATTGAGGCGGGCGATGACTGTAGGAAGGTTAAGTGTGCGAGCCATGAGCCTTGCGGTGCTTTCGCTGGCTATCTTGCAGATACTGTAAGTCGGCATGAATGCTTCCATAACTGGCACTCTGTGGTTGTCGCCAAGCGGGTCGGATTCTGCGAACTCGTGACGGCCGTTGGGTTGATACACCGCAGTTGAAGAGCAGTGCAGGAACGCCTTGGCTTGCTTGCAGTGATCCATCAACAGGCCTGTGCCTTCAGAGTTGGCACGCAAGTCATCTTCAAAACTCATTGTTTTAGCAACAGCGAAATGCAGCACATAGTCGGGGTCGCTAGGCACATCAGCAAACTCCCCTCCCCCAAGGTCGCCCACCACGCAGTTCACTCCTGCTGCCTCTAGCTCTTCACGCAACTCAGAGTTAGAAAAGCGAGCGAGACCAATAACCTCATTGTCAGTAGCCAATGCCTCCGCAACAGGCTTGCCGACCTGTCCAGTCAGTCCTGTTATAACAATTGTTTTCTGGCTTAACATGATTGCTCCTTTTTTATTTAGATTCCTATCAGACTAGCCACCATTCAACCTCAGGCAACCCTACCCTATCCCTAGGAGACGCCCCGTCACTATCAGGCATATCCACCATTCAACCCCCGAAACGCTATCACCACTCCCTACCCACTAGCATTAATAGCACCCGCGGGTGTAGTTCAATGGCAGAACCTCAGCTTCCCAAGCTGATGGCGGGGGTTCGATTCCCCTCACCCGCTCTCTACTCACCCCCATCCCTCCAAATAGCATTCCAATCCTGCCACCAAACACCGTTCCTAAAGAGATTACCAAGAACTTTATTACTAAGGAAGTCGCAACGTCCTCACTGCGCGACCGTATGTCGTCAGTTGTGGGTGGAGCAAAAAAGACTCTCTGATTTCGTTAGTCAATATCAGCATGACTGATTTGGCATTAACGCGGAACTTCATCTCTCGATAATGAATGTCGCTGTCTGTTCGAACTTCTATCTCTCCGATATTCCGATTGAGAAGCGCAGAACGCAAGGTCACTTTCAGGTCATCCATTTCTCCACTTCTCCTCGCCTTTGAGTTTTGGAGCGTTACATCACTAATCAAGGCATCAACCACATCGTCCTTATTGAAGATGTGAAAGTGTTTATTCGCGATTAAGGTTTTCGCAGGGCCAGGAAAAACGCTCAAATACTGGGCACTGCCACCGTCAAACAAAGCTTTATCCAAGAATGCCCTGAAAATCTTCGGATCCTGCATTTCTGCCAAGAGACGACGCATCTTAGGCTGCAACCTCTGCTTTGCTGAAACTTTGTCTCGCAGATAGTCGGATCTATCAGTCGGAAAGGCGTCAAGACAATCAATCATAATATCTGCCACCTGCCCCAAGCCCTGAAAGATAGCGTCAGTCCGTAGTCTCTCCCTGCCATAAAGGAATATCTGCCACCATGTGCCAGCTTTTACCGAATGAGATCGGTGTTGACGGTCTATCACATCTTTCTTGTCAGTGTGCGACCCTTGTTGCACATTTCCACCAATCAGAGTCGCAAAATCTACCTCATTCTTATGCCCTGCTGTTTTGACTTCGCTCGCATGGGCTGAACTCATCGCTCTGCGCCGAGGCATTACACATCCAAAATCAGAAGCTCATGGGATTTCTTGACATGGTGGTGAGTGCCGTTTTCTATCCTGTTCTTGCCTATTCGAGTCTCGCCCTGCCCGAGAGTATATTGCCATTCAACTTCAACTATCTGGTAGTCCGCATACCAGTCGCGAATCATTTCACAGTCGTTGTATGACAAGATGAATCCGCCCTTGTGCTCGTGCAGTAGATCTCGGAGAGTGTCGTGGGCAAAGCCTTTGTGGTGAACTGGAAAATTTCGCTGTGGGTAGATGCCTCGGAACATACGGCTATCTCCATCAAGATAATAAGGCGGGTCGCAATAGAGGAAGTCTCCTGAATGGTGAGGGATGGTTTGTTCGAATGATCCCTGTTCCACTTTGAGATTAGGACATCTGAATCCACGCACTTTGTCCACCAGTCGATAAAACCGTTCCAAGTCTTCGTAGATACCTGACATCCAACCCAAAAAACCAGGGCCGTAACTCAAATTGTGATTGAACCAATAGTGGGCTGCTAACTCTACTCGGTCCTCAATCAGCTGCTCCCCTGTCCAATGACCCTTCAGTCGCTCTTTAACATCCGTATAGGTTCGTTTGCTTGGAGACCAGTGTTCTATGCGGTCGGCCAGCTTGATCGGGGATCGCAACTGCACTTTCCAATAGTTGGTAAGGATGTTGAAAATGTCGTAGCCCTGCACTGATATACCTAACTCTTTGGCACACGCAATCTCAACTGAACCACCACCAATGAATGGCGACATCATTCGAGTTATCTCCGCAGGCAGATGCTCCAGCACATATCCAACTGCCAAACTCTTACCACCCGCATAGCGAAGAGGAAGTCCGTTGTAACGGCTATAGCGATAACGACCGTTGCCTCTCAGAGCGTCAAGGAACTCATCTCGCTCGCTCCGAGACGAGACCCTTACTTCCATATCCGTCACTCGATCTATCCTTCCCTGATTCCTTTACTATTTTGCAGAACAGTATTGTCTTCTAATTCGCCTGCTTCGTCTGCTTCTTCCTCGCCTCCTAGTTTCGGGAACACGATCTCCATGATCTGTTCCTTGATAACAGCAGCAAGTTCAGGGTTCTCTTGTAAATGCAGCTTGGCATTCTCTCGTCCCTGCCCCAGCTTCTCGCCTTCAAAGGTGTACCAAGCTCCAGACTTGTTGACCACGTCGTGTTCCACGCCGATATCCAGAAGCGAGCCTTCCAAGCTGATGCCTTGGGAATACATGATGTCGAACTCAGCCAAGCGGAACGGCGGGGCGCACTTGTTCTTAGCCACCTTCACACGTGTGCGGTTGCCGACCATATCGGTGCCGTTCTTGATGGCTTCTATGCGGCGAATGTCCAAGCGCACCGAAGAATAAAACTTCAGTGCCCGACCGCCAGGCGTTGTCTCGGGTGAGCCGAACATCACGCCAACTTTCTCGCGCAGCTGGTTGATGAACACACAAGTCGTGCGTGATTTATTCAAGTTGGCAGTGAGTTTGCGCATAGCCTGCGACATTAGCCGTGCCTGCAACCCCACATGAGAGTCACCCATCTCACCTTCTAACTCAGCCCGTGGTGTCAAAGCAGCAACCGAATCGACCACAATCACATCAATCGCACCTGAGCGAATGAGCTGGTCGGCGATGTCCAACGCCTGCTCGCCTGTGTCGGGCTGTGAGATCAGCAGGTTGTCGATATCCACGCCGATAGCAGCCGCATAGACAGGGTCTAAAGCGTGCTCAGCATCAATAAAAGCACATATCCCGCCCGCTTTCTGCGCCTCGGCCACGACATGGAGTGCCAAAGTTGTCTTCCCCGAAGACTCAGGACCGTATATCTCAGTCACTCGTCCTCGTGGTACCCCTCCAATGCCAAGTGCGATATCGAGAGCCAGTGCCCCTGTGGGAATCGACTCCATCCGCATGGTCGTCCGCTCGCTCATCTTCATGATGGAGCCGAGACCGTGCCGTTTCTGTATCTGCTGGAGCGTCATGTCGAGTGTCTTATCGCGCTCGGCTCTGTCTCGCCGCACGACCTCGTTTTCGGCAGTGCTTCCGCCCCTCCTACCTCCGCCCATTTGACCTCTACCACCTCGCCCAGACCTCCTGTCGGCTGTATGGCTACTGCTGGCTTGAGTGCTGGCACTGCTACCGTTTTGATGCTCTGTCATAGCTTCTCCTTTCGGTGCGGGCGTTGCGACTTTGACTGCGTCTCTGGCGATGTCTCTGGCGATTCCCGCGTTCTTGTCGGTTGCGCTCGGGTCTGTTGCTTGTGTTGCTGCCCGTGCTACTTTCTGTGTTGTTGTCTGTGTCATATTCTTATCCTTTCTGGATGTGTAATTGGGGATACTTGTGATATTACAGAGGGGGTGTGACAGGCATTGCGTTCTGTAGGGTCTCAGCGGTCTCTCTCAACGGTCTGTCTCAACAGTCTCTCGTCATACATCTCTATCATACCATATTAGAACATTTGTTCGCATTTTTTGTTTTTATAGGAAAGTTTCGTGGCAGGGCGAGTGGCAAGATCCTAAAGTATTAAGTGTTGACAAAACGCCGAAACGCGACAGCCAATTTCAAGACGACTTCCAATCCCACTCCCAACCCACCCAGGAGAACCATCATGAGCAGCGACCAACCTTCCGACCTGAGAGAGCGGCTCACCCCGCAGCAATACGAAGTAACCCAGAACGCCGGCACCGAGCGGGCATTCAGCGGCGAGTATTGGGATTGCCACACCGATGGCACCTACCACTGCATCGTGTGCGACGAGAAACTATTCTCCAGCGACACAAAATACGACTCTGGCACAGGCTGGCCCAGCTTCTGGGAAGAGATCGCAGACGGCAAAGTCGCTCGCCACTCCGACTCCAGCCACGGCATGGTCCGCACCGAAGCAGTCTGTGCTAACTGCGGTGCTCACCTAGGTCATGTCTTCCCCGACGGCCCCAAACCCACCGGCGAACGCTACTGCATGAACTCCGCCTCCCTGAGACTGGAAGAGGCTAGCGGTGACGAGAACGGAATGAGCGGCTAAATTCAGATTGCTGTGACGAAGAAAGGAGCCACATCTCATGCCAAAAATTTCAACTTTTTTAGACAGGATTGACAGCGGATCCATCTCTCTTCCAGTCTTCCAGCGAGGCTATGTCTGGAGTGGAAAGCAGGTAAGGGAGTTATTTACATCTCTATATAAGGGATACCCGGTTGGATCACTCTTGATATGGGAAACTGCTCCGTCTAATACTCCCACAAGGGGTAGCATTCCAGCTACCGTAGCTCCGCTTCAACTCCTTCTAGACGGCCAACAGCGCATGACCTCGCTTTATGGAGTCATGCGCGGTCACGAGCCAGATTTCTTCGATGGGAACGCTGCGGCATTCACAGATCTCATGTTTCATATAGAAAACGAGACTTTTGAATTCCTCCAACCTGTAAGAATGAAAGATGACCCCAAATGGATAAATGTGACTAATCTATTTCTCAAAGGCACACAGGGTGTAGAGCCACTCATTGACGATCTCAATACTCAAGGCTTCAATACATCAGGATACCTGGGGAGACTGCTTACCCTGTTAGACATATCCAACCGCGAGCTGCATGTCGAATTCGTTACAGGCGACGACAAAACTGGAGAAATCGTCGTAGATATTTTTAATCAAGTGAATAGTGGCGGCACGAAACTCACACTTGGAGATCTAGCTCTAGCAAATATATGTGTGAGATGGTCAGACGCTCGTGAAGAGATGCAACTAAGGCTGGCAAAATGGGACGAAATAGGTTATAATTTTGAACTCGACTGGCTCCTTCGTGTAATAAATACTATCACTACAGGTGAAGCCAGATTTCAGCATCTTCATGATATGGATCCAGATACATTTAAAGACGGACTTCAAAGGTCAGAAAAACATATCGACAAAGCCTTGAATATTATCAGCAGTAGGATAGGTTTTGACCATGATCAAGTCTTATTCTCTAAGCCTGCAATAGCAATTCTTGCTGCCTTTCTTGATAAGAACCAGGGTAATATTTCAACTGAACAGCAAGACAAACTGTTGTATTGGTATGTCCTTACAGGAATGTGGGGACGTTATTCAAGCTCTGCCGTAACCAGACTAGATGAAGACCTTAAAGCGATTAATGAAACTAAACACCCTGGCGATACTATTGACAGACTAATCGAAACAGTTCGCCTAGGACGGGGAACGCTAACCCTGGAATCTCAACACTTTCACGGATGGGGTAAAGGATCTCGCTTTTATTCTTTGTTGTATATGATCACGAGAATGGGGCAAGCTAGAGATTTCCATAGCGGACTACAACTAAAAAAACATCAACTTGGAAAAATGTCAGAACTTGAACTGCATCATATCTTTCCAAAATCTCAGTTGTACGAAGCTGGATATAGCAAACAAGAAGTCAATGCTTTAGCCAATTTTTGCTTTTTGACAAGAGAAGCAAATGCATCAATCAGTAATAGATTGCCATCTGACTACTTCTTGGAAATTGAGAGCAGACACCCAGGCGCATTGGAATCCCAATGGATTCCGTCAGACCCAAGTTTGTGGGAGGTTGACAGATATGCTGATTTTCTTGAGGCCCGTAAGGAACTATTGGCAAATGCCACAAATGAAATACTGAATAGCTTGCTTACTGACCATACTGATATTTCTTCTGAAATAGATGCTTCTGAAATAGATGAACGGGAGACAATATCAGTTCCCCAGGCAACATCAGCATCTAGTAGACCAGCTAGCATCAAGGACGATGAAGAAGAAGCTATACTTGTTGAAATTAACGAATGGATCAAAGAGCAAGGACTTCAACCTGGCATCATGGGATACGAACTAGTTCATCCAATAGACGGTGAGTCACTTGCTATGTTCGATTTAGCTTGGCCCGAAGGTGTGCAATCTGAACTCAGCGAACCTGTTGCTTTGTTGATTGATGAAAATATCGAAATACTTATAGTAGCAGGAAGCTACGGATACCGCTTCTTTACCAGTACTAGAGATTTTATGCAATACATTATTGATGAGATATTGACGACATCTTCTGTTATGTCTTCTGTTGTGTCAGGTGTGCAAGATCTTATCACCGGCGGAGAAACTGAAACTGTGGAGTTCAAATCTACTCTTAGAACCAATCTTCACACAGGTGAAAACGATAAAAGAATAGAAAATGCAGTTCTCAAAACTATAGCTGGTTTTTTGAATACTAAAGGCGGAACATTGCTTATTGGCGTGGCAGACGACGGTTCATCTGTTGGTATCCAAACTGACGGATTCTCATCAGAAGACAGAATGAACCTGCACCTTGTAAATCTCGTAAAGAGTAGAATGATGGCCCAGACCATGACAATGATACACATTTATTTTGAAGACTTTCAAGAAAATCGCATTATGAAAGTTGTATGCGACCCATCACATACACCTGTCTATCTCAAGGAAGACAATGAAGAAAGATTTTATGTTCGCATGGGAGCTTCCACCGACCACCTCCCCCCAAGCCAAATCCCCAACTACACCAAGTCAAGATTTGAACAATAACTCCGATCCCAACACAGTATGCAAGGATGACAATCATGAAAGACAATAATCTCCCAAATCGTGACATGCTATATATTCCCACACTTAAAGCTCTAGAGAAGCTTGGAGGATCGTCAAAAATATCACAACTGGAAGAGGTCGTTATTGATATAGCAGGTATCACCGACGAGCAACTTGCTGTTACATTCCCTGAAGGCAGCAGAATACCAGGCGGCTCTAAAGTGCTGAACAGTATAGCTTGGGCTCGCAGTAGTTTAAAGGCAAGCGGGGCTGCAGCCAATAGCGAACGAGGAGTGTGGTCAATTACAGAAGAAGGAAAAAAATATCTTGCAATGCCAGAATCAGAAGCTATCCAACTGATTAAGCAAATGGCTTCTGCACATTGGTCTTCGCAACAGAAATTAAAGAAAGAACAGGATGTTGAATATATAGATGCTGATGAAGAAGATAGTTTTGAAGAAGAAAGCTGGAAGATCGACCTACTGAAAACTCTAAATAATATGGATCCTACAGTCTTTGAGCATTTGGCAGCTCGTCTACTCCTAGAGGCAGGATTTCAAAATGTTGAAGTTACCCCGCAAACTAAAGATGGAGGAATAGATGGTTATGGAACCTACAAAATATCACTTGTGAGCTTCCCAATCTATTTCCAATGCAAAAGGCATAAGAGTAATGTCTCCTCCAAAGATATCAGAGATTTTAGAGGGGCAATGTCTGGACGAGGTGATAGAGGCCTCTTCATCACTACAGCAGATTTTACCCTTGATGCCAAGATAGAATCCAAAAGAGATGGGACTCCCCCTATCGATCTGATTGATGGTGAAGAGCTTTGTGATTTACTACTAGAATATAGTCTCGGTGTGGAGAAACGCACAGTTATAAGAGTTGAAATAAACCGCGATTTCTTTAAGAATTTATAACTGGAGTATGAATATGCAAATCTCAAGCATCCTCGACCAAATTGACCACGGGTCACTAGCCCTCCCTGTCTTCTCCTACGGCTCCAAACCCACCGGCGAACGTTACTGCATGAACTCTGCTTCCCTGAGACTGGATGAAACTGGCTGCGACGAAGTAAGTGAATAACAAGGCATGTAGTATACTAAATTACTGGATTGACTAATATATTCCTGACCTAGAATTAGATCAACAACGACTTTAGGGAGATGAGATAATGACTGAAATCAAATTGCCACAGATTAAGGAACTCAAGTATCCTACTCTCGAAGTGATCAGAGATCATGGCGGTTCCGCCACGAGATCGGAAATCCTAGAGGCTGTACCACAAGTTTTTGAATTAACCGAAGAACAACTTTCCATTAAGCATTCAGCAGAATCTGGTGGAGAATCCAAAGTCCATCACAGAATTGGATGGGCATTGACAGAATTGAAAAACATAGGTGCGGCAGAAAATAGCAAGCGTGGAGTATGGTCTATTACTCAAAAAGGCAATGAATACCTAAGTATTCCTAGATCTGAAGCAGAGAAAAAAATGAAGGAGGACATGGGTACATATGAAAAATTTAGCAAACCTAAGAATAAAATGCTAGGAGAAGATATCGAAAACGACGAAGATATTTGGAAAGAGAATCTACTCTCAGCACTTAAGAAAATGTCACCAGATGCCTTTGAGCGACTGGCGCAGCGTATTCTAAGAGAGGCTGGTTTTGATAATGTAGAAGTCACAGGAAGGCCAGGAGATGGTGGAATCGATGGTGTCGGGATATACAAAGTATCGCTAGTGAGCTTTCCAACATACTTCCAGTGCAAGCGTGCAAATGGAAGCGTGTCGGCTAGCACTGTCAGAGATTTCCGTGGATCAATGGTAGGGCGAGGTGACAAGGGTCTTCTCATCACCACAGGTACTTTTACAAGTGGAGCCATCGCAGAGGCCAATCGAGATGGGGCACCTCCAGTGAATCTAATTAGCGGCAATGAACTCTGCGATTTACTTGTAGAATACCGTATCGGTGTTCGTGTGGAGGAACGCATAGTTCTAGATGTTGAAGTCAATAACGACTTCTTTATGAATTTATAGCTACCACATATAGGCATAACTCGGGAATTGCTTTTGCTGGCAGGTTGTTATTTTGGGGGTTTGGGTGTATAATGAATATAGGTGCTTGTCTGTAGCAGGTGAACTATCATCATATTACTGCTGACCTGAGAGCGGCAGAAAATCACACCTTGTAAGACAGAGCCCAAAGAGTCAATGGACAACTATAAGTGCGTGCTAGCACGACTTTGGCCACCGGTGTCTGCTTCAGGCTATAGATGGCATCTGCTCTGCTGTTTGCTATCCAAACCGCATCGAGCAACCGGCCGTCAAAGAGTGTTCTCGCTCATTATGTGTTGTCGCGGCTCTGAACAACCTAAATCAACCTGCTACAGAAAGGAATATCAATGAAAGAATCCTACGAGACCGTCAACCACCGCGAGACCACCAACCACCGCGAGACCACCAATCCCCGCGAAACCGTCAACCACCGCGAGACCACCAACTCCCGCGAAACCGTCAACCACCGCGAGACCACCAACTCCCGCAAAACCACCAACCACCGCGAGGCTAGCAACCCTCGCGAGACCATCAACCCCCGCGAGACTAGCAACCCTCACGAGAGCATCAACCCAGATGAGGAGTTCGCTAACCGCCCAACCATTGACGAACAGAGTCCGCTTTGGCTGTCTGACAAGTTGTCGCACATAGCAAATGCTGCTACTCACTTGAGCAACGAGTTGGAGGCACAGGGGCGTGAAGTCTCATTTGAAACTTGCCTTTCTGTGGCTAGCGAACAAGTTGCCTCGGAATTCAGTCAGCGTATACAGTCTATGACACTGACTTCGCCTGAATTCTCGAAAAATCTCTGGAATGGCTATTACCATGTGACCAGATATCTGCGAGAGCAACGGCGAAATAGAAATTCTCACCTGATGAACTAGCAACCTGGCGAACTAGCAACCTGGCGTAAATCCACCCCGCGAACACCACCGGGGTGGATTGCCAAATCTGCCTCTCTCTAACTCGCGCCTGCCATAGGATGCTCGCACCTGCTATAAACTTGACTTCATGTCTAAATTCAAAAAATACAACAACCTGCTCAGTCACTCTCACAGCAGCGACCGACAGGGCAACCCTAACCTTCTCACTAACAATCAGATCAGCAAAGGCACTCCCAGACACCATCTCGGCAAACGCACCTACCGCGCCATAACTCTAGCAACCCTCGCCGTTACCCTCCTGGCTGTCCTCCTCGTCTCTTGCTCCGATGCTGAAGAGCGAGTTCTCACCATGCGCTATTGGCAGTCGCCGTCTTTACTTAATACTTATCTGAGCGACGCCACCAAAGACACCAACGCAGCCGCTATCACTCTTGAGCCGCTTGCCAACTATGACCCTGACGGCATCCTCGTCCCCAAGTTGGCCACTGAAATCCCAACTCTCGCCAACGGAGGCGTCTCAGCCGACCTCACCAGCATCACCTGGCAGCTGAAAGACGATCTCAAATGGTCAGACGGCTCTAAGATGACCGCCGATGATGTCGTCTTCACCTACGAATACTGCATTACTCCCGACACTGGCTGTTCCAACATCGATAAGTTTTCCAACATCGCATCGGTCACCGCCCCCGATGATCGCACAGTCGTCATCACTTTCACCCAGCCAGAGTCATATCCTTACACCCCGTTCGTAACAACCGACTCGAGCATCCTCAGTCGCGCCCAGTTCGCCGATTGCATGGGCATCAATGCTCAAACCTGCCAAAGTGAAAACTTCATGCCGCTAGGCACCGGCCCTTATCGCATCACAAGCCTCACACCGAATGCCGAAGATGGGCAAATCAGCGCAGAATATGAGCGCAACCCGCATTATCACGGCAGCCGCCCATACTTTGACCGCATCGTGATGACAGGCGGAGGCTCAGCCGAAGAGGCTGCTATCTCGGTGTTGATAGACGGTGAGATCGACTATGCCTGGAATCTGCAGGTTGACCCACAGACCTTGAGCGGGTTGGAAGGCGGTGGCGCAGACGGCGAGCGGAAGGGTAGTCTCGCTAACTCTTTCGCCAGTCGTGTGGAGCGCATAATGGTGAACCAAACCAACCCCAGCGAAACCCTCGGTGAAGACCGTTCCGAATGGCTCGGCGGCACCAATCCACATCCGCTATTCACGAATAAAGTGATACCCCAGGCAATGTCGATGGCTATCGACCGACAGGAAATTTCCGACCAGTTCTACGGCTTCGCAGGCCGCCCCACCTGCAATCTCGTGGCGACACCACCTAGATTCGTGTCGGATGCCAATAACAGTTGCCTTACCCAAGACATCGCCGGTGCCAACAAACTACTTGATGACAACGGCGTGACAGACACCGACGGCGACGGCATCCGTGAATACAACGGCATGCCTCTGAGAATCACCTTTCAGACATCCACAAACGACATCCGCCAACTAACCCAAAATCTGATCAGAGGCTGGTGGCGAGAGATCGGCATTGAGACCGAGCTGCTCGACTGGGAAGGTAGCGTGTTCTTCGGCGGCGAGCCGTTGCAGGCTGCGGGGGCTTCGTTCAAGCGATTTTTTGCCGATGTAGAAATGTATGCCAACAGCACCGCTGTTGATCCGCAAAGTTCCTTGTCGCTAGCCTCGTGCGAGAATATCCCCTCCAGTGAAGACGCCTGGGGCGGCAACAACGTAGCCCGTATCTGCGATGAAAACTACGAAGCAACCTACGACGAGCTATCTACCACTACCGATCCCGTCCGCCGTGAAGAACTGATAAAGCAACTAAACGACATCCTCATCCAGAACTACTATGTGATCCCCTTGGTGAATCGGGGTAATGTCTCTGCCCATTTGGACTCCCTAAATGGGATACGAGAAAACGCCTGGGACACCAGCTTGTGGAACGTCGGAGATTGGCGGCGGTAGCGGCTGGCAATGAGAAGACAAAATGGAAGAAGTAACTGTGGCATCTGCAAGTGAACCGATGGGACGACTTGAGAGAGTCGATCTCCGTGAAGCGTGGGAGACCGAAGACGGGGATTTCACGCCGTGGCTAGCTAGCGAAGACAATATCGCTTTGCTTGGCGAAGCAATCAGCATCGACTTGGAAGTTGAAGCTCAAGAAAAGCAAGTTGGGCCTTTCCGAGCCGACATCTTGTGCCTGGACACAGCTTCAACTGATGACCATTGGATCTTGATTGAGAATCAGCTTAATCGCACTGACCACACACACCTCGGACAACTGATGACCTATGCGGCTGGGCTAGATGCCGTTACTATCGTCTGGATTGCTAGGCAGTTCATTGATGAGCATCGCAAGGCACTTGATTGGCTTAACGAGATTACCGATGATATAATCAGGTTTTTTGGAATTGAGGTTGAACTTTGGCGAATAGGCGACTCTCCTATGGCACCGAAATTCAATATCGTCTCTAAACCAAATGATTGGACTGCGACTTCCAAAAGAGCAAGACAGCAATTAAATGTAGAACTTACACCCTACAAGCAACTACAAGTTGATTACTGGGGAGAACTACAAAAACTCATGCAACAAAGACAAGGCAATGTTCGTCCTAGAAAACCGCTCACTCAACATTGGCAAAGTTTCTCAATAGGAAAATCTAATTTCATTTTAATGGCAAATTATTCTATTAAAAAGAACCTGATCTCAGCAGGGCTGGAGCTCTCAGGTGCCGATGCCCAAGCTCATCTCGCTCTTCTCCTCAAAGACAAAGAAGCGATAGAGAATGAAATGGGCAAGACCCTTATATGGGATCAAAAGCCAGGAGTCAACTATCGCTATCTTGGAACCACGAAAGAAAACTGCGACCTCAAAAACAAAGACACTTGGCCAGAACTGCTTGAATGGCAATTCCAGGAATTAGAAGCTTATTATCGCGTCTTCGCTCCCAGAATCAAAGATCTGAATGCCGAAGATTACATACCTGCCGAGCCAGACCTTGACGACACTGAGGAAGAAGACGAATTCGCCTAAGACAGCCATTGACTGGACTAGACAACAGCACCCTGTTTAGTATTTCCAGCAAGACGAAAACAGCGCAGCTCAAGCAGCTTCATAGAAGGCAACTAGCTTTGCGCCAACTGCTGGGTCTGAGGCAGCCACGAACCTCAGAGTGTCGCCCTCAACTGACAGCCAGGCAAAATCTTCGCCATCTTCTGTGCTGCTCCATGTAACAGTATCGCCAGAGACTTCAGGCTCGCCGACATTCATACCCGTAGAAATATACTTTTGCAGTGCCTCCGATAGTTCTTTAGCATCTGAGGCTTCATCGCCGCGGTAAGTCATCACAAACGCCGTATCGCTACCGTTGAACCACAGAGAATAACGGTCGCCTCCCCAGCCTTCCACAGCAGGTCTGCCCGGAGACACCAACAAAAAGTCCGCCTGAGTTAACTCCTTTGCTGTGGCAAACGATTCTGGCCATTCATAGTCCAACACTTGATCAAACATCGTTGCCAAAGTAGAAGCACCCCATGTGTTCGTTTCCACCAGCTCATAGTCGGGTAGATCGGCTACGGGATGATCCACATCCAAGGGCGTCTCCAAGGAGTATTTCTTTGGGAAGTAGACTTGCTCAGTTGAGACAGGCGGGTTTAAATAAGCCTGATTTATCTTCTGAAAATCTTCATCGTTCAGCGGATTTAAATCTGTAGCATCTCTGCCAACCAGAGTGCGCAAAAAAATGCTCCCGTATCCATATGGAAACGAAAATTGGTCGCCTAGGAACTGTGGAATTTCAGAGTCGCCTGAGTCTGAGTTCCCGTTCGGTGCCTCGGTATTTGGCGCATCAGGAGCATTGCTTATAGCAGATTGAGGTCCGGTAAGTTTAGCTCGTTCCTCGTCTGTCAGCACTTCGGCAAAGTAGCGTTTCTCTGTCTCTACTGCATCGCCTTCTATTACAGCTGATAAAGCAAAAATTCCATCGGTGTCATTGTTGTCCTCTAATTCGTTTGATTTCTCTTCAAAATTGAAATGCTGGTCAGTAAGAGCATGCGTGAGTTCATGGACAAGTGCCATGCGTTCGTCTAGCCCAATGCCAGTTTCCGCATCTCCCCGTATCGGCACAACCAACTCTTTCTCTTCGGAGTCATAGTAACCCGTCACGCCAGAACTGAATATTTCGGTAAATATCTGCCTGAGTGAAGCATCCGGCTTCATCAACCCAAGCAATTTATACATAGCATCCTCAGCTTCGACGTCTTCAAAGAATACAGCATCCAGTCCACTAACCACCCTTTCGGTGAAACTCTCTCTATCCAACAAAATGACTTTGGGAGGCGTGAGGAACTTCAACCCACGAATCTGCTCAGTTTCGCTGATCAGATCATCTACCTCGTCTTTATAGAGGGCTGTTAGGTCGGCCGTGGGTTGGCTGGTCTCGGAAGTGGAATCAGCCTCTGAAGCAGAACCGTCTGTGGGATCGCTTGACTCGGGTTGTGATGGCACTGACGAAGTTGGCACCGAACTCTCTGAGGGTGGCTCGGTGCTTTCCGAACTTGTGGGCAAGGCTGTTGGCGCAACCGAGTTAGTCGGCGCAACAGAGCTTTGAGATAAAGGAGCAATAGTGCCTGCACTGCCAGAGCTGTTACCACCACCGCAGGCAGCGAGCAACAGAGCAATCAAGGCGAAAGTAGCAAAGATGAAAGTAGCTAATCGTGTCTTCATATCAGCAATCATACAAAGGGGTTATGATGACCATTACTCAAATCGCCCCCACAGCACCTGAATTTTACCCAATTCTTACTGGGCGAAAACAACGCAACTTCTAGGCGAAAACAACGCAACTCAAGCAGCTTCATAGAAGGCAACTAGCTTTGCGCCAACTGCTGGGTCTGAGGTAGCCACGAACCTCAAAGTGTCGCCCTCAACCGACAGCCAGGCAAAATCTTCGCCATCTTCTGTGCTGCTCCATGTAACAGTATCGCCAGAGACTTCAGCCTCGCCAACATTCATACCCGTAGAAATATACTTTTGCAGTGCCTCCGACAGCTCCTCGGCATCTGAGGCTTCATCGCCGCGGTAAGTCATCACAAACGCCACATCGCTACCGTTGAACCACAGAGAATAACGGTCGCCTCCCCAGCCTTTCACAGCAGGTCTGTTGGGAGACAATAACAAAATGGCAGTAGGAGTTAGCTCCTCTGCTGGGATAGACGAATCTGGAAATCGATAGTTCAGCACTTGATCAAACATCGTTGCCAAGCTAGAAGCACCCCATGTGTTCGTTTCCACCAGCTCATAGTCGGGTAGATCGGCTATTCGATGATCTACATCCAAGGGCGTATCCAAGGGATATTTCTTTGAAAAGTAGATTTGCTCAGTTGAGACAGGCGGGTTTAAATAAGCCTGATTTATCTTCTGAAAATCTTCATCGTTCAGCGGATCTATATCTGTTGCATCTCGGCCGACCAGAGAGCGCAGGAAATTGCTCCCGTATCCATATGGAAACGAAAATTGGTCGCCTAGGAACTGTGGAATTCTAAAGTTGCCTGAGAGTCCACCTGAGTCTGATCTCTCACTTGGTGCATCAGTATTTGACGCATCAGGAGGATTGCTTGGCGCAGGCTGGGGTTCATTAAGCTGTGCTAGCTCCTCCTCGGTCACTTCTTCATCAAAGTACCGTTTCTGCACCTCTACGGCATCGCCTTCTATCATGGCTGATAAAGCAAAAATTCCTTCGGTGTCGTTGTTTCTCACTAATTCATTTGATTTTTCTGCATAATTGAAATGTTGGTCGGTCAGAACATGCGTGAGTTCATGGACAAGTGTCAAGCGTTCATCGATGCCGATACCAGTTCCCCGTATCGGCACAACCACCTCTTCCTCTGCGGAGTCATAGAAGCCCCTCACGCCAGAACCGGACCTTCCGGTATATATCTGCCTGAGTGAAGCATCCGGCTCTATCAGCCCAAGCAATTTATACATAGCTTCCTCAGCTTCAATGTCTTCAAAGAATTCCTCATCCGATCCGCCGGACATTCTTTCGGTGAAACTCTCTTGATCCAACAAAATGACTTTGGGAGGCGTGAGAAACTTCAACCCACGAATCCGCTCGGTTACCCTGATCATCTCATCGATCTCGTCTTTATAGAGAGCTGTGAGGTCGACCGTGGGCTGGCTGGTCTCGGAATCAGACTCCGACACGGAAGAAGGTGTGGGATCGCTCGACCCCGAAGCTGGTAGAGATGTCTCTGACGAAGTGCTACTGGTTGGCACCGAACTCTCAGAGGGTGGCTCGGTGCTTTCCAAAGTTGCGGGCAAGGCTGTTGGCACAACCGAGCTAGTCGGAGCAACCGAACTAGTCGGCACAACTGAGCTTTGAGATACTGGAGCAATAGTGCCTGCACTGCCGTCAGAGCTGTTACCACCACCGCAAGCAGCGAGCAACAGAGCACCCAAGACGAAAGTAGCGAATCGTATCTTCATACCAGCAATCATACAAAGGTGGTGTGATGACCATCCCCCAACCCACCCCCACAGCACCTATAATTTTACCCAATTCTTACCGACATCTAAGGCTGAAACCGCTAGACAACCACGCTGCGCGAGACAAGGATTACATGCTCATACAGTCTCAGGAAACGGAAGCTCCCTGTCCCAAAAGCCCTTTGTCGTCATGATCTCGTGAAGTATGTTTGCTTTGGACATTGTTATGAACCCATCATCTGCCGCCCTTATAAGTAGCTTCCGGATTCGCTCATAGCGATATGTGCGACCACCGTGGAGAAAATCCATCACCTTAAGCGCGTCAGTGTCATCGGTTGCGATAACCCAACCTCGGTTATTTGCGATTGCCACACACGCTGCCTCGCCTGCCCCGAGGACTGCCTTGATTCCGTATTGGCCAGCTTCTCTGACACTTCTTAGCTGACTAGCCACAAATCGCTCTGCCTGGCTCATCTCGATAGGACGAATAATGCCATTTTTGTAAAGAGTATCGATTTGAAGAAGTCGCCTCAGATCTTCGGTCGAGCCTCCTTGTTCTGCCTCGTGCTCATAGTACTTAATTGCTCCTCTCATCTCTGAGAGTAAATCTTCGGGAGGAGCACTTTCCTCTTGCGTTTGAATATCTTCAGGGTCATAGACATCTATGGGTACTTGAACAGGGCTACCAAGCAAATTCCCCAGCAGATCAAATGAGTCAGCCAATAAAAAGTAGAGCAGAAACGAAGTGTCGGTTATATGTTCTCCCTCAAAAGACACCTGTTACCTCAAACTCTCTGAATTCAGTTTCTGGCTTAGGAATTTTCCCCAGCCGTGAGAGCTTCATCAATGTGCTGGTATCCAAAGCAAAGCTAAACGGTGGCATCTGTTCATCTGAGCCATGCTCAGCTTGATCCGCCACATGAGTCCCCTCTTCCAAAATCTCAGTAATGTCAGGTATCGTAAGCCCCGCAAACGAAGCAGCAGACGGAATCGACATCACATCCTCCTTCACTGCCTTGCGCAACATACGAAGAAACGACCTCGGAAACCTATTAGTGCGCCAAAGACTTGGAGTTTGTTCGCACTCTTCAGGGCCAATAGTGTATCCCAAAGAACTGGCTAATATCACCGGTCTCACTTCGTGTCTCAGCGTTCGGAAGGTCTCGTTTGTCATCACCCCAATGCGGCGCAACTGAACCAATGCCATTGCCCAAGAAACATTGAAATACCGCTGTATGTGGATGGCTTCGGCAGCTTCCTCAATCTTAGATGGCAGACCAATGTCTTCCATAAACCGACGGACGCCTTCTGCCGGCATAAGAAACTCGGCAGCAAAATCATCGGCAAAGCGTTCCATCAGACCTCTGCCCTGTGAGATCACAAAGCGATTCTTGTCGCTATGGAACAATGCGTGAGCCAACTCGTGAGCCACGGTGAACCTGCGACGACCAGGCGTCATATCGAGATTGACAAGGATAGAGAAGCCGACTTCAGGATGATGCAAAAATGCGCCAGAAGGCACCCTTCCCAAATCAAAGCCCATCGGAGAGCGATATAGCGTAATCCCCAGCCTCTCACATATAGCGTCCACATCCAAAATTGGCCCGACACCCAGACGAAGATGCGCCCGTACTTCTTCAGCCTTTCGGCGAGCATCCTCTCGCTTCGTAAAATCGCTTCTTGAAATATACGGACTCTGAGAAAGCCCGTTGAGCGACTCTCCGAGAAATCCAGCTAGCTCAACATAACGACTGAGGAACTTATCAAACTCTCGGATCCCATGATGAGCCTCTATGTCTATATCTCTACCGCTGCGAAGCATCATACCCGCAAGGTCTGCCCCAACAGACTCGGTATCCCGACCTGAGAGCAGATCGATCAGTTCAATTCCATATATGCTGGCGAGAGCACCGAGCTGGCGGTCGTTAGGATTTCTCTTGCCAGACTCCCAGTACGAAATCATGGCACGGCTCACACCTAGGGCAGATGCCGCTTCTTCTTGTGAATAATGTGCTCGCTCACGAGCTCGCTCGAGAGCTGCTGGTAGGTTGTCCATTGTATGCCTCATTGTTACCAGATTATAGCATAACCGCTATTCTTCGTAACAACTATATACTGGATGAGTCAAGTAAAACATGCAAAAGAGACTAAATTCCCAACTCTGCGAGAAAGGCCATCCCATGACAAGAGTATCTAACAAGGTGTTGTCTTCTGTGAGCTTGACAGAAATGCACAACTCGCTATGGAGTCATGATGACGGCCCGTTTACGCCACTAGCCCTACGCACATATCGTGCCATCAGCTGGGTCAGACGCGCTGAAATGGAGTATGACCCCAACAACCCTAATGACGGCGATCCAGATGCAGCCTTTATTTTTCTGTGGATAGCATTCAACTCTGCCTACGCCTCAGAGATAGGAAGCAGAGACGTCAAGGAGCGCACAGAGTTCGAGGCGTATTTTGATAAACTTCTCAGGCTTGACAGGCTGGGCATGATCTATAACGCCATCTGGGATAAATTCAAAGGCCCTATCCGCCTGCTTCTGACCTACGAATATCTATTCCACCCTTTCTGGCAACATGCCAATAATGCGCCTGGCTTTGAAGATTGGGAGAAGTGGTTCAACCGAGACAAGCGCATGGTCAATAGTGCCTTAGCGAGAGAAGACACAAAGACAGTACTGTCAGTTCTGTTCAGTCGTCTCTACACCCTTCGCAACCAACTCGTCCACGGTGGCGCAACATGGAACGGCTCTATGAACCGAGATGCCGTCAGGGACGGAGCAGCTATCCTCTATTTCCTTGTTCCGATCTTCATCAATATCATGATGTCTAGGCCCGAAGACATCGACTGGGGCACCCTATATTATCCTCCCCAACCTCAATCCTCCTTAGCCTGAGCTATTATCCTCCCCAGCCTGAGCGAACCTAAGCGAACCAGATACCACTGGAGGTATGCCAAATGATTGTAGTGATGCAGTGCGCCAAGACGAAGCGGGCGGAGGCTGGGTATATGCGGACTATAGACGGGCAGCCTGTGGTGTTCGTCGCTCACCCGAGCGGTGCTCCACCAAAGCCAAATATCGTCTATGCTCGACCCGATGAAGCCATCGATACCAACAGTGCCACCGATGCACAAAGGACATGGCGCGATGAAGTAGAAGACTACAACCTTAGCCATAATGCTGATCCCAGTTATAACCCCCTAAACTTGCTTCCAGCCAATCAGTTTTACAACAAGCCCGCCTACAGAATACTTACAGATCACTTGGATCCAGAGAATTTCTATATTCTCTCAGCTGGCTGGGGTTTGATCAAATCTAGTTTTCTAATTCCTTACTATGATATCGCCTTCAACTCTAAATCTTCAGAAAGGTATCAACGAAGATCCCCAAAAGACGTGTATCAAGACTTCGCCATGCTTCCAAATGAGATTTCAGGACCTGTCATCTTTCTTGGCGGATTGAAGTATGTGCCACTCTTCTGTGAACTCACGAATGAAATCAAAGCGCGACGAATAGTATTCCACAATTCTAAGCAACCGCCATCAGCACCAAAATGTGAAATTTATAAATTTTCAACTCCTCAGAAGACAAATTGGCATTATCAATGTGCCAAAGATTTAGTTCAAGAAGACAGCACAGTCAAGCAAATCATTTACGGCGATCATTAATCATTAATGCCTACACAAATTTTCGAGAGTATCATCTCTTAGTAGCCGTTTGTGGGCATTTGAATAATCTCTTCTAATTTTAGTTGTATATATTTTTCCTCCCGGACCGCTTACAAAATTATACTCCTGAAAATCTGTCTGCAAAGCTTCATCATTAGTATATAATAATCTAGCTCCGCTAATTTGAGCCAAAGCAATAATATGTTCATCATTAGACTTGCACGATTTGGTATCTTTGATTTCATCGGTAAGGTCTTGAACTTCATCATCATTGCTATTGATTACCTTGCCAGCCTTTGTGGCTTCTGTCCAGTAGCGACGAAATTGCTTATGCTCTATTTCAGATCGAAGTTTTCCACCTAGTGCCAAGATGATCTTGCCTGAGTCAATTTTCTTCCGGAATTGCTGACCTGCCTCTGGGCGACTATTCTCATCGCCGAAAACTTCGGCAACTATATTGTTATCTACTATAGCACACATTTCAGGTCAATCCATATGATCTATTAACTTCATCCATAAAAAACTGTCTGTAGCCACGGGGAGCATTCAATATATTTCCGTCTTTATCTATCTCTAAAGAATGAATTTTTACATCCAGATCATTTCGTTCAAAATATAGAATTGAAACATCTTCCGGCTTTAACTCTGTAGAGGAATCTCGTATATCCATGCGCACCCTATCAATGAGATGATCACTATGAGTTTCAACAATAACTTGACGGCCCCTGCCAGCTATTCGACAAAATTGGCTACCCAGAGCAGCTTGGGCACTTGGATGAAGATGCACTTCAGGTTGTTGAAGTAGGAGCGTTGATGGGCCATCCTTGCGAAATAATTCTGTAATAATAGGTAGTGCTTGACTAATGCCATATCCCACATCAATCAAGTTATGTTTAGGACCTCTAGCTCTTTTTCCAAACTTACCCACTTGCAACTGAAATGGTTCACTCATTGTTTTTCCAAAACGTTTGAGTGATATTTCTGCAAATAGCCCAGCTTCTTGTCCAAAACTTTCTAAATCTTTCTTAAGTTGTTTCCATTCATCTTCTTTTTGAAAATTCATGCTGGCAAGGTACATAGGAACATAATCACCTTCTGAATCCCTTGTGGGGCGAGAAGGATCATATGTTCGCTTAGGTTTTGAGCGCACTGGTGCACTAGCATACATATACTCTGCGGGGAAGCTAGAATACCGATACGAGTCAAAGATTCTCTCCGCTGACTTCCATTCGTCTTCATTTGGTTGCCCAGAGCCATTAATTCCTATTAAGGTCGGACGATTTTTCTCAATTTTGTCACGAGTTCGACTAACTCTAAGAGCATTACTCAAAATAAAACCAAAAGGAACCACTAGATCGATATCATCAAATAAAGCAGGAAAATCTTCGTCAAAAACCCACCTTCCATTTTCTGTTTTAAGGTACAGTTTTCCTGATTCATTTTCAATGTGATATTCTAGACTAAATTTTTTGTCGGTATCTAATAGGCACCTTTTGGTTGGCACTGGAATTGCACCCTTTTTTTCAAACTCAATATCAAACCAATAAGGGCTACCAATTCTCTTGGTATTTCTTCCATTTTGTGGAGTAAAATAGAACCCTGCACTAAAGGAAGTGGCGCGCCCTCCCCGTCCCCCACGAAAATGGGCAATTTCATCAAAACTGCCAAGATCATAAGGATCATCTTTGAAGTCAGGAGTATGATACTCAAAGGCAAAGTTCCAAAGTGCTCGAATCATAGCCATGAAGGAGGTCTTACCTGTGCTGTTTTCTCCCACAAGCAGGGTAAGGGGTGCCAAGCGAGCTGTCTGCTCTTCATGGAAGCATCGAAAGTCTTTTAATCTAACCTTATCCATTGTGGCACCTCCTTTCAAATTTTCACCACTAACCACATTCTAGTGGCAAGTATAGTATTGCCGCACCAAAGACGAATATACCACGAGTGATGCAGTGCGCCAACACGACGAGGACGGAGGCTTGAGCTACGCCGCTCTCACCTGTTGCCCCAAGGTCGCCCACAACCTCAATCCTCGTCTGCCTGAATCCCCCGTAGCCTGAGCTATTATCCTCTCCTACCTTAAGCGAACCTGACCACCCGAAGATACCACTGGAGGTACACCAAATGATTGTAGTGATGCAGTGCGCCAAGACGAAGCGGGCAGAGGCTGGGTATATGCGGACTATGGACGGGCAGCCTGTGGAGTTTGTGGCTCAGCCTGAGTTTGCGCCTGCTCGAGCTGGCTTTGTCTGTGCCCGACCTGACGACATTGCCGACACTGATCGCACCTGGCGAGAAGAGCTTGTGATATACAACCGACAGCACAATCCAGATGTGGCAGACATTCCGCTGAGGCAGCATCTTCATGGGAACTCAGACGACAGCAATGTAGATCTATCTCGCACTACCGACCCCTTGAAACTAGTTGACGGCTCCCCCACTTCAGCAACAAACCTGTCTTCCAGTCCAATCGCCAACCCGCTCGGTTTGCTCCCAGCTTGGCAGCTTTACAAGAACAAGACATACCAACTACTAGCCGACACCTTCGGCCCGAAGAACCTCTACATCTTCTCGGCTGGCTGGGGGCTGGTTAGGTCAGACTTCATGATCCCCAACTACGACATCACTCTCAGCCCCAACGCCACAGGCCCCGACAAATACAAACGCCGCCGTAAAGACGACCCCTATAACGACTTCGCTATGTTACCGATCGCTCCAACCAACACTGCTCAGTCAAACTCCAGCGGGGGCAATGCCCCAAAGAGTCCTGCACCAACAATCGATCCACCCAAATCAGACAGCAACCCAGCAGGCCCCATAGTCTTCCTAGGGAGCAAAGCCTATGTGCCCCTCTTCCTCGAACTCACCGATAGCTGCTCGACTCACCGCATCATCTTCCACAACTCCAAGACCCCACCCGAAGCCCCCAACTGCGAAATCTACAAGCACGACATCGCCAAGAAAACCGACTGGCACTACGATGCCGCCAAAGCTCTAGCTAATAATCCGAACTTTTTCCGACAATCCTAGGTCGGTGAGGATTTGTTCTAGCTCGCGAACCAGGGTTTGATAGTTTCTGGCGTCTATGGTTGCTGTGAAGTCGACTCCTATGTGGAGTTCTTTGCCGCTGTTTAGTTTGGGGAGGAGTTTGTGGCCTAGGCGGTTCCAGACTTCTTGTGGTATCTCTCCGCTAAGGCGGATGGTGGTTTGCTCAGCCTCGCCTTCGGGCTGATCGCTTGCGGATGGGTCGGTGGATGAGGATAAAGATGTGTCAGACATTGCGCTGGGCATTGTGGCGGCAAACATGCCTTCAGCTTCCATGGACGCCGGAGCTACGCCACCCTCGCCTGCTACCCCAAGGTCGCCTGCTACCCCAGGCCCACTTGCTGCCCCAGTTTCGCACAGCTCCTTTGCCCTGTTTTTTCGTAGCAAAAATACACCCGACTCAAAGGCAACTTCCTCACTTGATATCGGCTCTTGAAACCATATCCTGTCGTAGGTTCCGTCTGAATGCTGCCCAGAAGCCAAGCCGAACTCGCCACTAACTACGAAGTCGGTGATTTTTTCTCGCAGCACCGTGTCGATATCCATCAACCGTGTCAACGAGCCGTTCTGGAAGCTTTGTCGCAAGCCTGTGAGCGGCCATGCCCCAGAATTCACTAGTGCTTCTGGCCAGTGACGGTCGATGTAGCCAGCAGCCACGCTTTCCGACAGCAGACCTTCCGACTTCAGAGCCGAGATAATCCTGCCACAAAGCGTCTCTTTGGCACTGGAATGCCCAGCCCCTAGATCTATTCGCCTCAGTCCCAAAGTCTCTTCGCTGTCTTCCTTGTCTATCAACATCACGAAGCGGTAGCTGGCCCACACTTCGTCTTTAGCCGCTTCCTCTGCTTCTGAAACCTTAGCATTGACCTCAGCGCGATTTCTTGAGTCATATTCAGCAGGGCCAAGCGTGCCATCAATGACTTCCCCTAACACTCGCCTCCAAGCCAGCCAAGTCTCAACTTTTTCGTGCAGACTTCGTCCTGCTTTCTTTCCACACCACACCAGTGAACCCGGATACAACCTTGGTGAATCACCCCGTTGTTTCGTCCAATCGGCGATGCGGCTAGACATCTCGCCGCTGTCTCCCCATTCCAACTCTGGGTCTATCACCACAAGCGTCAGCTTCGGCAAATCCTGCACCGCACTGCTGTCTTCTGGGAAACACACAACAGGTAGACTTGCCTTCGCCCTGAACTCTCCCTTCACCAACTCTTTCACTGCTGGTTTGATTTCGGTTTCTTCGTCTAACGAGGCTCGGCGATCATTGACGACTTTCTTCAGCGTGGGTTGATGGTGGATGCTGAAACCATCTGTGCCGATTTTGCGGATGAAAAAGCCTGCGTTTTCTAAGGCTGTCGCGATGTTGTCTATCGTGGTTGTGTCAATTTCGGGTTCGCCCAAAGCAAAGCGCAACTCTGGGAGACGGGCTACCTTGTCAATCTGTCCGCCTGACGATTCAAACAATATGGTGGCACCCACCCGCTGGTGAATGTCTTTCAGCGGCCCCTTGGTGTCGACATCAAGAGCCACGGCATGAGACATGGGACTAGCCAAGTCTGCCTCAATGGCAGCCTGAAGACGTGCCTCGCCTAACTGAGCCAACAGAAGAGACCGAAACTCAGGAATATTTAAAGGTGCCGACCCTAAAGTGATTAGCGGTTCGGACCGAGCCTTCTGGAATTGGTCGGTTGCAGCCCAAGATATCCACTGCGCCAGCATCGCCAAAGCCCCTCTAGTCTGCTGGAACTGCACAAGAGCTTGCCATTTGCGCTGGAAGACAGAAAGAGTTGACGGGTGGAACGGATAGCAAGCCTCAAACCTGCTCCGCAGAAATTCCTTTGCTTTGGTCTCGGTCTTGGCGGTGTCAACGGCCGTCCATTCTGGTGGTAGCTGTGCCCTGCGGTCAAAACACCAGTCGGCGTAAGCTCTGGACACCTTCTTGATATGACGCTCGTTGCCTGTCTCTTCAAAGAGCCGCCGCCTTACGACTTCGCTTATTTCAGCCTCATCATTGGCGAGCAGGTCTTTTGCTACACGGCGAACAACTTTGGTGAGACGGTCTTGCCATTGCTGATCCCAGTCGGTCATCTCCACTTGACTTCGGGGCAAACTGATGACTGCGGAAGACCGAGTGGTGTTGGTGACAGCCACAGTGAGGTTTTGAACGAAAGCATAGAACGGCTCTGCCATGTTGCGATGACGGTTCATGAAATTGAGCACTTCGTCAAAGAGTAAGAGCACAGGGGCTTCTGCTTCTGCGAACAAGTTGGTCAAAGCTTCCGTGCCTGGCGGTGCTGACTTTGCCGCATCCCCCAACATTTCCACTCCCTTATCGCCTGCGAGCTGGCGGGCAAGATCTATCCAAGGGGTCTCACGCCCTTCGGAGGGATCCCAAGCGTTGCCCACAAACACACCGACCCGAGCCGACGGAACTTCGCTCACCTTGGCATCACTCAGAAGTTTCTCCACGCCAGAAAACTTCTCTGTCGCCCTGCCCGTGCTGGCTAGATGATATAAGGCGGTGAGTGTGTGAGTCTTGCCTCCGCCGAACTGGGTGATGAGCGATAGCACTGGAGCTGTGTCGGTCGTCTTGCCCTCCAACCTGCGAAGCACCATGCCGATATGTTTGGTCAGCGCACTGGTAAAACAAGTGCGTGAAAAGAATTGAGCAGGGTCGCGGTAGTCATTCGGGGCTGTGCCTGCCACTACTTGCTCCAAGGCAATGGCGAACTCGTCAGGACTGAACGACCGCCCCTCGCGAACCTCCTCTCGAAGTTCTACAACTTTATACCACGGATCAAAAGCCACCATTATCTATCTCCTTATATGCTTGGACTTGTCGATTGTGTAATTCAAGTAGAACTGCGTAGCTCAGGTAGAACTTACTAAAGCTTCTAAAGTCTCTATCCAACTGTTAAATCTAGGACACTCTGAGCGCATTTTTTCTATTCCAATTTGTTTAGCAATTTCAGGTCCATCAACATTCTTATCAAAGCCATTAACCAGACGTTTTAATCTCTTGCTTGGAGCAGTCATTTCGCTATCATTTATGTCTTCAGGAGTTTTGAAGCTATTTCTAACTTCATGTAGAGGTGCTGTGTCATAGCTAGAAAATTTTTCTATGGAATTGAATTTGGAAACATCAGAAAATAAGAGACATTCAAATTCATGTCTTTGAATATATGGAATAACTTTTCTGGAATCCCATTTATGTTTTATTCTTTTTCCAACTTCCTTTTTTAACTGCTTTTCTAATTCATCAACATTCATTTTTCTCTTACGAACAAATCCGTAATAATCAACAAAGGATGAAACAAATTCGCTATTCCAATACAATAATGACATTTGGTGACTTAACCTGGGAATGCTGATGTTTCCACCAACTGAATTATGGCTAATTTGCCTACCAACTGGCACAGCAAAAGTAGCAATGCCTAGCCCAAGAAAGTGTTCAGTGAACACCGAATTTATAAATTCAATTTCTGTTTTCCCCTCCACTGCTATTCCGAGTCGAATCACGGATACCCTCCAATTAAATTCTTATCCCAAAGTTCTCCAGTAGAGTACTCTTCAAGCCAATGTATATATTCTTCTTCGGAAAATCTGTTAATTTCAGTCTTGCCACTCTCCAAATCAAAAGAAAAAATATTTTCCAAACTAAATGCATCAACAAGTAATGGTGATTGAGTAGCAATAAATACTTGTCTATTATATGATAATACTCTAATCATTCCACCTAACAATGCTATTGCCGCTGGATGGAGACCCAACTCTGGCTCATTCAAAAAAATCACTTCTGGTAACATTTCATCAGGTAGATTCAAAAGAGTTATTAGAGCAAAAAAGCGAAGTGAACCGTCGGAAGCCAGATGTGCTCCATAGATTTTATTTGAATTTATGGCTTTCCAACGCAAAATTACCTTTCCATGTTCTTCAGCAAGGTCAAAGGTATCAAAATTGGGTAAGATTCGCCTTATATTTCGACAAATATAGTCATATCTTAATTTGTCATTCTGTTCAAGTGACATCAAAATGGTAGCAAGATTACCTCCATCTGGCCTCATTTTAGCTCTGTCGTATATGTCCCAGCTTATTTTCATTGCAGAAGTGTTAGATGTGTCAGAAAAATGAAAGATATAGCAATTTTTGTAAAAATTGACAATTTCTTTTCCTGCCAGACACTTGGGGCTACAGGATTCTCCATTTTTTGCACCGAAACCATCATTATCACATCTGTATCTTACGATTTTAGCGTCATTATGAATCCCTTTAAAATGATGCCATGCTGCTTCAAGACTGGGGTCGTGTTCTTCATGACTTATCCCCGAATTGAATAAAGAAGGCTCTTGATCCTTATGCCAGAATCTATATGCTTCCTCAGAAAATACTAAATTATTTGGCTCTGCATATCCCAAGCAAAAGCGGTAATCATAATAATCTTTGTCGTTGTCAAAAGCAACTTGTGCTTCAATCTGCTGTGTCACCTCAGCACCTCCAAATAACTGGTCGTCAGCACCACCAGAAAATTGAACGAAACGATCGATTTCACCATATTCCATCATCCGTTGAAGCATCTCAAAAAATCGCAGAAAGTTGGACTTACCTGAGCCGTTGGCTCCCACCATAACTACCACATTGGGCAGATCGGTGAGTTCCACATCGGCTAGCGAGCGAAAGCCCTTGATTGAGATAGAGTTGATTTTTTTCATTGTCCTTTTGTTGTGGTGTTTGGTGATGGCTGTAAGTCAATCAGTATAGCGACTACTATAAGACGATGCCTAGGCTGGTGCTCCCCTACCTCGGCACGGCTAACAGCATGGCATCCAGTAGGCGTTTTTCTTGGCTACCTCTGGGGTAAAGGGCTGTCAGGGCGTTGGCTAGGCGGAGGAAATCGGGGCCTCTGTCTTGCTCAGTGGCTATCAGGGCTCGGAGGGCATTGGTGTGGCCGCTTGCTTGCAGGAGCATGGCGGCGTGGAGACGGTCTAAGGCGGTGGGGTTGCTGGTTTGGATTTCGACATCTGGGCCTAGTCCTTTGCCTCTGGCTCGTCTGGCTCTTGTTCCCTCGTCATCGGCTTCGGAGAACAAAGCTTGTTGCAGACCAGCCATCGGGTCGGTTTTTATCCAGTCGGCCGCAGCACTGGCACCTTCTTGTCCGAAGAGAGTTTTTGACCGCTCTTTAACGGGTAGCAGTCGCACCAAGCCTTTCTTCTGTTCTATGATGCGATCTGTCCAAGCGTCTAGGTCGATGCCCATCGGCTGGGCGAAACGGCGCACTACATCGTAGGGAAGGCTGAATCCTCCAGCGGTTGCCCTGGCAACTTCCTCCTCGTTCTCGGCGTCGCCGTTGCCTGTACTTTGCAAAGTCCAAAGAAAAAGCGCAGTAAGCCGAGAATCTTCTTCGAGGACCCCCCCCCCCGTCATTGCTGGCTCGCGCTTCAGCCGTTCCGAGCACCTGTTCCAGAGCTGTGCGCCCCACAACCTCCCAGACCTTTTCCAAATATTCAGGTAGCTTAACTTCCCGCCCTTCGGCGGTCTCTACTCTGCTGTATCTGCTGAAAATTTCCAACGCTGGACCGACACAGGCGAAGACCAAATCAGCCCCTCGAATTCCTTCGCCCTGCAGCCGCTCCATCCAGTCACTTACACGCTTCGGCAACTTACGAAGCACATCAGCCCAATCCCCAACAGACGCATCTTCAGGACGCGGACGACAGACGAGGTGGACACTTGTTGCTAGGGCAGCAGAATCACGAGCACGGAGACGTGATGCCATCTCGGTAGCTATTGGCCATGAGGCTGTGATTTTCCAACCTCCATTGATCATTCCCAACAACAAAGCTTCCCAACCTTCTGTTGTCTTATGTGCAAAGACGACAGATCCGATTCCGTCATCTCGTAAGACTCTGCGACCCTCAGCAAGAGCTTCTCCCATGGCACCTTCAAAAAAGTTTCGATCCTTGACCCGACCATTACACTCTTTGGTTTCGTCTTGGACGATCTCTCGCTCTTTTGGCGACAAAGGATTTTTTGAGTCAAAAGGATCTAGCAACATTGGATGGTCAGGCATAGTTCGTTTGAGCCATACCAAGAAAAAATCAGACAGATCGGAATATGGAATAGCATCGTAGTATGGTGGATCAGTAAACCAGATATCAGCACATCCATCAGGAAGAGGGGAATCAGTTGCGTCAGCCTGTTGAGTTTGAGCAGAATTCTTCAACCAACTTGCTAGTTCGATTACTTTAGACAGTGTATCTATTGCGCTAAACCAACTTTTTGACACATCAGAGATATTGTTTGCTTCTCCAAAGTCCCATACAACCGGAAGTGCTTGGCGAGCAAATACATTCACGATCATCTCCCCTGAAGGAACCCATCTTGAAATTGATGCACCACCATCAGCTGTTCTATCAATTGCTATTGATAACAACTTTTTAACAGATTCATTTGATATTTGCATAAGACGGCATAGCACAACAAGACTAACTTTCTGACGTGCTGTAAATAAATCCCCCCACTGCAACATTCCATAACGTTGCACACGAAAACCTAAAGTTCCTACTGGTGGCAACGGTTCATCGGGAACAGGACAGAGTTTATTTGATCCTTCATCTTTCCACTGATCTAAAATTTCTTGAAGCAGAACTTGAGACCTTTTTATTGCAATATAATCTTCCTCTGTAGCAAGTCGATATCGTCGTCCTCTTATATCAGGGCTAATTGTTACAACTGCCGTCAATCGTGCCCCACCAATTCTTCTACCTTCATCATCATAAATAACATCCGCACCACCTCTTTGTTCGAAAAGTTGAGTTCTAACACGTTCAGGAGAGAGTACTATGCCACAACACTGACAAGTAGCGTTAGCCCTTGCTATAGTGCCATTGGAAACATCTTTTTCACTTACTGGCTGAAATATCTCGAATTCAATACTGGGAGGAGTCGTGTCTGGTTTCGTAGCATTTAATTGAAGTGCCCACTTGCGGTTAGGCTTGTTGCAAAGCCACATGGAACGCATCAAAGGAATCTCAGCCCCACACTCTGGAGCTTCACAACGCACGGTTCGAGCCCAGAGATAAGCAACTGGTATAGAACCATCAGGGTCAATGGGATATATATCTGACAACTCCTCTTTTGCTTTCTGATGAATTTCTCCTCTTGCTTTCCGTAGCTCTTTTACTAAATCTGGCCCATGTCGGGGTATCTCATCCAACATAACCTTTAGAATGAGACATGCTACAGGGTTTAGGTCACTAGCAAAGGTTTCACAACCAAGTCGTAGAGCTTCCAAAGGAATAGAACCTCCGCCAGCAAAAGGATCAACCACCAATGGAGAGTCATCATCATAAGCTGCCTTCACTAATGCGCGCCCTGCTTTTATATAAGTATCACTAGTAGAATTATCCCAGTCAGCGAAATCTGCGATGAACTCCATCAAAATCTGCCGCAACCCCCTATCGGTCGCGGCGAGAGCAGTCCAGCCTTGGCGTCTGCCGTCCATTTCCAAAAGAATTGCTCGAGCTTTTTCTTTAAATTCTTGTGGGCAATCAGCCTCGCACGGATCAGGCAATAACAAGCCAATTAACATGCCCCGTGAAGATGCTAACGGCCTTCTTGCCCACCATTGATGTAAGTTAGGACGAGACTTCTCCCGTGTTGCTTGCCGTGAGACTTCCGCAATTGGGAAATCTACTTCCGCCAGCCGTTTACACTCTTTTGGAATCACTGCTCACTACCTATTTGATTTGAATGGAACATTTCGATAAAGTCATCACGTTCGTTTAGTTTAATTTGAACTGGTACTTGACAAGATGATGCCAAACCACTTAGAATAGCATGTCGATCATCCAATGAGGAAAGTGAGGATGCGTAATCCCCTCCAAAATAATTTTCCAAATACTCCTTAGCAGTATTATCAAAAACTCGCAAACAAAATATCGTATTGCACTGACTTAAAATACTTTTAGCCACATTAGCAGTTCGCTGTGTAACAATAATGCAACCTAAACCAAACTTTCTTCCTTGCATAACTGCCCTAGCCGTACCTAAAGCAGCACGCTGATCCGCAAAATTAACTGCTGAATTCCATTCTGGTATCAATGAGTGTGCTTCTTCATACACAATACAGCACTTAGCCTCATCCGTCATGTTTTCAGCTTTCAAGAGTTGAAGAACAATAGAAGTAATTTCATCAGTGACTTCAGAAGAAGACAGAGTGATCATAGCAGCTTTACCATCAAATATTTTACTATCTTGTCTCCAAACTTCAAAAATACTAGGATCAATAATTCTTAACATATTATTATTCGAAGTTGACAAAAAGTTAGAAAAGCTATTCTCTAGACTTTTACGGAACTTTTGTATACTTCCACCCTCTTCGGGATTCGATTGACAATTTTCTTTAGCTGATGAATCAAAAGCTTCAATTTCTTCAATTAACAACTCATCTTCAGTTTTGTCATAATAGTCACTAAGCTGCTCAGAGTATTGGGGAGTAGAATCAATGCAAATTACTTTAACACCGAATTTTATTATTCTTTCAACTATTTCAATTGATAATAGAGATTTACCTGAACCGAGAACACCGAGAATGGCAGTGTTATGTGTTATAAGTTTGTTCAAATCAAGTCTTACTCCATGATTTGTATTATGCAAATGACCAATATTATCAACATTGAACTTTTGCTCCTGAACAGGTTTGAGCATAACTGCTTGATTAAGTTGTGGTAACCATGGAATAGAGTTATATCTTTCACTATCCTCACTCCAATATCCTATTTTTCTTGCCGTAGCACAAATGTATCCGTAGGAGTTTTTTTTGTACAAGACTTCCTCTTGAGTAATGCCGTCAATAACTTGATAGTCTATATTTTCTCCGCCATACCTTACTTCCAAAACACTTCCTTGCTGAATGCTCGTATCGTTTCTAACCAGCTCTATTTTCAATTCTTCAGTTGTGGTTCCAGCAGACACTATGCCAATAAATCTACTTTCCATATCTTCAATACATCTTCTTATATTGTCATCGACTTCTTCCAACATAATACTGTAGACATTTCCTGCTAACACAGATGCAGTTTTGAGATGTGCATAATCTTTATTCAAATCAAAATCTAAATGATATGCCCTCAACCAGCGCCCAAAATTATATCCTGTATAGTCAAGTGCTATAGCAATTCCATGTTTGCCTTGTTCGTTCCTAGCTAGAATCAAGTCTCCAAACTTGACATCCTGCTCTGGAATGACATTGACCAAGATTATATTCGGAGACTTATGTGCTACAATCTTGCCAATATAGGTTGTTTGTTCTGTTTTTGGCTGAATTTTGGCAATTCTGACAACATACCTCCAAAGCTTTTCTAATAGAGCAAATACAATAAAAAGCCACACTATTCCTAAAACGATAAATTCACGAGTTGAGTCACGATGAAAAGCAACTAGTGCAAAAATAAATATGACTGTATATATTGATTCAGGCGACCCAAATATTTTTAATGTCTTATAGAATATTTTGCTAAGTTGTGACCCCTGTTCGCGATTGGGATCATAGAATACAATGCTTAACATAGACATTAACACAACGAAGATCGAAAAACTAAGTGCAATAACCCACATCATACGATCAAGGCTTGTAGTAGCATCTGCTGACCATATGTCTGCAACAAGTAGAGCAATTAACGCCGCTATAGCAAAAGAAAGTGAATCAACTGGCCTTGAAAAAAATGGCGTTACAAGTAAAATCACCAATAGAAGTGCTGGCAAGGATGAGTAGAACCAAAACCCTTCAGTACCCAGAGGGGGAATAATTGACCCGCTCGCTAACCATGACGCAACAAATAGTCCGCCAATATATAGAAGAAATATCACCAAGCGGGATGACTGACTGATTGAATGAGTTCTACGCTTCATAAGAATTTTGATCTTTGCCCTACTGTTCTAGATACTTGAAATTAGACGCAAGCTCCGCCAGTGTCAACCGATAGTAAGCAATATCCATTTCTCCAATCCACTCACACTGCACTGGATTCAAAATTGGCTCTAGCAGTCTTGGCTCCGCCGCGCAGTTGGTCACCACATATAGCCAGTAGCAGTCGCTGCGGTCTTGGGCTACTCGGTATTCATTGGGGGTTAGGAATATGTTACCGTCTCTTTCGGCTGCTATGCCTTTGACTTCTATTAGGCGGAGGTCGCCTGATTTGGGGTCTATACTGGTGATATCGTAGCCTAGATTCTTTAGGCTTACATCTTCCACTACTCTGCCTTGAGCTTTCTCGTGTTCCATCACTACCCGCATTGAGATCGCCTCGGTTTCCATGTTGGGGCGCATGTTGCTTACTTCGGGAGTATTACGCTTGGGGTGTGGGAGCACTAGGACACTGGTTATACGCTCTACTCCCTGGATGGTCAGAGCTTGCTGTTGCTCAAGGTCGTGCTTGCGCCGCTCACGCCTAGCGGTCATTTCTTCGTGACGGGAGTTGGCTTGCGACAAACGTCCCTCCGCGCCAGCTACGCCCTTTTCTACTTCTTCGCTAAGTTGCCCTATTTCTTGGTCGATTCTCACCAAAATCTCTGTGAGTGAGAAATTGACATGTTCGGAAATACGGCTCACCTCCTCTGTTCGTTCAACATCCACTTCATCCAAAAAAGGCTTCAGAACGTTTTCGTGAAGCCACGACGAGACTTCGGGACTGCTTGCCATTGGCACTAATACGTCTTCAACCGCCATATCTTGAACTGCATCGGATGGAGTCAAATCACCCAGAATGTCAAGCTCGCGAAGCTGTGGCTCTTCGCCGTCTCTCACTTCAACAGTGAATATCCGCTCATGTACTGTTGTTCCTAGGCCATCTACAATCTTCGCTGTGTAGAAATCAAGCCTCGCCGGAGATTCAATATTCAGAGAATAAAAGCAAGCACCTTTGGCAAATTCTGCTTCGCTAGATGTCACACTATGGCGACGCAGAGCTTCAAATAGCGGGTGGCCTGGAGTAACCCACTCTAAGTTGTGCTCTTCAGCGATTTTTCTATCGGTAGAAAATCTTGGATAGCGATTAGACACCTCCGAGAGCTTCCAATCTGGTTGCCTCTCATATTGCTTCAAAACCTGCGGGGTGCGGACTGGCTTGAAGGTATGCGGTAATCGCTCCACAGGATTAAGTGGCATATTGGCACTCTGGGCTGCCTCATTCATAAAGCGCGCAACTGTCTCAGGCACCACACGACGTTCTTGGGCCCGAGCACGGCGTTCAATGAGCATACTCATATTTAGATTTTTGCTGGCCAATCCCTCTAAAGCTGTCTGGCAGATGTCTCTGAATCGCTCCACATCTACATCCTTCAATAACCTTTCTTCCAAGTCGGCTTCACCCAAGCTGCCAGCGTAAAAATCACGAAACACTCGATCCACATGACTTGCTGGCAAAACTTCTCCGACCACATTGAACACTGCATCGTCATCTAGTGCGTCGCGTATCTCCTTAAGCTTTTCGTGAAGACGTTGCAGCATACGCCCCTCTATTGTATTGACTGCCACAAAGTTGAAGATGAGGCAGTCGAGAGGCTGTCCGTAGCGATGGATGCGTCCCATGCGCTGTTCTAGGCGGTTTGGGTTCCAAGGGATGTCGTAGTTGAAGAGTATGTTGCAACACTGCAGGTTGATTCCTTCCCCTGCTGCTTCGGTAGCTACGAGAATCTGGATGTCGCCGTCTTTGAACTGCTGCTCTGCGTGGAGGCGGGTGCCTACCTCATCACGAGAGCCAGGCTTCATGCCACCGTGGATACAACCGACACGAAAACCCCATGATTCCAGTCGCTCCAACAGATAGCTCAGAGTATCTCTGAACTCAGTGAATATCAGCAGACGCTGATTGGGATTGTCGAAAAATCCTTCTTGCTGAAGTATTTTGCGAAGTTCGACAAGCTTGGCTTCCTCACCGGCCTCTTCTACAGCAACGGCTTGGGTTGCTAAAGTTCTGAGATCAATAACCTCCTCTTTGATTTCATTTTCATTACCGCTGAGCACCATAGCTTCCAACATTTCCTCCAACTTTTCGCGTTCGGCTTCATCACATTCTTCTAGATCTTCGAGGTCGGGAAGATTGGGCGGGGCCTCCTTCACGAGCACTTGGGCTCTTGCCAATCCATCTTCTAGGCGATTAGCACGATTTTCCAAAGAATTGCGAATGGCCCGTGTGCTAGATGTCAGTCGCCTTTGATAAAGAGACATCAAGAAGCCGACAGCACGAGCTTTGCGATCGTCGCCTAGATCCCTGGCTCGCCGACTTTGGTTTCTTACAAATTGAGACATTTCCCGATAAAGATCAGATTCCATGCCATCAATCTTGAAACCTACTGTTTTGGTAGTGCGCTTCGTGAAAACCGGTTTCTGAACCCATTCGCCATCCTGCTGCTCTGGAAAATAGACCATGGCTTCTTTAGTGCGCCTGAGATAAAAAGGAGCACGTTTGCGCTCCATGGCTTCTTCTATGGATTTCACATCGGCGTAGACATCATGATCAAGGAGCTGCAAAAAGAGAGTGAAGTTCAGAGGATCACCCTTGTGGGGCGTGGCAGTTAGGAGCAGAATATGGTCGGAATTGTCACGGAGGATCTCACCTAGCTTGTAACGCTGACTTTTGTGTTCGGAGTCGCGGGCTGACATGCGGTGGGCCTCGTCAATTATCACTAAATCCCATCGGACTTGCTTGAGACTAGGCAAAATCTCAGTGCGTTTGGCTAGATCCAAAGATGTGATGACTTGATTTTGATCCATCCATTGGTTGACACCGAATTGGTCGCGGATTTGACTTCCATTTAAAATGATAAACTTCTCGTTGAATTTTTCACTCATCTCACGTTGCCACTGGAAAGCTAGATTGGCGGGACAGACTACTAGGACACGCTCAACGAGACCTCTGAGCTTTAGCTCACGGATGAGCAAACCCGACATAATGGTTTTTCCTGCACCAGCATCGTCGGCTAGGAGAAAGCGGACGTTTGGGAGTTTGAGAAGGTAGTCATAGACAGCTTCTAGCTGATGCGGGAGAGGGTCGACTCTGGAGAGTGAAAGTCCAAAATAAGGGTCAAATTCGTACGCAATACCTAGAGAGCGAGCATTGAGTCCAAGACGGAGGAGATTACCGTCGCCTTTGTAGGAAAATCCGGGTTCGGTTATTTGAAGGACGGCAATTTGGGCTGGTTCTAGAGGGACTTGTCGAAATTCATTGCTACGCTGACCCACTAGACCTGCTTCTACCAACCCAGAACCGTTATTGCGGACGGTCAACACCCTCATGGGCTCGTTGAACAGAGGGCCACTTAGAATCTGGCCTTCGTTGATTTGAGGGGTTTCGGTCATATCTTGCTTTAGCTTGCCTTTCCTTAGCTACATCAGGCATAGTAGCAGGTAGCAACTATAGGTCAACCACAGAATGCCTGAGCGTCTCTTTGTCTTTAAATTTTCTACACCACTGAGACGAGCATCTGCTGCATCTAGGCAAGTTGATATTGAATTCCCCCTCTGCTGGTGCAAGTTGGCGTCCGAATCACTGCCCTAGTTCTTCGATTGTGGCTGTGCCGTCTGCGTTGGTATCAAACTTTACTTTGGGATAATCCCCGGCAGTGCCGAAGTCCCAGAAGTCGCCATCTCTGTCCCAGCCTGCGTATATGCCGCTATAACCTGTGGGCTGTTGGAGTTCGGCGGTGGTTTTGCCTTCGACGTTTGTGGTGGGGCCGTAGGCCACGCCTTCGGAAATTCTTGAGGTTTCTGTATCCCAATAGCTGGAATTTATTAGTCCGTTGTTTTCTCCAACTAGGCCACCGGCGTCTCTTTCTGCATCTACATGTCCTGTGGCATATGTGAATTCAACCAAGCCTCGGTTCCAGCCCAATAAGCCACCTGATTCAAAATCGCCCTCCACTGTACCTGTGGCGTAACTAGATGAGATCGTGCTTGAGATACCGGTGTAACCTACCAGTCCTCCTACACGGTGATAACCTTCCACATTACCTGTGGCATAGCTCACGCTGATCGCACCGCTGTTGCTACCCACCAAGCCACCTAAGTCATGCTCACTACCGACCACATGCCCTGTGGCGTAACTCCCAATAATGTCACCTAGATTCAGACCTGCCAAACCGCCTGAGCCTTTTTCGCCGAGCACCTCACCAGTGGCATAGCTTGCGCTGATAGTGCCTGAAATCTTGTTGCTACCCACCAGTCCCCCAGCCCTATCTCCTGCCGTCACCGATGACGAGCTATAGCTATTGGTGATCTCGCTATAGTTGACAGCGATCAACCCGCCGGCATATTCGTCTCTAGCCACCACATCACCTGAGGTAGAGCTTCCTGTTACTGGCCCTTGATTGAGACCGACTAAACCGCCAGCCAAGTCTCTACTCATCACATCGCTTTCAGATGAACTGGATCTGATTGTGCCTCTGTTGATGCCAGCTAGACCGCCTACCACTCGCGACCGAGAAGTTGCCGAGCCTGCGGCAGTGCTGTCTTCAATCACATTTTCGTTGGTGCCCACCAAAGTGCCGATAACAATAAGGCCAGACACCTCGGCATCTGCATGGCTACCTACCAACAGATCCCAGTTGGAGCCGACCAAACCGCCGATATCTCGCAATCCTGAAGACTCGCCCGAAACAAAGCTGGAACGCACCACACCTCGGTTGCTACCCACCAGAATGCCCACAGAATTAGAACCAGTAACGTCCGCATCGGTCAAAACCACTCCGGTGACCTTACCTGTGATTTCGCCGAAAAGCCCAACAAGGTTCTGTTCATCGCGGTTAATGAATAGGTTAGAGATAGAGAAGCCGGTGCCATCGGCAGAGCCGGTGCCAGAGCCGCCACCCTCGAAGTCGGCTAAAAACGGATTGCTGTGGTCGCCGATGGGTTCCCAACCACTTTCGGTTGTCCAATCGGTATTAACTGCGCCGTCACGGTAGCTGTTGGTATTGTTGAAATCCAAGTCGGCAGCTAGCTCATAGCCTGAGCAACCCTCGCTGGGACAGCCCATGCCACTCACGGCATCAGGAAAGGCTGCTTCATAGATGTCTTCTTCGGGGCTACCTCTACCCGCATCGGCCACGCCGTTGCCGTTTAAGTCATAACGGATGGCATCGAGCTGGTGAAGGTTGAAAATTTCAATAAGGCCGTCTTGGTCGGAGTCGTAATCGGAATCGCCTGCCGAGTTAGAATCAGAACAACTAACAACGACAGCTGAAATAAGAACGATAACTAGAGCAGAAAAAACCCTTGGCGTAAAGCGAAAGGGAAGTTTTGTTTTCATTTACGGCTCCTTTGTCAGATTGATTGCCTATTTATATTAGTCGGTGGCGGAGGTTGTTGAGGACGGTCAGGGTACTGAACTGCTGGACTTGCTCTCGGCTGAAAGGAAGCTCAGCTTGCATACTTTCCACTTTGCCTCGGACAGCTGTTGCTAAACAAACAGTACCCGGAGGATGGCCTTCTAGCGGGTCGGGGCCGGCCACACCTGTGGTAGCTACCGCACAGGTAGCACCTAGAACTTCACAAGCTCCCAGTGCCATTTGCTCAGCTGTAGCGACCGAAACTACAGGGCCTTCAGGCACACCTAGCAGATTAAACTTCACCTCCGGGGCGTAGCTAACGATACCGCCTTTGAACACATCGCTCGCCTCCGGCACCGATGCTAGCTTTGCGGCAACCATGCCACCTGTGAGCGACTCGGCTGTGACTAAAGTATCCCCTCTTTGGCGACATAACTTAAGCACAGCTGCTTCCATCGTCTCGCCGTCTATGCCAAATACCGAGCCGGGCGTGATGGATTGCCTGATGATGTGTTCTTCGGCGTCCAGAATCTGACTTACTGCTTCGCTAGAAGAGGCCTTAGCTGTGATGCGCACCTTCAGCCCGTCTTGGACACTAGCTAGAAAAGCGATGGTAGCGTGACCGGATTCGTCTAGGCGAGCTATGTCGCCCGCGAGCTTCTCGGCGAGACCCGACTCGGAATCGCCCCAGGTGTGCAACGTGCGGCTCTTGATGACCTGCGTGATGCCAGCTCGCTCGGCGAGGTCGGGCATGACCCACTGCTCCATGAGCACCTTCATCTCCCACGGCACGCCCGGCACAGCATAGACAACTTTTGAACTCTCCCCTGAACTCTCCCCAACAGGGCAACACAAACCTGGCGCGGTGCCGGGAATCATCGGGCTGACATGCGACCCAGCGGGCACTAAGGCTTGGCGCAGATTGTTACCGGGCATTTCCCTTCCTCGGTCGGTGAAAATAGATCTAATGCGCTCAGCTACAACCTCGTTGATTACAAGCTCTGTGCCCATAATGGCAGCTAGCACTTCTCTGGTGATGTCATCGTGGGTGGGGCCGAGACCGCCACAAACAACCACAGCATCACTACGCTCGATAGCTTGAGAGATGACGGCGAACATCCTGTCGAAGTTGTCGCCGACTTTGGTCTGATGAAACGAATCTATGCCTGCTTCAGCCAGTCGTTCGCCTATCCAAGAAGAGTTGGTGTCTACAATCTGACCTAGCAGCAGCTCGGTGCCTACTGCTACAACTTCGCAGTTCATGTTTGCTGTCACTTGAGTTTGCGCTCCTTATTTGAGGCTGTTGCACTCGAAGGCCAGCCATCTTTCAGATATAGCACACCCGTATAGAGCGTGATGGCCACCGCAGCCCAAATCAAAATCACATGCATCTCATCATAGGTTTTCAGAGGCGGAAGAGCGGCAGCAATGAGGGCCGCACCCTGCAATGTAACTTTCCACTTGGCAGACAACCGGGCGGGCACCGACACGCCTCGCCTCACATAAAACACTCGCAGCACACTAATACCCACATCTCGTAGCCACAGAAGTGCCACCGGCAACCACCAATACCGCCCGACCGCAACAAAACACGCCGCACACCCCAACACCACTACTTTGTCGGCAAATGGGTCTAGAAATGCGCCGAACCTGCTTTCGTTTTGGTGTTTGCGGGCGAGTTTGCCATCCCAAGCGTCGCTTAGAACAACAGCGGCTGCCGTGATGACGAGCCACCACGATGCCCCTTTATCGCTTTCGGCTCGCAGAACCAACCAGAAGACTATAGGCGCAAGAAAGAAGCGACTGACCGTGAGGATGTTGGCCCAATTCCAGCGGGGGCGGGATTCAACCATGAGCGTGCCTCGCCTTGGCTGACTGAACACTTACAGACTGGGCACTAGCAGATCCAGCATCAACAGATCTTGCTTCAAGATCGGGGCCAACTGAGCCTATAACCTCAACTTCTGCAAACTCACCGACTGGAAGGTGAGCCGGCACATGGATTATGCCGTCTATCTCCGGAGCTTCTCTGTGGCTTCGGGCGATACCTGGCGCGTCCACAAGCACTCGCACATGCTCGCCTAGCAGTTGACGGCGATGCGACTCGGTTATAGCATCTTGCGCCTCCCGCAACTCTGCAAGCCTTTCGGCGATGAGACTAGCAGGCACATGATTGGAAAGGTCGGCAGCGTAGGTGCCTTCTTCGGAAGAGAAAGCAAAGAATGCACACCAATCCAGCTGGGCTGCATCTATGAATTCCAAAAGCTGCTCCTGGTCTTCCTCGGTTTCGCCAGGGTAGCCCACGATAAAGTTAGAGCGAAATACTGCATCTGGTGCTTGGCGGCGGATGTGCTGGATGCGACTGAGGAATCGGTCGCCGTCACCCCAGCGACGCATGCGGCGTAACAACGGGCGAGAGACATGCTGAAGCGAAAGGTCAAAATACGGCACACCTGTGGCGAGGATAGCTTCTACTAATTCGTCGGTTAGATCAGCTGGATAGAGATACAACAGTCGCACCCAGTCGACCCGCTTGGCTACCTCATTGATGAGCGAGATGATGGGGCGACTTGAGCTTGTCTTGCCGCTTCGCACACTATCTCGCAAAGCTTCTCGCGTATTATTTCGCACAGATGCATCTCGTCCATAAGCTGCTAAATCCTGAGCTATGAGCACCGCTTCACGCACCTGCAGCGACTCAACTTCATCGCAAATCACCTCAGACGAGCGCGAACGTTGAGGGCCGCGAAACTGTGGAATAGCGCAATACCCGCAACTGCGGTCGCAACCCTCGGCAATCTTCACATAAGCCCAAGGCAACTCCGACTTCGGTCTCGCCATATTGAGCAAGTCCATCTTCGGCACTCTGTCTCTTTTGATATTGCCCTTACTGATATTTACAGGTATCCCGAAGCCCATAACCGCATCCACTTCTGGCAACGCTTCAGCCAATTCGCTCCCGTATCGCTCGGCCATGCAGCCTGTTACCACAAGTCTCTGCCCACCGGATATGCCCTGCTCACCCGACATACCCTGCTTAACCTGTTCAGACAGGCCCAAAATGACATCCACCGACTCTTCTCTTGCCGACTCCACAAACGCACAGGTATTTACCACCACAAGGTCGGCGTCTTTCGCCTCGCCAGCCCGTCTCATCCCGTCTGACAGCAACGAACCTGCGATTTTGTCGGAGTCGACCTGATTTTTCGGGCACCCCAAAGTCTCTATCCAAAAGCTTTCAGCCATCACCATTCAGATTACCTTGCTGTCATCAGAGAAAATCAGAAAGACAAAAGAACCCAGCAGCCAGAAAAAATCTTCTTAAGGCAGAGTGAAAGGCAGTGCTACGAACCAGGCTGCTAGGAGAAAAGCACCCTCTATGCGAGAAACTCTGCCTCTGGTAAAAACGAACAGGGTCATCACCAGCATGCAAATAACCATGACAACGGTGGCTGCGCCTGCGAGTTTGGCGTCTTGGAGGTCAGTTGCTCCGATGACTCCTACCAAACCACCAACTGCGAGACTGTTGAAGATGTTGCTACCCAAGATATTGCCTATTATCAGCTCGTTCATACCACGGCGGCTAGCGGCAGCTGCTGTAACTAGCTCGGGAAGGGATGTGCCTGCCGCCACTAATGTGAGTCCGACAAATCCTGAGCCTAGGTCTAAGGCTTCGGCTAAGCGTTGTGCACCTTCCACTAGTAGCTGCGCGCTGCCTATAGTGCCTACTATTCCAATGATTAGCCAGAAGATGTCGCGGCGTGGGAGACTGCCCCGGGAAGCTGATGCTGGCACAGGCACATCGGGCGAACCTGCCTCTCTTTGTTGGCCCCGGCGAAAAAGTTTGTCCCATTCGGTGCCGAATAGACCAGCTAACAACCCCGCCAGCACCCCTAACAGAATGATCCCGTCTAGGAAGTGCAGCCCGCCCTGCACCAGCAAAGCAAACAGACCGACTGCGCCGATGGCAATAATGAGTTCACGCTTCAGCAAGGCTCGGCGGATAGGCACAGGGGCAAAAAGAGCGGCTGCCCCCAAAACCAGCGTTACATTCGCCACATTTGAACCGATGACATTACCAATGCCGAGGTCGCTGTCGCCACTAGCTGCGGCTACACCAGAGACTGCCATTTCGGGCGCGCTCGTGCCGAAACCAACTATTACAGCACCTATTATGACAGGCGAAATGCTGTAGTGTTTGGCGATGCTACCTGCGGCCTCCACGAACTTGTCGGAGACATATGCCAACACCGACAAGCCGACGACACATAAAATAATGCCAGCAGCCATTACTGCCTATCTTGGTCTGCCATCCCCCTCCGCAACAGCTTTAGGGGCTATTTCAAGCTCATCGGCGGGGTAAAACAGCCAAATAATCACACTTGTCAAAAACACGATACCGGCTGTTATCCCCAAGCCCAGCGTCATGCCGCTGTCAAACGCACCAATCGCAGCATCTCGAAGTTGCCCTGCTTCGCCAACCAAGCCACGATTTGCAAGTTCACCCGACACAGCCAGTGCCCGCCCGATAGAGTCTCGTGCGCTGTCTACAAATCCACCTGCTTGTCCTAACCCTTCGGTCAGTTCGCTGACTGTGCCGTCTACCCCTCGTCGATACCCCACTGCCAGCAAACTCCCCACTATGGCGATGCCGATGGAGCCGCCGACTTCACGGGTGGTGTCGTTCATGGCCGAGCCGACCCCTGCTTTCTCAGGCGGTAGCGAACTTACTATGCGCTCGGTAACTGTCGGCATTAGTATTGAACCCCCTAAAGCCCCTACTACAAGACAGATCACCACAATCCAATAGGGCGTGTCGGGAGTGATAAACGCCAGCCCTCCGATGCCGAGAGACACCAATAGCAAACCTCGCGACACGATTTTGCGAGTACCCCAAGCGGCAGCGATAATAGCACTTCGAGGAGCCACAATCAACATCACCACAGCAGACGGCATCATGCGCAAACCAGCATCGAGCGGGCTGTGGCCTTGAGCGAACTGGAAATACTGCGTGAGCACAAACAGCCAGCCGAACAGCCCGAAAAACATGACTGTCATCGCCAACGCGCTCAAGTTGAAGCGGCGGATTCGGAAATAGTTCGGATCCAGCATAGGGTGCGGCACTTTTTTCTCCCAGAAATAAAAGAGAATGCCAGCTAGCGCGGTGATGATGAACATGCCAAGAATTGCCATGTTTGTCCAGCCGTAGTTGGGGCCTTCTATCACGCCGAAGACGAAAGCCCCGATGATGGCAATAGACAGCAGTGCGCCGAGCGGGTCAAATGGGTGCGCTCCGTTGCCATTGCGAGACGATGGCACCACGAAAATAGCTCCGAACAGCCCCACAAGCACTAACGGAATGGTGAGAGCGAACACGCCGCCCCACCAGAACCACTTCAGCACCAGCCCCGCTCCGATGGGGCCGATCATGCCGCCTGCCCCCGCAAAGGCCGCCCAGACTGCGATAGCTTT
The DNA here is from genome assembly GCA_958295755.1 of uncultured Acidimicrobiales bacterium. Taxonomy (GTDB): domain Bacteria; phylum Actinomycetota; class Acidimicrobiia; order Acidimicrobiales; family Hopanoidiivorantaceae; genus Hopanoidiivorans. The sequence goes on along the minus strand of OY282367.1, from coordinate 448,654 downwards.
GGGAAGCTCGCGCTTGGTGAAAACCTCAGTGAGGATAGAAAGCGTGGCAGGCATGATGAGGGCTGCGGCTGTGCCCATTATCGCCCGCATGACGATGATTTGGTAAGCCTCCTCAGCAGCCGCTGCGATGCCCGTAGCTATACCAAAAATCAACAGCCCAGCAATGAGAACTTTGCGCCTGCCCAAATGGTCGCCAATAGCACCGAGCGGCAGCAACATGCAAGCGAAGAGCAAAGCGTAAGAATCAACTATCCACTGAAGATCAGACCCTGAAGCATCCAAATCTCTCTGAATACTAGGCAACGCCACATTAACCGAAGACACACTCGCTACAATCAACACCAACGACAAACACAAAAACCCCAAAATCCACCACCGCTGAGGATGCCCCTCACTCTCATATGCCCCTACCTCATATGCCTCTGCCCTAGAAAAAGCCATGTAAGCTTCAACCTATCGCCGACTTAGCTATGGGAGATATTTAAATGTTTGGTAAGAAAAGAAAAGCTCGCTGGGCTAGGCGGCGGTGCGGTCTATAGTCTCAAGGGTTGCTGGGTTGGTCTCAGTGGTTTCTGGGTCGGTAAGGGTTGCTGGCTTAGAGTCTGACTGGGTTGTCGGCGTGTTGCTGGCAGATAGCTCTTCGGGGGTCATATAGACTTCTCGAGCTTTAGAGCCTTCGGAGGGGCCAACAATGCCTTTTTGCTCTAGGAGGTCCATCAGGCGACCTGCTCGAGCGAAGCCGACACGAAGCTTACGCTGCAGCATGGAAGTAGAGCCAAGACCAGTCGTCACTACTATTTCCATCGCCTCTTGCAAGAGCTCATCGTCATCGCTGTTAGGCGACATAGAGTTGTTGCCGCCTGAAGCGGTGAGGTCTTCGCTACTGATGCCTGTTACATAGTCGGTGCCTTTGGATTGTCGCCGCCAGGCACCTGCCACTTTTTGCACCTCAGCTTCTGATACCCAGGCTCCTTGCACACGGCGAGGCGCGCTAGACGACGGGCCGAGCAGTAACATATCGCCTTGTCCCACGAGCCGCTCAGCACCACCTTGATCCAATATGACACGGCTGTCGGTAAGACTTGAGACCGAGAAAGCCAGTCGGGCAGGGATGTTAGCTTTGATGACCCCGGTGATTACATTCGTGGAAGGTCGCTGCGTGGCGATGACAAGGTGAATACCCACAGCCCTCGCCATTTGAGCGATGCGACAGATAGCATCTTCCACATCTCTGGGCGCAACCATCATCAAGTCTGACAGCTCATCTACCACCACCAAAATAAACGGCAAACAAGGGAACTCCTCTTCGCCATCAAACATACCTTGAGCTTGAGCTTCGTTATAGCCAGCGATGTCACGGAAGCCAGCAGTGGAAAGCAACCTGTAGCGGCGATCCATCTCTTTGACGGCCCAGTTGAGAGCATTGGCGGCTTTCTTCGGGTCGGTCACCGGCTCGGTGAGTAGATGCGGAACTTGCTCGAACTGGCGCATCTCCACCATCTTCGGATCCACCAGAATCATCCGCAGCTCATCAGGGGTAGAGCGCATAAGCAACGAAGTGATCATCACATTCAAACAAGACGATTTGCCCGAGCCCGTAGAGCCAGCGATGAGCAGATGTGGCATGCGTGCCAAGTTGATGAGAATAGAGCGTCCGGTGATATCACGCCCGATAGCCACATCTAGTGGATGAGAGGCTTTTTCGGCCTCTTGCGAGCTGAGAATGTCGCCGACCAACACGGCTTGGCGGCCGATATTAGGCACTTCCACACCAATAGCTCGCCGTCCGGGAATAGGCGCCAGGATTCTCACATCTGGCGAAGCCATAGCATAGGCGATATCTTTGTTGAGACTAGTGAGACGAGAGACCTTAGTACCTTCGGCCAGTTCTAACTCGTAGCGGGTAACGGTTGGGCCAATGACCATACCCACTAGACGGGTTTCCACACCTAGGGCTGCTAGAGATTTCTCTAAGATCTCGCCTCGTTCGCGGGCTTGGACTTCATCTAGGTCGACTTTTTCGGCTAATCCTAGAAGGTCTAGCGACGGCAACTTCCAAGAAGTTTCGCCTTTGCCTACTGGCTTGTGGCTTGTGGTTTCATCGAATTTGAGAGCATCCAGTTCTGCGGAATCTTCGCTGGTGCCTGATATGTCGCTGCTCGCTACCTCATCAGCTGCGATGCCTTTTTGAGAGCGAGATTTTTTGTCTGTTTCGGTTGCTTTGTCTGTTCCGGATGTCAAGAGGAACTCGTCAACTGGATCGCCAGCATCGGCACCGTTCAAACTGTCGTCTTGGTCATAGTCATAGGGAGAAGATTTTTTACTGTCTTCGTAGCTGAAAACATTTGGCATCTCTTCTGTACCTTCTTCGGCAGATGGCGGCTTTGAGCTAGAACCTTCCATCTTGCGCCAGAACGCAACACACCCTCGCCCTGTCATCACAAACACCTTTGCCACAACACTGGCACACCGCTGCAAAGTGGTTCGGCTAGCCAAAATATATCCGAACAAAGCCACCGCTATCAACACACAACCCGCTACGAAGCCACCCATAAGAGCCTCCAAAGGCGTACCTATGGCACTACCAAAAGCACCGCCCGCACGAGCGAAGTCTTCAATTCTGTCGCCACTCTGACCGCGCATAATATGCGCCAACCCAGAGGCACCTACGATAAGCAACACTGAGCCGACGATGATCCTGAAGGCGATGTCGGGTGTTTCTTTAGCTACTTCTTTAACTGTCTCTTTGTCTGATTTAACTGTCTCTTTGTCTGATTCAACTTTCCGCACTTTTGCCCGCCTGCTCGGCTCACGAATCAGCGAGATGCCCAAAGCCACACAAGCAGGTGGCAACAAAAAGCGCAAAATGCCTAGCGATGCGCCCAGACCTGTATCTATCCAGCTACCAAGCGTGCCTGCGAAACTTCCGTAGACACCGCAGGCGATGATGATGCCTGCCAGCACGAGCACAAGCCCAGCGATATCCAAGTTGTGTTCACGCAGAACGCCTTTGGCTTGAGTGGCGATCTTTGAATTAGTTTTTGTGGTGGCCATAGCCTTGCGGCGTCCCTTTCAGGTTCTGGCCCCTACTCCACCTCTAAATTTAGTAGCTACTGGCTACCATTTCCAATTAATTTCCAATTAATCTCTAGGCATACGGTGAACTATGGGGATGACGACTGGTCGGCGACCTGTGATTGCTCTCACTCGTTTGCCTGCTGCTCGCCGTATTTGATAGTCGAGCTCTTCCATATCGCCTTCGTCTAGCTCACTGGCACTGGCACTTTCCGAAAAGTTAGACAAGAATCTAACGACTATATCAAGCACAGCTTCTTCCACTTGTTCTTCGCATCTAGACCTTTCAGGTTCGTCCAACCAGCCTCTCGACTCCACAAACACATCGACCGCCGAAAGGTCAGCCTCGCCAGACCGCAATAAAACCGACACTGCTATCACTCCTTCATCTCTCAGCTTGCGGCGTTCCCGTAGCATGCCTCGGTCTATATCTACGATTTTGCCATTCACCAGCAGATAGTCACCCGGTGTGACTTTCGAGTTGAGATGCAGACCTTTGTCTGAAAGCACCACCTGGTCGCCGTCTCTGGCAAGGATCACCCTTTCTGGATTCATTCCTCTGACTTCGGCGAGGTCGGCGTGGGCGAGCATATGGCGCAGCTCGCCATGCACCGGAACGAACCACTCAGGCGAAGCGGCTGCATGAAGCTCGGCTAGCTCGTCGCGTTTGCCGTGCCCAGATGTGTGAAGCGCGCCCGCATGTACAACTTTGGCACCTAGCTCCATCAAACGGTTGATCATGTTTGCTACGGCAGCCTCATTGCCAGGGATAGGGTGGGCACTCAACACGACAGTGTCGTCTTCGCCGAGCTTTATCCAGCGGTTGTCGCCTGCTGCGGCTGTGGCGAGCGAAGAGCGAGGTTCAGCTTGCGAACCTGTGGAAAGCACGCAAAGCTCCTCGGGTGCCAAATAGTCGGACTCTTCAATTGAAACAAAGCTCTCTTCGGGAATATGGATGATACCGAGATCACGCCCTAGGCGCACATTTCGCTGCATTGACATCCCAAGCGTGGCCACCATTCTGTTGTCTCTAACTGCGGCATCCACTACTTGTTGAACACGATGGAGGTGACTGGCGAAACAAGCTACAACAATCCTTCTGCCTTGGTTAGTAGCCAGCACCTCTGCAATGGCAGGGCCGATTTCGCTTTCTGAGGCGGTGCTGCCAGCCATATCAGCGTTGGTAGAGTCGGCCAGCAGCAGACGGATACCGGGGCTACTTGCTAGAGTGCTGATGCGGGCGAGGTCGGTGTGTCTGTCATCTACCGGGTTGCGATCCAACTTGAAATCGCTGGAGTGCAAGATGATGCCCTGTGGGGTGCCAATAGCTGAGATGAGACCACCAGGCACCGAGTGGGTAACAGGAATGAACTCGCAACTGAAAGACCCTATCTTGCGCTGTTCGCCATCTGCCAGTGGTCGCCATTCAGCTCGGTGTTCTAACTTGGCTTCTTTCACACGGCGACGGGCAAGGCCAAGCGTGAAAGGCGAACCGTGAATAGCAGTGGGGACTTCCCTTAGCAAGTGCGGGAGCGCACCGATATGGTCTTCGTGGCCGTGCGTGGTGATGCAACCCACAACTTTTTCGGCTCGCTCAAAAATGTAAGAGAGATCAGGTAGTACGAAATCCACACCGGGGCGTTCCTCAGACGGAAACAACACGCCGCAGTCGAGCACCAACATGGCATCTTCGGTTTCCACGGTGGCGCAGTTGCGACCGATGTCGCCCAGCCCGCCGTGAAATGTGACTTTTACCTGTTCAGACATATCAGTTCAGCCATACTTTCACTTGCCATATCGGGCAGAAATCTCAAGCACCAAAACTACAGGCGAGGGCTAAAACCCTGCGTTCTGTCCGACTAAACAGGTAGCCAGCACTGCCTGAGCATGAGCTCTAAGATAAGACGGTTCGTGGTCGAGCGGCGGGCGACAGCTACCGACAGGCTGTCCGAGCATACGCAAGAGCAGCTTTGTAGGGGTCGGATTAGGAGCATCCGGACGAGATTCGTAATCGTAAGATGCCAAGAGGTCACGGTTAGTTTGCTGTGCTTCGGCGATGTCGCCCCTCTGCCAAGCGTCAAACATATTGCGATGCTCAGCAGCTGTCCAGTGAGTGGCTACTCCTATCACTCCGACAGCTCCCACCGATAACAACGGCAAGGTCATAGAGTCGTCCCCGCTATAGACCTCAAAGCCTGACGGAGCTTGCGCTATGAGCTGCGCTGTTTCGGCTGGGTCGCCTGCCGCGTCTTTCAATCCGACAACATTTTGGGCTTCGTAGGCAACCTCCAGCAAAATCTGCGTCTCCACTTTGCGCCCTGTGCGCACGGGAATGTCGTAGATGATGATAGGCAGATCAGTTGAGTTAGCCACAGCCAAGAAGTGCTGCTTGATACCAGCTTGTGAAGGGCGATTGTAATAGGGCGTGACAGTGAGCACGGCTGAAGCACCTGCGTCTGTGACTTGCTTAGTCAGCTGGGTGGCGGCCTTGCGGTCGTTGCTACCTGCGCCTGCTATAACAGGCACATCCACTGCTTCAGCTACTGCAGACACAAGGTCAATTTGTTCTTCGTGGGTGAGTGTCGGGGCTTCGCCAGTGGTGCCTGCCACGACTAGCCCTTCGTTACCCTGCGCCACGAGCCAGCGGGCTAGCGACTGGGCTGCGTCTAAGTCGAGCATGCCGTTGCTGTTGAAAGGGGTCACCATAGCGGTTATGACCCGGCCGAATCTTGCCATTTTGCTACTTGCCTTATGCCCTAATATCTACTGCCCTAATATCTTGTGCTCTAATATCTACTGCCCCAACATTCAGTGTTCTAATATCTGGCTTGGCACTCTAACCACCGATTTGCGACATGGAGCGACGAGGGCGAATGAAAGCGACTTGGCCTATCTGATGCCCAGCCCATTTCTCAGCTACCGACCCCGCCATGGCTGCTGCTATCTCGTCATCGGAGGCACCACCTCTCAGCAACGCACGCAGATCCAGCTCGCTTGTGGCGAAGAGACAGTTGCGGAATTGGCCGTCTGCGGTGAGGCGCACTCTGTCGCAGAGATGGCAGAACGAGCGGGTCACACTAGCGATGACACCCACATGCCCCTGGCCATCTAAGTAGCGATAGCGACTGGCAGGTTCGCTGCCCTGAGCTAGAGGCTCAAGAGGATACACCGAGCCGATGCGCGAGACAATCTCATCTACGCCCACTACGCTCTGGTCTTCCCAGTTGCTTTCGGCGTCCAAAGGCATGAACTCAATGAAGCGCACCTCCACCCCCCGGCTACGACCGAACTCGGCGAAATCTAAAATCTCATCATCATTGGCACCACGCATCACAACGGTATTGATCTTCACCGGGTGCAGCCCCGCTTGGCAAGCCGCGTCTATGCCATCTAGCACTTGCGGCAGGGAGTCTCTGTGAGTGAGGTTGCGAAACCGCTCGGGATCTAGGGTGTCCAAAGAGATGTTGATGCGATTTAGTCCAGCTTTGGCGAGGTCGTCAGCGAGGAGACGAAGAGTAGCACCGTTGGTAGTGAGAGCAAGCTCCACACCGAGTGAAGCGAGCTGACCCACGAGGGCAGGCAGATGTGCTCGAACGGTCGGCTCACCACCAGTCAAACGGATGCTACTGATGCCGAATCGGTCTATGAGCAGGCGGGCTACTCGCACGATCTCTTCAAAAGTGAGTACCTCTTCGCGAGGTAGCCAAGGCAACCCCTCAGGGGGCATGCAATAAGAACAACGAAAGTTGCAGCGGTCGGTAACTGAGATGCGCAAATCTCGGTGCACTCGGCCGTAGCTATCTACAAGCTGGCTTGGCTGCTGGGATATCCTCTGGGACTGAGCCATGTGTTTCAGGCTAGCGGGAATGGGTATTTACTAAAGGGGGTATTTACTAAAGAGGGTATCCTTGATATTGATGCGGGTTCTTGTGACAGGATCGTCAGGACTAATCGGTTCAGCACTCTGCGAAAAACTTAGAGACACGGGCCATGTGCCTGTGCGTCTAGTACGACGCGGAGCTACTGATAAAGGAGCTACTGGTAGCGAAACTACTAGCAGGGAAACCACTGACATCTCATGGGATCCCACTACTGGCACTATTGAAGCTGAAGCTCTGGAAGGCTGTGACGCAGTTGTGCATTTGGCAGGAGCAGGCATCGGCGACAAACGCTGGAGCGAGGCGAGAAAGCAAGAAATCACCAACAGCCGCATCGGCTCCACGCATTTGTTGGCAACAGCTCTGGCTAAGCTGGCAGACCCGCCAAAGGTATTTCTAAGCGGGTCGGCAATCGGCATTTACGGCGAAACTGGCGGCAGTATCGTTACCGAAGAGATCGTTACCGAAGAAGATGTTCCTCTTGCTGAAGGTTTCCTTGCCAACCTCTGCCAGCAGTGGGAAGCAGCAACAGCCCCAGCAACCGAAGCTGGCATTCGCACTGTGTTGCTACGCACAGGAATTGTGGTTGACAGCAAAGCCCCGTTTCTGAAGCGTCAACTACCACTTTTCAAGCTGGGATTAGGTGGACGTCTCGGAAGCAAAAGCCGCTGGATTAGCTGGATTTCGCTAGAAGACGAAGTAGCAGCAATCCTATGGCTCATAGAACATACAGACATTTCAGGCCCAGTCAACCTAACCGCCCCCAACCCCGTTGTCAACGGCGAGTTCACCAAAACCCTAGGCAAAGTCCTCCGCCGCCCCACCCTGCTACCAATCCCGAAGCTGTTCCCCTCACTGCTGCTGGGCAGAGAACTAATAAATGCCCTAACTGAAAGCACCCGTGCCATCCCCAAAGCCCTAACAGACCACGGCTACCCCTTCATCCACCCTCACATAGAACCAGCTCTCAGAGCCGCCACTCAGAAGTTCCCCCCAGACCTCAGACCATAAAACCAGACCCTAAAACCAGATCGTAAAACCGGCCCCCAAATCAGGCCAGCTTAGCTCAGGCCAGTCCATCCAAAACTTGGGCTAGGTCATATATCAGATCTTCTACAGCTTCAATACCTATGGAGAAGCGAACCAAGCCCTCGTCCATTGCCAAGGGCGTGCCTGCAACCATAGAGTGAGACATCGTGGGAGGGTATGAAACCAACGACTCGACTCCACCTAGAGATTCGGCAAAGGCGAAGAGTTTTAAGCTCGTTGCTAGTTTCTTGGCAGCTTCAGCCCCGCCTGCCATTACTACGCTCATCATGGCCCCGAACTGGCCACTCATCTGGCGGGCGGCTAGTTCGTGTCCGGGATGATTAGAAAGGCCTGGATAGTTGACTTTTGCTACAGCCGGATGGCCGTCTAAGAAATTAGCTACCTCCAAAGCATTGGCACAATGGCGATCCATACGCAGAGGCAAAGTCATCACGCCTCGCAGCACTAAGTAGCAATCCAGCGGGCTGGGGACACCGCCTGCGATGGTTTGAACTCTGCGGATGTGTTCGGCTAAATCAGGATCGGAAGTAGCTGCGAAACCGCTCACCACATCTGAATGGCCAGCGATGTACTTGGTGGCGGAATGCGTTACTATGTCGGCACCTAATGCCAGCGGATGCTGCAGATATGGAGAGGCGAAAGTGTTGTCCACCACGCACAGACCACCCTTGGCGTGGGCGATCTTTGATACTGCAGCAATGTCGGTTATGGTCACAAGCGGGTTGGTGGGCGACTCCAACCAGATCATCTTTGTCTCTGGTTGCCAAGCCGACTCCACAGCAGTTAGGTCGCTGGCATCCACATAATCACTAGTGATGCCGATCTCTGAATACACCTGAGAGATGAGACGATAGGTGCCGCCGTAGAGAATGTGAGAAAAGAGCAGATGGTCACCAGGGCGCAACATTCGCAGCACTGCGTCTTCGGCTGCGATGCCGCTTGAAAACGCATAGCCGAAGCTGGCTTCTTCCAAGTCGGTGAGGCAGTCTTGGAGCATCTTCCGGGTGGGGTTGGCGATCCTGGCATATGAGAAACCACGGTTCTCACCGATTCCAGTCTGCTCGTAGGTGGTAGAGAGATAAATCGGAGGCATGACCGCGCCTGTGAGAGGGTCGGGATCGAACCCAGCGTGGATGGCTCTAGTGGCGAACCCCATTTGGTGCTTTTCTGTTGTCATTGGTGAATTCTATGATTACTTAAGGCAAAATCTGCTACCTCATCTGCTATCTTTTTTGCCATCTCATAGTGCTCTGCCATTTCATAGGTTTTTGCTATCTCGCGTAGGCTGAAACAATGGATGCGCCTAAGATTGCTGTGGAGCCTAAATCGTGGCGAAGTGACGAGTTAGTAACGGCCGTTGAAGCAGGCGGTGGCTTGGTAGCCGACATCGCCGAAGCTGAAGCCCTGATTTGGACAGCCCCTGAAACTCCAAACTTAATTGCAGATTTCCTAGCCAATGGCAACAACTTGCGTTGGATACAGTTGCCCTATGCGGGAATAGAACCATTCCTTCCATATCTTGACAATGACCATATCTGGACTTGCGGCAAAGGAATCTATGCCCGCCCTGTCGCCGAGCACGCTCTTGGGTTGCTACTGGCAGGATTTAGAGGGCTAAATAGCTATGTACCTGCCAGCACTTGGCAACAACCCAAAGGCCGCAACCTGCTAGACAGCCACATCACGATACTAGGCGGAGGCGGCATCACCGAAGAACTGCTGACATTGCTCGCCCCTTGGAACTGCGAAATAACCGTAGTGCGCCGCCACGCACGGCCACTAGCTGGCACTGTTGTGATTACAACAGAAGAACTGCCTGCCGCCCTTGCCAAAGCCGATGCTGTGGTACTGGCACTGGCCCTGACCGATGAGACCCGTGGTATCATCCACTCTGGCACTTTGGGCTTGATGGCCGACCACGCTTGGCTGGTGAATGTAGCGCGGGGGGAACATGTGATAACAGACGATCTAACTGCTGCCTTAAACCAAAAGGTGATCGCCGGCGCAGCCCTGGATGTGACCGACCCCGAACCTCTGCCTAACGGCCACCCCCTCTGGGAGATGGAAAACTGCATCATCACTCCCCACATCGGCAATACTCCTGAGATGGGCATCATTTTGCTGGCTGAACGAGTGAAGCAAAATGTTGCCCGCTTTGCTAAAGGCGAAGAGCTACTAGGCCCGGTGAATGTGGATCTGCGCTACTGATATTCTCGCTAAGAAGCTGGCACTATCGCTATCGTTCTAGGTGGCACATTGTTGGCCGACTCTATCACTCGCAGGATTCTTGCCGAGATGATATGCAAGCTGGGGTCTATACTCGCTATGCCCGAGACAAGCTGAACATCCGTCAAACCTTCAACAGCGCGTTGCAAAGCAGCGACGCTTCGGCGTCCTTCAGAATCAGGAGCAACCTGCTCTGCCGCCAGCGCGAAGGCCATGACCGCATCGGCTGCAGCAACAGCACGCCCATCTAAAGCGATGTCGGCGTCTCCCAATCGTATCTGTCGGACTAAGTCGTTTACTTCTTCGGCTGGATCGTCGCCCCAAACCGAGCCGTAGCTCAGCACTTGCAGCGTGCCTTGACGGCGATTTTCTAGCAGCCATTGTCCTTCAAGCAACGACCCCGCCACCACAAGTGTGGTGATGCCTTCGGAGCGGATTGCTTCGTAGAGATGGCGTCCGGTGGGCAACACCGAGCAGATGACGATTAGTTCTGCTTGGCGTAGTACCTGCTGGCGAACTATCCCTCTGAAATCTGAAGCTTCACTCACATAGCTGATGGGAATACTCTGCAGCACTCGCCCACCTCTTTCGGTGAAACTCTGCGTGAACTGCGAGCAGACACCTTCGGAATAACCGCTGTCGCGGTCAGAAAATACCACAGCCGTGCGAGCCTGAGTGCTAATCGCATGAGCAGCCAAGGCCCGCCCCTCAGCAGCGGCCGGCAAACCGAAAGTAAAAACATTGTCCATACCCCATCGCTGATCCACTGGGCAGGGGATGAAAGTCAAAATTTCTGCGGTCTCCTGCAGGGTAGGTTGCACGAAATCACGGTCGCAAGAAGCTAGCACTAACTGAGCTTGCTCTTGCGCCATCTGAAGACCACCCTGGTATGCCTCGTTCAGGTCGCTCTGGACATCTAAAACCTCAAGCGTGATAGGCAAATCTCCAACGCCTCCGTTTTCATTGACAATAGCCACTTGCGCCTCGACCGCAGCCAAAGCCACAGCGTCTACAGCTCGTAGCCAGCCTGTGCGCGACATCACAGCCCCGACAGATACTGAAGGCTCCTCTGGGGTGATAAGGATTGTCTGTTGAGGGCTAACTTGGATCGGGAAAGCCGCCAAAGAAAAAGTTGTCGACGGAATAGTAGGCGACAGGGTTGTCTGAGTTTCCGGGGTGTCAGAAGAGCAACCCGCCAACAACACAGCCAGAAGTGCCACCAGCAGTGCGGCCGCAACCATCACTTGCCGAGTTGTCCCCCAAGCCCTGAGCAATCTGGACTGCAGCTTCGTCAACCCCTCAGAGCTCTGATCGACTCTTTGAGCGATCCCATCGTAGCGAAGACCGCGCTCGGTTCATAACCGCAGTGTGCCATGCAGTTTTCGCATCTTTCGTCTTTGCCCCGTCCGTATTTTTCCCAGTCAGTTGTATTGATGAGCTCTTCGTAGGTTTCGGCATAGCCGTCTGCCATCAAATAGCACGGACGTTGCCAGCCGAATACCGAATAGCTTGGAATGCCCCACGGAGTGCATTCAAAATCTCGCTTACCCTCTAAGAAATCCAAGAAAAGTGGCGAGTGATTGAGGCGCCATTTCTTACGGCGACCATCTGAGAAGGCTTCGGCAAAGAGATCTCTGGTTTGGCTGGTGGGAAGAAAACCTTCTTGGTCGGGGGCTTTCTCATAGGCATAGCCGGGAGAAATCATCATGGAGTCGACTTCTAGTTCGTAGTTGAGGAAATCCAGCACGCCTCGTACGGTCTCGGGTGTGTCGGTGTTGAAGAAAGTGGTGTTAGTGGTGACGCGGAAACCCCGCTTCTTGGCTTCTATGATAGCGTCCACTGCTGTGTCAAATACGCCGTCGCGTGCCACTGCCAAATCGTGGCGTTCTTGCAGACCGTCTATGTGAACTGCCCAGGAAAAGTATCGCGAAGGCTGAAACTTATCTAGCTTGCGCGACATCAGCACGCCGTTGGTGCAGAGATACACATACTTGCGGCGGTCTATAAGCTCAGAGACGATTTCGCTTATCTGCGGATGAAGTAACGGCTCGCCGCCGGCTATTGACACCATAGGCGCGCCGCATTCTTCAATGGCCCCGACAGCATCATCTACCGAAAGTCGCTTGCGTAGGATTTCTGTGGGATATTGAATCTTTCCACAGCCGGGACATTCCAAGTTGCAGGCGAAGAGCGGCTCAAGCTCAACGATGAGCGGATACTGCTTGCGTCGCCTGAGTTTGTTGGCGAACATATAGCTACCGACTTTGGTGGCTTGGCGAAGTGGAATGCTCATATCTGTTTGCTCATTTCTACTTGCTCAACTCTGCTTGTTCTTATCTGCCTGCTCATCTCTAATACTCTCTAATACTCACTCATATTAGCTATCTGTCTCGCCAGATTCAGAAATAGCAGTGTCAGAAGCCCCAGATTCAGAAGTCCCAGTGTCAGAAGTCCCAGTGTCAGAAGTCCCAGACTCAAAAGTTCCAGCACTCAAAGCTTCTGCCACCGCAGTGATAACACGAGACGCTTGACGGAGTTTAAAAATACCGCCGATGAGAGAATGAGAATCTAATACGACTCTGATAACAGCATCGGGACGGAAAGAAGAATCAGCCGAGCCATTAATCAGCCACCACGATTCCATCTCTACCACTTCTGCTCCAGTCTTACCCAGCTCTTCGCGTTCTTTGCCATACACCAAATTCTTGCTGCAGTGCACAGGAGCGGCACGAGCTTTCAAACCATGAGATTTGAGGAGATTGACATATTTATCTGTGCCTTCCATCAAGATGGTCTCGCCGTCGCCTCTCAACTCTGAGGCAACAATCACCTCACCCGGCTCAATATCGGCTTGCGATTCACCCGGCTCAACTTGCAACCCGCCGCAGAAACCGACTATCACCACTCTGGCATTTTCCAAACCAGCCTCAGAAATATCCTCCACTTTTACTTTGCTCGGCTTTGTGGTCTTAGTGAATTTTATGACTTCTGCTATTTCCCCCTGAGCCAACCTCTCACCGAACTCCAGCGACTTCTCGTAGCCGATCCCAGTACATGTAACTTTGGCATTCGGCGCACCTTTGCGAGCAGCCTTTGCCTCAGTCTTCATCGGACACCATAGCCACAGCTGACGGCCATGGCGGTCATGAGTATTCATATTTTCTGAAGCATTCATACTTTCTGAAGTTTAGACAGCAAGACGCTCAGACTGAGAGAAGTCAGCTACTTCTTCTGCTGTGGCTGTTTCTGTGGCTGTCACATAGCGACCTAGCGCGGTAACAGGAAAGACATCTCTATAGAGGTGATAGTTGATAAGAAAATCGCCAGGGAAGCCTGTACCAGTAAACCACGGCTCATCCCAAGTGCCGTCTTCTCGCTGAGTATCAGACAGCCAAGCCACACCTCTGACTGTTACTTCGCTGAAGTCGCCAGCCGCTATGAGTGCCAGCAGTGCCCAGGCGGTTTGTGAGGCAGTAGATACTCCCTTAGCTTTTTGAGAGAGGTCGGTATAAGAGCGCATATCTTCACCCCAGCCGCCGTCGGGGTTTTGCATAGCGCAAAGCCATGCCGTAGCCCGTTGGATGCAGCGGTCTTCAGGGTCAATACCTGCTGCTATGAGGGCGGGCACTGCTGCGCCTGTGCCGTAGATATAGTTGGAACCCCAGCGACCAAACCAAGAGCCGTCGGCCTCTTGGTTCTGCAAAAGCCAACGGACAGCGCGATCCAAGGCAGCTTCATTAGGTGCTGCATCTTCCCCATCTTCAGCATCTCCGAAACGGTCTCGAAGGTGGCAGAGCATTTCAATAGCGTGGGCTGTGACATCAGCAGAGGGCGGGTCTATAACTTCGCCGAAATCACAGAACGGCAAATGCTCGCAGAGCTTGCGGGTGTTGTCCACATCAAAGGCGGCATAACCTCCGTCTGAGCTTTGCATACCTTCTGCCCAGACGATAGCTCGTCGCAAAGCGGCATCAGTGCTGGATTTTTCGCTCGCCACTTTGGTAAGAGCCAGAGCGACCTCGGCCGTGTCGTCTATGTCGGGATAGTTGTCGTTTTCAAACTCAAATGCCCAGCCGCCGGGAGGCAGATCAGGGCGGCGTACCGACCAGTCACCAGTCACGCGGACTTCTTCATCCAAGAGCCATTCGCCTGCCCGCAACATCGCAGGGTGATCAGGAGCAACGCCAGCGTCGCCTAGTGCGACTACGGCTAAGGCAGTATCCCAAATGGGCGACTGGCAGCATTCCAGCCAGCGCATATCACCTTCGCGCACTTCAAAAGTATCAAATCCGGCGAGAGCTCTAGCTAGCACTGGATGATCCATCGGATAGCCACGCAAGTGCAGAGCCAAAATGGAATACACCCAAGGAGGTTGAATACCGCCCCAGCTACCATCGGCTTCTTGTCGCTCTACTATCCATCGCTCGGCCTTACGCAGAGCTAGCCTCCGAACAGGAGCAAGAGGCACAGCAGGCATAAGCTGCTGGTCGGCGAAATGAAGCAGACCATCTAAACGCTGCAGTGCGCCACCCCAAGTGACTAGCGGAAGCGGCTCTCGCTCTTTAGGCGTGGCACCCGTGTGAAGTTCGTAGATATTGAAAGGTAGCGGCCGGGCGGGGCGGTAAGAACCCACGATGGTGAGCGGCACGATAGTCTGGCGAGCCCAGCAGGCGAAGTCATAGACATTCAGCGGGCACCATTTTGGTAAAAGGATCATTTCGGGAAGCAGGGCGGGAAGTTCATCCCACGACCATTCGCCGAAAAGTGCCATCCAGATGCGGGTAAAAACTCTAGTGCGCTCCAAACCGCCGCAGTCCAAGATGAACTCACGGGCTGCTTTCATGTGGGCCGCATCTGTAGGGTCGCCAGCTAGACGCAGAGCCACATACGCCTCAGTTGTTATTGAGATATCTTGAGGGCCCTTGTAGTAGGGCGACCAAGTGCCGTCTTCACTTTGGCGATGGCGTATCCAGCGGGCTGTAGCTGCAAGTGTGTCTTCATCCAAAATGCCTAGGAACTGGCGTAGCAGAAGGTCTTCGGCTTCTATTGAGGCGTTGGACTCCAAGTCACCCTTCCACCAGCCGTCTGGATGCTGGCGATGCAACAAAGCGTCTACGCCCCTGTCTCTGGCTTGCCTGACTTGAGTCTCTCTGACGCGAGCTTCTCTGCTGAGGGCTTGTTTGGCAGCGTCGGCGACTTCCAGATATGTGTCGGTTTTAGACATAGGTTCGTTGGTGTTACTGCTGATGTTACTGCTGGTTTTATTATTGGCTTTAGTGATCGCGGGCCACAACGAAGCGAGCTAGATTGGTCAGCTCTTCTACAGCTGAGGCCGCTATTGGTGCCGCCTGCATGCAGGCTAGAGCTTGATTTAGATATTCATGGGCGACTGCGCTCGTGAATTCTTTACCGCCTGCTTGCTCCACTAACTGGGTAGCGCGAGTTATAGCTGCTTCGCTGAGGGTGGCATCTTGAGAAAGAATCCCTGCTAGCTCCTCTGAGGCTGCTGACTGCTGCGAGAGTGCCACCACTACAGGGAATGACTTTTTACGTTCGCGCAAATCATTGCCGACTGGTTTGCCAGTAACGGCCGGGTCTCCCCAGATGCCGAGCAAATCGTCAGCTGCTTGAAATGCCAAACCGAGCTTGCTGCCATAGCCTTCCAAGCCAGCGATGACTTCTACATCTGCGCCAGCCAGCACTGCGCCAACAGATGAGGCATAGCCGAGTAGAGCACCAGTTTTGTCAGCTTCCATGGCTAGGCATTGCTCTGGGGTTACATCCATACGCTCGTTGAAAGCCATATCACGACTTTGCCCTGCAATCATCGCAGCCGTGGCCGAGGCTAAACGGGCGGCGGCTTGAGCCGCCCCACTTGCCGCTCCTCCTGCCTCTGTTGCACCGCTTAACAGCACATCAAAAGCCAGGGCATGAAGAGCGTCGCCCACGATGATGGCTTCGCCTTGACTAAACACTGCCCAGACAGTTGGACGGTGACGACGTTCGGCATCGCCATCAATGATGTCGTCGTGGAGCAATGAGAAGTTATGAACTAGCTCCACTGCGACCGCCCCCGGAATTCCCACCTCGGCTGGCGCACCTGCAGCTTTGGCCGAGAGCACAGCCAATGCCGAGCGGATACCTTTGCCGCCACCGCCGGCTGTGGGCTTGCCGTGTTCATCTACCCAGCCGAAGTGATAGAGGGCTAGAGGGGCAATATGAGGGTCAAGCTGCTCAATGGACTGGCGGAGCGAAGGCTCCACCAGCGCACGGGCACTCTCAAGAATTTGCGGGGATGTCATAGCAGGGTCTTTAGATAGCAGGGTCTTAGCTCTTTTCTAATTTAGGTTGGCACCTGCGCCAATTTTCTTGTTGGGAACGGTGCCAGCTCTCCCAGAGACTCACCTACATGCTCAAGAGCTAAGTGAGCTGCAGCTACGCCACTGCGAACAGCACCTTCCATCGTGGCTGGCCAGCCAGTGTCTGTCCACGCTCCTGCTATGAACACGCCGGGATGGTTTGCCAAGGTGGGCGGACGGAGCCGGGCGGTACCGGGCACGCCGCGGAATGTGGCTGAGACTTCACGAGTAACCATAGCGTCTCTGGGTTGTTGCCCTCTAGCCTTTGGGAACAGCTTGGCTACTTCTGCCGTCATATGCTTAATCAGCTCAGCAGGCGACCACGCTAGATATTCATCAGCAGCAGAGAGCGAAATGCCGAGACACTGGCGGCCCGATTTGCCTTTTGCCGCACCCTTTGCCTCGTCATTGATTGCCTCGTCATTTCCCTCGTCATTGATTTTGGCTGACGCTGTGCGGTCAAAGATGAACTGCGCCTCGCTCCCTAAACCTGCCACCAAGGGGAGGTCGGTTACAGGCTGATCGTAGATTAGGTGCACATTGATGATCGGCGACTCTCCTAGTTCGCTCAGACGATCTTGGTTTTTTATTGAACCAACAGGTAAGATATCGGCAGCTGTGTGAGGCACCGCAGATACTACCGCATCGCCAAGCAAATGCTCTCCGTCGCAGCGCACGCCCAAAGGCTCAGTTGTGATTTTCTCTACTGCTGATTTTGTGCGGACTTCGGCTCCGAGGCTTCGCAGTGTCTCAGACGCAGCATCAGCGTGAAGCTCAGAGAGCGGCACTGCCGACCAGCCGATGTCGCCAGCCGAGTTGGATGTCAACAGCCCTGTAATAAAAATCCGTGCTGCTAGTTGAAGCGACACCTGATCGGCGTGGAGGTTGGCGGTGGGAAGGACAATGAGATTCCAGAACGACTCAATGGCATTTTCGCTTTCGCCTCTTGAGCGCAACCACTGGCCGAAAGTCATATCGTCTAGCGCACTGCTTATCTCAAGATCAGAAGCGCGGATGTCTGAGGCGAGCTGGCGAAGGGCAAGAGCAGTGCGGGCAGCCGTTGTGCGCTCGCGCATAGACATATGCGGGTATCGCAACAGCGAACGCATTAGGTGCAGAGGCGCAGGCGAACCTGTGCGACGAATCGTGCCTTTGATTACATCACCTGTATCTTCAACTCGCAGCACGGGCACATCTAGCCGTGATTGCAAAAAGACTTTGTGTGCCGAGCCGATGCGCTCTAGGAACCAGCGGTAGCTCTCAAAACAGCGCATGAAGACATGCTGTCCGTTGTCGTACCAGATGCCGTTGCGCTCAAACGACCAAGTAGCCCCGCCAAGACGGTGACGGCGTTCTAGCAAAGTCACTTGCATGCCTGAGTCGGCAGCGCAGAGAGCTGCGGAAAGCCCAGCCAGTCCCCCGCCCACCACAATTATGTGCGGGCGGGCACCAGAAGAAGCACTCACGGGCGAAACCCCGCCAAGCTGCGTGCCGCTACAAGCGACTTTTCCCATGTGGGCAGCGACATTCTCCCATCTAGCACCGCAGTGGGATTTCGGCGGATGCGCTGAAGTAGACGGAAGTAGATGCCCGACATCGCGCTCACGCAAGCTCTACTACGGCGATCCAGATGCCCTAGTAGCGCAAAGCCTTTATCAAACCATTCAAGTGCGCGCTCAGATTCAAACATCACAAGATTGCCGACATTTGCTCTAGGGCCCGAAAGATCCGCAGAGCATTCAAACTTTGCGATATCTTCGGCAGGCAGATACACCCGACCCATATTGGCATCTTCTACTATGTCGCGCAAAATATTGGTGAGCTGCAGAGCAACGCCTAGGTCGTCTGCGATCTTCGCCGTAATGTCGGGGGCCTTCGTCGTGATGTCGGGGCCGGGGGCGTCGCTACCGAACACACCAAGTGAGAGGCGACCGACCGATCCCGCCACAAGACGACAATAGCGCACGGTGTCATCTATAGTCTGATAGCTGGTTTGCTTGCTGTCTGCTTCACAGCCGGCGATTATTTCTTCAAAAGCCCCCACGGGAATGGGAAATTCTCGTGACGCATAGGTAACGCCTGCTATGACGGCTTCCAAATCGTTTTGGGCGGGGAGGTTCAGATTGCTGAGTGAAATTCCTTCTGGTGTTGCAACTCCAGCATTTTCGGTTGCGGTAAAAGAGTGAGCAGTGTCACTTTTCGCCATAGCAAGTGTGACTTCACGAAGACTAGCTAACTGCGAAAGCTTCTCCTCAGGCGAGGCATCGCCGTCGCCTATGTCGTCAATATAGCGAGCGAAAGCATATAGGGCAGACATGGCACGGCGTTTCGGCGGTGGCAACAGGCGGATGCCGTAGTAGAAGTTCTTGGCTTCTCGCCTTGTGATCGCCAAGCAACGCTCATATGCGACTTCAGGTGTAAGCATCGGTGACAGGCTCATATAAGCAACCGCAAGGCACGACTGGCTTGGCGAGATTTTGTAGCGACACACTGCTCTGTCAACACTTCTCCCCCAGCTGCTTCCACAGCATCTAAGGCTGCGTGCCCGCCAGCCACGAAACCTATCATCGCTAGTCGCTGGCCGCCACGCAACTTGGCGATGAGCGGAGTTCCAGCATTTAGAATCTGTCTAGCTTGTTTAGCTTCAAAGAGCACTAGTTTGCGCAAACAATACGCTGTGATAGATCGCTCCACCGACATGGCGATGTCGTCTTCGCTGCAACCAAAGCGTTCGCAGTGGTCTTGTGGCAGGTAGATGCGGCCGGCTCTGAAGTCTTCGCCGATGTCTTGTAGGTGTTCGGCTACCTGCAACGCAGAACAGATTTTGTCAGAGAGAGCGATGTTGTCGGGCGAGATAATATTTTGCCTCGTGTTTTGCCTTGTATTTTGCCTGGCTTTTTGCTTTGCGTCAGCCTCAAAAATAGCTAGCACTATTTTGCCTACAGGATTGGCTGATAGCTCACAGTAGCCCATGAGGTCATCCCAAGTCTCATAGCGGGATTTTATTTGATCCAACCTGTTGGCATCTATGAGCTTTACGAAATCTTCGCGGCCTAACTGACATCGTCTCATCGTCTCGCCCAACCGTATGAAAATTTCGTTCGCGGCAGTGCCGTCGGCGGCCCTGTCAAGCTCGTATTCGGCGGTATCTAAATCCACTAGGCGATCTTCTCTGGAACGAGGCGAGCCAGATGCGTCTATCGGGTCATCGCCGAGATTGTCTACAAATCTGGCGAAGCCATAGAGAGCTAGCAAGTCTTGGCGCAACGGCTTGCGTAAAACCCGCAAAGCTACCGGGAAGTTCTCTTGAGTGGCGAAGCCGACGATGTCGCTCGCTACTAGAGGTTTAGCTTCAAGAGGAGCGGCTTCTAAGGAATTAGCTACTGAAAGATTGGCTAGCAGGAGTTTAGCTACTAGGAGATTTCGGGGATTGTCAGACATATCTCACCTGCTGTGCCCCCTAAGCAATTCACTTTACTTTAACATCAATTCTATGAGACCTCCGGCTGACTTGCCTAGCAACCAATATCTAGGCTTGCTAGATTTGAAGCTATGGCCAATCAAAATCAAAGTTTCAGCGGATGCGGTGTGATCGTTACAGGGGCTGGCTCAGGTATCGGACAAGCCACTGCTCTGCAATTCGCATCTGCAGGCGCAAATGTGTTCGCCACCGACATCAACGCCAATGGAGTTGCCGAAACAGCGTCTCTAGGTAGCTCAGCTAGCGGCACGATACACACTGGCGTCCACGACATCTCCAGCAGGGCTGCCTGCTATGAAGTGATTGCGGCAGCTAAAGACGCCCTGGGAGATTTTAGTGTGCTCTGCAATGTGGCCGGCATCAGTTGGGCTGAGCACGCCACGGAGATCACCGAAGAGCTGTGGGACAAGATGATCGCCGTCAACTTATCTAGCGTATTTTGGCTGTCGCAAGCTGCGTTGCCGCATCTGCTTCCACAAGCTGGCACGCCCGATTACGAAAAAGGTGAAAACCCCGGAGATGACGGCTCTATCGGCCCCAGCATAATTAATGTGGCATCCAATGCTGGCTTGCGGGGTCAAGCTTTTACTATCCCATATTGTGCTGCCAAGGGTGGTGTGGTGCTGTTGACGAGGTCGTTTGCTATGGAGTTCGTGAAAACGGGGCTACGGGTAAATGCAGTGGCTCCGGGCGGCATTTCCAGTGCGCTTTCTATGAATTTTCAAATGCCTACTGGTGAGACTGATTTCAGTTTGATGCAGCCGTATATGGGGTTTCGCGGTATGGGCCAACCTGGCGACATTGCTGATGCCATCTTGTTCTTAGCTTCAAATCAGGCGCGACGAATTCACGGAGCCATATTGAGCGTTGACGCAGGTCTCACCTCTGGATGATTTTTGGGCCTCTCAGCCTTGTTTTGAGACTATTTTTGCTTTGAAACTATTATTTCCTGGGCGTAGAAGCGATCACCTGCGTCTGTGTCTAAGAAACGATTGATGTCGTTCCAGATTATTTGTTTGCCTTCTTCTGAGTCATACATACGGTCGCGCATATCTTCTGGCGTTTTGAAGTGAAGTTCGGCTATGGCGTCCCATTGGGGTGCATCGGAAGTGAGCGATGAAGTTACTACGTTTTGGGTATAGCCCCAAACTGCAGGGTGATGTTTTTTGACTAGCAGCCAATGGCCATCACACCAGCGGCTGGCGAACTCATCGTGAGTGATGCTCTCTAGTCGGCGCATGAAAGCAACCCACACAAAGCCAGGCGAAGGCTCTCCTATAGCTATATCGTGGTCTGGCACTTTGCGACGGTGTTCTTCAACGCCATAAACATAGCTACGCATTCCTGGAAAGAGTGTCTCAGGAAGTAGCACCTCAGGTAATCTTTCTGGATCGCACCAAAGGCAAATCACCCCAGCGCAATCCATAGCTTGCCTCCCCAGCGGAGGATCTATTGGCAACAATGCCTTACTCGCGACCACCCCCTCAATCTCTGAAATCTTTATCAGTTGCTCTTGAAGAGTATCTCTGCGAGTATCTCTAACAGCACCAGAATCTCTTGTAGCGTCAGGTCCGAAGATATGGACAATCAGTTTCAATAGCAAAGTTTCAGTAGTTAAATTTCAATAGCAAAGTTCAGCAGTTAAATTTCAGCAGTTTCAATAGGGCCGCTCACCAATAATGCTGGCGCGCTCCATAATGCGAACATCTGGCCAATAGTCGCTGGCGGCATAGTGTTGCACTGCTCGGTTGTCCCAGAAAACCACTGAATCAGGCGTCCAGCGGAAACGGCACTGATATTCCAAGATGGTAGCTTGACGGCAGAGCTTTTCCATCAACATATCGCTCTCTTCCGGGCTCAAATCTTTGAGATGGCTCACGAAAAAGTGGTTCACATAAAGTAGCTTGCGCCCAGTTTCGTGATGTGTTCGCACCACAGGATGCTCCACCATCGGATACTTAATACGCATCTCTTTTTGGGCTTCCTCATCAAGCTGGTGCCCGAAGGCTTGCGAATAGTCATGCACAGCAACCATCGTTTCAATACGCTCTTTCAGCTCCTCCGACAGACCCTCATAAGCGGCATACATATCGCAAAATAGGGTATCGCCACCAGTGGGGGGCACTTGAATGGCGTGCAGTACCGCCCCCTTAGACGGACACTCCCGCCAGGTTACATCGCTGTGCCAGCCGTTCTCATAGCCAGCCACATCTGCTGACTTCTCAAAACGCACCAGCTCTGGAAGGTCTTCGTTCCCAGGAATGAAAGGATGGATTTCTAAATCTCCGAAACGTTTGGCGAATGCCACATGCTGAGCTGAAGTTATGGGCTGGTCGCGGAAGAACAGCACCTTGTAGTCGAGCAGGGCTTGGTGAATTTCGGCGATTACATCGTCGGAAAGGTCGACTCTGAGGTCAATTCCGTGAAGCTCAGCTCCGATGGTGGCACCGTAGCGAGTTACTTCAAAGTTATCCCAGGTGAGATTGTCCAAACGGCGACGTTCTTGCGCCAAGTGCCCTATAGGGCCGACTGAGAGGTCGCCTGTGGCGGTATGGATAGGTAGTCGCTTAGCTTTGAGAAACTCGCCTGGATCGTTGGTGGCGATCTTTTCGCCGGTGTCGAGAGTTCGTATTTTTGTGTCTATTGCTGTCATATGACTATGCTAACATAAACAGCTTGCCAAAACCGACCAGCTGACTAACCAGCTGACCAACTAACTGACCGACTAACCGACCAACAAACAAACTAACAAACAAACCGAGGACAAAATGAAACTAGATCTTCTCTACGAAGTAGATGCTCCGAAACCCTGGGGGAAATCACACCCCTGGGGCCAAAGAGAGCGGGAACAGCGCGCTTACAAGGAGGCTCTGGAACAAATCCAGCTAGCAGACTCCCTAGGCTTCAACACCATATGGGCCGTGGAACACCACTTCAGAGAAGGCCGCTCGCACTGCCCCGCCCCCGAAGTGCTGTTAGGTGCGCTGTCGGTGCTCACCGAGAACATTCGCATGGGTTTCGGTGTGACACTCACCCCGTTCGGCTTCACTCCGCCTCAGCGCATCGCCGAGAAAGTCGCCACTGTAGATATTCTCTCTAACGGGCGTGTGGAATGGGGCACAGGACGCTCCACCCCGATGGAACAGACTGCCTTCGGCGTAGACCGCGAAAAAAGCCGCGACGACTGGAAAGAAGCAATTGAAATCGTCTGCGGGATGTGGGAAGAAGAGTATTTTGAATACGAGTCGCCGCGCTATAAATTCCCGCGTCGCATGGTAACTCCCAAGCCGGTGCAGGTGCCCCATCCGCCTTGCTGGATGGCTGCCACTTCCGACGGCTCAGCTGCTGTAGCAGGGTCTTCAGGGCTAGGAATGCTCTCGTTTACGATCATGCAGCCCATGCAGAGAATGGCTGACCATATCAAGTCTTACCGAGCGGCAGCCCAGAACCCCAACCCGATCACTGGCGTCACCACCAACAAAGTGGCTGCCTACACATTGGTGCACTGCGCCGAAACTAATCAGCAAGCAACCGATAACGGAGTTTGGGAGTCTGTGGGCTGGTGGTATCAAAACTTGGCTCAGTTCACCTTAGATTGGGAACTGCCTCATCTTTCAGACGAAGAAAAAGAAGCCACTTTCCCTTTGCTCAATCCGCTCATGGAAGGCAACATACCGATTGATACTTTCCACGAAGCAGACATGATCGTGGTCGGCGACCCAGACCGTTGCTATGAGAAGATGAAGCACTACGCCGACTTAGGCGTGGATCAACTTATCTGCTATGTGCAGTTCGGCTACCATTCGCACGAATCAGTTATGACCACAATTGAGCTACTGGGCAAAGAAGTTCTGCCTGAAATTGAAAAATACCAGCCAGCCGGCTGAGTTACCGACTGGCTGGCAATAATTTCGGCTGGCCGCATAAGCAATCCAGCCGGCTGAGTTGCTGGCTGACTAGAGATCTACTAGATTGTAGCCGCAGGTTTGCTGAATTTCAGCTTCGACTTGCTCGGAATTGTCAGGATTCTCAGCGAAGACTATCTCTTCGTCGTCATCTCCGATCAGAGCATCCCAGATGTCTCCGAGTAGCCTTTCGCTGACATCTGTCATAACCTGTTGGAACTCTTCGCTATCAGGTTGCTGAATTGCTAGCCACATATCGCGAAGTGCCGTGACGACGCGCACCACCCGGTGAGGTGCTTGCAACACCCGACCATCGTTTTCTGTGCCAGCTCTGAGGCAGTAAGACTCCATATAGGTATTAGGAAAGTCAGCTAGGTTCTCGCTGGTCACAGCTTGGATAAGACTGTTGGTCTCCACGCCGATTTTTCCATCTTGAGCCATTTCTTGAAGTTCTTCCACACCCACGTCGCAACCAGAAAGAACGAACGCTGCTATCTGGGCAGACGAAGCGGTTTCTCCACTGCCCTCGTTAGACAGACTCGGAAATGCCTCATTGAGACTTGCAGCACTAGCAATAAGATTGGCGAATGCTGCATCTGGGATTTCACCTTCTTGATTGCAAGTTTGACTGGCGTCAAAATCATCCCAGTCAAGTTCAGATACGCTAGCCGGGACGGCTATCGGATCTGCATCTGCGGCTGGAATGGTTGAGGCGGTTATCGAATCTGCGTCTGCGGCTGGAACGGTTGAAGTTCCTTCCTCAGGGGCTGCCTGTGGAGTAACTAGTACTTCTTCTGCGTTGTTGGAAGAGCCGCACCCTGCAACGAAGAGCGCAACAACTGCTACCCCAACCAGCAGGCTGATACGGAACTTGCCATTTAGCCAGAAGCCGCTCTTGCGCAACCTCTGGGTCTCGTGTTGGATGTCTAGTTCGTTTCTCATAGCCTTCTCCTTTGGTATTTGCGAACCCTATTTGGGGCTCTTGATAAACCGAAGCTTAACCCTGCTATTTTGAAAGAAACAAGCCAAAAACCCTATTCTTACAGGGTTCTTATAGTGGGATTATTGGGGCTATTGATGCTTTTGCTCCTCTATTTACCTACTCAGATTACCTACTCATAGCCTACTCAGATTATCTACTCAGACTTCTCCTCAAATGCCCGTATCAGTTCTGTGAAGACATCAGCAAAGTCGGTGAGTTTGGCTTGGCCCACACCTGGGATGGCGGCAAACTCGGATATAGTTTTGGGACGCCTTGCAACCATGGCGACCAAGGTACGGTCGTGGAAGATAATATAAGCGGGGACTTGTCGCTCACGAGCCAAGACTAGGCGGAGATCTTTAAGGAGATTGAACAGCTCGCTGTCTTGCTCGCTGAACTTGTTGACCATTGCTTTGAACTCGTGCGATACAACTGCTCTTCTCGTCTTGTCTTTCTTCGGTGCTACAGCGTCGCGGCGGTAGTGGAAGCTAACGGTGCCGTCCATGAGGTTTTCGCTTCTATCAGTCAGTAGCAGGCCGCCGTGGCCTTTGTAGTCGATCTCCAGGAATCCCCCGGCCACGAGCTGACGGATGATAGAAAGAAGCTCGTGTTTGTCATAGTCTGCACACGAACCATACACAGCAAGTTCAGAGTGTTGAAATTTTTGCACCTTTGCGTTATTCATGCCGCGTAGCACATCTATGATATGTGCTTGTCCGAAAGTGAACCGCTTCCCACCTGTGGAAAGCACCGCCTCCAGCACCTTCTGCGCCACATCGCTACCATCTAAGACATCGGGCGGATTCTCGCACAGATCGCAGTTACCGCAAGGCTCCGAAACTTCCCCAAAATAACCCAACAATACTTGCCTGCGACATTTTGCCGACTCGCAGTAGCCAACAAGAGCGTCTAGTCGTTTGTGTTCTCGGCGCAGGTGATCATCTATATCTGTAGGCGAACTGGAATTGCTACTGTCGGAATCAATCAAACTTCGGCGACGGCTGACGTCGCCTATGCCATAGAGCATCAACGCTTCGGCTGGTTCGCCGTCTCGTCCAGCTCGCCCTAGCTCTTGATAGTATGCCTCCACACTTCCAGGAATGGTGGCATGAATCACATAGCGAATGTCGGGCTTGTCTACGCCCATGCCGAAGGCAATCGTGGCCACCATGACCATACCAGGCCGGGTCATGAACTCGTCTTGGTTGAAGCTTCGCTCGGCCGTGCTCATGCCAGCGTGATACGGCAAGGCAGAGATGCCAGCCTCTATGAGCTCGTCGGCCATCTTCTCGGTGTCTTTCCTGGATAAGCAATAGATGACGCCGCTTTGTCCAGCGTGAGATTGCGCGAGATCAACGATGCGATCCATGGTTGCCTTCTTGCCGTTATTGATTTCCACGCAGAGACGGATGTTGGGTCTGTCAAAACTAGCTACGAATAGCTTGCCTCTCCGTCTAAAGAGCTGGCTCATAATGTCATCTCGGGTTGTCTCATCGGCTGTGGCAGTAAAAGCCCCGATGGGCACATCAGGCAGGTGCGTTGACAGCCCGGCAAGGGCTTCATAATCAGGTCGGAACGAAGGACCCCATTTTGAGATGCAATGCGCTTCATCAACCACAACGAGTTGGACATTTTGCATGCATACGATTTCCAACATCCGCCCCTCCATCAGTTTCTCAGGCGAGAGATACAAGATAGATGGCTCGCCTTCGTTTGCCCTGCGCCGCGCTCTATGCCAAATGTCAAGATTCTCTTCACGAGATCGTGAAGAGTTGATAGCATCGGCTGGCACGCCAGAAAGCCGAAGAGCTGCCACCTGATCTTCCATCAGCGCGATCAATGGCGATACTACCAGCGTGAGGCCACCCCTGAGCAACGCTGGGATCTGATAGCAAAGCGACTTGCCTGATCCTGTCGGCATAACTGCCAGCACGTGCTGGCCTGCCACCAATGAGTCAATCACTTCTTTTTGACCAAGGCGAAATTCATCATGGCCGAAAGTTTCACGGAGTACTCTATGAGCTTGATTTTCCAAATCCATCATGTGCCCTTAATTCACTAGATTTCCTGTTGCGAACACGCTTCTATCGTATTCAGCAACAGATTAGCTGGTGCATTATTGTAGATAAATGGCTAATGACAAGATAAACATAACAGCACCAACAACAAGCAACCCTGCCACAAGCAATCAAATACCTCCTTACGCGGGGTTTGAAGGCAGGGTCGGCAGAACAATGGCAGGCAGCGACCCCCATTGGCCCCAGCCAGCTACCGCTCCCGATGATGCGCCCAACATCATCGTGATACTCTGCGACGACCTAGGGTATTCCGACCTCGGTTGCTACGGTAGCGAAATCTCAACTCCTCATCTTGATCGACTAGCAGCAGACGGTTTGCAATATACGAACTTCCATGTAAACCCGATGTGCTCGCCCACCCGCGCCTCACTGCTGACCGGTCTCAACCCTCACGATGCCGGAGTAGGCCACGTTGCACATGGCGACCCTGGCTTTCCGGGCTATGCCCTAGAGCTCACAGACAACTGCGCCACCCTTGCAGAGATATTGCGAGATAACGGCTATGCCACCTTCATGCTCGGCAAGTGGCATCTCTGCAAAGAGGCCGACAAGCATCCGGCGGGCGACCGCAACTCATGGCCGCTTCAGCGCGGGTTTGACCAGTTCTACGGCATTCTCGGCGGCTTCACCAACTTCCACCATCCCGACCGCCTCATAGAAGGCAACAGCTTTTTAGACATGGATGAATACCCCGACAGCTACTACCTCACCGATGACCTCACTGATCGAGCTATCAAGATGGTGCGGGAGGTGCGCACCTCTCATCCGCGCAAACCCTTCTTCATGTATTTGGCTCACCCCGCCGTCCATGCGCCTCTGCAAGCTAAAGCAGCCGACATCGCCCGTTACGAAGGCAAATACGAAGCCGGCTGGAACGCTATGCGCCAAACCCGCTACGAACGCCAAAAAGAAATCAACCTGATTGCCCCAGATACGGTCTTGCCGCCGCCTAACTCTGAAAAAGACAATGATGTCCCCGACTGGGACAGCCTCACCCAAGACCAAAAAGAGCTTTTCGCTCGCTATATGGAGGTCTATGCGGGGATGGTTGACAATGTCGACCAGAACTTTGGCCGTCTGCGCCAAGCTTTGGAAGAAACTGGCGAGTGGGAGAACACCATCGTCTTATTCACCTCCGACAACGGCGCATCCAGAGAAGGTGAGAACTATGGCGGGTCGCATTACTTCGAGCTGGTCACGGCTCGCCAAGGCGACAAAGGCGAGCTAAACCTGAAAGACGACCATGCCCGCATTCCCATCATGGGCGGCCCGCAGACCTTACCGCACTATCCGAGAGGCTGGGCGATGGTCGGCAACACGCCGTTTCGCCTCTACAAAATCAACACTCACGCAGGCGGGCATCAGGTGCCGATGATACTTGCCGGGCCATCAAGGAAACTAGGGCAATCAGGGAAACTTAGCGGCACCAATTACCGCCGCCAATATCTACATGTCACAGATGTGTTGCCAACCTTGTGCGAGATGGTCGGAGCCAAGATGCCAACACACCGCCACGGCAAACCAATAAAGCCTGTAGTGGGTAGCAGTTTCACACACACTTTCGCCGACCCGGATTCCGAGTCGCGCCACACCGAGCAATACTACGAATGCCAAGGGCACCGAGGCATCTACCAAGACGGCTGGGAGGTCGTGTCGCTGCACTATCCCTCTACGCACTTCAATGACGAAGAATGGGAGCTGTTTGACTTGCGCTCCGACCCGACTGAAGCTAACAATCTGGCAAAAGCTATGCCCGAAAAGGTGCGCGAACTTTCAGAGGCTTGGGACGAAGCTGCTAAACGCTATCAGGTTTATCCGCTAGACGAAGGTTTGTGGGTGCGCTGGGTAGCTCACCCCGAATGGCACAGCGACTATGCCGAGCCGGTCACCGTCTATCCGGGCGACCCATCGTTGGAGCATTGGCGAGCGAGCAGGCTCATCAACCGCCGCTCATTCAAAGTCTCGGTGAGCTTGGACTACAAAGAGGGCGACCAAGGCACTCTTTTTGCTCACGGCGACCAAGGTGGTGGCTACGGATTGTATGTGGAGGGCGGCGAAGTTACCTACATCCACAACTACTACGGGCGTGTTCGCACCATCACGGGCGGGAAGCTACCAGAAGGCACAAAAGAAATCTGCATTGACGCTCAAACTACCGACGAGCTGAAATGGAATATCACTTTGCTTGTGGATGGCACCGAGGTGGGTAGCGACACCGAGTTTGATATGTATGCAACTATCGCCCCGTTCCAAGGAATAGATGTAGGCATTGATCGCCGCTCACCAGTTAGCTGGGATATCTACCTCCGCCACGGCACTTTCGCTTACACTGGCGTTTTGCATTCTGCCACTTGGACACCAGGCGAGTTTGGCTCATTCGGCGGCCCCGAGATGTTGAAGATGCTCAGAGAAGCTGGTAGCAAATACGAATAGTGCTGACAGTATCGATAGAGCCCAGCACAGCTAAATAAAATTCCCCCTCGGACATGATCCCCCCGCCAGGCATGGTATGGATACCAGGCGGCAAATCACTCATCGGCTCAGACCATCACTATCCAGAGGAACGCCCCGCCCACGAGGTAGAAGTGACAGGGTTTTGGATGGACATCCACCCAGTAACCAACGCTCAGTTCGCCATATTCGTGGAAGAGACAGGTCATATAACCAACGCCGAGATAGCACCCGACCAAGTCGACCTCCCCGATGTGCCTGGGCTAGTGGCCGGCTCGGCTGTGTTCGTGGCACCAGAGGGGCCAGTGGATCTCAGTCATCCAACTTGGTGGCAATATGTGCCCGATGCCAACTGGCGACACCCAAACGGCCCTAACAGCACAATAGAAGGGCTAGACCACCATCCAGTCGTGCACATAGACTACGCCGATGCCCTGGCTTATGCTAACTGGGCAAACAAGCTACTCCCCACCGAGACGCAGTGGGAGCACGCCGCACGAGGTGGCATTCAAGGAGCAACCTATGCTTGGGGCAACCATATCGCCCCCGCCGGCCACCGCATGGCCAACTACTGGTACGGCACCTTCCCTTGGGACAATCGCAAACCTCACCTCCCAATGCCCACCCCAGCAGGCACCTTCCCCCCTAATGGCTACGGTCTTTACGACATGTGTGGCTCAGTCTGGGAATGGACCTCAGACATATGGCACCCTCGCCACGATATAGATTCTCAGCAATCAAATTCTCAGCAATCTAGCACTCCTCAAGTCCCCTGCTGCATGCCACCTGGCACTGATACCTTCGCCGATGCCGTCCCTGACAACACCGCCCCTGGCACTGATGCCGCCCCTGACAAAGGCACACCCCAAGCTGTCAACCATCTTGTCGTCCGAGTCATCAAAGGCGGCTCTTTCCTGTGCGCCGAAAACTACTGCACTCGCTTCCGCCCTGCCGCCCGTATCCCCCAATCGTCCGAAACCGCCACCAACCACTTGGGCTTGCGCTGCATTGCAAGATAGATTTGCTTAAGGTGAACCACATATGCTAAAGTCAGAGAATGGATAATATGGCGCAAATGCTGCAACGCTAAAGCTACACTGCTAATCAAGCAGATACTAAAACAAGTAAACGACTAGGAGGACATCCCCCAATGGCACATTATCCACAAGCCACTTCGACTACCACCCAAAAAAGATCAGCCTTCCTTCTTGTATCCCTGCTGGTGCTAGCTGTAGCTGCAACAAGCTTCACCGCCGTCAGCTCACAGCAGGCTGTAGCACAAGCCACACCCCCCCCCCGCCAATATGCTTGATGCCAGCCTGTGTGAAAGCACCGATGGCTACAAGCCCGTCGATCATAGAACTACAGATTTCACAGTGGCCCAATGCAAGGCACTGGTGAAGTTCCGTAACGATATATTTGCCTATGAAGGACATCAAAACTTAGCACGCCATACCATAGCCCAGTGGGGCACGGGCACCGAAGAGGCAAGAAGAATGAACCAGTGGATAGGCATAACTATGGCTGGCAGTCCATTCCAGGTTCATGAACTAAATATTTCACATTGGAAAGAACGTAATGGTCAGCAAAACAGATATAGGGGTGCCTATCTACATGGACCAATCCCCAACCTTAATGTGGACGACCCCGGCACCCCGGGTACCGATTCAAACCTTTTTAGAGATCTAAGAAGGGTTCATTTGACTGGCAATCGTTTCACTGGAGAATTCCCAGAATGGATTTATAATCTCCCTGGCTTGAATCTTCTTGATCTAGAACTTGCCCTTTCAGGCACCGTAGATGGCCAGAGATTTCTTGCCACAGACCTACAATTGGTGAATTTGGCTGGTAATGCTTTCCACGGTAGCTTGCCTGATTTTAAATTCAGAGATTCATTGGGCGAGGCCATAAATACCGGATTGGTCAATTTGAGGCTCGATGGCAACGCTTTTACAGGTCCTATCCCGGCCGGGTATAGTGCTTTTGCCGATGGGCGAGCAGTGAAAGATCTGAGCCTAGCCGCAAATCGATTAACTGGGGACATTCCTGACTGGGTTAAAAATGTCAAGTTCACAAGCACCGGAAGAGATATTATACCTTATTTCAAAACTCGCATGAGCTTCGCAGGTAACCGTTTATGCATCCCCGACGGCTTCACTATGCCAACCCTATATGTGGCCGGTACTACAACAGTTGCTTCAGTTCAGGTGGACTTCGCTGATAACAGGTGTCAGACCAAGAAGAACGACTCCATTTATGCACCCAATCCAGTAACTGACCTGCAGTATGAAATTCCTCTGTCAAACGACAATGCCCTAAAAGTCTCGTGGAAACCTCATAGCGGCCCGGGCCACCTGTACTGGGTGCTTCCTGTGAAGCTCGTACCAGATCAAATAGACGCTACGGTCAGTCATGGTGAACAATGTTCTCTGGAGGTAACGGAGGCAACTAACTCACCAGATAGTAACGGATTTATGAGTGTCACAATAGACGATGATACTCATTGGAATGATAGCTGCCGGTTTGATCCCAATAAGTTCGCCGTCGCTATCCGTACTATCTATGAGGTAGGTGTTATCTATGGGGTAGGCGGCTCTAGAGTCGACTTAAACTACGCCAATGCCTACATGGGAGAGACAGGTATAGAATCAGGCTGGAATATAGTGCAAGTCAAAGAACGAAGGTCTGTGCAAGACATCGGCTTCAAGATTGGTATGCGTCTCAGCGGTAGATACCATTCATGGGATGCAGATAACCAGGAGTGGGTCCAATGGGCACTAGAAGACCTCTCACTGGACTCTGTCTACCTAGAACCAGGAACAGCTATCATAACCCGAGCTAGTCGCCCGCCTGCTTGGCTAGCCGTTGCCGGTCTAAGCTCAGCGGACGAAAACTTGCCCATTCAGATTTCAAATGGCTGGAATATGATCAGCGCAGGAGGCGATGCCACACGCCCAGATGACGATGACGGTGCTTTCTTCTTTGATACCAGCCTCTCTGGCTGTGGCTCTAATACAGGAGTGCTTGTTGTTTTACGCTATAGTTCTCGCACCGGGCAATTTGATGCAGAACTGCCGTGTCACCCAAGTGCCGAAGCTGCTCTTACAGCTAGAGACAATATGGACACCATTGAAGAGCTAGAAGAATACGACAGCTTATTCGTATACTTCAGCTCTGTTCTCCCTGTGAACATCGTTTGGGACGCCACGAACAACAAATACACAGTATCCCCTAGCTAGGAATCCACTAGCTAGGAGACTTGCCTCTTAGACTATTCTCATTGAAAAACCATCAATAAACCAAAGCTTAGAAAGTGCTATTGCCTCGCGGCGAATGACGCGAGACTTTCTCAGCGAACCAATCAAATTCTCAGCAATCTAGCACTCCTCAAGTGCCCTGCCGCCCGCATCCCCCAATCGTCCGAAACCGCCACCAACCACCTGGGCTTGCGCTGCATTGCAAGATAGACTTGCTTAAGGTGAACCACATATGCTAAAGTTAGAGAGTGGATAATTTAGGGAATGGATAATATGGCACAAATACTGCAACGCTAAAACTATACTGCTAATCAAGAGAACCAAAACAAGTAAACGACTAGGAGGACATCCCCCAATGGCACATTATCTACAAGCCACTTCGACTACCACCCAAAAAAGACCAGCCTTCCTGCTTGGAACCCTGCTTGTGCTAGCTGTAGCTGCAACAAGCTTCACCGCCGTCAGCTCACAGCAGGCTGTAGCACAAGCACCGGATATGCTTGATGCCAGCCTGTGTGAAACCACCACTGGGTACAAGCCCGTCGATCCTAGAACTACAGATTTCACAGTGGCCCAATGCAAGGCACTGGTGAAGTTCCGTAACGATATATTTGCCTATGAAGGACATCAAAACTTAGCAGCCCATAACATTGCCACGTGGGGCACGGGCACCGAAGAGGCAAGAAGAATGAACAGCTGGCAAGGCATAGGGATGTTTGGCACTCCATTCCAGGTTCATGAAATAAATATTTCACATTGGTTCACACCTGATCGTACTAAGCAAAACGAAAACAGATCTAAGAATGCCTATCTATATGGACCAATGCCCACCCTGAATGTGGATGACCCCGGCACCCCGGGTACCGATTCAAACCTTTTTAGAGATCTAAGAAGGGTTTATTTTACTGGCAATCGTTTCACTGGAGAATTCCCAGAATGGATTTATAATCTCCCTGGCTTGAATATTCTTGAGCTAGAAGTAGGCTCCCTTTCAGGCACCGTGGATGGCCAGAGATTTCTTGCCACAGACCTACATAGGGTGAATTTGGCTGGTAATGCTTTCCACGGTAGCTTGCCTGATTTTAAATTCAGAAATTCATTGGGCCAAGCCATAAATACCGGATTGGTACTTCTGCGGCTCGATAGCAACGCTTTTACAGGTCCTATCCCGGCCGGGTATAGTGCTTTTGCCGATGGGCGAGCAGTGTGGGATCTGCAACTAGCCGCAAATCGATTAACTGGGGACATTCCTGACTGGGTTAAAAATGTCAAGTTCAGAAGTTTCAGAAGTAGGGCAGAAAATGTTTCGAGTTTTTTCGTAAATCGCATGAGCTTCGCAGGTAACCGTTTATGCATCCCCGACGGCTTCACTATGCCAACCCTATATGAGGCCGGGACTACAACAGTTGCTTCAGTTCAGGTGGACTTCTCTCGTAACAGGTGTCAGACCAAAAAGAATGACTCCATTTATGCACCCAATCCAGTAACTGACCTGCAGTATGAAATTTCTCCGCTCGACGAAAATGAACTAGTAGTCTCGTGGAAACCTCCTGCCAGCGGCTCGGGCTACCTGTACTGGGTGCTTCCTGTGAAGCTCGTACCGGATCAAATAGACGCTACGGTCAGTCATGGTGACGTCTGTGCTCAGGAGGTAACTAGCGCACCAGATAGTAACGGATTTATCAGTGCTACAATAGGAAGTCAGCGGACTCCGAATTGCCGGTTTGATCCCAATAAGTTCGCGGTCGCTGTCCGCACTATCTATGAGGTAGGCGGCCCTAGAGCCGACTACAACTACGCCAATGCCTACATGGGAGAGACAGGTATAGAATCAGGCTGGAATATAGTACAAGTCAAAGAACGAAGGGCTGTACAAGACATCGGCTTCAAGATTGGTCTGTCTCTCAGCGGTAGATACCATTCATGGGATGCAGATAACCAGGAGTGGGTCCAATGGGCACTAGAAGACCTCTCACTGGACTCTGTCTACCTAGAATCAGGAACAGCTATCATAACCCGAGCTAGTCGCCCGCCTGCTTGGCTAGCCGTTGCCGGTCTAAGCTCAGCTGACGAAAACTTGCCCATTCAGATGTCAAATGGCTGGAATATGATCAGCGCAGGAGGCGATGCCACACGCCCAGATGACGATGACGCTGCTTTCTTCTTTGATGACAGCCTCTCTCAATGTGACTCAAATAGAGGAGTGCTTGTTGTTTTACGCTATAGTTCTCGCACCGGGCAATTTGATGCAGAACTGCCGTGTCACCCAAGTGCCGAAGCTGCTCTTGCAGCTAGAGGCGATATGGACACCATTGAAGAGATAGAAGAATACGACAGCTTATTCGTATACTTCAGCTCTGTTCTCCCTGTGAACATCGTTTGGGACGCCACGAACAACAAATACATTACCCAATAGCTAATAGGTTGCGCCTCTTAGACTGTGGCCTCTTAGACTATTCTCATTGAAAAACCAAACCAAAGCTTAGAAGACGCTATTGTCTCGCGGCGAATGACGCGAGACTTTCTCAGCGAACCAATTCCAACTGATGTTAGATGCTGGAGCTAGCTCGGCGAGATCCGAGTGCTGGCAACTCTCAAGGGATTGAGTTTGTCGCCGCCGATGCCGCCCCTGAAGCTAGAGAATATATAATAAAGTGCAAATACTGCAACACTAACGCTATAGTGCTAATCAAGCAGATACTAAAACAAGCAAACGACTAAGGAGGACCCCCCCCCCGTGTCACATCATGCACAAGCCACTTCGACTACCCCCAAAGGAAGATCAGCCTTCCTTCTTGTATCCCTGCTGGTGCTAGCTGTAGCTGCAACAAGCTTCACCGCCGTCAGCTCACAGCAGGCTGTTGCACAAGCTCCTAATATGCTTGATGCCAGCCTGTGTGAAAGCACCGATGGCTACAAGCCCGAAGATGGTAGAACTACAGATCTCACAGTGGCCCAATGCAAGGCGCTGGTGAAGTTCCGTAACGATATATTTGCCTATGAAGGACATTCAAACTTAGCACTCCATAACATTGCCCAGTGGGGCACGGGCACCGGAGATGCAAGAAGAATGAACAATTGGCTAGGCTTAGATGTCTCTGGCAGTCCATTCCTGGTTCGTCAAATAAATATTTCACATTGGGTACAACGTAATGGTCGGCAAAACAGAAATTGGGGTGCCTATCTATATGGACCAATCCCCAACCTGAATGTGGATGACCCCGGCACCCCGGGTACCGATTCAAACCTTTTTAGAGATCTAACAGCTGTTTATTTTACTGGCAATCGTTTCACTGGAGAATTCCCAGAATGGATTTATAATCTCCCTAGCTTGAATATTCTTCAGCTAGGAGGATCTGCCCTTTCAGGCACCGTGGATGGCCAGAGATTTCTTTCCACAAAACTACGATTGGTGAATTTGAGTAATAATGCTTTCCGCGGTAGCTTGCCTGATTTTAAATTCAGAGATTCATTGGGCCAAGCCATAAATACTGGACTTACATATCTGCGACTCAATGGCAACGCTTTTACAGGTCCTATCCCGGCCGGGTATAGTGCTTTTGCAGATGGGCGAGCAATCAAAGATCTGAACCTAGCCGTAAATCGATTAACTGGGGACATTCCTGACTGGGTTAAAAATGTCAAGTTCGGAAGCACCGGAAAGATTTGGAATAAGTTCAGAAATCGCATGAGCTTCGCAGGTAACCGTTTATGCATCCCCGACGGCTTCACTATGCCAACCCTATATGAGGCCGGTACTACAACAGCTGCTTCAGTTCAGGTGGACTTCGTTCGTAACAGGTGTCCGACCAAGGAGAATGACTCCATTTATTCACCCCCTCCAGTAACTGACATGCAGTATGAAATTCCTCCGTCAAACGACAATGCCCTAAGAGTCTCGTGGAAACCTCTCAGCGGCTCGGGCTACATATACTGGGTGCGTCCTGCGAAGCTCGTACCAGATCAAATAGACGATACGGTCAGTCTTGGTGAATACTGTAATCTGGATGTAACGGAGGCAACCAACCCACCAGATAGTAACGGATTTATGAGTGCCACAATAGACCCTGATACTCATCCGAATAATGTTGATACTAATCCGGATAATAATTGCCGGTTTGATCCCAATAAGTTCGCCGTCGCTATCCGCACTATCTATGAGGTAGGTGGCCCTAGAGCCGACGGCTTTCGCGCCAATAGCTACACGGGACCGACAGGTGTAGAATCAGGCTGGAATATAGTGCAAGTCAAAGAACGAAGGTCTGTGCAAGACATCGGCTTCAAGATTGGTCTGTCTCTCAACAATGGTTACTATTCATGGGATGCAAATAACCAGGATTGGGTCCAATGGGCACTAGCAGACCTCTCATTGGATTCTGTCTACCTAGAACCAGGAACAGCCATCATAACCCAAGCTAGTCGCCCGCCTGCTTGGCTAGCCGTTGCTGGTCTAAGCTCAGCAGACGAAGACTTGCCCATTCAGATTTCAAATGGCTGGAATATGATCAGCGCAGGAGGCGATGCCACACGCCCAGATGACGATGACGGTGCTTTCTTCTTTGATGATATCAGCCTCTTGGACTGTGACTCAAATACAGGAGTGCTTGTAGTTTTACGCTATACTTCTCGCACCGGGCAATTTGATCCAGAACTGCCGTGTCACCCAAGTGCTGAAGCTGCTCTTACAGCTAGAGGCAATATGGACACCATTGAAGAGCTAGAAGAATACGACAGCTTATTCGTATACTTCAGCTCTGTTCTCCCTGTGAACATCGTTTGGGACGCCACGAACAACAAATACATTACCCAATAGCTAATAGGTTGCGCCTCTTAGACTGTGGCCTCTTAGACTATTCTCATTGAAAAACCAAACCAAAGCTTAGAAGACGCTATTGTCTCGCGGCGAATGACGCGAGACTTTCTCAGCGAACCAATTCCAACTGATGTTAGATGCTGGAGCTAGCTCGGCGAGATCCGAGTGCTGGCAACTCTCAAGGGATTGAGTTTGTCGCCGCCGATGCCGCCCCTGAAGCTAGAGAATATATAATAAAGTGCAAATACTGCAACACTAACGCTATAGTGCTAATCAAGCAGATACTAAAACAAGCAAACGACTAAGGAGGACCCCCCCCCCGTGTCACATCATGCACAAGCCACTTCGACTACCCCCAAAGGAAGATCAGCCTTCCTTCTTGTATCCCTGCTGGTGCTAGCTGTAGCTGCAACAAGCTTCACCGCCGTCAGCTCACAGCAGGCTGTTGCACAAGCTCCTAATATGCTTGATGCCAGCCTGTGTGAAAGCACCGATGGCTACAAGCCCGAAGATGGTAGAACTACAGATCTCACAGTGGCCCAATGCAAGGCGCTGGTGAAGTTCCGTAACGATATATTTGCCTATGAAGGACATTCAAACTTAGCACTCCATAACATTGCCCAGTGGGGCACGGGCACCGGAGATGCAAGAAGAATGAACAATTGGCTAGGCTTAGATGTCTCTGGCAGTCCATTCCTGGTTCGTCAAATAAATATTTCACATTGGGTACAACGTAATGGTCGGCAAAACAGAAATTGGGGTGCCTATCTATATGGACCAATCCCCAACCTGAATGTGGATGACCCCGGCACCCCGGGTACCGATTCAAACCTTTTTAGAGATCTAACAGCTGTTTATTTTACTGGCAATCGTTTCACTGGAGAATTCCCAGAATGGATTTATAATCTCCCTAGCTTGAATATTCTTCAGCTAGGAGGATCTGCCCTTTCAGGCACCGTGGATGGCCAGAGATTTCTTTCCACAAAACTACGATTGGTGAATTTGAGTAATAATGCTTTCCGCGGTAGCTTGCCTGATTTTAAATTCAGAGATTCATTGGGCCAAGCCATAAATACTGGACTTACATATCTGCGACTCAATGGCAACGCTTTTACAGGTCCTATCCCGGCCGGGTATAGTGCTTTTGCAGATGGGCGAGCAATCAAAGATCTGAACCTAGCCGTAAATCGATTAACTGGGGACATTCCTGACTGGGTTAAAAATGTCAAGTTCGGAAGCACCGGAAAGATTTGGAATAAGTTCAGAAATCGCATGAGCTTCGCAGGTAACCGTTTATGCATCCCCGACGGCTTCACTATGCCAACCCTATATGAGGCCGGTACTACAACAGCTGCTTCAGTTCAGGTGGACTTCGTTCGTAACAGGTGTCCGACCAAGGAGAATGACTCCATTTATTCACCCCCTCCAGTAACTGACATGCAGTATGAAATTCCTCCGTCAAACGACAATGCCCTAAGAGTCTCGTGGAAACCTCTCAGCGGCTCGGGCTACATATACTGGGTGCGTCCTGCGAAGCTCGTACCAGATCAAATAGACGATACGGTCAGTCTTGGTGAATACTGTAATCTGGATGTAACGGAGGCAACCAACCCACCAGATAGTAACGGATTTATGAGTGCCACAATAGACCCTGATACTCATCCGAATAATGTTGATACTAATCCGGATAATAATTGCCGGTTTGATCCCAATAAGTTCGCCGTCGCTATCCGCACTATCTATGAGGTAGGTGGCCCTAGAGCCGACGGCTTTCGCGCCAATAGCTACACGGGACCGACAGGTGTAGAATCAGGCTGGAATATAGTGCAAGTCAAAGAACGAAGGTCTGTGCAAGACATCGGCTTCAAGATTGGTCTGTCTCTCAACAATGGTTACTATTCATGGGATGCAAATAACCAGGATTGGGTCCAATGGGCACTAGCAGACCTCTCATTGGATTCTGTCTACCTAGAACCAGGAACAGCCATCATAACCCAAGCTAGTCGCCCGCCTGCTTGGCTAGCCGTTGCTGGTCTAAGCTCAGCAGACGAAGACTTGCCCATTCAGATTTCAAATGGCTGGAATATGATCAGCGCAGGAGGCGATGCCACACGCCCAGATGACGATGACGGTGCTTTCTTCTTTGATGATATCAGCCTCTTGGACTGTGACTCAAATACAGGAGTGCTTGTAGTTTTACGCTATACTTCTCGCACCGGGCAATTTGATCCAGAACTGCCGTGTCACCCAAGTGCTGAAGCTGCTCTTACAGCTAGAGGCAATATGGACACCATTGAAGAGCTAGAAGAATACGACAGCTTATTCGTATACTTCAGCTCTGTTCTCCCTGTGAACATCGTTTGGGACGCAGGCGAAAACAAATACAAATTACCCACTAGCTAATAGACTGCGCCTCTAGGCTGTGGCCTCTTAGACTATGGCCTCTTAGACTATTCTCATTGAAAAACCAAACCAAAGCTTAGAAGACGCTATTGCCTCGCGGCGAATGACGCGAGACTTTCTCAGCGGACCAATTCCAACTGATGTAATAAGTGAGATGCTGGAGCTAGCTCGGCGAGCTCCGAGTGCTGGCAATTCTCAGGGGACTGAGTTTGTGGTGTTGGAGGGAGAGCGCGTAGCTGAGCTATGGGATTTGACACTGCCAGCAGAAAAACGCGATGTCTTCGCCTGGCCAGGGCTGTTGCGTGCGCCAGTTGTGGTGGTGCCGGTGGCTAACACCGAGCGTTACCTTGCCCGCTACAGCGAATCTGACAAAGCCCAAACCGATCTCGGCAAAGATCTCAACAACTGGGCAGTGCCCTATTGGTATGTGGATTGCGCTTTTGCCACTCAGAACTTGTTGCTTCTGGCTACGAACCGAGGTCTCGGTGCTCTATTCTTCGGATTCTTTGAGCGAACCCAAGCTGTGAGCGAATTTCTTGGACTGCCTGAAGGAGTGTACCCCCTTGGCGGTGTAGCACTTGGGTGGCAGGGATCAGGTGATAGACCCAGCCAATCTGCTAAACTCCCCCGCAGGCATCAGGTTGTGCACTGGAATAGATGGGGCAAATACCTACAGAGCTAATGTAATCTGCTAATATAATCTGCTTGCATGAAGATTTATTCACCTGTCGGTAGTACTGGGGTTTTGCCCCAGTTGCTCGCCTCACCGCTTGCTTCCTTACAAGGTGCCAAGCTGGGCATTCTGGCTAATAACAAACCTCACGCCGACACATTGCTGGAAGCGGCGGCGGAACATATTGTTAGTCGCACTGGGGCTGAGCTGGTGTGTGTGAAGTCAAAGAATGCCGCTTTGCCAGCTGAGGCTGAAACTATCACAGAGCTCTCCAAGGAGGTGCAGGCCGTTTTGACAGGCTCTGCGGATTGAGGTTCTTGCACTTCGTGGAGTGTCCACGATCTCGCACAACTGGAAGCAGCCGGGATTCCGACCGTGGTATTCACCACCACAGCTTTTGAAGAGCTTACGCTTCAGACCCTGAAAATAGCAGCCCCCGAAGGTGCCCGTTTTGTAGTTGTGCCACACCCCCTAGGGGGAACACCAGCAGAGATCGTCAAGCAATGGGGCAGAGAAGCAGCAGACCATACTATCCAAGCTCTGACTGAGAGGTCTATATCCGCGCAGCTTTAGAAGCATCAGCGTTAAACTCACTGCATACGCCCTCGTAGCTCAGGGGACAGAGCAGGGACCTCCTAAGTCCAAGGTCACAGGTTCGAATCCTGTCGAGGGCGCTTTGATTTTTCGCAGACGTCCTTCTACTAACCGAGCTACCCAACCTCCTAGCCGAGCTGCCCAACATACTTCGTTGCCCCGCATAGCCGGACTGGACGGCATCCGCGCTGTGGCGGTTGCTGTGGTGGTGCTATATCACCTTGATTTCTCTTGGATACCGGGGGGATTTTTGGGGGTGGAAGTGTTTTTTGTGGTAAGCGGCTATCTCATCACATCGCTACTGCTCAAGGAATATGAAGGTAGTCTCGCAGATGACGGCCAGAGTAAAAGTGGTGAGAGTAAACACGGCAAAAGCAAAAACAGCAAAGGCACGATTTCGCTAAGGCGTTTTTGGGCTAGGCGGGTTAGGCGATTGTTGCCTGCGCTCGCGATGTTACTGCTGGGGGTTATGGCGTTCGTGGCTGCATCTTTTACTGAGGAGTTTTCAGATCTTTGGGATCAAGTGGTGGCGGCCGCGCTGTATGTTACCAACTGGCTACTAATCTTCCAAGACCAATCATATTTTGAGACTTTCGGCCGTCCCGAGGTTCTGCAGCATCTTTGGTCGCTGGCTATAGAAGAGCAGTTTTATCTGCTTTGGCCAATTGTGTTTTTGGGAGGAATGCGCTGGTTGCGTCATCGCTGGTTTGCAGTTGTGATCGCTATTGGTGTGTTAACTTCTACCGCCGCTATGTGGTTGCTCTACGAACCACTTGAAGACCCTTCACGTATCTACTACGGCACCGATACCAGAGCTGCAGGCTTGCTGCTGGGAGCACTCGTGGCTTTCGTGTGGCGACCGCAGATGCTGGAAAGTCGACCAAGGTTTTCTGCGAAAAGACAAGCGACACTACCGGGGTTTGAGGCCGTGGCAGATGGAGGCGGACCACCCCGTTGGCTCATCTGGGTAGCCAACATCGTAGGGCCAGCAGCTTTGGTTGGGATTGTGGGATGGTGCTTGTATCTGGGGGAGTTTGACGACCTCCTCTATCAGGGCGGATTTCTGTTGCTGTCAGCAACAACTGCTTTGCTTATCATGGCTATAGTTGTGCCGGGCACATGGTTTGGGCGTGCTATGGACTGCGTTCCGCTGCGCTGGTTGGGAGTGCGATCGTATGGCATCTATCTGTGGCATTGGCCAGTGCTGGTATTTACTCGCCCCCGCTTTGATGTGACTTTAGATGGCTGGCAACTTCACCTTGTGCGCATAGGAGCAACCCTTGTGCTGTCGGATTTGTCTTATCGCTTCATTGAGAACCCCATCCGAACGCGCCAATTCACAGCAAACCTGCGGCACTGGGCAAAAAATACTCGCAAGACATTCAGAGGCTTTCTTTTACCTTTTGGGGCGGCCGCTGCTTTAGCTCTGACCGTGGCT
The DNA here is from genome assembly GCA_958295755.1 of uncultured Acidimicrobiales bacterium. GTDB lineage: Bacteria > Actinomycetota > Acidimicrobiia > Acidimicrobiales > Hopanoidiivorantaceae > Hopanoidiivorans. The sequence continues at coordinate 405,991 of OY282367.1, read as the reverse complement.
GTCATCATGATACCTCAAGTGCCGAGGCTAAATGATCAGCCTGTTGCTGAAGCTTTTATCCTTACGGTTTCAGAAAGCGACCGTCGGATTTTAGAGGGGGAGGCTGATGGCGTTGCCACGCCAGAAACGGTAACTTTTATCCCCACTAGCGTTACTACGCCCGAGATTTCGGCTCCACCGACATCACCGTCTTCGCCGACTTCGATATCTCAGTCATCTGCTTCTTCTACCACCGTTGAATCTTTGACTCCACCGACTCCGACATCACCGCCTCCTACGGCATCACTACCATCGCCATCCCAGCCATCTGTTTCCTCTACCACTGTTGAATCTTCGGCTCCAGCGACTCCGACATCACCGTCTTCGCCTTCATTGCCGCCAGCGACCACCGCTACCCCTGTGACTCCACAACCGACAACTTCTACAACCCCGACAGCGGCCCAAGAAGACGCTGTGTTCAGAGCCACGCTCCCATCAGGTTTGCCCGACCCTCGTCCGTTCGCTCCCCCGCCCGGCAACTGGGGCGACACCGAACCTACCATCACTGCTTTCGGCGATTCTGTTATGTTGGGCACAAAAGCCTACCTTGAACTGGCTTTCGGCGACAACATCACCATAGATGCCGAGGTGAGCAGGCAGTTCTCGAAACTTCCTGAGACTATTGCCAACTACAAATCCAAACCAGAGAACCCGCCACTAGGCGATGTCGTCATCATCCATTTAGGCACAAATGGTTTCCTCAACAGCCGTGTATTTGATGAAACCATGGAGCAACTTGAAACAGCGCAACGAGTGTTATTTGTAAATGTGCGCGTCCCACGCCAGTGGGAAGCTGTGGTCAATCGCCAGCTAGCGAGAGGCGTGGAGCGATGGGATAAAGCCTTCCTTGTAGATTGGCACGGTTACTCAGCAGGGCAAGAAGACGCCTGGATCACCCCCAACGACGGAGTGCATATGGTTCGTGAAGGCGCGCTGGCATATACCCAGCTTCTGCAGGCAAGCCTCTAGGCGCGATTTTTTGTTCAGCTGAGGGTGGGGATGTATTTGCTACTGGCGGTGTCCCATTGGATTGTGACTGGTAGCACCGATCTGAAATAGATGAAAAGGGTGTCTGCTTCTTCTATCTCTTCAATAGTGCCGATATTCGGATTGCTTGTCAAGTTTGCCTCAACGCTTGGATGGCACGGCAACTCTGCGTCAAAGCTTTCACTTCTGGCACTGTATCGCATAATAACAATAGCTCCCTGTGAGGAGCCGCAGTCTATGAGAGTGTTTTCATCTATGAAGAAGGCACCGGTGTTGCCTGAGGGTCGTGTGGCATCGCCGCCTGCGCTGATGATATTCCAGCCGTTTTCAAGTTGGACAGGCGTGTCCTCATCTGCGGTACTCAAGCCAGCCTGAGCCAGCCATGAGAGAGGCACACGCCTCCGGACAGCTAGCGCGGTGCCGGGTTCTAAGTTTCGTGAGGCAAAATCTTGATCTTCTCGATTTCTTTCTATCCAGACTTGATTAAGAGCATCCCAAACCCAAATATTGCTCCGATCAAGCCCAAGACTCATCACACTGTCAACGTCTGCATATGTTTTTTGGTCATCATCTGCCATATAAATACCCCAATTATTTGAAATTCCATGATATCCAGTATATGCAGTTCTCCCATTGTAAGTTATCGGTACAACAGCGACAGTATATTTTGTGGGGTCAAAAGCTTGCTCTGTGGCTACTCTACAATCTGCTCCAGTTATGGTGACTGAAAGTTCTGTATCAACAGTATAGGCAATGCCTTTCGGAAGATACCAACCCGGGCAGTACTCGTACGTAATGACACCATTTGTACTAGTTTCATTCTCTGTTCGTGGGACATTCAAATATGTCCACACACTATAAGCTGCTCCATTCATGCCCTGGGGTTTACTCCAGCTTACTTTTAGACCTACAGGATTCTCATCAGTTGGTTGCCCATCAGCATCTACTGCCACGAACTGGAGATTTTCCACAGGCCTTGATAGCGATCGACTTGGGCATCTCTGAGGTTCCAAATACATTGCGACAGTAGCATACTGCCTGTTAAGTTTCCTATATGCTGGTATCGCAAAATTAGAAGGTATGCAAAGCTTGTTATATGACCAAGCAAGAGAGTATGGATAATTTTGATTAAACTCTGTCCAGCTTGGCTCAGGAGCATTAGCGAATCTGAGGTCGGAAATCCATGAAGGCAGATTTCCTGAAATATTATTATATGCTATATCTATACGCTGGATTCCTCTGCCGTCAGCAAAGTCCCTCCAACCACGTGGGATAGCACCTGAGAAAAAATTACGGGTCAAATACAGATTTCTCAGTTTCGGCAGCTTAGTTAAATCGAAATTCGGCAACGCCCCAGAAAAGCGATTTCCGCCAAGAAACAAATGGGCTAGCTCAGGAGCGTCAAAGCGCTCACCTACTACAGCCCCACTGAGCTGATTGTATGCAACGTCAAAGATTTCCAATGAGGCAGAATCATAGACCCAGGCAGGCAACTCTCCTGTAAGAAAGTTTGACCTAAGCCGAAACACCTGCACATCTGGTAGCTCTCCGGGAAGCGGACCTGCTAGACCCTGCCTCACTATACCAACTTTAGTAATAACGCGTTCCCCATTAACATAACCAACCGTAAGCCCGGCCCATGCGTGGAATTTTACTTGGCCACCAGTGCCCCACAGTGCCAGCGTGTGGGTGGCTCCGATAACAGAATCTGGGTGGTTCACAACAGAGTTGCGCCAAGCTACAATTGTGCGACAGTCCGCCTCTGTCCGATCTCCAGCACCCACAGAAGGCTTATATGTGGTCGCACAAAGATCAGGATCAAGATCAGCGATCTGAGCAGTAGCTACCTGTGAGCTAACACCAACCAGAGCGGCAGCCACCGTAGCCAAGGCAGCGGCAGCCACTATTAGCCGCGAGAGACCGCGCGTAAAATCTCTCATCGACACCCCCCCCCGTTGTGCTAGTAACATCTACTAGCAAACCCGAGAAGTTGTGCTGGCTATGTTCTGCAATAGGTTCTTCAATAGCTTGAATCGACATTTCACTGCTCCCTTCGTCTATATACCATTATGTTATACCATTATATTATGTTATCTTGGCATATTATATAGTCTTAGCAAAGTGCAGCAAGGATTGGCCACCATTCTGGCCGCGGGGTTCTGTTTGGATCTGCCCCCCCCTCTACGACAGTTGCCTCAAGGACTGGCCACTGGGCTGATGGCGAGAGATCAGCTAGTGGTGGGGACGACGTACTTGTCGGTGTCCCATTGGATTGTTACTGGCAGCACCGATCTGAAGTACATGAAAAGAGTGTCTGCTTCTTCTATCTCTTCAATAGTGCCGATATTCGGATTGCTTGTCAAGCTTGCCTCAACGCTTGGATGGCACGGCAACTCCGCGTCAAAGCTTTCGCTTCTGGCACTGTATCGCATTATGGCGATAACTCCCTGTGAGGAGCCGCAGTCTATGAGAGTGGTTTCATCTATGAAGAAGGCACCGGTGTTGCCTGAGGGTCGTGTGGCATCGCCGCCTGCGCTGATGATATTCCAGCCGTTTTCAAGTTGAACAGGCGTATCCTCATCTGCGGTACTCAAGCCAGCCTCAGCCAGCCAAGAGAGAGGCACACGCCTCTGGAAAGCTAGAGCTGTCCCGGGGTCTAAGTTAAGCGAAGAAAAATCTTGGTCTAGTTGGTCTCGTTCTATCCAGATTTGGTTGGCAGCATCCCAAACCCAAATATTGAGATTATTGGCTAGGCGTGCCACATTAGCTACATCTCTGTATGTTTTTTGGTCATCATCTGCCATATAAATACCCCAAGGACCTTGGACTCCTACCGCTCCGGTATATACTACCGCGTTATATATTATTGGAACGCTTGGGCTCCATGGAACTCTCAAGGCGAATGTCGTTGCGATATCAACGGTATATTTTGTGGGGTCATAAAGGGTATTTGGATCTGTTATAGAGCAGTTATTGCGAATTATTATGACTTCAAATGTTGTTTCAGTCGTGAGAAATGGAGTGCCTGCTCGGAGAAGATTTGGCGGACAGTATCTATAGAACGTAGAACCGTCTTGTTGAGGAACTTCATTATCTGATGTGGGTACACTCAAATACGACCACACAGAATACAACCACTTAACATTGGAAGATTGTTCTGGTAAAAAGTCTGCTGGCCTATCCCAAGTGACTCTGAGACCCTTAACAGTTGCTACCATCTCACCCGCATACTGGTCAGTAGCTGGTCTCCCATTAGCATCTACTTGCACATCTACTACCTCAGTCTGTAGGTTTTCTACAGGCTTTATAATACCCGCCCGACTATCTGGGCATCTTTGCGGTTCAAGATACATTACGACTTGACCAACGGTCCCGTTGAGTTTCCTATACTCGGGTATCACCAAACTAGCAGGTACGCAAATCCTATTATTTTGCCAATTAATAGTGTAATGCCAATATGATGGGCGAAACGCTGTCCAGCTTGGTGCTGGAAAGTCAGCGAATTTGAGATTGGAAATCCACGCAGGCAGATTTCCTGAAATATTATTATAGGCAATATCTAGACGTTGCATTCCCCTGCCGTCAGCAAAGCCACTCCAACCAGCCGGGATCGAACCTGATAATAGATTACGGCTCAAAACCAGATTTCTCAGTTTCGGTAACTTAGTTAAATCGAAATTCGGCAACGCCCCAGAAAAGCGATTTGCCCCAAGAATCAAATGGGCTAGCTCAGGAGCATTAAAGCGCTCACCCGCTATAGCTCCACTGAACCGATTATATGCTAATTCTAAGATTTCCAATGAAGTAGAAGTATAGACCCAGGCAGGCAACTCTCCTGTGAGAAAGTTTGACCTGAGCCGAAGCACCTTCAAATCTGGTAGCTCTCCGGGAAGCGAACCTGCTAAACCCTTATTTCTAAGGTCAACTCCAGTAATGACGAGTTCCCCATTAATATCAGAAACCGTAAGGCCGCCCCATGTGTTGAATTTTTCTTGGCTGCCAGCACCCCACAGTGCCATCTCGTGAGTGGATCCGATAACAGAATTCGTATTGCTCACAACAGAGTTGCGCCAAGCAACTATCGTGCGACAGTCCGCCTCTGTCCGAGATCCAGCATCAGCAGAGGGCTTGTATGTAGTCGCACAGAGATCAGCATCAAGATCAGCGATCTGAGCTGTAGCTACCTGTGAGCTAACACCAACCAGAGCGGCAGCCACCGTAGCCAAGGCAACGGTAGCCACTATTAGCCGCGAGAGACCGCGCGTAAAATCTCTCATCGACACCCCCCCCCCAGCTGTGCTAGTACCATCTACTAGCAACCGCGATAGGTTGTGCTGGCTATGTTCTTCAATAGCTTGAATCGACATTTCATTGCTCCCTTCGTCTATGCCCATTATATAGTCTTAGCAAACTGCCGTAAGGACTGGCCACTGGGCTGATGGCGAGAGATCAGCTAGTAGTGGGGACTACATATTTGTTATTGGTTGCGTCCCATTGGATTGTTACTGGCAGCACCGAGCTGAAGTAGATGAATAAGGTGTCGGCTTCTTCTATCTCTTCAATAGTGCCGATATTCGGATTGCTTGTCAGATCTGCCTCAGTGCTTGGATGGCACGGCAACTCCATATCAAAACTTTCACTGCCGGCACTGTATCGCATTATGGCGATAACTCCCTGTGAGGAGCCGCAGTCTAAGAGAGTGTTTTCATCTATGAAGAAGGCACCGGTGTTGCCATCTGGGCGTGTGGCATCGCCTCCTGCGCTGATGATATTCCAGCCGTTTTGAAGTTGAACAGGCGTGTCCTCATCTGCGGTACTCAAGCCAGCCTGAGCCAGCCAAGAGACAGGCACACGCTTCTGGAAAGCTAGAGCTGTTCCGGGGTCTAAGTTAAGCGAAGAAAAATCTTGGTCTTGTGGGTCTCGTTCTATCCAGATTTGGTTGGCAGCATCCCAAACCCAAATATTGAGATTATTGGCTAAGCGCACCACATCAGCTACGTCTTGATATGTTTTTTGGCCGTCATCTGCCATATAAATACCCCAAGTATTTTGGACTCCTACCGCTCCGGTATATAGTGCCGCTTCAATAAGTGCATCTGGAAGAAACGTCTTGTGGTATCCAGCTTCCTTGGCGAATGCCGTTGCGATATCAACGGTATATTTTGTGGGGTCATAGAGGGTATTTGTATCTGTTATACGGCAGTCATCGCGAATTATTATGACTTCAAATGTTGTATCAGTCGGATTCCATGGAGTGCGTGCTCGGAGATAATTTGGCGGACAGTATCTATAGGACGTAGTACCGTCTTGGTGAGGAACTTCATTATCTCGTGTGGGTACAGTCAAATACGACTGCACAGCATACCGCCACTTAACATTAGATTGTGATACTGATAAAAAGTCAGCTGGCTTATCCCAAGTGACCTTGAGACCCTTAACGGTTCCTACCATCGCACCCGCATTCGGGTCAGTAGCTGGTTTCCCAGTAGCATCTACTTGCACATCTACTACCTCAGTCTGTAGGTTGTCTACAGGCTTTATAATACCCGCCCGACCATCTGGGCATCTCTGCGGTTCCAAAGATAGTAGGACTCGAGCAACGGTCTGGTCGTTTCTATAATATGGGGGTATCAAAAAATTAGCAGGTACGCAAAGCCTATTATTTTGCCAATCAACAGTGTACTGCCACCAGTACCCTGTCCCTGGCCGATAGGTTGTCCAGGTTGGCACTGGAGTGCGAGCGAATGTGAGATTGGAAATCCAGGCAGGCAGATTTCCTGAAATATTATTATCGGCAATATCTAGACGTTGCATCCCTCTGCCGTCAGCAAAACCACTCCAACCAGCCGGTATCGGACCTGATAATAGATTACTACTCAAAACCAAATTTCTCAGTTTCGGTACCCTAGTTAAATTGAAATTCGGCAGTGTGCCAGAAAAACGATTTGACTCAAGAATCAAATGGGCTAGCTCAGGAGCATTAAAGCGCTCACCCGCTATAGCTCCACTGAACCGATTGAATGATAACTCTAAGATTTCCAATGAATTAGAAGTATAGACCCAGGCAGGCAACTCTCCAGTGAGAAAGTTTGCCCTAAGCCGAAGCACCTTCAAATCTGGTAGCTCTCCGGGAAGCGAACCTGCTAAACCCTTATTTCTAAGGTCAATTTCAGTAATGACGGGTGTCCCATTAATATCAGAAACCGTAAGCCCGTCCCATGTGTCAAATTTTTCTTGGCTGCTAGAACCCCACAGTGCCATCGGGTGGTCGGATCCGATAACAGAATCTGGGTGGCTCACAACAGAGTTGCGCCAAGCTACAATTATGCGACAGTCCTCCCCTGTATATAAGCCCTGTGCTAACAGAGATCCAGGATCATCACCAGGAGAAGGGGGCTTGTATGTAGTCGTACAGAGATCAGGATCAAGATCAGCGATCTGAGCTGTAGCTACCTGTGAGCTAACACCAACCAAAGCGGTAGCCGCCGTAGCCAAGGCAACGGTAGCCACTATTAGCCGCGAGAGACCGCGCGTAAAGTCTCTCATCGACACACCCCCCCCCGTTGTGCTAGTGCCATAGCTGGTTGCGAACGCAAAAATCCACGCTTCCTGTAGCTTTCTACAACTGACCTTCTATTTGATTGAGTGAACATTTTTCTGTCCTTTCTTACTTCGCTGATACTGACATCTTTCTTCACTGATACTGACATCTTACTTACTCGCAATGATTATATCACACTCCATAACTTTAATTTAGCTGAGTAACTTAACATTACAGCACATTATAGCAAAGCACTATAGCAACATTATAGCAAACTCGCTCACCCCAGCACAAGCTCGGCGATTTGAGCCATCTCTTCCTTAGAGCGAGGTGCCACTGAAAGCATCGTTACAGGGCTTTCTTTCCACGCTTCTAAGCGGTCACGGATGCGCTCTGGCGGGCCGACAAGGCTGATCTCGTCGGCAAACTCTTCAGGCACGGTGGCGATGGCCTCGTCACGCTTGCCCTCTAAAAATAGCTCTTGAATCTTTAGGGCTTCTTCTTCAAAACCCATGCGAGACATGAGCTTCGTATGATAATTCTGACCTTTAGCCCCCATGCCACCGATGTAGAAACCCAGCGATGCCCTCGTGGGCCACAAGCCTTCGCTCACATCGTCGCAGACTTTCACAGTGGTAGCTACGGCAATTTCAAAGTCTTCTTTGCGTCCAGCAATATCATCTGCGTAGATCTCGGGGCGGTACGGCGAATAGTAGAGAGGGAACCAACCGTCGGCGATTTCTACAGTCTGGCGAATATTCTTCGGCCCTTCTGCCCCGATGTAGATCGGCAAGTCTTTACGAAGAGGATGCGTCATTATCTTGAGCGGTTTACCCAGCCCCTCGCTACCCTCGCCCCGGTAGGGGTGCTGGTAGTAGTCGCCGTCAAACTCCAGATATCCTTCTCGGCTAAATATCCTACGCAAAATCTCCACATATTCTCTGGTGCGAGCTAAGGGGCGGTTAGATGGGCGACCGTACCAGCCCTCCACCACCTGTGGTCCAGACACGCCTAGACCTAGTATCATCCGACCGTTGGATAGGTGATCCAGCGTCACAGCGTGCATCCCCACTGCTGTGGGTGTACGAGCAGCAAGCTGCACCACTGCGGTGCCAAGCTTGATCTGAGAAGTATGTGCTGCTAGATAAGCCAAAGGCGAGAAAGCGTCCGAGCCCCACGATTCGGCACTCCACACCGTGTCGTAGCCGCAGCGTTCTGCTTCGACCGTGAGCTCAACCATACCTTCTGGGGGGGCTGCTGTCCAGTAGCCCCAAATAAGTCCGAGTTTCATGCTTTTACGCTACACTGATATGCCTATGTCAAACATCTGCGAAGTCACAGGACGCAAACCCGCCTTCGGGAATAACATCTCGCACTCACACCGCAAGACCCGCCGTCGCTGGAATCCTAATGTCTCTAAGCATCGGTTCTGGTTGCCGAGCGAGAAGCGTTGGATCACGATGAAGGTGAGCGCGAAAGGTCTCAAGACCATCAACAAGCACGGCATAGAAAAAGTCGTTGCTCGTATGCGCCGCGAAGGCAAAAAGATCTGACCAACGCACACAGACCTACGCACCCAGACCGATATATCTGACAGATAAGGAACTATCATGCCCGCAGGAAGCGACAAACGACCGATCATCAAGCTCGTCTCAACAGCCGGTACTGGCTACACCTATGTGACCACTAAAAACCGTATCAACGACCGCGAGCGGATTGAACTGAAAAAGTACGACCCGAAAATCCGCAAGCATGTGATCTTCAAAGAAGACAAGTAAAAGCTAACTATCTGGCTTCGTCTCTCAAGTCAAAAACTATCTTACTTGCCCCCAATTCACCCGCCGACATAGCATGGCGGATGCCTCGGCGATAGTCATCTAGGCGATAATGTGCCGAGACGAGCCGTTCTAGTTTTAGCTCTTCTATGAGGTCAAAGGCAAGTTTGAAGGTGTGAGTTTCAGTGCCATCTGGCAAGTGCTCTGTGCCGTAGGTGTAAGCCCCTACGATTTCGGTTTCACGATGCCAAACAGGGGCTAGATCTACCTGAACTGAGCCAGGCATACCGCTCAGCACTATCCGGCCTCTTGGTCGAGTCACGGCGATGGCATCGGTGAGGGAAGCTGCACTGCCTACTGCGTCTATCGTCACATCTGCTCCACCCGAGAGCAGATCACCTGTCATAGCACAGCCACAAGCTCGCCGCACTGCCCGCCTAATCTCGCTGGGTTTGGCTACCACATCTGCGCCTAGTTCTTCGGCAAGACTGCGCTGTTCAGGGTATTTGGCTGTGGCAATTATTGTGGCACCCGGCGCAATCTTTCGCAAAGCTGCCAGAGCGCAAAGCCCGATAGTGCCTGCTCCGATCACCACAGCAAGATTCACAGGCTGAGAGATAGCGGTGTAAGCAGCTTTTAAAGCAGTGTGATAGCCGCTAGCGCACGGCTCCACCAGCACGGCAGCTTCGTCTGAAAAGCTTTCAGGCACTTTGTGAATCTGTGATTCGTGCACCACCAGCTCGGTTGACCAGCCGCCGCCCGTGCTGGCGCAGTTGCCTGTTTGAATGCCAGCTTTGAGGTGACCTTCAATGCTGTGTCCGTAGTCATTGCCGTCGCCGGGTGCTGCCTCGGGATGCGGCGGGGTATATCCCCTAGCCGCATGGCCCAGCACCGCGTCTATCACCACCCTTGTGCCGTCTTCCAAATCGCCCACTATCTCGTGGCCGAGCACGAAAGGAAACGACACCAGCGGTTCGAAATACAGCGATGTTTCACACGAGATGGTGGAAAGGTCGCTACCACAAATACCAGAGAGACGAGGGCGTAGACGCTGCCATGAATCAAGTTCGGGCAACTCAGGGGGGTCAATGTGGGCGAGGCGCAACGGCCCCAGCGTCAACGCTGCATCGGAAGATATCTTGGCTGCTAGTTTCCCAGCCGCGTAGCGAGCTTCTTTGCGCTCGAAAACTATCGCCTTCATGTTGTCTTCAGATTATCAGAATTGCGGCTTGCCTCTATTTGGTGCCACCTTTTGGCAAAATGAATTCATGAGTAAAACCAGCAGGCAAACTGCTGAGACACCTAGCACTCTCAGCACAGCTGAACCTAACACTCTCAGCACAGCTGAAAAGCGCGAGCGGCTAACCGAGGTCATGCTGGCTGACGACCCGACTGGCCCGCTCTGGGAATTCGTCAACAACGGCTGGGCCGAACAAATTGTGCCTGAGCTACCTGCTCTGGTTTTAGAACAAGACCCAATACATCGCCACAAGGATGTGCTCGCTCACACCATAGCTGTGACAGCTAAGACTCGCCCTCATCTCACTTTGCGGCTCGGCGCGCTTTTTCACGACATCGGCAAGCCAGCCACTCGCTCTTACGCTTCGGGTGAGGTTACATTTCACCAGCACGAAGCTGTCGGGGCGAAGATGACGAAACGCCGCTTGCGCGAGTTGGGATATCAACCTCAGTTAGTACGAGATGTGGCCGAGCTAGTGAGACTTTCAGGACGTTTCAAGGGCTATGCAAACGGTTGGAGCGATACAGCAGTGCGCCGCTATGCTCGAGACGCCGGGCACTTGTTCGGCTTGCTCAACGAACTAGTGCGTTGCGACTGCACAACACAAAATGCTCGCTTCGTGGTAAAGCTTCGCCAACTGGTAGATCAGTTGGAGGAGCGTGTGCAAGAACTGGCGCAAGCCGACCGCCTTGCTGCTGAGCGTCCGCTCATCAATGGCGATGAGGTTATGGAACGTCTTAGTCTTTCCCCAGGCCCTGAAGTGGGCGAAGCATTGCGCTTTTTGCTGGAGTTGAAACGTGCCGAGCCGAATCTCACCAAAGAAGAGACTGAGAGACGGTTAGATAAGTGGTGGGCTGAGCGCGGAGATTAGCACACAGATTCGCACACAGATTAGCGTCTCTACCAAAGCTGATCAGTGTAGGTGTCTGTACCGACAACAGTGCGATAAAACGGCGCAGCAAACAGCACTTTGGCTTTGCCCGAAGCCTCCACTGCTTGGGCATAGGCACGGAAACGATCCCAAGAGCCTTCGGGCTTGTCGTCGATGAAGAACATCTGAAGCAGGCGTTCTTGGCCGCCGGTGGGGCTACCTAGATCCATCGGCGCGCCACCTGATGCCGCGTCGCGATCTATCGGAGACCAGCCAGCAGCAATAGATATCGGCGAGTCTTGCATCAGAGCAGGCAGAGCATCGCTTTCCAGCCAACCTCTTAGCTCGTCTGCGCTTACTCCATCTGCTCGCTCTAGCGCAACTACAGCCAAGCCTTCATAGTGGTGATCTAGTGCCAACTCTAGGGGCACAGGGTCGCTATCGCGATAGAACGCCCACGGTTGCTCGTAGAGAGCGGTGTGTCGGTGAGTGCGCTCGGCGAAGCCTCGGTCGTTTTTGTAGAGATCTTGCACTTGCGCTAGTGCCCAGTCGAAGTGCTCTTCGTAGTAGCCGTCTAATATCCAATAGATGGCGAGATATGAGCCCGCATCTACCGGCTCTGAGAAGGGGCTGTCTTCTGGAAAGCGAAGGTCTTTGAGAGCACGGGTGGCTACCCAACGACTGCCCGCAAAAAGCCACGGGCCGATCATGCAGCCTGCGTAGAAGTGGTCGCGCTCGTACCAGCGGTTGTAGGCGACTTCATGGCCTGGATTTGGGTCGACCATCGTGAAGAGCGTGCTTCCTAGATGAATGGGGTAATTGTTCATAGTGTCTCCTATCTCGGGTTTTCTCAGGTTGCTCAGGTTGCTTGAGTTACTTAGGGTTGCTCAGGTTTTCTCAGGTTGCTCAGTGCGTCTCTAGAAAATTTAGCCGAATATCACCGCACTCGCGGTGCTACGCGTTTGCCCGATGCAAACAGAGCTTGACCTTCTTCCATGGTCTCTTTCTGATTGCCACAACCCACTAGTGACGGGGCCATCGCGATAGCTTGCAGACGGGTGGCTTCGTGCCCGAACCATATTGCCCGCAATGTAGTCTGCACTGCCAATGCGGGCTGCGTTGCTATAGCATCGGCTAGCCACTCTGCTTCTTCTAGTAGCTTCTCGGCAGGTAGCACATCGCTCAACATACCGACTTCGTGCGCTCGCTTGGCACTCATGCGTTCGTAGTTGCCTAGCAGTCCGATGCGCATGACTTCGCCGAAGGGCATTTTCTGGAGCATCTGGATGGGCTCATACACTGCGCTCATTCCGTAGGTCACATGAGGGTCAAAGAAAGTAGCGTGCTCGGCTGCTATCAAAATGTCGCATTCGCTGAGCAGATAAAAAGCCCCGCCGCAAGCCATGCCGTTCACAGCAGCTATCACGGGTTTCCAGAGGTCGCTCTGTTTGGGGCCGAGGTCGTGGCCTGGGTCGTCAAACATATAGGGGTTGGATGTGTTGAACATGTGCCGCTGGTCTTCGCCGAGGTTGGCCATAGCTTCTTGGCGGTCGACTCCGGTGCAGAATGCTTTGTCGCCTGCCCCGGTGAGCACTACTGCGTTGATTTCGTCTTTCACTCGCAGCGATCGCCACACATCTCGCAACTCAGCTTGCATCTGCTGGTTGAAGGCATTGTAGACTTCTGGGCGATTGAGCGTAACCCACGCCACCGCCCCTTTCTCTTCATAGATGATGGTTTCGTAGCTTGACATTTGGTCTGCCTTTCTTGTTTGGGTGGGCTGGGGTAGCGGGTTTGGAATAGCTGGGGTATCTGGGAGTGGCTGGAGTATCGGAGGGTGGCGGACGGCTAGGGCAGTGTCTAAATTTTACTGATAGCTCACAACATAGGGCACTGGGCGCGCTGTCAAAGTTTGGGCAGGTGTGAGGGTGGGGAAGTCTTCGTCGTAGAAGTTCTTCCAGCCCCACCACCAGCCATTGTCCAAAGCATTGCGCGTGAGTTCAGCGTAGGTGTTGAATTTCAGGTCGCTCCGGCCCTGGCCATCCATATGAATCATCACGGCTAGCTCAGGCGAAGTGCGTATCTCAGAGCGGTTGGTAATCATCTGATGGCTGAACTGATGAACCATAAGCAGCTTTTGGGGCAGGTTGTTGTTGCGCACTAGTTGCGCCAGCCAGTCGACCACCTGATTGACTTCGGCAGCATCCACACTGCCAATCTGGCGAAGATGGAACTCATTGGGTTTGAGCCTCCATTCAGGGTCTAGGGCGAGGCCCACATGAGGTTTGAGCAATAACTCTTCATATTCTTTGGCTTGTGAGAGGAAGTTTGCGCGGCCGGGCTGGAGATCCAAGATCACATACATGCCAGCTTGTTCGGCAATGTCTACCCAAGATCGCAGATCGGCAATGGAGGTGCGTAGCGAATAGTTACCGTCGCTTCCGGGGGCACTGGAGGCGAGCGTGGTGATGATTTCAAAAGCTTCTATCACTGGTATCCCGTCAGCGTCATAGCCTTGGGCAATTTCGCGAGCTCGTTCTACTCCTTCGGCTGGCCCTTGTTCGCCGAGTACGCCGAGGGCGTTAGTGTTCGTGTGTCCATACATGGCAACTATGCGCCGCGAGGGAAATAGCACATATCCCCCACCGGGAAGCTGCTGTCCGTTGGAGAGCACTGCCAGCTGCCAGTCTGAGTCATCTGGCATCGGCCCTACTAGTCGCCAAGGGCGTGCTGGCTGGTTACTTGGCTGGCTAGTTGGAGTGGCAACTATATCAGTGCTAGCTCCGTCATCACTTCCGTTATCGCTCAAGGTTCCGCTTGTGTCTTCGCCTTGATCTTCCCTACCTGCGGCGTCATATGGGCCGGTGCCGTAATGCGGCGGCCCGGTGAGCACTTCAATAGTAGAGATTGGCGAGGCGCGAAGATCGTCAGGGGCAACATACAATAGATTGCCGCCCGTAGCATTTATGGCTGGAATGGCGAGCACGGCAATAGCTGGTTGATCTAGAGATATGAGCCATTGCGGGCCGTCGCCTTCAGCAAGATCGGCGAGAGCTTTGGCAGGGTCAGCAACTGCTGGGTCAGAAACTGAATCTATTCTGGTAGAACCTTCTGAGGTGGCTACAGTGAGAGACGGGGCGGGGTGCAAGGCAAGCCCAGCAGAGATGGCTTCCAACACGCGCACTGGCGTGGCAGGCCCATAGCGGCGAGGCAAAAACAACGGGGGCTGATCTGCTTCTTCGCTAACCCTGCTCTCATCTCCTGTGCTTTGATCCCCTGTGCTTTGATCCCCTGTGCCTGGCTCTCCTGCGCTTCCGCCGTTGATTTCTTCAGCCTCTCCTGCCATCAGCGAAGCGGCATAAGCAGCGACGCTAGCAACATCGCCTCTAGCACCGCTAGATGGGATAAGAGTGACGTCTTGGTCGGACTCCTCAGAAGCCAGCATGAGAGCCAGTAGCTCATTGGCTGTATCAATCGAACCGATGACAGTCACAGCATCAGGGTCTAGTCGCTGAAACTCAGTTGCTATGTCGGGATGAATTTGCGGCGGAGCAGACGGCGCACTGGTTACACTGCTGTCAGAAGTTCTAGTCTGCTCATCGCCTGTGCTCTCCTGCCCATTATCAGACAACCCATTATCAGACAACTCTGTGCCCGGTAGCTCTGCACTCGACTGTTCTGCCCCCGGCACCTCTGCCCCCGGCACCTCTGCTTCGCCCAGAACATTCACCAGTAGCGGTCCATTATAAAAAGCAGCCAGACGGCTAGCTATAGAAAGCACACCCAAGTCGCTGCTCTCTACCACCACCACATGCTTAGCGCAGTCGGCGAACACATCTTGGGTAAACGCTATGGACAGCGCACGGGCGTCTGGCCCCTCCAAAAGGTAATGCTGGTCGCCAGTGGGCAAAGTTTCAATCACAGGCGCAACAGGCACCGACCCTTCAACACGGCTGGTATCCATGTGCACCCGAGGACGGCACTGCCTTTCGGGCACTACCTGCTCGCCAGCACCATTGCCCTCGCCTCCGCCTCCCCCCTCGCCTCCCCCTGCCCCCTCTCCCCCGCCATTTCCATCCTCTTCACCCGCTTCATCCGACCCAGAAAAAATCGCTCTTCTAAGGTCGCCCTGAACCGTCGCACCCACAAACAGCAGCGCGACAAGCACAACAGCCAGCACAACATAATGTGCTCTAGGCGACCACAGTCTCTTTAACAAATCCAATCTGAACAACTTCCATCCCTTGCCCGCAATGCTACCTCACTACTATAGATTTTTCAATAGAAAAACACTCAGGCTATTGGGCCGAGTTAGAAAACTATCCTTGAATTTCAGTCATGCCTGATAAAGCCGTGCTTGCTACGCGTGTCCATAGACTTCCTTCACTTCTGAGAGGATACTGTCTCGCACGGATGGGCGGACCCTCCAGCCTTCTAAACCCTCTCTAATGACTATCTCAGTACGGTATCCCAAGATTGCTGAGAGTTCATCCTCTGCGACGCTCCTCTGTGTCAGAGACGGCCACCTGTCAGGCAGGAAAGACACCAAAACATCAACATCGCTGTCTGTGGTGAAGTCGTCTCGCAACACCGATCCAAAAATTCCAAGCCTTGATATCCCCCATTTGTCGCAGAAAGCTACCAACGAAGGCATGTCCACTTCCAAATGTGGGGAAACTCGCGTGTTCATGCCCTTCATTCTAACTTTCCCTATCTAACTCACCTGCTCACCCCAAAATCCTGTTGACATCACATCTAACCCAAACAGGGTGGTGGGGTGTCGTTGGTGGCTTGGATTAGACGGCGGAGTTCGGTAGTGAGAGTGGCGGTTATGGCTTCTTGGTCGGGGTGGCCGTAGAGGTTATTTATTTCGAAGGGATCGGCTTCTAGGTCGTATAGTTCCCATTCGGGAGGGTCGGCAGGTCCTTGAGCACCGGGTTGACTCAGAGGGTCGTTGTAGAAGCAGATTAGTTTGTGGGTGGTAGTGCGAACACCTAGGTGAGAGAAGACATTGTGGTCGCGGTCGCGGTGCATCCAATAGCGGTAATACATAGACTCGGGCCAATCGTTCGGTCTTTGGCCTTGCAACAAGGGCACTAGGCTACGGCCTTGCATAGCTAGTGGAGCTTCTATATCGGCGGCATCTAAAAAAGTCTGGGCGAAATCCACATTAGTAACGATTTCTTCACAGACAGAGCCTGCCTCAACCACACCAGGCCAGCGCACTAACAATGGCATATTGAGCGACTCTTCGTACATGAACCGCTTATCAAACCAGCCATGCTCGCCCAAGAAAAAACCTTGGTCGGAGGTATAGACAACGATGGTGTTGTCTGCCACACCGAGAGTGTCAAGCTCATCTAGCAGGCGACCAGTGTTGTCGTCTATTGATGCTACAACTCGTAGATAATCCTTGATATAACGCTGATATCTCCACGAGATTTCTTCTTCTTCTGACAGACCCTGCGGCACGGGGGCTTTGAGGTCGGTTTCGGTGAGGTCCATCATTTGGCAACGGGCGGCATAGGCGGCGGCTGTGCGAGTAGCGTAATCGTCCCAGAAAGTCTCGGGTTCGGCAATGTGTTCGTCTTCGTACATGTGGGCGTGAGCGGTATCGGGTTCCCAGGGACGATGCGGAGCTTTGTGATGACACATCAAGGCAAAAGGTTGGTCGGCGGGCAGGCTTCGTAGCCAGTCTATGGAGAGGTCGGTTATCACATCAGTGGCATAGCCTCGACAGGTGACAGGCCCTTCGGGCGTCAGAAACATAGGATTGTGATATTCGCCTTGACCGGGCAGTACCTGCCATTCGTCAAAACCACTGGGATGGTGCTCGGGGCTGTCGCCTAGATGCCATTTGCCGAAGATGGCCGTGGCGTAGCCGCTAGCACGCAGCAGCTTCGGGTATGTCACGAGGCTTGAAGACATCGGCGTATCTAAAGTGGTAACTCCGTTGATGTGGTTGTATGTGCCGCAAAGGATTGCGGCTCGGCTGGGCGTGCAGATGGAGTTGGTGCAATAGCAATGGTTGAAGCGCATACCTTCGTTGGCGATGCGATCCAGATGGGGCGTCTGGTTGATGCGACTGCCGTAGGCACTTATGGCATGTGAGGCGTGATCATCTGACATGATGAACACTAAGTTAGGAGGCTGTGGCACTGGTCTCTAACCCAAACAAGGCTCAGGTACTAGGGGCACTGGGCGTTGGCACTAGGCTGTGGCACTAGGAAGAGACTGGTTTTATTTCGGCGATGTGCTGGGCTTCTAAACCCCAGCTTTCTCCGCCCTTCCAACGTTCGCGTTTCCAAATCGGCACTGAAGCTTTGAGGGTATCTATGCCGAAACGAGCTGCTTCAAAGGCGTCATCTCGGTGGGGCGCAGATGCCACAACCACCACAGCCGAATCGCCGACTTCCAGTTTGCCGATGCGGTGCAACAGTGCTAAGCGAACTACGCTCGGCCAGCGACGCCGAGCTTCAGCTGCCACATCTGCCAGACGAGGAGTCACATACTCTTCGTAGGCTTCGTATTCAAGCATGTCGACTCCAGGGCGACCATCGGAATGATCGCGAGCATTACCGCAAAACACCACGACTGCCCCGCATTCAGGTTGGTTGGCCCAACCCATAGCAGCTTCGGTGCAGAGAGCTTCAGACGAAAGACCGACCCAAGTATCACCAGAGGGAGCTTCCACAGGTTCTAGCCCTTGCCCCCGCTGCCTCCACTGCCTTCATTGCGATTTTCATAGATCTGACGCAGTAGCCAGAAGCGCAGAAAGCGGCCGATGGAGTAGCGCAAGAATACAGCCACGCCCATAAGCGAAATGCTCACGCCTGAGATCGCCAAGATTATTAGCTCATTTTGGTCTAGTGCCTTGGAAGAGTTCGTGGCAGAGAAGTAACTACCTATGCCCAACCCAATGCCAACCAGCATCAACAAGATGCCGATCACAAGCAAGACCTGCTCGGAGCTCGCATTGCTTGTTTTGGTGCGCATCGCAGCGATTTGCTCTTTGAATTCTTCTGCCCGATCTTCGTTGGCTTGCTCGTTTGCTTGCTCGTTCATTTTGTTGTGCTCCTTTATGGTGTGAATGCTTTCATCAATTTTCTGAAATCAATATTCTCCCATCAATGTTCTCCGCCTAGATAAACAGCTTCCAACTCTTCTTCCAGCTCGGCTGGGTCGCCAACTCGTGAAACCAAGCCGCTCACCATGATCGCAGCTTCGTCAGCCACGCCCAGCACCGTGCGGGCAAATTGTTCCACCACTAAAATGGAAACCCCCAGTTCAGAAACCCGTCCTACTATCTCATAGAGATCTTGGACGATGATCGGGGCAAGCCCCATAGAAAGCTCGTCTAGCAGCAACAAAGCCGGATCGGTAGAAAGCGCACGTGACATAGCGAGCATCTGCTGCTCTCCGCCCGAGAGAGTACCAGCCATCTGTCTGCGCCGCTCGCCCAGCCTCGGAAACTGCGAATAGGCAACTTCTTCAATTTGGGAAAGAGACTTACCAGTATTCGTCATCATCCAGAGATTGTCGCGCACAGTGAGATTAGGGAAGATACCCTTGCCTTCGGGAATGAGACATAAACCTCGGCGAGCGAGCTCGTCGGCAATAGCAACCTGTCCGGGTTTGTGGACGGTGATTCCACCAATGCGAACCTCGCCGCCTGTAGGTGGCAATAAACCGGCACAGACTTTCAACAAAGTGCTCTTGCCAGCACCATTTGGCCCCAGCAGAGCAAATACAGAACCTCGCTTGATAGACAGCGACACGCCGTGTATCACCTCAATGTCGCCGTAGGCAGTTCGCACATCTGCGAACTCCAGCATCGGGGGCTGTGTTGATGGCTGCGCTGATACCGGAGCTGACGTCTCGGTTAGTATTTGGTCGGCGAGTATTTGGGTTGACATCTCAGCTGGTTCCTTAGTTTTGCGAACCCAAATAAGCTTCCAGCACGGCCGAGTCGATCTGGATTTCTTCTGGCGTACCCCTAGCAATAATTTTTCCGAAATCCAGCACATGAATCATCTCGCACACGCTCATCACCAATGCCATATCGTGCTCTACCAAAAAGATAGTCGTGCCTTCCCCAGTAAGCTTCTTCAACAACTCTCCGAAGAGGACTGTCTCATCTTCGGTCTGTCCAGATGCTGGCTCATCCAAGAGCAACACCTTCGGCTGAGTCATCAAAGCTCTACCTAACTCTACGATGCGAGCTTGCCCTGTGGGGATTTCAGACACTTCAGCGTCGGCTACTTCACCCAGCCCGATCAAGTCAATAACTCTCTCGGTTTCAGCCGCCGCATCTACTTGATCGCTCATATTCCAGCGATTGCGTATCTCACCTGCTACCGTGATGTTCTCACGCACCGACAGCGAAGTAAACAGCTCCAACCGCTGAAATGTGCGAGCTAATCCCATTCTGGCCCGCTGGTGCGGCTTGCGTTTGGTGATGTCTTGACCTTCCAAGGTTACTTTCCCACTTGTTGGCGAAAGCAGCCCGCTTATAACATTGAACAAAGTCGTCTTGCCTGCCCCGTTAGGCCCAATCAAACCTGTCAAACTGCCTTGCTCCACAGGTAACGAAACACTATCTACCGCCCTGTTGCCGCCGAAGTCGACAGTAACATCAGAGATCTCCAGAATGCTCATTTTTCCCCAACTTCGCTGGCTGGCAGTTTTAGTGCTGCGTCAATTGACATGATGTCTTCGCGAGTGAAGTCGCGGTCTATGCCGATTAGTTCAAGCTGAGTAGCTTCACGCCGAGCCTTCAAAGTCGCTTCGTCTATATAAAGAGACGGAACAAGCACCTGGGCGATAGCGGGTAGCAGCAGAGCCACTCCCAAAGAGATGAGCATGAAAGTCCACATACCTACCCACTGCAAGTTGAGCGACCAGTAGAACAACCCTTGAAATACGCCCCAAGCTGCCAATAACGGTAGCCCCTTGCGTGTGGCTAATGGGCGATAGTTCTTAAACATGTCGTTTAGGAAACCGCCGGGATTGCTTGCCAAAGTAAGTGCCGCAAACGCGGGCCCCACGAAGAAGAAGAAGTTTTTAATCACATCGTTGAAGAGCCACTCAAATGATGAATAATCGGCCGATAGCTTTCCGAACACATCCGACATCATCACGAAGAACACGCCAGTCAAAATGCCCCCTGCGAATGCCCCGCTCACATAGCCGATGCCAGCCACAACTAGCAGTAACACGATAGGCAAACTCGCAAAGATAACAAAGCTGTCTTCATTGGCTGTTCTCACGATTGCCACATAGAACACTCCGCCCACACCAGCAATAGCCGATGACAACGCAAACACCGAGAGCTTCAGTCGCACGATGTTGAGACCTAACGTGGCACACGCTGCAGGGCTATCTTTCATGGCAGCAAGCTGACGTCCGTAAGCACTTCTTCGCAGCAGAACAAGCCCGAGACCGATGATGGCGAAAACCGCCGCCAAGAGCACCATATAGGCTTTGCTACTGTCATTGAAATCGATGCCGAGCCATGAGGGTCGTGAAATGAAAACTCCGCCACCAGTAAAAAGATTGATGCCGAAGTCTTCTCCGTCTCCGACCCAGGGAATGTTCAGATTCAATGTGGAACGTTGTTTGAAAATCATGTTGGTTACAAACACCGCAAAAGCAAAAGTAGCCAAACCCAGATACAAACCTCGCAAACGCAGGGCTGGAAGAGCCACTATTGCGCCTACTAAAGCACAGACCACAGCCACCACCAAGATGCCTGTGAGCGACATACTCTCTCGGATATATGCTCCCGAAGACTCGCCTTCCAACCAGATCGCCGAGACTGCACCCAAGCCTGCGAAAACAATCGTTGAGATTGTCACTGCTTTCCTGCCATAGGCTTTTCGGAAGAGTAGCCCAATCACCCATCCGATAGTTGCCCCCACAAGGATCAAAAAGATCACTCCGACCAGGGAAAACTCAGACCTTGGCGAATTGCCAACATCAAACTGCTGAGCTACGATTGCGCCGATTCCAGCGAAAGTGAGCGGAGCTAGATTGATCTCGCCTGCGTATCCGGTGAGTAGCACCAACGAAAGAGAGATGACACCCAAAGCCAATCCAGTAGATAGCAACAAAACAGGTCCACGCTGTATCACCGGCATCGCTGCTAAGAAGAAAACCACAATGGCACCCGCCCAAATGAAAGACTTAGACAAAGTCGGCATTCTGAACCGCTCTTTCACCCTTGCCACCACAGCCCCCCGCAGTCGCTCGTGCGGCAACAGCACCAACATGGCGAACAAAAGCAACACTGGGATACTCACTCTGAAGCCAGAGAGCCACCTCCACTTTTGACCTATATCTGAAATCCAGTTCCAGTAGCTCACCGCCAGGCCTATCACAATTGAACCCACAAAGGTAAGCGTGAGGCTACGAAGCTTGCCAAAAATAGCTGCTGCGTAGGCGTTGACTACAAGAAGGGTAAGTGCGAAGCTGTTTATGGCTGCATTTTGGAGAGACGCGATGAGCACGCCAGCTATCCCTGCCATAGACGAGCCAATCGCCCAGCTCATTGCCGAAGCCCGATTGGGGCGACCGCCGTTGAGTTGAGTTAGCTCGGGGTTGTCCACCACCGCCCGCATGGTTACTCCCATTCGGGTTACATAGAGCACCACAAATAGCAGTGCAGCTAAGGCGATAGCAACGATCATCACAATGATGTGGTGCCAGCTGATGAATATGGCACCAGCAGAGTCTCCGATCCTGATTCTGGCGTTGCCCCAGAAGCGACGCATAGTTTCGGGTTCGGTTCCGCCCCAGATCCAGGAAGCTCCGCCTGTGAGCAACAGCAGCAGGGCAATGGGAACAACGATTTTTGTGATTTCCATGGTGTTGCGCAAACCACGTATCACAAACCGCTCTAGCAAAATTCCAAATACTGGGCAGATCACAACCACCACCAAGATGATGGCTATGGGTGCTGGCCAGTTCCAGCCCCAGCGGAACTGCCAATACAAGAACGCGGCAAACATCCCCACCGCCCCGTGAGCGAAGTTGAAGATGCCGCTAGTGGCGTATGTCACCACAAGCCCAGAGGATGCTATGGCATAGATAGCCCCGAAGGCTAAACCTATGATCGTGTTGACAATAAATTCATCCATGAGCTAGTTAAGGCACTGACCGGCAGAGCAGCGATGCTACTATGCTTCAGCCAGTGCCTTTGCCTTGGAAGTCTTAGCCGCCTAGATGCTTTTGAGAGATACGGTTCTCATCTAGCTGAGCGTCAGTCACAGCTGGAATCGTAACTGACAAATTCCAATTCGAATCGCAGTCAAATGTGCCTGGCTCTTCTGGCAGAGCTCTCTGGTAGCCCGTGCCCGTAAGCTCCATAAGCATGCCACAAGTTGGAGCCTCATTACTGCCGGGATTGGTCGTTACATGAAGGCCGTGTCCGTCCCACTCTGTGATCTTGCGGATTTCATCTAGCACGCAGTCGCGGGTGAGGTCTGATCCGCAAGCGGCAGCACCTGTGGCCCACAGCAAGAAGCTGGAAACTGCTTGCATGCCGAGCAGAGTCTTCTGGTCGTTGTTTGCTTCATCAAGTACATCTATGAAGTGCTGCGTGGCTGGGTTCTGATCTGCTTCTTCAAACGGAATAAAGACCATACGGACGAAAGTCTGATCCAATGTGCCCGACTCATTAACAGTTGAGCAAGCAGTGTCGTAGAAGTTAGCATCAGTCAGCCACATGGCATCAAAGTCGTTGAGGGCTGCTGACTCACGCACGAACTGATAGAAGAACGGACAAGAGCCAGTGAAATACACAACTTCAGCACCAGCGTCCTTTAGCTGCTGGATGAACGGAGTCCAGTCGGTCTCTCCATTGATGTCGTATTCAAGTGCTTGGTCGAATTCGTAGCCATATTCTGGGAAAGCTACTTCAACCTTGTACCAGGTCTCCTGTGTAGCTGAGAAGTTGCCGAACATTGCTGCCGACTGAGTTATGTCAAAACCGCGATCTTCAGCAATCTGGCGCCCATGAGCTGCCATACTCATCGGAGTTTGATCGCCTGGATTGGGAACAGCATTGACCTGCCACGGGCCGTGTGCGAAGTCCACGCTGACCGTCCAAGCTGGCACAGCCCCTAGCTCGCAACCAACTCTGGTCGGCTCTGCGAACTGATCGAGACTGAAGCCTTCACCCACGAGCATAAAGACTTGGTCGCAGGCTTCAGTCATCCTGGTAGCTGCTTGCACAATGGCGGCATCATAGTTGATGTATTCAATCTGGCGGCCGTTGATTCCGCCCAACTCATTGCACTTCTCAATGAAGTTGATGACGGCTGCAGTCTGGTGTGCGTTGAGACCTGGGGAAGCTTGAAAGCCTCGGTCATCGCCAACACCGATGGTGATGGAATCGTCATCCACGCCTTGCCAAGTTTCGCCAGAGGCATCACCGGGGCCGCACGGCCAAGGCTTGTTACCGAACATAGGCAACGGCGGGGCGGTTGTGGTAGGAGCTGCTGTGGTCTCTGCCGGCGTAGCTGGCTCTTCCTCACCGCCACCAGTTTCTATCGTGCCACTATCTACCGTAGTTGTAGGGGTTGCTGGCGTAGTAGGGGCTTCAGTTGTGGGGGCAGAAGTCGTCGTGTCAGCATCATCACGGTCGCTACCACAGGCAGTTGCCACTAGCGATGCTATGGCTACAATGCCAACAAGTGCAAATATGGCGCGGCGTGATTTGGCCGTCTTGTGAAGTTTCATTTGTGTGTCCTCCTTGTTGAGATTTACTGTTGTAGTTTCTAAACCTTAGCAGAACGACCGGAGCAAAGTGCGAATTCTTGTAAGGCTTCGCTCTCACTCAAGATGTTCAGACAATTATTATTTCAAGCAAAGCAGGTTAGCAGACAATGAAGCGGCTGTGCAACCCCAAACGGCAACCCTAAGCGGCTAGTTCGCTCCACTCCACCGACACTACACCGACACTCCACTCCACCGACACCGCGTGCCTGCCTGTCTAAATCTCTTCTGCTAAAGTTAAGTCTCATGCTTGATCTCTACAACCCCGACACCTACATACCAGCCCCGCCGCACGAAGCCTTTGCCGAGCTACGCCGCACTAGCCCCGTGTGCTGGCAAGATATCCCCGGCGACGAAGGCTATTGGATGATCCTGCGCCATAGCGATGTGGTGCATGTGGCTAAAGAGCCACGGTTGTTCTCAGCCGAAACCGGCGGCGTGGTAGTTGAGACTTTACCCCAAGATCAGCTCGAGAACATGCGCAACATGTTGCTAGCTATGGACCCGCCTCGCCATATTGCCTGGCGACGCAACATCGCGCCTCACTTCAAGGCGCGTGTCATCGGCGAGTTGGAAGGGCAAGTGCGCGACATCACCAAAGCCATCATGGCAGATGCCAAAGAGATGGGCGATGTCGACTTCGTGCACGATGTGTGCGCCCATCTGCCTTCCAATGTGATGGGACAGATTATGGGCATCCCCGAAGAAGATCGTCCGCAGATACATATGTGGGCCGAACAGCAAACCAGCGGCTCAGATCCCGACATCAACCCCGACACCTATATGGAACCGCCTTCTGCCAATTCCAGTATGCAGATGGCTATGTATGCCATAGAGCACGCAGCCAAGCGCAGGGAAGCTCGCGCCAATGGGGCCGACTTTGACCCCGACCTCACCGACCTAGTTCTAGCCGCCGAAGTAGACGGCCGTACTATGACAGACATTGACTTCGGAAGTTTCTTCGTTCAGCTGGTCACCGCAGGCAATGACACAACCCGCACCATGCTCGCAGGCGGCACCTTGGCTCTGCTGCAACACCCCGAAACATTAGAAGAAGTGCGCGCTGACCCGTCGCTCATACCAGGTGCTGTGGAAGAAATCTTGCGCTGGGCCAACCCGTTGCACTATTTCCGCCGCACTGCTACCGAAGATGCCGAAATCGCCGGCCAGAAAATCTCTGCAGGCGAAAAACTAGCTATGGTCTATACCTCGGCGAATCGCGATGAAGAAGTCTTTGACGACCCAAACGGCTTCAACATTCACCGTAGCCCCAACCCTCACCTCTCTTTCGGCATAGCTCAGCACTTCTGTCTAGGCGTCCATCTAGCCCGGCTGGAAGGGCGAGTGTTCTTTGAAGAGCTCCTAGCCACCTTCCCAGTAATAGAACAAACTGGTCAACCTCGTCGCATCCGCTCTAACTTGAATAACTCCATAAAAGAGCTCCCCCTCCGCCTCCAAGTCGGGTGATTATTCTCACTTGCTAGATTCACACTTGCTAGATTTAATAGCTTAGGTATTGTGTACAGTTACGATTATGTATAGAAGAAGCCGACATCTTATTCATCAACTTCCGAACAATCCTACCCGTCACCATCCAATGGGACCCCGACACCAACAAATACATACCATCCCCATGACAGGCAGACACTTCATTCTGCCAAATTTTCTACAGTGCAGGCAAATTTGTGCTGGAAGCAGCAGCGACGGGTGCATCTATGCCTGAAGAAACTGTCCATACTATGAAAACGATGCGACAGGAAGAAGCGGCAACCAGCTAGCTGTATGTCATGTCACTCCCTTAGCACTCTAACGCAAATCTATAGCTGCGACCCAAGTGTTGTTATCTGCAGGACCCGAGTCGTATTCGTATTTATTAGTAGGTCCCGTCAAAGTAATCTCTTCAAGCTCTGCTCCATAATTATAAAATATAGGTCTTTCTATACCATCTTTGACTTGTGAACCCGTCTGCTCTTCCCACGACCTGCTACTAGCACTAGCTCCGTTTATGCGCTCCGAAGTTGTCATCTTGTATGCATCTACGCATATTGACACAGCTTCATCAATTCTCATGACAAACCATATCCCCTCCTGGGAATGCCAGACAAACGCGCGGCAACTAGAATAAGCCGCACTGGTGCTACCCACAAGATTACCCTCTCTGTCACAATCGTGGTCGTAGCATATATGCACCAAAGCAGTGCCTGCGCTGGCACGCCCCATGAACTCATGATAGGATGCCATATCTGCATAGCCCCAAATATCTAAAGTCTCGTCCGATTCGTATTCTTCTGCCACGCCCCCATCGACAATATATCTTTCTAGCGAAACGCGATCGCGAACATACAGCTTGCGGTTGTAAGTTTTCGCAAAACCGCCTATCCATCTTGCCTTGCGATCCTCTTCGCTTATCCCAAGTGTTTGAAATGCATATTGCCAGAATTGTTCTGCCATTTCTTCGGTTTCGCCGCAGTTGTATCTATTGATTGAGGAAACATAGACAGCTATTAACTGGGTGCCACATTCGGGCGGAGAGTGACACCATTGCCGACCTTCCGAATCAAAGTGCTGATATGTGTCATCTTCACATGGCGTGTAGCATAGTAGCTCGCCGTCAACCCATCTGTCAAGCAAGCCTGTCTCACATTGTGGGGCTGTCGGATCGTCCCTTAAGTTATTCAAACACCGCAAAGCCGCATCCACCGTCGCGCTATCTACTACACGCATTATATAGATATAGTCGCTGTTTGTGCATACGGCAAAGCTATTATCGCCAAACCCTTTAGCGATGCAAAGAGTTTCACTGGGTTGCCTGCCTGTGACAGTAGCTACACGCATATCATCTCGGTCTAAAATTTGTTGTGCTCTGGCAATGCTCTTCTCAAACTCGCTGCTTTGTGCCACCCACTCCATAGATTCTAAGCATTCTTTTTTCATGACATAGTTTTCTCCGCAGTACCATTCGAAGGTATCAAAACTCCATATCGGGCTTTGAATGGCAGAGCAAGATATGCCGGCTTCGCGCCATGTTTGCTTTACACATTGCCATTCCGCTTTTGGTTTGTTCCATGCTGACTTTCGATGCCCAGAACATTCCGGGCGCGGTGGGCGTGTCGTTGTGGTCGTTGACTTGGATGATTCAAGATTCTCTGATTCTGAGAGACTTATATTTTTTGAGTGGTCCGGCATGCATATCTGTTTTCCCGAGGCTAAAGTTTCAGGTTTTTCGTATTCGCTGGCACACCGCACAGATACTGCTGAGGTCACGGGTGGCAATGTCGTAGGTACTGATGTCGCAGCAGTAGTGACAGATACTACAACCTCCGGTATCACAGAAGATGGCACCACAGGTACCGACACGCGCACAGAATCATTCTCGTTCGCTATAAAAGCGAACACGGCAGCACCACCCAGCAGGATAACGATCACAACCGCCCCCAGTAACCTCATATTTTTGTCTTCCTTCCTGTGTTCATCCTTAGCCTAACAGCTTGAAACCGTCCTGATTGCTATCCCATGAGTAGATCCATAAGGCTACTGTACCTGCCATTTTTCATCAAATAGCCAAACGCCAGGATTTTCCCCTCGCCCAACAGATCTAAGATATTCTTCACCAGTTGGCAATTTCCCAGGTTGACGAAAGATATCTTTTGAGATGAAATTCAATATTTTAGGAATTTTGGAATTCAACAAATCATTTAAAGCTTCATTTACTTCTGCAGAATTATAAACTTCATCATCATAAAATCTTTCTTCTCGCCAGTGAGTAGCAGGATTACGAACCTTATTCACAAATATGTTCCATTCATTCGAAGTTTTCAACCTATAGATTTTTTGCCTTAAACTACTAACCGATCCTCGCGCATGCAAATTTGACAAATATTTTTTACTATTTTCTGCTTCTAATTCTCTGCACAATGAGTACAACGAAACCAGCGATCTTCGTTCTCCTATTTTATCATCAAGCATACTCTCAATTAGGGTTGAAATATATAAGTCAATTCCTCTTTTTGTTGCAAGATTAATACCGAGCAATAAACTTTCTGGGTAAGTATCAGAGAAAAATGGTACTGACTGCCATGGTGTTAAATGCAGTTTTGAGTAAAACCACCTCGCAACAGTTGCAGAATAGTAACCAGATACGATGTGTCCATAATTTGTACTTTGAAGCAAAGCCGAAACTGTTTTTTCTTGATCTGTTTTCATTGCGTACCCATTACAATGGCATGAATTTTATCAATATCTGGAATTGACTGAAAAATTTTGGTTATTGGCTTAAAATCTGGTTCATAGCTATCAGGCTCATAGTTTGCTATAATATCTTGAATAATATCCTCGTATAGATTGATAGCAAAGAGATAGTTCTTTATTTCATCATTAGGAGTCAGATGTTTAGCTGTTTTAAAGTCTGCCTTATAATGATTGTCAAGTATTCTTTTAACAGAATTTATGCTATTCACCACACTGTCTAATTCTTTCTCTTCTAAAGTTTCAATACTTGAATAAAGAAAATCCAGTGAAAACACAAACTGAGCCAACTCTTGCGAATTCATCCCCTCGTTAAGATATGAAGCAAGATACACGATCCAAAGATTGCGATTTTCTGGAATTCTATTAAGTTTATGCATCAAAAAGCAGGATTCATAAAATCCAGAAAGTGTCTTAGGCATAACAATAAACTTCTTGTCCTTGTCAACTATATCTTGCAATTTTTTAGAAAATCTATCTGCCTCATCATCGTATAATTCTGACTGATACTCCAAAAGTTGATTTTTTTTATTGATACATTTAATTGTATTATTCAAGGCTTTGTCTTTGGAAAACCTTTTCATAAATATATCTTTGGGTATACGGCAAGCCTTTCGGTTCCCCCAAGCAGGAACGCCACCTTCAGTACTTTTCTCTACAATCCACTTAGGTGTCAGTATGGCGTATTGACATGTTGATTTAATGATATAGACAAACTTTCTATCTTTGTGAGGTTCCCTAACGCCGTCTTTCATTTTTCCCACTTTTGAAACTTTGAAGTCAAAAAAGTTTAGTTCGCCATTCTCAGCATACTGGAATTCACAGAATTCGCTTTTTCCATCTATCGTGATTTCATAGTCGGGAGCACTGGAAATCTTTCCACTGCGTAAAAACCATATGTGTTTATCACCTCCAGATTTTGACACACTGACTTGTTGCTTTCGCTTTTTTGATAAAAGCTTCTCCAGCCATTCCATAACCTCTAGTTCTGCTATAGCCTTTTTCTTCATGTCATGTCGGTACTGCAAGAATGTTCTTGACCTAATATCACTTGATTGGGCATAAACTGCCCTTGGATCTTTTTTCACAATAGTTTCGCCTCGACTGAGCCAAGCCTGCTATGAGCAATATCAATAAATGTTGGATTAACATCGATCCCAATTCCATTTCGTCCTTCAGTAGCAGCAGCGACAAGGGTTGTTCCCGAACCAACAAACGGATCAAATACAGTTTCGCCTACAAAACTAAAAGCCTTAATGAGTCTTTGTGGCAATTCAACAGGAAAAGGAGCAGCATGGCTTCTATGTGCTCCGCTTTTCTCTGGTTTCATTACCCACACATCAGAATTCTTAATGCTTAACCAAAATTCTTTATCTAATTTAGACTGCTCTTTATCTTCTTTAGTAAGATGTGCATACTTCTTGGTGCCTTTTTTTTCAGGTTTATTGAACTCCAATACACTTTCATGCATATTATTGATAAGAATACCACCAGGATAAGGATAAGTTCCAAAATGTGCTCTAACACCATTGGTTTTTTGCCACACGATATCTCGCTTAAAAACAAACCCTATATTTTCACATAGATCAATGCTTTTACCAACAAGATTCAACGATCTGAAACTCCCATTTTCTCTTATCGGAAGATTCATAATATTCAAGAAGAATTTTCTTCCCGGCTGCAACACTCTAAAAACTTCTCTCCAAACTTTGCTGATTTCGTGAAGCCACCATTCAATATCGTGGATATTGCCCAAATCGTCTTCCAAATCCATGGAATACATTTTGGCGTTGAAATACGGCGGAGAAGTTACAGCCAAATGAACAGTATCATCATCCAAATCAGACATATCTTGCGCGTTCCCCCAAATTAGCGATTGCGTCGTAGAACCTACTGAAAGCGTAGTCATTTTTGCTGTTGATACTTCCTTATCACGCACTCCTGAACTTATTCCACTCTTGGTCGCCTCAATATCTTGCAGTGTGAAGCGATACTGCCCGCTGGCTGATTTGTATGCATTGATAGTTCCACTCTTCGCCATAGCGTGAACTTCCCCAACCGTACAACCCAAATATGCGGCTACCTCCACGACAGACAGATATTGTCTGTCCCTGTAGTCCTGAAGGACTAGTTCTTCGTCTAAGGCTGTCTGGGTCACAACATCAAACTAACACACTCTTGCTGCACACGGGTGCATCTATACCTGAAGAAGCTGTCCATGTATGATGCGACTAGGGGAAGAAGAGGCACCAGCGACGTGCTTATCAGGTGATTTCTATTTCGCCTTCATCGGTTTGCGACATTTGGACTAGATCGCCGGGTGGGTCAATGCCTAGGTAGTTGGCTAGCTGGTGGGTGGCGGGGTTATTCCACTGATAGCTGCGGGCTTCCTCGGGGATGGCCCCGTATTGGATCTGCATGTTCACAATCTGGACCATCACTACGCAGAAGCGCAAGCTACCCCAGACCATGAAATAATGAATATCGTTGACAGGCTTGCCTGCGGCTTTTTCATAGCACTCCACGGTTTCATCCAAACTCAAAAAGCCCGGCAACCACTCAAAGCCGTTCCAGCGGCTCTGCCATTCATTCATAGAGATAAACCAACCCAGGTCGACTTCTTTCGGCCCCAAGGTTGCCATCTCCCAATCAAACACACCGATAGGGCGAAAATCATCGCCATACATCATGTTGGACGGGCGAGCATCACCCCAGTTGAGCACCACCTCTAAATCAGCCGTTGGATCGTTGTCGGTGAGCCACTCCATCGCTGCTTCCACGGTAGGCTGCGGATGACCCTGGCTAGCCCACTCTATGTAATGGCGATAGTAGCCGAGCTGCTGCTGAAAACCTGCGGGGCCGTGCTGAGGCTGATCTAAAAACTCTAAGAACCCAGCCTTGCGCCAATCTATGTTGTGCAGATTAGCCATCGCCTCTAGGGAACTGACATAGAGCGTGCGTTGCTGTTCAGGTGTGGCGTCTTTCACAAAACCCTCTTGAAAATACGGAGGCTGATCGGAAGGCACTCGCCCAAAGAGCCGCTCCATGATGAAAAATGGCTGGCCTAGCACCTCGCCTGAGTTTTCCACCCATTTCACTTTCGGCACTGGCACCGAAGAGTTTGCCCCGACAGTCTGCAGGCACCGATACTGCACTGCCATGTTGTATTCAGGGAAGATGGCGTAGTCGGTGGGACGCATACGGATGACGATGCCTTCTTCGCAGGCTACGCCGTCGGTGTCTTTCCATCTGAGGCTACCGAGTAAGGTTTCGTTGCTGAAACCGCTGGCTTCGGGGATGTCCAGCTCTAACACCTCGGCATCGGTCACGCCTGGCTGCGTGTTGAGCCAGTTGGCGAGGCTACTCTTCATTCCTGCTTCGTCGCGAGCTTGTGGGATCGGCATTGCTTTTCTCCTTGGTGTTTAGCTCTTATAGGGGTGTTTAGCTCTTATAGGGTTGTTTAGTTCCTATAGGGTTTTGGTGGGGATAGTTTATTTTCTGTGCTACCAAACTTTGCTTTACTTCACCTCTATATTATTTGCTATGTCGTCTTCTAACAGCTTCGGGGCAGGACTATCTAGCGAAGAGCAACTGGACAGGCTCTGCTCCACTGAGGCCATCCGCCAGCTCGTGGCCAACTATTCACACTTCGTAGACAGCCGCGACTTAGATTCGCTGATGGAACTTTTTGTGGAAGATGTGCGGGTGACCAGAGAGACTTCAGGCCGTGTCGCCCTGCGGGAGAGCTTGGAGCAGAGCCTCTCAGAAGTTGGGACGACTATCTTGAAGGTGACTACTCACACCATTGACTTCACCGACAGCGATCACGCCACAGGTCGCGTCTATGCACATGGTGACATCCAAATCGGAGGCCGTTGGATTCACCAAGCTATTCGCTATGACGACCGCTACGAACGCCGAGGCGAAACATGGTATTTCACAGGCCGACGCCATCAGCTCTGGTACGGAGCAGATGTGGGCGAGAACCCTGTTGGATATCCTCTAGCTAACTGGCCTGAAAACAATGTAGGCCGAGGCACCCTTCCCCATAATCAACCAACCTGGCAAGAATTTTGGAAAGAGCGAAGCTGAATCCCGTAGGCTAGAGATTAGCTATGAGTTGGTTCAAGAAAACTAAAATACCTGATGCGGCTGACGCGCTGGTGGGAAGGTCGGTAAGAATGCCTGTGCCTGAGAGGCATTTTGTGCTGGGAACGCCTCTAGCAGGGTTGCTAGAGGGGCCATTTGGGGCAGGGGTAGCAGATACTGGGGCAGCAGATACTGGGGCAGTAAATACTGATGCGACAGATAGCGCGGATGAGTTTACAGAGAAACTAGTAGTAGAGAAACTAATAGTAGGGATGGGGTGCTTTTGGGGAGCCGAGCGAAAATTCTGGGAGCACGACGGTGTGATCACTACGGCGGTGGGCTATGCCGCAGGGTTCACGCCTAATCCCACTTATGAAGAAGTCTGCAGCGGAAGGACTGGCCACAATGAGGCTGTGCTGGTGGTATTCAATCCTGCTGTATGCGATTTACAGGCCATGCTCAAAGTGTTTTGGGAGAACCACGACCCCACACAGGGCATGCGCCAAGGCAACGATGTGGGCACGCAATACCGCTCAGGTGTCTACTATTTCTCAGATACCCAAAAGATGGCGGCTGAAGCTTCGCGAGACATGTATCAAGAGGTTTTGAGCCGGGCGGGCTACGGAGAGATCACCACAGAAATCCTGCCGGCTACAGAGTTTTACTACGCCGAAGACTACCACCAGCAGTACCTGGCGAAGAACCCGATGGGCTACTGTGGTATTGGCGGCACCGGGGTGAGCTGCCCTACAATCCAATAAAAAACAATCCAATATAAAACACAATCCAATATAAAGCAAGGAGAAAGCTATGACAGCTATTGATATGGCAATCACAACCGCCACCCACATCGGAGACGAAGAACTCCCGTGGGCAGATGCTGGCGACAACATCCGTCTCAAGGTGCTTCATGTGCGAGAGCAGGAAGGTCTTTGGGTTATCAGAAACGAGTTCGGCCCGGGCGTGCGAGTTCAGAAGCACTTCCACACCGGCCCAGTCTTTGGCATTACAACATCAGGGGCGTGGGGCTACTTGGAATACGACTATATGAACCGAGCAGGCTCCTATCTCTACGAGCCTGCCCACTCAGTCCACAGCCTTTACACCCCAGACGACAACACCGAAGTAACCGATGTGACCTTCGTAATGTATGGCTGCAATCTCAACTTGGATGAAGACGGCAATGTCGAAAGCGTCACCGACGGCCCTGGCGTGCTAGCTGCTTACTATATGATGCTAGAAGCCCAAGGCCATCCCCGTCCCGACGGCATCCTAGTGGATTGACAACTGGTGGATTGACAACTTCTGAGCTATCAGCCTGCCAGTGCCTGAGCTATCAGATCACTAGCTAACTCGTTGAGCTCCTGATAGCGACCTAGATCTCCATCTGCCAGAGCCTCCTGAGCTTCTGCTAAAGCTTCAGACGCCTGGCGTATCAACTCCTCGGCTGTAGTGCCAGCGGGCGGGGGCGGAGTTGTTGTTGTAACAGGTGGCACAACAGTGGTCGCAGGCGGCACAGTGGTAGCCGTAGGCTCTGTCGTCCCTTCTGGACCAACAGGCAAATTCTCTCTGCCACCTAACTCAATCGTGCCCACGCAACCGCTCGTAGCTGCTCCCACTTGAGTCTCCACCTCTTCCAAACCGAACAGAGCATCTAAGGCATCGTCAAGTTGCGGACACATAACTACGCTCTCATCTAACACCACGATCATCTGCTGAAGCTCAGGCACCTGAGTGCTCTCTGCGATCACATAGAGAGGTCTCACATACAAAATAGACTGATCCACCGGCACCAGTAGCATGTTGCCGAACTCAACCCGCGATCCCTGCTGATCTAACAATGTAATTCGCTGGGCAATGCCCGGGTCGCTCTGTATCTTGGAGTTCACCAAAGCAGGGCCGTCCACATCGCCGTCTGGAGTGGTATAGACCACCAACCTTCCGTATTCTTCAGGGTCGCTCACAGCCACCATAAACGCTGCTAACTCGCGCCTGGTATCTTCTGCCGAAACCGGCACATACGGGCGAATGATTACAAACTTGCGCTCGTCCTCATCGGGAAGTTGCAACAAAGTGTAGTAAGGATCAATCCTGCGCTCACGCCTGCTTTGCTGGACTCCGTCTTCAGAAACTACAATCGTGGCTAGCGGACCTGTCACACCGCCCGGGTCTTGGGCTACAGCCCAACCTTCGGCTTGCTCATAGAACTGCTGTGTGTCCGAGAGGTGATAGCGCGACCACATATTCGTCTGCACTCTAAATAAGTCAGCCGGATAGCGGATGTGCTGGCGCAAATCCTCTGGCATATCGGCTCCGTCGGTGAAGAGGCTACTGAAGGCATTGCGATAGGCATTGACGATGGGATCATCCATGTCCATCTGATACAGCGTCACCGAGCCGTCAAAGCTGTCGACTACCGCCTTTACAGAATTGCGCACATAGTTGAAATCACCGCGCAGTCCGCTGTTGGCGGGGAGCTGTTCGGTATCGGCACGTTGTCCGAAGGGATAGCGATTGGTGGTGGTGTAAGCGTCGATTATATACTTGACTCGCCCATCGCTGATGACCGTATACGGATCGCTGTCAAAACTTAAGAACGGAGCCAGCTTCTGCACTCGCTCTTGAATATCGCGCACGTATAGCACTCGGCTATCGTCACGCACGAAGCCTGAGATAAGCGGGTCTATGTCCCAGAAGCGCAGAGCGAACATGGTTTGGCGGAACCAGCCGCCGATCTTCACTCCCCCGTCGCCCGTGTAGTTATAAGACGCCTGGCCTGACCCTTGCGCTGTCTCACCTTGCGCTGTCTGCGCTGTCTCACCCTGCGCTACTTGAGCTTCGTCCACCTCTGAACGCTCAGTATTGACGATGGAGTAGCCGTCTAGCCCTTCGGCGAAATACACTCTCGGCTCATCTAGAGAAAGACCGAAATCGGTATTTTCTGTAGAGAACCCGCTGAGCACGAAATCGGGGAAGCCTTCTTCAACAGTGTTGGAAGGAGCCAATGCTACGCCGTAGCCGTGAGTGTAGGTGAGGCGTTCAGATTCCCAGCCACTCGTGACCTGATCTGCACTGGGATTCAGTTGTCGGGCACCTAGAACCACAGGCACGGCTTCGCCGTCTACCTCGTAGCGATCCACATCTAGAGGTGTCGGGAACATATAGTAGCCTCGCTCGCCTTCACGCTGCTCAAATGTCTGCTGAATTATCTCTGGGTCTTGCAGCGGTAGCACTTCTATATTGTCGGAACTGTTGTTTAAGCCTTCGTATGTGAGTGGCTCGCCGGTGGCGAAAAGTTTGGTTTCCACATTGCTGAGACCTAGAGCCACACGGGTATTTTCTATGTTGCGCTCCATGAGCGTCTCTTCCCGTCTGGATTCAGCAGGCTCCACTTGGAAACGTTGAATGATGAACGGGTAGATATTGCCCACGACGATAGAGACAAATGCCCACAGCCCCACCGCGATGACGGGCAGTACCCAGCCTTTGCGCCAGATGTTGTAGACGAAAAGGAAGAAAGCCAGCACTGCTATCACCATCAGCAGATAAATCAAAGGCAAGCGAGCCTCCACATCGGTATAGCTGGCCCCGTCTACAAAGCCCCGCGAGGATGTGACCAAGCCGTAGCGATCTAAGAAGTAATCAGCAGCTCGAACGAGAGCTAGCACGCCTAGCAGCACAGACAGATGTGCTTTGACAGCAGGCGTGACACGTTGCCCAGAAGACTGGAAGCGGATACCACCGTTGATGTAGTGATAGATGGCCGTGACGAAGAAAATGACGATGATGGCAGCGAAGAACCAGTCAACCACCGAAGTCAAGAACGGTAGCTGGAATACATAGAAGCCAATGTCAGTTCCGAACTGCGGATCTTTAATGCCGAAATTTTCTCCGTTGATGAAGAGAATCCAGTCTTCCCACATACCTGAGACGCTGATGCCAGTAACGATGGCAAAAAACAAGGTGATCAGAACGCGAATCAGCCCTTTACGCTTGGCGGTGGCTTGGTGGTAGCGGCTGAGGACGTCTTCTTCGGGGCCGGGCGGGCGGTTCTTGGGAGAGATTCGGTCGGCGATGTAGAGGCTCGTCCATAACAAAACGAAGAAAACGGCGATGGCTATGAGGGCGAGGATGATACGGGAGAGCAAGATATACCACCACACGCTCGACTGGTCGACAGAATCAAACCAGAGATAGTCGGTGTAGGCACTGGCTATGGCGCGCAGCGACAGGATAAGAATGATGAGAACCGCAACGATCGCCAGAAAGATGATGCGAGCTCGCATAGAGAAGCGACCGCCTTTGCGACCACCGCTTCTTGGGGTTCTTCTGCCGCCTACTCCCCCTGGCCCTCTGCCGCCTATTCTTTCACCCATAGAACGGGCACCTGAAGGGCGAGTTCCAGATGTCCGAAAACCTGAAGACTGGGAACCTGATGATTGGGAACCTGAAGGTTGCGAGCCTGAAGGTCGGGAAGGATCACTCATAACTAATTCAATCTATGGCTTGTGGCTCTGAACTGCACTTATTCTGCTGTGGCTGTTGCTATTGAGTTCTGCTGTAGTTAGTGCTATTAGTGCTATTAGGTGGCTACAGCTTGGCTAAGTTTAGCTAACTCGGTGGCGGCTGGTGTGAGTTGTTCTTGTGAGAACGAGCGGTATACATCGCGCACTTGTTGGATAAGAACTTTCGTTTCGCTCTCTGTTATATCGCAGGCAGCGAGGCTAGACGACAGAGGAGCCACGATCAGAGCCTGGATGTGATGGGGGGAGATAGACAGCAGTTTAGCAAACTCTTCTGTGCGGGCGTCTTGGTTTGAAAGCACACTGCGGAGCTCTTCGGCTTTCTTGGGTGCCTTGTTGTGGAGACGATGAATTGCTTGGAGCACTTTACTTTCGTCTGTGGTGAGGGTTCGTTTGATCTGACGCTTTAAATCTTCAATTTGGAGGTCATCTTCGAGGTCGTCTTGGAGGTCGTCATGTTGGCGGTCTGAGGGGTCATCTTGGTAGAGGTTGGGAAGATCCTTGATGTCTAGCTGATCATCTTGATAATCGTCTAGTTGCACGTCTTGATGGGTGCCGTCATCGGAGGGGTCATCTTGATTAGCGGCTTTTTGATCGTCTCCGATATTGGTAGCTTTTACCGATCTCTTGGAAGTTTTCTTCCTAACTACTTTTTTCTTAGAAGATTTAGAAGCAGACTTTGATGAAGATTTGGATGTCTTTTTGCTTGGCTCTGAAATATTAGGCTCTGAATCTGGTTTGACGTCTTGTTCCGCCTCAACTGCTTTGGAGGCTGTTTCAGAAACTGTTTGGGAAGCTGAGTCTCGCAAACGGGCAAAAATGTCATCAAGCTCAGGAGCTATAGGTGTTATCGCACTCTCAGACAGCGAACTCTCAGACAGCGAACTCTCAGGTAACCCAATATCTTCAGACAACACAGCATCTTCAGACAACACAGCATCTTCAGACAACACAGGATCTTCAGACAACACAGGGCTTGCAGCAGTGCTAGCTAGTGGCGCAACCTCTCTAGGTTTTTCAGCAGGCCTCTCAGTTTCAACAGGTCTCTCAGTTTCCACAGACCTATCAGTTTCCACAGGAATAGGTATAACACCTGAGAGACGCGCCGTCTGCAGCTCGGCTTCAAACTGAGTGAGCGATTCTTGAGGATCATCCTGTGCTCGCTTGGCTGCTGCATCTGCTGCCTGTTTCGCTCTATCCAGAGCAGAGTCCAGAGGGTCTTTTACCTGAGCTGTGATGCGTTGCACTTGTTTGAATAAATTCAGTAGCTCGTCGCGAGCGGCTCGCAGCATCTCTACATGCGTTTGAGCTTCTTTGCGCCTTCGCAGAAGGTCGCGGAGTATCTGCTGGCGCATTTCAACGGCTTCGTTGGTGATTTGTTCGGCGTTGGCACGAGATATGTTTTCCATCTCTTGAGCTTCTTTGGTGGCTTTGTCAAGAGTGCGACGAGCTTCGGTGCGCAGACGGTCGGCTTCCAAGGTGGCTGCGTGCAGACGGCGGGAGGCTCGCTCTTCGGCGTCTTCCAAAATCGCTGTGCTCTCTGCGATGGATTCTGAGTCTAAAGCTGTGGTTGCGTCTGCTGAGAAAACAGTTCGCTCTTCTAGCAGTTCTGACATCGTCTCAGCTAGATGTTTCATAAAAGCATCCACTTCGTCTCGGTCATAGCCTCGCCTAGCTGTGGCAAAAGTGCGGCTCTGGATGTCAGCAGGCATGTCGATTATGCCTTCTGGCATACCTTCTGGATTGCGGGGAAAATCTGATGTTGCCATCTGTTTGCTTATATGCTCGTTTGCCTCTATGCTCGCAGAGTTGCTAGCACTCTGTATTTCTAGCAGACTGAGTTGCTAGTAAGCAGTATTTCTATCAGGCAGAGTTTCTAGCAAACTGAACTGTCGGCAATGGCCGGCTGTTCACCACTTGAGATAGTGCTACTCGATATAGCACTGTCTGAGATAACAGGGTCGCCACCCAGACACTCAAGAATAGCTAGTGCGTCGCGTAGTGTGCTCACCCTTTCAACTCTCAATTTGTCGCCTGCTGCTGCAATTGCCTCGTCATAGTCGTTTTCAGGAACCAGAAAGATATCATAGCCGCTATTTCTTACTGCTGTGGTCTTCTGGCGCACTCCGCCCACCGAGCTGACTTCATCTGAGAAGGGAGTTCGGAAGATGCCCGTAGTCGCTACCCTGTAGCCGCCCGTTAGATCTCCTTCGGTTAGAAGGTCGACAACAGCCAAGGCAAAAGCCAGCCCTGCGGAGGGGCCTCCCACATCGCCCGTGTCAAAACTCACCTTGGTAATCAGTTCTAAGTCGGGCCAATTCGCTACCAACCAAGACTGACTGTCTGGGCAGGTTTGCGATGTCTCAGTAACCACTTCGTCCAAAACCAGCACGCCTTCATCTGAGTTGCTTTCATTCAGCTTCAGAGAAATTTCCCGCGCTGGCTGGTCAAAAAACTGCACTTCCAAATTAAAAGTATCGCCAGGCTGAACACCTTCCAGAGCAGCAAATAAGTCAGAGGTAGTCTGAACTGGCTGTCCGTTGGCCGATGTGAGGATGTCTCCGAATAGCAACTTTGTCGTTGATTGCCAAAAGGCTTGTAAGTTTTCCCGCATCTGCCGATTGCTGGAATCAGCAAGCAGTCTCAGCCCCTCAATTGTGGTGGTCACTTGGGAACCGTCTGGCAGGGTTAAAACCGCTTCGTCTTCAAAGCTGTTTCTGCTTGCCATCACTTCGGGATCGTCGCTCTGGCCTAAATAGCACTGTATTGTCTCGATGGCAGAATCCTCCCTGAAATTTGGCACGAGAATGACTCGTGTGTAATTCAGATGTCTGAACGCAACTTCCACTGCGTTTCCCTGCGATGTCAACATGTCAGCGGCCCTGATGCGGTCGAGTTCTTGTAGGCTTAGCCCCCTATTGACATTTTGCTCCCGTCTGATATCTATTCGGTCGTCAAGGGAGTCGAAGAAAAGCCTCCAGAGATTTAGTTGGCGCGAGCGGCGTACTGTTACGAAGCCCATATCGGATTCCGGCGGATATATGGCGAACTCCCCCTCTCCGTCATCTAGAGACACAGCTTCTGAAAGACTGTAGACGGCACCAGGAGAAAACGAAACATAAGGAACCGATATGAGATTTGTGGCAACCACCACAATGCAGATGAGAATGGAAGTGCCCATCAAAGTGAAAGCCAACTGCCACTGACGGCGAGTCAGCCTTTTGCGGCTGAAAGGGGGAAGATATTGTGAGTCTGAATCTGGAGTGTCTGGGTCTAGGGGGTCAGTGTCTGAATCTGGAGAATCTGGCAAATCTTGCTCTGATAAATCTGTCTCTGAAGGTGGTTCATTTCCACCAGAAGAGGCAACCTGTGCATCATCGCCTCCCGAGTGCGGTACATTTGTCTCTATCATAAGCTTTTTGCCCTATCCACTGATAGCTCCTGTTGCTTCCACCCTAGCGACTTTGTTGCATTGTGCAGATTCGGCTTCGGGGCGGCAAGCTATATCTCAGCAAGCTATCTCTCGGCAGGGTGCATCAGACGCATCTCAGCAAGTCACCTCTCGGCCAGGCGCATCTTGGCGGGGCACTTCGCGGCCAGGCGCCTCTTGGCGAGGCGCATCGCGGCGGAAGCGTGATCCTTTCTATTCCCATCGCCCTAAGCGAGGCAGAGGCAGAAGCTTGTTGAGACGGCTGGCTTCGCTGGCTGGCATTGTGCTGATTGTCGTTACTCTAGGGTTGCTACTAGCCGCCTTTGTGGTGTTGTGCGCTGTGATTGGCGGATTCCTGATGGAAACGATTATCGGCAACTGAGTTGTATGTGAGTTGCCTGAGTTATATGTGAGTTGGCTGAGTTGTATGTGAGTTGTATAGGCAAACCCGACAGCAGAATAACTAATAGCAAAATGACTGACCGCGAAATGGCTGATAACGAAATGACCGGTATCTGCTTTACTGATACGCTCACAGGCAAAATCGCCGAGCTACGCCCGCGCGAAGACGGCAAAGTCAGCATTTACGCTTGTGGGCCGACCGTGTATGACTCGCCTCACATCGGCCACGCCCGCACCGCGCTCACCTATGATGTCATCCGCCGCTACCTCATCTGGCGAGGCTATGAGGTTCATTTCGTGATGAATATCACAGATATTGACGACAAAATCATCAACCGCGCTGGCGAAGAAGGGTGCACCACAGGCGAGATAGCCGAAACCTACGAAGCGGTGTATCTGGAGCAGATGGATCGTCTTGGCATCATGCGCCCCGATGCGCTACCTCATGCCACAGAGTATGTGCCTGAGATGATCGCTGTGATTGAAGAGCTAGTGGAGCGAGGTGTGGGATATGTGATTGAAGATACTGGTGTCTATTTTGAAGTTGCTAAGTTTGGCGACTACGGACAGCTTGTGGGGCAAGACCCCGAAGTTTTACTAGAAGGCTCGGGAATGCGAGTGGAGATGGACGAGCGCAAGCGCAGTCCCCAAGATTTCGCACTTTGGAAGGCGGCTAAACCTGGCGAGCCGTCTTGGGATTCGCCTTGGATGGCGGGACGACCAGGTTGGCATATTGAGTGTGTGGCGATGTCGCTGTCGCTGCTAGGCGAGGGGTTTGACATTCACGGTGGCGGCACCGATTTAGTATTTCCCCATCACGAGAACGAGTTGGCTCAAGCTGAAGCTGCTGGCTACTGCTTTGCCCAGAGGTGGGTGCACAGTGCCATGGTGAATGTGGGCGGTGAGAAGATGGCGAAGTCTGTGGGAAATTTCCGCACGGTTGAAGCCCTGCTGGATCATTGGGATTGCGATACCGTGCGCCTGTCTATGCTGCAGGCACACTACCGATCTACGATGGAGCTGAGCGACAACGCCCTAGGTTCGGCCGCTGAAGGCTTGGCGCGCATCGCGGCTTTTCTGCGCATGAGCGAAGCTGCATTAACTGGCGGTGATACAGGCGGTGATACAGATGAGGACAAAGCGGAGGCGCATCGCATTTACAGAGAAGCTGTTGAGGAGTTCAAAGCAGCTATGGATGACGACTTCACCACTCCTAAAGCTGTAGCTGTGGTATTTGAGACTGTGAGGCGCGGCAACACTGCTATCAGCGAGGGCGATATGGTAGCAACTGCAGCCGCTTTGAAAGCCGTGCGTGAGCTATGTGCAACTTTGGGGCTTTGGGAGGGCAAAAGAGCTGCTGAAACAAAAGGTGGCGAAGTAAGTGCTACAGAGTTAGAGATACAAAAACTGGTTGACCAGAGGCAGGCAGCTAGGCAAGCCAGAGATTTTGCTGTTGCAGATGAGCTACGCGACCGTCTAAGCCAAGAGTTTCAAGTGGAGGTGGAAGATACTCCGCGTGGCCCCGTCTGGCGAAGGAGCGTTTAGTTTTTCGGTCGCAGACCTAGTGCCTCATCAAAACGATCACTCATACTTCTTGGCTCCTCTGCAGCCGTAAATTCCGTCATAAAAGTGTCAGTGCTCACCTGAGTATCAGTTTCAAAAAGATCTGAGTCACGATCTGTGCGGCTGTCTGTGCCCCTGTCTATGTCACTGGCTGTGTCACTGTCTGTGTCACTGGCTGGGCTACTGTCCGTGTCGCTATCTGTATCGCCATCTGTGTCACCTTCATATTCGTGGCTCCACTCAAGACCAAGACCGGGTAGTTCCACAGTTTCACTGGGTTCCACTTCCCCAGTCTGTTCCAACCAGTCTTGCACCCAGCCAACCAGCAAAAGGCGTGCCCATTGCCATGGTGGTTCGTCTTCGCTATTCCACCGGGGCGCACGGTCGTAAATCACCCAGCAGCTTTCAAAAGCCAAGTCGCGAACATATTCGGCATCGGCCGCTAGATCGCGTTGGTCAAGTTCGCGCAGAATTCCTCTCAAAGTCCTGCACATCTTGCTTGAGAACTCCTGCCAGAATGGCATGATTGCTGATACTTGCCCATCAGCCATTTCTTCCATAACATCTTCTAGCCTCTGGTTTGCCGAATCGCTGGAAGACATTGGCAGATTGGCGAATGCGGTCACTAGTATCTCCTGCTTGTCTAAATCTTCTTGCTTAAATCCTGCCAATTACACGTTGCACAGATATCTCAATGACCCGTCGGTCGGCCCCTCGGTCTTTCGGCGGTCGATATCGTTCAGCGTAGCGGCGAACTCCTTCAGAGCAACGCTCTGGATCGGAATGCACTTGGGCTTGGCCTTCCAGCGCGAGCCAGCGACCTCCGTCAACTTGACATAGCGAAACCATGGCAGGCTCAGCCTTTTGGACGAGTTTCACCTTTTGGGCATCGGCGAAAGTGATGACACGAGCTGTGGCGGTGTTGTCGTCCCAAGTGAAACCTACTGGGGTCACATGCGGGCTGCGTCCTTCGCGGGGTATGCTGAGGGTCGCTAGATGCCTCTCGCCGAGAAACTCCAGAGCTTCAGGAGGCAATTGAGAAGGATGCCAGTTCATAAAGTCTTTCGCCACTAGCATACACTGCGATATGGGTTTATTCAGCAAAAGCGACGATTACAACAGAATATTCCGCCGTAACGAGCGGGTGGTGGCCGCTTATGATCTGCCCGGCGTGCCCGAGCGCACAGGCGGGAAGATAAAGATGGTGAACGGCTTTGAATGGTACCGCTACTGGGTATTTTTTGACAACGGCGTGCAGCTTGGCTCTCTGGACGGCTCTGCTCTGTTGCGTCCTCACCACTGGGAACGTTGGCGTAGCGAACGTGAAGAAGTGATGGCTGAGATAGAAACCCGGATGGAAGCTGTGGTGGCCGAGCAAGAAGCTCTGCAGATCGCCCTAGCCGAAGAAGCTGCACTACCTGCAGGGCAATCTGGCGAAACTGAGGGCGTTGCTGAAAGTGAGAGCACTACCGAAAGTGAGAGTATTGCTGAGATTGACAGCGTTGCCGACCCAGCCACTTCCGATGCAGCTGCGGCACTGCTGTCGAAACTCCCCGAGCACCTAGTAGAACGTAGCCGCTCGGCCAGGACTAGGCTAGGCGGCTAAAGACATGGCAGCAGTGATTGCCATAGTGGTTGGTTTAGTTGTGGGGGTTGTCGTCTGGGCTATCGCAAAGCGAATGACAACAAAGCAGTTTGCGGGGGAGGTAGAAAGTCTGAAGGCTGAGGGCAACAACCTGCGAGATGAGCGTGACACCCTTCGTCTGGAGAACGCTGAAATCAAGGCAACTCAAGCAGCATCACAGCAGAGCCAGGCAATAATGGCAACTGAGTTTGAAAACCTTGCCAACAAGATTTTGGAAAATAAAGCCAAAAACTTGAAAGAGACCAGCTCGGAAAGCATCAATACTTTGCTGGCACCAATGAAGACGCAGCTCAAGGAGTTTCGCGAGAAGGTAGAGAACATCCACACCGAAGACACGAAGCAACAAGCCGAGATGGGAGCAACTATCAAACTCTTGATGGAGCAGAACAGTCAACTTTCTGAAGATGCAAGTGCTCTGACAACAGCCCTTCGTGGCGAGCACAAAACTCAAGGGATATGGGGCGAGCTGCAACTCGAACGAGTGCTAGAAGCGTCAGGCTTGACAAGAGGCAAAGAGTACGACACGCAAAAGTCATACAGAGGTAGAGATGGCAACTTGTTGCGGCCCGACGCAGTGGTGCATTTACCTGAAGACAAGCATTTGATTATTGATGCCAAGACTTCGCTCAA
Organism: uncultured Acidimicrobiales bacterium; assembly: GCA_958295755.1. GTDB lineage: Bacteria > Actinomycetota > Acidimicrobiia > Acidimicrobiales > Hopanoidiivorantaceae > Hopanoidiivorans. The sequence goes on along the minus strand of OY282367.1, from coordinate 361,234 downwards.
TGCCTACCTTCGCTGCGTGGAAGCTGAGACCGAAGAAGATGCGAAAACTGCACTAGACGAGCACGCCAAAGCAGTAAAAGACCGCGTAAACGAATTAGCCAAGCGAGACTACAACAAAATTCCCCAACTGAACTCGCCGGAGTTTGTGTTCCTATTCGTTCCCAGCGAGCCTGCCTTGCAAGCTGCCCTACAACACAACGAGAAACTGCTCGGCGTAGCTATGCAGCAGAAAATCTTCATTGTCTCCCCCACTACGCTTTTGCCGTCGCTGCTGATTGTGGCGCAGCTTTGGCGCAATGCGGCACAAGAGCAGAACACGCTGAGGATATTTGAGACTGCCGAAGGCTTGCTCGACCAAATTTGCCTTGTGGTAGAAGCTATGAGTGAAGTTGGCAAGCGATTAGGCAGAACCCAGGAATCCTATGAGACCGCCATGAAGCGGCTGCACACCGGAAGAGGCAACCTCATCAAGAAAGCAACCGACTTTGAAGAGCTAGGGGTAGAAGCCAAGAAAGCACTTTCTGAGTCGCTTCCAGATGAGCTTCTTACCAGAAGCAAGCTAGAGATTGGCGAGCTGGATACTGGCAAGCTGGATACTGGCGAAATAGAAGCCCCACCTCCTGCCATAGCTCTAGAGAGCTAGTTGGAAGTACTCAAAAAAATAGCTATCGCCTCAATGAAGCAGAGTCTGAAGCAAAGTCTGAGAATGTCTGCTTCTTAGGAAACGCACTGTGCTAATGAACTATAATCTTGAATGCTAGAAATATTTTTCAGCCAACTTAAAAAGGGAGAAAAACCATGACAACTATTCGCTATGCAGCTCGTGTTGACGATCTCATCGCACAAGAGCCAGCCAAGACAGAAACGGCACAAGCTTGGTCGCAATCGGTTGGGGCGGTTTATGAGACCGATCCAGATCTCATCGCAGCCCTGCTACCAAAACCCTTGGAACCAACTGAAGAGCCACTTGTGCGAGCTTCTATCAGCTCAGTCAAGATGGGCGACTTAGAGTTCGGAGCAGGTTGGTTCGGCGTGAATGCCCGACACGAAGGCACAAATGGGGCTTATGCCCTTTTGATGCCGATGTCAAGTGAGCGGGCCGTGCTTGGCGGCCGTGAAATGTATGGCGAGCCTAAGAAGCTGGCCGACATAACGGTTAATCGCGACGGCGATGATGTTTCTGGTTCAGTAACCAGAGGCGGCGTCACCATCTTTGAAATCAACGGCAAGGTTACAGGTACGTTGCCAGCAGGCCCAGAGAAGAAGCTGGACTTTTACTTTCAGTTCTTGCTTTCACCTGATGGTAAGGGCTTCACAGACGAGCCAGCTTTGGTGTATTGCCACAAGGAGGCGACTTTGCGTTCCAACGAGTCGGTAGATGGTGAGCTTGTGCTTCGCGATTCACCGCTCGACCCAGTAGCCGATCTGCCTATTCGCCGCATGGTGGCTATCACTACGAGCGAGAGACAGACTTTACAACGAGGCGAGATCGTAAGCCGTGTGCCCAGCGAATGGATCATCCCGTTCGTGCACCAACGCTACGACAACTTCACTCGCAAAATCTAGGGACAAATAGCCCCAGAAAAAACAGCAGAGCATAACAGCAGGGCAAAACAAGGGAATCGCAAAGCCATGGAAGAACTTGCAGGCAAAGTCGCAGTGGTGACAGGGGGAGCCTCAGGTATTGGCTATGCCATGGCCGAGCGATTTCTAGCCGAAGGTATGTCGGTGATGCTGGCCGATGTGGAAGAAAATGCCTTGAATGATGCGCTCGTGACTCTGGAAGATATGGGGGTGGATACCGCAATAGATACCAGGGCGGATGCAGTATCACGAGTAGACGGAGTGCTCTGCGATGTGCGCAAATGGGAAGATGTGTCTGCTCTGCGAGATGCCACTTTAGAGCGTTTCGGCAAAGTGCATGTGGTCTGCAACAATGCCGGTGTGGGCTCTGGCTCAAAAGGCTGGATGTGGGAGTACGACCTCAACGACTGGACTTGGGCTATGGGCGTGAATGTGATGGGGGTGGTTTATGGCATCAATGCTTTTGTGCCAGAAATCTTAAACCACGGCGAGGGTGGCCATATCGTAAACACATCTTCTGGCAATGGTGGCCTCTCTCCCCTGCCTGGCACACCTATATATGCAGCCAGCAAAGGTGCGGTTACGCTCATCACCGAATGCTTGCAAGCACAGCTCACCCAAGCTTGTGATAATGTGCGAGCTTCTGTGTTGTATCCGGGGCCCAACTGGTTAAATACCAAAATCTGGTCATCTCATCGCAACCGCCCAGAAGAGCTGGCGCAAACCAATCCCCGCACTCAGTGGACCACATTTGAAGATTTGGAAAAAATGTTCAAAGACTCTGGTCAGCCCTTTGAGACAACTCCCTTGGAAGAAGTAGCAATAAGAGTTACCGATGGCATCAAAACTCAGCAGTTTTGGATGCTGGCAGAGAGCGAGAAGTCGGACAACATGATCAAAAATCGCTGTCAATCTATGCTGGCACGCTCAAATCCCGACTATTTCGGCGACTGGAAACCGCCAGCCGCGATAAGTAACTCGTCGCGATAATGAACTGATATAGCACAATAAAAACCGCACTCATATTGGAATCCACAATCTCATATAGGAACCCACAATGGAAACCAACAGCACCGCCAAACACAACGGCACAGCACAAAACAGCACAGCACACAAAACTTCAGAACATTATGCAATCATCTCAGCCGACTGCCACGCTGGGCTTCCAACCGAGCATTATCGGCCCTATCTTGATTCTAAATATCACCCAGCTTTGGATGATTTTCTCGCCGAGCGTAAAGCCATGCTGGCAGCCCGAGCCGAGGCAGGGATGAGCCATGATGAATACGAAGAAGAATGGACTTCTCAAGAGGGCTACTCTGGCGGCTGGGACGCAGCCACTCGCGACAAAGAACTAGACAACGACGGCGTTGTCGGAGAAATAATGTTCCCCGACTCCGACTCCATCTCGGGCACCACTTGTCCACCTTTCGGCGCAGGTATCGGGGCTACCGGCGAGCTAGACGGCGACCTGGCCTTCGCAGGTGCCACAGCACACAATCGCTGGCTGGCTGAGCTTTGTGCCGACAGCCCCCTCAGGCGAGCAGGAGTAGCACTGGTACCGATGGTGTTTGATGTGGAACGAGCGGTCAAAATGGTAGAGGAATCCCACGAGATGGGATTGCGAGGAGGCATCGCCATCCCCACAATGTGGGTGAACTACGAGCCGTATCACCACCCCAAATACGACATAGTGTGGGAACGTTGTGCTGCCTTGGATATGCCAGTTCATGTGCATTCTGGGCCTGCCCCTCGCCACGAATACTTAGACAACATGGGCATCTATGTGAGCGAGGTCATCTTGTGGGCATATAGGCCGCTGCGGTTCATGCTCTGGGGCGGAGTTTTTGAGCGACACCCCGACCTCAAATTCGTGGTGACCGAAAGCGGTGCATACTGGGTGCCCGACATGCTGTGGCAAATGCACAATCAGTATGAGTCAATGGGTGGCTCAGCTAAGATCTCCAAACAGCTAGGGGCGGCTGTGCCCCGCAACCCAGTTGAGTATTTCGACAGAAACTGCTTCTTAGGGGCATCCACCACTAAGCGCAACGAGCTGGCCAGGCGATACGCCATCGGCATCGATAACATCATGTGGGGCAACGACTTCCCTCACCCCGAAGGCACTTGGCCGCACACCGCCGAATATCTAAGAAAGAGCTTCGGCGACATCCCCATTGATGAGACAGCCCAGATGCTGGGAGGCGTGGCTGCTGAAGTCTACAACTTTGATCTTGAAGCCCTAGCACCTACCGTTGAGCGCATCGGCCCCACGCCAACAGATTTGGGCCAAGACGAGTTACAAAACCAGGCTAAATGGGAGACAGCCAAGCGGTTAGGTCGCTATTGGGAAACTGGAGTTGACCCAGCCGAAGCTTTCGGCGTCTTCTAGAGAGCTAGGAACCATAGAAAGGCGAATAATGGACAAATACCTCATCATCTCAGCCGACTCTCACGCTGGTGGTCTCGCCGAAGACTACCGAGAGTATGTCGACCCTGCCATGCGGAGTTTGTATGACGACTGGGTTGGCGACACCGAAACACAGCAACAGCGCAGAGCCAACCACACTGGCCAAGCCATCTACGGCGAAGAAGCCCTGCAAGATTTCGAGCAGCTAGAAGAGGTAGCCGAAGGCGGCCGAGATGGGGCTTTTGATTCCGAACGCCGTCTGAAAGAACAAGATAATGACGGAGTGGTGGCCGAAGTCATCTTCCCTGGCGGAGGCGGCGATACCATCAGCCCGTTCAACGCGGGGCTGATGACTTACCAGTACGAAGAAGATCCAGCCGTTTGGCTGGCAGGTTGCAGGGCATACAACCGCTGGCTAGCCGACTTCTGCTCGCTCACACCCGGTCGCAGAGCAGGGGTGGGGCTGATAACTGTGGACGACATGAATGTGACCGTCCAAGAAGTCAAAGACATCCACAAGATGGGTCTCTTCGGCGGAATCCTGTTGCCGACAGGAGTGGGCGACAATGTGCTGAACGATCTTCCTCACTACAACAACCCCCACTACGAACCACTTTGGGATATCTGCGAAGAGCTGCAGATGCCAGTTCACACCCACTCAGGTTGGACACCCAACTTCGGCAACTACCCAGGCTCACTCGGCGTCTTCCTCTACGAAGTGCCTCTGCGCGCCCACCGCCCGTTTTGGATGCTCATCTGGGCTGGCGTATTTGAGCGACATCCCAACCTCAAGTTTGTGATGACCGAGCAAGGCTCAACCTGGATACCTTCAACTCTTCAAAAGCTGGATTACCACTATGAGCTACCTATGTTTAGCCAGCTTCGTCGCACTCTGCCCCTGAAGCCCAGCGAATACTATCAAAGGCAGTGCTTCGTGGGGGCATCCTTCCTGCGCCCCTCAGACAGCGATGCTCGCTATGAGATAGGTGTAGACAAACTCATGTGGGGATCGGACTACCCCCACATGGAAGGCACTTGGCCCCACACTGTCGAATCTCTACGAGAATCTCTCGGGCATGTACCGACTGAAGAAGTGCATCTCATCGTGGGTAAAACAGCTGCTGAAGTCTATAACTTCGACCTTGAAGCTCTAAGACCTATAGCCGAAAGCGTCGGACCAGAAGTGCGAGCGTTAGTAACCGATTGAGATAAGAATTCAAAACTTAAACCAAAAATTTATTCCCTAGAACCGCCACACCCTCCGAACGGAGAATAATATGACACACACGACTTTTACTGCCACAAGATCCTCACTTCACGCCATGAAACTGATCATTAGGAAACTCATCACCAGGAAACTCAGGTTTGCCTGCCTTGCTGTTTTGGTGGCCTTAGCCCTCATTGCCACTGCTTGCGGAAACGATGATTCCGCCTCAGAGTCCACTACCACAACCGCTAGCCCCACCCCAGTCACCGATAGTGGCACACCAGAAGGCGATGGGACTGACGGTGCTGAACCAACCAACCCAGATGCTGGTGTCACTGAACCGCAGGAAACTGCACCGCCTTCCACAGAGCCTCCTGTTCCGCAACCTGTATACGGCGGCACTTTGGTGGTGGGCTTGGAAGCAGAGACCACATCTGGCTGGAACCCTGCCACTCAAACTTGTGCGGTGGCTTGCCACTATGTTATGAGTACCATTTTTGATCCGCTTTTTGCGGTTGATGCAGACGGTAACATGAAGCCCTATCTCTTAGAGTCGGCCACCTCGAATGAGGATTTCTCTGAGTGGACTTTCACTCTGCGCCCAAACCTCACCTTCCATGACGGCACACCCGCAGATGCCGCAGCCCTGAAGCGTCACATCACGGAGTCAGTCGGCGGGTTACTCACGGGTATAATCATGCGCCCAATCTTGGGGAACGCTCAAGAGGATATAGAGATCATTGACGACCGTAGTATTTTGATACGCCTGACTGGCCCGGTTTCGGGATTCCCGTCAATTTTCTCAGGACAAATCGGCTATTTTGCTGCCCCTTCGCAATACGACTTGGGGCCAGATAGTGCGAGAAATCCTATTGGCACCGGTCCCTTCACATTTGATTCGTGGATAACAGATGACAGACTTATCGTCACAAAAAATGAGTCCTACTGGAGAACTGACGAGCAGGGCAACGCTCTGCCTTATCTCGACTCGATCATCTTCCGCCCCATTCCCGACTCTGATGCTCGTCGCTTGGTACTGAAATCAGGCAACCTGCACATCAACAATGACCAAGACCCACTCAACTACCCCGAATTTAGAGATTCCGAAGACTTCGGAGTGTTAGTGGAAGAAGAAAAGCTACGAGAGACCGTTTATGTGCTCATCAATAACGAGAGCGAGCCCTTCAACGATGTGCGTGCCCGCAGAGCAGTCATTATGTGCACCGACACAGAGCTTTATCTCCAGCTGCGAGCGGGCAACAACACTGTCATATCCAACGGGCCATTCAGCCCAGGCACGTCTGGATATCTGGAAGATCCGGGCTATCCGTCTTATGATCCTGATGCAGGCAGAGCACTTTGGAGCGAGCTGGAAGCCCCTGGAACTATCGCTCTAACCACCACAAACAATCCCTTCAACCGAACCAGCACCGAACTTTTGGCGGAATCTTGGAGCGACTGCGGGATTGATGTGGATATCGACCAAGTCGACCAGAGCCAGTTAATCAGCAATGCCATAGGTGGTAACTTCCAGCTTATGCTTTGGCGTCAGCACACTGGTGTGCATGTGGAAGCCGAACGCGTCTGGTGGCATAGCGATAATGCTCAAGGCTTGGCTGTGAATTTCGGTCGCATTCGCAACGACACCATGGACATTCTCATGGATGAAGCCCGTCTGACAGACGACCCAGACGAACTAAGAGAAATAGCCGAAAATATCAACCGCCAATTCGGAGAACAAGCGCACAATATCTGGCTCAACTGGACTCTCTGGCAGATGATATACGCCAACTCTGTACGAAATGCTGGCACCTTGACTTTCCCAGATGGTGGCTTGGCTCTGCCTCTGTTTGCTGGAAAAGCTTACCTAACGGAGACTTGGCTAGACGAATAACCTAGTGGGCGAACATGCCGTCAAGCAGCACCATACCCTCTAGTAGCGCAAAGGCGTCTTTCTTAGCTCGACACATCGGCCGCAGGCTCCTATGGCTTGTGGCCGTGGTAGTCATTGTCACATTCATCACTTATTGGTTGCTGAATTTAGTGCCGGGCGACCCTTGCCAGGTAACACTAGGCGCAGGGGCCACTGAAGAACTTTTAGCAGAGTGCCGAGACAACAACAACTTAGGCGATAACCTCTTTGTGCGTTATGCCAGCTGGCTGGGCGATGCCCTCACGGGATATTTTGGAGAGTCGTATATCAACAGAATCGATGTCTCCACCAGTCTTGCCCAGAAACTCCCTGCCACTATGTGGCTGGTGTTTTACACGATGTTGCTCACCTTGTTGGTGTCCATTCCCCTTGGCATATTGGCGGCTTATCGTCGAGGCTCGTGGCTTGATTCGCTTATCTCTAGCACATCTTTCGGGCTACTCTCTATACCAGCTTATGTACTGGGGGTGATTCTGGCTTTGCTTTTTAGCGTTCGCTTTAATTGGTTCCCCCTCGGGGGATACATAGGCCCTACAGAAAACGTCTTGGAACATTGGAAATCTCTGTTCTTACCAGCAGTTACCTTGGCTGCGGGGGCTGTGCCAATCTATGTGCGACTGCTGCGCGATGATATGTCTCAAAATTTGGAAGAAGACTATGCAGCTTTTGTGAAGGCCAAAGGCATGCCTACTAGACGGTTGCTGTTTCGCCATGTACTTCGACCTTCTAGTTTCACTCTCATCACTATCGCTGGTATCAATGCAGCGCAGCTCATAAATTCCACCATCATCGTGGAGTTCCTCTTTGATGTAGACGGAATTGGATCGTTTCTAATTGCCTCAGTTTTTGCTCAGGACTATCTGGTAGTTCAGTCTGTGTGCGCCATCATTGCCACAGCTTTCGTGCTGCTTAACACTTTGGTGGATACTGTCTATCCCGCTTTGGATCCGAGGGTGCGCGCACGATGACTACTACCACTACCACCCAATTGACAACTTCCCAGACAACACTGCCGAAGCACGGCAAATCTCGCGCCATATCCAAAGAAAGCAAGCAGACACTGCCACCTCGAGTATTTCAAATCGGGTTTGTGCTGGCCACCCTTTGGCTGGCTATGGTAGCTTTCTTTGCGCTATTTGCCCCTGTGATGGGATTCCTTCCCGACCCTGGCCGCCCGTCTTTGAATGCCAATCAAGGTCCAAGCTGGTCGGCATTGTTCGGTAACGATGAGCTGGGCCGCGATATGTTCTCAAGGGTGATATGGGGTAGCCGCCTGTCGTTACTCATCGCCCTGATCTCCACAGCTTTTGGCACGGTTGTCGGCGGAATATTGGGGCTTTTCTCTGGTTATTTCAAAGGCTGGATAGACGACATCATAGGCGGTGCCACAAATGTTATGCTTTCGCTACCTGCCCTCATGTTCGCCATGCTCATAGTTACTGTGATGGACCAGACCCTGAGAAATGTGATAATCGCAGTGTCGATTCTCTCTACTCCCGCTGTGGCTCGTGTGGCTAGAGCGCAGACCATCCGCTTTGCCGACCGCGAGTTTGTGACAGCTGCCAAAGGTATGGGGGCTCGCCGCATTCGCATCATCTTCAAAGAAATCCTGCCGAATACCTTGCCTGTGATGATGTCGTTCGCTTTTCTGGCTTTCGGCATCGTTGTTATTGCTGAAGGCGCGCTTAGCTTCATAGGCAAGAGCGTGCCCGCTCCCGACATCACTTGGGGCGGCATCTTGGCAGCAGGGCGAAGTAAACTACAAAACTCCCCCCACCTCACGATCTTCCCTGCCCTAGTTATCTTCTTAACACTGCTCTCAGTCAACTACATAGGCAACCGCCTACTACACCGCTCAGACGTCCGCCACCACTAATTACGCACCCATATCAATTGTGAAACCCAACTAGTCTAAAATATAACTCAAGTAACTATGACCCTTCTTACTTCACCATCTCTGAGCACTGAGACTTCGTTTGCTCCGAGAGATCGCATGAGCCTACATGTTGGCAGGGTAGCGATGTCGGGCATTGACGCGCTGCTACGAGTGCTGGTAGATCAACGCATGGCAGATCAAGCCAAAGGGCTTGCCACAGCCGGTCTACTATGCGGCTACAGAGGCTCACCGCTAGCCGGAGTCGACTCGCAATACATGCGCTATCAAAACCTTCTCTTAGAACAAGACATCCATTTCATCAACGGCGTAAACGAAGAGCTAGCCGCCACTGTCATCTGGGGCAGCCAGCTTTCATCTACGATGAGCGGTGCTCTCTTTGACGGCGTGATGGGTATGTGGTACGGCAAAGCCCCGGGAGTAGATCGTGCAGGAGATGCATTCCGCCACGCCAACATGTCGGGAACAGCCCCGCGCGGAGGCGTGCTTTGCGTGGCTGGCGACGACCCGGCATGTAAATCTTCCACTTTGCCTTCAGCTAGCGAAGGAGTGTTAGCAGAGGTGCCGATGCCCGTGCTTTATCCCGGCTCGGTTCAAGAAGTGATTGATTTAGGACGCTGGGGATATGAGCTTTCTCGCGCCAGCGGATTGTGGGTGGGATTCAAGATCGTTACCGATGTGGCAGACGCTTATGCCACCGTGAGCGTAGGCCCTCAAAGAGTTCAGCCCGAACCAGACCCCACAACTTTGCAGTTCCAGCAGACTCAGCAGCTGTTGCCGCCGTGGGCACTTGACATAGAGCGAGAAATGCGCGAAAAACGCTTGGCTACCGCCGTAGAGTTCGCCCGTCGCAACAACCTCACGCATATGCGAGGCGCGATGGGAAACAACGCTTGGCTTGGCATCGTATCGGCCGGCAAGAGTTATTTTGATGTATGTGAAGCCCTGCAGCAGCTCGGCTTGGACGAAGCCGAATTGAGCAAAATTGGCATACGCATAATGAAGCCCGCCATGATCTGGCCTCTTGAGCCGACTGCCGTTGTGAAGTTTGCTGAAGGTCTCTCAGAGATCATGGTCGTGGAAGAAAAAAACCCGTTCATTGAATTGCAAATCAGAGACATCCTTTACCCCTTGGATAACCGACCAACCATAGCAGGCCGCACGGACGCTTCTGGCAAGACGCTTTTCCCCGACTACGGCTTCATAGAAGCCGACCTGGTGGTAAACACGCTCAGAGAAATACTCACCGACCGCCTCGGCCCTGCCGCCCTGCCAAGAAGCGAGCATATCACCGTCCAAAGTCTAAATGGCGAAGCTCTGCCGAAGCGCGCGCCATATTACTGCAGCGGCTGCCCACACAACCGCTCCAATGTAACACCTGAAGGGTCTATCACTTTGGGGGGCATTGGATGTCATAGCATGTCGCTGTTCATTCCGACCCGCCAAGTGGAAGGTCTCACACAGATGGGCGGAGAAGGCGGCACTTGGGTGGGGGCTGCTCCTTTCGTCTCAGATGAGCATCGCTTTCAAAACATCGGCGACGGCACTCTCTACCATTCTGGCTCTCTGGCTATCCGTCAAGCTGTGGCATCTGGTGTGAACATCACCTTCAAGATCCTCTACAACAGTGTGGTAGCTATGACGGGCGGACAGTCAGCCGCAGGCGAAACTTCCGTGCCCGACCTTACGATGTTGCTAGCTGCTGAAGGCGTGCGCCGCACAATAGTAGTGGCAGATGACATCCAGAAATATCCGGCAAAAGCCAGCTGGGCACCGAATGTGGAGCTGCGCCCCCGCGCTGATGTGGTGGATGTGCAGCGAGAGCTACGAGACATCAAAGGCACTACGGCCCTAATCTACGACCAAGAATGCGCCGCCGATTTGCGCAAGAAACGCCGCCGCCGCGAAGTGGAAGCACCATCATTTCGGGTAGTCATCAACGAGCGTGTTTGTGAAGGGTGCGGAGATTGCGCCCAAGTCTCCAACTGCTTGAGCGTGTTCCCAGTAGAGACAGAGTTCGGACAGAAAACTCGCATCCATCAAGAATCCTGCAATCAAGATTTCACTTGCTTGGAAGGCAACTGCCCTTCTTTCGTCAAAGTGGCTGTCTCGCCGAGGCAGCTTCGCAAACAGCGACGCCGACAAAGCGTCGGAAGAGACAACCCGATTGAGAAGACTTGGCAACAGCAACACGGCAGAGGCGACCACAACCTCCGTAGCCGAGGCGAACGCTTTGAGGTGGCAGAAAAAATTCTTGCTGAGGCCACCTCCGAATCTCTGCCCGATCCCGCCAGTATTCCCGTTGAGGCAAACATGCTACTGGCTGGGATAGGCGGAACAGGCGTGGTGACTGCCAGCCAAATGCTAGCCACTGCCGCTCTGCTGGAAGGTAAGCACTGTTTGGGCTTAGACCAGACGGGGCTCAGTCAAAAAGGCGGCCAAGTTATCTCTAACTTGAAGATCACAGCAGATGCGGCGGATGTCTCCAATCGGATCGGCGCAGGCCAAGCCGACACTTTGCTACTTTTCGACAAGCTAGCTGCTTCTGATGAGGCAGTGCTTCTGCGTGCTACCGCGGCACGCACAGTCGCTGCCATCTCCACATCCGAGCTACCGACTGGCGAGATGATTTCAGATGCGAATGTGAGCTTCCCCGAGACCGAGAAGCTGCATAGTCGCATCATCGAGCACACCAAGAGTCAAATATGGGTGGATGCCGAAAGCCTCTCTCGTCTGTTCTTCAAGTCGCAGCCGCCTGCCAACATCATCGTCATGGGGGCGGCATTCCAGAGCGGGCAACTACCTTTGAGTGCCGAAGCTATAGAACATGCCATTGAGATAAACGGCGTGGCAGCCAATGTGAACATCGCTGCTTTCCGTCTCGGGCGCGCCGTTGCCGCCGATCAGACGCTTCAAGCCAAACTGCTCGCTGTTGAAGCTGGCGAAGCCGAAATAGACGATGCCGAGCCGAAAGAAACCAAAAAGTCCAAACGCATCGCAGCTGAGGCAAGTAGCATCACCGCCGAAGGGTCTCTGTTTGATGTGCTTGTTTTGCGAGCGAACGACTTGGCAAGCTACCAAAGCCACAACTACGCCAAACTTTATCTCACAGCCGTAGGCAATATCGCCCGCCGCGAAGAAGCATCGTTGAAAGACACAGTTGTCTCGAACCGTCTCAGTTTGGCTGTGGCAAAGAACCTCTACAAGCTCATGGCATACAAAGACGAGTATGAAGTGGCTAGGCTGCATCTGCTACCCGAGTTGCGCCGTCAAATCAACGACAGTTTTTCGCCTAAAGCAAAAGTTTCCTTCTTGCTGCAACCTCCGATTTTCACAAAGCTAGGTTTATCAAAGAAGGTAGCTCTGCCCCGCTGGCTCACTGCTGTGCTGTTCCGCCTTTTGCGTCCGATGCGAAAAGTCCGTGGAACTTTCTTGGATGTCTTCGGCTACGCCAAAGAACGGAGATTGGAACGCCGTCTCATAGTGGAATACATTGATATCGTTAGCGAGCTGTCCGACCAGATTACCTCTGAGAACTACGATCTCATCGTGGAAATCGCAGAGTTGGCCGACATGATCCGCGGCTATGACACTGTCAAAATGGCTTCAATTGATCGCTATCGCAACGAGCTCACACGAAAGCTCTCGGAGCTGCTGGCTATCTCAGATGAGGCGGCCGAAACTGGCGCAGAGATTGAAGCGAGAGCCTGACAGCAGACAGTGCTAACAAGAAGTGCTAACAAGCAATGAAACTAGCTACCATCTACAGCAAGATAGGCACAGCATGTTAGGAGAGTGGGCGATGTGTAAGAGTAGCGGGGGCGGGATTCGAACCCGCGTTCTTCGGGTTATGAGCCCGACGAGCTACCAGACTGCTCCACCCCGCAACGGATTAAAGCCACTATAGCAGAAGATCTCTTTTCTCGCAACCTATGATCTTCTCTTCGGCTCCCGGTCGTAAGCTCGGCACTGGAGATGTGCTACTGGCGGGGCTGCGAATGATGCTCGGTGCCGGTCTGTTCGCTGCTCTAGGGGTAGCTACCGATGAGGCTGGCGGCTGGGTACTGCTGAGCTGGGGAATTGCCGCTCTGGTGGCAGCTTGTTGCGCCACTTCAGCACTGCGCCTAACCGACGAAGAAACCACACTTGCAGAGGTGCTGCAGACCAATAATACTCATCCGATACTCCTCAAAAACCTTGCCGCATGGAGCCTCTTTTGCGGGCAAATCATGGCTTGTTGTGTGCTCGCCCTCACCATTGCCACATATTTAGCACCAGACTCTGTGGAGTTGACGGCAGCCGCGGTGGTTGTGATCGGGGTATTAGCCAACCGAGTCCATTGGACTGATCTTCTAGGCACACCTAAGCAGACTTCGGGCAACCCCGCATCAGGGGCACACACAGCCAAGCTTTTTGACAGTAAAATCACAGCCCACGAGCTGGGAGTTACAGCCAATCGCCTGATCGCTTTCTTTGTGCTCTTAGTGCTGTTGCTGGTTGTCCTCGCTTCAGCTATGAGCCGTCAAGTGGATATATCCAAACTCTCTGAAGGAACGGAAGCGAGCTGGGGCATAGTCACAGCTGCCGGTCTGCTATTTTTTGCGTTTGCCGGATACAACCGAACTGCCGATTTGCGCTCAAAGCGACCGCACTTTTCCATACCTTGGGGCACCGCTGCTATGATTGCATCTGCGGCGACCATCTATATCTTGACTTCTCTCGCTCTGTTCGCCTCGGCTTCTCCAGTCAACCTTGCTAGCGGTAACGACCCGTTTGTGCAGGCTGCCCACTTTGGGAACTTCAACAGGTTGAGTGGGATCATTCGTCTTTGTGTGATAATCGCTTGCGCTGGTGTGTTATTACCGCTACTTCGAAGCGTCTCCATATCGGTTGAGGCTGTCTTTGGGAAATCTGGCACTTCCAAATCTTCTTTCCCGCTTGCTCGTCACAGCGATGTGGTATCTGGAGTGATATTGCTTGTGCTGGTATTGCTGGTGAGTGTGCGCGCAGGGTTGACTTTTTCAGCATTCTGCGCCCTCACCTTCGGAGCAGCTGTGTGTGCCATTGCCTTGCGGCTACCCAAAAAGCCTGTCAGACCACCGCCTCAAGGAACGCTTGACGATCGCATACGCGAATTCCAGCAACTGGAACCTCTCCCTCCGAGTAAACGGAGGCAGGCTCGTCGGGAACGCATCGCCCAACGCACCCAAAGCAGAGCACAGATAGTTGCTGAGATCTTCGTGCGAGTAGCGGCTCTCTTCGGTTTGATCGGCTGCCTCATTTTGGCATTCAGTCTGCCGCCAGTACCGATGGTTGTAGCAGTGGGAGTTGTTATTGTGGGCACTGCTGTGATGACAGTTGTGTCTCGTCCAACCGTATCTTCGTCTGTGTCGTCACCCGGCTCTAATTTTGAATTCTCAGAGGAGTTTGAATTCTCAGAGGAGCACATATGAAAACTGCAAAAAACTGGAGGAAGTAGATTTGCCAAAACAACCCTCTGACTCCGAGAAAGGTGCCACCGAAACCTTCTATGTGCGAGTGACCGGCATTGACCGGCCGGGCATCCTCACGAGCCTTCTGGCAGTACTTAGCCATTGCCAAGCCACCGTGCGCGACATAGAACAGATAACCATCCGCCAACGCATGATTTTGGGGCTCATCGTGTCGCTACCTGCCAACGGCAACCAACATGCTCGCCCTAACCTCTTCAAAGACCTGCTCTTCTACGGTTGGGAAAACGACCTGAATGTGGAATTTGAGGTGGTTGACTCTTCTCATACCAAGCTGCAGCCCAGCTATGCCGTGACTTTGCTAGGAACGCAGCTCGGAGCGTCTGACTTGCGAGATGCCACGAATGCCATCGCCCAGTGGGGCGGCAATATAAGCCGAATCATTCGGCTCTCACGAAAGCCCGTGTTTAGCTATGAGCTGCATGTGCAAGGCGGTGACCTAGACAATATGCGCAAAGAGTTGCTGAGCACTGCCGCTTCGCATCCTCGCCTAGACATCGCCTTTCAGGTAGAGGGCATCGTGCGCAGAGCCAAACGCCTCGTGGCTATGGATATGGATTCCACGCTCATCCAAAACGAAGTTATAAATCTGCTCGCTGAAGAAGCAGGCTGTGTGGAAGAAGTGAGTAGCATTACCGAGCGGGCTATGGCTGGCGAGTTGGATTTTACAGAGTCGCTGTTGAAGCGAGTATCTCTGTTGGAAGGGCTAGACGAAGGCGCGCTTGAACGAGCTTGGAAGCGGCTCAAGCTTTCGCCCGGTGCTCAGACTTTCTTGCGTACTCTCCGTCGGCTCGGTTATCGCACAGCCGTGGTGAGCGGAGGCTTCACTTACTTTACCGAAAAGCTAGCTGAGGAGTTGGGTGTGGATTTCACCTGCGCCAACGAGTTAGAAATTAAAGACGGCTACCTCACTGGCAGAGTATCTGGGACTGTTGTGGATCGTCAAGGTAAGGCTAAGTTCCTGCGGGATTTGGCAGCGCGCGAGTCAATACCTTTAGCCCAAACTGT
Source organism: uncultured Acidimicrobiales bacterium (assembly GCA_958295755.1). Classification (GTDB taxonomy): domain Bacteria; phylum Actinomycetota; class Acidimicrobiia; order Acidimicrobiales; family Hopanoidiivorantaceae; genus Hopanoidiivorans. Next base: position 345,688 of record OY282367.1, on the reverse strand, counting down.
GGCTGTGGGTGACGGTGCCAATGACTTGGACATGCTTGAGGTAGCGGGGCTAGGCATTGCCTATTGCGCCAGCAGATCTGTTCAAGATGCAGCTGATACCAGCCTGAATGTGCCATTCCTAGATGCTGTGCTGTATTTCTTGGGTCTAAGCAGTCAAGAGATTGAGATGGCTGGCAAGATTTGAGTGGGCCGCTGCCCGCCGTTGCCCCCGCCGCAGCCAGTCAAAAAACTTGCAATCTGCACTTGACAAGGGGGGAAATCTGTGTAAGAATGCAAACTACACGGGTGAAATTACACGGCTGTAAATTACATGGCTGTAATTTGCTGTTAGTCTGGAACTTAGTGGTTTTAGGCTCACAGAAGCCATACCCAACAACTATCCATAACCAACTATTGACAGAAAGAGAATCAAATGAGAAATCTAACTATTGAAGAAGGCACCGACTTCTCTTGGAAGCAAGACGCCAACTGCCTTGGCATCAACCCCGACCTCTTCTATCCCGAGCGAGGTGTCTCCAGCGCGCAGGCCAAGAGCGTCTGCCGTGGCTGCACAGTGAAAGAGCAGTGCCTCGAGTACGCCTTGCAGAATGGCGAGAAGTTCGGCATCTGGGGCGGGATGAGCGAGCGGGAACGCCGAGTGATACGCCGCGAGCGACGCCTCCAACGTCACCAGAATGTCGTAACCCTACGCTCCTCTCGTCAAGCGGTCTCTTGACCAGTAACACTTGAGCAGTAACACTTGACCAGAAAACTCTCTAGCTTGCTTGCTTAATCGCATTCAAGCTGATAAACTGAAGTTATGCTTCTAGGCGTAACCATCGGTCAAGGCGAGTGGCTCATCATCCTCGTGGTACTCTTGCTACTCTTCGGTAGCACCCAACTACCTAAGTTGGCTCGCTCATTAGGCAGTGCTCAAAAAGAATTCCGCCAAGGGATGAAAGATAGCGATGACGGAGAGGACGAAGAGCCAGCAGAGGCTACTGCAGCGTCATCCCCCAAAGCCAAAAGCAGACGAAGAGTTAAGGGCGCAGTTTCTCCATAAACGACCACGACTGGCGGTGTATGGGAGTTGGGCCTAGCTGCTGCAAAGCTTCTTTGTGTTTGGGGCTGTGATAGCCCTTGTTACTAGCGAAGTCGTATTCAGGGTAGCTCTCGGCAAGGCGGCGCATGAGTTGGTCGCGAGTTACTTTTGCCACAACTGAAGCTGCCGCAATGGAGAGACAGTATCTGTCGCCACCCACTATGGTTTTCACTCTGCCAGTCTGCATAAAATCCCAACGTCCATCCACCAACACATAGTCGGGAATATCTGAAAGCCCAGCCAAAGCTTGCTGTGCCGCTCGCCTCTGTGCTTCCGACATTCCGAACTCATCGCACTCCTGTGGTAGCGCATGTCCTACAGACCAGTCCAAGCACCACTCCAAAATCCGTCCGTAAAGCCTCTCTCGTTCCGCCTCGGTAAGCATCTTTGAATCTCGCACTCTGTTGATGCGCCTCTCAGACGGCACCACGACTACACCCACCGATACGGGCCCGGCCCAAGCCCCCCTCCCCACTTCGTCACACCCCGCCACGCTCACATACCCAGCCTGCCAAAACTTCTTTTCCTCTTCCAGCCCCGGCACGCAAAAACTTTTATTCATGCTCGCATTTATTTATGCTTGGTCGTCATTGCTTTGATGCTTTCCAGAAAAAATATTTTCTGAATGGAACAGCCAGGCAGTCCAACTACTAAGCAGGCCAACTACTAAGCAGGCCAATTAATCGCCTGCACCTCCGAATAAGCATGCATCCCCCATACTCCTCGGTCTCGCCCCACCCCCGACATCTTGAACCCGCCAAAAGGTGCTTCCATATGCGGAGCAACCGTATTCAAAGCGACATTACCCGACTCCACTCTCTTAGCAATTTCAAACCCTCGAGCCAAATCCCCTGAAAAGACATAGCTGAAAAGCCCGTACTCAGAGTCGTTTGCCAAGACAACTGCGTGATCATCTCCGTCGTGTGGAACCATCACCACCACCGGGCCGAACACTTCTTCTTTAACCACATGCATCTCTGGCTTGCAGTCGGCCAGCAAGGTAGGTGCCACGAAATAGCCCTCCAAATCAGGCCGCTGCCCGCCGCAGACAAGAGTAGCCCCTTCGTCTTGACCGCCCGCGATAAAACTCTCAACCCGCTCGCGGTGCACCTCGGTAATGACAGGGCCAACGATGGTGTCGCGTTCGCAGGCATCGCCCACCTTCAACAACTGCGACACAGCAGCTAGCTTCTCAACGGTTTTGTCATAGATGTCACGGTGGCAAATAACTCGTGTAGGGGCTGTGCAGATCTGTCCAGAATGAAAGCCCCAGACACTGGCAATGCCTTGGACAGCTTTGTCTATGTTGCAATCTTCTGTCATAATCATGGCACCCTTGCCGCCTAGTTCCATGAGCAGACGTTTCATTGTCTTGCCGCCAGCTTCAAAGATTTTCGCCCCCACAACAGAACTGCCGGTGAAGCTAATCATGTTCACATCGGGAGAGTCCACCAGGGCAGCTCCGACCTCTGCGCTCGCACCGCTCACCACATTTACTACGCCCGGCGGGAACACCTCATTTAGTGTCCGCCCTAGCTCAATCACAGCCAGCGGATCTTGTGGAGCGGGCTTGATGATAACCGTGTTGCCCATAGCCAGCGCAGGTGCAATCTTGCCAGCCACATTAGTGAGCGGAAAGTTATAGGGAGTGATGCAAGCCACCACGCCCGCTGGTTGGCGTATCACATAAGCACTCAGCAGAGCAGCAGGTGCCAAAGCTGTGGCAGGTGAAGTGAGTGGCGCAACCGGCACATTCACATCCATAGGCCGCGAGTAATAGCGGAAGCGGTCTATGAAAGCCCCAGAAACCTGCATCGTCTCGGTGACATTGATGGTAGAACCTGTCTCGGCCTGCACTAGATCTACCCAGTCGCCACACCTTTGCTCTATCAACTCCGCAGCGGAAGCCAGATATCTGCAACGCTCTGCCATATCGGTATCGCGCCACTTCGGAAATGCCTCTTTAGCGGCAGCGGCAGCTTGGTGAGCATGCTCGGCAGTGGCCTCCGGCGCATGCCCCACAACTTGGGTGGTATTCGGATCGATGACCTCGTAAGTACCGCCAGGCACCACCCGCTCTCCGCCGATTACGAGATCCCAGATTTCATCAGTGTTGATATTGCTCATGCCTGCAAGATTATCAAATCTTTCTGTGCTCATCAGAACATAAGCTCATCAGAACACTGGCTCATCAGAACACAAGCTCATCAGAACACAAGCTCATCAAAGCACAAGCTCATCAAAGCACTGGCCCATCAGAGCAACTACTATATGGATTAGCTGATTAACCTCAACAAAAGGAGCAGAGCACATGTTGGACATGCTCATTCGCAACGGCGATGTGGTAGACGGAACAGGCGCACCCCGCCGCAAGGCCGATGTTGGTATCAAAGACGGCAAGATCGTGGCTATAAACGGCTCAAATGGTGACGGAGCTACCGAAGCTTCACAAGTCATTGACGCCACCGGCAAGATCGTGGCACCTGGCTTCGTTGATATCCACACCCACTATGATGCCCAAGCTTTCTGGGACCCAACCCTCAGCCCTTCCCCGCTCCACGGCGTAACCACAGTCATCGGCGGCAACTGCGGATTCACCATCGCACCTTTGGGCCTTGACCCATCCACCAAGAATCCCGCCGATGGAGAATACCTAATGCGTATGCTGGCCCGCGTGGAAGGTATGCCGCTTGAGCCATTGCGTGATGGAGTCCCTTGGGATTGGACTACCTATGGCGAATTTCTAGACCGCATGGATGGAACTCTCTCAATAAACGCTGGGTTCATGGTGGGCCACTCTGCTATTCGCAGGGTCGTGATGGGCGAAGAGTCCACCCAGCGAGAAGCCACACCTGAAGAGATGGCAGAGCTAAAACGACTACTGCGCGACGGGATTGAAGCCGGCGGACTAGGGTTCTCGTCTTCGTGGGCACGCACCCACAACGATGCCGATGGAGCCATGGTGCCCTCTCGCTACGCCTCCAGAGACGAACTTGTGGCTTTGGCTGGGGTTTGCCGCGACTTTGAGGGAACTTCCCTTGAGCTAATCCCATGCGTGGGGCCGTTTGAAGACTGGGCACTCAACCTCATGGCCGATATGTCGGCGGCGGCTGGGCGTCAGCTCAACTGGAATGTCATGCTTGTGAACTCCGCCAACTATGACGACTGCGTAGAGAAACTCCACGCTGGCGATGTGGCCCGTGAGAAGGGCGGCAAAGTAGTGGCTCTGACTGTGCCGGTAAACCTAGGCGTGCGTCTCTGTTTCGCCAGCGGTTTCGGCTTGGACGCTCTGCCCGAATGGGAGACTCATATGTTCGGTAGCAAAGCCGAGAAGATCGCCATGCTTTCCGACCCCGACCGTCGCCGCCACCTAGACGAGTTGGCTCAACAGCCCAGTCCGCTACGTGGTCTCGCCGACTGGCAGAGCAAAGTTATCTACGATACGGTTTCGCCTCAGAACGAGCAATACAGGGGCCGTCTGGTGGCAGAAATCGCAGAGGAAGAAGGCAAGTCGCCTTGGGATGCCCTTTGCGACATCGTAGTGGCAGATGAGCTACAGACCTCTTTCGGAACGCCCGCAGCCAGAGAGAGCGATGATGACTGGAAAGCCCGTGTGGATGTGATCCGCGACAGCCGTGCCGTTATCGGCGCGTCTGACGCTGGGGCTCATCTCGATTTCTTAGCCAGCTTCAACTACAGCACATATCTGCTAGGGCGGGGCGTGCGTGAAGCGGGGGCACTTGGCTTGGAAGAGGCGATACAGCTTATGACTGACGAGCAAGCCCAACTCTATGGCATCAGCAAACGGGGCCGTTTAGAAGAAGGCTGGCACGCCGATGTGATCGTCTTTGACGAAGCCACAGTCGACTCCGAAGAAATCCGTATGAACTACGATGTGCCCGGCGGCTCGGGCAGGCTTTTCGCCAAGGCAGTGGGCATGGATCATGTGGTCTGCAATGGTGAAGAAATCGTGCGTAACGGCGAGTTTACTCAGGCCCGTCCCGGCACCGTCCTGCGCTCAGGAACTCACACCTATACACCTGATATTAACTAGCACACCCGATATTAACTAGCCATATCAACTAGCACCCCCGAAGGAGAAATCAATGCCAGAAGCAGTTATAGTCGCAGCCTCGCGCACACCAATAGGGCGAGCCTACAAGGGCTCTCTAACTGAAGCTCGCCCAGACGATATGTCGGCTTTCATCATTGCCGATGTAGTTGGCAAATTGCCTTCTTTGGATCCGACATTGGTGGAAGATGTTATCTGGGGTTGCGCTCAGCCTGCCGGCGAACAGGGCTACAACATCGCCCGTGTGGCCAGTCTGTTGGCAGGGCTGCATACGCCTGGGGTTACGGTCAATCGCTATTGCTCTTCCTCGCTGCAGACCATCCGCATGGCAGCTCACGCTATTCGTTCTGGCGAAGGCGACTGCTTCATCTCAGGTGGTGTGGAATGCGTTAGTCGTTTCGGAAGCGGGATGTCGGACGGCGCAGCCAACACTCACAACGAGCTGTTCGAAGACGCCCTAGCTCGTTCAGCTGAGCGCACCACTGGCGCAGGCGGCAAATGGTCTCCTACCGATGGTCTGCCCGACATCTACATAGCTATGGGCCAGACTGCCGAAAATGTGGCCGAGCATAAGGGAGTGAGCCGACAACGCCAAGACGAATTCGCTTGTCTCTCGCAAAATCGAGCCGAGGCTGCATCTGAGCGGGGATTTTTTGAACGAGAGATCACGCCCTATCCGTTAGCTGACGGTGCCACAGTATCTAAAGACGACGGCATTCGTGCTGGCACCACTCTTGAAGGTCTGTCCAATCTGCAACCTGTGTTCAAACCTGAAGGCACCATTACGGCTGGGAATGCTTGCCCACTAAATGACGGAGCGGCCGCTGTGGTGGTAATGAGCGACACAAAGGCAGCGGAGGTAGGCATCAAACCATTGGCTCGGATTGTGGCTAGCGGGGTATCTTCGCTTAATCCTGAGATTATGGGGCTGGGGCCGGTGGAAGCTGTGCAACAGGCACTTGGGCGTGCCAATATGACGATTGACGACATTGATCTTGTGGAGCTGAATGAGGCGTTCGCGGCACAAGTTGTGGCTTCGGCTGACGACTTGGGTATCAGCTGGGAAAAACTGAATGTCAACGGAGGTGCTATCGCTTTGGGACATCCCTTCGGTATGACAGGGGCGCGCATAATGAATACTCTGCTGAACGGTCTGGAAGATACCGATGCTGAGATCGGACTAGAGACGATGTGTGTGGGGGGCGGTCAAGGTATGGCGATGATCGTGCAGAGGTTGAACTAGCAGCTATTCTTGTTCTCCCAATCCCTGCTCTCCCCCTCGCCTAGTTTCCTGCGTAAGTGCCAATGACTAAAATCCTCAAGGACTTTTTGGTAGCAGAATTCGCCGAGGGGATAGCTGGGCAGTATGTGGGGAAGATGCTGGCTGACGCTGGGGCAGGTGTTGTCAAAGTGGAGCCTGAGCAGGGGTGTGCTTTGCGAAGCTGGAGCGTGGCAAACGTTCCCGGTCTCACGACCAAATCTGGTGACACTGCCAAATCTGGTGATACTGCTAGTGATACTGCCAAATCCGGTGATACTGCCAAGCGACAAGAAGGCGATGGAGCATTTTTCCAGTATCTGAACACAGGGAAGCTATCGCTGATTGGTGCCAACAATACTCTCGCAGAAGATCCTGCTGTCACCCAACTTCTGGAAATTGCCGACATCGTAGTTGAAGACAGCCTGCCCCGAAGCCTGCTGGGCGAACTGCTGCAGCAACGCCCCGATGTCGTGATGATTTCTCTTTCGCCCTATGGTCGACTAAGTTCTGAAGCCAACCAGCCTGCCACAGAATTCACTCTTCAAGCCCGTGCCGGCGGCATAGGCAAACGTGGAAGACTTGAAAATCCCCCCGTCCAAGCAGGGGGCAAGATTGGCGAGTGGATGGCTGGAGTGTGCGGTGCTGTTGGCGGGCTGGCAGCTGCCCAGAGAGCCAAAGCTACTGGGCACGGCGAGCATGTGGATGTGAGCTTGTATGAAGGTTTGGTCATTTCCACCAATATTTATGCGTTCTTATTGGCGAGCTTGTCTGACAACTGGGATGTGCAAATCCCCCATCGCACCTTAGAGATGCCTTCCATCGAGCCAACTGCTGATGGTTTCGTGGGATTTTGCACGATGGCACAACAGCAGTTCCAAGATTTTCTGGTGATGATCGGAGCAGAAGAATGGGTGGGCGATCCTGTGATCTCCAGCCCGTTCCAGCGTTGGGCAGCCCGCGATGTATTTTTTGAGCGCGTTCACGCTTGGACGAAAGCTCGCACCACCGACGAGATAATCAGCATTGCATCTTCGCTGCGCATCCCTGTCTCACTCATTGGCAACGGAGAGATCGTACCGACATTTGAAGCCTTTGAAGACAGAGATATGTTTGTTGAGAACCCATCTGGCGGGTTCATCCAGCCGAGGAGGCCGTATCTGATTCACGGCGTAGAGATGCCTGCATTAGAGGCTGTTGCGAAGTTGGGAGAGGTAACAGCCGCCGACATTGCGTCTTTGGCAGAGCGTAAGAAGGCGGTAGCCACCTCGGAAACCGTCTCGGAAACCGTCTCTGACACTGTCAAATCGCCTGCATCTCCTGCGCTCCCACTGGAGGGCATAAAAATAATTGAGTGCACTGGCTGGTGGGCCGGCCCCATAGCCGGGCAGACATTATCCCAGCTCGGCGCAGACATCATCAAGGTGGAATCCACTCAACGTCCAGACGGAATGCGATTTGCCTCTGTGAAACCTCCGACCGATGACAAATGGTGGGAGTGGGGCATGGTGTATCACGGAGTAAATACCAACAAGCGCGCTATCACATTGAACCTCACAGATCCCGAAGGCAGGGCTGTGCTAGAAAAGCTAGCAGCAACAGCAGATGTGCTGATTGAAAACTACACGCCCCGAGTCATGAACAACTTCGCCATAACTTGGGAGCACCTGAACGCAATCAATCCCAAGCTCATCATGGTGCGCATGCCCGGTTTCGGGCTATCTGGCCCCTGGCGCGACAACACAGGGTTTGCTCAGACGATGGAGCAGATGAGCGGCATAGCCTACCTCACGGGCTACCCCGACGAACCGCCGCAGATTCCCCGTGGGCCGTGCGACCCTGTGGCTGGTCTTCACGCCAGCTTTGCTACCCTGCTTGCGCTTGAAGAACGGCGACAAAGCGGCAAAGGCAAACTGGTAGAGGTGGCAATGATTGACGCAGCTTTGAATGTGGCCGCCGAGGCTCTGGTGGAGTTCTCTGCCACCGACATCTTGATGGAGCGAGTGGGCAACTCTTCTTACGGCTTAGCCCCACAGGGCGTGTATCCCTGTGCGGCACATGAAACCTGGGTCGCCATCTCTGCTGCGACCGACCAGCAGTGGCGGGCACTGGCGCACACTATAGGCAAAGCTGGCTGGGCTAGCGACTCAACCCTGGCAACTTGGCAAGACCGCTGGACGCGACGAGACGAGTTGGACAAAGCTATCTCTGAATGGTCCAAACAGCACACCTCTAAAGAAGCCGCCGACTTGCTGTTGGCAGCGGGAGTGCCTGCTGCAGTCGTAGAGATAGACAGACATGTCGGGCGAGATAGCTTGCTGTGGGAGCGAGGATTTTTCGTGGAGTTGGAACATCCAGTAGCTGGAGCGCACGGCTACCCTGCGGTGCCTTTCCGCTATGCCAGCCACACCGAGCCGTGGATCAACCGTCATCCTCCCACTATCGGTGAGCACAACGAAGAAGTGCTGATTGAACTCGGCTATAGCACTGAAGATATCGCCCGCCTACAAGAACAGGAAATCATCGGCGACCGACCCTTGTTTGCGTGAGCCTGGGTTGGTCTTGCCTGACCTGTATAAATTCGTTTGAGTTGCATGTAAGCAAATTGATTTGAACAGAGGCAAAATAAGGCGTGGCACGGTTGAGTCAAAGGAGGTTCTGTATTGCGTGGTTGCTTGCGGCCGTGCTCGGACTGGTAGCACTTGCCTGCACCAGGCCTGTCGTCCCCGAAGCTGGGCCACCTCAATTCACCACCCCCTCATCTACAACAGCACCACCTACAACAACGCTACCCACAACCACTCTGCCAGATGGCGAGACTCCTTCACCTACCACCACAATCCTTGTTCCTACGAGCACGACTATCCCAGCTGTTGATGTGCCCGGTGTTACAGATACGACCATCAGGGTGGGTGTTATCGCCGATGTAGAAACGGGTGGCATCGCTGATGGTCGTTCCCGCTCCGCGTGGGGTGGCGTGGCAGCTTGGGCTGAGGCGGTCAATGTCTTCGGCGGGCTTGGTGGACGTGAAATTGAAGTGGTCTACATAGATACAGGACTCTTCAACCACGAAGCCGCTATAGAGAGGGCGTGCCAAGGCGACATCTTCGCAATCGTGGGTTCCGATGCTCTGTTTGACCACGAAGGTTTATCACAGCTCGGGGGCGAAGATTGCCCTGTGCTTGATTTTCCCGCTGTGGCAAAAAGCCCTCAACGACAAGGCCGAGCTGAAACTTTTCTTTCCAACCCCACACCGCCCGGCGTAATCCAAGTTGGCCCCCTTCAAACGTTGGCGGAGATCAGCCCCGAAGGAGAGGATGCTGCCGCCATGATTTTATTGGACGATATCTCCACCTCTATTATCCGGGGCGAAAAAGAAATAGAAGCAGCCCTGTCGCAGGGCTATACGACTATTCTGGAACCAACCACACAACTTACCTCACTGTTATGTGCTCCAATAGAGTTGTATGACCAGATGGTAACTCAAGGTGTGCGCTCTTTGTTGTGGCCGACCGACGGCGTCTGGCTGGCAAACTTCTTGCAAACCGGAGATCCTGGCGATACCTCTGGTGAAGCAGAAGACGATAGCAGTAATGACGATAGCAATGCTGATGGAGTTGAAGAGGGAAGCGATGAAAATGAAGCTTCCGATGGCGAGTCTTCCGATGGTAGTGCCTCTGAAGATGACCCTTCCGATGGTGCCGGTAGCTCAGAAGGTGAAAACTGCCCTGCTGAGTCTGAAATATCTGAAAGCGATACTTCAGATACCCGCGAGCGTCTAAACCTTGAATTTACCTTCTGCGATATGACCTGCAACCGCGCAGATTTCTCAGCAGTTCTCAGCGCAACAGCAGCAGAGTCAGCCAATATATATCTGGCAACTCACCTTCTTCCCATAGAAGAAGCACAGCTGAACAGAGATCTCACGCAATACATCACTACGCTTTCATTTCTGAGCCGCTCTGATAGCCGCTTGCCGTCTGAACCCGATCTCCAAGGCGTAGCAGCTTGGGCCGCAGCGCGTCTATTTGAAGAAGCAGTCAGGCAAGCGATCCAGCCCGAAGCCGGTAACACTTTCCTGCCTCTAACCACCCAAGCTGTCCTAGAAGCAGTCGCCAACATAGACAACTGGGATGCCCACGGCCTCCACGCCCCTTCCAATCCCGCAAGCAAAACTCCCACCAACTGCTTCGCTCTTCTCAGATACCAAGACGGCAACTGGCAACGCCAACACCCCACCACCGCAGGCGAATGGGACTGCGCCCCAGATAACCTCTACACCCTAAGAATCACAGGCGGCCTCCAAGCCGCAGACAGATCACAATCCTCGCCTGCTGGATTGAATCAATTCTAAATCAATTCTCAAGATACTATTGCCAGGGCTGTCCAGGATTGGGGGGTGGCACCGCCGGGGTGGGCGGTTTGGGGGTGCCAGTGTTCGGCAAAGTTGGAGGTAATAGCCCCGGAGCGGAGTTGTGTGGCTAGGGAGTCGGCACCAATACGAAGTCGAGCAGCCGAAGAGTTAGCACTAGCTCGATCAGCCGAAGAGTTAGCGCGAGCTTGGAGAGCGTGGCAGAGGAGATAGGTTAGCTGGGGCCAGGTTGCGCCTCGCCAGTAGCTGTGGCCTTCGTAGGATTTGTGGCTTTGACTTACTCCTGCTGGGCCGTAAGGGGCACCATATTTGCTGGGGTTGAACAAGTCTTCGCAAACTATAGCTAGACGTTCTTCGTTGCGGTCGGCTAGGACGCCGAGCAGGGCTTCTAGCACGGGGGTCTGCTTGCTATCGCCTGAATCAGATTTTCGGATTGGAGGGGAACTTGTTTGTTGGATCTCGGTCGTGGCAGTATCTACCCAAGTGTGTAGCACATCATCCCAGCTACTTTCTACTGCTTCAACTAGACCGGTAGCTTCTGATTTGTCTATAGCACCTGTGGCATTTGCTAACTCTGCGATGTTGAAAGCTACCACGGCTGTGAACCAGGCCGATGCTACGGGAAAACGCGGGTTGCTCAAGGGGGTGCCGTTGCTATCTCGCGCAATAGTTTCCATCAGCTTGATTTTCTCATCCTGCCAGCGAGGGTGACCGTAGGGAACTGCGTAGAAGCTGTCCCAACGAAGGCTGTCGTCTGCGCCTGACTCCCAAGGATGGCAAAGCACAATAAGTCCTGATGGCTTGTGGATTCTAAATTGCAAAAAAAATCTAAGTCCTAGAGCAGCCTTTTCTACAAGCTCTTCTGGCACGTCCACTCCCTTGCGAACCAATTCGGCTATAGCGTGACCGAACATCGGAGGTTGTGTGATGGAAGATGTGCCCTCTCTGCCCCAGAACTCTTTGGCTGCCGCTGGGTCAGCAACATAGTTCATGTGAGGTAAGAAGCCAGATGGTTCCATAGTCTCAAGCAGAGTCGCAAGTTCTAGCAATCCTCGGTCGGCTTCGCCAAGTTCGGCCCAGATAATAGCGTGGAAGCAAGAGTCCCACAGCCATTGCCACTCGTAGCGTTCGGGGTTAGGCGCGGTGTAGCCCCATGTTGGCTTGCTACCACTGCGCCAGTGCGCCGACATGACTTCTCGCGCTTTTTCAAAGAGATTTTCAGATTGCCTCATGTTCTTGCCCCTATGCTTTAGTTAAGCTTCTTTGAGTATGCCTGCTTGTGCCATTGTCTCGTTTCGTCTCGGCGACCACGACGGTGTTTCAACCACTGCCCGAATATGGCAGCAGATACTTGGCAAGATTGGCTTCAGCACCTATACGGTCGCGGGAGACGGCGATGTGGACCATCTCTTACCCGGCTTGGCTGCAGGTTCAGAGGAGCCTCTCTCACCCGAAGAGCTTCAATCGGTTCTGGCTGAATGCCAGCTCACTTTAGTCGAGAATATGGCGTCTATCCCGCTCAACCTGTCAGCCACAAGAGTTCTACTGAGCGTGTTGCGCGGCCGTCAAGCCATAATGCATCACCACGACCCCTCTTGGCAAAGAGCTCACCTAGGCCATATCGCGGAGCTACCAGCACACGACCCCTTTTGGCAGCATGTGGTCATCAACGACTTCACTAAACACCAGATGCTAGCTCGAGGTATCCAAGCCGTGCGCATCTATAACCCCTTTGATATCAACCCGTGGCCCGGCGACCGCAAAGCTACTCGCGAAATGCTTGGCGTGGCTGAAGGTGAGCTGCTCGTAACCCACCCAGTTCGTGCTATCCAACGAAAAAACATCCTAGGAGCTGTCATCTTGGCTGAAAAACTAGGCGGCACCTACTGGTTGGTAGGTCCCGCGGAAGACGGCTACGGACCGACACTGGAAGTCATTCTGCAATCAGCCGAATGCCGTGTCATCCACAACCAAGGCGAGGCGACCGCTTCTCTGTCAGAAAGTGACATCTACGCCGCAAGCGATGTGGTGGTATACCCCTCTTGGTGGGAAGGCTTTGGCAACCCTGCGGTGGAATCAGCTATCCATCGCAAACCCGCCATAGTAAGTGACTACCCCATAGCCGAAGAGTTGCGCGACCTGGGCTTCCAATGGGCATACCCTTGGGAAACCGAAGCGGTGAAGACATTTCTAGCAAATCCAGACACAGAATTGTTGGAAGAAAATTTCCAAGTAGCAAAACGCCATCTCTCAATAGAAGCCGTCAAACCTCAAATCGCCCAACTCCTCAAAACTATGGGCTGGCAAATTTAGTTTCATCCCCCGCCTAGTTCTAGCAATTAAAGTAGATGTAATCGGTTTCGTGCTTCGAATGCTTTGCGGATAGCTTCAATATCAGCGGCTGTCAGTAGCCGATAGCTGTCGCCGTCTCTTAGCCATACTTCGTCTTCTACTTCCCACCGCTCAGCGCGCATAACCCTCTTTAGTATCTTCATTGTCTGAGTCTTCGGTAAATCCTGCGCCCAGCGTACGTACTTAGGTGCCCACTTGGTCCCTAAGTCGCTCTGTGCTTCTAAGAACGCTGTGAAGCTTTCAGGGTCAAACTCGGCTCCGGGTCGATGTATCACAGCTGCCATTACATCGTCGCCCACATCGCTGTTGGGCACCGCATAGACTGCTGCCAAGTCGATGTCTTCGTGGCGCACCAAGATGCGTTCTAACGGGGCTGCAGCAAAGTTCTCGCCGTCTACGCGCAGCCAGTCGAAGTTTCGCCCTGCGAAATAGACGAACCCATCTGAATCCATATACCCCAAGTCGCCCGACCAATAGATACCCTCTCTCGTGCGCTCTACATCGGCCTCTTGGTTATTCCAATAGCCTTCAAAATCGCTCACTGCTTGCAGATGGACAATCTCGCCCGTAGCTTCGGTGGCGTTCAACAAGCTACCATCGGAAGCAAAGACGGCTCGTGGACATTCCAAACCTGTGTCGGCATCGTAAATTTTGGTCTGATCGTCGCCTCTGCCAAGCGCGCCAGGTGGCGTGTCGGGCGTGCGGGATACGCCGAAGCCGCCTTCGGTCGAGCCGTAGCTGTCGTGGGCTACCACGCCGAATCGCTCGGCAAAACGATCCAGATCGTGCGGTGCGCCTTCGTTGCCGAAGACTACTCGCAGCGGGTTGTCGGCATCGTCTGGACGCGACGGCGTAGCCATGATATAGGTGAGTGGCTTGCCCACATAGTTGAAGTAGGTAGCCCCGAACTTGCGAACATCTGCCAGCCAGCTCGATGCTGAGAACTTCCGGCGAAACGCCCCAGTTGCCCCTGTCGTGATGCAAGGGCTCCACCCTGCCATCAAAGCGTTGGAGTGAAACATTGGCATTGACTGGTAACAGACATCCTCAGAAGTAAGACCGTGCGTCTGCGCTATGACGCCACCGATGCGGGCGATGCGCTGCTGTGAACAAATAGCTGCTTTAGGTTGCCCTGTTGTGCCTGAGGTGAACAGCAACAGGTAGGGCGCGGCCGGGTCGATTTCCACATCGGGTGCGGGTTTGCCGCGATGAGCTTCTAACTCGCCAGACCACTCTGGCAAGTCCATAACACTAACATTGCTCTGCTTCACCGGCTCTAGTAACTCTAAGTAGCGGCTTTCGGTTAGGATCATCTGGCATTGCGTGTGAGTAACATCACGCACCAGCTCGCCTCCGCGACGAGTGGGGTTAATGCCTACAACTACTGCCCCGCACAGCGATGCCGCACCCAAAGCCACAGAAAAATGCGGGCCGTTGTCAAGCAGCACGCCTATATGGAAGGGGCTACTGGCATCGTTGCCTCTCTCACTGGCCTGCCCGTCACCGACTAGAAAATTTGCTACAGCAGAGCATTCGGCTACATACTCGCGGTAAGTCCAAGATTCATCCTCGTAAAGGATCGCAATGGAGGGATCCTCACGACGCGCCAATATGGCGTCGCGAATAGTCGGCTGAGGGGCTGAAACTTTCAGGGGAAAACTTGTGTTGGGAACTACAAAAGCTATAGTTCAAATAGCAATTCTCATCGCATTAAACTATAGCGCGCTATAAGATATTTTACCGCCTGTTAGAATGAATGAAAATCAGTTTATGAAACCGCTCGCAAAAATAGTTTTAGGAAAGCTCGGTTCTGAAGGGCGCACACGCGACCTGAGAAACATCGCCCTCATTTTGCGAGATGCTGGAGCCGAAGTTATCTATCTCGGTTTGCGCCAAACACCCGAGAGTCTTATAGTAGCTGTGGAGCAGGAAGACGCTGACGCTGTTGTTTGTATTACTTCAACTCACATGGCGATAGAGCTGCTAGAAAACCTGCAGTCAGCTGGTGGGGAGATGGCAACCACGCCTGTGATTCTTGTTAGAACCACAGCTAGCGATACAGCTGGTAACACTGATGCTAGAGACGCTACCGGAGAAGCTGAGCAACTTCGCAGAGTCGGTATCGCTGAGGTCATGAATTCATCGGAGGTTGCCGCTCAGGTATATCGGGCTGTGTATGGAACAGAAGCGGCGGATAGACACGCAGATAATGCTGAAGACGATAATGCGAGGGATGCCAGTCAAGCCACAGAGAATATGGCGGATTTGCTACGACAAGCCCGCTCCGGAAGTAATCGGGCCATAGGGCGTCTGTTGAGCGTGCTTGAAGATGCGCGAGAGGGGAAAACATCGGGAGACACTGCGTCGGGAGACACTGCCGCAGAGCTGCTTTTGTCCGCTGCAGCGAGCAGTTCCGCAGATGCCAGAGATGCCAGTGTATCTACTTACAGCGTTACTGCTACTAGCTCAGCTTCAGGCGACTCACATGTGATCGGCATAACAGGTGCTTCTGGTTCTGGAAAATCTACCCTCTGCTCTGGTTTAATTAAAGCTGCTTCTGGCCGAGGCCGCGGTCGGCCCAAGAAGTCTGATGTGCCAGCTCCCAAGATAGCTGTCTTAGCTGTTGACCCTTCTTCGCCGCGCACCGGCGGAGCTATCCTCGGCGACAGAATCCGTATGACATCTTCTATCCAGAAACCCCAAAGCAGTGTGAGCGGCAACGTATTCTTCCGCTCTGTAGCGGGGCAAAGCGGGGAAATCCCGTCTTGGATTCCTGACGCTGTGAAGCTCTTGAGATCTGTAGGTTTTGATTTGATAGTGGTGGAAACTACGGGAGTCGGACATGTAGCTGAGATTGTCGACACCCTTGTGATGGTCGTGACAGGAGACTATGGCGACGACATCCAAGCCTCCAAAGCAGGGCTACTTGAGTTAGCCGACATATTCGTGGTGAATAAGACCGACACCCAAGAAGCTGCCTCGGTTAGTCGAGATTTGGAACGTATGTTGGATTCGCGCATGGAAAGCTCGTGGCGACCACCTGTGATTTCCACTGTTGCTACTTCTGGCGAAGGCATTTCTGACCTCTGGAATATGATTGAGGTGCTCCAGATATACCGCAGATAACCAGGGGCAGATAAGTATACGGCAGATCAACTGCGCCATTTCTTGAGAAAGCATCTCTCCAGAAGCCATCTCTCCGAAGCACAAGCTGAAAACAACATCTCACGAATGTCTCATATGAGCGAATACACAGCACCCGTGGCAGACATGATGTTTGCTTTGCGCCACATCGCTGACATAGAAGGTATCTGCTCTATGGAAGCGTTTGAAGATATGGACGCCAGCGACCTAGAAACAATACTCACCGAAGCCGGTCGTTTCGTCACAGAAGTCATAGCCCCCACAAACCGCACAGGCGACCTGCAAGGTAGCGTCCGCAACGAAGACGGCTCGGTTTCCACCCCAGAGGGTTTCTCCATGGCATATCGGTCATATCAGCAAGCAGGCTGGGGGGCCGCGCCTTTTTCGGCTGAATGGGGTGGAGGGAATCAGCCTTGGGTGATAGGTAGCGCAGTTTCTGAGATGCTCACCTCGGCCAACATGTCTTTTTCGTTGTGTCCGATGCTCACGCAGGGGGCGATTCATCTGCTGGCGGCTCACGGCACAGAGAGCCAGCAAGCTCGCTGGCTACCGAAACTCATCTCTGGAGAGTGGGCAGGCACGATGAACCTCACTGAATCTCAAGCCGGCTCCGATGTGGGCGCACTCACAACCCGCGCCGAACCACAGCCAGACGGCACCTATCGCCTGTTTGGACAGAAAATCTTCATCACCTGGGGCGAGCACGACCTCACCGACAACATCGTGCACTTAGTGCTGGCTCGCACACCCGATGCTGCGCCGGGCACAAGAGGTATTTCCTGTTTCATCGCGCCTAAGTATCTTGTGAATCCCGATGGTAGCTTGGGCGAACGCAACGATATCTCTTGTGTTTCCATAGAGCACAAGCTCGGCATCCACGCCAGCCCCACCTGCGTGCTGCAATACGGCGAGAACGGCGGAGCTATAGCTGAGATCGTCGGCGAAGAGCAACAAGGCATGGCTTATATGTTCACGATGATGAACTACGCGCGCCTAGCTGTAGGGCTAGAAGGTGTGGCCATAGGAGAAAGTGCTTGGCAGCAAGCTTCGGCGTTTGCAAATGAGCGGCGACAGGGACGGCGGCAAGGGCAGCGACAAGGACAAGAGCAAGGAAGATTCAAGGCAGATAGTAAGGCAAGCGAAGACGGTAGCACTGCTAGCCTCGGCACAACACAAGCCCCAATCGTGGAGCACCCTGATGTGAAGCGGATGCTACTCACGATGAAAGCTGTAACTGAGGCGATGCGATGCTTGGTGTATTACAACGGCGCAGCAATTGACCGCGCCGTCCACTCCCCCGATGCTGAAGAGGCATCTGAGTCACAAGAACTTGTGGATCTGCTCACCCCCCTTTCCAAGTCATGGTGCACCGACTGGGGCAATGATCTGGCATCGCTCAACATCCAAGTGCACGGCGGCATGGGCTACATAGAAGAGACAGGTGCTGCCCAGCTTTACCGAGACATCCGCATAGCCGCCATCTACGAAGGCACCAACGGCATCCAAGCTTTGGATCTAGTGGGGAGGAAACTCCAGATGCGAGACGGTCAAGTTGTCTCGGATTTGCTAACCAGCATCAGCGAGGTGGAAAGCGACTTGACAAGCGGCGATTTAGCAAGCAGCGATTTGTCTGCTCTATGGCCACCTATCGCTGACGCGCTGGAAGCCACTCGTAGGGCAACCCTCTGGCTGGCGGCGCAACCTAAAGATGCAGCCTTAGCGGGTGCTGCGCCTTATCTACGGATGCTGGCAACTCTTGTAGCTGCTTGGCTTATGGCTCGCTCGGCTGTGATAGCTAGAGGTGAGCTTGCCGAAGTGCTGTCTGCTGGGAACTCTGCTGCTGGGAACTCAGCGGCTGGGAACTCAGCCGAATGGCTTCGAGCCAAGATGCTTACCGCAGAGTTCTTTTGCACTCAGATACTTCCCCAAGCTACAGCTTTAGAAGCTGCTGTTACTGGTGGCGACAAAGTGCTTGAGGCTGTGACTTTGGTTTGATGGTTAGCGGCGGGAGATGCTGCTGGTTACTAGTTGCTCCAAGATGTCGGGGTGGGCGCAGATATAGCGATCTAAAACATAGTCTTCGGTGGCATCGGGGAAAGTCACCAGCTCGTTGCGAACATTAGGTCGGTTGCCTAAGGCTGGGTCAATTATGAGGCGATAGTCATAGTCTTGGGTGGCATCTGGCCACTTTTCTTCTTCGTGTCCAGCGTGTGCCATCTCGCCCGAACCAGATACTCCGGCCGGTTCGGTGGCTGAGACGGGAATAATCCGCAGACCAGGCTGTAGTTTCTCTCGTCTCAGATCTGCGCCCGCTTCGTCTGTCACGATGAACTCAAGATTGTCGTCAGTGTAGTTATAAATCCTGAAACGGATTTTCTCACCCGGCAACACGCTGAGCCGTTGCCCGCAAATAAATGCATTGGTTTCAGAACTAGCCGGTTCAGAGCCGTAATGAATATCAATAAGGCGTTCTTGTGCTTCATTGCCTCCGCTGCTGCAAGCTGTCAGTAGCACGAACAGCATTGATGCCAAGAGACTCACCACAAGCGGAACTCGCAATTTTGTCTTAGGGCGAGCTTTTGTTGCCTCTTCAGTACCCATTCTCAAGGTGTCTGTCTTAAAGATGTCAGTCTTCTCGGTTTTCAATGCTCTTAGAAATTTTTGGATTTCTGGAGTTTTGACAGTCAAAGCCGCACCGAAACAGGCACCGCATCGGATGCAAACAGACGAGCGGTGCAGCCCGACATCGGCGGGGCAGCTTCTGTAACGATCTTGTCCGCCAGCAAGCGGAACGCTTTGGCTGCTGTGCTATCGGATGTGTCACTGGCGTCACCGCTAAGTAGAGGTTCGCCATTGTCGCTTGCTGCCGATACAGCAGCATCTAGTGGAATTTGCCCCAGTAGCGGCACACCCACCTCAGTAGCTAAAGCCTCTCCACCACCTTCACCGAACACACTGTGAGTTGCGCCGTCAGAAGATGTAAAAGATGTCATATTCTCTACCACGCCAACTATTCGCAGATAGTTTTTTTGTCCCATAGTGGCGGCGCGAACTGCGACTTTTTGGGCGGCGGTAGAAGGAGTAGTTACTATTATCATCTCTGCTCGTGGCAGTAGCTTGGCGATTCCCATCTGCACATCTCCAGTGCCGGGCGGCATATCCACCAGCAGATAATCCAAATCGCCCCAGAGCACATCTTCCAAGAAGTGGCGCACAGCTCTACTCAAAATGAGGCCTCTCCACATAAGTGCTGTCTCTTCTCTGTCCACCAGCAATCCCATTGAGACGACTTTCAAGCTGCCAGGTGGCACAGACTTCTCCAATGGCAAGATTTTCTTCTCACCTAAAGCAGCTTCTCCGCCCGCCTCAGTAGCTGCTTCGTCATCCACGATTTCGCCTTCCAATCGCCCTTCTAGTCCCAACATGCGAGGCACCGAAAACCCCCAGATGTCGGCGTCTAACACCCCTACGCAGTAGCCCGAAGCCGCTAAAGCTGTAGCCAGATTTACTGTCACCGTGGATTTGCCTACGCCGCCTTTGCCAGAGGCGATCAGCAACACACGGGTATTCATGCCCACAGCGGTGTCAGAAGGGTTTTCGGCGATGCGCTGGCGAGCTTTGGCCATCGTGTTGGCTTTTTCCTCTGAGGTCAGCACCGTCCAATCCACTTTCACATCGTTGATGCCAGCCAGCTCGCCCACTCGCAGCACAGCGTCTTGTTTGATCTGCGCTCTCAGTGGGCAACCCATAGTGGTGAGGGCGATGGTGATTTTGGCTGTGCCGTCTTCGCCGACCGATGCACCCTTTACCATGCCGAGATCTACGATGTCGCTACCTAGCTCAGGGTCGATGACATTACGCAAGATGCCATACACATCGTCAGCAGTAGGCACTGGGCCTTGAATGTTTGTCATCGCAAATCTGGCACTCGTTATCTTTACATTCCCTGTCTTAATATTCGCAGTCTTTATGTTCCTAATCTTTATTCGTTCTCGGTAACTGTTCCCTTGCTATCAATTGTAAAGCTTCAGAGTGTTTCTCAGATGCTATAGCTCTAAACACAGACATAAACACAGCCTGCATATGCCTTAGTTCTAAGCCGCAGATGCACTAATACCATAAACAGGCAAACCGCCACTATACTGAAATCAGCAGCCAATAACCACAAACTGCCATAACCACAAACTGGAGGAGCGATGATCACTCTCACAGAAACTGCCGCCAGCAAAGTCAGCGAACTTATCATACAAGAGGGCGAAGACGACCTTGCCTTGCGTGTGGCGGTGCGGCCGGGCGGGTGCTCAGGCTTCAGCTACGAGATGTTTTTCGATTCCGACATCCACCCCGACGACAAGCAAGCCTCCTTCGGCAATGTGAGTGTGGTGGTAGACCCGCAGAGTGCTCAACTCTTAGAAGGTGCCCAGATGGACTACCAAGACGGTCTAACTGCCGCCGGCTTCTCCATCACTAACCCCAACGCCCAACGCACCTGCGGCTGCGGCCAATCCTTCTCGTAGGGCGGGGACCAGCATATTTCTCAAGGGGATTTCTCAGGGGGCTGAATGAAACCTAAAAATCAGGAATGGCTGAAGATGGGGGTTATCAGGAGTATTCTAATCGGACTTATGGTACTGGTAGCCATCATCGGCGAAAACTGGCCACTACCCTTGATTGTTGCTGTATTCGTCCTTGGAATGATTGGACTAATTTATATGGCCGTTTGGGAGTGGAAGCGCAAAAAACAGCCAGTAGCTAAGGCAACATCAAGCCAAACCTTGTAGAATAAGGTTGCTCTATTTTCCCTCCCAGAAAGGATGCCCTAATGAGTACACCAGCCGAAGTTATAGCAATGGCAAAGTCTGAAGGCGTTGAGTTTGTCGACTATAGATTTACCGATGTTCCAGGACTGCAACACCACTTCAGCATGCCAGTGAGTGAGCTGAACGAGGATGTTTTCAGCGAAGGTCTGGGCTTTGACGGCTCTTCCATCAGAGGCTTTCAAACGATTGACGCTTCTGATATGTTGCTGTTCCCTGACCCTTCCACAGCCATGCTCGACCCGTTCTACGCCCGTAAGACCCTTTCGCTGGTCTGCGATGTGGCCGATCCTGTAACTGGCGAGCTATATCAGAAAGATCCTCGTAGCGTTACGAAGCGAGCCACCAACTATCTCAAGAGCACTGGCATCGCCGACACTATCTTCATCGGCCCCGAGCTGGAGTTCTTCATCTTTGACCATGTAACTTTCACCAACACCCCCCACACTTCTGGCTACGAGCTGACCTCTCGTGAAGGCATCTGGACCAGCGGCGAAGACATGCTCGTGGACGGCACACCCAACTTGGGACACAAAGTGCCCCACAAGATGGGTTATTTTCCGCTTTCACCGATGGACACTTTCCAAGATCTTCGCTCAGAGATGGTGAATGTGCTTCAACAGTGCGGAGTGCACGTGGAAATTCAACACCACGAAGTCGGCACAGCAGGACAAGCCGAAATAGATGTGCGCTTCGGCGAGATGTTGAAGATGGCCGACCATGTGCAGATCTATAAGTATGTAACGAAGAATGTAGCCGCAAGGTGGGGACACTCTGTAACCTTCATGCCCAAACCCATCTTCGGCGATAACGGCTCAGGAATGCACACCCACCAGTCGCTCTGGATGGACGGCGAGCCGCTCTTCTATGACGAAGCTGGCTACGCAGGTCTCTCTGAGACAGCCCGCTATTACATCGGCGGTTTACTCCGTCACGCTTCGGCTGTGCTAGCTTTTGCTGCCCCCACCACGAACTCTTACAAGAGGCTGGTGCCGGGCTATGAAGCTCCGGTCAATTTGGCTTATTCTTCGCGGAACCGCTCGGCTTCCATCCGTGTGCCGCTGTATTCCAACAGCCCGAAAGCAAAAAGGCTTGAGTTCCGCTGCCCCGATCCCTCGGCTAACCCGTATCTCGCTTTCTCGGCGATGCTGATGGCGGGAATAGATGGCATCCAGAATCGCATCGACCCGGGCGAGCCTTTGGATAAGAATATCTACGACCTGTCGCCCGAAGAAGCAGCTGGTGTGCCAACTGTGCCCGGCTCACTCGGTGAAGCTCTGGATGCTCTTGAGGCTGACCACGACTTCCTTTTGACAGGAGGCGTCTTCACAAGCGACCTGTTGGATTCCTACATTGAAGGCAAGCGTGCCGAAGTAGATGCCATCAACATGCACCCCCACCCCCTAGAGTTCGAACTTTACTACTCGATCTAACTACTATTCCAAGTTAGACGGGGGACAGCATTCTATATAGTTAACATCTTCTGCGCCTAGACGGGCAGCCATAGTGCTGACAGCTTGAAGGTTGTTATCTATTAGCACGAAACGACGGTCTAGTTGCTGACAAACTGCGCCAGTAGTGCCTGAACCTGCAAAAAAGTCCAACACCGTGTCGCCAAGCCGACAAGACGCGCTGACTATGCGGCGAAGAATACCTTCGGGCTTTTGTGTGGCATAGCCTGTTTTCTCAGCGGCGTTCGTACCCACGATAGTGTGCCACCAAACATCGGTAGGAAGCTTGCCTCTCTCGGCTTTTTCTGGCGTGACCAAGCCGGGTGCCATATAGGGAATACGCTCTACAGCTTCTTGATTGAAAAAGTAGCCTTCTGGGTCTTTGGCGTACACCAAGATCGTGTCGTGCTTGGCAGGCCAGCGGCGTTTAGGGCGTCCGCCGTAGTCATATGCCCAGATGATCTCGTTGATGAAGGCTTCTCTGCCGAAAATCTCATCTAGCGCGATTTTGCAGTAGTGCGCCTCCCGATAGTCAATATGGAAATAGAGCGTGCCTTCTTGGCTCAATAGCCGATGCGCTTCTTGCAATCTTGGGACGATAAAGCCTAGATAGTCGTCAAACTGGTCGCCATAGGCAGTGATAGAGCCGCGACTTATGCTGTATTTCTCACCCTGAAAGCCTCTAACTTGTGTGCCCTCGCCCTGCAAACCTTCAACTGGCTCTTTCACTGTCTCTCTCTCAGGCTCTTTCTCAGTCTCCACCCTCCTAGCTGTCAAAGTCTGTCTCTTCTGCTCTCGCCCGGTGTTGAAGGGCGGATCAATATAGATCAGCGAAAAAGCCCCACCCGGCAATCTAGGTAATACCTCCGCATTGTCCCCATAAACCACCCAGTTCTGCGACAGATCTAGCACAGCTAGCTACTTTTCGCCGTGACGGGCGAAGATGGAATTGATAACTTCTTGAGTGGCAGCGGTGATAGATTTAGCTTCGTCTTCTAGGGTTGCAGGCGAGGTGGAGTCAATCAGATCTTCTGCGTCTGAGGGGCTAGCCATGACGCATTCCAAGAGGAGCCGGTTGTCTCTATCTTCAGGAAGAACGCCTATGTGTTCGGCGGAACCGCTTATCAGGTATTGCTTGGCTGCCAGTTTGGAGCACCAGGCAAAGCCAACGCTTAGAGTTTGTGCTTCAGAAGCCTCCAAGATGCCTTCTTGGGCTATAGCGTCTATTGCGGCCAGCGTGTTCGGTTGACGGATAGCCGGCACATCACATCCATAGATGAGCTGCAGAAGCTGCACGGCGAAGGTGGTATCTAGCTGACCGCCAGGGCCTCGTTTGATGTCGGCTTTGCCTAGGGCACGCTCTTCAAATATCCGCTGGCGCATCTGCCAGAGTTGTGAAGCTGTGTCTTTGGGGTCGCGCTTGGCGAACACGAAATCTGCTGCTGTTTCCATAAATTCCCGACCTAGCTCGACATCGCCTGCCACCACTCTTGCTTTCAACAACGCTTGAAACTCCCAAAGTCGTGCCCGATCCGCCCAATAGCGGCTATAGGCATCAACTGTGTGCACCGAGAGTCCGGCTCCTTCAGGGCGCAAACGAAGATCTACCTCCCAGGCATAGCCTTCGGCCGTAGGCTGCGAAATGTCGCCTACCCAGAATTTCGCGATCTTCTCTGCGATTTGCGCGGGCGACTTGCCAGTGCTAGATCCGCTAGCTTCTCCCTCTGAGCCAACTTCTCCCCCTGGGGCATAGAGGATTATCGCATCCAAATCGGAGGTGTATAGCATCTCGCTACCGCCGAAAGAACCCAAACCGATTACGCACATGCGTGGTGGATTCCCATTTGACATCACATCTTGTAGCACTTCCAGAGCCGCTTCCGAAGCTACCTCAGCCAACTCAGCCATCTCCTTTCCCACTTGACGAATGTCGGCTATCCCCAGCAGATCACAACTGGCAATTCGCAGACGTTCTCGGCGCACAAATCTTCGCAAGGCGTTTCGCCGCGGGTCTTGATCGTTGCGAACAGGGGCTATGGCATCGGCCAAGTTTGAGTGAAGCTGTGCTGCCGGCTTCGCCAAATCTTCGCTTGAGAGCTCCTGCACAAAGTCGGGGTCACGGCGTAAATCCCCTGCCACTACCTTGCTAGATCCCAATAGCATGCTGAGACGATATACCGTCTCTGGTGAATCCCGGAGGCAGGGCACAATCGTGTTGACATGATGGGGCCCATCGGTTATCCAGTCAAATCTGATGAGGCCGATGTCGGGATCAGGGGTTTCTGCCAAGGCCGATACAAAAATAGGCAGCACTTGCGACAAGGTGCGCGCAGCTGCGCTGGTGCCTGTCAATCGTTTTTCCACGATGCGCGCCGCTTGTTCAGGGTCTTTGAAACCCAACAACTCTAGCTGTTCGACAGGATTGAGCCAAGCCTGCGAAGACTGCGACACAAACGCCTCCAAAGTAGGGCGCAAGAACAGCTTCTGTTGGATGCTACGCACCGAAGTTAGATAGCGGGTGTGCTGCTCGTCAAACAGCTCTACGGCAGTGCGATCTGCTGCGTCACGATGGCCTAGCACTCGTGCCAGCCAGTTGCGCCCTTGCTCGTCGGCTGG
This sequence comes from uncultured Acidimicrobiales bacterium, assembly GCA_958295755.1. Lineage (GTDB taxonomy): Bacteria > Actinomycetota > Acidimicrobiia > Acidimicrobiales > Hopanoidiivorantaceae > Hopanoidiivorans. The sequence goes on along the minus strand of OY282367.1, from coordinate 320,525 downwards.
AATCTCATAGATGGCTCGCTCGTCGCGCAGCTGCATGCGGTGCTCTACCGTGCGCAGATAGCGGTAGGCGATGCTCAGGTAGTTAGCGTCATAGGGGTCTATGCTGCCAGCGCGTTTGAGCTGATCCAATGCCAGCAAAGTGTTGGGCGAGCGCACCAGAGAGTCGGTGCGGCCTCGCACCAGCACCAACAGCTGCGTGCTGAACTCTATGTCGCGGATTCCGCCGGGGCCACGCTTGAAGTCTCTGCCTTGGCTCTTGGCGACCGACTGCTCTACTTTGGTTTTGAGCTCGCGTATGTAGCGAATTTCTTCTGGGGCTAAGTCGGTTCGCCACACGAATTCTCGTGCAATATTGAGGAGTTCGTTGGCTATTTCCAAGTCGCCTGTCACATATCGGGCTTTCATCCAAGCCTGTCGCTCCCACGGACGAGCCCACTTGGCGAAGTAGTTGCGATGAGCTTCAGGTGTGCGGCTGAGCGGGCCAGAATTGCCTTCAGGTCGAAGTTCGGCGTCCACTGGAAACAGCAATCCGCTGATGGTCGTGGTCGACATCTCAGCCATTACTTGCCGTGCGATCTGTGCTGCGCCACGAGCGGCGTCAGAGCCGTCTTCGGAAGGAGCGTGGACGAAAACAACATCCACATCGCTGGAATAGTTGAGCTCGTTGCCGCCGAGCTTGCCCATACCGACTATTGCCATACGGACACCGGGATGGTCTCGACAAGCCTTCTCAAAGCAGTGAATAAGGCAAGCATCCGCCAAAGCCGATACTTCACGAGTGACCGACAGTAAGTCGGCTCCGCCCTCAATGTCGCGCACCATAATCCGCAACATCTGACGCCGCTTCCAATGGCGAACATCTGCGTCGGGGTTTTGCTCTAGCTCTTCCTTCAGCCCCTTGAGCATGTCTTCGCTGGTGAGCTCCCGCTCTAACACTCCATCCTGGCGTAGCGACTCTAAAAGCGTTGGGTCACGCCGCACAGCTTCACTAAACGAACGCGACACATCAGATAACCCCACCACAGCCCTGCACAAAATCCCACCTTCTGCTATATCTTCTTCCATCTGGGGATGCTCTTCCAACAGACGAATAATCGCCTGCTCTGCTAACTCAGGGAAAGCCGCATCTCGCAACACCTCACCCACCGCTGGATTTTCGTGCACCAATTTTTCAGCATCCACTCAATTCATATTACGAGTTTCCTATCAGCAAATACTCCCAATAGATACGATGAAAAGTAATGAAAACTCTGCGCGTTGCCCTGTGCCAACTCAATACAGTAGTAGGCGACATAGATGGCAACACCAAAAAAATCTGCCAAACCCTAGCTGAAGCCGAAGATGCAGGCTGTTGCCTAGCGGTATTCCCCGAGCTGGCTATATGTGGCTACCCTCCCGAAGACCTGCTGATGAAAAACCGCTTCATCCGCGACACCACAGCTGCGCTAGAAAAAATAGCCACCCAAACCTCCAGCTGCTTTGCCATAGTAGGTTTCCCCTCGCGACTTGAAGACTCCGAGCATCGTCTCCTCAAAAACTCAGCTGCTGTTTGTGGAAACGGCAAAATTCTGACAGTAATAGACAAGACCCACCTGCCCAACTATGCCGTATTTGACGAACATCGCTATTTCAGCGAGGGCCAACCCTGCGAACCTGTAGAGATAAACACAAAGTCAGGCAACGTGAAGGTGGGTGTGACAATCTGTGAAGACCTTTGGATTGAAGGCGGCGCAGTCGCCCAAATTGTCGACTTCGGAGCAGAAGTCGTGATAAATATCAACGCCTCGCCCTATCACTTAAGCAAGTGGAGCCGCCGTCAGTATCTGCTTGAAAGCCGTAGCAAAGAGTACGGCATACCGTTCGTGTATGTAAACCAAGTGGGCGGGCAAGACGAGCTGGTTTTTGATGGCCAATCAATGGTGTACGACAGCTCAGGCGGTCTGTTGGCCCGATGCCCGCAGTTTTGTGAAGCAGTCCAAATCGTGGATGTGCCCGTAGGGAGCGTGGATGTGCCCGTAGGGAGCCAGAACCATCAGCCTCCCCAGTCCTACCCAATCACTCCACTGCTAGAACCACTAGCTGAGATCTATGAAGCCCTGAAACTCGGCACTTCCGACTACATCGCCAAAAACGGCTTTTCAGATGTTTGCGTGGGTCTTTCGGGCGGCATCGACTCGTCTCTGGTGGCAACCATAGCTGCCGATGCCATCGGCCCTAGCCGAGTCCACGGCGTGCTCATGCCCTCGCGCTACTCCTCAGACCATTCCCTCAGCGACGCCAAACAACTCTGTATAAATCTCGGCATCGACTATCGCATTATGCCGATAGAACCAGCCCACCAAGCTTTGCTTGATATGCTTCACGAGAGCCTCAGCAGCGACAGCCTTGGCAATGGTGACCTCGGCGACGGTGACAGCAGCGATCTTGGTCTTACCGAAGAAAACCTGCAGTCTCGTATCAGAGGCATAGTGCTGATGGCTCTAGCCAACCACCAAGGCTGGCTCAACCTCACCACAGGAAATAAGAGCGAGAGTGCAGTCGGCTATTCCACCCTCTACGGCGATACCGCTGGCGCATTCGCTGTTATCAAAGATGTCTGGAAGCAGCAAGTCTATGCTCTGGCGCAGTGGCGCAATGCCCAGCTAGATTCCCAAGCCGATGCCCAGCCAGATTCCCAGCCAGCTCAGCCACCCATTCCACCCAATGTGCTGACCAAAGCCCCGTCTGCTGAACTGCGCCCCAATCAGCGAGACGACGAAACCCTGCCCCCTTACGATGTGTTAGATCCGATCCTGTTTGCCCTAGTAGAGCAAGACCTCACTGCCGGCGATATGTCGGAAGCAGGTTATGACCCTGTACTAGTAGCTCGCATCTCCAAGCTCATAGACACTGCCGAGTACAAACGCCGCCAGAACCCTCCGGGCATCCGCATAACCCGCAAAGCCTTCGGCAAAGACCGCCGCATGCCCATAACTCACAAATATCTTGGGATTGCCAGGAGCGAAAAGAAAGACAGCCAGCAAACTAAAGAAGCGAGCAAATCTAGCTAACCCAAATAGCCCTCTGTTGCCCCTCTGCTGATTTGCGCGAGAAGCCGCAGGTTGTAATTTCGCGAAATCGCCTCTAGCATTAGCACTCGTAAGTAGAGAGTGCTAACAAAGGAGGCCTACATGAATGTCCAACCACTAGAAGACCGTATTATTGTGCGACCAGGTGAATCGGAAGAGACGACTGCCAGCGGGCTTGTCATCCCCGATACTGCTAAAGAGAAGCCCCAACAGGGCGAGGTTTTGGCAGTCGGCCCCGGCAAGCGTTCCGACCATACCGGCGATGTTATCGCTATGGATGTGTCGGTCGGCGACACCGTTATTTTCAGCAAGTATGGCGGCACTGAGATCACCCTTGAGGGAGAAGATTTGCTCATCTTGTCTGCTCGTGATGTGTTGGCGGTGCTGAAGTAGTCATGGTAAAACAACTGCAATTCAGCGACGACGCTCGCACACAACTAGAAATCGGGGTTGATAAACTCGCCGAAGCTGTCAAAGTCACTCTTGGCCCAAAAGGGCGCAATGTGGTGCTAGACAAGAAGTTCGGTGCCCCGACTATCACTAACGACGGCGTCTCTATCGCCCGCGAGGTAGAGCTAGACGATCACTTCCAAAATATGGGCGCACAGCTCGTGAAGGAAGTCTCTACCAAAACCAACGATGTGGCAGGCGACGGTACCACCACGGCTACCGTTCTTGCCCAAGCTCTCGTGAAGGAAGGTCTGCGCAACATCACGGCTGGTGCCAACCCTATGGGCATCAAGCGCGGCTTGGAAAAGGCTGTGCAAGCTGCGGTGAATTCTCTGGCCGAGCGCGCTGTCCATATAGACGACAAGACAGAAATCGCTCAAGTTGCCGCTTTGTCTGCGGCCGATGATGCTGTCGGTGAAGTCATCTCAGAAGCTATCGACAAGGTAGGAAAAGACGGCGTTGTGACCGTGGAAGAGTCCAACACCTTTGGCATGGAGATCGACTTCGTAGAAGGTATGCAGTTTGACAAGGGCTTTCTTTCACCGTATTTCGTGACCGACCCTGAACGTCAAGAGGCAGTGCTGGAGAACCCCTACATCCTCTTCAACCAAGGCAAAATCACGGCTGTGTCCGACTTGGTGCCGATGCTAGAGAAAGTGATGCAGGCTGGTCGCCCGTTGCTACTCGTGGCAGAAGATGTGGAAGGCGAAGCTTTGGCTACGCTAGTGGTCAACAAAATACGAGGCACTTTCGTATCTACTGCTGTGAAAGCCCCCGGCTTTGGCGAGCGGCGCAAAGCGATGCTCCAAGATATGGCTACTCTCACTGGCGGGCAAGTGGTCGCCGAAGAGGTTGGCTTGAAGCTGGAGAATGTCACCTTGGACTTGCTCGGTCAAGCTCGCAAGGTCGTTGTGACCAAAGATGCCACCACCATCGTGGAAGGCGCAGGCGAAAGTTCTGATGTGGAGGGGCGTATCAGCCAGATCCGCACCGAGATTGAAAACACCGACTCCGACTGGGATCGCGAGAAGCTCCAAGAACGTCTAGCGAAACTGGCCGGAGGTGTAGCAGTTGTGAAGGTGGGGGCTGCTACTGAGGTAGAGCTCAAGGAGAAGAAGCATCGCATAGAAGATGCCCTCTCGGCCACCCGCGCCGCCATTGAAGAAGGTGTGGTAGCAGGCGGCGGTACAGCTTTGATTCGCTGTCAGCCCGCTGTTGAGTCTGTGGCGGATTCGCTGAGCGGCGACGAAGCTACTGGTGCCCGGATGCTGCATCGGATACTGGATGCTCCGGCCCGTCTCATCGCCGACAACGCTGGACATGAGGGCGCAGTCATTGTCCGTCAGATCAAAGAGGCCGAGGGCAATATTGGCTTCAATGCTCTTTCTGGCGAGATGGTCGACCTCACCAAAGACGGGGTGATCGACCCTGCGATGGTAACCAGAGCTGCGTTGCAAAACGCTGCGTCTATCGCTGGCTTGTTGCTCACCACCGAGTGTCTAGTTGCCGACAAGCCCGAACCCCCTGCCCCGATGCCCGCCCCCGGCGGCGATATGGGCATGGGCGGCATGATGTAGCATCGACCCGGTAGTGCCAAAACCCTCCTGAACAACTTGAATAATCTAGAGGCCCTCCAAGCCAGTCGAGGTGGGCCTCAGATTATCCCCCGCCCTGAAGATGTAGAACTAGGCGGGTTGCCGCCTTGGGGCGAGATCGCAGAAACAAGTCGGCGTGCCAGCTTGGAACTGTTACGTGAGGCTTTGGGATCTGGCAGCATTCGCGATAAAGCATCCCACATATCAGAAGCCCCGTCCATCCCCGAAGAGTTGACTCAAGGCACGTGGCGAAAATCAGCTGTGCTGGTGCCGCTCTATGAAGAAAACGGCGAACTCCATGTGGTGCTTACAAGACGGGCAGCCCACTTGCGTTCCCACAGCCGGGAGGTAAGTTTCCCTGGTGGCGGCCAAGAAGAAGCCGACACCAGCCTCTGGGAAACCGCCCTGCGTGAAACCCGCGAGGAAATCTCACTTGGTTCTGGGCTTGTAGAGCGCATAGGCCAACTCCCCACCTTCCGAACCGTAGGCAGCAAGTCGCTAGTCCACCCTTTCGTAGCCGTCATTCGAGGCGGACGCCCTGAAGGTCTAGTCGCTGACCTTTCCGAGGTAGAGCACATTCTCTATGTACCAATGTCAGAGCTGCTGCGAGATGATGTCTTCCATGAGGAACATTGGAAACTCCCCTCTATCGGCCAAGTCACCGTCAACTTCTTTGAACTATACGGCGACACCGTCTGGGGTGCCACCGCCGCCATGCTCCGCCAACTCCTAGCCCTAGCTACCGGCACCGAAACCCTATCTGATTCAAAACACTTCTGGGAACAAGACCGCTAGCTAGCATACTTTCTGCATATAACAATCATTCTTATCCGTGCTATAGTGGGCACTAGGGGTGATCGGCCTTGCAGCCCTCGGATTGGTCATGCTTGATTGGTCATGTTTTGATCTGTCTCATTTGCTTGATAGCGGTTTAATCCGCCTCGTAGGTAACTATCTGATAACTATCTGCTTTTTGTAGGTACCTGCCTTTGAAGTCAGGTCACCTGCCCGCTTCGGTTGAGCTTGGTTTAGGCGGTGCCTGTGTTGTTTCGTGGAATCTTCTCCGCCTCAAAGAATTCAACCCTGCGGCAAGGGAGTGCCGATGACATACACAGAACAGCGACTAGACGAAATAGTCGCACAGATACACACACTCAACAGACTGGCACGAGCAGGCAGGCTTCAACGGGCTTTTGATGCGGCAGACCCCGCCATAAAGCAAACAAGCCAAGAGAAGCGAACTGGCGAAGCTCAGCAGACATCAGAGGGTCGGCCTGATGCAAAGAGCGGGACGCTACTACAGACTTTCCGCAATATCGGGTACGAAGTTTCAGCACTGCCCGACACCTTTCGCAGTAATCATCCTGAAGTGCCATGGAACACAATGGCAGCCTGGGCAAATAACACCCAGTTCCCCGACTCTAGCTTCAACCTGCCTCTCTGCCAACAATGGCTCCGAACAGCAGCCTCAGCCGAGGTAGCCATACTCCGCCATACTGGAGCCGACACTGAAATCCAGCAGGCCGTGATGGCTCAAAACCTCAGAAGAACAGATGCGCTAGCAGAGCAATGGCGCAACTCGCAAGCCACCCCCCATATTTTCCTCTGGGTAACAGTCGTAATCATTGGAGTATGGTTCTCAACCCTCAGCTTGCTAAGAGCCACACCCTCAATTATCGAAAGCTCTCTTCTCGCAATACTGGCACTCTCATGCGTCACAATGGTACGAGCTGCTAGACCTGTGAAACCATCTATGAAACAATTTTTTGTATCAGAAACAGCCCAATTCCATACTTTCGCAGAACTATACTACGAATCCATCGAATACCATATTTATAATGTTCACAACCTAAAGCTAGAGATTGAACAGAACTCAAAAGAGTGGAAGATAAGAGAACGACTATGGGCACTTTCAGCAGTATTCTTTATCATTGCTGCAGCCTGCGCTAGAATGTGGATATTGCCGTAAGGAGGTTAGCCATGTTTGGAAGCAAAAAACGCTGGCAAGAGCTAGAAAAACGCCGACCGCCACTGCCTGAAAGAGCCAGGGCAGCCGATCTTCAGCGGATGGAATGGGGGAATACATACATGGAGGAAATCGTCTTCCCCTCTGGCGAGCGGCTTTTGCCTTCGGGTGAAATCATCCCTCCACCTGACAACCACGACTCTACTGAAGGCAACGAGGATAATACATCTGCCTGAAAAACAAGTTGGCACTGAGCCTTGTTTGCTGCATAGCTTGCTCTGAGAACAATGTCTTGAGAGGTCTATCAGCAGAGACAGGGTTGTAAATATAAGATAGCGGAAGGATGGAACACCAATCGCTTTATCGTCGGTATCGGCCTGCTTGTTTTGGTGAGCTGATTGGACAGCACCATGTGGTGACTGCTTTACGCAACTCAGTGCGTGACAACAAGGTGGGACACGCCTATCTATTCAGCGGGCCTCGAGGCACGGGCAAGACTTCCACCGCTCGCATACTCGCCAAAGCCATTAACTGCGAAAATCTCACAGACGGTGAGCCGTGCGGCACTTGCCAATCATGTTTGGCTTTTGCTACTGGCACTTCCTATGACCTTCACGAGCTAGATGCTGCCTCCAACAACAAGGTGGAAGACATCCGTGATTTGATTTCAAAGGTTTCATTCGGCACGCCAGGTCGCCGCAAGGTATATGTGCTGGACGAAGTGCATATGCTCACCACAGGGGCCGAGAACGCCCTGCTGAAGACCTTAGAAGAGCCGCCAGCCCATGTCTGCTTCGTGATGTGCACAACCGAGCCGCACAAGGTAGCAGCTACTGTGCGTAGCAGGGCGCAACATCTACAATTTGAGCTAGTCACGGCTGATGAGTTGGCCGAACATGTCCGTTGGATCGCAGAAGATGCCAATCTGAGCTTGTCGGAAGACGACCTTGACTATGCTGTGCGTGCTGGGAACGGATCGGTACGCGATACTTTGTCGGCTTTGGATCAGGTGGTTTCAGCCGAAGGAAAGCCTGAAGATGACGATTTGATTGAGGAATTTGTAGCTGCTCTAGCTACTTGGGATCCGGGCATGATGGTGTCTGCTACCGACACTGCTATTCGCTCGGGCAAAGAACCTCGTGTGATTGCCGAAGAGATAGTCAGGGCTTTGCGATCTGCGTTTTTGTGCTCTGTTGGGGCTGACCTTTCGCATCTGCTACCTCAGGAACAAGCACAAGCCCAGGCACGAGCCGAACAACTACCCACCGTAGCTATCACTAAAACTTTTGAAGAGCTCGGCCAAGCCTTAGTGCATATGCGCCAATCACCCGACCCTCGCATCGACTTGGAGTTGGCCTTCTTTCGTTTGACCCGAAGAGATGCAGCAGGTAGTGCAGCACCTGGTGGATCTAGCGAGGGGTCTTCGCCAGCAAAAAGGCCATCGCCAGCAAAAAGGACTTCACCAGCAGAAAGACCTTCACCAGCAGAAATGCCATCGCCAGCCAGGGGCGATAATAGAAGTGCGAGTGATGATAGGAGTGTCAGCAGGCAAAGCGGCGAACAACCCCGAACCGAAGCACAAACCGAAAGCACAGCTTCTCACAGCCAGCCAGCTTCTCATAGCGAACAAGTTGAACCGCCAAGTAATTTTGATCGCATTCAGAGAGACAATGCACAACTCAGAGAAGAACTGCAAAGTGCCGCCCCTCGATCGACCTTTAGTTCCTCCAACAATCCGCCAGCCGCTCAGCCAGCCGCTCCACAAGAAACCACTTCTCCAAACATAGACGCGCCCTCTGTAGCTACGAACCCTGCGCCAACTCTCGGGGCCGTCCGCAAGAGACGAGCTGCTGAGCAATCAAGAGTAACCCAATCTGAAGCGCAAGCAGAGACCGAGTCTGTCTCAGAGCAAGATATCCCCGAAGAACAAATTGCGCCCGCAGAACAAGATACTCCCGAAGAGATGGAATATCTTGAACCACAAAGCTCTGCCCCTGAGACCTACGAATCTCTACCACCATCTGGCACACCATCTAAAAGCACGGCTGAAGCTGTGGGAATCAGCGAAGAGACTATGGCACGCGTAAAAGAATATTTTCCAGACGCTCGGGCGGTTGAGATTCCAGAATCTGTTAAACAAAAATCATCTAGCCATACTGCACCGCCGCAAACCTCAAAGCAGCACAGCCCTCAACAATCTGCCGCCCCTTCCCCCACAGACAACGCAAACCACTCTCCCACAGACTCCTCCCCCACAGACAGCACAGACCCCTCCTCCACAGACAGTAACCAACTAAGTGGTGCTGACGATTTACCCAAGGCCGGCGGCACCCCAGTTGTCCCATCTCGTGATGAAATCACTGTGGCGTGGGGGAATGAGATTTTCGATAATTTGTCACCCTCAACAAAGCGACGTTTTTCTGTGTCTCGGTTTCTGACATCCCAAGACGATGCTGTGCGATTGGCACTACCTGCCGCCTCAGTCAGATCCGTAGCCCCCGAACAGCACCAAGAGATTGAAGCGAAGCTAGCTGAGTACTTCAGCTGCCAGATTGCTGTGCATCTGCTAGAAGACGACGGCAGTGCACCTGCGCCGCCAGATCCAGAGATGCTGATTTCCAAAGATATCGCCAACACCGCAACCCAATCAGTTGAAGAAAAGCTCCGCGAAGCTCTCAGTCATGATGCCACAGTCGCGCTAGAAGCTCAAGATATTGAAGCCCGTGAAGCCCAAGAAAACAATCCGAATATCCCCCAAGATTCTCTGTTCGGATAGTTCTACTGCCAAACTCACTCTGTCTTACCCATGAATATCTATACACAGCCTGTGCAGGAACTCATAGACCAGTTCAGCCGACTGCCAGGAATCGGAGCTAAGTCGGCGCAGCGCATCGCTTTTTATATCTTGCAGTCAGCACCTGAAGAAGCCGAGCGTCTTACCTCTGCCATTCAGACAGCCAAACGTGAAGTTAAGTTCTGCTCCAGATGCTGCAACTTCAGCTCAGAAGATATCTGCGAGCTTTGCCTAGACCAGAGCCGTGACTTAAATATCATCTGCGTGGTAGAAGAGTCCCGTGACATAGCCGTGGTGGAGCGCAGTGGCGAATTCAAAGGTCTCTACCATGTGCTTCACGGAGCGATGAATCCAATTGAAGGCATCGGCCCCGACCAACTAAAAGTCAAAGAACTGCTAAATCGGCTGGGAGACGGGCAAGTCAATGAGATCATCGTCGCCACCAGCCCCAACATTGAAGGCGAAGCCACGGCCCTGTATCTTGCTCGTCTGCTCAACCCGCTCGGCCTCATCGTTACTCGCCCCGCCAGCGGTATGCCTGTGGGTGGCGATTTGGAATTTGTAGACGAGCTAACTCTCGGCCGCGCCCTAACAGCACGCCAAAGATTGACAGACGGAGCGACCGATGCTGCCCCTGTTTGACATACTCACCACACCCAAACACCTTCGCAACTTCTCGCCTACTGCCCCTCTCGCCAGCTTGCCAAACTTTATATTTATCTTGCTAATCTCTATGCAGGCAAAACTCAAATATCACAATCACACAGAAATCACAATCACACTGAAACTACAACTACACAAAATCAAAGTAACCGATACATCACATAGGAGCCGATATGTCTGACATCACACCATTCACCATCAACATCGCCGACGAAGTACTTGACGATCTTCGTGCCCGTCTTCGCAACACCCGCTGGCCAGACGAGGTACAGAACGCAGGCTGGGATCTAGGAATGCCCTTGGATTATCTCAAAGAGGTCTGCGCCTATTGGGCTGACGAATACGACTGGCGGGCACAGGAAGCCCACCTCAACAGCTTTCCTCAATACCGCACTGAGATAGACGACCTCGGCGTCCATTTCATACACGCTCCCTCACCGCATCCTGAAGCCATACCGCTACTCATCACCCACGGATGGCCCGGCTCTGTAGTGGAGTTTCACAAAGTCATTGAACCACTCCGCGACCCTACCTCTTACGGAGGCGATGCGGCTGATGCTTTCCATGTGGTCTGCCCATCGCTACCTGGTTATGCCTTTTCGGATCGGCCACCTGTTCTGGGCTATGGGGCAGACAGGACGGCTCGCATGTGGAAGCAACTTATGGAACGCCTAGGTTATGACCGCTACATCGCTCAGGGAGGCGACTGGGGGGCGATGGTCACCACCCGTCTCGGCGAGTTTGACGCTGAACATCTAGCAGGGATTCATCTCAATATGCCTATCGCCAGCCCCGACCCTGAGACGATGGACAACCTCACCGAAGCCGAACAAGCCTCCCTGCAGTCACTAGCCGATTACGACCGCTGGGACTCTGGCTATTCCAAGCAGCAGTCTTCTCGCCCTCAAACCCTCGCATACGGTTTGACAGACTCCCCTGCCGGGCAGGCTTCTTGGATCATTGAGAAGTTCTGGCGATGGACAGACTGCAACGGCCACCCTGAAAATGTGCTGACTCGTGACGAACTGCTGAATAATGTGATGCTTTATTGGTGCACCGCCACCGCAGGATCATCGGCTCGGATGTATTACGAAAGTTTCCATGCTGAAAGCGCAACCCTCACCGAAGTAAAGGTGCCGATGGGAGGGTGCATTTATCCGAAAGAGATCATCCGCGTCTCGCGGCGATGGGCCGAGAAGCGATACACCAATGTAATCCACTGGACGACCCAAGAGATCGGCGGTCACTTCGCAGCCTTTGAACAACCCGATCTATACATGGAAGACGTGCGAAAGTTCGCCCGACTTGTGAGATAAAGAAGATGCGCCCCTGCGGTTCTATCTAGCAACCAACTCAGCAATTTGAACAGCATTGAGGGCAGCACCTTTGCGAAGGTTATCTCCCGAAAGAAAAAACACTAAACCACTCTCACCCGACTGGCGAATACGGCCAACCAATGTCTCGTCTGCACCCGTTGCGGCAATAGGCGTAGGTTGCTGGCAAACTTTGACACCGGGCGAGGTTGCCAACTTCTCCGTAGCTTCTTCGGGTGTAACTGGCTGAGCGAAAGAGGCGTGGATTGTCATACTGTGGCCTGTAAAAACAGGCACACGCACACAAGTCGGAGTAATTTCTAAGTCAGGCAACTCCAAGATTTTGCGACTTTCGTTACGAAACTTCTGCTCTTCGTCAGTTTCGCCAGAAGCGTCGTCTGCGAACGAACCGCACATCGGCACCACATTGAACGCTACATTGTCGGGGAAGACTTCGGCAGGTGGCAAGGTTATGGCTGTATTATCAAAGGCTAATCCTACGGCGTTAGGGGCACCGGCACGTAGGTGTTCGTCTAGTTCGGCTACTCCTGCTAGACCTGCACCTGAGCAAGCTTGATAGGTACTTACCGAGAAACTCTGCAGACCAGCTAGGTCGTGGAGCGGTTTGAGTGCCATCATCGCCACCATAGTGGTGCAATTGGGATTGGCGATAATGCAGCCAGAATTGCCAGCAGAAACGGTGTGATTGTTCACATCTGCCACCACTAGCGGCACACTAGGATCCATCCGCCATGCCGAGGAGTTGTCTATGACGACCGCGCCTGCTTCGGCGATTTTCGGGGCAAATGCCAGTGAAGCCGTCTTACCTGCGGAGAGCAGGGCTATATCTATCCCCGAGAAGTCGGCAGTTGCCAAATCTTCTACGATGATGCCGCCTTCCCAGGCTATTTCTTTGCCTGCCGACCGCGAGGAAGCAAAAAGGCGCAGGCTACTTAGTGGGAAGTTGCGCTGCGCCAAGACGTCCAGCATCACTCCGCCTACCTGTCCGGTGGCTCCGACCACTGCTACATGCATAACTTTCAGGGTAGCGGGACTTAGCCAGTCAGCCGGCAAGTTAGATCAGGTAGCAGTAGCAGGTAGCAGTGAGATGAAGGCAAGCAGTCTGATGCGGAGACTAGATCAAACTCAGATAGTAGTGGTAGAGGGGTTGGCCACCGTTGTGGGTTTCTACCTCTATGTGAGGATGGTGTTGGCTCAGCCAGTCGGTGAGTGTTTGCGTTGTTGCTTCATCGGTAGGTTCCCCAGTGAAGAGTGTCAAAAGTTCGTGTTCGGGCGTGATTATGGCATCTAGCATCTCGCAGGCGGCATCGGCTGGTGTGGTTGCTGAGGAGAGGATTTGGCCGTTGGAGATCGCTATGTAGTCGCCTTGGTTTATCTCGCGGCCGTCTGCTTTGGTTGTGCGGATTGCTCGGGTTATTTCACCCACTACTAAATCGGCGATTTCTGCTTGCATTTTTGTCAAGTTTTCGCTGGCGTCAGCTTCGGGGGCATAGGCAGAGAGAGCGGCGATGCCTTCAGGAATGCTCGTGGTTTCCAAAACCAGCACTTTTTTGCCAGAATCAAGATCATCATTCTTAGTAGCGGCTGCTTGGTGGGCTACGGGGATGATATTTTTGTTGTTGGGCAACAGTACTACTTCTGATGTTGAGGCTGCTTCTATGGCTTGGAGTAACAGTTCGGTGGAAGGGTTCATGGATTGCCCTCCTGATACTACGCTGTGCACTCCGAGCGTCCCCATAAGATTGCGAATGCCATCGCCTGTAGCCACCGAGATAGCCGCGCAAATGGGCTTGCCAGACTCTATGTGCATATCAGACTCTATGTGCTCAACTTGTTCGAACAGGTCGGTGATTTTGATCTGGCGAGGGCGACCTGCTTCTATACCTGCTTCTATGGCTGCTGCGATGTCGTTAGTGTGGATATGGCAGTTCCAAAGATTGTCACCTCCGACCACCACTATGGAGTCGCCGATGCTTCCCCAAACTTCTCGGAAGGAGGCGATGTTGTCATCTGATGTCTCAAGAAAATACATCACTTCGTAGCGTTGATCTCCTGCCGCGTGAGTTGCTGCGATGCCTGGTTCCTCTGACGCCGCTCCAGAGCTTGCTGCGCCAGTGCTAGCAACAGCTCCTGTCATTCCCACCACTCCCGGCAGCTCCGCTGGTGGCTCTGGCAGGTCGCGTCCATCTATCACCGACAGCACAGCGTCCCAGAACAGCACTAAGCCTGCTCCGCCAGCATCTACTACGCCTGCTTCAGCTAACACCGCTAGCAGCTCAGGGGTTCTCTCTAAACTCTCTTGGCCTGCTGCTTTGCAGCGGTCAGCCATTTCTGTGAGGTTGCAGCCCTCTGCCTCGCAGGCTTCGGTGGCGATGTCTTTCAGCACTGTCAAGATCGTGCCTTCTTTGGGCTCTAACACTGCTTCGTAAGCAGACTGCCTAGCTAGAACTAAACCTTTCGCCAGAGAGCTTGGGTTGCATTCGTCAGCTTCAGCAAAGGCTTCGCTCAAACCTCGCAAAATCTGACAGAGTATGACCCCCGAGTTGCCTCTCGCTCCCATTAGTGAGCCGTGGCTGATAGCCTTACACACCGCAGCTACATCGCTTGCCGTATCTGCTTCTTCTATCTCTTTCACCACTGAAGTAACCGTCATAGCCATGTTGGTGCCGGTGTCACCATCGGGCACCGGGAATACATTCAGGCTGTCGATGGCTCGTCGATGCATATTCAGCACTGTTTCGTAGGCAACCATAATCTGTATCAGCTCACGGGCACCTGCCTTTGTCGGCCCCCCTGCTTGCTCTTGAAGCTGAGCTTCTGCTCGCACCTCGGCCATAGCTTTGAGCGTAGCGGAACAGCTAGAAGTAAAACCTCACTCTCAGCACAGCTGGATGGCACAAGTGAAAACACCTAAGTCGCACAAGGCTAGATTTGAAACCCGCCTTCGCCTGAGCATCTTGTATGATGCAAACATGCAGGGTGTGGTCAAATCGTACGACCCGACGACAGGCGATGGCGTCATAGTCTGCGATGCCGACCTCAAAGAGTATGAACTCTCGCCTGACGCATTGGAAGGATCGCTCTTTCGCATGTTGCGACAAGGGCAACGCATAGTCTTCAGCGTGGATGACCACAGCTTCGCCACGCAGCTGCGATTAGGTAGCGAAGTCGATATGGGCACACCAGATTTTCTACGGTAGCCTTCCCCCCCCCGACCCCGTCTTTATCCCCACTTGGGTTTCAATCTTGGAGGTTTCAATGTCTTCCCCCAATCCAATATCAGACGACCCCGATACTGCCCCGCCCACCAGCCACAAAAAGCTGATCGCATGGGTGGAGCAGTGGAACGACATTCTCAAGCCCGCAAATGTGCGCTGGTGCGATGGTAGCGAAGAGGAATACCACCAGCTTTGCGATGAGATGGTGGCTACGGGCACCCTTCAAGAACTCAACCAACGCCCCAACAGCTATCTTGCTCTTTCTGACCCTCGAGATGTAGCTCGTGTGGAAGAGCAAACTTTCATCGCCTCGGTCAACCAAGAAGATGCAGGCCCCACCAATAACTGGCGCGACCCAGCCCAGCTGAAAGAAGAGATGCTGGAGCATTTCAGCGGGTCGATGGCTGGGCGCACTATGTATGTCATTCCGTTTTGCATGGGGCCGCTCGGTTCAGCTATCTCACAGCATGGAGTTCAGATAACCGACTCACCTTATGTTGTGGTGAATATGCGGATTATGACACGCATGGGCCACCAAGTGCTCGATCTGCTAGGCGAAGACGGCAGTTTTGTGCCTTGCGTGCATTCGCTGGGTCATCCGTTGGCAGAAGGCGAAAAAGATGTGCCCTGGCCTTGCGACCCCGACCATCGCTGCATCGCCCACTTCCCTGAGACTCGTGAGATTTGGTCGTATGGGTCGGGCTACGGCGGCAACGCTTTGCTGGGTAAGAAGTGTTTTGCCTTGCGGATTGCCTCTGTGATGGCCAGAGATGACGGCTGGATGGCAGAGCATATGCTGATCTTGGGTGTTACGCCTCCTGATGGAGAAAAGAAATACATAGCCGCAGCTTTTCCGTCTGCTTGCGGTAAGACAAATATGGCGATGATGGTGCCGAATTTGCCGGGCTGGAAGGTGGAGACGGTAGGCGACGACATCGCTTGGATGCGCTTCGGAGACGACGGACAGCTTTACGCCATTAATCCCGAGGCTGGGTTTTTCGGCGTTGCGCCAGGCACTTCAGAGAAAACCAATCCTAATGCCTTGGCTACGCTGTCGGGCAACTGCGTGTTTACAAATGTTGCACATATTGAAGACGAGACAGGGGTTGAGGATGTGTGGTGGGAGTCGCTTACAGATGAGCCACCTGAAGGTCTTACCAACTGGCGAGGCAAAGCTTGGAATCCTGCCGATGGTGAACCTGCCGCCCATCCGAACGCTCGCTTCACCGTGCCCGCTTCGCAAGCTCCGTGTATTGCGCCAGAGTGGGAAGACCCGAAGGGCGTGCCTATTTCTGCGATACTCTTCGGCGGTAGGCGAGCCGAAGCTGTGCCTTTGGTAACTGAAGCTCGCAGTTGGGAGCACGGAATATTCTTGGGTGCCAGCATGAGCTCTGAAACTACATCGGCTGCTGCGGGGGCTGTGGGGAAAGTGCGATTTGATCCGTTCGCCATGCTGCCTTTCATGGGTTACAATGTCGGCGACTACATTGCTCACTGGCTTCAGATCGGCAAATCTGCAATCAAAGGCCGCCTACCGAAGCTGTTTTGGGTGAACTGGTTCCGTCGTGATGAGAACAATCGCTTTGTGTGGCCTGGCTTCGGCGACAACGCTCGAATCGTGAAGTGGGTTGTAGAGCGGATTGCGGGCAAGGCTGAAGCTGTGGACACTCCCTTGGGGCTGCTACCCACACAGGATGCTTTGGATCTTTCTGGTTTGAGTGAGGAGCAGTGCGAGAAGATTCGCTCAGAGCTGCTAGAGGTTGATACTGACGCTTGGTTCAGAGAGTTGCCACGCTTACAGGAACACTTTGACTCATTGGGCGAACGTGTGCCCGATGAGGTGTTTGAACAGCTTGAGGATTTGACGAAGCGACTGCAGTCGGTCTGAACAGGCAGCCTAAGCAGGCAATCTAAGCAGGCAATCTAAGTAGCCTAGGGCGCGGGGCGGATTGGGGAAGTAGCCAATGTTGCCGACTGCCAGGCCGAGAACTTTGCCGACTGCCTGTTACCGACTGCACAGCGATGATACTCATCACACCCCTTGTGTAAGATTGAAATGACGATAACAGCCATTCTCATCAGGGAGGAATCCATGAGCGTCTCAGCATATATTCTCATTCAAACCGATATGGACAAGGCAGCAAGCGTTGCCGATTCGATCCGTCAAATTGAGGGGATAGTTTTTGCCGACATCGTAACCGGCCCCTACGACATAATCGCTAAGGCTGATGTTGAGAGCATGGACGCTTTGGGGCGTGTGGTGGTGCGCAATATTCAACTTGCTCCCGGGGTAAACCGCACGCTCACCTGCCCCGTTGTAAATATCTGAGAACAACAGCAACCAACTACAGCAACCAGTCGCCAGCCAAAACAACCCAGACACTAACCACTAGCTACCGCCAACCATCGCCAACACAAAACCACCAGTAACAATCAACCACCGAGGGTCTCACAATGTCCAATAAATACTACGACACCACAACCAGCAACACAGCCAGCAACATGCCGCACACCGCCTCCCCCGGAGCAGATCTCCCACTCAACGCAGCAGGAGAGCCTATTTTGTTGGTAGACAGCCCTGCTGAGCATGTTGTCCGTCTAACACTCAACCGCCCTGAAAAACGCAACTCCCTCATCCATCCGCTACGAGGTGCCATCATCAGTGCTCTTGTGGATGCCGACCAAAACCCAGATGTGCGGGTGGCGATTATTCGCGGCGCGGGTCAATCTTTCTCGGCTGGATACGATCTTGGCGATGGCAATGTGGGCTACGATATGCCTTTTTATACTCCCAAAGGCGAAGGCGAATGGCCTCGCCACGTAACCGAAACTTGGATGAGTATTTGGGATCTTTCCATCCCTGTCATCGCCCAAGTGCACGGCTACTGTTTGGCAGGCGGTAGCGAACTGGCCACAGGCTGCGACCTTGTGTATATGGCAGAAGACGCCAAGATGGGCTATCCAGCCACTCGTTTCGGCGTGCCCGACATGCATTTTCACCCTTGGCTAGTCGGGATGCGCAAAGCCATGGAGATGATGCTCACGGGCGATTCCATCTCTGGTACCGACGCGGCGGTAAGGGGCTGGGCCACAGCCGCATACCCTGCCGAAGAGCTAGAAGAGCGAGTGCTTGAGATCGCTCAGCGTATAGCTACCGTTCACCCGCAGCTGCTGCAGCTCAACAAGCGCATCGTGCATCGTCAGATGGAGCATATGGGTATGCGTTCAGGCATCAGGGCTGGCACCGAAATGTGCGCTCTGGGGATACATACAGATGCCATGGCCGAGTTCGTCCAATCCATCAAAGACAAAGGAGTGTCTGGAGCCTTGAAAGAAAGAGACAAGCCCTTCGGAGATTATCGACTTGTCGAGAGCCAAGTCGAGGGCTAAAGCCGCACAAGAAATCATAAGGGGCACAAGGAATCATAAAGGGCACAAACCATAAAGAGCCCAAGGAATCATAAGGAGACATAATCCCATGACAACAAACCAATCTGCAACCGCCGACCACTATACGATTATCTCCTCCGACTGCCACGCCGGAGGCAATCACGCTATGTACCGCGAGTATCTGGAGTCGTCTTGGCAGGAAGAATTCGACGACTGGCGAGGTGCCTACAGCAACCCCTTCCGCGACCTGCAAGACGACGGCCGTAGCCGCAACTGGGATAACGAGCGGCGTGTCTCAGAGCTAAATGACGACGGCGTTGTCGCCGAGATAGTATTCCCCAATACCGTGCCGCCGTTTTTCCCCACAGGCGCGCTCATCGCTCCCCCGCCGAACCCCAAGAACTACCAGCGTCGCTTGGCTGGCATCCGTGCTCATAATCGCTGGCTGGTGGATTGGTGCGCGGAGTATCCACAACGGCGGGCCGGCATAGGACAAATTTTCCTCAACGATGTGGATGAAGCCCTCACAGATGTCCAGTGGATCAAAGATCAAGGCTTGCGCGGCGGCGTGTTGCTACCAGGTATTCCGCCCGACTCAGGTATTGAGCCGCTCTATTCAGATGTCTATGAACCTTTCTGGTCGCTGTGCGAAGAGTTGGATATGCCTATCACGCACCATTCAGGCAACGGCACCCCCAACTACGGCAAACACCCCATCGCTTTGATGTTGCTGCTAGTGGAAACACCTTTTTATTCTCACAGAGCGTTGGAGTATATGATCCTCTCGGGCGTATTTGAGCGACACCCCAACCTGAAGTTCATCGTGACTGAACAAGGCGTGGCTTGGATACCTGAGACTTTGGCACGGCTAGATGCTTACCATGCACAGATGAAATCAGGGCGAGTCGGCGAACTGGGTTTCAATGCCGATGTTGTGTTACCTGAGCCGCCCAGCTTCTACTTTCAGCGCAACTGCTGGGTAGGTGCCAGCTTCCCCAGCCCCAGCGAAGCCAAAGCTATAGCAGAAGTCGGCTGGAACAAGGTGATGTGGGGCAACGATTACCCGCACAACGAGGGCTGCTACCCGCACACCCGTGAGGCTCTGCGTAATGCTTTCAGCGACACACCACCAGAGCTGATGCACAAACTACTCTCTGAGAACCAAGCCGAACTCTACGACTTTGACTTGGACGCTCTAGCCCCCATAGCCGCAGAGTACGGGCCGACAGTTGAGGAAGTCTCCACGCCTTTGGACGAACTGCCCGATAACTCCAGCCCTGCTTTTACTCGCGGCTAGATGTCGCCAATGTCGGCAACAGGGCCAGATATAAACCAACCCGGCGGAGTATTTCACGCAAGCAATCATCCCAACATAGCCGGGCGTGAACAAGAACTACGCTCTCTGGCCGACTCAGTGCGTCGGCTCATCGTGGCGACTAACGACAACTCGGCTTCAGCTGAACAGACAGCTCAGTTCGCAGCTGAGTTAGACGCAATCGCTGACCGACTAGAAGCCACAGTCAGCCCCGATTATGACCGCTACGCCGTATTGCCGTCTTCTTCCAGGGCAAATGGCGAGCCACCAGAGCACCCTCGCGATCTCTTCAACTACGACTATGTGCTCGGCCCCTACAACCCTCTAGCTTTGCCTATTCGCAGCGAGTGGCACCCTCCGAAGGCAATCTGTCATGCTCAGTTCACACATCCCTATGAAGGGCCACCCGGCTGTGTGCACGGGGCTGTGCTGGCCGCAGCTTTTGATCAGGTCTTCAATGTGGCCAACATGATGTCGGGAGTGCCGGGGCCGACTGCTCGCCTCTCACTTCACTATCACAAGCCCACACCGCTTGAGAAACCCATCGTGTTTGAAGCTGAGGTCGTTGAGAGAGCTGGCAAGAAGATCACCACGAAGGGCATCGCACGTTGTGGTGATGTGGTGACCGTGCGAGCAGAAGGTCTGTTCATAATGATCAGTTCAAGCGAGATCGGTAGCCTCAGGCGAGAGGCAGCTAAGAAATGGCCCGACTTGGGGATGTACGAGGGCGATGCCAACTCTGCTACATGAACTAGTCGGCCGTGAAGCCGACGAGATTGCGGTGGTAGATGATGCTCGTAGCCAGACTTGGGCTGAGCTAGATCGTCGCACCCACGCTCTCATCCGAGGGCTGGAAGCTCTGGGCGTAGGACATCGCCAGCATGTGGCTATCGCTGTTACGAACCGTATTGAGTTTTTAGAGAGCTACATCGCCACCCTGCGCGGCGGCTTCACACAAACACCTGTAAAGACCAACTGGAAGCCAGCCGAGATGAGTTATCTTTTTGCCGATGCCAACTCAAAAGCCGTTATCACCGATGTAGATACCGCCCGCGAAGCAGCAGCTGATGCCAATCTGCCCATCATAGATCTAGATACAGACTTCAACAGCTGGCTAGAAGCTCAAGACCCCACTCCTGTGGAAGCTGGGCGAAAAGGCTATCGCATCCCCTACACATCAGGCACCACAGGTGCGCCGAAAGGCGTGGAACGCACTTTAGATGTGGGATCCACCTTTGAAGAATGGGCACACAGCAATGCTCTAGGTGCCAAAGGTATCGGTTTGCCACGAGACGGGCTGCACCTTATGGTCTCACAGATGTTTCATGGCGCACCTATGACTTTCGGCTTCGGCGCGCTCTGCGGTGGGGCACCAATGCGTATCATCTCTCGCTGGGACGCTTCTCGCTTCGCCGACCTGCTTGGCGAAGGCGTGACAGCCACGATCATGGTGCCAACTATGTTCCGCCACCTACTAGCCCTGCCCGAAGAACAGCGCAAAGCTCTAGATGTCGCCCTAGCCGCTTCAAATCTGGGCTATGTGCTACACGGCGGAGAGGCTTGCCCTGTGGAACTGAAACGGCGCATGATCAACTGGTGGGGGCCGATTTTCACCGAATACTACGGCTTCACAGAAGGCGGCATGACTTTAGCCACCTCACAGCAATGGCTAGAACGCCCAGGCACGGTCGGCTTGCCGATTGGCACCTTGAAGGTTCACATTGTAGATGATGCTGGCAACGACTTAGGTCCAAATCAAGAAGGCGAAATATATTTCACTCGCCCAGAGGGGCGTTATTTCCGCTATCTCAAAGAAGACGAAAAGACCGACCGCGCCTATCGTGCCGATAACTCTTTCACGGTCGGCGACATCGGCTACACAGACGAAGAAGGCTACCTGTTCGTGTCGGGACGCACTGCCGATCTGATAGTGGCGGCAGGAGTCAACATCTATCCTGCTGAGATTGAGGCTGTATTGTTTGAGATCTCTGGCGTGGCAGATGCTTGCGTAGCTGGCGGCCCCGACCCTGAACGAGGCGAACAACCTGTGGCATTTATTGTGGTAGCAAAAGACTGCGATCCAGCCGAAGTAGTGGCTTCAGTAGAGAGTGTCTGCGAAGCCGAAATCGCAGGCTACAAACGCCCCCGCAAGATTGTCGTCACAGATGAAATCCCTCGCGACCCAACTGGCAAGACTTTACGGGTGGTTCTCAGAAACAAACTGTGGGAAGAGGGCCAAACTAGCCTTCGGCCATAACCGCATGTCTACATAATCGCCGACATGTCCACTTGGCCGGTGATGATGCCGCCTTGGAAACCACCATCTATATTCACATTGGTACCGCTTATATAGGTGGCGGCATTGCTACCTAGATAGGCCAGCAGATTCGCTACCTCCATCGGCTGTACATATTCGCCTGTGGCTTGGTCGGCTGTCCAATCTATGACTTGCTCACTCATCGTCTCTTTGAAAGCAGGAAGCAACGGGGTATCTATCGGCGCGGGGCACGCGCTGGCGAGGCGGATCTTTTTCTTCCACAAGTCTTTCGCCTTCCACATAGTGAGAATCTGAATGCACTCTTTTGAAAACATATAGCCGTCTGCCACTACCTCTGGATTCTCTTCCGCCCAAGCGACTTGCTTGTCCCAGTCGTCTATGGAGAGCAGTTCCATTATCTCGGTTTGGTGGGCCGGCCAGTTCATACCGGCGATGGACGCCGTGTTGATGATGGCTCCGCCTTCGGGGATTTTGTCGAGTAGTGCCTTGGTGAGGCGGACTAGTCCGAACACATTCACCCGCATCACAGCTTCCGCACCGAAGTTGGCAGCGATTCCAGCATTGTTAAACAGAGCATGTATGGGCCCGTCTATCTCACCTGCAACGGCATCTACCGAGTCGGGGTCGCCCATGTCGCAGTGGATGTAGCGGCTCACTGGTCCGTCCGGTTCTTTGATATCCAAGCCGATGATCTCATCAGCCCCCAGCTCTGCCAGCAACTTCACCAGTGCCTCCCCCACTCCCGAATAACAACCCGTGACGACAACTCTCTTGCCTTCGTAGCTCATTGGATTTGTCATTGTCAGCCTCCTTTTATCTCACAACTAAGTCGCATACGCGCCTTTATCAACTATAGCTTTATCAAATATAAACTGCCAGCCTCACCGTCTGCAAGACAATCCCCTTGCTTCTAAACTTTGCATTATGGCAAGCAAAGAATTCCTCGACTATCAAACAGCGATGGCGAAACAAGCTGCTGCCAATCCGCCACCTGAATTCAAGAGCGAACAAGAGAGGCGAGAACACATCGATAAGATGCTCAGCCAACGCCCTCTCGCCGAAGGTGTGGTGGCTAAGGAGATCGTCGCCAACGGAGTGCACACCATCGGACTAGCCCCAGAAGGAGTAGCCGAAAATGCCCCCGGCATCTGCTATTTCCACGGTGGCGGGTATCGAATCGGCTCAGCTAGAGCGTGGCAGCATTTCGGGTCGCACTTAGCCAAGGCAGGCAATTGCCATGTGCTACTCGTGGATTATCGCCTCGCGCCTGAGAATGTATTTCCCGCTGCGGTGGACGATGCTACTTCGGCTTATAGCTGGCTGGTAAGCAATGTACCTTCGGAGCGTATCGTGCTGGCGGGCGACTCCGCTGGAGGCGGTTTAGCCCCTGCTCTGTATTTGGCAGCTCGCGACAAAGGTCTGCCGTTGCCTGCAGGGTGCGCTTGTCTGTCGCCATGGTCTGATCTCACCAACTCGGGCGAAAGCTTCAGCTCTAACGCCGGCACCGACATGATGTTTTCTAAAGAAATGGCTGATGATGCTGCGGCTAGCTATTTAGGAAGCGAAGATCCCCGCAATCCTTATGCTTCGCCGGTTTTCGGCAACTGGTCGGGCTTGGGTCCGCTGCTTATACACGCGGGTAGCACTGAAGTGTTGCTAGATGATGCCGCCAACCTTGCCGATGCCGCTCGCAAAGCGGGTGTGGATGTGCGCCATCGGGTGTTTGAGGCAATGCCACATGTGTGGCATCACGGCTACCCCAACTTCCCCGAAGCTGTGGAAGCTGTGGAAGAGATTGCCGACTTCGTAAACGAAGTGACCTCGTGAATCAGAATCGTGAATAAGAATCAGAATTCAGAATAAGGTAGTTTCGTGACTGAAAACAGCCTGCTAACTGAGCGTGACGGCGGCGCGCTCTGGATTCGCCTTAACCGCATAGACGGGCGCAACGGCATCGACTTTGCGATGCTGGAAGACCTCAAAGCCCTCTGGCGAGAATCCGATGTCGACCCGAAGGTGCGAGCCATAGTGATGGCAGCCAACGGCAAATATTTCTGCACGGGTGCCGACCTTACCCCAAGCGGTGGCGGCAAAGCTTCCACTGGCGCATCCGAAGACAGCTTGCTGCTTGACTATCGCCCCGATACCAACATTTTCCGTGACTTGTTCCGTGTGTATTGGGAGCTAGAGACTCCCGTAGTGTCGGCTGTGAATGGCACTGTGGCTGGTGCTGGCTGGATGCTAGCCCTGCTTGCCGACATCGTGGTGGCAGCCGAAGGTGCCCGCTGGATTCATGTATTCGCCGAGCGAGGCATGATCCCACACGCTGGCGACCCTTACTTTTTGCCTCGCGTTCTGCCTTTCCACGCTCTCAACGAGATCGCTCTGCTCCGAGATCGTTTTACCTCAGAGGATTTGGCGAGGTGGGGTGCCGTGAATCGACTCGTGCCACCAGATGAGGTCGAGAATGTGGCGAGCGAATTGGCACAGAGGCTAGCAACCGGCCCTACTCGCAGTTTGGGTCAAGCCAAACGTCTCTACCGCCGCTCACTAGACAGCGACATGGTAACGGCTTTCAACGAAGAAGCCATGACTTCAGCCCTCATAGCCCAGACGCACGACCGCAGAGAAGGCGTGGTGTCTATGCTGGAAGGGCGGCCTGCGGAATTTGAAGGGAGATAGCCGAGACACCGTCTTGGTGGTGGATTTCGGGGCGCAATACGCACAGCTGATTGCTCGCAGAGTGCGCGAAGCTGGCGTCTACAGCGAAATAGTCTCACACGAAATCTCAGCATCTGAGCTAGCTAGTCGCCAACCCAAGGGGCTCATTTTGAGCGGGGGGCCGAAGTCGGTCTATGCCGAGTTTGCTCCACAACTTGACCCCGATGTCTATGGGTTGGGTGTGCCGACTTTGGGCATCTGCTATGGAGCGCAGTTGCTGGCTCACGAACTTGGCGGCTCGGTAAAACAGACAGGTCGTGGGGAATACGGGCGTACTGTTTTGCAAATCTGCCGCGCCACACAGTCTTCTGCCACAAGCTCCGATGCTTGGGGGCTACTGACCAACCTGCCCGACACTCAAGATGTATGGATGAGCCATTTTGATGCTATCGCCACGGCTCCTGATGGCTGTAATGTCACAGCAGTCACCGCCGACTCGCCTGTTGCAGCCTTTGAGGATGCTAGCCGTGGTATTTACGGGGTGCAATTCCACCCAGAAGTGGCACATACCACACACGGCCAAGCCATCATAGAGCGGTTCGTGCGAGGGGTGTGTGGCACTGAAGGCACTTGGACACCCGCATCTATCGCTGAAGAATCTGTGGCAGCCATCGCTGCTCAAGTGGGCGATGGGCGGGCTATTTGTGGGCTGTCGGGCGGGGTAGATTCTTCGGTGGCAGCTACTCTCGCTCACCGTGCGCTGGGGGAGCGTCTCACTTGCGTGTTTGTAGATACAGGGCTACTGCGCAAGGGCGAAGCCGAGCAAGTGATTGAGACTTTCGGACGCAACATGGGCGCAGAGCTTGTACATGTGGACGCCAGCGGTAAGTTTTTTGAGCGACTACGGGGAGTTTCCGATCCTGAACGCAAACGCAGCATCATCGGCGAGCTTTTCATACGCACCTTTGAAGAGGCGGCTTCTGAGGTGGGCGATGCTGAGTTTTTGGTGCAGGGCACGTTGTATCCAGATGTGATTGAATCTGGCACTGGGCACGCCGCCAAAATCAAAAGTCATCACAATGTGGGTGGCCTGCCTGAAGATTTGGAGTTTGAGTTAGTAGAGCCTCTGGTGCGCCTATTTAAGGACGAAGTGCGACAGGTGGGCAGGTCGCTCGGCTTGCCTGATGAGATCGTCCAACGTCAGCCGTTTCCGGGGCCGGGGCTAGCCGTTAGGGTTATTGGCGAAGTAACGCCCGAGGCAGTCGCTCTTTTGCAAGAGGCAGACGCCATCGTGCGTGAAGAAATCGCCCGTGCCGACGCTGATGTTTGGCAGTATTTTGCTGTGTTGCCAGATGTGCACACAGTTGGCGTGATGGGCGATGAGCGCACCTATGCCCACCTGATTGTGATCCGTGCGGTAACCAGCGAAGACGCTATGACAGCCGACTGGGCACGGCTTCCGCCTGAGGTGCTAGCTACGATGTCGAGCCGCATCATCAACGAAGTGCCGCAGGTGAATAGAGTGGCCTACGACATAACCTCAAAACCCCCCGGCACTATTGAGTGGGAGTAGAAGCTAGAAATTTTATTTTTCCCCACCGGTTGGCGTAGTAAGTTGTGGTCGCCGCCGAAGGGTTTCGGACAAGCTAGAAATTTTATTTTTCCCCACCCTTATCCGGTGAACTTTCTTCATTGGCTTCTTCGCTGACTTCTTCACTGGCTTCTTCACTAGATTCTTCGGCAACAAAAACTTCATCTGTAAGAACATCTACCGAGGCTTCTTCATCGCCAGGTTGGGACTCTTCCGGCAGCTCATCTGAAACTGGCTCATCTGAAACTGGCTCATCTGGAACTGGTTCATCTGGAACTGGCTCAACTGGAACTGGCTCATCCGAAGCTAGCCCATTTGAAGCCAGCTCATCAGGAACTATGGCATCTATGATCGACAGACCTATGCGACGTTGCTTGCGTTGCACTTCTATGACTTTCACTGCCACCTTGTCGCCGGGCAGCACCACCCTCTGCGGACGGCGAAGAGGGTATTCCGACATCTCACTCACATGCACGAAACCGTGAAGTGAGCACTTGGGCGAAGTGGGTGCAGTAGCCGCAGAGGTTTCATTATCTGTGACATCATCTGTGACATCGGTCTTGTCGCTGCCTTCTTCGTCTTCTTCTTGGGAGTCTGTCACTTCAGGGGAGTCCGGCACTTTATGGTCGGGGATATCCAAGGCGACCAGCGCACCAGCATAGGCCAGGCGATCTACTTTGCCCGTGAGCCGCTGTCCCACAGAAATCTCACCAATAGGGTTTTCGCCCAAGCGCAACGACAGGCCCACTTGCGCCTTCTCTTTATTTATCTTGACAATTTGACAAAAGACGCTTTCTCCCATCTGCAGGATTTCTCCCGGCTCAGCAGGGTGGTTCCATGCCATCTCCGTGCGGTGGAGTAGCCCTCTGGCACCGCCGATGTCTATGAAAGCTCCATAGTCTTCTAGTGCCACAACTTTGCCTGAGACAATGGTGCCCTTCTCTAAACTAGCTACGCGCTCTTTTTCTTTCATGCGCTGTTCGGTGCGAACGGCGGCTTTGTGTGAAAGCACATAACGACTTTTTTCAGGATTGGCTTCTATGACTTTGCATTTGACTATCTGCCCTAAGAATTTGTCTGAGGTGTGGCTAATGTCGGGGCTGGATTCTGCAGGTTCAGCTTCTGCTGGCTCTGCTTCGTCAGGCTCCGCTTCTTCAGGTTCTGCTTCTTCAGGTTCAGCTTCTTCAGTATCTAGTGCTTCAGGTTCTGAGTTTTCAGGCTCTGAGACATCAGACTCCGCTTCTTCAGGCTCAGCTTCTTCAGGCTCAGCTTCTTCAGGTTCTGAGTTTTCAGGCTCTGAGACATCAGGCACTGCTTCGTCAGGCACTGCTTCGCCTGCGGCCAACTCTGAGCGCACCACCAACGAACTAGGCAAGAAGCCTCTAGCGTCATCTATTTCCACGCTGAAGCCACCTTTCACGGCTTCCACGATCACCGCTTCAATGACTGTGTTGGACTGCTTGGCTTCCATTATCTTTTTCCAAGCTCGCTGCGAGCGGGCCCATGTGCGCGAGAGCACCACCCGATTGTTGTGGTCGGCTCTTATGAGCACGGCTGCCTCTACTTCGTCGCCGACTTTAATCTCACCTGTGAGGTCGACCATCAGCCCGGCGGCATAATGTCGGCTACTGAGCACACCGATTTCGCCTTCGCCTAGGTCGATTTCGGCTTGCTGGAAATTGACATTTATAACTGTGCCGATGACTATGTTGCCGTTTCGGAATTTATCAACTGGCTTGCCCTTGACTGCTTCTGCACTCTCGTCAGCTTCAGACTCTTCGCTTGCTTCTACCCCTTCGCTTGCTTCTGCCCCCTCAACCACTTCTGCCTCCTCACTCGCACCCTCGTCTACTTCAGCTTTTTCGGTAGCTGCTTTTTCTGCTTCTGCCCCCTCCTCATCAGCCTCCGCGGGTGTAGCTTCATCTAGTAGCTTCTCTTCGGTCACAATATGCAGGCTACCAAATGCCACATTCCAAGCCATGCAGTGCCACAGCATTACACTAAAAAAATGCCTTGCCTCCGAGTATCCCGATGACTCAGATGTCGCATCTGCTTACCGACCTCAACCCGCAGCAACAAGAAGCTGTGAAGCACGGCGAAGGACCGTTGCTCGTGGTGGCTGGAGCCGGGTCGGGAAAGACCCGTGTGATTACACGACGGATCGCTTACCTCATTGGTGAAATGGGGGTACCGCACTATCGGATTCTCGCCATCACCTTCACCAACAAAGCCGCCAACGAGATGAAAAAGCGGGTAGCTGAGCTGCTGGGCGACAGAGATGGCATAGGCAGATATGACAGCACTGAAAATAGAAGCACTCAAAATATGTGGGATGCTGGGGGTGGCACAGGCGAAGACACCACTGCCCCAGTTACTTTGGACAAGGCTGAGATCAGCGGGATGTGGGTCTCCACTTTTCACTCGGCATGTGCGCGGATTCTTCGCCGTCACGCCCCGAAGCTCGGCTATCCCGAGCAGTTTTCCATCTACGACACGGGAGATTCCTCACGGGTTTTTAAGTATGTGCTCAGAGAGCTAGGGATCGACCCCAAGCGACTACCTGTGAATCGCTTCCGAAATCCGATCAGCAAAGCCAAGAACGATTTACTCTCGCCCGATAAGTTCGCCGAGGTTGCCGGAGAGCGTGGCGTCTTCGATCCTGCCCAAGTTACCACCGTCTATCGCATGTATCAGCAGCAGCTTGAAGGTGCCGGGGCGATGGATTTTGACGATTTGCTGGTAAAAACGCACGAGTTGTTCCGTCAGCATCCCGATGTGTTGGAGTGGCATCAGAACAAGTTTCAGCACATCTTGGTGGACGAATATCAAGACACGAACGCAGCGCAAAACAGTATCATCTTGCAGCTTTGCGACAAGCGAGGCAATATTTGTGTGGTGGGCGATGCCGACCAGTCGATCTATCGCTTCAGAGGTGCCGACATCAGCAACATTGGCCAGCTTGAGAGCAAACTCGCCAATGTCAAGACCGTGCTCTTGGAAGAAAACTACCGCTCAACTCAAAATATTTTGGATACTGCCAACAAGGTTATCGCCCACAATCCGCATCGTGCTCGCAAGGTCTTGCGGGCGCATCGTCAGACGGCCCACGGCGGGCGGAAGGTGTTGACATATGCTGCTGAGAGCGACCGAGATGAGGCATACTGGGTGGCCAAACGTATTGCTACCGCTTTGCAGAGCGACCCGAGTCTCACAGCCGACGATTTCGCTGTGCTGTATCGCACCAATGCTCAAAGCGTGCTACTAGAAGACATTCTGACACGGTTTGACATTCCTCACAAGGTGGTGGGCGGCACCAGCTTTTTTGAGCGGATGGAGATACGCGATGCGATTGCTTATCTGCGGGCTGTGGTGAATCCTCGCGACCAGCAGAGCATCGCCCGTGTGATCAACATTCCCAAGCGTGGCGTGGGTAGCCAGACCGTCGCCAAGCTCGCCACGTTTGCCAGCTGGGAGCATCTGCCCTTCGGCGAGGCTTTGCGGCGAGCTCACGAGGTGGGCGTGTCGGAGAGGGCTCGCAAAGGCATAGAGGAGTTTGTTGCGCTGTGCGACTTGGTGAGGGGCAGTTTTGATATGGGGCCGACTATGGTGCTCAATCTATTACTAGAGGAGAGCGGCTATCTAGGTGATTTGCGCCGTCAAGTCGATGAGGACTTGAAGCATTATATGATTTCTGAGGCGCAGGGGCGGCTGGAAAACCTACAGCAGCTGGCCGACTTGACGGAGGGCTATGAAACTGTTGAAGACTTCGTAGATTTCACCGCGCTGGTTACCCGCAATGACGATGTGGATGATGGTTTCAGCTACATGGAAGACCATCGTGTATCGTTGATGACGGTTCATGCGGCAAAAGGGTTGGAGTTCCCGTTCGTGTTCGTGATCGGCTTGGAAGAGGGCGTGTTCCCCCACAAGTTTTCTATGGATGAACCTGAAGAGATGGAAGAGGAGCGGCGTCTGGCTTATGTGGCGATGACTAGGGCGAAAGACCAGCTAATGCTTTCGTGGTCGGCCAGCCGCATGACCTTCGGCGACATGAGCTACAACTTTCCCAGCAGATTCTTGGATGAAGCGGGCGTGTTTGATGCTGATGAGCCGGAGGCAAGCGACGAGTTTGGTGGTGGATCCGAGGTTGCAGCTGGGCGTTCTATGTCGAGAAGTGCTTTAGGGGCTGGAAATTCAGATGGCGATAAAGGTTTTGCCAATGAAAGAGATACTAAAGCTGGCGGAGGGGGAAACACCAAGATCTCTTCACGTCCTGCTTCCTCTATTGCTTTCAAATCGGCAGCACCGAAACCCAGTCAGCCTGCCAAATACAAAGTCAACGACAAAATCTCCCACACACGCTGGGGGGGCGGTACCATCTTGGAAGTCATCGGCGGCGGCGAGTCGGAGGAGATAGTCGTGGATTTCCCCTCTGTTGGGCAGAAACGTCTCTTGGCTAATGTTGCCCCTATTGAGAAAGTTTGACAAGCGTGCTTGCTTCTAACCACCGTCGCGCTGTAAGGTAACGATCACTCTGCCACTGGGTGTGACAGCGATGCGATGTTGCGGCAGTCGAGTTGCTTCTGAAATAGCAGTATTGGGGATATTAGTTTCTGAGGTTTCTTCAGTTTCTATCGCCCCAGCAGCTCCTTCCCTGTCGTAAACCAAGTCGCTTTCTTCAGCATCTGTCTCAGCTATCGCGGTCGACTCCATCCCAGCCGAATCAACCACCGCCGTCCCATCTGCCTCGGCTCGAGGCAAGCTTTCACAGGGTAGGTTATCAGGTGGCACAAATTGGCCAGACACGGCTTCCCACGCCAGAATGCACTCTCTCGGCGTGCCTGGCCAATGCGGTTCAAAAGCCAGCCAGCCTCTAGTAAAGTCTTCGCCTTGATGCTGTATATAGATATGGCGGCTTGAACCTCTCGGGTCGGGGTAGAGAATAGGCCCCCTTTCAGCGATATCTTCGCTCAACTGCTGAGCCGCACCTGCACTGAACTCGGCATCTCCGAGCCGCACATCCACTCCCCCGCTGTCAGCCAGCTGCAACATCAAAAACCCCGCCCCCAGCCCCACCACCACAGCAACCACAGCAAATGTCAAAGCCCGCCAAGGAACCTGCGTCTTCGGCACAGCCTTCCCAGCCTCAGATTCGCCCACCTGTGCCTTCCCCATCTGAGACTTCCCATCCTGAGATTCGCCCGCCTGAGCCTTCCCGCTCATTTGTGACTCACCCGTCTGAGTTGTTCCAGCCTCAGCCTTGTCAGCCTGAGATTCAGATTCCTCCACATCCACAGGCTATGGTATTAACCCGCACAACTTCAACCAACATCACAAAACTCTCGCCTCTATCGCTTCCTCCAGCTACCACAGCCGCGCCGTAGCCACACCGAGTGCATCAGCAGATTCCCCTCCCATCGCTCTCTCCAAGCCCCCCCCCTGATCCTCCCCCCCCCTCTGAGCGGCTGTATGGACTAGAGTTCCTCTTCATACCCTCAAGGCATAATGTGCTGACATTTGCAACCATGAGTGTTATAATGGAGGGCAGAGAGGAGGTGTGCCAATGACCACGCTGCAAGATGTAGCCAAACTCAAAGAGGTTTTGCTCTATGTTCTACGAGCAACAGCCGATAAGCCTAATGTGGGCGAAACCGTCTTGCATAAACTCTTGTATTTCATGGATTTCGATTACTACGAGATTCACGAAGAATATTTTCTTGGTGGGCAATACAAAAAGAATCACTTTGGACCTACGATGGTCAACCTTGATGAAGTCTTGCATGAGATGGTGGTGAACAACGAAGTAGAACATTGGATAGAGCCAAGAGGATCGTATGAGCAAAGGTGTTTCCGCTCCCTTCGCGACCCCAATATGGACCAGCTCTCTGCTGATGATATAGCTCATATAGATTGGACACTTGATCGGTTTTCTGATATGAATGCTACAAAAATTTCAGACTATTCGCACTCAGATTACCCTTGGATAATCGCAAATGACGGTGATATTCTCGACTACAGAGACGCTCGCTATCGGAACGAAGATACATCTGTAGCAGAATATGATGAACTTTAAAGAGGAATATACTCTCTTTACTAGAGATTTCGAAAAGCTGGCAAGAAAATATCGGACTCTACCGAGTGACTTCTTGAAACTCAAGGAGTTCGTAAATTACAGATTAAAGCAACCTCGCACTGCTAGGAACAAAAACACTTCCATCCTGCATGAGGAGGACGGAATTTGTATAATCAAAACTCGTATGGCAAGTTTTTCAGTTAAGAAGTCACCATTTCGTATAGTTTATGCCTATTTTGAAAATGACGAACTAGTAGATTTTATTCAAATTTTTTTCAAAGGCAATCAAGAAACAGAAGACACCACTAGATGGAAGAAATACATCAACGAATTAAAATCCCTTAAAAATTAGGACTTAGTGAGCTAGTCTTTGCTGAGGAACTTGGGGAAAACTCTTGGGGGTCCGAGTGCGACAAGATCTCCCAGGGTTCTGGTCCTGAGAATTCCGACGCTGGCAAGTTCAGATTGCTGAGAAAATAATGTCATACGGCTAGAAAGCCTAGCCGCTTGTCAAATACTTTTCTTTTCTGCTAGCAAGGGCTACTAGAATGACAGAATAACTATTTCCACAGTCTCTCTGCACGACCATAGAAAATGACACACCAACTAGTTTCAACTCCAGAAATTCTAGGCGGCACGCCTTGCTTTCATGACACCCATGTGCCACTGTCTGCCGTAATAGAGGCAATTATCGCACAGGCGACACTAGACGACTTCTTAGCGGAGCATCCTGAAGTTGAACGAGAAGATGTGGAAACCGCCCTCGACGAACTAAAACAAATGAAGTACAGCTCACTCTCTATAGATCCTGAACGCATGGGCGGGTCTCCGTGCTTTCCAGGCACTCGCGTACCATTTTATGTGCTGACCGACTACTTCATCGGCGGGTCGCCTCTATCAGAATTCGAAACAGATTTCCCTTGGATAGACCACAATGACATAATCTCCACATTGCGGGAGGCCATAGCCCATGCCACCAATGTTCATGCCACCAACCAGAAATAGTCTTACTACTTTTTGACGAGTCGATGCCACGCCCAGTTTTGAGCGACTACCTGAAGGCATGACTCCCTGATGTCATCTTTGGTGATAGCTAGGTTGTCATTGGACAGATTCTGTTTAGTCTCCTACAGACGCTACTATCCTAAAGCTTATGGAGAACGAGCTATGCTACGACACTGACGCTCTGACCCACTTCTGCTCTGAGTGGGGGGTGGCTGAGATGTGGGTCTTCGGGTCGATGGCCCGTGGTGATTTTGCCATTGACAGCGATGTGGATGTGCTGGTTCAGTACCAGCGTGGGAGGAATTTGCCTGCAGAGATCGAGCTCGTTGTGGACAGGGACGAAGCTTTGAGTTCTGTATTCGGACGGGAAGTGGACTTGGTGGATATGGACGCTTTGCGAGAGAGCCACAACTGGCTACTGCGAAAATATATACTGGAAGGAGCCGTCAAGATTTATGGATGAGCGGGAAATCCGCATGCAAGACGCTCTGCATCTGGGGCTTGAGGTAATGCAGAGTGTCAGTCACTTCCACTCTTATGAAGATTGGCTGGCTGCCGGTAAGGATGTTGTTAGGAGGTTATGTAACATGACAGATCACAGTGATGCAGTTTTTTTTATTGATATTCTCAAATATGCTAATGATCTCATTGATTGCGGTGAAGATCATCCAGAATTGCTAATAGAGACCCCCGACTGGAGTTGTCGCAAGACTTACTATGCTTCACTTCTTCCTATCATCCGATTGGGCAATGCTGTGCGGGGGTTGAGCCCTGCTGGCAGGCGAAACTTTTCACAGCAAACCCTGATGTGGATTGAGGAGACATCCGACCTAGCTTCGCATTACGACCAATATCAGCAGATAGACGGGGAGAGATATAACAAGTTCTTCTCTGAGGATTTGAAACCCTTTCGAGATAAAGCTCTAGATCTCGCACCAGTCGAGCCGACTTAACAACCGCTTTCTATTAGGCGTCGGGGTGCGGCGCGGGTTTGGCGACCGGTGGCGCAGAGGTCGAATAGTTGATTGGTTGCTAAGGTTGTGAAGGGGAGCTGCTGAGTTTGGTTGATTAGGATGCTGGGGCGATTTGTTTGGTTCTGGAGATGGCTCGGTTGGCTTGGTTGATTCCAGCTGCTTTGAGATCGCCGGGGATGTTGGTCGCGAGTGTCGTGAAGACGCTGGTGTTGGAAGGACATGCCACCCAAATTGCTTGGCAACGGCACCCCCCCCCCGTCTATTTCGCTCGGGGGATCACCCTGGTCTGCTGGCCGGCTGCCATAGAGTGAAGGTCGGGAAGCTGGAGGGTGGCTAGGGTTCCGAAGAGTGCCATGTTGGAGGGGCCTGTCAGAATGATCGTTTTCTTGAGATTGCTCGGCTGGCTTGTTGAGTTCCGACTGCGCAGAGGTCTCCGAGAATTCTGCTCGCGAGAATTCCGAAGATTGCCTTGTTGGATGGGGTTGTGATGAGAATGGCTTTGCAGGCACCCCCCCCCCGTCTATTTCTTGATTCTCGGTATCGCTCTTGCTGCGTTTATCCCCGACAGGCAGTGAAGGTCCGCTAGAACTACTGATGCCAGTACCGTCACTTTCGCCACGCTTGACGGGGTCGTTATCAGAATTGATATCTGGGGAGGTTGCGGGTTGGGCGTCCGGTGATGTGGAGGTCTGGGAGAGTGCTGGTCGCGAAGGTTGTGAATGGGAGTTGGTTGTCGCACCTGACGAGAATTGTTGTTCTGAGAATGTCTTTGCAGGCACCCCCCCCCCCGCCTATTTTGCTCGCGGTATCACCCTGGTCTGTTGGGATCCCTTGATCGCCGCTAGATCGGTCAGCAGGTTCGTCGCGAGTGTCTGGAAAATCATGTTGCTGCCGCTGGTTGTGAGAATCGCCGTCTTGCAATGACGCGACCCCCCCCCGTCCCGGTCCTATACTATTCAAATCTGAAATACCATCAACAGCCATCAGACTGTCAGGGCTACTATTATTTGAGCCCCCTGTGACTTCGAAAGCTTCGACATCCGCATCTCTGGGGAATATAGATAGAATAGTTTTCACACGAGACAGAATACGGTCGTCTTCGTAGAGCCAAAGTTTTGTGAAAGGACGATACAAAACTTCGCGCATTCGATTAGGGTCAAACTCAATTTGTTCACGTCGCTTGAAAGAGCTCTTAAGGGTTTCGGTCCATTTGATGGCTTCTAGTTGGGTGTTCTGAGTGGCTGTCTCTATGGTCGCTAAACCGCAGTCCACATCATCTAAAGCTTCGTTGTAAACTTCAATTAAGTTTTGAATTTTTTCCTCGAGAGCACGCCTACTGAATGAATACACATAAACATCACAGGCTGTTGCTACGCCATTTGCATGCTTTGTTGCAAAAACATTAGGATTCTTGCGATCGCTATCGCATACTGGCATTAGATTTTCATATGTTCCATCGCTAATATTTACCCAATCGTGTTGAGGATTCAGCGGTACTTCTTCTAATTTAGAATTTGTTATATCATCCAAGTCTCTGAGCCATCTGAATTTTTGTTCCAAACTCATCCTGTCGGGCACTTGGGCATAGTGCAAAGTGGCTGCTTCAGACAGATCTTTGCTGGGATTGCGGACTAGAAAGGTTATCTGCACCCCATTGCGGGAACCTGCACCAAAAATCTTGTCACCTTCTTTTCGGAATTCTTCACCTGCTTTGTAGGCATTACCTCGCAGGTTCACCACATAGATGTCAGAGAATTCTTCTCGCATCGTTGCGCGAACTCCAGCCAGTGATGTTGCATCTGTCAAAGAGTTCGGATGGACTAGCCCTATAATTGCGGGGTTATCGTCTCTATCTTCGGTGGGAAGTATCCTGTCTGTTGCCCACCTCAAGGCTTTTAAATATAGGTTGCCAAAGGCATTGCCACCTTTGGGTTTCCCAGTGATTTCATACTGTTTAACTCCATAGGTGGCATTAATTCTATTTGAAATCTCCTCGTACTCAATGTTTGGATTATCATCACCTGAAGATTTCTGCCCCGAAGACCAAGGAGGATTACTGAAAATTATTGTCATAGGGATCTGGTCTTGTCTGAGACGCCCTTGGATGTTTTCGCCAAGATAATCTGTGAACGAAGCCTGCTCTGGTGGATTTAGAAAAGTGTCAGTCAATAAAATCCCATCAAATGGCTGGTAGCCAATATTTTTGCTAGCTTCAAGACCTCTCATGTGCTTCGCTTCTTCTATCTTCAGAGCAGCTATGTAATATGCCAGTAGCACTAGTTCGTTGGCGTGTAGTTCGTGATGGTATTTCCTGTCTAGGTCTTCGTCTCCGATGATGTATTCACCATTGCCGTCCCGCAGTTCTAACAGCTGTGTCAAGAAAGTGCCGGTCCCGCAGAAAGGGTCCAGAATGTGCACATTTTCATCACTGAGGCTTCTGCCGAACTCTTTTTGGCAGATGGCAGCGGCGGAGCGGACCATGAAATCTACTATCTCTACGGGGGTATAGACAATCCCTAGCCGTTTTACTTCGTCTTGCATTGCTTCTTTGAAGAAGCCGTCATATATCTGGCGCAAGATGTCTAGCCGGGCTGAGCCTTCTACTGCTCCTTCAAATGCTTCGCTCATGTTTTGATAGGCGCGGGTGAGAGGCTTGATTTCGCCGCTGAAGCTCACGCCTTTGGCTTTGAACTCAACTAGCAGTCGCTCTATCTCTTTGCTCACGGGATTGTGCTGAGAGAACTCGTTTTTGCCTAGCATGGCGTCGAACACGGGGATAGTCACGATGTGCTGGGCGATCATCTGCTGTGCTGCTGCTACTTCAACCTCGCCGCGCACTGACGCTCGGATTCCCTCAAGGAACTTCACAAAAGCGTCTTCGCAAAGACCACCCTCGCTGGTTAGATATTCAACCCGCTTTTGAATTTGAGCGCAAACCTCGGCTGCCCGGCGGCCCCAAGTGGGATATGTTTGCCGGTCGCCACACATTTCTACCACTTTGGAAGCGATCTCACGGCTGAGTTCCAGATGGAGCTGTCTGTATGTTTCTTGCTGTTTTTTGGGATCCCCCTCGGGTTCGCCCAGCCTTGCTGCTCGCACCGAGAAAGGAGCGTTCTGCGCCCAAGCATCGGGCTGGTTGATGTAGTAGTTGAGCCTCTCATCGTGTGAGCGCAGGGCTTTCACCACCTGCCACACGGTGCTCCAATCGCTGGCTTGTAGTTGCTCGCGTGGGTCGGCGTCTTCGGGCACGACTACCGGGATGACTATGTAGCCCTTGTCTTTGCCGGGGGCGCGGCGCATCACACGGCCAACTTGCTGGGTGATGTCTATCTGGCTGCTGCGAGGGTCTAGGAATAACACAGCGTCCAAACTCGGCACATTCACACCTTCGGAGAGCACACGAGCATTAGTTATGATTTGACAGATGTCTGCCGCGTATCGGTCTTGTTCTAGTCGTCTGAGGTGTTTCACTCGCTCAGCAGCAGGAGTGGTGCCGTCCACATGGCCAACTTCTATACGCAAAAAAGCACTACGGGGAGCTTTGCTAACTGAGAAATCTGGGTAATCGATTTCCCCTATTGTGCGGATTTGTTCCCCACTTGGCCCCGTCTGCATGACTGCCTCAGGTTTAAATTTGGGATCAGCCGCCTTGCTTGCGATGCTCTTGGCGACTGTCTCCCACTTTTCGGCTACGAACTGGCTGGTAGCAACCCTGTTAGTGAAACCGATGGCTGAGCGAGAAGGCTCACCACCTTCCTCATGTATTTGCCCCGGCAACCATTCGGAGATTTCGGTGGTCAAAGGAGATGCCAGGGCGTCCCAGCAGCCTGCGAGTTTTACAGCATCGTTGAGGGAAGTCTCGGAGTCTTCCCCGAATATCAATTCGTGGGACCCCCCCCCGATGGATTGCAGATACGCTTCTTGGCTCGCGGTTATCACCAGCACTTCATACTCAGTCAGATGCCCAGCCTCCACCGCCTCGCCGAACGACATCCGATAGATCTCTTCACCGTAGACGCTCTCATCATTCATGTCGTAGCAGTCGGGGTCTTCGCCTTCGGCTAGATCTTTCCTAGCGCGCTCAGCGAACACTCTAGGAGTAGCAGTCATATAAAGCCGCCGTTTGGCTGAGATGTGGCGGTCGTGATGGACTATCTGGTAGTACGACTCATAGCCTTCTATTTTGTCGGTGCCAGTGCCTTTGTCTATGCCAGTGGTTCTGTGCGCCTCATCACAGATAATCAGATCAAACTCACCACCAGCCTCCATAGCCTCTTTGACTTTCGGCGAAGAATGATACGTGCTAAATACCACCTGCATCACACCATCTGCCACAGGCTCTGTGATTTGCTTCCGGATTTTTACCGGGTCAGTAGTAACAGGTATAGCTAGCTCGGTGAGATCGTCAGCTGTATCGGCCCGCTCAGAAGCCTTACGACCAGCCGTAGAGTCAGAACAGACACCTAAGTATTGCAACGTGATGCTGCGTTGCGCCGACCACTCGCGCATCGTCTGGCCCACAAGGGCGATGTTGGGCACGAGATAGAGCACCCGCCCGCCTCTGCCGGCAAGTTCTTCGGCGATGCGAAGTGCCACGAACGACTTGCCTGTGCCACACGGCAAGATCAACTTACCGCGATCAGAGTCTGAGAGTTTTTTGACCACATCTCGCACAGCATCCCTCTGGAAATCGTAAAGTTCGTGCTTCGGCGGAGGCGGTATCTCAAAATCTTGAGGAGACCTCAAGTAATCAGCCCAGTCATCTACCCAAGTGTCCATCTCAGCAGTATGGAGAATTTCGCAGCGAGGTGAGGCTTTACGGATTTTGTCTACACCCTTGCCGGCAATCGGTGCCGACGCCACAAGCAACGAAGATGAGAAAGCTCCACCTACCGCAGAAAGGAAGTTGCTGACTTCTTGGGTTGAAACTTCACCGCCGGTGCTGCGGAACTTTACTTGGATGGCGCACAGACCGCCGCCGTAGGCATCAGTTTGCTTGGCAACAATGTCGATGCCGTAGTCGGTGCTATAACCGTAGCTCTCACGGTCGGGCCACTCTTGCCACAGCCACACTTCGGCGAATCGCTCTTTGCCGTACTCGCCTGGATGCCGCTTGAAAACATCCTGGACAAAAACTTCAAACCTGCGACCTAAAACAGCAGAAGACGGATCGCCTTCCTTCAGGCGTTCAATAGTTTCGTGGAGGTTAGGCATAGGGAGAGTTTCAGGGCAGGGCTTAAGTAGGGCGCGGGGCTATTTCTGCTCAGCCAGCGACGGTGGCAACTGCGAGATGATGCGGGCACTTTCAGTGCTCACAAATACAAGCCTGCGGAGATGGCGAATAAGATTAAACGGCTCATCTTCCCAGATATACCAGCCGTTGGGGTTGTCGGTGATGCCAGAGGGTTTATCTTCTTTGTGGCGGAGGCTGTCGATAGCCCAATCCAATGGCGATCTGCCTGAGACTGTATAGTTTTGCGCCTCAATAGGAATGAAAGAAAGCAGACAACGAGAATTGACTTCCAAGACAGTGTAGTCGTCTCGTTTTTTTGTTTCGGGGTTTCTGCCCCAGCGCATACGGCCTTGGATTCTGTAGGCTTCAGGATCGCTCAAGCCTTCGTCCGCACTGCCGTCTACAAAGCAGACGACCTGCGAATGCTCAGGCACCGTCTCAAAGTTGATGTGTAAGTCCATAAGCTGGCGACCTGCTTCGCAAAACGCCTCAAAGTCAGCAGCAAGCGGCACCCTAGGCAAGCTGCGCTGAAGATCATGAGCATATTTCTCACGCCAATCAGGAGCATGCATCACACCATAAAGATACTCCCAGATGTCGTCCTTGGTGATAGCTGGGTTGTCGTAGCGGGTCTGAAACTCACCCAAACACCAGTCGGTAATATTATCAACATCCTCCATAGCACCACTACCATCGCTGGCAAGCTCAGATTGCTGCGAAAATAATGTCATACAGCTTGAAAGCTTAGCCGCCTGCAAACTGTCTTGCTCATTGCTGAATCCATGTATAGCTATAATGGAAGTGTGACCACAAGCACGCTGTCAGAGCAACGACATCAACTTCCGATGGAAGCCATTGAGAGTTTCTGCCTCAAGTGGCATGTGACTGAGATGAGCTTATTCGGATCAGTGGTAAAAGGCACATTTGACAACACTAGTGATATTGATGTGTTGGTCGTATTTGAAGAAGGGCGCGAGCCGATGTTGCCTGACTACTTCAGAGCAGAAGGTGAGTTAGGTAATATTATAGGACGCAAAACCGACATGATCACGAAAG
The DNA here is from genome assembly GCA_958295755.1 of uncultured Acidimicrobiales bacterium. GTDB lineage: Bacteria > Actinomycetota > Acidimicrobiia > Acidimicrobiales > Hopanoidiivorantaceae > Hopanoidiivorans. Next base: position 279,861 of record OY282367.1, on the reverse strand, counting down.
CTGGATTGTCGTCATGGAGAACCTCCCCCTCCCTTCGTCAGCAGATTTTGGGGGAAGCGAAGGTTATCTATGCACACTCGTGACATGAGTGATGAACAGCTTTTAGACATGATGGCTACTTATGTATCGCTACTGTCCCCATTGTCAAATTGGTCTCGCAACGAGTTTTTTACTTATACAAACAGAGATGTTTTTCTTGAATTAGGAGTTGGTAAAGCTGTTGAGTTAGTTGGGGAGGCAGCAACCTATGTGTCGCAAACAGGCAGGAACAGATACAACAAGATTGACTTTGAGTGGCTGAAGGAACTAAGAACGAGCATAGTCCATTTTTATGAGAACGTTTTGTTGATCGAGCTTTACCAGACCATAAAAACCGGAATTCCCAAACTTCAACAGAGCCTAAGCGAATACGGATTCATGAACCCTTAGGACTAGCCCGAGGCAAAAAAATCTCTCTATACACACCTGGTATTCTGCTGAGATGCTAGAGCTTAGCTACCACCTCTACCATTAGCTCGCCGGCTTCGGTGGGGTTTAGGCCTACTTGAACGCCGGCTTCTTTCAGGGCTGACATTTTGGCTTGGGCTGTGCCTTTGTTGCCGGTTACTATGGCCCCGGCGTGGCCCATTTTCTTGCCGGCAGGAGCGGTTACACCTGCCACATAAGCGACTACTGGCTTTGTCATATGCTCGCCGATGAATGCGGCAGCTTCTTCTTCTGCTGCTCCGCCGATTTCGCCTATCATCATCACGGCTTTCGTTTCTGGGTCGGCTTCGAAGGCGGCTAGGCAGTCTATGAAGTTGGTGCCGGGCACGGGGTCGCCGCCGATGCCTACGCAGGTGGTGCAGCCGATGTTGTTTTGCTTCAGCTCGTAGAGGGCTTGGTAGGTGAGCGTGCCTGAGCGACTGACTATCCCCACAGGGCCGCCCGCTTTGGCTATGTGGCCTGCGGTGATGCCGATATTGCACTTACCGGGGCTGATGATGCCGGGGCAGTTCGGCCCTAGCAGACGCACATCGGGATAATCCCGTTGGAGCTTGTTGAACAGCCAAGCTTCGTCATGCATCGGCACGCCTTCGGTGATCACCACGATGAAATCCACGCCGCCCTCAGCAGCGTCCAGCACGGCTGACTTCACACCCGGGGCGGGGATGAACACGCACGAGGCAGTCGCTCCCGTGGCTTCTACGGCATCGCCGACAGTCGCATAGATGGGGATGCCGTCTACATCGGTACCGGCTTTCTTGGGGTTGGTGCCTGCTACGACTTTCGTGCCGTAGTCGCGGTTGAGCAAGCCGTAGAAACGGCCTTGTGAGCCGGTCAATCCCTGATAGACGACTTTGGTATTCTCATCTACGAAAATGCTCATAAGGATTGCCTTCTAGTTTGGGTGGAAAAGGGGGGAGACAGAGAATTCGAACAAAATCAAGCTAGAAAAGCAACCTATACCAATCTGGAAAGACAATATCACGCCGCCAACTCGGTGACTTTGTGGGCGGCATCAAGCATGGTGGGCGACATTATGAGCCTGTCGGAGAGGTGCGACTGGAGGAGATCGCGGCCTTCTTGGGCGTTGGTGCCATCTAAACGGATAACTATAGGCGAGCGGATTTCCACCCTCTGCATGGCTTCTATCACACCTTTGGCTATCTCTTCGCCCCGGGTGATGCCGCCGAAGATATTGATGAAGATGGACTTCACCGCAGGATCGTTGTTGATAACATCCAGCGCGCTGGCCATCACATCGGCATTGGCACCGCCGCCGATGTCTAAGAAGTTGGCAGGCGACCCGCCCACTTGATTCACCACATCCACTGTGCTCATCGCCAGCCCCGCGCCGTTGGCGATCACCCCTACCGAGCCAGACAAACCCACATACTGCAGACCTTTAGCGTGAGCGGCTTGCTCGCGGTCGTCTCGAGGTTGGGTGGCATCGTAGGCGGAATAGTCTTCGTGGCGGAAGGTGGAGTTGCCGTCTAGGGTGACTTTCGCATCCAAGGCGATCACCTCTCCTGAGCCTGTGAGGATGAGCGGGTTGATCTCCGCGAGGTCGGCATCGCCATTTTCGTAGGCTGCATAGAGCTTGAGGAGAATGTCAATCGCGCCTTCTGTGGCGGTGGAGTTGAGCTTAGCTTTAGCTACCCATTCGGCGCATTGCTCACGGCTGAGGCCGTCGACAGGGTCTATCCAGATTTTTGCTATAGCGTCTGGGTCGTGTTCGGCGACTTCTTCTATTTCGACTCCGCCTTGTGCCGAGAGCATGCCGAGGTGTTTGCGCTCTGAGCGATCTAAGGTGAAGCTGGCGTAGTATTCTTCGGCGATGTCGGAAGCCTGCTCAATCCAAAGCTGCTCTACGATGTGGCCTTTGATATCCAACCCTAAGATGTTGCCAGCGTGGGTGCGGACTTCGTCCAAGCTGTCTGCTACTTTTACGCCTCCTGCTTTGCCTCGTCCTCCCGTGTGAACTTGAGCCTTCACCACCACAGGACAGCTTAGCTCTTCTGCGGCGGCTACGGCTTCATCAACTGTTTCGGCGTATTTGCCTTTGGGCACGGGCATTGCGTGTTCGGCGAAAAAGCCTTTGCCTTGATATTCAAGTAAATCCACTTGTGTCTCCGTGATGCTTGGTTTTGTGATGCTTGGTTTTGTGATGCTTGGTTTTGTGGTGATTTCTTTTGTGATGATTTGTTGCAGATTGGCAAACGACCATCAAATCTTATCGCGTGAAATGATGACTTCACTAGTTTTTGCTAAAGCTCACCCTGAAATCAGGTGGCCGGTGGCGCGATATTGAGATCGTGGTCATTGATGAGGTGCGTGGCTGCTTTGTCGAAGTAGTCAAGCAGTTCGGCGACAATCTCCTCAGCCACCCCAGATTCTTCCACAGCAGCCTTCATATGCCCAAACCAAGCGTCCCGCTCGGCCACCCCGATCCGAAACGGCAAATGTCGTGCCCGTAGCATAGGTGCACCTCGTGTCTCGTTATAGACGGGCGGCCCGCCCCAATACTGCGACAAAAACAAAGCTAAATGCTCCCGTGATGCCCTAAGCCCATCCTCCCCCTCCGGATACAACGGTCGCAAAACAGGATCCCCCTCCACCCGTTCATAAAACCCATCCACCAACCCCACAAAAAACTCATACCCCCCAACCTTGTCAAACACTCTCTCCATCAATTCCATCCTGACCCAATTAGCCACTAATCAGGGCGGCCGGTGGTGAAAGCTGCTTGGGCGGCTGCTAGATCGTCGGCGTAGGTTACGCCCACCCAGCGGGATTCGCAGGGGCGGACACGGAATTCGAACTCTCCTGTGGCTATGGTTGCGCCTACGGCATCGGGGAGTAGGCATTCGGCATCTGGATCGTCGGCGTGTTGAGTGTGGAAGTCGCTCCAGAATTGCTGCAGGTTTTCCATAAAGGCACCTGGAAAACCCCAGAGGTTCAAAGAAACCAAGGTATCAGGCGAAAGCTCTTGGCCGTCTCCGTCAAAAATGCCTTCTGCTGTGGCGTGAACGCCTTTTGTTTCGTCTATGCCTGTTAGATAACCATCGGATACTCTACATATGCCTCGCGTTACGCCACCTTTGGGAGGCAAAGTATTAACGGGGGGCAAAGTATTAACCAGCGGAAACCCCAGCAACCCGCCTTGATGCTCAAAACCGATGTCTAAAATCTCTCGCAGCATGTGAAATGTCTCAGCAGCATAGTAGTCATCGGCGTTCACCACCATGAACGCCCCCGGCACCGCTTCTCTAGCTACCAAAACAGCATGAGCTGTTCCCCAAGGCTTAGCACGAGACGGCCCGAACTCGTCTTGGCACACATAGGTAAAACTCTCGGCACTTTCATGGTGTTTTGCCACATGCGCCACAACTGCATCTTTGATGTCGCTACGCACCACCATCACCACATTCTTCACCCCAGCTTCCATACACCCCGCAATGTTGTAATCCAAAAAGCTTTCGCCATTTGGCCCAATCTCTGCCAGCTGCTTATCGCCCCCAAATCGCGACCCCAACCCCGCCGCCAATACCACAACAGAAAAATCGCTCAAAACGCAACCACAGACCGCAACACCTCGCCTCGCTCCATCTTGTGAAACGCTTCCTCCACATCGCCGATGCCAATCGTCTCGCTAACGAAGCCGTCCAAATCTAGCTTGCCTTCCATGTAGAGATCTATCAGCATCGGAAAATCCCGGCTCGGCAAGCAATCGCCGTACCATGACGACTTCAACGCCCCGCCCCGCCCGAATATCTCAATATATGGCAGCTCCACTTTCATATCTGGAGCAGGAACGCCCACCAAAACCACTGTGCCAGCCAAGTCACGCGCAAAAAACGCCTGCTGGTATGTCTCTGGCAAGCCAATAGCTTCAATCGCCACATCCACGCCGTTGCCGTCGGTCAGCTCACGGATGCGCTCTACGGGGTCGATCTGGCGAGAATTGATGATATGAGTCGCACCGAAACCTTGCGCCCATTCCAGTTTTCTGTCGTCTATGTCTACGCCGATGATAGTCGTAGCCCCAGCCAGTGCAGCACCAGCAATCGCAGCATTGCCCACCCCGCCGCAACCGAAAACTGCCACAGAGTCGCCTCGCCCTACTCCCCCTGTGTTGATTGCAGCACCTAGTCCAGCCATCACGCCACAGCCCAGAAGCCCTGCCGCCAAAGGCGAAGCTTCGGGGTTTACCTTGGTTGCTTGACCCTCCGCTACCAAAGTCTTCTCTACGAACGCCCCGATGCCCAAAGCAGGCGACAGCTCGGTGCCGTCTTCTAGCGTCATCTTTTGCTGCGCGTTGTGAGTGGCGAAGCAATACCACGGACGCCCTCTAGCACACGCACGGCAACCGCCGCACACTGCCCGCCAGTTCAATATCACGAAGTCGCCGACCGTAACGGAGGTCACGCCTTCGCCAACCGCCTCAATCACGCCTGCCGCTTCGTGGCCGAGCAAGAACGGAAAATCATCGTTGATGTTGCCTTGGCGGTAGTGCAGATCGGTGTGGCAGACTCCGCAGGCTTGAACATCCACTAGCACTTCACCGGGGCCTGGGTCGGGCACTATTACCGTCTCCAGACTAACTGGGGCATTCTTCTCGAGGGCGATGATGCCCTGCACTTTATGGGTCATTTCTACCTCCTGTTAGACATCTACATATTTGGACATCTACATATTTACTCTCAGACATCTACTAGACATCTACATATTTGCCAACTACTACAAGCGAACCGATAGCCCCAATCCCAGCCCCGAGCAGCATCACCCATATAGATGTGTTCCAGATAAACGAATTTTCTACAGGCAAACCCTGCAACAACTCAAGGCTTTCGTCACTAACGAAGTCTTTGAGCAAGTTGTTTAGCAAGAAAAGCATAGGAATGGCCAGTACTGCGCCAATCAGCCCCTGAATAGTGCCTTCAATCACGAACGGCGTGCGGATATACCAGTTTGACGCCCCCACTAGTTTCATTATTTCGATGTCGTCACGGCGGGCGAAAGCTGCTGTGCGGATGGTGTTGATGATGAGCAACACAGCCGCCACGAGAACCACGATTGAGGCGATTAGCAAGATAGTGCTGATGCGTTGTGAGTTGCGCTCGATAGATCGCAAGAGTTCCGGGGCGTCTGCCACCGATCTAACCCCTGGCTTAGAGCGAAAACTGTCAGAAATAGCACTCACCACATCGGCATCGTTGGTGAGCGGACGAATACGATACGACAGCGGCAAGTCGGCGGGCGTCAGACCTTCCAAAAGCTCAGGTGAATCTTCGCTAAAGGCTTCCTGAAGTAGCTCGTATGACTCTTCTTGGGTAACGAAGCTGATGAGTTCTATTTCAGGATTGGCATCTATGGAACGCTCTAGCTCGGCTCGCTGGTCGGCAGTGGAGTCGGCGAGCATAAAGACAGTTATCTGCACATCGTCGCTCCAGCGGCCGGTGGCTTCGCTGACTCCGGTGCGCATGATGATAGCCGAGCCGAACATCGTGAGCGACACCCACACTGCTATGAAGGTAGCAAGAAAGAGCGTGGTGTTACGCAAGACATTGTTGCCGGTCTCCCGCAACAGGTAGCCGAGGCGATGGAACATAGCTAAAAGCTGCTGCTATTCATACACGCCTCGCTCTTGATCGCGGACTAGTTTGCCGTCTTCTAGCTCTAAGACTCGGCGTTTCATCTGATTTACTATGCCTTTGTCGTGGGTAGCCATAATCACGGTGGTGCCTATCTGGTTGATACGCATCAGGAGCTGCATGATGCCTACCGATGTGGCTGGGTCGAGGTTACCAGTGGGCTCATCGGCCAGTAGCACAGGAGGCTTATTGACGAAAGCTCTGGCGATGGAGACCCTCTGGCGTTCGCCTCCTGACAGCTCAGAGGGATAGCTACGCACCTTGTGGCTGAGCCCGACCAAATCCAAGATGGCGGGAACTTGCGTGCGGATGACAGAGCGGGGGCGACCTATGACCTCTAAGGCGAACTCTACATTTTGAGTGACTGTTTTGTTGGGGAGGAGTTTGAAATCTTGGAAGATGCAGCCGATGTCGCGGCGCAGATGGGGGACGCGAGACATAGACAACCCCACCACATTCTTGCCGCCCACATGGACTTCGCCCGTCTCTGGGGTTTCTTCGCGGGTCATCAAACGTAGAAAGGTCGACTTGCCTGAACCTGAAGGACCTACGATAAACACGAACTCACCTCTCCCAATCTCACAAGAGACGTGATTGAGTGCGGCTGTGCCGCCTTTGTAGGTTTTGGTGACATCTTCAAATAGGATCATCGGTTTGCCTTGCTCGGTAGCTTTGCTCGGTTTGCCTTACTCTGTTGCCTTGCTGTGTTGCCTTGCTGTGTTGCCTTGCTCGCTTTAAGAGGCGGTTGACTTAGTCAGTTCAGGGGCTGTTTTCGTAGCTCGCTGCCAGCGGAGAAAAGCCTCAACGAAGTTGTCTATACCACCGTCTAACACATAATCAAAATTAGATGTTTCTTCGGCAGATCTGAGGTCTTTCACCATTTGAAACGGATGCATCACATATGAGCGAATCTGACTGCCGAATCCCACCCGTTTAGCTTCACCTGCTATCTCGGCGATTTCTTCACGTTGGCGACGGCGTTCTAAATCGAGCAGACGGGCTGCCAGCATCTCCATAGCTTGCTCTTTGTTCTGATGCTGACTACGCTCGTTCTGACATGAAGTGACGATGCCTGTGGGCAAATGCGTGATGCGCACTGCCGAGTCGGTCACATTCACATGCTGGCCGCCCGCGCCAGAAGAGCGATAGGTGTCTATTCGCAAATCGGCTTCATCAATCTCAACTTCGTTTCTTATGTCTTCAAAGAACGGCACCACATTCATGCCGCTAAATGCTGTGTGACGTTTGCCCTCTTTGTTGAACGGCGAGATGCGCACCAGGCGGTGGATGCCGTGCTCGCTCTGGAGATTTCCGTAGGCGTAGCGACCTCGCACCAAGAACTCAGCCGAGGTGATACCCGCCTCTTGGCCTTCTCGCAACGACACGATTTCTATAGTAAAACCTTGACGCTCAGCCCAGCGGATGTACATGCGCAACAGCATCTCGGCCCAGTCTTGAGCATCGGTCCCACCTTCGCCCGATTGGATTTGACAGACTGCGTCGCGCTCGTCATATTCGCCTGAGAGAAGCGAGCGCAGATCTAGATGATCTAACTCGCTGGTGAGAGAAGTGGTAGCTTCTTGCAGCTCTTGTTCAAGCTCTTGGCGGACGGTTTCGTCTTCTTCGTCTTCGGCTAGCTCGTTCAGAGTTTCGGCTTCTTCCAGAGATTTCAGCAAAGTGTCGTAGGTGTTGATGTCATCGGTGATGTCTGCTAGCTCTTTAGTCACGGCACGGGCAGTGTTGAGGTCGTCCCAGAGGTCAGGCTTGCCGGCTACCTCTTCTAGTTCGATGCGGCGAGTGCGGAGGTCGGCGATGTGGAGATAGCTCGCTGCTTCCTCTACACGCTGGCGAAGATCGATGAGATCCATGACTGGTTTGGCAGAGCTACCCTAGCGGCCGTGGCACTGCTTGAATTTGCGCCCCGACCCGCACGGGCACAAGGCGTTGCGAGGAGTGCTATCCCACTCGCTCTTGCGGTAGGTGCCTTCGTGTTCTTCTATAACCCTGGGACCGTCAGGGGGCATAGGAACGCCAGACTGGGAAGCAACAGACTCGGAAGTAGCTTGGCTGGCTGACGCGCGTGCGGCAGCACCCACCTGAGCCAACTCTGATTCTGAAATATCTGGCGCAGTTTCTTGAAGCCCTATCAGGTTGGGCGTAACGACACCGTTCGGACCCCCCTGATGTCCGTTTTGTGAAGCTCCACCTCCTCGCCGTCCTGCTTTTTGTGCTACGAAGCCGGGCTGAGGTTCGAGGCTCACATGCATTACGGTTCGCACATAGTCGCGGGCGGTTTCTCGCATCATCTGTCCGAACATGTCAAAGCCTTCTCTCTGCCATTCGGTGAGCGGGTCTTTCTGGCCCATCGCTCGCAGGTGGATGCCCTCTTTGAGGTAGTCCATATCGTAGAGGTGGTCACGCCAACGTTGATCTATGATGCGTAGCATAACTTCTCGCTCCACAGCTGCGAACTGCTCGGCACCTATCTCTTCCACTCGCTCTTGGTAGTGCTGGCGGGCATCTTCCATGAGGATTTGCTGCATCTCTGGGATGCTCACAGCTTGAGTCAGGTCAGCTTCTTCCAACTTCGTGGGCCACAGCGACTTGATTTCTGTGTGGAGTCCAACGACATCCCATTCGGCTAGGTCGGCTTCGCCACAATAGGCTGCGATTTCGCTTTCTATAGCTTCGGTGAGGTATTCTTCAGCTTCGGCACTCATATCGGCACCAGCTAGGATTTGGTCGCGGCGTGAATAGATGACTTTGCGTTGCTGGTTCATTACTTCGTCGTATTTGAGCACATTCTTGCGGGTTTCGGCATTGCGTTGCTCCACTGTGCCTTGCGCCCGTTCCACAGCTTTTGAAACCATCTTGGATTCAATCGGCACATCGTCTTCCATAGATCTGCTCATCACCCAGTTCATCGCGCCTGTGGCAAAGATACGCATCAGCTCATCTTCCAACGAGAGGTAAAAACGGCTTTCGCCGGGGTCGCCTTGACGTCCCGAGCGACCTCTTAGCTGGTTGTCTATACGGCGGCTCTCGTGGCGTTCGGTGCCGAGCACATACAAACCGCCCGCCTGTCGCACTGCTTCGCCTTCGGTTTCGCACATCGGTGTGAATTTTTCAAACAGGTCGGCGTAGCGGGCTTGGCCGTCTTCAGTTTCAGGGTCTAAGCCCTCGGCTGTGACTTCCTTGCGAGCCATGATCTCAGCACTGCCACCCAAGATGATGTCGACTCCTCTACCTGCCATATTGGTGGCTACGGTGACTGCTCCGGGTTTGCCTGCTAGGGCAATGATATCGGCTTCTCTGAAGTGCTGTTTGGCGTTTAGCACTTCGTGTTTGATGCCTTGGCGGGCCAGCATGACCGAGAGTTTTTCAGATTTCTCAACCGAGATGGTGCCCACCAGCACGGGCTGACCTTCAGCGTTGCGCTCGGCTATGTCGTCTATCACGGCTTCGTATTTGGCGTCTTCGGTGCGATAGATCACATCGGGGCGGTCGGCTCGGACGATTTCCTCGTTGGTGGGGATTGACACCACATGCAGTCCGTAGGTTCCGTGCAGCTCGGCGGCTTCGGTTTGGGCGGTTCCTGTCATGCCGGCGAGCTTGTCGTAGAGGCGGAAATAGTTCTGGAGGGTAACGGTGGCGAGGGTCTGGTTTTCTTCGTTGATCCTCACGCCTTCTTTGGCTTCCACAGCTTGGTGAAGGCCGTCTGACCAGCGGCGTCCTTCCAAGATGCGGCCTGTGAATTCGTCTACGATCTTGACTTCTCCCTTTAGCACCACATAGTCTTTGTCGCGCAGATACAGCTCTTTGGCTCGCAGGGCGGCGTTGAGCTGATGGACATAGTTGACTTGCGACCAGTCATACAGGTTGGTCACGCCTAGGGCGGCTTCAACGGCATGTATACCAGCTTCGGTGGGCACGACTATGCGCTTTTCTTCGTCTACTTCGTAGTGCTCGTCGCGGTGAAGTCCGCGCACCACCGAGGCGAACTTGTAGTAGGTCTGAGCGGCTTCGGCGAGGCGTCCGCTGATGATGAGTGGTGTGCGGGCTTCGTCTACCAAGATGGAGTCGACCTCATCCACAATGCAATAGGTGTGACCTCGTTGGACTTTGTGCTCATCGCTGAGCACCATGTTGTCGCGGAGGTAATCAAAGCCGAGCTCGTTGTTGGTGCCGTAGGTGATGTCGCAGGCGTATTGAGCGCGTTTGTGCTCGTGGTCGCGATTGCCGGGCACCACCAGCCCGACAGTGAGGCCGAGCCATCCGTGGATGGCACCCATCCAGTCGGCGTCGCGGGCGGCTAGGTAATCGTTGACGGTAACGATGTGGACGCCTTTGCCGGTGAGTCCGTTGAGATAGACGGGAAGGGTAGAGACGAGGGTTTTGCCTTCGCCTGTTTTCATCTCGGCTACCCAGCCGAAGTGGAGGGCCGCCCCGCCCATTATCTGCACATCGTAATGCCGCTGGCCGATGACCCTGCGGGAGGCTTCTCGGACAACAGCAAAAGCTTCCACCAAGATGTCTTCCATCTCTTCGCCATTATCAAGGCGTTGTTTGAATTTGGCAGTGCTGGCTTGGAGCTCGCTGTCTGACAGGGCGCGCGTCTCGTCTTCTAGCGCACCCACCAGAGGCACAAGAGCCTCCAGTGCCTTATTTTTCTTGCCTTCCCCCGTGCGGAGGACTTTACTAAAAACTGACATTGTAATTTCAGGCTACCTTGTGCCTGCTGTTGCCTAGGGTTTGCTACTAACAAGAAGATTTGCAATAGCTGTGTGGGAAAATGCTTGGGTGTTTTTGGCTCGGCGGTGCTGCGTTTGTAAGGAGATCAGTGAGGCACTCTGCGATGTGCTCTGTGATGGGTGCGTGGCGAAGCTAGAACCTGCGCGATATTTGGAGCGTGCGGCAGAGTTTGAGTTGGGTTATCGGGCTTTGTTTGCTTACACAAAGGCGTCTTCAAGGGTTGTGCTGACTTTGAAATACCAACGAGATCTGAAGCTGGTGCGATGGCTTGCGCCACAGATGGCTGAACAGGTAGCAGAGGTAGTGAAAGCTGAGATGCGACAAACTGAAAAACTGGTAAGCGAGAGAGCAGAGGCAGTGCAGCAAGCAGAGGCAGTCTGTGTCACATGGATTCCTGCTGCTACTAAGAACAAGCGAAGACGAGGCTACGACCAAGCTGAGTTGCTGGCGCGGGCTATGGCGCGAGCTGCCGGTCTACCTTGCCGCAAACTGCTGAAACGAAACAACGATCTCCCCCAAGGCGACAGAGATTTGAAAGGTCGGCTACAAGGGCCATCTCTGGTGCCTGCCAGAAGCTTACAAACAGGCAAATCCGCCTGTTCCGCTAGTCTTCCCAAAAGCGTTTTTATCGTGGATGATGTTGTGACGACAGGTTCATCGTTTCGGCGGGCTGCTGAAACTCTTCGAGAAGCTGGCGTCTGCCGTATCGGCGCAATCGCAGTCGCTAGCCGCGCCAAAGTTTCGAACTAGGCCCTATTGCTGGCAGTAGTGCTGCATGTAACAGTGTTGCATGTAGTTGCGAAAACAAGCTAAAATCGGTTCAATGGAAATTTCCATCAGCGGTCAAAATATAGACGAGGCACTAGACAGCTACATCCGAACCAAGATCAGCAAGCTAGATCGTTTCCTCCACGAGCTAGACCACGCTAAGGTGCACCTTTCAGAAGAACGCAATCCTCGCATAGCCAACAGCGAAAAATGCGAAATCTCCCTTGAAGGCCACGGCAATCACATCCGTTGCCATGTAACCGCCCCAGATAAACGTGCCGCCATTGACCTAGCAATAGACAAGCTAGAAAAACAGCTCCGCAAACAAAAGACCAAAAAACTCAACCGCTGGCAGCGAGGCCGAGTCCGCCGCCGCCACGGAAACGATTAGAGGCCCGTCAATACCTGTAGTGATCGGATTTGTAAGGGCCGTTGATGGGGATGTTCAGATAATCAGCTTGAGCTTGGGTTAGTGTAGTTAGCTTTGCGCCTAGGGCATCTAGGTGGAGACGGGCTACCTCTTCGTCTAACTCTTTGGGAAGGGTAATGACTTCTTTGCCGTAGTCTTCGGCGTGGGCATGGAGTTCCATCTGGGCTAGCACCTGATTGGTGAAGCTGCACGACATCACGAAACTGGGATGTCCAGTGGCGTTGCCTAGGTTCAGAAGTCGGCCTTCGGACAGCACGATGATGGAGTGGCCATCGGGGAAGACATATTCATCTACTTGGGGCTTGATATTGAGTTTTTGGACATCTGATGAGAGGCCGGCTAGGTCTATCTCGTTGTCGAAGTGGCCAATGTTGCCGACTATGGCTTGGTGCTTCATGCGTCCTAGATGCTCGGCACCGATTGCGCTTTTGCCGCCTGTAGCTGTTATGAAAATATCAGCTTCTCCCAGCACTTCTTCAATGCGCTTGACAGCAAAGCCTTCCATGGCCGCTTGGAGCGCACATATCGGGTCTATCTCGATGATGACCACACGGGCACCTTGGCCTCGCAGGGCTTGAGCACAACCTTTCCCTACATCGCCGTAACCGCAAACCACAGCGATTTTTCCGCCGATCATCATGTCGGTAGCTCGATTTATGCCATCTATGAGAGAGTGACGGCAACCATAGAGGTTGTCGAATTTCGATTTGGTAACTGAGTCGTTCACATTCACAGCTGGGAAGAGCAGCTGGTTTGCTTTTCGCATCTGATAGAGGCGGTTCACACCTGTGGTGGTTTCTTCCGACACACCTCGCACGCTTTCGGCAAGCTTTGTCCAAAGTTGCGGCTCTTCGACTTGGCGGGAGCGGAGCAAGTTGAGGACAACTCCCCATTCGTGGCTGTCGTCTTCGGTCGGGTCGGGGACTGCGCCGGCTTGTTCATATTCCACGCCTTTGTGCAGTAACAGGGTGGCGTCGCCGCCGTCGTCCACGATGAGAGTAGGCCCGATGTCTGTTCCTTCGCCTCCTGCAGCTGGCCAGCGTAGCATTTGCTCGGTGCACCACCAATATTCCTCTAGGGTTTCGGCTTTCCATGCAAAGATCGGGATGCCGCTGGGATTGTCTGGAGTTCCGTTGGGGCCGACTGCGACAGCTGCGGCGGCGTGGTCTTGAGTGGAGAAGATGTTGCAGGATGCCCAACGGACTTCGGCACCGAGTGCCACCAAAGTTTCAATAAGCACAGCGGTTTGGACTGTCATATGAAGCGAACCTGAGATGCGGGCACCTGCTAGCGGTTGGCTGTCTGTGTGGCGGGCGCGCAGAGTCATGAGACCTGGCATTTCGTTTTCGGCTAGACGGATTTCTTTGCGACCGAAGTCTGCTAGGGCAAGGTCGGCAACCTTGAAGTCGGTAAAATCGTTGAAGGTCATTTCAGCCGTATTTCAAAGCAGTTTTTTACTGCAGCTTCAACCTGGTAACAGCTTCAACCTGGCAACGCAATAGCTCGACCTGATATCTGTCCCGCCTCTAACAGGCTGTATGCCTCGGCGGCCTTTTCTAGCGGGAAGGTCTGCGTCTCAACAGTGATTTTTCCAGCTTGTGCCAAGGCGACCACTTCGCGCAGCTCGTTGCAGGTGCCCCAGAAAGTGCTAGAGAGGGTGCTTTCGTAAGCTACCGACATGAAGCTCCAAGTCAGAGCACCCATCGCCACGCCCACACAGCAGAGATGCCCTTGGGGTGCCACCAGCTTGGCGGCGAGTGCCAGCGTTTTTTCGGTGCCTACGACATCTAATACAAGTTCGCCGCCTCGTCCGCCGACTAGCTCTTGAACTTCAGCTGCAGTTTCTTCAATATTGTCGGGGCTACTTAGCACGATGTCGTCTGCGCCGAAGCGTTTGGCGAGATCTAGCTTCTCGTTGGCTATGTCTATGGCAATCACGCGAGCCGACGACATAACTTTCAACAGCTGAACTGCCATATGACCGAGACCGCCGATACCGATGACGATGGCAGTGCTATCGGGCAACAGCAGGTGTCGCCAGCGGCGGATCACATGATACGGGGTGAGCACAGCATCGTCCAGCGGGCCTGAAAGATGCGGGTCTAGGTCGCCGAGCGGTACGAGGTTGCGAGCTGCGGGCACTAGTAGGTATTCGGCCATGCCACCGTCTACGGCAAGCCCGCCGCTGCGCGATCCGCTAGGGGCTATTTCGCAAAGGTGCTCGTTGTCTATGCGGCAACGGCGGCAATGTCCGCATCCCCATGCTCCGTGCACCACCACCGGCTCGCCGACCTTCACGTTGTCGACGCCGTCGCCGAGAGCCGCCACCCAGCCTGCGTTCTCGTGGCCGAAAGTCATCGGGCACGCCATCACCGCATCAAAGTGCATGATGTGCAAGTCGGAATGGCAAAGCCCCGCGCCTGCGATCTTGACAAGCACCTGGCCTGGCCCGGGTTGAGGCACAGGCACCTCCTCAATACTGGTCTCATGCGGTGCGACCAAGCGGAACGCCTGCATCGTGTCGGGAATAGTGCTCATATCTGACCTTTCTGGTTTGGGCTGGGGATGGGGATCTGCCCCCGAGGTTTGCCGCTTTGCGAATTCTAGCCTTGCTGGGGGTAGTAAAGGGAAGCCATACCAAGAGACAGGTAGTCAGCAGGGCTACGCTGAAGAAAGCCCCATTTTTTTCATGCCACACACTATGACTGCTATCCAAGATATTTTGCGTGAAGCTCTGCGAGAGGTTTTTGCTGGGTTGGGGTTGGAAGCTGGCGAGATTGCGCTAGAACAGCCGTCTCGTCGAGAGCACGGGGACTGGTCTTCTAACGCGGCTATGGCTTTGGCTAAGTCGGCGGGGAAGCCGCCCCGGGATTTGGCAGGGGAAGTTTGTGAAGTGCTATCGAGAGATATGCCCATGCATGTAAGCAGGGTTGAGGTGGCTGGGCCGGGGTTTGTGAATTTCTATCTAGCCGACTCTTGGTGGCACGCTGTGCTGGAGCAGATTATGGCAGAGGGAGCGGACTATGGCTGTTTGAGTTTTGGAGAGGGACATCGAGTGAATTTGGAATTCGTCAGTGCCAACCCAACGGGTCCGCTACATGCTGGGCACGCTCGTGGGGCTGCATATGGCGATGCGTTGGGGAGCATCTTGGAGCGGTGCGGCTATGAGGTGGAGCGAGAATTTTATGTGAACGACAGAGGTGCCCAGCTTGACAATTTTGCCGTGTCTCTGGCGGCTCGTCTGGTTGGATTACCGCCGCCACCCGATGGCTACCACGGGGATTATGTGGATGAGTGGGCACAGGAGTTACCCAGTGAGCTGGCTGCAATGATTGAAGACATCGAACCTAGACCTGCCCCTCCCGCGCTCTTAAATTCTGCCTCAGATACTGCCTCAACAGACCCCGAACCGAGCAATCTCAGCACAAGCGTAACCAACCCTGACGAACTTAGTAGCTGGTATTCCCAAGTCGCTAGCCACTCCAACTTCAGCGACCTTCGCACTTGGTGTCGCAACTATGCCATAGCCAACCAGCAAGCCACACTCGGCCGCCTCAACATCTCATTTGAAAGATGGTTCAGCGAGACATCGCTCTTGGATGCCAAGAAGGTGGACGATTTGCTCATAGGGCTTCAGGCTGACGGCACGGTCTATCAGCAAGATGGCGCAACCTGGTTGCGAGTCTCAGATTTCGGTGACGACCAAGACCGTGTGCTTGTGAAGTCCGATGGCGAGCTAACCTACCTGTTGCCCGACATCGCCTACCACCAAGACAAACTCGGCCGAGCCGACACACTGATTGACATCTGGGGTGCCGACCATCACGGCTACATCGCTCGTATGAAAGCCGCTATAGCTGCCCTTGGTGAAGCCCCTGAGCGTTTAGAGGTGATCCTGTGCCAGATTGTGAAGTTGCTGCGTGACAGTGAAGAAGTCAAGATCTCCAAACGTGAGGGCGACCTCATAACCTTGGATGAGATTATCAATGAGATTGGCCCTGACGCTGCTCGTTTTGCTTATCTTTTGCAGTCGCCTGATTCGCAACAGACGGTGGATTTGAATGTGCTGTCCGAGAAATCTATGGAAAATCCCGTGTTTTATGTGCAGTATGCACATGTGCGGGCATGTGCCATTTTGCGACAGGCCAGAGAACTTGGGGTTGAGATGCAAACTGAGTGTGACCTCACGCTTTTGTCACATGATCGGGAGCGCGATGTGTTGCGCTACTTGGGGGATCTCCCAGCAGAGCTGAAAACGGCGTGCCATGCTCGTGCCCCGCATCGCATAGTCAGCTGGTTGCGAGAGTTATCTAGTGCCTTCCATAGCTTCTATCACGATTGTAGAGTCACCGGAGACGATGTAGCAGATGATCTAACTCAAGCTCGCTTGGCACTGGTAGATGCTGTGCGTATCGGTCTTGCCATAGGCTTGGATTTAGTGGGCGTGAGCAAACCTGAACAGATGTGATGCTTATCGAAAAGCCGTAATAGTAGAAGTCTTATGTCTCATATCGCCTCCTCCCCCATCCCCGGCTACCTCTTGCCCGATACGGCTCAGGTCGGTAAAGACGGCAGACTCAGCATCGGTGGCTGCGATGTCTTGGAGTTGGCCGAGGAATTCGGCACGCCGCTGTTTGTCTACGACGAAGAACATTTGCGTTCTCGTTGCCGCGAGGCGATGGCAGCTTTTGACGGCAGGGCAGTTTATGCAGCGAAGGCATTCTTGTGTAAAGCAATGGCAGAGCTTGTGGATAGCGAGCAGATGTATCTGGATGTCGCCACCGGCGGTGAACTGCATGTGGCAATCGCAGCAGGCTTTCCAACTAGTCGCATTTTCTTTCACGGCAACAACAAGTCTCCCGATGAGCTTCGCCAAGCTTTGGAAGCCGAAGTTGGCAGGATTGTCGTAGATAACTTCACTGAGTTAGACAACCTTGAAGCCCTGCATGCCGAGATGGGATTGACCGAGCCGATTCCCGTGCTAATCCGCATCACGCCAGGCATTGAAGCTCACACTCACGAATATATCTCTACAGGTCAAGACGACTCCAAATTCGGTTTCACCGTCTCGCTCGGGCTAGCTGAAGAGGCTATGAAACGAGCCGCTTCTTCAGATGCCCTGCATCTTTTAGGTGTCCACGCTCACATCGGTAGTCAAGTTTTCCGTTTGGACTCGCTAGCTCGCTCAGCCGAAACCTTGGCAGAGTTTGTTCGGCCGTTAGGTCTTGCAGAACTGTCGGTCGGTGGCGGATTAGGCGTCGCCTACCTTACAGGCGAAGAGGCACCTAGCATCACCGAGTGGGGCGAAGCAGTGCGTGAAGTTACTCAAGACTTAGGCGTGAAGGTTTGGGCAGAACCAGGCCGAGCTATCGTAGCAAGTGCAGCCATCACTTTATATCGTGTCGGCGACATCAAAGAGCTTCCCGGTATTCGTACCTATGTGGCAGTAGACGGTGGCATGAGCGATAATCCTCGCCCTGTCCTCTACGGTAGCGGCTACGAAGCTTTCCTCCCCCGATCTACAAACGCCGACCGCCCCCTCCAAGCGCGCATAGTAGGCAAACACTGCGAATCAGGCGATGTGCTAGTAGACAAAGCCCACCTCCCCGCCGACCTCCAAATAGGCGACATCATAGCCACCCCCGTAACCGGTGCCTACGGCTACTCCATGGGATCCAACTACAACAAAATCCCCCGCCCCCCCGTAATCTTCACCTCCAACGGCACCCCCCGCCAAATAATCCGCCGAGAAACCCCCACCGATTTACTTCGTTTAGATCTATAATTCGAGACATTCGAATCGCCCCAAGCACTTACATCAGATTCTACTTATAATTGTTTAATATGAACATTTCTGAACTCGAAATTATCTGTCTGGCGTATTCTGTTGACCACTATGCCGATGGCTCCTGCGGGAACATCTGGGAAGTCTATGCCATACCCGAAGGTGGGTTGTCGTCTGAAATTGACGATCAATCGCTTCTGGCAAGAGACTTCACTGATGGAAAAATTGTGGGAATCATTTTTCCAAATGAAGGGGTGGTTGACTACAAGGGCCCCTATGACTCAGATTATGATGCCAGTGAAGACGCTGGCTTTGAAGTAGGAGTTTTGGCCAAAAAAAGGGGCCTAATAAATCTAGGTGAGATACACTCCGTCTACAGCTAGCAAAAAACTATCTCATAAAGTGGGGACTCCGCGGCTTGCTCACACCGTAGCGACGGGGATGCGGGGGCGGGCTTGGGGTAGAGACCCACTCGATTCGCTATTAGCGGCTGGACTCCAGAATTCACGAACCGTCTCCCAGCCCTGTCTTTCCGCCTCGAAAAACCAGAGCGGGTTCTGCAGTCATCCTGCTCTAAGGTTCTTCTTGTGGATGCGAAAATTTATGTCGAAGAGGCAAAATACGACGAGGAACACAGGCAGCTCGAGCAGATCCAAACGGATGCTCGTTTCCTTATCAACCGATGCCAGTGGTTACTGGGGTTCTCGGTTCCTGCTCTGCTGGCATACCCGTCCCTGTTTAGCCGAGCGTGGAACACATCGTCTGTGTTACTTTTTACTGCTTTCGCTCTTTTCGGTGCCGTGGCTGTAATTCCAGGATTTATTTTTGCGTTTTATCCGACTACCCATGAGACTAGATTTTTCGCTGAAGGCATAATCGGCATCCAGCAACTAGCAATAGCCACTCAAAAAAGAATGGCGGTGCAGTTTGACAGAAAACTAGCCGTAAACTCTTTACTCAGAAAACGGCGACAATATCTATGGTGGGTTAGTCTTTGGGTGCTTGCCTTGCTCTTCCTAGCAGCTGCAACTATAATTCATTCATGAGGAGGCGTGCCATGACCAAAGCATCAGAAGAAGCCCAGTCATCTGAGCACAAGGGGAGCAAGTCTGAGCACAAGGGGAGCAAGCAAGATAACGAACAAGACAGGGAACCTCCAACAATTGATGGTATTCCAATCCCTGAATTCCTGTGGGATGCCCCTCCACGCTATCACATCTTCGGGGCTTGACACATCCCAGACCAGTGTGGCGGTTATCCCGAGGCTACGGGGATGCGGGGGCGGGCTGGGGATTGGGCTATGTAGGTTTCGAATTCGTCCTTGAAACGGCTCAAGGCGGAGATTACGGGGGAGACAGCGGAAGGGCCTAGAGGGCAAATAGTAGTCATCTTGGGGGGCCAGGCTAAACCGGGGCTGATATTGTCGCAAAGTCTGCTAACTGCTCAGAACAACCTTCCGCTAACTCAATATGACAGTGCAACCCCTAGCTGTCAGTGGTTATCGCTCTTTTAGCTTCTGGGCACATTTCTGGCAGAATGTTCAGCTACTCCCTCTCCCAACCAGCCGCTAGCTCAGCAGTCATCTCTTACTTGCTCTCAGCCCCAGAACTAGGAGGCTGGCTCGGCTGGGAGACTTCTTGCTGCTTTGCTAGCCATTCTTGCTGTTGAGCTAGGAAGGCTTGCTGCTGGGCTAACAGAGAAGCCTGCTGAGCCTCTAAGCTCTGCCTCTGCTCTTGCTGGGTTTCTAGCTTCTTACGGTGTTGATACTTGGCCTCAGAAGAATTGACTGCTGACTTCCAAAGAATAGCCCAAAGCAAACTCCAAACTCCCCAGAAGAGAGATAATGCTGCTAGTGGACCACCCACACTCCACTCTTCTTCTGCCAGCCAAGTAGAAAGCAGCCAACCTCCCAACCCTATCCCAAACCCAATAGCCCCTAGCCAAACATTGAAGCAAGAAAGCCAGTAGCAGACATCTAGCAGGTTGCCTTCCCTCTTCTCTTCTGCTGACTTGGAGGAGGGCTGAAGTACGCCTCCAAAGTGCCTCCAGAAAAATCGCGATAGGTTGCTTGGGGGCTTCTCAGAGTTTGCTTCTTGGCTTCTATCTGGCATTGCTTCTTCTTTCAGGGGTGGGTTTCGGGTTGGCTATGGGATTACCTAGGCTAGTGCCATTTCTGGCATCGGAGCTGTCGCTGTCGTCCCAGGGTTTGCTTTCGTGTTCTACCCTCGATCTTACAAAACCAGACTTTTCTCACAGGGAAAAATTGGCCCCGAAAAACTAGAGATAGCTGTTCAAAAGCGAAAGGTGGTGCAGCTTGACAGAAAAATAGCCTCGGCATCGCTGCACAAAGCGCAATAGCGGTACGAATGGTGGGTAAACCTTTGGGTGCTTGCCTTGCTCTTCCTAGTAGCTGCAACTATAATTCATTCATGAGGAGGCGTGCCATGACCAAAGCACCAGAAGAAGCCCAATCATCTGAGCACAAAGGGAGCAAGTCTGAGCACAAGGGGAGCAAGCAAGATAACGAACAAGACAGGGAACCTCCAACAATTGATGGTATTCCAATCCCTGAATTCCTGTGGGATGCCCCAGATCACTATCACATCTTCGGGGCTTGACACATCCCAGACCAGTGTGGCTGTTATCCTGAGGCTACGGGGATGCGGGGGCGGGCTTGGGATTGGGCTATGTAGGTTTCGAATTCGTCCTTGAAACGGCCCAAGGCGGAGATTACGGGGGAGACAACAATAGCGGCTACGAAGCTTTCCTCCCCCGAGCTACAAACGCCGACCGCCCCCTCCAAGCGCGCATAGTAGGCAAACACTGCGAATCAGGCGATGTGCTAGTAGACAAAGCCCACCTCCCCGCCGACCTCCAAATAGGCGACATCATAGCCACCCCCGTAACCGGTGCCTACGGCTACTCCGGGATCCAACTACAACAAAATCCCCCGCCCCCGCCCGTAATCTTCACCTCCAACGGCACCCCCCGCCAAGTAATCCGCCGAGAAACCCCCACCGACCTCCTCCGCCTAGACTGCTGAAATCAGGTGCTTGCCTTGCTCTTAATCAAATTTGGTGCTATTCCTCAAAAACCATAGTTTATAAATTTATAGCTCCAATTCAAATTTGGTTTATTTCTTCAACGGAGTCAATCTGTAGTGTTTTTCAGAAAGGACTGAAAGTCCGTCACAATCTAAACTAAATGAAAACAGCACTATGACTTCTTTCTCACAAAATTTGGTAGCCACTGGAATGCAGGCGAGGTTGGGAAACTTGTCTTGGCACATGGCAATATCTTGCTCAATCTGAATTTCACTCAAATAATCTTTAGCTCCCTTTGCCTGCACAGGGATAACATAGTGTACACCTTTATGATCTATGCCAATATATAGATCGTCAGTTTCAATTTGTCCTATTCCGCTGACCGTAGTGCGGAGATGGCTTTGGAGTGGATAGCAAACCAAACCTAAAAATAGATCAATCAATCTTGCATATCTCAGTCTTGCTAAGAGTGCTTGTTCATCATTTAAAGCGTATTGTTTGATTAGATCAGGTGTAGCATCTGGAATCTTTGTAGCTACCATATCTTCTTTTGGTTCCAAATTTAGTGGCACTCTCGCAATGAATGAATACTGAGCTGTACCAGTGCCAATAATATGCCAAACCCTACCTTTAGGGGCTTTGCTAGCGATCTCTTCGGGCAACGATCTACGATATCTAAATGTATATGGTACATCCCCAAGGTTCTTCGGAATCTTCAAGCGCAAAGTTTTCGCTGCCACTGCAATATCTTCTCTCTGAAAGGAAACCTCTACATCACCTGCTTTGAACTTGGTTTTGAAAATCCAAGTAATGATTTTGTCATAGTTTGTGAGACCAGCCATGGTTCATAACCTCCTACCGGGCCATTTGAGAACTAGCACTTCTTCTCTCAGATTCTCACCTGTGGCTGTTGCTCTACGGACTCGAAATAAATCAAGTCGGTCCACCTCATATCCGAGTGTTTCAGCTATGCCAGCCAGAATGTTCCCAGTGCGAATCATCACCTGCATATATGACGCTTGATCGCCCACCACATATGCCAACTTAGCTCCTGGCCTCAATACTTGTTTTAGACTTTCCAGATGCCTTGCCATTCCTCCAAAGTAATTTCTGGCCACTCTAGCATAGTTGCGTTCAAATCCTGATGTCTTGCCAAGAGCTATACGTCTTGCCTCTATCTCTTCAGATATTCGACAGACTTCCAAATTCCTAGAAACCCAAAATTCATCTTCGTCATCCTTATAGATACTTCTCGTATTAGATCGCACCAGACTTTTCTTTACCTTTCGCAAATCTTCATTATCAGATGCAAACCCTAAAAGCACCGACTCCAAACGTGTTGTTCGAGAGTAATCCTTCTCATTGGGATAAGGTGGCGAAGTAATGACTGCATTAACCGATTCACTTTCCAGCACGCAAGGTATCTGACGAGCGTCCCCTCGAAATACAGTAGCTTTACCGCCATCGTACTCCCCAATCTCACTAATGTCGTCTGCTATTTCTTCCATTCTTTTTTGCCAAGCAGTCACTACTTCAGCATCTGATTTCTTAACACCAACACCAACTTCTGGTCCAAATCGTAGATTGCTAGCATCTGCCACTGCTACTTTAGCCAAAGCAAGCTGAGCATGATCACAAAACTTACCACCTCCATTCCGCCGCGCGTCACTAAGAATCTCAAAAAGCGTCAATAAACGATGAAGCGGAAGAGAGCTGATGGACCCACTAATCAAGAGCTTTTCTTTCTCTGAAGAGAGCTTCTTGTATTCAGATGGGTCAGGCAGATTCTTCAGCAAGTGTTCTGCCTCTGCACTCACCTTGCCTGAGAACTTCTTCATTCCCAGTGGCTCAAACGCCCAGTTGGTTTTTACTTTGCTGGCAAAGTGTGACATAGGCATGGCTTCTAACCCAAAACTCGGAATTCCAAGTTTCTGACATTCAACAAGAGTGGTCCCAGTGCCACAAAATGGATCAAATACCAACTCTCCTGTGTCGACACAAAAATCTTCCAAGTAATGCCTAACAAGATGTGGTGGAAATGAAAGCACAAAACGATACCATCTATGCACCGCAGTGTCCTCATCGCGTATAGCGTTTACGTTCCTGCTCTTCATAGTACTGCCTACAAAGTCACCTTTACGAGGGGGATGAAAAGCCTGAGATATCTGTTCAGATCCCCTAGAGGCTGTACTAATTGGGTTTGCTGTCTGTGTCATAATTCCATAGTAGTCAGGGGTGTGATAAGCATTACGCTTCCCAGCCCTAAATCATCATTACCCCCTCATCCTTTCCTCTCGCCAGTTATCTACTAGACCCACCTGCGATGAGCCAGCCCCGCCCCCACCCGTAATCTTCACCTCCAACGGCACACCTCGCCAAGTAATCCGCCGAGAAACCCCCACCGATTTACTTCGTTTGGACTGCTGAAATCAGGTGCTTGCCTTGCTCTTCCTAGCAGCTGCAACTATAATTCATTCATGAGGAGGCGTGCCATGACCAAAGCATCAGAAGAAGCCCAGTCATCTGAGCACAAGGGGAGCAAGCAAGATAACGAACAAGACAGGGAACCCCCAACAATTGATGGTATTCCAATCCCTGAATTCCTGTGGGATGCCCCCGATCACTATCACATCTTCGGGGCTTGACGCACCCTGAATCACGAACGGAGGGGAAAGCGGATCTACGGGGAAAAGCGGAGCTACTAGCTAGATATGGAGCTACTGGAGATCTAACTACCCCGAGGCTACGGGGATGCGGGGGCGGGCTTGGGGTAGAGACCCACTCGATTCGCTATTAGCGGCTGGACTCCAGAATTCACGAACCATCTCCCAGCCATGTCTTTCCGCCTCGAAAAACCAGAGCGGGTTCTGCAGTCATCCTGCTCTAAGGTTCTTCGTGTGGATGCGAAAATTTATGTCGAAGAGGCAAAATACGACGAAGAGCGTAGGCAACTTGGGCAGGTTCAAACTGATGCTCGATTTCTAACTAACCGATGTCAGTGGTTACTGGGGTTCTCGGTTCCTGCTCTGCTGGCATACCCGCCCCTGTTTAGCCGAGCGTGGAACACGAATTCTGTGTTACTGCTTACCACCTTTGCTATCTTCGGAGCTGTCGCTGTCGTCCCAGGGTTTGCTTTCGTGTTCTACCCTCGATCTTACAAAACCAGACTTTTCTCACAGGGAAAAATTGGCACCGAAAAACTAGAGATAGCTGTTCAAAAGCGAAAGGTGGTGCAGCTTGACAGAAAACTAGCCGCAAACTCTTTTCTCAGAAAACGGCGACAATATCTATGGTGGGTAAACCTTTGGGTGCTTGCCTTGCTCTTCCTAGTAGCTGCAACTATAATTCATTCATGAGGAGGCGTGCCATGACCAAAGCACCAGAAGAACCCCAGTCATCTGAGCACAAGGGGAACAAGCAAGATAACGAACAAGACAGGGAGCCTCCAACAATTGATGGTATCCCAATCCCTGAATTCCTATGGGATGCCCCAGATCACTATCACATCTTCGGGGCTTGACACACCCTGAATCACGAACGGAGGGGAAAGCGGAGCTACTGGCTAGATATGGAGCTACTGGAGATCTAACTATCCCGAGGCTACGGGGATGCGGGGGCGGGCTTGGGATTGGGCTATGTAGGTTTCGAATTCGTCCTTGAAACGGCCCAAGGCGGAGATTACGGGGGAGACAGCGGAAGGGCCTAGAGGGCAAATAGTAGTCATCTTGGGGGGCCAGGCGAAACCGGGGCTGATATTGTCGCAGATATCCAGCAGCAAATCTAAATCGTCAGGACGAGCTTGGCGGTGAAGGACACGCGACAGGATTTGCTCCATCCAAGCTGTGCCTTCACGACAGGGAGTGCACTTGCCACACGACTCACGGGCAAAGAAGCGCACTAGATTGTGGCAAGCAGCCACAGCATCAGTCGTCTCATCCATCACCACTATTGCGCCCGAACCAAGCATCGAGCCTGCTTGATCTACGGTGGCTTTATCTAGCGGCAAATCTAGGTGCTCTTCGTAAAACCATGGGGCTGAAGCTCCGCCCGGAATGAAGCACTTCAACTCCCGCCCACCAGCAATACCGCCAGCGTATTCATCGGCATAGATGATTTCTCTAAAAGTTGTAACACCAAACTCCACCTCATATACCCCCGGCCGCTTTACATGCCCCGACACGGCAAACATTCTCGTACCTGTGGACTGCTCGCCGCCCAACTCGGCGAAAGCTGCGCCACCGTGCTCAATAATCCAAGGGAGATTAGACAGGGTTTCCACATTGTTGACGATGGTCGGTTTGCCATAGAGACCAAATGACGCTGGAAAAGCTGGCGGCTTCAGACGAGGCATACCGCGACGCCCTTCCAAACTCTCCAGCAGGGCTGTTTCTTCGCCGACTATATATGCGCCGGCACCCCAATGAAGAACGATATCTACCGAGAAGTCGGTGCCACAAATATTCTTGCCAATATAGCCCGCTTCGTAGGCTTCGTTCAAAGCGGCAGCCACTCGTTCTTGAGCCTCCGCCATCTCGCCTCGAACATACAGAAAACACTGCGACAGACCCAAGGCGTAACTCGCAATCAAACAACCCTCTATTAGCTGATGAGGGTCGCGCTCCATCAAGAGGCGGTCTTTGTAGGTGCCGGGTTCGCTTTCATCGCCATTCACCACGAGGTAGCGAGGCCACACACCGGGCGGACAAAAACCCCATTTCACACCGGCTGGAAAGCCTGCACCACCTCGCCCTAAAAGGCTGGCAGTCTTTACTTCTTCGTGGACATCGGAAGGCACCATCTCCAAAGCCCGGCGGAGACCTCTGTAACCACCCGATGCGAGATAGCCGTCCAGGGTGTGAGCGTCAACAATGTTGAAACGCTTAGTGATGATGTGGTCAACTGCCATATCACCCCTCCCCTAACCAGACGGGAACTTCCGAAACATCAGGAGACGATGCTCCGGCTGCTCGTTCAGACGGGATGCGCTGGCGGACGGTTGCCAATATGCCGTGTTCAGGAATGTCAGTGCGGTCACCGGCAGCTAGAGCGTCTACTAATTCATCAAACCCCTCAGAAGTGCTGCGATGCGAATAGCGGTAGTTGACTTGCAGCGCGGGAGCTTCGGTGCAAGCCGCGATGCATTCCACAGCTTCTAACGAAAACATACCATCGGGAGTGGTGCCACCTGATTTGATACCTAGTTTTTCTTCGGCGTGAGATAGCAGCTCCCCCGCCCCGCACAAGAAACACGAGATGCCGTGACAGATATTGACTTGATAGCGTCCCGGCTGAATTTGCTTGAACATCTCATAGAACGACAAAGTGCCAAGCACCTCGGCAGAGGAAACTCCAACTAGTTCAGCCACTTCTTCCATCGCATCTTGAGGAACATACCCGTTTTGCTCTTGAGCCAAATGCAACAGAGGTATCATCGCCGAACGGGGCTTGGGATAGCGGGCGATGATCTCGCGAGCAAGCCGCAAATTTTCGTCAATAAAACGGCTCATATTGATTCTTGGAAGGATTGAAAATGGAAGACAGCCAGACGGGAAGAGCGAGGCAGAGAGCACTGCAGAAAGCGAGACAGAAAGTCTTGCGAATGAGAAAAGCACTGCAAGCGAAAAGCCATCATCTGTCAACCTCACCCATTATTGGATCTACTGAGGAGATTATAGCTACAGCATCAGCCACCAAAGCTCCTTCCATCATGTAAGGCAAAGCCTGCAAATTAACAAAACTGGGGGCACGAATGTGAATGCGCATAGGTTTGGAAGAGCCGTCGCTCACCAGATAACAACCCAACTCGCCCCTCGGCGACTCCACCGCAACATACACCTCACCTTCGGGCACCTTGAAACCTTCAGTAAAGATTTTGAAATGATGAATCAAAGCTTCCATAGATTCGTCTATCCTCGCCCTCGGCGGCGGGGTTACCTTTTTGTCTTGCGTGCGGTAGTCGCCCTTGGGCATCTTCTCAACTATCTGGCGCACCATCCGTATGGACTCTCGGATTTCATTCAGACGGATGGCATAACGGTCGAAACAATCCCCGTAACTACCTACCAGCACATCAAAATCCACATCCTCATAGGCAAGATACGCCATGTTGCTGCGAAGATCCCAGGCATACCCTGTGGAGCGCAAGATGGGGCCAGTTACGCCTAGAGCTAGGCACTCCTCAGTAGAAATCACCCCCACACCTTGCAGCCGCTCCCTCCAGATAGGTTGGCTGGTCAATAGCACATCGTATTCCTCTAGGCGAGGCTCCACCGTATCGCACACCCGCAGCACGGCTTCTTCCCAACCGTCGGGCAAGTCGGCCGCTACTCCGCCGGGGCGAATGTAGTTGTGATTCATACGCAATCCGGTGATTTCTTCCAACAGTCGCAGCACTTCTTCACGCTCACGCCAGCCGTATAACATCATTGAGACCGCTCCGATATCCATCCCGTTGGTGGCTTGAAAGAGCAGATGTGAGCTCATACGATTCAGCTCACAGAGAAGCATTCTGATCCAGGTAGCTCGAGGAGGGATTTCCATCCCCAGCAACTCTTCGGTAGCTAGTGAAAACACCAGCTCGTTAAACAGCGGCGCGGCGTAATCCATGCGGGTTACATTGGTAGGACCTTGCAAGTAGGTTAGAGTCTCGCCTGTCTTTTCCATACCTGTGTGGAGATAGCCGATGATGGGTTTAGAGCGCACCACAACCTCGCCGTCTAGCTCTAGCAGTAGTCGCAGCACGCCGTGAGTGCTAGGGTGCTGCGGCCCCATGTTGACGATCATCGTGCCTTCACGAGACGGGCCTGCTTCAAGGTCGCGCAGCACAGGGCTTGCGGCGTCTCGGCGGAAGATCCGCTCCGCTCCCGAAGTTCGCAGAACAGACATTACGACGGGGCACCTTTGAACTGAACAGGAACTTGACCTACGGCATAATCTCGGCGGAGAGGATGGCCTTGCCACTCGTCTGGCATCAAGATGCGTGTCAGGTCGGGGTTGCCTAGGAAAGAAATGCCGAACATGTCGTATATCTCTCTCTCCATATTTTCGGTGCCGGGGTAGATGTGGGTGAGGGACGGGAGATTGGGGTCGTCTTCGGGCACTTGCACACGGACACGGATTCGGTGAGGGGTGTTAGTAGCTGAGTTTTCGTTAGTAGCTGCGTCACTGGGATTGCCTTGACTGGTTGTTTCACTGGCTACTTCGCTAGTTACTCCGCTACTAGCAATGCTGTGGCGGTTAATACCATGAGTAATAAATACTGCCACCACTTCAAAACGTTGGGGGGCGATGCCATCGGGTAGATCTAGGCGGTCGGGGGAAGTCAGATAATCCACTGCACAAAGGTCTACACACTGGCAGTAGCCATCGGCTTCCAGCTTGGCAGCTAACTCTGCTAGTTCATCTTTGGCTGGATGCAGCACCAGTTGAGAGCGCACCTCAGTTACTCGCTTGCTCTCACCATCTTGGTGGCAGTTTGGCCATCTCGCTGTTCTACTATTACGCCTGCACCGCCTCCCCCAACTTTGCGCCGACGAAGCAGTTCGCCACTTTGGATTTGGTCGTGAAGGGTCAAGATGGCATGCATCAGAGTTTCAGGCCCAGGTGGGCAGCCCGGAGCATAAACATCTACAGGCACTACTTGGTCTACACCTTGCACTAGGGCATAGTTATTGAACATGCCGCCACTGGAGGCACATACACCCATAGAAATTACCCATTTAGGCTCCATCATCTGGTCGTAAATTCGGCGTAAAACGGGGGCCATTTTTTGAGACAGGCGACCTGCCACTATCATCAGGTCGGCTTGACGGGGCGACGCCCTGAAGACTTCCATTCCATAGCGAGCCAAGTCAAAATGGGCACCGCCCGTGGCCATCATTTCTAGGGCGCAGCAAGCCAATCCGAATGTGGCAGGCCAACAGCTACGAGCACGCGACCATTTGACCATATCCTCTATGCGGCCTGTAATGAAGTTGTGCTGCAGACCTTCCAGACCTTCAGAGAGCAGGCGATCGTCGGCTAAGGGTGGTAGCAGCTCGGGAACAGCCGTGTACTCCTGCCCTGCATTGGTATCTGTCATTACTCTTGCCTGCTACCCAGAAAATTCTCCGGCAATCCAGCACCGACCCTGCGAATGGTGGTAGCTGCGGTGCGTTTCTGGCTTACTGCGCTGGGTTGGCTGATACCTCCGCCAATAGTACCTCCGCCAGTAATACCTCCCATCTCCTGGCTTCCAGCCATCTTGCGCGAGGGGCCCCAGTTGAGGGCTCCGTTGCTGATTAGATACAGGAACGACTCAAACACAGCGAAGGAAAATATCAACACAGCCACGAAGCCAAACAACCCAAGCTCTCCGTTCGAAACTGCCCACGGATACAAGAAGATTATCTCCACATCAAAGACTATAAAGAGCATCGCTACCAAGAAAAACTTCACGGTGTGACGCTGCGAGCTGGTATCTACAGGTTCTACACCGCACTCGTAAGGGGCTTCTTTCACGATCGTGCGACGCCGGGGGGCCAACATGCGAGACGCCAAAATACTCAACGCGGCAAAAACAACAGCCAACACAGCCAGAGCGATAATGGGAAGATATTGACCGAGCATTGTGTTTAATTTACTCCACTTCTAACCGCTGGTAATGTCTATAGGCAAGACGAGGGGGCAAGACAAGGGGCAAAACAGTGGCAAGACGAGGGGGCAAAACAGCGGCAAGACAAACAGCCAAGACGAGCCATAAACCGCCAATCAAGCTTCTGCTTCAGCAAGAATGTCTAACTCGTCTCGCCGTCTGATACGCAAATCTCGCATGTGCAGGTTCATGCATAGCGACAGAAATATCAGAGCTGAGCCTATGGTTAGCAGACCCGGAACCAGCCGGCGGTCACCTATGTCTCGTTCAAGCACCACAGACAGAGTATCGCCGCCCAAATCTATCTCGGCTAGGGGGGGCGGTTCACCTGGAATTTGCGGACGTGGCACTACCGGGCGCATTTGGACTACGGCATAGTTGGGAGGGTGCGTCAGCCGCAAGGTGTTGGTGATTTTGTTGGACACTCTGTCCCAGGTGCTGTCGCTTTTGCGGTCGGGTTTGCCGCCCCGATGGTAGGTGTCTACTAAGGCGTAGGCGGGGGTGGCGACGTCTGGGTCAATGGTGAAAACGCCGGCTTCTACTACTATTGCTTCGGCTGCGGCGGTGGCTTCGCCTGCCTCGGTGCTAGGTAGCAAATCCCAGCCGCCTTTTAGCGAGATATAGCCTGCGTCTTTAGCCCAGTCAATCACAGACGGGGCACTACCTGCCAGAGTGGAAAGCGAGAGCTGATCTATAACTACTTCTTGGCGGGCGATTTGCCTTTGAATTGAACGATCCAGCTCGCTTGCACTTAACTTCCGAGGGTCGCCTGTCTGGCGGAGAGCGTTGCGGGTTTCTGCAGTTTCTCGGATGCCTGCTTCATCAACAGTAGCAAGCTCATCTATCACAGCTTGTCTGTTGCTCCCGGGGTAGCCGAGCACTAGGGCTATAGCTCTGGGGGCACAATTTGTGGGAGCAGCAGAGAACTGCCAGCCAGTCTTGGAGGGAGGGAAAATGCGCTGAGTAGAGCAGTTAGGGTCGGGAAGCTGATCTACATCTGCTAGGTAGGCGTCTTCTATACCAGATGACTCAGCCCCAGCCGCATCGGAGTAGCTGTCTATGAAACGCCAGCTCGGGGCTTCGCCGCTGTAACCGATGCCGAAAATCCACCATGTGCCTGCCATGATAGTAAACCAGCCGAAGAAACCTGCCAAAGTCACCAGCGAACCCAGTCGCACGCCTGTGTTGGTCACCAGCAGTAGCCAGACGGTGCCCACCAAGGCAGCTGTTGCCAAAGCGACCGTCAAGACACCTCGGATTTCAGGCTCCCAGCCGATTCCTGCTAGAACTATTGAAAGCATTAGTTCTCTCCTGCCAAAACTTCGCGCTCGTAAGCCACTATCGCAGCTACTTGCTCATTTGTCAGCACTCCCTCTCCGCCTCGGTTATCACAGAAGGCATCACGAGTGATGAAGTCGCGCTCGCCGGCATCTCGGTCGGCTACGCACAGTCCGAAAGCTGGCATCTGCCCGCCACCGTCACCTTGCCCGAAGTTGCCATATGCCACGCCGTTCTGACTACCTAAGTTCACAAAAGTCTCATGATCTTGGGCCGTGTCAAACTGCCGTATGGTTTCGCTTAGGTTGGGGCCGAAACCACCCCCGCCCGGCTCTTCGGGCGAGATCAACATATTGCCCTCACGGGAGCGCACATCATCGGCATCATATGACCAACCAGGAGTGTGGCAACGAGCGCAACCATACACCCCGTTGTCGCCTTCGTTATTGAATAACAGCTCGCCGTATTCCGTCGGGTCAGCTTTGATACTCTCCAAGCGTGATGCCACTGCTACCTCCAAGGCATCTGGATCAAGGCTAGGGTCGGCAGCGGTGAGACGTTGGCGGACGGTGGCAACCAGCCCGTCATCTACCCGTTGGCGCACCTCGTCTATATCTGCGACTTGCTCGTGAGCTAGATAGGCAATCACTTCATCTATCTCTTGGGTCGTAAAGGGGCCGCCGCCTGGAGCACCCCAAGCGGGCATCGGCGTGTTGGGGCGGCCGTAGTTCAGAACATATTCCACCTCATCTGTCGAATAGCGGTAGAGCACCGTGGCTAGAGACGGAGCTTTCCAGTTGAGATTGCCCAGAAATAGTCCGTTGTCGTCAGTGAGAGTGTAGGGCACGCTACCGCCCGGCCCTGAGACGGTGCCATGACAGCTAGCGCATCGCTCTTCGTAAAGCTCTTCGCCCCGATGGACGGCGACTTCATCATTTTCTTCCACCAGACCTTCGTGGCGACCCGGTTCGCCCATCCAATAAAGCGGCAAGGCTATGCCGATAACAACTAGGCAGAAAAGGCCAGCAAAGAGGCTGGAATCTAGCTTCTTAGTTTCTAGAACTTCGTCTGAATGGTAGGGTTTGCGATTGACAGCTAGCTCTACTTCCGAACCTGTCTCGGCACGTCCCTGAAACCAGTTGAAAACCCAGTAGAGGATGAAACCTGAGATGGCGATGGCAGCTAGCACCAGGCCGATGGTGCGCTGTGTGGAGGCGGCGAGTATGAGCATTACTCTGACGCTTGGCCTATGCAGTTGGGGCCTTCGGCTTCTTGACCAGTTGTGTTAGTGCCGATGGGTGGGCCTTGAATGATGCCACCTGTATCTACCAGCAGTTCGCCTTTGTCGTTTATCGACATCCTGAAGCGGTCCATACCTCTGGGGGCTGGGCCACCTCGCTTCTCCCCCACTCTGTTGTATTGCGAGCCATGACACGGGCACTCAAACCATTGCGACGAGACGCATTCCGGCACCGTGCAACCCAGATGTGGGCATTTCCAGTAGAGAGCGATGAGACCTTGCTCCATACCTGCGAGTTCGCCGGGGGAATAGACTTCGCGGGCTTTTTCTATAGCTGATTCAGGGTATTCCGTGATCCACATACGCCCGTTCGAGAGCTTGAGAAAGCCGTTGTTCTCGCGGATTTGGTCTTTAATGTCGTCTACTGTGCCGGCGTTAATGACTGCGCCGAAACCTGTGACAAACGCCGGCCAGAGCTGTGCGATCATGGCTGCGCCGAAGCCTGAGACGCTCAACCCCATGAAGCCAATGATGGAACGGTTGAGAAATTGACGGCGGCTTACGCCAACGGCTTCAGGGTCGGGCGGAGTCCAATCGGATACAACTTCGGCTTCTACTACTTCTGCCTGACCGTCATCGCCTCGCCAGGTACTAACAGCTTTTTGTTCCGCACTCGCTGCGGTGGGGGCCAAAGCATCAGCAGCAGCATCAGAAGCAGAAGCAGCAGTAGTGCGATCGCGTTGGCGAGTTTCACGAGAGAGCTTGCCGATGGCTAGACGGGAGTCGCGGCGGCGCAACGCTGCGAACAGCATCGCCAAAGCTAGCAGTACTAGCACGGGAATGACTATGACCAGGATCATTAGAAATCAAAGAAGAGACCGGCTTCCCAAGGGAAGACGAAGTTGAACCCGGGGCCTCGGAAGAATGAACCGATCATCACCAAGGTTGCCCAGAAGAGCAGGTGGATCGTCATCAGAGCGATGGCAAACTTGCGTTTGTCGGGAGCAGTGTGGGGGTTGCGGTCAACATAAGGAGCGAGGATCAAAAGGAAGATACCCATACCGGGGATCGTGACACCTGCCACCATCGGATGAAACATCGTGAGTAGCTCTTGAAGCCCGAGGAAATACCACGGGGCTTTAGACGGGTTGGTGGTTTCGTTGAAGTTGGCCAATTCCAGTAGCGGGGCGTTGACGAAGATTGAGAAAATAAGCAGAAATCCGGTAACGGCAAGTGCCGCTACGAACTCCACTATGAGCAAGTGCGGCCAGACATGCACCTTGTCGGACGGCAGAGTTTTGACATCTTGGATAGAGCCTGACTTGACTACTGTCAGAAGTCGCTGGGTGTTACCGGCAGAACCTGCGGGAGGTGCTGTGGCTGTAGGAACTGCTACTTCTGTTTGGGGGCGGTCAGCTACGGGGGTTGTGCGATCTAGCAGATGGGCGGGGATTTTGTCGCCGGCTGCTGCACTGGCTGCTGCACCGGCTGTAGAACTACCTGTAGAGGATCCGCCCACGGGAGCCCCAGCACCGACTAGTTCAGATTCCCTGCCAGCATCAGCCCCAGCAACGCTGTCGCCACCTCCCGTCGCTTCGTCACCAGTCAGTCGCGCGCGGGCCTGTTGAGCACGTTTCAGAAGATGTTCTGGTATGTCAGCCATTGCCGCCCCTCTCTACATCGGGCCGGAGATGCCGCCGTCTTTGCGGACTCGCCAAAAGTGAATCGCCATAAATATAACAATTACAAACGGCAGTAACAACACATGTAAGACATACCAGCGAATCAGAGTTTCTCGCCCGATTTCTACGCCCCCTAGGAGGACAAAGCGGACTTGGTCGCCGAAGACAGGTGTGTAGCCCATCATGTTTGTGCCGACTGTTACCGCCCAGAGTGCTAGCTGATCCCAAGGAAGGAGGTAGCCAGTAAATGAAAGCAGCAAGGTAAGAGTGAGAAGCACCACACCTATCACCCAGTTGAACTCTCTGGGTGGTTTATAGGCACCGTGGTAGAACACTCTTGCCATATGGAGGAAGACGGTCAGCACCATCAGATGGGCCGCCCAGCGGTGCATGTTGCGCACTAGCAGGCCGAAGGTTACTGAGCTTTCTAGGGTGGCGATGTCATCCCAGGCGGAAATAGCATCAGGGCGATAGAAGAACATCAAGAAGATACCGGTAACGGTGAGCAAGATGAAGAGGAAGAAGCTGAGCCCGCCTAGGCAAAGAGTGTAGCTAACTCGCACTGCGTGGCGTTTTACCTTCACTGGGTGGAGGTGATATAAAACGCTGTTCATGATCACATAAGAGCGGTTGCGGGGGCTGTCGGTATAGCCTCGGCGGAAGATGGAGCCGGGGCGGAAGATGGAGTTCCAGGCTTGTGAGCCAGTTACCTTGTCGGTAAAGTCGCCGGCTGCTTTTTTGGCCTTTGTCGATCTAGTTGGAAGATTTGACACTGTTTTACCTCTAGTTGTTCGCCGTCTCGTCTTTGATTCAATCTTTTAGCTCAGTCGCATTCCGTAGCCATAACCGTATGAGGCTACTCGCTGGTGAGAGTCGCCGTCGGTCGGGGCTTCGCCTAGTTTGCCCAAGATGATCACACCTGTGGGGCAACGGTCTACGCAAAGGGCGCAACGGGTGCAGACATCATCGTCAATCGTGAAAATCACATGGTCGCTAGGGTCGGCACCTGGCTGTTCTGTGCCGATGGCTTCGTCTATTGCCTCGGGCGAGACCATGTGGATGCACTTCCACGGACAGATGTCTACACAGCCTTCACACATTATGCATTCCGACTGGTCTATGTGGATGAACTGCTTGGGCTTGACGGCTTGCGACAGCCATTCGGTGCCCACTTCTTGGAGCACATAGTCTTCCCTGAATTCGGGAAGCGGAGGGTTGGCGTCTATGGATGGCATGGGTATCTCACAATCTCTGTTAGGCAATTTCTAGTAAAGCAAACTCTAATATCTCGGCAATCTTTTACGCTGTCTCTCTATTACACTGTCTCTCTACGCACTAAAGGACGACCGAACTTGGATTGATCGCCCGGAGGAGCAGAGACGGGGTCGTTACGGCGTTGCCAGATAGAGAACACCGCGATGTTGGCGGCTAGAGCTGCGCCGTAGATGCCAGTGGCAAGAAGGTCGCGGAGCACGCGATAGTTGAGGTCGAAGGGCAGTGCCCAGTCGAGCAAGCCTTGACCTTCTGCCAACCATGTAGGCAAGGTAGGACCTTGTAGCGGGCGGTCGGGACGCCAGCTCAGCTCGCTGTCGGCAAATGTCAAGAAGAGGTGCGGCACCACTCCGTAAATCCAAAACAACAAGAAAAACGAAAAGGCTGCGCCGATCATCGCTTCGCCCCAAGTCATCTCGGCTTCGGCGGGGCGGCGACGGCCGTATTCCAGCACGGCTACGATACCGAGGCAGGCGATAATCCATGAAGCCGTGAATGCCACATTGAAGTAGGGCGCATCCACCTCCCCGGTGATGGCCAGCCACACCGCCATAAAACCGAAGACGAGAACCGAAGTGCCACCGAGTGCCCGATAGAACTTTATGACACTTATGTCAATTTGTCGTAGGCCGCTCATTTGAGATTTCTATTCCTCCGCTGGTCTAGCAGTCAAGATAAGTTTATAAGCAGGTGCGCTATCTTACCATTTTCTTAGTCTTGCCAAAACATTCTTTTTGGATATTATAGAACAAGGCTTTAATACACTTAGAATTTGAAGGCGAACTCTAAGGCACTCGACAAAAGACACTGACACTGACAATGGCTGACATACCTGATTATCTGATAGAACGTTCCCGCGAACGCCGTCAGCTACTGACTGGCGACACTTCTGGCGATGCCGGCGGTGGTGCTGGCGATGCCGCCGGAGTAGCCGCCACCCCTGCTGCTGCTACTGCCGCCGCTACTGCCCCTGCGACTGCCCCAGCAGTTCTCGCTCCCCAACCTGTTCCAGCACCAATTCCCGAGGTGCCACCACCAACTCCTCCGTCTGTGCTTGCTGCTTTAGGTCGCAAGCGTATTCCTTATTGGGCAATGCCCGTGCTTTTGTTTCTGCCGATTTGGGCTTTCCTCTATGTCGGCACGCTGGAATCTCCCACTCGTGGCGAGACAGGCCTCATCGGCAACGGCGAAGAGGTCTATACCGCCACAGCAGCTTGCTCTAGCTGCCACGCCTCAGACGGGGCAGGCACCAACTCTGGCCCGCAACTAAGCGGTGGCGAGATGTTGCTCACCTTTCCCGAAACCCCCGACGGCCTCGGCTTGGCGCAGCAGATTGAATGGATAGTGAAAGGCACCAACGACACTGGCGTGGGTCGCCCTTATGGTGCTACCAGTCGGGGCGATGCGGGAGAGGGGCGTGTGGCTGGCTGGTTCGGCGAGATGCCCGGCTTCAGTGGTGATCTCACCGCCCGTGAGGTCATCTCAGTGTCGCTTTACGAGCGTGCTGTCCATAACGACAGCGACACCGCCCGCACTGTCGCCGCCCTCGTGGATGAGATGACAGCTTCGGGTGATATCGTACTACCCGAGTCGTTCCCCGCCGATATCACCGCCGAGGAGATTCAAGCTCTGCTCGCTCCTATTTTCGGAGCCGCTGCGATGGAGACAGAAAGCGCAGAAAGCTAAGTACTTTGAATGGCTAAGTACTTTGATTGGCTGAGCTTTGATTGGCTGAGCTTTGATTGTCTAGGAATGGTTGAAGTAGCTGGGCCGACCGATGGCAAGTGATGCGGAAAAAAGCTATGACCTTTTGATCGTCGGGGCGGGGCCAGCAGGGGCGGCGGCAGCATATTGGGCGGCGAAGCGAGGTTTGGAAGTGCTGGCGGTAGACAAGCAGCATTTCCCCCGCGATAAAACCTGTGGCGATGGCCTCACCCCAAGGGCAGTCAAAGAGCTCAGCGATATGGGGCTAGAGGGGGAATTTACCAGCTGGCATCGCCATCAGGGTTTGCGAGTGCGCGCACACGGAACGGTGCTGGAGCTACCTTGGCCTTCGCACCCTACCTATCCCGATTACGGCTTCGTCGTGCGTAGGCGAGATCTAGACAAACTAGTGGCCGAGCGCGCTCTGTCGGCAGGAGCGGTTATCCGACACGGGGTTGAGGCTGTGACGCCGCTATGGGATGATGCCAGCAAGTCGGGCGAGCTGACAGGGGCGGTGTTGCGAAACAAAGCTACAGGCGAAACCGAGCAAGTCAAAGCCCGCTTTGTGATTGTGGCAGACGGTGCCAATTCCAGGTTCGGACGTGCGCTAGGCACTAAGCGAGATCGCAGTTTGGCGCAGGGCATGGCTATTCGCACTTACTACGCCAGCCCTGTCCATGACGACCCGTGGATTGAAAGCGCGCTTGACATCACCGACCGCCAAGGCAACACTCTTCCCGGCTATGGCTGGGTGTTTCCACTCGGCGACGGCAAGGTGAATGTGGGCATTGGCTTGCTGTCTACTTTCCGTGATTATAAGAGCGTAAATACGAGTTGGCTGATGGAAGAATGGGCGCACGCTTTGCCCGATTTCTGGGGGGTGGATCCTACTCGCCCTGAGATTACCCCTGTAGGTGGCAGATTGCCAATGGGTGGTTCGGTGCAGCCTAAAGCTGGCCCCAACTGGCTCATCGTGGGTGACGCGGCGGGCACCGTCAATCCCTTTAACGGCGAAGGCATAGACTACGCCTACGAAACTGGCCGTGCCGCCGCCAACATCATCGCCTCGGCGGTTGCCCACAGCGACCTTAGCATTCTTAGCGAATACTCCCGCTGGTTGGAAACCACCTACGGCTTGTATTTTCGGGTCGGCCACCTCTTTGCTAAAGCCATCGGCAACCCTGATCTCATTCGCCGCCTCACCAATTCTGGGATGCAGTCGCGCACCTTCATGGAATGGGCACTGCGAATAATGGCCAATCTTCTCCGCCCCGGCGAACTAAAACCTGCCGAACTCGCCTACGCAGCAATGAAAGGCTTGGCTAAGACAAGGTAGCTAGGAGATTCAAGCTAGGAGTTATAGCTAGGAGGTTGTAGCTTTGATAGATCGAGCAGCTTGGCGGGCAGCATCTGCGGTTTGGGCTATATCTTCTTGGGTGTGGGCAAGGCTAGGAAACAAGATTTCGTAAGGGCCGGGGGCTAGGGCTATGCCTTCTTCGAGCATGGCGTGAAAGAACGGCGGATACAGGCCGTTTTGGGCAGCTCCATCAGCCTCAGCGAACGACTTGGGCTGAGTGTCGCAGAAAAACAGCCCTAGAAGCGAGCTGACTTGAGGCAACACTGCTGCTATACCTTCTTCGGTAAAGGTTTGTGTTATGGTTTGGGCTAGTTGAGTAGTGATGTCGGTTAGGGTTTCGTAGGCTTTCGCGTCTAGTTCGCCTAAAGTAGCTAAACCTGCGGCGGTTGCCAGAGGGTTGCCCGAGAGAGTGCCTGCTTGGTATACGCCACCTAGAGGGGCTAGGTATTCCATGATCGCTCGCTTACCGCCGAACGCCCCTACAGGGAGACCGCCACCTATGACTTTACCGAAGCACCAAAGGTCGGGCTGCACACCGAACCACTCAGCTGCTCCGCCTCTACACAGACGAAAGCCTGTAATCACTTCGTCAAATATCAACAATGCGCCTGCCTTGTCGCAAGCAGCTCGCAACTGCGACAGAAAATCTGGTTCGGGGGCAACGAGGCCCATGTTGGCTGCTACGGGTTCTATTATCACGGCAGCCACCCGCTCGTCTAGCTCAGGCACTTCGTTATAGGGTGCCACGATGGTGTCGGCAACTGCGTTTATGGGCACCCCGTCGCAACCTGAGAGACCTTGATTTGCCACTCCGCTACCGCCAGCTGCTAAGAGAAAGTCGGCGTGTCCGTGGTAGCAGCCTGCGAACTTCACCACTATGTCGCGCCCTGTTGCGCCCCTTGCCAGTCGCACGGCCGTCATCGTAGCTTCGGTGCCGCTAGAGACTAGCCGCACCATCTCCATGCCCGGTATTGCCTCACAGAGTTCTTCGGCTAGAAGCACTTCCCGCTCAGTAGGCGCGCCGTAGCTCGTGCCGCCTTGAGCTGCTTCTGTTACGGCATCAACCACAGCTGGATGGGCGTGTCCTAAGATGAGCGGGCCGTAGCTCATTACATAGTCGATGTAGCGATTGCCTTCGGTGTCCCAGATGTGCGACCCTTTGGCATGCGACACAAAATACGGCGTGCCACCGACCGACCCAAAAGCCCGCACGGGCGAATTCACTCCGCCTGGGATGACGCCCTGAGCTCGTAAGAAGAGAGGCTGACTGGATGTCTTGGATGTCACCTGCTACAACTGCTCCGCTACTTCTTTGGCGAAATAGGTGAGGGTAAAGTCTGCGCCTGCTCTCTTTACTGCTGTTAGTTGCTCTATAGCTACAGCCTCGGCGTCTAGCCAGCCTGCTACGCCTGCCGCTTTGATCATGGCGTATTCGCCAGAGACATGATATGCACCTAGCGGCACCTGCACTTCTTGGCGCACTAGATGTATCACATCCAGATAGGTCACCGCAGGCTTGACCATTACCATGTCGGCACCCTCTTCAATGTCTAAGCGCACCTCTTCCAGAGCTTCTCTGGCATTGCGCCAATCTTGCTGGTAGGCGCGACGATCTTGGCCGTGTGGGAGTTCCACATTCACAGCATCACGGAACGGCCCGTAGAGACTAGATGCGTATTTGGCGGCGTAGGCGAGGATGGCTGTCTCAGGGTGACTTTCGGTGTCCAATGCTGAGCGGATAGCAGCAACTTGGCCATCCATCATGCCGCTCGGTGCCACAATATCGGCACCTGCGACCGCTTGAGCGCAGGCAGCACGGGCGTATATTTCCAAGGTGGTGTCGTTATCTACTGCACCTTCAGGAGTTAGCACTCCACAGTGGCCATGGTCGGTGTATTCGTCTATGCAGAGATCCGCTATGAGCACGATGCTGTCGCCGAACTCATCTCGTAGCTTGGCTAGGGCGACTTGCACGATACCATCTGGGTTGAAAGCCCCTGAGCCGATGGGGTCTTTGACTTCTGGCACACCGAAAAGGATGACTGCTCCGATGCTACGAGCTTGCAGCTCGGCAACTTCTGAGCACAATGAAGCGAGCGTATGTTGAACCACGCCGGGCAGGGATGCGATAGGTTCGGGGGCGTCTATGCCTTCGCGCACGAAGAGCGGAGCGATAAGGTCGTTGGGCGTGAGCGCAGTTTCTGCCACAAGTTGGCGAAGAGCGGCAGTGCGGCGCAGACGGCGCATTCTTCGGGCAGGAAAGCTCACATACGAATTCTAACTTCGCATATCTCAACCTGATTCCAACTTGGTTTCAAGCGCAAAGGAAAGTTCCAAAGGGGTAGATCTACAAGACAACAGGTTTAACTGGAACTGCTGAAGTAATCTTCCAGAGCTTCTAGTAGTCCTTTGGCGGTGTGTTCGGGGGCTTCTATTGCTACATTTAGTCCGTGTTCGCGAGCAGCTGCGGCTGTGATAGGGCCGATGCATGCCACTCCCACAGCATCTCCTATCAAGGCAACCAAACCAGCTTTTACAAACTGCTCCACAGCAGACGGAGAGGCGAAAGTTATGACATCGCTGTTAGCTACTTCGGCGCGGGCCGCGTCTGAAACTTCCACACCTTTGATGCGGTATGCTTCTACCACATCCACTTCCCAGCCTGCGGTTCTAAGTCCCTCGGGGAGCACATCTCTAGCTATTGCTGCGCGCGCTATTAGTGCTTTTGTATTTTGGGATTCGCTTTCACTAGCACTTTCGCTTTCACTAGTACTCTCAGAAACTGCTCCAGTTAGCAATGCTTCTAGTAAAGCTTCGGCTACATATTCTTTGGGCACTAAATCGGGGCGGATGTTGGCTACTTTCAGCACTTCGGCTGTAGCAGGGCCTATAGCTGCTACTTTGGCTTTACCAAAGTCTCGAGCGTCATGAGTGGTAGCTAGGAGGGCACGGGCACCGTTGGCCGATGTCAGAATTATCCAGTCGTAGTTGTCTAGATGTTTAGCTGCGGCTTTTAGGGATGCTCCGCCATCTGATGCTTCTGCTATCTCAATCAAGGGCACTCGAACTGCCTCAGCTCCTGCTTTTGTGAGCATGTCGCAGAGTTGAGCACTTTGAGCTACAGGGCGGGTTACTACTACTCGCTTGCCAAAAAGCGGCCGGGTCGCGAACCATTCCAACTCTTGCGCTGCGACCTCGCCAACCACTATGACTGCAGGGGCTTCCATGTGATGTTCACTCAGGGTGGCTAGAGTGGCGCGGGTTGTGTGCTGCGTTGGACGGGTGCCCCAGCAGACGGCGGCAGCAGGTGTGTGTGGCGACATACCAGCTACCAACAGACGCTCGGCAATAGCTTCCCAGCGGGCAACGCCCATTAAAATCACTAGCGTGCCGCCTAGTTGTGCTGCTGCTTCCCAGTTGACTGTGTTATTAGAAGAGGGGCTTTTAGAGAAGGGGGCGAGAGGAGCTTCGTGGCCGGTTATTACGGTTACTGAAGTAGAGGAATGGCGCAGGGTAACAGGGATACCTGCATAGGCAGGAGCGGCAAATGCTGATGTGATGCCTGGGATTATCTCAAAATCCACTCCTGCAACAGCTAGTGCTTTGGCTTCTTCGCCGCCTCTTGCGAATACCAGAGGGTCGCCTCCTTTAAGTCGCACCACTTTGTTGCCAGCTCGCCCATACGCTACTAGCAGCTGGTTGATCTCTTCTTGCGACATTCTCGGCTGGCCTGGCAGTTTGCCGACATTGATGCGCTCGGCTGTCGCGGGTGCCATATCAAGCACTGCTCCTACCGAAAGTCTGTCGTAAACCACTACCTCAGCATCCGCCAACACCTCCGCACCTCGCAGTGTGAGCAAG
Source organism: uncultured Acidimicrobiales bacterium (assembly GCA_958295755.1). Taxonomy (GTDB): domain Bacteria; phylum Actinomycetota; class Acidimicrobiia; order Acidimicrobiales; family Hopanoidiivorantaceae; genus Hopanoidiivorans. The sequence goes on along the minus strand of OY282367.1, from coordinate 237,919 downwards.
CCCGGATCCCCCGGCCCGGCTCCGAGCAGATAAACAGTCACGCTTCTAGCTTAGTTTTCAGCCCTCTTAGAATCAGACCCTTCTTCCAATCAGGCCCTTTCTATTAGCAGTTAGGCTAGAGAGTAGCAAGAGCACTTGAGAAGCAGATACGAAAGGAACCACTATGCGTTTTGGCACAACCATTGTTATAGTCGCACTCTTGGTGGCGATATTGCTTGCTTCGGTTCTGCAGCTTTTCGTGATTGCCCGCTAGCTTTGTCGCACTAGCTTCGTCGCACTAGCTTTGTCGCTCACCAGGAGCGTTAGTTAGCAACTTGGTAGGTTTGGGTTTCGGTGTCCCAGATAATGTCTATAGGTTGTCTGGCATTGTTGTAGAAATAGGTGGTGTCGCCTGGGGCAATTCTGGTGAATTCTAGGTATGGAGCGTTTCGCCCTGTGGTGAGGCGGGCTTGAGTTCGTGGGTGACATGGTAACCAGAGTGACCATCTTCGATTACTGGCACTATAGCTAGCGACAACTACGATGCCTCGGAGGTTATCGCAGTCTATGAGGGAGTCATCAAGGAGGAAAGTGCTGTCTTCCGTGCGGGTGATAACACTGGGAACGTTAATGAGACTCCAGCCTCGATTCAGACTAACGGTTTCTGAACCGCTACCTAGATTCAAGTCCTCTAGCAGATCTGGGTCAGGAGCAGCGGTGGTGCGGAAGGAGACAAGCGTACCTGCGGACAATCTCGGTGAAGAGGAGGTTACTCTAGTCCACGTCTGTGTACGTTCATTCCAAGCGTAGATGCCATAGCTAGCAGGAATTCCAAGTGTAGATCTGATCTCACTAACAGTGATACCGCCACCCGAAACGGTCAAAGTATTCCACCTAGGAACGGCTACATCACCAGTAGCATCATCTCCACCAGAAGGCGCAGGCGCGGGGGTTGGGACGAATGGCTGTGGAGATGTCGGTTGTGGAGTTCCAGGCTGTGGAGTTCCAGGCCGTGGAGTTGTCGGCTGTGGTTCTACCGGGTTCTGACAGGCAATGGGGGTATAGCCGTCGGCGGTGGGATAACCAAGCAAGGTAACACCTGTACGCAGACTTGTGGGAAGTGCCCCAGTGAGCTGGTTATCGCAGATACTGAAGGTGCTAAGGGTGGTGATGGTACCTATTGCTGTGGGAACAAACCCAATCAATCTGTTACCGCCAAGATAAAGATCAGTAAGAGAGCTAAGAGAACCAAGCTGTGAAGGAATAACACCGATGAGATCATTAGAAGAAAGATCCAAAGAAGTTAGACCAGTAAGAGAACCTAGCTGTGAAGGGATAGCCCAGGTGAGCTCGTTACCAGAAAGATCCAAAGTAGTCAAAGCCCTGAGATTACCAAGCTGAGTAGGAATAGCACCTGAGAGCTGGTGAGAAGAAAGATCCAAAGTAGTCAAAGCCCTGAGATTACCAAGCTGAGTAGGAATAAAACCTGAGATGCCGTCTTCTTCACCCGTATTGTCTATTTCCAACCCTGTTACGCGCCCTGCGGTAACTGTTACACCTTCCCACCTATCGATCTTTTGCTGAGAGGGAGTGCCTGTACCCCAAGTTCGAATGAAATAAGAAGAACGCAGATTGTGATTAGCGGCTTGGGAGGCCCATAGGTTCCGGGTCGCAACCAATGCATAACAATCTTCTACGAGATCGTTATTAGCACCTGCGACTCTGGGGTTAGCAGTGACATCTACAAAAGTACCATTAGTACACCCAGCAATCGACAAGGCTGGGATTGAGCCTATTCTTAGAGAAATCACACCATCAAGGGCACCGCCCTCAGCGTTGGTGTAGGGCACCTCAAAGGTAGCTGTGCCACCTGTGTTGCCTACGGTTAGCTGAATAGAACAACCTTCTTCAAAAATAGTAGCAATAAGCGCGTGAGACTGCGTAATAGTGCCACAAGAAACACTATATGCACTTTGAGCATAGGCTGAAGCATCTATAGTAATAACACCGCCAGGAGCAACCGACAGACCTGTTGGTGCGGTGAAGAAAATAGTAGGACTAGGAGGCAAAATATTGATGTTTATACGACCATTTAGCGTGCGGCCGCTACTTGAGGCATAGGGCACAACAAAACTAGCTGTCCCTACAGTGTTTCCTGCTGTTACCTTATAAGAACAACCCACCGGAGATTCAACAGTGATCCCGCCTGTTACCCCAGTTGCTACATCACAAGCAACCGCGTTAGCACCATCAGAAGCGTAAAGCCGCGCGTTGATGCCTATTGTCTGACCTACACGCACATTAAAAGCACTAGGAGCAGTGAATGTCAAACTAGAAGTAGCTGCCACCGTGATAGGAATCACACCAGTTACCTCAGTGCCACCTGATGAGTTATAGATAACACTCAGCGTTGCCGCACCGGCAGTCCTGCCAGCTCGCACTGTGAAATCACAGCCAGTATTAGCAACAGAAGCAATCAAGCTATGGCGAGAGGAGGCGGCAAAACGACAAGAAATTGTGTGGTCGCCGTCAGTAGCGTAGCTAGAAACATCAAAATTCCTGAAATTCCCTACAGGAATACTCAACCCGCCCGCAGGTGCCGAAAATGTAATAGCTGAAGCCGGGGTAATGTTGATAGGAAATGTTACAGTGCGGTTGCCGCCAGAAAAAGTCACCGCCGAAGTAAAAGTAGTCACCCCACTTGCTGCTGAACTAGAAGCAGTAACAGTAAAAATACAACCATTGCGAGCAACTGTGATCTTATTAGTATCTACACCTGAAGCAGCAGCACAAGCTGTGGGAGTACCCTCAGAAGGATAACCCCCAACCACAAATACTAAATGCCGCCCCGCAGCAACCGACATAGGAGTAATAGCAACAGTAAAAGTCGCGGTAAGAGTAAACCTAGGAGAACTCAACACAGTCGAAAAAGTAGTATCTCCCGCAGCAGCTGACACAGACGCTCTAACCGTGAAATCACAAGTCCCAGAAGCACGAGTAACCCACACCTTTTGATCATCCACACCTGTAGGATCAGCACAAGAAATCACAGAACCCGGATCACTAGCATAATCAGAAGCATCAATCACTATACTCTGCCCAGCAACCACCGTCAAACCAGAAGGCGCATTAAAAGTAATCCCACGCGCAACAATATTGAAAGTGAAAGTCACAGTACGGGTACCACCAGAAAAAGTGAGTGACGAAGAAAACGAAGTCAAACCCGTAGTAGCCGAACTCTGAACTTCAATTCTGTAGGTACACGGGGTACCGGGGATATTGCGAACAGCATACCTACCACTATCTACACCTTGAGGAGGTTGACTACAAGCCGTCACAGCACCCTCAGAAGGATAACCCGCAAGCACGAACGGAAAATGTGTCCCCACAACAACCGAAAAAGGACTAATAGCAACAGTAAAAGTCGCGGTAAGAGTAGTGCTACCACTCCTAGAAGAACTCAACACTGTAGAAAAAGTAGTATCACCCGCAACAGCTGATACTGACGCCCTAACCGTGAAGGAACAACCCTCACGAGTAACCCACACCTTTTGACCATCCACACCTGTAGGATCAGCACAAGAAATCACAAAACCTACATCACTAGCATGAGCAGAAGCATCAATCACTATACTCTGCCCAGCAACCACCGTCAAACCAGAAGGCGCATTAAAAGTAATCACAGGAGTCTGTGCGACAGCTGGATTCGACGCCGAAGTAGCAAACAAAGCCGTAGCAAGCAACGCAGTAGCTATGAAAGCAACAAACCCCCTGCGAACACTACTGCGAACACTACTTCCCTGTCGCCCCTGTCCTATTCCCCTCACCGGCATTCTAGAATTCCGCGCGACTGTATCTCGCTCACCTTCTGCGTCCCTAACCATTTTCGATAACCCCCCCCCGTCTGTCAATTCTTTGAGTTCATGCAAGCTCTTTGAGCTTGAGCTTTCGAATCTGTGTGTCATTTTGATATGTCTTTCCTTCTGGGGTACGGATGTGGCTGATACTAAACAAGGCAGTTACCAAACCATTTTTATATGTTATTAGCTTACCAAGAGCTTTAGTTAGCAACTTGGTAGGTTTGGGTTTCAGTGTCCCAGATAATGTCTATAGGTTGTCTGGCATTGTTGTAGAAATAGGTGGTGTCGCCTGGGGCAATTCTGGTGAATACTAGGTATGGAGCGTTTCGCCCTGTGGTGAGACGGGCTTGAGTTCGTGGGTTACATGGTAACCAGAGTGACCATCTTCGATTACTGGCACTATAGCTAGCTACAGCTACGATGCCTTGGAGGTTATCGCAGTCTATGAGGGAGTCATCAATGAGGAAAGTGCTGTCTTCCGTAAGGGTGACAACACTGGGAACGTTAATGAGATTCCAGCCTCGATTTAGACTAACGGTTTCTGAACCGCTACCTAGATTCAAGCCATCTAGCAGGTCTGGGTCAGGAGCAGCGACTGTGCGGAAGGAGACAAGCGTACCTGCGGACAGACTCTGTGAGGAGGAGGTTACTCTAGTCCATGTTTGTGTGCGTTCATTCCAAGTGTAGATGCCATAGTTGGCAGGAATTCCAAGTGTAGATCTGATCTCACTAGCAGTGATACCGTCACCAGAAACGGTCAAAGTATTCCACCTAGGAACGGCTACATCACCAGTAGCATCCTCTCCACCAGAAGGCGCAGGCGTGGGGGTTGGGGTGAATGGCTGTGGAGATGTCGGCTGTGGAGATGTCGGCTGTGGAGTTTCCGGCTGTGGGATTTCCGGCTGTGGTTCTACCGGGTTCTGACAGGCAATGGGGGTATAGCCGTCGGCGGTGGGATAACCAAGCAAGGTAACACCTGTACGCAGACTTGTGGGAAGTGCCCCAGTAAGCTGGTTATCGCAGATACTGAAGGTGCTAAGGGTGGTGATGAAACCTATTGCTGCGGGAACAGACCCAATCAATCTGTTGCTACTAAGATCAAGAGCAACAAGAGAGTTCAGAGAACCTAGCTGTGAAGGAATAGTACCGATGAGATCGTTAGAAGAAAGATCCAAAGAAGTGAGAGCCGTAAGAGAACCAAGCTGGAAGGGGATAGCCCAGGTGAGCTCGTTAGAAGAAAGATCCAAAGAAGTGAGAGCCGTAAGAGAACCTATCTGTGAAGGAATAGCACCGCTGAGCTCGTTAGAAGAAAGATCCAAAATAGTAAGAGCCGTAAGAGAACCTATCTGTGAAGGAATAGCACCGCTGAGCTCGTTACCGGAAAGATCCAAAGAAGTGAGATCCGTAAGAGAACCGATCTGTGAAGGAATAGCACCGGTGAGCTCGTTACCGGAAAGATCCAAAGAAGTGAGATCCGTAAGAGAACCGATCTGTGTCGGAATAGCACCGGTGAGCTCGTTAGAAGAAAGATTCAAAGAAGTGAGATCCGTAAGAGAAACGATCTGTGAAAGAATAGCACCGCTGAGCTGATTACCGGAAAGATCCAAAAAAGTAAGAGCCGCAAGAGAACCGATCTGTGAAGGAATAGCACCGCTGAGCTGATTACCGGAAAGACTCAAAGCAGTAAGACCCGCAAGAGAACCGATCTGTATCGGGATAGCCCCGGTGAGCTCATTAGAAGAAAGATACAAAGAAGTGAGAGCCGTAAGAGAACCGATCTGTGAAGGAATAGCACCGCTGAGCTGGTTACCAGAAAGATCCAAAAAAGTAAGACCCGCAAGAGAACCGATCTGTGAAGGAATAGCACCGGTGAGCTGGTTACCAGAAAGATCTAGCGCAGTAAGAGCCGTAAGAGAACCTAGCTGAGTGGGGATAGTACCTGAGATCTGGTGAGAAGAAAGATCCAAAGTAGTCAAAGCCGTGAGGTCACCCAGCTCGGTAGGAATAGTACCTGAGATGCCGTCTTCTTCACCCGTATTGTCTATTTCTAACGCTGTTACACGCCCGGAGGTAACTGTGACACCTTCCCAGCTATCTATCTTTTGTTGTTCGGGTGTTCCTGTGCCCCAGCTTCTAATGAAATAAGGAGAACGCAGCTCACCATTAGCAGCAACTCCGGCCCATAGGTTCTGGGCTGCTACCAATGCTTGGCAATCTTCTACGAGATCGTTATTAGCACCTGCGACTCTGGGGTTAGCAGTGGTATCTACAAAAGTACCATCAGTACACCCAGCAACCGCCAAGGCGGGCACAGATCCTATAACCAGAGAAATCACACCATCAAGGGCACCGCCCTCAGCGTTGGTGTAGGGCACCGTGAAGGTAGCCGTTCCCGCTGTGTTGCCTACGGTTAGCTCAATAGAACAACCTTCTTCAAAAATGCTAGCAATAAGCGCGTGAGACTGCGTAATAGTGCCACAAGAAACACTATATGCACTTGGAGCATAACCTGAAGCATCTATAGTAATAACACCGCCAGCAGCAACCGACAGACCTGTTGGTGCGGTGAAGAAAATAGTAGGAGCAGCAGACAAAATATTGATGTTTATACGACCATTTAGCGTGCGGCCACTAGATGAGACATAGGGCACAACAAAGGAAGCTGTCCCTACAGTGTTTCCTGCTGTTACCCGATAAGAACAACCCCCCAGAGTCAGAGTTTTACCACTGTCCACGGGATGTCCAAAAGTGTCCCCGGGAGATTTAACAGTGATCCCGCCGACTATCCCAGTTGCTACATCACAAGCAACCGCGTTAGCACCATCAGAAGCATAAAGCCGCGCGTTGATGCCTATTGTCTGACCTACACGCACATTCAAAGCACTAGGAGCGGTGAAAGTCAAACTAGAAGGATCTGCCACCGTTATAGGGATCTCAGCAGTAAGCTCACCGACAGGCCAAAAACCGCCATTATCAGAGTTGTAGATAACACTAAGCGTTGCCGCACCGGCAGTCCTACCAGCACGCACCGTGAAATCACAGCCAGTATTAGCAACAGAAGCAATCAGGCTATGGCGAGAAGCGGCAGAAAAACGACAAGAAATTGTGTAGTCGCCGTCAGTAGCGTAGCTAGAAACATCAAAATTCCTGAACTGGCCTACGGGGATAGTCAACCCGCCTGGAGGTGCCGTAAATATAATGTTAGAAGCCGGGGTAATAACGAAATTGAAAGTCGTTGCCCAACTCTGACCACCAGAGTTTGCATAGCTGAGCCGCACAGTAAACGAAGCAGGCCCCGTAGTAGCCGAACTCTCAACTGTAATTCTGCGGAAACAACCAGATGGCCTTGTGACAGAATACCTAGAAGCATCTACACCTGTAGGAGCAGTACTACAACCGAACCCCACAGCACCCCAAGCAGGTTGACCCTGCATCAAGAACGTTAACTGCCCCCCCGCAGGAACCGACATAGGAGTAATAGTAACAGTAAAAGTCGCGGTAAGAGTAGTGCTACCAGTCCTAGAAGAACTCAACACAGTTGAAAAAGTAGTATTTCCCGCAACAGCTGACACAGACGCTCTAACCGTGAAATCACAAGTCCCAGAAGCACGAGTAACCCACACCTTACTACTATCCACACCTGTAGGATTAGCACAAGAAATCACAAAACCCGGATCACTAGCATAATCAGAAGCATCAATCACTATACTCTGCCCAGCAACCACCGTCAAACCAGAAGGCGCATTAAAAGTAATCTCACGCTGCGCAGCAACCGGTTGCGCTAGAGCAGCAAACAAAGCCGTAGCAAACAGCGCAGTAGCTATGAAAGCGACCAACCCCCTGCGAACACTACTACTCTGCCGCCCCTGTCCTATTCCCGGCATTCTAGAATCCCGCGCGACTGTATCTCGCTCACCTTCTGCGTCCCTAACCATTTTCGATGACCCCCCCCCGCCTGTAAACTCTTTGACATCATGCAAGCTCTTTGAGCTTGAGCGTTCGAATCTGTGTGTCATTTTGATATGTCTTTCCTTCTAGGGTACGGATGTGGCTAATACTAAACAAGGCAGTTACCAGACTACTTTTATATGCTAGCACAACCACTATCATACATGACATTATATAAAATACATTATATATATTCTGTTTATATAATCGCTATGCGATCTAGGATTCTAGTTGAGGGTTATTATGGGTGGGGTTAGGGTTGTGGTTTCGGGTTGGTAGGTTTGGGTTCGGGGGTTCCATTCGATGTTTATGGTTTGTCTGGTGCTGGTGTAGATGTAGGTGGTGTCGCCTGGGGTGATGTGGGTGAGTGGTTGGTATGGTGGGTTTTCACCTGTGGTGAGGCGGGTTTGGGTTCGTGGGTGACATGGTAGCCAGAGTGACCATCTTCGGCTGCGTGGGTTGTAGTTGGCTACAGCTGTTATGCCTTGGAGGTTTTCGCAGTCTATGAGGGTGTCATCGAAGAAGAATGTGTCAGATTCTTCGCGGGTGATTGCTCTGGGTATGTTGATGAGGTTCCAGCCCCGGTCTAGGCGTGCGGTGTCGGAGCCGCTGGCTAGGTTGAGGTCGTCTAGTTGGTCTGGGTTGGGGGCTGTGTCGGTGCGGAAGGACACTATTGTGCCCTCAGTTAGTCTTGGGGAGAACAGGGTAACTCTTGTCCAGGTTTGTGTGCGTGTATTCCAGGCATAGATGGCGTAGTTAGAAGTAATACCTAGTGTGTTTCTGATTTCCCTAGCTGTGATACCACCTCTAGCTACAGTTAGTGTGTTCCATCTAGGGCCAGGTATGTCGGGTTCTAGCGTGGTGGTAGTAGCGGTGGGATCAGTTGTGGTGGTTGATTCCCCAGGAATAATAGTCGTAGTCGTGGTTGTTGTGGTGGTGGTTGGGGTTGGGGATGGTCTGGTTGGTGGTGCTATGAAGTTAGGTTGGATGGTTATACCGATTTGGGCTGTGTAGCTGTGACCGCCCGTGGAGGTGTAGGTGATATTGAAAGTAGCTAGCCCCTGCGTTGAGGTGGCTCTTATTTGGTAGCTACAGCCTGTGGTGGGGGTTACAGAAAACAGCCTCGCGGTGTCTAGGGCATTTATCTGGCCGCAAGCTATGGTGTAGTCCCCGTCTGTTGCTAGAGCACCAAGATCGAAGACAGCTGAAGTTCTAGCTAGTAGCGAGAAGTTCGGCTGTGGCGGGGTAAAGACAATATTAGAATCCGGGCCGATATTTACAGTAAATGTGCCTGTAGCTGTGTCTCCACCATTGGAAGTGAAAGCCACAGTGAAAGTAGTATCGCCCTGATCAGCACTAGTTAGTGTGTTGATGGGATCTACTACAAACACACAGCCTGTGCGTGTAACAGAGGTGAGCTTGGTGTTGTCAACACCGCTAGCATCACCACAAGTAACCGCAAAGGCAGCATCTTCAGCTATGTGCTCTAGCGCGTTGATAGCTCTAGTGCGGTTACGGCCCACAGTTATTGCCTCTGGCGCGGTGAAGGTGATATCTGAGTCGGGGCCGATAAATATATTGAAGGTAGCTGAAAGGTTGTTGTTGCCTGTTGAGCTAAGGGGCACAACAAAAGAAGTATTTCCTTGCAAACCAGTAGCCAAAGTATCTGTGGGGTCTATGGTAAATGAGCAACCGTTTCCTGATGTGGTGCGTGTTGCGGTGAGTTTGGCTGCTTCCACACCGGTAGCATCACCACAGGTAACTGTGTAAGCAGAGTTCTCCGTTACATAGTCCAAAGCATCAATCACCAGCGTGTAGTTACGGCCTATCCTCAAGCCCACTGGTGCGTTGTAGCTAAGAGTTGAATCAGGGCCGATCTCAACAGTGATCGTCTCAGAGCGGGAATGGCCACCATCAGAAGTGAAAGTAACACCAAAGGTAGCATTGCCCGCTGTGGCAGAAGTTGAAGGCGTAACAGTGTAAGAACAGCCATCGCGGGTAACTGAGGTAAGTCTGGAATGAACGCTGGTAGCATCAGCACACGAGATCACATAGCCGCTACCAGCAGTCTCTGACACATAGCTTGAAGCATCAATCACCAACAAGCGGTTACGCGCAGTAGACAGACCGGTGGGCGCGGTGTATGAAATAGTAGAAGCGGGACCAACAGTTATAGAAAATACCGCATCTAAGGTATCGCCACCATCTGAGGTAAGTGGCACAGTAAAGCTAGCAGCACCTGTAACAGCTTTAGGTGTGATAGTAAAAGAACAGCCATTACCAGAACTATCACGCACAACCGTGCTTAGCTCAGTGGTATCTATAGCAGTCGCATCTGAACAAGTAATGGTGTAGTTACCATCAGAGGCGTAATCTAACACATCGATAACTCTCGTGCGGTTAGTACCAACCTTCAACGTGGGCGCGGTGAAGACAATATTAGAAGCAGCACCTATATCGAAGGTAAATGAACCCACAGCGCTAGCACCACCATCAGAAGAAAACGCCAGTGTAACAACAGCAATACCCACAGAAGCACCAGCTGTAATCTCAACACTACAACCAGTTGGGCTACCAATAGTAATCAGAGACGACGAGGTAGTGGGAATACCACAAAAGATCGTGTAGCTGCCATCAGAGGCATAATCAGAGAAATCAACCGTGCGAGCACTACTAGCAGGAATACCAATAACACTAGACGAATCCACCACAATCACAGAATCCGCGCCAACATCAACCATAAAAACAGCATCTATGCTATGGCCGCCAGTAGATCTAACCGGCACAGTGAAACTAGCATCACCCAACAAGCTACTAGCCAAAGTATTTATCGGATCAACAGTGAAAGTACAACTAGAACCCGTATGAGAAACCGAAACCAACCTAGTAGTATCCACACTCGTAGCATCACCACACGAGACCACATAGGCACTATCTTCGGTGATGTGATCTAGCACATTAATCACAAAAGTACGATTCCGCCCCACCTTCAACGTCGGCGCGCTATAGGTAAGAGTTGAATCAGGGCCAACATTTACAGTAAAGGTCGCATCTCGGGTGTGACCGCCAGTTGAGGTGAGAGGCACAGTAAAGCTAGTATCACCCTGCGAGCCGCTAGCGAGAGCATCAATCGGATCAACAGTGAAGGTACAACTAGAACCCGTATGAGAAACCGAAGTCAACTTGGTGTTATCTACTCCTGTAGCATCCCCACAAGACACCGTGTAGGCAGCATTTTCAGTTATGTGCTCTAACACATCAATCACCAAAGTACGATTACGCCCAACCCCCAGCGTGGGTGCGCTATAGCCAATAGTGCTATCAGGGCCGATCCCAACAGTTATCGTCTCACTTCGGGTATGGCCACCATCGGAAGTGAAAGTAATAGCGAATGTAGCATCACCTGCTGAAGCAAAAACATAAGGCGTGATGGTATAGGTACAGCTATTAGCAGCTCTAACAACAGTGGTAAGCCTGGAATGCAAACTCGCCGCATCTGAACAAGAAATCACATAGCCACTACCAGCAGTCTCAGACACATAGGCAGAAGCAGCAATCACTAGTGTGCGATTACGCCCCACTAACAGCCCAGTGGGTGCGGTATAGCTAATAGTTGAATCAGGGCCAACATTTACAGTAAAGGTCGCATCTAGGGTGTGACCACCAGTTGATGTGAGAGGCACAGTAAAGGTAGTATCACCCTGTGAGCCACTAGCCAGATTATCAATCGGATCAACCGTGAAGGTACAACTAGAACGAGTAACACTAGTTAGCTTGGTGTTATCCACACCAGTAGCATCACCACACGACACTGTGTAGGCACTGCTCTCAGTTATGTGATCTAAAGCGTCTATCACCAAAGTGCGATTACGCCCGACCTTCAACCCAGTCGGTGCGGTGTAGGTGATAGTTGAATCAGGGCCGATATTTACACTAAAAGTACCAACAATGCTAGAACCAGTGCCTGTGCCCGCACTAGAAGTAAAGGTAACCGTGAAAGTCACAGCACCCTGATTACTTGGAGTGAGAGTATCTACAGGATCCACCGTGAAAGTACAACCATCACCAGAAGTAGTTCTGGTAGCTGTGAACTTAGAAGTATCTACACCTGAAGCATCAGCACAAGTAACCGTATAGGCAGCATCTTCAGTAATCTGAGCCATAGCATCAATGCTGAGGGTGCGGTTACGAGCGACACTCAAACCAGACAGCGGAGAATATCTGAGAGTTGAAGCCGGGCCAACCTCAATAGCAAACACAGCATTTTCAGTATCGCCACCATCAGAAGTCAAAGGCACAGTAAAGCTAGCAGCACCCTGAACAGCCTTCGGCCTGACAGTAAACGAACAACCATCGCCAGAAGTGATACGCGTAACCGTGTTTAGCTCTGTGGTATCTACAGCAGTCGCAGCACCACAAGTAATCGTGTAGCCACCATCAGAAGCATAATCTAAGACATTGATAACCCTCATGCGGTTAGTAGCAACCTTCAGACCAGTAGGCGCAGTGAAGGAAATACTAGAAGCAGCACCCACATCAAAGCTAAACGAACCCGTAGCAGTAGCACCACCAGAAGAAGTAAACACCACAGAAACAGTAGCTGTGCCCATACTAGCACCAGAAGTAATCGCAACACTACAACCACTAGGAGCACCAATAGTAATCAAAGACGACGAAGTAGTAGGAGTAGCACAAGAAATCGTGTAGCCGCCAGCATCAGTAGCATAACTTGAGAAATCAACCGTGCGGGAACGGCTAGCAGCCACAGCAATAGAAGAAGGCGGACTAACCGTAATGCTTGAATCCGGGCCAATATTTACCGTGAAAGAAGCAGAAATACTATGACCGCCAGTAGATGAAACCGGCACAGTGAAAGTAGTGGCACCCTGCAAACCACTAGCCAAAGTATCAATCGGATCAACAGTGAAGGTACAACTAGAACCAGTGTGGGTAACCCCAACTAGTCTGGTGTTATCCACACCAGAAGCATCACCACAAGAAATGTCGTGGCTAGACGGATTCGCCTCAGTAGCATAATCTGTCACATCAATCTCAAGGGTCAGGTTACGCCCTATCACCAACCCAGACGGTGCCAGATATGTAATAGTGCTGTCAGGGCCGATGGTAACAGCTATCGTCCCATCTACAGAATGGCCACCATCGGAGGTGAAGGTAACAGTAAATGTAGCACTACCTGCTGTGGCAGCTGTATCTGGTGTGATGGTATAAGAACAGCCACTGCGGGTAACTGAGGTAAGCCTGGAATGAACAGAAGCAGCATCAGAACATGAAATCACATAGCCGCTACCAGCTTCAGATACATAACCAGAAGCATCAATGCTTAAGGGACGATTACGCCCCACCGACAACCCAGTAGGTGCGGTATAAGTAACAGTAGAAGCCGGGCCAACCTCAATAGAAAATACCGCATTTTCGGTATCGCCACCATCAGAAGTAAGTGGCACAGTAAAGCCAGCAGGACCCGTAACAGCCTTCGGTGTGATAGTAAACGAACAGCCATCGCCAGAGCTATCACGCGTAACCGACATTAGCTCTGTGGTGTCTATAGCAGTCGCAGCGCCACAGGTAATCGTGTAGCCGCCATCAGAAGCATAATCCAACACATTGATCACTCTCGTGCGGTTAGTACCAACCTTCAAACCAGATGGCGCACTGAACACGATATTAGAAGCAGCACCCACATCAAAAGTAAACGAACCCGCAGCCGTAGCACCACCATCAGAAGTAAACGCCACAGAAACAGTAGCTTGACCAGTGCCAGCACCAGAAGTAATCAAAACACTACAACCAGTTGGGCTGCCAATAGTAATCAAAGACGACGCGGTAGTAGGAGTACTACAAGAAACGGTATAGTCGCCATCAGTGGCGTAATCTGAGAAATCAACCGTGCGGGAACGGCTAGCAGCTAAAGCAATAGAACTAGACGAATCAACAACAATAGCAGAATCAGGGCCAACATTTACAGTGAAAGAAGCACTAGCTGTAGCACCACCAGTAGAAGTAAGCGGCACCGCAAAGGTAGTATCACCTTGTGAGCCACTAGCCAAAGTATCAATCGGATCAACCGTGAAAACACAACTAGAACCCGTGTGGGTTACACCTGTGAGTTTGGTGTTATCCACCCCAGTAGCATCACCACAAGAAATGCTATAACCAGACGAGCTAACCTCACTAGCATAATCCAACACATTAATCACCAAAGTCAAGTTACGCCCCAACTTCAACCCAGTAGGTGCGCTATAAGAAATAGTGCTGTCAGGACCGATATTTACAGCAAAAGTACCGACAATGCTAGAACCGGTATCAGTGCCCGCACTAGAAGTAAAGGTAACCCTGAAAGTCACAGCACCCTGATCGCCAACTGACAGAGTATCTACAGGATCCACAGTAAAGGTACAACCATCACCAGAAGTAGTCCGCACAGCTGTGAACTTAGAAGCATCCACACCTGAAGCATCACTACAAGTAACCGTATAAGCAGCATCTTCAGTAATCTGATCCAGCGCATCAATAACCAAAGTGCGATTACGAGCAACACTCAAACCAGACGGCGCAGTGTAGCCAAAAGTAGAAGCCGGACCAACCTCAATCTCAAACACCGCACTTTCAGTATCGCCACCATCAGAAGTAAGTGGCACAGTAAAGCTAGCAGCACCCGTGACAGCCTTAGGTGTAATAGTAAACGAACAACCATCACCAGAACTATCACGCACCACCGACTGCAGCTCTGTGGTATCTATAGCAGTCGCAGTGCTACAAGTAATGGTATAGCCACCATCTGAAGCATGATCTAAGACATTGATAACCCTCGTGCGATTAGTAGCAACTTTCAGACCAGACGGGGCAGTGAAGGCAATGCTAGAAGCAGCACCCACATCAAAGCTAAATGAATCCGTAGCGGTAGCACCACCAGCAGAAGTAAACACCACAGAAACAGTAGCTGTCCCCTGAGTAGCACCAGCAGTAATCGCAACACTACAACCAGTAGGAGTGCCAATAGTAATCAGAGATGAAGAAGTAGTAGGAGTGCCACAAGAAATTCCATAGCCGCCAGCATCAGTAGCATAACTTGAGAAATCAATCATGCGGGAACGGCTAGCAGCCAAAGCAATAGCAGAAGGCGGACTAACCGTAATGCTTGAATCCGGGCCAACATCAACTGTGAAAGAAGCAGAAATACTATGGCCACCAGTAGATGAAACCGGCACAGTGAAAGTAGTGGGGCCCTGCAAACTGCTAGCAAGAGTATTTATCGGATCAACAGTGAAAGTACAACTAGAACCCGTGTGAGTTACCCCAGTTAGTCTGGTGCTATCCACACCAGAAGCATCACCACAAGAAATGTCATAGCTAGACGGATTCGCCTCAGTAGCATGCTCTGTCACATCAATCTCAAGGGTCAGGTTACGCCCTATCACCAACCCAGACGGTGCCATATATGTAATAGTGCTGTCAGGGCCGATGTCAACAGCTATCGTCCCATCCACAGAATGGCCACCATCGGAGGTGAAGGTAACTGTAAATGTAGCACTACCTGCTGTGGCAGCGGTATCTGGTGTGATGGTATAAGAACAGCCGCTGCGGGTAACTGAGGTAAGCCTGGAATGAACAGAGGCAGCATCAGAACATGAAATCACATAGCCGCTACCAGAATCAGACGCATAACCAGAAGCATCAATGCTTAAGTTACGATTACGCCCCACCGACAACCCAGACGGTGCACTATAGGTAACAGTTGAAACAGGGCCAACCTCAATAGAAAACACCGCATTTTCGGTATCGCCACCATCTGAGGTAAGTGGCACAGTAAAGCTAGCAGGACCCTGAACAGCCTTCGGTGTGATAGTAAACGAACAGCCATTGCCAGAGCTATCACGCACAACCGTGTTTAGCTCTGTGGTATCTATAGCAGTCGCAGCACCACAAGTAATCGTATAGCCACCATCAGAAGCATAATCTAAGACATTGATCACTCTCGTGCGGTTAGTACCAACCTTCAAACCAGACGGCGCAACAAACACAATTTCAGAAGCAGCACCCACATCAAAGGTAAACGAACCCGTAGCGGTAGCACCACCATCAGAAGTAAACGCCACAGAAACAGTAGCTTGGCCAGTGCTAGCACCAGAAGTAATCAAAACACTACAGCCAGTAGGAGTACCAATAGAAATCAAAGACGACGCGGTAGTAGGAGTACTACAAGAAACGGTGTAGTCGCCATCTGTGGCGTAATCTGAAAAATCAATCGTGCGGGAACGGCTAGCAGCCACAGCAATAGCAGAAGGCGGACTAACCGTAATAGCTGAATCAGGGCCAACATTTACAGTAAATGTGGCACTAGCTGTAGCACCACCAGTAGAAGCGAGAGGCACAGCAAAAGTAGTATCACCTTGTGAGCCACTAGCCAGAGTATCTACCGGGTCTACAGTGAAGGTACAACTAGAACCGCTATGGGAAACCGAAGTCAACTTGGTGTTATCCACACCAGTAGCATCCCCACAAGAAATGCTATAACTAGACGAGCTAACTTCACTAGCGTAATCCAACACATTAATCACCAAAGTCAAGTTACGCCCCAACTTCAACCCAGTAGGTGCGCTATAAGAAATAGTGCTGTCGGGGCCGATATTTACAGTAAAGGTGCCTTCAATGCTAGAAGCAGTATCAGTGCCCCCACTAGAAGTGAAGGTAACCGTGAAAGTCACATCACCTTGATTACTTGGAGTGAGAGTATCTACAGGATCCACAGTGAAGGTACAACCATCACCAGAAGTAGTTCTGGCAGCTGTGAACTTAGAAGCATCCACACCTGAAGCATCACTACAAGACACCGTATAGGCAACATCTTCAGTAATCTGATCCAGCGCATCAATAACCAAAGTGCGGTTACGAGCGACACTCAAACCAGTCGGCGGACTGTAGGCAAAGGTTGATGCGGGGCCGACTTCTATAGAAAATACCGCATTTTCGGTATCGCCACCATCAGAAGTCAAAGGCACAGTAAAGCTAGCAGTGCCTTGAACAGCCTTTGGTGTGATAGTAAAGGAGCAGCCATCGCCAGAGCTATCACGCACAACCGTGTTTAGCTCTGTGGTGTCTATAGCAGTCGCAGTGCCACAAGTAATCGTGTAGCCGCCGTCTGTGGCGTGATCTAGCGCATTGATTACTCTCGTGCGGTTAGTAGCAACCTTCAAACCAGACGGCGCGGTAAACACGATGTTAGAAGCAGCCCCCACATCAAAGGTAAACGAGCCCGTAGCGGTAGCACCACCGGTAGAAGTAAACACCACAGAAACAGTAGCTGTACCTGTGCTAGCACCAGCAGTGATAGCAACACTACAACCACTAGGAGCACCAATACTAATCAGAGACGAAGAAGTTGTGGGAGTGGCACAAGAAACGGTGTAATCCCCATCAGAAGCATAACTAGCGAAATCAACCGTAACAGAACGGCTAGCAGCCACAGCAATAGCAGAAGGCGGACTAACAACAATATTAGAAACTGCGTTCTGACAAGCAATCGGGGTATAACCATCCTCTGTGGGATAGTCGGTGAGGGTGACGCCTGTTCTCAGTGCTACGGGCAGGTCACCGGTGAGCTGGTTGTTGCAGATACCGAGCTGACGAAGATTTCTGATAGTACCTATCGCGGTGGGCACAGAACCAGTGAGGAGGTTGTTTTCGAGCCGTAGGGTGCGGAGTGAGGTGAGGTTGCCGATCTCAGCAGGAATAGTACCAGAAAGCCTGTTGCCATTGAGCCGTAGGTCGGTGAGGCTGGTGAGGTTGCCGATCTGAGCAGGAATAGCACCAGAAAGCCGGTTAAGATCGAGATATAGGAAGTCGAGCGATCTCAGATTGCGGATCTGAACAGGAATAGCACCAGAAAGACTGTTGCCATTGAGCGATAGGCTGGTGAGTGAGGTGAGGTTGCCGATCTCAGTGGGAATAGCACCAGAAAGACTGTTGCCCCAGAGGCCTAGGACTGTGAGTCTGGTGAGGTTGCCGATCTCAGTGGGAATAGCACCAGAAAGACTGTTGCCACCGAGGCCTAGGCGGGTGAGTGAGGTGAGGTTGCCGATCTCAGTGGGAATAGTACCAGAAAGCCTGTTGCGATCGAGCCATAGTTGGGTGAGTCTGGTGAGGTTGCCGATCTCCGAAGGAATAGCACCAGAAAGCCGGTTGTTACTGAGCCGTAGGAAGATGAGTCTGGTGAGGTTGCCGATCTCCGAAGGAATAGCACCAGAAAGCCGGTTGTTACTGAGCCGTAGTTCGGTGAGTGCGGTGAGGTTGCCGATCTCAGCAGGAATAGAACCATAAATTCTAGAGCGCGAAGAAGTCCCAAAGCCCAACTCCGTAACCCGCCCGCTACGACTAACAGTTACGCCCAACCAAGAACCAATCAGCTTTTCAGCCGGTGTTGCGCCTGTGCCCCAGGTTCGTAGACCATGAGGACTAAACGTGGTTGGGAGGTTGTCATTGGCGGTTATTTGTGCCCAGTGGTTTTGAATTGCTACTAAAGCTTGGCAGTCTTCTACCAAATCGTTATTAGGGCCGCTCACCCGGGGGTTAGTAGTGGTGTTTACGAAAGTGCCATCAGTGCAACCAGTAGCAGAGAGCAAAGCAATAGCGGTATTGCTTGGTGTGCGGCTGTTTTGGCAACCCACAGGCTGATATACGGGCGATACAGGAACGGCAGCGGCAAACATCGGGCGCAGAGCTGTTGGCACATTACCTGTGAGATAGTTGTAGCAGAGGCCGAGATAGGTCAAACTCCCTGTGGAAGGAGCCAAGCTAGCCAGCCCAGCAGGAATACTACCAGAAAGAACATTCTCAGAGAGGTCTAGCCTCTCAAGGTTAGAAAGATCGCCCAGATCAGCAGGGATACTACCAGAAAGAACATTACCAGAAAGATCCAAAGTAACAAGCGCGGAAAGATTGCCCAGCTCAGCAGGGATACTACCAGCCATGTCCAAACCTGAAATATCAACTACGCTGAGACCAGTAACACGGCCACCTGAGACATTCACGCCATTCCAAGTGCTTATTTTCGTGGCTGTGCCCCCTGAGTCATAGCCCCAAGTGCGGATCGGATGGCTCGCAGAAATAGCAAAATTATCCGCCTCGCTAGCCCACGATCTCTGAGCGGCTACCAAAGCCTGGCAATCTTCCACCAAATCGTTATCAGCACCAGCAACTCTGGGATTAGCTGTGAGATCTACAAAACTACCATCAGTACATCCACTTGTTACTAAGAGTCTAAAAATCTTGAACGAAACCGTGCCACTTAAAGTACTTCCACCAGAAGAAGTGAAGGGCACATCAAAGCTAGCATCGCCTTGGATCGAGGCATTAGAAGTAACAGTGAAATCACAAGTCCCAGAAGCACGAGTGACAGAAGCAAGATTACTTGAAATACTAGTAGCATCGCCACAAGTAATGGTATTGCTATCGTCAGAGACATAAGCCCCAACACTGAAAACCTTAGCCACACCAGAAGTCACAAACAAATCATCAGCAGGATCAAACACAATGGCGGAGGTCTGACAAGCAATCGGGGTATAGCCGTCAGCAGTTGGGTAGCCTAAGAGCGTAACACCTGTTCGCAAAGCTGAGGGAAGATCCCCGGTGAGCTGGTTGAGGCAGATGCTGAGGGTAGTAAGGGTGGTGATAGCACCTATCTGGGTGGGCACAGAACCAGTGAAGCGGTTACCGCCTAGGTAAAGATCAGTTAGAGAAGTAAGCGAGCCAAGCTGGCTGGGAATAGCACCGGTGAGCAGGTTACTACCCAAGTAGAGCTGTGTCAGAGAAGTAAGCGAACCGATCTGGGTGGGGATAGCACCTGAGAGCTGGTTACCAGAAAGGTCTAGGGTGGTGAGCGCGGTGAGAGAGCCAATCTGAGTCGGGATAGCACCCGTGAGGCTATTGCCGGAAAGATCCAGATCTGTGAGTGCTGTTAGGGTGCCGATTTGTGTGGGGATAGCACCTGAGAGCTGGTTGTAGGAGATATCAAGGATGGTGAGAGCGGTGAGGTTGCCGATCTGTGTGGGGATAGAACCTGAGATGCCGTCTTCTTCGCCCGTGTTGTCTATTTCTAGCTCTGTTACACGCCCGGAGGTAACTGTTACACCTTCCCAGTTATCAATCTTTCGCTGATCGGGGGTGCCTGTGCCCCAGCTTCTAATGAAATACGTAGAACGCAAATCACCATTAGCAGCAACCCCAGCCCACAGATTCTGGGCTGCTACCAATGCTTGGCAATCTTCAACTAGATCGTTGTTAGCACCAGTAACTCTGGGGTTAGCAGTTAGATCTACAAAAGTGCCATCGGTACATCCTGTAGCTGGCAGGGCTGGGATAGAAGCACCACCTAGTGTGACCACACCAATAGCTATTGTGATCACACCGCTTTGAGAGCCGCCCTCAGAGTTGGTATAAGGCACTGTGAAGCTAGCCCTTTGCTCAACATTGCCTACGGTTACCTCATAAGAACAATCGCCATCTTCACTGATGCTAGAAATAAGACGCTCATCCACGCTCAACGGAGTGCCACAAGAAACACTATATGCACTAGAAGCATAAGCTGAGGCATCTATCGTGATAACACCCCTTGGGGCTACATTTAGTCCTATTGGTGCGGTGAAGTCAATATCAGAAAGAGCACCCAAAATGTTTATATCAATACGGCCACTTAGCGTTCTGCCACTAGCAGAGGTATATGGCACAACAAAGCTAGCCGCACCAACCGTGTTGCCTGCTGTTACCCGATAAGAACAACCCACCGGAGACTCAACAGTAATCCCACCAGTCACCCCAGTAGCTACATCACAAGCAACCGCGTTAGCACCATCTGAAGCATAAAGCCGAGCGTTGATGCCTATCGTCTGGCCTATGCGCACATTCAAAGCACTGGGTGCGGTGAAAGTCAAACTAGAAGTAGACGCCACCGTGATAGGGATTACACCAGTTACTTCAGTGCCGCCTGATGAGTTATAGATAACAGACAGCGTCGCCGCGCCAGCGACATTGCCAGCTCGCACAGTGAAATCACAGCCAGTATTGGCAACTGAGGCAATCAAAGCATGGCGAGAAGCGTCAGCGAAGCGACAAGAAATTGTGTAATCGCCGTCAGTGGCGTAGCTAGCAACACTGAAATTCCTGAAATTCCCCACAGGAATACTCACCCCACCTACAGGGGCCGTAAAGGTAATATCTGAAACCGCTCCAACATCAACACTGAAAGTCGCATCTAAGCTATGGCCGCCTGTAGATGAAAACGGCACAACAAAAGCAGCCGGACCTGTAGCAGCTGAGCTAGTTGCTGTAACAGTAAAGGTACAACCATTGCGAGCTACAGAAACACCAGAGGGTAGCGTCCCGGTAGCGTCAGCACAAGTGATGGTATGGCTTCCGTCAGAAACATAGCCCGAAGCATCAAACACCAAACTCCTACCAGCAGCAACCGAGAGGTCATCTGGTGCGTTATAGGTAATAGTTGAATCTGTGCCGATCTCAACAGTTATCACCCCATCTACAGAATGGCCGCCATCTGAGGTGAAAGTAACCGTAAATGTAGCATTACCCGAAGTGGCAGTAGCTGAAGGTGTGACAGTATAAGAACAGCTATTAGCAGCACGGGTAACCGAGGTAAGCCTGGAATGCAAACTCGTAGCATCTGAACAAGAGACCACATAGCCGCTACCAGAATCAGACGCATAACCAGAAGCATCAATGTCTAAGGTGCGATTACGGGCCACGAACAACCCAGACGGCGCACTATAGGTAACAGTAGAAGCCGGGCCAACTTCTATAGTAAACACCGCATTTTCGGTATCGCCACCAGAGGAGGTAAGTGGCACAGTAAAGGTAGCAGTACCCTGAACGGCTTTGGGTGTGATAGTAAACGAGCAGCCATCGCCAGAACTATCACGCGTAACTGACTGCAGCTCTGTGGTGTCTATGTTGGTCGCGTCCGCGCAAGTAACGGTATAACTGCCGTCTGTGGCATGATCTAGGGCATTGATAACTATCGTGCGGTTAGTGGCGACCTTCAGACCAGTAGGTGCGGTATAGAGGATGTTGGAGACCGCAGTCTGACAAGCAACAGGGGTATAACCATCAGCAGTTGGATAGCCGAGCAAAGTAACACCTGTTCGCAAAGCTGAAGGAAGATCCCCGGTGAGCTGGTTGAGGCAGATGCTGAGGGTAGTGAGAGTAGTTATAGCACCTATCTGGTTGGGCACAGAACCAGTGAGGCGGTTACCGCCTAGATAAAGCTGAACGAGAGAACTAAGCGAACCTAGCTGTGTCGGGATAGCCCCGGTGAGCTGGTTGCTGCCTAAGGAGAGCTGGGTTAGAGAAGTAAGCGAACCGATCTGAGTCGGGATAGCACCTGAGAGTTGGTTACCAGAAAGATCTAGAGAAGTAAGAGCCGTAAGGGAACCGATCTGAGTCGGGATAGCACCGGTGAGGCTATTGCCGGAAAGATCCAAAGAAGTAAGCGCTGTTAGAGAACCGATCTGGGTCGGGATAGAACCGCTTAGCTGGTTATAAGAGATATCAAGGCTAGTAAGAGCGGTAAGGTTGCCGATCTCGGTGGGGATAGCACCTGAGATGCCGTCTTCTTCACCGATATTGTCTATTGCTAGCTCTGTTACACGCCCGGAGGTGACTGTTACGCCTTCCCAGTTGGCAACTTTTTGCTGTTCGGGTGTGCCTGTGCCCCAGCTACGAATGAAATACGGAGAACGCAAATCACCATTAGCAGCAACCCCAGCCCACAGATTCTGGGCTGCAACCAATGCCTGGCAATCTTCTACTAGATCGTTGTTAGCACCAGTAACTCTGGGGTTATCTGTGAGATCCACAAAAGTACCATCAGTACAACCCGCAGCAGCCAATGTTGGGACAGCACCAATGACTAGTGAGATCACACCATTGTGGGTATCGCCCCCCGAAGAGGTATATGGCACTGTAAAGGTAGCCGTGCCTGCTGTAGCTCCAACGGTTACCTCATAAGAACAGCCGCCATCTTCATTGATACTAGAAATAAGCGCAGACACGCTCAACGGAGTGCCACAAGAAATACTAAAAGGCCCGTCAGACACATACTCACCTGCATCTATGTTGATAACACCACTAGCAGCAACTGTCAAACCTGTTGGTGCGGTGAAGTCAATATTTGAGCTGGTATCCACAATATTGATATCAATGCGACCATTAAGTGTGCGGCCACTACTTGAGGTGTAAGGCACAACAAAACTAGCTGTACCAACCGTGTTGCCTGCTGTTACCCGATATGAACAACCCACCGGAGATTGAACAGTAATCCCACCCGTTACCCCAGTTGCTACATCACAAGCAACCGCGTTAGCACCATCTGAGGCGTATAGCCGAGCGTTGATGCCTATTGTCTGGCCTATGCGCACATTCAAAGCACTAGGTGCGGTGAAAGTCAAACTAGAAGTAGATGTCACCGTGATAGGGATCACACCAGTAACCTCATCGCCACCAGAAGAGTAATAAATAACAGACAGCGTCGCCGCACCAGCAGAACTACCCGCGCGCACTGTGAAATCACAGCTAGTATTAGCCACCGAAGCAATCAAGCTATGGCGAGAAGAGTCGGCAAAACCACAAGAAATTGTGTAATCCTCATCAGTGGCGTAACTAGCAACACTGAAATTCCTTAACTGACCCGCAGGGATACTCAACCCGCCCGGAGGGGCCGTAAATGTAATACTTGAAGCCGCGCCAATATCAACACTGAATGTCACAGTTCGGCTACCACCAGAAAAAGTCAACTCCGAAGTAAAAGTAGTCACCCCACTAGCTGCTGAACTAAGAGCAGTAACAGTAAAGAAACAATCCGTGCCAGTAGTAGCAGCAGGACGATTAGTTTCGTGCTCAGGAGTACTTTGTACAACTGTGATCTTAGAGGCATCCACACCTGCAGCAGCCCCACAAGCTGTCGCCGCACCCTCAGAAGGATAACCCGCAGCCACGAACCCCAAACTCCGCCCAGCAGCAACCGACAAAGCAGTAATTGCAACACTAACAGTCACAGGAAGCCCAGCACCGCCACCAGAAGAAGACAAAACAGTAGAAAATGTTGTTACACCAGTAGCAGCCGAAACAGACGCCCTAACCGCGAAATCACACCCATCACGAGTAACGGTGACCTTTTGATTATCCACACCAGTAGCATCAGCGCAAGAAATCGTGTTGCTCCCGTCGCTAGCATAATCAGACATATCAACCACCAAACTGCCCCCAGCATCCACCGACAAACCAGAAGGCGCGTTGTAGACGATAGTAGAGGGGGTAGTGACGGAGTAGCTGACTCTGGATGTATGAAGACTTTGGCCGGTTGATCTATAGACGATGCTAAAGGTGGCTGTGCCTAGTGTGTTGCCTGCTGTAACTGTGTATGTGCAAGGATTATTGGCTATGTCTGGGCGGGTAACAGAAGTAAGTAGCGGGGAGATATAGGCAGCTCCTGCACAGGTGCCGTTGGAAGAAAAACTGGAAGCATCTAGGGTTACAGAACTACCTCTTGCGACGGTAAGACCCGATGGGATGGTAGCAGAAACACTGGTTGCGCCCCCTGCTGTGAAAGTTATTCGGCCCGTGTGTGTATCTCCGCCAGAAGAGGTATAAGGCACTTCAAACCAGTGGTTACCTGCTCCCGGAGGTCGGACTGCGAATGAACAGTTATTATGGCGCAATAAAATATTTTGAAAGCTGGAGCTGGATTGGTCAGCGCAGGTGATTTTGTAAGGGCCGTCGGTGGCATAAACAGAGACATCAATGAAGCGGATATCACCTGTGTTAACCTGAAGGCCAGTAGGAGCTGTGAAGACAATAGCAGAAGCAGGGCCGACGGTGAGTGAGACAACCCCGTTAGTGCTACCAGTGCTACCGCTAGAGCTGTATGGCACAGTAAAAGACGCAGCACCTTCTGTGGTCCCAGAAGTGATGGTAAATGAGCAAGTATCACCATTGCGAACAACTGAAGCTAGGTTAGATGAGATAGTGTTAGCGTTCGCGCAGGTTATGTCGTAACTGCCATCTTGTGCCCACTCAGAAGCATCAACTGTGATGCTCTGGCTCTGTGTGTTCGTGCTCACTGGTACTACCAAATCTGAAGGAGCGGTATATACAAAGTTAGAACCAGCATTGACAGTAACAGAAATCACCGCATTGCGAGTCTCTGGTGTGTTCCTGTTATGTAGGCCAGTAGAATAGTAAGGCACGGTAAAAGTAGCTGTTCCCGAGGCAAGACTATCGGCTGTGATCTCATAGAGGCAATCTCGTGTGCGAGTGACAGAAGTAAGCTTGTTGCTGTCTATATTGGTAGCATTTTCACAAAACACAGAGTAACCAAAAAAATCTTCTACCCAAGCTGAGGCATCCACAACAACACTTTGGCCAGCAGTAACAGCCGGAGCAGGACTGGGAGCAGTGAAAATGATACTAGTAAGATGTAAAGACTTCGAATAGAAATTAACTTCTGCTCTATGTGTATCACCACCAGATGAGGTATAAGTAACCCAAACACTAGTTCGTCGGTTGTGGTTGTGGGTGAGGTCGGGAATGGGGTAAAAAGACACTACACAACCAGAAACTGAAAACCTCCCGCTAGCAGAACTTACCTGATGACCCCTAGTAATCCCAGAACAAGAAATATCATGAGGGCCGTCAGAAGCATACCGCGACAAATCTACCCTCGCCGGATCCCAAGACTCCACAAGCACCCTTTCAGGAACGGCAAAAACGATATCAGAATCAGGGCCAATATTCACAGTGAATGTGCCACTAGCTGTAGTACCACCGGTAGAAGTAAACGGCACAGTAAAAGTCACATCGCCCAGATCGCCACTACTGAGAGTATCGACTGGATCTACAGTGAAGGTACAACCATTACCAGTAGTAGTTCGGGTAGCTGTGAATTTGGTAGCATCCACCCCCGTAGCATCGCCACAAGAAACGGTGAAAATACTGCTCGCAGTAATGTGACTCAAAGCATTAATCTCTAGCGTGGAGTTGCGAGCAACCCGGAGGTTGGTAGGGGCTGTGAAAACTATATTGGACTGACAGCCTATAGGGTCAAAGCCGTCAGCTCTGGGGTAGCCAAGTAGGGTGACGCCTGTTCGCAGGGCTACCGGGAGGGCTTCGGTGAGCTGGTTGAAGCAGATGCTAAGGGTAGTGAGAGTAGTTATAGCACCTATCTGGGTGGGCACAGAGCCAGTAAGCATGTTGCCGCCTAGATAAAGCTGAACGAGAGAACTAAGCGAACCGATCTGGGTGGGGATAGCCCCGGTGAGCTGGTTACTACCCAATGAGAGCTGTGTTAGAGAAGTGAGAGAACCGATCTGGGTCGGGATAGCACCTGAGAGCTGATTAGCAGAAAGATCCAAAGAAGTAAGCGCAGTGAGGGAGCCGATTTGAGTCGGGATAGCACCCGTGAGGCTATTGCCGGAAAGATCCAAAGAAGTAAGTGCTGTTAGGGTGCCGATCTGGGTCGGGATAGCACCTGAGAGCTGGTTATAAGAGATATCAAGGATAGTAAGTGCGGAGAGGTTGCCGATCTGTGTGGGGATGGTGCCTGAGATGCCGTCTTCTTCGCCCGTGTTATCTATTTCTAGCTCTGTTACACGCCCGGATGTGACTGTTACGCCTTCCCAACTAGCAATCTTTTGCTGTTCGGGTGTGCCTGTGCCCCAGCTTCTAATGAAATAGGGAGAACGCAAATCACCATTAGCAGCAACCCCAGCCCACAGATTCTGGGCTGCTACCAATGCTTGGCAATCTTCAACCAGATCGTTGTTAGCACCAGTAACTCTGGGGTTAGCAGTTAGATCTACAAAAGTACCATCAGTACAACCCGCAGCTGACAGTGTGGGAACTGCCCCTATTACTAGTGAGATTTCACCGCTTTGAGAACCGCCCTCAGAGTTGGTATAAGGCACCGTGATAAAAGCGAACCCCTCACTACCAAGGGGCATTGGAGTTCCAGCGGTTACCTCAAAAGAACAACCATCTTGAACAATGCCTACAGAATGCCCACGAGATTGTGTGATAGTGCCACAAGAAACACTGTACGCACTAGAAGCATAAGCTGAGGCATCTATCGTGATAACACCCCTTGAAGCTACTGTCAAACCTATTGGTGCGGTGAAATCAATATCAGAAAGAGCACCCAAAATGTTTATGTCAATGCGACCATTAAGTGTGCTACCGCTAGCTGAGGCGTAAGGCACAACGAAGGAAGCTGTCCCCCTAGTGTTGCCTGCTGTTACCCGATAAGAACAACCCACCGGAGACTCAACAGTAATCCCACCGACTACCCCAGTTGCTACATCACAAGCAACCGCGTTAGCACCATCAGAAGCATATAGCCGGGCGTTGATGCCTATTGTCTGACCTATGCGCACATTCAAAGCACTAGGCGCGGTGAAAGTCAAACTAGAAGTAGATGCCACCGTTATTGGGATCACACCAGTTACCTCATGGCCGCCTGATGAGTTATAGATAACAGACAGCGTCGCCGAACCAGCAACATTGCCAGCTCGCACAGTGAAATCACAGCCGGTATTGGCAACTGAGGCGATCAAAGCATGGCGGCTGGAATCAGCAAAACGACAGGAAATTGTGTATGTGCCGTCTCTGGCATAGCTAGAAACAGAGAAATTCTTGGACTGTCCCACAGGAACACTCAACCCGCCTAAAGGTGCCACAAAGGTAATACTTGAAGTCGGGGTAATGTTGATAGGAAATGTTACAGTGCGGTTGCCACCGCCAGAAAAAGTCAGCACCGAAGTAAAAGTAGTCGCCCCTATTGATGATGAATACGCAGCAACTCTAAAGGTACAACCACCTCGAGGATGATTAAAAGGATTGCGATTAACACTGATCTTAGAGGTGTCTACACCTGAAGCTTGAGTGCAAGCTGTGGGAGTACCCTCAGAAGGATAACCCGCAGCCATGAACACCAAATTCCGCCCCGCAACAACTGACAAAGCAGTAATAGCAACAGTAAAAGTCGCGGTAACGGGAGTGCTGCCAGTCCTAGAAGAACTCAACACTGTTGAAAAAGTGGTATCGCCCGCAACAGCCGACACAGACGACCTAACCGTGAAAGAACAACCATCACGAGAAACGGTGACTTTAGTACCATCCACACCAGTAGCATCAGCGCAAGAAATCACAAAACCCGGATCGCTAGCATAACTAGAAGCATCAATCACTAAACTCCCCCCAGCACCTACCGACAAACCAGACGGAGCATTAAAAGTAATCTCACGGTTCTGGGCTTGCTGCTGCTCAACCTCAGGCTCAACAGGCTCAACAACCTCGGGATCCAAAACAGGCACCGTGGTAGTGGTAGACGGTGCCACCGTAGTCGAAGTGGTGGTGGTAGACGCCGGCACTGTGGTCGAAGTAGTGGTAGTAGTTGGTGCCACCGTGGTAGTCGTAGTCGCCGGAGACTCACCACCCTCCTGACCGTCCCCACTCTGACTATCCCCCTCCTGAGTCTGTCCATCCTGCACCTGATCCTCCCCACCATTTTGCGCGGCAACCGGATGTGCAAATACCGAAGCGGCAAACAACACAGTAGCAAACAGTGAAGTAGCTATGAAAGCGATAAACCACCTGCGAACACTACTGCTCTGCCGCCCCTGTCCTATTCCCAGTATTCTAGAATTCCGCGCGATTGTATCTCGCTCATCTTCTGCGTCCCTAACCATTTTTCGATAACCCCCCCCCGTCTGTAAACTCTTTGAATTCATACAAGCTCCCTTCACTTGGTGCGGTCAGTATTTTCAGTGTCAGAAACCATCCGCCCCCCCCCCCGCAACATATAGTAGGGGAAGTCTTAAGTCGCATCAGTAGGCGCAACAAATCGGTAGAGGTATCGTGGTCTCATTGTGTATCCAATTAAATCATAGCAGAATGTTACTGGGAAGTATTGCGGCGGAATGTCGCTGGGGAATATTGCGGCGCAGGGGTTTTAGTTGAGGGTTATTATGGGTGGGTTTAGGGTTGTGGTGGCGGGTTGGTAGGTTTGGGTTCGGGGGTTCCATTCGATGTTTATGGGTTGTCTGGTAATGGTGTAGATGTAGGTGGTGTCGCCTGGGATGATGTGGGTGAGTGGTTGGTATGGTGGGTTTTCACCTGTGGTGAGGCGGGTTTGAGCTCGTGGGTGACATGGTAGCCAGAGTGACCATCTTCGGCTGCGTGGGTTGTAGTTGGCTACAGCTGTTATGCCTTGGAGGTTTTCGCAGTCTATGAGGGTGTCACCGAAGAAGAATGTGTCAGATTCTTCGCGGGTGATTGCTCTGGGTATGTTGATGAGGTTCCAGCCCCGGTCTAGGCGTGCGGTGTCAGAGCCGCTGCCTAGGTTCAAGTCGTCTAGTTGGTCTGGGTTGGGGGCTGTGTCGGTGCGGAACGAGACTATTGTGCCCTCAGTTAGTCTTGCTGAGAACAGGGTAACTCTTGTCCAGGTTTGTGTGCGGGCATTCCAGGCATAGATGGCGTAGTTAGAAGTAATACCTAGTGTGTTTCTGATTTCCCTAGCTGTGATACCGCCACTACCAACAGTTAGTGTGTTCCATCTAGGGCCAGGTGTGTCGGGTTCTAGCGTTGTGGTAGTAGCGGTGGGGTCAGTTGTGGTGGTTGATTGCCCAGGAATAGTAGTCGTTGTTGTGGTGGTGGTTGGGGATGGGGATGGTCTGGTTGGTGGTGCTATGAAGTTAGGTTGGATGGTTATACCGATTTGGGATGTGTAGCTGTGACCGCCAGTTGAGGTGTAGGTGATATTGAAAGTAGCAAGCCCTTGAGTTGAGGCGGCTCTTATCTGGTAGCTACAGCCTGTGGTGCGGGTTACAGAAAACAGCCTCGCGGTATCTATAGCACCTATCTGGCCGCAAGCAATGCTGTAGTCCCCGTCTGTTACTAAAGCACCGAGATCGAAGATAGCTGAGGTTCTAGCTAGCATTGAGAAGTTCGGCTGTGGTGGGGTAAAGACAATATTAGAATCCGGGCCAACATTTACAGTAAATGTGCCTGTAGCTGTGTCTCCACCGTTGGAAGTGAAAGCCACAGTGAAAGTAGTATCGCCCTGGTCGGCACTAGTTAGTGTGTTTATCGGATCTACTATAAACACACAGCCTGTGCGTGTAACAGAGGTGAGCTTCGTGTTATCAACACCGGTAGCATCACCACAAGTAACCGCAAAGGCAGCATTTTCAGCTATGTGTTCTAGCGCGTTGATGGCTATAGTGCGGTTACGGCCGACAGTTATTGCGTCCGGTGCGGTGAAGACAATATTGCTGTCGGGGCCGATGTATATGTTGAAGGTAGCAGAGAGGTTGTTGTTGCCTGTTGAGCTAAGAGGCACAACAAAAGAAGTATTGCCCTGCAAACCAACAGCCAAATTATTTACCGGGTCTATGGTAAATGAGCAACCATTTCCTGATGTGGTGCGTGTTGCGGTGAGTTTGGCTGCTTCCACACCGGTAGCATCACCACAGGTAACTGTGTAAGCAGGGTTCTCCGTTACATAGTCAAGTGCGTCGATTACTAGCGTGTAGTTACGGCCCACTCTCAACCCCACTGGTGGGTTGTAGCTAAGAGTTGAGTTGGGGCCGATCTCAACAGTTATCGTCTCGCTGCGGGAATGGCCACCATCAGAAGTGAAAACAACACCGAATGTGGCATTGCCTGCTGTGGCAGAGATACTTGGGGTAACAGTGTAAGAACAGCCATCACGGGTAACTGAAGTAAGCCTGGAATGAACAGAGGTAGCATCAGCACACGCAATCACATAGCCACTACCAGCAGTCTCTGACACATAGCTTGAAGCATCAATCACCAACAAGCGATTACGAGCAGTGAACAAACCGGTGGGCGCGGTGTATGAAATAGTAGAAGCGGGACCAACAGTTATAGAAAATACCGCATCAAGGGTATCGCCACCATCTGAGGTAAGTGGCACAGTAAAGCTAGCATCACCCTGAACAGCTTTAGGTGTGATAGTAAATGAACAGCCATTACCAGAGCTATCACGCGTAACTGACTGCAGCTCAGTGGTATCTACAGCAGTCGCATCTGAACAAGTAATGGTGTAGTTACCATCAGAGGCGTAATCTAACACATCGATAACTCTCGTGCGGTTAGTACCAACCTTCAACCCAGACGGCGCGGTGAAGACAATATTAGAAGCAGCACCTATATCAAAGGTAAATGAACTCGTAGTGCTAGCACCACCATCTGAGGTAAAGGGCACTGAAACAACTACTATGCCCATATTAGTTCCAGAAGTAATCTCAACACTACAACCAGTTGGGGTGCCAACAGAAACCAAAGACGAAGAAGCTGTGGGAGTGCCACAAGAAATCGTGTAGCTGCCATCAGAAACATAATCTGAGAACTCAACCGTGCGGGAACTACTAGCAGGAATACCAATAGCTGAAGGAGCAGAAACCACAATCACAGAATCCGCACCAACATCAACCATAAAACCAGCATCTATGCTATGGCCACCAGTAGATGAAACCGGCACAGTGAAAGCAGCATCACCCTGCAAGCTACTAGCCAGAGTATTTATCGGGTCTACGGTGAAGGTACAGCTAGAACCGCTATGAGAAACCGAAACCAACCTAGTGCTATCCACACCAGTAGCATCACCACAAGACATTGTGTAGGCAGTATTTTCAGCTATGTGATCTAGCACATTAATTACCAAAGTGCGATTACGTCCGACCTTTAGCCCAGTCGGTGCGGTATATGAAATAGTGCTATCCGGGCCGACATTTACAGTAAAGTCAGCACTAGCTGTATCACCGCCAGTAGAGCTAAGAGGCACAATAAAGCTAGTATCACCCTGCGAGCCGCTAGCTAGAGCATCTATCGGATCCACAGTGAAAGTACAGCTAGAACCACTATGAGAAACCGAAGTCAACTTGGTGTTATCCACACCAGTAGCATCACCACAAGACACCGTGTAGACACTGTTCTCAGTTACATAAGACAGCACATCAATCACCAAAGTGCGATTACGCCCAACCATCAGCCCAGACGGTGCGCTATAGCCAATAGTTGAATCAGGGCCGATCCCAACAGTTATCGTCTCACTTCGGGTATGGCCACCATCGGAAGTGAAAGTAATAGCGAAGGTAGCATCACCTGCTGAAGCAAAAACATAAGGCGTGATGGTATAAGTACAGCTATTAGCAGTTCTAGCAACCGTGGTAAGCCTGGAATGCAAACTCGCTGCATCTGAACATGAGATCACATAGCCGCTACCAGCAGTCTCAGACACATAGGTAGAAGCATCAATCACCAAATTACGATTACGGCCCACTAACAGCCCAGTCGGTGCGGTATAGCTAATAGTTGAATCAGGGCCGATGTTTACGGTGAAGGTGGCATTTAGGGTGTGACCACCAGTAGAAGTAAGCGGCACAGTAAAGGTAGTATCACCCTGAGAGCCAGACGCGAGAGTATCAATCGGATCAACTGTGAAAGTACAACTAGAACGAGTAACACCAGTCAGCTTGGTGTTATCCACTCCAGTAGCATCACCACACGAAACCGTATAGGCACTGCTCTCAGTTACATGATCTATGGCATCAATCACCAAAGTGCGGTTACGCCCGACCTTCAGCGTAGATGGGGTATAAGTAATAGTTGAATCAGGGCCGATATTTACAGTAAAGGTACCGACAGTGCTAGAAGCTGTATCGTTGCCCGCACTAGAAGTAAAGGTAACTGTGAAAGTCACATTACCCTGATTACTTGGAGTGAGAGTATCTACAGGATCCACCGTGAAAGTACAACCATCACCAGTAGTAGTTCTGGCAGCTGTGAACTTAGAAGTATCTACTCCTGTTGCATCACTACAAGTAACCGTATAGGCAGCATCTTCAGTAATCTGAGCCAAAGCATCAATACTTAGAGTGCGATTACGAGCGACACTCAACCCAGACGGCGGAGAATAGTTGAGAGTTGAAGCCGGGCCAACCTCAATATCAAACACAGCATTTTCAGTATCGCCACCATCTGAGGTAAGTGGCACAGTAAAGCTAGCAGCACCTTGAACAGCCTTCGGCGTGACAGTAAATGAACAGCCATCGCCAGAAGTGATACGCGTAACTGACTGCAGCTCTGTGGTATCTACAGCAGTCGCATCACTACAAGTAACGGTATAACCGCCATCTGTGGCATGATCTAAGACATTGATAACTCTCGTGCGGTTAGTAGCAACCTTCAGACCAGTAGGCGCAGTGAAGGAAATACTAGAAGCAGCACCCACATCAAAGCTAAACGAACCCGTAGCTGTAGCACCACCAGTAGAAGTAAACACCACAGAAACAGTAGCTGTGCCCATGCTAGAACCAGAAGTAATCGCAACACTACAACCACTAGGAGCACCAATAGTAATCAAAGACGACGAAGTTGTGGGAGTGGCACAAGAAATCGTGTAGCCGCCAGCATCAGTAGCATAGCTTGAGAAATCAACCGTGCGGGAACGGCTAGCAGCCACAGCAATAGCAGAAGGCGGACTAACCGTAATGCTTGAATCCGGGCCAATATTGACAGTAAAGGCGGCATTTAGGGTATGGCCGCCAGGAGAGCTAACCGGCACAGTGAAAGAAGTAGCACCCTGCAAACCAACAGCCAAAGTATCAATCGGATCAACCGTGAAAGTACAACTAGAACCCGTATGAGTAACCCCAGTTAGTCTGGTGCTATCCACCCCAGTAGCATCACCACAAGAAATCGCGTAGCTAGACGGATTCGCCTCAGTAGCGTGATCTGTCACATCAATCTCAAGGGTAAAGTTCCGCCCTATCACTAGCCCAGACGGCGGAGAATAGCTAATAGTTGAATCAGGGCCAATATTGACCGTGAAAGAAGCAGAAATACTGTGGCCGCCAGTAGATGAAACCGGCACAGTGAAAGTAGTATCGCCCTGCAAACTACTAGCCAGAGCATCTATTGGGTTTACAGTGAAAACACAGCTGCTACCAGTGTGGGTAACCCCAGTCAGCTTGTTAGTCTCCACACCGGTAGCATCACCACAAGAAATGTCATAGCTAGACGGATTCGCTTCAGCAGCATGATCTGACACATCAATCACCAAAGTACGGTTACGCCCAACCTTTAGCCCAGTAGGTGCGGTATAGCTAATAGTTGAATCAGGGCCAATATTGACCGTGAAAGAAGCAGAAATACTGTGGCCACCAGTAGATGAAACCGGCACAGTGAAAGTAGTATCGCCCTGCAAACTACTAGCCAGAGCATCAATCGTATCAACCGTGAAGGTACAACTAGAACCAGTGTGGGTAACCCCAGTCAGCTTGTTAGTCTCCACACCGGTAGCATCACCACAAGAAATCGCGTAGCTAGACGGATTCGCCTCAGTAGCATAATCTGACACATCGATCACTAGTGTGCGGTTACGCCCAACCTTTAGTCCGGTGGGTGCGGTGTATGAAATGGTGCTATCGGGGCCGATCTCAACTGTTATCGTCTCAGAGCGAGAATGGCCGCCATCGGATGTGAAAGTAATACTAAAAGTAGCATTACCCGATGAGGCACCGGTTGATGGCGTGATGGTGTATGTACAACTATTAGCAGTACGAGCAACCGAGGTAAGCCTGGAATGAACAGATGCAGCATCTGAACAAGAAACGGTGTAACTGCTACCAGCAGTCTCAGACACATAACCAGAAGCATCAATCACCAGTGTGCGGTTACGCCCGACTTTCAGCCCGGTGGGTGCGGTATAAGAAATAGTTGAATCAGGGCCAATATTTACAGTAAATGTCGCATCTAAAGTATGGCCACCAGTAGAAGTTAGCGGCACAGTAAAGGTAGTATCACCCTGTGAGCCAGACGCGAGAGTATCAATCGGATCAACCGTGAAGGTACAACTAGAACGAGTAACACCAGTCAGCTTGGTGTTATCCACACCAGTAGCATCACCACAAG
Organism: uncultured Acidimicrobiales bacterium; assembly: GCA_958295755.1. Lineage (GTDB taxonomy): Bacteria > Actinomycetota > Acidimicrobiia > Acidimicrobiales > Hopanoidiivorantaceae > Hopanoidiivorans. The sequence continues at coordinate 203,114 of OY282367.1, read as the reverse complement.
AAACCGTGTAGGCACTGCTCTCAGTTACATGATCTAGCACATTAATCACCAAAGTGCGATTACGGCCGACCTTCAACCCAGACGGCGCGCTATAAGTAATAGTTGATTCAGGGCCGATATTTACAGCAAAAGTACCGACAGTGCTAGAAGCTGAGCCTGTGCCCGCACTAGAAGTAAAGGTAACCGTGAAAGTCACATCACCCTGATTACTAGGAGTAAGAGTATCTACAGGATCTACAGTGAAAGTACAGCCATTACCAGAAGTAGTTCTGGCAGCTGTGAATTTAGAAGTATCTACTCCTGTTGCATCAGCACAAGTAACTGTATAGGCAGCATCTTCAGTAATACGATCCAGCGCATCAATACTAAGAGTGCGATTACGAGCGACACTCAACCCAGACGGCGGAGAATAGTTGAGAGTTGAAGCCGGACCAACCTCAATAGCAAACACCGCATTTTCAGTATCGCCACCATCAGAAGTAAGTGGCACAGTAAAGCTAGCAGTGCCTTGAACATTCTTCGGTGTGATAGTAAATGAACAGCCATCACCAGAAGTGATACGCGTAACTGACTGCAGCTCTGTGGTATCTATAGCAGTCGCAGTACCACAAGTAATGGTGTAGCCGCCATCGGTGGCGTGATCTAGCGCATTGATTACTCTCGTGCGGTTAGTAGCAACCTTCAAACCAGTAGGCGCGCCGAACACGATGTTAGAAGTAGCACCCACATCAAAGCTAAATGAGCCCGTAGCTGTAGCACCACCGGTAGAAGTAAACACCACAGAAACAGTAGCTGTGCCCGTGCTAGCACCAGCAGTGATAGCAACACTACAACCACTAGGACTGCCAATAGAAATCAGAGACGAAGAAGTTGTGGGAGTGCCACAAGAAACGGTATAGTTGCCAGCATCAGTGGCATAGCTTGAGAAATCAACCGTGCGGGAACGGCTAGCAGCCACAGCAATAGCAGAAGGCGGACTAACCGTAATGCTTGAGTCTGGGCCAATATTGACCGTGAAAGAAGCAGAAATACTATGGCCACCAGTAGAGCTAACCGGCACAGTGAAAGTAGTGGCACCCTGCAAGCTACTAACCAGAGTATCAATGGGGTCAACAGTGAAGGTACAACTAGAACCCGTATGAGAAACCCCAACCAACCTGGTGTTATCCACACCGGTAGCATCACCACAAGAAATCGCATAGCTAGACGGATTCGCCTCAGTAGCGTGATCTGTCACATCAATCTCAAGGGTCAGGTTACGACCTATCTCCAAACCAGACGGCGCACTATATGTAATAGTGCTGTCAGGGCCGATCTCAACAGTAATCACCCCATCCACAGAATGGCCACCATCGGAAGTGAAGGTAACTGTAAATGTAGCATTACCTGCTGTGGCAGAACTTGTTGGTGTGATGGTATAAGAACAGCTATTAGTAGCTCTAGCAACAGAAGAAAGCCTGGAATGAACAGAAGCAGCATCAGAACATGAAATCACATAGCCGCTACCAGAATCAGACGCATAACCAGAAGCATCAATGCTTAAGGTACGATTACGCCCCACCAACAACCCAGTAGGTGCGCTATAGGTAACAGTAGAAGCCGGGCCAACCTCTATAGAAAACACCGCATTTTCAGTATCGCCACCATCTGAAGTAAGTGGCACAGTAAAGCTAGCAGTGCCTGTAACGGCTTTAGGCGTAATAGTAAACGAGCAACCATCACCAGAAGTGATACGCGTAACTGACTGCAGCTCTGTGGTATCTATAGCAGTCGCAGTGCCACAAGTAATGGTGTAGCCGCCGTCTGTGGCATAATCTAACACATCAATAACTCTCGTGCGGTTAGTACCAACCTTCAACCCTACGGGAGCGGTAAAGACGATAATAGAAGCAGCACCCACATCAAAGGTAAACGAACCCGTAGCCGTAGCACCACCATCTGAGGTATAGGCCACAGAAACAGTAGCTTGACCAGTGCTAGCACCAGCAGTAATAGCAACACTACAACCATTAGGCGTGCCAATAGTAATCAAAGACGACGAAGTAGTAGGAGTGCCACAAGAAACGGTATAGTTGCCATCTGTGGCGTAATCTGAGAAATCAACCGTGAGGGAACGGCTAGCAGCCAAAGCAATAGAACTAGACGAATCAACAACAATAGCTGAATCGGGGCCAACATTTACCGTGAAAGAAGCATCCAAACTATGACCACCAGTAGAGCTAAGGGGCACAGTGAAGGTAGTATCACCCTGTGAGCCACTAACAAGAGTATCAATGGGATCTACAGTAAAGGTACAACTAGAACGAGTAACACCAGTCAGTTTGGTGTTATCCACACCAGTAGCATCACCACAAGAAATGCTATAACCAGACGAGCTAACCTCACTAGCATAATCCAACACATCAATTACCAAAGTGCGGTTACGCCCAACCTTCAACCCCGTCGGCGCACTATAAGTAATAGTTGAATCGGGGCCGATGTTTACAGTAAAGGTGCCGACAATGCTAGAAGCAGAATCAGTACCCCCACTAGAAGTGAAGGTAACTGTGAAAGTCACATTACCCTGATTACTTGGAGTGAGAGTATCTACAGGATCCACCGTGAAAGTACAACCATCACCAGAAGTAGTCCGCGCAGCTGTGAACTTAGAAGTATCTACTCCTGTTGCATCAGCACAAGTAACTGTATAGGCAGCATCTTCAGTAATACGATCCAGCGCATCAATACTAAGAGTGCGATTACGAGCGACACTCAACCCAGACGGCGGAGAATAGTTGAGAGTTGAAGCCGGACCAACCTCAATAGCAAACACCGCATTTTCAGTATCGCCACCATCAGAAGTAAGTGGCACAGTAAAGCTAGCAGTGCCCTGAACAGCCTTCGGCGTGATAGTAAATGAACAACCAGCACCAGAAGTGATACGCGTAACTGACTGCAACTCTGTGGTATCTATAGCAGTCGCAGTGCCACAAGTAATCGTGTAGCCGCCGTCTGTGGCGTGATCTAGCGCATTGATTACTCTCGTGCGGTTAGTAGCAACCTTCAAACCAGTAGGCGCGCCGAACACGATGTTAGAAGCAGCACCCACATCAAAGCTAAACGAACCCGTAGCTGTAGCACCACCGGTAGAAGTAAACACCACTGAAACAGTAGCTGTGCCCGTGCTAGCACCAGCAGTGATAGCAACACTACAACCAGTTGGAGTGCTAATAGTAATCAAACTGGATGCGGTAGTAGGAGTACCACAGGAAACCGTGTAGCCGCCAGCATCAGAAGCATAACCAGAAAAATCAACCGTGCGGGAACGGCTAGCAGCCAAAGCAATAGCAGAAGGCGGACTAACCGTAACAGCTGAATCTGGGCCAATATTTACCGTGAAAGAAGCAGAAATACTATGGCCACCAGTAGAGCTAAGCGGCACAGTAAAGGAAGTGACACCCTGCAAGCTACTACCCAGAGTATCAATCGGATCCACAGTGAAGGTACAACTAGAACCCGTATGAGAAACCGAAGTTAACTTGGTGTTATCTACTCCTGTTGCATCACCACAAGACACCACATAAGCAGACGAGCTGGCCTCAGTAGCATGATCTGACACATCAATCTCAAGAGTAAAGTTCCGCCCTATCTCCAAACCAGACGGCGCGGTATAAGAAATAGTTGAATCAGGGCCAATGTTTACGGTGAAGGTGGCATTTAGGGTGTGGCCGCCAGTAGAAGTCAGCGGCACAGTAAAGGAAGTATCACCCTGAGAGCCAGACGCGAGAGTATCAATCGGATCCACAGTGAAAACACAACTAGAACCACTATGAGTAACCCCAACCAGCTTGGTGTTATCTACCCCAGAAGCATCCTTACAAGAAATCGCATAGTCAGATGGATTCGCTTCAGTAGCATAATCTGACACATCAATCACCAAAGTACGATTACGCCCAACCTTCAGTCCAGTGGGTGCGGTGTAGGTAATAGTTGAATCGGGGCCGATGTTTACTGTAAAGGTCGCATCTAAGCTAGCACCGCCTGTGGAGGTGAGTGGCACGGTGAAGGTAGTATTGCCTTGTAGGTTGCTAGCTAAAGTATCTATCGGGTTTACGGTGAAGGTGCAAGTATTAGCTGTGCGGGTAACTGAAGTCAACTTGGTGTTATCTACACCGGTAGCATCTCCACAAGATACTGTGTAGGCAGCATCTTCGGTTATGTGTTCTAACGCGTTTATTACTAGCGTGTAGTTTCGCCCTATTGTCAAAGTAGGTGGAGTGAAAACAATGTTGGAAAATGGGTTCTGACAAGCTATAGGATCATAGCCGTTTACTCTGGGATAGAAATATAAGGTAACACCCGAGCGCAGACCTGTGGGCAGTGCCCCGGTGAGCTGGTTATCACAGATACTAAGAATAGAAAGAGAGGCAATAGAACCCAGCTCAGTGGGAATAGCACCTGAAAGCCTGTTGTAGCGGAGGTTTAGTTCGGTGAGGGAGCCAAGGTTACCGATCTCAGCTGGGATAGCACCAGAAAGCTGGTTGTTATGAAGGCGTAAGTTGGTAAGAGATCTAAGAGCCCCTATCTCAGCTGGTATAGCACCAGAAAGCTGGTTGTTATGAAGGCGTAAGGTGGTAAGAGAGCTAAGAGCCCCTATCTCAGCTGGGATAGCACCAGAAAGCCGGTTGCCATAGAGCCATAAGAATCTAAGAGAGGTAAGAGCCCCAATCTCAGCAGGAATAGAACCAATAAAGCGGTTATTGGCGAGGTTTAGAGTATCGAGAGCAGTAAGATTACCAATCTCAGCAGGGATAGAACCAAAAATTCCAACAAGAGAAGCAGACGAAAGAATCAGTTCAGTAACCCGCCCACCGCTAACAAATAAACCGGACCAAGTATTAATACCGCCCGAACCCCAATCTCGTAGAGAATGCGTAGCATAGAGATTGTTGTTAGTCGCTTCCTGAGCCCAGTGATTTTGAATAGCCACTAAAGCTAGACAATCGTCTACAAGATCATTATTTGGGCCACTCACCCTAGGGTTACTACGGGTATTTACGAAAGTGCCATTAGTGCAACCACTAGTAGAAATCAAAGCAATAGGAGCAGTGCTTTGCGTGCCTAAATATTGACAACCCACAGGTGTATATCTAGGAGAGCTAGTACTAGCAGCAAACATCGGGCGCAAAGCTGTAGGCACATCGCCGGAGAGCTGGTTACTACAAAGACCTAAATAAGTCAAACTTCCAGTCGCAGGAGCCAAACTAGCCAACCCCACAGGAATAGCACCAGAAAGAAGATTATCAGAAAGATCTAGCCTCTCAAGATTAGAGAGATCACCCAGATCAGCAGGGATGCTACCAGTAAGAAAATTACCAGAAAGATCCAAGGTAACCAACGCAGAAAGATCACCAAGCTCCCCAGGAATACCACCAGCCATGCCCACACCCGAAATACGAACAAAGCTAAGACCAGTAACACGACCACCTGTGACAGTCACGCCATTCCAAGTGCTTATTTTTGCGGCTGTGCCCCCGGAGTCATAGCCCCAAGTGCGAATCGGATGGCTATCAGAAATAGCAAAATTATCCGCCTCGCCAGCCCATGATCTCTGAGTAGCTACCAAAGCCTCACAATCTTCCACCAAATCATTATTAGCACCAGTAACTCTGGGGTTAGCCGTGGTGTCTACAAAACTCCCGTCAGTACACCCACTAGCTAACAAGAGTCTAAAGATCTTGAACGAAACCGTGCCCTCTAGGGTACTTCCACCAGAAGAAGTAAAGAGCACAGTAAAGCTAGCATCGCCTTGAACCGAGGCATTAGAAGTAACAGTGAAATCACAAGTCCCAGAAGCACGAGTAACAGAGCTTAGATTACCCGAAAGACTAGTAGCATCCCCACAAGAAACCGTATAACTACCATCAGAAACATAAGCCCCAATATTGAATGCCTTAGCAACACCTGATGTCACAAACAAATCATCAGCAAGATCAAACACAACATTGGACTGGCAGGCTATGGGATCATAGCCGTCTGCTACGGGATAGCCAAGCAAAGTAACACCCGTACGCAAAGCTGCGGGGAGTGCCCCGGTGAGCTGATTACTGCAGATACTAAGCGTGGTAAGGGTTGCGATAGCACCTATCTGGGTGGGCACAGAACCAGTGAGACGGTTACTACCTAGGTATAGGTCTGTTAGAGAAGTAAGCAAGCCAAGCTGTGTCAGGATAGCACCAGTGAGCAGGTTGGAAGAGAGGTCTAGGGATGTGAGTGCTGTGAGGGAGCCGATCTGGGTGGGGATAGCACCGCTGAGCTGGTTAGAAGAAAGATCTAAAGAAGTAAGAGCCGTAAGGGAGCCAATCTGGGTAGGAATAGCACCTGTGAGGCTATTACCAGAAAGATCCAGAGAAGTAAGTGCTGTGAGAGTGCCTAGTTGGGTCGGGATAGTGCCGCTTAGCTGGTGAGAAGAAATATCTAGAGAAGTAAGAGCAATAAGGTTGCCCAACTCAGTGGGGATAGCACCTGAGACGCCGTCTGCTTCGCCCGTGTTGCCTATTGCTAGCCCTGTTACACGCCCAGAGGTAACAGTTACACCTTCCCAACTAGCAATCTTTTGCTGTTCGGGAGTGCCCGTGCCCCAGCTACGAATGAAAAAATGAGAACGCAAACTATTGTTAGCAACAACCCCAGCCCAAAGATTCTGAGCTGCTACCAAAGCCTGGCAATCCTCAACAAGATCGTTATTAGCACCGGTAACTCTGGGATTAGCTGTGAGATCCACATAGGTGCCATCAGTACAACCAGCAGCTGCTATGGCAGAAACTGAGCCTATGACCAGTGAGATCTCACCATCATGGGTAGCTCCCCCAGCTGAGGTGTAGGGCACTGTGAAAGTAGCTGTGCCTGCTGTGCTGCCCACGGTTACCTCAATAGAACAGCCATCTTCAGAAATACTAGAAATAAGTGAATGAGACTGCGTAATAGTGCCACAAGAAATACTAAACGCACCATCAGACACATACTCATCAGCTTCTACAGTGATAACACCACTAGCTGCCACTGACAACCCAGATGGTGCGGTGTAAGTAATGGTTGAATCGGGGCCGATGTTTATGGTAAAGGTCGCGTCTAAGCTGTCGCCGCCAGTAGAAGTAAAGGGCACAACAAAGGTAGTATCACCTTGTAGGTTGCTAGCCAGAGTATTAATCGGGTTTACGGTGAAAGTGCAAGTATTAGCTGTGCGGGTAACTGAAGTCAACTTGGTGCTATCTACTCCTGTAGCGTATCCACAAGATACTGTGTAGGTAGCATCTTCGGTTATGTGTTCTAAGGCGTTTATTACTAGTGTGTAGTTTCGCCCTATTGTCAAAGCGGGTGGGGTGAAAACGATGTTGGAGACTGGGTTCTGACAGGCTATGGGATCATAGCCGTTTACTCTGGGATAGAAATATAAGGAAACACCCGAGCGCAGACCTGTGGGCAGTGCCCCGGTGAGCTGGTTATCACAGATACTAAGAATAGAAAGAGAGGCAATAGAACCCAGCTCAGTGGGAATAGCACCTGAAAGCCTGTTGTAGCGGAGGTTTAGTTCGGTGAGGGAGCCAAGGTTACCCATCTCAGCTGGGATAGCACCAGAAAGCTGGTTGTTATGAAGGCGTAAGGTGGTAAGAGAGCCAAGGTTACCTATCTCAGCTGGGATAGCACCAGAAAGCTGGTTGTTATGAAGGCGTAAGGTGGTAAGAGAGGTAAGAGCCCCTATCTCAGTAGGGATAGCACCAGAAAGCCGGTTGTTATGGAGCCATAAGAATCTAAGAGAGGTAAGGTTACCAATCTCCGAAGGGATAGAACCAATAAAGCGGTTACTTGAGAGGTTTAGAGTATCGAGAGCAGTAAGGTTACCAATCTCCGAAGGGATAGAACCAAAAATTCCAACAAGAGAAGTAGACGCAAGAATCATTTCGGTAACCCGTCCGCCGCTAACAAATAAACCGGACCAAGTATTAATGCGCTTACCACCAGCACCCCAATCTCGTAGAGAATGACTAGCATAGAGATTGTTATTAGTCGCTTCCTGAGCCCAGTGATTTTGAATAGCCACTAAAGCTAGACAATCGTCTACAAGATCGTTATTTGGGCCACTCACCCTAGGGTTACTACGGGTATTTACGAAAGTGCCATTAGTGCAACCACTAGCAGAAAGCAAAGCAATAGGAGTAGTGCTTTGCGTGCCTAAATACTGACAACCCACAGGTGTATATCTAGGAGAGCTAGTACTAGCAGCAAACATCGGGCGCAAAGCCGTAGGCACATCGCCGGTGAGCAGGTTGCTGCAGAGACCGAGATAAGTCAAACTCCCAGTGTTAGGAGCCAAACTAGCCAACCCAGCAGGAATAGCACCAGAGAGGAGATTATCAGAAAGATCTAGCCTCTCAAGATTAGAGAGATCACCCAGATCAGCAGGGATACTACCGGTAAGAAAATTACCAGAAAGATCCAAAGTAACCAGCGCAGAAAGATCACCAAGCTCCCCAGGAATACCACCAGCCACCCCCACACCCGAAATACGATCAAAGTTGAGACCAGTAACACGATTACTTGAAACAGTCACACCATTCCAAGTGTCTATCTTCGTGGCTGTGCCCTCAGGATTATAACCCCAAGTGCGGATCGGATGGCTATCAGAAATAGCAAAATTACCAGCCTCGCCAGCCCAAGACCTCTGAGCGGCTACCAAAGCCTGGCAATCTTCCACCAAATCGTTATCCGTGCCAGTAACTCTGGGATTAGCAGTTAGATCTACAAAACTACCATCAGTACACCCACTAGCCAACAAGAGTCTAAAAATCTTGAACGAAACCGTGCCCTCTAGGGTACTTCCACCAGAAGAAGTAAAGAGCACATCAAAGCTAGCATCGCCTTGAACCGAGGCATTAGAAGTAACAGTGAAATCACAAGTCCCAGAAGCACGAGTAACAGAAGCAAGATTACTCGAAAGACTAGTAGCATCCCCACAAGTAATGGTATTGCTACCGTCAGAGACATAAGATCCAACACTGAAAACCTTAGCCACACCAGAAGTCACAAACAAATCATCAGCAAGACCAAACACAATATTGGACTGGCAGGCTATGGGGTCATAGCCGTCTGCTACGGGATAGCCAAGCAAAGTGACGCCTGTTCGCAAAGCTGAGGGAAGGTCCCCGGTGAGCTGGTTACGGCAGATACTGAGCGTGTCAAGGGTGGTGATAGCACCTATCTGGGTGGGAACAGAACCAGTGAGGCGGTTACCGCCTAGATAAAGCTGAACGAGAGAACTAAGCAAACCAAGCTGTGTAGGAATAGAACCACTCAGGCGGTTACTACCCAAAGAGAGCTCAGTAAGAGAAGTAAGCAAACCAATCTGGGTGGGGATAGAACCGCTGAGCTGGTTGCCAGAAAGGTCTAGGGTTGTGAGCACGGTAAGGGAACCGATCTGAGTCGGGATAGCTCCGGTGAGGCTATTGCCGGAAAGATCCAGAGAAGTAAGCGCAGTGAGAGAACCGATCTGGGTCGGGATAGCACCTGAGAGCTGGTTGTAGGAGATGTCTAGGCTGGTGAGTGCGGTGAGGTCACCTAGCTCGGTGGGGATTGTGCCTGAGATGCCGTCTTCTTCGCCCGTGTTATCTATTGCTAACGCTGTTACGCGCCCGGAGGTAACAGTTACACCTTCCCAGTTAGCTACTTTTTGCTGTTCGGGTGTGCCTGTGCCCCAGCTTCTAATGAAATACGCAGAACGCAAATCACCATTAGCAGCAACCCCAGCCCATTGGTTCTGGGCTGCTACCAATGCTTGGCAATCTTCTACTAGATCGTTGTTAGCACCTGTAACTCTGGGATTGTCTGTGAGATCCACAAAAGTACCATCAGTGCAACCCGCAGCCGCCAAGGTTGGGACAGCACCAATGAGTAGTGAGATTTCACCGCTTTGAGAGCCGCCCCCAGAGTTGGTATAAGGCACAGTGAAAGTAACACTGCTCGCAACATTAGAAGTGGTTACCTCAAAAGAACAACCATCTTGAAAAATGCTTACAGAAACCCCACCAGATTGTGTGATAGTGCCACAAGAGACACTAAGCGCGCTAGAAGCATAAGCTGAGGCATCTATGGTGATGACACCGCTTGTGGCTACTGTTAGTCCTGTTGGCGCGGTGAAGTCAATATCAGAACGAGCACCCAAAATATTTATATCAATACGACCATTAAGCGTGCGGCCACCACTTGAGGCATAGGGCACAACAAAGGAAGCTGTACCAACCGTGTTGCCTGCTGTTACCCGATAAGAACAACCCACCGGAGATTCAACAGTAATACCGCCGACTATCCCAGTTGCTACATCACAAGCAACCGCGTTAGCACCATCAGAAGCGTATAGCCGGGCGTTGATGCCTATTGTCTGGCCTGTGCGCACATTTAAAGCACTAGGTGCGGTGAAAGTCAGCGAAGAAGTAGACGCCACCGTGATAGGGATCACGCCAGTTACCTCATCGCCACCAGATGAGTTATAGATAACAGACAGCGTCGCCGCACCAGCAACACTGCCAGCTCGCACAGTGAAATCACAACCAGTATTAGCCACAGAAGCAATAAGGGCATGGCGGCTGGAGTCAGCGAAGCGACAAGAAATTGTGTAATCGCCGTCAGTGGCGTAGCTAGCAACACTGAAATTCCTGAAATTCCCCACAGGAATACTCACCCCACCTACGGGGGCTGTAAATGTAATATCTGAAACCGCGCCAACAGCAACTGAGAAAGTCGCATCTAAGGTATGGCCACCAGTAGAAGAAAACGGCACAACAAAAACAGCCGGGCCCGTAGCAGCTGAACTAGTTGCTGTAACAGTAAAGATACAACCATTGCGAGCAACAGAAACACCAGAAGGAAGCGACCCGGTAGCGTCAGCACAAGTGATGGTATAGCTACCATCAGAAACATAGCCCGAAGCATCAAGTACCAAACTCCGCCCAGCAGCAACCGACAAATCAGACGGCGCGCTAACAACAATATTGGAAACCGCGTTCTGACAAGCAATTGGGGTATAACCATCAGCAGTTGGATAGCCAAGCAAAGTAACACCTGTACGCAAAGCTGAGGGAAGATCCCCAGTTAGCTGGTTATTGCAGATACTGAGGTTAGTAAGGGTGGTGATAGCACCTATCTCGGTGGGCACAGAACCAGTAAGGCGGTTACCGCCTATATAAAGATCAGTAAGAGCACTAAGCGAACCAAGCTGTCTCGGAATGGCACCGGAGAGATCGTTACTACCCAAGGAGAGTTCAGTTAAAGAAGTAAGCGAACCAAGCTCAGTAGGAATAGCACCGCTGAGTTGGTTACCAGAAAGGTCTAGGGTTGTGAGCGCGGTAAGGGAACCGATCTGAGTCGGGATAGCACCCGTGAGGCTATTGCCGGAAAGATCCAAAGAAGTAAGAGCTGTGAGAGAACCGATCTGGGTCGGGATAGCACCGCTTAGCTGGTTATAGGAGATGTCTAGGGTGATAAGAGCGGTGAGGTCACCCAACTCGGTGGGGATAGCACCTGAGATGCCGTCTTCTTCACCCGTGTTGTCTATTTCTAGTGCTGTTACACGCCCGGAGGTAACTGTTACACCTTCCCAGTTGGCTACCTTTTGTTGTTCGGGAGTACCAGTGCCCCAGCTTCTAATGAAATAAGGAGAACGCAAATCACCATTAGCAGCAACTCCAGCCCACAGATTCTGGGCTGCAACCAAAGCTTGGCAATCTTCAACCAGATCATTATTAGCACCGGTAACTCTGGGATTAGCAGTGAGATCCACAAAAGTTCCATCGGTACAGCCAGTAGCCGCCAATGTTGGGACAGCACCAATGACTAGGGAGATCACACCATTGTGGGTATCGCCGCCAGTGCTGGTATATGGCACAGTAAAGGTAGCCGTGCCCGCAGTAGCTCCAACGGTTACCTCATAAGAGCAACCATCTCCAAAAATACTAGAAATAAGTGAATGAGACTGCGTGACAGTACCACAAGAAACACTAAACGCACCATCAGACACATACCCTGAAGCATCTATCGCGATAACACCACTAGCAGCAACCGTCAAACCTGTTGGTGCGGTGAAATCGATATCAGAACGAGCACCCAGGATATTTATATCAATACGACCATTAAGCTTGCTGCCGCTACTTGAGGCGTAGGGCACAACGAAGGAAGCTGTACCAACCGTGTTGCCTGCTGTAACCCGATAAGAACAACCCACCGGAGACTCAACAGTAATCCCGCCCGTTACCCCAGTAGCTACATCACAAGCAACCGCGTTAGCACCATCAGAAGCATAAAGCCGAGCGTTGATGCCAATCGTCTGGCCTATACGCACATTCAAAGCACTAGGCGCGGTGAAAGTTAAACTAGAAGTAGACGCCACCGTAATAGCAATCACACCAGTTACTTCAGTGCCGCCTGATGAGTTATAGATCACAGACAGCGTCGCCGCGCCAGCAACATTGCCCGCGCGCACTGTGAAATCGCAGCCAGTATTAGCCACCGAAGTAATCAAAGCATGGCGGCTGGAGTCAGCAAAGCGACAAGAAATTGTGTAATCGCCGTCAGTGGCGTAGCTAGCAACACTGAAATTCCTGAAATTCCCCACAGGAATACTCACCCCACCCACAGGAGCCGTAAAGGTAATACTTGAAGCTGCTCCGACAGCAACACTGAAAGTCGCATCTAAGCTATGGCCGCCAGTAGAAGAAAACGGCACAACAAAAGCAGCCGGACCAGTAGCAGCTGAACTAGTTGCTGTAACAGTAAAGATACAACCATCACGAGCAACAGAAACACCAGAAGGAAGCGTCCCGGTAGCGTCAGCACAAGTAATGGTATAGCTACCATCAGAAACATAGCCCGAAGCATCAAACACCAAACTCCTACCAGCAGCAACCGACAGTTCATCTGGCGCGCTATAGGTAATAGTTGAATCAGGGCCAATCTCAACAGTTATCACCCCATCTACAGAATGGCCGCCATCTGAGGTGAAAGTAACCGTAAAAGTAGCATTACCCGAAGTGGCAGTAGCTGAAGGTGTGACAGTATAAGAACAACTATTAGCAGCTCTAACTACTGAGGTAAGCCTGGAATGAACAGCGGAAGCATCAGAACAAGAGATCACATAGCCGCTACCAGAATCAGACGCAAAACCAGAAGCATCAACCACCAAATTATGATTACGCCCCACCAACAACCCAGACGGCGCACTATAGGTAACAGTAGAAGCCGGGCCAACCTCTATAGAAAACACCGCATTTTCGGTATCGCCACCATCAGAAGTAAGTGGCACAGTAAAGCCAGCAGTACCTTGAGTATTCGTAGGTGTGATAGTAAACGAACAACCATTACCAGAAGAATCACGCGTAACTGACTGCAGTGCAGTACCTATGTTGGTCGCAGTACCACAAGTAACGGTGTAACCACCGTCTGTGGCGTAATCTAAGACATCAATAACCCTTGTGCGGTTAGTGCCGACCTTCAGACCAGTCGGCGCGCTAAACACGATATTAGAAGCAGCACCCGCATCAAAGGTAAACGAACCCGTAGCTGTAGCACCACCGTCAGAAGTAAACGGCACCATAACTGTGGCTGCGCCAGAGCTAGCACCAGAAGTAATAGCAACACTACAACCATTTGGGGTGCCAATAGAAATCAAAGTAGAGGTGAAGGTAGGTGTGCCACAAGAAACGGTATAGCTACCATCAGAAGCGTAATCTGAGAAATCAACAGTTATAGAACGACTAGCAGCAATAGCAATAGAAGAAGGCGCAGAAACCGTAATGCTTGAATCCGGGCCAATATTGACTGTGAAAGAAGCATCTAAGGTATGACCGCCAGTAGAGCTAAAAGGCACAGTAAAGGAAGTGTTGCCTTGTGATCCGCTAGCCAGAGTATCTATTGGATCCACAGTGAAAGTACAAGTATCAGCAGTACGGGTAACTGAAGTCAACCTAGTGCTATCCACATTCGTAGCATCACCACAAGAAACCGTGTAAGAGCTGTCCTCAGTAATATGATCCGAAGCATCGATCTCAAGGGTTAAGTTCCGACCGATCTTGAGACCGGTGGGGGCTGTGAAAACGATGTTAGAAACCGCGTTCTGACAAGCAATGGGGGTATAACCGTCTGCTGTGGGATAGCCGAAGAGGGTGACACCTGTTCGCAGTGCTACGGGCAGGTCACCAGTGAGCTGGTTGTTGCAGATACCGAGACTAGTAAGAGTTGTGATAGTACCTATCGCGGTGGGCACAGAACCAGTAAGGAGGTTGTTGTCGAGCCGTAGGTTGGTGAGTGAGGTGAGGTCGCCGATCTCGGTGGGAATAGCACCAGTAAGCCGGTTGTCATCGAGCCGTAGGGTGGTGAGTGAGGTGAGGTCGCCTAGTTCTGTAGGAATAGCACCAGAAAGCCTGTTGCCACTGAGGCGTAGGGTGGTGAGTGAGGTGAGGTTGCCGATCTCCGTGGGAATAGCACCAGAAAGCCTGTTGTCATCGAGCCGTAGGCGGATGAGTGAGGTGCGGTTGCCGATCTCAGCAGGAATAGCACCAGAAAGCCTGTTGCCATAGAGGCGTAGGGTGGTGAGTGAGGTGAGGTTGCCTAGTTCTGTAGGAATAGCACCAGAAAGCCGGTTGTCAAAGAGGTCTAGCCAGGTGAGTGAGGTGAGGTTGCCGATCTCCGTGGGAATAGCACCAGAAAGCCGGTTGCCGTGGAGATCTAGGGTGGTGAGTGAGGTGCGGTTGCCGATCTCCGTGGGAATAGTACCAGAAAGCCTGTTGTCACCGAGCCATAGGCTGGTGAGTGAGGTGAGGTTGCCGATCTCCGAAGGAATAGCACCAGAAAGCCGGTTGTCACTGAGGTCTAGGCTGGTGAGTGAGGTGAGGTTGCCGATCTCCGAAGGAATAGCACCAGAAAGCCGGTTGTCATAGAGCCATAGGCTGGTGAGTGAGGTGAGGTTGCCGATCTCCGAAGGAATAGCACCAGAAATTCCAGGGCCAGTGACAACTGCATCAACTAGCCTCGTAACTCGTCCGCCGACAACGACTACGCTATCCCAAGAACTAATCAGCTTTTCAGCCGGTGTTGCGCCTGTGCCCCAGGTTCGTAGATGATGCGTGGCCGAGAGGTTGTTGTTGGCGGTTACCTGCGCCCAGTGGTTTTGAATGGCTACTAAAGCTTGGCAATCCTCTACCAAATCGTTATTAGGGCCGCTCACCCGGGGGTTAGTAGTGGTGTTTACGAAAGTACCATCAGTGCAACCAGTAGGAGAGAGCAAAGCAATAGCGGTACTACTTTGCGTGCCTCTGTATTGGCAACCCACAGGTTCATAGTCGGGCGAAGAAACACTAGCGGCAAACATCGGGCGCAGAGCCGTGGGCACATTACCTGTGAGATAGTTGCTGCAGAGGCCGAGATAAGTCAAACTCCCTGTGGCAGGAGCCAAGCTAGCTAACCCAGCAGGGATACTACCAGAAAGAACATTACCAGAAAGATCCAAAGTAACCAGCGCGGCAAGATCGCCTAGATCAGCAGGGATACTACCAGAAAGAACATTACCAGAGAGGTCCAAAGTAACCAGCGCGGAAAGATCGCCTAGCTCAGCAGGGATACTACCAGAAAGAGCATTATCGGAGAGGTCCAAAGTAACCAGCGCGGAAAGATCGCCTAGCTCTGTGGGGATGCTACCAGCCATGTCCACGCCAGTAGCATCATCAAAGCTGAGACCAGTAACACGGCCACCTGAGATAGTCAAGCCATTCCAAGTGTCTATTTTTGCGGCTGTGCCCCCTGAGTCATAGCCCCAAGTGCGGATCGGATGGCTATCAGAAATAGCAAAATTATCCGCCGCGCCAGCCCACGATATCTGAGCGGCTACCAAAGCCTGGCAATCTTCCACCAAATCGTTATTAGCACCAGTAACTCTGGGGTTAGCCGTGGTGTCTACAAAACTACCATCAGTACATCCGCTAGCTAACAAGAGTCTAAAGATCTTGAACGAAACCGTGCCACTTAAAGTATCGCCACCAGAAGAAGTGAAAGCCACACTAAAGCTAGCATCGCCTTGAACCGAGGCATTAGAAGTAACAGTGAAATCACAAGTCCCAGAAGCACGAGTAACAGAGCTTAGATTGCTTGAAAGACTAGTAGCATCCCCACAAGTAACGGTATAGCTACCGTCAAAGACATACGACCCAACACTGAAAACCTTAGCCACACCAGAACTCACAAACAAATCATCAGCAAGATCAAACACAATGGCGGAGGTCTGACAAGCAATCGGGGTATAACCATCCGCTATGGGATAGCCTAAGAGCGTAACACCTGTGTGCAAAGCTGAAGGAAGATCCCCGGTGAGCCGGTTGTTGCAGATGCTGAGGGTAGTAAGTGTGGTGATAGCACCTATCTGGGTGGGCACAGAACCAGTGAGGCGGTTACCGCCTAGATACAAATCAGTAAGAGAAGTAAGTGAGCCAATCTGGGTGGGGATAGCACCGGAGAGATCGTTACTACCCAAAGAGAGCTGTGTAAGAGAAGTAAGAGAACCGATCTGGGTGGGGATAGAACCTGAGAGCTGATTAGCAGAAAGATCCAAAGAAGTAAGAGCAGTAAGAGAGCCGATCTGAGTAGGAATAGCATCCGTGAGGCTATTGCCGGAAAGATCCAAAGAAGTAAGAGCAGTAAGAGAGCCGATTTGTGTGGGGATTGTGCCGGTGAGCTGGTTATAAGAGAGGTCAAGGCTGGTGAGTGCGGTGAGATTACCTAGCTCGGTGGGAATGGTGCCCGAGATGCCGTCTTCTTCACCGATGTTGTCTATTTCTAACGCTGTTACACGCCCGGAGGTAACTGTTACACCTTCCCAACTATCAATCTTTTGCTGTTCGGGAGTACCAGTGCCCCAGCTTCTAATGAAATACGGAGAACGCAGCTCACCATTAGCAGCAACCCCAGCCCACAGATTCTGGGCTGCAACCAATGCTTGGCAATCCTCTACTAGATCGTTATTAGCACCAGTAACTCTAGGGTTATCAGTTAGATCTACAAAAGTACCATCGGTACAACCCGCAGAAGCCAATGTTGGGACAGCACCAATGACCAAAGAGATCACACCATTGTGGGTATCGCCCCCCGAAGAGGTATATGGCACAGTAAAGGTAGCCGTGCCCGCAGTAGCTCCAACGGTTACCTCATAAGAGCAACCGCCGTCTTCATTGATGCTAGAAATAAGTGAGTGAGACTGCGTGACAGTGCCACAAGAAACACTGAACGGCCCATCAGACACATACCCTGAAGCATCTACCGTGATAACACCACTAGTAGCAACCGATAGACCTGTTGGTGCGGTGAAGTCAATATCAGAGCGAGCACTCAAAATATTTATGTCTATACGACCATTAAGCGTGCTACCACTACTTGATGCATAGGGCACAACAAAACTAGCCTCACCAACCGTGTTGCCTGCTGTAACCCGATAAGAACAACCCACCGGAGACTGAACAGTAATCCCGCCGACTATCCCAGTAGCGACATCACAAGCAACCGCGTTAGCACCATCAGAAGCATAAAGCCGAGCGTTGATGCCAATCGTCTGACCTATACGCACATTCAAAGCACTAGGCGCGGTGAAAGTCAAACTAGAAGTAGATGCCACCGTGATGGGAATCACCCCAATTACCTCATCACCCCCAGAAGAGTTATAGATAACACTAAGCGTTGCCGCACCAGCAACACTGCCAGCTCGCACAGTGAAATCACAACCAGTTTTAGCCACAGAAGCAATCAAGCTATGGCGAGAAGCATCAGCAAAACGACAAGAAACGGTATAGTCGCCATCTGTGGCATAACTAGCAACACTGAAATTCCTTAACTGACCCACAGGAATACTCAACCCGCCCACAGGGGCCGTAAAGGTAATACTTGAAGCTACGCCAACAGTAACTGAGAAAGTCCCATCAAGGCTGTGTCCACCAGCAGAAGAAAACGGCACAACAAAAGTAACCGGACCCGTAGCTGCTGTAGCAGATGCCTCAACCGTCAAGAAACAACCATTGCGAGTAACAGAGACCCCAGAGGGGAGCGACCCGGTAGCGTCAGCACAGGTGATCGTATAGCTACCATCAGAAACATAACCCGAAGCATCAAACACCAAACTCCGCCCAGCAACAACCGACAGGTCAGACGGCGCGTTATAGGTAATAGCTGAGTCGGGGCCGACATTAACAGTTATCACTCCATCCACAGAATGGCCACCATCAGAAGTAAAAGTAACTGAGAAAGTGGCATTACCCGAAGAGGCAGTAGCTGAAGGTGTGACAGTATAAGAACAGCTATTGGCAGCGTGGGTAACTGAGAGAAGCCTGGAATGAATAGCCGAAGCATCTGAACAAGAGATCACATAGCCACTACCAGCCGTCTCCTCCACATACCCAGAAGCATCAACCACCAAATTATGATTACGCCCCACGAGCAGATCAGTCGGCGCAGTATAAGTAATAGTTGAAGCAGGGCCGACTTCTATAGAAAACACCGCATCGTGGGTGTCGCCACCAGCGGATGTAAGTGGCACAGTAAAGCCAGCAGTGCCTTGAGTATTCGTAGGTGTGATAGTAAACGAACAGCCATCACCAGAAGAATTACGCGTAACTGACTGCAGTGCAGTACCTATGTTGGTCGCAGTGCCACAGGTAATCGTATAGCCGCCGTCAGAGGCATATGACAGCGCATTGATAACTCTCGTTCGGTTAGTGCCGACTTTCAGACCAGTAGGCGCGGTAAACACGATGTTAGAAGTAGCACCCGTAGCAAAGGTAAACGAACCCGTAGTCGTAGCACCACCATCAGAAGTAAACGGCACCATAACTGTGGCTGTGCCAGAGCTGGCACCAGAAGTAATAGCAACACTACAACCATTAGGAGTTCCAATATTAATCAAACTAGATGTGGTCGTAGGAGTACCACAAGAAACGGTATAGTCGCCATCAGAAGCATAATCAGAGAAATCAACCGTGCGAGAACTACTAGCAGCAACAGCAATAGAGGAAGGCGCAGAAACAGTAATGCTTGAATCCGGGCCAATATTGACAGTAAAGGTGACATCTAAGCTATGCCCACCAGTAGAGCTAACCGGCACAGTGAAGGTAGTTATGCCCTGCAAACCAATAGTAAGAGTATCTATCGGATCTACAGTAAAGGTACAACTAGTGTGGGTAACCCCAGTCAGCTTGGTGTTATCTACCCCAGTGGCGTCACTACAAGACACCGTGTAGGCAGAATCTTCAGTTACATGAGATAACACATTGATAGTCAAGGTGCGGTTCCGGCCGACCCTGAGACCAGTAGGTGCGGTGTAGACGATGTTGGAGGCTGGATTCTGACAAGCAATGGGGTCATAGCCGTCGCCAGTTGGGTAGTCGGTTAAAGTAACACCTGTACGCAACGCTGAGGGAAGGGCTCCGGTGAGTTGGTTGTTGCAGATGCCCAGGGTGTTAAGAGTGGTGATCGCGCCAACCTGAGTAGGAACAGAACCGGTGAAACGGTTATTGGAGAGATCCAAGCTAGTAAGGGCAATAAGAGAACCAACCTGAGTGGGAATACTACCGCTGAGGTCGTTGCCACTTAGGTCGAGCTGCGTAAGGGCAGTGAGAGAACCAACCTGAGTAGGAACAGAACCAGTGAAACGGTTATTGGAGAGATCCAAGCTAGTAAGGGCAATAAGAGAACCAAGCTGAGTAGGAAAAGAACCGGTGAAACGGTTATTGGAGAGATCCAAGCTAGTAAGGGCAGTAAGAGAACCAAGCTGTGTGGGAATAGCACCTTCAATCATTCCCGCTCCGGAATTTAGATCTAGCCCTGTGACTCGACCGCCACTCACTGTCACCCCCGCCCAAGTCTCCAGCCTGCGCTGGGCACCTGTCCCCCAAGTGCGGATGGGGTTGGCGGAGTCCAAGTCACCATTGGCCGAGACGGCTACCCAGTGATTTTTAAGGGCAACTAGGGCTTGGCAATCTTCCACGAGGTCGTTATTGGTGCCAGTCACTCTGGGGTTGGCTGCGGTGTCTACAAATGTTCCATCGGTACATCCTGTGGCGGCGATAGCGGGAATTCCACCAACGGTCAGCGAAACGGTTGGGAAGTGAAGGTCGTAGCCTGTGGAGATGACGGCGGTCTCAAAGCTGGCCGCGCCAGTGGTGGCTGTGGATGTGACGGTTATCTCGCAGTCGGTGCCTGTGGGGACAACGGAAGCGAGGTTGCTGATGTTGTTCTTGCCACGACAGACAAAGGCGTAGTTGCTGTCTTCGACGAAATCTGCCATGTCTATGGTGAGCGTGCTGCTAGCGGGCATTGTGATGCCAACGGGAGCTGTATAGACGATATTTGATACGGGGAGGATAGTGATGGTGAAAGTCGCGCTGTGGGTGCCGCCTCTGGGGGAGGTGATAAGAGAAGTGAAGCCGGCGGTGCCTGTGTCCGCGCCAGCAGTGACGATGAAGGTGCAACGGGAGCGGGTCACGGTGATTTTAGCGTCTATACCAGAAGCATCGCCACAGGTGAGCATGGCTGTGCCGTCTGAAGCGTATAGGGAGGCGTCTACCACGATGTTCTTGCCAGTTCTTACAGCAAAAGTGGCGGGTGGGTTGAAGATGATTTCAGAGCGGGCCAGCTGGTCAGCATTGAGGTTGAGCGATGTCAAAGTGCGTGAGTCTACATAGCCGTCTATGTAGTAGATATCGGTGCCAGCGGGCAGAGTTGTCTGCGACCAGCGTTCGCAGGAGTCGGCGTTCATCTGTGTGCAAGTCAGCAGAGAGGGTTGCGTCCACTTGGAAGTGGAAGCGTCCCAGGTGAAGATATCGCCTTCTGCGATGCTCAAACCCGAAATCAGACTTTGCACCACCGCTCCGCCAGCAAGTACCGTTGCGAAGTGGTTGCCGATATGACGTACAGGCGATATGGAGGGAAGTCCAGGTCTTTGGCACACTATTTGGCGGTTGCCACTGGCGAAATAGACTCTGTAAATCTCGGCCAAAGCACCGAAGGTTATTCTGGATGCTGGAGCAGTGAGAGCAGCAGGTATATCGTCTTCCAAATAGTTCAGGCAGAAACTGAAATACTCCAAGCTACCTGTAGGTGAAAACTGCCCTAAAGCCCTGATCCTTGAAAGAAAACCTAACTCTGCGGGCAGTTCGTCAATGAGATAGTTATTTGAGATATCCAGACTCTTCAGACCTGTGAGTTTGTAAAGCTGTGGAGGCACAGAACCCCTGATATTTTTAGAGGACAAGAGAAGCTCAGTTATGCGCCCGGCCGACACAGCACTTTGACTGCCGATGGTGACGCCATCCCAAGAACTCAGCAACACAGTGTCACCTGTACCCCAAGTGCGTAATGGGTGGTCGGATGGCAAATTGCGATTGTCTACCACATCGGCCCAATGGTTCTGCACCTCCACCAAAGCTTGGCAGTCTCTAATGAGGGCTTGATTGCTTATGATGACAGAGACACCACCTGCAAATCTGGTGCAATCACTGCCAGATAGCTTCGGAATCAGCGGATGATTAGATGTTTGTTCTTCACCATCCACATAAATGTCAGAAGGTGGTGTGCCCTGACAGGCGATCGGATCAAAGCCTTGATTGGTGGGGTACTGATTGAGTCTGGAACGCACAGATGTAGGCACTGCCCCTGTCAATTTATTGCTGCAGAGACGGATGATAGCACCGCTTGCGATATTTGCCAGCTCGGAAGGTATTGAACCTGTGAGGTTGTTATTGTCGATGTAAAGGAGTCTCAAACTGGAAAGATTGCCCAGTTCTGGGGGAATACTGCCTGTGAGGGAGTTCCTAGAAATCCATAAACTCTGGAGGTTGGTGAGGTTTCCTAGCTCGGGAGGTATTGAACCTGTGAGATTGCCGGGGGAGAGCCACAAATGCTGCAGGTTGGTGAGATTGCCCAACTCGGCAGGCAGCTGGCCAGTAAATCTATTGCTCTGAATCTGGATATTGGTTAGGGCTGTGAGGTTACCGATTTCAGGTAGCAGCGATCCTCTCATGAAATCATCTGAAATATTTATCTGTGTTACCCGCTTACCGGAGATGGTAACTCTATCCCAGTTATTAATTCTCGTCTGACCCCCAGTGCCCCAGAAAAATACTCTATTATTAATTCCTGTACCTTCAAGGAGGGTGCTGGGGCTGCCATAAAATATGTTCCTTAAGTTTTCTTCCATAGACACCCAGTGGTTGCGGAGAGTTACTAGGGCTTGACAGTCTTCGGCGAGGTCGTTATTGGGGCCTGCTACTCTTGGGTTGGCTGTGAGATCTACGAAAGTGCCGTCGGTGCAGCCTGCGATATCAATGGTGTTGCCAAGTTCGCCAGAGAGTGAATTGGCGTTACCTATGGTGAGCGATATTTGGCCACTGTGGGTGTCGCCGCCGGAAGAGGTATAGGGCACGGTGAAGGTGGCGGTGCCTGTGTCGGGGCCAGCGGTGGCAGCGAAAGAGCAGCTGTTGCCATTGTGAGTAACGGAGGTGAGATTACTGCTGATATTTATGGCACCTCCGCAGGTGATCTCATAGACGCCGTCGTCGGCGGCAGAGGCGGCGTCCACCACCAAGACATTGCCTGCGGTGACCGTCAAGCCGGTGGGTGCGGTGAAATCTATATCAGAAAGCTGCCGTACCGTTAGCGGAACGACGCCCGAGTAAGTATCGCCGCCACTGGAGGTGTAAGGCACCACGAAACTGGCTGCGCCTAGCAGTACGGCTGCTGTTTGCGTCTCAGTGCAGGTGCTGGGATCAGAGGGGTCATACGCCAAGCAGACATTGCCGCTTGTGACCGCTCGTGCGGTGACGGTATAGAGGCAAGAGTTGTCTGCTGAGCGAGTAATAGATTGGATCATCGGAGACAATCTGTAACCGCCACCACAAGAGATCGTGAGGGTGTCACTGTCTACGGCATAGGAGGAGGCATCTACCACGATGCTTCGGCCGGCTTGCACATTCAAACCAGCAGGGGGCGTGAAGTCTATTCGCGAAGCTAGGAAGACGGTGGCTGTGACTGTGCCACTATGAGTGTCACCTCCAGAGGAGGTGTAATCAATGGTGAAACTTCCTACGCCTGTGTTGATTACACCTGATGGGGCTGAAATAGAGAAGATGCATCCATTACCTGAAGTCGATCGAGTAACCGTGCCGAGGGCTTCTGAGATGTTCTTCGGATCGCTGCACTCTACGGTGTAGGGGCCATCCACCGCATAGGTGGCTGCATCTACAGCGACCACATGACGAGTGCCAACTCTCAAACCTCTAGGGCCGGTGAAGACGATTGTGGAGTCGGGGCCAACTGAGAGAGGGATCGTGCCAGTGACAATGTGGCCACCCTCAGATGTGAAAACCACAGTGAATGGTGCTGAACCTTCGGTCGCTCCAAGGCTTATCTCATACGAACAGCCCGTTCTAGAGATGATGGATATCAAACTGGAGACATCGGTGGCGTCGCTGCAGGTGATGGCATAGCCGCTGTGAGCTTCAGAGATATAGTCTGAAGCGTCAATGGTCTTAGAAGTGTTCTTGGGAAGGATGAGACCTGTAGGTGCGGTGTAGGTAATAGTAGATTCGGGACCGATTTCTATAGTGAAGATGCCGTCGTGAGTGTCGCTACCTGAGGAGGTGATTGGAATGGTGAAGGTGGCTGTGCCGTGTGTGCTGGAGACATTGGGCGTGATAGTGAATTCGCAGCTGTTGCCTGTGTGAGAGACGGATGTGAGCCGGCTGTGGATGCTAGTGGCGTCGCCACAGGTGATGCTATAGTCGCCGTCGGTGGCGTAGCTGGTGGCATTGATGACGCGTGTGCGGTTGGTGCCCAGTTTTAGACCTGTAGGGGCAGTAAAGACGATGTCAGATACTGGGTTCTGGCAGGCTATTGGGGTGTAGCCGTCAGCTGTGGGGTAGCCGATAAGGGTAACACCTGATCGTAAGGTTGTGGGGAGGTCTCCGGTGAGTTGGTTGTCGCAGATGGCGAGGGTTGCGAGAGCGAAGATATTACCGAGCTGAGTGGGGACGCTACCTTGCAGGAAGTTGTTGTTAAGGTAGAGATCTTCCAAGTCGGTGAGATCGCCGAGGGCTGAAGGAATAGAACCTGAGAGCCGGTTAGAGGAAAGATCCAGAACTGATAAATGGGTGGCATCGCCCAGTTCAGCGGGGATAGAACCTGAGAGCCGGTTAGAGGAAAGATCCATCTCTAGCAAGTCGGCGAGGCTACCGAGGGTTGAGGGAATACTACCTGCTAAGTGGTTGTCGTTGAGAAAAAGATATGTCAGTGAGGTAGCGTTGCCTAGTGCTGAGGGGATACTTGTGAGATAGTTGTTAGAGAGATCTAGATCTGTCAAGCTGATGAGAGAGCCTATTTGAGTGGGGATGCTTGTGAGATAATTGTTAGAGAGATCTAGATTGGTCAGGCTGATGAGAGAGCCTATTTGAGTGGGAATAGAACCTGTGAGGCGGTTGTTCGCGATGTTGAGTCCTGTAAGGCTGGTGAGATTGCCGATCTCTGCTGGGATGGCCCCTGAGAGGCGATTGCCATCCAGATTCAAAGAAGTGAGAGATGTGAGGTTGCCCAGCTCAGTGGGGATGGTTCCTGAGATGCCGGGGCTTCCAAAAACGGAAAGATTAAGGCGAGTGACTCGCCCGCTATCTACGGACACCCCAGCCCAGCTGGTGATGCTCCCATTCGCGCCTGTGCCCCATTCTCGTAGAGGATGCGTGCTCGAGAGGTTGTTATTGGCCGTTACCTGTGCCCAGTGGTTTTGTGCGGCTACCAAAGCCTCACAGTCTTCTGTCAAATCGTTGTTTGAGCCGCTTACCCGTGGGTTAGAGGTGAGATTTACGAAAGTACCATTGCCGCAGTCAGTGGCGGAGAGCAGAGTAATAGCCGTACTACTTTGCGTGCCGCTGTATTGGCAACCCACAGGGTCATATGTGGGAGAGATCGCAACACTGGCAGCAAACATCGGGCGCAGAACCGTAGGTACAGAGCCGGTGAGATAGTTGTTGCAGATACCGAGGTAAGTCAAACTCCCAGTGGAGGGAGCCAAACTAGTTAACCCAGCAGCGATAGCACCAGAGAGGACATTATCGGAAAGATCTAGCCTCTCAAGGTTAGAAAGATCGCCTAGATCAGCAGGGATACTACCGGTAAGAAGATTGCCGGAAAGGTCCAAAGTAACAAGCGCAGAAAGATCGCCCAACTCAGATGGAATGTCTCCGGTCACGCCTATACCTGTGGCTTCGGCGAAGCTGAGTCCGACAACTCGCCCGCCTGAGAGGGTCACGCCGCTCCAAGCGTCTATCTTCGTGGCTGCGTCGGCAGAGTCAAAGCCCCAAGTGTGGATCGGATGGCTCCCTGAGACAGAGGCATTGTCTTGTTCGCTAATCCAGGATCTTTGCGCGGCCACCAAAGCTTGACAGTCTTCCACTAGATCGTTATTGGAGCCGCTCACTCGCGGATTGGCTGTGAGGTCTACATAAGTTCCGTCAGAGCATCTGCTGGGCACCAAACGTCTGGCTATATTGAATCTGAACACCACGCTCGCAGTATCACCACCTGCTGAGACGAAGGGGACAGTGAATGACGCTGTACCTTTGGCGTCATTGGCGATTTCATATTCGTAATTGCATTCGGATGATTCAGTCACAGACACAAACTTGGAATCAATATCGGTAGCACTGTCGCAGCCTATGATAAAGCCAGGATCAGACGCATAAGTGCTTGCGGCAACGGTTTCTGTTGCCCCTGAAAGCACGAATAAAACATCAGGCATGGTGGTGGTGATGTTAGATATCTCGAACGGAATCGTGCCGCTAATGCTGTCGCTACTAGAGGAGGTAAAGGGCACGGTAAAGGAGGCATCGCCTTGGGCTGTGGCTTTGGGAGTGACGGTGAAGTTGCATGTGTTGGTGGCACGAGTGACGGAAGTCAGGTTGCTCGTGAAGCTAGTGGCATCGCCACAGGTGATCGTAAAGCCCGTATCTACCGCGTAGCTACCGGCGTTAATGGTCTTAGGCGTACCGGCCACCACTGTGAGACCTGTAGGGGCAGTGAATCTGATGTTGCTGATGGCGACGGAGATGCTAGCAACGTGGGTGGCGCCGCCAGCGGATGCGTAGTCTACGCTAAAGGTTCCAGAGCCTGTGGATGAGGCTGGGGTTGTGATCCTATAGATGCAGTTACCTGTGTGGACAACACTGGTGAACTTGGATGAAACAGCGGAAGCAGCTTTGCAGGAGATGGCATAAGCTCCGTCTTGGGCATAGCTAGAAAAATCTATATCAGCGCTGGTACCTGCTGAAACTTTCAGACCAGAGGGGGCATCGAAACTGATGTTAGAGGCTACTTGGCAGGCAACAGGTGTGAAGCCGTCATTTATATCGTAGCCCGTAAGAGTCACTCCCGTTCGCAGATCGTCCGGAAGAGAGCCTGTGAAGTAGTTATTGCAGATACCCAAAGTGGTGAGAGTAGTGATGATGCTTAGCTGGGTGGGAATGGAGCCACTGAGCCGGTTAGTGGCGAGATTCAATGTGGTAAGCTTGGTGAGAGAACCAAACTCAGTGGGGATGGAACCACTGAGCTTGTTACTGGAGAGATTCAGCGTGACAAGCTCGGTGAGAGAACCAAACTGAGTGGGGATGGAGCCCACAAGATTGTTGCCGGAGAGGTCCAGGCTGGTGAGAGAGGTTAAATTACCCAATTCCGTAGGGATACTACTACCCGAAAGGGAATTACCACTGAGATTGAGTGAAGTGAGGGCAGTTAGTGAGCCAAATTCGGTGGGGAAAGAGCCTGAGACGCCCGTGCCCGCAGTGCTTAGATCTATGGCTGTAACACGCAGTCTGGTAGCTGTGACACCAGCCCAGTTTTCCACCAGCCGTTGCGAAGCAGAGCCTACGCCCCAGGTGCGCAGGAAGAAGTCGGTGACATTATTGGTGGAATTTCTTGCAGCCCAACTATTTTGTATGGCAACTAAGGCTTGACAGTCTTCCACGAGATCGTTATCTGTACCAGCCACTCTGGAGTTATCTGCGGCTCTTACGAAAGTGCCATCGGTACAGCCCGAAGCAGAAAGAGCAACGATGTTGCCGACATTGAGTGAGATCTGAGCTGTGTGAGTGTCGCCACCTGAAGAGGTGATAACGATGGTGAAGTTGGCTGTACCTATTTGAGACATGGCCCCAGATGAAACATTGAAACTACAGCTACTACCGCTATGTGTAACAGATGCAAGTCGGCTGTGGACACCAGTGGCGTCTCCGCAGGTGAAGGTGAACTGGCTGTCGGAAACATAAGCCGACACATCAAAAGTGCCAGCACCTCGCACTGGAATAGAGATACCGACGGGGGCTGTGTAGACGATGTTGGAGACGGTGTATGTTATCGTCCCTTCCAAGGTGTGTCCGCTTGAAGAGGTATAAGGCACAGTGAAACTGATATCGCCGGTGGCGGAAGCGTTCGCTGCGACATTGTAAGAGCAAGGCGCAGTGCCAGGATTCGGGCGGGTAACAACAAGGTTGGTGCCCACCCCGGTGGCATCACCACAAGAAATTGAATAGGAACCATCTGAAGCGAGAGGTAGAGCGTTAAAAGTAGCAGAAGAGCCTGCTACCACTCCAGGATTGGAGGTAGGCGCAGTGAATACGATTGTGGAGTCGGGGCCGACAGTAATATCTATAACTCCACTGCTGGTGGCTCCACCGGAGGAAGTGAGAGAGACCGTAAAGTTAGCTACGCCCTCTGTGCTGGTTGGAGTTACGGTGAAGGTACAGCTATCGCCCGTGTGGGTAACAGATTGGAGTCGGCTGTGGACATTAGTAGCGTCGCCGCAGGTAACGGTGAAGGAACCGTCTGTTGCATAGTCGGTGACATCTATAGTCTGTGTGCGGTTTTTTCCTACAGTCAAACCTGTGGGGGCATTAAATGTGATGGCAGAGTCGGGGCCTAAAATGATGGAGACTTCGCCGTCATGGGTATCGCCGCCACTGGAGCTATAAGGGATGGTAAAGGTGGTTGCACCTTGCTGGGCTGGGGTGAGTGTGCTTACCGGGGTTATGGTATAGGAACACCCATCGCCAGAGGTGGACCGGGTAACCGTGAGTTTGGTGGAATCTACACCGGTGGCATCTGCACACGAGACCGTCCAGTCGGTATTTTCGGTTACATAGTCAAGAGCGTCGATATCAAGTGTGAAGTTTCTACCAAGCTCAAGACCTGTGGGAGCGGTGTAGGTGATCTCAGAAGTTTGACCAAAGCGCACTTCCACGGTGCCAGAGTAAGTATCCCCGCCTGAGGATGTATAAGACACCGAGATGCTGCCCCTGCGGGAACCTAAAGGTTGGTATCTTCCGGAGGTGATAGTGAGCTGACACCCGTTCTGAGAGAGACGTGTGATTTGCCCCGCGAAAGTAACGGCTGTGCCGCAGCTGATGGTGTAGGGGCCGTCTGAGACATAAGCAGCTAGGTCTATAGTGGTATCTCTGCCAGCTGCGATACGATCACTCCTGCCGGTTAATGTGATTCTGGAGGTGGGGGCGACGATAAGAGGGACTATGCCATCTACGGTGTGGCCGCCTTCGGAAACAAACGGCACTGTGAAAGATGCCGCTCCTTCGGTAGCTGTGAGGGTAACACTGAAGGTGCAGCTACTGCCAGTGTGAGTGGCCGATGAGATGTTAGTTGAAGTAGTGCTGACATCGCCACAGGTGATGGCATAGCCGCTGTGGGATTCTTCGACATAATCAGAAACATCTATGGTCTGGGTAGTGCCCTTGAGGAAGGCGAGGCCTGTTGGAGCGGTGTAGGTGATAGTGGATTCGGGACCGATCTCTATGGTGAAGATACCGTCGTGGGTATCGCCGCCTGCGGAGGTGATTGGGATGGTGAAGTTGGCTGTACCCTGCGTGCTGGTAGGTGTGATGGTGAATTCACAGCTGTCGCCAGTATGGGTAACAGACTGCAGCTCTACAGTGTCTATGTTTGTGGCGTCGCCACAGGTGAAGGTGTAGTCGCTGTCGGTGGCGTAGTTGGCGACATTGATGACGCGTGTGCGGTTGGTGCCCAGCTTGAGATCTGTGGGGGCGGTGAATGAAATATCGGAGACGGGACCGATGCTGTAGCTGACTGTGAATGCATGAAGACTTTGGCCGGTTGATATGAAGACGAGACTAAAGGTTGCTGTGCCCATTGTGTTGCCTGCTGTAACTGTGTATGAGCAGGGACTGTTGGTTATGTCTGGGCGGGTAACTGAAGTAAACAGCGGGGAGATATTGAAAGCTCCTGCACAGGTGCCGTTGGAAGGAAAACTGGAAGCATCTAGGGTTACAGAACTACCTATTGCGACGGTAAGATCCGATGGGATGGTAGCAGAAACACTGGTTTCGCCCTGTGCTGTGAAAGTTATTCGGCCCGTTGCTGTAGCTCCGCCAGAAGAGATATAAGGCACCTCAAACCAGAAGTTACCTGATCCCGGAGGCCGGACTGCGATTGAACAGTTATTATGGCGAAATAGGGTAGCTGAGCCTCGAGTAACAGCCAACTGAAAGCTGGAGTTGGTTGGGTCACCGCAGGTGATTTTGTAGGGGCCGTCGGTGGCATAAGCAGAGACATCAATGAAGCGGATAGTAGATGCGTTAATCTGAAAGCCAGTAGGAGCTGTGAAAGTAATAGCAGAAGCAGGGCCGATGGTGAGTGAGACAACCCTGTTAGTACTACCAGTGCTACCGCTAGAGCTATATGGCACAGTAAAAGACGCAGCACCCACTGTGGCACCCGCAGTGATGGTAAATGAGCAAGTATCACTAGCGCGAACAACTGAAGTTAGATTAGATGAGACATTGCTAGCGTCCGCGCAGGTTATGTCATAACTGCCATCTTGTGCCCACTCAGAAGCATCAACTGTGATGCTCTGGCTCAGTGGTACTACCAAACCTGAAGGAGCGGTATATACAAAGTTAGAACCAGTATTGACAGTAACAGAAATCACCGCATTTCGAGTCTCTCCTCTTGTACTACTATGTCGGCTTGTAATACCATGTCGGCCAGTAGAATAATAAGGCACGGTAAAAGTAGCCGTTCCCGTAGCAGCACTATCGGCTGTGATCTCATAGAGGCAATCTCGTGTGCGAGTAACAGAAGTAAGCCTGGTGCTATCTATATTGGTAGCATTTTCACAAAATACAGAGTAACCAAAAAAATCTTCTGCCCAAGCCGAGGCATCCACAACAACACTTTGGCCAGCAGTAACAGCCGGAGCAGGACTGGGAGCAGTGAAAGTGATACTAGTAAGATATAAAGGCTTTGAATAGAAATTAACAACTCCGCTATGTGTATCACCACCAGATGAGGTATAGGTCACATTAACACTAGTATTTAGGTTTTGGTTTGTGCTACGGCTGGGCCTGGGGTTAAAAGACACTACACAACCAGAAGATGAAAAACTCCCACTATCAGTACTTATATCTCGCCCCCTAGTAATCCCAGAACAAGAAATATCATATGGGCCGTCAGAAGCATACCGCGACAAATCAACCCTCACCTGCTCCCAATACTCCACAATCACCCTTTCAGAAACAGCAAAAACAATATCAGAATCAGGGCCGACTGTGAGGGGAACTTCGGCATTGAGAATATGTCCGCCTGTGGAAATGTAGGCGATGGTGAAGGAGGCTGGACCTTGCGTGCCAGTTGAGGTGATGGTGAAGTTGCAAGTGTTGGCGGCGCGGGTGACTGAGGTGAGGTTAGATGACAGATTTGTGGCATCACCGCAAGAGACTGTGTAGGGGCCATCGGTGACATAGGGAGCCGCATTTATTGTGCGGGCATGGTTGGCTGCGACGAGCAGATTGGTAGGTGCGGTGTAGACGATATTTGAGGTAGTGATGTCTACTGAGACAACACTGTTGAGCGTGTCGCCACCCGCAGAAGAGTAAGGCACAGTGAAGGTGGCTGGGCCTGAAGTGTTACCTGCGGTGATTGTGTAGGTGCAAGTGTCGGCAGTGCGAACAACGCTGGTGAGCTTGATGTCTACAAAAGTGGCGTCGGCACAAGTTATGGCGTAAGTGCCATCGGCGGCATATGTGGCTGCGTTGATGCTGATGGTATTACCTTGGGCGACCTCTGGGCTAGTGGTGGGGGCGGTGAAGACGATATTAGATTCAGGGCCGACTTCTATATCTACCCAGACATATTTGACAGTGTTGCCGGAGGAGTTGTAGCGGATTCTAAAACGGGCTGAACCTTGCGTGGTAGTGGGCGTGATGGTGAAGTTGCAGGTACCAGCTTCGCGGGTAACGGAGGTGAAGTTGATAGAAAGTTGGTCGGCATTTTCGCATGTGATCGTGTAGGGACCATCTGAGGCGTAGTCAGCAGCGTTGATTGTGATAGTTTGGTTTGTGCCGACTTTTAGCCCTACGGGGGCGTTGTATGAGATAACGGAGCGGGCATTGACTTTGACCGTGAAAGTTCCTGTGTGGGTGTCGCCACCGCTGGAGCTGTAGGGCACATCAAATGTGGCTGTGCCCAAGGTGGAGCCGCCGGTGACAGTGTAGTTGCAGCCGCTAGAGCGAGTAACAGAGATGATGTTGGAGTTGCTGATGTTGGAGGCGTCTCCAGTACAAGAGATGGTGAAGGTGCCGTCGGTGGCATATGAGGAGAGGTCTAAGGGGTGGTTGACTCCTGAACGCACCGCTATGGTGGGCGGGGCTGTAAAGATGATGTTGGAGGTGGCGGTGGCTGCGGCGATAGTAATATTGACTGTGCCGTTGTGAGTGTCGCCGCCGGAGGAAGTGTAGGGAATAGTGAAGCTACCTGTGCCTGCGGAGGATCCGGCCGTGATTGTGAAAGAACAAGAATCAGCAGTGCGTGTAACAGAGGTGAGCTCTGTGGAGACATTGCTGGCATCACCACAGCTGATCGCATAGCTACCATCTGTGGCATAGCTGGAGGCATCTAGCACAAGGCGACGATTCACTTCTACCGATGGGCTAGGACTAGGTGCCGTGAAGCTGATGTCGGAGGCTACACCGATGGTGACCGTGACTGTGCCGCTACGACTGCCACCGCCGGAGGAGGTGTAAGGGACGGTGAAACTGGCTGTGCCTGCAGGGGCAGGGGTTCTGCCTGTGACGAAGCCGAAGCGGCTGAAGGTAACAGTGCCTGCGTAGATTGAGAAAGAACAGCCCGAGGCGGGAATTCTTCGCTGGGTGACAGTCAGATTGTTGGAGACATTGGTGGCCAAACCACAGCTGATCGTGTGGGTGCCGTGGGAGGCGTAGCTGGAGGCGTCAATTATTATGCTGGCACCAGATGCCAATATGAAGTTGTCTGGTGGCGTGAAGTTGAAGGGGACAGTGGTAGCCGCTGTGATAGATACGGGGAAGATGCCATTTTCTGTGTCGCCCCCAGAGGATGTGTAGGTCATACTAAATGAGAACGAACCGACGTTGCCGCTAGGTGTGAGCACATAGTCGCATCCGCTGCGGGTGACTGAGGCTAAAGTATTGCCGTTGCTATCGGGGCGGACAACAGGGTCGCTGCATGTGAAAGTGTAGGAGCCGTCAGTGGCATAGTCGGTGGCGTCTATAGAGAGAGAACGATCGGCCGGTATCGAAAGACTGGTCGGAGAGGTAAAGACGATGTTAGAAGCCGCGCCAATGGCGACAGTTATCGTGCCGTTGACAGAGGTGCCTCCTGCTGATGAGTAGGGCACAACAAATGAGGCATCGCCTGTGCTGGAGCCTGCGGTGGCTGTGAAAGAGCAACCAACACGGTTGATGCTGGTGAAGAGGGAAGAGACATTGGTGGCGTCGCCGCAACTGATCGTGTAGCTACCATCTGAGGCATAGGCGGCGGCGTTTATAACTACAGAACTACTGGCTGCCACGGTCGGTTTGGTAGTGGGGGCCGTGAAGGTGATATCGGATGCTCCGGTGGCTGTAGTGATAGCAACAGAGATTTCCCCGTTGTGGGTATCGCCACCGCTGGAGCTATATGGGATGGTGAATGTGCCTGTGCCAGTGTTTGCGCCTGCGGTAATTGTGAAGGTGCAGGTATTGGCTGCGCGGTTAACGGAAGTGAGGTTGGCTGAACGACCGGTGGCATCGCCGCAAGATACGGCGTATTTGCCGTCGGTAACATAGCCGGAGGCGTCTATCTCAATGGAGCGACTGGTGTTGACTGTGAGACCGGTAGGGGCTGTGAAGGTAATATTGGAAGTCCGCTGGCAGCCGATGGGATTATAACTGGATGTGTCTCTCACTCGAGGGCGCAGAGATGTGGGGATTGCGCCTGTGAAATAGTTGGTGCATATGTATATAGACAAAATGCTGGTGAGTCCCGTGAGTTGGGTTGGGATTGCGCCTTCCAGCCAGTTATTGTTGAGGCGAAGCTCGGTGAGGGAGGTGAGAGCACCCAGCTCGATTGGAATTGCGCCAGTGAGGTAGTTGTTCTCAAGGCGGAGTTTTCTGAGGGAAGTGAGCGAACCTAACTCGGTAGGAATTGCGCCAGTGAGGCGGTTGTTAGAGAGGTTCAAACCTGCCCCAAAAAAGCCGGAGCCAGAAAGACTAGTGAGACTACCCAACTCAGAGGGAATAGAGCCTGAAAGCTGGTTGGATGAAATATTTAGGTCGGTGAGGGAGGTGAGAGCACCCAGCTCGGTGGGGATGCTACCGGAAAAGTTATTACTGTCTAAATAGAGCTCAGTAAGGGCTGTGAGGTTGCCAAGCTCAGGGGGAAGGGTGCCCGAGAGGGTGGCACCTTGAGTGAAAGCACTGAGGTTGAGTGCTGTGACTCGTCCTGCGCTGACGGTGACGCCTTTCCATGTGTTCGTGGCAAAGAAGCCTGAGCCTTGGGTTGAAATAAGTTTTTCAGAGGCGGTTGCGCCTGTGCCCCAGGTTCGCATGCCGTGAGTGGAAGACAAGTTGGAGTTAGCCGCTATGGCAGAAAAATGGTTTTGGATTGCGACTAGGGCTTGGCAGTCTTCTACAAGGTCGTTGCTGTCACCAGAGACTCGAGGGTTGGTTGCTGTGTCGACAAAGGTACCGTCGGTACATTCTGTAGCTGTTAGAGCGGTGAAGGAAGCCCCGGCGTTGGTGATAACTCTAGGTACTGCCATTTGGCAGGCAATAGGGTTATAGCCGTCGGCGGTGGGGTAGCCGATGAGGGTGATGCCCGTTCGCAGTGGCGTGGGCAGAGCACCGGTGAGGCGGTTGTTACAGATGCTGAGTGTGGCGAGGGTTGTGATTGTGCCGATTTGTGTGGGGATAGCACCGGTGAGACGGTTGCTGTTGAGGTTGAGCTCTGTTAGAGCGATGAGAAAGCCAAGCTCTGTAGGAATAGAACCGCTTAGCTGATTACTGCTCAAGGAGAGCTGTGCGAGAGAAGCAAGAGAACCGATCTGAGTAGGAATAGAACCAGTGAGCTGGTTAGAAGAAAG
The DNA here is from genome assembly GCA_958295755.1 of uncultured Acidimicrobiales bacterium. GTDB lineage: Bacteria > Actinomycetota > Acidimicrobiia > Acidimicrobiales > Hopanoidiivorantaceae > Hopanoidiivorans. Next base: position 168,607 of record OY282367.1, on the reverse strand, counting down.
ATCCAAATAAGTAAGTGCTGTGAGAGAGCCGATCTGGGTGGGGATAGCACCGGTGAGGCTATTACCAGAAAGATCTAGGGATGTGAGTGCTGTAAGAGAGCCGACCTGTGTGGGGATTGCTCCGCTGAGCTGGTTATAGGAGATGTCTAGGGTGGTGAGAGCGGTAAGGTTGCCGATCTCGGTGGGGATAGTGCCTGAAATGCCGTCTTCTTCACCGTTGTTATCTATTTCTAGCTCTGTTACTCGCCCGGAGGTGACTGTTACGCCTTCCCAGTTGGCTATTTTTTGCTGCTCGGGGGTGCCTGTGCCCCAGCTTCTAATGAAATAAGGAGAGCGTAGCTCATTGTTGGCTGTTATCCCAGCCCACTGGTTCTGGGCTGCAACCAATGCTTGGCAATCCTCTACTAGATCGTTATTAGCACCAGTAACCCTGGGGTTAGCTGTGAGATCCACAAAGGTGCCATCGGTGCAACCAGTAGCTGACAGAGTAGCAATATCACCAACAACTAGTGAGATCACACCGCTTTGAGAGCCGCCCTCAGAGTTGGTATAAGGCACCGTGAAACTACCCGTTCCCGCAGTAGCTCCAACGGTTACCTCATAAGAACAACCACCTTCTTCAGAAATACTAGAAATAATCGCAGTCACGCTCAACGGAGTGCCACAAGAAACACTAAACGCACTTTGAACATAATCTGAGGCATCTATGGTGATAACACCGCTAGTCGCAACCGATAGTCCCGACGGTGCAGTGAAGGCAATATCAGAAAGAGCACCCAAAATATTGATATCTATACGACCATTAAGTGTGCTACCACCGCTTGAGGCGTAAGGCACAACAAAGGAAGCCGTCCCTGTCACATTTCCTGCTGTTACCTGATAAGAACAACCCACCGGAGACTCAACAGTAATCCCACCCGTTACCCCAGTAGCTACATCACAAGCAACCGCGTTAGCACCATCAGAAGCATAAAGCCGCGCATTTACACCAATCGTCTGGCCTATACGCACATTCAAACTACTAGGCGGGGTGAAAGTCAAACTAGAAGTAGACGCCACCGTGATAGGTATCTCACCAGTTATCTCATCGCCGCCAGATGAGTTATAAATAACAGACAGCGTCGCCGCGCCAGCAACACTGCCAGCACGCACAGTAAAATCACAACCAGTATTGGCAACAGAGGCAATCAGGCTATGGCGAGAAGAGTCGGCAAAACGACAAGAAATGGTGTATGTGCCGTCTGTGGCATAGCTAGAAACAGAGAAATTCTTGGACTGTCCCACAGGGATACTCAACCCGCCTGAAGGGGCCGTAAAGGTAATACTTGAAGCCGCGCCAACATCAACACTGAAAGTTACGGTGCGGTTACCACCAGAAAAAGTCAACGCCGAAGTAAAAGTAGTCACCCCACTAGTTGCTGAACTCAAAGCAGTAACAGTAAAAGTGCAACCATTGCGAGCAACAGTGAGCTTAGAAGCATCCACACCTGAAGCATCAGCACAAGCCGTCGCCGCACCCTCAGAAGGATAACCCGCAGCCACAAATACTAAATCCCGCCCCGCAGCAACCGACAAAGAAGTAATAGCAACAGTAAAAGTCGCGGTAACGGGAGAGCTACCAGTCCTAGAAGAACTCAAAACAGTTGAAAAAGTGGTATCGCCCGTAGCAGCTGATACTGACGCTCTAACCGTGAAGGAACAACCATCACGAGAAACGGTGACTTTAGTACCATCCACACCAGTAGCATCAGCACAAGAAATCACAAAACCCGGATCGCTAGCATAACTAGAAGCATCAATCACTAAACTCCCCCCAGCACCTACCGACAAACCAGACGGAGCATTAAAGGTAATCTCACGGTTCTGGGCTTGCTGCTGCTCAACCACCGGCTCAACAGGCTCAACAACCTGGGGATCCAAAACAGGCACCGTAGTGGTCGTAGAAGTAGTAGTCGTCGTAGAAGTAGTCGTGGTTGTAGAAGTGGTCGTGGTAGAAGGCACAGTGGTCGTAGAAGTGGTAGTAGAAGGAGTGGTGGTAGTGGTAGTCCCTTCACCGCTACCCTCCTGACCATCCCCTTCGCCCTGCACCTGACCCTCACCATTTTGAGCGGCAACCGGATTAGTAGTAGCGGCGAATAACACAGTAGCAAATAACACCACAGAGATAAACGCAATAAACGCCCTGCGAAATCCGCTCCGATAGCTCTGCAACCCCTGTCGCCTGCCCCCCGCTACCCCAGCACCGCCATCGCGCCCCACTAGTTCATTCCTCTTGGTACGATCAGTCTTCTCAGTAGCAAAATCCATCTACCCCCCCCCCGCAATACCTGCAGAGGAAGTCTTAGTCACATCGGTAGGCGCAACAAATCGGTAAGGATATCGCGAGGACACTATATGTTCAATACATCAAATACGAAATATTCTGGCTTTGTCACTCATCAGGAGCGTTAGTTAGCAGGGTCGTTAGTTAGCAACTTAGGAGCCGGTGTCCCAGGTAATGTCTATGGGTTGTCTGGCATTGTTGTAGATATAGGTGGTGTCGCCTGGTTCGATTCTGGTGAATACTCGGTATGGAGCGTTTCGCCCTGTGGTGAGGCGGGCTTGTGTTAGGGGGTGACATGGTAACCAGAGCGACCATCTTCGATCACGGGCACTATAGCTAGCTACAATTATGACACCTTGAAGGTTTTCGCAGTCTATGAGGGAAACATCAAGGAGGAAAGTGCCGTCTTCTTCGCGGATGATAACACTGGGAACGTTGATAAGATTCCAGCCTCTATCTAGACGAATGGTTGTGGAACCGCTACCTAGATTCAAGTCCTCTAGCAGGTCTGGGTCGGGAGCAGCGGTGGTGCGGAAGGAGACAAGCGTACCTGCGGACAATCTCGGTGAAGAGGAGGTTACTCTAGTCCATGTTTGTGTGCGTGTATTCCAAGTGTAGATGCCATAGCTAGAAGAAATCCCCAGTGTAGATCTGATTTCACTAGCAGTGATACCGCCACCAGAAACGGTCCAAGTGTTCCACCTGGGACCAGCTATATCGGGTTCTAAAGTAGGGGCGGGTTCAGTTGTAGTAGTTGAACCACCAGGAATAGTAGTAGTTGTTGTGGGCGGTGGGCTAGTCGGCGGTGGGCTAGTCGGCGGTGGGCTAAATGGTAGTGGTGGTGCTACTAAGTTAGGGTTAACGGTTATACCGATTTGGGCTGTATAGCTATCACCACCGATGGAGGTGTAGGTGATATTGAAAGTAGCTAGCCCTTGAGTTGAGGTAGCTCTTACTTGATAGCTACAACCAGAGTTGCGGGTAACAGAAGCCAGCCCCGCTATGTCGGTGGCTTCGCCACAAGTGATGGTATATGCCCCATCTGTTGCTAGGTCGCCAAGGTTGAAGGTAGCTTCGGTGTTAGCTAGCATCGTGAAGTTCGGCTGGGGCGGAGTGAATACAATATTAGAATTCGCGTCAATAATTTTGAAAGTGAAAGTCACATTACGGTTACCACCAGAAAAAGTGAGTAGCGAAGTAAACGAAGTCTGACCCGGAGTAGCCGAACTCTGAACTTCAATTCTGTAGGTACACACACCAGCGGACTGGGAGGTGATATTGCGAACAACATACCTAGTACCATCTGTACCTTGAGGAGGTTGACCACAAGCCGTCACAGCACCCTCAGAAGGATAACCCGCAAGCGCGAACGGAAAATGTGTCCCCGAAGCAACCGAAAAAGGAGTAATAGCAACAGTAAAAGTCGCGGTAAGAGTAGTGCTACCACTCCTAGAAGAAGTCAACACTGTAGAAAAAGTAGTATCGCCCGCAACAGCTGATATTGACGCCCTAACCGTGAAGGAACAACCCTCACGAGTAACCCACACCTTTTGACCATCCACACCTGTAGGATCAGCACAAGAAATCACAAAACCTGTATCACTAGCATGAGCAGAAGCATCAATCACTATACTCTGCCCAGCAACCACCGTCAAACCAGTAGGCGCATTAAAAGTAATCCCAGGAGTCTGTGCGACAGCTGGATTCGACACCGATGTAGCAAACAAAGCCGTAGCAAGCAACGCAGTAGCTATGAAAGCGACAAACCCCCTGCGAACGCTACCCACCCCCGTGGTCAAATCTGTCATGTGAGTCATTTTAACCTTCTTTCTGTTTTAGATATAGCTTATATTCAAAATGTGACCTATTGTGCATCAAGGCAACTATTAAATCATCCTTATCTGGGGGTATCACGGGGACAAAGCCGTAGGTTTGGATATTGTTGCAAGCATAAATCCTGCAAAGAGTAGGGCGGCACCTACAGCTAAGGATAGAGCGAAGGCTGTCATTTCTTCGGCTATGGAATTAGAAGCTCCTCCTAGCCCTAGTGTTATTGTGCCGAGGGCGATGAGAGAGACGCCGGCTTTGATACGAGGAGTAACCTGACGCTGAGCGGAAGCAGCCTGTTGTCTTTTTTTACTCTGCTGGAATGTCCAGACTGCACCTGCGATTACCACCAACGTACCCGCGATAGAAGAGAACGCTGCGAGCAGTCGGGGTAAGCCTGTAAAGACATCGGCACCTCTAGGCAGACCGATGGCAGACAATCTGCCTGTGCTGGGGGCGGCAACGAGGACGCCGATGGCAAATAGAGACAGAGTGGCGACTGCTATGGCACAACGGTCAGCTGTTTTCTTGCTACCGAGGAGGTAGAGCGTGCCGAGTGCGAGAGGCGGCACACTCAGAATTGCGCCGAAGAGGTAGAACACACGAAAGGTGGCAAGATCCCAGCCAAAGGCGGCACCCGCCCAGAGAGCAACAGAAGCCACAGCAAAAGCCACCATAGAGATGAACCACGACAGCAGATGGTTATTGCTAGTTTTGCTGGAAGTAGCACTGCTACGAAGCCAGCGATCTAGGAGTGCCAGCGAGAAGGCTACGGCAATCACAGAAGCGATAGCCGCTGATGCCGCCTGAGTTTGCATTCTTTTAGTATCGCATGAAGCTAAGTAGTTTAGGAGTTATCCGCGATGCCCAAGCTGGTGCGGAGGCGAGCTTTGGCTTCGGAAGTCTTACCCGCTTCTATAAGTTTCAAGATGTCGTTGTTGAGGGCTGTTGTCCAGTCAAGTGATTCGGTGGAGATGCCTTGGGCTTTGATCTCCTCGCGCACTTCAGCTACCACATCAAGCATCTGCTCTAAACCTTCGCTTAGAGATGCCTCTAGCTGCTGTCGTAGCCAAGATGCCATCGCGGGGCTTCGCCCTTCGGTTGAGATTGTTACGAGCAGGTCTGCGCGTCTTAGGCGAGCAGGGAGGGTGAAGTGGCAGTTCTCTGGGTCATCAGCTGAATTCACCAGTATGCCTTTCTGTTGCCCGTCTTGGAAAACTTGCCGGTTTACTTCGGAGTCGCCAGTGGCGGCTATGGCTATCAGGCAGCCGTCCATGTCGCTAGGTTGGTAAGTTCTGTGGCAAAGACTGAGAACAGCCTGTTCTGGCAAATCTGCGGAACCTTCGGCTAACTCCGAAAGCTCTCGGCAGATTGACGGCGCAACGACCTTCACTTCCGCTCTGCACAGTAACAACTCCCTGACCTTCCCTAATGCGACCCTGCCGCCACCGACCACCAAGCAACTCTTACCCTCCACATCAAGATTAATCGGATACATAGCCATATTTGTATCGTAAACCGGTCTACCACAAAACAAACCGCACACCTTCTAAAGAGATACACAGCTTCCAAAGAGAGACCGGTGGAATATTACTGGGAAAACCTGTTAGAATTTTGATGCTTATGTCTGTTTTTGTGGTTGGTCTTAATCACCGCAGCGCACCGCTCGCATTGTTAGAGCGGGTGGGCGTTCCTGAGGTGCGGCTAGAGAAGGCTTTGGCTGAGCTGCGGGGCTTAGAGCATGTGCAGGAAGCTGTGGTGCTTTCTACCTGCAATCGGGTTGAGATTTATGCGTTTGCAGATACTTTTCACGGGGCTTATGAGAATGTGCGAGAGTTTTTGGCTGAGTTTTCCTATATGCCGCTTGGAGAGTTTTCCCAACAGCTTTATTCGCTGTTCGGAGCCGATGCATCAGCGCATCTTTTCAGAGTGGTGAGCGGGCTGGATTCAGCCGTGCTCGGCGAAAGTGAAATACAGGGGCAGGTGAAGCGGGCTTGGGAAGTAGCCCAGCGGGAAGGCACAGCTGGGCCGGGGCTGAACCGTCTATTTCGTCATGCGCTGCAGACGGGTAAGCGGGTGCGTTCCAATACATCTGTGGGCAGTTCAAAAATTTCTTCAGTTTGCGAAGCAGCTGTGGGGCTGTTGCAGCAAGAGTTAAGCGACCTTTCAGGGCGGCGTGCGTTGTTGCTGGGAACAGGTGAAGTAGGGCAGACGGGGGCGAGAATTCTTTCAGGGATGGATTTGGCAGAGGTTTGCGTAGCAAGTCGGACTTGGCAGCGCGCCAGCCATCTGGCTGCAGAAGTCGGCGGGCGAGCTGTTCACTTGGACGAGTTGGGCGATGAGCTAGCGGCCGTGGACTTTTTATTTTGCGCCACGGGTGCGCCTTCGCTGATGCTGGAACACAGCGAGATAGCAGAAGTGATGAAACGGCGCAAAAAAAGGCTGGTGGTGTTGGATTTGGCTGTGCCCAGAGATGTCGACCCTACTATCTCAGGGATTGACGGGGTGACGCTTTTTGATATTACCGATGTGCAGTCGTATGTGGCTAAGGCTTCTGAGGCGACGGAATCGGAGGGATCGCTGGAAGAGATGCATCGTGCACAGGCAATCATCAACGAGGAAGTTCAGATTTATTTGGCATCGGATTCGGCAGAGGCGATAGCACCACTGATCGTAGATTTTCGCCGCAGTATCTGCGACATCTCACAATCTGAGTTTGACAAATTTGAATCGCAGCTGGCTTCGCTGAGCCCCGACCAAATGGAGTCGGTGGAGGCACTGGTGCACAGCATCGTGAACAAGGTACTTCACACCCCCACTACCCGGATTCGAGAGTCAGTCGATTCGCCCGATTCTGAGGCATTGGGCGAAGCATTGCGCGATTTGTTTGACTTGCGGAGTTGAATTGCTGATTGCAACGAGGGGTAGTGAGCTTGCTCAATGGCAGGCTAAGGCAGTGTTGCGGGAGCTAGAAACTAAGAACCAAAGAGTTTCGAGCGAGCTTTTAATTACTACTACGGCAGGCGACCGTGATATAACTTCTTCGCTTTCTGAGATTGGAGGCAAGGGTATTTTCGTGAAAGAAGTGCAAGCAGCTGTGCTTTCGGGGGCAGCTGATGTTGCTGTGCACTCAGCCAAGGACTTGCCCGCGCAGACACCTGAAGGCTTGACCATAGGAGCAGTGCTGAAGCGGGGCGACCCTAGGGATGCTCTGGTGGGATGTCGCCTTGCGGATTTGCCTGCTGGGGCGACGGTTGCTACGGGTGCTCCCCGCCGTAAGGCACAACTTGCTGCCTTGCGCCCTGACTTGTGTTTTGTTGATCTTCGGGGCAACATAGCTACTCGTCTGGCAGCTACGAGTAACTGCCACGCCATTGTTGTGGCTGTTGCGGCTTTGAATCGTTTGGGGTTTGTTGAGGAGGTAGATATTGGCGGCGGTGCCTCCAGCAAGGACAATATCTCCAGAAAAGTAGAGATTCATGGGAATGAAAGCAAAGTTATAGATGTGCTTGAGACTGAGGTATTTACTCCACAAGTTGGCCAAGGGGTGATTGCTGTGGAATGTCGCAGTGATGACGAAACCACACAACAGTTACTGTCAACCATAGAGCACTCCCCTACTCGCATCTGCCTAGAAGCCGAGCGTGGTTTTCTGCAAGCTCTAGGTGGCGACTGCAACCTGCCAGCAGGAGCTTATGCCACTTTGGAATATGCTTTGTCTGGCGATTTGTCTGGCGACTTGCCTGGCGAATATGCTTTGCCTGCCGAATATGCTTTTCCTGGCAAATATGCTTTGCCTGGCGAATATGACGAGGCAGAAGCCCACAAGCCAACTCTTCGCCTAACAGCTTTCCTCGCCACCCCCAGCAGCATCCGCGAAACTATCACCGTTTCACTGCTAGAAGCTCAAACAGCCGCCACAACTGGGCAAAATCTAGCCCACTCGCTACTGGCAAAGACGGCTAGTGGCAAAGGCGGCTAGTGGCAAAGGCGGCTAGTTCCTAAGATTTTCTCTGTGAAAAGCGGGTGGGCAACTCTACCAAGTCTCCTGTGAGTGGAGACATAACTACTGACATGCCTTCTTCTAAAGAGAGTTCGCTGGCCGCAGATTGTTGGCGCATAGCTATTGATATCATGGCGTAGGAATCTATGACCAGGGCTATATCTCTGGAGGCGATTTGATCGTAGGAGGCGACTATGGACGCTACTAGGGGACGGGTGGAGGCCTGTTTGCCGAAGGCTGAGGGATCGCTACTTTGAGCTCCTACTCTTTGGAGGAAAACAGGTTGCTGGGTTGCGCCTTCAGGGAGACCTAAGATTTTCAGAGCGAAACGCTCGCCTAGGGGAGAAATATCATCGAGACCAATATTTAACTGGGCGTTGCCGAAACTATCTATCCATAGAATTTCTGCGACAATTTGATCGCTTTGGATTTGTGCCGACGGGACTACCGCAGGCATCAAGGTAGCTACGGGGATGTCTTCGCCTAACTCTTCAAAGGCGATGCCTGCACAGAGGTGTGCGGCGGCGGGGGCGAAGATGTCGCGGCCGGCAAAAGTTGCACCGGCTGAGGGAAGTTGAAAGTCGGTGTTAGTGAGCGATACAGCTCGGCTGACACCGCCCAAAAGGCCTACAGCAGGTGCTAGTAGGCCGTTGTCGGGGCCGATCAGCACGCTGGGATAGCCCTCGCTGCTGGCTGTGGAAAGTTCGACAGCCACTGCCCTTCGGCTACTACCCACGCCGGGGTCTACAACTGCTAGGACTACGCCGGGGTTCAGATACTGGGAGGCGCGTGCCAAAGCTAGGCTACCTGCTCGGATGTCGTGGCGAGCGATGTTGTGAGTTATGTCGGTTATCTGCACATCTGCGGCGATGGATAAGATGACCGACTTGACTACGCCTACAAACTCATCCTTTGTGCCATAATCGGACAAAAACGAGATGTTTCGCATAGTTACTCCCACCGCCACTCCCGCCGCCACTCCACCTGGGTCACAAATTTTTTTTTGGGGGGGGTGAAGAAGAGCGTGCGAAGAAGGGCGTGCTAAGAAGCGCGAGAAGCCCGCCTGCGTTGGTCTTTGCTCATAGCGGCCGGCTCTGAGGATGGATCAGTTGGGTTTATGTTGGTGCCGGGGGGAAGCAGAGCGTCTATAGCGTCTAGGGTGTCTTCGTCTAGGACTATATCGGCACCGGCTAGGAGGTCGTCTAGTTGCTCGTGGGTGCGGGGGCCGATGATCGTGGAGGTAACGGCGGGGTGCTCCAATGTCCAAGCCACAGCTAGGTGGGTTAATGACACCCCTGCGGCATCGGCTATCTGAGCTAGGTCTTCCACTAGAGCCATCTTGCGTTGGTTCAAAGCACTTTCTGGATCCATACGGCCCCATCGCTGACTGAAACGCACCAGACGGCTTTCTTCGGTGAAGTCGGCGGAAGAGCGATAACGGCCGGTGAGCCAGCCCCCAGCTAGGGGACTCCAAAGGATAACGCCCATGCCATATCGGGCACAAGCCGGAAGCACTTCACGTTCTATGCGGCGAGTAAAGAGATTGTATTGCGCTTGCTCACAGCGATACGGGGTGAGGTTTTGTTGCTCAGACACCCAGCGGGCTTCAACGATACGATCCACGGGCCATTCTGAGGAGCCTGCGTAGCGGATTTTGCCTTGGCGTTGCAAGTCGGTGAAGGCGGAGAGCGTCTCAGCGATGTCTACGCCTTCAGGGAAACGATGGACTTGGTAGAGATCTATGTAGTCGGTGTTGAGCCGACGGAGGCTGTTTTCAACCTCTTGCATGATCCAACGGCGTGAGGCACCAAGTTGGTTGACATCTTCGCCCATCGGGGCGTAGAACTTCGTAGCTAGCACCACATTCTCGCGGCGATCTTTGAGAGCTTTGCCCACGATCTCTTCCGACTCGCCCAGAGAATAGACATCGGCGGTGTCAATGAAGTTGATGCCAGCGTCCAAGCAGGCATGTATCTGGCGAATACAGTCATCGTGGTCGGGGTTGCCCATTTGTCCGTACATCATGGCACCTAGGCAGTATTCGCTGACCATCACACCTGTGTGGCCTAAAGGACGATATTTCATAGCTGTTCTCGCTTTCTGGGAAGTTAGGTGATCGGGCTATAAGTGCAGACAGACAAATATGCTTTGTTAGCTTTGTTAGCTTTCAGTTTATAAAGCTGGCTTTATCTTTCCAGTAGGGGTCTTCCCAGTAGGGTTGACGCAGACGGTATTTTTGGACTTTGCCCGTAGCTGTGCGGGGCAACTCTTCGCAGAAATCTACCGAAGTTGGACACTTGAAATGAGCCATCCGGCTACGGCAATAATCAATCAGCTCTTGTTCTGTTGCCGGTTCTTTAGTAGCAGCTGTTCTTACCACTACTGCCTTCACCGTCTCACCCCACTTTTCATCGGGAACACCTATCACTGCCACTTCTGCTACGCCAGGATGAGAGAACAAACAGTCTTCAACCTCTATAGACGATACGTTTTCGCCGCCTGAGATGACCACATCTTTGCTACGGTCGCGCAGTACTAAGTAGTTGTCATCATCTATGAAGCCAACATCGCCGGTGTGGAACCAGCCTTCGGCTATGGCTTCAGCTGTGGCTTCGGGCTGTTCCCAGTAGCCGTCCATTATGTGATTGCCCTGGGCGCAGACTTCGCCGTTGTCGGCGATGTGGAGTTTGACGCCTAAGGCAGGGGCACCCTGGCGAGCTAGAAGTTCGGCCCGCTCAGAGGGTGAGAGATGGTCGGTCTCTTTGCGGCGGCGATTGATTGTGAGATAGGGGGTGGTTTCAGTGAGTCCGTAAAGCTGCATAAACTCCCAACCCAGATCCGTTTCCATCTGCTCTATGATGCGGCTAGGCGGGGGCGCGCCAGCTACGGTCATACGCACGCCACTGGGGATAGGGCCTTGTTCGCCACTCCAGCCCGCTGCGGCGTCTAGCACAGCTTTGACTACAGCGGGGGCACCGCATAGGTAAGTAACACCGTGGCGAGCGATGCGATTTAGGATTTCAGTGCCGTCTACTTTGCGGAGTACTACTTGGGGCACGCCCGTGCCGAGGAGAGCAAAAGGCATACCCCAGCCGTTGCAGTGAAACATAGGCAAAGTGTGGAGATACACATCGTCATCGCTCACGCCTGCCATCCAGCCGAAGGTAACGGCGTTCAGCCAGATGTTGCGGTGGGTCATCTGCACACCTTTGGGGCGACCGGTAGTTCCAGAGGTGTAGTTGATGGTAGCGGTAGCGTCTTCGTCAGGTTGCCAGAGGCGGGGATCGGCATTGGGAATAAGGAGAGCTTCGTCGCTCTCGGTGCCAAGAGTGAACCGATGAGGGCAAGCGATGTCGGCCAAAGTATCGGCTAGCTCAGGGTCTATGAGTAGCATTGATGCGCCTGAGTGTTCCACGATGTAGCTGACTTCGTCTCGATTTAGTCGGAAGTTGATGGGGACGCAGATACGACCTGAGCTGGCGCAAGCAAAGATAGCCAGAAGGAGGCGAGCAGAGTTGTGCGAGACAATGGCGACACGCTCACCTGCCTCTATACCTAGGTGGTCTAGCCCGGCAGCTAACTGGCGACATCGCTCGGCGAACTCGGCAAAAGTCACCTCCCCCCAAGAGGCTGCGGGTTGGTCAGGTTCGTCTATGACGGCTATGCGGTTGGGATAGACCGCCTCCCCCCGTGCTATGAAGTCGCCGATACTGAGTGGGACTTTCATTGGTTAGCGAGCGATATCACTTCTAGACGAGTTTCGGCTCGGCTGAGAGCGGCTGTGGCGGCTTCATCGTCGGGATCGGCAGAGAGGGCTTGTTGGGCTCGGTCGCGAGCGGCCTCAGCACGAGAGGCGTCTATTTCGGAGGCTAGCTCTGCTCTGTCAGAGAGGATAGAAACCTCGTTGTTGCAAACTTCTACGAAGCCTGAATGAACGGCAACATATTGGATTGAGCCGTCAGTGAGGATGACTTTAACCTGTTTGGGCTGAAGGACACCTACGAAGGGTATGTGGCCAGGCTCAAAGGCGATATCGCCATCTGAGGTGCGAGCTACCAACATAGAGGCTTCGCCTGAGAAGATGTTCCGCTCAGGTGATACCATCTCTATTTTCATCGTCTCTGTTGCCATGCAGAAAACCCTGTCCTAAAACTCTGTCCTAAAACCCTGCCTTAAAACCCTCTAGGCAGCTTGCTTCTGCAGTTCGGCGGCTTTGGCTCTCACATCCTCAGCACCACCTACCATAAAGAAAGCCTGCTCGGGCATATCGTCTAAGTCGCCACTTACCAAAGCTTCAAAAGAGTCCACTGTCTCTTCTACTGAGGTAAAGATACCCGACATACCGGTGAAGACTTCAGCCACGAACATAGGTTGCGACAGGAATCTCTGGACTTTACGGGCACGCGATACTGTTACTCTGTCTTCTTCTGAAAGTTCATCAAGACCTAAGATGGCGATGATGTCTTGCAGCTCTTTGTAACGTTGCAGGATTTCTTGGACACGGCGAGCGACATTATAGTGCCGCTCCCCCACCACTTCGGGGGTGAGGATGGTGGAGGTGGACGACAGGGGATCCACCGCCGGATAGATACCGAGGGCAGCAATGTCGCGAGACAGCTCTGTGGTGCCATCAAAGTGGGTGAAAGAGGTAAAGGGTGCCGGGTCGGTATAGTCGTCGGCGGGCACATAGACAGCTTGGAGAGAGGTAATAGAACGGCCGCGTGTAGTGGTAATTCGCTCTTGAAGCTCTCCCATCTCGTCGGCAAGTGTGGGCTGGTAGCCGACGGCTGAAGGCATGCGACCGAGAAGGGTGGAGACTTCGGAGCCGGCTTGGACGAAGCGGAAGATGTTATCTATGAACAGCAGCACATCTTGGTTTTGCACATCGCGGAAATACTCGGCGATGGTCACCCCTGCCAGCCCCACACGGAGGCGGACGCCGGGCGGTTCGTCCATCTGGCCGAAAACTAGAGCGGCTTTTTCAAGCACGCCTGACTCTTCCATCTCTAAGAACAAATCGGTGCCTTCACGGGTGCGTTCGCCTACGCCTGCGAACACCGACACGCCGCCGTGCTGCTCGGCTACTCGACGGATCATCTCGGTGATAAGGACTGTTTTGCCAACACCTGCACCGCCGAAAAGACCGATCTTGCCACCTTGTTTGTAGGGAGTTAGTAGGTCAATGACTTTAATACCAGTCTCAAACATCTGCGTGGTTGGCTCTAGCTGATCAAAGGCGGGAGGCGGGCGGTGGATTTCCCATTCGTCATCTATGGCAAGGGTGTCGCGGTCGGCGTCTAGGCAGTCGCCTAAGACATTCCAGACATGGCCTAGGGTGGCGTTGCCTACGGGGACGGTGATGCCTTTACCCAAGTTGCGCACAGGTGCACCTCGGATTAGACCGTCGGTGGGGCGCATGGCAATGGCGCGGACGCGATTATTGCCTATTTGCTGAGCTACTTCGGCTTTTACTATTTGGGTTTGGTTGTCGACGGTTATATCGAATTCCAGAGCGGTGTTGATTTCAGGGAGTGAATCAGGGGGGAATTCGGCGTCTATGACTGGGCCGGCAATGGCGACTACTTTGCCGTCTTTTAAGTTTGACATTTGTGTTGTATCTCCTGGCTTTTGGGGAACCTGGTTTTTGGCTTCTGATGCTTGGCTTCTGGTATTAGGGCTTCTGATATTTAGGCTTCTGATATTTGTGACTGGTGTCTTAGATTTTGCTAGTAGCACTAGACGGCTCTTCTTGAGAGCTGCTGGCCTCTCTTAGTGCTTCTGCGCCACCTACTATTTCCATTATTTCTGTGGTTATGGCATCTTGGCGAGCTCGGTTCATTTGACGGGTCAGAGTTGTTATCAGGTCTTCGGCGTTATCGGTGGCTGCTTTCATAGCACGTTGACGATTAGCGTGTTCTGAGGCGGCAGCGTCTAGGAGGGCAGAGAAGAGGCGAGATTCCACATAGCGAGGTAGCAGGGCTTCCAGGACGCCTTCGGGGGTGGGCTCAAACTCAAAGGCAGCTCGAGTTTCTGCTTGACCACTGGCCGCTATCGTAGACATATCTATCAGTGGCAAGAAACGGCGCACTGCCACGCGCTGGGTGCCCAGTGAGATGAACTCCATATAGATGAGCAACACTTCATCTACATGGCGGGAGATGAACTCTTCAGCTACAACATTGGCTACCTTGCGAGCGTCTTCATAGTTAGGGGTGTCGCTGATACCTGTGAAGGAGTGATCTATCGAGTAGTTACGAAAGCGAAAATAGTCGGCTGCTTTGCGGCCTATGAGAATCAAAGAATAATCCATGCCTTTGGCGCGGCGGGTGGTTATTTCTTTTTCAGCAGCTCGGATGACAGAAGAGTTGTAAGGGCCGGCTAATCCTCTATCTGAGGTGATGACGAGATAGCCAACTCGGCGGGTTTGTTCGCTGGCTTCCAAGAGAGGATGATCTACTTGCGCTCCGGCTGCGGCTAAGTCTTCAATGACGTTGGTTATACGCTCGGCATAAGGGCGAGCTTCTTGAGCACGCCGTTGAGCTTTGGCTACTCTTGTGGCGGCTATTAACTCCATCGCGCGGGTGATCTTCTTGGTGGATTGTACGGAGGTAATCCGCCGTCTGAGAATGCGCTCTTGGCTACCCGGCACTGTATCTTTCCTCTACAAGCTCAATCTTCTTGTGACACTCAATCTTCTTGAGCTTCACGCTGAAGGTCTACCTCAGGCAGGGTTACTGAAGAGTCGACTGTTGATTCACTGGCGTCTCCGTGGTGTTCAGGGTCAGGGGCTTCGCCGGTGTGGGCTGATATGTCAGTAGCAGCGAACTGACTGGCGTATGTTGAAATTTCACGGTCTAAAGCCTCTTCGTCAAAACTTTCTACAAGAGTTCTCAGTAGGTCTTTACTACGAAAATGTTCCAGCAGGCCTGTTTCAAAACGGCGTACATCTTCAACAGAGATATTGTCGAGATAGCCTCGTGTGCCTGCGAAAAGCGAGACGACTTGCTCCCCTACGGGCAGAGGTGAATTAATGCCTTGCTTGAGAAGCTCGGTGAGACGGTAGCCACGCTCTAGCTGGGCTTGGGAGACAGCATCTAAGTCGGATCCGAAGGTGGCGAAGGCTTCTAGCTCGCGGAACTGCTGAAGGTCGGCTTTGAGAGTTCCGACAGCCGACTTCATGGCTTTGATCTGAGCAGCCGAACCGACCCGTGAGACCGAAATACCCACATCTACTGCAGGTCGGATGCCCGACTTGAAGAGGTCGTCTTGTAGATAAATCTGTCCGTCGGTGATGGAAATGACATTGGTGGGAATATAGGCGGAGACATCGCCTGCTTTGGTTTCAATGATGGGTAAGGCAGTTAGAGAACCTGCGCCCCGTTCATCGTTAAGTTTGGCGGCGCGTTCTAGCAGACGGCTGTGGAGGTAGAAAACATCGCCGGGGTAGGCTTCTCGCCCTGGTGGTCGGCGTAGTAGCAGTGCCATCTGGCGGTATGCCTCGGCTTGCTTAGAGAGATCGTCATAGATGGCAAGAGCGTGGCTACCGTTGTCCATCCAGTGCTGGCCCATCGCGCAGCCTGCGTAAGGGGCGAGATATTTGAACGGGGCTGGGTCGGAAGCGGGGGCGACTACTACCACGGTGTATTCCATAGCCCCGTGAGCTTCCAGAGTGGCGACCACTTGGGCGACCGTAGATGCCTTCTGACCGATAGCTACATATACGCAGTTGACACCTTGGCCTGCTTGGTTCAAGATGGTGTCTACGGCGATGGTAGTTTTGCCTGTTTTGCGGTCGCCGATTATAAGCTCGCGCTGGCCGCGACCGATAGGGATGAGCGAGTCAATGGCCTTGATACCCGTTTGGAGTGGCTCATGGACAGGTTTGCGGCCGGTGATGCCGGGGGCTTGCACTTCCATGCGGCGGGTGGGGCCAGCTGGTAGAGGGCCCTTGCCGTCTATGGGTTCGCCGAGGGCGTTGACGACACGGCCGAGCATTCTGTCGCCGACGGGGACGGAGAGAATATTGCCAGTAGCGCGGACGATCTGGCCTTCTTCTATCTCATCTACTTCGCCGAGCACCACTGCGCCGACTACATCTTCATCTAAGTTGAGGGCGAGGCCGATGCTTCCATTTTCAAACTCGAGCATCTCGTTGACGGCGGCCCCGGGAAGACCTGAGATGCGGGCGATGCCGTCGCCGACTTCTAGAACCAGCCCGACTTGGCTATGTTCCACAGAGGGTGTGAAATCTTCCAAGTTGGCGCGAAGAGCCGCGAGAATGTCATCGGTATTGATAGTTAGTTCAGCCATGGTTGTTCTTTCTGGGCTGTCGAGGGACTGGGCTGTCGAGCAATTTCAAGTAGAGAATCCGTGTGTCATCCTGTGAAGGTGTCGCGGAGTTTTGCAAGGCGAGAACGAACGCTACCGTCTATGACAGTGTCACCCACAGTGGTGATTATGCCTCCGATGACCGTGGGATCTACTGATGCTTTTACTTCTATATTTTTGCCTGTGGCTTCACTTAAGGATTGGCGGAGACGAGAAATTTGGCCCTCGTTCAGCGGCACTGCAGAGCGCACATAAGCTACTTCTGCGCTCTTGGCAGTGGCAGCTATGTCGGCAAGCTCTTCGGCAATGGATGCGATATCTTTGGCACGCTCGCCAGCTACTACCAGTGAGACCATTCCGACTGTGGCTGGGGTGGCGCGGGTAGCGAGCAGGTCTTCCACGATCTGCTGGCGACGTTGAACCGGGATATGGCGGTCGCTAAGGGCTTCACGAAGCTCGTCGCTGCTCTGAAGGGCGCGAGAGAAGCGAAACATCTCATCTGCTACTTCGTCTAGGCAACCTTCGGCTTCGGCGATTTGCGCCATCGCTTTGGCGTAACTGCTGATTTGTTCTGTGCTCATTGTGCTTCTGTGCTGATTGGGCTATATTATTGGGCTGGCTCGATTATTGGGCTGGCGCGGTGGAGGCTACCAGGTCGCTAGTTATGTAGGCATCTACCAGGGCTTCTTGGGTAGCGGCATCGGTGCTGAGGCTTTCAGTTATCAGAGCTTCGGCGGCAGCGGAAACCCAGACACCCATCTCGGTTTGGAGGTCGGCTGTGGCTTGACGGCGGATGAGATCTATTTCGGCTTCTCCTCTGCGGCGCAACTCTTCAGCTTCGGCTTCGGCTCGGGCTATTAGATCGGCTTCTAGGCGAGTAGCTGAGGTGCGGGCTTCTGTCATAAGTTCTTCACGCACCAGCGAAATATCGCCTAGTTGGGCACGAAGGTCGTCGGTGCGAGCTTCGCTGGCGGTGCGAGCTTCTTCAGCCGACCGCAACTCGCCTTCTACTTTTTCGGCGTTGTTACGCATCATCCTCTTTGCTACAGGCAGAACTTTCCATACCAAGAAGGCCATCACCAACAAAAAAGCAGCTGCGCCCCACCAAAATTCGTTGATGTCGCTCGGGAAGAAGATGCCATTTTCTTCTTCGGCGGTGGCAGCAAATATGAGATTCATCGGTCACTGCCTCCTGAGTTACTGGCCTCTGAATCACTGGCTCCAGAGCTGCCGCCGACTGCTTCTTGAGGCTGCTGTAGGGCATCTTGTAGCAGTTCATCTATGGTGCGATCTACTACGGCTGTGTCTAAAGGTCGTCCTGTGCCTAGCACATTGGCTGCGGCGTCTACTGCCAGCTCACGGATTTCAGAACGAAGACTACCTACGGCTTGAGAGCGGGCGACAGTCATTTCTTGGGTAGCAATAGCGCGGGCTGAACTGACATCATTCACTGCTGCACCTACCAGCTCGGCACGGCGGTCGCTAGCACGAGAGCGAGCTTCATCCAACAACAGGTTGGCTTCTTCACGGGCAGCTAGCAGGGCGACATCGTAATCAGACTGAGCTTTGATGAGAGCTTCTTCGGCTAGCTGGGCGGCATCTCTGTCGTCTTGGAGCTTCTGTGCTCGCTGAGCTTGGAGTTTGCGGATGGGCTTAAGTAGCACGAATTTCATCAGTGCCCAGAGAAGCAGGAAGAAAACTGCTGACCAGAAAATCTCATTCATGGTTGGAAGCACAGGGTTGGGCGGGTCTTCGGCTACTTCTGTGCTGGTTTCCGTGGTTGTGCCTTCCGCCGTGCCTTCTGCCTGTGCAGGGGCATCCTGTGCTAGCTCACCGAGTGCGAACTCGCCGGGAATATAGTATGTGAGATCTGCGTCAGACATCGGAGATTGGATTAGTGCGAGTGGATGGATAGACCTACTGCGGGATCAGACGAACTTCAGCATAATGAAGACGACGAAACCTAGGAGGGCTAGTGCCTCGGTGAAGGCGATGCCCAAGAACATGACCGTCTGCACTTGGCCTGCCGACTCAGGCTGGCGGGCGATGGCTTGGACGGCTTGTCCAACTAGATAGCCGATGCCGATACCGGGACCGATAGCAGCTAACCCGTAGGCCATACCTGCGCCTGTGGCGGCATCGGCACTCTTTTGCTCGGCGGCGGTTAGGCCTGATTCACTTGTGTTTTGCGCTAGCTCGACTGCTTGCTGGGCTACTTCTATGAAATTGCTCATTTTAGTTTCTCCTTATTATTTGCGAAATGGATTATTTGCGAAATGGGGCTGGGTCTAGTGGGCGGGACTTCTAGTGGGCGGGATGGAGTGCACCACCGATGTATACGGCAGCGAGGATAGAAAAGACGAACGCCTGAATAAGGCTCACGCCTATCTCAAAGGCAGTAAAGACGATAAGCCCGGGGAAGGTTAGAACCTCAAGCACAGCTACCAGCTGCAAAGTCCAAACCGCTATGCAGAGGACGCCGAAACTAACTAGCAAGATGTGGCCTGCCAGCATGTTCGCGAAAAGTCGGATGGCGTGGCTGAAGGGGCGTACTAAGAAGGTGGAGATAAGCTCAATCGGCGTCACGAGGATGTACATGGCTTTAGGCACACCTTGTGGGAAAGCCACCATCTTGAAATAGTTGGCCGGACCATTGTGCTTCATACCCACCATGATGAAGAACAGATACGCAATGATGGCGAGCACAAGCGGGGCACCCATGCGAGCGTTGAGCGGCATCTGGAAAAACGGGATGACTTCAAACAGGTTGCCTACTGCAATGAAGCAGAAGAAGCTAATAAGCACAGGCAGATACGGTTCGTAGCCCGTGCCGATACCTGGCTTAGCAACTTGATTTTCAACGAAACTAACGATGCCTTCGGTAAAACCTTGGACACCTCTGGGCACTAGGCGAGATTGCCTCCCTGCGATGAAAAATATCAGAGCGGGCACGACCGCTGCGATGAAAGCGATGAGTGCGATCTTGTTGAAACCGTACCAACCGTCGCCAAAGATGTTGGGCCACACCACGATGTTTTTAATTGTGGGGAAGTGTATCTGTGAAAGGATCATGGTTTTGGCACTGGTTATTCTTTAGTAGCAGTAGAGACTGCGACACTAGCAGGAGTGGTAAGACTCGTAGAGCTCGTATTAATAGAGGCAGTAGCTCGGCCAGGTTTGAGGCCAGGGAAGGCTAGCGAGGCCGAGACATAGCGTAGTTCCCAGGCGAGCAGGCCGAGGTGGGTAATGATTATAGCGATACCCAGAGCAAACATATCTAACCATGAGGCGTCACGCACCAACCAGACTGCCAAGAAGATGAGACCTAGGCGGATGAGGAAACCGAAGAGGACTCCTACCATGAGCAAGGCTAGAGAGATACGAGTGGTGGCGGCAATGATAGCGGCCGAGAGCCAGAAGTTGATGAGAACCAAACCGAGGGCATAGGCTACAGCAGCTGCGCCGTCGGCACCCCAGATGGCTGCGCCCAGAGCCACTAGCAGTGGAGCGATGATGGTGCCCCGCTTGAGCATGTCCAAAGCCACTTGATATGCGGGCGACGGGCCGGGAATGCCCGCCAAAGTTGATGGGGTGTCTTCGTCTTTCATCCTTGAAAAAGTATAGAGAGAATTATTTGAAACTTTATCGGAGGTATTGGCTGGGGTATTATCTAGGGCATTATCTTATCTAGGGCATTATCTGGGGCGAGATTGATTCTTCATTGCTTCACGATAGCGGAAATAAATGCTAGCTATTGCCCCCACTACTCCGAGAATGGCGAAGGTAACTGTGAGCACAGGGCGCAGACCCAATAAGGTGTCTAACCCTAGTCCGATGAGAGCCAAGACAGCTGCACTGAAGACTAGCTCGTAAGAGCCTGTGCTGTGTCTTATGCCCTGTGAGATATTGGCACCTGTTTTTGCCATTAGTTGAGTGTATAAGCAAGTCGGGAATTTTGAACTATATAGCACAGCAAGATAACACAGCTAGCAGGGCAAAACTAGTTAAGCCAAATCAGCATATGGCACAAATCGGCTACAGAGATCGGCTACTTGTGCCTTCAAGTTGTCTTCGCTGTTGTCCTCTCGCAAGGTACTGGCTATGAGTTGTGCGATTTGCGCCATTTCTTGCTCTTTCATGCCTTGGGTTGTCACAGCAGGAGTGCCTAGCCGCAGACCGCTAGTCACGAAGGGCGAGCGGGGATCGTTGGGGATGGTGTTTTTGTTGGTAGTGATGCCTACGGCGTCTAGCTTTTCTTGGGCTATCTTGCCTGTGAGTTCTTCGTTGAAGGGGCGCAAATCCAAGAGCATGAGATGATTGTCGGTGCCGCCTGAAACGAGACGGAAGCCTTCGTTTGCCAGTCCCTCGGCTAGGGCAGCAGAGTTGCTGACTATCTGGCTGGCATAGGTTTTGAAATCCTCGGTACTCGCCTCAAGAAACGACACGGCTTTGGCAGCGATGATGTGCTCCAACGGGCCGCCTTGCATGCCGGGGAAGACGGCTCTGTCTATATCTTTGGCGAGCGGTTCGGTGCAGAGAATGCAACCGCCGCGAGGGCCTCGCATGGTTTTGTGGGTGGTGAAAGTCACAACATCGGCGTAGGGCATGGGGTTGGGATGGACACCACCCACTATGAGACCGGCGATGTGAGCTGCGTCGAATAGGAAGTAGGCACCCACTTCATCGGCGATGGCGCGCAGGGGGGCAGGATCTATAATGCGAGGGTAGGCGGTGGCACCGGCGATGATGAGCTTGGGCCGCTCACGGCGGGCGGTGTCGGCGATTTGGGCATAGTCGAGACGTTCATCGCTGTCGGTAACGGCGTAGGAGACGAATTCGTAGAGCTGTCCGCTGAAATTGACAGGCGAGCCGTGGGTGAGGTGTCCGCCGTGATCCAAACTGAGACCCATTACTTTGTCGCCCGGTGTGAGCAGTGCTAGATAGACGGCCATGTTGGCATTGGCACCTGAGTGGGGCTGGACATTGGCGTGGTCAGCTCCGAAGAGGGCTTTGACACGTTCGCGAGCTAGGGTTTCGGCTTCGTCAATGAGGAGGTTGCCGCCGTAGTAGCGTCTGCCGGGGTAGCCTTCGCTGTACTTGTTGGTGAGGGGTGAGCCGGCGGCTTCTAGCACTGCTGGAGAGGCGAAGTTCTCTGAAGCTATGAGCTGTAAGCCAGTGTTTTGCCTCTGCGTCTCGCGGCTGATGATATCGAACAGCTCATCGTCATTAACTTGTGGCCAGGGCATTTGGATATCTCCTTTAGGTTGGCGGGACTTGGTTGACTGGACTAGGAAAATACGGCGGCAGTTGGGAGAAAGCGAGGTGGGAGAGAGCGAGAGATAGTTTCATACAATCATCAGAGGGCATTCAGCTTCTGGACGCGGGGCATGTGGCGACCACCTTGGAAATCGGTGTCAAGGAAGATCCGCAGAGCTTCACTGGCAGTTTCGTCTGAGATGAGGCGAGCACCAAAACAGGCGACATTGGCGTCGTTGTGTTCGCGCGCTAAGCGGGCTGTGGTGGCGTCGTGGATGGGGGCGGCCCGCACTCCTGCAATCTTATTGGCAGCCATGGCGATGCCGAGACCGCTACCGCAAACACAGACGCCGAAATCGGCTCGGCCGTCGGCTATCTCAGTAGCGACTGCTACGCCGAAGTCGGGGTAGTCGACTCTGTCTTCGCTATGCGTGCCGATGTCGTTTACTTCGTAGCCGTAGGCCTCTAGTTGCTGGGCGAGTTCCTCTTTCAGAGCGAAACCTGCATGATCACTGCCTATCGCCACTCTTGCCATCTAATTCAGCCTATAGACAGCAACTAAGATGGTTGCCATGTTTCAAGACGAACGAATCATTTTGTGCACAGCCACGCTGCAGAGCGATCCGATGCAGTGCAGTGCTGAAGATTTTTTAGGGCAACTAGAGGCGGCAGCCGGGGCGGAGTTTGCAGGAATATCGCTCTGGCAACTTCACTGGATGCTAGCTCTGGGAGATGGACTGGCAGAGCAGAAGGCGAGAGATGCGGTTGATGAGGCTGGGCTTTCGGTGGGAATGGTTGAAGCGATCATGCCTTGGGTAGCCCCCGATGACGCCAAGGCTTTGGAAGGCGCGGTGGGGGCTTTTGAGTTGGCAGCTTCGTTTGAGGCTAAAAATGTGCTGGCTGTGTGCCTAGGCGATGAGATGGAATCGGTGAAGGCGGGGGCGGCTCGCTACAGGGAGGTTTGCCGTGCCGCTGCGGACTTTGGCGTGGCTGTGCCGATTGAATTTCTGCCTTGGGGGGCAATACCTAGCATTGAAACTGCTTGGCAAATCGTGGAGACAGCCGACCAAGAAAACGGTGGCATTCTCATAGACACTTGGCATTGGCAACGACAACCCGGTGGCCCCGACCATGAGCAGCTAAGGCAAATCCCCGGCGAGATGATACGAGCTGTCCAACTTTGTGATGCCTCTCACGAAGCTCAAGGCGATGATCCGATGACCGAATGCATGACAGCCCGCTTACTCCCCGGAGAAGGTGCCGTGGACTTTCCACCCTTGCTGTCTGACTTAGCCGACATCGGAGCCAACCCCCTATGGGCACCCGAAGTCTTCAGTCAAAAACTCTCCTCCCAAGGCCCTCGGGCTATGGCAGAAGCTATCCGCGAAGCAACCTTAGAGGTGCTGCAGTAAGGCGGCTGTGATTTGTTCTTGGGTGATTGGGCCTTGGCGTAGGATTTTTGGGTGCCCGGCTTGGCATTCTATGACGGTTGAGGCGGCGGTGTTGGCGGGGCCGCCGTCTATTATCAGAGCAGGTACTACGGCAGTTTTCTGAGCTTTACCGAAGGTTTGTGCGACTTCTTCTGCTGTGATGCAAGGGGGGGTGCCGTGCAGGTTGGCACTTGTGGCAGCTATCGGCCCGACTTGGCTTGCTAGCTTGCGAACCCAATCGTGATCGGGGCAACGGATACCGATAGTCGCTAAGTCATCTGTTTTGCCGCCTTCAGTCCTATCTTCATCCAGCAAAATATTTGCCACCCCTTCAGCCACCAAACCACCAACTACAGGAAGCACAATAGTTAGTGGCCCTGGCCAGAAGGCGTCCATTAGGGCCGTTGCGAACAACTCACTCTCGGACAGCTCGCCGACCAGCGACTTAGCTTGTGCAGTACCTGCCACCAGCACTGCTATCGGCTGAGCTTTGGAGCGGCCTTTCATCTCTGCCAGCTTTCCGACAGCTTCGGGCTGAGTAGCATCGGCGGCTAGCCCGTAGACCGTGTCGGTGGGAATAGCCACTACTCCACCAGATCGCAAGGCAGTGACAGCTTCCTGTAGTGCCTTTTCGTAGTTGTCGTCTATGCGTAGAATTTTCAGCTTCGACATGCTCGCAATACTCGTGGTTTGTCGGTTAGGTCGGGGAAGATTTTTATGTTGGTGAGACCACTATCTTGGGCGATCTGCGTTGCGATTTGGGCTTGGTGAGGGGCTATTTCGCAGACTACTGAACCGCCGGGGGCTAGCCATTTGGGTGCGTCACCTAGGATCGCGAAGATGGCTTCGGTGCCTTTGGGACCGGCGTAAAGAGCTTTGGCTGGTTCATGGCCGACAACTATTTCGGGGAGCTGCTCGTGGGTAGCGATATAGGGCGGATTGGAGACGATTAGATCTAGGGTGTCTTCAGCTAGAGCCTCATACCAACTGCCTTGAGCCAAGCGCACTCGCATACCTGCCGTTCCTAAACCTGCGAGGTTGGCACGGGTTACAGCTAGAGCATCGGCTGAGATGTCGGTGCATATGACTTCAACATTTGGGCACTCAGCTGCCAAGGAAAGTCCGATTGCGCCTGAACCGCAACCAAGGTCGGCTGCCTGAAGGTGAGGGGGAGCATTGCTTTGAACCGACTGAACCAACGATGCGGCTGGCTGGACTTCTGATGGATTGCCAAGTGTATTGCCGAGTGGATTGCCAAGTGTTACTGAGCGAGTTTTCAACTCTTTTAGTGCCACCTCTACTACGACTTCAGTTTCTGGACGGGGGATTAGAACTCGCTTGTCCAAAAACAAGTCCAAACAACGAAAGCCCCAGTTTCCCAGCACATATTGCAGGGGTTCGCCTGCTCGTAGTTTTTGCAGCATTTGCTCATAGCGGGCGACCGCATTGTGAGGGGCAGGCTCATCCCATCTGCTAAGTAGCTCGCTTGTTTCATAGCCTGAGACTTCGGCGATGATCTGGCGAGATGCTGTCTCTGGCTGGAAGTGGAGATTAGCAACTTCGCCTAGACAAGCAACACCCCTGGCATGCATCTGAGACCAAGTTGGCATAGTTCATCTCTTCTCAGTCAAGCTCAGTGGCTAATCAGATTGGCCAGCTTCTTGGAGTGCTTTTTTTCTTTCCCAAGTTGCTAAAGCTTCGCTGATTTCTTCTAACTCGCCGCTCAGGATGCGTTCTAGTTTGTAGATGGTCAGACCGATTCGGTGGTCGGTGACTCGGTTCTCTTTGAAGTTGTAGGTGCGGATTTTTTCGCCTCGTCCACCGCCTCCAATTTGATCTTTTCTGCGACTAGAGAGTTCTTCGGCTTGACGGCGTTGCTCCATTTCAGCTAGGCGGGCACGCAGCACACGCAGGGCTTTGCTTTTGTTTTGAAGCTGGCTTTTTTCATCTTGCATGGTCACGACTAAACCGGTGGGCTTATGGGTGATACGCACAGCTGAATCGGTGGTGTTGACCGACTGGCCGCCCGGCCCAGAAGAGCGGTAGACATTCGTCTCAATGTCGTTTTCGTCTATCTCAATCTCGACCTCATCGGCTTCGGGAAGCACAGAGACAGTAGCAGAAGAAGTATGCACACGGCCTTGCGACTCAGTAACAGGAACACGTTGAACACGATGCGGGCCCCCTTCGTATTTCATAGTGGCCCAGACGCCCTCGCCTGAGAGCATAAACGCCACATCTGTGTAGCCGCTCATCGGTGAAAGCTGTGCACCTAACAGCTCAACCTTCCAGCCTCTGCGAGCAGCGTAGGACTGATACATGTCGAAGAGGTCGCGGGCGAAAAGATTGGCTTCTTCTCCGCCTTCGGCACCTCTTATCTCAATAATGACATTCTTGGAATCGTTGGGATCTTTGTGGATCAGGAGATCTAAGAGTTCATCATTGAGGGCATTGACGCGAGACTGCGCTTCGTCTATCTCGGTTTGGAGGAGTTTAGATTCGTCACTTGTTGCTTCAGTCAGCATTTCTTGAGCGACGGCAATATCTTCAGATAACTGCTTTTGCTCACGGAGGCGAATAACGATTTGACGGAGCTCGTTATAACGTTTGGCAGCTTTGGCGTAAGCGGCAGTGCCATCTTTGCCGGTGAAGTCTGACGGGGAAGACAGTAGAGTTTCTAGTTCGTTAAATTCTTGTTCTAGTTCTTCGTTGGCATGTAAGGTTGGATTGCCTGCGTTGGAAGTGCCTGCGTTTTGATCATTCTGGTCGTCTCGCATGAGACATCGTTCACTCCCCGGCTGGGGTCTCCTCGGCTGGGGTCTCCTCGGCATCTAGTGCAACTGCGGCATCGGCTACCTTGGGGGTTTCTTCTACCTCGGCTACCTCTACTGTGGCGGCTTCTTCTACCTCTTCTATCTCAACTGCCTCTACCTTGGCTACCTCTTCTATCTCAACTGCCTCTAGCTTGGGAGTTTCTTCTACCTCGACTGCTTCTTCTGTCTCGACTGCCTCTACCCTAGGGGTTTCTTCTACCTCGACTGCCTCTACCTTGGGGGGCTCCTCTACTTTGGGGGCCTCCTCTACCTTGGCAGCTGGGGAGCCTGCACGCCGACGCTTGCCGTAACGCCGCTCAAATCGCTCCACGCGACCGGCGGTATCTACAATCGTCATCTGTCCGGTGAAGAATGGATGGCTCGCGCTAGAGATTTCAATCTTGGCTAACGGGTAGGTGTTGCCGTCTTCCCACTCGGTGGTCTCTTCGGTCTGGATTGTGGAACGGGTCAAGAACTTTTCGCCAGAGCTAGTGTCTAGGAAGACTACAGGGCGATAGTCGGGATGAATGTCGGTTTTCATGTTGCCTCTGAAGATGGGTATTTGGAATGTCTATTGCGCGGAATGGCTTTGCTTATTAATGGTGCCTATTAATGCTAAGTCCGCATCTGGCCTTGAGCAACTTCTGACAAGAACGCATCGTTGCTGGGGAACTGCTTGAGACGGTCAATCAGAAGCTCTAAACCGGCTGCACCATGGCCATCGTTTTCATTAGCCAAACCCGAAAGCACCCGCCGCAACTTCCAGACTTGCTGCAGCTGTTCGCGCTCAAACAACAACTCTTCGTGTCGGGTAGAGCTGGCGTCAACATCAATAGCGGGATAGATGCGGCGTTCTGCGGAGCGTCGGTCTAGTCGCAGCTCCATATTGCCGGTGCCTTTGAACTCTTCAAAGATAACTTCGTCCATCTTGGAACCCGTCTCTACCAGAGCCGTGCCAAGAATCGTGAGCGAGCCGCCTTCTTCCACATTGCGGGCGGCACCGAAAAACTTTTTAGGGGGATACAGCGCAGCCGCATCCAAACCGCCCGACATGAGACGGCCAGTGGGCGCAGCTGTGAGGTTGTAGGCACGGGCGAGACGGGTGATACCGTCGAGAATGATCACGACATCTTTGCCTTCTTCCACCATGCGCTTGGCACGTTCTATAGCCATCTCGACAATGTAGGTATGCTCACTGGCAGGGCGATCAAAGGTGGAGGCAATAACTTCGCTGGTGGAGCGGTGCAACCAGCGACGCATGTCGGTAACTTCTTCGGGGCGTTCGTCTACCAGCAACACCATCAGCACCACTTCGGGATTGTTGATTTCTATGGAGCGAGCAATTTCTTTCATAATCGTGGTCTTGCCAGCTTTTGGCGGCGATACGATAAGACCTCGCTGCCCCTTGCCGATGGGCGACAGTAGATCCACGATGCGGGTAGTCATATTGAGTGAGTCGCCTTCACGTTCCAGGCGGAGACGCTCATCGGGAAAGAGCGGAGTGAGATTACCAAACTCAGAACGTGTTTTTGAGAGTTCAGGGTCTTGATCGTTGACAAGATCGATGCGTAACAAAGCGGAGTTTTTCTCGTTCTGAGCTGACGGGCGAGAGGCACCTCGCACTCGGTCGCCTTTGCGCAGACCGAACTGCTTGACCTGCTTGACCGACACATACACATCCGACTTGGTGGGCAGGTTGCCTTTGACACGGAGAAAACCATAGCCTTCGTCTCTGAGATCTAGATAGCCCTCAATATCAATTATCTGAGTGGAATGTTCTTCGTTTTGCTGTCGGTTACGGCGGCGGTTGCGGCGACCTTGGTTGCTAGAGGAATGGGATTGGGCTGAGCCGGCTGAGCCGTTAGCTGAGTTGGCGGAATCGGAGGAGTCATCCTGGGAACGCGCGAAGTCGGTTTTACCGCCGTCTAAGTCACCGTCTAAACCACCGTCATCATTTAAACCGTCGTCTAAACCATTGTCCAAGCCACCATCTAAACCATCGCCACCGCTCGGGTCAAAACGAAAGACTCGAGGCGGACCTGAATCGCGAGAGCGCGAGGCAGTCTGGTCTGCGCCCTGGTCTGCGCCATCACCTTCACCCCCGAAGTGGGCTGTGGCCGTGCTGTCGGAAGTATCAGTGCTGTTAGAAGCATCAGTGCTGTCGGAAATGCCACGTCTGCTGGAAGTATCAGCAAAGTCGGCTTCTGCGCCGTTCATGCCAGTGAGCTTCATTATGAGATCTACGATCTCGGATTTACGAGCTTGGCTTGAGGGTTTGCCACCCATAGCCCTAGCGATGCTGTCTAACTCGTCTCGTTTCTTTCGTTCAAGGTCTGAACGGGTGAGCTTAGTGCTTGCCACAATACCTCATTTCTGTGGTCGCAAGAAGGGAACAGGGTGTGCGAAATCGTGCTTCAAAGCTATGCAAAAAAGTAAACATACAAAAGGAAAAGTAAAGGGATAACTTTTAGTGAGACATCTTCAGGGTGCAAAACATCAAAGGCACACTTTTTCGGAGGTCTTGTAGCAATCTTAGCATGGGGTGGGAGAATTCGCAACACCTATTAAGGAAAGATTTTTTAGCTACTTTGTGGAGGGTATTTAAAGAGGTCTAAGGCATCTATGGATAAGAGGCGGAAAGCAGTTTAGCCATAAGGGTATGACCTTCTTCTATCGGGGCTTCGGCTACTCCTATCTCGGTATAGGTGCCGCCTGCGCCCTGCGTTTGAGAATCCACGAGCAGATACGGCACAGGATCGGAGGTGTGAGTGCGGAGTTCTATAGGTGTGGCATGGTCGGGCATAACAAGCATGCGCCAAGGGCCGATTTCGTCTAAGCCTTCTACCAAACCTGCGAAAATGCGGGAGTCCCAGTTTTCTAAGCTGGTGATTTTTTCGGTTATATCGCCTGCGTGCCCGGCTTCGTCGCTGGCTTCCACATGAAGCACAGCTACATCGACTCCATCTCGTAGCATCTGAAGCACAGCGTCGCGTTTGCCTTCGTAGTTGGTGTCGTACCAAGCCGTTGCGCCTTCTACTTCTACTACGGAGATGCCTGTGAGTATCCCGATACCGCGCACTAGATCGACTGCGGTTACCAGACCGGCCGAGAGACCCCAGCGGTCTTGGAAAGAGGGCATCTGCGGCTGGCAACCTTGCCCCCAGAGCCAGATTTGATTGGCTTCTAGACCAAAGTCGGCTAAGACTGAGCGGCTTTCGTCCATAAGACTTCGGAGGTGTTCGCTGTGTTGGCCTGATGGAAGAGCGACAGGCTGGTCGGTGATATCGTGGGGCGGGACGCAGATGGCATTTCCCCATTCGCGCGGCGCAATCATGATGTGGCGGTATTGGACGCCAGGGTGAAATCTAACGGCTGCTACCTTCCCACTCTCAGTAGCACCGAAGTAGCTGTTGAGAGCGGCGATGACTTTGGCAGCTTTATCTGTGTCGGGATGGCCGCCTGCGAAGTCTCGCATTATCGGAGGGTTTCCGTCTTCTACTCTCACCAGATTGCATCTGAAAGCTATCTCGTCTTCTGAGAGACGCAAGCCGAGCGCGGCTGCTTCAATCGGGGCGCGGCCTGTGTGGTACAAAGCAGGGTTGTAACCGAAGATCGACATATTGCCGACATCACTGCCGGGCGGGAAGCCATCGGGGATGACTTTGGCCCTCCCGAGAGTGCCGCGTGCAGCCAGCTCGTTGAGCACCGGCATCTCGGCAACCTCAAGGGGGGTGCGCCCGTCGAGTGCGCCAACAGGCTGATCGGCACAGCCATCGGGCACGCAAATCACATATTTCACAAGTTTCAGTTTGCCTTAATATTTAGTTTGCCTGATATTTAGTCTGCACTGATATTTAGTCTGCCTGATACTTAGTCTGCACTGATACGGGCGTGTTCCTCAACGTAACGAGAAACTGTAGCGAGGTCGTTGTCCAGCACCGCATATCGTTCGGTGCGCTCGTGCAGATCGGCCATTGAGTCGGGAAGGTCGGGGCTGATACCTGTAGCTTGCTTGACGGCATCGGGGAATTTAGCAGGATGAGCTGTGGCTAAGACAACTGTGGGTTCGCCTTCTGTGCGTAGCTCTTGGGCTGCGGCCAGTCCGACAGCGGTGTGCGGGTCTATAAGGCGACCAGTGTCGCGGTAAGTTTTGCCGATTACCTCTAGTGTGGCAGGGTCGTCAGTTCGGCGGCTCGTCCAAACATCGCCAACTTCATCAAATCGCTCGGCGGGAAGGGTGGCTCGTCCGTCTTGGCGCACCTGTTGCATGAAGTCGGCAGTGGCTGTGCTGTCGCGACCGAAGAGGTCAAAGATAAGTCGCTCTAAGTTGCTGGGAATCATAATATCCATGCTCGGCGAGAGGGTAGGTGAGACTTCACCTGTAGATAAAGTGGCAGTGGAGAAAAAACGGGCGAGACTATCGTTGCGGTTAGTTCCCACGATGAATCGGGCAGGAAGCCCCATGCCTCGCGCGCCGTAACCTGCATAGACATTGCCGAAGTTACCTGTGGGCACGGCGAAGGCGACGTTTCCCTCCGACTGCGCTACTTCACCCAGCTTCGCTACTTCACCTAGCTTCCCCATTCCCTCCAGCTGAACTGTGGCCCAGATGTAGTAGACGATCTGCGCCATCACCCTTGCCCAGTTGATGGAGTTGATGGCAGAAAGTTGAAGTCTGTCTTTTAGGGCTTCATCGGCAAAGAGGGCTTTTACTATGTCTTGGCAGTCGTCAAAGCTGCCACGGATGGCGATGTTGTGAACCGTTGGGGAATCTACGGTGGTCATCTGACGCCGCTGCACCTCTGAAACTCTTTCGTAAGGATGGAGAATGAAGATGTCCATCGTGTCACGGTCGCGACAGGCTTCAATGGCTGCCGAGCCGGTGTCGCCTGAGGTGGCACCTACGATGGTGATCTGCCCTGAACTGCGTTTGAGTTCGCCATCAAATAGCCTTCCTAAAAGCTGGAGGGCAATATCTTTGAACGCCAAAGTGGGTCCCCAGAAAAGCTCCATAAGCCAGATATTGTCGGCCGGGTCGCCGAGCGGTACTAGCGGAACCACATCGGGATGGTTAAAAGTGGAGTAGGCGTCGGTGATGAGGGCGGTGAAGTCGCTTTGCTGCCATGTACCCGCAACAAACGGCCACATGGCTTCAGCGGCGAAAGCTGGATAGCTGAGGGCGCGGGTATCTGCTGGGTTAGCACTGGCAACCTCTGATAGAGACGGCCAGCTTTCGGGCACATAAAGTCCGCCGTCGCTGGCTAGACCAGCTAGGAGCACATCGGCGAAGTTCAAAGCAGAGGCTTCGCCTCTAGTGCTTATGTAGTAAAGGGGGGAAGGCATTTGGGGTTCAACGGGGGTGGTCGGAGTTCAAAGGAGGTGGCAAGGCGTGCCACTCATTCGCCCCCGATGACACGAATGAGCGTGTTTACTTGGCGTACGACCTCTAAGGTTTGAAGCTCTTGGATAGCTGCTTGCATGTTTTTTTCAAGGGCAATGTGGGTAAGAAAAACAAGATGGGCATCTGGGTCTTTTGTTCTGTCTAGTTCGTTTTGCTCCATCAAACGGATGGAGACATCGTGCTTGCCGAATACTCCCGACACTGCAGCTAGCACGCCAGGGCGGTCTATTACCTCTACGCTCAGATAGTAACAAGTGCGAAGCTTGTCCATCGGACGAATGCGAACTTCAGGGTAGCTATGCTCTGCAGTGCCAGTATCACCAGTAGCAGTATCTCCATTAGCTGTATCTCCACTACCTGTATTTCTAGCACCTGCCGAAGCCGAATGTTCTAGCTTTTTGCCTTGCGCTTCTAAGGCTGCGTCTATGAGATCGCCTAAAACAGCACTAGCAGTGGGGCCACCACCCGCACCAGGGCCGTAGAACATCAGCTCGCCCACGGTAGAGCCTTCTACAAACACAGCGTTATAAGCATCTCGGACGGAAGCCAATGGGTGCTCTTTCGGAATAAGAGCCGGGTGGACTCGCACCATGACTTCGCCACCCTGCTGTTCCAATCTCTTCTCTTCTCCCTTCTCACCCACCAAACCACCCACATCCCCCTGCAGTTCACCTTTGCCGGCCGTATTTCTTTGTGCTGTATCTCTTTGCACAGCATCTCTTTGTGCTGTATCTCTTTCTATTATCGCCAACAGCTTCACCACATACCCCAGGCGTTCTGCTGACGCTAAATCGGTAACGGTTACAGAGTTGATCCCCTCGCAATAGACATCGTCTATGTGAACGACAGCACCTGTGGCAATACTCGCCAAGATGGCAGCTTTGGCAGCGGCGTCATGACCTTCAACATCGGCAGTTGGATCGCTCTCGGCGTAGCCCAGCTCTTGGGCTTGTGCCAGGGCACTTTCATAGGAGACTCCCTGTTCTGCCATTTGCGTGAGGATGTAGTTGGTGGTGCCGTTAACAATGCCCATAATGGTGTGGATTGTTTCACCTGCCAGCGACACTTGAAGGGGGCGGATGAGCGGAATACCCCCGGCTACAGCTGCTTCAAAATACAGGCCCACTCCCCCAGCGGCGGCTGCGGTTAGGATTTCTTCGCCGTGGCGAGCTAGAAGTTCTTTATTAGCTGTAACTAGTGGTTTGCCTGAGCGCAGAGATGACAGCACTAGTTGGCGAGCCAGGTCGGTGCCGCCCATAACCTCCACCACTACATCTGAGTGAGCTATTGAATGGGCCATTACTTCGGCGGCGTCATCGGTGAGGAGGTTTTGAGGCACTGTGGCGGGGCGAGAGCGCGTTTTATCAGACACTAAGATGGTGACTACTTCTAACTGGACACCCCATTGGGAGGCAATGCGACTGGATTGGGTAGCTAGAAGCTCAAGCAAGCAAGTGCCGACCGTGCCACAACCTAATAGGGCAACCCTGATAACAGCGGCTGGGGTAACGGCGGCTGAGTTCATCATTTAAGGCTACTTTGAGAAAACTTCTAGCTGAAGAAGCTACTGCGGATATACCATCTGTGGGTTCAGCACTTCCAGAGGTCAGGACTTCCTGAGAGAAATAGAGGGCCACATGAGATAGCTTGTCGTTGGAGGGCATCAGTTTGGACGCTCTGGAGGGGGCCTTGATCTGTATCTCCTACAAAAAAGTTCATCAAGCCGGGGATTACTGGGCGGACTTCAACTAGAACAACTACTCGCCAAGTTTCAAGGGGGTAGCTCATCATTTGTTGCCATCTTTGATCACCGGGTTCTATATCGCTCAGGGGGTTGAAGCGACAGATTAGATCGTCTGCGTTTCTACCAGGTAGAGGGAAGTTCGGAAAAGCTATCCATACTTTCACATCGGGCCAGTTATAGAGATAGCCGTCTGCGTTATCTCCCCTCGGCGGAGGCACTCGGGCTGTTGCATTGGGATCCTGACGATCTGGTGCATTTCCCAAGCAGTCGTCATAGGGCGGGTTGCCTGTGCTTCCGTCATATAGGGGCCAGTTGTAACCCCAGTCGCTGCAGGAGTCGCCCACTATCCAGCGGTTGGAGGGGCAGAGGCGTCTATAGACTTCAGAGCGACCTTCTTGGATCAGCCTGTCGGAACGCACTAGCTCAATGAACGCAAGCTTACGCTCATCCGCTGAGGTGGCTGGATCGTCGGGCGGTAAAGATCTGAGAGCATCGTGCTCTTGGATGCGTAGCACTGCTGCATCGGCGGCTGTTTGGGCTACTGAGGAGGCCTGAGTGACTGTGAGTGTGAAGAACACAAGGAAGATAAGCATTAGCACAGGCAGTGTAACTATCAAGGTTGAGATGACTTGGCCTTCTTCGCCCCGGCTTTGGCTCGTGCGCCAACATCTCGTGCGCCAATATCTGAAGTTGCCACTCCCCCCTTCCCCACTTAACTCGCTATATTGCTGCGCTTCTATATAGCTCAGATTAGCTTGTCTCATGTTGGATTAGTATCTGATAAGACGAAACGTCCCTAATGCAAATCATAATCAAACCATCGCAATCAAGGAGATACTAACATGCCTGAACACATGCTCACAAATAAGGTAGCCACAATCACTGGCGGTGGTAGCGGCATAGGAGAGGCAACAGCCAAGGCATTGGCACAAGAAGGTGCGTCAGTTGTGGTGACCGATATAAACGGTGACGCAGCTTCTGCGGTGGCAGACGCTATCAAATCGGCGGGTGGTAATGCCCTGGGAATGCGTGTGGATGTAACGCTGGAGTCTGATGCTGCGGCTATGGTGGCGGCTGCCCAACGGGAGTTCGGCTCACTGGACTGCGCGGTTAACTGCGCCGGCGTCAGCGATGCCCCCGTGTCTTTCACAGATATGAATTTGGCAGCTTGGAATCGCATGTTAGCTGTTGCCCTCACAGGAGTATTTCTATGTCTGAAACACGAACTTGCTGCCATATCACGACCCGGCGGCTCTATTGTGAATGTGTCATCAGGGGCTGGCTTCACTCCTGCGCCCGGACAGCCACATTACACTGCTGCCAAACACGGCGTATTAGGACTCACGAAGTGTGCTGCTAGAGATTATGTGGGAGAAGGCATTAGAGTGAATGCGATTTGCCCCGGGATGACAGATACCCCTATGTTGCGCGAGCACTTTGAGCAGGCACCAGATTTGTTAGAGAAAGTGGCGCATAATGCTCCTTCAGGCAGGCTCGCTTTGCCAGAAGAGATGGCTGATATCGCGGTGTGGCTCTGCTCTGATCGTTCTTCCTATGTGAGCGGCGAGAGCATCATCGTGGATCTGGCAGGTTTATGTAGATAGATGCCGCTGATGGAAACCAGGTAGCTATTTTGCCAGAGGGGTGTCCCAGAAGGTGCCATTGCAGGTTTGAGCCAGAAGATCGGCATTCATGATGCGCTCTTCTAAGGTATCGGGTTCGTCCATTTGGCCCATTTGGATAGCTCGTTCTGAGGTGCGGATAGATACTATGGCATAGCGGATCTGGGCGAAGACTTCCCAGAACTCTATATTTTCTATTGGGCGTCCAGAGAACTCTTCGTAGGTCGTCAAAATTTCAGAGCGGCGGTGAAAACCAGGGATGCCGGGCATTCCATAGCGAATGGCCAGGTTGTTGAAGAAGGCGTGCATTTGGAAGAACCATGCCAGATCGACTTCAGGCGGGCCTAGTGCTGCCATTTCCCAATCCAGCACTGCCACAGGAGTGTAATCCTTGAAGAGTATATTGCCTATGCGTGAGTCGCCCCAGTTGATAGTAGTAAAAGAGATGTGCTCGGGGCGGTGGGCGTCTAGCCAGTCAAAGGCTGCTTCTATGACTTCATAGTGGTCGTCGCCACGGGCCCAGTCGTAATAGAACTTTTGGTAGTTGAGATGCTGGTCTAAGGCTGTGTTGCCGTACTCGGGTCGGTTGAGAAAGTCCAGCGCGGGGTCAGAAGCGTCTAGGGTATGGATGCCAGCCAGCGTACGAATAGCGTTGCGCTGTAGCTTGGCTCTATTTTCTTCTGATTCTTCCAACACCCAACCTTGGATTGTGTAAGGCATCATATCGGGGGGCACATCACCATCTACCCTGCCTGTGACGAAGAAAGCAGAGCCGATGTGGTTAGGGTCGGGTTCGAACCAAAAAACAGGTGGCACTGGCACCTCGGTGCGCTCAGCCATAAGCTTCAGACAGCGGTATTGCAGCTCAAGGTCGTATTGGGGGAAAACGGGTAAAGCTGTGTCTTCTGGAGCCAGTCGGGCAACTAACTGCTTTTCATGATCGGTGGAACCTTCTTGCCATGATGCTGTGAAAAACAGAGTCTCACTCGACATACCTGTGGCTTCAGGTGAGCTTACGGGGCTAACTCTGGGGTTGGAGCCTTGTGGGAGAGTGTACTTGAACCACCGCTGCAGCCGGCTTCTTATTTCTTCAGGGTCTCTTGTGCTTGGCATGAGATAAAACTCTATCTGGCTTGCCTAATAGGCGCGACCTACCACTGCTATTAGGTTGGGTTCGTCGAGGGTAGCGGGTGTGGTGTTGTCTTCTCTTAGAAGGCAGCGGACTGAAACGCCTTTAGCGGCTAGAGATGCTTCGCCGTCGACACCTAGAGTCTTCCAAGGAATTCGAGCAAAACCTTCTTGGGCTTGTTCGGTTGCCTCTTCTAAGGTTGTGGTTTGGCTGGTGTGATCTTCTAGGCGCATGCTGGCTTTGGCCAACATGTCTTGCTGCTGAATTTGTAAAGTGGCTGAGATTTTTTGAGGAAGCTCTTGGAGCGGGACGGGGGTTTTCTCGGAAGTGTCGCGGCGAACTAGGATGCCCACCCCTTCTTCTACATCTCTAGGACCTAGCTCTACGCGAATTGGGATGCCTTTGATTTCCCAGTCGGTGCTGCGGCGACCAAAGGATACTGAGGTTTTGTTGTCTATGAGAATTTTGGATGCTTCCACAGTTCCTCTTTGGTCGTCTTTCTGGACATCTATCTGGCCAACTATCTGGTCATCTGTTAGATTGCGCTTCAGTGCTTCGGCGGCTTCGGTGACGCCTTCGCCGTCTCGCACGATTTGAATTACCACTTGAGTTGGGGCTAGCTTAGGTGGGACCACTAGACCTTTATCGTCACCGTGAGCCATTATGAGCCCCCCTACCATACGAGTGGAACAGCCCCAGGAGGTTTGCCAGACATTTACTAGTTTGCCGTCTTGGTCGGAATAGGAAATGTCAAACATACGTGAGAAGTTTTGCCCTAGCTCGTGACTAGTTGCCATTTGCAGAGCTTTGCCGTCGCGCATCATAGCTTCGCAGCAGAGGCTACGGATAGCACCAGGAAAGCTCTCGGCAGGAGATTTCAGTCCGCTCAGCACGGGGATGGCTAGAACATTCACCATGAAATCTTGATACACATCTGTGAGAATCCGCAAAGCATAGGTAGCAGCGTCAGCTTGGGTGGCGTGAGCAGTGTGGCCTTCTTGCCAGAGAAACTCAGAAGTGCGCAGAAACACTCGGGGACGCATCTCCCAGCGCACCACATTTGACCACTGGTTAATAAGCAATGGGAGATCGCGGTAGCTCTGCACCCATTTAGAGAAAGAGGCATTGATGATGGTCTCACTGGTAGGGCGCACAACGGCGGGCTCTTCAAGCTCTTTACCGCCGCCGTGGGTGACGATGGCTAGCTCTGGCGAAAAGCCTTCCACATGGGCAGACTCTTTCTCTAGATAACTCATCGGGATAAACATCGGAAAATACGCGTTCTGTGCACCGGCAGCCTTGATGCGCGCGTCTACTTCTTGCTGCATGGCTTCCCAGATGGCATAACCGTAAGGACGGATTACCATCGTGCCACGAACTGGGCCGTTTTCTGCCAGCTCAGCCTTGGCTACGACATCTTGATACCAGCGAGGGAAATCCTCCGTTTGCGAGGTGAGCGGTGGCGATTTTGCCATTTGATTATCCAATCACTATCGACTCACAGCCAAACAACCCACAGCCAACAACTCACAGCCCACAGCCAAACAACTCACAGCCCAGCAACCCGCCTACTCACCTATTGCGGATCAGATCTATCTTGGTTTCTGTGGCATTTACATCTTCGCCTTGCAACTCCAACAGGGCGTTGCGGTCTTTTTCGGCTTCTCGACGAGCTCGCTCAATGTCGACACGGGCAAGAGCTGCTTCTGCTCCGTGCTCGTGGATGAACTCGGCCCACTCCACCAAAGTATCGACCATCTCGTCTTCGGGCACTACGGCCACATTTTGACCTTTCACGAAAAGGTGGCCTCGCTTGTTGCCGGCGGCTATTCCTAAGTCGGCATCTCGGGCTTCGCCAGGGCCATTTACCACGCAGCCCATCACTGCCACTTGCAACGGGATCTCTCGGTCGCCAAAGGCATCCATGGCTTGGTTGGCCACTTCAAATACATCTATCTCTGCCCGCCCGCAACTAGGGCAAGCGATGAGGTCGATATTTTTGCGCTCGCGCAAACCCATGGCTTCCAGAAGTTGCCGCCCTGCCCGAGCTTCTTCTACGGGGTCGGCTGTGAGAGAATAGCGGATGGTGTCGCCGATGCCGTCGGCCAGCAAAGTAGCTATGCCAGCGGTTGATTTCACTATCCCGGCAGGTGGCGGGCCAGCCTCGGTAACGCCCAGATGCAAAGGTATGTCGGTAACGGCTGAAAGCTGGCGATAGCTCTCTATCATCAGAGGCACGCTGGAAGCTTTAACCGAAATCTTTACGAGGTCAAAGCCGACTTCTTCAAAATAAGCCAACTCCATCATGGCGGATTCCACCATGGCTTCAGGCACCACCTTTTCGCCGTATTTGCGATAGAGGTCGGGATGAAGCGAACCTCCGTTCACCCCGATGCGAATAGGCACACCACGGTCGCGTGCAGCGGAAGCAACTTGCTTGATATGTTCGGGACGGCGGATATTGCCGGGGTTAAGCCGAAGACAAGCCACGCCAGCGTCTAGGGCAGCTAATGCCATTTTGTATTGGTGATGGATATCGGCCACTAAAGGCACGGGAGAGCGAGGAACAATTTGTGCCAAACCTTCGGCAGCATCAAAATCGTTGCAGGTGCAACGCACGATGTCGGCCCCGGCACCGGCCAAAGCATATATCTGAGCGAGGGTGCCTTCCACATCGGCTGTTTTGGTGGTGGTCATAGACTGCACCGACACAGCAGCATCACCGCCCACGGCCACAGAACCGACCATAATTTGTCGGGTATTGCGCCTCGAAAAAGTTGCAGCGACTTGCACTATGTACCCCTAATAGGGTTAGACACATCAAGATACAGCACAGCTGCGAATACCGCTATCAACAAGAGGATCACAAGATATTGCAGAGGTACGAGTTTGGCGGCATCAATCCGATGAGGTCTGCCCTTGCGCGAGCGAAACTGCTCGTAGGTGGCGACTGCCACATGTCCGCCGTCCAGAGGCGGCAACGGCACAAGGTTGAAGAGACCCACAAAAATGTTGATAGCAGCAAACAGGAACAGCACGACGCCCCAATCTCCGCTGTCGCCAAGATCTATAGCTATGAGCGACACCCCATAGATGGAAACCGCTCGACTTTCAGTTGAGACTTCACCAATAACGGGTTCAGGGTCGTCGCCGAAAACATCGTTCCAAAGATTCTGCAAGCCGCTGGGAGAGAAGACATCCCAAAGCCCAATAGTGGAAAGACGGGTGATTTCTCCGAACTCTGTGAACGACTGCCCTATACCTTCAAAAAAGCCTGATGGGGGTGGGTTGAGCTGGCGCAGGCGGATGCCTATCCTACCGTTGCTCCCGATGCCAGAGCGCAGAGTTATTATCTGGCCGTCTCGCTCTACCTCAAAGTTCACACTTTGACCAGGCCTCTGAGTGATGAAATCTACAGCTTCTATGCGCGAGTTGAGAGGCACTCCGTTGGCACCTACAATTTTGTCGCCAGCTTGAAAACCTGCGGCATCAGCTGGGGTATTTGGAATGACTTCGGCTATGTTCCACTCGCGACTGCGTTCCTCAGCTGAAGTATTGAGAGGAAAATATCCGATCGCGCTGAACATGAGCCACAAAACGCCGATAGCCAGAAGAAAGTGCATCATGGAACCTGCCACAGCTACAAGTAGTCGACTGCTGTAAGGTTTGGCCCGATAAGTGCGGTGCTCATCTTCTGGGGGAATTTCTTCTAAGTTGCTCATCCCGATAATGCGAACATAGGCACCGAGCGGTAGTGCCCGCACACCGTATTCCGTCTCGCCTCGGCGGTATGACCACAGCCTTGGGCCGAAGCCCAAGAAAAATCCTGAGACTTTCATTCCAGTCCAGCGGGCTGTGAGGTAGTGCCCGAGCTCGTGAAGGAAGATCATCAAGATGAGTGCTAAAACCACCAGCAGTGCTACGAATCCGCTGAAAAAAGTAAGGGCAAGCAACAAACCGAAGATCAAAGTCGCCCCTATGTAACGAGATACCAGCGACTGAGCCGGAGGCATCTGGGCGTCTTTGACTTCCTTTTGCTGCTCTTGCTGATCTGGCAAACGCATCATAGCTGTGCCTCCAGAGTTGCCCCCTGAGCTGCTCCCCCAGCTACCCCCCCACCTACCCCCTGAGCTACTACATAACCGTTTGCTCGACTTTCGCTGGCACGGCTTACATATTCTGTGGCATTGAGCCGCGCCACACGGTCGGCTTCCAGCACACTCTCAACCGAATCGGCAGGCACATCGTCGTGACACTCCAAAGTAGCCTCAATGACATCCGATATCTGAAGCCAGCTGATTTTACAATCTAGGAAAGCTTGCACCGCCACCTCATTGGCTGCGTTGAGGACGGCTGGGGTTGTCTCGCCGCATCGTCCGGCTTCGTAGGCCAACCCTAAGCAAGGGAAAGCCTCTAGGTCGGGCATTTCGAATTCCAGCCGCTCCAACTCTTGCCAATCGATCTGCCCGAAAGCTTGCGGGAGCCTCGCGGGATAAGAGATGGCATAGCCGATACAGAGGCGCATATCGGGCAAGGAAAGTTGAGCGACCGTTGCCCCGTCTATGAACTCAACCATGGAATGGACAACGGATTGAGGGTGCACTACCACTTCAACCCTGCCGTAATCCAAACCGAAAAGCTCATGAGCCTCTATAACTTCTAAGCCTTTGTTCATCAATGTGGAAGAGTCAACTGTGATCTTGGGTCCCATGCTCCAAGTGGGATGAGCTAAAGCGTCTGCTATGCTCACATCGGCTAGATCTGCCCGAGTGCGACCCCTGAATGGACCGCCACTGGCAGTCAGCACGATGCGGCTGACTTGTTGCTGCACCTCAAAACCAAAGCCGGCCTCAGAACCAAAGCCGACCTCAAAACCGCTAGTTTG
Organism: uncultured Acidimicrobiales bacterium; assembly: GCA_958295755.1. Classification (GTDB taxonomy): domain Bacteria; phylum Actinomycetota; class Acidimicrobiia; order Acidimicrobiales; family Hopanoidiivorantaceae; genus Hopanoidiivorans. The sequence goes on along the minus strand of OY282367.1, from coordinate 127,846 downwards.
CTCCGACAGCTCACCTAAAGAATCAGAAGAACCAGAAGAATTAGCCCGCAAACATTGGTGTATAGCACAGTGCTCACTATCTACGGGCAATAGCTCTGCGCCTGGCGTAAAGCGCACGCGCTGCACCAAAGGACCGGCAGCAATGAGTGATTCTTTGTTAGCGAGAGCTAGCCTGCGCCCTGCCTCCAAGGTGGCGAGAGTCACGGGCAGTCCGTCAAAGCCGACAATCCCGTTGATGACGGTCTCGGCAGTCAAAGCAGCTTCTGCGTTGGCTTCTGGACCAACCAAAAGCTCTACCCCCGCAGGCAACGACCTAGAAAGTTCAGTTGCTCTCGACTGGTCGGCTAGTGCCACAACATCGGGACGAAACTCTTCAGCTTGCTGCACAAGTATTTCAGCTGATGAAGAAGCTCCTAAAGCTGCAACCTTGAACATCTCGGGGTTGTCGCGGACGATATCTAAGGCTTGTGTGCCTATTGAACCGGTTGATCCGAGAACCGCTAGAGATGTCATGCTTTAAGCATAGAGAGGGGTATGACAAGCATTCCCCACACTTGCTTTTTTATTTGCCTTTTGATTTATGCTAAACAATCACCGCAACCCCTGCGATCCGTGCCACGAAATAGCAAACTGGCAACACAAACAGCAGTGTGTCGAAGCGATCTAAAACGCCACCGTGTCCCGGTAGCAGGTTACCCATGTCTTTGATACCCAGATTGCGCTTGAGCATAGATTGTGCCAAGTCGCCCAGCGGAGCAATGAGTGAGGCGAAGACGGCGAAGAAGATACGGTCGCCTGCTGAGCCGGGATCGACCCATGGCGACAAATCAAACAGAGAGAGGATAAGTACGGCAGCAAAGAAAGCAATTACCACACCCCCAACCAGCCCTTCCACCGTTTTAGACGGACTCACCTCCGCTAGCGGCGTTCTGCCAGCAAGTCGTCCGACAGCCCAGCCACCGATATCGTAAGCCACCGAAATGATGACCGCTCCTATCACGAGATTCACTCCGTCTTCAAAGGTCAAAAGCAGAGCTGCGAACGACCCCAGCACACCTACATAGAAGATTCCCAAGAAAGTGGCAGAAATGTTGGGCACGGCCCCTGTCTGGGCTCCTCCAGTCCCGCCGAAGAGATACCAGAGCAGGCAGGCCATCACGGCAATGCCAAGCACAATCGGATAGGCGTCGGTGCCTTTCCAGTACACGCCGAAGGAGAGACCGATAGTGGTGGCGTAGCCGATGAGAGAGGCTGGATGATATCGCACCTTGTTGAGGGCGGAATAAAGCTCGGCGATACCCACAACCAGCACGATAGTGACGAAGATTAAAGTGGCGACCTTCCCGATAGCGAATATCGACCAAGCCACCGCTATGAGGACGGCACCGGTTATTACTGCGGTCAAGAGGTTGCGATCGGATCCGGCAGGCACGGCTTGACGAGGAGCTTGAGGATGATCTTGAGGAGCAGCTTGAGGAGGGGTGCCGAAGAAGTCGTCCATGTCTGAGCTTTTTTGTGAGAGATTCTGTTGTGGGAAATCAGGCTGCGAAAAATCAGGTCGCGAGAGGTCAGACTGTGAAAGACCCTGCTGCGATAAGATAGCCGCAGCCTCTTCTCGGGCAGGCACAGGTGCAGCCCAGGCACTACCTGGCAAGTCTTGGGCACTACCGGGCAAGTCTTGCGGTTCTACCAACTGAGTGCGCTCGCCTGTGCGATCTGACCACGGCGGCAAAGACGCTTCCTCCCACGAAGTTGCTTCATTGCCTGCGTTAGGTTCGTCGGAAAAAGATGATGGTTCGAAGGCCCCAGATTCAAAGCCCTCAGAAGCCCACGACGACTCTTCTTCTAAGCCGCCTTCTTCTGTCGTTTCCCTGTCTGCCATGATTAGTTGTCCTTTGCTTTGGGATAATGCCTGTGCTTTGGATAGTGCCTGGAGATATTACTTAAGATATTTGTCTGAAGATATGCTTTCGATATCAAACTTCCAAAAGTTCCTGCTCTTTAGCATCAAGTGCTTCTTGTATATGTCGTTCGTGGTTATGCGTTAGGTTGTCTAAGTCTTTTTCGGCTCGCTGCATATCATCTTCTGAGATATCACCGTCTTTTTTGAACTGCTCCAGCTCGCCCCTAGCTGCTCGACGGGTGTTGCGCAACGCTACTTTGCCCTGTTCGGCTATGGAGCGCACCAACTTCACAAGCTCCTTGCGGCGTTCCTCTGTAAGCGTTGGAAAAACGAGACGGATGTTGGTGCCGTCGTTGGCTGGATTGAGACCTAGCGAGGCATTCTGGATAGCTTTTTCTACATCGGAGATGGCTTTTTTGTCATATGGCGAGACTACGAGCTGCTGAGCTTCAGGTACGCTAAACCCAGCAATCTGGCGGAGCGGGACTTCAGTGCCGTGATAGTTGACTAGAAGTTTCTCAACTAAGGCTGGGCTAGCACGACCAGTGCGGATGCCACCGAATTCTTCCTGAGTATGCTGCACCGACTTCTGCATCTTGTCGCCCGCTTCTTCTAGCACGAGAGCAGACATATCGTCAGACATGTTGCTCACCTGCGATCTCACCTGCCACTCTGGCTGAATCCATGTAAGACATAGCTATATTACAGATTAGCCACTCTGAGAAAGCTAATTTGTGTTATCAGTTCGAATGTTCGGCGGGCGGGTGCGCGAGAGGTGTGCGCCAGCATCAGCGAGTATGAGCTGGCCAGTGATGCAGCGGGCAAGGTCGCTAGCTAGGAAGACCACTAGGCGAGCCAACTCATCAGCTTCAGTTTCACGGCGTAGTGGGGTGGCTTCCACAACCTGCAGGTAGTGTTCTTCGGTAAAAGCAGCTTTGACCGTCTCAGTGAGGGTTGTGCCTGGGGCTATGGCATTGACACGAATGCCGAGCGGGCCGAGTTCTACGGCAAGAGTAGTAGTGAGATGGTTGATAGCAGCTTTGGCGGCACCATATCCCGCCATGTAAGGTGACGGACGAGTGCTCTCACCAGAAGAGACATTGATGATGACTCTGTCAGCTACGGTGTCGGCATCGACTTTTGCCATCAGTTTGGCTTCTGCTAAGCAAGAGATGCCAGTAACTACGAGATTTTGATCGATGACATCGCGAAACATTTCGGGAGTTGCCTGAAGCCACGGAGCACTACCGAGCGGCCCCATCATACCGATGTTATTTACCGCAATGTTGAGACCGCCAAGTTTCTCAGCGGCTTCACGGATCATATCCACTAGGCGGGTGTCGTCGCGGGCATCGCCTACAACGGTGAAAGCTAGGCGTTTTGAAGGATGGCCCTCGGCGGCAATCAGGGCAAAGGTCTCTTCGGCTTTATCGGCTCTAACATCTAGCACTGCAACTTTCGCCCCTGCTCTGGCGAGCCAACGAGCAATCTCTCTGCCGATACCCGATCCTGCACCAGTAACCAGAGCTTTTTTGTTTTCAAGGTTGATACTTATGGGCATTGCTATTTCCTTTGCGCCTAGATTCCTTGTCTTGTATTGCTTGTCTTGTATTGCTTTGAGGCTTGATTACTTAGAGGTAAGTATCTATGCGGCGAAACCCCAGGATGGGTCTACGGCAGTGTTGAGCGGAGAGGCACCTTGAATACGGAGTTGTTGCCAACCAGCAGCTGCTATCATTGCGGCGTTATCGGTGCACATGGAGCGACTGGGAAGGAAATGAGCGATGCCAATGTCATCGGCTGCTTCAGCAAAGCGACGGCGAAGCTCGCTGTTGGCAGCCACGCCACCCGCTAAGACCAAGCTACCGGTAGAAGTATTTTGGGCAGCGCGAACAGCTTTGGTCACCAGCACATCTACCGCAGCAGCTTGAAAGGAGGCTGCTACATCTTGAGTGGAGGTGTTGGGGTGTTTTTTCAAATGGTTGGCAACGGCGGTTTTGAGACCTGAAAAAGAGAAGTCGTAGCCGTCTGCCAGCATCGGACGAGGAAACCGCACTGCTTCTGGGTTGCCTTCGGTTGCTAGTCGGTCGATTTCGGGGCCACCGGGGTAGCCCAAGCCCAGCAGTCGAGCTACTTTGTCAAATGCTTCACCGGCAGCGTCATCGCGAGTTTGACCAAGCAGTTTGTAATCGCCATGGTCGCGCATTTCTACCAGCATGGTGTGTCCGCCCGACACGAGCAGAGCCACCAAAGGCATAGCCACATCTGGCTCTTCTAAGAAAGCCGCGTAGATGTGCCCGTGCAGATGGTTCACCGCCACGAAGGGTAGATCCCAAGCTAGCGACAGAGCCTTACCTGCGCTCGCGCCTACTAACAGGGCACCTACTAGGCCGGGGCCAGTGGTGGCTGCTATAGCGTCTAGGTTTTGAGGGCGACATTTAGCTTCTCGCAAGGTCTCATCTATGACGGGGAGAAGCTGCTCTAAGTGCGCTCGGCTCGCAACTTCTGGTACCACGCCGCCGTGCTGGGAGTGCGTTTGGCTACTCACGACTGAGGCAAGAATTTCTGTGCCGTCTCGCACCACTGAGGCGGCTGTCTCATCACAGGAGGTTTCAATGCCTAGGACTAGCGAAGGATGACTCATCGCACAGTGTCTCTTGTAACAGCGTCCCCTTTAATTGCGTCCTTTTTAGCAATGTCCTTTTTACTTGTGTCTTTTCTAGCAGTGTTTATGTCGGGGGGACGTAGATAAAGCGGTGTTAACTCCGAAGCTTCCCAAACTTGCCCTGCCTCAGCTTTTTGAGCTGCCAATACCACAAGCGATGAAGGTGATGGACTGACTACCCCGCAATTTATAACCCCATTGTTTATAACCCCATTGCTTATAACACTGCCTACTATTTCGCTATCTCCTAGTAGCAACTTCCTGCCTTTATATTTAGATAGCTCGGTTATCACATCATCTGGTTTGCCCACCTTTGGTGGCATAATCTCCTCTAGCCAGCAGCCTGGGGCGGTGCCCTGATGCCTATGGCCCCGATACACGGCGTAAAAGACTTCGCCACGGCGAGCATCCACAAGTGAAACGATGTAGCCGTTGAACCTTCTCGCCCCGAACGCCAGAAGCTCGGTGCTGCTAACTTTCACAACAGGCAGAGATTGGCCATATGCCAGGGCTGCTGCGGTGGCAATGCCGACTCGTAGGCCGGTATAGCGACCAGGGCCGCAGTCGACTGCCACCAAATCTATGTCGACAATTGACATTTCTGCCTCTGAGAGCACAGCTTTTACCATGGGTGCCAACATCTGGCCGTGGCTACGGTCGCTGTTGGCAAGCATGCTAGCTCGCACTTCAACCAAGTTGTCGTTGTGCCTACCCACTGCACAACCAACAACATCGGTCGCGCTTTCCAACGCCAAAATTTCTGTCACTTCTGCGTCTCCACAGCAACTAACACACTCTTCCAACGGCTCCCAGTACCCACCAGCTCAATGCTGCGATAGTTGGCATCACTGCTGGGACCGTTCTCGGCAAACGACAGCTTCACATCTAATCGAGCTTCGGGAAACTCTGCAGCCAGTAGCTCGCCCCACTCTACTAAGACGATGGCGCTCTCTAGCTCTTCCAAAATGTAATCCAGCATCTCGCAAGGGTCTGCCAAACGATATAGATCAATGTGGCGCAACTCGTATTTCCCCAAATAATGATGAGCCAAGGCAAAGGTCGGGCTGGTAACAGGCTCATTTACCCCTAACGCCGCAGCTACCGCTTGTACAAAGGTGGTTTTGCCTGCTCCGAGGTCGCCCGACAGCAACACGAGGTCACCGGGTGTCAAGTGTGAGGCGATGGTAGCAGCTAGAGCTTGCGTCTCTTCGGGTGAAGCTGTTGCACACCTCACTGCAACAGTAGAACTCACTGCGACAGCAGAATCTGCTTAGCCGCCACGAAGTCGGCACGGATGAGAGGAAGGTTCATTTGATTACGCAGCACAGCCGAGGGGTGGAAGGTGGGGACGAGCGTGGCTGAGCCACCGGGATAGTTGAAAGTGTGGCTGCTTCCACGTAGCTTGGTGATACCTGTGGTGGTTTGGAGCATCGTCTTGGTGGCGGGATTGCCCAGCGTGACGATGACACGAGGGCGGATGTGTGCCAACTGCTGCTGCAGATACGGCGCACACTCTGCTATCTCCTCTGGTTTGGGGTCGCGATTTTCGGGCGGTCGGCACTTCACCACATTGGTGATATAGACACTCTCACGCTCTAAACCCATCTCTTCCTTCAGTAGCCGGTCGAGCAGTTTGCCCGACCTTCCCACAAATGGCAAACCCTGGGCATCCTCATCAGCCCCGGGGCCCTCTCCTACAAACATAAGCGCAGCCCTAGGGTTCCCCACCCCAAAGACAACACTGTTTCGAGCCTCAGCCAACCCACACTTAGTGCACTCTTGTGCCACAGCAGCAATTGCTGACAGATCTGATGCTTCGCCCATGCTTATAAATCTTAGCTACAGCAGAATTTATCACACGATGCAGGGCAATCAAGGCAGTGCTAACAAGGTGCTGCTAAATTTTGATAAACCGACCCAGCCCCAACTTTTTAGCCCTCAACCTTTTAGCAAGGAGCAAAACGATGCCACCTCTATCTGAACTATCTTGGCCGTTGTTAGAAAATAAGATCGCAGTAGTGACTGGCGGGGGTGGCGGCATCGGGGGCGGAGTTAGCAGACTGCTGGCTCACGCCGGGGCGAAGGTATTACTCTGCGACATAGATGCCGACTTAGCAGCTGCCACAGTAGCCGACATCCAAGCAGCAGGTGCCGAAGTCCATACACTCATAGGCGACATCCGCGAAAAGGCCATCGTAAAACAGCTGCATGACGAAACTATGAGCTTTGGCGACGGCAAAATAGACATTCTCATAAACAATGTGGGCGACTATCGCCCCAACGGGCTGTTCGTAGATACCGACGAAGACCAGTGGGACGCTCAATACGCCATCACCCTTCAGCATGTGTTCAGGTGCACTCTGGCTTTTCTGCCCCATATGGTTGAGCAACAATCTGGGATTATCGTCAATAACTCCACAGTGGAGGCTTTCAGAGCTTGCCCCCGCAACTCCGTTTATACCGCCTTCAACGCAGGCGTGAGCGCATTCACCAAAACCCTCGCCGTGGAGCACGGCAAAGACAACATCCGAGTCAACGCCATTGCCCCAGATATGGCCAACACCCTACAGACGCCGCTGGAATCTATGATGCGAGAGCGCGACCCTGCTCTAGTGCAATCGTGGATACCTCTGGGTCGTTTCGGCCAACCGGAAGATTTCGCACGGGTTGTGCTGTTTCTAGCCAGTGATATGTCGAGCTTCGTAACTGGCCAAACAATAATGGTGGACGGCGGGACAATGGCAGCTAGTGGCTGGTATGGTCGCTATCAAAAGAAAGGCTGGACAAACCTTCCTGCCGCTCCGTGATGGATTGGCCTGGCCTTCTAAGCTTCCTGGCCTTCTAAGCCTCCTGGCCTTCTAAGCCTCCTGCCTCGGCAAAACTCCATAGCGGCAACTAAAATGAAAGCTCGCATCTTGGCACACAATTTTCATATTGATTAAGAGATATTTTCAAACCCAAATAGGAGAAGACATCATGTCAAATACTGTCCGTGCCGCCATTGTCCAACATGCTTGGAAGGGCGACAAAGAATCCATGATCGCCGCACACGAGCAGAGCACTCGTGAAGCAGCAGCTCAAGGCGCGCAGGTCATGTGCTATCAGGAGCTCTTCTACGGGCCGTATTTCTGCCAAGTGCAGGATTCCGAGTTCTACTCGTGGGCCGAAGCCATACCTGACGGCCCTATCACCAAGCGCATGCAAGAGCTGGCAGCCGAGACAGGCATGGTGCTAGTGGTGCCGATGTATGAGCAGGAACAACCAGGAGTGCTCTACAACACAGCTGCCGTCATAGACGCAGACGGCACCTACTTGGGTAAATATCGCAAAACCCATATCCCGCAGGTGAACGGCTTTTGGGAGAAGTTCTACTTCCGTCCAGGTAATCTTGGCTTCCCAGTGTTTGATACGGCTGTGGGCAAGGTCGGCGTGTATATCTGTTACGATCGGCACTTCCCCGAAGGTTGGAGAGCACTCGGGCTGGGTGGGGCGCAAATGGTCTTCAACCCTTCGGCCACCAGTCGTAGCCATTCGTCTTACATCTGGCAGGTAGAACAGCCCGCCTCGGCTGTGGCGAACATGTATTTCGTAGGTGCCATCAACAGAGTCGGCGTTGAAGAGCTGGGCGACAACGACTTCTACGGAACCTCATATTTTGCTAACCCCAGAGGGCAGTTCGTAGACGGCACCGCTTCTGACCGAGAAGAAGAGTTGCTTGTGCGCGACTTGGATTTGGATTTGATTGAGGAAGTGCGCGCGCAGTGGGCGTTTTACCGCGACCGTCGCCCTGAAACCTACGACTCCATCATAGATAGCTAAGAGGACAGCATCCATGTCACACTCTGAACTTCTCTCTCGCCACAAGGCTGTATTGCCTTCATGGATCGCGCTCTACTACTCCGAACCGATCCAGATCGTGCGAGGGGAAGGTTGCTATGTGTGGGATGGCGAAGGCAATCGCTATCTGGATTTCTTCGGACAGATCATCACCACCATCGCTGGTCATGCCATACCGGAGGTGCAAGAAGCTATTCGCAGGCAGACTGATCTGCTGTTGCACTCTTCCACGGTGTATCTCTCAGAACTCATGGTGGAGCTGGCAGAGAAGATTGCTGACCTAAGCGGCATCCAAGATGCCAAGGTCTTCTTCACCACTTCAGGTAGCGAAGCCACCGACACAGCCTTGCTAACCTCCTGCCTGTATCGCAACTCCAACCAAGTGTTGGCAGTTCGCAACAGCTACCACGGGAGGTCTTTTGCGGCGCAGTCCATCACGGGTAATAGGGGCTGGTCGGCAACGAGCCTCTCGGGCCTCGCGGTGCACTTCGTGAATGCGGCGCGCAGGCGGGGTGGCCCATTTGACGGCCTTAGCGACGAAGACTTCAGCGCAGCTTGCGTGGCCGACTTGCGAGATGTGCTAGCGACAGCCACCTCAGGCGATGTGGCCTGCTTCATGGCCGAACCTATTCAAGGTGTCGGAGCTTTCACCCACTCCCCCGACGGAACTTTAGGCGCAATCAAAGAAGTGCTAGACGAACACGGCATCTTGTATATCACCGATGAAGTGCAGACGGGCTGGGGGCGCACTGGCGAGAACTTCTGGGGATATGAGGCGCACGGCATCACCCCCGATGTGCTGACTTTCGCCAAAGGTGTTGCCAACGGGATGCCTCTAGGCGGAGTTGTGGCTCGGGCCGAGATTTTAGACAGCATCAAAGTCAATAGCATCTCCACCTTCGGGGGCAATCCGATAGCCTGTGCTGCTGCTTTAGCAAATATTGACTATCTGCTAGACAACGACTTGCAGACCAACTCGCTGAAGATGGGCAACAGGCTCGCCAACGGTCTTGTGCCGATAGTGGAAGAGAACCCGTGGATTGCCGAGATGCGCGGCAAAGGGTTGATGCTGGCCTTGGATGCGGAAGTGCCTGAGACCGGAGAACCAAACGCCTCAGCCGCTGCTGCTTTTCACGAGGAGACCAAAGCTCGAGGTCTGTTAATAGGCAGAGGCGGGCTTTATGCAAATGCTGTGCGCATCTGCCCGCCACTTAGCGTCTCAGAAGAACAAGTGGATGAAGCAATCGGCATCTTCGCAGAAGCTGCTGAGGCTGTTACTAAATCTTTGTAGTTTGGGCTTTGTAGTTTGAGCTTTGTAGTTCGGGCCTTTAATATCTAGGAGCAAGCAAATGCGAACACTCATCAGCAACGGCACTGTCATCACGCCACAGGGTTCACACGACTTAGATGTGCTAGTAGAGGACGAAAAGATCGTAGCCCTCTTACAGCCCGCCGGCACCTCTGAAAACATAACGGCTGATACCATCATTGACGCCACAGGTAAATATGTGGTGCCTGGCGGCATTGATGTGCACACTCACATGGAGCTACCCTTCGGTGGCACCTTCGCTTCCGACACTTTTGAAACGGGCACGAGGGCAGCAGCTTGGGGCGGCACCACCACGATCATAGATTTCGCCGTGCAGCGTGCTGGTGAAGAGGTCCGAGCTTGTTTAGACAGCTGGTTTGCCAAGGCCGAAGGTAACTGCGCTATTGACTACGGCTTCCATATGATCTTGGGCGATGTGACCGAGGGAGCACTCAAAGAGATGGACACTCTCGTGGGCGAAGGCATCACTAGCTTCAAGCTCTTCATGGCGTATCCGGGCGTGTTCTATAGCGATGACGGACAAATCTTGCGAGCGATGCAACACGCCCACGAAAACGGCGGGCTCATAATGATGCACGCCGAGAACGGCATCGCCATAGATGTGATAGCCGAACAAGCCGCCGCCAGAGGCCAGACCGACCCTGTCTATCACGGCATCACTCGCCCTTCTCGCTTGGAAGGCGAAGCCACGCACAGGGCGATACAGCTGGCGATTGTGGCTGGCTCACCAGTGTATTTCGTGCACCTTTCAGCCTCTGAGGCACTGGAACAAGTGGCAGCAGCCCGCAATGAAGGGCTCAATGTATTCGCCGAGACTTGCCCCCAATATCTTTATCTGAATTTGGAAGACCATCTGGGCGCGCCAGGCTTTGCCGGAGCAGGCTATGTCTGTTCGCCACCGCTACGCACCAAGCATCAACACCACCACGGCGACCTCTGGCGAGGCTTGCGCACTAACGATCTGAGCATCGTCTCTACCGACCACTGCCCGTTCTGCATGAAAGAGCAAAAAGAGTTAGGGCTGGAAGACTTCCGTGCCATCCCCAACGGTATTGGCGGCGTAGAACACCGCATGGATCTCATCTATCAAGGCGTGGTAGCGGGCGAACTTTCGCTGGCTCGCTGGGTCGAGACCTGCTCGGCCACTCCAGCGCGCATGTTCGGTCTGTGGCCACAAAAAGGTGCCTTACTACCGGGGGCCGATGCCGACATTGTGGTCTACGATCCCAACGCCACAACCCCTATTTCGGTTGAGACCCACCATATGAACATGGATTATTCGGCATACGAAGGCATAGAAATCGCAGGGGCTGTAGACACCGTGCTGTCGCGAGGCAAGATAGTGATCGGCAAAGACGCCACTGGAAAACGAGAATATCTAGGCAAAGCAGGCGACGGACACTACCTGCGTCGAGGTCTCTCGCAGTATCTCTTGTAGTAGATCTCCTAGATCTTCTATAACAAACCTTCTATAACAGACCTCTCCAGATCTCCTAGATCAACTCCTACATCTCACAATAGAAATCTCAAATAAAACATCTCACAAAAGAAAAGGCAACCATGGAACGCATACATCACTGGATAGATAACCAACTCACTGCTAGCAACCCCTCTGGCCGTAGCGGGCAAGTGTTCAACCCTGCCACTGGTCAACAAACTGGCGAGGTGGATTTCGCCTCGGTAGATGTTGTAGACCGTGCCGTAGCCTCAGCTAAAGAAGCATTTGCCACCTGGCGAGAAGTGAGTGTGGCACAGCGTATCGCCATCTTGTTTCGCTACAGAGAACTCGTGGAACAGAACAAGCTCGAAATCGCCAAGCGGCTCACAGCAGAGCACGGCAAAGTCATCTCGGATGCACAGGGCGAAGTGGCACGAGGTTTGGAAAACATAGAGTATGCCTGCGGAGCGGGCGAACTGCTGAAAGGCGACTACACCGAACAAGCCTCCCGAGGAGTAGATGTGTATTCCATCCGCCAGCCTCTAGGCGTGGTAGCGGGCATCACTCCTTTTAACTTCCCGGCGATGGTGCCGATGTGGATGTATCCCAATGCTATTGCTTGCGGCAATACCTTCGTGCTGAAGCCGTCTGAAAAAAACCCGTCGGCACCTCTGTTCACGATGGAACTGCTACAGGAAGCAGGCGTGCCAGCAGGTGTGGTAAACCTCATCAACGGCGACAAAGAAGCTGTTGAGCGACTGCTGGCACATCCCGATGTAGCGGCGATTAGCTTCGTAGGTTCCACCCCTATCGCCCGTAATGTGTATGAGACGGCTACCCGTAACGGCAAGCGTGCCCAAGCTCTGGGAGGTGCCAAAAATCATATGATTGTTCTGCCCGATGCTGACATCTCTCTAGCTGCCGACGCTGCGGTTAGTGCCGCCTACGGCTCTTCGGGAGAACGCTGCATGGCAGTCTCAGCTGTGGTGGCTGTGGGCGAAGTGGGCGATACCTTGGTAGACGCCATTGGTTCGCGGCTGGAGAAAATCAAAGTCGGAGACGGCTCCGACCCCGATTCTGAGATGGGTCCGCTCATCACCGGCGAACATCGCGACCGAGTGCGTAGCTACATCGCAAGCGGGCGCGACCAAGGCGCAACGGTAGTGCGCGACGGCGGCGAAGACGACATAGCCGGGCAAGGATTTTTCTTAGGGGCTTCGCTACTGGATCATGTGACTCCTGAGATGGACTGCTATCGCGACGAGATTTTCGGCCCTGTGCTGAGCGTGCTGCGAGTAGACACCTACACAGATGCCGTAACCCTCATCAACGAAAACCCTTGGGGCAACGGAGCAGCCATCTTTACCCGCGACGGCGGAGCGGCCCGGCAGTTCCAGTTTGATGTGCAGGCGGGCATGGTGGGCATCAATGTGCCGATACCGGTGCCTGTGTCTTATTACTCCTTCGGCGGATGGAAAGGATCGCTCTTTGGCGATACGCATATGTATGGCCCTGAAGGCATCCATTTCTATACCAAAGCCAAGGTGGTTTCCAGCCGCTGGCCCGATCCTGCTACCAGCACGATCAACTTGGGGTTTCCGCAGACTCGATAAGCAGAACAAACGCAAAACACAGAATAAACACAGAACAAGCACAGAACAAGCAAAGCCGATAGCAAGACAAACAACAGCGATAGTAAAGAGTCATTTATGGATTTCGGCGTAGTTCTGCAGACCGACCCTCCCGCTTGGCGAGTGGTGGAGCTGGCCCGCATAGCCGAACAGCACGGCTTCAGCTACGGCTGGACTTTTGACTCACATGTGCTCTGGCAAGAGCCATTCGTGATCTATTCACAGATGCTGTCGTCTACGCATCGGATGATAGTCGGCCCGATGGTTACTAACCCCGGCACTAGAGACTGGACAGTGCTGGCCTCTTGTTTCGCCACCCTCAACGAGATGTTCGGCAACCGCACGATCTGCGGAATCGGACGAGGCGACTCGGCTATGCGTGTCATCGGACGCAAACCCTGCACCTTAGGCGAGCTGTGTGAGGCGATGGATGTGTTACGGGGTTTAGCCCGAGGCGAAGAGGTGCCGTATCTGGGCACTACACAGCAGTTCCCTTGGTCACAGGGCGGCGAGCTGGAAGCGTGGATGGCGGCTTATGGGCCGAAAGCTCTGAAGCTCTGTGGCGAGCGAGCCGACGGGTTCATTCTGCAGCTGGCTGACCCTGCTCTAGCCGAATGGACGATAGGCGCAGTGCGCGAAGCGGCAGCCAACGCAGGTCGCGCACCCGATGACCTCAAGATATGTGTGGCTGCCCCAGCCTATGTGGGCGACGACCTCCCTCACCAACGCGAACAAGTCCGCTGGTTCGGTGGAATGGTCGGCAACCATGTGGCCGATCTAGTAGAACGCTATGGCCCTGAAGGCACTGCGGTGCCCAGTGCTCTCACCGACTACATCGCCGGTCGTAAAGGTTACGACTACGCCGAGCACGGACGATCTGGGGCATCTCACACCGACTTCGTACCAGATGAAGTCATAGATCGCTTCTGCTTGCTTGGCCCGCCCGAAGCTCATGTGGAACGTCTTCTGGAACTGCATAACCTTGGCGTAGATCAGTTCGCTGTCTATCTGATGCACGACCAAAAAGACGAAACGCTCAACGCCTACGGCACCAAGATTATCCCCGCTTTTCGTGCTGCTGTGAAATCAGCAACTTTGGGACAATCAACTACCCAAGCTGCTACCCAATCAACTACCCAACAAGACAACGATGCCTGAACGCTTACGCAGGCTACTGCTTCAAGTCTTAGCGGCTGGGGCAGCTCTGCTGGCAATCAGTGGCATTTACTCTCTCTATAAGGTCATCGGCCGTGCCTTAGATGACGGGCAGCGCGACTGGTGGTTCATCGGCACTTTCCTGCCTCGCAGCACCGACCGCGACATGCCTCCGATACGCGACATCATCTCAGAATTCAACAAACCTCTGCGTGAAGGCGGCCCCGAGCTGATTAATCTCATCTGGGATGCCTCACTCTTCACCCTCAGAGAAGCATTGGCAGGCTTTGTGCTGGGCGTAATCATCGGTATGGCTATAGCTATTTTGCTGTTGCGCTCTCGCACTCTTGAAAAAGGCACGATGCCCTATGTGATTGCTTCACAGACAGTGCCTCTCATAGCTATCACACCGATAATTGTGATCTGGGGGCGTAAAAACTTTGGCTTCTTGCCGTGGGAATGGCAAGACTGGATGTCGGTTTCGCTGATTGCCGTGTATCTCACCTTCTTCCCCGTAGCGGTTAATGGGTTGCGAGGGTTGCAGTCGCCCGACCCTGACGCAAAAGAGCTGATGGACTCCTACGCTGCCGGCTGGTGGCAGACCTTATGGCGACTGCGACTGCCAGCGTCTTTGCCCTATCTGTTCCCAGCCTTCAAAATCGCAACACTAGCTAGCATCATCGGGGCTATCGTGGGCGAAATTTCTGCCGCCCAGTCAGACGGCATCGGATATCTGATTTTGGATTTCGCTTCCAAATACAGTACAGGTCCGGAGCGGCTTTACGCCTCTATTATCGGAGCCGCCGTGCTGGGGCTACTTGCGGCAGCTGTGATTACATTGGCAGAGTTCGCCATCCTTGTTCGCCGCCGCCAAGCTACCAGAAGCTAGCCAACCAGACACTTGACACTCCACCCGACAGGCAAATCTAACAGACAAATCCGACAGCCCCCCTAACAATGAAACTCAAGCCATGACAGAAACAACAAAAGACCCTACTAGCCAGTCCCAGGGGGCTGTGGATATTTTGGATCTGAACAAAATCTTCCTGCCCGGTAATGCATCGCAAGTGATTGCTTTGACAGACATCAATCTCAGTATCGCGCCAAGGTCTTTCACTACACTCATAGGGCCTTCTGGGTGCGGTAAAAGCACTTTGTTGCGCCTCATAGCAGGGCTGATAGAGCCGACCGAAGGCAGCGTGACAGTGAATGGCAAAACCGCCAACCGCGCTCGCCAAGACCGCGACTACGGCATGGCATTCCAAACAGCCAGCCTGTTTGACTGGAGAACCGTGCGTAAGAACATAGAGCTACCTTTAGAGTTGCTGGGTTGGTCACGAGCCGATCGGCGCAAGCGTACCGAGGAAATGCTTGAACTAGTGCAGCTATCAGAGTTTGTCAACAGTTACCCGAGGGAGCTCTCAGGCGGCATGCAGCAGAGAGTGGCAATTGCCAGAGCTTTGGCTTTCCGCCCCTCGCTGTTACTGATGGACGAGCCATTCGGCGCGCTAGATGAGATGACCCGAGAGCACATGCAAACCGAACTTCTGCGAATGTGGCAAGAGACTGGCACTACGGTCATCTTCATCACTCACTCCATCTCTGAAGCGGTGTTTCTCTCTACGCAAGTGTGCGTTATGTCGCCTCGCCCTGGGCAAATCACCGCAAAGGTGGATGTGGACTTAGGTGAGCGCACGGAGGAAACTCGTGATCGTGATGACTTTTTTGATTACATCGTGCAGGTGCGCGAAGCTTTGCGCTCATGAATCGCTTTTTACGCTCGTGTCTCACTTCACCGTGGTTTCTGCCCCTGGTGTTCGGACTCGCAGGGCTATTAGTGTGGGAAATCGGTCTGCTAGTAATAAATCCAGACGGCTTTGTGTTGCCGCGTCCCACCGAGATATTATCTGAGCTTCAAGCAAACTGGGATGAAATCTCTCAAGCCTCTCGCAACACAGGTTTCATCATTGTCTCGTCTTTGTTCGGTGGAGTGATACTAGGCGTGGTAGCAGCCCTTATCGTGACTCGCTTCCGCTCAGCTAACGAGATGATCACCCCGCTGGCCGTGGCTGTAAACGCCATTCCCATAGTTGCTTTGGCCCCGATCTTCAACAACTGGCTGGGTTTGACATCACCCCGTTCAAATCAAGCTGTGGTGGTACTGCTGGTCTTCTTTCCGGTATTTATCAACACTTCCAGAGGTTTGACGAATGTCGATCCGAACCAGATAGAGCTGATGCGCTCGCTGGCGTCAAAGCCGTGGACGATCATCCGCCGAGTTCGCATTCCATCGGCTCTGCCATTTTTCTTCACTGCCTTGAAGCTTGTGTCATCGCTATGCGTAGTAGGGGCTATCGTTGTGGAGTATTTCGGTGGTCGCCAAGACTCCTTGGGCAGCAAAATCACCACCTACGCAGGCTTCACACAATACGACGCCGCCTGGGCCGCAGTGTTGGCAGGTAGCTTAATGGGTATCGCGCTGTACGCCTTGGCGTCTTTAGCAGAGCGATTAGCAATGCCCTGGGCTACCCGCCAGAGTTAGCCCGCCCCCCCCCGGAGTTAGCTGGCGATTTGCTGTTTTTACTCAGCTTGCTTCGCGCTTCTTGCGCACTCTGTAAACGACATAGATGATGATTGCCACTGGCAAAATTCCTAGACCTATAACTAGCCCCACCACTGCGGCGAAAATACTCAGCACTGCCCAGAGGATGAGGAACAAAATAAGAGCAGCAATGACATTGGCTACTATCACCCAGAGCACAGGCTTCTCAGATTCTTCAGTTTTGACAAGTTCACCAGCTGTTTCACCAGCTTTACGCTTGCGAATCCGATGCACGATGTACCAGACCAGTAGCACTGGTAGCAAACCGAGGCTGATGACTAAGGCCACAAGACCAGCGAAAACACTCACTAGCCCTAGTAGCACTAAGAATAAAATCAGCGCGACTACTACATTAAAAACGACTACCTTCCACATGCCCTGAGACATGGTGGTTTGTTTTTCATTCATATTTTTACTCCATTTCTGTTCGGAAAATTTCCTATTTCCAAAAGTTTAGCATTTTTTAAAGTTAAATAGTCTCTTTTTACCTCATTCGTAGTAGCCAGCTCCGATGACATAGTTGTCGCGTAGCACCACCCACGAATTCTTAGCTTCTTCCTCGCCCGTAGCAGGGTTGGTACGCCAATAGTCCACCCAGGCTCCCTGCGGTGTGGCCCCTTCGATGAGGGCATCAGTGATGCGCTTGCCGTTGATGTCTACTAGGTCGCTACGATCGGTATTTTGGAGCGAAGGATTGGCGGCGTGCGCTCTGGAAAATCCGTCAAGTTCGGTGACGAACACATATATCTCGCCTTGGATGAAGTCGCCGCTGACGTTGATGACATCAAAAGCATCGGTGCCCATCTCGTCATAGAGAGCGAGAGCTTCGTCCACCATCTGCTGTGCCCACTCGGCTTCGGTGATGTAGTCACCAGAGCCGAAGATGAGATTGTCGTGCAACACCACCCAGCTGTTTTTAGGCTCTTCTTCACCTGTAGCGGGGTTGTCGAAACGATAGGTCGCCAAGCCGCCCACAGGAGATGCCGCTTGTGAAATGCCTTCGATTACATAGCTACCGTCGCTGTCTTGGGTCTCAGAGAGGTCGTCACCTACGAGGTCCGGGTTGCCGGCGTGCGCTCTTAGAACTCCTTCGGGTGTGAGCACGAAAGTATAGATTTCGCCATCTATGAATGGGCCATCGGCGTCGGAAATCTCATCAAAGACATCTTCACCTATCTGGTTGTAGCGATAGATGGCAGTAGCCACCTGCTGTTTCGCCTCGTCAAGGTCGGTTCCTGCGAGCACGATGGAGGTGCCTTCATAGCTGTTGTCGTCACTGCCACAAGCGGCGGCAAAAAGACAGAGGGGAATGGCGACTACAAGCGCGAGTTTGACAAGACGACTTTTCACTGAGATGCTCCTTTGTTTTGGGAATTAGGTGTTTTGGGAATAGGTATTTTGAAAATAGGCAGTTTAATAACCTTAGCGGTAAGTGCACCCTAAGAATAGCTTAGCTTTCAGATTATAACAAGTCTGGCTGACAAACAGACATAAGCACCTAAATTATGCCAAGATTGTTTGAATGACTGAAATTCGTCAACGTCTGTTACGCAACGCGATCGGGCCGATGGTGCCCCTTACGGCTGTGCTCTTGGCTCTCATCATCGGGGCTTTCATGGTGCTGGCTTTCGGGGGCGATCCGATTGAGGGCTACAGAGCGATGTTTTCAGGTGCGTTCGGTGGCTGGGACGAGCTGTCTGAAACAACACTGCGAGCTACCCCCCTATTGCTGGTGGGCGTGGGAATTTGCATAGCTTTTCGGTCATCTGTTATCAATATTGGTGGAGAGGGACAAATCATCGCCGGTGCGCTACTGTGCACGACAATCGTGTTGGTATTGCCTGACCTGCCTCGCCCCGTGCTGTTGCCTTTGGCACTTTTAGGAGGTGCAGTTGGCGGGGCGTTCTGGGGGTGGATGCCGGGAATGTTGAAGGCATATGCCGCTGTGAATGAGATCCTGAGCACGATCATGCTCAACATCGTGGCTGGCTACCTGATGCAGTTTTTGTTACTCGGCCCGATGAAAGACAGACAGAGCGAAGAGCTCGGTGATATAGCCCAAACTGAGCGTCTCTCAGAAAATGCCAAGTTGCCGACCTTGCTTGAAGGGACTCAGTTCAACTTGGGGATAGTCGTGGCGGTGCTGGCTGCGATCGTGGGGTTCGTACTGCTTTGGCGGACATCGCTGGGTTTTGAAATGCGAGCAGTGGGTGGCAATCAAATAGCAGCCCAATATGCCGGCATGAGGGTGAAACGCAATATTGTGCTGGCTTTGACTTTCAGCGGGATGATGTCGGGCCTGGCGGGTGCTGTGCTTGTGCTATCTTCCACAGCGCATCGCCTTAGTGTTGAAAGCGGGCCGTCCGGTTTTACGCAGCTGGCAGGATTCAACGGCATCGTAGCCGCCCTGTTTGGCGCGTTGCATCCACTTTGGACGATTCCAGCATCGTTTCTATTCGGCGGGCTACTAGTGGGGGCGTTCGCTTTGCAACGGGCGGTTCAGGTTGCCACTCCGCTAGTGGTAGCCCTGAGCGGGCTGGTAGTGGTGTTCGTAGTGAGTAGCGAAAGCATAGTGACTCGTGCCCGCGAATGGGCCGAGCGGGTTTCCCAAATTGCCAAAGGAGGCAGCTCTTCGGGGAACGAACCCAGCACACCGCTTGGCGCAACTGACCCGGGGTCGCCAAGGGCCCCGGATAGTGCCTCCGAGCCTGAATCTACCCAAACACCAGAGACATCCTCGGAAACAATTGTCACATGAACTTATTAGCTATTGTTGACTTTTCCGTGGTCGAAATATTTGCGGCCCGTAGCGGATGGAGCGGCTTCTTCACTCTTTCCACCTTGGTTGTGACTATCGCCGCAACCATCCGCCTTGCCACTCCATTCGTTATAGCTTCCGTAGGCGAAAGTGTCGGTCAGCGAAGCGGAGTCTTGAACTTGGGCGTAGACGGAGTAATGTTGCTGGGGGCATTCGGTGCCTACTACACGACCTTAGAAACGGGTAGCCCTTGGCTGGGACTGGCTGTGGGGACAGGAGTGGGGGCTGTGATGGGTCTCGTGTATGCCTTCATCACGGTGACTTTGCACGCTCAGCAAGGCATCAGCGGAATTGGTATCTATCTTTTCGGGCTGGGTATGAGCGACCTGTTGTTCCGACAACTCGTGGGCACTCCCAAGCCCATCGGAGGCTTTGAGGGTCTGTTTGAATTTTCTGTTCCTGAAACCCGCTTTGATGTTGCCTATCCCGACCTCTACAACCATAGCATTCTGGTCTATATGGCTTTCTTGCTGGTGCCCGCAGTTACTTTGCTGGTGAATCGCACAACTTTTGGGATGAATGTGCGAGCAGTCGGCGAAACCCCCGAAGCCGCCGACAGCCTAGGGGTGAGTGTGACACGAACACGCTACTCCACTATTATCATCGCTAATTCTTTAGCAGGAGTTGCTGGAGCAGCACTGGCCTTGGAGAAAGGCATCTTTATCCAGAACATCACCAACGGCATGGGCTTTATCGCCGTGGCCTTGGTGTATTTCGGAGCGTGGCGACCCATCGGCGTGATGGCTGGCTCTCTGCTGTTCGGCCTCGTGAATGCATTGGTGCTGCAGTGGAAAACTTTAGGTATCATCAGCGGCGCAACAGCCCAGCTCGCCGAAATGGCACCTGCTGCTGTGACTATCATAGCTCTGGTTGTGGTAACTAACCGAATCGGACAACCCTCAGCTCTAACCCAGCCATTCAGGAGAGGAGCACACTAAAGTATGCTTTAGAAGAATACAATATGCTTTAGAAGAACCTACAACAGCTAAAATAAGCACAGCACAAAAGTATCTGCTAAACTTCTTGTAAGAATAACGGCAAGATTTCTATTTGAAGTTTTGTCTAAAAAATTGTGTTTTGCCTAAATATCACTTTATGAAATCCCAACTATCAAATAATCCCAACCCATCAGGAGAAAAATAACCATGAAACTTCACAAGTTTTTTTCATTCGTGCTCATAGCTGGAGCTCTAGCACTGTTCGCAGCGTCTTGCGGAAGCGACGACGATGACGACACGGTAGCAACCACTGCAGCACCAACCACCGAGGCACCTGCTCCACCGTTGCGAATTGCCATCGTGTCGCCTAGTGCATCTAACGACTTGGCGTTCTCACAGAGCATCTCAGACGGTGTTAATGCCCTCGGGGATGAGCGTAATATTGATGTCGCTATCACTGACGGCACTTTCGTTGTGGAAGAAGCTGCTGCACAGATCAGGGCTTACGCCGATGAGGGCTACGATCTCGTGATCGCACACGGCTCACAATACGGCGGTTCTCTGGAAGAGATAGCCCCCGACTATCCAGATACTACCTTTGCTTGGGGCACAGCTGCTGATACCTTCGGCTTGGACAATGTCTATGCCTATACAGCCGCTGCCGATCAAGGTGGCTATGTGCTAGGTACGATGGCTGGTGCTCTGACCAATAGCGAAGTAATCGGCGTTGTCGGCCCGATTGAAGTTGGCGATGCCAAGCTTTATGTGGATGGCTTCAAAGCTGGAGCAGAAGCGCAGAATAGCAATGCGAATGTAAGTGTCGTCTACATAGGATCGTTCAGCGATGTGGCTCTGGCAACTGAGACCGCTCAGGCTCATGTTGGACAAGGTGCCGATGTGATGACAGGCTCAGCCCAGATGGTTGTGGGTGCTGTTGGAGTGGCGCAGAATGAAGGCGTACTTTGGTTCGGCACGCAGGCAGACCAGCGATCGCTTGCGCCTGAAATCGTAGTGGCATCGCAGGTCTATAAGTGGGAAGTCATACTGCAACAGATCGTGGACGACATGGACAGCGGCGCATCTGGCGGTAAAGCCTTCGTCGTCACCTTAGAAAACGGTGGCTTGGAAATCGCCTACAACGATGCCTATGATCTGCCTGCCAATGTGCGCCAATTGGCAGAAGACACCATCGCTGGAATCATTGACGGAAGCATCAGCACTAGCTGAACCGACCGCAAGGGCGGTCTTGCTGCCCGTAATTTTCTGAAAAGGCAGGTGCCCAACTTACGGTCACCTGCCTTTTTGTTTATACCTGAACCAAAATGCCAGCTAACTCTCTTCAGTCCCAGTCCCAGCCTGAGTCTCAGTCTGAGTCTCCATCGCCTCCCTCCCCGTATTTGCTGGAGATGCGGGGCATCACCAAGCAGTTCCCGGGTGTGCTGGCCAACGACCGCGTCGATTTCAATGTAAAAGCTGGCGAGGTGCATACACTGCTCGGTGAGAACGGAGCTGGCAAGAGCACGCTCATGAATGTCCTCTATGGTCTGCATCAACCCGACGAAGGAGAGGTGCGGATGAATGGTGAGCAGCTGTCTATCTCTTCGCCGTCTGACGCCATCGCTCGCGGCATCGGCATGGTGCATCAACACTTCATGCTGGTGCCTACTCTCACAGTCACAGAAAATGTCGCTCTCGGTTTGAAGTCTGATCGCCGTCCACTCACCGACCTGCCGACCGTGGAGAAGCGGATAACAGAACTGTCGCAGGCTTACGGACTACAGGTAGATCCGAATGCCTATGTGTGGCAGCTGGCTGTGGGAGAACGCCAGCGGGTGGAGATACTCAAAGCTCTGTATCGAGAAGTTTCGTTACTGGTGCTTGACGAACCTACAGCAGTGCTCACCCCTCAAGAAGTGGAAGAGTTGATAGCAGTGCTACGCCAGTTGGCAACCGATGGAAGAGGTTTGGTATTCATCTCGCACAAGCTGCACGAGGTGATGTCGGTGTCCGACAGGATAACCGTGCTGCGAGACGGCCATGTGAGTGGCGAAACCACTCCAGCAGAAACCAGCAGAGAACAACTTGCCCAGATGATGGTGGGACGCCCAGTGAAGCTGGTGCCAGATAAGCCAGAAGTGGATGTGGGCGAAGTCAAGCTGGTGATCAAAGATTTAGAAGTAGAAGGCGACCGGGGCAATCTGGCTGTGAATGGAATTTCGCTGGAAGTGCTAGCAGGTGAGATTTTTGGCTTAGCAGGAGTGTCGGGAAATGGTCAGCGAGAGCTGGCGCAAGCTATCGCAGGTCTGCGCGAAGCCAAGAGTGGCACGGTGAGCATTGACGGCACAGATGTCACTAACGCGCATCCCAGCTCGGTGCGCAAGGCGGGGTTGTCATATGTGCCTGAAGAGCGTATGCGCGATGGCGTGGTGTCGGGGTTTTCGGTGTCGGAGAATATGATGCTGTTGAGCCGAAGAGAGTCAGAGTTTGCCCGTTTCGGCTTCATGCGCTTTGGAGCAATCAAGGAGCACAGTAGCAACCTAGTAGATCGCTTCGCCGTCAAGACGCCCAACATTGATACCCCCACACGCAACCTCTCAGGTGGCAATATACAGAAGCTCATTTTGGCCAGAGAGCTTTCGAGTAGCCCAAAAGTGATCTTGGCAGCACAACCCACTAGGGGGGTAGACATAGGAGCTGCCGAATACATCAACGAGCAGTTAGCCAAACAAAAGGCCAACGGTTGCGCCACCCTACTGGTCTCAGAAGACCTTGATGAAGTCTTGGCCCTAGCCGATCGCATAGGCGTAATCTACGAAGGCCGCCTTATGGATGTGATAGATGCCAAAACCGCAACCCCTCACCAACTAGGTCTCCTTATGGCTGGAGTAGCCAAGGCTGCTTAGTTAATTTGGCCTAGTTGATTAGCCAGTTCATTAGCCGACTTCTAAGTCGCAACTAAGCGACCGACTCAAAAGGAAGAAGTTGCTCCTTTGAGATTGTGGTGCCTGATTTTATTGTGGCGTCTGATTCTTCAGGTTCAAGTTCTTCAGGTTCAAGTATAGAACTTTCCAATTCGTCTATGGACAAAACTGGAATAGCACCCATTTCTGCCAATTGGGCATTGCCTGTCCCTGATCCAGGTCCTTGCCACACGGCGACACGTCCGAAGTTCCCTTTGAGTGCCTCCACAGCCCCCGACCATGTGCCACCTTTATTTGGCTCACAAGCCACAATAAGCGTTAACTCTGACAGGGCGTAGATAAGCTTGTTGCGCCCCATAGCATTGCCAATGCTAAATGGAGAATTTGGGTTGTATGGGGTGCACATAACCGTCTGTCCTTCGAAAATGGCTTGTCGGACATCTGACTTTTTGATTTTGTGAGCAAGCGACTCGGCGAGAATGCCGACCACGCTACCACCTGCTTGGAAGGTGGCATTCATAGACAGTTGATCTACACCTCGCGCCCCACCAGAAGCCAGGGTCATACCCAGGCTGGCTACTCGCTCAGCAACTTCTTGAGCTACCTCCTTACCTTTTGATGAAACATCACGGCTCCCGACAACTCCGATGCAAGACTGGTTGAGCAGATCAGCCACGCCTGCTGTATAGAGAACCGGCGGAGCTTTTCGGTTGAGGCGGTCTAGCCAAGTCTGCGGATATTCCTCATCAAAAGGCGTAAGTACACGAATGCCCGTCCCGTCAAGTCGTTCAAGTTCAAAAGCCATAGCTGCTCCTTAATGTCTAATCTGTGCCAACTATGTCAGCGGGCGATTAGCACTTGGACGGTGAAGGCTAGAAGGATTAATAGACCTGTGGCTAGAGAGAGCCATAGGAGAAGGCGGGTGCTCATTGCGGTGTCGCTAAGAACGGTAGTGAAGAAACAGCGACTCTATTACCTCTTTTATTCCTTCGGCATCTGCACCTTTGGCTAGATCAATAGTGATGATGTTGCTGTTGATGTGGATGCCGTCTATACCGCCTCGTTCAAATAGCGTGCGGGCTAGGAGGTCGGGAGGGGTATCTTCTGCAGCATCTGCGGCCGAAGCATAGTGAAGATGCCCCATGCCCGTGATGGAGCGATTAGCTTCAAACCGCACCACACCCCGTTGTGAGGCGTGCCTTTCTACGACTGTCACTGGCTGTCCCATGCTTGCCAGCTTACAATCTTTTAAAGCCCGCACTACCATCCCACAAGCATCGGCGCGGTAGTTCAAAACTCTTTGCGTCCAAACTATGGGGAAAAGCACTCACCCATGCCTTGTTTCTTGAAACAGGTAGATTCTAGTCCCGCTTGGAAAAATGCAAACAGATGCCATAGATGGCTGATTTCTCAAACAGCCGAAGCAGTAGCTAGTCTGTGGACACCCTTCCAGTCATCATATTTCATCGGTTGTAACCGCTCACGCATCCACTCGGGTCCGACATGATTGCCCTCGCCCCAGCATGGTATACCGTCATCAAGCCACACCTTGTCGAACTCGCCATCTTTCCAAGAAGAAAAAACAGGCATCCAAGCTAACTCAGACATGTCCACTAGCCCCTGCGTGCCATCCGAAAATTTGACATATACCCACAGATTCTGAACAGATGCTTCAATAGATGAGACTTCAAGCAGATCTGTATATCCCGCACAAACGGCTTTCATGAATGATCTCCTTTAGATTTATGGACAATTCTCCATACCCAATATAACACTAACACTCACTCCTTTAGTTTGACTATGATGGCTTGAAGTCTGGCGTGCCTTTCTACGACTGTCACTGGCTGTCCCATGCTTGCCAGCTTACTAAGCTTGTCTGTATAACAGCTTGGTTGTATAGCCCATACCTCTCTAGGTTGGCTGTGTTGCTCGGTGCGGTTGTAAACTGACAACTTATCTCAACCAGAGAGCTATAGTAATAACAGATAGCTCAACTATCACCAATAAAGCCTTTACTAGGAGATAATCATGAAAAAACGCCCATTCCGACTTGTAATGGTCGCCATTCTGTCGTTAGGTTTAATCGCAGCAGCCTGCGGTAGCGATGACGACGACAGCAACGACGACACAACTACAACGACAGCGGCACCGGTTGCCACGACAGCGGCACCGGCTGCCACTACCACTGCAGCACCAGCCGCGACCACGGCCGAGCCAATGCAAATGACTCCAGTCAGACTGCAGCTGCAATGGTTCACTCAGGCCCAATTCGCTGGCTATTACGCAGCTGTCGACCAAGGCTTCTATGAAGATCTCGGACTGGATGTAGAAATCATCCAAGGAGCTGTTGAGATTGTGCCTATCACCGTCTTGGACTCTGGTGGCGCAGACTTTGCCATCTCGTGGGTACCACGCGGACTAGTGCCACGCGAGGAGGGTGTGAATGTGACCAATATCGGCCAGATCTTCCAGCGCAGTGGCACCCTGCAAGTAGCCTTAGCCGATTCTGGGATTGACTCAGTCACCGACCTTGAAGGCAAAAAAGTCGGCAACTGGGGCTTCGGTAACGAATTTGAGCTATTGGCAGGTTTGCGGCGCAATGGACTTGACCCTAGCAACGATGTTGAACTCATACAGCAAGCCTTTGACATGACTGCCCTGCTGAATGGCGATATTGACGCTGCTCAAGCGATGATCTACAACGAGTATGCCCAAGTGTTGGAGACAGAGAACCCTGACACCGGCGAGCTATATCAACCTTCAGATATGAACATCATCAACTGGAATGATGAAGGCACTGCCATGCTGCAAGATGCCATCTGGGCCGACGCCGACAGGCTGGCAGACGACCCTGCCTATCGTGATACTGCTGTGAGATTCGTTCAAGGCTCAATCATGGGCTGGGTATGGTGTCGCGATAACGCTGAGGAATGTGTAGAAGTCGTGCTCGACAACGCACCGACACTCGGTCGTTCACACCAGACCTGGCAGCTCAACGAGATCAACGGACTCATCTGGCCCTCCCCGAATGGCATCGGCACAATTGACCAAGCCCTCTGGGATCAGACCATAGATGTGGCTGTCGCTGAAGGCATACTCCAGTCAGAACCCACCGCGGGTGCCTTCACCAATGACATCGTATCCGAAGCCCTAGACAACCTCCGTGCCGACGGCGTGGATGTGGTTGGCTCTAGCTGGCAACGAAGCACCGTCACCCTAATCGAAGGCGGTAACTAGTCACAATTCGCTCACATAGCTACCTTTCCAGGTGATGCCCCAAAAAATTTCGAAAGAGAGGTTGTCACATATTCTGCAATCTCGGCTCTGGGGCACACTTCTGGGAATTGCTGGTGGCATAATCTTTACACTTGCTCTTTTTGGTGTCGTCATCGGATACAGCCAAATCAGAGGAGGAATAGGTACCACTGAACGACTTGCTGCTACAAGCATCACTGGTGCTGTCCTTCTAGCTGGCGTAGTTTGGCTGGTTGTAGTAGTGCGACGACATAGCTAGGTAGCTATTGACAACCTGCTGCTCGCTGGAGTAACCTCTGGTATGGGAAAGGCAAACGCGTAAAAGCCCGTTAGACTATTATGAGTTAGCACGATATAGATTAAGATACAAAGATAGAAAACCAAAAATCAACTAGGAGACAAAAACCAATGAAATCAAGAAAACTCTGGCTAATCTTGGCCAGCTTGTTCTCGCTTGCGCTAATCGCAGCAGCTTGTGGGAGCGATGACGACAGCAGTAGCGACACAACCACCACTGCGGCACCGACAGACACTGCGGCACCAGCCTCAACTAGCATGGCACCGGCCTCAACCATGGCACCCACCACGACCATGGCACCTACCGCACAGGCACCGGCGGTGGACTGGCGATCTATGGATCTTTCAGGAACGACAGTAAGAGTGTTCGGCCCTGAGAGCACCGAAGAAGAGCAAGGCAGCATGGAAGACACTTTGAGTGTATTTGCTGAGAGAACCGGAATAAACATTGAATATGCTGGGGCTCGCGACTTCTCCGACCAGATCAATATTCAGGCTCAAGCCGGTAACCCGCCTGATATTGCCGTATTCCCGCAACCAGGCAAAGCGGCCGACTTTTTCCGTGATGAATTGATTCTTCCGCTACCTGAAAATATTGCTGCTGCTGCACAAGCCAACTGGCCAGCAGCGTGGAACCAGTTCGGTATTACCGACGGTACGCAGCATTCCATCCCCACCAAATCCGACCTCAAGTCGCTTGTGTGGTATCTGCCCGCAAGGTTCGAGGAAAATGGATATGTAGTGCCTGAGACATGGGCTGATTTCAAAGCTCTCGTGACCCAGATGATTTCAGATGGCAACACACCTCTGTGTGTAGGCATTGAGTCGGGACCAGCAACCGGTTGGACATTCACCGACTGGATTGAAGACCTTATGTTGCGTTTCCAACCTGCAAGCTTCTACGACCAGTGGGTGAATCACGAGGTACCCTTTGACTCGCCTGAAGTGCAAGAAGTTTGGCAAGAAGTGCTTGACCTTTGGAACACCGAAGGTGCTGTGTTTGCCTCTGGTGGCTCTATCGCCTCAACCCCCTTCGGGGCCAATGGCGACCCCCTAGTGGAGGGCGACTGCATGATGCACCGCCAGGCCTCGTTCTTTGCTGCCTTCATGCCTGACGGCACACCCTACGCAGACGGGTCAGAAGGTGCCGTGGATGTGTTCTACTTCCCATCGCTCAACACCACAGACCGTCCCGCTCTAGTAGCAGGCACGCTAGTATCTGCTTTCCGCGATGCTCCTGAAGTATGGGCAGTGATGGAATACATGTCCACCGCTGAATATGCCAACGAGCGTCAGAAGTCACAGCAGAGAAGAAATGGCGGCTCGCTCTCGGGCTTCCTCTCGGCTGCTATCGGACAGGATATGGATAACTACCTCCCATTGGAGCAGTCGTTCATCAACATCCTCGCCACAGCTAATGTGGCGCGCTTTGATGCTTCCGACCTGATGCCAGCAGCAGTTGGCGCAGGTACCTTCTGGACAGACGGCACTTCAGCCGTCACCGGCGAGAAGACGGTTGCCGAAGCCACGGCAGACATTGAGGCTTCCTGGCCCTAGGAAATTTCCCTCTCATGAGCAATCAGCGGAGCTGGCCTTTGGGCTAGCTCCGCTTTTTGCTTTTAAGCAAGATGGCACTACACGCGAAGATTGCCTCACATACGCGCGCGCTCATTAAATGCGCTAATATCATCAAATGCCGTCAGTAGCTGTCACCGCTAGCAAAAGTAGCTAGGAACCGAAGTGGCTAGGGCAACAAAAACTAGGGCAACAAAATAATGGACAGACTTATCTCCACTCTCATACGCATCGTCTTAGCAGTCGGTGTGAGTGGGGTAATGTTCGTTGTTCTCAACTATCTCTTCTCTCAAGCCACTAAACGTTGGCGTCTCTTCAATGTGATTGTGGGGGCTTTCATAGGACTGCTCTATTTTGGCATCTTGGACGGTAACCGGCTGTTAGGCGATGTCGGCCCAACGCTTATTTTCTGGCCAATTATCGGAGCGGTCGCTGGCGGCATCGTTTTCGGAGTGCTGAGCGAGATCGAAGAGCCTAGGTTACGGTTTGCGACAGCTGCTGGGTCAATGGCCGCTATCGGCATCATCCAAGGTGCTGCTTGGCGATCTGACTTCTTGCCTTCCCTGGATTGGGGTACTGCTATAGCTTGGACACTCATCACGGGAGTGATTTTTGGCGCATTAGGTTTGGCTATCAGACAAGATTTCTTTAGGGCTGGACGTTGGGCACTCATCGGTTTGGCTATCGGTTGGATGCTTGGGGCTTATGGAGGAGCTGATTTCGGTAGCGGTAACAGGGGGGAATCTTACTTAGCTGCCATCATTGGCTTGGCACTAGTGGGCGTGTGCCTAGGCATGAGCAAAATCCCCGACAACGCCGGGCGCATCAAGATAAACGCTGGTTCGCGAAAATACATCTTCCTAGCTCCAGCCCTCGCTTTCGTTGTGCTCGGGTTGTTAATCCCCCTTGCCCGCACTATATATCTCTCGCTTCTAACTAGGGAAGAAGACGGAAGATTCAACGACCTCGTCTGGAACGGCTTAGAAAACTACGGTTTCATCTTCACCAACGAAAATAGCTTGGATTTTAGCGACTGGGGAAATTTCTTTGGTTCCAGTCTCGTCTGGTGGGGTGCTGGGCTACTTGTGCTCTCTCTGGTGGTAGTTCTGGTGCAGTGGTTGCGCTCTCCAGATGGACGCCCCCGCGCCAGTGGCGGTTCTATCTCGCCATTCGTGATCGCTTGGTTCCTCATTGCCATGGCCGTGTTCGCCACCTTGCGTGGAACAATAATTAACAACCTCTGGTGGGTATTCTTCGTGTCCATCATGGCAACTGTCTTGGGGCTAGTAATCGCCGTGCTAGCAGATCGAACTCGCATGGAAAGTGTGGCCAAATCGCTTATCTTTATGCCGATGGCGATTTCTTTCGTAGGTGCCAGCATCATCTGGCGTTACATGTATATCGCCCGTCCACCCAACAAGCCGCAAACAGGAGTTTTTAACTCTATCTGGGTGGGAATTGGCGAACTAAGCACCACCGATTCTTGGACGGGAATTCTGGCTATAGCAGTGCTCATCGGCGTGATTGCCGTACTTCTGCTTTTAGCAGGCATCTCTTGGCGCGCCAAAGCCAAAAACATGGCTTTGAGTTCACTGCTCGGGGCAGGTTTGGTGGGCTACTTGTTCTACAGACTTATAGGCCCAGGAATCGGCGGGTTCAAAACCAGAACGATCCTTGTGGACGGCCAAGAAGTGACGCAGACTATCCCCGACACGATCTTGTTCCTACAAAACATACCTTTCAATAATCTTTGGCTGATGATCATCCTCATCTGGATTCAGACAGGCTTTGCGATGGTTATTTTCTCCGCTGCCATTAAAGCTGTGCCAGGCGAGTTCATAGAGGCAGCCAAAGTGGACGGAGCCACCGAAACGCAGATTTTCTGGCGGGTAATCATTCCTCAGATTGCCACTACTATAGGTGTGGTCGTGACCACTCTAATCGTGCTGGTTATGAAGGTGTATGACATCGTGAAAGTGATGACCAACGGCAACTTCGGCACCCAGGTGCTAGCTAGCGACATGTGGCAGCGAGCCTTCACCGAATCTAACTTTGGCTTGGGTTCGGCACTAGCTGTAGTGCTGTTCATCTCGGTGTTGCCGATCATGTTCTATAACATCCGCCGAATGCAGAAACTAGAGACATGACCACAACAAACTCACCTCCACCAACTACCCCTGCTAGTTCTTCGACAGGCGGTACCTCGAAAGCAGGCGATGCTTCGAAAGAAAAGGGTGTCGGCAAAATCGTCTACAACACCATGCGTAGCGTGCCCACATGGGTGCTGTGGATACTCGTGATTCTTTGGACCACACCAACTATCGGCTTGTTCGTTAACTCCTTCCGCGATAGAGATATGCAGCGCACATCTGCCTTCTGGACTCTTTTTAGAGGCAATTTCGATGGACTGACGCTGAATAACTACAGAGAGATTTTCGGCACAGAAGCAGACGGTGGCTTCTGGGACGGCATCATCAACTCTTTTGCCATCGCCATTCCTGCCACGGTTATACCGATTGCTATTGCCGCCTTTGCGGCGTATGCTTTTGCGTGGATTGAATTTCGAGGGCGCGAGTGGCTGTTCATCATCACCGTGTCGCTGCTGGCTATTCCTAATCAGGTGGCTCTTATTCCGTTGCTGCAGTTATTCAGCAACGGCGCACATGTCACCCTTCCCGGCTTGGATAAGACCGTAACTCTTGTCCCCGATGTTGGGCTTGTGGGCACCAGCAACGCTGTTTGGTTGACACACACGGCTTTTGCTATGCCATTTGCGATATTTTTGCTACACAACTACCTGTCAAGCCTACCTAAAGATATTTTTGAGGCTGCTCGCATAGACGGAGCCGACCATTTCACAATTTTCTGGCGATTAGTGTTGCCTCTTTCTGTGCCTGTACTGGCAGCATTTGCGATTTTTCAGTTCCTCTGGACATACAACGACTATCTAATCGCCATCACAATGCTAGGTTCGGCACCCAGCGAATGGCCTGCCACTATCAAGATTGCCACACTCTCAGGTGAATTCGGTCTGAAAGAAAATGTCTTAACCGCAGGGGCATTTGTGCAGACGGTCGTGCCGCTGGCCGTGTTCTTCAGCTTGCAGCGATACTTTGTGCGGGGAATCCTGGCTGGGGCTGTGAAGGGGTAGCGGGGGCTGCGAAGGGTAGAACAAGTAGCACTTCTTTTTTTGTGGCGATAAATTAGAACTCGGAAGGTTGCCGGAGCGGACGAACGGGACGGTCTCGAAAACCGTTGTGGCCACTAGGTCACCGTGGGTTCAAATCCCACACCTTCCGCAGTTATGGCTCGCAGGGGGTGAAGTTGGTGTTGGTTAGGCGGCGGGAAATTTGTCCCGCTATTACTAGCTCGGCGGTCTGCTGGTCTAGTTGAGCTGCTTCGTCTAAGGGGACGACATTGACCTGGGCGATGACATTGCCGACGCGGAATGCTACGCCCGGGCCGTCGGTGCTACCTAGCATTTCCCACACTGGATCAGCCCAAGTGCAGTATTGCCGCCAGATGTCTCCTAACACTGCTGCGCTATCGCCCATAGTGGGGTCGGCGCGCTCTTCGCCGCTGATGACTGCGCTGGGCAGGGCCGCCAGGCGCAGTACAACCGAAGCAGAAACTGCATCATCTGTGCTAGTGCTGTCTGGGCTAGTATTCCAGATACAAGCACCTGAATTACCTGAAAATCTAGGGTCATATCCAGGCTGGGTGAAGTTGAGACTAAATCTGCGCTCTAGCAGGCGGGTTAGCTGTTCTGGAGGGTAGATGTCGCACCTGTTAAAGCTGTCGGCTACGGCGAAGTCACCTTCTGAAATCTCTATAGGAGCCAAAGTTTCCCCGTCAATCGGTAGCCAAAGAAGGTCGATCGTCGTGGTAGTTTCAGGAATCGTTGTAATAACTATCGGAGCCGCAGAAGTTGCGGTGGTAGTAGTAGAAACAGCCTCATCCTCCCCCCCACCACAAGCAGTCGCTAACAGCAACAACGCCACCCCAGCCAAAAATAATTTATGCGATTGCTTCTTCATCTGCACCAATTTTAAATGCTACCCAGAGAGTTTCAAGGAAAGAAATGCCCCCTGCGGTTGACAGCAAAAATTGACAGCAAAAAATTCAGCCAACCAATCTCTCAACAACAAAGTCAATACAGCCGCACAAAGCAGATATCTCTTCTGGGGCAATAGCAGGAAAGAGCGAGACACGAAGCTGGTTCTTGCCTAGTTTGCGATACGACTCTGTGTCGACTATGCCATTAGCTCGCAAAGTGGCAGCGATGTCGTCGGCACTCACAGCATCGTCAAAATCAATGGTCGCCACAACCGGGCTACGCTTAGCTTCGTCTTTCACGAAAGGTGTAGCAAAGCTACGTTCTTCTGCCCACCCGTAGATGATGCGTGCCGACTCCGCGCTACGACCCGCTACCCAAGCCAAGCCGCCGTTTTCCAGCATCCAATCCACTTGTGAGAGTGTCAGGTGGATAGTAGCTAGCGAAGGGGTGTTGTACGTCTGGTTGAGACGAGAGTTGTCAAGAGCGATTTTCATATCTAGGGTCGGTGGAATCCAGCGAGAAGAAGCGTGGATTTCTTCTATGCGGTTTATCGCTGCGGGTGAGAAAGCACCTAGCCATAAGCCGCCATCTCCGGCAAAGCACTTTTGCGGGCTGAAATAGTAGATATCAACCTCGTCAGGGTCCCAGAACATCGCACCAGCTGCTGAAGTGGCATCTACAACCACTAGCGCATCTTCGTCTGCACCTTCGGGGCGGTGAAGTTCCATGCATACACCTGTGGATGTCTCGTTGTGGGTGAGAGCGTAGGTATCGATGCCGGGCTGAGCTTCACAGACTGGGTGTGTGCCCGGCGGAGTTTCAAGCAATACTGGCTCATCTAGGTGTGGAACTTCTTTGACTGCCCGATAGAACTTAGACGAAAATTCACCGAAACAGAGATGCAAACTACGCTGGCGGATGATTCCAAAGCAGAGTGAATCCCAAAAGAGCGTTGCTCCGCCGTTATTCAGTAAAATCTCATAGTCGTCGGGCAAACTAAAAAGCTCGTGCATCCCCTCTTGTAGCCGTCGCACCACGGCTCGCACTTTCGGCCGCCGATGGCTGGTTCCTAAATACTCATCGGCATCTTTTGCCAAAGCTGCCACGGCCTCTGGGCGCACCCGCGAAGGCCCCGAGCCGAACCGCCCGTCTTGGGGCATCAACTCGGCTGGGATTTTGATTGTGTCCATCAAAACTTCTCCCGAAGAACCTTCAACCCTTGAGTCGTGCCTTCAACTCGGTTATGACTGGCACCGGGCCAGGGTCGATACCTTCTTGGGTTGCCATATAAAGCGATACGAAATCGCCGAAGAGTATCAGATCTAGCAGCTGGGCGATGCTGCTCTCGCCACGGGCATGGATTTCGTGGATGCCTGCGGTGACTTCTTCTAGCATCTCTTTGAGCACGTCTATCACTCTGATTACCTGAGGGTGCTCGTAGTCGTGGCGCAGGAACAGCACAGACAGCACTTGGCGGGTGATGTCGCCGTGCTGACCCCAGCCGACTATTTCGTTGTGGCACATCTCGGGGACGGCGGCATGGAAAGCGGGGGCTTTGGCGTTTTCGTTTACTTGTGTTTTCATTCGCAGCGCGGCCGTGCCGCCGAGACCACCACCGCCGTAAATCACAGGAAAGGTTCGCCCGATCTGGCGGGCTAGCTCTTCGGCTTCGTTGCCGGGTGCCATTAGCTCGTCGCGGCGAGCTTCTAAGGTCACGACAGCATCTGCTATCCAATCTTTGGCACCGGGGAAACAACCGATGCGCTCCAAAATCACCAAGGCGGGGATGGCCATAGCCCCTAGCCCGGCTCTTGGCATCGGGATTTCAGGGTCGACTTCTACTACGGGAATATTCCAGAGGCTTGCCAAATCCGCAAGTTGTCCGCCAGTGGTGATAGCAACAACTCTGCCGCCTAGCGAAGCTGCAGTAGAGACAGCTTGCACAGTTTCTTCGGTGTTGCCAGAAAATGAGACAGCCAGCACTAAAGTCTTGTCGCTCACATACGAAGGTGGTTCGTAGTTTTTTACTACCACTATCGGAAGAGATATGAACGGCCCGGCACTCACCGTCAAAAAATCGCCCACGATACCGCTACCGCCCATGCCGACCACCAAAATGTTGGAGATTCCACCTGGCGGAGGCAAACCTTCTACAGCTTCGGTTCGGCGCACAGCGTCTTTTATCTGCTCTGGCAGACCTGCGGTTGCCTTGAACATTCCTACCGTGTCGAGTTCGCTCATTGAATCTCCCTTTCTTTGCCTATTCTTCAAAAGTCAGGCGGATTTTTTCAGTCGCCACGCGCTTCATCAAGTCAACATGTTCGGTTTTGTCCACAGAGATTGCCTCGTCAATCAACATCACGGGTATGGCGTCGCGGATTTCATAGCGGCGTTGCAGGCGAGGATTATAGAAGAAGCTGTCGGACTCAAAGTAATACAGCGGGCCTTTGTCATCTGGGCACGCAAGTATGTTGAGCAGGGTTTCGTCTATCACTTTGTTCTCCTTTTTCTCCCTTTTTTGCCATCTTAGATGAAATACGGCTACGATTTACTTGATGGCACATATAACTGACGAAACACTGCGGGGGATGACACGGGAATTGATAGAAGAGAATCCTGAAGTTGACATTACGGCATTCAGAAGAGAGCAGTTTGACCGGGGGTTGGCTGTGGTTCATTATCCCGAAGGACTAGGGGGGCTAGGGCTGAATCCGAAAGCTCAGGGGGTGGTGAATGACGAGCTACGCACTCACAGTCGCTTTTATAACGACTTGGCAATAAATCCCATCGGTATCGGGATGGGGATGCCAACGGTGCTCACCCACGCTTCTGACGATCTGAAGAAACGCCTTTTGCGGCCTTGCTTCACAGGGGAGGAAATCTGGTGTCAGCTATTCAGCGAACCTTCGGCAGGTTCGGATGTGGCTGGTCTTTCAACCCGTGCCGAACAAGATGGCGAAGAGTGGGTCATCAATGGGCAGAAAGTGTGGACTAGCGTGGCGCATCGCTCGCGCTGGGGGATGCTGGTAGCTCGCACCGATCCTGACGCCCCGAAGCATCGTGGCCTCACATACTTTGTGATGGATATGCATGCGCCGGGCATAGAAATCCGTCCGCTCTATCAAATCACTGGCGTGGCAGAATTCAATGAGGTGTTTATGACTGATGTGCGTATCCCAGACACGCATCGCCTCGGTGAGCGCGGCAACGGCTGGAGCGTAGCTATAACTACTTTGATGAATGAGCGGGTAGCTTTAGGCGGTGGCGTTGTGCCTAGAGGTAGCGGAGCGATCTCGTTTTTGCTAGATACTTGGAAAAATCACCAGCCCGACCCGCACAGCCCTCGTCATAGAGTGCTGCGAGACAGAGTGGCTGACCTTTGGATCAAAGCCGAATGCCTGCGCCTTACCAATATGCGAGCAAGGGCTAATGCCACCGTAGGCACGCCCGGGCCAGAAGGCTCCGTTGGCAAGCTGTTCAGTGCCGAGCTCAACAAAGCTATTACCGAATGCTCGGTGGATTTGCTCGGCTCAGAGGGGATGCTTCACGAACCCGGATATCCGCTGTCGCGCTCAGATGAGAGTATAGGTAGCACTCAGCTCACCACTAACTTCTTGAGGTCACGAGCTAACTCGATTGAAGGTGGCACCTCCGAAATCATGCGCAACATTTTGAGCGAGCGGGTGTTGGGGCTGCCGAAAGGTCCAGAAGTCGACAAGAATATGCCTTGGAAGGATATTCCTAGATAGCTATGGCTGTTGATCTTCAAGAACTGCTGAATCCGTCTCATACGGCGGTGTTGACAATGGAATGCCAGCGTGGGGTGATTGGCGATATGGCTTCACTGCCCGATCTGCAAGACGCTGTGCAAGCCAAAGGCTCGCTGGCTGCAACAGCCAAACTCTGCGCTGAGGCTCGAATGGCAGGTGTGCGCGTGGTGCATTGCACTGTAGAAACCCGCCCCGATAGAGCTGGCACATCCACCAACTGCCTCATCTTCGCTCTCGCCGCCAAGAGCACACCACTTTCTATAGGTAGCGAGGCGGCAGAAATCGTGCCCGAGCTCGACATCCAGCCATCTGACATCATCTCAGCCCGCTCGCACGGAATGACACCATTCACTTCCACTTCGCTAGATCAGATTCTGCGTAATATGGGCATCACCACGGTCGTGCCTTGCGGACAGTCGCTCAACATCGGCATCCCTGGTATGGTGATGAGCGCGGTCGACTTGGGCTACTATGTTGTGGTGCCTGCTGACGCTGTAGTGGGCGTGCCCCAAGAATACGGCGAAGAAGTTTTGCGCCACACACTCCCCTATCTTGCTGTCGTTACCACATCGGATGAGATAATCGGCATTTGGCGATAAAGCTTGCCCCAGATCAGCTTGCGCCAAAAGTCTGCCGCAACTAGGCAGCCAGTCCAACCTCCAAAACATCCACGAACCCAAAACATCTATGAACAAGGAGAGATAACAGAAACTATGCCACTAGACACTTCCCCAGTTCCCGACTATCAGCAGCAACTCCGACTTGACGGCAAGGGCTATGTAGTGCTCGGAGCAGGCCAAGGCATGGGACGCCAAACGACTCACGCTCTCAGCCAAGCAGGAGCGCAAGTACTCTGCATGGACATAGATTCCGACCTAGCCGAAGCTGTAGCCGCAGAAGTCGGCGGCATTGCGTTTGTAGGCGATGCTACCAAACGTTCCGACATTGAAGCTCTAGCCGCCGTGGCTGCGGAGCGGTTGCCTGGTGTGGACGGCTTCGTGGATATCATCGGCATGGCACGCTGGGGGGGAGTGTTAGATGTAAATGACGAAGACTGGGACTGGCAGTTTGATATGGTCTTGCGCCACGCCTACCTCGCCTCACAAATCCTCGGCAAGCATATGGTGGAAGTGGGCAAGGGCGGCACGATGGTGTTCATAGCATCGGTGAGTGCGCTCACCGCCGCTCCCAATCACGCCGCGTACGGCGCGGGCAAAGCAGCTCTGTTGGCATGGATCAAGTCGGTAGCCATAGAGCTGGCTCCCTACGGAATCCGAGCCAATGCTGTGGCACCCGGCACTATTCTGACTCCACGAATGGAAGCTCAGTTTGACGAAGAACGCGCTCGGCACAATGACGAACTAACCCCTCTAGGTGCGATGGGGCGTCCGCCTGACATTGCGGGGGCTGCGTTGTTTCTGTCGTCACCATTGTCGGGCTATATCACAGGGCGCACGCTCGTTGTGGACGGGGGCGTGGATGTAAAATTTCCCTATACGCCGCTATAGCTAAGAATTGCCAAGAATTGAACTTTGCCTGCCAATCAGATTAAGACTAAGCTTCAGGGTATGAGCGATAGAGAACGCAAGATCATCGTTGGCATTGAAGGCTCAGGAGGGGCGAAAGCTGCACTCAAGTGGGCTATTCAGGAAGCTAAATTTCGTCACGCGACTATTGTGGTAGCCACGGCTTACTCACCTTCTTGGGTGCCCGTCTCACCTGATTTCACCTATATCCCCGTGGATAACTTTAATGTGGAAGAGGAAGTCGGCCGCATGCAAGAACAAATCGCCCAAGAGGTGCTAGAAGAAGTTGGCGACGATCACGCAGAGATCAGCTATGTCCGCAAAAAAGGTAGCCCTGCTGACACACTCATCGCTATCGCCGAAGCCGAAAATGCCGATATGTTGGTGGTGGGTTCGCGAGGGCGGGGTGGTGGTGTTCGAGGATTACTACTAGGTTCAGTGAGCCATCAAATCGCCCATCACGGCTGTTGCCCTGTGGTGATAGTGCGCCCAGATTTAGATGTGAAAGTTGAAGATGTAAATGATGATGTCGCTAGCGGAA
Source organism: uncultured Acidimicrobiales bacterium (assembly GCA_958295755.1). Classification (GTDB taxonomy): domain Bacteria; phylum Actinomycetota; class Acidimicrobiia; order Acidimicrobiales; family Hopanoidiivorantaceae; genus Hopanoidiivorans. The sequence continues at coordinate 89,587 of OY282367.1, read as the reverse complement.
GCACCGATGAAACTTCTAAAGTTGAGCCACCAGCTGCCTGACTATGATCCCATCTTGGATGCTGGGATTCCACCTTCTTAAATAATCCAGCTTGGGTTATGCGATTTAGCCAGCCCCAGCCGTTTCAGCCCCAGCCGTTTTCGGGCGATCTACGACCTTTTTTATGCTTTCCAAGGCATTTTCTTTGAATGCTTGCACCGACTCCAAATGGCCAGCTAAAGCTTGATAGTCGCTCATGGCACGGATGGCACTGCGCACACCCATAACTTCCATCGCCCTATGCACCGAACGCTTGTTGATCTGAAGGAGGTCGGCAGGTATCTTCGCCACTTGGCTGGCTTTAGCAAGCACATGCTCATCTAGCTCATCGGGAGGGAATGACCTGTTGGCGAATCCCACACGGGCTGCTTCGTCACCGTCTATGGAGTCGCCTGTGAGCATCATCTCCATTGAAGCCCTGAAACCCATTAGCCAGGGGTGATAGTTGAAATCGGGCGGACTGAGCACACGCACAACTGGGTGACCAATCTGAGCATCGCTTGCCACATACACTAGATCGCAAGCTGCAGCCAGCTCGGTTGCCCCCGCTAAGGCGTAGCCGTGGATTTGAGCGATGACAGGTTTAGCCAAATCCCAAATACTGAGCCAGCTCTCGGTGACTTGGCGTGACCATTCGCCATCGCCAGCGGCGGTGTAGTGCGGGGCTTCAACCATGAGGTCGCCGCCGAGATCGTAACCAGAAGAGAAGCACGGCCCTGCCCCACAGATAATAGAAACTCTGACTTCAGAGTCGCGATCGGCATCTTGGAGGGCTAAGAGTAGCTCTTTGCGCAAGGGGGTACTGATGGCGTTGCGTTTTTCAGGACGGTTCAAGATGATTTTCCGCACGCCCGGAGCAGGGTTTTCAACCAACACAAGTTCTTGTTTTGTCATCGGCTTCCTTTCTTGTATTGCCCCCTCCTAGTTTCTTGTCTATTGCTTGTCTATTTCTTGTCTATCGTCTGGGTGTCAGCCCTGCAACATCTGCCATCATCTCTAGCACTTCTAACTCATCGGTGTGGAGAGTGAGACCAGTAAAGGGGCCTCCCTCAAAACGGCTGAAACGTTCGCGGATACGCTCTTGTGAGCCGTAGAGACCCATCTCGTCTATATATGCATCGGGGATAGCCTCAAAAGCCTCGTCGCGCTTGCCACTCAGAAATAGCTCTTGGACTTTTTCGGCTTCTTCGCCGTAGCCGCGGCGGATCATCGTCTCTTTGTGGAAGTTATGGGTGCGGCTTCCGTAGCCACCAACGAGCAAGCCGATAGCTGGTTTGCGGCGCGCCCAGGCACCTTCCACATCTTCGGTGACCTCCACATGGCAGCCGCCTTGGATTTCCAAATCGGCCAGTGTTTTGGGGGCAGTTGCCGCTGCGCCAGAAGCTTTGGCTAAGCCTTCTTCCACTATCGGGCGATAGGTGCTTTCCCAGTTTTCAGGGGTGAGGCCCATCGGAAGCCAGCCGTCGCAAAGTTCAGCCATAAGCCTTGTGCTAGCAGGACCACCACAACCCAGCCAGATGGGAATATCGGGATTGGGATGGAGAATGCATTTAAGAGGCTTGCCTTGCCCGATAGAGCCTTCGCCCACATAGGGAAGCGATATAGCTTTGCCATCGTAGCTAACAGGGCCTTCACGCTTGAATACTTGGCGCATGATGCTTACATAGTCGCGAAGCTGATCTACTGGCTTACCCCAAGGCCGTCCATACCATCCCTCCACAATCTGAGGGCCAGAAACGCCGAGACCTACAATCACTCTGTTGTCACCTGAGAGCTGATCTAAGGTAGCAGCAGCCATAGCAGTGGCAACCGGTGTGCGTGCGGCGATCTGGATAAGCCCTGTTCCCAAGCGTAAATGCTGCGTGCGGCTACCTACAAAACCTAGCGGCGTGAGGGCATCTGAGCCGTATGCCTCGGCCGACCAAACGGAGTCGTAGCCGAGACGCTCAGCCAAAGCGATTTTCTCATAAGGGATCGTAATCTGAGGCTGTGAGTAGTTGATTGCTAGACCGAGTTTTACGATTGTTTCATCTCCTACTTTGTACCTTAAACGCAAAGAGCCGAGCCCCGGAGGGCTCGGCTCTTTGGTGGGTTGGGAGTTAAGAAACTCAGGAACGCTTGGTGATCCTGCGACCGATGCCAACAGCGAACAGACCGGCGAGCAGAACGCTCACACCGATAACAGCCAAAAGACCGCTCTCTGAGCCGGTATTAGCCATCATCTCGGTTTCGTCCGCGTCGTCCATGCTGTCGTCCATCTCATCCATGTCGTCAGTGCCAGTGTCGTCCATCATGTCATCCACTTCATTCATGTCATCCATCTCTTCATCGCCGCCAGCACCTTCGTCCATCTCTTCATCCATTTCTTCGTCATCCATTTCTTCTTCTGGCTCGTCAGCGGCAGCTTCTTGAATGACTGTGAATGCTGAATAGGCTGTACAACCCAGTGGCAGACAACCAATTATGGCTACTACTGGCGTAGCACCGACTTGATCGGCTGTAAGATCATGCGACCAAGTGCCGTCTTCGGCAATCGTAGGATTCTGGGCAAATGCGTCAGCCATTAAACTGCTACAAGCAGTGAGGGCATTACCAGCATTAATTGGCTCATCGGATGTAACATCAGCACCACGGCAAACAGTCAAGAAGATGCCACCTTCCCGAGCATCTTGCCATCCTGTGCCTGTGACAGTCGCTGAACCGTCATCATTTAGTGTTGAGCTCATAGAGGGTCCGTCTTGCGCCGATACAGGCGAGGCCAAGAATAGAGCACCGGCCATCGCCATCATACCTGCGATGATTACGAATTTCTTCATTTTCTTACTCCTTTGATTGAGTGTTGATTGTAAGTATATTAGCTATTTTAACTATCTGCTTGCTTTTCTGCTTGCTTAATTTATGTATGTCTCTGCGAACCTTATGCTACTTGAAGCATTGAACCAAGTGTATCACAATCATTGCTTTAAAACAATAGCATGTTCTTCTACAGCCTCAACAGCTGTTTGCCTTGATTTGCGCCTGTGAATAGACGCAAGAATGTGGCGGGGATATTTTCAAAGCCTTCTTGCACATCGCTACGGGAGGCTATCTCGCCTGCTGCTATCCAACTGAAGAGGTCGGCTAGGGCTTCGTCACGGCGATCCATGTAGTCAAACACCAAAAAGCCTCGGATGGTGGCTCGCTTTACTATCACTTGAAAGAGGTTGCGGGGGCCGGGCTGTGGTTCAGCATCGTTGTAGTTAGAGATCATCCCGCAGATGACTATGCGAGCATCCATCGCCATATTGTTGAGTACTGCCTCCAGGGTGGAGCCGCCCACATTGTCGAAAAACACATCCACACCATCGGGGCACAGCTCGCCGAGGCGGGCTGAGATCTTTTCAGATTTGTAGTCAATAACAGCGTCTAAACGAGCTTCCTCGGTGAGCCAGCGGCACTTGTCTTCGCCACCTGCGATGCCGATCACACGACAACCTTTGATGCGAGCGATTTGGGCTGCCACCGAACCTGTAGCCCCGGCTGCGCCAGACACCACGACAGTTTCGCCCTCTTTGGGCTGTCCCACATCTAGCAGACCGAAATATGCGGTGAGACCGGTGCCACCGCAAGGGCCGAGAATCAACTCGTAATCTACGCCTTCGGGAACTTTGCTCCAGCCGTCGTGCTGGTGCACATATTCCGACCAGCTCATCATTCCGAAAACCACATCGCCTGGGGCGTAGCTGGGATGTTTGGACTCTTCTACTATGGCTAAGCCCGGAGCGCGCATGGGCTCGCCCAGCGGCACAGGAGGCATGTAGCTCTCAACATCGTCCATCCAGCCGCGCATAGCAGGTTCAAAAGTGAGGTAGTGCATGCGGGCACGGGCATCACCGTCGGCTAGTGGCTCCAAGGGTCTCTCCACCAACTCAAAGTTGTCAGATGAAACCATCCCTTGCGGACGATTAGCTAGCAACCACTGGCGATTTGTTTGTGTCATATTTCTCAGTCAGCAAATTCTGGGAGAACATGCTGACCCATTAGTTCTATGGATGTCATAACATCCTCGTGGGCAATATTGTAAGGGTTGAAAAGGCAGAAAAGTAGCTCGCAGCCAACTGCTTCATAACGCTTGCACACCTCTATGCAGCGGTCAGGATCACCAACCACGCCTGCGCCTGAATCCCAGATGTAGTCCATCGTGATGTGGCCCATCAAACCTTCGTCGCGCATCTTTGCGGTATCGCGGGTGTATTGATACGAGCCAGCGTCTTCTATTTCAAGCTCTGCCAAGTAATCGGCAACCGAGGCGATGAGACCGCCACCGAACTTCGGATACCACACGAATGACTCTTCAGCAATCTGGCGAGCCTTTTCGTTGGACTCGTTGCAGTGCACCATCGTGAAGGTGGCAACTTGGTCGTTGCGGAACTTGCCTACAGGCTCTTGGCAGTCGGCTTGACCTTTCTTATAGGCTTCCACACGCTCTTGAAGCATTTCAGGAGGCTGACCGACGGTGAACGAGCAAAGACCAATACCTCTGCTTCCAATCTCGTAGTGGCCGGGCACGCTACTGGTTGCTCCCCAGATGGCAGGATGCGGATCTTGGCGAGGCTTCGGCAACACTCGGCGTTTCGGCATCTGCCAGTATTTGCCGTCAAATTCGTATTCGTCGTTTGTCCAGCAGCCCACGATGTGGTGCAGGGCTTCATCCCACATCTCACGCGTCTCATTCGGATGAATTCCAAAACCTTCCAACTCAGCGCGAGTAGAAGAACGACCTGTGCCGAACTCTACGCGTCCGTTGCTGATGAGATCCAGCACAGCTACCGACTCGGCTGTGCGCACAGGGTGATTGTAGGGTTGGGGCAACAGACGGACGCCGTAACCGATACGGATGTTTTCGGTGCGAGCGGCTATGTTGCCATAGAGAACCTCAGGGTTGGAGCAATGAGAGTATTCCTCTAGGAAGTGGTGCTCTACCGTCCAGAAGCTGTGAAAGCCCATGCGATCACCTAGTACGGCTTGCTCTATGGTGTTTTGGTAGGCGATGTATTCGCTGTCTTTTTGCCACGGCCTAGCGACCGGGATCTCATAAAACATCGCAAATTTCATTCCCATGATTGATTTCCTTTCGGGCAGACTTCGGATGGATTTATTTCAGCATTCTAGCTTAGTAGGGTTTTGGGTGGTCTGCTACGCTACACTAGGGGAAGCAATTATTGACGACAACAGAATGGGAGATACTTATGCCTATTGATCCGCAGGCACAGGCGATATTAGATCTGATGGCAGAAGCTGATTTTCAGTTGACACCAGATATCAGCCCGCAGATGATGCGAGAGGGGATGAAGGCGGGGGCGATTATGCGCGAGCCTACACCTGTGGGGAAGGTGGAAGACAGGACTATTCCGGGACCGGATGAGAATGAAGTGCCTGTGCGGATTTATTGGCCGGAAGGCGCTGGTGGTTCGGCTGGGGAGGGCTTGGCTGGAGTGGTGTTCTTTCATGGTGGCGGATGGGTGGTGGGAGATATAGACACTCACGATGGGCAGGTGCGCGATTTTGTAGTGAAATCGGGGGCTGTGTTTGTGTCGGTAGATTATCGTCTCGCGCCTGAAGATCCGTTTCCTGCTGGGGCGGAGGATTGCTATGCGGCTACGGTTTGGGTGGCGGAGCATGCATCGGAGCTTGGGGTGGATGCATCCCGCTTGGCTGTGGCGGGCGACAGCGCGGGCGGCAACTTGGCGGCTGTGGTGGCACAGATGGCAAGGGATCGGAATGGGCCTACGCTACGATTTCAGGCACTTGTGTATCCCTGTTGTGATATGGAGCCGTCTCGCTGGCCATCTATGAAGGAGAACGAGAACGGGCCTTTCCTGACCAAAGAAATGATGGAGTGGTTCTATAACCACTATGTAGGCGATCAAGATCCGTTGGTGCCTTATATTTCGCCGATCAGGGCAGATGATCTGTCGGGGCTACCGGACGCTCTTATAATCACCGCCGAATACGACCCTTTGCGAGATGAAGGCGAAGCGTACGGGAAGCGGCTACAAGAAGCGGGCGTGGAAGCTGAAATCGTGCGCGTGGATGGGATGTTCCACGGGTTTTTCGGCTTCGGCGACTTTATTGACAAAGCTCGCGAATGCATGGATGATGCGGCAGTAGCCTTGAAAAAGGCGTTGACAGCCTGAGAGTCAACAGCCTGAGTGTCAGTAGCTTAAGTGTCAACAGCTTGAGACGCGCTCACTAATCCAACCATCTTCACCCCCAGCCGAGTACCCACGAAATAGAGAGGTAGCCATGAAGTTCCACTGGTTCCATCTCATGCCTTATCCCGACTTGCCTGATGACTTCCGCGAGAAGAACCGCTCGGTCTGGGTGGATGTCGACCCGAAGCTCTATGACCCGATGGTAGGAAACCAGGCCTATAACGACTACCTCGACCAGCTTGAATATGCCGACCAGCTCGGCTATGACGGCATCTGCGTGAACGAGCACCACCAAAATGCCTACGGTCTTATGCCTTCGCCTAATATCATGGCGGCTGCCCTCGCCCGGCGCACCAGTCAATCCAAAATCGTGGTGATGGGCAACTCTGTGGCCCTCTACAACCCGCCTACGAGGGTTGCTGAAGAGTTCGCCATGCTGGACTGCCTCTCAGGAGGACGCCTCATCGCAGGCTTCCCCGTCGGCACGCCGATGGATACCATCTTCAGTTACGGGCAAACCCCAGCTACCCTGCGAGATAAATATCGAGAAGGCGTGGAACTTGTCATGCGCTCTTGGCAAGCTGACGAGCCGTTTGCGTTCAACGGCGAGTTCACACAGTTGCGCTATGTGAATGTTTGGCCGAGGCCGGTGCAGAAACCGCACCCTCCGGTTTGGATTCCCGGCGGCGGAGCCAGCGTTGACACTTGGCGTTGGTGCGTGGAGAATGACTACCTCTACGCCTACTTGTCGTATTTCGGCTACGAGTCGGGCAGGCATTCAATGCAGAGCTATTGGGATGTGGTGGAAGAGATGGGTGCCGACATGAACCCGCATAGAGCAGGCTTCTTGCAGTTTGTGGGAGTGGCCGACTCAGACGCTCATGCCGAAGAGCTGTATAAAGAGCCAGCACTGTATTTCTACAACCGTTGCTTGCACTGGTATCCCGGCTTCACCAATGTGCCCGGCTATATGAGTATTGAATCCATGCGCCGAGGCTTACGGAGCCAAGTGCAGACAGCGGGGGCTATCTCTAAGACCACATCGTCTGAGACCACATGGAAAGAGATAGTAGATAAAGCCTATGTGGTGTGCGGTAGTCCTCAAACCGTGGTGGATCGCCTGATGGACTTAGGAGATGCTCTGCGGGTGGGGCATTTGATGCTGCTGCTGCATTTTGGGAATATGAGCAAAGAACTGGCGTATGAAAACACCTCTCGTTTCGCCACCGAGGTAATGCCCAAACTGCGTGACAAATTCTCGCAGTGGGACGACCCTTGGTATCCAGCCGACCCGCCGGCAGGTGCTGAGCCTGCTCCGCTGGGCGATGCGCGGGGTATGGCGGTCTGAAAAATGACAGCTCGAAAAGCAACAGTGCCGAAAATGAGCAACACACTCCACTGCGAAAATTACGACCTTCCTTCTGGTCTTACATCAGAGGTGATACTCGGCGGGTCGGGGCCACCGCTGGTATATCTGCATTCGGCAAATGGGGTATCGCCTGCCGACCCGTTCTTGCAAGCTCTTAGCGAGCATTACAGCATCTACGCTCCAGTAGCCCCCGGCTACAACGATCTTGACGAGCTTCATCAGATGCGTACGGTGCACGATGTGGTGTTGCACTACGACGATGTGTTCCAAGTGCTAGAGCTAGATAGTTTCGTGATGGCAGGGCAGTCGTTCGGGGGAATGTTCGCGGCAGAATTTGCTGCACACTACCCTAAACGAATTTCCAAGCTGGCTTTGCTAGCCCCCGTTGGGATGTGGGACGATAATATCCCCGCCGTCGACATGTTTGCTACTCCCCCGCTAGAACTCGACCCTCTTCTTTGGGCCGACCCGACCTCAGAAGTAGCCAACGCAGCCAGAGAAGCCATGCTGGGCGGCGACGACCCTGTGGAATCCACTATCTCTCTCATGCGAGGGCTGATAACGGTTGGCAAATTCTTGATGCCTATCCCTGACCGAGGTCTTCATCGCCGTCTCTATCGCATTTCAGCTCCTACCCTCGTGCTTTGGGGCGAACAAGACGGCCTAGTGCCAGTGGCATACGCCGACCTTTTCACCAGAGGCATCGCCGGGAGCAAAAAGTCAGTGCTACCAGACTGCGGCCACCTCATCACTTTGGAACGCACCGAAGAAGCCATGTCTCAAGTCATGCGGCATTTCTCTGCTTGAAATTGCAAGAAGCCTCTGCATGACTTTGACAACAAGCACCTCTCAGCCTCCTAGAAACTTCTCCGCCCTATATCTAGTAACAGCCACGGCCGCTATGGGCTATGGCTTTGTGGTGTCGCTGTTAGCTGAATTCCGCGACGAATACGGCTTTAGCGGTCTCGGTCTAGGCATCTTGGCAGGCGCTGGATTTTTTTCGGGATTTTTCGCCAATGTGTGGCTGGCGCGCTATGCCGACAGGGGATGGTCGAGAGAAATGATACGCATCGGCTTGGCGATGGGGCTGATTGCTTCAATATGGATGGCAGCATCCAGCGACATTTTTCAGTTCGTGGCGGCAAGGGTGCTTGTGGGGCTTGGAGCGGGCTTGTGCGGACCGCCGATCAGAAAAATCATCATCGCCCGCAATCCTGGAGATATGGGCAGAAAACTCGGAGTCGTCTCTGCTTTTGACATCGGAGGTTTCATAGCAGGACCGCTGATAGCCACAACCATTGCTAACTTCTTTGGCCTCAGATTACCGTTCCTGGTTTTAGCTGCTGCTTTTGGGGCGATGCTACTGCTGATTTGGAGGGAAGATTTGACTTGTCCTGTTGTCGACTCTTCCAAAACTCAGCACAAAATCTCAGCCAACTCTGATGACCCTGACGGCCCTGACTCTGCTGGCCCTGACTCTGATGATATTAGCTCTGGCACTGCGACCAAGAAACCCAGAGGAAACATAAGGCAACTGCTAGCAATCCCTGGAATTCAAGGCGCAATTGCTGCAGGTGTAGCCTTTTATGCATCCATCGGTGTGTTTGAAGTTTCATGGGCACTGCTGCTAGATGACAACGGTGCTCCCACTTGGCTAGTAGGTCCAGCTTTTTCGCTCTTCACGATTCCAATGATGGTTTTCGCGCCGATAGGCGGGCGTGTCACGCATAAGCACGGCGCACTTAAAGTAATCGTCTGGTCGGTGGCAGTGGCACTGGTCTGTGTGGTGGCCTATGGATGGGTGGATCACCTGTGGATACTGCTTGCGATCTCAGGAGTTCACGCCACAGCAGACGCCTTTACGCTACCCGGTCTTCAAGTCGCTATGGCTACCAGCAGCCCCGAGGAGTATGTGGCTTCAAGCCAGGGGCTTCTGGGGGCAACAGGTCTGGCTGTGGCTGGGGCTATAGCATCGGTCGGCGGCCCTATCTACGCTTACGGCGGGGCTGAAATGCTTTACTCCTTAGCTGGTGTGATAATGATCACCGCTTTGCTGTTCGCCATCTACCGTTCGCTGGATCCTTCCATGCGGTTTGCAGCAGGGCGACACTAATGTTTCTGTCTACCAGATACAAGTCAGACGCGGTAGACTAAAACCAAGCACCGCAGAAAGGTAGACAGACAGCAAAATGACAGCTGTAACCATCACACTGCTAGTAGCCCTGATACCCATCGGGCTAACAGGTATCGCCTATGTCAGCTTACAACTAGGTGCTCTGAGGGCACAGATCGGTGTTCTAAAAACCGATCATGCAGATCTGAGAGCCGATGTGACAGATCTCAGGAAAGAATCCCAAGAGATCCGGGTGGAGATCAATGCCATGCAGCCAACACTCGCCAAAATTGAAGGTCAGATGCAAATTCTGATTGCCGATTTAGCTGCTATAAAAGCAACTACCTCAAACTAACTGAACTCTCAAGCTAACTGAACTCTCAAGCTAACTAGAGAATTCTTCAAACCGGGTGCTCGCGGCGTGGGTGCCGCCTGCGGTTGAGATCATGGCGTTGCCACCGGGCACCACGGCAGGATTAGCTCGGACGCTTTCCATAATTTGCTCGCGATGCGCTATGTGACTCATAGCTTCTATGCGACCGCTGTAGCTGTTGGGCTGAGAGAGCATCCAGAGCATGCCTTCGGCGGCAGCTTCGGTTGGGTGCCATGAAGCGTGGTCGCCGTGAGGGTCGTTCATTAGATAGCCTTCGGAGGCTACCGGCACATCAATGCGGAAGCAGTTGACGGCGATGTTGTCTTCAGCCAAGATAGCGGCTGATGAAACTGTGAGATGCTCCAAGGCTTGCTTGCTCATACCGTAAGCCATCATGTGAGGGAAGTAGCCTGCGGCTGCTACTGAGGAGATGTGAAGAATCCGTCCGCTGTCGCTTTGAGCTAGATATGGACGAGCCAACTGAGTTGCCACTAGAGGGGCTGTGACATTTATGTCCATTATCAGCTTGAAACGTTTAGGGGTGAGATCAAGGTCGCCAGGAAAGGTGATGGCCGCGTTGTTGATGAGCATGTCGATGCCGCCGAACTCTGACGCCGTGGTTTCTATCATGTTGGCGATGTCGTCAAGGCTGGAAAGATCGCAACCGACTGCCAAACCTTGCCCTCCCGCAGCCGTAACAGCTTCGGCTGTTTCGTTGACCGTGCCGGGAAGTTTGAGGCGGTTGTCGTCAGTGGCTCTGGCAGCACACGCCACGGATGCCCCTAGTTCGCCGAGCGCGATAGCAACTGCTTTGCCAATCCCTCGACTAGCCCCTGTTACGATTACGACCTTGCCTGTGAAATCCATGATGTCCTTTCTTTAATCCAAGCCCAAGAAGGGGACTGAGCCAGTGCAGATTACTATTTGGTGGCCCATTAGATCCATGCCGTTTATGGTGCCGTAGGCGGGGGCTTCTCGGTGCATAGGTTGGAGAGTTTCGCCGTCGGAGAGAATTACATTTTCGGGGTGGGACATATCGTAGGTGTCAGTTTCTGTGTAGTATTCGCCTCGGTATACGCCCAGACCTTGACGGTCGTCCCAGCCCCAGTCATAGCCAGTTCCTATCATTGCCCAGTCGCGAGCTAGTTGGTTGGTGACCACATCGTAGGTGCTGCCTGCTTCGTCTATGAAGTGAGAGCGGACTTGCTTCCAACGGCGAGTGCCTTCGTGGAAATTCACCTCAAAGCTGGTTGCTGTGACGACTCTTTCAGTGCCGTCTGGCCACTGGATTATGCCGTCCATGTAGTGCTGGCGGCCGTCGCCAAAGCATTGCACTTGCACATGGCCGCCGAACTCTTCGCACGAGAACGGAATCCAATAAAAAACGTGGCCACCTGTTTGGCGCATTACATCTGTTTGCGGAGAGCCTGTTACTGGCTCAGGGCCTGCGGTTTGAGGGCGGACTCCCCACGAATGATCGCGGCCACCCCAGCAGTTGGCTAGATCGTAGGCTTTGTCGTTCATGGTAACTGTGCCCGCCATTTTGCCTACTTGGGTGTATCTGAGATAGTCCTGCGTCACGCGACCTCGCAGGCGACCGAAATGATGGTCTTCCAACTTGGGTGTGAGGAAATTCGTCCATTCCAAATCCAGTTCCAGAGGCTGATCGGAAGCGGCAACTTTGATGCCAGCACGCTTGAACGGGTCGAGGATTTCTATTGAGAGCGGGCCGACAGCTACGGTGTCTATGTCGGGACGTAGCTCGCGGGAAAAGCGAAAGTTGTGCTGAGTGGTGCCCGCGCTGCTACCAGGTTCACCATTGGGAAGCTGACATGCCACGAAGCCGTCCATCACATTCATGTTGCAATACAGACCCATGCCGATGATCATGGTGATTTCGCCCTTCGGGTCATAGCAAGAGAACCAATAGCGGTCATAAAATCTAGGGTCGCTAGTTCCGACCGTGTCAAAAGTTTGCGGCAACTGGTGTCGCAGAGTTTCATCTAGGTTTCCAAGTGGCATTAATGTGTCCTTTCTAAAGTTGGCTTTCGTCCAATCCTGCTCATTAGATTTTTTAAGGTGCCGATCTTGAGGTCTTTGCTTGAGAATCTTTGCCTAGTTCGGCCAAGATTTCATCGGTGTGTTCACCTAAGTCGGGCGATAGGGAGCGGGGGTGCCAAGGGGTGCCGTGGAAATCTACGGGTGAGGCTATCATGTTCGTTCCACTACCTCCGTCGGGGACTTGCACCATCGCTCCTGATGGCCCAAACTGAGGGTCGACCAAAAGGTCGTCGGGGGTGTTGACAGGAGCCCAGAAAAAATCTTCCTCGGTGGCGAAGATTGCGGCCCACTCTTCTAGAGTTTTGGTGGCAAATACCTCGTCCAAAAGCGAAATAAGCTCGTGGGCGTTCTGAGCGCGCCCCATTGGGGTATTGAAGCGTTCGTCTTCTAACCACTCTGGGTGACCGACAGCTCTAGTAAGTGGTGGCCAGTGTCGTTCGCCTTCCAGCCCCACAATCCAGAACCGCTTGCCGTCTCCTGCTACATAGTTATTGATGCAAGGGTTGCCCATCCCCTCACGGGTGCCAACTTGGATTTCGTTGCCCCACATCAGCTTGCAATTCAGATCGAAGCTGATGGTATACATGCCTTGGCGAAACAGCGAAGTGGAGACAAACTGACCTTCGCCCGTGCGCTCACGATGAAACAGGGCAGCCGCCACAGCCGATGCGCCCGCTAGCCCCACAGAATGGTCGCCCATGCCGCCTCGTTGAAACGGCGGATTGCCACCAGGTGGCGTGAGCACTGAAGCAATCCCCGAGCGTGCCCAAAAAGCTGCTATGTCATAGGCGGGGCGGTCGGCGTCTGGGCCTTCGGTGCCATAGCCAGTGATTCCGCAATATATGAGTTTGGGGTGGTCTTGGCTCAGAGTTTCGTAATCCAAGCCCAAGCGTTTAAGAGCACCTAGTCGTAAGTTGGTCAAGAACACATCAGCCGTTGCGATAAGCTCTCTTGCCACCTCTCTTGCTTCGGTCTGCGCTAAGTCCAACACGATAGAGCGCTTAGACCGATTATCCATCTCAAACGGAGGGTTCGTAGGTAAATCGCCCCCCAGCATCTTCCCAAAAATCCGAGCAGGGTCGCCCTCTGGCGGCTCAATCTTGATCACATCAGCCCCCCAATCGGCCAAAATCCCCCCTGCCGCAGGCCCCGCCACCCACACGCCAAGCTCTACGATACGAACACCTGCCATAGGGCCTGTGGATTGAGGCTCAGTCGATTGAGGCTCAGTCAACGTCTCAGTTTGTGCATCTTTAGTTTGATTTTTTGACATCAGTCCTCCTAAACTTCTTAAGTTCCAGCCATTCCAGAATTACCAGAATTACAAGTACCTAAGAAAGAACGCTAAATATTCGCTTCTCTGGGGTCCCACAGCTGGCGGGCTTTCTCGCCGATGCGATTCAGGGCAAATACAGTCAAAAACATCACTCCCCCAGGGATGAACACCAAGTGTGGATGTCGGTCAAAGTCGTCCTGTCCAGCTGCGATCATATTGCCCCAGGTTGGCTCAGGCCGCTGTATTCCGATGCCAAGAAAACTCAAGGAAGCCTCAGCCACAATTATCACAGCCACGATAATAAATGCATAGCTCAATAGAGGCAACGCAACATTTGGCACAAGCTCTCTGAAGATGATGCGCCTGCGATTTGCCCCCATCGCTCTTGCTGCCAAGACAAATTCCCTCTGGGCAAATACCAAGGTGTTGGCTCTGGAGATGCGAATGTAGGTGGGTATTCCAAGCGCGGCCAACACTGCTGCCATGTTCAGAGGGGTCGGTTCCAAAACGGTCACAAGAGCCAAAAGCAGAATCAGAGGTGGATACGAAAGCAGTGTGTCTGTGAAGACTCCAATCACGGCATCAGTTTTGCCTCTAAAGAAACCTGCGACTGTTCCAATAGTTCCGCCTATTACAATTCCCAAAGTGATAGCTATGACACTCACTTGAAGAGAAACCCTGGCCCCGTAAATTACTCCTCCCAAAATGTCCAGTGCTTGGCGATCGGTTCCAAAGGGATGTACTGAGAACAAGTCTGGACGCAGCAGTGTTTCGGTGCCTGCTCTGAGTGTTTGGGCAGTGTTTCTGTGTTCCTGAAGCGGCAGCAAGTCGGCAAAAATGGCAGCCAGCACAAGCACCACAACCCAGATAATCGCCAACCAGAGACTAGTCTCAAAATTTTCACCTTTGAAATGCCTGACCACAGAATTCAGCCCCCAATATCCAATTGCTATCCCAAGAATCGCAACTATCCCCCTGACTACTGAAGAGGATTCGGTCAGCACCCCCAAGCCAACCCAAATGCAGATGATTCCAGCCACTATGGCTGGTATCCCTGCCCAGAGGCTTCTCTTAGGCAAAAGTTGAAATACCTTACCGTCTGCCACGACGAATCCTCGGATCCAGATAGTAATAGGCAATGTCCACACCTGTGTTGAGCAGCACAACCGCTGTTGTGAGCACTAACACTCCCCCCATCACAACTGTGTAGTCGTTCAGCCTCACTCCCTGATCTACGATGAATCTGCCCATTCCCGGGAGTCTGAAAATAGTTTCCACAATGACAGTGCCTCCGAGTGCCCGCCCGAAAGCCACACCTGCCAGCGTTATAAGCGAAAAGGAGGAAGGACGAAGGGCGTGTCGGAACATTATCCTTCGATTTGAAAAGCCTCTAGCTCTAGCCGACAAGATGAAGTCTTCTTGCAGAGTGGCTATGATGTCAGAGCGCAAAAGCCGTGTGAAAACTGCTATCTCAGTGAGAGCCACCGTTAGTGCTGGTAAGAAGGCTGTTCGAAAATTTTCCAAGATGCCCTCGTCGCTTGTCCAACGGGAAAAGCCCTGCCGGGGGAAGTCGGGCCACCAAAAGAACAAGCCCAATGCCACCAACGCAACTGTGGCAGCTAGCACGAAGTCGGTAGTAGCGTGCGCTCCCGCTTCTGATCCAGAAACCATTCTAGAAACGATCCGCTTGAGTGCGCTCCAAAGGAGCCAAGCAACCCAAATCATAGCAAATATGAGCACCACATTTCTAAGCATCCAAGGTCGCCACACAAAGAAAAATATGAGTAGCAGACCTATCAGAAAGCTGGGGATTGAAATAATGGCGAAAGACGACCCCCCTGATAGTCGATCAAAACCTTTCCCTTGATGAAAAGCAGCCCAGACACCCATCGGGATAGACACAAGCAGGGCCAAACCCATTGAAAATATTGCAATCTGGAGGGTTACAGGGAAGGTCTGTTGGATGCCTTCCAAGACTGTGAATGACTGGTTTGTGAGTCTTATACCCAAATCGCCAGTTACTGCATTCCCAAGCCAAATCAAATATCTTTCCCAGATGGGGTCATCCAAGTTGAACCTCTCTCTGACACTCTGATACACAGCTTGGGTACAGAGCAGGGAGATATCTGTTTCCTCTCCATATTCGGCTACTAGTTCTTGTTCAATCAGGCTTGGGCACGGCGGATTGTCGCCCATTATGGTGAGGGCAGGATCGCCTGGAGCAACCTCTAACAGAGAGAAGGTCAGCACCGAAACCAGAAACATCACCGGCACCAACCGGATAAGTTTCAGGGTTACGAGCCTAGTCATCGCAGGTTATCCAAATTGCCTTGCAGGGCTTTGCCTAACAGGGATTAGCAGGGTTTAGCAGGGTTTAGCAGGGTTTAGCAGGGTTTAGCAGGCATCCACTGCTTGGAGCAGATGCCTGCTTTCCCCACATGGCATATGGGAGTATGGCTTATTGTTCTGTGAATGCCTTATTGTTCTATGAAGGCGTTGTGGAACAGAATGCCAGAGGCTTGCGTTCCAACAACTCCCTTGATGTTGTCTTTGAAGACCACATACTCCTCAGTCGTCTCATATGCAACGCTTGGAATAGTTTCCTGCCAGACACGCCACACCTCTGCAAGAGCTGCCTGAGTCTCGCCATAGTTGCCAGCCAGTCTGAGTTGAGCTATAGCTGCGTCCATGCTCTCATCGCAATAACCAGTGCGGTTGGAGCGAGATGTGCAGGTGTGCTGCAACAACGGTATGTAGGGAGTCTCGTCATCCAAGTTGAATCCCCAGCACGCCAAGTCGTAGTCGGCGTTGACAAGAACTGCAGAGATGAGGTCGAGGATTGTTCCATCGTTTAGAACTTCCACATCAAATCCCACTGACTCGAGGAGAGCCTCGGCTGCCAAAGCCCAGTCAATTCGGCTGGGAGCGTTGTGGCAATGGAGACGGATTGAGCCATCCCAGTTGCCTTCAGCTTTGACTTCTTCCACCAGTCTTGCTGCCTCGTCAGCATCTGTTGGCACCTGGGCGAAGAGGTCGGCGTCATAGTAAAAGGATCCTGCATCAAGCAGTGCGTTAGTTGGTCTGCCTGTGCCTTCATTGGCTCTATCATCCAGAACAGAGGGTTCTAGAGCCAACATGATTGCTCTTCGGAGACGAAGATCGGTCGTGGGCGGAGTGGAGCCACGCACACCGTTGTTTATCATGACCACGCCGCCTGTGTTCTTCAAAAAGACGAGAGCATTGGTGTCGCCATTTTCTCTAGCTTCGGCTATGACTCTTGGTTCACGCAAGAACGCTACCTGCAGTTCGTCATTCTGGAAGGCATCGTATGTGGCAGGGGCACCCGGCACCCGCACAAACTTGATTTCCTCAATGCAGACTGGACCGCCCCAGTAGTCGTCCTTAGCCCTGACCACAATTTCTTCTTGTGGGGCATAGCGGACCAACTCATACGGACCAGCACCGCCTCCAGTGGGATTGCGGCTGAATTCTGCCACACCGCCGCGTTCTTCAATCACATTCACATTCACGATCATGCCTGGCTCATCTGAAAGCGTGTAAGGGAAGCCAGCCCAAGGCGAATCCAAAGTGAATTGGACTGTGAGGTCGTCAACCTTGGTCATTTCTGTGATAAACGACACGAAAGCATTTGATTGGTTGCGCTGGCCAATGGAAGCATCCAAATTGCTCCACCTGTTCAAACTGGCAATAACCGCATCGGCATCCAGCGGATCACCGTTTCCGAACTGAACGCCTTCACGCAGTCCCAGAGTCCAAACTGTGTAATCATCGTTGGATTCAAGCGACTCTGCCAGATGGGGCACATACTGGCCAGTGTCACTGTCAAGGCGAATGAGAACATCATAAAGCGTCATCAGCTCGATCATGCCTGTAACACCAGAGCCAGAAGTAACTGTCGGGTCGAGCCCTGCTGTTTCTGAGAAAACGCCCATCGTGATACTGCCACCTCTGAGAGCTTCAGTGCACTCATCGCCTGCAGCGGCAGGGGGTGGTTCAGTTGTGGTTGTGGGGGGAGGAGTGGCTGGTGGCGATGTCTCAGAGGGCTCTGGAGTTTCAGCCTCTGGCTCATCTGAAGACTCTGGCTCATCTGGAGCGGCTTGAGTTGTCGGGGTTTCTACCTCGACTGGGCCGGTGCCTTCGTCGTCATCGTCGTCGCTACCGCAGGCTGCTGCGATTAGGGATAGAGACAGGATGAGGGCGACTAGTGCCTGCATCTTTCTCTTGGTAGAAATCCTTCTAGTGGAAATCTTGCGAGTTAGCATTTGTCTTCCTTTCGTTGGTTCGTCTGTCGTCTTTTTATCTAGGCACTAAATTATCTAGGCGTAAAACATAATAGCTGTTTTGCAGAGGGCGTGCTGAGAAACTGTCAACTTACTCTGCCACTGCCATTAGCGGGAAGTGGCAGGCGACATAGTGTTGGGGGGCGATTTCTCTGATTTCGGGTTCTTCTTCGGTGCAAATATCGGCGGCTTGGGGGCAACGGGTACGGAAGCGACAGCCCGATGGCGGGTTGATCGGCGAAGGCAGGTCGCCTTCCAAGGCTTCGTCTGAGACGGGGTAAGTGGGGTCGGGGTGGGGGATGGATTTGAGCAGAGCTTCTGTGTATGGGTGAAGAGGCTGCTCGTAGAGGTTGTCGGATGGGCCGATTTCGCACATCTTTCCCAAATACATCACGCACACCCTGTCACTGATGTTCTTGACTACGGCCAGATCGTGGGCAATGAAGATTAAGGTGAGTCCATAGCGGGCTTTCATGTCTTCTAGCAGGTTGAGAATCTGCGCCTGCACCGAAACATCTAACGCCGAGACCGGCTCGTCACAGATAATTATTTTCGGGTCGAGTACTAACGCACGAGCCACGCAGATACGCTGGCACTGCCCTCCTGAGAACTCGTGCGAACGGCGGTTGCCGACCATTTCGGGGCTGAGTCCGACACTGCGGAGGATGTCGTCCACCCTTTCTGAGGAGAGCCCTTTTTGATTTTGATGCCAGATAGAGAGACCTTCGCGCACGATGTCTTTGACTTTGCGGCGGGGGTTGAGGGAGGATATCGGATCTTGGAAGATCATCTGCATGCGGGTGCGCATACGCCGCATGTCTTCGCCTGAGAGAGTCGTGAGGTCGGTGCCTTCAAAGACGACTTTGCCAGCCGTGGCTTGCTCAAGCTGCATGACGGCTCGGCCTGTGGTGGACTTGCCGCATCCTGATTCGCCTACGAGACCGAGGGTTTCGCCTTCACGCACATCAAAGCTGATGCCAGATACGGCATGGACTTTCTGACCACCAGCGGCTGGGAACTCTACTACCAGATCTTCGACCGTGAGGATTACATCGTCTTGGGGCACGTTGCCTGTGCCATTGGTCAGATGCGCTTTACCGGTGCCTGCCATCAGCCGTCCATCCCTTCCAAATCCTCATCAGCCATCTCTCCCAATCCCCCACCGCCAATCCCATCGCCATCGTCAATCAATCCCCCACCGCCAATCCCATCGCCACTCAAACTCACACCCTCTAATCCCTCCCTGCTCATATCCAACCCAGCCGCGCTTTTTCCATGTTTGATGTTGACCGACAGAGCTTCTTCGCCTGCGGGGGTGTTGACGGGGTAGAAGCACGCATAGCTACGGTTAGTGTTGACAGGGTCAGCCTCCAGCGGTGGCTTTTCGGTGAGGCAACGTTCTTGGGCATAGCGACAGCGGGGCGAGAAACTGCAGCCTGTGGGGAGGTTGGTCATATCAGGCGGTTGGCCACTAATGGCACGCAGGCGGGTATGGCTGCGATGTTCTATCTTTGGGATGGATTCGAACAGGGCTTGCGTATAGGGATGGCGCATGCTGGCGAAGAGGTCTGTGGTGGCGGCTTTTTCCACGATGCGACCGGCATACATCACGGCTATCTCATCGGCTCGGCCAGCCACTACACCAAGATCGTGAGTGATGAGTATCATCGCCATTTTCTGGTCTATCTGGAGGCGGTCGAGCAGGTCGAGTATCTGCTTTTGGACGGTTACATCCAAAGCGGTGGTCGGCTCGTCGGCTATGAGCAGCTTCGGCTGGCACGAGAGAGCGATAGCGATGGTGATGCGCTGGCACATTCCGCCTGAAAGCTGGTGCGGATATTCGGAGAGGCGACGGCGGGCTTCGGGAATGCCGACCAGTTCAAGTAGCTCTAGGGCGCGGGCTGAAGCTTCGGGGCGTGACATCTTGAGGTGATAGCGAAGCGATTCAGTGATCTGTCGTCCGACTTTGACTACGGGGTTGAGGGAAGTCATCGGGTCTTGGAATATCATCGACATCTTGACACCCCAGAAATGCTTGGCTTCGGGGCCTGTGAGGTCTTGGATGTTTTCGCCTTCAAAGATGACTTCGCCTGCTTGTAAGCCCACATTGCGGGGCAAGATATTCATGATTGAGCGGACGGTGACCGACTTGCCTGACCCAGACTCGCCTACAATGCCGATTGTGCTCCCGTGGTCTAAGGAGAACGATACGCCGTCCACGGCTCTGAGCTCACCTCGGTCGGTGGCGAAGTGCGTGTGTAGGTCGCTGACTTTGAGGAGGGCTGAACTAGAGGAAGAGGCGAAGGAGGACATGTCGGACGTAGATATGTTGTTGGATGTGTCGGACGTCAGGGCTGCATCAAGTGAGGTTGTCAGCGTCATTGGATAGATGGTAGTAGATACGGATGGGTTAGTGCTGAAATTCTCAATTGCTTGTCTCGCCTTTTTAATTCTCAAATGTTTTGTCCTGCCTTTTTAATTCTCAATTGCTTGTCCCGCCTCTGTCTCCCCACAACTTCCAGATGCTGTACTTCTCTCGCCGTTCCCTGGCCCGCTCTCGTATTTCTTGGTCTTGGCGTCTCTCTTCTTCGGTCGGCTCGTGTGAAACAACCATCGTGGAGGAGATGTGGTCGTGCAGGGCACGGCGTTTCCTGGTTGCCACCGCGGTGATGCCCGGAGCAAACCACAGCCCTAGTGCTAGCCAGAAATTAACAGCAAATAGTAGTGGAAAAGCCACCCCCGCCAGTGGCCATCGCAAAAGCGACTGCCACCACCTAGGTGGTTTGCCGTCAACAACCCGCACTACCTTCACCTGCAGAAGGAGCTTTCCTGGTGTCTGTCCGTTGGCTTTCGTGTGAAAAAAGATTTCATAGATGCAGTAGAGCGCGATGTAGGTAAGAGATGCCACAAAGGGGCGTCCCCAAGGTTCAGGGTCGAACCGCTCCGACAGGCTGTTCATAAACCAAAATATCTGTACCACCACCAGCACAAACTGCACAAAGAAAACAACTAACAGGTCGACAGCCCGCGCAAACACCCGTCGCCAAACCGGCGCAATGTCGCCATACGGGGACGGAGTGGGCAAGAATCGCGAACCTTGAATTACACTAACCAATCTTCAATCTGTCATGCTGAGATGGTTCCGTGCATGAACGGGTGCCCTGTCTTATTGCGTCCCTTCGCTCTTGGAGGTTAAAGGCACTAGAACCTGCGATATCAATATATATTTCGCAGACAAGATTACGAGCTTTACGAAGTTCTTCAGATGCTATATCTTGTTGTGATTCAGCGTCTTTTAAATCACGCAGAGCGTTAGTTCTCTGGACAGTATTTCTTTGAGTCGATTTCAAATTTTCAAAAGCCGCTTTAATCTCTCCATCGGCCCGATTGAATTTCCGCTGGGCTGCAGAGACTTCCGCTTCTGCTTCACGCAGTTGGTTGTTCAGTCTCACATGAACTCGATTCCTTGCACTATCCGACTGTGTGTTTTGCACGGTTCTCGCTGTGGTCGCAGAATACGATCTAGCACCTACTTGGACTTCATCTCTCACTGTGGTCGCAGAATACGATCTAGCACCTACTTGGACTTCATCTCTATCTGAATCAGAAGTTGAATTATTCACCCATGCACAAAATCCGACAGCTACTGCGAATACGACAAGCATTGCAACAATCGCGCTTGTCCCTCTAAGGCCATTATTGCGTAGATTCTCAAGTTTACCACTCCAAGTATTTTGATGCTCCAACCACTTTGCAGCAGCTTCCTCAGAACTTATATCGCCCTGATTATTGCCTTCGACTTCGTCACCAGAGTTCATCAAACTAATATAAAAAATAAAGGAATAGTATACTTAACTAAACAGAGGCAGTAGGTGCTTAGTCTACGCTTCACGACAGTGCCGTTCGGGTGGAACTCGCAATGTGTTGCCCTGCACCCATATTAGCTCACCACTATTGGTAATCTGTTCTGAGCACTGTCAGACACCTATCAGCTAGTGACTCCAGCGACTCTATAATCTCATATATGCGAGTTCTGATTTTGGCGCGCGACCCTGCGGTGAGGGAGACATCATAGAAAGCGCAAGCTATCCGATTGCTTTCGTTGTAGCATTTAGGCACCTGAAAAGTGCCTTTGCACTCCACCTCGCCTCTGTATTTGACACCGCAAATAATCTCGCCTGCGCGAAGGGGTCTGCCGTCTAACACAAACGCACCCCACGGGCGCACAGTTTCGGTGGTGGTAGTATATTCTACAGGTTCAAAGCGGCGTACTATGCTACCATCGCTCAACTGCATGGGTTCTTGTTCTTCCATCACTGTGTATGACCCTAAACCTTCCTCTCTGGTGGTGGCTATACCTGCAGCTATCTTCGTTTCTTTCGCTAGCGAGGCGCAAGTATGGGCTTTGGGTTGCGGTGCGGTTGTTGTGGGTGGCAGTGTGGTGGTTGAGGTTATGTGATGATGATAGGCGTAGTCACCGTAAGTAGTCGTTGGATAAGTAGGTGCTGCTGTGGGCGGCGCAGTAGCTACAACTGCAGCAGTAGTCGTAGGTATCGTCCCATCAGTAGTAGTTGGCGGTTGTGTGTGTTCTGGTATCGCTTCCGTAGTGCCGCCGCAGCTAGCTGCTAGCAGCAGCGCGGCTAGTAATGCTCCAAGCATGTATCTCATTGTGTTTCTCCTTCTAATCGTGTGTTATGGTGTTCGCGGAGCAAGCCCTGACTCCACGAACGGGTAGCGTGCACTGTCGTAGTTGGCGGCACTGTCGTAGTCGTCGTAGGGGGCGTGGTTGTGGTTAGCCTCGCGGGTGCGGTTGCGGCGGGCGTGTCGCCGCCGTTGTTGCCGCAGGCTCCAATGAGCGTCAGGCCGGCGAGTGCTATTGCGGTTGCGATTTTCATTTCTGCTCCTAGACGATGTGATTGGCAGTTAGGCGGTTCGGACTGTGCCGGTTCAACTTACCTATCATTCCACCTCGTCCTTCTCTGTTGCCAAGGCTGGTGGGTTGTGCTCCGCTATCAGGACGGCTTTAGCTATGCGCTCCAAGTCAGCCATAAGCGGCAGGCTGTCAGTCTCGGGCTGATCGGTCATAGAAGTGCTAATTGTGAGTCGCCTGCGGGAGTTATAGTGAAGTCTTTGTAACTGAGATGCTTGCCTACCATCACTGCAACAAGCTGAGAGCCTGTCTCTGGTGTCCATCTGACTCAGCCTGCCTGCGAACTCTTTGACATAACGTGCAGATGCTTGACGCTCATAAAGTGATAAGAACCATAGCACCCACGCTTGAGTAAAGCTCACAGAAACTCCATGCTGTTAGTGTGCGCCATCCCCCGCGCATACTGGCCATTACAATACTTGACACTCTGACTACTCATAAACATGAGACGACCCCTGATACACCTTGTACTCATCGGTAATGGCAACAGAACCGTCACCGATATGGTCGCCGATGAACCTGCGGAGATTAAGTAATTAGTTCCCAAAAATAACTCTACTCTAAACCAACAGTTGCCGATAATTCAGTAAAGCCCCAGAAACTCAGTAGCTTTTTCAGCCGGTCGTGCGATGCAGGCTTTTCCGCCTGTCACGACGATCGGCCTCTGCATAAGCTCAGGGTGTTTGTTGAGCATCCGCAGCACCTGCGCCCGAGTCTGCACTTCACCCTCCGCGATGCCCAGCTCCTTGAATCGAGGATCGCGCCGTATGAGCATGGTGGGTGGGTCGGTAAGAATAGCGAGGATGCTGTCAAAATCTTCGTGGCTCAGCTTGTCGTCCATATATAGGACGGTCTCATGCTCCACACCATGTTCTTCTAGCAATGCCAGCACACTGCGAGAAGTCCCACATTTCGGATTGTGATAGACGGTGATGTCGGTTGTATCGATGTCAGTTGTATCGCTCATGCAAAAGATTGTAGCGCAGGGGTGTGATGAGCATACTGCGATGCCGTCCTGTCAAGCATCTTCTCAAACAGTTCAATATCTTCCCTCTAACGCAAGTGCGATTGGTATCCAGCGATACTGCCATTGATAGCCAAAATTTAGAGTTCCATATGAAATCTGTGCTATTTTAGCGGTTGTCTTTTTCGAGCACGGGGGCGTTGTCATTTGACATTAGCGAGTTTCCTGGTGGTCGACGCGCCGCACCAGGGGTAAAGGTTAGACATCGTTATCTGCGTCATCTTCATCGCCGTGCAACTTGATTATCAGATCGAAGCAAGCGGACAATAAGCCTGTGATATCATCGTCTTTTATACGGGCTAGGATGGCTGCTTCGGCAATGTGCGCTAGCCGCAACCGTTGCTTAGGACGTGGTCGTCTTCCGATAGCGGAAAGCACTAGTCGGTTGACTTGATTTGAAGCAACAATACAAGACGGTAACGGGCGGCCGTCAAAGGTTCGGAATTCAATCATCGGGTGATATTCGCCGTGTGCACGGCATAGCACTTGATCAGCTTCAGCATCGGCAGGTGTCGATGAAGCAGTGTCGGCTAGCGGCAACACTTCGGCTAGGACCTGCGGTAACATGTCGTCTAGGGCTTGGCGGACTAGTTCCGTCATGGCTTGTCGATTGATGTCGTTGTTGTCGTTGGTTGTCATGTCTTTGCCTTTCGGTTTCGGTTGATGTTTCGTTGTCGGTCAATTCGGGCGGTTGGGTTACGCGGTGTTTTCTAACTTGCCATGTCGTCTTCATTCATGTCCCCAGGATGTCGACGATCCCGCCGATAAGTGAAAGCAATACCATTAGGACGATGATACCGAGCGAAGCCACGGCGAAAGCTGTGACGGTCAAAGCAACGAAAGGTAGGACAAGTCGAAAGGTGAAATATGCGGGGGACGAAGGTATTATAACATCGACCAATGCCCCATCATCGGAGCGAAAATTGATACGTGGCAATTCGGTGATTTAGACTTCATATGTGTTGTCGTTCGGGATTACGCTTGCCCCCCAACCGCACTTGCCACACAAATAATGCTTAAGTTTCATCGTCTTGGCATCTACGGCTCCTCACTACCTGAAGTGGAATGGTTCCTTGACGATTTTCAGGTGGTCAAGGATTTCGTCTGTGGCGTAAGAGATATCCAATCCTGCCGCCCTTAGAATCTCACGCTTGCGCTCACGCAAGGCTTCTATATCCTGCTCCTCTTCTGGTTCATCGGGAGCAGTTCTACCCATGATTCTGTCAATGATTTTGCCCATGATTGGCTACTCCTCCCTAGTTGATCGATGTGTCGATGGCTACTAGCAGTATAGCCACACTCATTGCTGTACCCCACGACATAAGACACATTCTTCGCCAGCTTCGAGCCAGCCTCAAATTATTCTCAGCATTATCAAGCTGTGCACCAACCGCAA
This sequence comes from uncultured Acidimicrobiales bacterium, assembly GCA_958295755.1. Lineage (GTDB taxonomy): Bacteria > Actinomycetota > Acidimicrobiia > Acidimicrobiales > Hopanoidiivorantaceae > Hopanoidiivorans. The sequence continues at coordinate 64,511 of OY282367.1, read as the reverse complement.
AATACCTCGCTAGCTCGATTTTAGAATGCTCCATTTCAAAGTATCTCTCTGATAATTTCACATTCTCTCTCGGCCTCTCAGTGAAAAAGAAAATAGCACTGGGAACCGCACCAGCCAGCATTACCACCAACAGAGCGGCGATCTCCAGCCCTGAGAGTAGAGAGAGGTCACCCCGGAAGGCATATCCCAAACACATTGCGACGCTGATGTTCATCAGATAGGCAATCATGCGGTGATTGGCTACCCGAAGACTAACCGTCTCATTTATCCGGTGCTCCTCGTGCTCTCGTAAAGAAGCGAACTTCTGCAAATCTGCTGCTAACGCCATAATCAGAGATATAACACGCAGGTGCTGCAACAACCAAGCGTGTATTTCTGCGTAGTGCGTTGGTACCAAAGAATTGCTATCCCTCTCGATTTTCATCTTCGCAAATGCAGATGTCTAATTCCTTGAGCTGTGGGACCACCTGTTCGGGTGGTGAAATGGTTGAGTGATTCTTACTCCCAAGGTTATCGGTATCTTGCTTTCTGGGGCAGTCTCAGTCTTATCTGGGAGCGTGCGAGGGGTGAGTGAACGGTAGATGTTTCAGGAGCATGGCTTTCACGAAAAGTTTGATCAGATGGCAAATGCCTCCGTGAAGCCGCTGTCCGCCGGGGAAGACACTGCTTCAATGAACAAATCAATACGCAAAATCTTCAATGAAGGACGAACAGCGGCCATGCAGATTTTAGTCCGAAAAGTCGATGGTGTGTCATTTCATAAATTGTTATGGTATAATAACTTCAAATAAATACTCATAAGAAAGAAATAGAATATCGTCCCATGCTTATAGCACAACTCCCTATCCGTTGCCGAGACCCGCCGACAGCCAGAACCGCATATCTTTCTACTACAGATGAACCTAAGCCTACATCCCTATCACACCCCTCTGCTAACATTTATCACAACGAAGAATCAACCATCTACCCAAGCACACACAGCACCAAAGCACATACTCAACAAATACAACGGAGGAAAATCATGTCCGAACTAACTTATGAACAGCTTGCCGAAGCCACAGCGGGAGGTGCCGTGGCTCTGCGGTCTCGGCTGCCACTAGCACCTGCTGGCGGCACTGAAGACAAGGTATTTCCACCTTCCTACGCCGTAGAAAGCAGAGCCGATCACAAATATGCAGTAGAGACGCGACAAATAGGCGATAAAGAAGTCCAAACCGTGCTCTTGGACTCAGTCGCTTCGCAAGCCAATCGAGCCGAGGAAGCTCTGCTTGAAGGATGGGTAGCTGACGAGCTGGCTTTTCCCGTCCCATATGTCGATTTCACGGGTGCCAAGACAGACGAGGAAGACTTGAGCGACATTGGCAAACTCACTGCCCTTGAAGCACCGCACAGGATTGCCGATGCCATCTTCCGCGACAGCTTGCTGGACGGCATCCTGTTCCGTCTCTCAGATGTCGGGCAGCAAATTACCAACGCCACCCCACGAGATGCCACCGCCCTCTATCGCTATTCGCCAACTGCCTTGCTCTTTGGAGTGTGGGACAGCACAGGGCCAAAAGGCGGATTGGGGTCGAAATTCCAGAGAGCGTATGTCTCTGAGATCGTCGGCTTGGATGTGCAGGTCGGCAATAAAGTCGGCAGTCGCCTTGATCCTCTGCAGATTGAGAAGCTGTCATCTGAAGACACCTTGTATGAACATGCCGACCCCGCCCAAGTCTGGACTATCAACGAAGATGAGGCAGCAAAAGACAAAAAAGGCAAACCCATTACGATAGATCGACCTTCAGAAATCAACCACGGCAACATTGCGCCTTCTATTGATTCCTCGGCGGGAGGTGTTACCATCTCGGGAGCAGTTCAGACTACTGTGATTTCGCTCGCCGCCTTGAGGAAGCTGAGATTTGGCGGGCGCGACCGTACCAAGGAAGCAGCTGCCCATACTGCCATAGCAGCACTCGGAATCGCAGCCCTTGCTTACCTGTACGAGATGGACTACGATCTTCGCTCTCGATGTCTACTGATTCCCACTGAACCACAGACTTTGGAACTTGTGGCTCGTGACGGCTCGGCACCGACTGTTGTGGACATCAACAGATCTGTTGCAGCTGGCATTCTAAAGCGTGCATCTGAAGAGGCTTCAAAGGCTGGTATCGGTTGGGAGACCTCTGAGATTCAACTTGAGCCTTCCCCTAAGCTGATTGAACTTTTGGCGAAAAGCCGTAAAGCCGCCAAGACTGATAAGGCCGATGATAAAGCTGATAAGGAGTAAGTCGTGCTAGCCATTGAGGTCAATTTCTTGACCGGTCGTTTTGTTGCTACGGCACACCACAACCGCAACCAATCTGAGTGGCCTCCACACCCTGCACGGCTTTTCTCGGCACTTGTGGCGACATGGGGTGAAGGCGAGGATTCTCCTGATCCCCGTGAGCGTGAAGCTCTTGAGTGGTTGGAGGCACAGCCCCCGCCTTCAATCGTCGTGCCTGACGGGACACCAAGGAAAGTGCTGACTCATTTTGTGCCAGTTAACGATTCCAAAATTGTCAAATCCCTTAACAAATATATGGAAAATGCTCGCAAGATCGAAGAGCTTGAAAGCAAATACAGAGAGGCACTTCAGGAATCCGAAGGTGAGATAACTAAGACAGTTGAGAAGCTTCGCAATGACCTTGAAAAAACCAAGGAGTTCCAAGTTTGGGCTTCATTCAGCGACAAAGATAGCCCCGACCTCTCTTTGATGCCAGAGCACAGACCAAAACAAGCTCGAACTTATCCTTCAGTTACTCCAGACGAACCTCGTGTCACATACTTGTGGAATGATGCTCCCTCATCTGAAGTGGTAGAAGTTTTAGATGGTCTGACCGAACGCGTAACGCGAATTGGCCACTCGTCTTCGCTGGTGTCATGCAGGCTCACTACCGACTCACCTTCGCCCAATCATGTTCCAAGTGAAGCTGGTGAACCTCTGCGTTGCGTCCGAGGCGGGCAACTTGCGGCTCTTGAACAGCTCCATCAGAGACACCAAGGCAATAAACCTAGAGCACTGCCTTATGAGCTTGTGAGATACAAAGAGGTCGACATTGACGAAGCAGAAGAGCTTCCTCCCATCGCTCCAGACACGGCTGGTGAATGGCTGATTTTTGAGTTTGAACCAAAAGATCGATCTGTCCCTTCATTTCAGACAACCACAATTACTTCTGTTTTCAGGTCCGCCCTGCTGCATTACGCTGACGACCCTATTCCCGAAAGTATCAGCGGGCATAGACCCGACGGTAAACCATCACCTGATCCGCATGTAGGCTTTCTCGCTCTGCCCTGGGTCCAGCATGAGCATTCAGACGGACGGATTATGGGGGTAGCCATCAACATGCCTGAGAACATGGATAGCACCGCCAAAGATGCTGTGTATCGAGCAATAGCCAAATGGGAAGCTGAAAAAAAAGATAGCCCTCTGAAACTTACTTTCGGATCACAAGGCGATATGAGCATGACAAGAGTGATCGGCCCAAGTCAGTTGGTAACATTGCGCAGAAGCTTATGGAATAGTAAGTCCAACCGATGGGTCACAGCTACACCAATCGCTTTACCCACTCACCCCGGTCCGCTTTCAAGAGGCACCCCAACATCGCGAGCCAAAGCGTGGGCTAAAGCAGAAGAAGCCGTTGCCGACTCATGTAGACATGTCGGTCTGCCTGCGCCGTCTGATGTGGTGCTGTCTTTTAGTCCATTCATATCGGGAGCGCGTCCAGCCTCAAAATTCCCCGCATTCAAACAACGTGGCCGTGACGGTAACCAAGTAGCTCGCAGGCTATTGCACGCTGCTGTGACTTTCGACCAACCAGTGAAAGGGCCTCTGCTCCTAGGTTCAGGAAGGTTTCTAGGGCTCGGCTTGATGCTACCCATTAGAGAGCAGGGTGATCCCAATGTCTGAGCTGAGCGCAGCGGATTTCCCTGCTTATTTTCGAGATGTCCACGGCTACGAACCGTTTCCATGGCAGGTTCGTTTGACAGAACAAGTCTTAGACACAGGCGAATGGCCTGAAGTCATCGACCTGCCAACTGGTTCAGGAAAGACTTCGGTGCTAGATACAGCTATCTTCGCTTTAGCCGTCAATCCCGAGCAATTCCCTAGACGTGTCATTTTTGTTGTAGACCGCAGGATCATCGTGGATCAAGTTTATGAGCGAGCCAAGGAGATACAAGAAAAAGTAGCTGATGCGGAAACCGGTGTCTTGAAACAAATCAAAGACCGTATCGCCGACATCACAGGGGGCAACTCTGACCACGACATATCTCTGCTAGGCACTACCACCCTCAGAGGTGGCATTCCCATAGACAGCGAATGGGCACATCGTCCCGATTTACCTTGGGTGCTCGTTTCTACAGTCGATCAATTCGGTTCCCGCCTCTTGTTTCGGGGCTACGGCGTTACACAGAAGATGCGATCCGTTCATGCAGGGCTAGCCGGCAACGACTGCTTGGTGATTTTAGATGAGGTGCATTTGGCTAAGCCTTTTGCCGAAACCCTTTCAGCAGTACACAGCCTGAATCACGGTGAAGCACTCCCCTCTCGCAAGTTCCACATTGTAGAAATGTCAGCAACACCGGCAACGAGTAAGGCCGAACCATTTCGCCTAATCCCTGAAGACCTTGCTAGCTCAGCAACTCTCCGCCAGCGGGTGGAGGCACTGAAGTTTGCCCAACTCCGAGAAACGAGTTCTTCCAAGCCACCAGAAGTAGCTATCCCCGACGAAGTTCTGAAGCTAGCCAAAAAAGATCTGCCTGAAGGTGTCAGGAGCGTAGGAGTGATAGTCAATCGTGTGCTCACTGCCAGGGCAGTCAATCAAGCCTTGGTTGATGCAGACTATGACTCTCATCTAATTACGGGCAGGATGAGACCATTAGACCGCGAAAAAGTACTAGAAGAGATTGAGCAGCTTGTCGACCCAGACGCCAATTCAGACGCTTCAGATGAAAGTAACCACCCCAGCTTCGTGGTCGCCACTCAAGCGATTGAGGTCGGGGCCGACTTCAGCTTTGACTGCCTCATAACCGAGTGCTCCCCTATCGACAGCCTCAAACAGCGATTCGGCCGCCTAGATCGCCGAGGCACCTATGAGATGCGTTCTGGCTCCCCCGCCCAAGCTTGGATTCTCGGCGTGAAGTCTGACATCAAATCTAAAAAACCAGACTTTGTGTATGGCGATTCGGTCAAAGCAACATGGAATGAACTAGCTGAGCGATATGGAATTGGCAACCCATTCAATGTCGGAACACAAGCTGGCATGGATGCGCCAAATGACGAAGCAAGCATAACGCACGAAAACGCTCAATACAACAGCGACCTCTCCGCAGGTGAATCTCCTGAACCTGAAGCAGAGATTGCAATTCCTCGCTTCGGAACCTTGACTAACTTCCCAGACGAAACCTCTGCCCCTCCCCTACAAGCCCCACTACTCTTGAACACGCACATAGAAGCCTGGGCACAGACGAACCCAGAACCAATAATTCAACCTGGAATTGATGCGTTCTTGCACGGAATGGAGACCTCCCCCAACTCTGATGTCTCACTGGTGTGGAGATGGGATCACTCAAACGAAGCTCTGCGCCTAGTTCCCCCTCGTCCAGCCGAGTACCTGCAGGTTCCAATCAGAGCAGCTAAATCGTGGTTGGCTTTGGGGCCTGGGAATACAGCCGATGAAGACCCAGTAGCAGATGTAGGAACGATGAGGGCCGAAGATGAGTTGCCAGCCCAAACAAAACAGAAACCGAAAGATGGTGAAAACACCGAAGAAAATCCCCACAAATGGAGATGTGTGAAATGGGAAGGCCACACAGAAGGTGCCAAGCCACTAAACACCTCTAAAGACATTCGCCCCGGAGATGTAATCATCTTGAACCCAGACCGAGGCGGCTTGAGCAATGACAACTGGGATCCAACCTCCAGCGAACCTGTTCGCGACCTGGGCGATGCAGCTCAAGCAGCCTATATGCATCGCCTCACTCTTCGCTTGGACAACCGAATCTATAAGGACGCACCATCAATTCCATCGGAAGAGAGCGATTTTACTCCTGGAGAAAAAGCCGAAGAATGGCTAGAAGTGTTGAAGAGTGATACAGACCGTCCAGAATCCAAATGGGCCAGTCAGCTACTTCAAAACGGGTTCGGCATGCACAATATCGAGGAGTCAAAGTATCTGATTCTGGTTGAGCACGACCCTAAAACTCATAAAGCCAAAGTAGACCCAGCCACGATTGAAGGATCAGACGAAGTGCAATCGTGCACTGGAACCGGAGTGACTCTTAAGCAACACATGGATGGTTTAGGAAATCTAGTGGCGGAATTCGCTAAACGCCTCGGTCTGCCACAGTCACTTCAAGACGATATGCGATTGGCTGGCAGACTGCACGACCTAGGCAAAGTAGATCCCAGATTTCAGCTTCAACTAGTAGGAGGCGACCCAGTATTATGGGCAGATCTTGACGAGCCGCTAGCCAAATCTCTTTCAGATACAAAAACTGTATGGCGGTATCCAAAAGGCATGCGCCACGAGATGGCAAGCATCGCTCTAATTGAATCAAACCCGAAGGTACTAGATGAAGCCCACGACCCCGACCTAGTTCTTCACCTCATCGCTACCCACCACGGATGGGCTCGCCCCATTCCCATTATTCCCGAAGATGCCGACCCACAACCCTTGGAATACACCTTTGAAGATCATCAAATGGAAGCATGCTCAGATTTAGCTCCCACTACGATGGCCCTAGAAGGAGCCGACCGCTTCTGGCGGCTCAGTGCAAAATACGGTCATCACGGTCTAGCGTGGCTAGAAGCAATCTTCCGCCTAGCAGACCACCGCCAAAGCGCAAGAGAGGTCGGCTGATGACACAACAGTACGAAGGCACCCACCTAACCGGGCTGGCTGGCACCAACCCCCTAGGCTTTTTCGCAGCTTTAGGAGTTCAGGTACTTTTCGCAGACGAACCCCACCAACCCAAACTCTGGTGGTCCAACGATGTGATCCCCCACGCCATAGTAGATAAAGATTTCTCAGTAGAAACAATCATCCAGCAGGCATTAGCAGTCTGCCCCAAGTGGGCAAAAAGCCCTGCGATTTCACCTAAGTTCGGTTCTAAAGCTGAGATGGAGAAGGCAAAATTTTCTCCAGAAAGTGTTCGCAAATATCTCAAATCAGCAAATGGACAAATTGGTAATGAATTCGCCACAGCACTGGTCGCCGAAGGTAGCTATGACAACAACGATGTAGCTAAACCTAGCGATTTCTATTTCACGGCCGGGCAACAGAAATTCTTCAGTATGGCGCAAGAAATTCTTTGTTCCGTAATTGAGGACGACCTAAACGAAGCTCTTGTCGGACCTTGGCCGTATAAGAGTAAACTTGACTCGTTGATGTGGGATGTAGTGGATGATCGTATCTACGCTCTTTCAGCTTCTAATCCATCTACTACCACAAAATACACCAATCCTGGTTCAGAAGCTCTAGCAATACTAGGAATCAGCACCCATCCAGTTTTTTCTAGGCAAGACGGTAAAAGAACACTTACCGTAGGATGTTCAGGAGGTTGGAAACAAGGCGCATACACATGGCCCCTCTGGTTGCGCCCTGCAGGACCGGGATCAGTAGCCGCCATTTTAGCACAAGCCACAGACTCAACTCCCAGCAAGCGCAGTGATTGGTATCCGTCATGGGGCATATTCCAAATCCTGCAATCACAAATTCGCAGATCAGACCAAGGCGGATACGGAACCTTCAGCCCCCCAAGAATAATCTGGAAAACAAATAGCGAGAGTAGCTAACGAGACTAGATGGGGCAACCTAGAAACTAAAATCCAATATTTCCTACCAAGCTATTGTCTAGCAAGCAATTGTCTACTGAGCAACCCCTCTACCAACAACAGAATACCTCCAATAGACTGACACTTCATGCCACATCTAGCCTCGTCACTGTTATACAGAGCCGTCTTGGCCATGTTGGTAGGCTGTCTACTCTTGGCTGGATGCACAGATGCTACCAAGCCAGTTGCATCTGAAGATCAATCTACTCTTTCTCCGTCTAGTGTACCGCCAAGTGCCCCCCTAGTTTCAACTACCAGCACAATCTCCGAAACCACGACTTCAGCTCCCACGACTTCTACTGCCAGCACTTCAACATTGCCCAGCGAAACACCTTCAGCAGAATCTATTCTACTTGAAAGGGCTGCTCAAGCTGCTAGAGATGAAGCAACGCCTGACGATCCAAGCACTCTGCTTGTCAAATTTCTACTAACTCAGTTTTCACCTGATGCTCCCAACTCACCTACTCCTGTATGGCTAACACAGCAACAACTCACACAGCTATCTGAGGAGCTAGAAAACCTACCTGCTGAACAAACTTCGGAGATAGCCGAAGTGCTGTCAAAATATGTGGAAACAGAAGAAACTTGCGGAAATAACCTAGGTATTCAAGATGAATTCTCCGAATGTCCCCCAGTGTTTTTGTAAGTCTGCGATAATTTCACTATTTTGCGAACAGAACTCAAAGAACCAGAGGAGTCTTATTTCAGTTCTCTTTGGTTTGATATAAGAAAGATAGTATGCTATGTTTCAGATGCATTTGAATTCATCGATTCAACAGAAGAAATCGATGAACGCTGCTCGCAACTTTGGAGTGAAGAAAATTTTGAAGGGACATTACGCATTGAATTCTTACAGAATAGAATAGACTTACCTCTAAGTTACATACGGCCAGTACAGAATAGATCTGGCATTCCTAATATGGAGCTATGGGAAAAATGTGCAGCTGACTACGATGGCATTTGTTTAGAAATCACAGAATTGCAAAGCAGGGTCACTGACTTTCCAATTTGGTTTTTAGAAAATTATGTTAGCAGTAATTTTGGTGAATTCCTTACTGATGCTGGTATCCTAGGAGACACTGCAAGATGGTTTTGCCTATCTGCTGAACTCATAAGAGATCTATTAGATTTTACTCAAACAATATTAGACTTTTCTGAAGCATGCCAAAATTTAAATACCTTTGAAAATGAACCGTTGAGCGAACCAAGATTAGTAAAATTTAACATATCAAGTACAAATACTGTCTTGTCTATACAGTTAGAAACAGATGAAAACCTTTTAGCCGAGTGCACTGAGATTCTCCAAGGTATCTGCTCCGATATTAAATCTATCGTAATGAAATTTGAAGAATTCTCAGCGATTACAGAAGGAATCGAAGGATTGGTCGAGTTATATTCAGCTTTAGAAACCTTGTATTGCGAACTAGCAGATACCTTTTCACAAAGGTAGTGGAACAAAACTTTACTAAAGAACTAGCGGAACATCTTCTTAGGATCTCCCGTGAGCGGGCTGACCGCCCCCCGAAACGAAAACCGCAACCTCTACTCTGGATTTCTTTTGGGCGGATTAATACACGACCGCATATGCGGATAGACAAGCGTGCTCATCAAACGATACAGCGTGAGATCCCAATCCGTGTGTGTCAAACGCCAACTCCTATCCCAATCATCCGGCTGGCGCGCACGCCAAGACGCCACCACCCGATCATCGTGAACATTCTGCGACTGCGTTACTTCTAGCTCAGCTTTGAAAGTGCCGCAAACCGGGCACAGCCAATAGCCCACCTTCTTCATCGGCTCATCGGTAACAACGGTGAAAATCCTCTCCGCGTGCTCTACAACAGGGCTTGCCATATCTCAAATTCCTTTCTGTCGGTGTTGCCTATCCGATAGCGAAGACCATCGTTGCCTTACGCTCGCGCGGCTCCACCGTCTCGCAGATCGCATCGCCGCAACCGGCACCATGATAGTCGCACCAATCGTAGCAGCGCGTGTCATATGTATCGCGCACCACGCCACCCACAATAGCAGTCACATGCCGCGTGGTCTTCACGATGCAATCGCCGTAGCGTGCAGCCGCTTGTGTGTAGGTAGGCTTCGGTCCAGCCGGCAGCTTCATCTTCTGCAGACCATACGACTCGAACACCGCCCACAACTTCTCGCCCCTTCAATGAAGGAGGGGCATACCGCCCCCCGAAACACGGTATCGATACCGACCAGCCATGTCACTAACCCAGACCTGCGGGAGCTATCGTGGCGGAACCTCACTGTAGCAGACACGACCATAGCGCAACTAGCACCAGACCTTAGCCCCCACGCTAGACCCGGTGCTCTGCTAAGGGAAGGCGATGTGTCTGGCCCCAACATCACCTTCGACCTAGTAGCAGGCTCAGCAACAGGAAGCACAATCTGCGGCTTCACACTCTACACCAACGACGAATACCGCGAATCGTCAGCTATCGTGCGGATACTCCTAGAGCGCGAAGCCTAGGCTAGTCTGGTGCTATGAGCGACGCACTTACCGCCGCTGAAGCCGCGAAATATATGAGCATGGACAGACCACCCGTAGCCGTGCGGAAGCGGATGACATGGCAGCAAGCATTAGCATCAGCAGCGATGCCAGCCTTCATCGACCGAGTGAATAAGACACGGGCAGGTTGCGGGAATATTATGTGGCTCTCGCCAAGCTGGGAAATCTACGCGAAAGCATTCTTGATGCTTCTCAGCGACCAAATGTTCTGCGAAGAATGTGAAGGCAGGATAATGATGGTCGCTGAAAAAACAGAAGATAATATCTATCTGAGTATCGGCTGTGAGCCGTGTGATATAGTCCGCCGCTATTTCAGGTTCCGCTGATGGGCGTGCTGGGTGCCCCGAAATGGGACGACTCTCAGGAGGACATTAGAGAGTTATTTGATAAGGGGCGGGTGCCATCTAAAAATGACCTTGCTATCCGAGCGTGGGCGGCAGGCGACTACGGAGACATCTCGCTAGAGGAACTCGTAGAAGGCATCAAATCTGGCGACTGGAGCACTAACTGGGTACCTTTCGAGAGTGCCCCTGAAATAGTAGGCATGCCAATCTTCGATCTAGATTACGACTATGACTTAGAGCTTCAATGAAGGGGGGGCTGACCGCCCCCCGAAACGCGGTGTTCGGCGCAGGTCTGGTGCTGGTCGGTTTCCTTCAATGAAGGGGGGGCTGACCGCCCCCCGAAACGTTCCATCTGCCGATAGCTGCCAGACCAGCAGGGCTGCCTTCAATGAAGGGGGGGCTGACCGCCCCCCGAAACACTCAATCAGTGGAAAGTCACGCTGGATGACGCGTGCCTTCAATGAAGGGGGGGCTGACCGCCCCCCGAAACGCATCCCCCGAAATCGTTGCTAAGGATTTACGATGTCTTCAATGAAGGGGGGGCTGACCGCCCCCCGAAACTCAACCGCAGGTGTTAGAATGGTCGGGTGCGAATTCTTCAATGAAGGGGGGGCTGACCGCCCCCCGAAACTGTTAGAGCGAGTGGCCACATCGTCAGCGAGAAGAACTTTCTTCAATGAAGGGGGGGCTGACCGCCCCCCGAAACTCAACGCTACGGCCGTCGGGTCGGGGCTGCACTCTCAGTCTTCAATGAAGGGGGGGCTGACCGCCCCCCGAAACACGACACCACCACTTCTTTTTACAACCAGGAGTATTCTTCAATGAAGGGGGGGCTGACCGCCCCCCGAAACAAGCCCAGAAAATCGCCCTAAAAAATTCCCCAAAATCTTCAATGAAGGGGGGGCTGACCGCCCCCCGAAACCGACTACGACAACGACCACAATCCCCACGCAAACTGTTCTTCAATGAAGGGGGGGCTGACCGCCCCCCGAAACAGCAATAACCCAATTCACGACAAGAACGGAGACTGATCTTCAATGAAGGGGGGGCTGACCGCCCCCCGAAACAATCTTTACGATTTTGGTAATGGTTTGGTTCTCTTGGCTCTTCAATGAAGGGGGGGCTGACCGCCCCCCGAAACCGAGTGTGGTAATGTGTTGAATCGCAGATGGAGTACATCTTCAATGAAGGGGGGGCTGACCGCCCCCCGAAACGATGTGCTACTGCTAGCAGCAGGCTGGCTATGGCTCATCTTCAATGAAGGGGGGGCTGACCGCCCCCCGAAACACGCTACTAGACACTTGGGATTCACAACTAACACGTCTTCAATGAAGGGGGGGCTGACCGCCCCCCGAAACTGTTTCTGTTGCTGGTGTCTAATCTAGCTGTGCCTTCTTCAATGAAGGGGGGGCTGACCGCCCCCCGAAACCTCGGTTCTTCATAGGTCTCATCGCAGCTAAAGATATCTTCAATGAAGGGGGGGCTGACCGCCCCCCGAAACTATATACCGCTCGCTCTCTGCGCAGCTAATAGAAGCTCTTCAATGAAGGGGGGGCTGACCGCCCCCCGAAACCACCCCAACTAAAACGCGACCGCAACTCAGAATGCTCTTCAATGAAGGGGGGGCTGACCGCCCCCCGAAACCGCAAACGCCAAGGCTGGCACGCCCCCCCCCCACTTCTATCTTCAATGAAGGGGGGGCTGACCGCCCCCCGAAACATACTGCCATCTCATCAATCGGGCTGCCATCCACCGTCTTCAATGAAGGGGGGGCTGACCGCCCCCCGAAACGCACGGGCGTAGGTGGGTTGGTATTGATGTTTCGGCTCTTCAATGAAGGGGGGGCTGACCGCCCCCCGAAACATATGTGGTGAAAGCAAAGAATGGCGTCAGTTGGCTCTTCAATGAAGGGGGGGCTGACCGCCCCCCGAAACAGTATTTACTGCAGCGAGAGTGTCGGGATTATAGAGACTCTTCAATGAAGGGGGGGCTGACCGCCCCCCGAAACAAATAGAACAATGGAGCGAATACGAATGGAGTATCTTCTTCAATGAAGGGGGGGCTGACCGCCCCCCGAAACCCCGGTGAAGCTCCTAGGCAGTTCTGGCGTTGGAACTCTTCAATGAAGGGGGGGCTGACCGCCCCCCGAAACAGCAGAGCAGCTAAACATAACACCTGCTGAGGCGGTCTTCAATGAAGGGGGGGCTGACCGCCCCCCGAAACACAGGCGCACTCCGCTGGCTCAAACGCCGCAAGCGAGTCTTCAATGAAGGGGGGGCTGACCGCCCCCCGAAACTCGACCATGAGTGGTCAGAAGTCGGGCCCTATGGCTCTTCAATGAAGGGGGGGCTGACCGCCCCCCGAAACGGGGCGTCTTCCCGCCACCTGTCGCGCCGCCACCCCTCTTCAATGAAGGGGGGGCTGACCGCCCCCCGAAACGCCCACTACCGAAAGGCGTATTCGACAGCCGAGACTCTTCAATGAAGGGGGGGCTGACCGCCCCCCGAAACGTTCGCCATGAGTTCGCCTTTCTGCCGATGAAGAAGTTCTTCAATGAAGGGGGGGCTGACCGCCCCCCGAAACTGGGATGAACCCGGCGGAGCGGCGCAGCAAAGCAGGGTCTTCAATGAAGGGGGGGCTGACCGCCCCCCGAAACTTCTTGCGGCTTGGCTGGGGGGCTGGCGGTAAGCCCTCTTCAATGAAGGGGGGGCTGACCGCCCCCCGAAACCCCAATCCCCACACTCCACAACACGCACATCCAATCTTCAATGAAGGGGGGGCTGACCGCCCCCCGAAACTAAACCCGACAACCGATAGGAGACCACCTATGGCAACTCTTCAATGAAGGGGGGGCTGACCGCCCCCCGAAACCCCGCCCTATACCGAAGAGGACGGCGGCGAAACATATCTTCAATGAAGGGGGGGCTGACCGCCCCCCGAAACTCCGCCAGTGCGAAAGCGAACACAACTACACCGCAGATCTTCAATGAAGGGGGGGCTGACCGCCCCCCGAAACATAGGGGCTATCACAGCAGGCACATCTTCAGTCAGCTCTTCAATGAAGGGGGGGCTGACCGCCCCCCGAAACGTCACCGTCCACCCAGGGCGTGTGTAAGGAGGTAACTCTTCAATGAAGGGGGGGCTGACCGCCCCCCGAAACATCCGAGCACTCCACAGCACGCACATCTAAGAACCCTCTTCAATGAAGGGGGGGCTGACCGCCCCCCGAAACAACTGAGTGCATAGGTTAGTCACTAAAATCGCGTTTTTCTTCAATGAAGGGGGGGCTGACCGCCCCCCGAAACAACTGAGTGCATAGGTTAGTCACTAAAATCGCGTTTTTCTTCAATGAAGGGGGGGCTGACCGCCCCCCGAAACCCCTCTCTTTGTTGGTCGCATTTGGCTTGGGGGAAATTTGCCATTTGCGAGAAGTGAGGGATTTTTTGTTTTAAAAATATGTTGCCAAGGTGCGTGGCCCCTCCTTTGCCCTATCATAGCAGACAACGAGAGGTCGCTAGAAAGGGTGTTGCCACATGACCTCTCGCAGAAGTCCCTCGAAATTTCACAAGAATCCCCCACAACCCCCGTAAACCCGGCAAAATCCCCTTTTACATTTTCAAAACCACTGGCGAGTTTTCTCTTTTGCCGTAACCAGCCATCCAGAAGCCATCCGCCCCTCTCCTCTCTAGACGATAACAGATCCTTCCTCGAATTTTGGAGGGGTAACTCCCATGAATTCAAAATGACTCTCCACTGCTGTCTCTGAAGGGCCTAATGCCACTATCATCACGCTGTCGTCCCCGTGATTCATGATTTCGCTTACTTCCATCTTCAGGTCAATCAACTCAACCTGATCAAGCGAGCACAAGAACACCGAGTACTGCAGAGAGTAGCCATACCCGCACATGCATTTGTGGATTTGCCTCAAACGCTTCTCATCACCGCAAATATCATAGGCAACAAGATATGTGTTCCTGCTCAAAACTCAACCCCTCAGCGTCCGAGACGACACCACTACGATTTCTCCAGCCTCATCAAACTCTAAAATGTCAAAGGTGGCCACGCTCGGCTCACCAGCATCAATGAAATCCAGCGAACCAGCCGCCCCTTCATAGTCGATATCTTCCCCAGCCATCACCAACTCGGCGCAATCTGCATACGACGAGCATTTTGTGCCACCACGCGTTACATCATTTATCTCAGCCGCAAAATCCTCGGCCTGATTACTCCCAGCCACAAGAGCAGCCAAGGCGTAAATCACGACCGCATCATAGGCTTCAGGAGCATAAGCATCGTCCACTCCTGGCGCAAATTCAGCAAATCTCTCTCTAAATGTCTGCTCGTCCGATTCGCTTTCGCCGATTCGCGTTCCCCTGATGCCTTGAACGAAAGAAGGATCGTCAGGATTGACAAGTTCCGAGAGATCTTCAGTAGCCAGACCAGCCGTCACATACAAGGTGATTTCATTTGGGCCAATTCCCGCCTCAATCATCTCGGCGATGATCCGCCCCCCTTCCGAAAATGCAATCAAAATCACAGCATCAGCCCCCGAAGCGACAACCTCTTGAACTTCAGATGCGAAAGTGCTACCTTCGGGATCTAAAGCAAACGTGCCAGCAGATTCCAGTCCATTATCCACAAGACTTACCTCAGAAGCATCAGCCAGAGCCTTCCCGTAGGCATCAGCACGATACATTACAGCAACTCTGCGTGCGCCATCTTCAGTAATTAGATCGGCGATGACTCTGCTCTGGAGCACATCTGAAGCGATTGTGCGAAAATAAAGCCCGCCATCATCATAAGTTGTGAAAGTCGGTGATGTGTTGGACGCAGCGATCATCGGAATACCCACGCCTGTGATTTTGTCGATGATAGCCAACGAGACGGCTGACGCGCCCGCCCCAATAATGCCTTGAACACCCTCCGCCAAATGATTGTCCGCCGTGTTGTTGGCAACATCAGCATTAGTGCCAGAGTCGCCCGCGAGCATATCTATCCTTTGAATCCCTACCTGATTTATCTCTTCAACGGCAAGGGTGGCCCCTCTTTCCATGGCATCGCCCAAATACGCCAAACTACCTGTTAGAGGAAGGATATAGCCGAGTTTCAACTCTTGAACATCTGCAGAAAGATCTGATGACGGACTAGCTGATGACGGACTAGCGGTGGTAACACTGCCAGAGACTGCGAGGCTACTTGAGGAGACGGTGCTAGCAGTGTTTTCGGTGCTATCAGTGTTTTCGGTATCGTCGCCGTCGTCACTTCCACACGCCACCGCCACAAGACACAGCACCAACAAAGCCGCTAGGAAAGAAGATTTCATCATCGAGTTGAAAACGGTGTGTATTCTGCCACTTCATCCAACAGCGTAGCAGCCAATAGCCGAGCCTGAAGTTCGAATACGCGACGATAGGTGATTTTGTAATCAAACACCGGATGGATGATTTCCACATCCAAACGCCGCTCATATGCCCCCAAAACTTTTTTCTTCCCAGCATCAGTCAGCGCAACCCCTTCGGAGCGAACCACAAAGTCAGAAGCCCTAATTTCATCATTGTTGATAAGAGTGATCACCACAGAATCTGCCACCAGTGGACGAAACTCCTCAGCTAAATCCAGGGCCAGCGCAGGTCGCCCGAACCGAGGCTTATGGAAGAAACCGATATAAGGGTCAAACCCAATGGCATGGGCTACAACCGTCAATTCCTTCGTCAACAACGCATAGCAATACGATAAAAGACAGTTGATCGGATCCAAAGGCGGACGGCGGTTGCGCCCCTCAAACGAAAACGGCCGACCGGGCAAGCCGTGCTCACCACGAAGCATAGAGTTAAAAGACGAGAAATAATCCCGTGCGGCCGCCCCCTCAATACCCATAAGTTCTGGAATGGTGGGCGCAGTCTCAGCCTTTTTCCCCAGATATTTGAGCGAAGCCAACGTTCGCTGATGCTCAGTTTCATCGCCTATCTTGAAATTTCTGCGCAACAAAGTGCGAGAGTTAAGAATCTTGGAGCGCACGATTGCTCTAGAAATGTCCATCCTGCCCACGCTGGAACGACCCACCTGTCGCCGCCGCAACTCCACATGCTTGGAAGGCAACCCAGTCGCCATACCAGCAAACCATCCGCCGAAACTGAACCAGCAAATTGGCACATCCCTGCCCATCAACTCACGAATGCATTGCGAAGACACCTGCACATTACCGTAAAGACAAAGCTGGGAGACATCCAACAAGCGCACTTCTTGAACGACTTCTCTGTCTTTTTTGATCTGCAGTCGGCCTTTGGCTTTACCTACTCTCATCCCCTGCCCCGTAACATACACGGGGCGAGATTGCGGATCGCGAGGCACCAGACGGCGAGGCGTCTCCTTAGAAATTTCAGCTAGAAGATTAACTTCATCGGGTAGACAGATACCCACCAGCGAACAGTCAGGACATTTGGGACTGTCGACCAACGGCGGCGGTGCTTCAGGCAGACTGGCAGTCTCGCGCAACTCCTCCAAAGCCGACATCGTCTGGTCGATCAGCTCTTCGTCAAAATTTACTTCCACTCTGCGCTTGCTACCCGCATAATAGATGCTGCCGCTGGTGCACACATAGCCCGCCTCACGCAACAACAAACCCGCCACACAAAGCTGTGCCCGATGCGACTCCCAAGTCTGCAAGGCTAAATCTTTGGGGAGTTTGGCTTTCTTGTAATCAACTGGATGGACTTCGCCGTCTTTGCCTTCCACTAGGTCGACCACGGCTACCAATCCAAGTTTCTCAGACGACAACTTCAGCGATCTAGCTTCCAGAAACGGGTTGTCATCGTCTGGTGCTGGCGCGGCACCTCCTATTCTGTCGACAGCCCGGTGGACATATTCGCCTTGCGCTGTGTGGAAGTTGTCGTCCCACTGCTGATTGACCCACTCAAGATAGAACAACCTTGAACAATAAAGGAACTGAGTGAGCATTCTGGCAGGCACGAACTCGGGCGGGTCGAGCTCATCGGCAAATGAAACACCAGGCACTTCTATTTCAGATGTCATACTGCAACTAAGTTTAGTTTTCCACAGGCTCGTGTGCAAGAGAAACTTGCGTGCCAGAGAAGTTGGGCTTTTGAGGTAGAATTTCGTTATCTCATGTCCTTGACACGTGATAAATCTCAAGGGGTGAAAGCCCAAGATGACGCCCCGCCCTCGTGTCACACACCAGCCGCTTCTGGTCGCCGTGAAGGACTGACTTTACTCTTTGGAGCGGTAGCTGCTGCTTTAGGTTGGGTCGTTTGGCTACTTCCCGACTCTTCTGCGCTCAATCAAGACTGGCTACTCGGTGCACTTTCCACAGCGGTGGTGTGGGGCGTGGGATGGCCAATCCTACAAGACGGATGGTTGAGCATACCGGCCCGCACTCCCAACATGAACACGCTCATATCGCTGGGCGTGCTTGTGGCTTGGGGCTGGTCGATTTGGGCGATAGCGTCAGGCAACGGCGGCGACATCCACTTCACGATGGCATCCACGATCATCGTCTTCGTGCGTCTCGGCGGCTGGCTGGAAGGGCGCGCCCAGACCAGATCACAAAATGCGGTTGCTTCGCTCGCCAAACTCAGCGTCACCACAGCACGCCTAGAAGACGGCACCGACATTCCAACTGAACACCTTGCGGTTGGAATGCGCTTCGTGGTGCGACCGGGCGAAAGAGTAGCCACCGATGGCGTAGTCGTATCGGGACACTCCGCTATCGATCAGTCGTTCCTCACTGGCGAGCCGATTCCAGTGGCAGCACAACCCGGCGATGAAGTCACAGGTGCCACGCTGAATACCACTGGACTGCTGGTGGTTGAAGCCCGGCGAGTTGGTGCCGAAACTGCCCACGCACAGGTCATGCGACTACTGGAAGAAGCTCAGCGTTCCCGCGCCCCCGTGCAGCGACTGGTAGATCGTGCCAGTGCCATTTTCGTTCCAGCAGTTATCGCCTCGGCCCTCGCCACCTTCATCGGATGGTTGCTGGCAAGCGAGGGAACAAGCACTGCGATTGCCGCAGGGGTTGCCGTGCTGGTTGTGGCTTGCCCGTGCGCTTTGGGGCTCGCAACACCCACAGCAATAGTGGCAGGCGTGGGACGGGCGGCCAGAGAAGGCATCATCATTAGAAGCGGCAATGTGTGGGAAGCGTCACGCCATATTGACACCGCAGTTGTAGACAAAACAGGCACGCTCACCTATGGTCGCCCTTCTGTTAGGGCGATTGAAGTGAGCGGGATATCTGAGTCAAGCGAGATGTCTGAGACAAGCGAGATGTTTGAAACAGACGAAGTGCTTGAAATCGCATCGATTCTCGCAGAAAAATCGCTGCATCCTTTATCGCAGGCAATCGCACGAGAACAAGTTAGTCAGCGAGAAGAAAATGGTGAAAAACTCAAGACTACAAATGAACACATCTTCAACAGCTTTGTGGAAACCCCAGGCGCAGGCGTCATAGCCGAGTTCAAAAATGGCAGCATCGCTGCTTTGGGAGCGAGCAGTTTGTTCTCTGATATCCACGGCGATTTAGAACAAGCCGCTCTTTCAGCTGCCAACGAGGGTTTCGCAAGCGTCTTCGTCGGCTGGGACAACAAAAACTCCGAAGGCAACCACCAGCATCCCCACAGCAACCGCCTACCCAACCCTACCGACATCAACTTTCAAGACACTGATATAAACCTCAATCCCACCAGCGCACCAACAAAGGCTCCCCCGGCCAAAGGCCTCATCATCTGTGCCGACGAGCTACGCGCAGGCGCGCCCCAGTCTGTGGCAGATATGAAGTCGCTCGGCATCTCTGTAACTATGGCAACAGGCGATTCACAAGCAGGCGCGCAGCATGTGGCTAAGCAATTAAATCTGGAAAAAGTTATCGCAGAATGCCTCCCCGAAGACAAACTCGCCGAGGTAAACCGTCTGCAGGAAGCCAACCACACGGTTGCTATGATTGGCGATGGGGTAAACGATGCGGCAGCACTGGCCAAAGCCGATGTGGGGATAGCCCTCTCAGACGGAGCAGACATAGCCGCCGAAGCTAGCGACATCACCATTATCGGTAGCGATTTCAGCAAAGCAGTCAAAGCTATAGAAATCGCCTGCAGGACTTCGTCTACTATCGTGGCAAATCTCATCTGGGCTTGCATCTACAATGCCGCTTTGCTTCCACTCGCAGCTACGGGCGTATTACCTCCTGTGGCCGCAGCCGGGGCAATGAGCTTGTCATCTCTGTGTGTTGTGGGGAATTCTTTGCGTCTGGCAAGAAGCAGACTGAACTAAACTGAAGCGCGCCTTAGAGATAATCTCAGGCAAAAATCAAGACGAAGCTACAAGACAAAACCACAAAACAAAGCTAGACGCCAAAATAACACAAAAAAGCAATACCTACAAATCAAAAGGGAGACCAAAATGGGAACGCACGAAGCCCGCAATAAGCAAGTCGTTGAGCGTTATTGGGACGCGCATTTTCGCCGCAACTGGGAGAAGATGGCGACTTTCTTCACCGAAGACTCTCACTACACTGATGTGGGGCTAGATGCTCAAGGGGCAACAGGCCCTGCAGAAATCATCTCCCGTTTGAAGTTGGGCATTGAACCTTTGGAAAACTATTGGCATTTCCCCAAGCACTTGGTCGCAGAAGGCGACGTCGTAGTGACCGAGCACACCGAAACTTGGGTCTTCCACACAGGCGAAGTCATAGATCATCCCTTCACCTCGGTAATGGAAGTACATGACGGCATGATCACTCGCTGGCATGACTATTCTCACCTACCTAACCTCACGGATAACGCTCCCGCTTGGTGGCACGAGCACATAGCCCAAGGCTTCAGGTAAACACCTCGCTTCAGGTAGGCACCTCCTTCACATTGCCTACTTCACATGTGGCAAAACCTCCGACTCGAACAGGCGCAAATTCTCCCACGCGATCTCAGGGTCTAACCCTCCCATAAGAGGATGAAATAAGACAGCTCCGTCATCTGGCACAGCACTCACAAGCTCCACCGTCTCAGCGGGCGTCAAAATCTTGTGCATGCCCATTCCCTTCAGCATCTCTATGTTGTCCACAGGTTGATAGCCCGTCGCAGATTCTGCTTCGGCAGCCCACTGCCCGTAAGAGTTCATCTCGTGAAGAGCGTGCGGGGCAATCTGCTCCCAAGTGCGTTCCACATTGTTGGTGACATGCAGATACATATTGGCCCCTTGCATCAGAGGTCCGGGGTCAGGTTTGCCTTGCTTTTGAAGCTCGTCACGATAGAAATCCCAGAACTGCGGCATCGTAGGCATGAAATCATCTGCGATGCGTGCGGCACGGCGGGCTGCCCCTTCTGACGCACCACCCAGAACGATAGGCGGGCGAGGGTTTTGGCAAGGCTTCGGCGTAACTCGCACCGTCCGCCCTCTGTATTCAAAAGGCTCGCCTGTCCAAGCACCTTTGATAGCTTCAACAGCCTCAGTCACGAGCTTGACCCGATCTGAGAGCTTTACATCGAACATGGCAAACTCTGAAGGTACATAGCCGTTGGCGATGACAATCTCCAAGCGACCGCGACTGATGTTGTCTAGCACTGCAAGGTCTTCAGCAAGACGGAGCGGGTCGTGAAGCGAAACGATGATCGCCCCCAGTCGTATGCGCATCTTGGAGGTGCGAGCCGCTATCGCCGACCCCATAGCCACCAACGATGGAAGATAGCCATCATCTGAGCCGTGATGTTCAGAGATTGTAACCCGTGTGAAGCCAAGCGACTCAGCCCACTCGCACTGCTCTAATGCAGCCTCATAAAGATCGGCTGGCCCCACAGGGCAGATGCCCGGCGGACAACGGAAGTCATAGCGGATTTCATAGTTAGGCATGGTGTATCTCCTAAATTGGGTTATCTTCTTCTTGGCTTTCGAATTTGGTTGTGTAAGTCTCTAAGGTGTTCGCCGTACGCTCAGAAGCGGTTGCAATTCTTGCAAATTGATATGGGCTTAGATCTTTACTAGCTAGCCTCACCTGCCATAGAGTAGCAAGGGCCGTAAGAAGAGCTGCCGAAGCAGTAACAGTTGCGATAATGTTGAACCACATCATTGCTGCTTATTCGATTCGTCTTTGCGAACTTCCATTTCGAAGTCATACATTGCTTCGCCTAGCTTCTTTGGGGAAGGATTGACCCCAAAGGCTGCCTCTGCTACTTTTTCAGCAGCTTCCATCACATTTGGCGAAGGCGATTTTTGTTGAGATAACTTTGGCATGTTTCTCTCCGTTGCTGATTATCTTCTTTATGACTTATAGGTTTGAACTTAGCACAAGAGGTTGTATTGGCAAATCACAAAATTCAGTTGCTCTCAGAGGGTGGGGTGAGGGTTACCTCGTCGCCGACTGAGATTGTGCCGCCGTCTACGACTTGGGCGTAGGCACCGCCGCCCCAGTGGGATCGCAGGGCATCTTGTAGGCCATCGCATATGTCGTCCATTAGGGCACAAGGTTTGGTTTCGCCTGCAATAACCATGTGATGTCCGCCGATCATGAGAGTCCAACCTCTGGTGTCTTCCAAGTCCAAGCCTGAGACAAACAAGTTCGCACGGCGGTCTTTGGGGTGGAGAGACCCGATCTGCTCAGCCTCAAGCCCTGAAACTGCCCCATCCCATCGCTCTTTAGACAAAATCGTCACTTGCCGTCTGCCGCCTTGGTCGGCGTTGCCCTCTAACCCCTGCCCTTCCACTAACACAGCAGTCGCCACTTCGTCCATCTGCCCACGATGAGCACGCTTGAGCCAGATAGCTTCCAGCCGCCCCTTGGTCGTCTCGCCGTTGGTCGCGTCGCTGTTGGCCACCCCGCTCATTGGCGCAGGGCTTCTACCCTCAGCTGCCACCTCGTCGTTGGCCGCGTCGCTCGTCCCTCTTACTGTCGCCCCATCTGTTATTGTCTCATTCATAAATTTGAGATTACCAAGACCTACGACAAGCATCGCAAAAACCTAAAGTAGAAACCATGCCTCTCACAGCTGAATCACTCATTGCCAAGACCACCGAGCAAACAGGACTAGACGATTTTGACTTGCCTGATGCCCTGGAAGTGCCCACCCCTACCGCCCCAACCTCAGCCGCCATTCAATCCCCTTGGCGTCAAGCCCTAGACACCCTCCTTCATTCCGCCACAGCCGAGTCGCACCTCAACCCGACAGGCGAGTTCATGTTGGAAGCACAACTGGAAACCTACCTGCGCAACCGCCTACTCGTGCTCGACTGGGCACGCAGTCATCCTCACATCGGCGACTCCCCCATCGTCTCCCCCGTCTTCATCACAGGTCACGGGCGCACAGGCACAACCCTGCTCAGCTACCTCCTCGATCAAGACCCTGCCACACGCTCGCTTATGGGTTGGGAAGCCTCCAATCCGATGCCACCACCCCGCACTGAAACCTTCGCCAACGACCCTCGCATAGAAGCAATGGCGCAAAACCAAGAATACCTCTCACAAGCCCGCCCCGAGATGAAAACTATCCACTGGGAAGCCCCAAACGGCCCCACCGAATGCGTTACTCTGCTGGCCCAAGCCGCCCGCTCTATGCTCTTCGAAACCCTCTGGAACCTGCCAAGCTACGGCGAATGGTATCCCAACCAACCCCAGCACGATGCCTACCACTATCACAAAATCGCCCTCCAAGTGCTCCAAAGCGAAGCCCCCGGCCGCTGGGTGCTGAAGTCACCCCATCACAGCATCGCCCTGCCCGAAATCTTCCACACCTACCCCGATGCCCGCATCATTCTCACCCACCGCGACCCAGCCACTTCCCTTGGCTCTGTTCTCAACCTAATCACCACCTTCACCAAATACACCAGCGACCACGACTGGTCAAACTACATCCGCACACGCTGGCTGAAAGTCTGGCAGATGATAGTTCAACGCATGGAAGAAGCCCAAACCGCTCAGCCCGACCGCTTCCTCAACATCGCCTACGCCGACATGATAGAAGACCCAATGCGAACCGCCCAACACATATACGAATGGCTCAGCTGGGAGATGACAGATGAGACGCGCCGCTCCATGCAAAACTGGCTAGACGACAACCCCCAAGGCAAACACGGCCGCCATTCTTACCGCTTAGGCGACTTCGGCTACACCCCAGAAGATGCCCAAAAACTATTCGGCGACTATATAGCAGCCCACAACATTCCGCCAGAAAGTCGGTGAATGTGCTATCTCATCTGCATGTCTGTCTCATCTGCATGCCTGTCCTTATTTGAATGCTTATCGTAGGCTCTGCTAGCATAGGTTCAACGGCGAAAATCCGACCAAATCCACAAATCCAATCAAATTCAGAGACCACAAATTCG
Organism: uncultured Acidimicrobiales bacterium; assembly: GCA_958295755.1. GTDB lineage: Bacteria > Actinomycetota > Acidimicrobiia > Acidimicrobiales > Hopanoidiivorantaceae > Hopanoidiivorans. The sequence continues at coordinate 40,462 of OY282367.1, read as the reverse complement.
TAGATAAATCAAGAAGAGCATCTATCAAGAAAATCACCTATCAAGAAGAGCATCCAAAATCTAAGGAGAGCATCCATGTATGACCTACTGATAACCAACGGAACCGTAGTAGACGGGACGGGCGAAGACCGCTTTGTCGGCGACATTGCCGTTAAGGACGGAAAGATCGTAGATGTCACCCGACACGAAACTGGGATTTCTTCACCTGCCGCTGGTCCCGATGCCAGCGTGAATGGCTCTGCGGTCGCTCGTGAAGTAATGGACGCACACGGCATGGTGGTGACGCCCGGTTTCGTAGATGTCCACACTCACTATGACGGCCAAGTTACTTGGGACGAGCTGCTTGAACCCTCTTCACAACACGGCGTGACCACGGTCGTGATGGGCAACTGCGGGGTTGGTTTCGCACCAGTGCGCCCCGGCAAAGAAGACTGGCTAATCGGCCTCATGGAAGGCGTGGAAGACATCCCCGGAGCAGCCCTGTCTGAAGGCATAACTTGGGGTTGGGAGACATTCGGAGAATATCTAGATGTGCTTGACGACCGCAAGCTAGCCATAGATGTCGGCACGCAGATCGCTCACGGGGCTGTGCGCGGCTATGTGATGGGCGACAGAGGCGCACGCAACGAACCTGCGAACTCTGATGACATCCAAAAGATGTCAGACATTGTGCGCGAAGCAGTAGAAGCAGGTGCGCTCGGAGTTTCAACTAGTCGCACTATCGGCCATCGAGCCATAGACGGCGAACCTGTACCCGGAACTTTCGCCGCCGAAGACGAGCTATTCGGCCTCGGACGAGGGCTTGCTGCGGGCGGCGGCGGTGTGTTTGAGCTAGCACCTGCTGGAGCGGCCGGGCTTGACCTTATCGCTCCTCCTAAAGAGATGAGCTGGATGAGGCGGCTGTCGGCAGAGGTAGGTTGTCCTGTGACTTTTGCCCTGCTAGAAGTGCAAGCCCAGCCCGATCTGTGGAGAGACATGATGGAAGAATCGCTTCAGGCTTTAGACGAAGGAGCACAAGTTTTTCCGCAGGTGGCGGCCCGCCCATTCGGCTTGCTCGTAGGTCTGCAGACCCATCACATTTTCGCCAAACGGCCCACATACATATCGCTGGCAGACTTGCCAATTGAAGAGCGCGTTGCGAGGATGCGCGATCCTAAAGTCAAGGCGCAGATTCTTAACGAGGAAGACTTGCCTGTCGACCCAACACAACTGTTTGATTCAATGGGTGCCATGATCATGGAACAGCTTGGCAACATATATGTGCTAGGCGACCCGCCAAACTACGAACCAGACTCCAGCCAGACAGTAGCTGCTATAGCTGCGGGTGCCGGCGTCTCACCAGTTGAAATGGCATACGACTTGTTCTGTGAGCAAGACGGACACTCTTTGATGTTGCTACCGCTCTTCAACTATTTCCACGGCAACCACGATGTGATCCGCGAACAACTGACACATCCGCAGTCGGTGTCGGGGCTAAGTGACGGTGGGGCGCACTGCGGGATGATCTGCGATGCCTCCATCCCCACCTTTATGATCACCCACTGGACGAGAGACCGCACCCGTGGCGAGCAACTTCCACTGGAGTGGGTAGTACGCAAGCAAACTCATGACACAGCCCAGCTCTTCGGCTTGGGCGACAGAGGCACACTTGAAGTGGGCAAACGAGCCGACATCAATGTGATAGACCACGACCGCCTCACCCTACGGGCACCCCGCATGGCATTTGACCTGCCTGCTAACGGTCGCCGTCTGCTACAAGACACCGAAGGCTATGCGGCAACTATTGCCGGCGGAGAAGTGGTGCGCCGTAACGGAGTTGACACTGGTGCCCGCCCCGGCGGTCTCATCAGAGGTCGTCGCTAAGCAGGGGTGTCGCAGTGCCAGAGTATTTGTGACACCAGAGTATTTATGACAAAGGTCGCACTCGTTACTGGTGCCAGCCGAGGAATCGGCAAGGCGACTGCTGTCGCTCTGGCTGAACGAGGCTTTTATGTGGCTGTCACGGCACGCACCTTGCAACCCGGCGACCCCACAGCACTGGCACCTGAATCTGGCGTAATGCTACCGGGTAGCCTCTCTGAGACCGAAGAAGCCATCCAAAAGGCAGGTCAACGAAGCTTAGGAGTGCGCTTAGACCTGTTGGAGCAAGACACCTTAGCCCCCTCGGTAGACAAAGTGTTCGATACATGGGGCAGGTTAGATGTGCTGGTGAATAATGCTATCTATGTGGGGCCAGGCAACACCGACCTCTTCATAAATGTCGACCCTGAACATATCGTCAAGCGCATCTGCTGCAACTTGACAGCTCAACTCATCATCACCCAGCGGGCATTGCAGATCATGTCGACACCGGGCGAAGACGGCAAACCCAGAGGCGGCAGAATTCTCAACCTCTCTTCCCAAGCCAGCCACAGCAGAGCCCTCAGACTTTCAGATGACGGAGCTTCCGGCCTCATCTATTCGACAACCAAAGCAGGCCTCAACCGCTTGGCACCCTGTTTAGCGCAAGAACATGAAGGACAGGGTATTGAAGTGCTGAGCGTGGATCCCGGTGTGGTCATCACAGAGCGTGTAGATGCTGCCGGCTCAAGATTGCGGCTGGTGCGCGAAATGGGTGGTGCGCCACCAGAACCAGTAGGCAAAGCAATGGCATATATTGCCGATGTTGGCATTGAAGGTGCTGACATAGAAGGCGATGGCATTGAAGGCTACGACTCCAAAAAACATGACCCCTTGAAGATTATTCAAGCTCAAGACATAGCTAGAGAACTTGGCTATTTGTAGCTAGCTGCGTTGTAATAGCGTTGTAGTTGCGTTGTAACTGCGGCGACAACCAATAGTAGTTGCGGCGACAACCAATAAATCATAAAAACAACCAAAACTCACAAAATCAAAACAATCAATAAAAATAACCAGCAAACAAAAAGGAGCAAATAAATGACCCCACTGGAATGTGCAGAAATCACTGGCGGCCCAATAGGCAACTGGGGTGGAAAGTTCATGATGGACATGGCCACCTTCGCCAAAGCAGCCGAAGTCGGTGCTACACATGGAGATGTCTTCACCGAAGGGTGCGAACCCCCTCCCGAAGGCCAAGCACCTCTTGACGGAATGGCGAGCTATATGGCAGGACGCTTCGGTGTGTTAGGCAATGTGGACGGCGAGCAAGTTACGGCTGCTGCTGTGGTCGTTGCTCCAGAATTATTGAGCACCGCGTGGAACGAGATTGTCAAATATGTCAACCCGATACCCACATCACATTATTACTACGCCCCAGCCTGCCACGATTGGGGACGCACCAACTTAGAAGACACCCCCGAGCTAGCACGCCTCAGTGAGTTGGTAGCAAAAGTTGTAGATGCCGCATCCCCCACAGCAGCCCCGATCTTCTGCGGTTGGCGTTTGACTGACCGGCCCTCCGATACTCCTGCCCTAGCTGCTCACATGCTTATGCTGCTAAGGGAGTTGCGGTTCGCTCGCCACAGCGTCGCCATCCTCTCAGACGGTATGACCCCACTAGAAGCAATTCTGTCTGGACCAGGTGGCGAAGGCGTGGCCCAAATGTTTCAATGGCAACCGCCGTTCCCCGATGTCTCCCACCTAGCCGAGAGGCGTCAACAAATAGAAATCGAGACCAACCGTCTAATCGCCAACGACTACGCCGTCTTAACTGACGACGAGTGCCAGACTTTTGCCGACATCCTCAACTCCCTAGGCGACTGACCTCCCTAGGCGATTGATTGCTTTTGGCAACTGACAATTTGACTGCCATCAATTGACTGCGATCAATTAACTTAGCCGAGCAGTGGGAAGCTATCGTTGAGGGGCGAATCGTAGACTTGAATTTCGTTTAGGAAATTAGGGGGCTGATCGCGGTCAAATTTGAAAATTCTCACAGCACTTGTGGGAACACGGTCTTCAGGCAGGCCGTATACATAGTTCTCAGCTGCTAGACCTCCGTTGTCTACTTCGCCAAGTTGTGCCATCGCTGTGGCTATTCCGTCACGGCTCAGATCGCCCAGCTCTACAGCCTTTTCAAGCAAAGCGTGTACAGATATGGATTGGAAATAGCCCGACAGGTGGAAGGTGTTGGGCGTGCCTCCGTTGATTTCTTCAAACCTGCTCAAGAAATCGGCCATGGCGGGCACAGAAGTGTCATTTAGATTCGGAGAGTCAATAGCGACATAGAAATTGCTATAGAGGTCGGGACGCCCGCCGGCAAACAAGTTAAGGTATGAAGGCAACGCGCCCAGCCAAGTTGGGTTGAAGCCTATTGCATCAGCTTGTGCCAACATGCCGTTTTGCTCAGACGGCACTGTAACTGCATACACGACGGTGCATCCAGCATCATCCATAGCAGAGACTTGTGCGGTGAAATCGGTGTCGCCGCGATTGATGGTCTGAGTTTCTGACAGCTCAATTCCCAGTTCTTCGGTTGCGAAAGTAACACCGCGCATGGAGTCGTTGCCGTATTTATCGTCCACATGGACAGCACAATACACATCGTCAGTCGATGCTAAGCCCGACTCATCGGCATACCAATTCACGAGGTTGATCATCTCATATTCATAGGCTGCACCATTCGGCAACAAGACAGCTTCGCCGGCCCACGCACCAGCTAGTGAACCAGGCACTGCCACAATGTTATCTTCTCTTAGAAACTCAACTAGAGCTTGGGTAGGTGGAGTGGAAAGCACCTCAGCGAACATCACCACATCGTCTTTGATTCGCTGATATTCTGTGATGGACTGAGCAGGATCGTCTTGTGTGTCGGCCACGAGTAGCTCAACCCTGTATTGACCAGCCACGCCACCTTGATTTTGGTTGACCCACTCCCAATACACTTCGGCACCGTCTCTGAGAGGGATGCCTACGATAGCTAGCCCACCACTCTCGTCGGTGAGGTAGCCGAGATTGATGGTGTCGCCGTCAAACCCGGTAGTAGGCGAAGGCGGAGCTACGGTCGTAGTCGGAGCTGCGGTCGTGGCAACAGGGGCACCGGTAGTAGCGGGCGCATCTGTGCTGTCGGGCGCATCTGTGCTGTCGGGCGCATCTACATCCAAATCGGCAGGAGGTTTATCTGGCTCAGCAGCAGTAGTTGTCGTGGGCGAAGTATCGTTATCGTCGCTTCCACAAGCCATAGCAACCAGAGCCAAGCTGCAGATTACTGCTGATAAAAGAATGCCGCGTGTGCGTTTCATTGGTTTCCTTTCGGTATTTTCGGTATTTTCGAATTCTTAGGAGCGAGGATTAAACGTGATGTCTTCCAAGATTGCTTCCCCACCAGTCTAACCTTTCGGAATAACTACTTAACACTAATCTGGCTGTGATTGCGGCGGATCAGATTGAGATAAGGCAGATTGTGGCGGTGCAGATTGAGATAAGGCGAATTCTTCTTCTGGCGAACGAACCAACCGCTTGCGACCTACAGCAGCAAACACAGCTAAACCCACAGCAAACCAAATAGCACAACCGTATACGCCTAGACGATAATCAGAGTTAAGAAACAGGAAAACCAATGTGGCCAAGGCGATAATCCCTGCCACCACTGCGCCTGTTGTGCCTAAGGGGCTCGAATACGGACGCTCAATCTTTTGGAAGCGTAAACGCAAAATCACAAAAGAAATCATCTGCATCGCATATGAGATAACCGCACCGAAAACCGCCATATTCAATAGCACTGCCCCCACTCTCACATCATCGCCAAACCAGTCGTCGCTGAACTCAATCAAGAGCGCGACCAAAAATCCGATCACAGCCCCTGCTATTAGAGCCCAGTGGGGAGTTTGGGTTTTGCGATGCGTCACCGAAAGACAGCGTGGAAAGTAGCTCGCCCTAGACAATGAATATATCTTGCGCCCATAGGCATAGATAATCGTGTGGAAACTGGCTACCAATCCTGCCACAGCCACCAAAGCCAAAACCGAAGTGCCCACACCGCTTCCGAAGATTGTTCTGAAGGCAAGAAACAGCGGTTCGTCACTCTCGCCGACTTCGCTGGCACCGGGCTCAATCCCGGCGTTCAAAAATAAAGTGAGAACTGAAGCCAGAATCAGCGTGACTATCCCCCAGCGCAAAGCTTTGGGTATGTCTCGGGTGAGATTGCGAGACTCTTCGGCAGCAAGCGGAATCTGTTCTATTGCCAGATAAAACCAAATAGCAAAAGGCATGGCTTCAGCCACACCTACCCAACCGAAAGGCAAGAACCGCGAGTTGCCGCCTTCTGGCGCAATGTTGGTAGCCCAGCTCCAGCTGAAATTCGGAATTGCGCCGATCCAAAAGACAAGCAGAATGCCCAGAGCCAAAAATGTGATGAAAACTGTGAATCTGAAGGTAGCGACCACCCCTGCAATGTTTATACCCACGAAGATGCCATAGAAAATAAGCCACCATATAGGGGCGGGCACATCCCAGCCAAAAATATCGTCTACGGCAATACCCACATAACTACCGATACCGACCACGATGACCGCAGGCGTAAGTATGTACTCAATGCTCTCCGCCAAACCTGTTACATATCCACCCCAAGGCCCCATTGCAGTTCTAGCAAAAGAATATGCCCCGCCTGAGTGTGGCATAGCTGGCGACATCTCGGCGATGGAATAACAAATACCAAGATACATCAATGCGACTATTCCCGTAGCCACCAAGAGACCGCCGAAGCCGCCCACAGATAGCCCGAAGTTCCAGCCGAAGAAATCCCCCGAGATGACAGCCCCCACACCCAAAGCCCAAAGCGACCACACGCCAGCATGCCGCTTCAATTTGCGTCTCTCGAAATACTCAGCATCTACATGCTGGTATTCCACTGAGCTAGACATGGATGAACTAGTCTTCATCTGGCCTCCATCTGAGTGACCCACATCTGAGTGGCCTCCATCTGAACTACTTGTGCCGTCCACCTGATTCTGACATTAGCAGTTGTTGCACTGCTGAACTCTAATTTTGCTTCAGAAGCAAGCAGAGCAGGCGAAGCTGTCAGAGTTGTCAAGGAAGCCCTCAGAGTCGCCAAAACTACCAGAGTTGTCATATCTGAGGCATACTGAATCAATGAACGAAGCATACATAATCGACGCAGTCCGCACCCCCGTCGGAAGACGAGGTGGCGGTTTATCTCATATGCACCCAGCCGACCTCGGGGCTATTCCCATCAAGGAACTCCTCGACCGCACCGAAGTCGACCCCACAGCCATTGAAGATGTGATGTGGGGATGCGTAGACGCCATCGGCCCCCAAGCGGGCGACATCGGGCGCACCTGCTGGCTGGTAGCGGGCCTGCCCGAAGAAGTGCCAGGCACTACCATAGACCGCCAGTGTGGATCGGGGCAGCAAGCGGTGCATTTCGCAGCTCAGGCAGTTATGGCAGAAGTGAACGACCTCGTGGTGGCAGGCGGAGTGCAGAACATGTCGCAGATTCCTATCGGCTCGGCTATGACGGTGGCCGAACATGTGGGCATAGAAGACGAAAGCCCCTTCCACGGCTCTGAGGGCTGGGTTTCTCGCTACGGCACCGCTGAAGTGTCGCAGTTCTGGGGGGCTGAAGAGATCGCCCGCCGCTGGGAGATCACTCGTGAAGATATGGAGGAGTTTGCATTTGCCAGCCATCAGCGCGCCATTCGTGCCACAGACGAAGGGCGTTTTGAGCCGCAAATAATCCCCATCAACGGTCTTGCTACCGACGAAGGACCTCGCCGTGACACATCTCTGGAAAAAATGGCGCAGCTTCAGCCGCTGATTGAAGGAGGTCGCCTCACGGCTGCAGTTTCAAGCCAGATTTCAGACGGCGCGGCCGCTCTGCTCATCGCCTCAGAAAAAGCAGTCAAAGAGCACAACCTGGAGCCGATGGCTCGCATTCATCATATGTCGGTGCGCGGCACTGACCCTGTGATAATGCTGACCGGGCCGATCCCAGCCACCAAGTACGCTCTGGAAAAAAGCGGTATGTCGATAGGCGACATAGATCTGTTTGAGTGCAACGAGGCGTTTGCTTCGGTGGTGCTGGCGTGGATGAAAGAATGCGATGTGCCCCATGAGAAGGTGAATGTGAATGGCGGTGCTATCTCCCTTGGCCATCCCCTAGGCTGCACCGGGGCGCGGCTGATGACTACTCTCCTCCACGAGCTTGAGCGCACCGGCGGACGCTACGGCATGCAAACCATGTGCGAAGGCGGCGGCCAAGCCAATGTAACAATCCTAGAGCGACTGTAAATCCTAGAACGACTGTAAAGCCAGAGATTCAAACGAGACTTCATTACAGCTAGATGTTTTGAGCTAGTATTTTCTCGAGCACAGGCACTACGGTTCGCAGTATCGGCTCCGCATATTCTTGGTCTACCCACTCATTGGGCCAGCCGCGCTGAATATGCCTATATGGGAATTTGAAAATGTTAGCCCCGTAATCTTCTTCATGAGATTTGCCACGTGTCGGATCAGGCAATGTCGCATCTGCGACCATCAAGAACGCAGCATAAGCCTCGTTTCTGGTAACGATATTCGTTTTGGCGAGTCGCCTAAAAATTCCTCTGACGCTATGTCCATATTTATTACGAATAGCATCGTTGCTACTCTCTATTCCTTCTAATATCAACAAACCGCCGCCTGCCATTTCAGCAGCGGTAGCGACTAGGTAGCAAAATAGTGCATAATAGCCGTCGGTATGTGCCTTCAAAGCGATCTTGAGATGATGTTCTGAATATCTGAAAAGCGGACCGCTGTGGTCGCTAGCTGAATCAGGCTGCGACAAACTGTCTTCCTTCCCGTTTGTACAGTCTCACATCTTTGGGGTCTGTGTAGAAGTTCGCGACACCACCGAACTTTTCTTCTAGTTTAGAAACCGTCTCAGCAGAAACAGCCCCATGCAAACCTTGCTCATATGCCAGCCACGCTATCCGCCCGTGTGCGTTCATTCTGAAACTCAATAGATCGTCCTCTATAGCAAGAAGCATATCTGAGTAGGTCAGACCGTCATCGGCGTCATCAGCACCGCGTAAAGCCACTATCACAACACCATGCCTTATGGCGTCGTCTGTGATACGACAGATTAGCCCTTCACGCAGTGAAACTATATCTGTGTTTTGCGATGCTGTTTCCATGAGTCCTATTCTAACCGAGACCGACAGCATTTTGAAGATTGACTCTGCCGTGGTCTTGTGCTTTGAGACCTTGTATATATCGCACATAGGAACGGCACCAATAGCTATCAGCAACCCTAGCCGACGCTGGGTTGTGCAGAGACGACAGTGTTCTGCCTGTGCACGAAACCGCACCCTGCCCGCTACCCAATTCAGTACCGCCGGTTGCTTCCTAAGGGAGCAGCAAACCTGACGGCAATCCCGATGCCATAGCTAGAGCGGTTCTGGTGTCTACCCTGTCCGCGTAGCCTGTTCCCAATGGCGAGTATGCCCCGTAGAAACTATGACTGCGACCTGTTCGCGTGCTGAAAAGCCCGTAGCCTGTGCCTTTGTTAGCCCATGAACCGTAAACAGCAGATGTGGTCTAGCTGTCATTCTGGCAGGCAGAGCTTCTGAAGCTTTAGAAACAAGCACAGCTTCACCGCCCGGGTGTTTTGTGTTTTCAGATAATATCAGCTAGTGCCACCTGCCAGCCTGTCCTGCTCAGATGCGAAATCCACACACCCAGAATTCTGCAAACCTGTACCCGGTTTTGTCTTCCAGAAGTCTTTATATTCCAGCACAGGAAAATCATCAACTATCGCCTCACCACCAGTGGCGGTGCCACCAGTTTGAAAAAACGCATCAGCAATAGCAGATTGGCAGAGCGATAGCAAATGGACGGTGCCTATCCCGGTATTGTAAAGACCAGTCACAGCACAATTTCAAATTGGTGCTATTGCGACATCGCAACTAGCTGTATTTTAGACGCGGGCGGGCAGGTATTTCCGTATGTTGTGGTTTTTATAAACTCTCTTTCAGATGAAAACAGAAACTTGCTAGCAGACGCCGATGTTGACCGAGAACAACTGCAGGTTTGATAGTTCAGATGGACAGAAACGTCGACAAAATTCTATAAGCCACATCTAAATCAGAAAAAAGAATAACTACGAAATTATTTCTCGCCATAACCGCCACAGTTCTGCTACTCATAGCCTGTAGCTCTCCACCTAAAACAGACACTTCACCTTCGCTAACTCGTAACGCACTTCCTCAGCCGACCGTTCAGTAATTCGCACCACCGCCGCCTAACCCAACCTCTGAGGGCTGCGAGATGATTTACAGATACTTTGAAAATAACTGGGATTATGAAGGCTGCGGACACGCCGCCAGCCGAGTGTCAGAGGATCAAAGAAACACAAGATGCCACATAACATGGCATTTAGATTTCTGTGCGATGGACAGGCTTTTCTGCACGGACTTAGATATGGACACACGCCGTGTCGGTGCGGAAGGAATGCGAAATGTAGCGTTGGCATACTGGAAGACGCTCGACTTAACTGCGGTTAAAGCGTTCTGGGGGGCATGCCATTTCCATATAAGTGTGGCTTTATGTTCAGAAGCTAATTTGGATGCTTTAGAAAGTTACCAAAAAAGGAGAAATATCATGTTCCGTGCATCCCATCTCGCGATTGCCGCGAGGCTGCCTTCCGCGAAACCGAAGACGATGAAAGACCAGACTTTAGGAGACCACCAATAAGAAACCTGAAAACGGCCACCAAAATACAATGGGTGCGGGCAGCGGGGGTAGGTGACTTGTTTCTAGCTTCTACTATTTTCGCGATCTACGCGTGGGGCCGCCACAACACTGCTTTCGACAGCGAGAAAGTCGCCAGTGCTATGCAGCAGACAGTTGTGTTGAGCGATGCTATCTTTCTTCTGCTTGCAGCAGGGTTTTTGTTCCTAGGAGGAATACTAGTAGCTATGGTGAAACCTCTGTACGAAACATCAGAAGAACCCCAAACCCAGGAACATATCCCAGCATCTCAAGATTGGGAAAAAATAAAACGATCACCCAAATGGGAAACTAAATGAGACGAGTATCAACCTCGTTGATAAGACCGTAAAACAGACTAACAGGAAAAGAAATAGTAACAAGCTATCTGCGACTCGTTACTATCGCAACTGTGCTATGCATTGATCAACTTGAAATTGCCCAGGATCTGACCTGCCAGGCGAAACCCAAGTATTTCTATTCGTGTGGTTCCTGTCGGCAATTGTATATTCTTCGGCACACCAAACACCGTTCCTGCTTGTTTCAGAAAAATCTTCTTTATCGTAGAAGTCTGCGGTGAAAAAACAAACTAGATGATCCGAAGGCACTTCTATCGCAGAAGGTATCCAAGCCGAAGGGTTGAGAAGGAAATAGTCGACAGACTCAGAAAGATTTAGTTCCACTTCCGCCTGCCAACAAGGTTCATCGGTATCCTTGCCTTCTCTCTCGGCCGTCCGCCGTTCCGTTTTCCAATGGTCTTTCGGTTCGCTGGTGTTAGAACAGCCTGCAGCAAAAACAGCAGCTACCGAAAACAGTAAGAGTGCTAGAAATTTCATTTGATGCTTTCTCCAATCAATGTAATCTCGGCGGATATGTCACATGTATAGACACGATTTTCTTTATTGGATGCCATCTGAAGAGTTAATCTTTCTTCCAGAGAACGGTTCTTATATCACTAATTTAGTATAAAATAGCCTTCGGTGAGATTCTCAGCTACAGACTTTCAGGCAAGGGAAATTTCACTAACTGCCTTTCAAGTTTTTCTCCGCAGCAAGGTGCGTAGTGACTGCATCCACCCTGCGATTCCCCTAGGCCAAAGTATCAAAAATCCTACAAGTAGCAATCCGAAAAGTAAATTGCTGAACGAACCTGGATTAAACAGGCCTCTATCCAATCCCGAAGACGACACCAATGGTCTGTCAAAAAACGGCACTTGAAAATCAAACCAGTGAGTGTATTCTTTGATGACTTCTGGCAAAGCCACCAGCAATACCGCCCCCACAACAGAGCCATAAATGGTTGCCACGCCGCCCACCACGATTATGGCTACAAACTGAATAGAGATGAATAGCTCCGCCAGCGGCTCATTCGGCGTGAGGAACCGCTGCGCCACAGCGATCACTCCGCCAGCAGTAGCAGCCATAGAACTGGAAAGCACGAAAGCGGCGATTTTGTAGCGAGCACTGCTCACGCCCAGCACTTCGGCGGCTGTGTCGCGATCGCGTATCGCCTGAAGAGCACGCCCCGGGCGAGACCTCACGATGTTGCGTGCGATCACAGCAAAAATGCCCACAAGCAGCCAAGCCAGATAAAACAGACCTTCTTCTCGGCTGAATTCCATTCCGAACAAGCGCAGATTCCCGAAATCGATAGGGCCGATTGCCAAAGGTGCTTTGCTTACTGAAATACCGTCGTGTCCGCCAGTGACACTATCCCAGTTTTCCACCACATGTGAAGTGATAAAGAGCAAAGCAAGGCTCACAACCACGAGATAGTCGCCCTTCACCCTCAGAGCAAACGGGCCGAGAAGTCCCCCGACAATCGCCCCGCACAAAGCACCCATGCCCAGCCACAACACCAAAGGCCAGCCTTGAGAAGCCCCGAAATACCCTGCGGCGTAACCGCCTATCGTCAAAAACGCTGCGTGTCCGAGCGATACCTGCCCTGTGTATCCAGTGAGCAGATTCAAACCGATTGCCGCCCCAGAATAGGCACCAGCGGTCACCAAAACATTCATCCAAAACGGACTATCCAATAGCACAGGCAACAACGCCACCAAAACAACAACTGCCAGCACAGCAACTCTGGCATCCCAGCCGGGAAGGAACTGGGTTCGCAAGTTGCTACGGGCTGAAGCTTTTTTCACCTGCATCACACCCGCTCCACAGCTTTAGTTCCGAACAGCCCGTGGGGACGCCACAGCAATATCGGAAGCATCACCAGATACGGCACTACCGTCTCAAAGCTCTCGCCCAGCCAATCCACATCCACATAACCCTGCACCATCACTTCTGCCACGCCGATGATCACGCCGCCAGCCACCGCGCCACCAGTGGAATCTAATCCACCCAAAATCATCGCCGGGAAAGCTCGCAAAGCCACATAGCCAACGGCGGGAGTGAGTGCCCCTCCGCTACGGCTCGTCAGCAAAACTCCAGCCACGGTAGCAACAGCAGCAGCGATAGCCCACGAAAGCGCAAACGACAAACCCACTCTAACCCCTTGCGCCGAAGCGACTTCCCTGTCAAAAGCCGTAGCCCGCATTCCCAAACCGAGACGAGAGTAACGAAAGAACAAGAAGAAGGCACCCAGCAATACGAAAGTAAAACCAACCGTCCAGAAGTCCAGATATCGAATGGTTACACCCCCTGGTTGAATGCGCCCAGTACCCCAAGGCGCGGCCAGCACTAACCCTGGCGAATTCCAGATACTGCGGGTGATTTGTTCCAACACGATGAGGATGGCAAGTGTCACCATGATTGCTGTGAAGGTTGGTTTGGTCAGCATCTTTCGCATCACGACCCGCTCTATGCCCGCCCCGACCGCAGCCATCACTATTACAGTGGCCGCCAGAGCCAGCCCGAAAATCCATCCCCAGTCGACATAGAACTGATACGCCAGATATGTGCCGAGTAGCACAAAACCCCCTTGAGCCAAGTTGAATACCCCAGTCGCTTTATAGACGATCACAAAACCGAACGACAAGAGCGCATAGATGCTACCCAGTGCGATGCCGCCTACGAGCAGCTGCAAAAACTTCTCTCGTCCGTCACCGCCGTCGGCCAGCGATACAACCAGCAAAACTGCTGCGAGCGCACCCAATATCCAAACGGCATAGGTGACGGTAGTTTGTGGCAGCGATTTTTGTGGCAGCGATTTTTGTTGCTCGGAACTGAGCTGTCGAGAACTGGACAATTCGACAGGCTGGTCGGCATTTTTCTTGAATTGGCTACCTATGATTGCGAGCCGCTGACGCAAAGACATAAAAAACTCCCTCATTATGACCATTCCGACCCTAGATATGCCTCTATCACAGTGGGATGCGATACTACAGCTTGCGGCTCGTCCACCGTCACGACTTGGCCGAAGTTGATAGCACAGATGCGGTCGGCCAGCCCCACAACCATATGCACATCGTGTTCCACCAAAATGATAGTGATGTTGAGCTGTTGGTGAATGCTACCGATGATGGTAGCCATCTGCTCTGTCTCATCTATATTCATCCCCGCCACAGGCTCATCTAGCAACAACACATCGGGGGAAGCAGCCAAGGCACGCCCCAACTCCACTCGCTTCTGCGCCCCATAAGGTAGCAACCCCACTGGTAAATTCGCCGCTGCACCCAGGCCGAGCAAATCCACAAGCTCAGAGCAAGCCTGGCGATGGATGACTTCCTCTCGCCGCGCCCGCCCAAACCAAAAAGCAGCAGTAGCAAAACCTGTCTTCATAAGACGATGACGCCCCAACATAAGATTGTCGGTGACATTTAGATTCTCAAAGAGGGCGAGGTTTTGGAATGTGCGGGCGATGCCTCGGCGGGCGACCGCCACAGGGGACAGACCTGTGAGTGTCTGCTGGGCTAGGGAAATACGCCCTGCGGTGGGCATATATATACCGCTAATGCAGTTGAATAGCGAAGACTTGCCCGCTCCATTCGGCCCGATAATTCCCATCAGCTCGCCAGGTCGCACCGTGAGGTTGACATTTTCCAAGATGGAAATGCCGCCCACTGCGAAGCTCACATTTTCTATGCGTAGCTCGGTGCTGGTCATGTCGCCTCTGCTCCGGCAAGACCAAGATACAACTCTTGGATGTACTGGTCATCCAGCAGATCTTCGGCTGTGCCCTGCTTGGCTACCTTTCCGGTCTGAAACACATAGGCATAGCTGCAAAGCGAAAGTGCCATAGCTGCGTTCTGCTCCACTAGCAACACGGTGGTGCCATCTGCTGCTATCTCGGCGATGATACCGGCAATTTGGCGGGCGATGATCGGGGCTAAACCGAGTGAAGGCTCATCCAAAATGATGAACCGCGGGTTGCTCATGAGTGCCCTGGCGATTGCGAGCATCTGCTGCTCTCCGCCAGATAGATAGCCCGCCACCGAGTGTCGCCGCTCGCCCAGCCAAGGAAACTGCTCTAGCAACTGATGTTTGCGCTCAGCGGTTTCACGGCGACTACGCACAGAAATAGCACCTAGATCAAGGTTTTCTTCTACAGTCATCTGTGCCATGATGCGCCGCCCTTCCATAACCTGCGACACGCCCCGCCTCACGATGGACTGCGGAGCCAGCTTCTCTGCCGAGCGACCCCACAGGCGATACGAACCCGATGTGATCGCCCCGCCGTGAAACCCTAGCAGGCCGCTGATAGTGCGAAGGAAGGTGGTTTTGCCTGCTCCGTTAGCTCCCAAAATCGCCACCACTTCTCCCTGCGGAACAGCAAGACTGACACCCTGCAAGGCCTTGATAGAGCGTTGATACACAACTGAGAGAGCATCAACCTCCATTGCTAGCGGCCCAGAAACCCCAGAAACCTTTGAAGTGTCCATTTTCTGCGATACTAGCCAAACCTAAGTCTCTTAGCAAAGTCTCACCTGATATTGGGCTTCTACTGGGGTTTTACTGGGCTTCTACTGGGTGCTTCTACCGGGCTTTGCCGATGCTCATCGCACCCCCTAGTTAAACTTGCCTATAGGTAGCAGCAATAATGAGTATCGCAAACTGAGGTAAGCCAACACAAAGCCAACACAAACCAAACAACAAGGACAGGAGATTTCATGAGCTTGATAAAGATTGAGAACAAACAGAGGGTGATGCTATTGACATTTTGCCGACCTGAAGCTAGCAACGCCTTCAACGATGCTTTGCGAAACGAAGTAAACGCAGCTCTTGCCGAAGCCGCCACAGACGACAACGTAGGCGCAGTGGTGCTGACTGGCGAAGGCAAGGCTTTCAGCGCGGGCATCGATTTGAAAGAACTATCATCCTTGACTGGTGGGCTACCTGGGGTAGAAGAAGTCTCTCAAGAGATAGCTGAGGTACCTATTTCACAAGACACTGCCCCTGGAGACGCTGCACCTGGAGACACTGCCTCTGGAAGCACAGCCTCTGAAGACACTGATAGTAGCAGCGATAGCAACTCTTGGGGGCTACTGGACATCTTGCAGCACTTTCCCAAACCGCTAGTAATGGCAGTAAACGGAGCAGCTGTGGGACTGGGCACAACCATGCTGGGTTTTGCCGACCTTGTGTTTGCCTCTCCCCAAGCACGCTTCAAATGTCCCTTTACTTCTCTAGGAGTTGGTGCGGAGGCGGCATCTACTTGGCTGTTGCCGCAGCTGCTCGGGTGGCAAAACGCCATGTGGCTATTACTGAGCTCCGAATGGGTGGGGGCTGAGGAGGCTAAAGAGATGGGTCTAGTGTTCAAAGTGTCTGAGACTTTTCTTGAAGATGCCATCGCAGCAGCTTCAGCCATCGCAGAAAAAGATATGGCTTCGGCAATCTCGGTGAAAAAAGTAGCGATGGCCTGGCGACACAACCCCATCGACAATGCTCTCTCTCTGGAAGGCAAAGCCTTCATGGATCTAATTCAAAACCGCAAAACATAAAACAACCAAAGACTGCCAACTCAAAACCAAAGACTGTTAGAAAACCAACAAGAAACTGTCAGCTTGAAATCAATTCGAGACTATGGAATCTGAACTATGGAATCTTCAATAGAAACTGCAATATCTGGTGCTGATTATTCGCCTAAAGCTAACTCGCCAGAAGACGACACCCAGCTTTTGGAATCACTGGCAATTAGATCGTGGTTTGTTGAGCGGTTCCCTCTCGGCCCCACCCCACCGCAAAGGCAGGCATGGAGTCATATAGCTGCAGGGCACAACACCTTAGTAGCTGCCCCGACTGGTTCGGGTAAAACTCTCGCTGCGTTGCTGATATCTATAGACCAGCTCTACAAAGCACACACTTGCGGCGAAGATGTCACCCGACAAGTGCAAGTGGTCTATGTCTCGCCTCTCAAAGCCCTAGCTACCGACATCAGCGAAAATCTACAACAGCCTCTTCAAGAAATCGCCGAGCACGCACGACAACTAGGTTTTGAACCGCCCGCCCTCTCAGTATTCGTGCGCTCCGGCGACACACCGCAGTCGGCCAGAGCAGCGATGCTACGCAACCCACCCACTTTCGTCATAACCACCCCTGAGTCGTTTTATCTGCTACTCACCGCCGAACGCAGCCGTGAAATGCTACGGACAGCCAAGACAGTCATCGTAGATGAAATCCACGCCGTCGCCCGCGACAAGCGAGGCAGTCATTTAGCCCTCAGCTTGGAACGGCTAGATCACATCTGCCACACGCCTCCTACCCGCATCGGTCTGTCCGCCACACAGCGGCCACTGGAGGTAATAGCCCGACTGCTAGTGGGGGTGAATCGTCCTTGCGAAATAGTCAACATCGGCCACGAGCGCAACCTAGACATCACCCTTCACTTCCCCGATACCGAGCTAGAAGCTGTCGCATCACACGAACAAACCGCCGAAGTGCTCGCACACATTGCTGAGCTCGTCAAACAGCATCGCACAACTTTGGTGTTCGTCAACACACGGCGCATGGCTGAACGGATAGCTCATCAACTTGGCGAACTCTTAGGCGAAGGCGAAGTCGCCGCCCACCACGGCTCGCTTTCTAAAGATCGCAGACTGCGAGTGGAAGCTCGTCTGCGGGCAGGTGACCTCAAAGCTCTGGTAGCCACCGCCTCTTTAGAGCTAGGCATAGACATCGGCCCGGTGGAGCTGGTCTGTCAACTCGGATCGCCTCGCAGCATCGCTGTGTTCCTCCAGCGGGTGGGACGCTCCAACCACAGTCGCCACGGCACTCCGAAGGGCAAGCTTTTCCCCTTCACACGAGACGAGTTAGTAGAGTGCGCCGCTCTTATGAGAGCAGTTCGCAACGGGCGATTAGACGCAGTGGAGCCCCCTGTGGCTCCAAAAGATATCTTGGTGCAACAGCTCGTGGCAGAGGTGGCATCGCAAGATTGGCAAACAGATGAGCTTTATAGGTTTGTGTGTCGCGCTGCTCCCTTCAGCGAACTTCTACGCGAAGATTTTGACGAAGCCTTGCGACTTGCTTCTGAAGGAATCGCCTGCGGACACGGGCAGAAGGGGGCGTACCTGCGCTGGGACACAATAAACGGCGAAGTCTCAGCCCGGCGGGCAGCACGCCTTTCAGCCATCACTTCGGGCGGGGCTATCCCCGATGTTGCAGACTACAGAGTGGTGCTCGACCCTGACGATACCTTCATAGGAACTGTGCATGAAGATTGGGCTGTGGAATCTATGGCTGGTGATATATTCCTGCTCGGCACACACTCTTGGCGCATCCGCAGAGTTGAGCGCGGCATCGTGCGAGTCGTGGATGCTGAAGGGGCACCCCCTACTCTTCCTTTCTGGCTCGGCGAAGCCCCAGGGCGCACCGTTGAATTGAGCGAAGAGGTAGGGGCTTTGCGGGAACTTGTAGAACAACATTTGAGCGGCGGAGCCAACCAAGGCACAGGGCAGTTCAGCCAAGCCATAGAGCAAGCCGCCCAAGCCAAGGAAGCCGCAAGCGAGCTTGAATTCCAGTGTGGCATCCCCAGCGAAGCGGCGGAATTCATCGTGGACTACCTAGCTGCTAGCCGCAAGCTGTTGGGAGCTTTACCCAGTCACCGCCGCATAGTAGTAGAGCGGTTTTTTGACGAGACAGGCGGGATGCAGCTAGTCGTCCATAACCCCAGAGGCTGCCGCGTCAACCGAGGCTTGGGGCTAGCTCTTCGCAAACGTTTTTGTCGTACTTTCGACTTTGAATTGCAAGCAGCAGCCAACGATGATGCCATCGTGCTTTCGCTAGGTCCACAACACAGCTTCCCACTAGAAGAGATAGCCCGCTATGTTACGGCCAGCACAGTAGAGGAAGTTCTGGAACAGGCCGTTCTGCCCACACCCATCTTCACTGCCCGCTGGCGTTGGAACTTGAATAGAGCTTTGACCGTGTTGCGCTTCAAAGGTGGCAAGCGCAATCCGCCTCAGATACAGCGCATGGAAGCCGACGATGTAATGGCTGCGGTGTTTCCATCGCTAGCGGCATGCCAAGACAACGCTGCAGGTCCGAACATTGAGATACCCGATCATCTGCTAGTGCGCCAAACGGTAGACGACGCTCTTAGAGAAGCCCTAGACATTGATCGCCTCAAAGAACTGCTAAAAGAAATAGAAACCAATTCGATAGAAATGCGCTTCATTGACACACCTGAGCCATCGCCTCTCAGCCATGAAGTACTAAATGGC
The DNA here is from genome assembly GCA_958295755.1 of uncultured Acidimicrobiales bacterium. Classification (GTDB taxonomy): domain Bacteria; phylum Actinomycetota; class Acidimicrobiia; order Acidimicrobiales; family Hopanoidiivorantaceae; genus Hopanoidiivorans. The sequence continues at coordinate 21,192 of OY282367.1, read as the reverse complement.
AAACCCTTCACATTCCTAGACGATGCTCCACTGGAAGAACGGCGCACTCAAGCCGTGGCGATGCGGCGCGGATTAGACCCAAGCCTCATCGCCGAACCCGAAGAAGCCGCTGTGGAGCGTGTCCGCCAAGAAGTTGCCCCAGATCCTCGTGACGCCAACGAGCTGCACGATGTGCTGAGCTGGCTAATAGCAATGCCAGCGCGCGAGGAGTGGAGAGACTGGTTCAATGAGCTAGCAGAGCAGTCGAGAGCTGCGGCGATTTTTGTAGAGCGAGAAGTCAAACTCGCAGAAACCGAAAAACCCGAAACTATTGAACTTTGGCACGCAGCAGAGTTTCGAGATGAAATAGCTGCTCTATGGCCGCCAGAAGAGGAAACTACCGTCAAGTTGCTGCGCGGGCATTTAGACACAACTGGCCCAATAACCGCTACCGAACTTGCCGAAAAGACAGCCCTTCCTCTCAACGCGGTTCGAACCGCATTAGCCACGCTCGAATCTCAAGGCTATGTGCTGCAGGGAAATTGGACGCCAACTAGTCCAGCTGCCCGCGATATCTCGCTCAGCAAACCAACCGAAACTCAGTGGTGCGCCCGCCGTCTGCTACTGCGTATTCATCACTACTCCAAGAAGACACGCCGTAGCCAAACCGAGCCTGTCTCAGCGCAAGATTTCATGCGCTTTTTGCTGCGATGGCACCATGTTGCCCCCGGCTGTCAAGTGCGCGGCCTAGCCGGCCTGCGACGAGTTATTGAGCAGCTGCAAGGCTGGGAGTTGCCAGCAGCATCTTGGGAAGAAGAAGTCTTAGCACGCCGAATTGCCTCTTATACCTCAAGCAAACTAGATGAGCTATGCATGTCGGGCGAAGTGGTTTGGGGTCGTTTTAGCCCTAGTTCGTCTACCCGATCCAGCAACGGCCCTTCCCGAGCCACGCCGATCACCTTAGCCATGCGAGACGACATAGGCTGGCTACTCGCAGCTGTGCGTGGTGAAGAAACCCCAGAGCGGCCCGAAACCGGTGCAACCGCAGAAATACTTGAAGCTCTAGAAGTCAAGGGGGCCCGCTTTCTAGCCGAACTTGCCACTGACATAAGCCGTCTGCCTACTGATGTTGAGAATGGCTTAGGCGACGGCATCGCCCGAGGTTTACTCACAGCCGACAGTTTCGGGGCACTGCGCTCTTTACTGAACCGTACCCGCCTAAATAAACAGCAAGGCTATAAGCAATACTTTGGAACTCTCCCAAGTCGTTCTTTGAGCCGCAGACGAGCAAGGACATCTAGAATCGCAAATCCCAGACGCGCCGATCTTAGAGGTGCGGATTTCAAAAGCAGTCGTGGCCGCTGGGCACTGCTTCCTTCGCCCGAAGCAGGAGGCGACCCAGACGAGCTAGCTGAGCTATTTGCCGAGCAGCTTCTAGCTCGCTGGGGTGTGGTATTCCGCGATATTTTCATACTTGAGAACAGCGCGATCCCTTGGCGAGATGTGCTGTGGGCTTTACGCCGATTAGAAGCCAGGGGCATTGTGCGCGGCGGCAGATTTATCACAGGTTTCGTGGGAGAGCAGTTTGCCCTGCCCGAAGCAGTCGCCGACCTCCGCTTCGTTCGCCGCCTCCCTCGCAACGACCAACGCATCACCTTAAGTGCCACCGACCCTTTGAACCTAACCGGCCCAATCCTAGGCACTCCCCGCACCCCCGCCCTCCGCACCCGCCAGGTAACTTTCCTAGATGGCCTCCCCCAAACCACTCCTGCAGACACCAAAAATGAGGCGGATTATTATTTCAGCGATCTCACAAAGAAGTAGGAACTTGTCTACTCCCTGAACAATTGCACCTAAGCTGTGCTATTCTCAAAACAGTTGTTTTATTGTAGAAAGGAATAACAATGCCAGTCTCCAGAGATGAAACCAGAGAAAATCTACTGAATGCAAAACTATCATCTCTCTTCCACGAGAGAGGGTTGCACTCCCGTGCACTGCAGGGGCATATGACATCGCGAGGAACAAGAGGTGAGTTGGATTTGGTCATCGATGTGGGAGAGCACTGCGCGGCTATCGAATGCGAGATAGAGGGCAAGGGAGACGGAGGGGTGACGGATGCTGATAAAAGAGCACCACAGAATCAACAGCTAAATTACGAGGGAAAGACGATATCACGGGTATATGCGGTGGAATACCCACAAGAGTTGAATACCGTTGATGAACACACAGCATACAAATTATTAGAGGATTCTAAGCGACTATATGTGAAGGAAAGAACGCATGGAGGGGTTTGGTCGGAAGGATCGCATTTCAGTGTTGATAGTTTCGCGCAGCACATTATTGACTATTGGAACAAGACTGATGGTGGACAAGAAATTGATGATGTTGTAAAAGAAATTTCAGCTGCAATTGACGAAGCAGCATCTTATATTAAAACATACGCGCATATAGGAGGTGAAGACAAAAGTGATCCTGAATCCACCACGGCATTGGTGTGGATCAATGCTTTGATGTTTCAAGAATTGCTTCATGTCAATTTGGACAGTAAATCTCTACCTCCCCCCCATACAGGAAAACAGATACCTCGTCCACAGATAAAGCACTCGCCCACTGAAACCGTAAGTCAATGGGAAAAAATACTTGAAATCAATTGGTGGCCTATTTTCCATGTTGCGAAGGAGAGCTTAGAGTCACTTTCTCCGCGTGCAGCATCTCTCGCGTTGAAACCATTAAAAGTCGCCGCATCTCATGTAGCGGCAAAGGGAGTAATACAACAGCATGACGTGGCAGGCCGTATATATCATAAACTGCTTGACACACGAAAGTTTTTGGCTACGAATTATACCAGTATTCCAGCATCAGTACTGTTAGCTGGTCTAGTATTTGATCCTAACCACTCTTCCTTCCAATATATTTCTCAAACAGATCCCAAAAGTTTTTTGAAGGATATGACAATTGTTGATCCTGCTTGTGGATCTGGAACATTACTGATGGCATCTTTGCAAAGGCTTCTAGAACTGTACAAACAAGCCTGTGATAAAGCTGGAGAAAAAAGGGGCATCGATGACTTTAATTATGAAATGCTTGAGAATAAACTCTATGGGTATGATGTTGTCCCTGGTGCTGTACACCTAGCAGCTAGCACACTGTCAATGTCAGAAACATCTCGTCTAATCACGGGGATGAATCTAAAAGTTATGAGCTATGGACTAAATGATGAAGGTCTCGCTAAGCTGGGTAGCCTTGATATGCTTTCTAGTTCTCCATCGGAAGGCAACGCGGAACAACTATCAATATTAGAAGAGATAAGTGGGCACGGAATAAAAGGGGCAGGAAGCGAGGAAGAAACAGCAATAAAGTTTCCCGATTCTCCGAAAGTTGTTATAGCCAATCCTCCTTACACTAGAGCTGGTGGTCCTGGTAACAGCGAGTGGGCTGGATGGAATCCTATTTTTGGTTCTTTGCAATCTCCCTCAGATAGAGAAAAAATGGACAAAGCTCTTGATGACACACTCAAAAAAACATGTGGCAGAAAACTGGCAGGTCTTGGAGCAGCATTTTTTGCTCTTGCTGATGAAAAAATATCATTTGATGGTAGAATCGCATTCGTCTTACCTGCAACTTCGCTAACTGGTTCCAGCTGGAAACGTGTGAGAGAAGTTTTGCAGTCAAACTATGAAATTGACTGGGTTATTGTCTCTCACGATCCTGCATATACAGGAGCAAGAAAAGGTGTGCCAGGAAGATGCTGGTGGGCCTTCTCAGAATCCACAGACCTAACTGAAACCCTCATTGTTGCCACTAGGAGAACCACTCTAAACCTAGACCATAGAATACGGTTTGTTAACCTTGCCAGAAATCCAAAAACTTCAGCAGAAGCTCGCATACTCTTAAACCATATTCTGCAGCATAAGAACGAAGATAGCATCATGATAGGTAACACTTTCTATGGAAGGATTACTCACATCCAACAGGATGGACTGAAAGAGAAAAAGTTTGGAAGGTATGTGGCGTACATTAACCAAGAAATTCTTGATGCGGTAGAAGAATTGGAAATAGGAAAATTTGGCAGAAAAAATATTCCAATGTCAGAATTTGATAAAATATGGAACATAGGCCCTGCTGATATGTCAATTAAATCTATGAAAATAACCAAGAAAGGCAAACCCAAATCAAAAAAAGAAATAGCTAAATTGGATACAGAAAATCATCAAGCACCATATTGGATCCACGAAGACTACCATCCGCAACTCGGAAGACCTGCCTTATGGCATCATGATAGTAAAAAAATTGACCAGATGTCACAAGGTGCCAATGCAACGCTAGAAACTAAAATGTCTAAAATTCCTTTCGGAGAGACCTCTTCCTCACACGCAGATGAAGTGTGGAAAAAGTGCTCTCACCTACAGCTCGGCCAGAGGATGAGGGTGAATTCACAATCAACAACTGCCGTGATAACCAACATTAAAATGTTGGGCGTCAACAGTTGGGTTTCTGTAAAACCAGTTGAGAAGAAGGTTGGCTCAGAAGAAATAACATGCTTATGGCTCAATTCAACACTGGGACTGTTATTGCGAATAGCAAAAAGCAATCGACCGAACCCTGGAAGAAGCCTAATGTCAAATACAACTTTGCGCACTCTACCTGTGCTAGATTACACTAAGCTTACTGAGGAACAACTACGGGATGGAATAGCCGCCTATTCTGACCTTAAAAATAGAAAACTTGAGTCAATATACAAATTAGATAGCGACAAAACACGACAAAAAATTGATGAAGCAATAGCTAATATCTTGCAAATCTCGTACAAAGAAATAAGAAGTATTGCAAAGCTTCTCGCAAAAGAACCAGCACTACATACCAAAACTACATGGAGGGAAATTGTAACTTGAAATTAAATTTTTTTCAATAAAATATCGTGTCAACTAGCCGAAAACAGTTGTCTAAATTTCTGGTCAAAGTTTGCGTAGAGCCTTTTGCAGTTCTTCTTCAAACACATTTGCTGGGTCAAATGGGATTGCAACTTCAGGATTTCTGAAGAAAATTATTGGGGACGGCTCAAATAAAATCAGTCCCCTGTCCCATGATCTATTTCGAAGTTCAGTAGCCCTATCATTTTTATCTTTATTGGACTGAATGCTCTCATATCTAAGTGTCGCATGCCATTTTCGCTTTGGATCATCATCAAGTTCTATTTTACTCTCAACAAACTCGCTTTCACATTCATCGGTAGATATCACAGCGATACCTACGGAAAGATTATTTTCTTCTTCGATGTAGTGTCGCCAAGCCTCAAAGGGAGAAAAATTAAAACTTTCTGCCTTTGACAAAGAAAGCCCCTCCTCTTTCATGTCTCTGAATAGACGACTGTCCACCTTCAGTTTTGGGTCAGTGTGATACCAATCAGGATGAATTTGTCTGTAGAATTGCAATTCTTTTCGCCCCCAGATTCATGATCGCAAAGCAGTTACGATTTTAGAAATTATCAGATCTATTTTTTGAGTATCACGGATGCCAAACTCAATGAATTCGGAGTTTTTTGTTTTATCATGATACAAATGGAAAACTCCATGCTCACGAGTTTTATCAATTTGCAGATTAATTGAAGTATCACTTTCGTCCCACTGATACTCAACTCCACCCTCATCATTTCTAAACACAGTTGGTGGAGTGGAAAGGAGAACTCGAGCAAAATCGCTGGAGGAAGAAAAATTGAAATACGCAAAGAGAGCAACGTGGCTCCTAGTCTGGACGGCCGGGGGCTCTGTCTTCAGCCACCCGCTACCTGCTACTTGTATCTTTGAATTTGACATTATAATCCTCGCTTTTATGGTTTTGTTTTGCAAAGTGCACCTAAGAACTCTAGTCGCTCTTCTTGCCCTGCATGGCAACTAGTCCATTTCAGCTTCAGGAGGCATTGCCTTCTCAGCGTAACGCTCCCAATTCGTTTGCAGCATTTCGGCAAGCTGCTGTGCCAACAGAGGCGAAAACCGCACTCTGGAGGCAAGCACTCCTGAAAGATTTAATGGATCATCCGAAGGATCTGTGCAGATGAAGTCCAGGCAGAAACCATGAGGTGTATGATGTATCATCGCCTGGTCAGCCCAAATTCCAATTTCATCACCAGGTGATGCGATTCTGACATTCAAGCTTCCCTCTCGTTCTTCGCTGTCTGTCATGTTGTCTCCTTATGCAAAATCTGTGTTTCGGATGAAGTAGATAGAATTATACCACAAATGAGACAATTCCTACCCCTAGCCAGAAAGTTGAGAGACATGGTTGATCATCAAGCATTGAGAGACAAGCATATGGCGGTAGCGCACAAAGCTGTCTGCGGGGCGGGCGGGGTTTTTGAGACTACCGAAGAGGAAGTGCTGGGCGAGATGCACGAGGTGTTTGTAAATCGAGCACGGTCGCTACGGGAATATGTGGAGCAGACAGCCAGCTTTGACGAGCGTGAGTTTTTGGTGCTGGAAGACCAACGCCTCACCTATCAAGAGTTCCGACACCAAGTCTGGTCTGCTGCCAAAGCCCTCCACGAAGACTTCGGCGTCCAAAAGGGCGACAGGGTAGCGATATTGGCAGCCAACTGCCCCGAATGGGCTGTGGCGTTTTATGCAGCAGTCAGCATCGGGGCTATCGTTTCAGCATTCAACGGTTGGTGGACTCCAGCAGAGATTGAATACGGCATCCAGCATTCCACACCGAAAGTCCTCATCGGCGATGCCAGCCGTCTGAAGCGTCTTGAAGAAATAGCAAAACTCCCCCAAGATCTTCGCATCATCAACATAGACGGCGATTTCGTGTCTCTTTTGCGCCATGCTCCAGATGCCACAGCCCCGCAAGTGCCAATAGACGAAGACGACCCTGCTCTAATCCTCTACACCAGCGGCACCACAGGCCGATCGAAAGGTGCGCTCATCTCACACCGCGGCCTCATTGGCTTCGTGCAGACAGCAATGGTAAACGGCTACATCAGAGGTATGGCTGAGGTCAACTTGCAGAAAGATCTGGCAGCCAAAGAAGGCAGGGAACCTCCAACTTCTCCAGAACCCCCGCCTCAGACGATCGTCATGGGCACGTCCCCGCTGTTTCATGTGTCGGGGCTTCACGCCGGAATCTTGATGAACATCGTGATAGGCGGAAAAATCATCTACCGCCGAGGCCGTTTCGACCCCGAACATGTGCTCCAGCTCATAGAAAAAGAAAAAATCACCTCGTTCTCATCTATCGGCAGCATGGCCACTAGAGTCATCCGCCATCCGAACTTCCACAAATATGACATCTCATCTTTGCGAACTACAGGATCTGGCGGCTCGCCCACCTCCCCCGCTCTGCAACAGTTGCTGAGAGACAGCTTCCCTACTGCGGCTGCCTCACTGGGCGCAGGTTACGGCTCAAGCGAATCCACCGCTGTCATCACAAATATCGGTGGGTCAGAATATCTTGAACGCCCAGAATCCTGCGGACGAATAGGCGTGGGCATGGAAATAGAAATCCGCGACGAAAACGGCCAGCCCTTACCCACTACCCAAGAAGGCGAAATCCACTGCCGCAGTGCCTACACCATGCTGAAATACTGGGACAACCCCGAGGCCACCGCCCAAACAATAAAGCCAGGTCGCTGGCTGGCCACAGGCGACATCGGCCACCTAGACGAAGACGGCTATCTCTACATCAACTCCCGCGCCAGAGATATGATCCTCCGCAACGCCGAAAATATCTACCCGATAGAGATTGAATACCGCCTGGACTCACACCCCGATGTGGAAGAGTCGGCCGTAGTAGGCGTAGATCATCCAGAGATGGGACAAGAAGTAAAAGCTGTGGTAGTGCCGATTGCCCAGCATCAAACACCGCTGCAAACACAGCAGCAGCTCACCGAAGAGCAGCTTTCAGCGTGGTGCGCTGAGACTCTGGCTTCCTACAAGGTGCCGACTATCTGGGAAATCCGTACCGAACCGCTTCCCAGAAACGCCGCAGGCAAACTGATGAAAGCTGATCTGGCAAACTGAGTTTCGCCTTACCTACCGAGCTTCGCCTTACCCACCGAGTTCTTTAGACCGCTCAGTCGCAGCCAAGATTGCCTCTCGAAAAATATCCAGCAAGCCTCTCTCCTCAAACACTCTCAAGGCTTCAGCAGTGGTGCCGCCGGGGGAAGTCACATTCTCTCTTAGCTGTTCGGGCGGGTCTTCTCCTTGGGCCAATAACATTGCCGAACCGAGCAAAGTCTGACGAGTAAGAATATCTGCTACTTCTGGCTCAAGCCCCGCTTCCACCCCAGCAGCAATCATAGCTTCGGCCACCAAGAAAAGATAGGCAGGCCCAGAGCCCGAAACTCCCGTCACAGCGTCTAGCAACTCCTCCTCTACCACCACCACTTTGCCGACCGCAGCCAAAATTCTCTTAGCCCAAGACAAATCATCTTCGCTTACGCCCGACCCTGCCACAACGCCAGCCATTCCAACCCCTAAAAGGGCGGGCGTGTTAGGCATAGCACGCAGAACGCGACATTCCGGTTGTAGTAGCGATTGCAAAACTTCAATCCTTACCCCTGCTGCTATAGAAAGCAATCTAGGAATTTGAACCTCGGCTTCAAGTGCCCCCTTTACATCTTGTGGCTTGATGGCCAGTAGCAAATCTATGCCCGACTCCAAATTTTCTCCGACCTTCAGACCAGGAAATATTTGCCTCAACTCTTCACGGCGAGCAGGCAGAGCTTCCACCACCAAAATCTCACCTGCCTGTGCCCATCCTGAAGACAAAAGCCCCCGCACAATGGCTTCGCCCATCTTCCCCCCGCCCAAACACTGCAGCTGAATACTCATTTACCTTTCTCCCCAACTCCGAAGCCCAACCGCAATACAGCCCTGAAGCACCGCTCTGTCTCTTCCCATAACGTCCCTAAAATGCGATCTAGCTCGATATCTGTGATCTGCTCCACGGGTAGCCGTCCAGATAAAAACAGAGCATCCTCTTCGCCGACTCCAAAGGCAGCCCCGTAAATACTCATATTGCGTCGCATCAGATATACATAGAGTTTGACAGGATCGTGATGCGGAGCTGGGGCGACAAAAGTTTCGTAATAGAGCGTGCGCTGGTTGAGCTTAAACCACACCGAGAAAGTCTGCTTTTCCTCGCCCTTCAGTCGTAGATACCAACGTCTCCCCTCTTCTTCGCCTCGTTGCACATCAACCAATTCTTCATGGGTGGCGCAAGCACCAACAGCCCAGCGATCTATTTGGGCCTCCAATTCGTCAAGCTGATCTGGAGTAGCCACTTCAAACCAAGCAATCCACCAAGCTCGCGCTCAAAACCTCCGAATATACCTGCGAGAGCGACTCCCCAGCTGATTGCCAACTATAGCGGGCTGCTAGCTCCACAGCATTCATGCTCATTTCAGCTGCCCTGCTGCCGTTTTCCAAAATCTCGTTCAGTAAAGCCGCGTAAAGCTCAGGGGCTGGCTCGGGCACCAAAAACCCTGTGCGGCCATGCTCCACCAGCGAGCTCAACCCACCCACAGAAGATGCCACCACAGGCGTGCCGCTAGCTGCAGCCTCCAGCGCAACCAGTCCGAACGACTCGCTACGGCTAGGTATCAAAACGGCATCTGCAGCTCGATAGTAACTAGAAAGCACGCGATGCGATTTCGGCGACACATAGCTGATACGGTCGGCCACACCAAACCGCTCAGCCGCAGCCCTCATAGAGCGCATCTCAACCTCGCCACCTGTGCCGCTCAAACCTCCCACAATCGCAAGCCTTACCCCGCTCAACTGAGCCAGCGTCTCCACAGCCAAGGTGGGATTTTTTAGCGGAGTGATGCGCCCTACGAAAAGTAACAACGGGTCTTCGCTAAAACCAATAGCTCGTCGAGCTGAAACCTTGTCGCCGGGTGAGAAAAATCCATGCTCCACACCGGGCGGCACGACTGCTATCCGCTCGGAATCCACATCGTAAAACTGCATTAGCTGTTCACGCTCTGGGCCACAAGAAACTACAACATTGTCGGAACATTCAATCACACTCTGTTCATTTTCGGCTCGTTCAGATATTTCAGTGTCAGAAAGCTCCTCGCCCCATCTGGCCCGTGCCAAAGTATGGAAATTGATCAACAGTGGACAGTCAAGCTCGTGTTTGAGAATGTGCCCTGCCATACCCGAAAGCCAGTAGTGAGCATGAACGATATCGACTCCACCCCGAGCCTCAATATCTATCAGAACCTGTTGTGCAAACTCCTCCACCACGGCAGGAAGCTTCTCTTTTGCCAAGTCAAACGGACCAGCTGAAACTGTCACCACGCTGACGCCCGGCTCTACCTCTCTCTCAAAAGGCTCTTCATGCGAAGAGCGGCGCACATATATCGTTATGTTGTGGCCGAGATGCGCCATAGCTTGCGAAAGCTCACGGATGTAGACATTCATCCCTCCGCTGTCGGCCGCGCCCGGTTGTGAGAGAGGTGATGTATGAAGTGAGATGACAGCCACATCAGCTGAGGTATGCGCGATGCTGTTCATCTCATATAAGGCTATCTGGCTTGCAAAAATCCCGCTAGTGTTGCACTGAATGCTTCGCCTGTTGATGCTCCGCCACGCCCAAAGCACATGGAATGCACAAGGACGTTGGCAAGGACACGCCGACCCTCCCCTTTCCGCTGAAGGCAAGCAAACAGCCAAAGCTGTTGCTTCTCAATATCTCGATATTTCCCGTATCATCAGCTCGCCACTGCTGAGGGCTAAAGAAACAGCTGAAATCATTGCTGCAAGCAACAACTTAGGCACTATCGCAACCCATCCCGGCTTAGCCGAGCGCGATCTGGGAGAGTGGGAAGGTCTCACCCGCAACGAGGTGGAAGAAGGGTGGCCGGAATATCTCCAAGAACACAAGTGGCCAGAATCTGCTGAAACCACCGAAGCCTTTCAAAAGCGAGTGCTTGCGGCTATAAGCGGCCTTGCTGAAAGAATTGAGGCTGAGAAAATCAAGGCTGAGAAAATCGAAGCGAATATGCAAGACTTACCAGGCGAAGCACTTATAGTCGCTCATGCTGGGGTCATCATTACTTTGGAGCAGTCGTTAGGCGAAGCTTGGCGCAAAATCGGAAATTTGTGCGGGCGGGCAGTCATTTTGAATAGCGGCGAGATGACACTGGGCGAAAAATTAGGCTTTGAGTCGGAAACCCCCGCAGGGCTAACCGCAGAACTGGCTACAGAACTAACTGCGAAATAACCGATGATGACTTGTTTTCAGAAATTGCCAATAGCACTAAACTGGAAGTGGGCCGTTAGCTCATCGGGTAGAGCAGGAGGCTTTTAACCTCAAGGTGCTGGGTTCGAGCCCCAGGCGGCCCACACCTGAGCTACCTGCTTTGCGGCTTCCCCTGTCTAAGATGTTACATAGTGCGCCGACTTTTCACATTTGGCAGGTTGCCTTTGGCAATTGTAATAGCTGCTTTGATCGCATCTGCTTGCTCTGACGACATCACCACGATAACGAGAGCCAGCACCACCACTCAAGTTCCATCCACTTCTCAAATAACCGCCCAGACAACCACCCAAACATCCACTAGCCAGCCAAACACTGCTAATCCGAACACTACTGGAATTACGGTGGAGACTACAACCCCTGTGCCGTCCAACACCGCTCCGACTAGTAGCAGCAACCCAGACGGCACCACCGGCAGCACTGACAATACAGCACAGCCAGAAAGCTCCACCACTACTACCTACGAGTTAGGCGAGGTAGCTTTTGACTCCAGATCGCGGGTGACAACAGTTGGCATCGGGGATGTGTATTTCGGTAGTTGGTTCCGTGACGCCGAAGCCGCCGCCCGCACAGAATGGGTGGGCATTCCTGAGGGCACCATTCCAGAGTGTCTAGTTGTCACACCAGTAAACGGCCCCGAAGGTGTGGAAATATGGCTATGGCGAGGCTATGTAGAGAGGGTTGACATCTCCAACTCTGACATCCGCACCCGCTCCGGTTACGGCCTAGGCACCAGCTTGGAAACACTTCGCGAAAACTTAGGGACTCGACTGCAAGAGACGGTCAACACAGACGACACCACAACTGCAGAATTCATACCTTCTGATCCTGGTGATGCCGTATTTCGCATCGTCTTTGAAGTGTCTGATGAGGGCGAGGTAACAAGCTACCGCTCTGGGCGAGCAACTCTCATCAATACCACTCAAGAGGATTGCAACTAAACAAGCAGCAAGCCTCCTCTGGAAACTCCTTTAGCTAAAAATCCTAAACCTCTCAAAACCGCATAAGGCACAATGGCACTTGTCTTGGGGTTACTAGGCGAAGTTATATTTTCAAAGGCGAACTCATAAACTCCGCTTTCAGCTTCCACTCGTATCTCGTGACGCACTCGTTTTCTTGCTAGATCGCCCACCATCGTCACATGCGTCTCATCAAAGCCCACAGTAGCTAGCGAAAGCGTGGCACACACATTTGCCGACTGCGGAAAAAGACGACAAGCTTCACGGGCAGGGCCAGAAAATACGATTATCTCTCTTGCCTCATCTCTCACCGCTGTATGAGAATCCCCTGCCAAAAGCTCATCTTGCAAACTTTCATCCATCCATGGTTGTAGCAAATTCGCGGCAGGTTTGCGAGAAGTTATCTCCGCACGGGTTATTGCTCCTGCCAAGGCTGCGGCCCCGATTGTGTCAAGACCACCGATGGCACCTGTGGTGACATATAGCTTGCCCACTTTATGCTCAGCGTTTTCAGAGCCAGCGTTTTTAGAGCCAGCGTTTTTAGAGCCAGCCGACAATAAATCCTGATAAAGCCCCTCATCTGCCAAAGCCCCCGCGCTCACCACCAGCAAATCTAATCCAGCTTCACGCACTTTAGATCCAAATTCACGCAGGGCATCGTGTCCGGCAGCTTCCACCACCACATTGCTAACAGCCAGTAGCTCTTCCAAAGAACCAACCCCCAAACTCAGATGAGGTGCCCAAGGGTCCAACACCGCTACTAACTCAGCCCCCTCAACCTTGCCAGCCTCCAAGCCTGCAGCCACTGCAGAACCAATAGCCCCATGTCCGAGCAAACCAATCCGCAAGCTATTTGACTTCCCCGGGCTGTTTGACTTCCCCAGGCTATTTGACTGCACAGTATGAATTTACGCCTATCACTTCCAAAAATAACTAACTTATGGCAAGCTAATAATAATGCAACCTGACCATTTCGTCCTCAAGCTCCCCCTAGAGGAGAGGTACGACAACGTAATAAGCAAGTTTTTAGACTTATTTCACATGCGCCAGATGCTAAGTGAAGATGCCTACATCCTCACCAGCAAATTGCTGCATGAAACTTTCAAAACTCTAACCAAGGTGCGCCCTGTCGGTTCTTTAGTCACGATTGAGTGCACCTTCGGAGAGCGCAACATCAAACTAGTCATCTCAGATGACTTCAAGAAACACCTGCCTATAGAAGCTGCTAAGCACTTAACCGCTCTTCATCCGCAATTGAAAGTGCATAAGAAGTCGGTGGTGATAGGGATCCCGACCAGTTGAAGCTTTATCTCTCACTCTCCCATTCTTCCTGCCACGCCTGCCATTCTTCGGCAGTCTGTTCAGACATCGCGACTGCCTCTTGAGTCTGCTCCCACACGGCGTCTAACTCAACGCTGGTGGCATCTAAGAGAAGATCGTGGGTAAACTCACGTTGCAAATGCACAAAAGCCAGCGAAAACTCCGAAGGCGGATCGGCATTGATAGTCTCTGAGAACCACTGAGCAAAAGCTGGGGCATCGCTTTGCTGAATGCCGTTTTCACCTAACCATCGGCTCGGCGGAATGCTGCTAGCTAGATCGGGGCGATGTTTAATGAGTTTGTTGGCCAATTCCAGTTCGAACCAAGTCGGAATCGGCGCACGACCGCCCGCAACAGCCGTGTCGCGATTGAGAATTTGACCTGCGAATATGCTCTTGGGCGAAACATCGCCTCTAGGCGCAGACGCCTCCAGGCTTTGAGTGATGCGCTCGCGGACTTTGCGAACGCCAGAAGCCGCGACGGTGGCTATTGCCTTATGTGCCGGAGTGAGACCTCCCACCAACAACATGCGCATAAGACGGCGATCCAAGAAATTCAATCCGCTCGCCAGCAACGACATCGTTTTCTTCTGCTTAGCCTCACTCACATTCGCAGCACCAACGAAAATGTGGTGATAAACGTCTGACACAGCATCCACATGAGCAGAGATGCGACGATCTCGTTGAGTATCGTCCAAACTCTCGTCAAGTTCCACTTCAATGGCATCGCTCAGATGTCCCAGAGCGAAAGCTCCCGCACTCAGCGATATGACCGACATGGCTTCTGGGCTGGCTAAAATTCTCGCAAATGCGTGAGAGGTCACAGAAGTTGCCACATTGCGCAACTCCGGCCAATACAGCCCTGCAAATCGGGCGATGGAAGACCACGCCGGAGACTGCGGTCGCCAAGAGCCGTCGTTTTCTGGCAACCATTCAAGTAACTTCTGGAAGGCTGGCCAAGCTTGCTCTCGCAGCTGCGGGTCTTGGGCGGCGGCATTCACAATGGAGTCTGTGAGATCAGCCACTATAACTTCAGGGTATTCGCCGTGCAATATGTAAGTGTCAACATCCACGATGCCTTCAGGAGAAGCAACTATTTCTTCCAGTATTCGCAAGGAGTCGTGAGGGGAGGCTTTGACAGATTTAATGGAGTTAGACAGGGGATTTAGAAGAGGCGCATAGGGCTGTGACGACCTTCCACCTCTCCGAAGCGGATGATTTTGATCAGCGGCACCCACGACTTCTCGATTATTCTTACTGAGCAAAAACTCAGAAACCCGCGAAGCAAAGCCAGGATGAAAACTGCCACCAGCCATAAACATCCCCAGATACCGCACTCTATGTCTGTCGTCATAGCTGCCTTCAGATGGCATGAGGTAGTCTTCAAGCTCTGTCGGGATGCCTGCGGGGCTATGAGAGGCATTTGCCAAAAATATAGAAAACCCTCGCAAGAGCGACAGAGCAGAAGTTTGGTCTTCCAAAAATAAATGCCGCTCCAGTTTCAGCATCGTCCGCTCAGCGAGACTGGCAAAGCCATCGGGGCCTAGTTGAGCTAGCAAACTCGCAGCCATCGTGGGTGCGACGAGCGAACGGGTAGCTATCTCTTCAAGCACAGAGGTGAGTTCTTCATCAGACAGATCTTCGTGAGCCAAAAGCAAGCGACCAAGCTCTCGCCAAGAACGCTTTGAAGCAGATAGCAGAGCAAGTTCTTGCCAGCCTTCATATGCGCCAGCTGCTGAGGCGTCGGCTCGGATAAACCATTCACGGCGCAAAATCAAGTCGGTGTGAGATCGTTGCAAGTTAGTATGTGCGGTGTCAAGCCATGCCAAAATTGGGGGAATCTGCCCCAGTAGCTGCTTAGCTTGGGCGAAAAGTGCAGTGAGATCTCTGCGATACTGCAGAACCTTATTTTGGGCAGTCGCGTATCGGCGAGTTAACTCTTCTGAAGCAACAGTGTCCATTTGAATAATGTTCATGAGGATTTGGAGCAAGAACGCACAATGTTGGCAATGGCTTCTTGAAAATCTGAGACGACCGCCGTCTGGACTTCCACTACGGTATTTCCCCTGCTTGCCATACCGCCAGATATTCCAGCAGATATTCCGCCAAATACTCCAGTAGCAACCCCGCCAGTCATCAACGCCCTGCCGAAACCAAACTTGCTGGTGTCCGTGTCAGCAGCCCCATAGGGCGAAGAGTCTGACACGCGAAACAGCAACCGCATAGTAGCTGCTGAGAAAAACTTCCGAGGCACCGCAGCAAGACTTTCAGCAACAATCACAGTCGTAATCCCCCATGATGGCCCATCTAAATACAGGCGGGTGAGCTTCTCTATGCGCCGATAGTCTCTTTCGTCTTCTAAGGCGTGCAGCAGCGCACCGAGATTGTCTATGAGCAAAACAGTCAATACCGGAGAACCTTCCGACTGGCGTTTAGCTAACTCGTCAAACAGAAAATCCAATAGCTCTGTTCTTTGATCGACTTCAGCAGGCCCAAAGATTGCCTCACAGTTAGGCAAACCGACCAACTGCGCTATGTTGTTTGCGCCGTAATCTATGCCGTAGATGTGCAGAGCATCAGTCGTTTCCGCCAGCTGCAAGACTGCCATCATAAGAGTTTCAGACGCCCCGCTACCAGCCAGCCCTATAAGTAGCAAGTTCTTCTCGTTGGGATACCAGAGGCACAGACTTTGCATTTGTTCTTCTGGGTGATCTTCAAGTCCTAGGGCTATACCCATATCTGCGCTGTCCACATTTTCTCCGGCCGCCGCTATACATGCTCGCAAATCTTCTATATCTAGCTTTGTGGGTAGCGGTTCGGGCCAGGGGCACCTCAGCGGCGAGCTACCTGTTTGCGTCCAAGCCTTATCTATGGCAGTTACTAGCTGCTGAAGATCTGTTTGCTTTTCTGTCTCTGCACCCTCGGCTTTATCTGCTTCATCCCAACTAGGAGTTTTGACTAACACAGGCTTGTCGCTGGGCGAAGGTGTGATACCGCTCACAGCCGCCACCTGAAAAGGTATAGGTTGGCTCGATCCATAGCGCACAAAGGCTCGCCCCGGGCTATTTTGATTGATAGCTGCCGCAGCAGGTGTTCCGATTACATCTTCAGAATCGTGGGGATCCAACATACGCAAGCCGATGCGAATGTTGGTGTTGCTGCGAATTGACGGGCTAACGACACCCGCCGGCCTTTGCGTACCCAATAGCAAATGAACTCCAAGACTGCGCCCTCGCTGAGCAATATCCACCAGCGACTCCAGGAAGCTCGGCAACTCAGAAGCCAAGGCTGCAAATTCGTCAATCACCACTAAGAGCCGGGGAAGACTAGCGGGCGAAAGCTCGCCGATGCTTGACGCTTGGGCATTTCGTAGAAACTGCTCACGATATGCCAACTCTGCCCGCAGGCAAACCAGTGCTCTTTCACCCAATCGCTCATCTAGGTCGGTAACCATCCCCACCACATGAGGTAGCCCCGCGCAAGCGTCAAACGCGCTGCCACCTTTATAGTCGATCAAAACAAAATTGAGACTTTCAGGAGATGTCGTAAATGCTAGCGATGTCACCAGGCAGCGCATTAGTTCGCTTTTACCTGAGCCTGTGGTTCCTGCAATGAGACCGTGAGGCCCATCGGAAGGCAGATCCAAATGAATAACTTGATCATCACTGCATCCGATAGGAGCAGCCATACCAGCACGGCTCCACTCTTGTAGTACCCGATCGACAGATATGTCAGACTGCAGTCCGAGTAGCGAAGTCAAAGAGATCGTGGTCGCTAACCCAACAGAGGTAACTAGAGGGTCTTCAAGGCGGGCTAGGCGGCGGGCGGCGTAACAGGCTTCGCCATGGCTGACCCCGTCTGCCAGCACTGTGTGTGGCCAGTGGGTGACTCTGCATCTTCCAGCGTCATCCAATAGTTGGATGCTCGTGCTGCAGTCGCTGGGAAGCTCATCTAAAGTTTCGGCTAAAACCAAGGTGGAATCGCCCACAAGCACTCTCGAGGGATGGGTGCAGACTGCCAAAGTGTGTGGGGCTGAACCAGAGCCTCCACTGCCGAGAGTATGTGGCAGCCATGATGTCCAGCTCCAATCTTCACTTACAGCAATGCTCAAATCCGAAGGTCCGTAGCGAACAGCAGCCTGCATTATGAGCCATCGCGCCAGAGATTCACGACGAGGTCCGACTATGCCGATTATCCCTTTGGAAAAGTCAACCACAAACGGAACATCGCGCAAGGTTGTGGCGTCTGCGAAGTCGGCAAGTTCTTGATCATTTTTTCCGGTGCCGTTCGCGATTTCCACTGGCGGGTGCCACGAAGTATCAAAACGGCCCACGCTGAGATGTAAAAAATCTGCGTCGGCTCGACTGCGTTCCCACAGGCGGGCAGCCCATCGCAATGAAGCAGCAGGATCGGGATGTTCAAATCGGCGACGGGCCACTTCAAGGGCTGCGGCTCTTCTGCTGTATACCTTGAATGCTTCTCGGTCTTTAGTAGTTTGGCGTCTGCGGCTGCGAAGGTCTTTCTTGTTGCGACTTCGCCCTTCCAGCCATGACGAAACTGCCATAGCAGGTCCTAGTAAGGCGAACAATGCCATATAAGGGTTGAAAAGCACAGCCAACACCAAGCCAAGTGCCAATGGAATAACAAAGGTAGCCCAGGTCGGCGCACGAACCGGAAACAAGCTTCCTTCAGAACCTTTTCCAGCCAAACGGAACGGTTCAGCAGTTGGAGGAGGATGCGCGCGAGGCGGGCGATTGAATATCAACTTGGGCGGTCTGCCTACTATATTGCCTGCTATGTTGTCGTCTTCCAGCAGCCGCCAAGTCACAACCGCATTGCCCGCTCCGATGCGCTGTTCGGGTGCTATTTCTGCTCGGTCGGTAACTTGTTTACCCTCTAGGGTTATACCGCTGTCTAAGTCAAGCACTCGACGATGTTCAACTAGCAAGTGCCGTTGCGAAACTTCTGGATGATCAATTCTGAGATCAGCAATAGAGCTACGACCGACTACTACGGGGTGAACTCCTAGGCTGGTTTGCTGTCCACTGTCTATCCCGCCGATGACTGCCACAACAGATCTGGTGCCAGCATCAGAAGAATTCACTCGCTCCTCAATCTCTTTAGCATCTCCTAGCACGATCTCCACACCTTCAAAGAGTGGGCAGTCATCTAGCAAAATATGCGGGCCGAGTTCTCGCCCGTCGATTATCAATCTCTTAGCACCGCCTGTAATGTTTAGGGTTTTAGGCAAAACTGCTTCGACAAGAGCATCGCAAAGATCGGCGACTGTAGGATTCTGGGCACGATTTACCTGCACTGTAATTTTCTCCTGCGCTGTAGTTTCATCGGTTACTGTGCCTGATTGGCTAGCCAAGCGATCTGGAGTTGCCTTCGTCACGCAAACGATCCGCACCGAATAACTACTGCTCGACTTCTCAGAGTTCATCCAAAATCCTTGACTTTTACATCTAGCCTTTGTATCTAGCCCGAAAAAGAAAAGCTGGCCAAAGCCTCGCCTTTGTAGATAGCTAGCCGCCACTCTTCCCAGCGACGCTCTGCTTCTTCGCCAACTTGACGGGCCAGCTGATGTAAATCCGCAACCATTTCGGCTATGTCTCGTTCAGCTCGCCAGAGTATGCGATTGTTGTAGGCCAAAGCCCTGCGACTTCTGATCGCAGCAGTCCCGCTCCAGACATTTTCGGTGTGCTGGGCGACCACCGGCTCTAAAACACCTCCCAACCCTGCGTGTGCTGCATCTAAAGCTGATGCCAAACCGGAGATCTCTTCGGCGCGAGCCGTGGCTTCCATAGCTGCCGACACCAAAGAGGCACTGTGCTGCAAAATACCGGGCGAGGCAGACCCCGAAGACGGAGATATATGAGGCTGGGACACATAAGACTGTGACACTGAGGATGAGGCCACAGAAGGCGACAAGTTTGTCATACATCTAGTCATATATCAAGGCGACTGCATACAAGCCATAAACTTTGTGTAGTGACTCCGCTGGCGCAGGAAATCCGCAAACAAATCACAGCCGAAGGCCCGATGGGATTTGACGAGTGGATGGATCTAGCTCTATATCACCCAAGCCTCGGTTTCTATTCCAAAGGTGGCCAAGCCGGACGACGCGGCAAAGATTTCCTGACTAGTCCCGAGGTTGGACCACTCTTTGGTGCCGTACTTGCACAGGTCATAGACAGCTACTGGAACGAACTTGGACAGCCCGACAATTTCACGGTGATAGAAGCAGGTGCTGGACGAGGCGCATTGGCTGCCAGTGTGTTGCGGGCTAAACCTGCTTGCTACGATGCGTTGCGCTATGTGATGGTTGAAAGTTCGGAGTTGTTGCGAGATCAACAGCAAGAAACTTTGAAGTATGTTGCGCCAGCAGATAACAAGATACTGAGCTTGGAAAAGCTGCCAGGCTGTGTTTCTGGCATGAAGGTTTCTGCCATGAAGCCAACAATCCCATTTGGTATGGTCATTGCCAATGAGCTGCTAGATAATCTTCCGTCTCGAATTCTGGAATATACAGCTTCAGGTTGGAAAGAAGTACTAGTGGGATTAGAAAAAGATGGGCCAAACTTTGCCTCCCATGGCAACATGTCTTTTTCTGAGTGCTTAGCAAGCATCTCATCTGAAGAACAAGAACTGGCAACTTCGCTCATTCACGACACCGCTGTTGGCACACGCATTCCCCTGCAAACACAAGCTTCAGCTTGGATATGTCAAGCCTGCGAATTAGTAGATCAAGGCAAAGTAATCATCTTTGATTACGGTGCCACCACAGCCGAACTAGCAAAGCGAGGCAGCTGGCTACGCACCTATGCAAAACATGGCAAAGGCAACTCTCCATTAACTCGTCTCGGCGAACAAGACATCACCTGTGATGTGGCATTTGACCAACTTCCACCCCCAGCGAGACTGCAAACCCAAGCAGAGTTTCTTCAAAACTGGGGAATTCAAAGCCTCACAGCCGACGCTCAAAAAAAATGCCACAGTGCTAAACCGACAACAGAAGCCCTCATAGCCCGTAGCCGCTTATCTGAAGCCGCCGCTCTCTGCGACCCCGACACATTCGGAAGTTATAAAGTTGCCCAGTGGCATAAGCAGGGTGCCAAAAATAGGGCATAGGAGCAAGACAGCAGGTGAAACCAGCATCTAAATACTCTCGCCCCATCGGCTTGGTAGTCACAGCCTTGCGTGGCTTCGCCATGGGTGTAGCCGATCTAGTGCCGGGCGTTTCAGGCGGAACTGTTGCCTTACTGCTGGGAATCTACGACCGCTTCATTGCGACAATCAGAGGCATAGCAGCTATCCCTGGCAGCCTCTTGCGTGGCGACACAAAAGGCGCAATCGGTAAGTTCAAACAGGCCGACTGGCATTTCGCTTTGCCACTGGTAGTTGGCGTCTTGGTAGCTGTTTTCTCGTTGGCTTCTCTTATGGAAAATCTGCTGCACGATTACCCAGAAGAAATGGCAGGTGTTTTTTCGGGCTTAGTGCTCGCATCGCTTGTAACTGCCTACCTGTCAATAGAACGACGCGATAACTCTGCGATGGCTTTGAAAAGCCGTCTCACAATCTTGGAGCTATTTATAACAGTGGCCGTAGCAGTCGGAGTTTTCTTCCTGCTGGGGCTAAGCGCAACCCCTCAAACCTCCCCCTCCCTGCTC